>QFQS01000061.1 GCA_003243455.1 Cereibacter sphaeroides | reverse complement strand
GCTGGATGGCATGTCCTTTCGCGACGCATACGAAGCGCTTTCCGATGATCGCTTCCCGACCGTGGATCCGGCACATCGGGCGCAACGCGCTATGGAGGATGAAGCGGAGCGGCAGGCTTCAATACAGGAGGCTCGGCAGTTCTGGGCGGCGGCACAGCCCACCAGTGGCACCCCGGCCGATCGATACCTGCGTGATTGCCGTGGCATCCGTGCCACTATCCCCAGCTCATTCCGTTTCGGCATGGTGCCGTCGTCAAAGGACGAGGACGGCAACTGGAAGCGCCTATACCCGGCCCTTTTGGGCGCCGTGACAATCGGGACTGACCTGGTTGCAATCCAGCGCATCTTTCTGTGCGATGATGGATCAGACAAGCGGTGGGGCAAGAAGTCTAAGCTGACGCTCGGCCGGTTCCGGTGTGGGGCGATCAAGGTCGGGAACCGTCGCGCCCACCCTGTCGAGATCGTGATGACAGAGGGGCCGGAGGACGCCTTGAGCATCGCCGAAGGGCTGCCCGAACTTGAAGTGTGGGCAACGCTCGGCACCAGCAATATGCCGCTGCTCGACCTGCCTTCATCGGTTCGAAGCGTGGTCATTGCTGGCTATGCGCGGGCTCGACGTCAGGACGATGTGGCCTCACGCCGCCTTCAAGGACTGGAATGATCAGCTCCGGGGGACGCGGGCATGAGCGACAATGCGTTCCGCGATCAGCTTGAGGCTGCTGAACCCGTAAAACTGGCGGTCGTTTCTCCTTCTCGCGACACCAGCGTCGGATCGGATTGGGTCCCGGTCGATCTCTGGGCACGATATGAAGCGCCCTCCCTTCCCCGTCACATCGTTCCGTCGGTCATTGAACGGTTTGCTGTCGCTCAGGCGGAAAGCATGGGCGTGGATCCCGGTGGCCTCATCATGTCCGCTCTGGCGGTATGTGCGGCGGCAATCCCCGACCGCATCCGCGTTCAGGTGAAGCGCCATGACCCGTCCTGGCGTGAATCTGCCCGGCTCTGGGTGGCGCTGATCGGCCCGCCCAGCGCCAAAAAGACACCCATGATGACCACAGCCA
>QFQS01000027.1 GCA_003243455.1 Cereibacter sphaeroides | reverse complement strand
GTACCCCTACGAGGGCGGCCGTCTTGAGGATTGATGCTTGGGGGTGAGAATGTGTCTGTATGGACGTCTATACAGGCACGCCGATCAGTCGGCTTGAGATCGTTGAACGGGGCGGTCGGCGGCGCTTTAGCGATGAAGCGAAGCTGCGGATCGTTGAGGAGAGCTATTCGGGTCGGCGACTGGGCTCGGCAACGGCGCGCAAGTACGCGATCACGCGCTCTCAGTTGAACGATTGGCGCGATGCCGCACGTGCCGGGCGGCTTGGTCCCGCTTCGAGCGCTGGCTTCATTCCGGCTGTGATCGTGCCGGAGGTGACGGCGACGACGAGCCCGCCGCCGGTGGATGGCAGCCGGATCGAGATCGTGACGTCGAACGGGCGGCGTATCGTCGTCGACGGACGCGTTGATGTCGATGCGCTGCTTCGGATTGTCCGCGGCCTGGAGACGCTACGATGATCCCGGTTCCGCCTGGGGTGCGGGTCTGGCTGGCGACGGGCTACACCGACATGCGCCGGGGCTTTCCGGGCCTGTCGCTGCAGGTTCAGGAAGTGCTTCGCCGTGATCCGCTGAGCGGGCATCTGTTCTGTTTCCGAGGGCGCCGCGGCGATCTTTTGAAGGTGATCTGGCATGACGGCCAAGGGGCCTGCCTGTTCACAAAACGGCTGGAGCGGGGGCGGTTTTTGTGGCCGAGCCCGGCGGATGGGGCAGTGACGATCTCGACGGCGCAGCTTGGCTATCTTTTGTCGGGAATCGACTGGCGCGCACCCCGGGAAACCTGGCGTCCGATGCGGGTCGGCTAGCATTTAGCTTTTGAAATCGCAGGAAAAATCTGATTCACTGGCTTCGTGATGATGAAGCCGGACGATCTTCCTTGCGATCTCGCGAGTGCCCTTGCGGCGCTACGGTCCGAACGCGAGGCGCGGTTGCAGGCCGAAGCCGTGGCCGCCAGCGCGCAGGCAAAACTCTCGGACACCGAGGCGTTGATCGCGCATCTGCAGCTGATGATCGAGAAGCTGAAGCGCGAGAAATACGGCCAGCGTTCCGAACGCACGGCGCGGCTGATCGAGCAGATGGAACTTCAGCTCGACGAACTCGTGACCGCGGCGAGCGAGGACGAGCTTGCCGCCGCCGCCGCGGCGACGAAGAGCGGGACGGTGCGCGCCTTCACGCGCAAGCGGCCGGTGCGCAAGCCCTGGCCGGAGGACATCGAGCGCGAGCGGATCATCATCGATCCACCCTCTGCCTGCGCGTGCTGCGGGGGATCGCGGCTGTCGAAGCTGGGCGAGGACGTGACGCAGACGCTGGAGGAAATCCCGCGCCGCTTCAAACTGATCGAAACGGTGCGCGAGAAGTTCAGCTGCCGGGATTGCGGGAAGGTCAGCCAGCCACCGGCGCCGTTCCATGCGACACCGCGCGGCTTCATCGGCCCGCAATTGCTGGCGACGATCCTCTTCGACAAGTTCGGCATGCACGCTCCGCTCAACCGTCAGAGCGCGCGCTTCAAGGCCGAGGGGATCGATCTGCCGCTATCGACGCTGGCCGACCAGGTCGGCCACGGCAGCTTCGCCCTGAGGCCAGTCTTCGATCTGATCGAGGCCCATGTGCTGGCGGCCGAGCGCCTGCATGGCGACGACACGACGGTCCCGATCCTGGCGAAGGGCAAATGCGCGACCGGGCGGATCTGGACGTATGTTCGCGATGATGGCCCCTTCGCCGGACCTGCGCCGCCGGCGGTGGTCTATTACGCCTCGGGCGACCGACGCGGCGAGCACCCTCAAAAGCATCTGGCCGGGTTCGCCGGCATCCTTCAGTGCGACTGTTACAATGGCTTCGAGCCGCTGTTCGACCCGCAGCGGAAGGAACAGCCGATCACGCCGGCCTTTTGCTTCGCCCATGCCCGGCGCGGCTTCTTCGAGCTGGCCGACATCGCGAAGAAGGCCCGCGACGGCGTGAGGGGAAAGCCAGTCTCCCCGGTTGCCCTGGCGGGCAGTGCGGCAGGAGAAGAGCAGGCCGCTTCTCGAGGACATGCATGACTGGTTGCTGCGCGAGCGCGAAACCCTCTCGCGCTCCGCCGAGGTCCTGAAGCCGATCAACTACATGCTCAGGCGCTGGGCCGACTTCGCCCGCTTCCTCGACGACGGCAGGATCTGCCTCAGCAACAACGCGGCCGAAAGAGCGCTACGGGGCATCGCTCTGGGGCGGCGCAACTGGACCTTCGCCGGCAGCCAGCGCGGCGCCGACCGCGCCGCCGTCATCCTCACCCTCATCGCCACGGCTCGCCTCAACGATGTCGATCCAAAAGCCTGGCTCGCCGACGTCCTGGCCCGGATCGCCGATCTGCCCGTCTCGCGTCTCCACGAGCTGCTGCCGTGGCAGTGGCGGCTCCTGCGCGCAGCCGAAAAGCCCGGACCTTCACGCGCCCCATCATCGCGCCAGCGGCCCTCGCGCGAAGGCTTCAGTCATGCGGCCCTCCTCGTGTGCGTACGAGAGATCGGGCCGAGGCGGATTTCCAAATGCAGAAGATAAGGATAACCGATCGTTTGTAAACGTCTCTAGGTGCTATTTCCGGAGGGCGGCCCGCTAGAAAACCCAATGAAATCGGGGCTTCTCGTCGATATGAGGCACGACCGGCGTGCCCCTGTTCAATCCGGACGACCAGGCAACTCTGCCCACCACGAGCGTGTCTGCTAGATATCTATGTGACGGAAGGCAAAATAGTGATAGCTTCCATATTGATATCGAAGCAGCGTATTTACAATGACTTATGAAATTGGAGATCTGCCGTTCCAGACCCTCCTTCCCAGGGTGGCGCTTGCTGAGGACCAACTGGCCCGGCTCGATGAAATCGTACGCCGAAGCCCGGTCGGGGAGGGGTTCGCGGAGCGCGGACATTTCCTTGATGCAGCCGGCAGCATGTGGAACTCGGGCGAGCTCCTCCACGTCGAGGACCTGGTCTTTCACGATGCCCATATGGATATCCGATCGCCGACTCATGAACTGGTCATCGGCCATGGCATCCTCCGCGCGCGGCGTCGCATGGCCGGTGCCGCGCCTGGGTGGGCAGTGTCCGAAGCCGGTATCTCGGCGCTGACAGGGGCTGAGCGCGTCACCCAATCGAAGGCACCGGGCGTTGCTGATGAGAGGAGAGGGGAGGGGGCCGACGAGCCTCCCGATGAAGACGATGATCCGCTCTCTCGCGAGCTCGCACACATCGATGCGGTGCTCGAACGCTCGCGGCGCGTTCTCAACGGGGTCGCCACGCCGGCGGTGGCGTCTGAAAAGCCGTCGCTCGTCGTCGGCGGGCTCGTTATCCGCGACGCGGAATGGCACGAAAAGGAGCGGCTCTCCCAATGGCAAAGTGTTAGGAAGCACGTCGCTGATCTGCCGCCGGTGTTGTCGGCCGCGCTCCTCTTCGACGCCTGGGAAATCATTCAGCCGTTGCAGCGGCAGCATTGGCTCGGCGGGCAGCTGGTCGCCACCTGTCTACGGGCCCAAGGCAAGGTCGTTTCGCATCTGCCGGCGCTCAACGTCGGCCTGAAAGCCGTGCCTCGCGAGCGGCGGCGCTCTCACGATCGGACGAAGCGATTGCTCGCCTTCCTCGACGCGATGTGCCTCGCGGCGGAGGCGGGCATGAAGGAGATCGCCCGGCTCGATCAGTCTCGCCAGCTTATGGAGCGCAAGCTCCGCGGCCGCCGCTCGACCAGTAGCCTCCCGGCCGCTATCGAGCTGTTCCTGTCGCGGCCGATGGTTTCGGCCGCCATGGTTGCGAAGGCGGCCAACGTGACGCCGCGGGGCGCCCTCAATCTGATTGCCGAGCTCGGGGTGCGGGAGATGACGGGGAGGGGAAGCTACCGCGCTTGGGGAATCCTGTGATCCCGTAGATTGGCATCTCGGGTAGCTTAAAGCCGGCTGATCCAGCTTTGCGGATTATTGCCATGCTAACCAACATAACCTGCTCGACTGTGGTCTTCCTGATGGAGCGTCTGCAACGCCACCTTGTTGGCGGTAGCGGAAAACCGTTGGAAAAAAGTCTCGCGATTGGCATTTAGGAGATCGGCGTCCGATAGCTCTTCTGCTTCAAGGAATGAGCGAAGAACCTGACGAACCGTGGCGTCGTCGCGTGGATCGTGCCGGTGGCTCAGGAACTCGCGCGCCGCAACCGACCGGGTTTCCTCCGCGAGCTGGTGCGGAGCAAAGACGGGATCGCGCCGCTCGGCGCTCCGGGCGATCAGGACCGTTCGAATGCACCAAAGAGCCCGTTTCGTCAGGAGCGACGGGTTAAGTTCGTTCCCATAGAGGACGAGATACCAACCGAAGTCGGCGGCGTGGCCGATCTCGTCCGCGTAGCTCGACCTGAAGTGAAATGCATCTCGGAGCTTCTCGAGGTAGCCGTCAGGATCGACGAGTGCCTTCGCTTCGCGGACAAGATGGCACACGAAGAGATCGCCGCTATGCGCGTCCTGCGCCAGTTGGTGCCAAGGGTAGACGAATAGCGACAGATGGCCGACCGAGACATGACGGGTGTCGTCGTCGAGGTCGATCATCAAGAGATCGGTGTCGGAGCCTTCCGACTGATCGGCGCGGGCAAGACTCCCGAACAAAATGGTCGCCGCTATCGCCATGGTTGATACAGGCGCCAGAGTTGGGGACACGAGGCGCGCGTCGTCGAGTACCTCACTGTCATCAAACGGATTGTGAAGCGCGTGCGAGCGCTTCGATCGACATTTGACGCGAGGACGCGCGCGCCTGCGTGACCTCGTCACGATTGTGAAGAACGATCTGCTGCTTCTCGGGTTTCAGCACGCCCGGCTCGACGTCGAGATTATATTCGCTCATCAGGTAGAAGCTGAGGCTCAAACGGCATGGCCGTATGAGCTGGCCGTTCGTCATGGCGTGCTCGGATGCTACGGCTGCTTGACGCTCCGGCGACAAGCCCGGATTCGGCCGAATGACGAGATTGATCTTATGGACCCACTCGAAATCGAGTGCGACGTCAACCGCAGCCGGCCGGTGGGCAAGGACCGCGATAATCCTGTTGAGATTGTAGTCTCGAAAATCATTGTGGTCGCGTGACCATGACCGCACGTACCAGCGGCCGGCGCTATGAGCGAGGGCATGGGGTGCGATCGTCCGGGAAGGCTGAACCGAGCCGGTCAGCGACGCGTAGTCAATGTCGATTTCTTGCCGTTTGCGGATCGCGTCCAGCACGCGCAGCAACACCGTCGGATCGGTGGCTCTGCGGCCCAAGGTGATGATTTCGATCGGCGGAATGGCGTCGAACCAGGTGTCGCCGGGCCGCATCCAGTGATTTTCGATCGCGACGAGCTGGAGAAGGTAGCGCTCGATCGTCTCGCCGATGAACGCCGGCGCGAAACCTTCGGCACGGATATAGGCCTTCTCGGCGCGGTCGTAATGGAGGTTGTCGGGGGCTATCTTCTCGTATTGCCCGATATCCGCCGACGCCTGTTGTGCCGAGATGCCGAACGTAACCGACAGGTCGCTGCGGTTGAAACGGCCGTCCCAGAATAGTCTGAAGTCGATAAACTCGAGCCGTCGGCGGACCCCCCAGCGCAGCCGCTCGCTTCCCTCCTCCATGCGCAATCCTCCAAAAAACGCGATTCTCATCTGATCATCACGTCTAGTTACTTGACGCGATGGCGCGCCGTCCCCAAATCATATGGACGGACGTAGGGTGCAAGGCAACCGCGTCGTCAAGGAGCGGGATGGCCTGCATGGAAGCGTCCGAAGAAGATCAACAGCTTAGGAGGCCGTTCCGCGTGCTCAGCCTCGATGGCGGCGGCATGCGCGGCATCTATACGGCGGCCTTCCTCGGCCGCCTGACCGATCAGTTCGCCCGGATCAGAGGCGAATCGGCGCTCGATCTTGGTCGGGGATTTGATCTCATCACCGGGACCAGCACCGGCGCGATCGTCGGCTGCGCGCTCGCCGTCGGGCGGCCAATGACGGAGATCGTCAGGCTTTACCGGGAGCACGGGCCGAAGATTTTCCCTCATCGGATCGCCGGCAAGCGCAGCGCGATCTACCGCGCCACGCAAGGCAGTCGTTTTGTCCGCGAGGGCGACAAAGCGCTTCGCGGAGCGCTGACGGAAGTGCTCGGTGACGTCACCATGCTTGATGTTTTCGAGGAGCGGGGTATTTCACTGTCCGTCCCAGCCGTGCTGATGAGCGAGCATCGCGCCTGGGTCTTCAAGAAAACGCCCAAGAGTGGCGTCCGTGACGATCGCTATCCGCTCGTCGATGTGTGCTTGGCGTCCAGCGCGGCGCCGATCTACCGGTCGCTCGCTGCGATCGATGACCCTAATACCCCGAGCGGTCCGAAGCAGGTGTTCGCCGACGGGGGGCTGTGGGCGAACAATCCGATCATGGTCGGGCTCGTCGACGCGCTAACGATCGCTGCGCCGGCGCAGCCGATCGAGATCTTCTCGCTCGGGACCTGTCCGCGTCCGGAAGGCGATCATCTCGACGCCGAGACTGCCCATCGCTCGATGCTCGACTGGTCGCTTGGCGCCGACGTCGCACCGCTTAGCATCGCGGCACAGGAGTTTGCCTTCGACAACATGGCGCGGCTGCTCGCTAACGCGATGACGAATTGCGGGCGCTCGATCCGGCGGGTGCGGTTCCCCAACAAGCCGGTCCCCGCCAGCATGATGCCGTACCTGGCGCTCGACGACACGCGCCCCGAGGCGATGGATCGCTTGATCGGTCAGGCCAACACTGACGCCGACCTCACCAAGAGCGCCTGCGACGACTTGAACAGCGAAGACGGCCGAATGATCCGGCGCCTGATGCTCGACCTGCCGGCAATGCCGGTCAGCGGCGCGATCTGGGATCGCGCTTTGACACAAACCCAGAAAGCATAGGTGATGTACGATTGCGCCAAAGACGTCCGTGCGTATCACGATCAGGAGGTGACTCTTCCCAAGACCGAGCAGGATGCGATGCGCGACCGGCGCGACGCGAACCGTACCCGGCTGCGCAACGGCTTGGCCAACGCTGGCAAGCCGGCGCCGTTCGAGTTCGTCAAGCAGGGTAGCTACGCCATGAAAACCATGGTCCGCGACCCGGACAATGACTACGACATCGATGACGGCGTCTACTTCCGCAAGGAAGATCTGGTCGGCGAATGCGGCGCCGAGATGACGTCGTTGCAGGCCCGCCAGATGGTCCGGGATGCGCTCGATGACGGCAAGTTCAAGCGTGCGCCCGAGGTCCGCTCCAACTGCGTTCGGGTCTTTTACGAGAAAGGTTATCATGTCGACCTGCCGGTGTACCGTCGCGTCGTGACCTCGACCGCGTTCGGCGAAGAGGTCCACTACGAGCTCGCGGCGAGCAGCGGCTGGAAACGATCCGACGCACGCGATGTCTCCGATTGGTATGAGGATGAAAGGACCAAGTCGGCGGATGGCGTCCAGCTCCGCCGGATCAACCGTGACCTGAAGAAGTACGCCCGCAGTTGCAGATTCCGACGCGACCGGCCGGGTAATCCAATAATTAACCGGCCACTGTTCCGAGAATTAACCGGTCGGGATTCC
>QFQS01000026.1 GCA_003243455.1 Cereibacter sphaeroides | reverse complement strand
TCATGATCGTGGCCGGGTTGGAATTGACCAGGATGATGCGATAGCCCTCTTCCTTGAGCGCCTTCACCGCCTGCGTGCCCGAATAATCGAACTCGCACGCCTGGCCGATGATGATCGGCCCGGCGCCGATGATGAGGATGGAGGAGATGTCAGTGCGTTTGGGCATTTTATTTAGCCTGAAATATCTGTGAGACGATCGCACCAAGCAAAGCATCAGCCAGCTTAGCAATTGCGGGATTACCGTATTTTTGGATTAGTTCACCTAAGCCGCGAACAACGGTTAAATAGACCAGATATGCTTTGAATTCACCGACGCGAATTAATTCCACACCGGCTCGTAGCTGACCTAAAATTCGCTCGCGCAGCCCCGGCTGGTCGGGACTCCCATTATCAGCTTCAAGTGCTTCGATCACTGGCGTGATCGCGCCTACAGCTTCTTCAACCTGATTATGATTGAAAGCCACAATCCGATCAGAGGCAGGCGCACCGTTACCGAGATTCTGCTGCTCTAGCCAATCGTCGCCATTAATAGCGTATTGACTTATAAATGAATCAGGATCGGTTAATTGCGTTTCAACGTATTTGTAGCCTTCGGGCTTGATCGACGACGACCCGCTATTCACCCAACGCGAAACAAATGATCGCTCCACTAGATCATCAAGCGCCAGTTCTACACGCTTGGCACTAACAGCGATAGAAAACAGCCGCGCAATTTCGTCCTTCAGGAGTCTCTCATCAGCTTTCTGCGCATGAACAAAAAGCTGGAATAGGACTGCTTCATTTAATGCCTGCTGCGGAATAAAATTTATCAATGCACGCCCCCCGCCCGTGCCTCGCAGCCCCAACCGTCATATTCGACGCCGCAGAGGATTTCGATCTGGAGGCATTTCCTGGTCAGCGCGCGGATCGAAGCTTCGTCGACCGGCTGCACGCATTCCAGAAACAGGAACAGGTCACCATCCTCATCCTCTTCCCGGTCCAGTTCGACAAAGCCGAACTGGCTGGCGATGATGAGGACGCGCTCGAAATCCTGCTCGCTGCCCTTGAAGCTGACGTCCACGGGCCGCGCGATGCGCGCGACGTCGCCATTGCGCTTCAGGTTGGCGAGCACCTCACGGTCCGCCTCCCACTCCGCGGCAAGGCGCGGTTCGTCAACAGGGGGCAGGTTCTGGCTCACGCCGCGACCGCGCCTTTCAGGCCGGCAACGAACTTCCTGAACAGATAGAAGCTGTCCTGCGGCCCCGGCGACGCTTCGGGGTGATATTGTACCGAAAAGGCATTTTTGTCGGTCAGCTCGATGCCGCAATTGCTCCCGTCGAACAGCGACACATGGGTCGCGCGCGCATTGGCGGGCAGCGTGTCGACATCGACCGCAAAGCCATGGTTCATGCTGGTAATCTCGACCAGACCGTCCGACAGCCGCTTGACCGGGTGATTGGCGCCGCGATGCCCCTGATGCATCTTGATCGTCTTCGCGCCGACGGCAAGGCCCAGCAACTGGTGGCCAAGGCAGATGCCGAACACCGGAATGTCGGCGGCCAGCACCTGCCGGATCACCGGCACCGCATAGGCGCCGGTCGCGGCCGGATCGCCCGGTCCGTTGGAGAGGAACACGCCGTCGGGGCCGAGCGCCGCAATCTCTTCGAAGGTCGCGGTGGCGGGCAGCACGGTCACGCGCGCGCCGGCCTTCACCAGATTGCGGAAGATATTGTTCTTCGCGCCATAATCCAGGGCGACGACATGGGGCCGTTCCTCCCCTGCCTCATCCAGGCCATAGCCATGGCCCAGTTTCCACACGCCATCCGTCCACAGGCGGCTTTCCTTGCCCGTGACCTCGATGGCCAGGTCCATGCCCTCCAGCCCCGGCCAGAAACCGGCCTTGTCGGCCAGCGCCACCAGGTCGAACTGGCCATCGGGATGATGGGCGATGACGACATTGGGCGCACCCTTTTCCCGGATCATCCGGGTCAGCGCGCGGGTGTCGACACCCGCCAGGCCGATGCGCCCCTTTTCACGCATCCACTGGTCGAACGGCTCGACATTGCGGAAATTGCTGGGCGCGGTCACATCCTGCCGGACGATGCAGCCCAGCGCATAGGGGTTGTCCGCCTCCACATCGTCGGGGTTGGTGCCGACATTGCCGATATGGGGGAAGGTGAAGGTGATGATCTGCCCGGCATAGCTGGGATCGGTCATGATCTCCTGATAGCCGGTGATGGACGTGTTGAAGCACAGTTCGCCCACCGCTTCGCCCACCGCGCCGAAGCCGCGGCCGAACACGGCACTGCCGTCGGCAAAAACCACGACCCCTGTCGCTCCTTTGGGCACAATGAGGGTCTTGGCGTCAGCCATGGCAGATCGGTCCTTTATGCTTTTGCGGGAACCCGTCTTCAGCGGGTTAAACGGCCCGCCACCTAGGCTTGTGGGCGCCCGCGGTCAACGCCTGTTAAAAATCTCTTTTGCCCCTATATCTGTCTCTTTCCGACAGACACAGGATTCGTTCGCCATGATTCGCGAAACCATCAAGAGCGCGCAGCTTACGGCCATGAAGGCCGGGGACAAGGATCGGCTGGCCGCCGTCCGCCTGATCCTGGCCAAACTCAAGGATCGCGACATCGAACTGCGCACCGCCGCCACCGTGCCCGACGACGACACCGTCGTGGTGGAGGTTCTGCAAAAGATGGTGAAGCAGCGCCGGGAATCCATCGACATGTTCAAGAGCGGCGGCCGTGAGGAACTGGCCGCGAAGGAACAGGGCGAACTGGACGTGATCGAAAGCTTCCTGCCCGCCCAGCTCTCGCCGGAGGAAACCACCGCCGCGATCGAGGCGATCAAGGCCGAACTGGGCGCGCAGAGCCTGAAGGACATGGGCAAGGTCATGGCCGTCCTGAAGGAACGCCACGGCTCGGTAATCGACATGAGCAAGGCGAGCGGCCTGGTGAAGGCGGCTTTGTCCTAAGCTTTTGCCAATTGGCCCCTGCCGCTCGCGGGAGGGACGAATATCCAGTTCCCGTTCGTTTCGAGCGAAGTCGAGAAACGACTGGCACGATGCTCGACACCGGATGCTCGACATGGGCGCCGGTTGGGGCATATTCAGAAAATGGCGTTCTGGACCTACATGCTCAAATGCTCCGATGGCCGTTACTATACCGGCCATACAGACAATCTGGAGCATCGCATCGGCCAGCATGAATGTGGCCAGGGAAGCAAGTTCACGTCCGCGCGCCGACCGGTAACGCTTGTCTGGAGCGAAACTTTCGGCACGCGCATCGAAGCCCTGGAGGCCGAACGCATCATCGGCGGCTGGTCGCGGGCCAAGAAGGAAGCCATGATAGCAGGGAATTGGTCTTTGGTGTCACAGCTTGCCCGGCCGCCCAAAGAGCGTGGCACGACGCACATTCCCTTGGCTTCGAACGAAGGCAGGAAGCAGCCAAAGCCCTCTTCTCGTTTCTCGACTTCGCTCGAAACGAACGGGTGTGGCGCACCTGATTCTGGGCAATCCGCATGAGCCTCACCCCGCAATGGCTGGACGAACTGCGCGCGCGCACCTCGCTGTCGACCCTGATCGGCAAGACGGTGAAGGTGCAGAAGGCCGGCCGCGAATATAAGGCCTGCTGCCCCTTCCATAATGAGAAGACGCCCAGCTTCACGATCAACGACGAAAAGGGCTTCTACCATTGTTTCGGCTGCGGCGCGCATGGCGATGCGATCCGCTGGATGACCGATCATCGCGGCCTGCCCTTCATGGAGGCGGTGAAGGAACTGGCCGCCACCGCCGGCATGGATGTCCCCGCGCCCGATCCGCGCGCTGCCCGGCGCGCCGAGCAGGCCAGGGGGCTGCATGATGCCATGGCCGCGGCGCAGGATTTCTTCGTCGCGCAGCTTGGCGGCATCGACGGGGCACAGGCCCGCGCCTATCTGCAACAGCGCGGCATCGCCCCGGCCACGGCGCAGACCTTCGGCTTTGGCTATTCCCCCGATTCGCGCGGCAAGCTCAAAGGGGCGCTCCAGGAATTTGGCGATCCCATGCTGGTCGAGGCCGGGCTGCTGATCGACCCGGACGGGCTGGAACCGGATGGCGGCAAAGCCAGGAAGCGCGAAAGCTATGACCGGTTTCGCGGCCGGCTGATGCTGCCCATCCGCGACATTCGCGGCCGGGTCATCGCCTTTGGCGGCCGCATCCTGGGCGCGGGCGAGCCCAAATATCTGAATTCGCCCGACACGCCCCTGTTCGACAAGGGGCGCACCCTCTACAATATCGACCGCGCCTCCCCCGCCAGCCGCAGCAGCGGCCGGGTCATCGTGGTCGAAGGCTATATGGACGTGATCGCCCTCGCCCAGGCCGGATTCGGCGAAGCGGTCGCCCCGCTCGGCACCGCGCTGACCGAACATCAGATCGAACGGCTGTGGAAGATGGTGGAAGTGCCCATCCTCTGCTTCGATGGTGATTCGGCGGGGCAGAAGGCGGCGATCCGCGCGGCGACCCGCGCCCTGCCGCTGTTGCGCCCCGGCCACAGCCTCGCTTTTTCCACCCTGCCCGCCGGGCAGGACCCCGACGACCTGATCCGTGCCAGTGGCCCGGCCGCGATGGAAGCGGTGCTGGGCAGCGCCGAGCCGCTGATCGAGCGGTTGTGGAGCCATGAACTGACCGTCGCCCCGCTCGACACGCCCGAACAGCGCGCCGCGCTCAAGCAAAGGCTGCGCGCCATCACCGACGCGATCCAGCATCCCGACGTACGCGCCCACTACGCCCATGAGTTTCGCGAACGCTACGACATGCTGTTCTTTTCCCGCCGCGCGGCCGCCCCCGCCGCCGCGCCGGGACGGCGCACGAGCGAACCCTCGCGCTGGCAAAGGGACCGGCGCGGCAACTGGAAACCGCCCCTGCCCCCCGCCGGAACGGAGGCTCGCGCCATCGGCGCCGACGGCCTTGAACAGCGGTTGCTGCGTGCCACATTGGCCAGTCTGCTGCGCCATCCCGAACAGATTGCGCCCCATCGGGAAATGCTGGCGGCCCTGCAAATCGGCGATCCCATGCTCGCCAGCCTGCTCGACACGATGATTCGCCTGTCCTTCATGTATAATATGGCCAAGGGGATGCTCCGGGCCGATACGTTCTCACTCACCGCAAGCAGGATGACCACTGACCCTGATCGTGTCGCACGCGATTTGGAAGAGGCCGTTCGGGTGATGGCGCAGGGACCGGAGCTTGAACGAAATTTGGCCACGGCAACGGAGCGGGTAAAGGCAGATTTGACCGAAGAGAATTTGCTGGCGCAAAATCAGGCGCTGGCGGCTCACCGCAATCATCTGCTCCGCCTGGCGGAACTTGGCCAGTCCGAAGATGGTATTTGATAAAGGTCAGCCCGTTTGTCGGGTGACGAGGCAAGGCGAATAAATGGCGACCAAGGCGAACAGCAAGAATGGCGGTATGGGCGATGGAGAGGATGGCGGCGACGCCCCGCTGCTCGACCTCAATGAAGCATCCGTCAAAAAGCTGATTTCGCGCGCGAAAAAGCGCGGCTACATCACTGTCGACGAACTGAACGAGGCCCTGCCTCAGGATCAGATGTCCACCGACCAGATCGAGGACATCATGTCCGCCCTCAACGAGATGGGCGTCAACATCGTCGAGAATGAGGAAGCCGGCGAGGACGGCGACGACAATCGCGACGATAATGACGATGATTCGTCCGACGAAAGTTCGGAAGATGATGGCGGCCCCAAGCTCGTCACCGAAAAGAAGAAGGAAACGGTCGATCGCACTGACGATCCCGTCCGCATGTATCTGCGCGAGATGGGCGCGGTCGAGCTGCTCAGCCGCGAGGGCGAAATCGCCATCGCCAAGCGGATCGAGGCCGGTCGCGACACCATGATCCTGGGGCTTTGCGAAAGCCCGACCACCTTCAATGCGATCATCGAATGGTCGACCGCGCTCAACAATGGCGAAATGCAGCTGCGCGAGATTCTCGATCTCGACGCCATGCTGTCCAAGGATCCTGCTCCTGAAAATATGGAGGAAGGGGCCGAGGATGATGATGGCGAAATCAGCGAGAAGACCGCCGGCCCCAGCTTCAAGGACGAAGAGGAGCCCGAGGAGGAGTCTGCTGACGCCGATGAGGACGAGGACGGCCTGACCGAACGTCGCGCCCGCCGCAATGAAGAGGAAGAGGAAGAGGACAACACCCTTTCCCTTGCCCAGATGGAAGAGACGCTCAAGCCGATGGCGCTGGAGAAGTTCGCTGCCATCACGGAGATTTTCCGCGCCTTTTCCAAGGCACAGGAAGCACGCATGTTGGCCATGGCCAATGGCGAGGCGCTGAGCCAGGCGGACGAGGATGGCTATCATGAACTGCGCGAAAGCCTGACCGCGCAGGTCGAAAGCGTCCAGTTCCACCAGCAGAAGATCGAATATCTGGTCGACCAGCTTTATGCCTATAACCGGCGCCTTACCGCGCTGGGCGGGCAGATGCTGCGCCTGGCCGAACGGCACAAGGTCAGCCGCAAGGATTTCCTCGACCGTTATGTGAACCATGAACTGGACGATGGCTGGCTCGAGAAGGTGAGCGGCCTCGACAAGAAATGGACGGCCTTCGTCGCCGCCGAAGGGCGCTCGGTCGACCGCATCCGCAACGAGGTGAGCGAAATCGCGCAGGCGACCGGCATGTCGCTGCCTGAATTCCGCCGCATCGTGAACATGGTGCAAAAGGGCGAGCGTGAAGCACGCATCGCCAAGAAGGAAATGGTGGAAGCGAACCTGCGCCTCGTCATTTCCATCGCTAAAAAATATACGAACCGTGGCCTGCAATTCCTTGATCTCATTCAGGAAGGCAATATCGGCCTGATGAAGGCCGTCGACAAATTCGAATATCGCCGCGGCTACAAGTTCAGCACCTATGCCACCTGGTGGATCAGGCAGGCGATCACCCGCTCCATCGCGGATCAGGCGCGCACCATCCGCATCCCGGTCCACATGATCGAGACGATCAACAAGCTGGTCCGTACAGATCGCCAAGGAGCCGATCTCCCTCGAAACGCCGATCGGCGACGAGGAAGACAGCCATCTGGGCGATTTCATCGAGGACAAGAATGCCATCATCCCGGTGGATGCCGCCATTCAGGCGAACCTGAAGGAAACCGTCACCCGCGTGCTAGCCAGCCTCACCCCGCGTGAGGAGCGCGTGCTGCGTATGCGCTTTGGCATCGGCATGAACACCGATCATACGCTGGAGGAGGTGGGCCAGCAGTTCAGCGTGACCCGCGAACGCATCCGCCAGATCGAGGCGAAGGCGCTGCGCAAGCTCAAGCACCCGTCGCGCTCGCGGAAAATGCGGTCCTTCCTCGACCAGTAAGAGACGGTTTGGCGATGCGTCTTGGGCGCATCCATACCGGCCCCGCATGGGGAAAGGGGCGGCTCCTTGCGGGCCGCCTTTTTTTGCGTTGCCGTAAACCCCTCCTTTACCCCGTTCCCCTAGCTTGCCTTTTCGAAGACCTCGCTGGCGGACCGGGGCCTACAGGGATTGGAATATGAGCGAAGCGGCACCACGCTATCAATTTGGCGACATTGCGCGCGTTCTGGAGGCGCTGGTTACAGCCGACGGCACGGCCTCGCACGTCCATGCGAATCGCGCCGGCATGGGCGTCGTGCGCGAAGGGATGCTATCCCTGCCCGACCTTGCCGATGCCGCTTATTATCTCTGCCTGCTCCATGGCCGCCATCCCGGCGTGATTGATCATGCCGCGACCCGCTCGGCCGACAATGCGGCCCGCCGCTGGCTGATCGAGGCGGCCGATGCCTTCGCGGCCGAACGCGCCTATCTGACCCAGGTCACCGTCGCCACCGGCCCTGTCCCCAGCACCGCGGGTCAGGCCGATTGCGAAACCGCCGTCGGCCAGCAGCGCCATGCGCTCGACATGCTGGCCCAGTCCGACCGGCGCGGTTGCGCCATGGGGGCGGCCATCGCCCTGGTGCTGGATTGGCGGGCGGTTCGCCATGTGCTCGACATGGCGGCGATCCGCGCGGGGCTGGAACCGCATCGCTGCACCCTGCCCGAACGTCAGGACACGCTGGACGTCGCCCGCGCCATCGGCGGCGACGATGCCATCGACCGCGCCATCCAGTTCGGCGCCCGCCAGATGCTGAACCAGCATCGTGGCCTGTGGGATCTGCTGGCCGCACGTGCCGACGTGCGCGGCCGCCACGACTGATCGCCTTCCCCTCCCGCTGCCCTCGCCGCAGCGCACAAACGCATTGCGCGCCCCCGCCGCATTGCCTAGTCCCATGGACAGAGAGGCAAGCGGACGGACGATATGCGCTTTGAAGGCACGCAGGATTATGTCGCCACCGACGACCTGAAGGTCGCGGTCAATGCCGCGGTGCTGCTGCGCCGCCCCTTGCTGGTGAAAGGCGAGCCGGGCACCGGCAAGACGGTGCTGGCGCAGGAAATCGCCGCCGCCCTGGGCGCGCCCCTCATCGAATGGAACGTTAAGTCGACGACCAAGGCGCATCAGGGCCTGTATGAATATGATGCCGTCGCCCGCCTGCGCGACGGCCAGCTTGGCGATCCGCGCGTCCACGACATTTCCAACTATATCCGCAAGGGCAAGCTGTGGGAGGCCTTCACCGCCCCCACCCTGCCCGTGTTGCTGATCGACGAGATCGACAAGGCTGACATCGAATTCCCCAACGACCTGTTGCAGGAACTCGATCGCATGGCCTTCCACGTCTATGAAACGGGCGAGACCATCGCGGCGCAGGAACGGCCGGTGGTGGTCATCACCTCCAATAATGAAAAGGAACTGCCCGACGCTTTCCTGCGCCGCTGCTTTTTCCATTATATCAAATTTCCCGACCGTGAGACGATGCAGCAGATTGTCGAGGTGCATTTCCCCGGCATCCAGAAAATCCTGCTCAACCGCGCGATGGAGATATTCTACGACATCCGCGAGGTGCCGGGCCTCAAGAAAAAGCCCAGCACTTCCGAACTGCTCGACTGGCTGAAACTGCTGCTCAATGAAGATATGCCGCTCGAGGTGCTGCAGAGCAGCGACACCGGCAAGGCCATTCCCCCGCTGCACGGCGCCCTGCTCAAGAATGAGCAGGACATCATGATGTTCGAACGCCTCGCCTTCATGTCCCGGCGCAAGGGGGCGTGACGCCGTCATATTTGTGACAGGCCGCGTCACTTGCGCGCGCCGTCTATCCTTGCCACTCTCCCCTCAATCATAAAGCCTGGGGGGTTTCATGTCTGTCCTGTCTCGCTTACCGCTCCTGTCCATATTGCTGAGCGGCACCGCGCTCGCAGCCCCCACGACCGCACCTACTGCGGCCGACATTCACGGCCTGCTCGATCCCCTGCCGCTGACACTGGCCGATACCGCCGCCGTGGAATCGCGCTGCTCTGCCATTTTCTCGCTGGCGACCAAGGCCAAGACGGCATTGGAAACGCGGACGGGCAAGGCTGCGATTGCCAGCGATTTGACCGCCTATGACCATCTGTCGCTGATCCTGTCGGACGGCTCCAGCGAAATGTATCTGATTTCGGAAACCAACCCCGACGAGAAAATCCGCGCAGCAGCCGAAGCCTGCGTTCAGAAACTCGCCGCGCTCGGTACCGAAATCTCTCTGTCCCGCCCGATCTATGATCGCCTGTCCGCCATCCCAACGGCTGGCCTCGATACAAAAACAGCCTACATACTGAACAAGCAACTGGTCAGCTATCGGCTGGCTGGCGTCGACCGGGATGAAGCGACCCGGGCCAAGGTTGCGCAGCTCCAAAAGGAAATCATCGAAACCGGCCTGCTCTTCGCCAAGAATATCCGCGACGACAAGGGCGATATTCCGCTCAGGCCCGAAGAGCTGAAAGGCCTGCCGCAGGATTATATCGACGCGCACAAGCCCGATGCCGATGGCCTCGTCCATGTCAGCTACGACTATCCCGACATCTTCCCCATTTTCGATTTTGCGTCGATCCGCGACACCCGACGGAAAGTGTTGATCGCTTTCCGCAATCGCGGCTGGCCCACCAACGAGACGGTCTTCAAGACGCTGCTGCAAAAGCGCTACGCTCTGGCGCAACTGCTCAGCAAACCCGATTATGCGACACTGATCACCGCCGACAAGATGATCGGCAACCCGACCCGCGCGGCCACCTTCATCGATGACGTCAATGTCGCGGCAAAGCCCGGCGCGACCAAGGATTATGACGAACTGCTCGCCTTCGCCAGGACGGTCGATCCCAGCATCGACCGGCTGGAAGGCTGGGACAACAGCTATATGCAGAACCTGCTGCGCAAGCAGAAATATGCCGTCGATGCCGAAGTCGTCCGCCAATATTTCACCTATGACAAGGCGCGTCAGGGCATTTTCAAACTGGTCGGCGACCTGTTCGGCGCGGACATTCGCCCGTGGAACACGCCCGTCTGGGACAAGAGCGTCACCGCATGGGAACTCTATGATCAGGGCAAGCTGGTCGGCCGCTTCTATCTCGACATGCATCCCCGCACCGGCAAATATAATCATGCCGCGCAATTCCCGATCCGCACCGGCGTCACCGGGCAACAGGTGCCGGTCGGCGCACTCATCTGCAACTTCCCGGCCAGCGGGCCGATGGACCATGACGATGTGACGACTTTCCTCCACGAATTCGGCCATCTGATCCACAGCCTCTATTCGGGCAAACAGACCTACAGCCTTCAGTCGATGAGCAATCTGCAATGGGACTTTATCGAGGCCCCCTCGCAATTGCTGGAGGAATGGACCTGGGATTATGACACGCTAAAGGGCTTTGCCTCCAATGCGCAGGGCCAGCCCATCCCGGAAGATCTGGTGAAGAAGATGAATGCCGGTCGCCAGTTCGGTGAAGCGGGACGATGGAAGGGACAGCTTGCCTATTCGGCCGTCTCGCTCAACTTCTACAATCGCGCGCCCGATTTCGACCTTGCCACCATGTATGATGCGCAGATCAGCCGCTATTCGATGTTCCCGCCCGTCCCGAACACCCATGCCTATGCCAGTTTCGGCCATCTGGATGGCTATTCGGCGATCTATTACACCTATGTCTGGTCCAAGGCGATCGCGCTCGACCTCTTCACCCGCTTCAAGACGAGCGGCATTCGCGACAAGGCCACCGCCATGCAATATCGCAAACAGGTGCTGGAACCGGGCGGATCGGTGGACGCCAATGTGCTGATCCAGAATTTC
>QFQS01000025.1 GCA_003243455.1 Cereibacter sphaeroides | reverse complement strand
GTGAGAACACCGGTAATAAAAGGGGCCATCCGTCGGCTGAGAGCACCGGGATAAAAAGGGGCCAGTCCTGCTAACCTCCGTTTTTGGGCGGAGGAGAAGGATGAAGAGAGTGGAGCTTTATCAGAAGGTCCGGCGTGCGGTGATGATCGACGGGATGAGCCGTCGGGGTGCTGCGCGTTATTTTGGCGTCAACCGCAAGACGGTGGACAAGATGCTGACCTTTCCGGAACCGCCGCAGCACGGGCGGTCGGGTAGGAGCTACAGCCGCAAGCTTGCGGAGTTCACCGAGATCATTGACCGGATACTGGTTGAGGATCGCACGGTGCATTTCAAGCAGCGCCATACGGCGTTTCGGATATTCGAGCGGCTTCGCGATGAGCACGGGTATGCTGGCGGCATCACGATTGTCCGCGATTATGTGGCGAGCGCAAAGCTCCACAGCCGCGAGGTGTTCATTCCGCTAAGCCACAAGCCGGGTCACGCCCAGGTGGACTTTGGCGAGGCGGACGGGATCATCGACGGCAAGTTGCTGCGATTTCACTATTTCTGCATGGATTTACCGCACAGCGATGCGCCGTTTGTCAAAGCGTATCCGGCCGAAGTAGCCGAGGCTTTTTGTGAAGGCCATGTGGCGGCGTTCGCCTTCTTCGGCGGCATCCCGCAGTCCATCCTGTACGATAACACCAAGCTGGCCGTGGCGCAGATCCTGGGCGACGGGAAGCGTGAACGTAGCCGGATGTTTTCCACTCTGCAGAGCCATTACCTGTTCGAGGACAAGTTTGGTCGCCCTGGCAAGGGCAATGACAAAGGCAAGGTCGAGGGATTGGTTGGCTATGTTCGGCGTCACTTCATGGTGCCGATGCCGGTGGCCGAGAGCTTTGATGCGATGAACGCTCGCTTTCTCGAACAATGCGTGGAACGCCGTCAAGCTGTGCTGCGCGGGAATGAGCAGAGCATAGCGACAAGGATGGAGGCAGACCTGGCGGCATTCATGGCGTTGCCGGCGACTGCGTTCGATCCGTGCCATATGGTGACGGGCCGTGCCTCGTCGATGTCGCTCGTGCGCTACCGCACCAATGATTACTCGGTGCCGACCGCCTACGCCCACCAGGAGGTGGTGATAAAAGGCTATGTCGAGAGGGTTGAGGTGATCTGCGGCGGGGAACGGATTGCGGTGCACCCGCGCAGCTATGAACGCGAAGACTTCATCCCCAATCCGCTGCATTATCTGGCGCTACTGGAGCGCAAGCCACGCGCGCTGGATCAGGCTGCGCCGCTGGATGGCTGGGTGCTGGCCGAACCGATGCACCGTATCCGTCGTTTGATGGAGGTCCGCAGCGGCAAAGAAGGTCGACGTGAGTTCATTCAGGTGCTGCGCCTATGTGAGAAATTCGAGCAAACCCTTGTCGAATGGGCAGTGGCGCGGGCGCTGGAGATGGGGGCGATCAGCTTTGATGCAGTGAAGATGATTGCGCTGGCACGCCTTGAGCAGCGCCCCCCGCGTCTGGATCTGGAGCTCTATCCGCATCTGCCTCGCGCCCATGTTGGGCGAACCAATCCACGCAGTTATCTGGGCCTGCTGTCCGGGACGACTGCTTCGGCTCCTGGAGCGGCAGCATGACCGAGAACCTGATGCCGCTGCCCGCCATGGAGCAGGCTTCGACCAGCGTGCCGCCAGCGGTGCTGCTGGCCAACCACCTCAAGGCACTGAAGCTGCCGACCTTCGTGCGTGAGCACGAGAAAGTCGCCCTGGAGGCCGCGCAGGACCGCGCCGATTATGCGCGCTATCTACTGCGCCTGTGCGAACTCGAGCGGATCGATCGCGAACGCCGGATGGTCGAGCGCCGCATCCGCATGGCCAGATTCCCGCACACCAAGAGCTTCGACACCTTCGATTTTGCAGCCCAGCCTTCGCTGAACAAGGCGCTTGTGCTGGAACTGGCACGCGGGGAATGGATCGAGCGGCGGCGCAATGTCATCGCGCTCGGGCCGAGCGGCACCGGCAAGACGCACGCCGCCCTGGCACTGGGCCTTGCCGCCTGCCAGAAAGGGCTCAGCGTAGCATTCACTACAGCGGCAGCGCTGGTGCATGACCTCATGGAAGCCAGGGACGAACGCCGATTACGCACCCTTCAGAAGCATCTGGCTTCGGTAAAGCTGCTGATCCTCGATGAGCTGGGCTACGTGCCGTTCACGGCCGTTGGCGGCGAGTTGCTGTTCGAGGTGCTCAGCCAGCGCTACGAACGCGGCAGCACGCTCATAACCAGCAACCTGCCGTTCGACGAATGGACATCAGTGTTCGGCTCCGAGCGCCTCACCGGCGCCCTGCTCGACCGCCTGACCCATCACGTCCACATCCTCGAGATGAACGGCGAGAGCTTCCGGCTCGCCAGCAGCCGCAAGCGCCAGAAGGGCAAGGAGAGCAGCAAGATGCCTTAATCAAAAACGGCTATCGGCAGCGGGAAATCGGCTTCCGCTCCGCTACAGCCGCTTCCCCGCTGCCGATAGTGCCCAGCCTCAATCCCAGGCTGTTTGACTGAACCAACTGGCCCCTTTTTAAACCGGTGCCTGGCCCCATTTTATACCGGCGTTGACACCAGGGCTTCGCCACGGTCGAACTGATCGGCTGCTCGCTGGTTGATCTCGCCGTCCACCAGCAAGCAGCGGCGGGGACAGACCCGCGCGCCGTTGTCGCGGCGGAACTCGATCGGCTGGGCATGCCGCCCGAAGTCGGCATGCGCCATCGCTTTCCCTACTTCACCCATATTTTCGATGGCGGCTATTCCGCCGCCTACTACAGCTATGCCTGGTCCGAAGCGCTCGACGCCGATGCGTTTGAGGCATTTGTGGAATCGGGCGACATTTTCGACCCGCAACTCGCTGCGCGTTTCCGCGACGAAATACTGTCCGCTGGCGACACTCGCGATCCTATGGAGTCGTTCCGCGCCTTCTTGGGCCGTGCGCCCGACGCACAGGCGCTGATGCGGGCGCGACACTTGGTGGGAGCTTGATAAGCCGACGTTGGGACATTCCGCTCGGTCCGGTTTCGGATAGTGAGCCGAGGAATGCGGACATTCATGATGGAAGTGATAATGACCGCTGCCGCCGATATTGCGGGCGCCAAATATCTTTTCGTTATTCCCTAGGCCGACTATTAGCTGCTTTTTGCAGGCAGGTTCAGCATTCAGTGTCCGAGCTTAGCTGTCGCTGATCTGAGATGCTCTAGAACATGGGTTACGTCGTCACGATACCTTTCGTTCCGTCTCGCCCATAGCCGCCGCAGCAGCGCGTCATCGACGAAGTCGTCGAGCTTCGCTGTTCGGAAGCTCGCGACGAAGTCCGATAGGTCCTCCATCGGTGGGCAATCGCCCGCTTGACGGAGAACTGAAGCCAGTTGCTCAGGTGTGACGTCCACTGCGGTCACGCCCACGTCGTGGACAGCGACCTCAATGCCTGCGCTCATCAGAACGATCGACAGCACCGAATTTACAGCCGTACCGCGCCAGGTGATGACATGGGTGTCGCGTGCCGCTGGAAGGAGTGCACGTCGATCAAGGCCGAGTTCATGGAATGCAATTCGCCCCTGCAGAAGGAACTCCTTTCCGGTCGCGTCGAGATATGCCGGAACCTCGTGGTCGGACAGCACCTCCAGCATCGTGGCAGTGACGCGGTCATGCAGCTGCTCGTTCGCGGGTCGGTCGAAACGGGGCAGCTTGCCGGATCGATGAGGAACGACGTCCAGCACCTTGGCGCGGTCGTCGACCGCTTCCACCCGCCACCTCCGCCCTGCGAAGCCGATTAGCGATCCTATTCCGAGGACATTGGTAAGCGGAACGGTTCCGAGTGTCCGACCGCTTGAAACCAGGCGCCATTCCTCGTCAGTTTTGAAGACCGCATAGAAGTCTCGCGCTTGGACCAATTCCTCTCCGGTCCTCCCAAGCATGAGGATGCCGTCTGGGGATTGCTCGAGAAGGTCGGAGCCCTGGGGGCCGGCTCCCCGCAGGAGGTCGGCGTAATCCGTAGGCGCGAAAGCTAGGTAGCTGTCCTGGCCGAACAGGAGCTTGTGCGCTGCGGCTGCTCGGACCCCGCCCTGCGATGCAATGAGCGACAGGGTCTGATGCAACGCCACCGTAGCTAGCGAGGAGTCCTCAGTTGATGGCTCGACCCAGTTTGCCTGTAGGAGCCGGACGCAGGCGACAGCCCTCACCGTTTCCAGCCGCAACTTGTCCAGAGGATCGGAATCCGGATCGAGATGATCCTCGCGAACATAGATCCTAAGCACCGCCGGGGTCCCGCGGCGACCGCTCCGTCCAAGACGCTGCTTCAGACCTGAAAGCGATCTGGGCGCCCCCACCTGTGCGACCGACTGCACGCTGCCAAGATCTATGCCGAGCTCGAGCGTCGTCGTCGCGACGGCGGTGGTCGGCTGGTCGCCGGCCTTGAGGCGCGTCTCCAGCGTCTCGCGCAGCTCCTTTGAAAGACTGCCGTGATGGGGGAAGAATTCCTCCGGCACGTTGTCGCGCTCCGACCGCTCGCGCAGGCGGTCGGCAAGGGCCTCGACCGTGCGGCGCGATGCAGCGAACGCGAGATTGTTCGATCCGCGCAGGTTTGAGAAGATATGGTCAGCAATTTGGCTTAATGCATCGCTTGCACCGTTATCCGCGATTTCGTCGATCGCTGTTCCCTCGGGTGGCTCCTCATAGCCGCGGATCTGCAGCCTGACGCCCGGACCAGTCTGCGGCGCGCGAAGCACATTGACGCTTAGCGGGTTTGCCGCGTTCATCCAGCGGCAAGCAGCGTCGGCATCACCAAGCGTAGCGGAAAGCCCTACCCGTCGAGGGCGTCCGGATGTTATCCTGTCGACGCGACGGAGGAGGGACGCCAGGTGCAAACCGCGCGGGCCTTGCAGAAAAGCATGGAGCTCGTCGATGACGATCCCATGCACACCACGAAACAGTTTGGCGGCATCAGCCGGGCGACGCAGTAGAAGTGCCTCGATAGATTCAGGCGTAATCAGGGCGACGCCGGCCGGCGTTTTGAGCAGCCGCGTCTTCGGTCCCTGCGGCGTATCACCGTGCCAACGGGTGATCGGCAGGCAGAGACGTTCGCATAGTGGTTCGAGGCGCCGGAACTGGTCGTTGATGAGAGCCTTGAGGGGACTGATGTAGAGGAGGCGAAGGCCGCCCCCCGTCATCTCGGCTGCTTCCGTTAGCAGCGGCAGGAACGCGGCCTCGGTTTTGCCCGACGCCGTGCCTGCCATGATGATCACGTCGCTGTCCGACCCCAGGATCGAACGGATCGCGGTGTCCTGTATCTCACGCAGGTCGGTCCATCCCTCGTCGCGAACCCAGCGGCGGATTTCAGGATGGAGCCGATCATAGGAAGGGGCGTCAGATGCGGAGGTCGACAAGCTCGTCGTCCGCCTCTGGCTCTTCGGGTGTAGATTTGCACTGAGAAGTGACCCGGGATTTTCATTGAGAATTGACCCGGCTACTGGTCTGTCCCGCAGCGCGGG
>QFQS01000060.1 GCA_003243455.1 Cereibacter sphaeroides | reverse complement strand
GCGACTGGGGTGAAGTCGTAACAAGGTAGCCGTAGGGGAACCTGCGGCTGGATCACCTCCTTTCTAAGGATAGCGGCGGAAAGCGCCTCGACCACGGTCGGGGAAGAGCTTCCTCCCGTTCCAAAGAACATATCAGTACCACCGTCCTCATGTCCCTTCATCAACTGGAACCGGCGAGACGGCGCGGGCGAAAGCCTGCGACGCACGTCGGTCAGTTCGGCCAGCGCGGCACGGGCCGGTAGCTCAGGTGGTTAGAGCGCACGCCTGATAAGCGTGAGGTCGTAGGTTCAACTCCTACTCGGCCCACCATATTCGAGCGTACCGCAAGGCCCACGCCGCCGGACGCGGCAAAGCCGCGCCCCTGGCGCAGGCTCTGCCACGCCGATCGTGCTGGCAAGGAGAGACGATAGCTTTGCTATCGTCTCTCCTTGCTGGCGCATGGGGCCTTAGCTCAGCTGGGAGAGCGGTTGCTTTGCAAGCATCAGGTCATCGGTTCGATCCCGATAGGCTCCACCACTTCAAGCGTAGCGAGAACGGCCAGCGCTGTGAAGCGCGCCACAAGGCGCAGCCCTTCGACTGCCTGCTTAAGGCAGGCGCTCAGGACATGCTTTGCTGCGACTGACGGCGCGATGCCCGAACGACGATCCAGTTTGATGAAGACATCAGTTCCGCTGCATCTGGCAGCGGTTATGGAAGCTCCGGCTTCCTCTTTGACATTGTGAATGGGTTCTTAAAATCGATGCCGTGAAGGTGTCGGCTTTGGGATTGGAGCGCTGGCCGCAAGGCCGGGGTTCGCGATCTGCAAGGTCCGGCAATTCACTAATATCTGGCTGAGATTAATCACCCGCACCAATTGACCGCAGCGGCGCTATGCCGAGTGGTTGGTGGAGCTGCCTTTGGGCAACTCGGCCGATCCAGCGTTGTTGTTGGTGGTGTGGAATTCGTGGATGCCTTGGCGCATACAGGCGATGAAGGACGTGGCACGCTGCGATAAGCTGCGGTGAGGTGTGAGCAACCTTTGACCCGCAGATTTCCGAATGGGGAAACCCACTCATCCTGATTATCTAGCCTATTGGGCTAGGTAATTGGGACTATGAGTATCTCGATACTGAATACATAGGTTTCGAGAAGCGAACCCGGGGAACTGAAACATCTCAGTACCTGGAGGAAAAGACATCAACCGAGATTCCGTTAGTAGTGGCGAGCGAACGCGGACCAGGCCAGTGCCATCTATTCAACTAGCAGAACGATCTGGAAAGTTCGGCCGTAGCGGGTGACAGCCCCGTATGCGAAAGTGATGTGGATGGACTCGAGTAGGGCGGGACACGTGTAATCCTGTCTGAACATGGGGGGACCACCCTCCAAGCCTAAATACTCGTATGCG
>QFQS01000013.1 GCA_003243455.1 Cereibacter sphaeroides | reverse complement strand
ACGCTTTGAACCGCTCCGACTCCTCCGGCGTCATGCCGTCCAGATTCAGGATCGGCGTGTTGGCTTGCTCCAGCCAGTCCTCCATAGACCGGGCCAGACGGGCCACGCAATTGTCGAGGCTCATGATCCGGTCGCAGATCGGGGCCGTGTAAACCTGGGCGGCGGCGTCGTTGATCACGTCCCGCAGGTCCTCCGGCGACATGCTGGAGAAATACCGCTCAAGCGTACTGTGCTGATCGGTCGTGGTAAAAATCACACTGCCGGGGTGGACCTTCGGATCATAGTCCGGGTTATGGATATCCGGCTCCGCGTCACGGATGATCTTGATCTCGTTCACGTTCAAAAATACGGGCTTGTTATGCTTTCTCACGGCGATAAACATTTAAGCGTCTCCTCTCTGGTCCAGTAATTTGTCGATATATTCCCGCAGGTAGTCCACGCCAACCAGAGCGGCCAGCGTCGCAGCGAACGCCCAGCCCTCCAGATAATCAAACGGGACATGGCCGGGGAACAGCGCCCAAACGGCCACATAAACCACAATCAGAATGATCGCGTTAATGTAGATCCTCTTTAACAATGTTTTCATTTCTCACTCCGTAACGCCTGCTTACACCGCAACGCAGCGGCGGCTAATTCCGGCCCGACTGGCGTCCCTGGGGGGATCACGTCGTCGAGTCCGTCGGAGTCTGACACCGGGCAGGCGATCAGCTCCTTGTCCACTTTGAGATCGCGGAGCAGTCCGTCGCGCTCCATGAATGCGGCGTGTCGGCATAGGGCCAGCAATGCCTTACTGTCCACACCAGCAACGCCCCAGAACGCGGCGAAGATTTGCTCCGACGGTTTTAACCGGGCGAAAGCGTCCCGGACTTCCTGCGTTACACCAAACGGATCGAGGACGCCGCGATCGATGGCGTCCTGAATGGAGAGATCGGACGGCTTAACCTTTTCCAGTATCTCCAGCATTTTCTCCGCTGGCGTCTTACGTTGCGCCACGTTGGCCCGAAGTGGGGCGCGCGGCTCGTCTTTGAACAGGTCCATAAATGCCTCCGGTTTGTTCGATATCGACATTAGAACAATGAAACCATGATGTAAAGTTTTTTCTTTGCTGGCGGCGGGTTGACCGGGTAACGCGTCGTGGGTACATTGTTACCGACAACGTTACCATGATTTAAGGAAAGCAGTATGATCCAAGACGAAAGAGACGACCAGCAGGAGCCGAGCAAAGAGGAGCTACTCGACCAGATCCTCCCAGGCGACGGGCCTCTGGAGCAGCCGCCGGAATGGCTGGAGACTTCGCCGGGAATGAGCGAGGACGAGCTGGCCCGACAGATGGCGATCGACGAGGACGCAGCCGCAGAGCAGGGCATGACGTTAGAGGACGTCCAGCTCTACCACTTCGGAACAAACGAAGCGGATCACGAGTGGGACATGGTACTGGACGAGGACAACCAGCCCGCCATGATGCCGCGCAGCCTGACCACCGAGGAGCGCCGCGAGCGTGACCTGGCGAAAATTAAGGCCATGCTGGCGGAGCAGCCGGACGAATTTCTGGACAAGCTCCGGGAGGCCAGCGCCCCGCGTGTTATCAACTTCGTGATCCAGAACCTGATCCCGGAGCGGTCCGTGGGCTTCCTGGTCGGCGAGTCCGGGGCGAAAAAGACCTTTTGCGCGCTCCAGATGGCTATCTGCGTGGCGAAGGGCCACCACTTCGGGGGTTTGCCCGTCCGTAAAGGATCCGTGCTGTATTTCGCGCCAGAGGACGCCGACGGCGTGAAAGAGCGCTACGCGGGCTGGGTATACAGCCAGAACAAAAACAAGCCGCTTGATAACCTGTTTATCATCGCGCAGCCCGTCCCGCTACACCGGGATCGCGAGCTGATGAAATTCGCGGCCAAATTCAACGCCTCCCCGTTCTTCGAGCTGGAGGGCAACAAGCCCGCGCTGGTCGTGATCGATACCTATAGCGCCAACTCCGCAGGCCAGAAGATCGGCGAGCAGTGGCGCGAACCGAAGGACAACGAGCCGGGGCGCTGGGTGGGCGGCGAGCCATTCACCGAGAACAACAACGACCAGGCGGCCATCCTGTTAGCCAACGCGCAGAAGCTGGCCGAGGCGCTGGACTGTGCCGTGGTGATCCTCCACCACTCCGGGAAGGACGCGACGCGCGGCGGACGTGGGGCGTCTGCCCTCAAGGCTAACTCCGCCTTTGAGATCACGCTCTCGAAGCACAAGGACCGCGATCTGTTTATCTTCGACCACACCAAAGCCAAAGGCTCCGCCATGCTGGAGCGGCGCGCATTCCGCACGAAGTCCGTTAAACTCCCGCCGGAGCTGGTCAAAGCCAAACGCGAGGCAATGGCGCGCATGTCCGCACCTGGGAAGGATGGCCCCGCCGCGTGGCACATCGGCAGCAACGACACGACGCTGATCGTTATCAACGAGCCGGAGCTGGTCAAACAGGACGCAGGCGCGGACGAGGAGAAGGCCGCAGCGCAGAAGGTGAGCAAGACGCAGGAGAACGCCCTCCGGCTGGCGCAGTTTGTCCACGAGTACAACCTGACGCGAAAGGAAAAGAACTACCGGACGCCGAAACTGACCAAAGGCATGTTATCCGACTGGGCGCGCACCGGGACCGACGACCCGATGGACAAGATGCAATTTCACCGCGCCTTTGAACATGCCACCAAAAAGCAGATCCTGATCAAGATGGCCGGGGACGAAACGCTCACCGCCATGAACGAAGCGATCCCGCTCCTGGGTGGGATAAAGGATAACGATCCGCGCCCGACTGACTGGGGCAATAAACCGGACGACGGGGCCGACGATCTTAACGATTTTTAACGGTCACATTTCCTGGTAACGGTCACGGGTTACATAACATATACCCCCTAAAGGGGGTATATATATATGTTACCGTTACCCAGTGGCTCCGAAGTTTCAAAAAGGTAACACTGTTACACCGACAATGTTACCGATGATATTCAGTAACTTACGAGCATTCTGGTAACGGGTATTTTTTGAGTGTTACGGCGGGGATTTTGCCGGGGGTTAAAACCCCAAAACCCCCGACCATTTCCACACATAATTATCATTGAAACGTGATGCAAAGGAGCATACTATTAACGTGATAAAATTCCCCTCCCGGAAAGCACGAGGGAGAACGTCGCCGGAGCAGGAAACACCACTCCGGGAAGCCGTCGGATCGTGGACATATCTCTGGATATGCTTCGCACTCTACGGCGCAGGGTTAACGCTGTTAATCGCGATCGTGTGTAACATTCTCAAGCTGTAACGGTTTCGTTACGGCCCTGACAAAACGAGGTAATGATGAAAGAGACGATGAAAGGGCAGGCGGCGAGCGTGACGGACCTCTCCCGTATGTATGTAGGACCGCAGCAACGGGCGACGATGCGCCAGCAGCTTTACGACATAGCCAGGCGCAAGGGTTACAGCCACAACCAGGCGACGGCGCTCGCAGAGCAGGGCGTCCGGGACTTTGTGGCGAAGATGGACGCAGAGCGCAGAGCGGCGGCGAAGGGAGGCGACAATGAATAAGATGGAACTGGCCCGACCAGTCCGCAGGCTGGACGAGGAGCCGCTGGAGGACGAGGAGCTGATGGACCTCGCAGGCGGAGCCAATCCCCGCCACCTGGTCACGATGGCGATGTGTGACACGGAGGAGATTGTGATCCACCTGTCTAAGCGCTTGCTGGATGCGCTGGAGGAAGTGGACGACCTGACCGCAGAGCGTGACCAGCTCCGGCAGGAACTACGCGACGAGGTGGGCCGATGATGTGGCTTGCGCTGGCTTATTACCTCATGGTGATCCCGTGGATCATCGACCGCTACGGCTTCGACCAGCCTCTGGGCTTGCTGGGCCTGTCCGTGCTGATGTGGCCGATGATTGCCGCGCCGCTGTGGTTTCTGGTGGCCGACCTGGTGAGAATGGTCCGCCGAAAATAATTTAATCTTTTCGTGATATTTCTCTGGACATGCCGCCCGAAAGTGTTTATCTTATATCACATAGGGCGGCAACATCGCCGACCCCCAGAGGAGAAACCGAAATGACTACAGCACTTAAAGCCCGCATCACCGAACTACACGCCAGCTACAACCGCGACGCAATCCGCGAGCTGGTAAGCCTCCGCCAGACAATCAAAGGCCGCGACCTGAAAGTGGGCGATGTTATCCTTTGCCCCGGCACTCATAAGCCTTGCACCGTGATCGAGATTGACGACCGCATTATCCGCACCGACAGCGCTCGCCAGTGGGACCAGTTCTATCTCGACCGCCACGACACGATCAACGTGTTTCGCGCCTGACCACCAGCGCCCCGGCAACGGGGCATTCATCCACCCGACGAGAGACAACACCATGAAAATGATCGAGATCCTCCACGCCGACGCCTACGGCTACAACGGGCCGAGCGGCTTCGAGCGCGTCCGCTTCCCCGCCCTGGTCCGGGCCGAGCCGTACCGCTACGACGACAGCGGCCACACCCTGGACACGCTGATGTTAGTCCCCCTGTCCGAACTCCGCCGCGTCGGCTACGACGGCCCCAGCGTCTCGTCCGGCTCCCTGTCCTTCGGCCAGTACAATCATTCATGGCGCGATGTGACGCCGTTCACATACTGGAACCAGCTCAAGGCAAGCCGTCCAGTCGGCCACATAGGCCAGCCAGTAGCCTGACCGATACCACCAGCGCCGAACGATGGAAGCCCAGAGGGCCGCAAGTAGGCGCTAATCATTCGACCCCGTAGACTGGGAGGATCCATGCAACACCCTGCAAACTTAGTCGAGGCGCTCCTGATTGGAGGCCCGCACGATGGCAAGCGCATTACCCTGACCGAAGGGACGCCGCAGATCATGATGCCGTCACCACTCCACGCCAGCGCGATCCAGTACCTGGCCGACACCATGCCGACCGCACCCGGCGACCAGCCGCTCCACACCTACACCCGGAGCGGCTTCGGTATCACCCACGAGGGACGGCGCGGCATGTTCTATCTGTACATCCACGAGTCGCTCCCGGCTCACCCGATCGCGGCGGTCCAGATGCTTTACGACGGCTACCGCAAGCCGGACGAGGCCCCGAAGTGGGACCATGACCTGGCCCAGCTACCGCGCGACACTGGCGGCTGGAGGGGCTGGTGATGATGCAGATTAACGAGGCTCCGGTGTACTGCCGGATCGTGGACGTGAAGCGCGACGAGTACGGACGCCGGGGCCACACCCTGCAAGGCTGGCGCGTCCGCAATCGGCTGTATATGCGCGCAGCAGACGGCCAGCTCTACCCGGTCCCGATGGGCCACGGGACCAGCAACATGATCCGCCTGATGCGAAACGGGCGGCTGTATCTTCTGACAAATGGGATCTACTGATGCTCTACGAAATGGTTTTCTCCTGGCTGGCTATCGGCGCGGCATGGATGGCGGTCGAACTGTGGGGCGGCGCTGCCGCTGCCCTGGGCCGTGCATGTGCCAGGGAGGCGCAGGGCGTCCCCCCGTCGCTGGTCCCGCTGGGCGCGATGCTGGTCGCGCTGATAGTGGTCTTTGTGCTGGCGCTGGTGATCATCTTCTGGCCGTACTTCGTGTGGGACGAGTGGCGCAAAGGTCAATTGCTCAGGCCTGGGCGATGGGATGATAAAGAATAAATAATCCTTGCATTAATATCACGCTTCCGTTATCTTTATTGCGTAGGGCGGCGGCAGGATGCAGCCGGAGAGGAGCAACGCAGGGGCTTGATCGTAGTGTCAGGATTCCCAACCGTGAGGCCGAACGCTGGACACTCGCCGCAAGGCAGAACGCTTACCAGTGGAATCGAACCGAGGCTACCGACGAAGCAACGCCGCCCACCTTAAACCAGACGAGAGAGCAGACCATGACCACATTATCCCAGACCCTCGCAGACATTCAGGCCGAGATCGAGCGCCAGAAAGCAAGCGGCAACGTCTCCCCGCTGGTGGCGGGTATCATCGCCCACGAGGCCCTCCTGGCCTCCGACGGCTTCGCAGGCTTCCACATCGACGACGAGGCGCAGCTCCACACGTTCGGGCGCGCTGACATGATTATCTGTGACGATGTGGACCCGGCGATCGACCTGGAGCCGACCGAGTGGGACCTGGTGGACGACGAGGCCCAGCTCCGCGCACTGCCAGGCTACTACGACGGCTTTTAACCTACCCGGCCCCGCAAGGGGCCATCACCCGACGGAGAACACCATGAACAGCCACGACGAAGGTTTACTCTACGCGCATATGTCCCAGGAGGACCGCGCACGTTACACCCAGCGCAAGATCCACATTGCCGACATTAGCGACGCTATGGCGAACGGTTTCAAAGCGGAGCCGGACCTCTCCCCCTGCCACCTGCCGCTCCTGTCCGACGAGGCGCTGGCCCGTGTCCACTCCGAGAGCGAGAAGTGGCGCGACAAGTACCGCGAGCGCGAGCTGGAGCAGGAGCTGGACCAGATGCGCGCAGCGGAGGCCACCGTGTCCGGCTACTACGTCAAGTTACGCGAGATCATCGGCGCGATGCACGTCCCGCACGGCTGGCGCGGGATCACGGGCCTGCCGCAGCACATCGCGTACACGGAGCAGGTAGCGCGCGAGCTGGTGGCAAAGGCTAACAAGGCTGATAATTTCGACAAGGCGGCCAGACTGGCCGAGGAGCGCGTGGACTTGCTGGAGCGCTACGTGACCAACTGCGACGAGAAGCGCCTCCCGTATAACTGGAATGTTTTCAGGATGCCTAACGGCCACCTCCGGGACTTCGTGCGCGGACAGGAGAACATGGAGAAGCTGACGCGCTGTGACTGCAACGCCGAGCGCGTGGCGTGGTTTGAGACTCGCGTCCAGCAGGAGACGGAGCAGAGCCTCCGCTGGCATACCAAACGCGGCGAAGCATTGCGCAGCAAGATCCAGGCGCTGGCGGCCACGGGCCGGATCCCGACCGAGATCGGCCAGGACTTGCTCGACGCGCTGACCGGGCGCGAGAAGCCGGACTCCGAGGGCTGGATCGTGTGGGAATGGGGCTATAAGCCGCACAACATGCCGGACGACGCGCTGGTGGATATCATGCTCCACAACGGCGCAGGTAACACGCTGGAGGCTGGCGTGGTCGAGTGGTCCGACGTGAAGCAGTACCGCCGCGCAAAGTGACCGCCGGGAGCTGGGGGGATCGAATCCCTCCGGCCTACATCCCGGTTTCATGGCTGACGCGTCCGCCAGTCACGCAGGCCGACATAGACCGCAAGCGCGCGGAGCTTATGCGCGACTGCGTGATGTACTTCCCGCACGACGAGCGGCCAAAGTGTCCGGGCATCATTAAGGCGCTGGCGATCGGCCTCGTGGTCGGCTGCCTCCTCCTGATGCTCCGATAATATCGCGCTTGAATGATGTACGCCCCGGCGCTATGCTGGGGCCGATTCCACCCAGACGAAGGAGAGAGCAATGTCCATCTTTGACAGCATTAACCGCCTGTTAGTCCGCTTTAAGACGTGCCGGACGTGCAGGAAACAGGAGCCGCGCGGCTTTACCCAGTCGGCGGACACCTTCTGGATCTGCGAGCAGTGCAAAGGGAAAACCGTCGCCGAGGTATTCGATCCGCTACTGGGCCGCAGGCATGGCGAGGAGTCACGCGTGATCATCGCTCCCCGCAGCATGGCGAACAAGAGCGAAGCGGCCCGCATGGCGACCGCGCTCCGCAGTGACCCTACACGGCGCGCACTCCACCGCCAGGGCGACGACCTCGACCCGCTTAACCCGCTTTCGCTGACCTCGCCACTAAACCCGGTCTACCACGTCAACGACCGCAACGACTGGGATAACTACAGCCACCGCCACCACTCCAGCCACGACAGCGACAGCAGCCCCAGCTATGACAGTGGCGACAGCAGCACCCCCAGCGGCGGAGCCTGCGACTAATGGCGGGCGCGACGAAGGAGAAACCCGTCGCATTCAGCCGCGCCCAGGCTATCGCGATGAAAGTCCACACCTACCAGGGGATCGAGTGCAAGGCGCACCGGGGCAACTTCACCCGCTTCACCAGTAACGGGACGTGCGTTATCTGTGCGAAGTTTGAGGACACGGGCAAGCGCACGGGCTACATCGCCAAACGGGCCGACAAGCTGGCCTACGCCCACCCGGTTAGCCCGTGGCCCATCACGGCGGCGAATATGCACTTATGCCCTGACCTCTCGCCGGGGCGCTCCACTTGATAACGGTCCAGTGATAGACGACAATCCTCCGCGAACCCTGTAAACATCCAGGAGTAACCGGAGGATTTTTTTATCATGGCGAACGAGCAGAACCTTAAGAAAGGCAACCGATTCAGCAAGGATAACCAGCCGCAGCGACGCGGGCGGGAAAAGCAATTCCGCACCCTCCTACTCGACGCCCTCCGAAAAGTGAAGGTGAAAGAAAAGACCGGGCGCAAGATCGACGTAGAGGACGAGGAGACGGGCGAGATCCGCCAGGAGGACGAGCTGGTGGAGGTGGCGCTCACCGAGGATATGTACATCCAGCGCGCGATCCAGATGTCGCTTTATGACCCGTCCATGATGCGCGATATTCTCAGCCGCCTTGTGCCATACGTGAAGCCGACCGCGCCGATCTATCAGTTTGAACTCAAAGGGACCAAAGCCAGCGACAAGATCCGCGAGGTCACGCAGGCCGTAGCGGACGGCATTCTCCCGTTCGACGCTGCCGAGGTGATTGTGAAGATGATCCGCCACGGGGCCGAGGTAGAAGAACTATCCGACCTGATCGCCCGTCTTGATGCGCTGGAGGCCCTCCTGAATGAGCAGAAAAAATAAGTTACCGCCGGACACGATCGGGCGCTTTGAGGCGCTGGGGATCAAGTGGTTTTTAACCCAGCCTTACCCGTACATGGTTTGCTGTATCGACCCGCAGGACGACGAGCAACTGGCGAAGATGGACCAGGCTCTGGACAAGTGGCGCGACGTCGGAAAGCCGTGCCAGACTGGCCGGGCGACGGCCTATTTCACTGACGACGCCTACGTGGCGATCGTGCAGATCAAGCGCTGTAAACACTGGCGCGCAGTTATCGCCCACGAGATCACCCACATTAAGAATTTCATCGCTGACGACTTTGGGATCACCTGGGACAAGACCAACGACGAGCCGGAGGCGTATCTGGTCGGCGCGCTGTTTACCCAGATTGAACGGGCTTACGAGGGCTTAGGCTATGGCAAAAAATCGTAAGGAGGCGATCGAGCGACTGGCCCGACTGGAGGCCATGCTCCGCTACAAGGCGCGCGAGGGCGGTCTGGTTTACGGCGTCTATGCGCCGGATGGATTGCAGGCTCGCCACCTGTACAACATGCGCAAGGTTAACGGCGAGTGGGTTTACACCAGCGACCCGCACGACATTACGATCGCCGAGTGCCTGACGCCTATCCTGTTACGCCCGAAACGCTTCGTTATCCTGGTCGGGGGCCGTGGCTCCGGGAAGTCGCTCACCGTCGGCGGGATCGTGGATGCAGACGCCCACGACGAGGCCGCGAGCGCTATGTGTCTGCGTGAGTTTCAGGCATCGATCAAGGATTCTGTCCACCCGCTCCTCGCCAACCGGATCGAGGAGTACGGTCTGGACGGCTTCGAAATTCTGGAGAAGGAGATCCGCCACGAGAACGGCGCGATCATCCGTTTTAAGGGGATGGCCCGCGACCCGGACGGCGTAAAATCCGCTTTCGGCTTCAAACGATTCTGGGGCGAGGAGGCGCAAACGTTCTCCGAGGAGTCGATCCGCAAGCTGACGCCGACCATGCGCGAAAAGGGCGGCATGATGCTATTCACCGCCAACCCCGGATCCAGTGAGGACCCATTCAGCAAGCGATTTATTAATCCATTCTGGGAGGATCTACTCCGCGACGGCATCTATGAGGACGATCTCCACCTGGTTATCCGCGTCAACTGGTCGGATAACCCGTGGTTTCCGCCGGAACTCCGCGCGGAAATGGAATTTGACCGGAAAACCCTCTCCCGCGCCTTGTTCGATCACGTCTGGGAAGGTCATTTCAATGACTCCGTGCCGGATGCCATTATCCCGGCTGAATGGTTTGATGCCGCGATCGACGCTCATTTGCATTTAGGCTTTAAACCGTCCGGCATGAGGATCGCAGCACTCGACCCGGCGGACGTCGGGACCGATAACAAAGCCTATGGCGAGCGCCAGGGGCCAGTCGTCACCCATATGTCCGAGTGGTACGAGGGCGACGCTAACGACGCAGTGGACCGAGCGATCGGCGAGGCGAAGATCCACGGCGTCGAGGCGTTTGTGTGGGACCGGGCAGGGCTGGGCGCTGGCCTGCGTCGCCAGGTAACGGAGGCTTACGCCGGGACTAACGTTATCGTGGACGGCTACAACGCCGGGGAGGGCGTCAAAGACCCCGACGGGCTGGTGGAGCTGGATCACTGGCTCAATAACAAGACCGAGGGCGACAACCTCCTGAAAAATGTTGATGCTTTTGCGAACAGGGGGAGCCAGGATATCTACCTGTTACGCCGCCGATTCGAAAAGACTTACGAGGCCGTCGTGAAAGGCATCTACCACAACCCGGAGGAGCTGATCAGTCTGGACAAGGCCGGGATCGGGGAGCATATGCAGAAGTTACGCGCCGAGGTCTGCCGTATTCCGCGCGTATACAACACCAACGGCAAGTTTGCCCGTATGCCTAAGCCGCAGATGCGGACCAAGCTCAAAATGAAATCGCCAGGCATGGCCGACGTGCTTTGCATGTTGATGCAGCCGCCGGAGCGCGTGAAAAACGACGACTATCACGGCTATAATGTGCCGAGCAACTACTGACACCCACGGAGAACACAATGGCACGAGTCACCAAATCGGCCCAGAACTGGCATGAGACGGCGCGTAAGCGCCTGAGCCAGACGATCGCCAGCGAGGAGCAAAGCCGCAAGAAAATGATCGAAACCCAGCGCTTTGTCCGTATTCCGGGCGCGCAGTGGGAAGGATCAACTAACTCCGGCTTTGCGATGGATGATGAACGATTCGAGAAATACCCTCGATTCGAACTTAACAAAGTGGCCCGCGAGTGCGACCGCCTGATCACCGATTACCGCCTTAACCGTGTCTCCGTGGTATTCCGTCCGAAGGACGAAAAGGCATCCGAGGAGCTGGCCGACAAGCTAAACGGCAAATTCCGCGCCGACTACAACGAGAGCAACGGGCCGGAGTCCGTCGATAACACTTACGGCGACGGCATCGACGGCGGGATGGGCGCGTTTCGCATGGACACGGAGCTGGAGGACGAATTTGATCCCGACAATGAGGAGCGTCATATCGTCTTTTACCCGATCTACGATCCGGCCTCGTGCCTCTTTGTCGATCCTGACTCCAAAATGTACGATCGCAGTGATGCTATGTGGATGGCCGAGCTATTCAGCATGACCCCGGAGAAGTACGAGGAGCGTTACCCGGACGCGATGGCCCCGGAGGACCTCATGGAGCTGAACACGGGCAAATGGTTTGACTGGGCCTCTAAAGACGCGATTTATATCGCCCGTTACTATGAGGTGAAGATCGAGGACACCACCGTGATCTCCTACCAGAACCCGCTCACCGGGGAAACGGAGGTATACGACGAGGACGACATGGAGCAGGTTTTCGACGAGCTTAAGGCCGCAGGCTGGAAAAAGCTCAAGGATCGCCGCGTCAAACGTCGTAAGGTCTATTGCGGCCTGTTTTCCGGCGGGGAGTGGATCGAGGAGCCGAAGCTGATCCCGTTCGAATGGATCCCGGTCTTTATCTTCAACGCGCGCCGCTCGTTTATCGACAACCAGGAGCGCGTGATGGGCCACGCCACGCTCGCGATGGACGCCCAGCGTCTTGAAAACCTGATCGTGTCCATGATGGCCGACCAGGCCGCGCAGGCAGGCGGCGACAACATCCCGATCATGGATATCGACATGATCCCTGGGAATCTCGCCAACGCCTGGGGGGATCGCAACACGAAGCGCCCCGCATACCTGCCCGCTAAATCGCTCCGTAATGCGTCTGGTGAGGTCGTCCAGCAGGCCGGACCGCTGGGCTATACTCCGGCGACTCCGCTCTCTCCGGCGCTCGCTGCCGTCCTCCAGTACACCGGGGCGACTATCCAGCAGATTGTCGGATCCTCCCAGCTCGAAGCGCTGCCGTCTAACCTGGCGACCGAAACCGTGGAGGCTATTTTCGCCCGCATGGACGGCCAGGGCGCGCTCTACATGGACAACCTGGCTAAGACGTTGCGCCATTGTGGCCGCGTCTACCTGTCCGCCGCTCGCAAGGTTTACGGCTCCGAGTCTTACGTGAGGATCCAGCAGGAGGACGGGAGCGACGACCTCGTGTTAATGACCGGGAAAGTCGTCGATCGCGAGACGAAGGAAGTGATCGCGATTAACGACCTCAAGCGCGGCAAATATGAAATTGTTGCCGACGTCGGCGAGTCCTCCCAGACGCGACGCCAGCAGACCGTCCGCAGCCTGACTAACCTGTTAGCGACCATGCAACCGGGCGACCCTAACGCGACGATCGTCATGAGCCTGATCATTGCGAACATGGACGGCGAGGGCCTCCAGGACTTCAAAGAGTACACCCGCAACCAGCTTTTACTCTCCGGCATTGTGAAGCCGCAGACGGACGAGGAAAAACAGATGGTAGCGCAGGCCCAGCAGAGCCAGCAGGACCAGCCGGACGCGCAGATGGTCGCAGCGCAGGGCGTGGCAGACCAGGGCAAGGCCGCCGTTATGGAGCAGGACAACAAGCGCTTAGAATTGCAGCTCAAGGCGCAGGGGACGCAGGCAGACGGCCAGCTCAAGCAGGCGCAGACCGTCAAGACGATGGCCGAGGCCGCAGCTATCCCGCAGGATCAGCTAATGGCCGCCGTGGCTATCCTCCAGAAGTACGTCACCGCCCAGAGCCAGGACGCGCACAAACAGGCCGACTTGTTCCTGAAATCCATCGGGCAGGGCCACCAGATCCAGAGCGACCGCGCAGCGCAGCAACTGGCCGAGCGCCAGGCGCAGCAGCAGGCCGACAGCACCCTGGAACGTGCCGCGCAATAAATTTAACGATTCCATTAAAAAAACACTTTACAGCCCGGTACGTCCGGGCTATTCTTTCTCACACAACATCACGCTATCGTGATTAACCGAGAGAGGACACCATGAAAGAAATCACCACCACCCCAGCAGCCCGCGTTTTCGAAGTCACTCCGCGCGGCGGCTTCGTTACCCTCGCCCTTGCCTACCACCCTAACACCGACGAGCCGGAGATCGCCGTGATGGTTTCCGGCGGTGAGCAGGGTAACACCTTCCTGTCCCGTGGCGTCGGCGTGGTCGTTATGGCCCGCACAATGGCGAAATTTGGGAACCAGATGCCGACCGTTGATCAGGTCCTGGAGTTTAACGAAACCAACGGCGCGCAGAAGATCCACGAGGAGATCCTGGCGGGCTACTCGCTGGACGACGTGATGGCGATCTGGAAATTCCACATTACCAAAGGCGAGCCGCGCGGCGTGGTTGACCTGCCTATCCCGGCGGCGGAGGCCGACGTGGAGCCGATTATCCAGCTCCTGGCAGCTCAGGCGCAGGGCAACGCATAACCAGACCGCCCCGGACCGCCGGGGCATCATTAACCGACGAGAGAGAACACAATGGATCAAGTAAAAGCAGCGCGCGCGATCATTCTGGCCGAGTGCGACGAGAACGGGATCGGCGATAAGGTCCGCACTATGGAGGCCCGCCTGGCCCAGATGTTTATCCAGCAGCCGACCGAGGAGGATCTGGCGGCACTGGCGACGGCGTTCGCGCTGGTGGGTATGCAAGCCGAGGCCCTCATGGCTAACGCTCACCCCCGCGTAAAGTCCGGCGACACTGAACCCTCCCCGATCGAGGTCCAGCTCCAGCCGACGGACGCGCAGGTGGAGGAAGGTCAAAAGGCACTATGGGAGCAGATCCCCGGCGCGCTTGATTCGCTTTATGAGCAGATGGGCGAGGACGAGGTGAAAGCGCTGTTATCTGATACCGTCGTTTTCATGTGGCAGGGCATGATCGGCGCTCGCAACAAATAACCCCGGCGGCGGGCATCGTCCCGCCCCACCCCAAAGAGGATTAGAGACAATGCCAACTATCAAAAAAACAATGTACGTTTGCCTTTGCGTGGCCGAAGGTAGCCAGGTCGGCGACAAGCGCGGATCCGTGTCCGTGGAAAGTTACGATTACGGCGCGATCTGGGGCGTCCAGGAGCATATTAATTCAGGCGGCAAAAATGCGGCTTACGTCCTGTTAAAAGAGATCGAGATCGATATTGATTACACCATGCCGACCGCCGAGGAGCAGGCAGAGATCAGCCTCCCGATCATGGAAGCCGGACTCCAGAAACTCCGCGCCGACTTTGTAGTGGCAGAGTCGAAGCTCCTCGCAGATATCGCAAGCATTAAACAACTGACCTACAAGGGGCCGCTGGAGGGCGATTTTGTGGCCGCAGCGGACGCAGCCCGCGAAGTGAACCCGCGCAAAGCGGAGGACGTGGAGGACGCCGAGATCGTTCCTCCGGCCAACAACGACAAGCCGCTGGACATACCATTTTGAAAACCGTCCATCACTATCTCGCGTTCCCAGGGAAGGGACCGACAACGTTAAACCGGATCGCGCAGGTCAAGGAAGAACTCCACGACCTCGACGGCATCCTGACCGGGCCGGACGGCGAAAAGTGGCGGATAGTCGCCAGCGAAATGATCCACGCGAACACGGGGCCTAACGTCGCGCTGTACTACGTGATCCCCGCTTCGGTCCCGCCGCACCACGAGGCGCTCTATCTGTCTCAATGCCTCGTGAAAGCCGCCACGAAATAGCCCGCCACCTCTGGGGGGATCGGCCTTAAACCTTTCCCCCTTGCATATGATGTAAAACTTCTCTTACACTTATCCCCGCCACCGATGGGCGAAATACATCGCGTATGCAACAAAACGGGGATCTACAATGAAATTTCGTAACGCATGGTTAAAATACTACGCAGCCTTTGACGACGGCACTCAGGGCGGCGACGCTGGCGGCGGAGCGGCTGAACAGACCGCAGACACCACCACCGACGACTCCGATCCGGGCGACAATGGCGAGCGCGGCGAAGGTGATCCGAACGACAACGACGACGACCCGGAGCGCCAGCGCACCACCACCGACGATCCGAACGGCGAGGACGAGGGCGAGGAGTTTACCTTCGACGGCCAGCCCCTGGCGGATCCTGACGAGGTAGAGGACGGCGCGAACGACTCCGAGCTGGTGAAGAAATTACGCGCGCAGCTCCGCGAGCAGTCCCGCCAGCTCAAACAGAAATCCACCCAGACCGAACACAAGACCGCGACCAGTCTCGACAATCTGCCGCCTAAGCCGCAATTAGGCGACGAGGGGATCGACTGGGACGAGGGCAAGCTGGCCGAGGCGATGGACAAATGGTATGAGCAAAAGGCCGAGGCCGAAGCTCACCAGAAAACCCAGCAGGCTAAGGCCGAGCAATTCCAGACGCGTATCCAGGAGCGCGGCGAAGTGTACAAGCAGGAGCGCGCCGTGGCCGTGAAGAAATTCGCAGGCTATGAGCAGGCAGAGGAGATCGTGTCGTCCCTGCCGGAGCCGCTGCAAGCCGCTTTGCTTCTGAACAGCCAAAAGCCTACCCTTACCGTTATGGCTCTTGCGCGTAACGAAAAATTGCGACAAGAGATCGAGGACGCCTATAATAACGACCATATTCGCCTGGGCTACCTGATCGCCGACATTGATCGCCGAGCAGGGACCGCGCCGAGAGCGAAGAAAGACGTTAACGGCGCTCCGCAGGTGAAAGGCAACGGCGGCGCTAAAAATATCGGCCAGCTCGAAGCAGCGAAGGAAAAAGCGCGCAGCTCCGGCAACTGGGACGCATATTTTGAGCTGAAAGCAAAGTTAGAGAAGAAAGACTAAACCCTATTCGCCCATCGGTTGGAGAAACAGAGAATGGCTAACCAGGTAGCAAAGCAAGTAGAAATTATGTGGGAGGAGTACGTAGAGAGCTTTGACGCTGCCTGCGTAATGTCTAACAACGCCTCCAAATACCGCCCGGATGATGAAACCATGCAGAAAGCAGGTGACGTCATCTATCGCCCGCAGCGTTACCACGCTGATATCGTCGAAGGTCTGGATCTGACCTCCAAACAGCCGACCGATATCGTGGAGCGTCTGGTCCCGTCTGCGTTCAAAGAGCCTCAGAACGTCCTGTGGAAACTGGACGCGCGCGAAATGCGTCGCCCGGAGTACATGAAAGAAATGGGCCGCGCCGCTGCCCTGCGTCTGGCCGCTCAGATCGATTCTGACGTGGCGAACACCGCAGGCCGTTACGCGACTCAGGTCGCAACCGTAGGCGATAACTCTACGGGTACGCTGGGTAAAGACCTGTGGAACGGTTTCGCGACCCTGGACGCGAAAATGACCTCTATCGGGATCCCGATGGGCGTCCCTCGCCGCGCCTTTGTAGAGCCGTTCTCTTACAAAGATATCGCGGGCGAGCTGGCGGGCCGTGCGTACTCCGCAGGCATCAACCAGAGCGCTTTCGAAAAGGCGAAAATCCCGGACATTGCGAGCTTTGACGCTTACAAGGTCGATCTGGCTCCGCGCGTAGGCGCTGGCCCGACTGGCGCGATCACCCTGACCGCTGCCCCGGCGCACAAAGTCCAGTCCAAAAACGCGAACGACGTCCCGATCGATAACCGCCAGGGCATCATCGCCGTTTCCGCTGGTCACGGTCTGAAAGCGGGCGACGCGTTCACGATCGCGGGCGTTCACTCCGTCCATATGATCAGCAAGGACACGACCGACCAGCTCCAGACGTTCCGCGTCCTGGACGTTTCCGGCAACAACATCACGATCACCCCGCAGATCCTCCCGGTCAATAACGCGGATCTGCCGTCTCGTCCGTATGCTAACGTTGACGCCAACGCAGCAAGCGGCGCGGCTATCACCGTGATCAACAAAGTGGCCGCTAACGGAAACCTGGCATGGGCCGACGGCTCCGTAGAACTCATGTTCGGCAACCTGGCATTCCCGTCCGACATGGGGCCGAAAGTCATGCGTAGCCGCACGAAGAACGGCGCTACCCTGATCATGTCCTGGGACTTCAACCACATCGCGGGCGTGTGTACGGCTCGTTTTACCACGCTTTACGGCGTGTCCGTACTGGTCCCGGAATATGTGGGGCTGTTACTGCCGAAGCAGCCCGCGTAAGCTGGCGCGGCAATATGAGAAAGGGGGCCTTTGTGGCCCCTTTTTTTTCGCTTATACTTGTCCCGTTAACTAACCAGAGGAGTGTCTCCAATGTCCTACGAACAAATGATCTACACCCGCCCGAACATCATCACCGAAGCGATCCGCCTGACTGCCGTCCGTTGCGGTCCGCACCTCGTCCACTATGCTATTTTCCCGGCGCTGGAAGCCGAAAAGCGTCTGGAGTCCGGCCTCTGGGTGGATCACCCGAACAAGATCCACATCCTGGACGAAGCGATCGAGGAGGCGAAGCAGAAGGAAGCCGAGCGCGCCAGCCGCGAACAGAAATCCACCCAGGCGGAGCAGGAGATCGAGGAGCAACGCCTTAAACTGGACGCCGTGCAGGTGGCAGAGGGCCAGGCTCAGGTCGTCCCCGCAGCCGCAGCACCGACCCCGGAGGACGAGAAACTGGTGGGCGATCAGGTCCACACCGAAGGGGAGACGATCGTCGCTTCTGAACAGCCGGACGGCGTGAAAGTGGAGCCGAAGAAAGACGAGCCGAAGGACGACGCCAAAGCGGACGACGGCAAAAAAGACGGCCAGAAAGTAGACGGCCAGAAAGTGGATACTAAGGCGAAAGGGAAAAAATAATGGCGACGTTGCAGAAGATCAGGATCGTTAACCAGGCGTTACGCCGTGCGGGCCTGTCCTCGACTGCAACCCTCCTAATTGCCGATCAGCAGTCCGTCGTTGACGGGCTGACTGATTTAGAGGCTTTTATGGCGGAGTGTATCAAGGATAACCTGAATTTTCCGTACATCTTCACCACCAACTCCGACGGGATCCCCGATGGTAACGAGGACTCAGGTCTGGAGCTGTGGACGCTGGAGGCGATCGCGCTCAAGATGGCACAAAGGATGCTGATCGATAACCAGATGGAACTCCCCGCAGACGTCCGGGCGCTCCTTAAGGAGAAATGGGACGACATTAAGGTGGCATTCTACGAAGTGCCGACGCTCAAACGCCGTAACGACATGCTGACCGGGGCGGGGAATCAATCGACCTGGGCGCATAGCCGCTTTTACGACGACGACACGGCCAACTAAGGGGCGAGCATGGGAGCTTATGCGCAACGCGGGCAGGTCGTTAACCTGCCGATCGTTTTCGGTGATGGCCGCAGCCGGACGGACTTCGACTGGATCACCCGGCTACCGGAGAACATGCTCGCCATTGCTCGCCAGATTAAGGGCGGTAACGGCTATATGCGCATGATGCCGGGGCTTAAGAAAGTCGCGGACGTGGCGGGCCTGTCCCGTGGCTCCGACTGGAACACGGTTTCGAACTCCGCTTATAGGGTAATGGGCGGCAAGCTGTATAACGCAGGCGTGGAGGTCGGCGACGTCAACGGCGAGGATCGTACTCCTATGGCCCATAGCCGCGATTCTCAGGGCGTCGTGACCGGAAACCAGCTCTTACTCTACCGCTACGACGGGACCCGCAAGACGTTTAGTAACTGGCCGCTGGATTCCGGGACGGGCGTTAACAACCCTCAATTCACCTGGGGCGACATTAACGACGTGTGCCACCTCCGCCAGCGCTACATTTTCAGCGTGAAAAATTCGGACACTTTCTGGATCTCCTCGCTGGAGGACGAGAGCCACCCGGACAAGATCGCGCCGTTCTATCGTGCGGAGTCCATGCCGGACGGCATCGTGGCGATCAGGGCGTGGCGCGATTACGTGATTTGCTTCGGGACCGCCTCGATCGAGTTTTTCGGCCTGACCGGGGACGCCCAGAACGTTTACGCCAATCAGCCATCCTACACCGTCGAGGCCGGGACGCTGGGACGTGAAACCGTATGCCAGTACCTGAACAGTTTCGCCTTTCTTACGTCGCCTTTCGTGGGTGAGTATACGATCGCGCTGATGAACCCCGGCGGCGGCGACTGGTCTGATCTGGCCTCCGTGCAGGTTAAAAAGATTCTTGCCGGGTACACCGTGGCCCAGCTCCAACAAACGCGACTGGAGGCGATCAGCTTTGAAAGCCATAAATTGCTTATTGTCCACTTACCGGATCAAACGCTCGTCTACGATCACCCGGTTAGCCAGGCGCAGGGCCTCCCGGTCTGGACGATCATTAAAACGGGCGTACAAAATGCCAGCGGACCGCACCGCGCGATCGACTACGTTAACGAGGGGAACCGCGTAACGGTCGGAGACAAGACGCTGGCTGTCCTGGGCGCGTTTGATATGACCACTTGCGCGCAGTATGGGGCAGACCAGGAGATCGTCCTCTATACGCCGCTGATGCCGTTTACGGGCATGATGTTAAGCGACTTCGAGATCGACGCCAGCGTGGGCGGCGACAGCGTAACGAGCCGGATGTGGATCAGTGCCACGGAGGACGGGAGCGTATTCGGACAGGAGATCCTGATCGACTACAACACGCCGCAGCAGTGGCTAAAACGCGTTATTTTGCACAAGGTCGGACGTTGCCGGACCGTGATTGGATTCAAGATCCGCACCGTAGGCGCTACGCCTGCCACGCTGTCCCGTGCGCGCGTCCGCGTAAGCTAATGGGGGCCTCATGGCTGATACTAAATTCCTTATCCAGCAGCTCAACCTAAGCAGCCTCCCGCCGGGGACGTCCGTCGCTTTCAAAGACTGGCTTACCCGCCTGGGGGGAGTTACTGCCAGCGCAGGCAGCGCCGCAGATCAGGCCGGGAGCGACGCCTCCGACGCGTTTCAGGTCGCAGAGCAGCAAAGGATCCGCAACGACCAGCAGGACGCCGCGCTGACCGACCAGCAGGGCCAGATCTCCCAGATTAACGGCGAGATCGACAACCTTAACGGCTCCATTATCACCATTAATAGTAACGTGGTGAAACTAAACGAGAACGCGCTCCAGGTGATGGAAGGACCGCTCTCTATCGGGACCGAGATCCGCGTGAACAACATCAAGGTAATGGGAGGCCGTCAAACGGGCTGGACGTCCCCGACCGGGACGCTCAAAAAGGGGGCGATCAATGGTAGCGCGGCTTACACCGCCGGGGCGGCGTACTCGCAAGCAGAGATCCAGGCGCTCGCGGACGGTCTGGTGGAGGCTCGCCAGGTGATCGCGGCGCTGGTGGCGCTCGTTATGTCGCACGGGATGGCCGGGACGTGATCGGCTTAAGGCAGGTCCCGGAGGACTACGGCGCGGCCCTTATGCGCGCGTGGGGCGTCCCTGAATGGCCGGAAAATGATGTATGCACTTACTGGCTATGGGGCGAGTGCGGCATATTCGCCATCAACGCCAACGAGGAGGGCGGACTGGACGGGCATATGGCAATGCGTCCCGGCTTCCGAAAGTACGTTAGGGAGGCGCTGGCGGACTTTATGGCGAAGTTTGGCAGCGTACCGATCCGAGCGCCGATCCTCCCAGGTCACGAGGGCGTCCGAAATTGTTTGCGCCGCTTTGGATTTGTTGAAAGCGACCCGCAGCAAGTAGAATTGATCACCGGGCAAAAAGTGCAAATGATTTTCATGAGGAGGCCACCAGATGGGCGGCATTGTTAGCGGAATTGGTAACGCCGTCGGCGGTATCTTAGGCGGCATCGGCGCGAATAAGGCGGCGAAGCAGCAGCAAAAGAGCCTCGACAAACAAATGGACTGGCAGCGCGACTTGATGAACCGACAGGACGCGTGGCTCTCTCCGTTCCGTGAAGCTGGTACGGGCGCGCTCCCTGACCTGATCGCGCTGGCGGGCCAGCCGATCGATCGAGAGAAAACGCTCCAGCAGTATTACAACGGCAACGAGTACAAGATGGCCGAGGGCCAGGCGCGTAACTCGCTCCTTGCCAGCGCAGAGGCTACGGGTAACTTAGGCGGGGCGGCCACGGCCAACTCCCTGACCACCATCGCGCCGACGCTGGGCCAGAACTACCTCGCGCAAATGACGGCGCAGCAGCAGGACATGTATAACCAGCTTATGGGCCTGGCTAACGTGGGCCTGTCCGGCGCTGGCGCGCAGTCCGCAGCAGCGGCACAAGGGACCAACGCCCTTAACGCGCTACAGGGCCAGAAAGGCAACGTAAACGCGGCTAAAGCGGCCTTGCCGTGGCAGGTGGCAGGCTACAGCCAGAACGCGCTTAACCAGGGCGTGGCGCAGGATATGAACACCGGGGCCTCCATGTTCGGTAATATGTTCGGGAGCTTTATCTGATGGCTATTTTCGGCACTGATCCCAACGTTGGATCCTTCGCGCAGAATATCGGGATCATTCAGCAGGGCGCGCAGGACACGCTAAACAACTACGGCCAGATCCAGCAGAACACCGCAGCGGCGATCCAGAACCGACAGCAGGGGATGGCAATGCAGGCCGCCCAGCAGCAACAGGAGCAAATGAAGCAATTCAATGCTGACTGGCAGGCCGCGCAGGGTGATCCGTCGAAATTGCAGGCGCTGGCGTACAAGTACCCGAACCAGATCGAGGCGCTTCAAAAGCGCTTAGGCATGATGGACGGGATCCGCCAGCAGCAGGGCGCGCAGCTCGCCAGCCAGGCGGACGTCGCTCTCTCGCAGGGGCCGGAGCAGGCCCAGCAGTTTGTCCAGCAGAACGCGGACGCGCTTAAGGCGCTGGGTATCGACCCGCAGAAAGCCTATCAGGCCGCAGCGACCGACCCGGACGGCTTCCGTCGCTCCGTGCAGGCGCTCCACCTGGCGAGCAATACCAGCAAGGACCAACTGGACTACGCCAAAGAGACGATGAAAAACCAGACCACGATCCGGGGGCAGGATCTCACGGCGGCCAGCAACGCGGCGGACCGAAACCTCCGCTATATTGGCCTCCAGAACGAGCGACTTAACACCCGGATCGCGCAGGAGAAAAACGACATTGAGCGCTCGAAACTGGTCCAGCAACAAAGCAAGATGCAGGCCGACCAGCTCAACACGAAACGCGATTTTCTCCAGACCTACCAGACCACGCTCGCGCCGATCGATACCGCGATCGACCAGGCTAACCGCCTTTTGCAGCGTAAGGATCTGGGCTTCGTGACCGGGATCAATGGTCTGGGTAACAGGGCATGGAGTGCGGCCACTGGTGGCGGTGACGCTACGGCGGAAATCATGAACCAGTTTAACCAGATGAAAGACCAGGCCCGCGTCGCCGGGATCCAGTCTTTGCGCGGTACTGGCCCCGTAACCGAGCAGGAGGGCCGCGCCGCAGCTCAGGCGCTGATTAATGCCGACCCTAAAACCATGAGCGAGCAGCAGCTTAAAGACGTCATGCAGCGCTACGTTGACGCCCTCAGCAAAGGCAAGGACGCGATCGAGAAGTCGCAGGGCGGGCGCGTCGAAGCGTACAAGCGCGACATTGCGATCGACGACAACAAGACGGCAGCAGTCGGCCAGCTTTCGGCTGGGGGGATGCCCGTTCAAAACGCGCAGGCGGCGATCGACGCACTTTATGCGGAGCCTACCCCTACCCGTAAAGAGCAATTTAAGGCAAAATTCGGATTTTTACCGGAGGGGCTTTAAATGGCGAATTTCTTCGACCAGTTTGATCAGAACATGCCGAAAAGTGCGACGGCGCTCCCTAATCAGATTCCTTCGCAAGCGGGATCGTCTGGCGGCGGGTATTCTGATTTACTGGAGAGCGCCGGGGCACGATGGGGCCTACCCGCTGGCATCATGACGGCACTCGCGAGCAAGGAAACGGGCGGCACGGCGGATCCTACGTCCGCTGTCTCCAGCAAAGGCGCGCACGGTTTAACGCAGGTCATGAAAGGCACGGCGGAGGATATGGGTTACGACTGGAACGCCCTCAAAAGCGATCCGGCGCTCCAGGCTGACGCCGGGGCGCAGTACCTCTCCCAGATGTACCAGCGTTACGGAGACTGGGGCCTTGCGCTCCAGGCTTACCACGACGGCCCCGGCAACGTAGACAAACAACTGGCGGGCCAGGCAACCCCCGGCCCGGAGGGGCGTCAATATGTGGATGAACGTTTTAACGAGTGGACTAGTCGAGGGGCTGGTGATAGCGGCGAACCTATTCAGCGCGCAACCAGCGCCCGCCGGGATGGCTCTAAATCTTCTGGTAACTTTTTCGACCAGTTCGACGAAGCAGGAACCTTTACCGCCGGAGCTGGAGAAAATGGCGCAACCGCCGGAGCCGGATGGGCCGATCAGCAAGTCGCAGCCGTCCCCGCTGGCAATGCACCTAATCAAGCGGGATCTAATGTCGCACGAGGGGCGGCAGCGCCGAACGGTAACGGAGAGCCGGGCAGCGCTGATCAAGCCGGACAGGCCCCTGGATCCGTCGATCCCAACGAGCAAGCCGCCCAAAACTGGGAACAGCTAGGCCAGACCGCGCTCCACGCTCTCGACCAGGGCGGGCGCGGTATCGTCCAGACCGGGATCGACCTCCTCAACACGCCGATCTCGCTGGTCAATATGGTTTCCAACGCGGCCACGGATGCGGGTAAGTCGCTGGGTATCGTTGACCAGGACACGCAAGCGCCAACTATCACGCCTGTGGGGATCCCCGGCTTCGAACCGCCTACCGACAAATACGCGCAGATCGGGACCCTGATCGGGGACCTCCTCGCGCCGTTGCCGTCCGCAGGTAAGGCCAAAGCAGCTACGGAGCTGATGGGCCTCGCAGAGCGCGCAAGCCCCGAAGTCGCCAGCGTTTTGACCCGCGTCGCCGATGGCGTGGAGAAATGGGTGGCAGCTCCGGCGGCTCGTGCCGTTCCCGGCTCGATCGCGGCTGGCCGTGGCGACCCGGAGGAGACGCTGACCAACATCGCATTATCGCCCGCTGGCGAGGCCGTAGGCCGTGCGCTTATCGGCGGAGCAAGCAAGGTATGGAATGCGGCTAAGGGCGCATGGGAGGAGGCTGGAGCGGCTTCTCGTGCCGCTGGCGACGCAGCACCGACCCCGGCGGCCACCGAGGCCAATATTTCGGACGCCGTGGCCCGCGATCAAAGCAAATTCCGCTTTACTGGCGACGAGAACGTGGCCGCGCCGAACGGCGAGAACCTCCGGGCCTCCCAGGACGCGATCGACCTTGCGAACATGGCCGACGTGGACAAAAAGCTGATGCGCACCGCCCAGCAACTGGGGATCGAGGATTCGCTGACCCCGGCGGCTTATGCGCGTGATCCTCAGTTCCGCGCGACGGTCCAGCAGCTAGTTAGCCGCAAAGGCTCTAACCTGGAATCCCAGCAGCTCGAAGGGATCGGGCGTCTGGCCGGGAAAGCGGACGAGCTGATCGACAGCATGGGGACCATGAACGCGCAGACGATCGATCAGGCGTTTAGCACCCGCACCCGTGCCATTATTGACGACCTGGGGAAACAGGCGGACGACGTTTATAACCAGATCGCGACCAAAATCCCGAAAAACGAAACCGTGGACGCAAACAACACGTTACGCCATATCTGGGACAAGGCGGACGTAGAGGGGCTGGGGACGCTGGACGCGGCAGAGCGTAAGGCGCTGGACTGGCTACAGCCTGTTAACGACTCTATGGGGCCGCCGACTTATGCCCGTCTGGACAAGCTCCGCCGACAGGTAGGCCAGGCGCTTAACACTCGCTCCGGTCCGTTTGTGGACTCCGACAAGGCAGCGCTAAAACAGCTCTACGCGCGATTAACCGAGGATCAGGAGGCTATCGCGGCCAAGTACGGCGCGGCGGACGACTGGAACGTGGGGAAACAGCTCGTTAAGCGTCGTAAGGACCTGGAGACGATCGCGATCGATACGCTGGGGAAAAACCTCAACGACTCGATCACCGGGAAAGTACAAAACGCGATCCTTAACCTGGGCAAGAAAGGCGGCAGCGCCCGCGACTGGGACAAGCTGATGGCGGCCACCCCGGAGAGCCTCAAAGGCGAGGTAGTGGCTAACGCGCTGGAGCGTACCCTGGGCGCACGTAGCGCGCGCAATACTTTTGCCGTCCCCGGCTTCGTGGACTGGTACAAGACGGCGCAGGCTAACGGCACTCTGGGTAACGTTATGAAGCACCTACCGCGAGAGCAGCGCGTCCGCTTCATGCAGATCTACCGCGTCGCGAATGGTATCGACCGCGCACAACGTTTCACCACGACCACCGGGGCGATCAATGACTTCGTGAAACGCTTCGACGATCCGGGAGCTGGCGGTCCGCTGTCCAAGCTCTACGGCGCGGCTGGGTGGATCGGGAAACATGCCGCAGCATACGCCGCAGCAGGTCCGGCAGGTAACGCCGCACTGTCCGCAGCCCAGGGCCTGGCCCGTGCGAACCGTGTCCCGCGATCGGTCCTTGCGGATAATGTGCTATCCGGCACGAATTTTAATAAACTCATGCAGGCAGCAGCGGCGCAAAGCTCCGGCAAGCTCACCCCGGCGGGCCGGACTTTCGTCAACGAAGCGGAGCGCGAAATGGCAAATTCCCCCCAGTGGCGCGAGCTATTCGCAGCCATGACCCCGGAGGAACAGGCAGCAGTTAACCGGGCCGGGATCGTGGGCTTCTTTTCGGGCGCTGGCGGACGAGCCGCCGCAGACGATAACCAGCAGTAACAACGGGGGCGCAAGCCCCCTTTCTAATGGAGCGATAAATGGCAGATCTTGAGGTCTTTTCCAATCTGGGAATGCCGTCGCAACCTTTCTTTCGCAACGACCGTTTCGCCGCGCTGGCGAACGGGAAGATCTACGCGGGAAAGGCTGACACGGATCCCACTAACCCGGCGAACCAGGTCCAGGTCTACGTCGAGAACGAGGACGGGACCCTGACGCCTATCCCGCAACCCGTGCGGACGAACGTCGCAGGCTTCCCGGTCTGGAATGGTCAAGTGGTCAAGCTGATCACCAAAATTGAGTCGTCTATGGTCGTCGCAGACCAAAACGACGTCGTGATCTTCACCTTTTCCAATCTCTTTAAATATGATCCCGTCCAGATGTGGAATTTGCTTCTGTCCCAGAACGGGGCGAAGTACGTCGGGACGCCCGTCGGCAACGTGCAGGAGCAGCTAAACGGCTACGTGACGCCGTGGAACTTCGTCGGCAAAGCACCTTACGCAACTGTAACGGCAGCTTTACAGGCCATGTTTGACTACGCCAGCGCGAACGGCCTCGACGTCCGGGCGGACGGCTGGAAAGGGACCACTAACGGGATCCTGACCGCCTCCAATATTCGCATTTTTGGCGGCGACTGGACGCTGACTGGCAACGATCCCCGCTTCGTGAATTGTGAGGTTATCGGCGGTACGTGGCGCGGTCGTTCGATGTGGTGTCAGAATACCACCCTACGCGGCGTCAATGGCCGTAACGGCCACCGTATGCGCCATGACGGCGGCGACGTGAGGATGTTCGATTGCTGGTACGACGGGATCCCCGGCGGCAGCAATAACAGCCATATCAACATCCAGGGCGTACAATCAGGCGGCCCGCAGATCTGGGGAACGATCGAGATCGACGGATGTTTATTCACCAATGGATATAACGGCATCATTCACCAGGGCGGGAATGCGTTTATGTCGCGCGGTATCTTCCGCAACCTCGCTTTCGTCAACATGCAGGGCGACGGGATCGAGCTTAACGTGGTCCATCAATGCTTTGAAAATGGTTGCGTTATCGAAAATATTCTCCTCGACAACATCGACGGGATTAACCCCGGCAACTTCGCCTCTAACTGGGGCCTGGGGATTGGTATCGCGGGCAAAGGCCCTTACGGCTGGGATCTGCCTGACGAGAACTACGCGCGCAACTTTACGATCCGTAACGTCCTCGTGAATGACTGTAAACAGTGTATTCACGTTGAAATGGGCCGCGACTTCTCGATCGAGAATGTGACCGTTAACCCGAACGTAAACAAGTCTGTGGGGACTGGTATCACCACCGCCGGGATCTATACGTCCGGCTGTAAGGACTTCCTGATCGATGGCGTGACCGGGGAGCCTGTCACCAACTCCTCGACCGACGTCCACGACCTCCGCATTATCCATATGGAATGGGGGCCGCCGCGTCTGTCATCTCCGCGCAACTATACGATCCGCAACGTGCGCACCAAAACGGGCCGCGTTTACTGCCCGGTTGCAGCCGACCCCGGCGATCCGACCGCAGGCGTGAACCGTGCGCCGCACGACAACCGCGTTAAGCTGGAAAATATCGACTGTTATCGCCTGACGATCTTCGGCGTGGCGACTCAGCTCGACATGATTAACGTTAATTTCTGGGAGCTGGACGCCGTGGGCGACGACTCCGCAGGCGGTACGACTTCCAGCGGCCAGTATATCCGCACCAAGTCTGTGCTTAACATGATGAACGTTAACAGCCTTAACCCGGCAAAACAGGCGTGGAGCAAATGCCGTTACAGCAATATCAACATGATTAACTGTAACGTCGAGGCCCGGATGTACGTCAACCTGGACGGCTCGCTGGGCCAGCTCCTGGGGAACGTCGGGAAACAGTTTTTCCCGGAAATCACCAGCCACGGCGGATACGGCAATTTCTTCCCGTGCGGACGTGAGTTTGATCGCGGTGATGTGGTCTGGATTTACGACTATGGCAGCAACGACCCGGCTAATGGTCCTGGGGGGATCGTGAACCTTAAGCCGTACATCGTTACGGAGTGGGGCGCATACTTCCCGAAGGACGACCGGGCCAAGATCCACGCCGCAGCCGTAGGCGCTCGCCAGATCGTGCAATTCCTGACGCCTAACGGGGTAAGCAGTGGATCGCCGTGGCTTTATACCACGATGCTGTCCCCCGGTACGCGGATCGTCATTCCGCAGGGTGGGGCTGGTGGCGCTGATCTCGTTACGACGGTCGTCCGTCCGCCGTACCAGACGCCGCCGGACGATACGGGCAAGCCGATAGTTGTCGATATTGCCGACCCCATCCAGAACCCCGTCCCGGAGGGGACTAAAATCAGGATGTGGAAACAGATCTCCACTTTCCCGCCGTTATAAAAAAAGGGGCCGTAATGGCCCCTTTCTCGTCTCTCGATTCCGGTTTAACAATCATCGTCCGGTTTCGCTACCGCCCGACAGCCGAACATGCAAGCGTCTTGCATTGCAGTACGCGCACGAGCGATCCAGCGAGGATCCGCTCCAGACTCTTTCGCCGTTTCCAGCAGGTTAATAAAGTGTCGGCTTACATCCTTAAGGTGATTCATTTGTTGCTTATCACCTTCGCTTAATGTGCGATAGCCTTTGATATCTGCCCCGGTCATGGGCTGGGCTTTATTCTCCACGTTACACTCCGTACTCGATCAAATCGTTAATGGAAACATCCAGCGCCATAGCCAGGCGGCAGAGGTTAGTTACAGACGGCAGCTCGTGGCCGTTCTCATAGCAGCTTAAACGTTGCTGGAGGATGCCCGTCGCGTCCGCTAAATCTTTCTGTTTTACGCCCTTCGCCTCGCGGACTTCTTTCACGAGGCAAACGGGCTTAAGTTTCTGTGCCATCATAGGCTCCAACATTTGTTAACGTCTCCGTGATTATTAATTAGTTAGTGATTTACGTCAATCGGGATTTAAGGCTTCCCCGTGGAGCCGATGCCATTCCTTGTGATGCCTCTCGCAAAGCCAGCGCACGTCTAACGGGCGATCGTAGTCGTCGTGATGCCCTACCACCTTTAACTCCCCGCAGCACTCACACGGGCTTTTCACGAGGTCCCCGCGCCTTAAAGCGTTATAGACCAGATTATGAGCGCGCCGCTTTTTGGCGTGTCTCGTGTGGTATGCCGACTTTGTGGCGTTTGCCAGCTCGCGTCCCGGTCCGGCCTGGTATGCCTTTACGCTGGCGATGATCTTCTCTTTGCGCACTGGATCGGCGTGGTAATAGCTCCGGCCCTTCGCGTTTTTGCAGGCGCTACAGCGGCAGTCCCGCCCGTCCTTTTTGCTCCGGTTTCTGTGGAACGCCTCCAGCGGCTTAAGCTCTTTGCAGACTGTACATTGTTTCATCTTCGACCCCTGGGAGGATCAGGCCCCCGGAGGGGCCAGTGAGTTAAAACGGGATATCGTCGTCGAAGTCCATAGGAGGCTCTCCAGCGCCTTGTCCGGCATTTTGGCTACTACCCCCGCCTTTTTGCGTTTGCGCCCCGCCACTGCCCGGAGAATTGCGAGAATTGCCATTCCAGCCGGAGGTCTGGCCGGAATACTGACGCCCGCCACCGTTCCCCCCAGACTGGCCGCCATCATTCCCGCCCCGGCTACCCAGCATTTGCATAGTGCCGCCAACGTTCACGACGACCTCCGTCGTGTACTTCTCGACGCCTTGCTGGTCTGTCCATTTGCGCGTCCGTAACTGGCCCTCAATGTAGACCTGTGAGCCTTTTTTGAGGTACTCCCCGGCGATCTCCGCCAGCTTGCCGAACAGAACCACGCGATGCCATTCCGTTTGTTCTTTTTGCTCCCCGGTCTGCTTATCGCGCCAGGACTCAGAGGTGGCGATCGTGATGTTCGCGACCGCCCCGCCCGACGGCATATATCTTACTTCGGGATCCTGTCCCAGATTGCCGACCAGAATCACCTTATTTACGCCGCGTGATGCCATGTTTAGAAGTCCTCAAGATTCGGTTTTTTGTCGTCCTGTACCGGAGCGGGGGCCTCTTTCGCTTCCGGCTCCGGCGTCTGCCCCTGTACCGTGGCTTGCGCATTTTGCGGCTTCTGACCACGACGAGCAACCGGGGCCGCCGGATTGAAGCCGACCGCAGTAGAGGCCGCCGCTTTGGCTTCGCGTTTCGCGACGTACTCGTGGATCAGGTTTTGCTCCGTCTCCTGGCCTTTCAGGTACATGAACGCCACGCGGGCCTCTTTTTTCAGTTCGGTAATATCTTCGATCAGGTCAAACTCTTTTTTGTAGTCGGCAAACTTGCGTTTAGCGCCGTGGCCGTCGTCGTCGTCGGCAGTCAGGCCGAACAGCGCGCCGATGTGGTAGCGGCGGGCGTAGGAAATCGCGGAGCCGTCGCCCTGGGCATTTTTGCGATCGACGTGGATCTCCATGAGCGCCACCATAAACTCGCCAGATTCGACATGCTCGATCCTGGTTTCCATCGGCATATCGCCCGCAGCGGTGAACGCGCCAGGAGACTGGATCACCATCAAGCCTTGCTCCTCGATCGCGGAGTCGATGGCGTCCAGGTAGTCCGACAGGTTAGCGTAAGTCGATTTTAAGTGGTCGTTTTTGCGCGTTTTGGAGATCGTGCCGATGTTCTTCCGGGCAGCAAAAAACGCTTTCATAAACTCGCCACGAGTGGCCGAAAACTGAATGATGTTTTCCATTTAGATCTCCTTAAAATATTCTTTGTAACGTTGCTGTAAATAAATCGGAGTGCGGAGGTCGATCTCCTCCTGGCCGTTCGCGTAGGCGGGCCAGATATCCAGATCGCGGCACTGTTTAAAGAGCTGGAGCGCCGTCTTGTACTGGCCGCGCCCGATCATCAATTGCTCAGGCGTAAGGCGATTCATGAGCGCCAGCCACGGCTCGTCCTTCTCCTGTACAAGTAACTTCGTCCCGGTCGGGTTTTGCTGGTAGCAGAGCTGGAAGCAGTCATGCTGTAACGCCATCTTGCACCAGTAGCCCAGATCGTGAGCCAGACGCCCGAAGCGCTCCGGCTCCGCGCTTTGCGTGGTCTTGTAGTCGATGATCTCGCCGAGGTCCGTCACACGGTCCAGGCGCACCTTAACGGGAACGCCGTCGATAATGCAGAAGATGGACAGCTCCGGGATCCCCGTCTCGATGATCCGGCGGTAATTGTGGTTAGCCAGCAGCACGTCGCGCATAGAGTGAACGCGGTCCCAGTCCTTCGCCGGGACGATCTCGCGACCGTTCGCCTCTTTGATGGCGTTTGCCTCGATCTCGTGCCAGATGTTTAGCACTTCGTCCGGTTGCTGGATCTGGCGGCACATTGCGATCAGCTCCTCCGCCGTTTTGTTGGAGTAGCCCTTCTGGCCGCGCTCTTTTAACCACGCTTGCATTTTGGCGATCGAGGTAATCAGCTCCGGGAAGTCGTCCGGGTTAGGCAGGCGGAAAAATTCACGCTGGAAGCGGTCCGGCTCAAGTAACATCGTGTGGGAAGTGGTCCCGAACGTGAGCGGCTTCTGGGCGGAGTTAAGTTTTTTGGCCTTGTCCTCCTGTGCTTTCTGGAAACGCCACGCCGCCGGACACTGGCTAAAAATGGTCCAGAGGCTCGACCCGGTAATATAGATCTCGTCCTCGTGATAGGCTTCGTTACTCAGGTCCTCCGCCGCGCGGGCGTCGATAAACATCGATCCGTAAACTTCCATTGTCGGCAGCTCAGGGATCAGGCCGTTTGTTTGTAGTTCCATCGTCTCGTCTCTTTCGTGGTGGGTAGGCTTATTTTATATCATGCTTTCGTGATGTTCGCAACTACAAAGCAAGATACATTTCCAGCGCCGCCTCGAAAGCGTCACAACCCCACGCGACCGCAGTCCACGCGCCGCGCTTTTTGGCCGCCAGCAAGACCTCTTTCTGGTCCGGCGTTAATCGGCTCTTGCTCTTAAGGTTTCGCTTAAGCTCGATCAGGGCATAGGGATGGCCGCCGCGTGGCTCCAGGATCACCCAGTCGGAGATCCCGGTGAGGCGTCCGCGTTTTTTCAGCTCCGCGCCGTACTTTTCATCACCAGCGGCCCCCGATTCGTTGACCGGATGGAACGCCAGGATCTCAGGGTGGAAGTAGCGCAAGTAAGTGTTAGTTTCCTTTTGCTCCACCGCCTCCAGCGGGCAGAGCGGCAGATTATGGCGGCGGGTAAATTCCAGCCAGTCCTTGCCCTCGTTTACGTCGATCGTCACATTTCCACGGGTTAACAGGTACATTTAAAAGTCCTCATTCAGAAAAATTTTGTTCGAAATAATGTCTTTACCCTTGCCGATCTTGCGGTGAGTCACTTTGAGCGGGCGCATAAAGTACCCGGCGTAACTCATGACAGCGCCGACCGTCCGGCACTCCTTGATCTGTTTTCTCATGCTTCCGTCCAGTACGTGCTTATTGACCGCGTTATGTAGCCACTCCTTGCGCGCCTGGGGGGAATCGCTACCCGGCCAGAACACTTGCCACGCGATGAACTCCACGCCGTCACGCTCCAGAACGTACCGGAAAGCCACGCCGCCCGTATCGTTGCCATTACGGCCTCGCGCTGGCTCGATCCTGAAATCGCTGACCGTGCAATAATCATCCTTGCTGTATGCCGTGTGGGATAGCTTCTCATTCGGATCCACGAGGCTATTCCCGCAGCAGCGGCAAATGCGGGCCACAATGTCATTTTTCGCGCCGCAGCCTTTTTGCGTGACGATCTTCCCGCTGGAGTCCTTCCAGTCGTCGCAGGTTATGAACGTGAAAAAGTGGTCACATCGGATTTTCGTATCAGGATCCACCCAGCGGCAACGGCGAGCATGTTCGCCATTCATTACCGTGCGGCCAGCCGCGTAACATTTCGGGCAGCGCTGAACCAGCTTACCCTTGCTCTCGTCGGCGTTATGCTGGTAAGCCTCCAGCAGCGGGGAGAAGTACAACGATCCCAGCTCGTCGAGCGTCCCGGCGTAGTCGAGTACCAGGTGATCCTCTTTCGTGTACCCGGCGGACAGATGGAACGGCTTAAGAATACGCATCCCACGGCCTAAGAGCTGGGTTAACAGGGTAAGGGAGCCAATCTTACGCAGGATCACCGACGTGTCCCAGAAAGGCACGTTGACGCCCGTCGTGAGCGCGTTAACCTGGAAGATGAATTTTATTTTGCCCGTATTGGCATCTTTGAGGATCTCGCGGCGTTTGCGCGGCGTCGTGTCCTCCGTGATGATGGCGAACGGCGTCCCCTCCGGCAGCGCGGCGGCGGCCTCTTTACAGTGGCGGACCCCGGCGCACGTCACCAGCACCCCATTACGGTTTTCGGTGATGGCGTACACTTCCGCCATGATTTTTTGTGTTAGCTTTTTGTCCTTGTGGATCGCGGCTTCCATCGCTTTCATATCAGCGTCGGAAAACTCCTTGATCCCCTCCTCGCCCGTCGATCGCCACTGGCTCAGGTCGTACCGGAGATCGGAGATCCCGAAGCGTGTCGGGACGACAGCGCCGACGCTTACCAGGTATTCCGTAGAGATCTCGCATACCTTCTTACGCCAGAATCCCGGCTCCTTAAGGTCCGGCTGGATGATGGACTCGCAGCCCCGGTAAGGCGTCCCGGTGTAACCGATGATCCGCAGCTCCTTACCGTGGACGCGGCGGCATCGCTCCTGAAACGTGCGAATGATGATCGTATAGGCGGCGCGGCCACTCTCGATCATTTCTTCGTAAGTCTCTCCGACGTGTTCCCCTACCTGAACCTTTTCGCCGAACTCGTCCAGCACATAGGCCCCATTCTCCACCAGGTACTCCGGGACCTTGCGATTTTCCGAGCGGATCAGGTCCTCAATGTTGACGTGATGGCATTCATCGATCAGCAGGAACAGCGGCGCATAGTTCGCCAGCTTTTCGCCTGGCTTAATGCCGCCGATCACCGTACCCTCCGAGCCGACGATGATCGGGAATTTGTTCGACTTCGTGTTATTGATGCCCGCGCAGTAGATCGAGGACCACACCTGGAAGTTTTTCAGCTCCTCATGGTCCTGATCGATGATCTCCGCCTGACGAGACAGGATCATGGCCGGATAGCCGAGATCGCGGATCCGGCGCGCCAGCATGGCGATCATGATTGTCTTACCCGCAGACACGGCGGCATCGACAATAACCGGGCCGGGATATTTGCGGATCGCTTGCTGACAAGCCTCATACGCTACGAACTGATGATCGTATGGAGTCACGGGCAAGTCGCCCAGCGCGCGGAGTATGGCGTCTTTGTCGATCGCCGCTATCTGGCGCTCCAGTGTCTCTACCATGCCTTTTTATTCCTTGTAATATCATTAAAGCGTGATTTATAGTAATGCAGAATTAACCGGAGGACAACATGGCAATTTATAAAAAAGAGGATGTACTGGCCGCCATGCCGGACAAATGGGAGCAAGTCCTGATCGAGCTGTGCGGCTGGGACCGCGCCATATTCAAGGGGCGGCATCAACCATGCCCGATATGTGGAGGTAACGACCGTTTTCGCTGGGGCCACAAGGACAAGGAAAAACGCCGGGACGGCTTCGCGTATTGCTCCGGCTCGTGTGGCGGCGCGCGTGATGGGATGTTTTGGTTTATGGCCTCCCGTAACCAGCCATTCAACGAGGCGATCAACGACCTGGGCGACTGGATCGGCGGACTCACCCCGGAGAAGCGGGAAACCATCGTCAAAGAGGCGAAGAAATTCGCAGCCATGCAGCAGCGGCCCCGCGAGGACTGGAGCCTCAAGCCGGAGGAGGTCGAGCTGATCATGAGTAAAGGGACCATGCGCGGCGGCTTCCTGTATGTGCCGTGCTTCCGTGCGATGGGGGGATCGCCCTGCAACGTGGCGAAGGTCGCGCCGGACCGTTCCGTGACGTTTGCCGCTGGTGGCCCTACGTGGGGATCCTACGGCCTGATCCACCCAGTCGCCGGGGGCAAGACGGCTTATCTGGTGGCCGATCCCGGCCATGCTGCAAAGGTGGCCGCGCGGACAGGGGCCGAGGTCTGGCTGACGTTTACGCCGGGTAATGCCGTCGAGGTGGCGCTGGAGTATGAGGGCGATCGGGAGCTTCGCATGGTGGCGACTGACCCGGACGAGATCTGGATGTATCGGCACGATCGGACGGGGAGGGCTTGCTGGGGCGCTGACTATTGCGGCGCGTTTGGGTAAAAAAAAGGCCCCGCACGAGGGGCCAATGGGCGCGACCGATACCAGCGGGCGCTAATTTTTTCCGACGAAGGAAAGAGACAACACAAGTAAATCACATTTTCCTCTTGAAATAAAATCACGCTTCCATTATGTTAATTGCGATCCACCAACAAAGGATAATCCAATGAAAGACGAGAACGACAAGAGCACGATCGAAATGCTGGAGCAGGCAGGCGCGGAGCATGGCGTGGCCCACGGCGTTATGACCCAGCTCGCGGCCATCGGCCAGAAAGCGACTAACGAGATCATGGCCGACGACGAGAACCGCGTGAGCGGTCGCCGTTTCAAGGGCAGCAAGACGCCGGACAAAGTGCGCCAGAAGTGGCGGACGCCGGAGTGGCTTTTCGCCTGGGCGCGTAAGCGTTTCGGCGAGTTTGGGATCGACGTGGCCGCCGAGAAGATTAACGCCCTGTGCGCCTGCTATCTGGACGAGGAGACGAACGCGCTCCGGGACGATGTGCAATGGGGAGCGGAGAACGGGCTGGCATGGTGTAACCCACCATACGCGGAGCCGATGCCGTTTGTGACCAAAGCGATCGAGCAGGCAAAGACGCGCAGCGTCTCGACGGTCCTCCTCGTCAACTCCGACGCCTCCACGGCCTGGTTTAAGAAAGCGCTGGATCATGCCTCCGTGATCGTCCATATCACCAGCGACGGCGAGACGTCCGGGCGCGTGGCGTTTGTGGATGCCGTGACCGGGGAGCCTGGCGGCAAAAATCCGAAGTCGTCCGTCTTATTCCTGATCAAGCCCCGCAAGCGTGGCGAGATCAAGACGGAATACGTAACGCTTACCGAAATGATGTACGCAGGCAAAAGCCTGATTTAAGGGAGACTCAAAGATGATCATCTATGCACCCGTTGACGCGCTCCGCGCTCACCAGCTCACCAAAGGCCGCCAGGATGTGCGGTATTACCTGAACGCTTTACACTTCAAAGGCGACGAGATCCAGACGTCTAACGGCCACGTAGCGCTCTCCACCCGCTCCGCGCTGACCGAGGCCCCGGCGGAGGGCCTGATCCTGAATGTCTCCACGCCGCCGACCGGGCGCGCCTACTCCACCGCCGTGATCGATACCGAAGCCGGGATCGTGTACTGGTGCGCGCAGATGGCCGACAAGCCGCAGGACCTGGACGGCTTCGACTTCCGCCGCCAGCGTCTGGCCGTCGGGACCGTGGACATTGTGGACGCCCGTTATCCTGATCTGGGCCGCGTGATCGAGAGCGCGAAGAACAACTCCAAAGCCGTGACGGACGTTAAGGTGATGGCGGAATATCTGGGCCTCGTCGAAAAGCTGGGGAAAAAATTCGGGATTAAGATGCCGTTTGTTGATCTCCACTTCGCGGGTAATAACATGCCGATGCGCGTCGAGTTTAAGACGCCTTTCGGACCGTCCACGATGATCATTATGCCAGCGAGGCCGTAACATGACGCGTAAGGCGATTTTCTTATTCAACCTTACGCGGATCATGGTTGATCCGTGGCTCCGGGCTGGCTATCAATGCTGGATGTATGACGGCCAGCACGAGGACGGGATCCACCCAGACCCGCAGGAGCCGAACCTTATCCGCGTCGGGCGCATGTTTAACGCGCAGCACACCGAGATCGAGGCGCTGACCATCGTCGAGGAGGTCGGCGCAGGTATTGAGTTTGTCGCCTCGTTTGCCGAGTGTACCGACCTTACTTGCACCGGGGCGCGCTGGTGGGAGCTGAAACGGGCGCGGGATCCGTACTTCCAACACAAGGCCGTCGCGCTGGCTCGCATGGTGGAGGAGGTGGCGGACCTCGCCGCCTATGAGAACGGACATTATGATGATTCGATGCCCGTCCCCTGGATGCTGGAGAATCCGAAGATCTCCCGGCTCTCGACGATGTGGCGGCCCTGTGATTATTGGTTTCACCCGTACCATTACGGCGGCTACTTGCCGGACGACCACCAGCACCGCCTATACCCGGAGATCTACCCGGCGCGCGATGCCTATCCGAAGCAGACCGGGATCTGGTGTGGTGGCGGCTTCGTTATGCCGGAGGTGAAGCCAGTCCCGGCGGCTAAAGATAATCCCGGCTGGTCCAAGCTGGGCGGATCGAGTACCCGCACAAAGAACATACGCAGCGCCACCCCGGAGGGCTTCGCGCTCGCTACCTTCCTCGCTAACGTCCGCTAGTCTCAGGCCCCACTCCGGGGCCTTTTCTCTTTTATCACGAAATAATTAAAATAATCCTTGCGGCCCCATTTATCCTTTGTTATATTCTTTCTCACACCAACCAGCGAGGAAAACGAAATGACTACAGCAACCAACAAAAACGGCCAGACACTGGCAGACCTCCGCGCCAAATACTGGGGCGACCAGCCGGGGACAATCTTCGCCCGCGCAAACAAAGCGCGCGTAGTTAGCCGCCTGATGCTGGTCCAGGCGCAGACACTGGCCTTTAACGCGCAGTGCCTGACCAACCGCCTCCGCATGTGGTACGCAGGCCAGGAGGCATACAAGGCCACGCAGCGCGAGATCGCCGAGCTGATGGCAAACGCTAACGACGCATTACGGAAAGCATATGGCCGCTAAAAAAATCAAGCCGTGCGAATGGTGCGGCAAAATGCACGAGGTCCGCATGGCGGACCTTAAACGGGGCTGGGGCCGCTTTTGTTCCAAGACCTGCAAGGCAATGAAGCAGGAGAAACGAACCGGGCAGAACGCGGCATATCACGCCAGGCAGGAGCGCCGGGAGAACGGCGGAGAATTTGTCTACGTGGGAGGCTTCGGACCGTGGGACGACCACAAAGATTGTTAAAACAGGGTACGCGCCGCGAGGTATGGGAGGCGGCGCAGGCCGCCGGACTGGACGACATGATCAGCAAAGTGTCGGCAGTCTTTGGCAAAGAGGCGATCGCGGACATATCGATCGAGACACCGGAGGGCGAGATCTTCCTCCACCAGCCGGACCCAAAACTGGACCGGGTACAACCGGGCGGCGGGAAAGAGACGACGCTCAAAGAGGCCATAGCGGCCACCAAAAACAGAAAGCGCCTCAAGGGGGGATGATGGGTAAAGTAACAGCGGAAATTATCGGATGGACTGACGCGCAGGACGCGGAGCTGATCCGCCTGGCCGGGACCATGCCACGCGAGGAACTGGCAAAGAAAATCGGGCGCAACTTCCGCCAGATGCAGGTCCGGGCGTCGGAGCTGGGCGTGTCTCTGGCATTCAACCGGACCTATACGGAATGGACCACCGGAGAGGATAGCAGGCTCCTACGCTTCCTGGAGCATGAGCTGACCGAGGCAGACCTGGACGAGCTGGTGATCTCCACCGGGCGCGGCGTGGTAGTCCCGGACGAGCTGACCCACGCGCACGTCGCCAACTGGTTAGGCAAAACTGTCCCGTCCCTTCGTGGGCGGATCATGAAATTCAAGAGAGAGGGGAAATTCAAATGAAAGACTTACGCGGACACCGCTATGTAATCTGGGCCGTAATCGCCGCCAGCGCGGCAGCATGGGCCGCAATTGGTTACGCCGTATCATTAGCACTGTAAAAAAAAGGGCCGCTTAAAAAGCGGCTCCTTTCGTTTACGGCCCAAAGATGATCTACAATGCCGGGGAACTATACCACGGCCACACCACGAGGACAAAATTATGGGTTACTGGCATCGCTACTACCGCCCGGACTTGCTGGGCTGGAAAGTCACCCGGATCGAGGATCCGGCCAGCGGCGCGACTCCGCAAAAAGATCTTATCTGGTTAGACGCTGACCCGGCTAATCTCGACCCCACGAAAATGTTTTACATCGAGTACGATCCGACCCTGCTACCTCCGATCGTGTTTACGCAGGATCTCCCCGGCGTGGCTGGCGGTGATGCCGGATCGACCTTCGTAACGGCTGGCGCAACGCAGACGCTTACCGTCACCGCCTCTGGGGGGATCGAACCGCTTTCCTACCAGTGGAAGAAAGTCTCCGGCGGGACGACTGTTAACGTCGGATCCAACTCGCCGAGCTATGCGATCGCCAACTACCAGGCGAGCAACAACGGCGACTATTACGTGACCGTGACGGACAGCCAGGGCCAGACGAAGGACTCCCAGCGGATCCGCCTCAAAGTCGCCCTGTCCCTCTCCACCAACCTGACGCCGACTAAAGCCGTCTACATCGGCGACCCGTTGACGCTGACCGTCGCAGCGGCTGGCGGCCTCGCGCCGTACTCCTACCAGTGGCAGAAAAACGGCGTAAACATCACTGGGGCCACGTCGGCCACGTATACCAAAACCGCCTCGACCGGGGACAATGCGACGTATACGTGTATTGTGAAGGACAGCGCTAGCCAGCAAGGCTCCGTTACGTCTCAGGCTTGCGCCGTGACGTTAAACACGCTCCCGGCGTTTACGACGCAGCCCCCGGCGACGTCCTCCGTCGCTACTGGTGGCAATATCTCGATCGGCCCTGTGCAGGCTTCCGGCGGCGTAGCCCCGTTGGCCTATCGGTGGCTTAAGGATGGCGTAGCAGTTTCCGGCGCGACGTCGGCCACGTTCACGAAAACCGGAGCAGCGTCTGGCGACGCAGGATCCTACACTTGCCGCGTTACTGACGCGGGCGGCAAGACTGCAACCTCCACGGCTTGCGCTCTCACCGTCACCGCATAAAAAAAGGGGCCGCAAGGCCCCTCTCTCATTGCTGACTCACTATCGAGTCATAGATCCTTTCGCAAGTCTCCCCCCTCGTGATCGCGTCGTCGGCTATATCAGCATACCGTCGAGCGAGCGCTCCAGTCCCTTCGAGCAAGTCGGCGTACATTCGGGCGGTCTTGTCCCTTGCCTGGCTTCCGAGGGCAGCGGTCGCACTTGCGGCGGCGTTACCTTGTTCGGCGGCCTTTGCTCGTGCGAGCAGCCGATCAAGAGCAGCCCCAGCAGCAGCGGAATCAGCGCGCGCCCGTGCGGCTTGTTCGTTCGCATGTTTTACAGCCTCCTCGCGGGCAATGTCCCGCCCTTGTTCAATGATGCGGGCGGCATGTTCACCGATGGCGACCTGGGCGGATTCGTCCGCCTTGCGGGCGGACTCCTTCACCTGCCAGCCTCGATCGGTCCAGACATGACCAGCCCAGAAAGATCCCCCCAGAGCCAGCAGCACGGCAACCAGCACCGCGAGCGGCTTCCAGTAGGCGCGCAGGAACAACCGGAGGGCGGCCATCATGCGGCGACCTTACCGCCAGCCTTGCGGAAATAGCTCAGGAAGTCGTCGAGCGTCTCCGTGCGCTGACCATACGGCGAGCCAGGCAGGGAGGCCCAGATGGTGTTACATTTTTTCACCGCGTCGGCGATCCGGCCTGCGTCAATGTCGGCCAGCGCGCGGCGCTCGCTGATTTGCTGGAGGGCGATCTGGTCCTGCGACGCCGGGGAGAAGTCCGGCAGGCCCAGCAGATCCTTATAGTGGCCGTAATACTTGCTCAGGAGCTGATAACGGCCAGCAGCGGTAGAGGAGAGGCCAGGGCGCAGGCGGACCAGCTTCGCCGGATGCTTGCTGTAATCGGTAAACAGCTCGCCGCCCACGATCACGTCGTAGCCGTGATTGTTCGTTTTCTGTTTTCCGTTATCGGTCCCCTCGCCAACGGCCAGAGCGTCCAGAAACGCCTTGCGCTGGGTAGTAACTTCAAACTTTGCCATCGGTCGGATCCTCCGGGTTAGTGGTATGCGCCGGAGTGGCGCGGATTTTTTTCAGAAACGGGATCTTTTCGCTGGCCCAGTCGAGCGCAGTCTCTACGCCGATATAGCCCAGGAATACAGAGGCCAGATAGCCCCAGGTCCCGTGATCAATATTAAAAAACGAAAGGATATTATTCATCCCAAACGCGACGAAAGCGCACAAAGCGCCACCCGTAACTATATCACGGAATGGGTGTTTTAACTGCCAGTGACGAAAGACGGCGACCGCCGCAGACACAAAGGAGTAACCCAACTCCACGCGGTACACCTGGAACAACTGCCAGAGCGTGCTATGTTCGGACATTATCCTGATCCCTTTTAACAATTGAGTAACCGCTAAAAGGGTAGCACGAAAAAAAATGGAGCCGCAAAGGCTCCATATCGATCGAATGTTAAGGCGCTGATTAACCTTGTAAAGCGGCTAACGCGTCCATAGGGTTAGTGATGCCGATGAATTTTTCCGCGAAAGCAGTCGCCGCGCCTTTCAGCTCCTCCTCCTTCGTGTCGAACATGCGATCGCGCTCCTCCTCGCCGCCCTCGTTCCCGTAGATAACCGCGAAAGAAATTTCCGCCCCGGCGATCTGGACAACGAGATCGATCGTCGGCGCGTTATCGTCGTTTGACCCCTTGCGGACCAGGACCTGGCGACCGTGCGCCTCGAACAAATACCAGTATTTTTCCATTGTGATCATCTCATTTTAGGGGGCTTTTTGCCCCGTGTAAGTTTGTTGTACTTCTCGTGGGACATGAGATCCAACGTCTGGCCCTTATCGCGTGACAGCAGCCGCCAGCGATAACCAACCTCCAGCGCGAGGCCCAGACCGCCGACCAGCTTCCGGGGCTTAATCTCCCCGGCGAGGTGGCGCTGGAGGACCTTTTTAGCCTTGCGCTGAATGTCCGCCGGGATCATGCCGTTGGATCCGTGGCTGATATGTAGATCTGATCCGCCTCCTCGATCAGCTCCGCGATAAACTTCGCCTGATCGTTAAGAAGTTTGTACGTCCCGGCCAGCTCGTGCCGGATATGCTCCGCCGCGTCTTTGACGTTATCGAAAAAGTGATAAGAATCGCTCCCGAAAAACTGGGGGCGCTGATTGTTGTACCAGAGCGGGATAATTTTCTTCCCTTTCGGCGTGGACTTCACCAGCTCGCCGACTGTAATCAGGCTGTAACGGTCGCGGGCGATCAGCGGCGTGGATCGAGACGTGCGCGCGTGTGATGTGCGCTTAGGTAAGGCGTAAATGATTGTTGTCATGGCTTGCTCCTGGGTGGATATGGCCCCCGTAGGGGCCGTGTGGTTAGTAGTATTCAGCGGCGCGCAGGTTGTTACGGTGAATGATTTTGCGGGCTTCGTATTCGCCGCGTGTGGTGTACTCGTCCACGTAATCCTCCACCTCCGGCTCCTCGCCTTTCAGCAGCTCCGGCGCTTTCCAGGAGAGGAAGCGACGGCGAACTGGAGCGCCTACGACGTGGAAGTTAACAGCCCACTGGCGGCCACGTTCCTGGGAAGTCGGGGAAACTACTGTTAATTTTGCCATCGTCTTAATCTCCGTTATTGCCGGGGCCATTCCCCGGCGACAACTTAACTATATCGTGATTTATTCTTTCTCACAAGTTTTATTTTCATCTGGCCATAAAAAATTCCCGATAACTTTCCCCATATCCTCGCCGAGCGCTTTCCGCGTGGCGTCGTCGTTATTCCACTCGTGCCACACTTCGGCCAGCAGCTCCTCCGCCCGGTCCTTACGCTGGCGGATCTCGCTGGTGTGGTTATGCAGGTCCGTGATCGCCGACTCCAGGCGCTGGCCTAACTGCGTACTGGTGCAGTGATCGGCCCACTCGTGCGAGGTGAGGAGCTGAACCACGTTAAACACGTCGGAGTCCAGCCCGACAAAATGCCGGGGCTTACCGGGCGAGCCACCAGCAACGAGGCGCGGCTGGATGCTGTCCAGCGTGGCGCGCGTCTCACGCATGGACGCTTTGAACCGCTCCGACTCCTCCGGCGTCATGCCGTCCAGATTCAGGATCGGCGTGTTGGCTTGCTCCAGCCAGTC
>QFQS01000024.1 GCA_003243455.1 Cereibacter sphaeroides | reverse complement strand
ATACGATCGCCATGCCGACAACTACCTGGCAGCCATCGCTCTCGTCGCCGTCGTCACAGAGTGGACCAAATGAGTCCCCCAACCTAGGCCAGCTTCTTCAGGCTCTCATATAATTCGCGCTTTTTAGCGCGGAGATAGGCCGCCCCCAGCAATCCACCGAAAAAGGGTAAGCCAATAACGGCAACCGCCGCTCCGCTGAGTTCGCCGGCATAAGTCCCGCCGATAAGCGCGGGGAGATTGGAGAGAGCGATAGCCAAGCATAACGCCAGGGCAAGAAAGGCCAATGCGGGTGCCACCTTCGTCTGCCAGAAAAGGCGCTCCTTCATTCGGCTGAAATAGACGATGACGGATAAGCAGGTGAGCATCAGGATCACGATATAGCCGATCGTCCCGGCCGTGGCACCGAAGGCATAGACGCCCGTCACCGGAGGAACGCCCAATATCGCGATGCCACAAAGGGTAACGAGAGATATCGCCGTTTGAGCTACGGACGCGACATCGGGGGAGCCATGCACAGCATGGACATGCGATAGGCGAAATGGCAACAAACTCAGGCGCGCGAGCACGAATTTATAGCGCACGATGATATTGTGCAGCGACAGGATGCAGGCGAAAAGGCTGGTGACGACAAGGACGTGAACCGTATCCCGTACGAGGGTTCCGCCATGTTCCTGCGCCAGTATCAAATACATTTGATCGGGCTGCGATGCGGCCAGCAGCATCAGTCGGGACGGAGCCAACCCCGCAATTTCACACCACATCGAGACAATATAGAAGGCTCCCGTGATGAGCACCGCCAGATATGTCGCGCGCGGGATCGTCCGATCAGGGTCCCGCGCCTCTTCCCGGAACACGACCGTCGCCTCGAAACCGATGAAGCAATAGATGGCGAACATCAGGCCCAGGCCAGGCGAGCCGGACAGGATCGTCTGGGGATTGAAAGGTGAAAGATCCCAGCTTGTCGCCGGACGATGGACGGCGATGGCTAGGTCGATGACCAGAACAACGCCAATTTCCAGCACCAGCGCGATCCCCAGAAAAATCGACGACAGTTCGACATCCCGGTAGCCGAGCATTCCGATAACCAGGATGGTGAAGATCGAGAAGGGCAGCCAATGGAACGACAGGCCGCCTAAATCCCGAATCAGGCCCGATATGGCGACACCGATATAGGCTTCTATCGCGATCAGGATGCAGAAATAGGATGTCAGGGCCAGGCTCGCTGCCCCAAGGCCCATCACCCTGCCCAGTCCCTTCTGGATATAGGCGTAAAATGCCCCTGCATTCGAGATATGCGGCGCCATCCTGACAAAGCCGGCCGTGAAAAGTAGCATGACGATGGTGGCGACGGCAGCGTCGAAAGGGGCGGCCATGCCATTGCCCATACCGATGATTAGCGGGGAATTGGCCACCATGACGGTGAGCGGCGCCGCCGTGGCTATGACCATGAGGATGATGGACACGATGCCCAGATGGCCGCGAAGACGCGGCTCGGTCGATGCTTCTGATCGTCCATGGTCCGGCATGTCGCGATCAGCCGGCCCGTGCCTCGGACCGCTTACGGGCATATTCCGGAATATATCCGCGAAGATAGGCGTGGAAGGCATGGAATGCCTCTTCGCGGTAGGTATCAGTGACATAGCCGTGATGAAGATAGGAAAAGGACCAGACTGAATCGCCTATGCCGATGGCGATTTCCACCTTGTCCACCAGCGCTTCCCTATCCGCGACGATGAAATGTCGGTCATAGTCGCCGACAATATGGGTGGCCAGCGTGCGGTTGCTCTGAATGTCGGCCAGCCGCACCTGCCAGCTATAATCCGACCCCAGGAAAAGTTTTCGGGAAACGATATTCGTGTTGAAATAATCGACCGCGGCGCCGCCCTTTGCCCGGAATATGTCCTCCCATCCCACCAGAGCCGTGTGATTTAGCGGCTCGCTGTACATGGCCTGGAAAACCGAAAGATAGCGCTGCGCCAACGCGACGAAGGCGGCCGCGGTGCTGGGGAAGAAATGATAGATTGACGGCGCCGGGACATCCGCCGCCTCGGCAATGTCCTGGATGCTGATCACGCTCGCATCATGCTCCGCCAGCAGGCGGTCGACCGCGTCGACGAGCAGTTCGAACCGCAACTTGCCGGGAGCTCGTCGTGGCAATCGCGGCGTCGCCAGGCGCGCGGCATCCACGGGTTCCGGCTTTACCGGCGCTCGCTTCGGGGCAGCTTGGCGCACCATCAGACGTTAGACTCCTTCCTTGGCACAGTGTTGATCCGCGAACGGCCATTCTTTCATGGCATTGAACCACAGCGCAGTCATCAGGCCTGTCGCCGATTTACCTCCGCAATGAACGCCATTGCCCCGACCGTTCGCGGATCGGAATTTTCCGCTTGACAGATCGAAGCAATATAGTCGAATTTAATCGAGTAAATTGGAAATGTCCAGCAGATTCTCTGCCGAAAATCCGTATGGCCGATAGATTATAAGCAAATATGCTCGGTTATATAATGGCGTTGCAGCCGGTTTTCCGGGCAACGGCTGCGGCTCAGCTGCTGACCAGGAGGGGCGGCAAGGGAACCGGCATTCTTTATCCGAACAATCGGGGTCTAGGGAAAATGCAATTCTATCCAGCTGATTTCACAAATAAATCTGACATGATCAGCCAATCCGAGCGATACTGGAATCCGCACAAGACGCGCTTCTGGCAGGAAGCCGGGGTTCCACTAATCATCGGACGCAGGGAAGGCTATGACCTGTACGATGTCGACGGCAAGCATCTGATCGACGTACATCTGAATGGCGGCACCTATAATCTGGGCCATCGCAACCCCGAACTGGCGGCGGCGCTAAAGGAAGCGCTCGACCATCTCGACATCGGCAACCATCATTTCCCCTCGCCCTGGCGCACCGCGCTCGCCAAGGCGCTGTTGGCCACGGGCGGCGGCGCCTTCACCCGCATGGCCTTTGCCACCAGCGGCAGCGAGGCGATCGACCTGGCGATCAAGAGCGCGCGCTTTGCGACCGGACGTCGCAAGATCGTATCGATCCGCAAGGCCTATCATGGCCATACCGGACTGGCCGTGGCAACCGGAGACGAGCGTTTCGCGCGCCTGTTCCATTCCGACAATCCAGCCGAATTTGTGCAGGTGCCGCTGAATGATGACCAGGCAATGGCGGCCGCACTGTCGGGCGACGATGTCGCAGCGGTGATCATGGAAACCATTCCGGCGACCTACGGCTTTCCGATGCCTGCGCCCGGCTATCTGGCATCCGTCGCCAGCATGTGCGCACAGGCAGGCACCCTCTATATTGCGGACGAGGTGCAAACCGGCCTGATGCGGTCGGGAGCCATGTGGGCGATTTCCGCCCATGGCGTGACGCCTGACATATTGGTGACCTCCAAGGGATTGGGCGGAGGCCTCTATCCCATCGGCGCAATCCTCATGCGCGACCGGCCGGGCGCCTGGCTGGAACAGGACGGTTTTGCCCATATGTCGACATTTTCGGGTGCTGAACTGGGCTGCGTCGTGGCCCTGAAGGTGCTCGAAATCACCCAGCGACCCGAAACGATAGCCCTGGTCCGGTCCAATAGCCAAAAGCTGGCCGAAGGGCTGGAGGCGATCCGCACGCGCTATCGAGACTGGTTGACGGGCATTCGCCAGCAAGGGGTCATCATCGGCTTGGAATTCAACGCTCCAGATGGCGCGAAGGCGGTCATGCGAGCGCTGTACGAACGAGGCATCTGGGCGATTTTCGCGACACTCGACCCCAGCGTGCTGCAATTCAAGCCCGGCCTGCTCGCCTCCCCCAGCCAGATAGACGACATCCTCTCCCGACTCGAAGATGCTGTCCGGGCCAGCCGGCCCGCTCATCTCTGAGCATCCAATCACCTGAAACAGCGAGAAAATAACACATGGTTGACGGGCCTTCCCTGACAAGCTGGGAACGAAATGGGGCTGCAGTTCTGGCCCAATATGGATTGCCGGACGATTCCGAACTCCAACTGCTCCGCCTGTCGGAAAATGCCACCTATCGGCTGTTCGACAGGCAAAAAAATGTCCATCGCATCCTGCGGCTGCATCGCCCCGGCTATCGCAGCTTCGAGGAGATCCGAAGCGAGATCCAATGGGTCGAGGCGGTTTCCGCGCAGGGCATTTTGCGCAGTCCTGCCATCATTCCCACGGTAGCGGGCGAAAAGATCGCCCATTTTCATGACGCTGAAGGCGGGTCGCAATATGCGGTGATGTTGGAATTCATCCCGGGCGACCATCCGTCCGAAGACAGGCTGGCCCCGTCCTATCGGGATCTGGGCCGGATTGCCGCGACATTGCACGACCAGAGTGACTGCTGGGAAACGCCGTCCGGTTTTTCCCGTCCAACATGGGGCATCGAGAGCGCCATCGGCCAAGAAGCGCATTGGGGGCGATGGCAGGATAATGAATCCGTCATGCCGGACGATCATTTCCTGTTCCTGAAGGCTGAACGCAAGATCAGGGAGCAACTGGCCCCCTATGGCAAACCGGAAGGACGCTGGGGCCTGATCCATGGCGACATGCGGGTCGCAAACCAGATCGTCAACGAAAACGGCCTCTATCTCATCGACTTCGACGATTGCGGCTATAGCTGGCATATGTGGGAACTGGCCTGCTCCATGTCTTTCATGGAGGAACGGCCGGACCTCGATATCATCGCGGCTGCATGGATCGAAGGCTACCGATCGGTTCGCACACTCGATGCCTCCGATATAGCGGTAGTTCCGGCTATGGTCATGCTGCGCCGGCTGCTGCTGGTGGGGTGGTTCGCTACCCGACTGGACGCCCCCGAGATTGCAACCATGGCATCGCGCTTCGTGCCCCAGTCCAGAGAAATTGCGCTTCGCTTTCTCGCGGACGAATTTCTTTGCTTCAACCCGTGATCGGGGCGGGATGCAATGACATTAATGGATATTAATCTGCTAAAATTCCCAAAGGGGATAACGCGACAAACGGCCAACCCAAGGAAATCCTACTTTTATAGACCATTATTGGTTGAATATGCGCCCGCCGTAAGGCCCATGCTCATGATCGTCGAATTTTCTTGATGTGAGGAAACCGGCATGTTAGCAAAATTAAATCGAACAAGCGACTCGCTCAATCATCGAGCCGGTCGCTGCGAGCAGCCCAGTAAACGGACGCGCCCCTCTCAGGGGAGGAGGCTGGATAAAGGCACTGGCAGCAACTGTTGCGCGGGTACGTCAATGTGCGGACTTGAAGAAATTGCGTTCGGGATGCGCCGCCTGCGCGGACATCCATTGGCAAGGCTCCCGGCCATCCAGTCTGATCCGGACGGTGAGAGCGGTTATCCATGGGCTGGTGAGCGCCGATAGGGAACACGGATACGGGTTCGCCGGCCTCTCGCCCCATTCAAACAGCGTGATGTTTGCGGAGGAACTGGCCGCAGCGATCGACAAAAGTCGGCCTGAGGCGCGCTTTTCAGGATAAAGGGGACATTCAGTGACACGGAATAAGACGTCGCGTACTTCTTACCTTTGCTTTTCGGCCCTTGTGGGCCTAACCTTGCTGCCGTTCCTTTCTACGGCAGCGAGCGCCCAGGGCGCGCCGGGAGCAGCCCAGCCCGCAGCTGACAGCGATCAAAGCGCAGCAGCCGACGATGGCGGCGCAATCGTCGTGACGGCCCAGAAACGTTCGGAGTCCATCGGCCCAGTCGGCCCGAAGCTGCGATTTTGGCCATGTTGAAGAACAAAGATTGAACATGGCGATCTACCAGGCTCGCTCT
>QFQS01000006.1 GCA_003243455.1 Cereibacter sphaeroides | reverse complement strand
CTAAGGACGCTTATTGCTGGCCAAGTGCGGCAATCGGCGGTGGCTGGCGTGCCCAGAGGGGTTCCAAAGTGGCGGACAGTGAGGGATTCGAACCCTCGAGACGGTTCCCCGCCTACACACTTTCCAGGCGTGCGCCTTCGACCACTCGGCCAACTGTCCGTGCGGGCGGTGTTTACTTGGGGGAGGGCGGGGCCGCAAGGGGGGACAACACGGTTACGTTGCCGCGTTGTGCCTGCCCAGCAGAGCCTGTCGCCTCCAGATCGAAGGTTGCGCCCGGGTGGAATCTAGGATCAACGTCCGCTCAGAAATACCTTCGGGAAGGCAAGGCGATGTTTATTCCGGTAATCGGCGCAGGGTCGATCGGGCGGCGGCATTTCCAAAACCTCCATACCCTTGGCGTGAAGACGGCGCTTTTGCCTTGGCGGGAGTTTAATGCCTCTGTCTTTCGCCGCCTTGGTGCGACGGGCGTCGTGATCGCGACCGAGACGCAGGTCCGGCTGGAACTGGTCAGCCTCTGCGCAGAACTCGGCATTCCTTTCTACTGCGAAAAACCGCTGGCCTATGATCCGGCCACAGTTGATGAAATCCTGAATGTCGCCGGACCGCTGGCAAAGCGGTCGATGGCGGGTTTCATGATGCGCTATCATCCGGCGGTCAAAACGCTTGCGGAAACCGATCTTTCCACCGTCTACGACGCCTCCTTTGGCATCGGGCATGACGTGCGTCTGTGGCGCAAGGACTGGAGTTTTGCGGGCAGCTATTCGGCGCGAGCGGAAGGGGGCGGTGTCCTGCTGGACCTGTGCCATGAACTGGATCTGGCCCATCTGCTTTTCCCCGGATTGGCAGAGGTCGTTGTCCTCAGCCTCGGCCACGACAGCTTTCCCGGGGTGGATTTCGCCACCCGCGTCGCGCTCGCCGGGCAGGACGTCACCGCGACCGTCGCGATGGACTATCTCTCGCCCGTCAGCTTTCGCCGCATCACGCTCAGGGGAACCCGCCTCGTCGTGGAATTCGACCTGATCGCGGAGCGCTACCAGATCGACGAAGGGCAGGGGCCGGGCCTGATCGACATGGCCTTCGACCGCAACGAGATGTTCCTTGCGGCCATGCGTGATTTTCTTCATCTGGTCGCGGGTGAAAGCCTTTCCGACGCAAGGCTTGCGCCGCGTCTAGACAGGGTGGCGGACACCTGCCGCGCCGTTGCCAAGGCCTGGCAGATGCGCCGGTTCGTGGGGAAGGTTGAGGGGGACTATCCATGATCATCGGTCATATCGGCGCCCGCAAAGGGTCAAAGGGCGTGCCGGGCAAGAACTTCCGCCCGATCTGCGGCAAGCCGCTGATCGACTGGTCGCTGGATCAGTTGTTCGCCAACCAGGCTATCGACGCCGTCGTGGTCTCGACCGACGATCCCGCCATCTACGACCATGCCGTGGGTCGGGGCGCGCTGAAAATCGGCCTCAGGCCCGATCATCTGGCCACCGATACCGCCGGGAAATGGGGCGTCTGGCAGCACGCGCTGGAAGAGGCCGAGAAACAGACCGGCCTCGCCACGGCCTTTCTCGACCTTGACTGCACCTCGCCCCTGCGCCTGCCCGAAGACCTCGACAACGCTCTGATCCTCTTCGCCGAAGAACAGCCCGATATGGTCATGTCCTGCTGCGAAGCGCGCAAGAACCCCTATTTCAACCTGGTTGAACCGGACGAAACCGGCGCGCTGCACGTCTCCAAACCCTTGCCCGGCGGCGTGGTCGCGCGCCAGCAGGCGCCGGTGGTCTATGAACACGCGGCCTCGACCTATGTCGTGGCGCCGGACTATCTGAAACGCTCGAAAGGGCTGTGGGAGGGCAGGGTGATCCCCTACCTGATGCCGCCCGAGCGCTGCGTCGATATCGACAGCCCTCTGGACTTCAAGATGGTGGAATTCCTGCTGCGCATGCGGCTTGAGGAGGGTACGATTTGACCGATCAACTGGCCGGGCGCACGATTTTCATCACCGGGTCGGGGGGCGTCCTGGGGTCGACCTATGTCCGCCGTATGCTGGCCGAGGGCGCGCGCGTCATCGCGTCCGATCTGCCGGGCCATCGGGCCGATGCGATAAAGGAAGCCAATGGTGGTAACGCGAACTTCCGCTTCTATGACCTTGATGTTGGACAGGAAGATCAGGTCGAGGATATCTTCACGCGCATCCTTGCCGACGGCTGGCAACCCAATGTCGTGCTGAACAATGCCGCCATCACGGGTGAGCTTCTGATGGGTGCAGGCAAGCCCTTTCCCGATTTCGCCAATACCTCGGTCAGCGACTGGGAACGCACGCTGCGCACCAACCTGACCGGCGCCTTCATGATCGCCCGCCAGATGGACCGCGACATCATCGGCAAATGGCCTGCCACGCTGATCAACGTCGCCTCGATGTATGCGCTGAACGGACCCCACCACCAGATCTACGAAGGCATGCCGTTCAAGAGCTTTTCCGCCTATTCGACGACGAAGGCGGGCATCCACGGGCTTACCCTCTGGCTGGCGGGCTATTGGGCGAAACGGCAAGCGACGGTCAACACCATCGCACCCGGCGCGGTCTTCAATGGCCATTCCGACGAATTCCAGCGCCGTGTGGGTGAGTTGATCATGGCCGGTCGTATGGCCCAGCCGGATGAGATCGCCGATGCCATGCTGTTCCTCTGCTCGGCGCAGGCGGGCTACATGACCGGCCAGCTGGTGAACGTCGACGGCGGTTTCAGCGGCTGGTAGCCAGCAGGCGCGGGATCGCCGCCAGCGTCTTGGCGACAGCACCGGAATGTTCGGCGAAGAAGGTATTGATGCTGTCGGCCGAGGGCAGGGGCCCGGGATCGGGCAGCAGCGCCTTCGCCAGATCGGCGGGCGTCTGCAACTGCCGCACCACGCCCGCGCCAATCGCCTCGACCGCCGGATATTCGATGGTATGGATATCCGGCCCGACCATCACGACCTTCCCCAGCGCCAGCGGCTCCGAGATGTTGTGCGATCCGTTCGGCGTGAAGCCGCCGCCCACCACCACGCGATCCGCCATGGCGAGATAGGCATACATCTCGCCAGTCGAATCCCCCAGCAGCACATCGACGGAAGCCGCCTGCCCAACCGGCGTCAGCTGCGCGTCCAGCACAACACTCCGCCGCGCCACCGTCAGTCCTGCGTCCTCCAGCAGCCCCGCCACCTCGCCAAACCGCTCCGGCGCGCGGGGCACATAGACGAATAGCGGCGCGGGCAGCCCCGCGTCGCGGTGAGCGGCCAGCGAGGCCTTCAGCGCCTCAATGAACAGCGCATCCTCGCCCTGCACCACGCTGGCAAAGGTCACGACCAGCCGGTCGTCAGCCCCCATCCACCTCCGCATCGCCGCCCCCGCATCCAGCAGGCGCTGCGGGATCGGCTGGTCGAACCGCAACTCTCCCGTCACCGCGATATTGCTGACGCCAACCGACTCGAAACGCTGTCGCTGCAGGTCCGACTTCACCAGCATTCCGGCAAAGCCGCGCATCAGCAGCGACCGGACCGGCAGCCATTTGCGGTCGAACGTATAGCTTTTCGACGTGTATTGCGCGTTGCACATCAGCAGCGGCACCTTGTGCCGACGGCTTGAGGCGATCATGCGCGGCCAGACCTCTGTCTCCATCACCAGCCCGTATTTCGGGCGGTAAGCGCGAAAGAAGCCTCGATAGGCCCAGTCGAACTCGAACGGCACCCAGACCGCGCGCAGTTTTCCTGCTGCAATCGCCTCGGCAAAGACGGTCTGAGCCTCGCGTCGCCCCGCGGGGGTAAAATGCGTGGTGACGATGGTTTCACCTTGGGCCATCAGCGCCCGGATCAGCGGCACGGCGGATCGCATCTCGCCCAGCGAGACGGCATGGACCCAGACTGCGCCGGGCAGGGGGTTGGCATAGCGCCCGAACCGCTCATTCAGAAACCGGCCATACAGCGGATCGCGTCGGGCGCGACGGCGCAGGTAGAGCAGAACCACCGGCAGCAGCAGCGTCCACAGCAAGGCGTAAAGGCCAAGGAACAACCGCTGGCTAAGACTGGGAAAGCCGCGCATCAACGGGCCTCCAGCAAAGCGATCAACTCACGCGCCGTGGCGGTTGCCCCGAGGCGCGCCTCGGCCTGAACCGCACTCGCGCGTTCTGCCATCCGGGCCAGATCACCGCTGTCCAGCGCAACCGACAGATCATCCGGGCCGGTAACGGTCCGCGTCGCGCTTGCCAGCTCCAGCTGCGCATAATCGGCGGCGAAGTTCGCCGTATCCGGCCCATGCAGGATGGCCGACCCAAGGCTCGCCGCCTCCCAGGGATTGTGCCCGCCTGTCGCGCCAAAACCGCCGCCGATCAGCGAGACCGGGGCGAGCCGATACCACAGCCCCATCTCGCCAAAGCTGTCCGCCAGCCAGACCGCATCGCCCGACTCCGGCACCTGTCCCAACGACCGCTGCGCAACGCCAAGCCCTGCTGCCCGGCAGGCCGCCATGATCTCATCCCGCCGGTCGGGCAGACGCGGTGCGATGATCAGCAGCGAGGCCGCATCACCCGCAAACCGCCGCGCCTGCTCGGCCAGCACCACCGCCTCATCCGGCGGATGGGTCGAGGCGGCCAGCCACAGCTCGCGGCCTGCCAAGGCTGTCCGCAGCCGCGCCCGTTCCTCCGCATGATCCGCCAGCGGCGCACAAGCTGCCTTCAGTGACCCCGCCACCGCCACATCCGACCGCCCAGACAGCGCTCGCAGATGCGTCGCCGTGTCCTGATCCTGCGCTGCGATCGTCGTGAACCGCGCCAGTAGGTCGCCATAAAGCCGCCCCGCCCGGCGGCGAGAGGCATAGGCGCGGGCGTTCATCCGGGCATTGACCATCGCCAACGAAATACCCCGCCGCGCGGTTTCGACCACGAAGGCGGGCCACAGATCCTGCTCGGCCCAAACCGACAGATCGGGCCGCCAGTGGTCAAGGAAGCGCGTGATCAGCGGTGGGCAGTCCAGCGGCAGATACTGATGCTGCGTATTGGCGGGCCGGTTCCGGGCAAAAACCTCGCCCGAGGCGCGGGCGGAGGATGTCACAAGGAAATTCAGATCGGGCCGCAGCGCCGCCATTTCCTCGATCAACCCGCGCAGCGCCAGAACCTCGCCCAATCCCACCGCGTGCATCCAGACCAGCGCCCCCTCGGGCCGCGCCTCGCTCGCCTCGCCCAGCTTCTCGCGCCAGCGGTCGGGGTTCTCCTTGCCGCGTGTCAGCCGTTTGCGCAGATGCCGCTCGGCCAGCGGCGTGACCGCGCGGGAAAAGGCAAGGTACAGGCGCAGCAGCGGGCCGGTGGGGTGCGGGGAAGGGGGCGCGGACATTCACCTGCCCCCCTGGCGTAGGCAGGTGACTTCGCCATGCGAGGTCATCGGAGTTGCGCCTGGCCGGTAGCCCAAAGCCACCGGCCAGCGCTCGCCCCGCCGATGGCGGGCGCTTCTCACCCGCCGGGACGGGCGCTGGCCTCCGTTGTCTTTCTGCGGAAATGGTCTGGGTGAGACGCCGCGCTGCGGGCGGGGAAACGCGGATCGCGTTTCTGGTCCCGCCCGGCCCGGCATGGGCGTAATGTCTGAAACGCCCGAGTGCGGCCTCAACCTACCCAACATCACTGAACTGCTTCTGCAGTCCCCGCTCCCAGAAGGCCGGATCGCTCATCACCCGCACGAAGCGGTCCGCCGCGCGGCCCTCGCCGAAGGCGGTATGGCGGATGTGCGCCTTGCCCCATTGATCGCGCAGGAACGCCTCGATCGCCCCCCGATCATCCGCCGAAGCCGTAAAGATCGACGGCGCCGAGGCGCGATTGGTCTGCCGCGTCCCGATGTCCAAAGACGGCACGCCAAGGAATGGCGCCTCGCGCACGCCCGCGCTGGAATTGCCAACCATGGCCGAAGCGTTCTTCATCAGTTCCGAGAAATGCGCGAACCGCATAGATGGCAGCAGACGGAACCGATCTTTCGGCAGCTTCTCGATCACGTCAAAGATCGCATCCGATCCCGGATCGTTGTTCGGTGCAATCACCACGAAGTCCCGACCCGACGCCGCCAGCGCCCCGAACAGCGCGCCGGCCTGGTCCCCCATAGTCTCTGCTTCAGAGGTCACGGGATGGAAAACGCAGATGCCATAGTCATCGAACGGAATCCCGTAATGCGCCTTCACCTCGGCGATGCCGACGCCTGAAGCCTGCGAATGGAAATCCAGCTCCGGTGAACCAATGACATGGATCGACTCCCTCGGTTCCCCCAAGGCCATCACACGGGCGGCGGCTTCTTCCGAACTGACAAAATGATGCGTCGCGAGCTTGGTGTTGCAGTGACGGAACACCTCGTCGATGGTCCCGGACACCTCGCCACCCTCGACATGCGCCGAGCGAATGTAGTTGGTCGCAGCCACCAGCGCACAGGCCAGCGCCTCGATCCGGTCGCCGTGGACCACCATCAGATCGGGCCGATGCTCGGTCAGGAAATCTGAAAAGCCGACCACCGTCTTGGCCAGGATCATATCCTGCGGATCGCCGTCGCGCTGGTTCTGGAACTCGAACACCTGAGCGCCGCCGAACTTCGCGACCTCCAGCTTGGTGAGCCCATAACGCTCCATCAGGTGCATGCCGGTGACGAAAAAGGCCACCTCCATCCCTGCGTCGCGCGCAGCGGCAGCAAGAGGCTCCAGCTTGCCGAAGTCGGCCCTCGTGCCGGTAACGAAAAGGATGCGCCGGGTCATGGCTCAGGCGGTGTTGCGCTTGTCGGCAGCGCCGAACTGCTGGTCATAAAGGCCGCGGAACATGCCGCCGCGCGACAGCAGGGCGTTGACTGTCCCCTCTTCGGCCAGCGTCCCCTGGTCGATCACGCAGATCTTGTCGGCCCCTAGCACTGTCGAAAGGCGGTGGGCAATGACGACAGTGGTCCGGTCCCTGGTCAGCCGCTGGATTGCGTCCTGAACCAGCGCCTCCGACCGGCTGTCGAGCGCACTCGTCGCCTCGTCCAAAAGCAGGATCGGCGCGTTCCGCAGGATTGCGCGCGCAATGGCCAGTCGCTGCTTCTGCCCACCCGACAGGAAGGCCCCATTCTCACCCACTTGGGTGTAATAGCCATGCTGCATCGTCTCGATGAACTCATGCGCATTCGCAGCCTTGCAGGCTTCGATGACATCTTCCTCGGTCGCACCGGGAGAGCCAAATCGGATGTTCTCAGCAATCGTGGCTGAGAATAGGAAGGTATCTTGCCCCACGAATGAAATTTTGTCGCGCAGCGAGGCAAAACTCGCCGTCTTGATATCAACCCCGTCGATCCGAACCGCGCCGCTGTTCGGATCGTAAAGCCGCAGGATCAGGTTCAGGATGGTGGACTTTCCCCCCCCAGAAGGACCGACCAGCGCCGTGGTCTTTCCAGCCTCGAAGGCAATCGACATGTCACGGATCACCGGGCGTTCCTTGCCGTATTCGAACGAGACATGATCGAACACGATACGCCCCGGTCCCGGCTGCATCGTCACCGGATCGGGATGTTCCGCCAGCGTCTCTGGCTGATCCAGCAGGCCGAACATCATCCGCACGCCGACCATGCCGGATTCTATGGTGATGCGCATCCGCGACAGACGCTTGGCGGGTTCATAGGCCATCAGAAGTGCGGTGACAAAGGACATAAGCTGCCCAGGCGTCGTCCCCTGCACGCCGAAAATCTGCACAGCACTCAGCGCCACGACAGCGGCAATCGCAAAGCCCGACAGCGTATCCATCAGCGGGCTGGTGATCGCTTCCAGCCGCGAGATGGCGTTGGACCGCTTTTCAACCTCGCGCACCGCCTTGTTCATCCGGCTCGCCATGCGCTCTTCCAGCGCGAATGCCTTGATGATGCGGATGCCGGTCGATGTCTCCTGGATCACCTTGATGATCTCGCTCAGCGAGGCCATCTCCTGCTCCATGATCTTGCGGACTTTTTGCAAGAGCAGACGAATTCCGAAGATTGCCACCGGCCCGATAAGGATCGAGACGGATGAAAGCACGGGCTGTTGATAGAACATGACGGTCAACAGGCCGATCAGTGTCAGCAGGTCGCGCACAAAGGACGTGACGAGCAGGTCGATGATCATCCGCGCGGCCTGCGCCGACTGCGTGACCCGCATCAGAAGGTCAGACGATTCCGTCAGGTTGAAGAAGGAAACGCCCTGCCGCAGCAACTTGTCGTAAAGCTTGATCTGCTGATGCGCGACAATGCGGTTTCCTGCCCGCGTCAGCGCGATCGTCTGAATGTAGGTCGCCATCCCCTTCAGCGTGAAGATGACGGCGACGCCCGCAGCTACCATCAGGACCATGCCCTGATTGTCGGGAATGGTCATCGCATCGACAATATAGCGCATGATCCAGGCGACCGACGAAGTGGTCGCAGCCACCATGAACATGGCGACAACGGCGATGATGTACAGCTTGCGCTGCTCGTGCAAGTTCTCGCGCATCAGGCGCCAGAGATCCTTTTCCTTCAGGGCGGGGATGAACCGCTCGATGGTGTTCTCGATGAAGGTGAACATCAGGGTTCAGGGACCTCAGAGTGAAAGGCACGCGGCAAGGCCGCGAAACTTAAGTCAGTACTTGCTTACGCACTTACATAGTGGATCGTCGAAACACAAACCACCCGGCTGCCCTTGCGCCGTTCCGTCACGATGCGCGACGGCAACGCCGATCAAATTCTTCGCCGCCCTTGGACAAATGCCATGCCCGATGCCATCTATAGCCCAGATTACCAGTTGGAGATGCAGATGACCGAAAAACTGGAAACCGCGATCCTCGCCGGAGGCTGCTTCTGGGGCATGCAGGATCTGATCCGCAAAATGCCGGGCGTAGTTAGGACGCGCGTGGGCTACACGGGCGGCGACATCGCGAACGCGACCTATCGCAACCATGGCACCCATGCCGAGGGCATTGAGATAGTCTTCGATCCGGCCAGGGCCACCTATCGCAACATCCTCGAATTTTTCTTCCAGATTCACGATCCCACCACGGTTGACCGCCAGGGCAATGACCGAGGCGCATCCTATCGGTCCGGTATCTACTACCTGAGCGAGGAGCAGCGGCTTGAAGCTGAAAACACCATCGCCGACGTCGATGCCTCCGGCCTGTGGCCGGGCAAGGTCGTGACCGAGGTGAAACCGGCGGGCGACTTCTGGCAGGCCGAGCCAGAGCATCAGGACTACCTCGCGCGTATTCCGAACGGCTACACCTGCCATTTCGTGCGGCCGAACTGGAAACTGCCGCGTCGCGCGGCCTGAGACGATGGCCGATGGCGCGCATAAGTCACAGGTCGAACCGGGCTTCCGGTTCGACAATACTTATGTCCGCGATCTTTCCGGCTTCTCGCTGGACTGGAAGGCGGCAGAGGCGCCCAGTCCCAAACTGCTGCGCCTGAACGACGCGCTGGCGCTGGAGTTGGGCCTTGATCCCGAAGCGCTTTCGGGTGCGACGGGCGCGGCCATCTTCTCGGGCAACTCCGTGCCTGAAGGGGCGCATCCCATCGCCCAGGCTTATGCCGGGCATCAGTTCGGCGGCTTTTCCCCGCAACTGGGCGATGGCCGCGCTCTGCTTTTGGGCGAGGTCATTGACCGCAATGGCAACCGCCGCGACATCGCGCTGAAAGGCTCTGGTGCCACGCCCTTCGCCCGGCGAGGCGACGGCAAGGCAACCCTCGGCCCCGTCCTGCGCGAATATCTGATCGGCGAGGCGATGTATGCGCTGGGTGTGCCGACCACGCGAGCGCTGGCCGCAGTCACGACCGGAGAGATGGTGCAGCGCGAACGCGCGCTTCTGGGCGCGGTGCTGACCCGCGTCGCCGCCAGCCATATCCGCGTCGGCACCTTCCAGTTCTCCGCGGCCCGGCAAGAGGTCGACAAGCTGCGCCAACTCGTCGCCTATACCATTGCCCGCCACTATCCGACCCTGTCGGACAGCGAGACGCCTGCCTTGTCGCTGCTCGCCGCCGTCGCGGGGGCGCAGGCTGCGCTGATCGCGCAATGGATGTCGATCGGCTTCATCCACGGCGTGATGAATACCGACAACATGACGGTTTCGGGCGAGACCATCGACTACGGCCCTTGCGCCTTCATGGATGCCTATGACCCGGCAACGGTCTTCAGCTCCATAGACCAGCAGGGCCGCTACGCCTATGGCAACCAGCCCGCCATCGGCCAGTGGAACCTCGCCCGCTTTGCCGAGGCGCTTCTGCCGCTGATCGATGCCGACACCGACCAGGCCATTGCGATGGCGACAGAGGTTTTGCGCGCCTATTCCGCGCAATACGATGCGCACTGGTTGGCCCGGATGCGCGCCAAGCTGGGGCTGTCCACGGCGGAGGACGGCGATTCCGACCTGGTGAACCGGCTGCTGACAGTCATGCAGGAACAGGAAGCGGATTTCACGCTGACCTTCCGTCGCCTCTCGCAAGCCGCGCGCGGCGACACCACGGCCTTCCGCCTGCAGTTCGCGGAACCTACGGCAGCGGACGGCTGGCTCGCCGACTGGACCACCCGGACAGCGCGCGAACCTCTACCCGCGGCCGAACGCGCGGCGCTGATGGATCGCGTTAACCCCATTGTCATCCCGCGCAACCACAAGGTCGAGGAAGCGCTCTCAGCCGCTGTCGATGACAATAACCTCGGCCCCTTCGATGCCTTGCTTGCGGCGATCACGGCGCCTTTTGACGAAGTGGCCGGTCGTGAGGCGTTTGTCCTGCCGCCGCCCGCGGGCTTCTCCGACGGCTTCCGAACCTTCTGCGGCACCTGAGCCTAAAGCCGCGTTGATGATCTTGCGAAGGCCATCGCCTTCGCCACGCGATGCAGATCGAGTTGCACGGGCCGGTGGCCCAAAGCCTCTCACATCTCTTTGCGGATGCAACGTCGCACTACGGGCGGGGAAACGCGGGTCGCATTTCTGATCCTGCCCGATCCCTCATCAACCCGTCCGTCCCTTGCGGCACGCTGACCGCGATATCTGGGGTGCGCCCCTTGCAGCCCCCCGCGGGCGTCACTAAGACTCAAGCCATCCCGACGACAGTTGATCCGTCAGACGCAAGGCAGCCCGACATGAGAGACCCGATCGATCACTACATGAACACGCTCGTCCCGATGGTGGTCGAACAGACCAGCCGTGGGGAACGCGCCTACGATATCTACTCGCGCATGCTGAAAGAGCGGATCATCTTCCTCTCTGGCCCGGTGCATGACGGCATGTCGTCGCTGATCTGCGCGCAGCTTCTGTTCCTTGAATCGGAAAACCCGTCCAAGGAAATCTCGATGTACATCAACAGCCCCGGCGGCGTCGTCACCTCTGGCCTGTCGATCTACGACACGATGCAGTACATCAAGCCCAAGGTTTCGACCCTGGTCATTGGTCAGGCGGCCTCGATGGGCTCGCTTCTGCTGACCGCGGGCGAGAAGGGAATGCGCTTCTCCACTCCGAACTCGCGCATCATGGTCCATCAACCTTCCGGCGGCTACCAGGGCCAGGCGACGGACATCATGATTCACGCCCGGGAAACCCAGAAGCTGAAAGATCGCCTGAACGAGATTTACGTCCGCCACACCGGGCAGCCGATCGAGGCGGTCGAGGCGGCGCTTGAGCGCGACAACTTCATGTCGCCGGAAGAGGCAAAAGCCTGGGGCCTGATCGACGAAGTGCTTGAAAACCGTGGCAAGGCCGACGATCCGGCCAAGTGACAGCGATGCACCGGATGTGAACCTTCCGGTGCATGATTTGACATTGTGAAGGCGCGGGCTTCGTCCTAGACTTTCCAATCAGATGGCGGATCGGACCCCCGTTCGGCCCGCCCATGCAGAGGACGACGATGGCGAATAACTCGGGCAGCGACAGCAAGAATACTCTTTACTGTTCTTTCTGCGGCAAAAGCCAGCACGAGGTGCGCAAGCTGATCGCGGGACCGACCGTGTTCATCTGCGACGAATGCGTCGAGCTGTGCATGGACATCATCCGCGAGGAAACCAAATCCTCGGGCCTGAAATCCTCGGACGGCGTGCCGACCCCGCGCGAAATCTGCAAGGTGCTGGACGATTACGTGATCGGCCAGATCCACGCCAAGCGCGTGCTCTCGGTCGCGGTTCACAACCACTACAAGCGGCTGAACCATTCGTCCAAGACCGACATCGAATTGTCGAAGTCCAACATCCTGCTGATCGGCCCGACCGGCTGCGGCAAGACGCTGCTGGCGCAGACGCTCGCCCGCATCCTCGACGTGCCCTTCACCATGGCCGATGCCACGACGCTGACCGAGGCCGGCTATGTCGGTGAGGATGTCGAAAACATCATCCTGAAACTGCTCCAGGCCTCCGAATACAACGTCGAACGCGCGCAGCGCGGCATTGTCTATATCGACGAGGTCGACAAGATCACCCGCAAGTCCGACAACCCCTCGATCACCCGCGACGTCAGCGGGGAAGGGGTGCAGCAGGCGCTCTTGAAGATCATGGAAGGCACCGTTGCCAGCGTTCCGCCCCAAGGCGGCCGCAAGCACCCGCAACAGGAATTCCTGCAGGTGGACACGACCAACATCCTGTTCATCTGCGGCGGCGCCTTCGCCGGTCTGGAAAAGATCATTGCACAGCGCAACAAGGGATCGGGCATTGGTTTCGGCGCCGAGGTCAAGGACCCCGACGCACGCGGCGCGGGCGAGCTGTTCATGGAGCTGGAGCCGGAAGACCTGCTGAAATTCGGCCTGATCCCCGAATTCGTCGGGCGTTTGCCGGTCATCGCCACCCTGACCGACCTTGACGAGGCGGCGTTGGTGACGATCCTGACCGAGCCGAAGAACGCCTTGGTCAAGCAGTACCAGCGCCTGTTCGAGATCGAGGGCGTCAAGCTGACTTTTGCCGCCGACGCACTCTCGGCCATCGCCAAACGCGCGATCAAGCGCAAGACCGGCGCCCGCGGCCTGCGGTCGATCATGGAAGACATCCTGCTCGACACGATGTTCGAACTGCCCGGCATGGACGGCGTCGAAGAGGTCGTGGTGAACGAGGAAGCCGTGAAGAACAGCGCCAAACCGCTGCTGATCTTCACCGAGGCACCGAAGGGCAAGGAAAAGGCCTCGGCGGGGTAATCCTTGGCACTTTGGAAAAAGCTGGTTCTTCTTGCAGCGGGCATCCTCATTGGGATGCCCGTTTTGCTTCATGGCATATGGCGCGCGGGATTTTGGGTGGATAACTATTTTTATGCAAAGCGCCTATTCGACGATGTCGTGCACTACGATAGGGTGCTTGGCTCGCGGCGCTGGTTCACCACCGGTATCGGCTGTAGCTACGCGATTGTTGAACTCTCCGTAGAGGCGCCCTTCGAGCCGCCGGCGCCGAAACCCGTTGAGGACGTCAAGTTAGACAGCTCATTCTATTCTTTTGGCGGGGATTGGAGGCCCACTCCAGATCCAAGCCTTAGCGATATCTTCGAGCAGTGGTATCTTTGTGAAGAAGAGCTGGGAGAGCAGACGTATGGCAGTTTGCGGACTGCGGCTGCTGTGTCTGGTGGATGGTGGAGAAGAGCAGAGGGGGGTATTTTCCAAGTCTACTCAAGGCCCAACGGACTAGCCTTCATATTGTATGAGGGAGACTAAGACAGTTCGCCCTTAGCAAGCTGCCCTTTGCTCTTCAATTGCCTTGCCCCTAGACCTTCCCCCCTCCTTCCGCCATAGAGGAACAAACCAACCGGAGGCCCCGATGCAATTCCTCTTGCGGCTTGTCACATGGTGGAACAGCCAGACGCTCGGCACCCAGCTGTTCACCGCGCGCCGCGGTATCAAGGTGGGTGAGGATGATCAGGGCAACGTCTATTACCACACCGCCGACGACAAGCGCCGCTGGGTGATCTACAACGGTGACATCGAGGCCAGCCGGATCGACCCCGACTGGCACGGCTGGCTGCACTTCACCTGGGATCAGCCGCCGACCGTCGATCCGCTCAAGAAACGCCCCTGGGAAAAGCCGCACCTGCCGAACCTGACCGGCACCGATCTGGCCTACGTTCCCCCCGGATCCATCCGCAATGCGCAGCCCGCAGTGCGGCGCGATTATGAGGCATGGCAGCCCGAGTAATGGCCGAGAAACTATCAGAAGTTCTGGCCGGTGGCGCCGTTCTGGCCGTAGCGGTGGGGTTCCTGCTCTATGCCGGCCAAAGCACCGGTTACACCGGCTCGGCTTCCAGCTATCCGCTGCATGCAAGCTTCCGCTCGGTCGATGGCGTCTCGGTCGGCACTGATGTACGGCTGGCGGGGGTGAAGGTCGGTACCGTGACAGCGCTGGCGCTGAACCCGCAGACCTATTTCGCCGATGTCACGGTCTCGGTCCGCAACGATGTCGAAATCCCCGACGACAGCACCATCCTGATCTCCTCCGAAGGGCTGCTCGGCGGCAACTTCGTTGAGCTGCAACCGGGCGGTTCCGTGGACAACCTGCCCTCGGGCGGTGAGATCGAGGACACGCAAGGGGCAGTCAGCCTGATTTCCCTGCTGATGAAGTTCGTAGGTGGGTCGGGCAGCGACAGCTCGTCCAGCAGCCAATGATCCGCGAGGCCCTTGCCGCCCTGCTTCTGGCCCAGCCGGTGGCCGCGCAGGGCGTGTCCGACGCGCAAGGCGGCGTGGTGCGCTGGCTGGACAAGGTTTCGGGTCGGACCGCCGACCTTGACCTTTCGCGTGGGCAAAGCGTTGTGCAGGGCCGCCTGACCATCCAGATGGACGATTGCCGCTATCCAACTGGCGATCCGGCCTCGAACGCCTATGCCCACCTGACGATCATCGACAGCCTGAATGCAAAGCCAGTATTTTCCGGCTGGATGATCGCCTCCAGCCCCGCGCTCAGCGCCATGGACCACCCGCGCTATGACGTCTGGGTGCTGCGCTGCGACACTAACTGAGGCGTCGGGCGATAGTCCGGCGGATCGAATGAGGCCTGCCGCGACAGCGCCCGCGCCAATCGCTCCCGATACACCGTCCGGCTGATCTCCACCGCACCCAAGGACGCCAGATGCGGCGTCAGGAATTGCGTGTCGAACAGTTCGAACCCGCCCGCGCGTAGCCTATGCACCAGCCATGCCAGCGCCACCTTCGACGCATCCGTTCGGCGAGAGAACATGCTTTCGCCAAAGAACCCACCCCCAAGCGCGATGCCAAACACACCGCCGACCAGTTCGTCGCCTTCCCAGACCTCCAGCGAATGCGCATGTCCCATCGCATGCAGCGCGCGATACAGCGCCAGCAGTGGCGCATTGATCCAGGTCTCATCCCGTGCGGCGCAGGCGGCAACAACCGCCTCAAACGCGGTGTTTGTTCGAATTGTATAAGTCCAGCCCAGAATTCGGCGGTTTAACGACCGCGAAATATGGAAATCCGACAAGGGGAAAACACCCCTGTATCGCGGGTCGATCCAGTGCAGGGCCGGATCGTCCCGCGATTCCGCCATGGGAAAGATGCCCGCCGCATAGGCGCGCAGCATGATCTGCGGTGTCAGAAGCTCAGCCATGCGAGCAGGGGGAAGGGCGCCAACCCTTCCCGGTCCAGCCTAGCCGAACTGCCGGGCCAGCCATTTTTCCAGCCAGTGGATGTTGTAGTCGCCGTTCTGGATATCCGGCTCGGCCAGCAGCGCGTGGAACAGCGGCACCGTCGTATCGATGCCATCCACCACCAACTCTCCCAGGGCCCGGCGCAGACGCGCCAGTGCCTCGGGCCGGTCGCGACCGTGGACGATCAGCTTGCCGATCAGGCTGTCGTAATAGGGCGGGATCGAATAGCCGCCGTACAGCGCCGAATCCATCCGCACACCCAGACCTCCGGGCGCATGGAAAACCTTCACTTTGCCGGGGCAGGGGGCGAAATTCGGCAGCCGCTCGGCGTTGATCCGAACCTCGATGGCATGGCCGTTGATCTCAAGGTCTTGCTGGCCAAAGGACATGGGCAGACCCGATGCCACGCGGATCTGCTCGCGCACCAGATCGACGCCGAAGATGGCCTCGGTCACAGGATGTTCGACCTGAAGCCGGGTGTTCATCTCGATGAAATAGAACTCGCCATCCTCGTACAGGAACTCGATGGTGCCCGCGCCGATATAATTAATCCGCGCCACGGCATCGGCGCAGGTCTTGCCGATCCGCGCCCGCATCTCGGGCGTGATGACAGGGCCGGGCGCCTCTTCGAAAACCTTCTGGTGGCGGCGCTGCAGCGAGCAGTCGCGCTCGCCCAGATGCACCGCATTACCCTTGCCGTCGCCAAAGACCTGGATCTCGATATGGCGCGGTTTTTGCAGGTATTTCTCGATATAGACTTCGTCATTGCCGAAGGCGGCCTTCGCCTCGGACCGCGCGGTGCGGAAGGCAATTTCCAGATCGGCCGGGTTGGTTGCAACCTTCATCCCGCGCCCGCCGCCGCCGGCGGTTGCCTTGATGATCACCGGAAATCCGATGGCGGTGGCGACGCCGATCGCGGACTCGTAATCCGGCACCCCGCCGTCCGACCCCGGAACCACCGGAATGCCAAGCGCCTTGGCGGTCTCCTTGGCGGTGATCTTGTCGCCCATGATGCGGATATGCTCCGCCGAAGGGCCGATGAAGGTGATGTCGTGGTCTTCCAGCGCTTGCGCAAAGGCCGCGTTTTCGGACAGGAAGCCATAGCCGGGGTGAACGGCCTGCGCGCCCGTGATCTCGCAGGCCGAGATGATGGCAGCCTTGTTCAGATAGCTCTCGGACGAAGGCGCAGGCCCGATGCAGACGCTTTCATCCGCCATGCGCACATGCATGGCGTCCGCGTCGGCGGTCGAATGCACCGCGACCGAAGTAATCCCCATTTCCCGGCAGGCGCGGATGACCCGAAGCGCGATCTCGCCCCGGTTGGCGATCAGGATCTTGTCGAACATGGGTTTTCCCTCTGCCGGGCCTTACTCGATGATCATCAGCGGCGCGCCATATTCCACGGCGCTGCCATCCTCGACCACGATCCGCTTCACCACGCCAGCGCGGGGGGCGGGGATGTGGTTCATCGTTTTCATTGCTTCGATGATCAGCACCGTCTGGCCTTCGGTCACCGTCGCACCGACTGCCACGAAGGGCGTCGCACCCGGCTCTGCCGCCAGATAGACCGTACCGACCATGGGAGAGGTCACGGCACCCGGATGCTGTGCCGGATCGTCGCTTCCCGCCGAAGCCGCAGCCACGACCGGGGCGGGTGCCATCGCCGCCGCGACGGGTGCTGCATAAACCGGCGCCGCGACCGCCTGGGTCACGATATTGGCCTGTTTCACCACGCGAACGTCCAGACTGTCCGCCTCTCCGTATTCACGTTTCACCGACAGCTCGGTCAGGTCGTTCTTGTTCAGAAGCTCTGCAAGCGCCTGGATAAAGGCGACGTCCGCTTCGGTGGAATGTTTGCTCATGCCGTCCTCTTCGGGGGTTCTTTTTTAGCTTTTTCACAGCCCTTGCAGGCATCTCGGGGCTGTATCCTGCCCGCTTATACGCGACCCAATGGGGGGTGAAAAGCGCCAGTTGCACCTGACAAAGCGGCATCGGCGCTCAAATTCCAGTTAGTGCGGACTTGGAGGGCGGCTGCCGCGGGCGATCTAGTACTTCGTAGTCTGCTATCTGCGGGAGTTTGGGCTGTATCCTCTCGAGTTAGCGACAACCAACATCACGGTAGCGCCTTGTCGCAGTCAATCAGCAGCTTGATGTTTGCCAGAGCGGTGTACAGAACATAGCTGACAAAATGGTCCTCCAATGGCTGGATTGTGCTGCCTTGACCGTGCCCGGAAGTCTTGTTTCTGACGGTCGGTACTCCAGACTCTAGGACCGTGCGAAGCCCCGTGAAGTGGCTTTGGAGATATGTAGGAATTAAATTATTTACGAAGCATACCCCGAGCAGTTTGGATGCAGTGTCATTCGGACTATGCGCCCAATTTCTTTTAGCGCAGATAGACTTCATTACGCTCTCGAACGCTTTTAGCGCTTCTGCAACTGCCCCTTTGTTGTCGCTCGCGCGGTAGTTCTCAAAGGCTGTCTGCATTTCTTGCTCTGCGCCCGCAAAATTGTTTTCGGCGGAAAGTAGGGCCATTGTAGGCTTCAGAACCTCGGCATGAAGTGCCTGAGCGTCGATGCGAACCACATGTTGGCCAAGAAACTCGTATCCCAATCCAACTTCCCTAAACCTATGATTAATTTCCCTAATATATTCCTCCTTCCTTTCGTCTGTTAAATCTTCATCGGTTGACACGTGTAAGCAATAGATTTCCACACAATCGAGAAATTGATCGGTCGTACACGTGCCTAGGAAAGCCTGCAGCTCTTCGATCGGAGACAACAAAAATTGCGATAATCTATCCTGTCCATATTCTCTGCGCAGAATTTTGACAATCTCTTCAAATTCACCAGATGTAAACCGAAGGCTCCAGGATGAACTTCGGCCGCGCATGTGGTTCTCATACGCTTCACCATACATCTGCTTCAGTTGAGAACGCGTCGTAGCCGGAATGCTGTCATAGGAATAGACATCACTCTGCGCTCGTTCCGAAGAGGCTTTTCGTTTGGAGTACAGATTAATGACAGCCACGCGCAATCCATTCAGCTGTTGATAGCCTGATTAGCTGTTGCTTCGGATTGTTCGTCAAGATCATCGTCTGACTACTATGTAGAGTTCCGTGAAGACGCATGGGCGTTCGCGCAGTAGTTGCAGGATGTTTCTCCACACTCGGCTGAATTTTACCATTTGATAAAAAATTCACACTGTGGCACCGTTTTCCAATAGCCAAATGGAGGAGTCTCGCACTTGTCCAACAGCCCGCTGACGCCCGGCATCGTTCCGGGCCGCCTGCCAGCCGACATCTACATCAGCAACTTCGGCGACAAGGAGCCGCCCTTCGACCCGCACGAGGCACTCGTGGCGTCGGATCGCTGCTACTTCTGCCATGACGCGCCTTGCGTCACGGCCTGTCCCACCTCTATCGACATCCCCCTGTTCATTCGCCAAATCGCCACCGGCACGCCCGAGGCCGCTGCCAAGACGATCTGGAACCAGAACATCCTGGGTGGCATGTGCGCTCGCGTCTGCCCCACCGAACAGCTTTGCGAAGAGGCCTGCGTGCGCGAGGCGGCAGAGGGCAAGCCGGTCGAGATCGGCCGCCTGCAGCGCTACGCCACCGACACGCTGATGTCCGAGGGCGTCCATCCCTTCCCCCGCGACGCCCCCAGCGGTCACCGCGTGGCGGTCGTCGGCGCTGGTCCTGCGGGCCTGTCCGCAGCACATCGTCTGGCGCTGCACGGCCATGACGTCACGATCTTCGACGCGCGCCCCAAACCCGGCGGCCTCAACGAATACGGCATCGCCGCCTACAAGGCCCCGAACGACTTCGCCCAGGCCGAAATCGACTGGCTGCTGAAGATCGGCGGCATCGCCATCGAAAACGGCAAGGCGCTGGGGCGCGACTTCACCCTCGCCACCTTGCGCGACGGCTACGACGCCGTCTTCCTCGCCATCGGCCTGTCCGGCGTGAACGCCCTCAGAGCCGAGGGCGAAGATCGCCGCGGCGTCCGCAGCGCGGTCGATTTCATCGCCGAACTGCGCCAGGCCAGCGACAAATCCGTCCTGCCCATAGGCCGTGACGTGGTCGTCATCGGCGGCGGCATGACCGCCGTCGACGCCGCCGTGCAGTCGAAGCTGCTGGGCGCCGAAAGCGTCACCATGGTCTATCGCCGAGGCCCCGACCAGATGAGCGCCTCGGAAGAAGAGCGTGAACACGCCACCGCCAAGGGTGTTCGCATCATCACCGGCGCTGCGCCTGTGCGTCTGAACGGCAACGGCGCGGTCGATGCAGTCGAGTTCGCCTATACGCAGGAGAATCCCGGCGGGCTTACGCTGTCCTCGGAAACCTTCGTGCTGAAAGCCGATCAGGTGTTCAAGGCCATCGGACAAAAGCTGGCCGAACTGCCCGCCGGTCTGGCGCTGGACGGCGGAAAGATCGCCATCACCGGGGCAGGGCGCACGTCTTTGCCCGGCGTCTGGGCGGGAGGCGACTGCGCATCGGGCGGCGACGATCTGACCGTCACGGCTGTGGCCGAAGGGCGGGATGCTGCCGAGGACATTCACAGCAGTTTAATGAATCCGCGATGAACCTGTCAGCTTGCCTCTGCCAACAATCGCGGCTAGGCCACATGGGCCGCAAGACTTGGGCAAAGGGCATTTCCGGTGATCGACCGACTTATCGAATTCCTCGGCGAACATCGCGAATGGGCCTTCTGGATCGCGCTGGTTTTCTCGGTGGCCGAGAATACCGCCTTCCTGTCCCTCGTAATCCCCTCGACGGCCATCCTGGTGGGGATCGGCGCGCTGATTGCGACCGGCGGCCTCGACTTCATGCCGATCTTCACCGGCGCGGCGATCGGCGCGATCATCGGCTCGACCTTTTCCTGGTGGCTTGGGCTTCGCTACGGCGACTGGATGCTGTCGGTCTGGCCGCTGCGCAAATACCCCGAACTCGTGGCCCAGGCCCGTCAGGTCTTCGCCAAATGGGGGCCGCTGGCCATCATCATCGGCCACTTCTTCGGCGGCCTGCGTCCTGTCGTATTCCTGATGTGCGGCATGTCGCGGATGAACTTCTGGTGGTTCAGCCTGTTCAACGTGACCGGTTCCATCGCCTGGGCCTACGTGGTGCCGAAGTTTGGCGAGGTCGGCGGAGAGATCGTCGGCTATATCTGGCGCCTGTTTACCGGCGGCTGACCGCCGCGGCCCCAACACCCAAATTCCCTGTCGTTCATGCCAAGGAGATCCGTCATGGCTGACCTGCGCTCTGAATTCGTGGGTATCAAATCTCCCAATCCGTTCTGGTTGGCCTCTGCTCCCCCGACGGACAAGGAATACAACGTCCGCCGTGCCTTCGAGGCGGGCTGGGGTGGCGTCGTCTGGAAAACCCTCGGCTCCGAAGGCCCGCCGATCGTCAACGTGAACGGCCCGCGCTATGGCGCGATCTGGGGTGCCGACCGCCGCCTCTTGGGCCTGAACAACCTCGAACTCATCACCGATCGCCCGCTGGAGATAAACCTGCGCGAGATCAAGCAGGTAAAGCGCGACTACCCCGACCGCGCCCTTGTCGTCAGCCTCATGGTTCCCTGCGATGAGGAAAGCTGGCGCGCCATCCTGAAACCGGTCGAGGAAACCGGCTGCGACGGGGTAGAACTGAACTTCGGCTGCCCCCATGGGATGAGCGAGCGCGGCATGGGCTCTGCCGTGGGCCAGGTGCCCGAATACATCGAAATGGTCACCCGCTGGGTCAAGGCGAACAGCCGCCTGCCCTGCATCGTCAAGCTGACCCCGAACGTCACCGACATCCGCAAACCTGCCGAGGCCGCAAAGCGCGGCGGGGCCGATGCGGTCAGCCTGGTCAATACCGTCAACTCCATCACCAGCGTCGATCTGGACATTTTCAGCCCCGAGCCAGTCATCGACGGCAAGGGTGCCCATGGCGGCCTTTGCGGCCCGGCGATCAAGCCCATCGCACTGAACATGGTGGCCGAGATTGCCCGTTCGCCCGCCACGCGCGGCCTGCCTATATCGGGTATCGGCGGCATCACCACCTGGCGCGACGCCGCCGAATTCATGGCGCTCGGCGCGGGCAACGTGCAGGTCTGCACCGCTGCTATGACCTATGGCTTCCGCGTCGTGCAGGAAATGATCTCGGGCCTCTCGCAGTATCTCGACGAAAAGCAGATGCCTCTTTCCGCTTTGGTCGGGCGCGCGGTGCCGAACGTTACCGATTGGCAGTATCTGAACCTCAACTACGTGACCAAGGCGCATATCAATGAGGAGGTCTGTATCAAATGCGGCCGTTGCTATGCCGCTTGCGAGGATACCTCGCATCAGGCCATCGCGATGAAACCGGGCCGCGTCTTCCAGGTGAAGGATGAGGAATGCGTGGCCTGCAACCTGTGCGTCAACGTCTGCCCGGTCGAGGATTGCATCACCATGGTTGAAATGCCCATTGGCGCCATCGATCCCCGCACCGGCAGGACGGTCGAGAAATACGCCAACTGGACCACGCACCCCAATAACCCCGGCGCCGTGGCAGCAGAGTGAGGCGCATCGTCATAACAGGAGCAAGTTCCGGCATCGGAGCGGCGCTGGCACAGAGATTTCTGGCATCGGGGGACGAGGTCATCGCGATTTCGCGCAGGCCCGCCGTGGCGGGCACCCGCTGGATTGGCGCGGATCTTGCCGACGCCGACCAGATCGCGGCGGCCGCCGCCGCCGTAGGCGATGCCCCGCTTGACGCCCTTATCCATGTCGCCGGTATCTGGGAGAAAGAGGCCTTCGGCGAAGGCTACGACTTCGCCCTTTCCCCGGTGACCGAGACCCAAACGGTCCTCGCTGTCAACCTGACCGCGCCGATCCTGCTGACCCAGGCCCTGATCGCGCCGCTCTCGCGCAGCGCGGACCGCCCCGGCGGCCGCGTGGTCTTCGTCGGCTCGACCAGCGGGCTGGATAACATCGGCCTGCCAGAAGTCGCCTACAACGCCTCCAAAGCCGGGCTGCGGGCGGCGGCGCAGGCGATGGCCGTCGCACTGGCGGGCAGGGGCATCCGCATTACGATGATCAACCCGGATGACGTCGCAACCGACCCCGCAGGCTCCGGCCCAAGGCTGACCGTCCCCGACCTTTGCACCGCCATCGAGATGGTGCTGGCGCTGTCGCCTGAAACGGTGGTCTCCGAGATGACGCTGTTCCCGGCGCCCGTCTGACAGGCGAAATATCTTAAGATTGAGTAAACGGAAAATCATCTTGCAAGCAATATCAGTGGCTTAGCGGACATTGCACGCGTTCAATGCCATCGCCTCAGATCGCCAGCTGCTGCCCCAGCTCGATCACCCGGTTCACCGGCAGCCGATAGAAGTCAGTCGCGTTCGAGGCCTGCTTCGTCATTCCCACGAACAGCCTTTCCTGCCACGCTGGCAATCCCTCGTTCTGGGCGCTTCGGAACGACCGGCGGTTCAGAAAGAAAGAGGTGCTCATGATGTCGAATTTCTGTCCTTGGCGCCGCGCCAGCATCAGCGCCTTGGGCACGTTCGGCTCCTCCATATAACCGAACGCCATCCTGACCCGCGTGAATCGCTCATTCAGCGGCTCCACAATCAACCGGTCGGCCTCGGCCACATAGGGGGTATTCGCCACTTGAACCGTAACGATCATGTTCAGCTTATGCAGCACCTGATTATGCTTGATATTGTGCATCAAGGCTGACGGCGCTGTCTCGGGGTCCGAGGTCAGGAACACGGCAGTGCCCGGCACTTCCAGCAGCCGTTTGCTTTTGCCCAGCATCTCGATCAGTTTCTCCAGGGTAACGGCCCCCTGTCGCGCCTTCCGCTGGACATAGGCGGTGCCCCGCATCCAGGTCCAGATCATCACGCAGACCAGCACCGCCAGGCTAAGCGGCACCCACCCGCCGTCGACAAACTTGCTGAGGTTGGCCACCAGGAACATTGTCTCAAGCAGCAGGAACGGACCGAAGACCAACGCGATGGAGGTCTTTGACCATTTCCAAAGCCGACGGAATACCACCGCGCCCAGCAGAGTGGTCGTCACCATCGTGCCGGTCACCGCGATGCCATAGGCGCTGGCAAGGCTGGCCGAACTGCCGAAGGCCAACACCAGCGCCACGACGCCCATAAACAGCATCCGGTTGACCTGCGGCATGAAAATCTGCCCAACCTGTCGCTCAGAGGTGTGCCGCACCTCAAGCCTCGGCATCAGCCCCATCTGCACCGCCTGCCGCGCCATCGAGAATGCGCCCGAAATCACCGCCTGACAGGCGATGACCGTCGCGGCCGTAGCAAGGATCACCAGCGGCAACAGGAACCAGTCCGGTGCCAGAAGGTAGAACGGGTTCACCACTGCGGTCGGATCGTTAAGAACCAATGCGCCCTGTCCAAGATAGCTGAGCATAAGCGCCGGAAACACCACGACTCCCCAGGCGATGCGAATGGGCTTGCGACCGAAATGGCCCATGTCGGCGTACAGCGCTTCGGCCCCGGTCACGGCAAGAAAGACCGAACCCATCACCGGTAGTGACGTGAAGCCATGCTCGAACAGGAACTCGACCGCATAGTAGGGATTGAGTGCTAGAAGGATGCCGATGTCATCCCCTATGTGCGATATCCCAAGAATACCCATCACGATGAACCAGACGAGCGTGATCGGCCCGAAATATCGTGAGACGCCTTCGGTTCCGATATGCTGGACCCAGAACACGCCGAAAATAATGATCAGGGTCAGGGGAATCACGAACTGGTCCAGCGCTGGCGTGACCAGTTTCAACCCCTCGACTGCGGACAGAACCGAGATTGCGGGAGTGATGATCGCGTCCCCAAAGAAAAGGGCCGTTCCCAACACCCCAAGCACCAGGATGGGCGCGGTCCTGCGCCCGAAAGCCTGCTGGGCCAGCGCGACCAGAGATAACGTGCCGCCCTCGCCCCGGTTGTCGGCCCGCATGATGAGCACGACATACTTGATCGAGACGATCAGCATCAGCGTCCATAGCAGCAGCGAGACGACGCCGATGATCTCGGTGCGCAACAGCCCGTCTTCCATGGCGCCAGTCAGCGCCTCGCGCAGCGCATAAAGCGGGCTTGTCCCGATGTCGCCATAAACGACCCCGACAGAACCGAGGACAAGGGCCCACAGTGCCTGGGGTTTGTGATGGGCGACCTCCTCTTCGGCGGTCGTCGGCTGGCTCGCCATCGGGGGACTCACATTACAACCCGCCCGATATACTCCGGGACGCCGCAGCGCGGCAAGCCTGAGCCTATGGTCCTATCTTGCAGGCGAAAGCAGCCGCGTGAAAAGCGTTCGAAGATAGTCGCCTGCCTTGGGGAAGGGGTCCGTTTCCTCGGGCCCCAGGACGGCACGAACCTGCACGTCGAAATCGGCATAGTGCTGCGTCAGGGCCCATATCGAAAAGATCAGATGCACCGGATGCACGTGGGCAATCCGCCCCTGATCCATCCAGTGCGTCAGGACTACGGCCTTTTCCTGCACCAGTTCCCTCAGGTCGCCTTCGATCACCTGACGGATGCGAGGCGCGCCCTGAAGGATTTCATTGGCGAACAGGCGGCTCTCGCGCGGATAGTCGCGGGAAAGCTCCAGCTTGCGCTGGACATAGGCCAGCACCTCTTCCACCGGCTCGCCATCCGGGTCCATCGCGCGCAAGGGATCAAGCCATGTAACCAGAAGGCCGGACAGAAGGGCGACGTGGATCGCCTCTTTCGAGGTGAAGTAATACAGCAAGTTTGGCTTCGACAACCCCGCCACATCCGCGATCTGGTCCAGCGTCGCACCGCGGAATCCGTGCTGCGCGAACACCTCCAGCGCGGCCTCCAGAATGGTTTCGGAGTTGCGCTGCTGGATGCGGGTGCGGGACCGGCTCATGCGGTGCCGCCGCCGACTTGCCAGCGGTTCAGGCCAGCGCTAGCCTGCGGATTCAAGCAGTATCGGGCCAGTGTCGTGTCTCTTTGCATCCTGTCCTTAGTGCTAAAGCAGAACTGACCGTTCGGTCAAATTATCAACGCTAGCGAGGACATTCATGGCGCTCGACCGCAAAGCAACGCCCAACGATCTGAACGCCTTCTGGATGCCGTTCACATCGAACCGGCAGTTCAAAAAGCAGCCACGCATGTTCGTGGCCGCAAAGGATATGTATTACACGACCTCGGACGGGCGACAGGTGCTGGACGGCACGGCGGGCCTTTGGTGCTGCAACGCGGGCCATTGCCGCCCGAAGATCACCGAGGCGATCCAGCGGCAGGCGGCAGAGCTGGACTATGCGCCCGCATTCCAGATGGGCCATCCGATTGCCTTTGAACTGGCCAACCGGATCATCGACATCGCCCCAAAGGGCATTGAGCATGTATTTTACACCAATTCGGGCTCGGAAAGCGTTGAAACGGCGCTGAAACTCGCCATTGCCTATCACCGCGCGCGGGGCGAGGGCGCGCGCACACGGCTGATCGGGCGCGAGCGTGGTTATCACGGGGTGAACTTCGGTGGCATCTCGGTGGGCGGCATCGTCAATAACCGCAAGGTTTTCGGCAGCCTGCTGAACGGCGTCGACCACCTGCCGCATACGCATCTGCCTGCGCAAAACGCCTTCTCTAAAGGCCAGCCCGAGCATGGTGCGAACCTTGCTGACGAGCTCGATCGGATCGTGGCGCTGCATGGGGCAGAGACCATAGCCGCGGTGATCGTGGAGCCGATGGCGGGGTCCACGGGCGTTCTGCTGCCGCCCAGGGGCTATCTGGAAAAGCTTCGCGCTATCACGAAAAAGCACGGCATCCTGCTGATCTTTGATGAGGTAATCACCGGCTTCGGGCGTCTTGGTTCGGCATTTGCTGCCCAGCATTTCGACGTGCTGCCCGACATGATGACGACCGCCAAGGGCCTGACCAACGGGGTGATCCCGATGGGTGCGGTGCTGACCACGGCCGAGGTGCATGACGCCTTCATGCAGGGGCCGGAGCACATGATCGAGCTGTTCCACGGCTATACCTATTCCGGCAACCCCATCGCCTCGGCGGCGGGGATCGCCACGCTGGAAACCTATAAGGAAGAGGGGCTATTTGAACGTTGCGCCGAGCTTGCGCCTTATTGGGAGCAGGCGCTGCACAGCCTGAATGGGCTGCCCCATGTCATCGACATTCGCAACATGGGCCTGATCGGCGCGGTCGAGCTGGAACCAATCGCGGGCGAGCCGACGAAGCGCGCCTTCACAGCCTTCCTGAACGCCTATGACAAGGGCATCCTGATCCGCACGACGGGCGACATCATCGCCATGTCGCCGCCGCTGATCATCACCAAGGCCCAGATCGACGATCTGATTGGCAAGCTGACCGATGTGCTGAAGGCGCTGCCGTGACGCGCCCGGCATGCACCGCAACCACACTGGTCAATGACGACAGGGTTCGGGTGACGCGCTTTGATTTCGGTCCGGGCGCTGAAACCGGCTGGCATCGCCACGGGCATGACTATGTCATCACCGCCGTCACCGACTGCCCCATGCTGATCGAAGAACCGGGCGGTGGCAGTCGCATGGTGCTTGTCCCCGCCGGTGCTGCCTATCGCCGCAGCGAAGGGGTGGAGCACAACGTCGTCTGCGACGGAGATGGCATGAGTTTCATCGAAGTCGAGCTGAAATGACCGCCATTTTGACTGCGCCGTCAATTAGGCATTGCTGACGCAGGCCCGAGGTTGCTACGCTGATTGACGAGGCCCCGGCCAACAGGGGCCCGTCCAACAGCGAGGACCAACCCATGACCATCACGCGCCGCGCGGCGCTTGGGGCAGGCATAGCCGCCCTTGCCACGCCATTCGTAAGCCGCATCGCACTGGCCCAAGGCGGCACCGTCAATGTCTACAACTGGGCCGACTATATCGGAGAAACCACGCTTGCCGATTTCGAGGCGGCGACCGGCATTACCCCGGTCTACGACCTTTACGACAGCGCCGAGGCTGCCGAGGCGAAACTGATGGCCGGCCAGTCCGGCTACGACGTGGTCGTCACCGCCGGTCGCAACCTGCCGCGGTTCAATACCGCCGGGATCATGGCCCCGCTCGACAAGGCCAAGCTTCCAAATCTGGCCCACATGGACCCCTCGATCATGGAGGTCATGGCCAAGCTTGATCCCGGCAATGCCCACGCGCTGCCCTATATGTGGGGAACGACGGGGGTCACGATAAATGCCAGGATGGTCGAAGAGCTTGCCCCCGGCACCGATCCGACCTCTTTCGACGTGATCTTCAAACCCGAGATCGCCGAAAAGCTGGCTTCCTGCGGCATCAACATCATCGACAGCCCCGGCACGATCATCCCGATGGTGCTGGCCTACCTTGGCAAGGATCCGATGTCCGAAGACCCTGCCGATCTGGACGCTGTCGTGGCGGCATTCGAGAAAGTGCGGCCCTATATCCGGTCGTTCGACAACAACTCTTACACCGCCAACCTTGCCAACGAGCAGCTTTGTGTGACGACCAACTGGGCGGGCGACTATGCCGTGGCCATTACGCGGGCAAAGGAAGCGGGCCTGGACATACCTCTGCGCTATGATGTGCCGATGACCGGCGGGACGATGTGGGTCGATGCTTTCATCATCCCCGCAGATGCGCCGAACAAGGACAACGCGCATGCCTTCCTGGACTTCATGATGCGCCCCGATGTGATCGCAGCGGCGACGAACTACACGGCCTACGCCAATGCCAACAAGGATGCGAACGCGCTGGTCGACCCCTCGATCATCAACAACCCGGCGGTCTACCCCGACGATGCTGTCAAATCGCGCGTCTGGATTTCGGCAGCCGTCTCGCCCGAATACGACACCGCGCGAACCCGCGCCTGGCAGCGCATCATGACGGGATCTTAAAGGCCGAGGTCGGGTTTCCGCTTTAGCCGCGTGACAGAGCCAGTGGCGGACGGCGTCTTGGCCCCCTATGTTCATGACGACTGCTTGTCGCGCGACCATGGAAGCCCGATCCGAAATGACCGAGACCCGTATCCAGCGCCGCCTTGCCGCGATACTTGCGGCCGATGTTGCGGGTTATTCACGGCTTATGGGACAGGACGAGGCGGGAACCCTGGCCGCGCTTCGCGAAATCTGGTCCAAACGCTTCAACCCAGCTGTCGCAACTCATAGGGGCCGTGTGGTCAAGATGATGGGCGACGGCGCGCTGGTCGAGTTTGGCAGCGCTGTCGATGCTGTCGATTGCGCGCTGGCGATCCAGCGGGCCATGGCGGACCACAACTCTGATCGCAATGGCGCCGAACCCATCGAGTTTCGTATCGGCATCAACCTGGGCGACATCGTCATCGAGGGCGAGGATATCTTTGGCGACGGCGTGAACGTCGCTGCGCGGCTTGAGGCTCAGGCGCCCCGCTGCGGTATACTGATCTCGGACGCCATCCATGCGCAGGTGGCGGGCAAGGTCAGCCTGACATTTACGGACGCGGGCGAATTGGTGCTGAAGAACATCGCCCTTCCCGTGCGCGCCTGGCGTTGGGGCGGAGATGGCAGCGCGGCGGCCGCCGCACCAGCAGCCAAGGCCGAGGACCTGCCGTCGATCGCCGTCCTTCCGTTCGACAACATGTCGAACGACCCCGAACAGGAATATTTCTCGGACGGGATCAGCGAGGACATCATCACCGACCTGTCAAAGATAGCAGGCCTGATGGTGGTCTCTCGCAACTCCAGCTTTGCCTACAGGGGCCGCACCAAGGACATTAGGGTGGTCGGGCGCGAACTGGGTGTGACCTCGGTGCTGGAGGGGTCCATCCGCCGCGCTGGCAACCGGGTGAGGATCTCTGCGCAGTTGATCGACGCGCGGACAGGAGGGCATATCTGGGCCGACCGTTTCGACCGGGAGTTGACCGATATCTTCGCCGTGCAGGACGAGGTAACGCTGCAGATCGTCGGCGCGCTGAAGGTGCAACTGCGCCCCGTGGAACGCGCACGTATAGGTGCACAGCGCGGCCCCGATCTTGTCGCGCATGACTTCGTGCTGAAGGCGCGCGAGATCGCCAACGATCTGCTTCGGGCCGAGGGCGACAACCGAGCCAACGTCGAACGGGTCATCGGCCTTTTGCGTGAGGCCATCGCCGCCGATCCGGACTATGCGCTGCCCTATGCGTTCCTGGCCATGGTCTATACGCTGGAATTCACCAATGGTTGGCTCGGTACGCCGGATGCGCTTGACCAGATCGTCCACTTTGCCACGATTGCACTGGAAAAAGACCCCGCAGAGCCGGTCGCGCATAACGCCTTCGCCCTGGCCAAGCTGTTCAGCGGCGATTATGCCTTGGCCAAGATCCATGCAGAGCGTGCGGTTGCACTCAACCCCAGTTTCGCCAGCGGTTATGGCACCTTGGGAAACTTGGAGGTTTATCTGGGCCATCCGGCAGCGGCCATTCCGCTGCTTGAAAAAGCGATCAGGCTCGATCCGCTGGAAGGGCAAATGTATACACATTTCCTGGGGATCGCGCTGCTGCTTGACGGCAAAACCGAACGGGCCGCCGAAGCTTTCCGCCACAGGATAGCGCTTGCGCCCGGCACGGATCGCTCTCGGGTCTTTCTCACCTGCGCGCTTGGGCATCTGGGACGCCCGGATGAGGCCCGGGCGGTCTGGGCAGAACTAAAGCAGATAAATCCCGACTACGACCTGACCGACCATCTGGCGCGCCTTCCCTTCGCGCGCGAAAAGGACAAGGCCGTTGTCAGAGCGGGGATCGCGGCCGCTGGAATCAGCGGGTAAGCATCGCATCGATCCCCGCGATGACCAGCAGGTGATCCTCGACCTCCGGCAAGCCGGAAACCGTGGCGCAGGCAACGACGCCAGCGCCCGAAATCCTGATCGGGACCGCACCGCCGTGATCGGCATATTGGCCGTGGTCCAGACCGTCATGAGCGAGCGTCCGGCCTTTCACCCGGTTGCGCAGGCCGACCAGCAGCGACGGCAACTGGAACAGCAGCGCCGTATTGCTTTTCCGTCTGGCCCACAGGTCGTTCAGAGGCGCCGATCCCGGCAGTGCCGCATGAAACAGCGTCCGATCAGACGTGCGGATGTCGATGACCACCGGATGGTCACCCTCGCGCGCCAGGCGGACGAGTATCGCCCCCAATGCAAGGGCGTCATCCTCGGTAAAGTGCGGCAGGATCAATCGGTCGAAATCGGCGATGATGCGGGCTTCGTCCATGGTTGCTCCTCGGCAGGCGTCCCGGTCACCGGTAACAGAGAGCGGCGGTTCGGGAAAGCCGCTGCCCGAAGAATGAGCGTATGCCGAAGTGCGCGTCGTGCGCGCGCCAGATTTGCGTTGACCCCTTGATTGCCATGTGATGCGTTCGGTTTGACCGAATGGTCAGAAAAGACGTCCAGGGGCCAGCAAGACCCCAGAAGTGCAGGGGGTGATAGCGGTGGCGGCAGATGAGGTCGGAGCAGGGGCCAACCTGCGCATCGACGGTGCACGGCTTTGGGACAGTCTGATGCAGATGGCAAAGATCGGTCCGGGCGTGGCCGGGGGCAACAACCGCCAGACGCTGACCGATTCCGATGCCGAAGGCCGTGCGCTGTTCAAGTCGTGGTGTGAATCTGCGGGTATGACCATGGGCGTCGATACGATGGGCACCATGTTCGCGACCCGGGCGGGCGAGGATCCCAAGGCGCTGCCGGTATACATGGGATCGCACCTGGACACCCAGCCCACCGGTGGCAAGTTCGATGGCGTGCTTGGGGTTCTGGGCGCGCTGGAAGTCATCCGTTCGATGAACGATCTTGGCATCAAGACAAAGCACCCGATCGTTGTGACGAACTGGACGAACGAGGAGGGCGCGCGTTTCGCCCCCGCGATGCTCGCATCGGGCGTCTTTGCAGGCATTCACACGCAGGACTATGCCTATGGCCGCACCGACCCCGAGGGGAAAGTTTTCGGCGATGAGTTGAAGCGCATCGGCTGGGTGGGCGACGAAAAGGTCGGCGCGCGCAAGATGCATGCCATGTTTGAGCTGCACATTGAACAGGGGCCGATCCTTGAAGCCGAGGGGAAAGAGATCGGAGTCGTCACCCATGGCCAGGGCCTATGGTGGCTGGAGATTACGCTGACCGGCAAGGACGCCCATACCGGTTCGACCCCCATGGCGATGCGGGTCAACGCGGGCCTTGGCATGGCGCGGATTACCGAGGCCGTACATCGCATCGCAATGAGCCATCAGCCAAATGCCGTCGGCGCCGTGGGCCAGGTCTTTGTCCACCCGAACTCGCGCAACGTAATCCCGGGCAAGGTAGTGTTCACGGTCGATATCCGTTCGCCCGAGCAGGCCAAGCTGGACCTGATGCGCGGAGAGGTGGAACGTGCGGCCCACGCCATTGCCGCCGAACTGGGTCTGGGCATCTCTATCGAGCCGGTGGGGCATTTCGACCCCGTCACCTTTGATCCGAAGCTGGTGAAAGTGGTGCGCGGTGGCGCCGAGAAGCTGGGCTACAGCCACATGGACATCGTCTCGGGCGCCGGGCACGACGCCTGCTGGATCAACCGCGTGGCGCCGACGACGATGATCATGTGTCCTTGCGTGGGAGGGCTGAGCCACAACGAGGCGGAAGAGATCAGCCCGGAATGGGCGGCAGCGGGAACGGATGTGCTGTTCCACGCGGTGCTGCAGACGGCGGAAGTGGTCGGATAGCGCCTTGGGGATAGCGCCGGGGGCTGTCTGCCCCCGGACCCCCGAGGATATTTGAGAACGGAAGAAGGGATGGAGACCCGGTCATGAGCACAGTCATCAAGAACGGCACGATCGTCACCGCCGATCTGACCTACAAGGCAGATGTACTGATCGAGCGGGGCGTGATCATACACATTGGTGACAACCTTGTGGGCACCGAGGTTCTGGATGCGACCGGCTGTTACGTGATGCCGGGCGGGATCGACCCGCATACCCATCTGGAGATGCCTTTTATGGGCACCTATTCAGCGGATGACTTCGCCAGCGGCACAAGGGCCGCGTTGGCGGGTGGGACGACGATGGTGGTGGACTTCATCCTGCCGGGGCAGGGACAGGGCCTGATGGACGCCGCCAAGACCTGGCACAACAAGTCGGGCCGGGCCGCCTGTGATTACTCCTATCACATGGCGATCACCTGGTGGGGGCAGGACGTCTGGGACGGAATGGAGGAGTCGGTCAAGGCTGGCATCACCTCTTTCAAGCACTTCATGGCCTACAAGGGCGCGCTCATGGTCAATGATGATGAGATGTATGCCTCGTTCCGCCGGGTCGGCGAGCTGGGCGGTGTGGCTCTGGTCCATGCCGAGAACGGCGATGTCGTGGCCGAGTTGCAGGCGCGCCTGATGGCGGAGGGGAACACGGGACCGGAGGCGCATGCCTATTCCCGCCCCCCGCAGGTCGAAGGAGAGGCGACAAACCGCGCCATCATGATCGCGGACATGGCGGGGGTGCCGCTGTATGTGGTCCACACCTCTTGCGAAGAGGCGCATGAGGCAATCCGGCGGGCGCGCCAGCAGGGCAAGCGGGTCTGGGGGGAACCGTTGATCCAGCACCTGACGCTGGAAGAAAGCGAATATGCCAACCCCGACTGGGACCATGCCGCGCGTCGGGTGATGAGCCCACCGTTTCGCGACAAGAAACATCAGGATAGCCTATGGGCTGGGTTGCAGTCCGGCTCGCTGTCCTGCGTCGCGACCGACCATTGCGCCTTCACCACCGAACAGAAGCGGTTTGGAGTCGGCGATTTCACGAAGATCCCGAACGGCACCGGAGGCCTTGAGGATCGGATGCCAATGCTCTGGACCCATGGCGTCCGCACCGGGCGGCTGACGCCGAACGAATTCGTGGCAGTCACTTCAACAAATATCGCCAAGATATTGAACTGCTATCCGAAAAAGGGCGCGGTTCTGGTGGGCGCGGACGCCGATCTGGTGGTCTGGGATCCCGAGAAGTCGAAAACGATCACGGCAGCCACGCAGGCCTCGGCCATCGACTACAACGTCTTCGAGGGCAAGGAGGTGACGGGTTTGCCGCGCTTCACACTGACGCGCGGCAAGGTGGCAGTGCACGACGGCGAGTTGCGGACCAAGGAAGGCCATGGCCAATTCGTCGCCCGCGAACCGCGTCCTGCGGTGAACCGGGCGCTGACGGCGTGGAAGGACCTGACGGCCCCGAGGCCGGTGGTGCGCACGGGTATTCCGGCGAGCGGGGTTTAGTGTCAGTGCGACACAAGCGCCTCAAGTTCGGGCATCAGGACGACGCTTTCCTGCTCATGCGGGTCGGTGCGGGCGATGACGGCAGTCGCGGGATTGGCGGAGAGGTTGAGCGGCAGATGGGGCATGTCGGCGGGGATGTAGATGAGATCGCCCGCCACAGTATCCATCCGGTTCTGCAGCCGATCGCCCCAGAACATGGTGGTCTCTCCGCTGATCATATAGATGGCGGTTTCATGGGTGGCGTGCTTGTGCGCCTTGGCCCGCCCGCCCGGCGGTATGGTGAGAAGATGCATGCAGATATGCTCGGAACCCGAGGATTCCAAAGAGATACCTTCGTTGTAGGTGAACCCTTGCTTTCCGGCGAAAAGACTAGTCGGGCGGATTTTTCGGCAATCTTTCATCGTGAATTTCCTTGTGAAGCCGTGCAATTCCACCATCCTGCCATGGGGCCACAATGAAGGATACGCAGGTCAGTTCCCCGGTAATCGAGGCGCGCGATCTTTCGCTTACCTTCACCACAAATGATGGGCCGGTTCACGCGCTGAAGGATGTCTCGCTGACAATCAAACATGGGGATTTTGTCAGTTTCATCGGGCCTTCTGGCTGCGGCAAGACCACGTTCCTGCGAGCCATCGCCGCGCTGGAAAGCCCGACCGAGGGGACGCTGACCGTCAACGGGATGAGCCCAGATGAGGCGCGGCGGAAGCGGGCCTATGGCTATGTGTTTCAGGCGGCGGGGCTTTATCCTTGGCGGACGATTGCGGGGAACATCAGGCTTCCGCTTGAAATCATGGGGTTTTCTCGGGACGAGCAAGAAGCGCGGGTCAAGCGGGTGCTGGAACTGGTCGATCTGGCGGGGTTCGGGGGCAAATATCCGTGGCAGTTGTCGGGGGGTATGCAGCAGCGCGCCAGCATTGCGCGCGCCCTGGCCTTCGATGCCGATATTCTGCTTATGGATGAACCCTTTGGCGCGTTGGACGAGATCGTGCGCGATCACCTGAATGGCGAGTTGCTGAAGCTTTGGGCCTCGACCGGAAAGACCATCGGGTTCGTCACCCATTCGATCCCCGAGGCGGTTTATCTGTCGACCAAGATCGTTGTGATGTCGCCTCGTCCCGGGCGCATCACCGATGTGATCGACAGCCCTTTGCCGAAGGAACGGCCGCTCGACATTCGCGATACGCCGGAGTTCCTGGAAATCTCTCGCCGGGTGCGGGATGGCCTGCGGGCGGGGCATTCCTATGAAGTATAGGGGCTGGAAACTGTCTGGCTTTGGTATGGCTTCGGTATGTAGACCGTTTCGGTCGGGAGTTCCGGCTTGAGCGTGGCAAGGACCTGCGCATGAACCGCGTCGTGCCGGTCCTGACCGTGCTTCTGGTCATCGTGGCGCTCTGGTATGGCGCGACGATATGGATGAACGCGCCATGGGTCCGCGATCAGGCGGCGCGGGCCAACCAGACGGTCAGTTTCAGCCAGCTTGTGCCGCAGACGATGAACCAGGAGCGACCGGTTCTGCCCGCGCCGCATCAGGTGGCCGAGGCGCTGTGGCAGGGTGTGACGGGGCAGGCCGTCACCTCGAAGCGGAGCCTCGTCTATCACGCCTGGGTCACGCTGTCGGCGACGCTGCTGGGCTTTGCCATCGGCACCGGTCTTGGTATCGCGCTGGCGGTCGGGATCGTGCACAACCGGGCCATGGACCTGAGCGTGATGCCCTGGGCCATTGCCAGTCAGACCATCCCGATTCTCGCCATCGCGCCGATGGTGATCGTGGTGCTGGCCTCGGTGGGGCTAACCGGGTTGATCCCGAAGTCGATCATCAGTGCCTATCTGAGTTTTTTCCCGGTCGTCGTGGGCATGGTGAAAGGCTTGCGGTCGCCGGACGGGATGCAACTGGACCTGCTGCGCACCTATAATGCCAGCGCCGGTCAAACGTTGTGGAAGTTGAGGCTACCAGCCTCGATGCCTTACCTCTTCGCCTCGCTGAAGGTGGGTGTAGCCGCTTCGCTGGTGGGGGCAATCGTGGGTGAATTGCCGACCGGAGCGGTCGCGGGACTTGGCGCGCGGCTGCTGACGGGCAGCTACTACGGGCAGACGGTGCAGATCTGGGCCGCGCTGTTCATGGCGGCCATAGTGGCGGCGGCGCTGGTGGCGATCATCGGGCTGATCGAGCGGATAGTTCTGCACCGCATGGGGATCAGGCCATGACATGGGTGCTTGGCAGTCTGGTCTTCTGGGCGGCGGCATGGGCGCTGAACATCCGGCTGGCAGCATCGGGCCTGATGAAGCATCGTGCGGGGCGCTTGTTGGTTCCGGCGATTTTCGGCGCGACGCTGCTGGTCGTCTGGGAGGGCGTGGTGCGTGGGCTGAATGTGCCGCGCGTCATCCTGCCACCGCCGACGGCCATCGGTGCGGCTATCGCGAATAACACGTCGCTACTCTGGAGCGATTTTGTCCAGACCTTCGTGAAGGGCGCGCTGTCCGGTTATGTCATCGGCTGTGTTGCTGCGATTGTCGTGGCGGTCCTGATCGACCGGTCGGGTTTCCTGAAACGGGGCCTTTTGCCGGTGGGCAATTTCGTGGCCGCGCTGCCGGTCGTCGGTATCGCGCCGATTCTGGTGATGTGGTTCGGGTTCGACTGGCATTCCAAGGCGGCAGTCGTTGTCGTCATGGTGTTCTTCCCGGTTCTGGTGAACACGGTCGCGGGGCTGGCGGCATCCGAGCGGATGCAGCGCGACCTGATGGCGACCTGGGGGGCGAGTTACTGGCAGGCCTTGTGGAAGCTGCGCCTGCCAGCGGCCATGCCGTTTATCTTCAACGGCTTGAAGATCGCCACCACGCTGGCGCTGATCGGGGCCATCGTTGCCGAGTTTTTCGGCAGCCCGACACGCGGGATGGGGTTCCGCATATCGGCGGCTGTCGGCAGTCTGGACCTTGACCTTGTCTGGGCGGAAATTGCGGTTGCGGCATTGGCAGGTTCGGCCTTCTATGGGCTGATCGCGCTGATCGAGCGGCGGGTGACATTCTGGCACCCCTCGCAACGGGTCTGAGACGATTAACAACGCCCGCGAAAAGGGGCGGCAACACGGAGGTATCGGAAATGAGGAAGCTGGTAACAGTGGCGGCTCTGGCGGCGTTCTCCGCCAGCGGCGCCTGGGCGGCGGACGATGTGACGCTGCAACTGAAATGGGTCACGCAGGCCCAGTTCGCGGGCTATTTCGTGGCCAAGGACAAGGGGTTCTACGAGGAAGAGAACCTGAATGTCACCATCAAGCCGGGTGGGCCGGACGTGGCGCCGACGCAGGTTGTCGCCGGTGGCGGGGCGGATGTGGTGATCGACTGGATGCCTTCGGCTTTGGCCGCGCGGGAGAAGGGCCTGCCGCTGGTGAACATCGCGCAGCCGTTCAAATCGTCGGGCATGATGCTGACCTGCATGAAGGACAGCGGCGTGACCACTCCCAAGGAGTTTCCGGGCCATACGCTGGGCGTCTGGTTCGGCGGCAACGAGTATCCGTTCCTGAGCTGGATGGCGACTTTGGGCATCCCGACCGACGGCAGCGCGAATGGCGTGACGGTGCTGAAGCAGGGCTTCAACGTCGATCCGCTGCTGCAGAAACAGGCCGCCTGCATTTCGACCATGACCTACAACGAATACTGGCAGGTCATCGACGCCGGCATCACGCCCGAGCAACTCGTGACCTTCAAGTATGAGGACGAAGGCGTGGCGACGCTGGAGGACGGGCTGTATGTGCTTGAGGACAAGCTGAAAGACCCGGCGTTCGAGGATAAGATGGTGCGCTTTGTCCGTGCCAGCATGAAGGGCTGGAAATGGGCCGAGGAGAACCCCGACGAGGCTGCGATGATCGTGCTGGAAAACGACGAGACCGGCGCGCAGACCGAGCAGCACCAGAAGCGCATGATGGGCGAGATCGCCAAGCTGACCGCAGGGTCCAATGGTGCGCTGGATGTGGCTGATGCCGATCGGACGGTGAAGATCCTGCTGGCGGGCGGATCGGACCCGGTGATTTCCAAGGCACCGGAAGGGGCCTGGACCAGCGTGGTGACGGACAAGGCGCTGAAATAAGGCGGCTTTTACGTGGATAGGGGGGCGCGTCGTTGTCGGCGCGCCCTTTTTATTTGCGCTGATTTGCGGAGAGGCTGGGGAGGGGGCTGTCTGCCCCCTCCCCAGACCCCACCCCCGAGGATATTTGGAAACAGGAGATTGGGGGTTTTCCAGGGATTGTAAAAAGCCCCTGGCCGTGTAAATTTTATTGGTCGTCATAGGGTTGTCGCCATGGTTGTAGCCGCACTGACCGGAAGCCGCTTGCGCGAGCGGCGCGCCCTGCTGGGGTTGCGGCAGGCGGAGGTGGCGCGCGCGGCGGGGATTTCGGCCTCTTACCTCAACCTGATCGAGCATAACCGGCGGCGGATCGGCGATGACGTGCTGGCGCGGCTGGCCGAAGTGCTGAGCGTCGATCCCGAGGCGCTGTCGCAGGGGGCAGAGGGGGCGCTGGCGGCGGATTTGCGCGATGCGGCGGCGGGCGCGGGCGGGGTGCCGCCCGAGGTCGGGCGGATCGAGGATTTCGTCGCGCGCTATCCGGGCTGGGCCGAGTTGCTGGCGGCGCAGCACCGGCGTCTGGGGCGGCTGGAGCGGTCGGTTGCGGTCATGTCGGACCGGATGACGCAGGACCCGCATCTGTCGGCGGCGCTGCATGAGCTGCTTTCGGTTGTGAGTGCCGTGCGGTCCACGGCGGCGATCCTGGCGGATGGCGAAGAGATCGAACCGGAGTGGCGGGCGCGGTTCCATGCCAACCTGCATGACGATGCCGAGCGGCTGGCAGTGGGGGCCGAGGCGCTGGTGGCCTATCTGGATGCGGGTGGAACGGCAGAGGAACCGGGGATCGCCGGGCCGCAGGAAGAACTGGAAAGCTGGCTGGAGGCGCGGGGCTGGGCCTTGCCCGAGTTGGAGCGGGGCGCGGCGTCGGACCTTCTGGCCGAGGCGGGAACGCTGGCCTCTGGTGCGGCGCGCGAGATGGCGCGGGGCTGGATCGGGCAGGCGGCGCGGGATGCAGAGGCGGTGCCGATGGCGGCGCTGGTGGCGGCGGTTGCGGACGACGTGCCGGACCCGCTGCGGCTGGCGCAGGAGTTTGGGGCAGGCGTGATCGCCGTGTTCCGCAGGCTGGCGCTGGTGCCGGGGGCGGGTTGGGGCGTGGTGATCTGCGATGCCTCGGGGACGGTGACATTCCGGCGGCCCATAGAAGGGTTCGCCTTGCCACGCTTTGGGGCGGCCTGTCCGCTGTGGCCGCTGTACGCCGCGCTTCAGCGGCCGATGAGTGCGATCTCGGCCCGGGTCGAGATATGGGGCGGGGGGCCGCGGCGGTTCCGGGCGCTGGCTTATTGCCAGCCGCATGTGCCGCTGGGGTTCCAGTCCGCGCCAATGGCAGAGGCCGCGATGCTGATCCTGCCGGACGAGGGCGGGGCGGGCGAGGCGCTGCCCATTGGCACGACCTGCCGCATCTGCCCGCGCGCGGCCTGTCCGGCCCGGCGCGAGCCGTCAATCCTGACCGAGATCGCTGCCTGACGGGTTTTGACAGGGGGCCGGTTTTTCGCGGATAGTCTTACTGGGGGCAGGGAGGGCCTAAGGCGGGATGGGCAAGCATGTTCTGCTGATCGAGGACGAGCCGAACATCATCGAGGCGATCCGCTTCATCCTGATGCGGGATGGCTGGCATGTGTCTGCAATTTCGGACGGATTGGGCGCAGAGGCCGCTGTTCGCGAGGCGCATCCCGATCTGGTGATCCTTGACGTGATGCTGCCGGGCCGCAGCGGGTTCGAGATACTCGCCGCCCTGCGCGCCGATGCGGCGACCGAGAACCTGCCGGTGCTGATGCTGACCGCCAAGGGGCAGGAGCGCGACCGGGCCGAGGCGGCGCGGATCGGGGCCAGCGGGTTCATGTCGAAACCTTTCTCCAATGCCGAGATATTGGCATCGGTCCGGCAGTTGGCAGGCGCATGAGGCGGCCGGGTCTTCCGCTTTTCCTGCAGCGCAGGCCCTATCGGCGGCGGAGGCGCGTCGATGCGGCGCGGCTTTTGCCGGTGTTCGGCCTGTTTCTTTTCCTGCTGCCGATCCTGTGGGAGCCGGGTCTGGGCGAAGGGCGGCGGACGGCACAGGACGGGCTTTACCTGTTTGGGGTCTGGGCCGGGCTGATCGTGATCTCGCGGCTATTGTCGCGCGGGCTGGTTGGCGCCGAGCCGCCGAATTCCGGGGATGGCGAGGGCTGATGGTCCCCTTCAACATCCTTGTCCTTGTCTGCCTGACTTATGTGATCCTCCTGTTCCTTGTCGCCTTTGCCGTCGAGCGGCGGGCGGCGCGGCGGTCGATTCCCTGGCTGCGGTCACCGATGATCTACACGCTGTCGCTGTCGATCTATTGCACCGCCTGGACCTTTTATGGCGCGGTTGGCTACGCGGCCCGCTCGGGGCTGGAGTTCGCGACGATCTATCTGGGGCCGACGCTGGTCTTTGTCGGCTGGTGGTGGGTGCTGCGCAAGCTGGTGCGGATCGGCAAGACGCAGCGGATCACCTCGATCGCCGACCTGATCTCTTCCCGATATGGCAAGTCGAACCTGCTGGGCGTGATCGTCACGCTGATCTCGGTGGTGGCGGCGACGCCCTATATCGCGCTGCAATTGCAGTCGGTGGTGCTGTCTTTCGAGGTCTTTGCAAGCGCCACCGAAACGGGTGGCCCTGTGCCGGACAAGGCCGCGACGGCGTTTTGGGTGGCGGTGGGGCTGGCGCTTTTCACGGTGTTGTTCGGCACCCGGAACCTTGACGCAAACGAGCGTCACCATGGCGTCGTCACCGCCATTGCGGTGGAGGCAGTGGTAAAACTGGTTGCATTGCTCGCCGTGGGCATCTTCGTCGTCTGGGGGCTGGCGGGCGGGCCTGCGGATGTCTTTGACCGCATCGAGGCGTCTCAGGTGGCGGAGTGGGAGTTGCAGCCGGGGCGCTGGGCGGGCCTGATCTTTCTGGCGGCCGCCGCCGTGCTGTGCCTGCCACGGATGTTCCAGGTGACGGTGGTGGAAAACGTCAACGAGCGTCACCTTGGCACTGCGAGCTGGGCTTTCCCGCTATACCTGCTGGCGATGAGCCTGTTCGTGGTGCCGATTGCCGTCATCGGGTTGCAGCTTATGCCTGAGGGATCGAACCCCGATCTGTTCGTGCTGACGCTGCCACTGTCGCAGGGGCAGGGCGGATTGGCGATGCTGGCGTTCCTGGGCGGATTTTCCTCGGCCACATCCATGGTCATCGTGGCGTCGATTGCGTTGGCGACGATGGTGTCGAACCATATCGTCATGCCGTTGTGGCTGTGGCTGCGCCCGGCGCAGGGCGGGCCGGGGCAGTCGGTGACGGGGGACGTGCGCCGCGTGATCCTGCGGGCGCGGCGGCTGTCCATCGCCGGGGTCGTGGCGCTGGGATACGCTTATTTCCGGCTGTCGGGCGGGTCGGAGGCGCTGGCGGCCATCGGGCTTATCTCTTTCGTTGGCGCGGCGCAGATCTTGCCCGCGATGATCGGTGGCATGTTCTGGCGCGGGGCCACTCGCGTGGGGGCGGTCGCCGGGCTGGCCGCCGGGGCGGCGGTCTGGACCTATGCGCTGTACCTGCCGTCCTTTGGGCCCGATGCGGTGCTGTCGGCCAGCGTCATGGCCGATGGGCCATGGGGTATCGGCTGGCTGCGGCCGCAGGCGCTGTTCGGCGTTGCGGGGATGGACCCGCTGCTGCATGCGATGTTCTGGTCGATGGTGGTGAACATCGCGGCCTTCTGCCTGGGCTCGATCCTGACCTTTCCGGGGCCGGTCGAGCGGGTGCAGGGCGCGGCTTTCGTCAACGTGTTCGAGGATGCGATGGCGACGGGCGGCTGGACCCGTGGCCCCGCAGCCGCCGAGGATCTGCTGGTGCTGAGCCAGCGTATCTTAGGCGAGGATGAGGCACTGGCGTTTTTCGAGGCCGAGGCCAAGGCGCAGGGCAAGGTCGGCCTGCTGCCCGATCCGGTGCCCGCCTTCATCGGCGCGCTGGAGCGGCGGCTATCCGGTTCGGTCGGTGCGGCGACGGCGCACGCCATGATCAGCCAGAGCGTCGGCGGGGCGGCGGTCTCGGTCGAGGATCTGATGGCGGTGGCCAACGAGACCGCGCAGATCATGGAATATTCCGCCCGGCTGGAAGCGCAGTCGCAGGAACTGACCCGGACGGCGCGGCAGTTGCGCGAGGTCAACGAAAAGCTGACCCAGTTGTCGGTCCAGAAGGATGCTTTCCTGAGCCAGATCAGCCATGAATTGCGCACGCCCATGACCTCGATCCGGGCCTTCTCGGAAATCCTGATGGAGGGCGACCTGCCGCCCGAGATGGCGCGAAAGCATGCGGGGATCATTCATGACGAGGCGATAAGGCTGACCCGGCTGCTGGATGACTTGCTGGATCTGAGCGTGATGGAAAGCGGCACGATGCAGCTGGACCTTGGGCTGGCGCGCCTGTCCGACATGATCGACCGCGCGCTGGTCGCGGCGGCGCATGTGCGGCCCGAGCGTCGTTTTGCGGTGCATCGCGATCCGGCGACCGAGGGTATCTTCGTGCGCACCGATGCCGACCGGATGGTGCAGGTCTTCATCAACCTGATCTCGAACGCGCGGAAATACTGCGCGACCGAACCGCCGGAATTGCGCATCGCAGTGCGGCAGCGGGGCGCGCAGGTGGTGGTGGACGTGATCGACAATGGTCGCGGTATCGGTGAGGAAAACCGGGCGCTGATCTTTGAAAAATTCGCGCGGCTCAGCGAAGGAAGCCGCGCGGGCGGGGCAGGCCTGGGCCTTGCGATCTGCCGCGAGGTGATGGCCAATCTGGGCGGCACCGTCACCTATCTGCCGGGGCAGAGCGGCACCGCCTTTCGCGTGACCTTTCCGCTGCGGCTGCGAAAGGCTGCGTGAATTTCCACGCTTTGTTAAGGGTGAAGTGGCAGCCTTTCCCGGCAATCAGAACGGGGGCAAGGGCGCGTGGCAGGCGAAGTGATCAGGCGTAAGGTGGCGGCGGCGCGCGCCGCGCGATCGGACGGCGGGCCGGGGGCGGATCGCCAGTGGCGGCTGGCGCTGGCGCGGGCTGCGAATGATGTGATCGCCCTGCCGCTGGAGGTGGCGCGCCTGTCGGTGTCGCGGCTGAGCCTTGCCGAATTGCTCGAACTTGCGCCCGAGCGCGCGCTGATCGCGGTGCTGGAGGGACCGGGAGAGGGACTTGGCATCCTCGCCCTGTCGCCGCCCGTGCTGTCGGCGATGATCGAAATGCAGACGATGGGCCGTGTCACCACCATCGCGCCACCCGCGCGCAAGCCGACGCGGACCGATGCCACGATGGTTGCCGGGCTGATCGACAGGGCGATGGCCGATCTGGAAACGGGGCTGGAGTATGAGGGCGACCTGACCTGGGCGGGCGGGTTCCGTTATGCTTCTTTCCTCGACGATCCGCGCCCCCTGGGGCTGCTGCTGGAAGAGGACAGCTACCGTGTGCTGCTGGCCGAGGTCCGGCTGGCGGGGGGGGCAAAGTCGGGGCCGGTGCTGCTGGCGCTGCCGGCCGAGGGCAGGGGGCGCCTGCCCAGCCCCGCGCCCGAAGCGCTGCCGCCGCCGGTGGCTGCCGCGATGTTCACCCAGGCGTTGAGCGATCAGGTCATGCGGACCGAGGCCGATCTGGCCGCCGTTCTGCACCGCGTGACCGTGCCGCTTTCCGCCGTGATGGGGCTGAAGTCGGGCGATGTCGTTCCCCTGCCGATGGCGGCGCTGGAGCAGATCGTGCTGCAGGGGCTGGACGGGCGCCCGCTCGCCGCCGGGAAGCTGGGCCAGAACCGGGGGATGCGGGCGATCCGGCTGATCCCGGAACCCGCCAGTGCCGAGCCGCCCGGCCAGGTGGTGGATATGAAGGTCGTCGCCAGTGTCGCGGCCGGCTGAAAGTGCCGACGCAGCCCCTTTCATTCTTCTGTTGAAAAATATCCCCCCCGGAGGCACGCGCGCCTTGGCGCGCTTACGTATCGCTTGCGCGCCAAGGGCGCGCGCCGCTGGATAAATGCTAGCCGCGTGTGGCCAGCATGTCGATCTGACCGCGCAGACCTTCCAGCTGATAGCCGAAGCGGGCGGGGATCGAGATAAGCTCATCCGTCGGGCGCGTCCCGGCATGGGCCAGCGCCCAGACCTGCGAAGAGCGGTTGCCCGAGGCGCAATAGGCGAAGACCGGACCGGAGGATTCTGCCATGGCGACCTTCTGCGCCTCGACATTGGCCATGGTCATGGCCCCTCCGATGATCGGGTTGGCGACAAATCGCAGGCCCGCCGCCTCGGCAGCCGCACGCATGCGGGCGGTGTGCAAATCCGCAGGGATCTCGCCGTCGGGGCGATTGTCGATGACCGTGACATAGCCCGCCGCCCTTATCGCCGGGAAATCGTCGAGGGCGATCTGGGGAGATACGGCATAGCTGTCGGTCAGGGGGCGGATGTCCATGGCTGTTCCTTTGCGAATACTGGCGAATAGATGCGCCCCGATGGGGCCTGCGGCCAGCATACCCGCCGCCATCGCCAGGATAAAGACCAGCCCGCGCGCCCCGCCGAAGCTGAGTGACGCCAGCGCCGGACCGGGGCAGAGGCCCGCCAGTGCCCAGCCTGCGCCGAACAGCGCCGACCCCGCGATCAGGCGCCGGTCGATAGTGGCGGGCGGCGGTCCGGGCAGCGGTGCACCGAGCAAGCTACGCTCGCGTCCAGTCGCCACGCGCCAGGCGAGCGCCATGGGCAGGATCGCGCCGCCAAGGACAAAGGCCAAAGTCGGATTCCAGGCACCGAAGATGTCGAGAAATCCCTGCACTTTCAACGTATCCGTCATCCCCGACACGAACAGACCCGCCCCGAACAGGGCGCCGCATAGCAGGGCTGTGACCATCCGCATCAGATCAACCCCAATACGTGGCGGGCAAAGGCCATCACGACCACCCCGGCAGACAGATAGACCATCGTTGCAATCAGGCTGCGGGGCGACAGGCGCGACATTCCGCAAACGCCGTGCCCCGATGTGCAACCCCCGGCCAATCTTGTGCCGATGCCGACAAGCAGCCCTGCGACGACGATGATGGCGACATTCCCGGTCAGGTTGGTCGAGGCCCCACTGCCCATTGCCATCAGCGCGGGCAGGGCGATCATCCCGGTCACAAATGCCGCCGCCTCGGGGCGGCCCGCACGGTCGCTGCCGTCGATCAGCCTGCCGAATATGCCGGAGGCGCCCATGATCCTGCCGTTCAGCAGCAGATAGGCCGCCGCCGCGCCGCCGATCATCAGTCCGCCAAGGAAGCCCATCAGCCAGTCTGCCGGATTCATGTCAGCCCCTCCACTATTCCTGCGAAGTTGGCGGTAAGTGCGGGTGCAACGCAAGTGTCACCATGCGTTGCATCGTGCAATCAGCCCGTTGCCAAGTCGCTGCCGCGCCTTACAAATGAACGGCAGAGCAGGAGGACGCGGGATGAGCCAGGTGGTGCGGCAAGAGCGTGACGGGGCGGTGTCGCTGATCACCATTGATGCAAGCCCTGTCAACGCGCTGGGTGCCGCTGTGCGCGCCGGGCTGGCCGAGGCGTTGCAGAGGGCACTGGACGATCCGGGCGTCGGTGCGATCGTGCTGCGTTCGGTCGGCAATACCTTTTCCGCAGGGGCGGACATCCGGGAGTTTGGCAAGCCTGTCACCGAGGGTGTGCCGATCCTGCCCGAACTGTGCAACCGGATCGAAGCCTCGTCCAAGCCGGTTATCGCTGCCGTGCAGGGCGCGGCCCTGGGGGGTGGGATGGAGCTGGCGCTGGCCGCGCATGTGCGGCTGGCCGCGCCTGCCGCGCGCTTTGGCTTGCCCGAGGTGAACCTTGGGCTGCTGCCCGGTGCTGGCGGCACGCAACGGACGCCGCGCCTGATCGGTGCGGCGGCGTCTTTGCGTATGATGTTGACGGGCAAGCCGGTTTCGGCTGCCGAGGCGCAGTCGGTGGGGTTGGTGGATGCCGTGGTGGATGAGGGGCTTTGGGTCGCTGCCACGGCGCTTGCCGCCGAGATGGCATCTGAGGCTGCGCCGCCGCGCCGGACGCGCGACCGGCGCGAGGGCATGCGCGACGCCGCAACTTATCAGCGCGAGGTCGCCGAGGCGCGGGCGAGGGTGGACGACCGTCTGCCAGCGCCGGGGCGCATCGTCGATTGTGTCGAGGCGGCGCAGCTTTTGTCCTTTGACCAGGGGTTGGCGTTTGAACGCGCCGCTTTCGAGGATCTGGCGGCAGGGCCGGAGTCGGCGGGCCTGCGCCGCGCCTTTCTGGCCGAGCGGCGGCTGGCCGCTTTTCCCGAGGCGGGAGCAAATCCGCGCAATGTGGGAACCATCGGGGTCATCGGCCTTGGCCGGCGGGGCGCGCTGATCGCCGATGCCGCGCTGAACGCCGGGCTGCGCGTGATCGCCGTTGCGCGTGACAGCGGGGCGCTGGTCGCTGGTCTGGGCCGGGTTGCCGAGTTGCAGGAGGCAGCGATCGCCAGCGGCGCCAGCACCGAATCCGCACGGGATGCCGCATGGGAACGGTTGACGCCGGGTGCCGATCTGTCTGCGCTTGGCGCCGCCGATCTGGTGATCGAGGCGCTGCCCGAGGATGAGGTGCTGAAGGCCGAAGTGCTGACCGCACTTGCGCCGCTCTTGCCGGAGGGCGGGGTTGTCGTGACCGCGGTGTCGACGCTGGATCCTGCGGTTCTGGGTGAGGTTTGCGGCAGGCCGGTCGATGTGGTGGGGCTGCATCTTGGCCTGCCCAGTGGTTCGCGTCTGGCCGAAATCGCCGTCTCGCCCGCAACGGCGCCCGAGGCGGTTGCGACGGCGGCTGCCTTGCTGCGCCGGTTGGGACGGCTTGCGGTCAGGGTTCGCGCCGCCGAGGGTCTGGTGGGTGCGCGGCTGATGGCCGCTTTGCGCACGGCCTGCGACATGATCGTCGAAGCTGGCGCCACGCCTGCCGCCGTGGATGGCGCGTTCCGCGAATTCGGTTTCATCAAAGGGCCATACGAGGTGGCCGATCTGGTCGGGCTGGATCAGGACTGGTCTGCGCGGCAACGGCTGGCCGAGCTTGGCCGCGCGCCGCCCGCGGGCGAGTTGCTGGACCTGCTGGTTGGCGCGGGCCGGTTGGGGCAAGAGACGGGGCAGGGCTACTATTTGCACGGCGAGGGCGGTCTGCGCGAGGATCCCGAGATGCTGGCGCTGCTGGCCGAGTTGCGTGCGGCCAAGGGCATCGTTCCGCGTCGCGTCGGGGGCGAGGAAATCCGCCTGCGTGGGCTGACGGCCATGGCGAATGAGGCCGCGCGGGTGTTGGGCGAGGGCGTTGCGTTGCGCGCGTCCGACATAGATGCGGCGATGGTGGCGGGCTATGGTTTCCCGCGCTGGCGCGGCGGGCCGCTGTCCTGGGCGACGGAGCGGGGGTTGTTGCTGCTGCGCGCCGATCTACGGCGCTATGAGCCGGAGGCCCCGGCATTCTGGGCGGTGGCGCCGCTGATCGACCGGCTGATCCGGGACAGCAGCAGTTTTGACGATCTTGACGCCCGATAGGGGTCAGCCGCCGAGGAAAATGCCTGCGACAACCAGCGCCAGTCCAAGCGCCGAGACGCCGAGCGCAGCCATGTTCAGGGTGACCACATGCTGAAGCCGGGCGCGCATCGCTTGTTCTTCCAGCCCCGCGCGTCGGGCGCGAACGGCAAGCTGGATGCAGCGCAAAAGACCGGCGATACCGCCCAGCGATACCGCCGCACCGATCCAGATCAGCCAGTCCATTGCATCCCCTGAGCGCGGCCACTTTGTGCGGCCTGCCCCTAACCCGGCGCGCGTCCGCTGGCAAGCCTGTTGCTGAGTCTCGGCTGCTCTTGAACCCCGGAGCCGCTGCGCGGTAGGAGGGGCGGTGCAAAGAACGGGGCCGAGCCATGAATGACCTGACTGACACCTATAACGTGACCGCCGACGAACTGCGCCAGTTCATCGAGCGCGCCGAACAGCTGGCGTCCGAGAAGAAGGACATCGCCGAGCAGGAGAAAGAGCTTTTCGCCGAGGCGAAGGGTCGCGGCTATGACACCAAGGTGATGCGCAAGGTCATTGCTCTGCGCAAGCGCAAACCCGACGAGATCGCCGAGGAAGAGGCGGTGCTTGAGATGTACAAGGCCGCGCTCGGGATGGGCTGAGGCCCGTTCCTTTATGGCGAAGGCGCGCCTTCGACGGACGATCCTACGGCGTCAGCAGGGTGACACCCGGCATCGCTGAAATCCGGGCAACATCCTGATCGTATTGCGCGGTCAGCCGGGCGACGAAATCATCGGTCCAGCCAGGCAGGTCGAGCTCGACCTCCATTAACTCTGGCCGGGCGAACTTGCCGAGAAAAGCCGATACGACGCGGCGGTGCTGCCCCTCGCTGACCGGCGCGTGTTCGGCCAGATAGCGGCGCATCCGCGCGGTGCCAGAGGGCGACATCAGCGAGGCCACGAAATCATCCGCGCCTTCCAGAGCCATGCCCTGTGGGTGGCCAGAGACCGCGCGCAGGATTTCCGGCCAGATCAGGGCGCTGTCCTCATCGCACCAGACGGTCAGGGGCACGTCGGGGTTGGCGTCGCCGATGCGTTCCACCAGTTCCGACCAGCGCAAGAGCAGTGGGTCAGTGCCGCCGATGAAGCTGTCGTAACTCTTGTCGGTCTGTTTCGACAGAAGCGCGGGCAGGAAGGTCGCCGGATTGCGGATGGACAGGTGAAACTCGGCCTCGATATCCGGGAAGATGCGGGTCAGCGCGCGCAGGCGCTCGCCGCCGTTCGGATAGAGCGTGCCGCGCAGCGCCCATTGCGAAAAGGCCAGGAAATTCTCTGAAGACAGGATCAGGCGGTCGGCCCGATCCTCATCCATGATCTGATCGAGAACCAGCGCCTGGGTATCCTGCGTCGCAGCCTCACCCTTCAAGGCCGCCATCGTGTCGCGCATGAGCGTGCGATAGCGGGCCGGACCGGGCACCAGAATGCCTTCTTCGGCCAGCGCACCGCGGTTCTTGAGCAGGCAGCGAAGGATTTTCTCTTCGTCGGTGCAATGGGCGCCGAGGTGATAGACGATGCGCATCAGGTCCGTCGGTATAAGGCTGTTCAAGACTATACGGGGTTTTCTGGACAGGGAAACCGCTTTCCTGTAAGTCCGGGCGCGCTATGGCCGAGCAAAACACTCAGATAAATCTGCGCCGGGGAATCGGGCTGAGGATCGACCTGTGGTCGGTGGGTGCCGCGCTGATTGCCGCACTGGTGCTGCTGCCGATCCTGTCGGTGATCTGGATTGCGCTGACGCCGACCGAGAACATCTGGCCGCACCTCTTGTCGACCGTGCTGCCGCGCTACATGCGGACGACCCTTATCCTGATGGCGGGCGTCGGGCTGCTGACGGCGGGGATGGGCACGGGGGCGGCATGGCTGCTGGCGATGTATCGCTTTCCGCTGGCGCGCGTGCTGGATTATGCTCTGCTGCTGCCGCTGGCGATCCCGGCCTATATCGGTGCCTATGCGCTGGTCGATTTCCTGGAATATGCCGGGCCGGTGCAGGGGCTGCTGCGCGAGACTTTCGGCTGGACCAGCCCGCGCGACTATTGGTTTCCGCAGGTGCGATCCACCCCGGCGGCGATCCTTGTGATGGCGGCTGCCTTTTATCCATACGTCTACCTTCTGGCGCGCGCCGCGTTCCGCGAACAGCCGGGCGGCGCATACGAGGTGGCGCGCGCCCTGGGTGCCGGGCCTCTCGCGCTGTTCTGGCGTGTCGGCCTGCCTTTGGCGCGACCGGCGGTGGCGGCGGGTGTGGCGCTGGTCGCGATGGAGACGGTGAACGACTTCGGCACGGTCAGCTATTTCGGGGTGCAGACCCTGACGACGGGCATCTTCACGGTCTGGCTGACCGGAGGCAACGCGGGTGGGGCCGCGCAGCTGGCGCTGGTCATGCTGGTGGTGATCGTGGCGCTTGCGGCGATCGAGCGGACAGGGCGGCGCAACCTGCGCGTCCATCAGATTTCCCGCGCGGCGCGGCCCATCGTGCCCATCCAGCTGCATGGGGTGCGGGCCTGGGCGGCAACGGTGGCCTGCCTGTTCCCCTTTGTGCTAGGGTTTGTCCTGCCGGTGGGCGTGATGCTGTCTATTGCCGTGCGCTATCCGGATGGCTGGATTTCGCCGGGACTTGGACCCGCGCTGGTCAATACGCTGGTGACGGGCGGCAGTGCCGCGCTGTTGACGACGGCGGCGGCGGTGTTCCTGGTGTATGGCGTACGGCTGGCGCGCAGAGGCTTTGCGCGGATGATTCTGCCGCTGACCACCATCGGCTACGCAACGCCGGGTGCCGTGCTGGCGGTGGGACTGTTGATTCCGCTGGTAGGTTTTGACCAGCGGGTGGCGGACCTCGTGCAGTGGCTGACCGGCACCGATCCGGGGCTGCTGCTGACGGGAACGGCAACCGCGCTGGTGCTGGCCTACAGCGTGCGCTTCTTTGCCGTGGCGCAGGGGGCGGTCGATGCGGCCTTCGGGCGGATTTCGCCAAGCCTGCCCATGGCCGCGCGCTCGCTTGGCCTTGGGCCGAGGGCGGCATTGGGGCGGGTCTATCTGCCGCTGATGCAGAGGTCGGTCGCGACCGCGCTGCTGATTGTCTTTGTCGACTGCGTAAAGGAATTGCCTGCGACGCTGCTGCTGCGCCCCTTCAACTATGACACGCTGGCCACCCGCGTGCATGAAAAGGCCAACCTCGAGAATCTGGGCGACGCAGCCCCGGCGGCGATCCTGGTGATGCTGGTCGGCCTTGCAGCGGTGGCGCTGATGGCACGGGCCAACCGCTAGGGGCTTGCACGAGGGGTTTGGCGGCGCTATGTCCCGCCTCGTGCCTCTATAGCTCAGCTGGTAGAGCACCTGATTTGTAATCAGGGGGTCGGGGGTTCGAGCCCCTCTGGGGGCACCATTTACTTGATATCGCTGACTGGCGTTAGTTTTGCGCAGCAGCATCTGCGCTTTGCTGACGATGTCAGTTCTGCACCGCGCCGCTACCTTGCCATTCCCTTTTTGAGACGTTCCAGCGCCCTCCGCTCGCAAAGCAACACCGTCCCCAAGGCGAAAATATCTTCGCGCTCATATCGGGTGCCATCGGCGAGGTCATCTCCAGCGCTCCCATAAAAGACCAACTTGGACCGCAATTCGAAAGTCGCTCCGGTGGGGATGTGGGTAAGACGCTGATCCTTCCAGGCAAACTGATCGCTTGAAACGGCTGTCATGACATTCCCCTGCTGCATTTCGCCTCGGTTCGCTTCAACATGGAGATGTAGCGCCGAAAATCGCCGGGTGAAGGGCCAGGCGATTTCCATGGCCAAAGCGTATTTATCGGGCTGAACGGGACAGTTGAGTGCCAAGCCAAGGCCCGAACGCGGTCGCCAGGCAATTGCTTCCGACGGTCACGCCGCCTTCTGCAATACCTCGCCATGTGTCACGCTCGTGCCCAGAACCTTCAGGCATTCGCGCATGAAGGCGGCAAGGCCGGTCCAGCCCTTGGCGGATACCATATTGCCGTCGACATAGGCCTCGGTCGGTTTCACGTCGATGTAAGTGCCGCCAACCGCCGTGATCTCGGGCGCGCAGGCGCCGAGGCCTGCGAGTTTGCGGCCCTTCAGCACGCCGGGCACAGCCATAAGAATCTGGCATCCGTGGCAGATGGTGAAGATCGGCTTGCCGTTTTCATGGAAGTAGCGGACGAATCCCTGGATGCGGGGGTCGGTACGGATGTATTCCGGGCCGCGACCGCCGGCGCAATAGATCGCGTCGTAGTCCTTGATCTGGATTTCGCTGAAGGTCTTGTTGATGTCGGCGTAGTGGCCCATCTTTTCGGTATAGGTCTGGTCGCCCTCGAAATCATGCAGCGAGGTCTTGATCCGGTCGCCCTTCTTCTTGTCGGGGCAGACGACGTGGACGGTATGGCCCACTGCCTCCATGCCCTGCTGGAACACGAAGATCTCGTATTCCTCGGTAAACTCGCCGGTCAGCATCAGGATCTTCTTGCCGTTCATCGCAGTTTTCTCCTCCCCAGAAGTTTGCGGTTGGCATGGTCTTGGGATAGGTCAGAAAACTCAAATCAGGAAGGAAAATCCGCAGGTTTCAGGTGGGCAGGATGATCGGGGTCGCGCCGGGCCGCATTGCTATCGCGGCGGTTGAGCCATCGGCAGGGATCGCGATGCCGGCGGTGCGCGGGATGTCGAGGATCACCCTGGCGCCGCCTGCGATCTCTCCCACCACGCGCAGACTGCGGCCGTTAAAGACTGTGGTCTGAACGCGGAAGGGCGCGCCGGTGGCGGACAGTTCGATATCCTCGGGGCGAAGGCCCAGCGTCAAGGGTGCGCCGGTCGGCAACGCAGTGCCTTGAACAGGCAGGGTCAGTCCGGCCGCCTCGACCCTTCCATCGCCCATGGCGCGGGCGGGAAGAAGGTTCATCGTGCCGATGAAACCCGCGACGAAGCGGGTGGCAGGGTGGTCGTAAAGTTCGGCGGGAGATGCAGCCTGTTCGATGCGGCCTTCGTTCATCACGGCGATGCGGTCCGAGATCGACATGGCCTCGGTCTGGTCGTGCGTGACCATGACGAAGGTGGTGCCAAGGCGGGTTTGCAGGCTTTTAAGCTCCACCTGCATCTGCTCACGGAGTGAAGCGTCCAGAGCCGAAAGAGGTTCGTCCAGCAACAGAACCTTCGGTTCGCAGATGATCGCGCGGGCCAATGCCACGCGCTGCCGCTGGCCACCCGATAGCGACGAGACGGGGCGATCAGCTTTGTCCGACAGCCCTACGAGGTCGAGCGCATCCGAAACCTTGCGGCGGATTTCGCTGCGCGCGGTGCCCCGGACGGACAGGCCGAAGGCTACGTTCTCGGCCACGTTCATGTGGGGAAAGACAGCGTAGTCCTGGAACACCGTGTTGACCGGACGACGGTTGGGGGGCAAGTGGCCGATCTCTTGGCCCGCCAGCAGGACTTGGCCGGAAGTCGGCGCTTCGAAACCCGCGATGACGCGCAGGGTCGTGGTCTTGCCGCAACCGGAGGGGCCGAGAAGGCTGACGAATTCACCCTCTGCGATGTCGAGGTCGATGTCGCGGATACCAAAGATACCGCCGCCGAAATCACGGCTTACGTGGCGCAGGCTGAGCAGGGGATCAGCGGGCATCGCGAACGTCCGATGGCTTGATCGTGTTGACCCATATGATCACGCAGCGTTCGTCCCCGTCATTGCGGAAGGAATGCAGCAGGGTCGAGCGGAACGCAAAACTGTCGCCTGCGCGCAGGTGATAGGAGGTGCTGTCGATGACCAGCAGCGCTTCCCCCTGCATGACATAGCCGAACTCATGACCTGAGTGGGCATAGGCCTCGGACGTGCCACCGCCCGGTTCGATCTCGACCGTCATGCCGGTCAGGGTCGCGCCGGGGGGCGAGAGCAGTTGCTTGCGGATGCCTTCCGATCGCACCGGCAGGTCGCGGCGGCTGTTCGCTCGGACGCAGTAGATGTCGTTGCCGGTCGCATCCTCGTTGATCAGCAGCGACGGTTCAACGCCCAGGGCAGCGGCCAGCGGCCAGATGGTGCGGACCCTGAGTGACGAGACCCCCCGCTCGATCTGGCTGAGCGCGCCGACCGAGATACCTGCCTGACCTGCCAGTTGGGCCAGCGACAGGTTCGCCTCAAGTCGCAGCGCGCGCAGGCGGCGGCCTACGCGTATGTCGGCAAGGCTTGGTTCCGGACCTTTACGCTCGGGTTCCATAACCATATCAGGGGTTTCGTCGTCCATGTTCACCTTCATAATCAAACAGGCGCCGCAGGAAAACCTGCGGCGCCGTAGGTTTTTCAGCCGCCCGCCTTGACCTTTTCGAACATCTTGGCCAGTTCAGCGTTCTGCTTCATCGGGCCGGTGAAGATGGTGGTTTGCAACATCTCTTCCGGGTTCGCTGGCAGCTTCAGCTCATCAAGCTTCGCCTGTGGAACCTCCTCGAAGGCCGAGGTGGTCGAAGCGCCATAGCCGTAAGCCTCGATCAGGTACTTGCCCGAAGCAGCCTCCAGCCGGCTGTTGATGAAGTCATAGGCAAGATCGACGTTCTTGGCGTCTTTCAGCAGGACATAGCCGCAGGTCCAGGTCAGCATCCCTTCTTTCGGGTTCATGAATTCGACCGGCACGCCTTGCGCCTTGAGCGCAACGGCAGAGGCGTTCCAGGTCATCGCTGCCACCAACTCTCCCGATGCAAGCGACTGTTCGACCGAGGTCATGTCGGTGGTGTAGGTCGTCAGCAACGGGCGCTGTTCGCGCAGCTTGTCGGCGACTTTCTCCATTTCCTCGGGCGTCATGTCGAAGGGGTTCACACCCGCAAGGATGGCTGCAACCAAGGGCGTATCATGTACGGCGTCGATCGTCGCCATCCGGCCCGCATATTCCGGGTTCCACAGCAGGTTCCAGCTTGGCTCGGGGTTCTCGATCAGATCGGTGCGGTAGAGGACCGAGGTATTGCCCCAGTCCCACGGCACCATCCAGACCTTGCCATCGCCCGCCTGGATGTCGGGCAGGTTGCGGAAGGCCGGGAATACCTTTTCCCAGTTGGCGATGCGCGAGGTGTCGATGGGTTGCAGCAATCCCTCGGCGTTCCAGCGTGAAATCTTGTCGTAGCAGGGATGTGCCACATCGGGGCGGAAGCCCGCCTTGACCTTGGTAAAGGCGTCGTCGTCATCGCCGAACATCGACACCTCCAGCGAATCCGGGTGGGCGGCGATGTAGCTTTGGTTGAACTCGGGCAACTCGTAGCCCGACCATGTGAAGTAGTTGAGCGGACCTTCGGCAAGCGCCGGTGCGGCGGTGCTGGCCATCAGAAGGGCGAGTGTCAGGTGTCTGGTCATTTGGCAGTCCTCCGGTGTTGGTTCTTGTTGTTCTAGAAGCGGGTTTGTCGGCGCAGGATTTCGGCGATGGCGGCAAGGATGACCGAGGTCAGAAGGATCAGCGTCCCCAGCGCCATGACGACGGGCAGGGATTTCGGGAAACGAAGCTGGCTCCAGATGTAAAGCGGCAGGGTCTGGTCAGTGCCGGCCAGGAAAAAGGCCACGATGAACTCATCGAAAGAGGTCAGGAACGACAGGGTGAAGGCCGATCCGACCGCCGACCAGGCCAGCGGCAGTATGGCGCGGCGGAAGACGGTGAAATCGGATGCGCCAAGGTCGGATGCGACCTCGGCAATGCTTTTCGGAATGGCCGCAAAGCGGGCGCGCAGCACGGTCACGGCGGCGGGCAGGCATATCAGGACATGGCCCATCACGATGGCGGGGCGCGAGGGACCAAGGCCTGCTAGATTCACAAGGATCAGCAGCGAGATGCCGACGATGACGCCGGGGATCAGGATGGGCAGCCGCGCGAGGCCAGAGATCAGCCGAGACGTGCGTGGGCGGGGGAAGACATCGAGATAGGCGATTGTCGTGGCGCAGAGCGTGGCAATGGTGGCGGCAGTCAGCGCGATGACGATGCTGTTCATCAGTGCCGTGGTGATCGCCGGTGTCGCCAGAAGGGTGCGATACCATTCCAGCGTGCCGCCTTTCAGCGGGAAGGCCGCCTGAACTGAATCATTGAAGGAAAACAAAGGGATCAGGGCAACCGGCAAGTATAGGAACAGGATATACAGCCCGACGTAGGCGGGCAGGGCGCGGCTGCGGGTCATGTCCGGCTGCCCCATTTGCGGTCGGCCTGCCGCACCAGCATGACTGCGATCAGGATCACCAGCATGGTCGCCACCGCCAGCGCGGCACCAAAGGGCCAGTCGTTGGCCTTGCCGAACTGCGCCTGGATCAGGTTGCCGATCATGGTGCTGGACGGCCCGCCGACCAGCGACGGGGTGACGTAGTCGCCAAGTGTCGGCACAAAGACGACAAGTGCGCCGCCAAGGACACCCGGCATGGACAGCGGCAGGATGATGCGGCCAAAAATCTGCGCTCGCGTCGCGCCAAGGTCGGATGCGGCCTCGATCAGCGAGCGCGGGATGGTTTGCAGCGCGACGAAGATCGGCAGGATCGCAAAGGGCGCGTAGGCGTGGGCCAGCGTGATGACAACTGCCGTCGGATTGTTCAGGAAAGCCGTTGAGGGTTCCGACCACAGGCCGGTCGAGAGCATCGCCGAGTTCAGGACGCCGTTATAGGCCAGCACGACTTTCCAGGCGAAGACGCGCAGCAGGTAGCTGGTCCAGAACGGCAGGGTAACCAGGAACAGGATCAGTCCCCGCCTGCGCCCGGCGTGGAACGCCAGATAGACCGCCACCGGATAGGCCGTCGCGACCGTCGCCAGCGTCACCAGCCCCGCGATGGCCAGCGAGCGCAGCATCACCATCGCATAAAGCGGGTCGGTCAGAATGCCTGCGAAGTTGGCAAGCGACATCGGCCCGAGGATTAGCCCGCCATCATTGATGCGGAAGGCAAGGATCAGAACCATGAGCAGGGCAAATATGACCAGACCGAAGGTCACCACCGCCCCGGGCAGGGACATCGCGACCCGAAACCCAATGCCGTCCGATATCCCCTGCCTTATCTGCATCCGACTCGCCGCAATGATGATCAAGTAAGCTTTTCACCACTATATGAAATCACAAAGAGAAATTTCATATATCCCGCATACGGGATGCAATCTTTCACATCCTGTCAAATCCCAAGTGCATCGCGGATACGGAACATGGCGACCGTCGCCCTGACCGCCGGTTTTCGCAGGAAGTGGAAAGGAATGGGGCGGGGCGGCGTTACCGGGAAATCAAGCTCTGTCTCTGGTTTACCCATCGCCCAGTCGGCCAGAACGCGGCCCATCACCGTGCCAAGTGCCAACCCCCGACCGTTGTATCCGGTGGCCGACATGAGGCCGGGACCAAGAGGGGTCAGGTGGGGGTAGTGGTCGGCCGTCATGGCGACGTAACCGCCCCAGGCGTATTCGAAGGGCGTCTCGCCCAGTTGCGGGAACATGCGGCGCGCCACGCGGCGCAGGTTCTCCATCAGCTTTTCGGTGGTGCTGTCGCTATAATCGCCGCGTCCGCCGATGATCAGTCGGCCTGCGCCATCCATCTTGTAGTAGACCATCACCCGGCGGCCATCGGATGCCGCCTGAAGTCCCGGCAGGATGCTGCGCCGGATGTTGTCCGAAAGCGGCGCTGTCGCAACCTGGATAGAACGCACGGGAACGAGCGTCTGAGCGAGCGGTGGGGCCAGGCCATCGGTATAGCCGTTAGTGCAAAGCAGGATGCGCCGCGCATTGACTTCGCCTGAGGCGGTTCGCAGAAGATAATTTTCCCCATTTTGGTCAATGTACTGCGCCGGACTCTTGCCATATATCCGCACGCCCGACGATGCAGCGGCTCTTGCAAGACCCAACGTGTAATTCAGCGGATGCAGGTTGGCCCCGCGCGGGTCCAATAACCCGCCGACATAGACATCGGTGCCGATCATCGCATGCACATCGCCGGCCGAGAGCAGGCGCATATCGACACCGCGGTTCTGCCACTGCTCGGCCCGAGCGGTCAGCGTCGTCATCGAGGTCGCATCATGCGCGGGCTGGATCCAGCCGGGCTGCACCGCGTCACAGTCGATGCCGAGGCGGCGGATCAGTGCCATCACCTCATCCGGCGCTTCGCCGGACAGGCGCAACATCCGGTCGGCCATCTCGGCCCCGAAATGCGTCTGGACCGCATCGGGATCGTACTTGAGACCCGGATTGAGCTGCCCGCCATTGCGGCCCGATGCGCCCCAGCCGGGCTCCTGCGCTTCGACCAGGACGACCGAAACGCCCCGCTCCGCCAGATGCAGTGCGGCCGACAGCCCCGTAACTCCACCGCCGACGATGGCTACTTCCGCATCGATCCGCCCGCTGAGTGGGGGAAAGTTTTGTGTGGCATTGGCGGTGGCTGTCCACAGAGAGTTGGACAGCACAGGGGTTTCGCCTTGGATCATGGCTTATCCTGAGAAGGTGAAAGATGGATTCCGATGGCGAAGTTTATGAAAATTCGGCGCGTGATTTCAATTGCCATCAGTCGGTTCCGGTTGCCGGGACCGATAGCGACGGCTTGCGACCGACAAAGCGTCCAGCGCCGCCGGGCAGGGCGTCAAGGATTGCACTGCATCCTGCGTCTGCTTTGGGAAAGGCAAACGCCCTCCGGGGTCAGGGTCCGGAGGGCGTCGCCGTCACAGTCAACCGGTCAGTCGTTAAATGTGCTGGTTAAAAACTTACCTTTGAACGCCCCGAGGTATGGCAGATCAATGCGCAAAGCTTAGTGACGGGGCCGTCATTGCCGCGTCACCGGGATTGTGCAGCCATGGCAAAGGCTCAGCCGCCGGCCTGCCAGGTCTTCACTGCCTCGAGCGGCCACAGCAGCATCAGGATGTTCAGCGCCAGCCCGTCGCGGATCAGCCAGATCGTCAGCGCCTCAAAACCGATGACGATGGCGACGCTGGCCCAGACGGGCACAACCCGCGCCAGTTGAAAGCCCAGAACCATGAACAGCATGTCGCTGACCGAGTTCACGACCGAGTCGCCATAGTAGTCGAGGGAAATGGTCACGGCGCGATAGCGCTCGATGATCGCGTCCGAGTTCTCCAGTATCTCCCAGCCGACTTCGACCAGTGTGGCGATGACCAGCCGCCAGCCCACCGCCAGCCTGCGTGCGACCAGCCAGAGCAAACCGTAGAACAGGATGCCATGCAGCAGGTGCGAGGGCGTGTACCAGTCGGAGATATGTTGCGAGTTCTCGGAACTCATCGTCTGGCCGTGCCACAGCTTGATGTAGCCGCACTTGCAGATCGGCTCGCGCCCGATCCACAAAAGCCAGGCGGCGGCGGCCAGGATGATCGCGGCGGTGATCCAATAGGGCAGGGCGCGTCTGGTCATGGAAGTCACGCAATCACGGCGCGCTTCGCTCGTCCAGCGATTTGCGTCAGCCTTGCAGCGGGATCACGTCCACGGCGTGCCGCCCGGTCTGCTTGCCGGTCAGCCGCAGGATGCCCTTGATGGGCGAGACATCGGAGTAGTCGCGCCCCCGCGCGATGACGATATGGCTTTCTCCCGCGGGGATCGCGTTGGTCGGGTCGTATTCGTACCAGCCCGCGTTCGGCCCGCACCAGGCGCGCACCCAGGCGTGCATCGCATCGGCCCCTTCCAGCCGCGCCCGACCGGGCGGAGGCGTGGTGCGCAAGAGGCCCGAGACATAGCCCGCAGGAATGCCCAGCCCGCGCAGGCAGGCGATCATGATGTGGCTGAAGTCTTGACAGACGCCGTGGCGGGCCGCGAAAGCCTCGGCCAGCGGGGTGTCCACATCCGTCGCCTCGGGGTCATAGGTGAAATCGCGGTGCAGCGCCTCACCCACGGCCGTCACCGCGTCGATCGCCGTGGCGAAGCCAGCGCTCGCGTCGCGCGCATAGTCGAGGGTTGGGTTGTCGGCAGGAACCAGAGGTGACGAGGCCAGGAAATGCACCGGCGAATCCGGTGCAAGGCTATGGCTGGCCGCTATCGAGGCGGGCAGGTCGGACAGCAGATCGGACGGCCCCGGCAGAGGTAGCGGCGCGAAACGATCCACGCGGGCCTTGAGGCGCATCTGGATGCGGCTGATCGCCCCGCGAAAGGCCACGTCCGAGGCACGGTTGCCGAAGAAATCCACGCGGTCGGTCCGCTCGGCCGGTGCTGGAGTGATGTCCAGATGCCCGGCAATCAGCCGCTGCTCGCCCGTCAGGTCGGCAGGCATCATCCGCACCAGATGCCGCCCGCCAATGGCAGGGTTGGCATAGCTGTAAGACAGTTTCAGGACGATATCGTAGATCATCGCATCACAAGAGATAGGCCTCGGTCAGCGCGACCGACAACCCGAGGATATCGCCGCGCAGGCTGCGCAAGCCAGCCGCATCGAGATCTTGCAGCGAATACAGCGTTGCACGCGTCTGCACCGCCAGAAGGCTGCGCTCGAACGCGCTTAGCGGGGCATCGGTCCCGCCCGGCCGTAAGTGTTCGGCCTGTGTCTTGATCTCGTTCAGATGGAACAGGATTGCGCGGGGGTTCTGCGCGTCCAGCGCCAGCAGGTCGACGACGCTTTCGTGGCTTGCCACGACCGCATAGCGCTGGCGGTGGGTCATCGTGCTGTCGCCGATCTCGATGGCCAGATCCAGGCTGCCTGTCGGCGCGGCAGGATCGGTGAAGGTGGCGAGCAGGTCGGCCATGGTTGCCGCCCGTTCCAGCGACCTTCCGATGGTCAGGAAACGCCAGCCTGTCGCGCGATACATATTCTCATGCACAAGTCCCGAGAAGCCAGCTACCTTGCGCAGCAGCACGCCCATCGCCATCGCTGCATCATCGCCCGCCGTCACTGTCTCGGTCATGCGCGACATGGTCTTTTCCAGATCGACGAGTGCCGCCCAGCCATCGATCGAGAAGCGGTCGCGGATACGGCTGGCCGCGCCGACTGCATGGCCAAGAGTGCGGATCAGCCCTTGCGGCAGCGGCTGTTCGGGATCGAGGCCATAGCCTGCAAGCTCGGACTTGATCGCTGCGCGCAGGGCAGAGCTGCCGCTTTCGTCCAGACGCGCGTTATAGGCGCGGGTCAGGCGCAGCAGGCCCTCGGTGCGCTCGACATAGCGGCCCAGCCAGTAAAGGTTGTCGGCGGCGCGGCTGGGCAGGGCACCCGGTTCCGCGCGGGCAAAGGCGTGGAGCGGCTGCGCCAGCATGGTCTCGTCCGGCACCGGATCATCGCTGACCACCCAGACATCCGCCGCCGATCCGCCCTGCTGCATAGAGATGGCCGTGGCGTCGGCGGAAGAACCTACGCGAGCGAAGCCGCCCGGCATGACCTGCCAGCCATCGGGCGTCCGGGCCAGAAAGACCCGGATCGTCATCGGGCGCGGCACAAGCGCGCCGTCCTGCCAGACCGGCGTGGTCGAAAGCGTTACGAGTTCCTGCCCGACCAGGCCAGGCCCGTTTTCCACGAGCCAGTTGTCAAGGTCTTGCCCGTCACCGCGCATCCGGCCGGCGAGCGCATGGGTTCCGCCGGTCTCGAACGGCAGGCGGGTAGCCAACGCAGGTCCAATGACCATGTCCTGTGCCCTTGCGCGCACATGGTCCAGTTCCGCCTGCTGGCCGCACCACCATGTTGCAATATTGGGCAGCTTCAGCGGGGTTCCGTTCAGGTGTTCCGCGATGCCGGGAAGGAAGGCCAGCATCGCCTGGCTTTCCAGAACGCCCACGCCAAGTGCATTGACCAGCGTTACATTCCCCGCCCGCACCGCCGCCAGCAGACCCGGCGTGCCGATCCGGCTGGATGCTTCCAGCTCCATCGGGTCGGCCCATTGCGCGTCCAGCCTGCGCCACAGCACGTCGATGGGAACTGGCCCCTGAACGGTGCGCACCTTGACCGCATCATCCTCGACGGTCAGGTCGCCGCCTTCCAGAAGGCTGAGGCCCAGATAGCGCGCGATATAGGCGTGTTCGTAATAGGTGTCGGTCATCGGCCCCGGTGTCAGGATGCCGACTTTGCCACCCGAGCGGATCGAAGCATCGCCTCGCAAACCGTTCAACCCGTCTCGGAAGGCGCGAAAGAACGCTGCAAGGCGGAATACGTTGAGATCGTTGTAAATCTCGGAAAAAACGCGACCCGCCGCCACCCGGTTTTCAAGGGCGAAACCGGCGCCCGATGGTGCCTGTGTCCGGTCGCCCAAGACCCACCAGCGCCCGTCGGGACCGCGCCCGATCTCAAACGCCAGAAAGTGCAGGAAATGCCCCGAACGCGGGGCAATCCCGACAAGGGGGCGCAGCCACTCGGGGTTTTCTGCGATCAGGGCTGCGGGCAGGTGCCCCTCGGCCACCAGCCGGTTCTGCCCGTAAAGGTCGGCTGCCACATATTCCAGCAGATCGGCCCGCTCGATCAGCCCTTCGGCGATGACACGCCATTCGGCTTCGGGGAGAAGAACCGGCAAGGGGCTGAAGGGCCAGTCCCGCTCGGCCTGGCCCGAGGCGTAGTTACGAAAGAACACGCCCGCGTCACGCAGATATTGTTCGCCACGGGCAATGTTGCGGGCGATCTGATCCGGGCTGAGCCCGTCCAGATAGGCGACCAGCGGCCCCCAGATCGGGCGCATCGTGCCGTTCGCGTCTACCAGCTCGTCCGGCACGCCGGGCAGGGCGCGGTAGGCGGCAAAAATCCGCGAAGCTTCGGCATTGGCCTTTGCTTGCGGCATGGCTACAGCCCCGGTTTCCTGCGCAGGTCCAGCGTCATCGGGAATTCGCGGTGCGGCGTCTCAGGCGGAGGCTCATAGCGCCCCGGTGTATGGCCGAACGGCTCGAACCGGGCCAGACGCCGCGCCTCGGCCTCATTGCCGTTGACCGGGAAGGTGTCGTAGTTGCGCCCGCCCGGATGGGCGACGTGATAGGTGCAGCCACCAATGGCGTGATCTGTCCAGCGGTCGAAGATGTCGAAGGTCAGGGGCGCATTCACCGGCAATATGGGGTGCAATGCCGAGGCGGGCTGCCAGGCCTTGAACCTCACGGCTGCGACCGAAGTGCCGTTGGTGCCTGTGGGGGTCATCGGAACATGACGCTGGTTGCAGGTGACGACGTAACGATCGGGGTCCGAGGTGGTCAGCTTTACCTGCAACCGCTCGACCGAGCTGTCGGTGTAGCGCACCGTGCCGCCGATGGCGCCGGTTTCGCCCAGCACATGCCAGGGTTCCAGAGCCTGCCGAAGCTCCAGCTTCGCGCCTTCGTATTCGACCTCGCCACAGAAGGGAAAGCGGAACTCGGCCTGCGCCTCAAACCACTCCGCCTGCATCTCGAACCCGTGGTCGCGCAGGTCGCGCAGGACGTCCAGGAAATCCTGCCAGACGAAATGCGGGAGCATGAAGCGGTCATGCAAAGTGGTGCCCCAGCGCGGCAGGGTGCCGGTGGCGGGGCTGGCCCACATCCGGGCGATGATGGCGCGGATCAAGAGCTGCTGCGCAAGGCTCATACGCGGGTTGGGCGGCATCTCGAAGCCGCGGAACTCTACCAGCCCAAGGCGGCCGGTGGGTCCGTCTGGGGAATAGAGTTTGTCGATGCAAATCTCGGCCCGGTGGGTGTTGCCGGTCACATCGACCAGCAGGTTGCGCAGCAGACGGTCCACCAGCCAGTAGGGCGGCGGCGTGCCAGCACCCGGCACCGGTATCTGCTCCAGCGCCATTTCCAGTTCATAGAGCGCATCATGCCGCGCCTCGTCGATGCGGGGGGCCTGAGACGTTGGCCCAATGAACAGGCCCGAGAACATGTAGCTGAGGCTCGGATGCCGCAGCCAGTGCAGGATCAGTGAGCGCAGCAGGTCCGGGCGGCGCAGGAAGGGGCTGTCGGCGGGATTGGCACCGCCGACGACGACATGGTTGCCGCCTCCGGTCCCGGTATGCTTGCCGTCGATCATGAACTTGTCGGCACCCAGTCGCACCTCCCGCGCCTCGGCATAGACGGCCTCGGTGGTGGCCACGCATTCTTCCCAAGAGGACGCAGGGTGCACGTTCACCTCGATCACGCCGGGGTCGGGGGCCACGCGGATCACGTTCAGGCGCGGGTCGTGGGGTGGAGCATAGCCTTCGATGTGAACGGTCAGGCCCAGCGACTTCGCAGCAGCCTCTGCCGCATGCAGCAATTCCAGATAGTCCTCGATCCGTTCGACCGGCGGCATAAAGATGCAAAGCCGCCCGTCACGCGGCTCAACTGAAAGGGCAGTCCTGACCGAGCCGCCAAGATCGGAAAGTGTCTGTTCCACACGCTCTTGAACCGGTTCGGCGGCAGTGAAGCTGGCGGTCGGTTGCGGATGCGCCGGGGCGGGTTCGGGCAACTCACCGCGTTCCTCGAACGGATCGGCGGGGTTGATATAGGGGAAAGACGCGGGCGGAACGTAAGGAAGCGAGCCTAGCGGCAAACGGTAGCCGACCGGGCTATCCCCCGGCACCAGGAAAAGGTGGCCCCGGCGCAGGTTCCATTTCTCGGAAACCCAGGTCTTTGCCGCCTTCGCCTGCCAGCGCTGGACGGGCAGGACAAAGCCCGAAGGCTCGGTCAGGCCACGCTCAAAGACGCGGGCGATGCGGTTGCGTTCCTCGGGGTCTTTCAGCCTGGAATTTGCGGGCGTCACGTTTTCGGGCAGGTTGCCTTCCTTGACGATCCATTCCGCAGGATCCTCAAAGGCCGGCACCACGTTTTCGACCGGCACGCCCAACTCGCTGGCGACGGCTGTCAGCAATGCCTCGGCCTGTGCGGGCGTCGCGCCCGCATCCGCCCCTTCGGCCGCGATCAGGTCGGGGTCACCCCACACCGGCTTGCCGTCGCGCCGCCAATACAGCGAGAAGGTCCAGCGCGGCAACGTCTCGCCCGGATACCACTTGCCCTGGCCGTAGTGCAGGAAACCGCCCGGCGCGAAGCGGTCGCGCAGGCGGCGGATCAGCTTGTCCGCAAACTCTCGCTTCGTCGGACCGACGGCATCGGTGTTCCACTCGCCCGCCTCGAAATCGTCGATGGAGACGAAGGTCGGCTCGCCGCCCATTGTCAGGCGCACGTCGCCCGCCGTCAGCGCCGCGTCGACCTTACGCCCAAGAGCATCCAGATCGGTCCAGGCCGCATCCGAGAACGGCTTGGTGATGCGCGGGTGTTCGGCCACCCGCGCCACCTTCATGTCAAAGGCGAAATTGACCTCGGCGAAGCTCGCAAGGCCCGAGATCGGGGCTGCATTGCGATAATGCGGCGTGGCTGCCAGCGGGATGTGGCTCTCGCCCGTCAGCAGACCGCTTGTCGGGTCAAGCCCGATCCAGCCTGCGCCGGGCAGATAGACCTCGCACCAGGCGTGCAGGTCGGTGAAATCGACCTCGGTTCCCGAAGGGCCGTCCAGTGCTTTCAGGTCAGGCTTCAACTGGATCAGGTAGCCCGAGACGAAACGGGCGGCAAAGCCCAGATGGCGCAGCGTCTGCACCAGAAGCCAGGTCGAATCCCGGCACGATCCGCAGCCGGTCGAGAACGTCTCTTCGGGCGTCTGCACACCCGGCTCCATGCGGATGACATAGCCGATCTCGCGCGCGACCCTGGCGTTGAGGTTGACGATGAAATCCACCGTGCGGGTTGACCGGCGGTCGATCGAGTCGAGAAACCGCTGCAGAAGCGGTCCGGCGGGTTCCGGCGTGCGATAGATCACAAGATCAGGCGAGATATCCTCAGGATATTCAAAAGGAAATTCCTCGGCCGAAGCTTCGACAAAGAAATCGAACGGGTTGTAGACGGTCATGTCCGCGACCAGATCGACCTCGATCTTGAACTCGCGTACCGGCTCGGGAAAGACGAACCGTGCCAGCCAGTTGCCGTAGGGATCTTGCTGGTGGTTGACGAAATGCGGCCCCGGACTGACCCTCAGCGAATGCGACAGCACCCGGGTTCGGCTGTGTGGCGCGGGGCGAAGCCGGATGACCTGCGGCCCAAGCGTGACGGGGCGGTCATACTGGTAATGTGTCAGATGGTAGATGCTGGCAAGGATGGACATGCGACCGTGAAAGCTGGGACAGGTCCGCTATTGGTTCCACATCTGCCCGCAGCGCACCATTGTTTAATTCCTGTGCAAGGGGCCTTGCGTGTTTGCCGCCGAAAGACGGCGCGACTGCCTGAATTTTGAGCAAGTGACCACTCTGCCCATGATCGAAACCCTATGGGCCATCTTCTACCTGTGTGTCATGCCAGTGATATCCACAGGCGCGCTTCGCTTTGTTGCTTTTCGCGGGACGGGGCGTTTCCTATCCTCTGCGCCATCGTTCCGGTCAAACGGGGCAGCCTGTCTCAAATGGGGCTAAGACATGCAACTTCTCGGCGATCTGGCGGCCTGGCACATCCTGGCGCTTGGCATCTTTCTGCTTTTCCTGCAATTCATCGCGCGCGAGGCAGGCTTCTGGTATGGCCAGCGGAGCCTGAACGCGAATGTCAAAAAGGACGAGGGCGTCAACGTCATCGTCGGCGCGATCCTGGGCCTTCTGGCATTCGTCCTTGCGCTGAACCTTTCGGTTGCCACCTCTCGCACTGCCGAACGGCGCCTGACCTCACTGCAAGAGGCGAATGCCATCGGCACCTCGTGGCTGCAGGCAACGGCATTCGGCCCCGGACATGGCGAGACTATCGCCAACCTGCTGAAATCCTATGCCGATGAGCGTCTTGCCTACATTCAGGCGGATCGCGATTCGCCCATGATAACCGAGGCCATCGCAAAGACATCGGAATTGCAGACCCAGATCTGGGGGCATCTGATCGTGCTTTTGCGGGACAACCCCGGCCCGCAATCGACGGCGCTGATGACCTCTCTCAACACCACCTTTGACGCATCAACAGCAATGCGCTTTGCCATGATCTACACGATACCGCCGCAACTGCTGTGGCTGTTGCTGGCGCTGAACCTTTGCGGCATGGGCGCGCTTGGCTATCAGTTCGGGCTGATCGGCAAACATCACCGCTGGTTGACAACGATGATGAACATCCTGCTGACCGTGCTGCTGGTCGAGATCGTCGATCTGGGCAATGCCCGTCTGGGCAACTTTCGCGGTGACACGCTGGCCTATGCCTGGACCGAGCAAAGCTTCCAGCCTATCCCGATACCGACCGCGCCGTAATCGCGGGCGCGGCGGCAACACAAAGGAACCAATCCATGACCGGCTATTCCGGCCCCATCATAGCCATGGTTTCCGCCGTGCTTTTCGGGGCAAGCACCCCATTCGCAAAACTGCTGCTTGGCGGCGGCGTTGATCCATGGATGCTGGCAGGGCTTTTATACCTTGGCTCGGGCGTCGGGCTTGGCGTCTTTCACCTTTTCCGGCGCGCCCGCAGCGCAGCACCGGCAGAGGCGCCGCTTGCGCGCGGTGATCTGGGTTGGCTGGCGCTGGTCGTGCTGGCAGGCGGGGTTGCCGGTCCGCTGCTGCTGATGGTCGGCCTGTCGCATACGCAGGCCTCGACCGCCGCGCTGCTGCTGAATGTCGAGGGGCTGGCGACCATGGCCATCGCATGGCTGGTGTTCAGGGAAAATGTCGACCGCAAGTTGCTGCTTGGCGCGCTGGCAATCCTTGCAGGCGCCGTTGTCCTGTCCTGGCAGGGCGGGCCCACGGGCTTCGGCTTTGGTGCGTTGTTCATCATGGCGGCCTGCCTGGCATGGGGGATCGACAACAACCTGACGCGCAAGCTGTCCTCGGCCGATCCGGTGCAGATCGCAATGATCAAGGGGCTGGTGGCGGGCGCGGTCAATCTTGCGCTGGCGCTGTCGCGTGGGGCGACCGTTCCATCGCTGCCGCAGGTCGGGGCGGCTGCGATCATCGGTCTTTTGGGGTATGGGATCAGCCTTGTGCTGTTCGTGCTGGCGCTGCGTCACCTCGGGTCGGCGCGGACAGGGGCCTATTTCTCGACGGCGCCCTTCATCGGTGCGCTTCTGGGCGTCGCCATCTTCAACGAGGCGGTAACCTGGCAACTGTTGTCGGCAGCGGCGCTCATGGCGGTCGGGCTGTATCTGCACCTGGCCGAACGGCACGACCACGATCATGAGCATGAACCGATGGACCATTCGCATCGCCACAGCCATGACGAGCATCACCAGCACGCCCACGGGCCTGACGACCCGTCGGGCGAGCCGCACACCCATCCGCATCGGCACGCGCGCCTACGACACAGCCATCCGCACTACCCGGACCTGCATCATCGTCACCGGCATGTCTGAAGGGGCCGGTTCACGGCCCTTTTCCTGTCATTTCAGGTGATGCACCTTGCCCATGCCATAGACGGGTGTGGGGATGCCTTCCTGCCGCGCCTTCAGTTGCAGCGCCAGGAACTGCGAATAGTGGCGCGACTGGTGCAGGTTGCCGCCGTGGAACCACAGCCCCTCTTGCGTCGTGGGCTTCCACATGTTGCGCTGCTCGCCTTCCCAGGGCCCCGGGTCCTTTGGCGTGTCCGACCCAAGGCCCCAGCATTTGCCCACCTTGTCCGCCACCTCCTGGCTGATCAGATCCGCTGCCCAGCCGTTCATCGAGCCATAGCCGGTGGCATAGATCACCAGATCGGCGGGCAGCTCGGTTCCGTCCTTCAGCACCACCGATTTCTCGGTCAGGTGATCGACGTTCGATCCGGCCTTCAGCTTGATCTTGCCGTCGATCACCAGCTGGCAGGCACCGACGTCAATGTAGTAGCCTGACCCCCGGCGCAGGTATTTCATGAACAGGCCCGTCCCGTCCGGCCCCCAGTCCAGCATGAAGCCCGCCTTCTCTAGTGCCGCATAGAAGTCGGCATCCTCGGCCTTGATCGCGTCATAGATCGGCTTCTGGAACGCGGGCAGGATCGCGTAGGGAACCGAGGCAAAGATAAGGTCGGCCTTCTCGGTCGTGACGCCCGCCGCCAGAGCCTCTTCCGAATAGAGCGATCCCAGCCCGTGCCTCATCAGCGGTTCCGAGCGCACGATATGCGTGGTAGACCGCTGCACCATGGTCACGTCCGCCCCCGCCTCCCACAGGGCCGCGCAGATGTCGTGGGCCGAGTTGTTGGAACCGATCACCACCACCTTCTTGCCCTTGTAGGCGTCAGGACCGGGGTGGGTGCTGGAATGCTGCTGCTCGCCCCTGAATACATCCTGACCGGGGAACTTCGGCCAGTTCGCCTTGGCCGACATGCCGGTGGCCAGCACAAGCTGCTTCGGGCGCAGCACCACGTCCTTGCCATCACGCGTGACGTGGATTTCCCATTCCTTCTTCTTTTCGTCGTACTTCGCGGATTTGGCAGTGGTCGAGGACCAGTAGTTCAGCTCCATCACCCGCGTATACATTTCCAGCCAGTCGCCGATCTTGTCCTTGGGGGCGAATACCGGCCAATTGGCGGGAAAGGGCAGGTAGGGCAGATGGTCGTACCAGACCGGGTCATGCAGGCAGAGCGACTTGTAGCGGTTGCGCCAGCTGTCGCCTGCTCGCGGGTTCTTCTCGACAATGATCGTGGGCACGCCCAACTGCCGCAGTCGTGCGCCAAGGGCGATGCCGCCCTGGCCGCCGCCGATGATCACGACCTCTGGCTGGGTCTCATAGCCCAGCTTCGCGGTCTCGTCCGCGCGTTCCTCGGCCCAGGTCTTGCGCCCCTGTTCGACCTTGTGCGCAACGCCCTGCGGGCGGGACTTTCCCTTGCGTTCCTCATGTCCTTTCAGCGCCTTGAGAGTCGTTAGCAGCGTCCAGATCTTACCGCCGCGAATGCGGATGTGGCCGTGGCCCCAGCCGGTTTCGGTCTCGAAGTCGATCCAGGCCTGCAGGAAGCCGCCGCCATCCTCTGCCGCCTCGCCGGGAGTGACGGTAAAATCGCGCGGCTTGATCTTTGGCAGTTGCGACTTGAGCATCGCCTCTATCTGGGCTTGCCCCTCCATCGTCTTGATGTTCCAGGTCAGCGCGGCAAGGTCGCGCCAGTAGCCGTCCTTCTCGAAAAGAGCTGCGGCGGCGGCCGCGTCGGCGTTGGTCAGCGCCTTGTTCAGATCGGTCAATACCTGCGAAACCGCCGTGGCGGGGGTCTGGTCGAGCATCGTCTCCTCCCTTTACGCGGGCGGCAATGGCCGCCTTGCTCGCCCATTGGACGAATTGCGCGGGCCCCTGTCCACAAGACTTTTGGACATGAACTGGCACCGCCCGGCGGCGGGTGGATGCGGTATGGTTCTGGTATGGCTTTGGTATGGCTGCGGCAGCCTATGTTGCGGGTCGTGCGTTCTTCGCGGAAATCTTCCACCGGAAGATTTCTGATCGTTCATCACCCCCCGTGGGATATTTTTCCAAGGTGAATGAGAGAGAGATTCAGCCAGGCCGATAGCCGAAACTTTCGAAATCTGCGGTCCAGCCCTGACCGGTCAGGTCATAGGCGACCATGCCGGTGAAGGCGCCGGTGAAGGAGGCGTGTTCCCCGCGACCGCCTTCGTCGGAGATGAGGCTGGCGTTGAGTGCGGGGCCGACGGGGAGGGGGTCGCCATCGGCAGTGGCCCAGAGGAATTGCTGTGTCGGGCCGTCGACCCGAACGGCGAGGCGGATCGGGCCATCGGGCAGGGGGTGGGGTTTACCGTGCAAGGTGAGGCGCTCGCCGGGCCAGTCGCCGAGGCAGGAGACGAGGGTGAGGACGCGCTGGCCGTTTTCACGCGTGATCAGCGCGGCGTGGAACTTGTGGCGGTTGTAGTAGGTGATGAGGCCAGCGGCCTGTTGCCAGCCCTGCGGGTCGGCATGGATAAGGGTTTCGGCGGTGTAGGCCGCATGTTCCTGCCTGCGGGCGACCAGAGATTGCTCGAACCAGCTGCCGAGGCTTTCGCGGCCGGTAAGGCGCAAGGTGCTGCCGGTCAGGGTGAACAGGCGTTGCGGCTCGGGCGTGCGGAGCCACTGGAATTCTGGGGGCAGGTTGGGGCCGTTGAAGCGGCGAAGGATTGGTTCGGCGGGTTGTGGCTCGGGCGAGGCAGGCGGGACGAGGCCGCCATCTGCCAGCCAGAGCCAGTCGTCGCGCCAGATGCACTTGGCGATGCCGGTTTCCCGGCCCATCGGACAGGCGCGCATTCCGGGCAGGGGGCGGCCCATCAGGAAGGTGTGAAAAGCCTCGCCTTCGGGCGTTTCGACGTACTGGCCGTGGCCGACGCGCTGGATCGGGCTTTCGGGGGCGAAACGGGCGGTCATCAGGTGCTTTTGCGGGTGAGTCTCGTATGGCCCCTCGATGCGGCGGGAGCGGGCCATGGTGACGGCGTGGTCATAGCCGGTGCCGCCCTCGGCGGTGGTCAGGTAATACCAGCCGTTGCGCCTGAACAGATGCGCGGCCTCGGTGAGGCCAAGGTCGGTGCCGGTGTAGATCGTGTGCACCGGGCCGGTCAGGCCGTGCTCAGAGTGCCATTCCTGCATCTCGATGCCGTCGAAGCTGTCATGCGCGGGGTTCAGGCCCGTTCCCGGGCCGCGATGGTTCCAGCGCATGTTCAGGAACCATTTGCGCCCGTCGTCATCATGGAACAGCGAGGGGTCGAAGCCGGAGGAATTGACGTAAGTGCAGGGCGACCAGTCGCCGTCGATGGTTTCGCAGGTGGTGATGTAGTTATGCGCGTCCTTGAAGGCTCCGTCGAAACGTTTGACGTCGGTATAGACCAGCCAGAAGCGGCCATCGGCGTAAGACAGGCAGGGCGCCCAGACGCCGCAGCTGTCGGGGTTGCCGCGCATGTCGAGAAGGTCGGCGCGGTTCAGGGGGCGGGCGACCAGCCGCCAGTTCTGCAGATCGGTCGAATGGTGGATCTGGACGCCGGGATACCATTCGAAGGTCGAGGTGGCGATGTAGTAGTCGGGACCGACGCGGCAGATGGACGGGTCGGCGTTGAAACCGGGCAGGATGGGGTTGCGGATCATGGGCAGGCCATCTCGTGGGCGCGAGCCTCTGTTTTGGCGAAGGCCATCGCCTTCGCCATGCGGTGCCATATCCACGATCCCGGCCGTGGCCCCAAAGGCCGCGGCCAGCGCCCGTCCCGCCCATGGCGGGCGCTTCGCACCCGCCGGGACGGGCGCTGGCCTATCCGGTCTCTCGGGGCAGGCGGTCTTGGTGAGACGTTGCACTGCGGGCGGGGAAACGCGGGTCGCGTTTCTTTTCCCGCCCGATCGGGTGTGGCGATTGGATTTTGAGTTTTCCCCAACCGCCTGTCCCTCATGCCAACAACGCCTGCGCCTCGGCTGGGCCAAGCGCCTCGGGCCGTGTGCAGGTGGTCTGCAGGGTCACGAACTGCCCGGTCTCACCCGATTTCAGCACCGACGTCATCACCTCGACCCCGTGCAGCGTGCGCTCGAAGGAGCAGCGCTGATCGCGGCCTTCCGCCAGCGCCACGGCCATGTCGGCAAGGCCCGCCGAGCGGTAGTTGGCCATCGGTGCGTCGCGTTCGGAGATGTAGTTGGCCTTGTAGAAGGGGTGATCCCAGGGCGTGACCGGGGTGATCTTTCCGTCGCGCCCGGCGATCTCGACCGTGCCGCCGAAGAAGTTCGGGTCGGGGACGTAGAGGGTGCCCTCGGTGCCGTACAGCTCCATGTTGACGCGCTTGTGCGACCAGACATCCCAGCTTGTCGACAGGTTGACAGTCGCGCCGCTTGCGAACTCCAGCAGGGCATGGATGTTCGTCGGCGTCTTGACCGGGATCGTCTGGCCGGCGAGCGGCTGCGAGGTGATGGTGCGGGTCGGGCTTGCGGAAGAGGTCAGCGCGGCCACCCGTTTCACCGGGCCGATCAGGTTGATCAGGTTCGCGATGTAGTAGGGGCCGAGGTCCAGCATCGGCCCGCCGCCCGGCAGGAAGAAGAAGCCGGGGTTCGGGTGCCAGTCCTCCATGCCGTGACCCAGCACGGCGGCGCCGCCTGCGGTGATGGTGCCGATCCGGCCTTCGTCGATGATCGCGCGTGCCTGTTGATGCGAGCCGCCGAGGAAAGTGTCCGGGGCGCAGCCGATACGCAGACCCCTGGCCTTGGCCAGATCGCGCAGGGCGAGTCCTTGTTCCAGCGTCAGGACCAGCGGTTTTTCGGAATAGACGTGCTTGCCCGCCTCCAGGATGGATTTCGAAACGGCGAAATGCGCATCCGGGATGGTCAGGTTGATGATCAGGTCGAGGTCGGGATTCGCCAGCAGGTCGTCCACCGACTGGGCGGTGATGCCGTATTGCTCGGCCCTTGCCTTGGCCGCCGCCGGGTTCAGGTCCGCGACCGCGCGGATGTCCAACCCCTTGAACAGCGGCGCGAAGCCCAGATAGGCGGTCGAAATACTGCCGGCGCCGATGACGCCGATACGCACCTTGTCCATCAGAACGTCCTCGCGGTTTCCAGCGACCGACGCGCGAAACGGGCCGGTTCCGAGGGGTTGTCGTGTTCCAGGATGAAGACGTCGCAGGGCGTTTTCTTCAGCGCGGCCCAGATCGGCGCCCAGTCGATGGTGCCGTGGCCGACGTCCGCCCAGCCGTCTTCGTTCAGGTTCTGGCCCTTGGGGGCGATGTCCTTGATATGGGCGGCGGTGATGCGGGGCGCATATTTCTCGATCCACTTCACCGGGTCGGCGCCTCCGCGCGTGACCCAGGCCACGTCGATTTCCCATTGCAGGTCGGGGTCGCCGGCAAAGATCGCATCCTGCGGGAAGGTGCCGTCGGGCAGGGCGGTCACTTCGAAATCATGGTTGTGCCAGCCAAAGCCATATCCCGCGGCGCGGAAGGGCTTGGCGGCCTTGCCCAGGCGGGCGCCCCAGGCCTTCCAACCCGCGGCGTCGTTCGGGCGGTCTTCGGGCACGATGTAGGGGCAGTAGATGCGCTTGATCCCGAGCTTCTTCGCGATATCGAGAACCTTCTCGGGGCTCTTCTCCAACTGGTCGATGCCGAAATGCGCCGTCGGCATAGTGAGGCCGAAGCGGCTGAGGTTGGCGGCAAGGTCGGCGACCTGCGCGTCATCGGCATAGACGCCGCCATAGCCCTCGATCCCGTCAAAGCCGATATCGGCCGCCATCTTCAGCGTCTCGACGAGCGGCGGGTGATTGCGGGATGTGTAAAGCTGATAGGAAAACATCTTAAGCCTCCGAGGGATAGGTCGCGCCGTGCAGGTCGCGGATGGTGAAGCGGGGAGAGGGGCCGGGTTCAGTCGGTGTGAAAGTAACGGTGGTGTCGTAGCCTGGGAACAGCGCGAAGGCATTCAGAGAAAAGCGGCCCGGACGGTCCGATTCCAGCGCGGTGAACAGCGACAGGTTGCGCGATGAGAGGACGATCTGCCAGTGGTCGCCGTTCCTTGTGGCGCTGTAGTCGATGCCGGAGGGTTGCAGGTCGTAGGATTTCCACGGGCGGGGCGCGAAGATGTCGCCCTGCCTTGTACCGGAATGGTCCCAGATGAAGGCGAGGATCTCATCCGCAGCCAAGGCGCTGTGCGTGAGGTGGAGTGCCGGAATGGCAGCGTCGGTCGGCACGGTCAGCGTGGCGCGGGCCAGTTCCCGAACGGTGCCGTCCATGCGGGCGGCGTTGGCGGTGACGGTGATCTGGGCCAGATCGCGGGTGTCGTTGATGGCGCGGAGGGTGATGCCGTCGGCGGTTGGGGCGGCGCTGACAAAGACCGGGGCGTAGAAGGCCTTCGCCATGTGGTGCAGCAGTTTCCAGTTGCCGCCGTGGTCAAGTGAGGACCAGGAACAGACCGGCCATGTATCGTTGAGTTGCCAGTAGAGCGTGCCCATGCAATGCGGCTTCAGGCTGCGCCAGTGGGTGACGGCGGTCTTGATGGCAAGACCCTGCTGGATCTGGCTGAGGTAGACGAAATCCTCGAACGTATTGGGGAAGCGGAAGTAGCGGAACATGGTTTCCGCGATACGGGCGTTGCCGCCCGCGTTCTTCTGGTGGCTTTCGATGACCGGGGCGGCGATGTTGAAATCGCGGGGGCTCGCAAAGCGGCGGATCGCCTCCATCGACGGATAGGACTGGAAACCGAACTCGGAACAGAAGCGGGGCGAGACGTCGCGGTAATGGTCGAAATCGCGCCCCTCATGCCAGACGGACCAGAAATGCATGTCGCCCGATGAGTCATCATGCCATGCGTCGCCGAAGGACATGGGGCCGGGCGAGGGGGAGGACGGCCACCAGTTCGCTTGCGGATCGGCCTCGCGCAGCGCGGTCTCGATCGTGCGGTTCAGGCGGTCGTAGCTGACAAGGTAGCGATCACGGTCCTTGACGCTTTCGGGGAACCACTTCAGCGCGCCGATCAACTCGTTGTCGCCGCACCAGAGGGCGAGGCAGGCGTGGTGGTTCAGGCGGGCGACCACGTCGCGCACCTCGCGGTCCACGTCGGCGAGGAATTCCGGAGTCGAGGGGTAGAGGTGGCAGGCGAACATGAAGTCCTGCCAGACCATCAGTCCCAGCTCGTCGCAGAGGTCATAGAACCAGTCCGGTTCATACCGCCCGCCGCCCCAGACGCGGATCATGTTCTGGTTGGCATCGACGGCGGATTGCAGCAGGGCGCGGGTTTTCTGTTGCGTGATCCGGCCCGCGAGCGCGTCGGCGGGGATCCAGTTCGAGCCTTTGGCAAAGGTCATGTGGCCGTTGACGCGGAAGGCGAAGGAGCGCCCCGCCTCGTCGGGTTCGGAGATCAGCCGCAGGTCGCGCAGGCCGATGCGGCGGGTTGTGGTGGCGGTTCCGGCGGTGACCGTGAGGTCGTGGAGCGTTTGGGGGCCGAGGCCGGTGGGCCACCAGAGGTCGGGGTGGTCGATGTGGAAGGTGAGGCGGGCGATGCCGGAACTGACCTTCGTCTTTTCTGTTATACTGTAGAAGGTTGCAGAAACTTCCTCAGCGTTCGTGTGAATTGTCAGACTGACGGTCGCCGCATCCTCGGTGTGGGTCTGAGAGACAAGGATGTCGTCGATCCGGTCGCCCTGCGGCTCCAGCGCGATGCGGCCGTAGAGACCGAAGGGGGCAAGGGCGATGTTCCAGTCCCAGCCGAAATCGCATTGCACCTTGCGCAGCATGTTGCCGTTCGGGATCGGGCAGTTGCCTGCGTGGTAGGGCACGAAAAAGGGCTGTGCCGCCTGCAAGGCATCTGCCGTGCGGGTGTTGGAGCGGAAGGTGATGGCGATCTGGTTTTCGCCTTTGCGCAGCCCGGTCGCAGGAACGCGGTAGCGGCGAAAGCTGTTGGCGGCGGACAGTATCAGTGTGCCGTTGAGCGCTATTTCCACCACCGTGTCGAGGCCGTCGATCACAAGATCGGAAGGTATGGCATCATGGGTGAAGCTGCGGGTGGCGGTCCAGTCGCGGTCGGCGATCCAGCGCAGGTCGTATTCGTTGCGGCCGAAGTAGGGATCGGGGATCAGGCCCGCGTCATGCAGCGCCGATATGCCGTCGCCGGGGATGGCGAAGGGCAGGGAGTGCGCGCCTTCGGCATCGGTCAGGGTCCAGGGGCCGGAGAGGTCGGTCATAGGCAAGCCGATTTGAGTTGTAGGCCAGAGGACCCGAAAGCAAAGGTCCAGTGGACCTTTGCCGGGGCCGATTGCCTGGAGGCGCAAGCCGGAGGGCAAGGGGTTCTCCGCATCGCGAAGCTTGGTAAATCAGGCCGCGGCTGCCTGGGCGGGCGCGGTAACGCGCCTGCCGGGGGCAGGCAGGCGCGGACTGATTTGTCGCAGGACAAATCAGTCAAAAAACAGGAAGGGCTGCGAGACGGCTGCGGTGACATGCCTCAAACCCGCTGTTCCGTATCCGCGTCGAAGATCGAAGCCTTGCTGATATCGACGTGCAGATAGACCGGCGTTCCGGGCTGCGGCCGCCGCTCGACCGGAACACGCACCGAGACCGGCACCTCGCCGGCCCTCAGCCAGACAAGGCTGTCGGCCCCCATCGGCTCGTCAATCTCGACCACTGCCGGGATCGAAGACCCCGGTCGCGCCTCGGTGGATATCGCCAGATGTTCGGGGCGCAGGCCAAGGATCGCGCGGGGGCGGTCCAGCACTGCGCCGCCGTCGTAGCCCGACAGGTCGATCAGCGTCTCGCCAAAGCGGAAGGTGCGGCCACCATCGACCGTCACCCCATGCAGGAAGTTCATCGAGGGGCTGCCGATGAAGCCCGCGACGAACAGGTTGGCGGGGCGGTTGTAGATCACCTGGGGCGCGTCAAGCTGCTGGATCACGCCGCCCTTCATCACCGCGATGCGGTCGGCCAGCGTCAGCGCCTCGATCTGGTCGTGGGTCACATAAACCATTGTATTGTTCAGCCGTGAATGCAGCCGCTTGATCTCGACCCGCAGTTCCGAGCGCAGCTTGGCGTCGAGGTTCGACAAAGGCTCATCGAACAGGAATACGTCCACGTCGCGGACAAGCGCCCGCCCGATGGCGACGCGCTGGCGCTGGCCACCCGACAGCGCACCGGGCTTGCGATCCAAAAGCGGGCCGATCTGCAGGATTTCGGCGGCGCGGGCGACGCGTTTCTCGATCTCATCCTTTGGCATCCGCTGGTTCTTCAGGCCAAAGGACAGGTTCCCACGCACCGTCATCTGCGGGTAGAGCGCATAGCTTTGGAACACCATGCCAATGCCGCGCTCTGACGGTTCGGCCCAGGTGACGTTCTTGCCCTTGATCCAGATCTGACCGTCCGAGATGTCCAAAAGCCCGGCAAGGCAATTGAGCAGTGTTGACTTGCCGCAGCCCGAGGGGCCGAGCAGCACGATGAACTCCCCCTCCGCCACGTCGAGGTTCATCGTCTTCAGCACCGAGACGGCGCCGTAGTTCAGCGTAAGGTCGCGGACGGAGATGGAGTGCATGGGTTATCCCTTGACCGCGCCGGCGGCGATGCCGCGGACGAAAAGTTTGCCGGAGATGAAGTAGATGACCAGGGGAACAAGGCCCGTCAGCAGCGTCGCCGCCATGTTAACGTTGTATTCCTTGACCCCCTGAACCGCGTTGACGATGTTGTTCAGCTGCACCGTCATCGGATAGGTCTCGGGCTTGGTATAGACGACGCCGAACAGGAAGTCGTTCCAGATGCCCGTGACCTGCAGGATTATCGCCACCACGAAAATCGGCAGCGACATTGGCAGCATGATCTTGAAGTAGATCGCCCAGAACCCGGCGCCGTCGACACGGGCGGCCTTGAACAGCTCTTCCGGAACGCTGGTGAAATAGTTGCGGAACAGCAGCGTCAGGATCGGCATGCCGAAGATCGTATGCACGATGATCAGGCCCCAGATCGTGCCGTAAAGGCCGATCTCGCGCAGCAGGATCACGATGGGGTAGAGCATCACCTGATAGGGGATGAAGGCGCCGAAGATCAGGATGGTGAAGAAGGTCTCTGACCCTTTGAAGCGCCAGTTCGACAGCGCATAGCCGTTCACCGAGGCGATCGCGATCGACAGGATCACCGATGGCACGGTGATGCGGACCGAGTTCCAGAAGCCGCGCGAAAGCCCGTCGCAGTTCAGGCCGGTGCAAGCCTCGGCCCAGGCCTTGACCCATGGCTGGAAGGTGATCTCGACCGGCGGGGAAAAGATGTTGCCAAGGCGGATTTCGGGCATGCCCTTCAGCGAGGTGACGATCATCACGTATAGCGGCAGCAGGTAATAGGCCGCGATGACGAAGAGCGTGCCGTAAAGGATGATGTTGCGGCGCGACAGCGTCGGGCGCGGGCGGGCGCCCCTTGGCCCTTCGCCAAGGCCGCGGCGGTTGATGGGATCGGCGCCGACGACGGCGGCGGCAAGCGTGGCGGGATTAGACACGGCGCTTGCCTCCGAACTCCAGATAGGCCCAGGGGATCAGGATGATCGCGACCGAGAGCAGCATCATGGTCGAGGCGGCGAAGCCCTGGCCCAGGTTCTGGGCGCGGAACATGAATTCGTAGACGTATTTCGCCGGCACTTCCGAGGCTTGACCGGGGCCGCCGCCGGTCTGGGCCACCACAAGGTCGTAAAGCTTGACGATCCCGGCGGCGACGATGACCAGCGCGGTGATGAAGACGGGGCGCATCATTGGGATGACGATGTAGAGATAGGTCTTCCACATCGGGATGCCGTCCACGCGGGCGGCTTTCCAGACGTCCTCGTCAATCCCGCGCAGGCCCGCCAGCATCAGGCACATGACAAGCCCGGTGCCCTGCCACAGCCCGGCGATCAGCAGGCCATAGATCACGATGTCCGGGTTGTAGAGCGGGTCGAAGGTGAAGCTTTCCCACCCCATCTGCCGCACGATGTGCTGGATACCGAAATCGGGGTTCAGGATCCACTGCCAGACGAGGCCGGTGACGACGAAGGACAGGGCGAAGGGGTATAGGAAGATGGTTCGGAACGTATCCTCGAACCGGATCTTCTGGTCCAGCAGGGCCGCCAGCAGAAAGCCGATGACAAAGCTGAACACCAGCGCCAGCGCGCCATAGATCGCGAGGTTCTCGATCGAGATCAGCCAGCGGGGCGAGGACCAGAGACGTTCATACTGCTGGAACCCGACGAAGCGCAGGCGGGGTAACAGCTTGGAATCGGTGAAGGAATAGACAATCGTCCAGACCGTTCCGCCAAGAAAGACCACGACCGCCGTCAGGATCATGGGGATGGAGGCGAACTTGGCGTTCAGGTTCCGCAACAACCGGTTCGGGCGCGGGGCGTCGGGCATGAGAGGCGCTCCGGGAAGCGGTGGACGGGAAACCGCCCGCCACGAGGTTTCGCGGCGGGCGGGCGATCAGGTCAGTCGGCGTTGCCGATCAGTTCGGCGAAGCTTGCCTGCGCTTCTTCCGGGGTCATCGCGGTGGTGAAGAAAGAGGTCATCAGATCGTTCAGCTGAGTGGTGGTGTCGGGGCTCAGCATCTCGTCCGTGCTCTTGATCACGCGGCCAGCGGCCAGGATCTCGAGACCTTTCTTCATGCAGTCATTGGCCGCCGTCAGGTCGATGTCGCCGCGTACCGGCATCGAGCCTTTCTTGAGGTTGAAGGCCACCTGCGTTTCCGGCGACAGCATCACGGTCGCCAATTCGTCCTGCGCCTTGGTCTTTTCAGGATCGGTCAGCACCGGGAAGTAGAAGGAGTCGCCACCCGTGGTGATATAGGCATCCGGCATCCCAAGGCCGGGCAGGCAGGTGTAGTCCTTGCCCGCGACCTTTTCGGCCACCGAGAATTCGCCCTGCGCCCAGTCACCCATCGACTGGCCGCCTGCGGCGCCGGTGATCACCATGTTGGTCGCCTGGTTCCAGTCCTGGATATTGGAGCCTTGGGCGAGTTGACGCGCGTCATCGGCAGCCTTGAAGACCTTGGCCATGTCCGGCCCCGCTGCGGTGTCGGCGTCCTTGTCCTGATAGACCTTCTGGAAAAGGTCCTTGCCACCAACGGCCAGGAAGATGTTATTGAAGAGGCCGGTGATCTGCCAGGGCTGCTGGCCAAGCGCCAGCGGCTGCTTGCCCGCGGCCTTCAGCGCGGGACCGGCGGCCACGAACTCATCCCAGTTCGTCGGAACCGGCACGCCCGCATCGGCAAAGGCCTGGTTCGACAGCCACAGCCATTGCCAGGCGTGGATGTTGACCGGCACGCAGTAGATGTGACCGTCCAGCGTGCAGCTGTCCAGCAGCGAGGGCGGGTTGATCACGCCCTTCCAGTTCTGGGCCGCCGCCACGTCGTCGAGGTTCCGCAGCAGACCCGAGGCGATCAGTTCCTCTGCCTGACGACCGTGGTTGAACTGGAACGCGCCCATCGGATCGCCGCCGGTAATGCGGGCCACCATGATCGGGCGGGCGGTGTCGCCGGAACCTGCAATCGCGCCATCGACCCATTTGTTCCCGGTCGCGTCGAAAGCCTTGGCGAACTCGGCCACTGCGGCGGCCTCGCCCCCGCTGGTCCACCAGTGCGTGACCTCAAGATCGGTCGCAAGCGCAGCTGAAGGCAGGACCACGGAGGCCAGAAGCCCCGCAGCCAGTTTCCACGATGTCATGAGTTCCTCCCTGAACTATAACGTTATAGTCCGAATCTATAACGTTATAGATTTTTCAATCAAGCCCATCTTTTCGCTTGTGTCGATTAAGGACTGGGCATTTGAATGCACGGGAATCCCGGCTTTGAAAGATGCGGCGCGATTATGCGGGCGGGCCTTTTCACAAGTGAAATCATGCTCGCACAAGTTGTTGCTTGCGTTCGGTTTTCGCCCAAAAGGCGAGGCGGCCTGCACGGCTTGAGAGCCTCTGCCGACTGCCCTAGGGGAAGGCATGGATAACCCGAATCGACCCGAAGAGCGCCCGACGCTAAAGACCATCGCGGCCCAGACCGGGCTGGCGGTAGCGACCGTGTCGCGCGCTTTGAAGGATGCGCCTGACATCGGGGAAGAGACCAAGCGGCGCGTTCGGGCGGTGGCCGAGAAGGTAGGTTATCGCCCGAACCGCGCCGGTGTGCGCCTGCGGACGGGCAAGACCAACGTCATCGCCGTTGTCCTTTCAACGGCCGAGGATGTGATGAACCATACAGCCCGGCTGATCTATTCGGTGGCCGAGGCGCTGAAGGGCACGCAATATCATCTGGTCGTCATGCCCTATTTCCCCGCCGACGATCCGATGACCCCGATCCGTTATATCGTCGAGACGGGTTCCGCCGATGGAGTGATCATCAACCAGACCATCCCAGATGACCCCAGAGTGCGCTACATGCATGACCGCGGCATCCCCTTTGCTACGCATGGTCGCACCGACATGGGGATTGATCACCCCTACTTCGACTTCGATAACGAGGCCTTCGGGCGTCTGGCCGTGCGGGAACTGGTCCGTAGGGGGCGAAAAAGGCTGGCTCTGCTGGCCCCGCCAAAGTCGCAAAGCTATTCCCAGCACATGATCCATGGCTTCAGGGACGAGGCAGCCTTGCTGGGCGTCGAGGCGGTGGTGATAGATGCGGTCGACAGCGACAACTCGACCACGCAGGTGCAGGACTTTGCGCTTGAATATTTCACGCAAAGTGACCGGCCCGACGGACTTATCGTCGCCTCCAGCCAGGCGGCGATGGCGATGGTCGCGGGGGCGGAACTTTGCCAGCAGCATATCGGGCAGGACTTCGATCTGGTGTCAAAGGAAGCAATCCGCTTTCTAAGTTTCTTCCGTCGTGAAATGATCGTGATGCAAGAGGATGTCAGCCGGGCCGGATCGTTCCTGGCGCATGCGGTGGTCAAGGCCATCGAGCGCCAAGCCACGGGAGAGGCGGAACAATACCTGGACCGGCCCGACGGTTTCGAATGACCGGCGTCTGGGAGGGATTGTCAGATGGATACTTTGAATACCGCGCCCGAGGTCTGGGCAGCGCCTGATCTGGGCCGGATCGACCGGCTTATGGAACAGGCGGGGCTGGAGACGCTGGTCGTCACATCAAAGCACAACGTGGCCTATTTCCTGGGTGGCTATCGCTTCATCTTCTTTGCTGCGATGGATGCGATCGGGCACAGCCGCTATCTGCCCTTCCTGATCTATCGCCGCGGGCGGCCCGAGGATGCGGCCTATGTCGCCAACAAGATGGAAGGCGGCGAGCATGCGAACCGCCAGTTCTGGACGCAGAACTTCATGCCCGTGGCCTGGGGCAGCGTGGATGCGGCGCAGACCGCGGCGGCCTATCTGAAGAAGCTGGGCGGGACGGGCAAGATCGGGATCGAGCCGTCCTTCCTGCCGCTGGACGCCTGGCAGATCCTGGCAGAGGCGGTAGGGGGCGACCGGATGGTGCCCGCGACGCGGATGCTGGAAGAGATGCGGGCGATCAAGACGCCGGCGGAATTGGACATGCTGCGCGAGGCGTCCGAACGGATCACGGATTCGATGCAGGCCACGATGGCGGCCGCGCGCGAAGGCTGGTCGAAGCATCGCATCATCGAGGAATTGCGGCGGCAGGAGACGGGGCGCGGTCTGCATTTCGAATACTGCCTGCTGACACTGGGATCGAGCCACAACCGGGCCGGGTCGGATCAGGTCTGGCATCCGGGCGAGGTCATGTCGATGGACTCGGGCGGCAACTACCACGGCTACATCGGCGATCTGTGCCGCATGGCGGTGCTGGGCGAGCCGGATGCGGAACTTGAGGATCTGCTGGCCGAGGTCGAGGCGGTGCAGCAGGCGGCCTTCAAGCGGATCGCGCCGGGTGCCACGGGGGGCGAGATGATCGCCGCCGGAGAAGCCGCGCTGAAGGCGTCGAAGGTGGCGAGCTATACCGATTTCTTCGCCCACGGTATGGGGCTGATCACGCATGAGGTGCCCTTCCTGATGACGAACCATCCGGTCGCCTATGAGGGCGTGGATTCCGGGCGGCCGCTGGAGCCGGGGATGGTCCTGTCGGTCGAGACGACGATGCTGCACCCGAAGCGTGGGTTCATAAAGCTGGAGGATACGCTGGCGGTGACCGAGACCGGGCATGAGATGTTCGGTGAGCGAAGCAGGGGCTGGAACCGGGGCGGCGTCTGAGCCGTTGCACGCGTGCAAAAGACCGTAAGTATCTGACAGTAAACGGGATCGCGGGTTTCGTTTACCTATCCTTAACTTTTGCGCGGAGGGAAAGCCATATGGCCAGCTTCACCGTAAAAGCCCTGAGCGAGGCCACCTGGCCCGACTTCGCCCGCCTGATCGAGGCACATAACGGCGTCTGGGGCGGGTGCTGGTGCATCGGCTTCCACGAAAAGGGCACCGGCACGGCAGAGGGCAACCGCGATGCGAAACTGACCCGCGTGCGCGAGGGCCGCGCCCATGCCGCGCTGGTCTATGACGGCGAGGACTGCGTCGGCTGGTGTCAGTTCGGACGACTCGAGGAACTACCGCGCATCAAGTATCGCAAGGCCTATGAGGCGGGGCAGCCGGGACCGCCGGACTGGCGGATAACCTGTTTCTTCACCGACAAGCACTATCGCGGCAAAGGCGTCGCGGCGGCCGCGCTGTCCGGCGCGCTTGAGGAGATCGCCAAGGCAGGCGGCGGAAGGGTGGAGAGTTCGCCTGAGAATGCGGAGGGTCGCAAGGTGGCGGGTGCTTTTCTGTTCAACGCGACGCTGGGGACGTTTGAAAGCCAGGGGTTTCGGCGGGTGAAGCCGCTGGGGAAGCATGCGTGGCTGGTGGAGAAGGTGGTGTGAGGGGCCTTGACGATCGCAACAGAGGGCAATGCCATTTTTATCGAAACAGGCCGTGTCCTAGTCTTCAGGTGACCTTCGGTTGGGCACTTTTCCAGAACGCCAGCTAAAGTTTACTTAAGCGTACCCACCCGCCCTCTCTGTTGGGTAACCGAGCGGGCGTTGATCTTTCCCATCCAAAGATACACGGTCGATCATGACTTATGTGCTGGCGTATCCTGAATTCGAGCCTGCTGTGGGTAAGCGTATTGATGCGTTTCGGTCCAATCATGAACCGGGGCGGGCCGGAATTGTGCCCCCTCACATTACCTTGGTGTTTGGCTTACGAAATCCGCACCTACAGGAATTTTTCGAGGTATGCGAAGATGCGGCCGCCGCTGTCTCTGAGTTCGCAGTGGATTTCAAGAAAACTGAGATCGTTTACGATTCTTTCGAAAACACACATAAAATCTTTCTGGTCTGCTCAACTGGAAAAAGCAGGCTGATCGAATTGCATGATCTGCTTTATAACGGTCCGAACCGAAAGGAACTTAATCTCGATATCCCCTATCGTCCTCACATGACCGTCGCCACGAATGTTGATCGAACAGTTATCGAAAACCTGGATGTTACCGATATCGGCGCTCTCCCTATTTCTGGGACCGTCAGGTCATTGGAAGTCGTAGATTTCACGAACGGCGTACTCCGCCCGCTCCGGACCTTTTTATTTCGAAGTTAGTGGCAAGTTCAAGCCGGCCTATGTGAGGCGTCGGCTAGAGCGCCGCTGCACAGAAAGCCGACCTCAAGCCAGATATCCATTCAGGGAGCAGCGCCCGCCTACGCGGGCGGTCGGGTCGCTCTCCATTACTGCGTGAAGCTTGGCCCCTCACACCCCCGGCGGCAGAAGCCTGAAGTCCGGCAGATCGCGCAGCGCCTGCTCTGGCCCTGCGGGGGAATAGACGACGAACAACGTCATGCGCTCCTTCCCCGTGTTCAGCGTCGAATGAAACCGGCCTTCCGGGACGTAGATCGTGCAGCCGGGGCCGACGGGTTCGGTCATGGGGACGCCGATCTCATCCTCGACCATCTGTTCGCCGGTTCCCGAGATGACGAGGATGATCTCTTCCGCGCCCGGATGGTTGTGGCGGGCGTGACCGCCGCCGGGTTCGACCGTGACAAGGCCGCCGGAGAACCGCTCGGCGCCGTTGACCGAAGGGCCGACGGTCAGGGCCAGCTTGCCCCAATCGAAGCCGAAGGCGGAAACCTTTTCGGGGCGGATGAAATAGGGCGAGGACATGTCGGGTCTCCTTCTTGGGATCAGGCGATGGCGCGGAAGGCCGCGACGGCGGCATCGGCAAAGCTTGGGTTGTTGATGTGGAAGGGCAGGCGGATAAGCTGCCGGTCGGCGGTGGGTCGCAGCGTTTCTTCCAGCGCCGAGAACAGGGCGGCATCTGCCTCGGGGTCGTGGAAGGGCTGATCGGGGGCGTCGAGCATCGACACGCCGCCCTCGGGGATCAGCAGCCGTACCGGGCCTTCGCACTGGTTCAGCCGTCCGGCGATCCAGGCGCCGGCCTCGGCATTCTCGGCGACCGTCGTACGCATCAGCGTGACCTGGGGATTGTGGTGATAGAAGAGCCGCCCCTTGAAGCGGGCAGGCACCGTTTCGGGCGGGCCGAAGTTCACCATGTCGAGCGCGCCGACCGAGCCGACCCAGGGCAGGCGGGTGCGGATCGCTGCGCCGAAGCGGTCGGGCGTGGCGGGCAGGACGCCGCCGAAAAGCATATCGGCGACCTCGGTGGTCGTTATGTCGGCAAAACCGGTCAGCAGCCCGTCATCGGCCAGTTTCTCCATCGTGCGGCCGCCGGTGCCGGTGGCGTGGAAAACGAGGCAATCGTGGCTGGCGCGCAGGGCGCTGGCGATGGCGGTGACGCAAGGCGTGGTGACGCCGAACATGGTCAGGCCGATGGCGGGCTTCGATCCGGTTCTTGGCGCGGGGTTGGCGGCCATCCCGGTCATCGCCTGTGCCGCATTGTGCAGGATGGTCCGGCTGATCTGGTTCAGTCCGGCAAGATCGGTGACGGCGGGCATCAGGATCAGGTCCGAGATGCCGACGTAGGGCGAGGTCTCGCCCGAGGCCATGGTCGAGACGATGATCTTTGGCAGGCCATAGGGCAGGGCGCGCAAGCCCTGCGCGATGATCGAGGTGCCGCCGCCGCCGCCGATGCCGAGGACGCCAGCGACATGGGGGCGGTTGGCGATGAAGACGGCAAAGGCCGCACCCATGGCGGCAACGGCCGCGCCGCGATCCGTCCGGTCCAGCATGGCTGTCGCCCCGTCCGGGTGGTGCGCAGCGACCTCTGACGCCGGGATGTCGGCGGCAAAGGCGGCGGGGCGCGTGCCGACGTCAACCGTCAGGATGGCAACCCCGCGCGTGCGCAGCGCATCGGCCAGATACTGCATTTCCTCTGCCTTGGTGTCGGCGGTGCCGACCACGAGAACCTGCGCCATCCCCCGTCACCCCTTGCGCCGATCAGGACATGAGCGGACCCTATCTGGTTGGACCAGATTTGCAACGATGAAGCGGATTTTCCGCATTCCGATGCTGCTGTGCAGAAACGGAACCTGGAAAAAATGCAGTCATTACATAGAATAATGGTAATAACCACGGCCTCTCCCCGGAGAAGGGGTGGGGAGAAACGCTCTTGACCGACTCCGAATTTTGGTAATACCAGTTGGATGTGGCAGGCCAAAGCCGTCGGTACAGGCGCGCATGGCCCCGCACGCACGTTGTGCATAACGGGAGGAACAGCTATGCGCAGAAAGATGGCCGGTCTTTTGACCGGTGTTGCCCTTACAGTCCTGTCAACCTCGGCCTATGCGCAGGAGCTGACGATCTTCTGGGCCGAATGGGATCCTGCGAACTACCTGCAAGAACTGGTCAACGAATATGAGGCGGAGACCGGCGTCACGGTGACAGTCGAAACCACGCCCTGGTCGGATTTCCAGACAAAGGCCTTCGCCGAGTTCAACGCCAAAGGGTCGGCCTATGACCTGATCGTGGGTGACAGCCAGTGGCTGGGCGCGGCCTCGACCGCCGGTCACTATGTAGACCTGACCGATTTCTTCAATGAGAACAAGGTGGGCGAGATCATGGCGCCCGCCACGGTGAAATACTATGCCGAGTATCCCGGCAACTCGGGGAAATACTGGGCGATCCCGGCGGAAGGTGACGCGGTTGGCTGGTCCTATCGCAAGGACTGGTTCGAGGATCCCAAGGAGATGGAGGCTTTCAAGGCCAAATATGGCTATGATCTGGCCGTGCCGCAGAACTGGCAGCAGTTGCGCGACATTGCCGAGTTCTTCTATCGGCCCGATGAAAAGCGCTATGGCATCGCGATCTATACCGACAACTCTTACGACGCGATGGCCATGGGGTTCGAGAACGCGCTGTTCTCTTACGGCGGCGAGCTGGGCGATCCCGAAACTTATCAGGTCGAAGGCATCATCAACTCGGACAAGGCGGTGAAGGCGCTGGAGGCTTACCGCGAGCTTTATGGCTTTACACCGCCGGGATGGGCCAAGACCTTCTTCGTCGAGGATAACCAGGCGATCACCGAGAACCTGGCGGCGATGAGCATGAACTACTTCGCCTTCTTCCCGGCATTGCTGAATGAGACCACGAACCCGAACGCCAAGGTGACGGGATTCTTCGCCAACCCGGCTGGCCCGGACGGCGATCAGTTCGCGGCGCTGGGCGGGCAGGGCATTTCGGTCGTCTCCTATTCCGAGAACCAGGAAGAGGCGATGAAATTCCTGCAGTGGTTCATCAAGGACGAAACCCAGAAGCGCTGGGCGGAACTGGGCGGCTACACCGCCTCGGCCAAGGTCCTTGAAAGCGAGGAGTTCCGCAAGGCGACGCCCTATAACGAGGCCTTCTACCAGACGATGTTCAAGGTGAAGGACTTCTGGGCGGTGCCGGAATACGCGGAACTGCTGAGCCAGTTGAACCAGCGGATCTATCCGTACATCGTGGGTGGCGAAGGCACGGCCAAAGAGGCGCTCGACGCGCTGGCCGGTGACTGGAAGGCGACCTTCGCGAAATACGGACGCGGCCAGTAAGGCACGAACGGCCACGGGGAGGGGTGGCGGAAATCGCCCCTCCCCTTTTTCATGGAACAGAACGACCACATGGCACATGCGCCTTCGGATGCCCTGGCGGCACAATCCCCGCCGCGACGGTCGAGAGGGATGAGCGATCTCTCGATCCGCAACCTCTTCATCATCCCGACGATCGTCTTTCTGATCGTCTTCAACATCTTCCCGCTGATCTATTCGCTGGGATATTCCTTTACCGACTTTCGCGCCTCGACCAATGAGCCGGCAAAGTTCGTGGGGCTGGCGAATTATCGCACGCTGTTGTCCGACGAGTTCATCTGGCGCAACTTCACCATCACGGCGAAATACGTGCTGATCTCGGTCACCGGGCAGGTGATCGTGGGGTTTGGCATCGCGATGCTGCTGAACCGCGAGATACCCTACAAGGGCCTGCTGACCACGCTGCTGCTGCTGCCGATGATGTTGTCGATGGCGGTGGTCGGGCTGTTCTGGAAGCTGCTGTATGACCCGTCCTTTGGCATCATCAACTATGCCTTTGGGCTGGGGACGTTCGAGTGGCTGGCAAACCCCGACATGGCGCTTTGGGCCATCGCGCTGGTCGATATCTGGATGTGGGCGCCGTTCGTGATGCTGCTGTCGCTGGCGGGTCTGTCGGCCGTCCCGAAGCATCTTTACGAGGCGGCGGCGATTGACCGGGCGAGCGGACTTTATACATTTTTCCGCATCACGCTGCCTCTGGTCGCCCCAATCCTGATGATCGCTATCATTTTTCGAACAATGGAGGCGTTCAAGACCTTTGACCTGGCCTATATCCTGACCAGCCAGCCGACGACCGAACTGATCTCGATCCGGCTCTACAAGATGGCGTTCCAGGAATGGCAGACGGGGCTTAGCAGCGCGCTGGCCTACATCGTGCTGATCATGGTTCTGGCCATCACCAACATCTACATCAAATACCTGAACAAAGTGAAGGAACGCTAGGGATGGCCGCCGTTCGCACCACGGGCGAGGTCGTTCGCCACAGGCTCGCCATCGCAGCACTTATGGTCATTCTGGTGATCATGCTGGCGCCGATCTACTGGATCACCTCGACCGCGTTCAAGCCGCGCAACCTTGCCACCACGGTGCCGCCCACGGTGTTCTTCGAGCCGGAGATTTCACCCTTCGTCAAGCTGATGGTCAAGCGCAGCCAGTTGCGCGAGCAGCCGACCGAGGAACAGATGGCCGCCGCCCCGTGGTGGGAGCAGCTGGTGCTGAAGGGCGGCGAAAAGGTCGTCCGGTCCGGCAAGGGGCAGGTGCAGCTTTCGGGCTATCCCAGCCGGTTCATGAACAGCCTGATCGTGGCCATCACATCGACCGTGCTGGCGGTGTCGATGGGCACGATCACGGCTTACGGCTTTTCCCGCTTCCGCGTGCCGGGTGAGGATGACTGGCTGTTCTTCATCCTGTCTACACGGATGCTGCCGCCAGTCGTCGTCGCGATCCCGATGTTCCTGATGTACCGGGCGGTGGGCCTGAACGACACCCATATGGGCCTGATCATCCTTTATACCGCCTTCAACCTGTCCTTCTCGGTCTGGCTGATGAAGGGGTTCATCGATGAAATCCCCAAGGAATATGAGGATGCGGCGCTGGTCGACGGCTATACCCGCATGCAGGCCTTCTTCAAGATCGTGCTGCCAGAGGCGGCAACGGGCATCGCGGCAACGGCGGTGTTCTGCTTCATCACCGCGTGGAACGAATATGCCTTTGCGCTGATCATGACGAACAAGCGCGCGCAGACTGCCCCGCCCTTCATTCCCAGCCAGGTGGGTTCCGGCCTGCCGGACTGGACCGTGATCGCCGCCGGAACCGTGCTGTTCCTGCTGCCGGTCGCGATATTCACCTTCCTTCTGCGCAACCACCTGCTGCGCGGCATGAGCTTTGGGGCGATCCGCAAATGAGCTTTCGTGAGTTGAACCAGCGCTGGATTGTGCCGTGGGCGCAAGGAGTGATGATCTTTGGCATCATCGCGCTGTGCCAGCCCTGGATCGAGGTTCTGCACCGCTATGGGCTGACCATCATCATCGTAGGGCTTCTGACCTTCATGGTATCGACCAAGATCCCGGCCCCGCCGGCGCGTGACGAGGACGGCGCATGAGCCCGCGTATCGAGTTGGAGAACGTTAACAAATACTTTGGCGCGCTGCACGTCATCCATGACGTGAACCTGACCATCGAGGAGCGCGAATTCGTGGTGTTCCTGGGCCAGTCCGGCTGCGGCAAGACCACCACCCTGCGCGCCATTGCCGGGCTGGAGTCGATCAGCAGCGGGGAAATCCGCATCGCGGGCGAGGCGGTGCAGGACAAGCGGGCGGAAGAGCGCGACATCGCATTCGTCTTCCAGTCCTTTGCGCTGTACCCCCACCTTACGGTCTATGAAAACATGGCCTTTCCGCTGCGCGCCACCGGCACGAGACGGGATGAGGTGGACCGCACGGTGCGCCGGGTGGCCGAGGTGTTGCAGACGACGCATCTGCTGAAGCGCCGCCCCTCGGCCCTGTCCGGCGGCGACCTTCAGCGCGTGGCGATCGGGCGGGCGCTGGTGCGCAACCCCAAGGCCATGCTGATGGACGAACCGATCGGCAGCCTTGACGCCAAGCTGCGCGAAGAAATGCGGGTGGAGTTGAAGCGCCTGCATGTCGAGCAGGGATCGACGACGATCTATGTGACCCACGACCAGATCGAGGCAATGGCGCTGGCCGACCGGATCGTGGTGATGCACGCGGGCGTGTTGCAACAGGTCGGCACGCCGGAAGAGGTCTATGCCAACCCGGTCAACCTGTTCGTCGCGCAGTTCGTCGGCAGCCCGGTGATGAACGTAGCTGATGTGGAAGTGACCGGCGCGGATGGCCGTGCGCGCGTGGCGATCAAGGGCGCGCCGGAGGGGTTCGTGTTCCCCTCTGCCCTGATCGGGCAGTTGCCGGTCAGCCGTCCGCTGTCGCTGGGTATCCGACCCGAGGCGCTGGAGGTTTCGCTGACGCCGCAACCGGATGCGATCCCGGTCGAGGCGCACCTGATCGAGCCTTTGGGGTCGCATGACATCGTTGACCTGCGGATGGGTCCGGGATTTATCCGGGCGCGCACGCGGTCGGGGCTGGTGCCGGGGCCGGGAACACAGGTCTATGTCCGTGCCGATCCGGGGCGGGCGCATTTCTTTGACCGCGACAGCGGGCAGTCGCTGGGGGTCAGGTTGTAATGGCGGATATCGAACTTCGCGGCGTGTCCAAGGACTATGGCGCGGCCCATGCGCTGCAGGATGTTTCGCTGCATATCGAGGACGGGCAGTTCTTTGTGCTGCTGGGCGAGACGGGGGCGGGCAAGACCACGACGCTGCGCCTGATTGCGGGGCTGGACAAGCCGACCTCGGGTCAGATCCTGATCGATGGGCAGGATGTGACGAACTGGGGTGCGGCCGAGCGGGATGTGGCGCTGGTCTTGCAGCAGTATTCGCTCTACCCGCGCTACACCGTGCGGCAGAACCTGGAGTTTCCGCTGCGTTCGCCCATGCGGACGGTTGCGCCTGCGGAACGGGCCGAGCGGGTGGCGCGGGTGGCAAAGACGCTGCGGATCGAGCATCTGCTGGAGCGTAAGACCGACAAGCTGTCAGGCGGGGAGATGCAAAGGGTCTCGATCGGGCGCGCCATCGTGCGGACGCCGCGGGTATTTCTGATGGACGAGCCGCTGTCGGCGCTGGACGCCAAGCTGCGCGAGGCTTTGCGGGCGGAGTTGAAAGACCTGCAGATGAACCTGGGCGAAACATTCTTGTTCGTGACTCATGACCAGGTCGAGGCCATGTCGATGGGCGACCGGATCGGCGTGCTCAACAAGGGCGTGCTGGTGCAGGTCGGCACCCCGCAGGAGATCTATAACAACCCGATCAACACCTTCGTCGCCCGCGCCGTGGGTAGCCCGGCGATGAACCTGATGTCAGGAGCGCTGAAAGGCGGGCGGGCCGAGATGGGCGAGGGCGTGGTGCTGGACCATCCCGGAGCGCCGGGAGCCGAGGGACGGGGCCTGATCTTCGGCGTCCGGCCCGAGGATATCGAGCTATCGCCCGGCGCGCCGGTCGAGGCGGTGGTGAGCGACGTCGAGAACCATGGCGTCGAGAAGATCGTGACGATGACGGCAGGCACGCATCGCTTGCGGGCGACGGTGCCGGTGACGGTCAAGGTCTCGGCCCAGGACCGTGTGCGAATAGGCTGGAATCCGGGGCGCGTGGTGGTATTCGACGAAGCGACGGGGCGGAGCCTCAGGGCCTGAGATTGCTCTGGCGGAGAGGCGCGGGGGTTTCACACCCCCGCGACCCCCCGTGGGATATTTGTGAACAGAAGAAGTTCAGGCGGGGAAGCGCTTGCGATAGTGCGCTTCGACTTCCGGGTTGCAGAAGTTCACAGGCAGGTCGTTGGCAAGGATGCGCAGCACCTCGTCGGCGGTGCCTTCGCCCATGCGGAGCATGCTGTCCTCGGTGATGCCCGCGACATGGGGCGTCAGGATCACGTTCGGAAAGCCGAAAAGCGGGCTGTCGGCGGGCAGGGGCTGGGTGTCGAAGACGTCGAGTGCGGCGCCGCCGATGCGCTTTTCGCGCAGGGCCTGGACCAGCGCGGGCGTGTCGATGATCGGGCCGCGGGCGACATTGATCAGCAGGGTATGCGGGCGCATCAGGGCAAGGCGGGCGGTGTTGATCGCGCCGCGCGTTTCCTCGGTCAGGGGGCAGGCGATGACGAGGACGTCCGATCGGGCGGCGAGGTCGTCCAGCGTCACGGGGGTGACATCGGCGGGCAACGAGTCGGGGCGGCGGGTGGTGGCAATGACCTTCATGCCAAAGGCACTGCCCATCCGGTGCAGCCAGCGCCCGATGTTGCCGAAACCTAGGATGCCGAGCGTCCGGCCCGACAGGTCATGTGCGTCATCCGCCAACAGGCGCGCGGCAGCCCAGCCTTGCGAGCGCAGCGTCGCATCCACGCTGCGGAAGCGGCGGGCGAGGGCGAGGGCGGCGAAGATTGCGTGCTCGGCCACTGTGACGGCGTTCACGGCTGGAACGTTGGCCACGACCACACCCGCCGCCGTCGCGGCCTCCATCGGGATCATGTCCAGCCCCGCGCCATGCCGGACGGCTGCCCGCAGGTTCTTGGTCCTGGCAAAGTATACCGGAGGCACCGGCGCGCGCACGATGATCACGTCGGCATCCGTGCCCTCGGCAAGAAAGGCGGCACCCGTGGGGCTGGAGGCCACGAGGTAGTCGCCGGCCGCCTTTAGCCGCGTGGTGACATCCGGGTGCAGGTGATGGGTGGAGAATACCTTTGCCACGTGCCTAGACCCGCGCCGACATGGGGGCATCCTGGCTGCCCGAGATCAGACCCTTCCAGTAACCCTCGGCGCCCTGCAGGTGAGACGACATCAGCGCCTGCGCGAGGTTCGCATCCCGCCGCCTCAGCGCCTCGAATATCTGGATATGCTCGGCATGGGATTGGCGGTTGCGCTCGGGTTCGCTGAAATAGACCGGCAGGCGGCGCACGCCCATCGCATAATAGACCGAGCAGACGTTGTAGAAGACCGAGTTCTGCGTGGCCCGCACGATCTCCAGATGGAAATCGCGGTCTTCCTCGGCCAGCGGCTGGCCTTCGGCGATGCGCGCCTCGGAGCGGTCCAGCACCTCGCGTATACGGTCGAAGTTCTCTTCGGTCGCGCGCTGGCTGGCCAGTTCCGCCGCCTTGATCTCGTGGATCTTGCGCAGCTCGACCGTCTCGTAGATCTGGATCGGGTCCAGCGGCAGGCCGGCCTGCGCAAACAGCGCCATCGCATCCACCGAGGCGAAGCGGGTGGTCAGGAAAATCCCCGACTTCGCCCGCCGCTCGACGATGCGCATTGCTTCCAGCACCGCGAGTGTTTCCCTGATCTGCCCGCGGCTTACACCGAAATGTTCAGCCAATTCCCGTTCCGACGGCGTGCGGCCGTTCTCTGCGGCCGATTTGGCGTAGAGATGGGCGGCTAGGTCGGAGAGCAGGCTCTTTTCGGACATGGACTTCAGGGTTTCTTGGCGTGCGCATTCAATACGCGGTCGGCGATGGTAAAGCCAAGCCCCGGAGTTTCCGGGATGGCGATCATGCCGTCCTTGGCGGTGATGTCTTCCTCTACGAGGTCATGGATCATCGGGTTCGCGCCCGAGGAATATTCGATGATGAAGCTGGCGGGGCTGGCGGCGCAAAGATGCAGACCCGCATAGAAGCAGGGCGCACCCGCCCAGAGATGCGGCGCAAAGCGAAGGTTGAAGGCTGAGGCGATGGCGGCGATCCGCATCGTCTCGGTGATGCCGCCGCAAAAGGCGGGGTCGGGCTGGAATATGTCCGCCGCCCGCATCACCGCCAGATCGCGGAAGTCGAACCGCGTTGCCTCGGATTCGCCCGCCGAGATCGGCACGCAAGTGGCGGCACGCACTTCGGCCATGCCCTGTTTGTCGTCGCCCGTTACCGGTTCCTCGAACCAGGCGAGGTCGCAATCCTCGACCATATGGGCGAAACGCTTGGCGGTGGCGACGCTATAGGTGCCATGCGCATCCACGGCGATTTCCACATCGGGACCAAGCGCTTGGCGTGCGGCCTTCACGCGCGCAGCCGAGACATGCGGGGCGCCGTCCATCGACCCGACGCGCATCTTCACCGACTTGAAGCCGCCGTGCGCAATATAGCTTTGCAGCTGCTCGCCGATCTTGTCAGCAGGCGCCCAGCCGCCAGAGGCATAGGCGGGCAGGCGGTCGGCCTTGCGTCCACCCAAAAGCTGCCAGACCGGCTGGCCAAGGTGCTTGCCCAGGATGTCCCACAGCGCGATGTCGACGGCCGAGATGGCGGCGACGCTCAGGCCCCGGCGGGCGAGGCTGGGCATGCCATGGCCGTGATGCGCGGCGGACCCGGCGCGCACGCCGTTATACAGACTCTCCCAGATTTGGGTTATATCCCCGGCATTTCGCCCGATAAGCTGAGGCGCAATCTCGGTGTTCAGCAGGTTCACCAGCACCGCGTAATGCCCCGCTGACCCGGCGGCGTTCTTGCCCTCGCCCCAGCCGACCAACCCGTCCTCGGTCTCGATCCGCAGGATGGCTGCGTCGAACGTCGTCAGCGTGCCGAAATCGCTGCGATGCTGGCGGGCTTTTTCGATGGGGATGCTGACCCACCAGGCTTGCGCGCTTTTGATCCGCATTCGTCTCTCCTTGATCCGGCGCGACCCCGTGATGGGGCCGCGCTGGAGGGGCTGCTTACTTGATCAGCGGCAGCAGGGTTTCGGCGGTGATCCGCATCTGGCTGTCGTAGAACTTTTCGGTCAGCAGGCTCGACCCGTGGTCCTGAATGAACTTCAGCTGCTCGGGCGAGATATCGACCGGGTTGCGTTCCACCATGTCGGGATAGATCGCGGCAGGGGTGCGGTCCACCGGCGCCACGAATTCGTTGGTGATGGCGCCGTCATAGCCGATCTCGCGCAAGGTTCCGATGATCTTCGGCCAGTCGAGGTGGCCCAAACCGGCGGCAAAGCGGTTGTTGTCGGCGACGTGGAAGTCGAACAGTCGCTTGCCGGCAAGGCGGATCGCGTCGTGGATATTCGATTCCTCCATGTTCAGGTGATAGGCGTCAAGGCAGACGCCGACCTCGGGGCTGACCGCATCGGCCAGTGCCAGCGCCTGTGCGGCGCGGTTGAAGAAATAGGTCTCGAACCGGTTCAGGGGTTCGATGGCGATGCGGACGCCGACCTTTTTCGCGTGGTGGAAACATTCCTTGGTGGCCTCGACCACCCATTTCCATTCTTCTTCCTCGGTCGCGTCGGGAACCACCTTGCCGACGGTCGCGGGGACCAGCGTGATGATCTCGCCATCCAGTTCGCTGACCATTGTGAGGACGGATTTGACGTAGTCGACCGAGCGGGCGCGCTGGCCTTCGTCCTTGGCGGCAAGGTTGCGCTCGCCCAGCGTCAGGGTCACGGCGCCCCAGCAGCGGATGCCATGTTCCTTGAGCGAGGCGCGGGTTTCCTTGATCTTGTACTGCGTCGGCTCGCCCGAGATCTCGATGCTCTCATAGCCGTATTTCTTGATCCGCCGCAGCGTCACATCAAGGGCCTCGGCCCGCATCCAGTTGTGGGTAGACAGGTGCATCGTGATCCTCCCTAGATCGGCAAAGCTCGCGCATCTGGTTGGACCAGATGGACTATGGGAAACACCTAGCCCAAAGGGCAGGGGTAAGCAAGGACGGAAGGGGTGTGCTGTCGAATTTGATTAATGCGCTGAAAATGATGATAGAAATCCGTGATTGCCGGGCGAGTTTTGTGGCATCGCGCAGGGCTGCGGTGCAGAATTGGTAATACCAACTTGACGGAATGCCCGCAGCGTGGGCACGATCCCCCATCTGGCGCTTGGGAGGGCCGCGGGATGAAACTGGGCATGTGCATGCTGCTTTGGACGACGCATCTGACCGAGGATGCCGAGCCCCTGTTGCGCGACATCAAGGCGTCAGGCTTCGACGGGGTCGAGGTGCCTGTGTTCGAGGGGGAGGTGGGCCACTATCAGCGGCTGGGTGCGCTTCTGGACCGGATCGGGTTGCAGCGGACGGCGATCGCCGCGATGGGCGATCCGGCGATGAACCTGATCGGCGACGATGCCGAACGGAAGGCCGGGATCGCGCATATGCACCATGTGCTGGACTGCACGGCGGCGGTCGGGGCGAAGGTGGTCAGCGGGCCGGTGCATTCGACCTTGGGCGGGTTTTCGGGGCAGGGGCCGACGAAAGAGGAATTCCGCCGCTCGGTGTCCTCGCAGCGGGCAATCGGTGATCATGCGGCGAAGGTGGGCGTGACGGTGGGGCTGGAGGCGCTGAACCGCTTCGAGTGCTACATCTTCAACACGATGGAAGTGCTCTGCGCCCATCTGGACGAGGTGGGTCATCCGAACATCAAGGCGATGTACGACACGTTCCACTGCAACATCGAAGAGAACGATCCCATTGCCGCCTACACCGACAGCCTGCGCCATGTGGTTCACGTCCACCTCAGCGAGAACAACCGTGGCGTGCCGGGGCGGGGGAACATCCCCTGGGCCGAGACCTTCCGCGCGATCAAGGCGAGCGGATATGACGACTGGCTGACCATCGAAAGCTTTGGCCGGGGGCTGCCTGATCTGGCGGCGGCGACGAAGGTCTGGCGCGACTTCTGCGAAAGCCCCGAGGCGGTGTATCGCGAGGGTGGGGCGTTTATTCGGAAGGGTTGGGCGGCGGCCTAGGGATTACGTCAGGCCGGGCGGGAAAAGAAACGCGATCCGCGTTTCCCCGCCCGCAGCGAGGCGTCGCTCCAAGACCATCTGTGCCACGAACTACAGAGGCCGGCGCCCGTCCCGGCGGGCGAGAAGCGCCCGCCATGGGCGGGACGGGCGCTGGCCGCGGCCTTTGGGGCCACGGCCTCCTGCAACTCACATGGCATCACATGGCGAAGTCACGTGCCTTCGCCAGACAGCGGTTGTCAGTTCACGCCAGCACCACGTCCGTCTCCCACTCGGCACATTGCGCCGCCAGTTCCGGCGCCAGCGCGCGGTCGGTGAAAAACGCATCCAGATCCCGCAGCGAAGCGATCCGCACCGGCGCTGACCGCTTGAACTTCGACGCGTCGCACACAAGGAACGTCCGTCTCGCCCGCCGGATCAGCGCCTGGCTGACCCGCACCTCTTGCAGGTCGAAGTCCAGGAGGTCGCCGTCCACGTCCAGCGCTGACGCGCCGATGATCGCGAAATCCACCTTGAACTGCTCGATGAACTGCGCGGTCAGATCGCCCACCAGCCCTCCGTCCGACCGGCGCAGCACGCCGCCCGCCACCATGATCTCGCAGCTTTCATTGGCGACCAGGATATTCGCCACGTTCATGTTGTTCGTCACAACCGTAAGGTTGCGATGGCCCAGCAACTCCCGCGCCACCGCCTCGGTCGTCGTGCCGATGTTCAGGAACAGCGAGGAGTTGTCCGGGATCGCCTGCGCGCAGGTCCGTGCGATGGCCGCCTTCGCCTCGTCATGCAGGCGCCGCCGCTCCTCATAGCCGATGTTCGACACGCCCTTGCGGATCACCGCGCCGCCATAGACGCGGTCCAGCAGCCCCGCATCCGACAGGTCCGACAGGTCGCGCCGGATCGTCTGCAGCGTCACGCCGAAACGGTCGGCCAACTGCTCCACCACCACGCGGCCTTCGATCCGCGCGATGTCCAGAATCTCGGTCTGGCGAAAGCTGAGTGCCATGACTTGAACCGCCCCTCCCGCCACCCGTCGAAGGCAGCCGTTCGGGCTGATCTAGGCCGCAGGAACCGCGCCGGTCAAGCGTGCTGAGCGGTTTTCACATGCCGCATGAAAATGCGGCAACGCAGAAAAAGGGGCAGGACAGATGACCATCAATGCGCGCTTTTGGAAAAAGCGAACATAAACGAAAACAAATATTGACATCGCCGCGCCTGACGAACGATTGTCGCGAAGTCTTGGGAGGGACTGTTGCCAGAAGCATCGTCGCATAGCGGTCCGGTCGATCTGTTCGTGATCGGCGGAGGTATCAACGGCTGCGGCATCGCCCGCGACGCCGCTGGTCGCGGCCTGTCCGTTGCCCTGGCGGAGATGGGCGATCTGGCCCAGGCGACCTCCAGCGCATCGACCAAGATGTTCCACGGCGGGCTGCGCTATCTCGAGTATTTCGAGTTCCACCTGGTCCGCGAATCCCTTTCCGAACGCGAAACCCTGCTACGTGCCATGCCGCATATCAGCTGGCCGATGCGCTTTGTCCTGCCCTATCACCCCGACATGCGGTTCGAAGGCCAGACGCCGACCAGCCGCCTTCTGTCCACCATCATGCCCTGGATGAAGGGCCGCCGCCCGGCCTGGCTGATCCGGCTGGGGCTGTTCCTGTACGACAACCTTGGCGGGCGCAAAATCCTGCCCGGCACCAGCACCGTCGACCTGCGCCATGACCCCGTGGGCAAGCCGCTGCAGCCGCGTTTTGCCCATGCCTATGAATACTCGGATTGCTGGGTCGAGGACTCTCGCCTTGTGATGCTGAACGCCCGCGATGCCGAGGCGCGGGGCGCCCGCATCATGACCCGCGCCAAGGTCGTCTCGGCGGATCGCGGCCCCGACCTGTGGCATGTGACCGTCGAACATGACGGGCGCAAAGAGGTCATCGCGGCCCGCGCGCTGGTCAACGCGGGTGGTCCATGGGTGTCAGATGTCGTGCGCAACACCCTGCGCGTGAATTCTTCCGAAGGCGTCCGTCTGGTTCGCGGCAGCCATATCGTGACGAAGAAGCTTTACGATCACGACAAATGCTATTTCTTCCAGGGCGAAGACGGGCGCATCATCTTCGCCATTCCCTATGAGCAGGACTTTACCCTGATCGGCACCACCGATCAGGATCACAAGGGTCGCCCCGAGGATGCGGTCTGCACCCCGGCTGAGCAGGATTATCTCTGCGCCTTCGCTTCGCGCTACTTCGCGAAACCGGTGACGCGTGACGATATCGTCTGGACCTATTCCGGCGTCCGGCCCCTGTACGACGACGGCGCGAAATCGGCGACGGCAGCGACGCGGGAATATGTCCTGAGCCTCGACACCAACGGCGCGCCGCTCTTGAACGTCTTCGGCGGCAAGATCACCACCTATCGCAAGCTGGCCGAAGCAGCGCTGGCAAAGCTGGCTCCGACTTTCCCGCAGGCCACCGGTCCGTGGACCGCCGGAGTTCCGATGCCGGGCGGCGATTTCCCGGTCGATGGCGTCAAAGGGCTGATCGACGGATTGCAGCGCGAATATCCCTTCCTCGATGCCTATTGGGCGGGCCGCCTGATCCGTGCCTACGGCACCGAGGCGCGGGCAATTCTGGGGCCTGCCCAGAAAATCGAGGATCTGGGGCGCAACTTCGGCGCTACACTGACCGAGGCCGAACTGCGCTGGATGATGCGACACGAATACGCGCGCGAGGCGGCAGATGTCGTCTGGCGCCGCAGCAAGCTGGGCCTGCGACTTTCTGGGGAAGAGATCGCGAGCATCGGGGCCTTCATGGCCCGCCAGCCACACCACGCTGCGGCAGAATAAAGAAAGGGGAAGGGGAGGAGATGACGCTGGAGCTTGATGGGGTGACAAAGGTCGTCACTGGCCGCACCCATATCCATCCGACCACCCTGACGTTGCAGAACGGCACGATGAACGTGCTGCTGGGGCCGACGCTGGCAGGCAAGACCACGCTGATGCGCCTCATGGCTGGCCTCGACGTGCCGACCGAGGGCCGCGTGCGCTGGAACGGGGCGGATGTGACCGGAATGCGGGTGCAGGACCGCAAGGTGGCGATGGTCTATCAGCAGTTCATCAACTACCCCTCGATGACCGTCTACGACAACATCGCCTCGCCCCTGCGCCTGATGAGCAAACCTGCGGCCGAGATTGACGCGGCGGTGCGCAAGACCGCTGACCTGATGAAGATGACACCGCTGTTGCAGCGTAAACCCTTGGAGCTTTCGGGCGGCCAGCAGCAGCGCTGTGCGCTGGCTCGTGCATTGGTGAAAGATGCGGGGCTGGTCCTGCTGGACGAGCCGCTCGCCAACCTCGACTACAAGCTGCGCGAGGAACTGCGGGCCGAGATTCCGAAGATTTTCGAGCAATCCGGCGCGATCTTCGTCTATGCGACGACCGAACCGGAAGAGGCGCTGCTACTGGGCGGCAACACGGCGACCCTCTGGGAAGGCCGCGTGACCCAGTTCGGGCCGACGCCACGGGTCTATCGCCAACCGGGCGATGCGACCACGGCGCGCGTGTTTTCGGACCCGCCGATGAACTTCGTCACGCTGACCCGTGCCGGTGATCGGATGCAGTTCGGCAACGGCCAAAGCGTCGAAGCGACGGGGTCTTTCGCGCAGCTGCCGCCCGGCACTTATCGCGCAGGCTTCCGTGCGAACCACCTCGACCTTGCCCCACACAAGGCGGCGGCGATCGAGTTTCTATGCCGCGTGCAAGTGACCGAGATCACCGGATCGGAGAGCTTCCTTCATCTGGAATATGGCGGCGACCGGATGGTCGGGCTGGTCGAGGGGGTCCACGATCTGGAGCAGGGGACCAAGCTTTCGGTCTGGCTCGACCCCGCGCATGTCTATGTCTTTGCCGAGGACGGCGCATTGGTGGCACCCGCTGCCTATGCGCTGGCGGCGTGAGGAGGGGATAATGGCCAGGATCACGCTTTCAAAACTCGCACACTCCTACCTCGCCCATCCGAAATCCGAGGCGGATTACGCGCTGAAGGAAATGGATCACGTCTGGGACGATGGCGGCGCCTACGCGCTGCTGGGGTCTTCCGGCTGCGGCAAGACTACGCTGCTGAACATCATCTCGGGACTGGTCCACCCCTCGCAGGGTCGTGTCCTGTTCGGCGAGCGCGACGTGACCGAGGCGCCGACCGCCGAGCGCAACATCGCGCAGGTGTTCCAGTTCCCGGTCGTCTACGACACGATGACGGTGCGGGATAATCTCGCCTTCCCGCTGCGCAACCGCGGCATGGACCCCGCCTATATCGCCACGCGGGTGAACGAGATCGCCCGCATGATCGGCATGGAGGCAGAGCTTGGCCGAAAAGCGCGCGGGCTGACGGCGGATGCCAAGCAGAAGATCAGCCTTGGCCGCGGCATGGTGCGTCAGGACGTGAATGCGATCCTGTTCGACGAACCGCTGACCGTGATCGACCCGCATATGAAGTGGGAACTTCGCACCCAGCTCAAATCGCTGCACCGCCAGTTCGGCCACACGATGATCTACGTCACCCATGACCAGACCGAGGCGCTGACCTTCGCCGACAAGGTGGTGGTGATGTATGACGGCCGCGTGGTGCAGATGGGCACGCCGCAGCAGTTGTTCGACACGCCCGAACATACCTTCGTCGGCTATTTCATCGGCTCTCCCGGCATGAACCTGCTGGATGCCAAGGTCGAAGGCGACAAGGCCGTGATCGACGGCCACACCATCCCCCTCGGTGCCAGCTACGACGCGCCCGAGGGCCGGGTGCAGATCGGTGTCCGCCCGGAATTTGTCCGCCCCAGCGCGACCGAGGGCCTGCCGGTCACGATCCGCCGGGTCGAAGACGTGGGCCGTCACCGCATCCTGCGTGCCGAGTACGTGGGTCGAGAGATCAATGCCATCCTTGACGAAGGCGCGCCGCTCGGTGCCGACCAGACCCGGCTGGTGTTCGAGCCCGCCCATACGCTCGTCTACGCAAACGACTGGCGCGTCCGTCCGCAGGGTGCGCGTCTGGGGAGGGCCGCCTGATGGAAAAACCCGTCAACCACAAGGCCTGGTTCCTTGTCCTGCCGGTCCTTGCACTGGTCGCCTTCTCGGCCGTCATCCCCTTGATGACCGTGGTCAACTATTCGGTGCAGGACACCTTCGGGAACAATGAGTTCTTCTGGGAAGGCATCGGCTGGTTCGAGGAAATGCTGGGCTCCGACCGCCTCTGGTCGGCCTTCTGGCGGCAATGCCTGTTCTCGGCCATCATCCTGGCGATCGAGGTGCCCCTTGGCATCTTCATCGCGCTGAACATGCCGAAAAAGGGCGTCTGGGCCTCGGTCTGTCTTGTGCTGATGTCGCTTCCGCTGCTCATCCCCTTCAACGTCGTCGGCACCATCTGGCAGATTTTCGGCCGCGTCGATATCGGCCTCTTGGGCCATACGCTCGAGGCATTGGGGATCAACTACAACTACACCAATGACGCGCTTTCGGCCTGGGTCACCATCATCGTCATGGATGTCTGGCACTGGACCAGCCTTGTAGCCCTCCTCTGCTACGCAGGCCTGCAATCCATCCCGCAGGCCTATTACCAGGCGGCCAAGATCGACCAGGCCAGCCGGTGGAAGGTCTTCCGCTATATCGAGCTGCCAAAGATGCAGGGCGTGCTGCTGATCGCGATCCTGCTGCGCTTCATGGACAGCTTCATGATCTATACCGAGCCCTTCGTGCTGACCGGCGGGGGCCCCGGCAACGCCACCACCTTCCTGTCGATCGACCTTGTGAAGATGGCGGTCGGCCAGTTCGACCTTGGCCCTGCCGCCGCCTTCTCGATCATGTACTTCCTGGTGATCCTGCTGATTTCATGGGTTTTCTACACCGTCATGACCAACTTCGACAAAGCAGGGGGTCAATGATGGCCGACACGTCAATCGCCACCACCCGCACCGCTGCCCGTTCCGTTCCGCGCATCAACGGCTCGGTCGTGGTGATGGTGCTGTACCTCGTCTTCCTGCTCTTGCCGATCTACTGGCTGGTGAACATGAGCCTGAAGACGAATACCGAGATCACCTCGACCTTCACGCTGTTCCCGCACAACCTGACCTTCCGCAACTACCAGGTCATCCTGACCGACCCGTCCTGGTACATGGGCTACGTCAACTCGCTGATCTACGTTGTGATGAACACGGTGATCTCGATCACCGTAGCGCTGCCCGCGGCCTATGCCTTCAGCCGCTATACGTTCATGGGCGACAAGCACCTGTTCTTCTGGCTGCTGACGAACCGCATGGCCCCGCCTGCCGTCTTCGCGCTGCCCTTCTTCCAGCTTTATTCCTCGGTCGGGCTGTTCGACACGCATATCGCCGTCGCCCTGGCGCATTGCCTGTTCAACATCCCCCTCGCGGTCTGGATCCTGGAAGGCTTCATGCGCGGCGTGCCGAAGGAGATAGACGAGACCGCCTATATCGACGGCTATTCCTTCCCCCGCTTCTTCATCAAGATCTTCATGCCGCTGATCGCATCCGGTATCGGCGTCGCCGCCTTCTTCTGCTTCATGTTCTCATGGGTGGAACTGCTGCTGTCGCGGACGCTGACGGCGGTCAACGCGAAATCCATCGCGGCCACCATGACGCGCACCGTCTCGGCCAGCGGCATGGACTGGGGGGTGCTGGCGGCGGCAGGCGTGCTGACCATCGTCCCCGGCGCGCTCGTGATCTGGTTCGTGCGCAACTACATCGCCAAGGGCTTTGCCCTGGGGAGGGTGTGATATGTCGGCGAGCGACAATGCAGTTCAGGGGCGGGTTGCTGCAATTCAAGCTAGAATTGACGCTTTGCCTGTCGGCCAGTTGTTCACATTTCAAGACTTGTTTGATGTCGCGGGATGGGCCGATTTGACCAGCAATGGCAGATACTCGAAAACGGTAACTAAGCCGTTTTGGCAGCGAATTTCTGGGTGTACGCGAGCGCGTCACCAAATATTTCAGCGCGTCCAGGTTTTAGGCGTGCGAGACAATGGCCGAAAAAGAGAATTCGAGCGTATCGCAGGCGCTTACGACCCGACTCGTGAGGAATGGAATGATGGCTAATCAGACTTCTTCGCGCTGGAACACCATCTACCTTGGTGCAGCCGCGCTGATCGTCGTCATCCTTGGCCTGCTTCTGTGGGTCACGCCTGCGGATGACGAAGGCATCAAACAATGGTTCGACCCGATGATCGCGGGCGGCTGGATGGCCTGGACGCTGCCGACGGCGCTGTTCTTTCTGGTGATCGGCGCGCTTCTGATCCTGTTCACCATCCTGGCGATCCGGTTCCCCGAGACGCCGCGCATGGGCATCCTGCATATCGAGACGACGCGTGGCGACCGGCTGTTCATCACGCTTCTGGGGTCGGCCTTCATCCACCTCATCACGCTTGCCGTTCTTGGCGCCGACCTGATCTGGGTCGCGCCCATCCTTTGCCTTGTCTACGCCGCCGCGGTGTTCCGCTGGGTCTAGACGGGGACTTCGACCCTGCCGGGGGGAGGCCCGGCACAAAGACGACCACTCTGGGAGGAGCAAGACCAATGAGACTAAGGCATACGTCAACTGCCATGGCATTGGCGCTGTTCGCGATGAACGCGCCGGCCTGGGCCGACATGGATGCGGCCAAGGCCTTTCTCGACGCCGAAATCGGCGATCTGTCCACGCTGACCCGGCCCGAACAGGAAGCCGAGATGCAGTGGTTCATCGACGCGGCCAAGCCCTATGCAGGCATGGATATCAAGGTCGTCTCGGAAACCATCACCACCCACGAATATGAATCCAAGGTGCTGGCCCCGGCCTTTACCGCCATCACCGGCATCAAGGTCACCCATGACCTGATCGGCGAAGGCGACGTCGTCGAGAAACTGCAGACTCAGATGCAGTCGGGCGAGAACATCTATGACGCCTACGTCAACGACTCGGACCTGATCGGCACCCACTGGCGCTATCAGCAGGTCCGCAACCTGACCGACTGGATGGCGGGTGAAGGCAAGGATGTAACCTCGCCCACGCTGGACCTGCCGGACTTCATCGGGACCAAGTTCACGACCGCCCCGGACGGCAAGCTGTACCAGCTTCCCGACCAGCAGTTCGCGAACCTCTACTGGTTCCGCTACGACTGGTTCTCGGATCAGAAGACCAAGGACGATTTCAAGGCCAAGTACGGTTATGACCTTGGCGTTCCGGTCAACTGGTCGGCCTATGAGGATATTGCCGAGTTCTTCACCGGCCGCGACATGTCCTACATGGGCGGACCCGCTACCGGCGTCTATGGCAACATGGACTACGGCAAGAAAGACCCGAGCCTTGGCTGGCGCTACACCGACGCGTGGATGTCGATGGCCGGTATGGGCGACAAGGGCGAACCGAACGGCCTGCCGGTTGACGAATGGGGCGTGCGCGTCGACGAAAACTCGCGTCCCGTCGGCTCTTGCGTGGTGCGTGGCGGTGCGACCAACGACGCGGCCGCTGTCTATGCCGTGACCAAGGCCATCGACTGGCTGCAGAAGTACACGCCCCCGGAAGCGATGGGCATGACCTTCGGCGAAGCCGGCCCGGTGCCTGCGCAGGGCAACATCGCCCAGCAGATGTTCTGGTACACCGCCTTTACGGCGGACTCGGTGAAACCCGGAACGCCCGTGATGAACGAGGACGGCACGCCGAAATGGCGTATGGCTCCCTCGCCGCATGGCGCTTACTGGAGCGAAGGCACGAAGATCGGCTATCAGGACGTGGGTTCCTGGACGCTGATGAAATCGACCCCGGTCGATCGGGCGCAGGCCGCATGGCTCTATGCCCAGTTCGTGACCTCGAAGACGGTGGACGTGAAGAAGTCCCACGTGGGCCTGACCTTCATTCGTGAATCCACCATCGACGACAAGTCCTTCACCGAACGTGCGCCCAAGCTGGGCGGTCTGGTCGAGTTCTATCGCTCGCCCGCCCGTGTGGCATGGTCGCCGACCGGCACGAACATTCCTGACTATCCGAAAATGGCGCAACTCTGGTGGCAGAACATCGGCGACGCCATGTCGGGCGCCAAAACTCCGCAAGAGGCACTCGACGCCCTTTGCGAAGAGCAGGAAAAAGTCCTTGCCCGTATCGAGAAATCGGGCGTGCAGGGCGACATCGGCCCGCTCTTGAACGAGCCGAAGGACGCGCAGGAGTGGATCGACGCCCCCGGTGCGCCGGTCGGCAAGCTTGAGAACGAAAAGCCGCAAGGCGAGACCGTCAACTATGACGAGCTGATCAAGTCCTGGAACTGATCTGATAAAGGGACGGGCGCCAATGGTGCCCGTCCCGCAAATCCCCAAAGGGGATTTGCCCCAGACGCCCTCCGGCGCACCAGAACAATGAAGATCTGGTTAATGAAATTTCCGCTGTTGTTTTAAAACAATGGATTACAAATTCTTGCACGCGTGCAATCCGAAGGTGAAAGGCCGATCCGATGACCCATATCCTCGCCATCGATCAGGGCACAACTTCGTCCCGCGCGATCCTTTTCGACAAAAACCTGCGCGTCGTCTCGACGGCCCAGGAAGAGTTTCCCCAGCATTATCCAGCCTCCGGCTGGGTCGAGCATGACCCGACCGACCTGTGGTCCACCGTCGCCGGTACCGCCCGGCAGGCAATCGAAAAGGCCGGGATCGGCCCGGCAGATATCGCCGCCATCGGCATCACCAACCAGCGCGAAACCACGCTCGTCTGGGACCGCGAAAGCGGCCAACCGATCCACAACGCCATCGTCTGGCAGGACCGCCGCACCGCCGACACCTGTCTGGCCCTGAAAGAGCAGGGCCTGGAACCCATGGTGACGCAGCGGACCGGCCTGCTCCTCGACCCCTATTTCTCGGGCACGAAGGTCAAATGGCTGCTCGACCACGTCGAGGGTGTTCGGGCGCGGGCCGAGAAGGGAGAACTCCTCTTCGGCACCGTAGACAGCTACCTGATCTGGCGCCTCACCGGCGGCCGCGTCCACGCCACCGACGCCACCAACGCCGCGCGGACACTCCTCTACAACATCCGCGAGAACCGCTGGGACGCCGACATCTGCGCCCACCTCGACATCCCCATGTCCATCCTCCCTGAGGTCCGCGACTGCGCCGCCGACTACGGCGTCACCCGCGCCGACCTGTTCGGGCGCGAGATCCCTATCCTCGGTGTGGCGGGCGACCAACAATCCGCGACGGTCGGACAGGCCTGCTTCAGCCCCGGCATGATGAAGTCCACCTACGGTACGGGCTGCTTCGCGCTGCTCAACACCGGCGAAACACTGGTCGAAAGCCGCTCGCGCCTGCTTGGCACCATCGCCTACCGCCTGAACGGGCGGACCACCTACGCGCTGGAAGGCTCGATCTTCATCGCGGGCGCGGTCGTCCAGTGGCTGCGCGACGGTCTGAAGATCATCCGGGAGGCATCGGAAACGCAGCCCCTCGCCGACAGCGCCGACGCCGCGCAGGACGTGGTGCTGGTTCCCGCTTTCGTCGGCCTTGGCGCACCTTGGTGGCGGCCCGAATGCCGTGGCGCAGTTTATGGGCTGACCCGCAACTCCGGTCCCGCAGAGTTCGCAAAGGCCGCGCTGGAAAGCGTGGGCTACCAGACCCGCGACCTGCTTGATGCGATGCGCAGCGACTGGCCCGGCGCCCGGCAGGGTGTCCTGCGTGTCGACGGCGGCATGAGCGCCTCTGCCTATGCCATGCAGTTCCTCTCAGACATCCTCGGCGCCCCCGTCGACCGCCCCGCAGTGCGCGAGACGACGGCGCTTGGCGCCGCCTGGCTGGCGGGCATGCAGGCCGGCGTCTATCCGGGGCAGGAGGAGTTCGCGCGCACCTGGTCGCTGGAGCGTCGTTTCGAGCCAAAGATGGCCGAAGCCGACCGCTCCGCGAAATACGAACGCTGGCAAAGGGCGGTGTCGGCTACCATGGCCTTCTCGTGATCGCGCCGTTCCAGCTGTTGTTGCCCGGACGGATCCTGTTCGGACGCGGAGAGGCGGCGAAGGCGGCGGGGTTCGCCAAGGGCTTTGGATCGCGTGTTCTGCTGGTCCACGGCCGCAACGCCGACCGCGCCGGATGGCTTTTGCGCGACCTTTCGACCAAGGGCCTCAGCGTGACGACCGAAGCCTGCGCCAAGGAGCCGGACCTGCCGATGCTGGAGGCCGCGCTTACCCGCGCCCGCGCGGAGAAACCGGATTGCGTGATCGGGCTGGGCGGTGGGGCGGTTCTGGACCTTGCCAAGGCACTGGCGGCGCTGATCCCCGCGTCTGGCACGCCGTTGGATCACCTGGAGGGGGTGGGGAGGGGACTGCCGCTGTCCATCGCGCCCTTGCCCTTCATTGCCGTGCCTACAACCGCGGGAACAGGGTCCGAGGCCACGAAGAACGCGGTCATCGACGTGCCCGAACACCGCCGCAAGGTCAGCCTGCGCGACGATCGGATGCTGGCGCGGATGGCCATCATGGACCCGGCCCTGACCGACAATTGTCCACACGGGGTGACGCTTGCCTCGGGCCTCGACGCGCTGACGCAGGTGATCGAGCCTTATGTCAGTTCCCGCGCCAATCCGGCGACCGATGCGATCTGCCGCCCGGCAATCCCCAAGGCGATCGAGGCGCTGATGGGGCTGATGGCAGGCGAGAACCCGGAGGCGCGGGATGCGGTGGCGCTGGCCAGCCTGACCGGAGGCGTGGCGCTGGCCAATTCGGGGCTTGGGGCGGTTCATGGGCTGGCGGGCGTTATCGGCGGCATGACTGGCGCGGCCCATGGCGCGATTTGCGGGACGCTGCTGCCCTTTGTAATCCGCGCCAACTTGGCAGCGGTTAGCGGGCCGATTGCGGCCCGGCTTGCCGAAGTGGATCACGAACTGGCGAAGGCCTTGGGCGCGAAAGGCTCCGGTGCAGATGCGCTGCATCGCTGGTCCAGAGAGCAGGGTTTGCCGGGGCTTACGGAGCTGGGTCTGAAGCCGGCGGACTACGTTCAGGCGGCGGAGGCCGCGCAGACGGCCTCATCCATGGCCGCCAATCCGGTCAAGCTGCCGACCGAGGTTCTGGTTGGTATCCTGCGCGATGCTGCCTGACGATCTGGCGCTATCTGTGCGGACGCTCTGGACCTAACCGCAAACCCGCCGATCCCCGATTATGCGCCCGCATCGTTTTCGGGAAAGGCGCGATCATGGACAGAGCTGTTGGCAACGATATGAGCGGTGTGGTCGAGGCCGACCGCGCCCATGTTTGGCACCACCTGATCCAGCACAAGCAATTCGAGTCGATCGACCCGCGCATCATGGTCGAGGGCAAGGGCATCCGCGTCTGGGATGCCAAGGGGAAAGAGCATCTCGACGCCGTTTCGGGCGGGGTCTGGACGGTCAACGTCGGCTACGGTCGCGAAAGCATCGCAGACGCGGTGCGCGATCAGCTGGTGAAGATGTGCTATTTCGCCGGTTCCGCCGGGTCGATCCCCGGTTCGCTGTTCGCGCAGCGTCTGATCGAAAAGATGCCGGGAATGAGCCGCGTCTACTACGCCAACTCGGGGTCAGAGGCCAACGAGAAGGTCTTCAAGATGGTCCGCCAGATCGCGGCGCGGCACCATGGCGGCAAGAAATACAAGATCCTGTACCGCGAGCGCGACTATCACGGCACCACGATCACCGCGCTTTCCGCCTGCGGCCAGCCGCAGCGGGCGATGCAATACGGCCCGTTCACACCGGGCTTCGTTGAGGTGCCTCATTGCCTTGAGTATCGCAAGCAGTGGGACGTCGCGAACTACGGCGAGCGGGCTGCCGATGCCATCGAGGAAGTGATCCTGCGCGAAGGCCCCGACACCATCGGCGCGATCTGCCTGGAGCCGGTGACGGCGGGCGGCGGCGTCATCGTGCCGCCGGCGGGGTATTGGGAGCGGGTTCAGGAAATCTGCAAGAAATACAACATCCTGATCCATATTGATGAGGTTGTCTGTGGCGTCGGCCGGACCGGCGAGTGGTTCGGCTATCAGCACTACGGCATCAAGCCCGACTTCGTGACGATGGCCAAGGGCGTCGCCTCTGGCTATGCCGCCATCGCCTGCACGGTGACAACGGAAGCCGTGTTCGAGCAGTTCAAGGACGATGCATCCGATCCGATGAGCTACTTCCGCGACATCTCGACCTTCGGCGGCTGCACCTCCGGTCCGGCGGCGGCTCTGGAGAACATGCGGATCATCGAGGATGAGGGTTTGCTGGCCAATACCACGCGCATGGGTGCGCGGGTGCTGGATAACCTGAATGCGCTGGCCGAGAAGCACAAGGTGATCGGCCAGGTGCGCGGCAAGGGTCTGTTCTGCGGGGCGGAGCTGGTGGCGGATCGGGCGACCAAGGAACCGGCGGATGAGAAGAAGGTGGCGGCGGTGGTTGCCGACTGCATGGCGCAGGGTGTCATCATCGGGATGACCAACCGCTCGCTGCCGGGGTTGAACAACACGCTCTGCCTGTCGCCCGCGCTGATCGCTACGCCGGATGACATCGACGAGATCACCACGGCCATCGATGGCGCGCTGGGGCGCGTGTTCGGCTAACACAGCGACATTGCGATGAAGGCCCCGGTGAAATGTCCGGGGCCTTCTGCTTTTGTGGCAGGGGGTGGCGAAGGCCTTGACCGTTGTGGCTTGACGGGTGGATAAGTCCAGCTTGTCCGCGTGATGGGGCCAGAATGTCGATCCCGCCCGAAGCCTTCGTGCTGCCGCAGCAGGGTGGCACCCTGCAGGAACGTATCCGCGCCCTGATCGTCGAGCGGATCGCGGCGGGGCGGTTCCGGGCAGGGGAGCGATTGCCGTCGTCTCGCGGGTTGGCACGGCAATTGGGCGTGGCGCGCATTACGGTAACGCTAGCCTATACGGAGCTGCTGGCGGGCGATTATCTGACCTCTCGCGGCCGGTCAGGGTATTTCGTCTCGGATAGCGCGCCGGTTCGGCCGGCACTGCCGTTTCCGCCCGCGACACCTCCGGCGGTCGATTACGCGGCGCTTACAGGGCGGCGGTTTTCCCGTGCGGTGGCGGTAACGAAACCGGCGGATTGGCGCAGCTATCCCTTTCCCTTTATCTATGGCCAGGCCGATGCGAGCCTGTTCGACCATCAGAACTGGCGCGCCTGCGCGATGCGGGCACTGGGAAAGCGGGACTTCGAGGCGCTTAGCGATGATTGGCAGGAGCGCGACGATCCGCTGCTGATCGAGTATATCCTGCGGGGCATATTGCCCCGGCGCGGGATCTCGGCCCGGCCAGAGGAAGTGCTGATCACGATGGGCGCTCAGAACGGGCTTTGGCTGGCCGCGACGGTGCTGCTGGGGCAGGGCGGCCGGGCGGTGGTTGAGAACCCGGTCTATCCGGGTCTGCGGGCGATCTTGCAGCAGGGGATGGCCAAGGTTCTGCCGGTCGATGTCGATGCAGAAGGGCTGCCGCCGGAAAGGCTGCCCGCCGATGTGGACGTGGTCTTTGCCGCGCCCAGTCACCACAGCCCGACCAATGCCACCATGCCGCTGGCCCGGCGCATGGCGCTGCTGCAGGCGGCGGCGCGGCAGAATTTCGTCGTGGTCGAAGATGACTACGAATTCGAGATGAGCTTTCTTGCGCCCGCCTCGCCCTCGCTCAAGTCGCTGGACCACGAAGGGCGGGTGATCCACGCGGGATCATTCTCGAAGTCGATCTTTCCGGGGTTGCGGCTGGGCTATCTGGTCGGCCCCGAAAGCTTTATCGCCGAGGCGCGGGCTTTGCGGGTCGCTGTTCTCCGCCATCCGCCGGGGAATGTGCAGCGGACGGCGGCCTATTTCCTGTCGCTCGGCCACTACGATGCGCTTGTGGCGCGGATGAAGCAGACCTTTCGCCGCCGTCGCGTTGCGATGGAAGAGGCGATTGCGGCGTCGGGGCTGGAGGTGGTGCAGGCGGGCGGCTTTGGCGGATCGTCGTTCTGGATGCGCGCGCCGGAGGGTGTGGACACCGAGGCATTGGCGCTGCGGCTGCGGGCAAGGGGTGTGCTGATTGAGCCTGGGCGGGCGTTCTTCGACGGAGAGGGGCCGCGGAGCTACTACCGGCTTGCCTATTCCTCGATAGCTGCGGGGCGGATAGCGGAGGGGATAGGGATTGTCGCGGAAGAGATCGGGTAGGGCGGTCTGGCAGAGAGCGCCGGGGGCTGTCTGCCCTCCTGCTCCGGCCCGCCCACGGGGGGCCGGGCGTTCTTCGCGGAAATCTTCCACCGGAAGATTTCTGATCGCTCATCACCCCCGAGGATATTTGAGCCAAGGTGAATGGGTAGTCGATCTGGACCTATGGGGCTTCTGCGGCTGGCCCTAAGCCGCGAGGGCGCCACGCGGATAGATTGCGCGCAAATCGGGCAAGGGCGCCCGTCTGATAGCTGGAGAATTGCGATGCGGATGACCACCGAGGAAGCCTTTGTCAAAGTGCTGCAAAGGCATGGAATTTCCGAGGCGTTCGGGATCATCGGATCGGCGATGATGCCGATCTCGGATCTGTTCCCCAAGGCGGGCATCCGGTTCTGGGACTGCGCGCATGAGTGCAATGCGGGCATGATGGCCGATGGCTATTCCCGCGCGACGGGAAAGATGGCGATGATGGTGGCGCAGAACGGGCCGGGCATCACCAACTTCGTGACGCCGGTGAAGACCGCCTACTGGAACCATACGCCCTTGCTGCTGGTGACGCCGCAGGCGGCGAACAAGACCATCGGGCAGGGCGGGTTCCAGGAAGTCGAGCAGATGGCGCTGTTCAAGGATATGGTCGCCTATCAGGAAGAGGTGCGCGATCCGTCCCGCATCGCCGAGGTTTTGAACCGTGTGATCCTCAAGGCGAAGCGGGCGAGCGCCCCGGCCCAGATCAACGTCCCGCGGGATTTCTGGACGCAGGTGATCGACATCGAATTGCCGCGCGTGGTGGAGTTCGAGCGCCCTGACGGTGGCGATGCGGCGATTGCCGAGGCAGCGAAGCTGCTGTCGAGCGCGAAGTTCCCGGTGATCCTGAACGGCGCGGGCGTGGTCTTGGCAGGGGCTATCCCGGCCTCGATGGCTTTGGCCGAGCGGCTGGATGCGCCGGTCTGCTGTGGCTACCAGCACAACGACGCTTTCCCGGGCTCGCATCCGCTGTTTGCCGGGCCTTTGGGTTATAACGGCTCCAAGGCGGCGATGGAGCTGATTGCCAAGGCGGATGTGGTTCTGGCGCTGGGGACGCGGCTGAATCCGTTCTCGACGCTGCCGGGTTATGGCATCGACTATTGGCCGAAGGGCGCGGCGGTGATCCAAGTGGACCTGAATCCCGATCGGATCGGGCTGACCAAACCAGTCGCCGTAGGGATTGTCGGCGATGCGAAGAAGGTGGCGGATGCCATTCTGGAGCGGCTTTCTGCCGGCGCAGGGGACGCCGGAAGATCGGACCGCAAAGCTCTGATCGCGCAAACGAAATCGGCATGGGCACAGGCGCTGTCGAGCATGGATCACGAAGATGATGATCCCGGCACCACCTGGAACGAGCGGGCACGCAAGGCCAAGCCGGACTGGATGAGCCCGCGCATGGCCTGGCGCGCGATACAGGCGGCGCTTCCGCGTGAGGCGATCATTTCCTCGGACATCGGCAACAACTGCGCCATCGGCAATGCCTATCCAACCTTCGAGGAGGGTCGGAAATATCTGGCGCCGGGTCTGTTCGGCCCCTGCGGCTACGGCCTGCCCTCGATCATGGGGGCCAAGATCGGCAAGCCGGACATGCCGGTTGTCGGCTTTGCGGGTGATGGCGCCTTTGGCATCTCGATGAACGAGATGACGGCGATCGGACGTCAGGAATGGCCCGCGATCACCATGGTGATCTTCCGCAACTACCAATGGGGCGCGGAAAAGCGGAACACGACACTTTGGTACTCGGACAACTTCGTTGGTACTGAGTTGAACGACCGGGTCAGCTATGCCGGTATCGCGCAAGCCTGCGGGTTGCAGGGTGTGCAGGCGACCAGCATGGAGGGGTTAACCGCTGCACTGGCCAAGGCGTTGAAGGATCAGAAGGCGGGCAAGACCACCTTCATCGAGGTGCTGCTGAACCAGGAACTGGGCGAACCCTTCCGTCGTGATGCGATGAAGGCCCCAGTTGCCGTTGCGGGCATCGACCTGGCCGACATGCACCCACAGGCGGGGGCATGATGCCATTCGACGCAGGCCTTGGCGCCGCGCTGTGGATGGCAGTGGTGATCTTTGTCGCGGGTTTCGTCCGGGGCTATTCGGGCTTCGGCTTCTCGGCGATCGTCATTGCCGCATCCAGCGTCGTGATGAACCCGCTGCATTTCGTTGCGGTCGTCGTGGTGTTGGAATTCGTCATGTCGGTGCAGGCATGGCGTGGCGCGGGCCCATCGGTGGACTGGAAGCGCGTGCTGTGCCTTTTGGCGGGCGCGGCGGTGGGTCTGCCGCTGGGGCTATGGGCGCTGACTGAAATATCGGAGAACGCTGCGCGGGCGCTGATCTCTGGCTATGTGCTCGCGATGTGCGTCCTGCTGCTGGTTGGGCTGAGGCTGGCCACTGAGATTCGAGGTGCGGCGGCCAATATCGGGGCCGGTCTGGTCTCGGGGCTGGCCAATGCGCCGGGGATGGGGGGGCTGCCAGTTGCGGCGTTCTTCGCGGCGCAACCGATGCAGGCGTCTGTGTTTCGCGCGACGCTGATCGCCTATTTCCCGTTGCTCGATATCTATTCGGCGCCGCTTTACTGGTGGCACGGGCTGGTGACCTGGGACACTTTGTGGGCCTCGCTTTTCGCCCTGCCGCTGACGCTGATCGGCAACTGGCTGGGAGGGCGCCATTTCTTTGGTACCGACCCGCAGGAATTTCGGCGCTTCGCGATCATCCTGCTGGCCGTGCTGGCGACGATGGGCCTGATCCGGGCACTCCTGTGACAAACGGTGCGCAGGATATTCCAAGTCTGGGCCCGCATTGGGAAAATGGTTCCACCGTTTTGGGCTGGTCAGGAACGTTGGCCTCGGTCAAAGTCGGTCGAACAGACCAGTGAATCTCCTGATGAAGCCAGTCTCTCCCTACGTCGATACCTCGCCGCCCGTGTCCGACGAGGTGCGCCGGACCACCTGCTACATGTGCGCCTGCCGCTGCGGCATCAACGTGCATCTGAAGTCGGGCAAGGTCAGCTATATCGAAGGCAACCGCGACCACCCGGTGAACAAGGGGGTGCTGTGCGGCAAAGGGGCGAGCGGTATCAAGCAGATCACCGCGCCGTCGCGCCTGCGCGCGCCACTGCGGCGCGTGGGTCCGCGAGGGTCGGGGGCGTTCGAGGAGATCAGCTGGGAAGAGGCGCTGACGACGGCGGTGGCCTGGATGAAGCCACTACGCGAGACGGCGCCCGAGAAGCTGGCCTTTTTCACCGGTCGCGACCAGAGCCAGAGCCTGACCGGATTCTGGGCGCAGGGGTTTGGGACGCCGAACTATGCCGCGCATGGCGGTTTCTGCTCGGTCAACATGGCCGCGGCGGGAATTTACACGATCGGCGGCGCGTTCTGGGAGTTCGGGCAGCCGGATTGGGAGCTGACGCGTCTGTTCGTCATGTTCGGCGTGGCCGAGGATCATGACAGCAATCCGATCAAGATCGGCCTGGGCAAGCTGAAGGCGCGGGGCGCGAAGGTCATTGGCGTGAACCCGATCCGCACGGGTTATAACGCCGTGGCGGACGACTGGTTTGCTGTGACGCCGGGCGCGGACGGGCTGTTGATACTTTCGCTGATCCATTGCCTGCTGGAGGCGGGGAAGGTCGATCTCGATTACCTCGCCCGTTGGACCAATGCGGCCTATCTGGTGGATGAGACCGAGGGGCCGACGAAGGGCCTGTTCGTGCGTAACGCCGAAAGCCAGCCCTTTGTGATCGACCGGCGGACGGGCATGCCCGCGAGTTGGGACGCCAAGGGCGTGCAACCCGATCTGGGCGCGGTTTGGCAGGGGCACCGAACGGTCTTCCAGCATCTCGCGGAGCGGTATCTGTCGCCGGACTATGCGCCGGAGGCCGTGGCCGGGCGGGTTGGTGTTACAGCTCAGCGCATCCGGGCGCTGGCGGCGGAGCTCGCACGCGTGGCCTTTGACGAGGCGATTGCGCTGGACCGGTCTTGGGTTGATTTCCGGGGTGATGAGCATCCGCAGATGATCGGGAGACCGGTCAGTTTCCACGCGATGCGGGGAATTTCGGCGCATTCCAACGGGTTCCAGACGGCCCGGGCGCTGCATTTGCTACAGATCCTGCTGGGGACGGTCGAGGTGCCGGGCGGGTACCGGCTAAAGCCGCCGTATCCGAAGCCGGTCGAGGCGCACCCAACGCCCCATTTCGAGGCGAAGCCGGGCAAGCCGTTGTCGGGTCCGCATCTGGGATATGTCCGCTCGCCCGACCAACTGGCGCTGAGGCCTGACGGCAGTCCAGCGCGGATCGACAAGGCGTTCAGCTGGGAAAATCCGTTCTCCGCGCATGGGATGATGCATATGGTCATCCCGAATGCCCATGCGGGCGATCCCTATCGGATCGACACCCTGTTGCTCTACATGGCGAACATGGCGTGGAATTCTTCGATGAATACCAGCGCCGTCATGGAGATGCTGACGGACAAGGGGGAAGACGGCGAATACGTGATCCCCCACATCATCTATGCCGATGCCTATGCATCGGAAATGGTTGCATATTCCGACCTGATCCTGCCCGACACGACCTATATGGAGCGGCACGACTGCATCAGCCTGCTGGACCGCCCGATCAGCGAACCCGGCGCGGCAGGCGATGCGATCCGCTGGCCGGTGACCGAGCCTGACCGGGATGTGCGCGGGTTCCAGTCGGTGCTGATCGACCTTGGCGCGCGGCTTGGCTTGCCGGGGTTCGTGAACGCCGAGGGGCAACCGCTTTACCGCGACTATGCCGACTACATCGTCAACCATCAAAGGCGTCCGGGCATCGGGCCGCTGATGGGGTTCCGGGGGAACGGCGAAGAGGCGGGAAGGGGCGCGCCGAACCCTGGTCAGCTTGACGCCTATATCGCCAATGGCGGGTTCTTTCAGGCGCATGTGCCTGATAACGCGTCTTATTTCAAGCCGTGGAACGCCGAGTATCAGGACTGGGCGGTCGCGATGGGCTTCTATGAAACCCCGCAACCCTATCTCTTTTCGGTCTATGCCGAACCGATGCGGCGGTTCCAGCTTGCCGCCGAGGGTCTGACCCATCCGCAGCCGCCCGATGCCATGCGCGTGCGCATCAAAAGGGCGATGGACCCGCTGCCGGCCTGGTATCCGCCCTTTGGCGATGATGCAGCCGAAGGCTATCCACTGCACGCGCTGACGCAGCGGCCGATGCACATGTATCACTCCTGGGGATCGCAGAACGCCTGGCTGCGCCAGATCCTGGGGCGGAACTATTTGTACCTGCCAACAAAGGTATGGGAACAGTATGGTTTTGGTATGGGCGATTGGGCGCGGGTGACCTCTCCGAATGGCGAGATCGTCGTGCCGGTCGCGCATATGGCGGCGCTGAACGAAAACACGATCTGGACCTGGAATGCCATTGGCAAGCGCAAGGGCGCCTGGGGGCTGGACAGGGATGCGCCCGAGGCGACGAAGGGGTTCCTGCTGAACCACCTGATTTCGGAACTGCTGCCAGAGAAAGGCGACGGGATGCGCTGGTCGAACTCCGATCCGATCACGGGGCAGGCGGCCTGGTTCGACCTGCGCGTGAAGATCGAGCGTGTGGCAGCCCCGGCAGAGGCGCAACCCGCCTTCCCGCCAATCGAAGAGCCGCCGGGAGTGGGCGTGCAAGAGGCGGCGAATGCGGGCTGGAGCCTGGCGAAGCTGTTGCGGCGCGGGGGGGCACGATGACGGCGCTGCCCAAACAGGTCGAGCGGCAGCTTGGCCTTGTGATCGACCTTGATACCTGCGTCGGTTGCCATGCCTGCGTCACGGCTTGCAAAGGGTGGAACGATCAGGGCTATGGCGTGCCGCTGTCGGATCAGGATGCCTATGGCGCGGACCCTTCGGGCACCTTCCTGAACCGCGTTCACAGCTACGAGGTCCAACCCGAAGCGGGTCCGGCGCAGATCGTGAACTTTCCCCGGTCCTGCCTGCATTGCTCGGATGCGCCCTGCGTGACCGTTTGCCCGACCGGGGCCAGCTATAAACGAGCCGAGGACGGGATCGTTCTGGTCAACGAGAGCGCCTGCATCGGCTGCGGGCTGTGCGCCTGGGCCTGCCCCTATGGCGCGCGCGAGCTGGATGCGGCGGCGGGGGTGATGAAGAAATGCACCCTTTGCGTGGACCGGATTTACAACGAGAATCTGCCCGAGATGGACCGCGAGCCTGCCTGCGTGCGGACCTGCCCGACCGGCGCGCGGCATTTCGGCGACCTGAGCGACCCGACGAGCCGCGTGAGCCAACTGGTTGCCGCGCGCGGAGGGTATGACCTGATGCCCGAGTTGGGGACGAAGCCCGCCAACAAATACCTGCCGCCGCGCCGCAAGGACGTGCGCGAGGAGGCTTCGCTGCTGGCGCCGCTGCTGGACATTCAGGCGACCGGCTTTGCCGGGTGGCTGGACCGGGTGCTGGGGAAGATCTGATGCATCCGGCGCCTTCGGTGATTGTCTTTACGGTTCTGTCCGGGTTGGGCTTCGGATTTCTGGCCTATCTGAACATTGGGCTGGCGGGGGGCACGGGGATTGGAGCCTTTGTCGCTTTTGCCTTTGGCGCAATTCTTGCTGTGGCGGGGCTTCTGGCCTCGACCTTTCACCTTGGGCGGCCGGACCGCGCTTGGCGGGCCTTCACGCAATGGCGGACAAGCTGGCTGTCGCGCGAGGGCTGGGTCAGTTGCGCGGCGCTGTTCGCCTCGCTGCCCGTCGCGCTGGGGGTTCTGGGCGGGGAAAGGCCGGGGTTGTGGGGCGTGATCGCGGCGGTGCTGTGCCTGGGGACGGTGTTCTGCACCTCGATGATCTATGCCCAGCTCAAGACCGTACCACGCTGGAATAACTGGACGACGCCGGTGGTTTTCATGCTGTTCGCGCTGACGGGCGGTGCCATCATTGCGCTGTTGCAGGGGCTGGGCATAGCGCTGAGCGTGGCACTGGCGGCATGGCAGGCTTTTGCCTTTTACGAAGGCGACAAGCGGTTCAGGGAGCGCGGTGCGACGTTAGGCACTGCGACGGGGCTGGGCGAGATTGGCAGTATCCGGGTATTCGAGCAGCCGCATACGGGCAGCAACTATCTTATGCGCGAGATGATCCATGTCGTCGGGCGCAAGCATTCAAGAAAGCTGCGGGTGATTGCGGTGGTTGCACTGGCACTGCCCGCATTGCTGATGGCGGCGGTGCCGGGCTTTGTGGGCGTGGTGCTGGCGCTGATCTGTCACCTGCTGGGCGCGTTCGTCGCGCGCTGGTTGTTCTTCGCAGAGGCCGAGCATGTGGTCGGCCTGTATTACGGGATGCGCTGATCCCTACTGCGCGAAGCTGATCGTCGCGATGGCCCGGTCGACCTTGTCCTGAGCCCAGACGACGGGCGCCTGCGGCGGGCTGTCGGCATCGGCGATCGTGGTGCCGGTGTTGGGCGTCAGCGTGACGGTGGTGCCGGCGTTCGTCACTGTCACCTCGCCGCTTAGCACCAGCACGGCAAAGGCGCCGTCCAGCGGACCGCCCCAGACGGTGGTGCCGCGGATGCCAAGGGTGGCAAAGCCGGTGGCAATTTCGACATTGCCCCCCGTCGGCGCCTCGACCTTGCCGCCGATGAACAGGAAGGCGCCGTTCAGCACCTTCATCGACAGGCGGCCGCCGGTCGATCCGGGGGTATAAAGGAAATCCTCGATCCGCAGCGCCGCGTTTTCGCCAAGGGTGATCTTGGTATCGTCGCCCAGCGTCGCCTCCAGCCGGGCGGCTTTGTGCGACTGAAGCAGTTCGTCGGCGAAGAGCGGCGACTTCAGCGCGAGATCGCGCGTGCTGCCGTCACGCTGTGCGGTGACAAGGTTCTGGACGCGATCGACCTGACCCACCGGAGCGGTGTCGGCAAATGCCGGGCCGGAAATGGCTGCTGCCAGCGCAAGGATTGCTGCCCGTGTGAAGGACCAAGACATTTGACCAAACCTTCCCGTCTGGATGAACGTGCATGTTTTGTTGCACATTTTCATCTACGGGTCGCTTCGCGCAATGGTTTCATCCTCACCGAAACGTGTCCGCTCAGGTTGCCGGTGCCGTTTTGCCACCACCGAAGAGGCGTCGGATGGCCACGTAGAACACCGGCGTCAGGATAAGTCCGAACAGGGTGACGCCGATCATGCCCGAGAATACCGCTGTCCCCAGCGCCTGCCGCATCTCGGCGCCGGGGCCGGTCGAGATGACCAGCGGCACCACGCCAAGGATGAAGGCAAAGGCGGTCATCAGGATGGGGCGCAGGCGCTGGCGGCAGGCATCCACCGCCGCATCGACCGGCCCCAGCCCCTGTTCCTCTTCGCCCTGCTTGGCGAATTCGACGATGAGGATGGCGTTCTTCGAGGCTAACCCCACCAGCACGATCAGGCCGATCTGCGTCAGGATGTTGTTGTCGAAACCGCGCAGGCTGACGCCGATCAGGGCTGCAAGGATGGACAGCGGCACGATCAGGATGATGGCGAAGGGCAGGGCCCAGCTTTCATACAGCGCCGCAAGGACAAGGAAGGCGAAGAGGATCGAGACGCCGAAGACGTAGGTGCCGGTATTGCCCTGGCTGCGTTCCTGCAGCGCAAGGTCGGTCCATTCGAAGGTGACGCCCGGCGGCGCGGCCTGCGCCACCATCGCCTCCATCGCGTCCAGCGCCTGGCCCGTCGATTTGCCGGGGGCAGCGTTGCCTTGCAGCGGCACAGAGACCAGCATGTTGTAGCGCTGAACCAGTTCCGGTCCGGTCGTGTCGCGGATCGAGACGAGCGAGCCGAGCGGCACAAGCGCGCCGGTAGCGGAGCGGACCTTGAGTTTCGAGATATTCTCGGCCTCGACCCTGAACTGCTCGTCGGCCTGCGCCGTGACCTGGAACAGCCGTCCGAAAGAGTTGAAGTCGTTCACATAGGTCGAGCCAAGGTTGACCGACAGCGTCTCGAATATATTGCCGATGGGCACGTTCAGCATCTGTGCGCGCACCCGGTCTATATCCAGGAATATCTGGCGGCCATTGGCCGTGAAGGTGGTGAACACACCCGAGACATCGGGGCTGGACTGCGCCATGCCCATGATCTGATAGGCGGTTCCCAGAACGCGGCGCATATCGGCGCTTTCCTGATCCTGAAGCTGGATCTTGAAGCCGCCGCCGTTGCCGACGCCGGGAACCGAAGGTGGCGGTATGGCGATGATGAAGGCCTCGCGCAGGCTTTGCAGGGCGCCGTAAAGCTCGCCCACAATCGCGCCGGCAGTGCGACCGGTCTTGTCACGCTCATCAAAGGGGGCAAAGGGCACGAAGATCACGCCCTGGTTCGAGGCGTTGGTAAAGGTGGCGCCGGAGAAGCCTGCGAAGGTCACGGCATTCTGGACGCCGGGTATCTTGAGCGCGATCTCCGAGGCCTGGCGCACCACGGCATCCGTGCGTTCCAGCGATGCGCTGTCGGGCAACTGGACGACGACGATGGCATAGCCCTGGTCCATCTCGGGGATGAAGCCGGTCGGCACACGCTGCGCGAGCCACGCTGTAGCGCCGAGGAGCCCTGCGAAGACCAGCAGCATGACTCCGAGCGAAACCCAGGAATGGACGAGGAAGCGGATGAGGCGGGCGTAGCCGTGCGACAGGGCGTCGAAGCCGCGGTTGAATCCACGGGCCGCGCGGTCAGCCAGGCGCGTAAGGAAGTAGCGCGGCGGGTGGTCATGTTTCGACCGCAGCAGCAGTGCTGCAAGGGCCGGAGAGAGGGATAACGAGTTCAGCGCCGAGATCGCGGTGGCGACGGAAATCGTCACGGCGAACTGGGCATAGAATGTGCCGGTGATGCCGGGGACGAAGATCGTCGGCACAAAGACCGAGATCAGCACCAGCGCGATGCCGATGACGGCTGAGGAAACTTCGTCCATGGTGCGGCGCGACGCCTCACGCGGCGACAAACCTTCCTCGATGTTGCGCTCGACGTTCTCGACCACGACGATCGCGTCATCGACGACGATGCCGATGGCAAGGATCAGGCCAAACAGTGTCAAGAGGTTCAGCGAATAGCCAAGCGCCAGCATGACCGCGAAGGTGCCGATCAGCGAGACGGGGATGGCGATGAGCGGGATTACGGCCGCGCGCCAGGATTGCAGGAAAATCAGGACGACGATGACGACCAGCAGCACCGCCTCGAAGATGGTGGTGTAGACGGCATCGACCGACGCGCGGATGAATTCGGTCGGGTTGTAGACAACGGTATATTCCAGACCCGGCGGGAAGTCCTGCTTGATCTCTTCCATCGCCTTGAGGATGCCATCCGCCGACGACAGCGCGTTGGACCCTGTCCGCTGGAAGATGCCGAGCGCCACGGCGGGCTTGTTGTCGAGGTAGGAGTTGGTGCTGTAGCTGCGTGCGCCGATCTCGACCCGCGCCACGTCCGAGACGCGCACGATACGGCCGTCGTCGGTGGAACGCACGATGATCTGGCCGAATTCCTTGGGGGTTGCCAGCCGGCCTTGCGTGGTGACGGCAATCTCGAATTCCGACCCCATGTCGTTCGGCGGTCCGCCCAGCGTGCCGCCCGAGACCTGAACGTTCTGTTCGCGGATCGCCGAGACGACATCGCCCGAGGTCAGGCCGAAGGATGACAGCCGGTCGGGGTCCAGCCAGACACGGGCGGCGAATTCGCGTTCGCCGAAGATCTGGATGTCACCCACGCCGTCAAGGCGCACCAGTTTGTCCCGGATACGGGCGCGGGTGTAGTTCGAGACGTAGAGCTGGTCGAACGTATCGTCGGGCGACAGCACATGGATGACCATCATCATGTTGGGCGAGCTTTTGGTCGTGGTCAGGCCCAGCCTGCGCACATCGTCGGGCAGGCGCGGCTCGGCGACAGAGACGCGGTTCTGGACCAGCACCTGCGCCGCGTCGATGTCGGTTCCCAGCTTGAAGGTGATGGTCAGCGACATAGACCCGTCGGCGGTCGAATACGAGGACATGTAAAGCATGTTCTCGACGCCGTTGATTTCCTGCTCCAGCGGGGTCGCCACGGTTGCCGCGACCGTCTCGGCATCGGCGCCGGGATAGCTTGCCTGCACCACGATCGAGGGAGGTGCTATCTGGGGATACTGTTCGACCGGCAGCGCGAAATAGGAAATCAGGCCGACGATGGTGATGATGATCGAGATGACCGCGGCGAAGATCGGGCGGTCAACGAAAAAGCGGCCCATCGCCTAGTTCCCCGCCGCCGGAGCATTCTCCGCCACCAGGGGGAGTTCCTTGCGAACGGGGGTGACGGTCGCACCGGGACGGGCGCGCATCAGCCCTTCGATCACGATGGTCTCTGACCCGTCCAGCCCTTCGCGGATGACGCGATAGCCGTCGATGCGGGGGCCGGGGCGGACCACTTTCGGCGTGACCTTGCCTTCGGCGTCCACGGTCATCACCAACTGCCGGTTCTGGTCGCCGACGATGGCTGCGTCCGGGATCAGGATGCCGGGATAGGGCGGCGAGCCGGGAACGTTGATGCGACCGAAAAGGCCGGGGGTGATAACTCCGTCAGGGTTCGGAACGACGGCGCGCATGCGCATCGAGCCGGTGGCGGCGTCGATGCGGTTTTCCGAGAAGTCGAGCTTGCCGGCGAAGGGGCCGAGCCGGGCATCCGACAGTGATACGCGGATATCGAGACCGCCCCCGCCTTCCTGCAGCGAGGCACCGCGTTCGCGGGCATCCTTGGCATAGGCGAGGTAGTAGCGTTCATCTATGTCGAAGTAGAAATAGATCGGGTCTATCGAGACGATAGAGGTCAGGACGGTGTCGTCAGCCCGCACGAGGTTGCCCGCGGTCACCTCGCTGCGGCCGATGCGACCGGCGATGGGGGCCAGGATCTGGGAAAAGTCGAGGTTGATTTTCGCAGATTCCAGATCCTGCCTTGAACGTTCAAGATTTCCGGTCGCCGTCAGGAAGGCCTGCCTGCGTTCATCGACCGTGCTTTGCGGGATATTGCCCTTGCCGACCAGCGCGGTCGCGCGGTCAAGCTGTTCCTTGGTGAAGTCGTAGACAGACTGGGCGATGCCGATCTGGGACTGCGCCTGATTCAGCGCGACCTTGAACAGGCGCTGATCTATGGTGAACAAAAGATCGCCTTGCTTCACCAGCGAACCGTCGCGGAAATGCGCCTCTTGCAGGTAGCCCGACACGCGCGAGCGAACATCGACCGTGCTTGCCGCATCGAAGCGCCCGACGAATTCGTCGTCCTCGACGATCTGCTTCTTGATGGGAGAGGCCACCGTCACCTCTGGCGGTGCCTGAGTCTGGGACAGCGCGGGGAGCGGCAGGCAAAACGCGGCAAGCAACAACAGGCGCTTCATCATCGTTCGATCTTCCAAACCGGGGCCAAGTGACGCGACAGAAGGACGAAAACACGAAACTCTCACAATTCCGCGACGATATGTCTACCGATGAATGTGAGGTTCAACGCATCTGCCCGGGAATTGGGCAGATGCCAGCCCACGCCGGTGTGCGTCAGGCTGATCCGATCAGCGTCCAATGCCCGTCGATGGCCAGAAGCCCGGCCATGCTGCCGCGTGCCGATTGCGTGTCTCCGCGTTCAACCGCGTCGACAAGCGCCCGGTAAAGCGGGGTTTTCTCGGATGCCAGATCGGGATGGCCCGCGTTGATGCGGGGCGTTGCGGCGCAGGCGACGCCGAACTCTACCACGCCGGTGGCGGCGCGCAGGAAGGGGTTATGGCTGGCCTCGCACAGGGTGCGGTGCAGTTCGAATTCGGCCAGCGCATGGGGTTCTGGCAGGGCGGCAGTCGTCTGCCGCTGATTCAGCCAGTAGTGCAGCATACGGACATGATCGGCTGTGCGATGCTGGGCGGCCAGTCCTGCCGCCTCCATTTCCAGCGCCTGGCGCATGTCGATGAAGCTGCGCAGGAATGCCGGATCGGGGCCGGCCTCATGTATCCAGGACAGGACCTGGCGGTCGAACAGGTTCCAGCGACTTTTCGACAGCACTCGGGTGCCGACCTTGGCGCGCGCCTCGACCAGCCCCTTTGCCTCCAGCGTCTTCAGCGCCTCGCGCAGGACGGTGCGCGACACGCCGTATTGGTCCATCATCTCGGCGTCGTTGGGCAGGATCGACCCCACGGCAAAGGCACCCGAGGCGATGCCCACGCCGACCTCTCCGATCACGTAGGAATGGAAATTCCGTGCCGAAGGACGCCCGGAAAGCGCGCGTATAAGGCTTCCCGGTTCGCTCATCTCACGCCTTCCAGAGAACCTTCCGGCTGGGGGCCGAGGCGGTGAAGACCAGCCGTTGCAGCACGATGAACATGAATAGCAGCGCGCCGATCACGATCTTGGTCCACCAGCTGGACAACGTGCCGTCAAAGACGATGTAGGTCTGCACCAGCCCCTGCAGCATGACGCCGATGAAGGTGCCCGCGACAAAGCCGTAGCCGCCGGTCAAAAGCGTGCCTCCGATGACGACCGCCGCAATCGCGTCCAACTCCACCCCAAGCGCGGACAGGGAATAGCCTGCCGAGGTGTAAAGCGAAAACACGATCCCGGCGAGACCCGCCAGCGTCGAGGACAGCATGTAGATCAGGATCGTCGTGCGGGCGACCGGAACACCCATCAGCGCGGCCGAGGTCTCGTTCCCGCCAAGGGCGTAGACGTAGGAGCCGAAGCGGGTGCGGTGGGCCAGCAGGATGCCAAACAGGAACACCAAAAGCATGATACCCCCGATCACCGTGATCCGTCCGCCACCCGGCAGCAGCAGGTAGGATTTGGAAATCGCGGTGTAGAAGTCGTGCTTGATGCCGATGGAGTCAGGCGACAGCACCGAAGCGCCGCCCCGGGCCAGGAACATGCCCGCAAGCGTGACGATGAAGGATGGCACCTTGAGGTAGTAGATCGCGGCCCCCATCGCCCCGCCAAAGGCGGCCGCGACGATCAGCGCGATGGCAAAGGCCACCAGCGGGTGCAGCCCCGCCCACATCACCAGAACGGCGATCAGGACGGTGGTAAACCCGATGACCGCGCCAACCGACAGGTCGATGCCGCCGGACAGGATGACGAAAGTCATGCCCACCGCCGCGATGCCAAGAAAGGCGTTGTCGGTCAGGAAGTTGCCCAGAACCCGCGTCGACAGCATGCCGGGGTACTGGATCACGGCGGCGATATAGGCGAGCAGGAAGATGGTCGCGGTGGCCGCAAGGGGGCGCAGGCTGCGGTTCATGGCGTGGTCCTCCGCGCAGGAGCGGCATCGGGCAGGGGGGGGCGCCTGCGGAAGAACTGTGCGGCAAAGGGTGATTGCAGCACGAGGATCAGGATGATGACGGCCGATTTGACCACCAGGTTGAACTCGGGCGAGAAGCCCGAGATCAGGATGCCGGTGTTCATCGCCTGAATGATCATCGCGCCCAAGACCGACATGGGGATGGAGAAGCGCCCGCCCAGCAGGGAGGTCCCACCGATCACGACCGCGAGGATCGCGTCAAGCTCCAGCCACAGGCCCGCGTTGTTGGCGTCCGCGCCCCGGATGTCGCCTGCGACGATCAGCCCGGCGATGGCTGCGCAGAGCCCCGCGAAGGCGTAGACGAGGATCAGGAGGACACGCGAGGAAATCCCGGCAAAGCGCGCGGCGGAGCGGTTGACGCCGATGGCCTCGATCATCAGGCCAAGTGCCGTGCGCCGGACCAGCAAGGTCGTGGCGATCATCAGGACGAAGGCGATGACGACCGGCATGGGGAAGCCGAAGAGCGACCCGGTGCCGATGAAGATCAGCACCGGGTCAGAGAAGGTGACGATGGATCCTTCGGTTACAAGCTGGGCCAGCCCGCGCCCGGCGACCATCAGGACAAGCGTGGCAATGATCGGCTGCATTTCCAGAATGGTCACCAGCACGCCGTTCCACAGCCCGCAAACGAGCCCGACGGAAAGGGCCACGACAACGGCGATGCTGGCGGGCCAGCCGCCGACGACCATCGTTGCGGCGACTGCCCCGGCGATGGCCATGACCGCGCCGACCGAAAGGTCGACGCCCTTGGTCGCGATCACCGCCGTCATGCCGATGGCAAGGATCGCGACCGGCGCGCCGCGGTTAAGCACGTCGATCAGGCTGCCGAACAGACGGCCATCCTGCCATGTGATGTCGAAGAAGCCGGGGAACAGCAGCCAGTTGATAAGCAGCACCGCTGCCAGCGCGGCGAATTGCGGGCGGGCCACCGCTGAGAAATCGCGTCGTCTCATGCTGTCACCGCGCTGTTTTCGGCAATCGCCCTGACGATCACCGTGGGGGTTATGTCTTCGCCCGAAAGCTCTGCCACCATCTCGCGTTCGCGCATCACCACGACGCGGTTCGAATAGGCGACCACTTCGTCGAGTTCGGAAGAGATCACCAGCAGCGCAAGGCCATCCTCGCGCAGGCGGTTGATGGTTCGGACAATTTCGGCATGGGCGCCAACGTCGATGCCGCGTGTCGGCTCATCAAGGATCAGGAAGCCGGGGTCGATGGCCAGCCAGCGGGCCAGGATCACCTTTTGCTGGTTGCCGCCCGACAAGAGTTTGACCGGCATTTCGTGGTCGGCGGCGCGGATGTCCAAGGCCTCGGCGTAGCGGCCTGCGATTTCGACCTGTTCGTTGCGGTTCAGGACGCGGAACCAGCCAAGCTTGGCCTGCAGCGCGATGATGATGTTCTCGCGCACCGAAAGATCGCCAAAGATGCCGTCCAGTTTGCGATCTTCGGGGCAGAAGCCGAAGCCTGCGGCCACGGCCTGTGCGGGGTTGCGGATCGTTGCGGGTTTGCCACGCACCTGAACCTCACCCGTATCGGGAAGATCGACGCCGAACATCAGGCGCGCCATCTCGGTCCGGCCCGAGCCGAGCAGGCCGGCGACGCCGACAACCTCGCCTTCATGCAGTTTCAGCGAGAAGGGGGCGACCTTTCCCGCCTTGCCCACAGCACGGAACTCGACGCGGACGGGGCCGGTGGGGCCTTCGGTAACGGTCGTCGGGTGGTGTTCAAAGGCGATGTCCTTGCCCAGCATCATGCGGACGACATCGGTGGCCGTCACATCTTTCAGGTTTTCGGTGCCGACCTTGCGCCCGTTGCGCAGGATGGTGACGCGATCCGAGATAGCGAAGACCTGATCAAGGAAGTGGGTGATGAAGATGATGGCCAGGCCGCGCTTCTTCAGCCGGTCGACCACCTCGAACATGCGTTTGACCTCGTTGCGGTCAAGGCTGGCGGTGGGTTCGTCCAGCACCAGCACCTTGCCCGAAAGCTCGACCGCGCGGGCGATGGCGACGATCTGCTGGACCGCGACGGAATAGGAGCCAAGCTCGGCCCGCACGTCGATTTCGAGGCCATAGGTGGAAAGCACTTCGCGCGCCCGGTCTTCGATGATGGATTTGCGGACAAGGCCGAAACGGGTGGGCTGATGCCCAAGGAAAAGATTCTCGGCAACCGATCGGTTGGGCAGCAGGTTCACCTCCTGATAAACCGTGCCGATGCCATGGGCCTGCGCCTGCAGCGGGTCGCGGAAACTGACGGAGGCGCCGTTCAGCAGCACCTCGCCTTCGTCAGCCTGATAGGCACCGGTCAGGATCTTGATCAGGGTGGACTTGCCCGCGCCATTCTCGCCCAGAAGGGCGTGAACCTCACCCGCACGAACTTCGAAATCGACGCCGTCAAGGGCGCGGTGCTGTCCGAATATCTTACCGATGCGCCGGGCCTGAAGCACCGCGCCATCAGCAGTGCTTGCGCCTTGCTGCACTTCCATTCCCCCTGCAACCCTTTTGCCGTGGCAATATGACTTTGCCCGGCTTTTCTTTTAATGCAATTCCGCCGACCGGAAGACCGGTCGGCGGAGAGGCTACCAACAGGGAGCGATCAGTAGCCAAGGCCTTTGCGGGCGTCGTATTCACCCTGCGGATTGTCTGCCGGCGTGAACAGCTTGGATTCGGTGATAATGAACTTCTCGGGCACGGTGCCGTTGTCGAGATAGGCAGCAAGCGCGTCGAAGGCCGGTCCGGCCATGTTCGGCGTCAGCTCGACCGTAGCGTTCGCCTCACCGGCGACCATCGCGGCAAAGATATCCGGCACACCGTCGATCGAGACGACGAGAACATCGGTGCCGGGCTTCAGGCCGGCGTCCTTGATGGCCTGGATCGCGCCCACCGCCATGTCGTCGTTGTGGGCATAGACGGCGCAGATGTCCTTGCCGCCGTTTTCGGCCTTGATGAAGCCTTCCATCACTTCCTTGCCCTTCGAGCGGGTGAAGTCGCCGGTCTGGCTGCGGGCGATGGTGATATTGGCGTGGCCTGCGATGCCTTCCTCGAAGCCTTTCTTGCGGTTGATCGCAGGCGAGGAACCGACGGTGCCCTGAAGTTCGACCACCTTGCAGTTCTTGTCGCCGACGGTCTTGACCAACCATTCGCCAGCCACGCGGCCCTCTTTCACCTGATCCGATGCGACCGAGGTCAGATACAGATCCTGCGGCGCGTCAACGCCACGGTCCAGCAGCACAACGGGAATGTTGGCTTCCTTGGCTTCGGTCAGGACTTCTTCCCAGCCGGTCGAAACGACAGGGGCCACCAGGATGGCAGCGACGCCCTGGGCGATAAAGCCGCGGATCGCCTTGATCTGGTTTTCCTGCTTTTGCTGGGCGTCGGCGAACTTCAGATCGACGCCACGCTCCGTCGCCTGCTGTTTCGTGACCGAGGTTTCGGCCGCGCGCCAGCCGGACTCGGATCCGATCTGCGAGAAACCGATGACCTTGCCTTCAAGGCCTTGCGCAAAGGCTGCCGAAGACAAAAGCGCTGCCATGCCCGCGCCAAGCGCGAGCCGTTTCATGATGGACATGATACCTCCCATGTTTGTGGCCGACGTTTCTCCTCCCATCGGCCTGCAAGGACGTTAGCAAAAGTAATACTATATGCAAATAGGCTCGTTCAGGCCGCGAAAACAGGCTGTCGGGCGCCAGATTCAGGATGACGGCCGGATTTTCGCACCGCACAAAAATTCAATTGAATCGCTATTTTCCGCGCTTTCCAGCGGGCCGTTTTGGCGGGTTCTGGCGCAGAACATCGGGTGCAAGTGCTTTTGAGTTGCGATTTACGGAAAGAGCGGATTTTGCAGTCGCGGCGAATCAATTCCGGCCTTTCGGTATGACAGGAATTCCGTTTGATCGTCCTGCCTCCTGCCTCTAGGTTACCTTTGCAGACCGGATCAGGAGGTAACATGTCGCGTATTCTTGGGCTGGCTGCCGTCTTTGCGTCTTTTGCCGGTATTGCTGCCGCCGACGTGCAGGCGGCGAATTCCTGCGCCGCAGGCCTCTCGGCGCAATCGCGCATGATCTATGACGCTACCGCAGGCAACGTGAAGCCCGACAGCAACTTGCGCGACGTGATTACCGAAAACACCAAACCGCTGGTGATGGCCGGAAAGATGACGCGGAGCGAGGCGCAGGCTGCCGCACCTTCGGCCGGGAAATGTCTGGAACTGCTTAAATAACTCACTAATTCGGATCGTTGGGGGTTGCGAAAGATGCGTCTGAACCTCGTCGCTGCCGGGTTCGCCCTTGCCCTGCTTCCTGCCCCCGTGGCGCTGGCGCAGACCGCAACGGCCGCTGCGCCGTCGGTCGATGTGCAACTGCCCATCGCCCGCAAGGAAACGATCTATGTGACCAGCTCGGGACGCACGTCCGCTTTTCAGCGGGTGGACCTGATGGCGCGGGTGCCGGGGTTTCTGGAAAAGATCGGCTATGAGGATGGAGCAACGGTAAAGTCGGGAACGCCGCTGTTCACCATCGAACAGGCGCCTTACCAGGCAAGTGTCGACAGCGCACAGGCAGGCGTCGCGTCGGCCCAGGCGCAGGTGGCGCAGGCCAGCGCCGATCTGGCGCGGCAGACAAAACTGACGCAAAGCCAGATCGCCAGTGTCGAGACGCTGGACCAGAGCCAGGCCACCAGCAAGTCGGCGGATGCGAGCCTGCAAGAGGCCCAGGCGCAATTGGAACAGTCGCAGATCGACCTGTCCTATACCACCATCACCGCGCCCTTTGACGGGGTGGTGACCGCGCGCACCGCCGATCTGGGTGCGCTCGTGGGGGCATCGGGGCCGAGCGTGCTGGCGACGATCATGCAGACGGACAAGTTGTATGTGACCTTCACCGTCACTGAATCTCAGGTGCTGCAGGTGAAAGCTGCGCTGGCGCAGCGCGGCCAGACGTTGAAGGATATCGGGCAGATCACGGTCGATGTGGGTGTCGCGACGGACGATGGTTATCCGCATCAGGGCGTCATCGACTACATCGCGCCCGAGATTGATACGGGAACAGGCACTCTGACCGTCCGCGCCGTGCTGGACAACACCAAGCACGAGCTTTTGCCCGGCCTCTTCGTTCGCGTCCGCATTCCCGTGCAGAAGGATGTCGATTCCCTTCTGGTACCCGAGGCGGCCCTGGGCAACGATCAGCGTGGTCGATACGTTCTGGTCGTCGACAAGGACAACAAGGTGCAGGAGCGCCCGATCGTTGTGGGCAGCGCCGTCGATGGCGGGCTGGTCATCGTCAAAAGCGGTATCGAGGCGACCGATCAGGTGATCGTGGGCGGGCTGTCCCGTGCGGCGCCGGGCAGCACGGTCACGGCGAAACTGCTGTCAGCGCCTGTCTCTGAATGATCTCGCGGTTTTTCATAGACCGCCCTGTTCTGGCCAACGTGATCGCGTTGTTCTTCGTGCTGCTTGGTGTGATCGCGCTGATCCGTCTGCCGGTGGCGCAGTATCCCAACATCGTTCCTCCGACCGTGCAGGTCACCGCAAGCTATCCCGGCGCGGATGCGACGACCATCGTGCGCGACGTGGCCTTGCCGATCGAGCAGCAGGTCAATGGCGTTGAGGGCATGATCTACATGTCCTCGATGGCTTCGGCCGACGGGCGCTATACCCTGACGGTGACGTTCGAGACGGGCACCGATGCGGACAAGGCGCAGATCCTGGTGCAGAACCGGGTCTCTGCCGCACTGGCCTCGCTGCCCGACAGCGTGCAGACGCAAGGCGTTCAGACGGCGAAGAAGTCAACCGCGATCCTGCAGATCGTGACGTTGTATTCCCCCAATGACGAGTTCGACAGCCTGTTTCTGTCGAACTATGCGGTCATCAACCTGCAGGACGAGCTTTCGCGCGTTCCCGGTGTGGCGGGCGTCACGGTCTTTGGCGCGGGCGAATATGCGATGCGCATCTGGCTTGACCCCGAAAAGCTGGCCGCGCGCAACCTGCAACCCTCGGACATCGCCAACTCGATCAGCCAGCAAAGCAGATCTTCCTCCGCCGGGCAGCTGGGAATGCCGCCGACGCCGCCGGGGCAGGGGTTCCAGTATTCCATGCTGGTCACAAGCTCTCTGTCCGAAGTCGAAGAGTTCGAGAACATCATCGTCAAATCGGACGATTCAGATGGTGGCCGGGTGACGCGTCTGCGCGATGTGGCGCGGGTCGAGTTGGGGCAGCAGCGCTATGGGCAATCCTTTGCGCTTGATGGCAAGCCGTCGGCAGGTGTGGCGATTTTCCAGTTGCCCGATGCGAACGCGCTGGATGTGGCCAAGCGCGTGAACGCGAAGATGGAGGAGTTATCGGCGGTTTTCCCGCAAGGGATCGCCTGGACGGTGCCGTTCGACACGACGAAATTCGTCGAAGCCTCGATTGCCGACATCTACAAGACGCTGATCGAGGCGGCGGTTCTGGTAATGATCGTCATCCTCGTCTTCCTGCAGGACTGGCGGGCGATGCTGGTCCCGGCGACCACGGTTCCCGTGACCATTATTGGCGCCTTTGCCGCCATGGCGGCACTTGGGTTCACGATCAACCTGTCCACGCTTTTTGCGGTGGTTCTGGCCATCGGCATCGTGGTGGATGACGCCATCGTCGTGGTCGAGGCGGCGGCCAAGCATATCGCCCGTGGCCTGTCACCCAAAGAGGCGACCACGGCAGCGATGGAAGAGTTGTTGGGCCCGATCATCGGGATTTCGCTGGTCCTGATGGCGGTGTTCATCCCGGCGGCCTTCATGGCCGGGATCAGTGGCCAGATGTATGGCCAGTTCGCCATGGTGATCGCCGCGACGGCAGCGATCAGCGCGGTGAATGCGCTGACGCTGAAGCCCGTGCAATGTGCGACCTGGCTGCGCCCTGCGGTACCGGAAGAGAAGCGCAACATTTTCTATCGCGGTTTCAATCGCGTCTACTCAGGGTTCGAGCGCGCCTATGTGGGCATAATCCGCCGCACGGTCCGGTTCAGCCGCGTGATCTTTGCGATCACGCTGGTTCTGGTGGCTCTGGCCGGATACGGGCTTAGCCGTGTTCCGACGTCCTTTCTGCCGCTGGAGGATCAGGGATATTTCCTGGTCTCGGTGCAGTTGCCTGCCGGATCGTCGCTGGAGCGGACGACGAAGGCGCTGGATGAGGTGTCGAAAGCCGTGGCGACCGTGCCCGCCGTGACCCATGCGGTCGCCATCGCGGGGCTGTCGGCGCTGAACGACAGCGCGAGCCTGTCCAGTTCCGGGATCGTCTATGTCATTCTGAAGGATTGGAAGGACCGGGCCAGGGGAGAGGACTTGCCGGGACTTTATGCAGCGCTGTCGGAAAAGGTTCGCGATCTTTCCGACGGGCAGGCGATCGTCATTCCGCCGCCGCCGATCCAGGGGATCGGAAACGCCTCGGGCGCGACGATGAAGGTGGAGTTGCGCGACGGCAGTTTCGACTATGCCAAGCTGCAATCGGTCGCAGAAGCGATCCGGCAAACCGCAGAGAAAAATCCGACCTTCCTTGCCGTAAACAACGCCTTCAGTGCCAATTCGCCCCAGTTGCAGGTCGATTTTGAGTCCGTGAAGTCCGAGACGCTGGGCGTGCCAGTCGGCGATGCGATTGACGCCTTGGACGCCTTTGTCGGTTCCAGTTATGCGGGGCAATTCAACCGCTTCGGCCATGTCTTTCAGGTTTATCTTCAGGCCGAGGGCAGCTCTCGCAATGCGATATCCGATCTTGACCGGATGATGGTGCGCAACGCGGCCGGAGACATGGTGCCGCTTTCGGCGCTGGCCACGGTGACGCCCACGATGGGGCCGCCTCTGGTCAACCTGTACAACCTCTACCCCGCGGCGACGATCACCGCGAATACGGCGATGCAATACAGTTCGGGGCAGGGGATGCAGACGCTGGAGAACATCACCGATGATACCCTGCCGGTCGGCATGTCGTTCGAGTGGTCCTCGCTGTCCTATCAGGAGCAGCTTGTCGGCGGGCAGATCTACATCGTCTATGCGCTTAGCCTGCTGATGGTCTATTTCATCCTGGCGGGGCAGTATGAAAGCTGGATCGCGCCGTTCACCGTGATCCTTTCCGTGCCTTTGGCGTTGCTGGGGACTGCGGGGGCGTTGCTGGCGCTGGGCGTGCCGAACAACCTTTACACGCAGATCGGACTGATCCTGCTGATCGCGCTATCGGCCAAGAACGCCATCCTGATCGTCGAGTTTGCGCGCGATCTGCGCAAACAGGGCCAGGGTATCGATGCGGCCGCCGTAGGGGCAGCGGGTGTCAGGCTGCGGCCGATCATCATGACCTCTTTCGCCTTCATTCTGGGCGTGCTGCCGCTGTTGCTGGCATCCGGCGCCAGTGCCTATGCGCAAAAGTCCATCGGCCTTGCCGTTGTGACCGGCATGATCGGATCGACCCTGCTGACGGTAACGGTCGTGCCTTCGGTCTTTGCCGTGTTGCAAAGGCTGGAAGAGTGGTTGCGCGGCGCACCGAAGCCCGACGTTCCGGCGGAGAGCTAGCCCTTCAGAGCTTTCAGGGCCTCTGCACAGCCGACTGAGATATCTTTCTCATGATCTTTAAGGCATTTCTTCAACGCACCGTTGCCCGGCTCAACGCCATGGCACAGCCGTTCAATGTCGGGTTTGCAGTAGGTCTTTAGCGCTTCGGCCTCATCCGCGGCGAAAGCCGGAGAGATCAGAAGCGTGGAAACAGCTGCGAAAATGAAAATGCGCATTTTGTCCTCCCCTGTCGCCCCGCTTGGGCGGCCAGACGATGCTAGCGGCCTTTGGCGTCACCTGCATGAAGATTTTCGTCAGGCTTCGTTGCCCGCCATGACCTGTCTTGCGGCGGCGGGGCTGCGCAGAAGGTCTTCCAGCGTCAGGGATTCGATCAGGACCAGATAGGACCAGAAGACCTCCGCAAAGACCTTGCGTATGCGGCAGGTGGCCTCGTCCGCGCAATCCTCGCAGCGCTGGTAGGTGCGTCGTGACAGGCACATCAAGGGCGCGATAGGCCCGTCGATCATCCGCAGAAGTTCACTGATCGGGATGGCGGCCGGGTCGGTTACCAATTGGTAGCCGCCATTGCGTCCCCGAATGCTGGAGATATAGCCGGCATTGCGTATCTCGAGCAGGATATGTTCCAGAAACCGCTTCGGCGTTTCTGCCCGCCGGGCGATTTCCTCGATGCGCAGTGCCTCACCCGCGCCTGCCTTTTCGTCGGCCAGCACCAAAAGGGCCTTCAGCGCATATTTCATCTTCTGCGTGATCATGCCCCTACGTAGGTCAGCATCACGCAGCGCTCAATGCAAATCCCGTCGGGAAACGGGATAATCCGACGTTTGCGCCTACTTGATCTGCACCTACTTGATCAGTGCGCCGCCGATGCCACCGATCGCTGCCCCGGCCAGAGGATCATCTGCAATCACCTGTCCCGCCACCGCTCCGCCAAGCGCACCGGTCGCCACGCGTTGACCGGTCGTATTGCCGCAGGCCGCGACCGTCAGAAAAAGCGTCATCGCGGTGGCCGCTGCCATCAGGGGGTTTCGGGTCTGCATCTGCATCCTCCTTGCGCATTGATCTCGCAAGCGTAATGCGAAAGGAGGGCTGGCGGTTCCCTGACATAGTTCAGGCTGCGCCGGGAAATGCAGGCGGCAACCAACCGCTGAGCCGCAGATAGGTCATTGATCCAGGCAATAACGAGAATGACTGTCTGGCCCTTGGCGTGCATTCGATCAAGCGAAAGCCGAAGGCAAGCGTCTGAGCAAGCGTTGTCGATACCAAGGCAAGATTGGCGCGGATCGGCAAGTTTCGTCCAGGGCCGGTTGAACTTGAGTGGCAGGAGGTGTCTTGGCTGCTCTTAAGGGGGTGAAGCAACCTTCCATCCAGATAGCCCGCATGGCAAAAAGGGACGCCAAGGAAGACACTTTCTGTTAGAGATGGCGGTGCCCTTGAGAGCTACCAGGGAATATAGCTGTAGGGCATCAAAGGTTGCAGTCATCGCCCTTACAATGTCAGATTTATCTTTTGGCGCGAATTGGTAACAGCGATTTTTAGCAGCTGAGATACCAAACGTAAGACCGCTTGATCTGAAAATGTTCTGTCCGGTGTCCTCATGGATGCCGTAGCGAAATATTTCTTTTTGGGTGAATTACTTAGTTGGGTCAAGTCTTACAAGAAAGCGATGGCTTCGCGGCCTAATCTCGTCTGGTTTTTCGGGTTCGAAACCGTGCAAACTTTGACTCTCGGGAGGAGTAAAATGACCTCACGTCTTCTTAATTTGGTCCTGGGGGCCATGAGCGGCGCAATCTTGACAACAGCGCTGACCAATCTGGCCACGACGGCCGCCTTTGCCCAAGACGCGCCCGCCCTTGGTTCGCCCGCCGCCACGCGATCTGTCGGCGGCCTGCAATTGCCGACGCCCGATATGCCTTTCGGAGGCAAGATCGAGCGGAACGCATTGCAATCGACACCATTCTGGCAGCCACGCATCGTTCCACCGGAAGGGGCACCAAACGTCCTGCTCATCATCACTGATGATGTTGGCTTTGGTGCTCCCTCGACCTTTGGCGGCGTGATACCCACTCCTGCGCTTGATGAAATTGCGGCAATGGGGCTGCGATATACAAACATGCATTCCACCGCGCTGTGCTCGCCAACGCGAGCCGCGCTTTTGACCGGACGCAATCATCATTCCGCGGGTTTCGGGGTGATTGCCGAGCAGGCCACCGGCTTTCCGGGCTATGACTCAGTCATCACCAAGGACAAGGCAACCATTGCCACGATCCTGAAGGAAAACGGCTACAATACCTCATGGTTCGGCAAGAACCACAACACGCCCGCCTATCAGATCAGCATGGCCGGTCCCTTCGACCAATGGCCGACCGGCATGGGGTTTGATTACTTCTACGGCTTCATGGGAGGCGACACGAGCCAGTGGACACCCGGAAACCTTTTCCGCAACACAACGCAGATCTATCCGTTTGAAACGCAGGAAAACTACAATCTGATAACTGCGATGGCAGATGAAGCTATCGGATACATGGAGCAACTCAACACGATTTCGCCGACGCAGCCCTGGATGGTTTACTATGCGCCAGGCGGCACCCACGCGCCGCACCATCCGACCAAGGAATGGGTGGACAAGATCAGCGCAATGCACCTGTTTGATGGCGGCTGGAACCAGTTGCGCGAAACTATCTTTGCCAATCAGAAAAAGCTTGGCGTCATTCCGCAGAATGCGGAACTGACACCTTGGCCTTCCGACCTGCTAAAGAACTGGGACCAGCTCTCGGCAGACGAAAAGAAGATGTTCATTCGTCAGGCTGATGTGTATGCGGCCTATCTCGCTTACACCGACAGTGAAATTGGCCGCGTCATCCAGGCGGTCAAGGATAGCGGAGAGATCGATAACACGCTGATCATCTACATTTCCGGCGACAACGGGTCATCGGCGGAAGGGACCCTTTTGGGCACGCCAAACGAGGTGGCCAGCTTCAACGGGGTCAGTGTGCCCGTCGCTGATCAGCTCAAGTCTTTCTATGACATCTGGGGCACGGAATATACCTACAACCACATGTCGGTTGCCTGGTCCTGGGCGTTTGACACCCCCTTCAAATGGACCAAGCAGATTGCCGGCTACTTTGGCGGCACGAAACAAGGCATGGCCATCGCCTGGCCCGGGCAGATTACCGACAAGGGCGGTATCCGGACACAGTTCGCGCATGTCATTGACATCGCGCCGACCATCCTGGAAGCCACAGGCATTCGCGAGCCTTCCGTCGTTGATGGCATTGCGCAAAGTCCGATGGAGGGGACCAGCCTCGTCTATACCTTCGATGCGGCAAACAAGGACGAGCCATCGCGTCATCTCACGCAATACTTCGAGATGATGGGTGAATTTGCGCTCTATAACGAAGGGTGGATGGCTACGACAAAGGTTACTCGCCCATCCTGGGATACCAGTGGCACAACCGACCCGGCACCAGCCGACAACGCACAATGGGAGCTTTATGACGTTGTTAACGACTGGAGCCAAAATACGGACGTTGCCGCGAAGTATCCGGAAAAACTTAAGGAGCTACAGGGCCTGTTCTGGCAAGAGGCCGATAAGTTTGACGTTCTGCCCCTGGATTCCTCTGTCGCCACACGCTTTGCAACACCTCGTCCCAGCGCCACGGCAGGAAGGACCGAGTTCGCTTTCCCTGGCAGAATGACAGGAATTTCGAACGGTGTCGCGCCTAGCCTGCTGAACGCTTCATACACATTCACTGCGGACATAACCGTGCCTGCAGATGGTGGCGACGGGATGATTATTACCCAAGGAGGGCGCTTTACCGGCTATGGGTTTTATCTCAACAAGGGCAAGCCGACGTTCGACTGGAACCTGGTTGGGCTAAAAAATGTGGTCTGGGCAGCAACGGATACGCTCTCTGCCGGAAACCACACCCTTGTGTTCGATTTCAAGTATGAGGGCATGGGTGCCGAAACGCTTGCATTCAACAGCATGAGCGGCATCGGACAATCGGGAACAGGCACACTCTCGGTAGACGGCAAAGTCGTTGCGACCCAAAAGCTGGACCACACAATCCCGCTGATTCTGGCATGGGACGAAAACATGGATATCGGCTCTGACACGGGAACGCCTGTGAACGACAAGATTTATAAGACGCCCTTCGCCTTCACCGGGTCGATTGACAACCTGAAACTGGTCATTGATCGACCGCAGCTTAGTGGCGCGGACAAAGCCAAGCTTGAGGCGGCGATGAAAGCCAAGGATTAGTGCCGTCATGACATTGCGCCCTCGGTCAGACCACGAAAGTTAACGGCGCGCGTCTGATTACCTGAAGCGCGAGAGTGCGGAGCTATGCCGGTTTCTACATTCGCGCTTCAGGTCGCAGCCAACGCATTGGCTGGATGTTGTCGTGCAATCTGAAGAGGATGAGCCGTCGAAGGAATGCCGCGCCTGTGTGGTTGACGTGTGTGGTTGCCAAGATGGGTATCCAGGCAGGAAAATATAGGAGTATTTTCGTCTGGTGGGTGTGTGGCGGAGAGACAGGGATTCGAACCCTGGGACCCCGCAAAGGGTCAACGGTTTTCGAGACCGCCCCGTTCGACCGCTCCGGCACCTCTCCGCGTCGGTGGTCGTCGTGAGCGGGGGATGTAGTCGAGCGGCTGGGCGCTTGCAAGCCCGATTCCGCGACTGTGACCAGCGCACCGCATGGGCGGTATTGGCATAGAGTGCCGAAGGCCCTAGGTGTATCGGCGGCCGATGAAAGAGGGCAGCCGATGCTGTTGCGCATACTTCCAGTTCTATGGCTTTTTTTGCTCGCCCCATTTGGCGCTTCGGCCGCCGAACCGGCGGATGTCAGCGCCGCGCTGAGGCTGTCCGATGTCATCTCCGTCATGCATGACGAAGGCATCGGCTATGGCGACGAGTTGCGCGGCGAGCTTTTCCCCGAGGCGGCGGGTGCGCGGTGGTCGGAACTTGTCGGCGGCATCTATGACGAAACACGGATGCAACTGCGTTTCTCGCAGGCCTTCGAGCGGCGGCTGGGTGACGATCCTGACGCATTGCAGGTGCTGGTCGATTTCTTTGCCTCCGATCGCGGTCAGCGCATCGTCGGACTGGAAATCGACGCCCGTCGTGCATTGCTTGACGACAGTGTGGAAGAGGCGGCCAAGGGCAAGCTGGAGGCGATGCGCGCGGACCGCGATCCGCGGCTGGACCTTCTCGAAAAGTTCGCTGCGACGAACGACCTGATCGAAGAAAACGTCGCGGGTTCGTTGAACGCCAATCTGGCCTTCTATCAGAGCATGGCCGATGCCGGCGCCTTTGGCGCGGATGGCATGAGTCAGGATAATATCCTGTCGGATGTCTGGTCGCAGGAGCCCGAGGTTCGGACCGAGACCGAGGCCTGGCTATACCCCTATCTCGCCATGGCCTACGGGCCGCTGTCGGACGACGACCTGCAAGCCTACATCGCCTTCTCTGAAACCCCCGAGGCGCAGGTGCTGAACGAGGCGCTTTTTGGCGCCTTTGACGAAGTCTTCGTGCAGATTTCCGGTGATCTGGGTCGTGCCGCTGCGGGCGTTCTGGCCGGGCAGGATATCTGACCCGCCCGCCTTCCGTCCTGCTTGACAATCCGGGAGGCTTCGCAGATATAGCCGCATCTCCGGAAGGGCGCAGGCCCGGCCGGGGCTTTTTGTTTAATATCGCTCCGTCAGGGGGCGCGCTGTCCGAGGCACCAAACGCCGGTTCGATCCGGGGCCACAGGATGCGGTCAAGGAAAAGGAAAGACCTATGTTCGCGGTCCTGAAAACGGGCGGCAAGCAATACAAGGTGCAGGCGGGTGACGTCCTGCGCGTTGAGAAGCTGTCCGCTATTGCTGGCGACAAGATCCAGTTCAACGAAATCCTGATGGTGGGCGGCGACAAGCTGACCGTCGGTGCGCCGCTCGTCGCGGGTGCGGCCGTGCAGGCCGAGGTGATCGACCAGATCAAGGGCGAGAAGGTCATCCACTACGTCAAGCGCCGTCGTAAGCATTCGTCGCAGCGCACCAAGGGCCACCGTCAGCAGCTGACGCTGGTTCGCGTGACCGACATCCTGGCGACCGGCGCGGACAAGTCCGGCGTGGCTGCCGCCACCGGCACCGCCGATGCGCGCCGTACGGCCCACAACGCCGCTGCTGCCCCGGTTGTCGAGGCCCCGGCGAAACCGAAGCGCGCCCCCAAGGCCGCTGCTGCTGCGAAGGAGTAACGACAGATGGCACATAAAAAGGCAGGCGGTTCTTCCCGCAACGGTCGCGACTCCGCGGGCCGTCGTCTGGGCGTGAAATTGTACGGTGGCCAGGCCGCCATCCCCGGCAACATCATCGTGCGTCAGCGCGGCACCACCTGGTTCCCCGGAACCGGTGTGGGCATGGGCACCGACCACACGATCTTTGCCGTCGTGGAAGGTAAGGTGACCTTCAAGAAAGGCATGAAGGGTCGCACTTTCATTTCGGTTCTCCCCGTGGCGGAGGCCGCCGAGTAAACCGGACGCAACCTTGCGGAATTAGCAGCGGGGGATCGGCCGGAAGGCCGGTCCCCCTTCTGATTTTGTTCATTGGTAACGCCCTAGTGATGTTGGGTATTCGACACCGGATCGCCATCTTGGTCCGGTAAGCGAGGCAAAGGAATCCGGTGCCATTCTCATCGGGTTCTTCCACCAAGCCGGGCGGGGAGGCCCGGCGCCATGCGCTTCGAAGGAGGAGGCCATGAAGCTTGACGTGACGAGTGCGAATTTTTCGCCAGTCAGTGACATTGCTGCGGGGCGGCTGACGCTGCGCCCGATGCGAAAGTCCGATGCGGGCCTGTTCGCCATGTATGCGGGCGACCGGCGCGTGGCCGAGGGCACGCAGTCGATCCCTCACCCGTTGCCCCCCGGTGCGGCCGAAGCCTATGTGACCCGCATGATGGCGGGCACCGGGCCGGAATACGCCTGGGTTCTGGACGGCTCTGCCACCGGCCTGGCCGAGGTGCTGGGTGTGATCTCGCTGAAAGCGATGGATCGCGCGCAGTCCGAGATAGGCTATTGGGTCGCGCCCGCCTTTTGGAACGCAGGCTATGCCTCCGAAGCTGTCCGGGCGCTGGTTCACGAAAATCCGCTTGGCTCGCGCACGATCTTTGCCGAGGTGTTTCAGGACAATCCCGGCTCGGCCCGTGTGCTGACCAACTGCGGTTTCAGCTATATCGGCGACGCCGAAAGCTTTAGCGTTGCCCGCAATGCACGTGTGCCGACCTGGACCTATCTGAAGAAACTCGATTGAGCCTTCCCCTGCCTTTGCGGTAGGGGAAGATTTCTGCCCGACCGCGAAGGACGCTGCATCATGAAATTCCTGGACCTCGCCAAGGTCTATATCCGCTCCGGTGGCGGCGGCGGTGGCTGCGTCAGCTTCCGGCGCGAGAAGTTCATCGAGTTCGGCGGCCCCGACGGCGGCGACGGCGGCAATGGCGGTTCGGTCTGGGCCGAGGCGGTCGAAGGGCTGAACACGCTTATCGACTTCCGCTATCAGCAGCATTTCTTCGCCAAGAACGGCCAGCCCGGCATGGGCAGCCAGCGCACCGGCAAGACGGGCGACGATATCGTTCTGCGGGTGCCGGTCGGAACCGAGATCATCGACGAGGATGAAGAGACGGTGATCGCCGACCTGACTGTGGTCGGGCAGCGCGTGTTGCTTGCCAAGGGGGGCAACGGCGGCTGGGGCAACATGCAGTTCAAGTCGTCCACAAACCGCGCCCCGTCCCGCGCCAATCCGGGGCAGGAGGGCGTGGAGCGGACGATCTGGCTGCGGCTGAAGCTGATCGCGGATGCGGGCCTGGTCGGGCTGCCCAATGCGGGCAAGTCGACCTTCCTTGCGGCGACTTCAAATGCCCGGCCCAAGATCGCGGACTATCCCTTTACCACGCTGGTGCCGAACCTTGGCGTCGTCGGTATCGACGGCCGCGAGTTCGTCATGGCCGACATTCCGGGTCTGATCGAAGGTGCGTCCGAGGGCAGGGGGCTGGGCGACCAGTTCCTGGCCCATGTCGAGCGGTGCTCGGTGCTGCTGCATCTGGTGGACGGGACATCCTCGACCATCACCAAGGATTACCGCACCATCGTTGCCGAGTTGGAGGCTTATGCCGACACGCTTGCCGACAAACCGCGAATTACCGCGCTGAACAAGATCGACGCGCTGGACGCGAAGACCCTCTCGACACGCCGGCGGGCGCTGGAAAGGGCGTCGAACGGTCGGGTGTTCCTGCTGTCTGGCGTTTCCGGCGAGGGGCTGCCGACCGTTCTGCGCGCGCTTTACGCCCAGATCATCGGTGAGCGGACGGAGGTGGAGGAGGACGCGCCATGGCAGCCCTGATGCCGCTGGTCGCCCCCGATATCCGGGCGGCGCGGCGGCTGGTCGTCAAGATCGGTTCGGCTCTGCTGGTGGACCGGGAAACCGGGCTGAAGCTCGATTGGCTGAAGGGTCTGGCGCTGGACGTGGCCGAGGCGAGGAAGCGCGGCTGCGATGTGGTGCTGGTATCCTCGGGTTCCATCGCGCTGGGGCGGAAGGTGCTGGGGCTGGGCCACGGCGTGCTGACGCTGGAGCAGGCGCAGGCGGCGGCGGCGGTGGGACAGATCCGGCTGGCGCGCGCCTATGAAGAAGTGCTGGCGCCGCATGGGATCACGACGGCCCAGATTCTGGTGACGCTGGAGGATACCGAGGATCGGCGGCGGTATCTGAACAGCCGGGCGACGATGCAGACCCTGCTGGGTCTGGGTGTGGTGCCGATCGTGAACGAGAACGATACGGTCGCGACGGATGAGATCCGGTATGGGGACAACGACCGGCTGGCCGCGCAGATCGCGGTGACGGCAGGGGCGGATCAGTTGCTGCTTCTGTCCGACGTGGACGGGTTCTATTCGGCCAATCCGAAGGAAGACCCGACTGCCCAGCGGTTCGATCTGGTCGAGACGATCACGCCCGAGATCGAGGCGATGGCGGGTGATCCGATCTCGGGCCTGTCGAAGGGCGGGATGAAGACCAAGCTTCTGGCGGCCAAGATTGCGGTCGCGGGGGGCTGCGCCATGGCGATCATGGAGGGATCGGTGGTGCGGCCCTTGACGGCGCTGGCCTTGGGAGCGAACCGGACGTGGTTTGTCGCGCAGGGCGACCCTCAGGTGGCGCGGAAGCGGTGGATCAACGCGATGAAGCCGCGGGGCGAGGTTCGGGTCGATGCGGGCGCAGTGACGGCGCTGCGGGCCGGGAAATCGCTGCTGCCGGCCGGGGTCGCGGCGGTGACGGGCAGCTTCGGGCGGGGAGAGCCGGTGGCGATCCTCGGGCCAGCGGGTGAGGTGCTGGGGAAGGGGCTGATCCGGTATACGGCGGCGGAGGCGAAGAAGATCGCGGGGCATCGGTCGGGGGAGATCGAGGCGATCCTGGGGTATCAGGGACGGGCGGCTTTGATTCATCGGGATGATATGGTGGTCTGAGGGGAGAGGCCGGGGGCGCTGCCACCGGACCCCCGGGATATTTGAGCCAAGAAGAAGCATGGGGCATTTCACGCGTGCAACTTTTGGCAACCGACTGACATGTAATGGCTTTGGGTTTAATGTTAACCTGAAATTAACCGATGTTTTACGACGACAAGCGGAGCGGGCGAGATGGACGGCGGCATGGTATCAGGCGAGATGGAAGCTATCGGGCGGCGCGCCAAGGCGGCGGCGTCGGAGCTGGCCTATGCCGATCCTGAACGCAAATACGTGGCGCTGATCGGGGCCGCGGATGCGGTCTGGGCGCGTCGCCAGGAGATACTCGACGCCAATTCCGAAGACCTGGCCTATGCCGCCGAGAAGGGCCTGAGCCCGGCGATGATGGACCGGCTGATGCTGGACGAGGCCCGCATTCGCGCCATGGTCGACGGGCTGCGCGCCGTGGCCGAGCAGCGCGATCCGGTGGGCGAGGTCATTGCCGAATGGGATCGCCCGAACGGGCTGCACATCAAGCGGGTCCGCACCCCCATCGGCGTGATCGGCGTCATCTATGAAAGCCGCCCGAACGTGACGGCGGATGCGGGTGCGCTGTGCCTGAAGTCGGGCAACGCGGTGATCCTGCGTGGCGGATCGGAGAGCTTTCATTCCTCGCAAGCCATTCACGAATGTCTTGTCGAGGGCCTGCGCGGTGCGAAGCTGCCGGTGGATGCGATCCAGCTTGTGCCGACGCGCGACCGCGCGGCGGTTTCCGAGATGCTGCGCATGGTCGAGCATATCGACGTGATCGTGCCGCGCGGCGGCAAGGGCCTTGTCGGTCTGGTGCAGCGCGAGGCGCGGGTGCCGGTATTCGCGCATCTGGAGGGCATCTGCCACATCTATGCCGATCGTGATGCCGATCTGGAAAAGGCGCGGGCGGTGGTGCTGAACGCCAAGACCCGGCGCACGGGCATCTGCGGTTCGGCCGAGTGCCTGCTGATCGACTGGCGGTTCTACACCAAGCACGGGGCGGTGCTGATCGAAGACCTGCTGAAGGCGGGAGTCGAGGTGCGGACCGAAGGTGAGTTGCTGAAGGTGCCCGGCACGGTCAAAGCCGCGCCCGACGATTTCGGGCGCGAGTTTCTGGACATGATCATTGCCGCGAAGCTGGTCGATGGCGTGGACGAGGCAATCGCCCATATCCGCAAATACGGCAGCCAGCATACCGAGGCGATCCTGACCGAGAGCGACGCCACCGCCGACCGGTTCTTTGAGCGGCTGGATAGCGCCATCCTTTTGCGCAATGCCTCGACCCAGTTCGCCGATGGCGGCGAGTTCGGGATGGGGGCCGAGATCGGCATTGCCACCGGTAAGCTGCATGCGCGCGGGCCGGTCGGGGCGGAGCAACTGACAAGCTTCAAGTACCTTGTCACGGGCGACGGGACGGTGCGGTGAGGGTCTGCGGCGGCGCCTATTTCGGGCTACGCAGCATGGCGAACATCGGCGGGGACTCCGCCGCCGAAAGCTCTGCCAGAGTATCGAAACCCAAGCGCTCGTAGAGTGCGCGCGATGCCGGGCTGGTCGCTTCCAGATAGACCGGCTGTCCGGCGCGGTCGCATATAGCGAGGCCGTGGCGCATCAGTTCTGTTCCATAGCCACGGCCCTGGCAGACCGGATCGACACCGATCAACGGGACATACCAATGCGGCTCATCCGGATGATGACCGGCCATTTCTTCAAACAAAGCCATCGTCTCGCCGTACCTAGGCTCGGGTATCGTGTCTGCAAGGAGCTCGAGCAGGGGATCGTCGTCGGAGCCGACGCCGGGTGGCAGCCATTGTACGACCCCGGAGAAATCACCGATGACATAGGCAGAGTGCAGATCGAGGGACTTGCCGCCGAACAGGTTCGAGAACGGCATGAAGGCTTCGATGAATTGTAGCGGGTCCGGCCATACCCAGCGGGCGACCGGGTCGGTTATGAACGCCGCCGTCAGGACGGCCCCGAACCGGGCCTGATCGGCCCGGTCGGCAGCGCGGACTATCAGCTTTTGATCCATGGCTGTTAAAGCCTCTGCTTAAGAGGTCTTCGGCCGTCTGCTGCGGTGGCCGGCATTTGACATGCCGCGAGGTCGAACCGTTGGACATCAATATCACGCGCCGGGTGGCAGTGTCACGTGCCAAGAACCATCGGCTGGTGCCGGGTTGAACCGGATCGGGGTGGGGGTGGATACAGGTTTCCTCCTGCGGGGGCGCTGGCGTCGAATCGCCTTCCCACTTGCCAGAGATGGGGTGGATGAGGGACACACGTCGGGCAGCAGGCCCTCGCCGGAGTGATGCCATGACCCGTCTTAACAGTATGCTCTGCGGCCTGGCAGTTGGCCTGCTTGCGACCGTGGCACCTGCGCAGTCATTGCGTGACAGGCTGACTGAGGGCGCCTCGAAAGTGGGTGGCGTCGTCAAGAAGACGGCGCAGCACGTGGACCAGACCGTCGATTCCACGATCAACCTGGCGAAGAACGACCCCTCGCCCGATATCACCCGCGCCAAGCTGGACACCATGGCGGCCGACACGCTGTTGCGGCTGTTCGCTGAAAATCCGGCTGCCGAGGTGCTGTATGGCCAAAGCGCGGGATATGCCGTGTTCGATACGCGGCGCGCGACGCTGATCGGGGTTGTCGCAGGCTTTGGCAAGGGTGTGGCAGTGTCGAACGGAACCGGCCAGCGGACCTATATGAACATGGGCACAGGTGGCGTGGGTTTCGCATTCGGCATCGGCGGGTTCGAGTCGCAGGTGGTGATCCTGTTCGAAACGGATGAGATTTTTGACCGCTTCGTCCACGACGGTTTCGATGCGACGGCGCAAGCCGGGTCGCGTATGGGCGATGACGAAGCGCACGAGACACTGCGCTTTGTCGATGGGCGGTCGTTCTTTGCACTGGATCGGCGGGGGTGGCGTGTCAACGCATCGGCGGCGGGCACAAAGTATTGGGCCGCGCCAGATCTGAATGCGCCCGATCCGGCTTCGCTGTCTCCGGAGGGTCAGGTTTCAGAAGGCAATCCGTAGCGCCGTGACGCCGCGATCCACGGTCAGGCTGCCCTTTTGCCGAAGGATTTCGTCAGCAAGCAGGGCGAAATGTACCATGGCCGGTGTGATTTCTACCTCTGCTTTCGGGTCAGTCAAGGCGTCCCAAAGGGCAGGCTCGATGCGCAGGCGGTGCGCCTCGCCGCTCACCGTCCAGTGGTCGGTGTTGGCGACACTGATCTGGCCGCCCCAGGGCATTGCGCTTTCCATGCACTGGATGGCGAGGAAGGCGAGCTTTACATCGCGCCGCGAAAGATCGGTCGGGGATGTCCAGTCTATGCGCAGCCGGCTGCCGCGCGTGATGTCGGCAAGGATCGTGATGACCTCACCCCGTGCGATCCGGCTGTCGCCGCCGGTCGAGCCGAAGGCGATGCGGAACAGGCGGATGCGGGCATTCGCGTTCGACACGCTTTCCGAGATCAGGGAAAGTTCCGGGCCCTTGGTCGCACCATCCATGGCAAGCAGTTCTACCCCGTTGCTGATGGCGCCGATCGGACTGATAAGGTCATGGCAGATGCGCGATCCGATCAGCGCGGCGAGGTCGGGTTTGTCAGGCATGATACCTCTGGGGTGGAGCAGAACAGGGTGAACGCGATACTGGAACCGGGGATGCTGGTCCGGCATCCCGGACAACCGGACTGGGGGTTGGGCCAGGTCCAGTCCAACATCGGTGGCCGCATCACCGTGAATTTTGAACACGCGGGCAAGGTGGTGATCGACGGTCGCAACGTCGAACTTGAACCGGTGTTCGACGCGCGGTGACGAGTTATAGGTATGACGAGCAACTATAATCAACCTTGGATTGTGTAACGGGACGGGCTGTTGCAAATCCGCCGCCGAATGTCTTAGAAACGGCCACGCCGTGCAGGCTGCCGGCCCCAAGGGACCGATAGACGCAGCGATGATCCCCTCTGAACCTCATTTCACCCTTCGTCTTGCCGCCGATGAGCGGGACATGAAGGCGGCGCAGCGCCTGCGCTATGAGGTTTTCGTGGAAGAGCTTGGCGGCGACGGCCCGCTGGTGGACCACGAGGCGCGGCTGGAGCGGGATGAGTTCGACCCGATGTTTGACCACCTGCTGCTGATCGATACCCGTCGGGATGCGGAGAAGCTGCAGGATGTGGTGGGCGTGTACCGGCTGTTGCCAAGCGACCGGCTGTTGCCAGGGCAGCCGTTCTATTCCGAGACGGAGTACGACCTGACGGCGCTGAAGGCCTCTGGCCGGAAGCTGTTGGAACTGGGCCGGTCCTGCGTGGCGGCCGAGTATCGCGGCGGAACGGCGATGTTCCATCTGTGGAATGCGCTGGCGGATTACGTGCTGGAGCGTGGGATCGAGGTGCTGTTCGGGGTCGCGAGTTTCCATGGCACGGATGTGGAATCGCTGGCGATGCCACTGTCCTATCTGCATGCCAACCACTTGGCGCCGCCCGAGTTGCGGGTGCGGGCGCAGGCTTCGTCCTATCAGCGGATGGACATTGTGGCGCCGGATCAGGTCGACCGTCGCGCGGCGATAGTGGCGACACCGGCGCTGATCAAGGCTTACCTGCGGCTTGGTGGGTTCGTGGGCGAGGGAGCCTGGATCGACCGGGCCTTCAACACCACGGATGTCTGCCTGGTGATGGATACGGCGCGGATGTCGGAAAAGCATCGCGGGTTCTACATCCGGAAGCACGGCGGCGAGGCATGAGCGATTGGCTCGCGGCGCAGATGGCGCTGCCGGCGCCGGGATTCCGGGGCTGGGTTCGTGTGGTTCTGCGGGGCGGCACGCTGGCGCTGGTCGTCTATGGCGGGCTGGTGCTGCTGTTGCTGGTGCGGCTGGTCGAGCGACCCCTGTGCGGGGCGGCGCGACCGGTCAGCCCATGGATCACGCAAGGGGTGTGCCGGATCGCGCTGGTGCTGCTGGGGCTGCGGCTGACGGTCCGGGGCGCACGGATGCAGGGGCAGGGGGCGCTGGTCGCCAACCATGCATCCTGGCTGGACATCTATGTGCTGAACGCTGTGGACCGGGTGTACTTCGTCTCCAAGGCCGAGGTTTCGGGCTGGGCCGGGATCGGCTGGCTGGCGCGTGCGACGGGGACGGTGTTCATAACGCGCAAGGGCGCCGAGGCGCGGGCGCAGCAGGCGGTGTTCGAGGAACGGCTGCGGGCGGGGCATCGACTGTTGTTCTTCCCCGAGGGGACGAGCACGGACTCTCGGCGGGTATTGCCATTCAAATCAACGCTGTTCGCGGCGTTCTTTACGTCCGGTGTGGAGAAGGAGTTGCAGATCCAGCCGGTGACAGTGGTCTATCGCGCGCCCAAGGGGCAGGATCGGCGGTTTTACGGCTGGTGGGGCGAGATGGACTTCGCGCCACACCTGATTGCCGTGCTGGCGGCACCGAGGGGCGGGGCGGTCGAGGTGGTCCGGCATCCGCCTCGGGCGGTGGCGGAGTTCGCGGACCGGAAGGCGCTGGCGGCCTGGTGTGAGGCTGAGGTTCGGGACGGGTTTCCCGAGGGCGGAACGGAGGGCAGTGCCTGACCGTGGGTGGGCGCTGCGACGATTGTGGTCTGCGTTTTATGGTGCGGATACTGCCAACCGATAGCCATGCGGTGAGGTTGAGGAAGCGCCCGCCCATGGGGGCGGTCGGGCGCTGCCCGGCGGCGCTTTGCGCCTTGTTCCGGGCAAGAGGGCGCTTATCCCATCGCTTTGATCAGCGCCTTCAATGCTTTCAGTGGGTCGTCGTGGCGCCAGATTTCCTCGCCTATGCCGAAGAAGTCGGTGACGGGGGCGTATTGGGCGACCAGCGCCTCGGTCAGGGCGCCTTCGGCGACGGCGGGGACTTCGATGGCTTCAGACCAGAAGTCGAAGAGGTCGTATTCGACCACCTTGCCATCACCCAGGGGACTTGCGCCTAGGGGGCCGAAGGCGACGTAGTCGGCTCCGGCCTCTCCCGCTGACATGCCTTCATGGCGGGAGGTGCGGCAGAAGGCGCCGACGATGGCGTCGGAGCCAAGCGCCTTGCGTGTCGCGCGGACGCTGCGAGCGCCGTCGATCAGGTGGACGCCGTCTAAGCCCAACCGTTCGACCAGCATCAGGTGGCTTTCGATGACCAGTGCCACGTCGCGGGCATGGGCAACCTCGCGCAGCGCATCCGCCGTGCGTGCCACGCGATCCTCATCCTTGCTGGCAAGGGCGAGGCGCACGCAGGCGATCTCGGCACCGTCCAGAATGCCCGCAAGCCGGTCGGGAAAGACCTCGAGGTCAAGCTCTGGCGGGGTGATGAGATAGATCTGCGGGCGTTCGGTATCGGGCATTCGGGCCTTCCTTGACGGCGGGTGGCCCGTCCTAGCGCAGAACGCGGGGCTTGGCTACTTGGCTGGCAATCCGGCGACAAAGGACTGCGCGGCGGCGAGCAGGCGCTGGCGGGTCGCATTGTCGCGCGCGGCATCGGGGTCAAGCCTGACCCAGCCCTGCATGGCGCGCGCGCCCATCTGCATCGCGGTGACGCCGTCGATCTCCAGCGCCTCGGCGTCGTTCCCTTTGCCGAGCCGCACCAGAACCCCATCCGCCCGGGCAGCGCAAAGCAGGTTGCCCTGCCACATCCAGGCGAGGCCGCCGAACATGGAGGTGGCCCTCAAAGCGCTGAGATGGGACAGGTCGCGGGAGACCAGCGTTTCAAGCTCGGGATCGCGGGGCAAGACGGCATCCTTGTCAGGGGCGCTTTGGCAGCGTATCAGGCCGCCTCTTTCCGCGCAAAGGCTGGATGTCCCATGTCCGCAGTCTCACCCGCCTTCATCCTGGTCCGCCCGCAGATGGGCGAGAATATCGGCGCTGCGGCGCGGGCGATGCTGAATTTCGGGCTGGACCGGCTGCGGGTGGTCGACCCGCGCGACGGCTGGCCGAACCCGAAGGCGATTGCGATGGCCAGCGGGGCGGGGCGGCTGCTAGATGCGCCGCCTTACCCGGATGTTGCGGCGGCGATTGCCGATTGCGACTATGTCTTTGCCACCACGGCGCGGGGGCGAGAACTGACCAAGCCGGTGATGACGCCGGAGCGCGCGATGGAACATGCCCGCGCACTGGCTGCCGAAGGCAAGCGGATAGGAGTGCTGTTCGGTCCGGAACGCGCGGGGCTGGAGAATGAGGATGTGGCGCTGGCCAATGCCATCGTGACCGTGCCGGTGAACCCGGATTTTCCCTCGCTGAACCTTGGGCAATGTGTGCTGCTGATGGGATACGAGTGGCGGCGGCAGACGGTCGAGGTTTCGCCTGAGGTCTGGCAGATGGCCAGGACGGACTTCGCCTCCGGCATCGAGGTGACGAAGCTCGGCGATCATTTCGAAGAGCGGCTGGACGAGGCGGGGTTCTTCTTTCCGCCAGAGAAGGCTCCGGGAATGAAACTGGCGCTGCGCAATATGTGGGCTCGGCTGAACCTGACACGGGCGGATGTGCAGACGTTCCACGGGATGCTGCGCCAGATCGCGCGCCGTTTGCAGTAAGCGGAGAGGGCGTGGGGGGCCAGCCCCCGTCGCTGGCGCGACTCCCCCGGGATATTTGTAAACGGAAGAAGCCCGAGGCTTCGTGGGGTTGAAGGTGGCGGGGGGCGGGCCTAGTGTCCCGCCCGCGACGCGAAGGAGTTGGCCGATGGCAGGCAAGCGCAGCATATTCGAGGAAGTCTCGGAGGGTAGTACCGCCCCGGTCCCGCAAGGCGGGATGATCGAGGGCCGGGGCCACGGGGCGCGACGCTGGATCCGGGTCTGGCTGATGCTGCTGTTCGCGCTGGTCGCGCTGATGATCCTTGTTGGCGGGGCGACGCGGCTGACGGATTCCGGGTTGTCGATCACCGAATGGCGCCCTGTGACGGGTGCATTGCCGCCGATGGACGAGGGTCATTGGGCCGAGGAGTTTGCAAAGTATCAGGCAAGCCCGCAGTTCCAGATCCAGAACTCGACGATGACGCTTGAGGGCTTCAAGGCGATCTACTGGTGGGAATGGGGGCATCGGCAGCTTGGCCGGCTGATCGGGCTGGTCTGGGCGGTCGGGTTCTTTGGCTTCCTTGCCGCGCGGCGGATACCTACGGGCTGGACGCAGCGGCTGCTGCTGATCGGCGTGCTTGGGGGCGCGCAGGGGGCGATTGGCTGGTGGATGGTATCTTCGGGGCTGGAAGAGGGGCAGGTGACGGTCGCCTCTTACCGGCTGGCGGTGCATCTGGGGCTGGCCTTCGTCATCCTTGGGTTCATCACCTGGTATGTGCTGCTTCTGGGGCGGCCGGAGCGCGATCTGTTGCAGGCGCGGCGGGGGCGTGAGGACAAGCTGTTCCGCATGTCGACGGGGTTGATGCACTTTGCGTTCTTGCAGGTTCTGCTGGGGGCGCTGGTGGCCGGGATCGACGCGGGCCGCGCCTTTCCGACGTGGCCGGATATGAACGGGCAGTTCTTTCCGGCGGATGCGTTTTATGTGCCGGGGCGCCCCGTTTGGGCGGCGTTCTTTGAGAATGCGGGGCTGGTGCAGTTCATTCACCGCATCGCCGGGTATCTGCTGTTCATCTTTGGCATCGTGGTCTGGCTGCGCGGTCGGCGGTCGGCCTATCGCGCGACAAGGGCCGCGTTCAACATGGTCATGGGCATGTTCGTGGTGCAACTGGCGCTTGGCATCGCAACCGTGCTGACCGCCGCCGCGCTGCATCCGGCGCTGACTCACCAGGCGGGGGCGATCCTGCTGTGGGTTCTGATCCTGCGGGCGCGCTACCTGGCACTTTACCCCATTCAAGGCTCCATCCGGGAAGGAACCCAATGACGCCCTATGATGATCTGATGGCGTTCCAGCGCCAGACTGAGGCGCTGGCGCAGGTTGCGGGGCGGCTTGGCTGGGATCAGGAAACGGTGATGCCGCGTGGCGCTGCCGAGCAGCGGTCCGAGGAGATGGCGGCGATGGAGGGGATACTCCACGCCCGCCGCACCGATCCGCGGATCGCGGAGTGGCTGGACAGCGCGGCGCCCGCCGATGAGGTCGGGCAGGCGCAACTGCGGCACATCCGGCGCAGCCATGCGCGAATGGTCAAGGTGCCGTCGCAACTGGCGCAGGAGATCGCGCGCGTAACCTCGATGGCTCAGGGCATCTGGGCCGAGGCACGGGCGAATGACGATGTGGCGGCGTTCCTGCCGGTGCTGGGTCAGGTGATCGCGCTGCGGCGGGAAGAGGCGGCCTGTCTGTCGCAGGGTGGCGATCTGTATGACGCGCTGCTGGACGATTATGAGCCGGGCGCGACGGCAGCGCAGATCGGCGAGATGTTCGGGCGGATGCGGCCAAGGCTGGTGGCGCTGCGGTCGGCCGTGCTGGGCGCGGCGCGGCAGCCTGCCGCCCTGCAGGGGCATTTCGGTCAGGACGGGCAGATGCGGCTGGCGCGCGATCTGGCCACGACCTTTGGCTATGACTGGTCGCGGGGGCGGCTGGATCTGGCGGTGCATCCGTTCTCTTCCGGCTCGGGCAGCGATGCGCGGATCACCACGCGGGTGGCGGAGAACGATCCGTTCAACTGCATCTATTCGACGATCCATGAGACGGGCCATGCCTGCTATGAGCTGGGGATTGACCCGGATTTCCTGCTGACGCCGCTGGGGGCGGGCGTCTCGATGGGTGTGCATGAAAGCCAGAGCCGGATCTATGAGAACCAGCTGGGCCGGAGCCGCGCCTTTGCGGGCTGGCTGTTCGGCCAGATGCGGGAGCGCTTCGGGCCTTTTGGTGTCGAGAGCGCCGAGGCGTTCTATGGCGCGGTGAACCGGGTGCAGTCGGGCTTCATCCGCACCGAGGCGGATGAGGTGCATTACAACCTGCATATCATGATGCGCTTTGATCTGGAGCGCGCGCTGATTGCCGGAGATCTTGCGGTCACCGATCTGGAGACCGCATGGAACGACCGCTTCCTGTCCGACTTCGGCGTGGCGGTGGACTGGCCTGCGCATGGGATGCTGCAGGACGTGCATTGGTCGGTGGGGCTGTTCGGCTATTTCCCGACCTATACGCTGGGCAACGTCTATGCCGGTTGCCTGCACAAAGCGCTGCGCGAGGCGGTTCCCGACCTCGACGAGGCGCTGGCGCGGGGAGAGACCGCAGGTGCCACCGGCTGGCTGCGCGAGAACCTGCAACGGCACGGCGGGCTTTACGAGCCGCGCGAAGTGATCAAGCGCGCCTGCGGATTTGAGCCTTCGGAAGGGCCGCTGCTTGACTATCTGGAGGCGAAGTTCGGCGACCTTTACGGTCTCTGATCAGCTATGGCTTCCAGTCCGGCCGGCGCTTTTCCAGGAAGGCGCTGATGCCTTCTTCGGTGTCGCGCCACAGCATGTTTTCGACCATGACGGCGCTGGCATGGGCATAGGCCTGATCCAGCGGCAGGTCGATCTGGTCGTAGAAGGCGCGCTTGCCGATCTTGACGGCGGCGGTCAGCTTTGAGGCGAGAAGCTCGGCCAGTGTGCGGGTCTCGGTGGTCAGCGCCTCGGGTGTGGTGACGCGATTGACCAGACCCACCTCGCGGGCGCGGGTGGCAGAGATGAACTCGCCGGTGGTCAACATCTCGAAGGCGACCTTGGCGGGGACGTTGCGGGACAGCGCGACCATGGGGGTCGAGCAAAACAGGCCGATGTTGACGCCGTTGACGCCAAAGCGCGTGCCTTCCGCCGCGACGGCCATGTCGCAGGAGGCGACGAGCTGGCAGCCTGCGGCGGTGGCGATGCCGTGAACCTCGGCGATCACTGACTGGGGCAGGGCGCGGATCGCCTGCATGACGGCGGCGCAGCGGGCGAAGAGGTCGACGAAATAGGCGCGGCCCTTGTCGGGCGCGCTACGGCCTGCCTGCATTTCCTTCAGGTCGTGGCCCGCGCAGAAGGCTTTGCCAGCGCCGCGCAGGATGACCACGCGGGTCTTGTTGTCCTGTGCAAGTCGAACGAATTCATCCGACAGCGCCGCCAGCATCGCGTCGGACAGTGCGTTGAGGCTGGACGGCGAGTTGAGCGTGAGCGTGGCGATACCACCCTCATCGGCACGAAGCAGGATCGGCTCGGCTGTCATCCTGCCATCCTCTCAACGCCAAAGGTCAGCGGGTGGTATGCTTGAACTTGCCGTCGATCTGCGCGCCGCTTTCGATCACCAGCGTCTCGTAGTTCACTTCGGCTGTGACGATGGCGGAGGAGCGTAGGGTGAAGGCCAGACAGCTTACCTTGCCTTCCAGATGGCCGCGAACCTCGACCGCCTCGGCGCTGATCGAGCCTTTCAGCAGGCCCTCGGCACCGACGACTAGCGTCTGCGCGCTGACATCGCCGTTGACTTCGCCCAGGATCTCGACCGTGCCGGAAGAGCTGAGATTGCCGGTCAGGCGGATGTCGGAGGCCAGCACGGTGCGTCCGCCCGGCACATTGGGACGGCCCGCGGGGCGCGCGACGGTTTCGGTTTCGGCTGTCTTGGTGTTCATCGCTCTTCCCAATGGGGCTTTGGCGCCCCTCGTTCCACAGACTTGAGCGATAGAAGGACGAAGCGGCCCGCAAGGTCAAGCCCACAGCACCGTGTGATGACATGTCTCAGCGGTCTGCCGCTGTCGCAAACGGGCGTGACACGGGATGGCTGGGGTGATCAGATGCGCCCCGACTGCAAGTTGTGGGGACAGAATGGACAGTGATTTCTTCCGGCCAGTGTCGGGATTCGACCTTCCGCGCTTTGCCGGCATCCCTACCTTCATGCGGCTGCCCCATGTCGGGCTTGACGATCCGCGCCTGAGCGAGGTGCAGGTCGGGCTGATCGGCGCGCCCTGGGACGGCGGCACGACGAACCGCCCCGGGCCGCGCCATGGACCAAGGCAGATGCGCGACTACTCGACCATGATCCGCGCGGCGAACGGGGTGACGCGGGTGCGGCCGTTCGATCTGGTGCGCTGCGCCGACCTCGGCGATGTCGGGCCTAACCCGGCCGATGTGATGGATTCGCTGAAGCGGATGGATGCCTTTTATACAAAGGTGCGTCAGGCGGGGGTAGTGCCGCTGACCGCCGGGGGCGATCACCTGTGCACCCTGCCGATCCTGCGCGCGCTGGCCAGGGATCGGCCGTTGGGCATGATCCATTTCGACAGCCACACCGACCTGTTCCACAGCTATTTCAACGGCACAATGTATACGCATGGCACACCTTTTCGCCGCGCGGTGGAGGAAGGTCTGCTGGACCCGCATCGCGTGACGATGATCGGCATCCGTGGACCGGCCTATGATTTCGAGGATCGGGATTTCGCAGAAGGCGTTGGCATCAAGGTGATCCCGATCGAGGAGTTCTTTGCCCGCGGCATCGCCGATGTGATGGCCGAGGCGCGTGAGAGGGCGGGCACGGGCGACACCTATGTCAGCTATGACATCGACTTTGTGGATCCGGCCTTTGCACCGGGCACGGGCACGCCCGAGATTGGCGGGCCGAACAGTTTTCAGGCATTGCAGGTGGCGCGGGAACTGCGCGGCGTGAAGATCGTGGGCGCCGATCTGGTCGAGGTATCGCCGCCGTTCGATCCGTCCGGTGCGACGGCCTTCCTTGGCGTGACGCTGATGTTCGAGATGCTGTGCGTCATCGCGGAAGGTTTGGCGGGGTAGGGGGGCGCTGCCCCCCACGCGGCCGCTGGCCGCTCCCCCCGGGGTATTTTAACCAAGAAGAAGCAGGTAAGATGAAAGCCGATCTGATCGTAACGAATGCGCGAGTCCTGACGATGGACGAGCGGGGATCGCGCGCCGAGGCTGTGGCGATTGCCGGGGGGCGCATTCTGGCCGTTGGCAGCGCGGAAGAGGTCGCGCGACTGGCGGGGCCTGCGACCGAGGTGATCGACGGGGCAGGGCGGACGCTGTTGCCGGGGTTCTTTGAAAGCCACCTGCATCTGGTGTTGGGCGGGGCGGAGCTGGCGCATCTGCAACTGGGCGGCGTCTATGGGGCTGAGGCGCTGTCGCGCGCGTTCCGCGATTTCGCCGCCTCTCATCCCGATCAGCCGCTCTTGATGGCGCAGGGCGCGGATTACGGCATGTTCGGCGGCAGGAAGATCACCCGGGCCGATCTGGATGCCGTGATCTCTGACCGTCCCATCGCAATGACCGCCTATGACCACCACACCGTCTGGGCCAATACGGCGGCGCTGAAGGCGGCCGGGTTGCTGCATGGCAAGGAACTGCCCGAGGGGCATGAGGTGGTGATGGGGCCGGATGGCCTTGCCAGCGGCGAATTGCTGGAGTTCGAGGCTTTCGCGCCGGTGCAGGATCTGGGCGGCGAGTTGCGCCTGTACCTGGGGATCGCGACCGGGGGCGAGCCTGCTCCCTGGCCTTCGGACGCCGAGCGGGCGGTGGACCGGGCCAAGATTGCCAACGGGCTGGCGCATTGCGCCAAGGCTGGCGTCACCTCGATGGTGAACATGGATGGCAACCGCTACACGCTGGAACTGCTGCGCGAGATGCGGGATGCGGGCGAGTTGACCGCGCGGGTCAAGGTGCCGCTGCATTTCAAGCCGCATATGGAGTTGTCGGAACTGGACCGCGCCGACGAACTGACGCGGGACTATGACGACGAATGGCTGTCGAGCGGCTTTGTGAAGATGTTCATGGACGGGGTAATGGACAGCGGCACGGCGTTCCGGCTGGACGACTATCCCGGTCAGCCCGGCCATCGCTCGGTTCCCCTGTTCGAGCCGGAACGGTTCAAGGCGATTGCAACCGAGATCGACCGGCGGGGGTTGCAGATTGCGGTCCATGCGATCGGCGATGGGGCGGTGCGCGTGACGATCGACGGCTATGAGGCCGCGCAAAAGGCCAATGGCAAGCGCGACAGCCGCCATCGAATCGAACATATCGAACTGATCGACCGCGCGGACATTCCGCGCGTGGGGGCATTGGGGATCACCGCGTCGATGCAGCCCTCGCATCCTCCAGGGGCTATGGATTTCCCCTTCGATCCTGCGCGCGACATGGTGGGCAGGGATCGCTGGGGCGACAGTTTCCCGGTGCGCGATCTGGTCGAAGGCGGCGCGGCGCTGGCATTCGCCTCGGATTGGCCGGTGACCGATGTCTCGGTCCTGCGCAACATTCAGGCGGCGCTGACGCGGAAGCCCTATGGCGATGAGGCGGATCAACGGGTGAGACTGATGAAGGTGCTGCACGCCTATACGGCCGGAGGAGCATGGGCCGCGCATCGGGATCATGTGACCGGCCGGATCGTGCCGGGGCTGGCGGGCGACCTGGTGCTGCTGGGCGGGGATATCGAGGCTGCGGCGCCCGGTGCGGTGGGCGCGATGGGAATCGCGCTGACCGTTTGCGGGGGGCGGATCACCCATCGGGGGTGATTTGCGGGCGGGATTCGGGCCCGGCGTGGGCCGATTCTTGTCCCCATAGAGGGCGGCCTGTGGATAAGCCATTGATGACGTTAGGGCATCAAGCGGCGAACCCCCAGTAAACACAGGGTTCACGAAGAAAATGCGAAAGCCCTCGTTTTTTCCTCTTGCGGTCCCCGTCGCCGATCCGTAGATACCCGCTCACCGAAACGAACGGTGCAGCGAAAGCGGCGCAGGAGTGGAGGGAGCGGGAACGAAAGTTGCCGCGACAAACTGGAGACAAGGCGGTCGGGAAACGCTAGTGAACTAGCGGTTTTCTTCTGTTTTTGCGCTCACGCTCTTTGAAACTGTAGATGAATGAAGGGATATGCGGGCGGTTTGGTCGTTTCGACGGCGAGATCGGCGCATATCG
>QFQS01000012.1 GCA_003243455.1 Cereibacter sphaeroides | reverse complement strand
AGCACGGAGTTGATCGTGCGGGTGATCCAGGCCTCGGAATTGTAGCAGGGGATCACGACCGCGATCCGGGGCAGGGGGGCACTCATGACAGGCTCATTCTGTAGGCGGGCTGTTCCGTTTGCAAAGGATAGCACCCCGGAATGACCCTGCAATGACCCCTTGGCAGGGATCGCGCATTCAGAGGGCGGCGTGCAGCATTCCCGGGTGTTGCGCCAAAGGATTGCGCAGCACGAGCAGGGCGAGCAGGAAACCGGTGGCTGTCATCCCGGTGGCGACCAGGGTCAGCGCGGCAAGCCAGAACGCCAGCCCCAGCACCAGCGCCAATCCGGCGGCGACGTAGCCTGCAAAACTTCCCAGAAGCAAAGGACCTAGGAACATGGGCATGCTCTTGGCAAAAGATGTTAAAACTAATGTCGAGGCTTGCGCGATTCTCGGGCAAAATTACGGCACCCCTGTGCTCTTATGACGCAGGGTGTTTCGGCTTCAGGCCCGCCCGCCCATCATCCGGCGGACATAGCCCGACAGGCCGATAACACTGGCCGTCTTGACTTCGGGGGCGGGAGCCAGCCAGTGCGACAGGTCGCGGCCCGTCAGATCCTGCAACTCCAGCACCTCATCACGGTAGTAATCGCGCAGTTGATCGGCCGTCTCGGGCTCCAGCACGGGCATCTTCCAGTCGGCATGCCGTTCCTTGACCTTGATCGTCTTGTCATTGGCGCGGAAATCGACAGCCTTGGCCATGAGATCGTTCTGCAGGCCCAGAAAGGCCATCATGCCGGTCAGGAAGCGCATCTTGTCGGCCTGGATGTCGTCGTAAAAGAAGGTGCCGATATCGGGGAAGACCTTCTTCCAGTGGCGCAGGATGCTGCCGTAGCGGCCATAGTCCAGCATCGAGGGGATCTCGGTGGTCAGCCCACGGATCGTGGCGCTGTAGGGCAGGCGGCCCTTATCCATGTGATGGATATAGGCGGATTCGTAACGCTCGACCGGGTTGCGGAAGATGGCCATGATGGTCGGATGCCCGAGCGCCGCCTTGATCTCGGTCGCAATGTCGCGACCGTCCGAGGGCAGTTGGAAGTAGTTCGGCGTGGTTTCCATGTAATAGCTGGCACCGTCCCGAGCCGGGAAATGCGCCAGATAGGCGTCCCAGTCCCGTTCCGTCTCAGGCTTGGTGAAGAAATGCAGCTCTTTCTCGTTGGTGGCCACGATGTGGCGCGACTTCCGCAGGCTGATATGGGTCCAGGTGGTGCCCGATTTCTGGCATCCGACAAGCAGCAGATTGGGGGCGGGCATGCCAAACTCCTGTACTGGAAAAACACATAAAACTGTCCGGCGAGATTATTCCATAAAGTCACATTATTGAATACTTATACGATTGGTAATGGCACAAACTTCGGAGGATTTTTCTCCGATCGTGCATCTGCCGGGGGACTGCCCGAAATTTACCCGTTTCCTTCGCACAACGGGTTGTGACAGGCCCTTGGCCTGTCGGATCGGCATCATCGATGATATGCAGAGACTGAAATGCATCTCGCCCACATCGGAGCGCTCTGCAGGAGACGACATGACAGGCAAGCGCACCCACTTGCTTCGCATCGCCGATCGGGCAGCCGGACGGGATAACAATTTCAATCTTCTGCGGATGCTGGCTGCAGCCGGTGTGCTGATCTCCCATGCCTATCCGATCAGCCTGGGGCCAAAGGCGGTGCAACCCCTGGCCGGTAGCCTGCAGGGCATCACGCTCGGGATGCTTTCGGTGATGGTGTTCTTCGCCATTTCCGGCTTCTTCATCACGCGCAGCTTCGCGCAGAAGACAACTTTGCGAGGTTTTTTCGAGGCCCGCATCCTGCGCCTCTTTCCCGCGCTGGCCGTCGTGCTGATCATGACGATCCTTGTCGCCGGCCTGTTTCTGACCACCGCCTCGCCTCGGGTGTTCTGGGCGGCGGTGCCGGAGTATTTCCTGCGCAACTTCACGCTTTTCTATCCGAAATACGAGCTTCCCGGCGTCTTCGAGACCACGCCCTTCGGGCCGGCGATCAACGGTTCGCTCTGGACGCTGAACTATGAGGTCCTGTGCTATCTGGGCGTCGTGCTGTGCGGTCTTCTGGGGTTGTTTGCCCGACCGCGGCTTTTCGCGGCGGCACTTGTGCTTTTCATTCTGGCCCATGTGGCAGGGCAGATGATGCAGCTGCATCCCAGGGTCGAAAACCTGCTGCGGCTTGGGCTGCCCTTCGGCATCGGTATGGCCTTCTGGGTCTGGCGGGCAGTCATTCCGCTGTCCTGGACGCTGGCCGTGCTGCTTTGCCTGGCCGCCGCCCTGTTGCGCCCGACCCTGTTGTTCGAACCGGTGCTGACGCTGGCGCTGGCCTATTCCGTCTTCGTTCTGGGGTATGCGCGCAGCCCGCTTCTGAAGCGCTACAACCGGCTGGGGGATTATTCCTACGGCACCTATGTCTATGCCTTTCCCCTGCAGCAGTGGATCGCCGCGCTTGGTGTCGCCTCGCCGCTACTGAATATCGCGCTGTCGCTTCCGCTCGTGCTGGTATGTGCGGTGCTGTCCTGGACTTTCGTCGAGGCGCCTGCCCTCAGGCTGCGCAGTCGCAGGGGCCGGAATGCAGAAGGAGCGGCCCGGACCGCGGCGGAATAGACTCTGTTTTACTCTGAACGATTGTTCGTATTTCCTGGGCGTTTCCGCCCGGGACCCGGTTCCGCCGCATGCCGGGTGCGAGAGAACGGCGCAGATGTCCGGATGGAGGGGGGCTGGGGCTGGATTCCCGCACGCTCGTGGAACTGGGCAAAACGCGTGGTTGGGAGACCGCGCGAAGATGTATCCCGTGCAGGCGCGGCTTCCTGCGGTTCGACATCGGAACTGGATGTCACGCCCCGTGCCGCGCGACCAGAGGGGGCGGAGACAGGCTCCTGCGCGGTGGCGGCAAGCCGGGGATTGGCAAACCACATGCCCGCCCCTACGAAGCACATCAGGAACGAGGCAACGTCACCCCAGATATGGACGGTGGCCAATGTGAAGAACAGACCGGTCAGCGAGATGACATAGCCCGTGCGCCAGTTGGCCTCGGTCGGGGACAGGTTCTTCGCCCGCGTGACCGCCCGAATCCCCATACCGAGCGCAAGCGCGAGCATGATGATACCGGGCAGGCCGTATCGCATCGCGATGACCAGCCAGAAATTATCGACCGAACCGGTCAGCCAGCCGGGCCGCTGCCAGTCGCCCGTCAGCCCTATGCCCATGATCGGATTGCGCATGACCTCGGCCGAGCCGTATTCATAGGTCCAGATTCGCGTATAGGCGGTGTGTGCGTTGAAGGTCAGGTTGTCGATCAGGATACGGATCGGACCGCGATTCGAAGCGAGGCTGAGGAAGACAAAGACGACCGAGATCACCCAGATCAGCGGCTTCCATTTGCCCTTGGTCACATAGTCCCAGCCGATCAGCGCAACCGACAGTCCGGCAGCGATGAGCGGTGCAGAGGACAGTGACATATAGGTCATGGCAAAGACGAGCGCCGCGAGGCAGACGGCGCGGAACAGCTTGTCCCGATGCAGGTAGAAAAGCGGGGCGAGGGTGATGACGCAGAAAAGACCGAAGAGGATCGGGTGTTCAAAGCCTGAGGCGACCCGGGCATAGCCCTCTCGCCAGGTCTGGCTGGGCGATTTGTAATAGCTGTTGAAGACCGACGCCATAAGGTCGCGCAAAAGGTTCTTGTTGGTGTAGAATTCCAGCACGGCGAAGGGTAGCAGGACCAGGAGCACGATGAGGAGGCATCGCAGCAGAAGCCGGTAATCGGTCGCGTTGCGCACCAGTGTCCGGCCGACGAGATAACCGCCGAGAATCTCCATGACGGTGGCGCCCGCCAGGGGAATCCGGCTCATGCCCTCGTGATAAAGCAGCGTGATCGCCATCCAGGCCGAGAACAGGAACATCAGGATGTCGATGGCCCGGATGCGCCCAGCCTTTCCGGTAAAAAGCCGGATCATCAGCGGGATGAACAGCAAGAGCAGCAACACCCGCGTGAAGGTCAGTCGCGTCCCGCCGATGAAGAAATAGGCCGGGATCGGGATGCTGAAGACAAACAGCATCAACAACAGCGGCGCCGTTGCGGTGGCGGCTGTCGCAACCATCTCCCCGGCCGTCTTCCCGGCAAGAAGAGGCGCCCGTGGGGCGCGGACAGGGGCGAAGGCCGGGCTGGAGATCGTGCTGCGGTTCATCAGGGCGAATGGTTACTCATGCAAATCCTAGCAAAAAAACGGGGCAGGGGGCAGATGCTTTGTCTTATGCTTGTGCAGCATTCCAGGATAGCTGAAATCGGCCGGTGTTTCACGGAACGGCCTTGACCATTCCATATTCAGCAGGAAGAAGGGCGGCGGGGGACCGATGACACGCAGGAGACGCGGATGATCGATACCTATCGCAAGCTCTTCGACATGCTGACGCAGCAGGAGCGCAAGCGGTTCTTCGTGCTTCTTGGCCTTATCATCATGATGGGTTTTGTCGAGATGGTAGGGGTCGCCTCGATCCTGCCCTTCCTTGCGGCCGTCTCCAACCCCGATGCCGTCCAGAACAACCGCTACATGGCCGCCCTCTACAATTTCCTGGGCCTGACGGATTACAAGACCTTCCTGGTCGTCATGGGCCTTAGTGTCTTTGTGATGATCATCTTCAGCATGGTGGTCAAGATCGCGACCACCTATGCCACGACCCGCTTTTCGCAGATGCGCACCTACAGCCTGTCGAGCCGGCTTCTGGCGGGCTATCTGCGCCAGCCCTATTCCTGGTTCCTGAACCGCCACAGTGCACAGCTGAGCCGGTCGATCCTGAACGAGGTCAGCTCGGTCATCGGCGGATCGCTGATTCCCGCGATGAAGATCATCGCGCAGAGCGTATCGCTGATCTTCCTGATCGGGCTTTTGTTCGTGGTCAACCCGGCGGTCGCGGCCAGCACGATCGTGATCTTCATCGGCGCCTATACGGTCATTTTCCTGGGCTTCCGCAACCGGCTGACCGCCTTTGGCACGGCGCGGCTCGAGGCGAACCGGCTGCGGTTCCGTGTAGCGAGCGAGATTTTCGGCGCGGCCAAGGAGATCAAGCTCCTGGGGCTGGAGGACAGATATCTGATGCGCTTCCAGGCCCCTTCGCGCCGGATCGCCGAGATCGCCAGCAGTTCGCAGATCATCGGCGAGATGCCGCGCAACCTGCTTGAGGCGATCACCTATGGCGGCATCCTGTTGCTGATCGTGGTGCTTCTGGTCACGGGCGACGGCGCGATCAACTCGGTGCTGCCCACGCTTGGCGTCTTCGCCTTTGCCGGGCTGAAGATCTTCCCCGCCGTGCAGCAGATGTACCAGTCGCTGACGGCGCTGCGCTCCAATGCGCCGACACTCGAGTCGATCCACAAGGAATACATGGAGACGATCGCGCAGGACCGCACACGCACAGCCCCCTCGGCCGGCAAGAAGCCCCTGCACATCACCGACCGGATCGAGATGCGTGACATCGGGTATCAGTATCCGGTGGCCGAAAAGGCGGCGCTGCGCGGGCTGTCCCTGACCATCAGGGCCAATACGACGGTTGGCATCGTCGGCGGCACCGGGGCGGGCAAGACCACGGCGGTGGACGTTCTGCTGGGGCTTTTGACCCCGCAGTCGGGCCAGCTTCTGGTCGATGGCGCCCCTGTCACCGAAGAGAATGTGCGCAACTGGCAGAAGGTGCTGGGCTATGTGCCGCAGCACATCTTCCTGATCGACTCGAGCGTCAGTGCCAACATTGCCTTCGGCGTCGCCGAAAAGGACTGGGACCATGCCGCGATCGAGCGGGCTGCGCGTATCGCCAACCTGCATGACTTCATCATGGGCGACCTGCCCCAGGGATATGAGACCCGGGTGGGCGAACGCGGCGTACGCCTGTCGGGCGGCCAGCGCCAGCGCATCGGGATCGCGCGGGCGCTGTATCACAACCCCGAGGTCCTGATCATGGACGAGGCGACCTCGGCGCTGGACAACCTGACCGAACGGGCGGTGATGGAAGCGGTGCAGAACCTGCGCCACGCCAAGACCGTCATCATGATCGCGCACCGCCTGACCACGGTGAAGAACTGCGACACGATCTTCCTGTTGCAGGAGGGCCAGGTGATGGGCCAGGGCACCTATGACGAGTTGCGCGAAGAGAACGAAACCTTCCGTCGCATGGTCGGAACCTGACGCATGAGGGGGACGGGAACCGGGGACAAGCCCCGGCTTGCCGTGCTGACGCCGGTGATCGGGATTCCCTCCGAGGTCTGGCTGGAGCGGCAGTGCCGCCTGTTCACCCGGGTGACGCCCGTGCTGATGGGCTGGGACGTCGATCCGGCCTGGCAGGATGCGGGTGGGCTGGAGGTGTGCCGCATTCCGGGTCGTTTCGGAGCACCGCGCAGCCTGGCGCGGCGGGTTATGGGGCGGCTGGGGATGGCTCAGGCACTGGACCTGCCAGAGGTGCAGAGGGCGGCCCTGTGCGGCGCGCTGGCCGAGGCGCGGGTGGATGCCGTGCTGTGCCATTTCGCCTGGACCGGCATGGTTGCGGAACAGGCAATGCCGCGGGACATGCCGCTGATCCTGCATGTGCATGGCCGCGATGTTTCGGCGCTGATGTCGGGGACCGCCTATCGCGCGGGGATGCGGCGGCTTCTGGCGCGGGCCGATGCGCTGGTGGCGGTGGGACGGCATCAGATCGACAGGCTGGCCCCCTTTGGCCTGCCCGCGCGGACAGCGCTCATTCCCTGCGGCGCGCCGCTGGATCTTTTCGCGACCGGCCCCCTGCCACGGCAGGAGGAGGGCGGGCGGGTGCGCTTTGTCTCGGTCGGGCGTATCTCGGCCGAGAAGGGCATGATCGACAGCCTTCGCGCCTTTGAGGCGATGGCGGGCGAGTTTCCACAGGCCGAACTGGTGCTGGTGGGCTATGGCCCCGACCTCGACGCCCTGCGCGCGGCGGCAGAGGCCAGCCCTTTCGCCCCGCGCATCCGTCTGACCGGGCGACTGTCCCCGGTCGAAATCGCGGCTGAACTGGCTGGCGCACAGGTCTATCTGCAGCACTCGCGCGAGGTCGGCGGCTGGGTCGAGGGGTTCGGCGTGACGCTGACCGAGGCCGGGGCGGCGGGGCTGCCACTGCTGGCCAGCGCAACCGGCGGGTTGATCGACCAGATCGAGGAAGGCGAGAACGGCTTTCTGTTCCCGCAGGGCGACAGCGCGGCGCAGGCTGCCCTGATGCGGCGGCTGGCCGCCAATCCCGCCTTGCGCGCAGAGATGGGCAAGAATGCCCGCAGGCTGGCGTCGCGGTTCGATGCGGGCGTGATGTCAAAGGCGCTTGAAGATGTGATCCTGAGCGTTCTGGCGGCAAGGAGACAAGCGGCATGCCCGACATGACGGGCACCCCCCAGGTCTCGGTAGTGATCGCCGCCTGGAATGCCGCCGGTTTCCTGCCGCGCGCCGTAGCCTCGGTTCTGGCGCAGGAAGGCGTGGGACGGCCCGAGATCCTGATCGTCGAGGATTGCTCGACCGATACCACGCTGGCCGTGGCCGAGGGGCTGGCGGCCCACCATCCCGAGGTCAGGGTGCTGCGCAACGAGGCGAACTCCGGTCCCGCCCGATCGCGCAATCGCGGCATTGCGGCGGCGAAAGGTGAGTGGATCGCGGTGCTGGACGCCGACGATGCCTTTGCCCCGGGTCGGCTGCGGCGGATGATCGACGTGGCCGAGGCCGAGGGGCTGGAGGCCTTGTCAGACCTGCCGGTGTTGTATGACCTGGCTGCCGATACTGCGGCACCGACCCAGCTTGCGGCCTCGGGTGGGGTGACACGGCTCGACCTGTTGCGACTTTTGTCCGCCGATCCCGAAACCGGGCTGGACCTTGGCCTGATGAAACCGATCTACCATCGCAGCCTGGGTGAGCGCGGGTTGCTCAAATACCCCGAGGCGATCCGCCATGGCGAGGATAACCGGCTTTACGTCGAGCTTCTGCGCAAGGGTGTGATCTTCGGTCTTCTGCGCGAGGCGCATTACATCTTTTCGACCCGGATCGGGGCGGTCAGCGGGAAATACTCGCCGGGCAGCGTCACCAGGGTCGATTACCGCGCGCTGGCGCGGCAGGGCGAGGCGCTGGCAGCGGAACTGGCGGCGGCAGGAGAGCTGACGCCGGAGCTGGCCGCGCTGATGGCCGCACGCAAGGAACAGGCGCTGCGGCAAAACCGTATCTACGGCTGGACGACGCTGCGCCGGGGCGAATGGGGACGGCTGCGCCAGTGGCTGGGCCAGCACCCCGGCAATGGCGCCGAGCTTGCCCGGATCGCGCTGCGCAAGCTGGGCGGGCAGCGCGGGCGCCCCGACTGACGCCCTGCGCTTGAGTCTGGCAGAGCCTCAGTTCTGCGCGGGCAGGGTTTCCAGGATCTTGCGGGCGTCCTCGAACTGCGGCAGCGGGTTGTTGCCGGCGATCTTCAGCGCCAGCTCCAGGCTGGTGCGGGCATCCTGCTGGCGTTCCATCGCCAGGTAGGTCTTGCCGAGGTGATACTGCACCAGGGGATCGTTCGGCAGGCCCTTGGCCGCAGGTTCAAGGCTCGTCAGCGCCTCGGCGTAGTCGCCGCGGCGATAGGCGATCCAGCCATAGGTGTCCTGATAGGCCGGCACATCTATGCCGCGCAGGCGCCGGGCGATGTTGAAGGCACGGTCCAGGCTTTCGGGATCGGTGCGGTAAGTGGCGATCAGGCTGGCCAGGTTGTTGGCCAGAACCATGTTGCCGCTGTCATCGGTATAGATCGCGTCGTAGATGGCGATCGCGCCGTCGATGTCGCCGGCCTTTTCCAGCTCGGTCGCCTTCATCATGCGCAGGGTCGGCGATTGCGGCATCTGGACCAGCGCCGCATCCAGCAGGGTTTTGGCGTCGTCGGTCTTGCCCTGCCAGGACAAGAGCGCATAAAGCGCGCGCACCGGCGCCTCTTCCGTGGGGAACTGGGTAATCAGGCCGCGATAGGTCTCTTCCGCCTTAGCCGGATCGCTTTCCAGCACGGAAAGCCCGGCGCTGAGCAGGCGCAGTTGCGGATCGTCGGGGGTCTTGGCCTGCTGTTCGGTCAGATAGTCCCGCGCCGCCTTCAGGTCGCCGCTGCGCACGCGCGCCTGCACAATGGTCGCGACCACGGCGGTATCATTGTCGCCCTTGTCGATCAGGCCCTGCAGGAAGTTGACCGTATCGTCGACCTTTTCCTGGCGCAGCATCAGCCCCGCCTCCAGCCCGTTGGCGGCGCGCGCTGCGTCTTCGTTGCCGATGGCGCGCAGGGTGGCGATCACCTGGGTCGTGCGGTCCCAGTCGCTCTGGCGCATCCGCACATTGGCCAGCGCCACCAGGAGCCCCACATTCTGCGGGGCGACCTTCAGCGCATCCTCCAGCACCGAACCAGCCGGATCGAGCCGGTTGTCGGCGATCAGGTAATTGGCATAGCGCAGCGATTCATCGGCGCCATTGCCAGAGACTTCTACGGCCAGGGCATAACGCTCACCCGCCAGTTCGCGGCTGCCGTCACGCTCATGCGCCTCGCCCATCAGGGTCAGGATGGCGGGATCGCGCGGGTTCTGGTCCAGCGCGGTGCGCAGCGCGATGATCGCATCGCCCGGCTTGTCATCCTCGATCAGCCAGGCCGCGCGCATCTTCAGCGCCTCGACATTGGTTGCATCCTCGGTCAACACCTCTTCCACACGCGCGCGCGCGCCGACAGTATTGCCGGTCGCGACCAGCATCTTGGCCAGCGCCAGCTTGATGTTGCGCGTCTCTTCGGAAGGCGGCGCATCCTTCAGGATGGTCTCCATCTCGGAGATCTGCGCCGGATCGCGGTCCATGTCGAAGGAAAGCGCCGCGCGGGTGGCGCGGAACAGCGCCGCCTTGGGCCCGCCCGCGACGATCAGCTGATCCAGCTCGGTAATCGCAGCCGGGGTGCCCTTGGTCTGTTGCAGGAACTGGATCAGGGTCAGCCAGGGGCCGGCATCGTCGGGGGTCTTTTCGGCAAGCTGGCGCAAGAGTGCTTCGGCGCCCGCGGTATCCTTCTGCTGCATGTACCAGGCGATCAGCATGCCGCGGATCTGCTCGTTCTCGGGGAACCGGTCGAACATCTCTTGCAGTTGCGGACCGATCTTGGCCTGGTCGCCTTCCTGCCCCAGTATCCGCAACTTGATCATCTGGAATTCCAGCAGGTCGGACTTCTGCGCCAGCACGGCCTCAGTCTGAGCCAAGGCGCCCGCATTGTCGCCCGTGGTGGCCATATGGTCGATCAGGATGCGGCGGGTGATGAGGTTGTCGGGCAGAAGCTCCTGCACCGCGCGGGCTTCGTCTGCGGCGGCAGCGGTGCCGGCGTCATCCTTGGCCATCGCCGCAGTACGATAATCGAGAGCGGCCACGATGGCGCGCACATTCGCATCCTCGGGGGCCAGCTTCTGGGCGGCGCGCCCGTGACGGTCAGCCTCGACCCAGTCTCCATTGTCGATCGCCATCTCGCCAAGAGCCACCCGGGCTTCGAGCGTATCGGGATATTGTTCGACCAGGCGCAGGTACTGGGCATAGCTGTCACGCAGCTCGCCCCGCTCGCGCTGGACCCGGGCATAGGTCAGGCGGGCATCCTTGTGCTGACCGTTCAGCTTGAAGACGTTGCGAAACTCGACCAGGGCACGGTCCACGTCGCCCGCCTCGAGCAGGGTCAGGCCGGACTGGTAGTATTTCTCTGCCCGTTCCTCGGCGCTGTCGCAGGCGGACAGGGTGAGAAGGGCTACCAGAAGAAGCGGCTTCAGCAGGACAGTGGGGCGCAAGGGGATCACTCGTTCTTCGTTCCGGGTCCGCGGATCGGCCCCAAGCCTGAGGCAGATCATGCTCGCAAGACCCGGCAAGGGCAACAGCGTCGAAAGGGGGAATGGCCTCAGTGGCCGGTCGCGCGGATCACAACTCGGACAGTGGCCAGCAAAATCGACAGGTCAAGCCCGAGCGAAACGTGCCGATCGTAGTCATTGTCGAACCGCGCCCGCTCGGCAAAGGAGCAATCGTTGCGCGCCGAGACCTGCCAGCTGCCGGTGATGCCCGGGCGCAGCGCGTAATAGGCCGTTCCGGGATAGAGCGAGGCCTGTTCCGGCATCATCGGCCGGGGGCCGACCAGGCTCATGTCGCCCTTCAGCACGTTCCAGAGTTGCGGCAATTCGTCCGCCGAGCATTTGCGCAGGATACGGCCCATGCGGGTGATCCGCGGGTCGTCCCTGAGCTTCTGCGTATGGTCCCATTCTTCGCGCGCCGCCGGATTTTGGGCCAGATGTGCTTCCAGACGCTCATCGGCGTTCGGGACCATGCTGCGCAGCTTCCAAAGGGTGAAAATACGCCCGCCCTGACCGAGACGTTTCTGCGAATAGAACGGAGAATGCCCGTCGAGGCTGACGACAACCGCCATCAGCGCAATCAGCGGCAGGGTGACGAAGGCGGTGGCAACAACGGCAAGCACATCTAGGGTGCGCTTGAAGCCGATGCGGTAGAAACCTTGGCGGTAGGGGTGGCGTAATTCAAAGCCGGAAACCTGTACGGCACGTGCCTTTTCGGCAATGTCCGGATAATGGGCAGTCATGAACGATCTCTCACTATTTCCAGAAAACTATTTCAAATCATCGTCGTAAGACGTATGGGCCCCGCACAAAAAATAGATCGGGGGAAGGGCCGGTGCGGCTGTTCCCGGCTCTGACTTAACACTTATTTAGGCAAAATCGCAATGAAAATCCCGTTAACACGGCGCCTCCAGCTGCTTCGCTGCAAGAGTTGGTTAAGGTCCGCGACGGCAGTCTAGGCGATTGTTGCGTTAACCGATGCAATGAGAGGGGAAGCCGGTCTTTGTTCGCAAGGGTGACGTGCTGTTTACCATGCAGGTTTCACGATCGTGATCCCACGTTTTCGAATCGGTTGTAGGATGCGGTGGCTGGTGAGCGGTTTTACGCAAGAACACGCAAAACGCATGAACTGGCCGCTGAAATGTCGCAAACCCGCCACGAGAGGGCCTTGCCCTGTTGTTGTGGTTTTCAGGACAATTCCTGTGACCGTCTCGAGTCACCTTCTTGAGGAGTCTTCCATGCGCCTTCGCCAGAGCCTGGTTGCCGCACTGTTAACAATGACCGCCGCCTTCCCGTCCTGGGCCGCCACTTACTACGTCGCGCCCAAGGATGCGAAAATTTCAGCCAATGCCGATGGAAGCAAGGGCAATCCTTGGGCAGACCCGCTCACAGCGCTGAAAAAGGCAAAGGCAGGCGACACCATCCTGCTGATGGATGGCGATTATGGGCAACTGATCGTTAGCAAGCGTTCGTTCACGTCTCCGGTCACCGTCCGCTCCCTGAACGGCAAGAAGGCTCGGCTGGAGCGTATCTCGGTCGAAGACGGAAGCCGGAACATCATCTTCCAGAACCTGAGTGTCTGGGCTTCGGATCCCATGACCTCCAAGGCCAATCGGATTCAGACGACGGGTCCCTCGGTGACGGATATCGTCTTCGACAGTCTCGACATACGCAGCGGCAAGGACGCCTTGTCCTATCCGACATGGACCAAGGACAAGTGGAAAGCCCGGTTCGGCATGAAGGGCTTCCAGTCGAAAGGCACGCGGATCACGATGAAGAACAGCACCATTACGGCAATGGGCTTTGCTGTCGTTTTGTTCGGACCTGAGACGAAATTCATCAATAACACGGTCCAGGGCTTCAAGGGCGACGGGATGCGCGTTTTGGGGAACAACAGCGTCATCCGCGGAAACAGGATCACGGACTGCGTCCGGGTCGACAACAACCATATGGACGGAATTCAATCGTGGTCACAGGACGGCAAGCCTGTCGATGGCCTGGTGATCGAGGACAATACCATCATCGAGTGGTCGAACCCGGTTCGCACCTTCAAATATTGCCCGCTTCAGGGAATCGGGTTCTTCGATGGCTTCTATGACAACCTTGTGATCCGCAATAACGTCATTGCGATAACAGCCTATCACGGCATCTCGGTCTATGGCGCGCGCAAGGCCCAGATCGTGAACAACACGGTTGTGAACAGCAAGGGTGTTGCCGCAGGCTATCCCTGGATCGCCGTCAATAACCACAAGAACGGAACGCCCTCGAGCGATGTGGTAACATCGAACAACCTTGCGATGAAGTTCACCGGCGTCTCGAACGAGAAGAGCAAGCGGACGGCCACCGCGAATTCCGTCATCCTTTACCCGGCAAAGGTTCTGCAGGATGTCACCAAGTTCAACTACCGGCCCAAGGCGGACAGCGGTTTTATCGATACGGGCGATGCGGCCTATGCGCCCAAGACCGATATCGTGAACAACAAGCGCCCCTCGGGGAAAGCGCCGGATCGTGGCGCCTATGAAGCGAACAGCACCCCCGCTCCGTCGGCGGACCCGAGTGCCACGACGGATGCAGCCGCCCCGCCGGCGTCGAGCAATACAGCCGGGAAATGGCTGGTCGCCCCCTAGTCACGCATAGATGCAGGCCCGGCCCTATCCGGGCCTGCAAATAGTCATCTTCTTGCAGGAAAAGTCATTGAGAACGGCATGAAGCGGTCCCGGATCTGATTTTCAGGCCGGGATCGACCATATAGGCCCGAGGTAATTGGAGGATGCCCCCCGTCCTGAAAAAGGGTACTGCGATGATCAGAGTCGCATGCGCTGGTTCCACCGGGCAGGACCGGGGATGTGACAAGTGATGGCAGTTAAGGTAAACGAACTTATTTCAGGGCGTATGGGCAGTTCCCTCGATATCTACAATGAGCATTTCGGGCTGCGGGAGCGGCCGTTCTCGCTGCAGCCCGACCCCGATTTCATGTTCTGGTCCCCGATGCATCGCTGGACCTACACGATGCTGGAATACGGACTTCTGACCAAGGCGCCGATCACGCTGATCACGGGCGAGGTCGGCGCGGGCAAGACCACGCTGCTACAGTATCTGCTGCGCACTTTGGGCGAGGATCTGAAGGTGGGTCTCGTCTCGAACGCGCAGGGCGATCGCGGAGAGCTTTTGCGCTGGGTGCTTATGGCGCTTGGCTGGCCCGCCGATCCGGCGACCCCTTATGTCGATCTTTTCGCCCAGTTCCAGACCCGCCTGATCGAGGAATATGCCCAGGGACGCCGGGTTCTGCTGATCTTCGACGAGGCGCAGAACCTGAACCGCTCGGCGCTGGAAGAATTGCGGATGTTCACCAACATCAACTCGAACAAGGACGAGCTGCTGCAGCTTTTGCTGGTCGGCCAGCCCGAGCTGCGCGACATCGTCCTGCGGCCCGACATGACCCAGTTTGCGCAGCGTGTCTCGGCGCATTTCCACCTCAAGGCCATGGATGAGCCCACGGTCCGGCACTACATCGCGCATCGGCTGAAGGTTGCCGGCAGCCAGACCGCGCTGTTCAGTATGGCCGCGAGCGAGCTCATTTATCAGGCGACGGGCGGAATTCCCCGTCTTGTGAACCAGCTCTGCGATCTGGCGCTGGTCTATGCCTTTACCGGAAACCACAAGCGTGTCATGCGCATCACGGTGCAAAGGGTTCTGGACGACGGCGTGTTCTTCGGAGGTGGAACACGCGAGCAGGAGAGACAGGTAAAATGAATTTTGACTTCAAATTCTATCTGTCGCGCTTCCTGCGGCGCATCCATTACTTTGCGGTCATCGCCATCGCGATCTCGGCGCTTGGCATTTCGCTGGCCTATATCCTGCCCCCGGTCTATCGCGCGCAGGCGACGCTTCTGGTCGAAAGCCCGCAGATCCCCGGCGATCTGGCGGCCTCGACCGTCGAGGCGCGCATCCCCGAGACCCTGCGCATCGTGCAGCAGCAACTCAGCACCCGCGCCAATCTTCTCGACATGTCGCGCAGGCTTGGCATCCATGGACCGCAGACCAGCCTGACCCCGGACCAGATCGTGGCCGACATGCGCAACCGGATCCTGATCGAGCGCAAGGGCGCTTTCGTCACTGTTTCCTTTGCTGCGGCCACTGCCAAGCTTTCTGCCGATGTCACCAACGACATTGTGACCCAGCTTTTGCAGCAGAGCGTTGCGCTGCGCACCGCCGCCTCGGGCCAGACGCTGGAGTTTTTCGACCAGCAGGTCAGCCGGCTGAACGACGACCTGGCGCGCCAGAGCCAGAAGATACTCACCTTCAAGCTTGCCAACAAGGACGCGCTGCCGGACAGCCTAGATTACCGCCGCGCCCGCCAGGGGTCGCAGCAGGAGCGCCTGTTGCAGATCGATCGCCAGTTATCCTCGATAGAGGACCGCCGCACAAAGCTCATCGACCTTTATGAGCGTACGGGCCAGGTCGCGACCGATGCGCAGGCACCGCGCAGCCCCGAAGAAAAGAAACTGCAGGATGTCCGCCGCCAGCTGGAAAGCGCATTGGCCGTCTACACGCCGCAGAACCCGCGGGTGAAGGTCCTGCAGGCGCAGGTCCAGCAGCTGGAAGCCCAGGTTGCGGCGCAGCTTGCCGCCGCCGGCGACGATACCTCGCAGCTTTCCCCTTATGAACTGCAGCTTTCCGATCTCGATTCACAGATCGCCTTCCAGAACACGCAGAAGTCCGAGATCCAGGCCGAACTTGACAGCCTCAAGATCTCGATCGACGACACGCCGGCCAATGCAATCCAGCTCGATGTTCTGGAACGCGACTATCGGGCGATCCAGACGCAATACAGCCAGGCCATCGCAGCCCAGGCCCAGGCGGCGACCGGCGACAGGATTGAAGCACTGTCGAAGGGCCAGCGGATCTCGGTCGTCGAACAGGCCGTGGTTCCCGGCGCGCCTGCCAGTCCGAACCGTCCGTTGATCGCGGCGGGTGCGGTGGTCGCCGGCGTGGGGCTTGGCGCGGCGGTGGTGCTGCTGTTGGAAGTGCTGAACCGTTCGATCCAGCGCCCCGTGGACCTTAGCACCCGGCTGGGTGTGCAGGCCTTTGGTTCAGTGCCCTATATCCGCACCGCACGCGAGCAGATGTATCGCCGCTCGATCATTTCCCTGGCGCTTCTGGTGGGCCTGGTCGGCATCCCGACCACGCTTTACGCGCTGCATGTCTATTATCTGCCGCTTGATCTTCTGGTTAAGCAACTTCTTGAAAAGACAGGGCTTGTCTCGCTTGGGGCGACCCTTGGGTTTTGGTCGTAAAGGTTAGGGGCAGGCGATGGAACGTATCCAGTCGGCGATCAGCAAGGCTCGGGCCGCGCGCGAAGGCAAGGCCCCCGATGAGGCGGGCCCGTCCACGACGCCCCCCCCGCCCGCCAAGGCGGTCGCGGCGCCTGTAACGCCTGCCACCACTCAGGATGAAAACTGGGCGGCCCTGCCGGAATTCGTGGCCCTGCCACGGGTGCTGAGCGGGAACCGCATCGTCACCCAGATGACCGGCCCCGCCGCCACGGCCTTTGACGTGATCCGCACGCGGCTTTTGCAGCAGATGCGTGCGAACGGCTGGAAGCGTCTGGCGATCACCTCGCCGGGCCCAAGCTGTGGCAAGACGATGACCTGCCTCAACCTGGCCTTCAGCCTGGCGCGCCAGCCCGATCTGCGGACGATCGTGATCGAGGCCGATCTGCGGCGTCCATCCATTGCAAAGGTGCTGGACATGAAGATCCGGCAGCAGGTCTCGAACACGCTCGAGGGCAAGGCAGACCCGGCCGCGCATCTGGCGCGTGTCGGCGGGCTGGATCTGGCGATCGGGACAAATCACGGCGCGGTACGCAACCCGGCGGAGCTTCTGCAATCGGCGACCGCGGAGGCGGCGCTGAACGCGATCGAAGAACGCTTTGCACCGGATCTGATGATATTCGACCTGCCGCCAACCCATGTCGGCGATGACGTGATGGCCTTCATGCACCGGGTCGACTGCGTGTTGATCGTCGCGGCGGCAGGCACGACCACGATCGACGAGGTCGACCATTGTGAGCGGGAACTGGCGGCGCAGACCAATGTGCTGGGCGTGGTTCTGAACAAATGCCGCTATCTGGAGCGGCGGCACAGCTACAACTATTATTGAGATTTCACCAAGTCAGGCTGAAACCGGCCCTTTGGCGAGAGCAAAAGAAAAGGGCCGGGAAATTCCCGGCCCTTCTTACTTATGATCCGGGGATCAGGCCTTGCGGCGACGCGCTGCGGCCAGACCGCCAACAGCGGTCAGAAGCAGCAGGCCAGCGGCCGGAACCGGAACCGGAGCGATCTCGAAGTCGAGAGCGGCCAGAGCATAGTCACGCTTGCCGTCGTCGCCGAAAGCGTTGGTGGCTTTGGCGCGGAAGGTGATCGAGGTGACGTTGAAGTCACCGCTGTCGACCGCAGCAAACTTGTAGCCAGCATTGTTGCCGGTCCCCTTGTTCTGGGTGCCGGTCAGGCTGAACAGGAAGTCGCCGGTCGAGTAGGCGATTTCCTGACCGAACTGGCCTTCATGAATGCCCTGGAAGAGGTCGAGCACATAGATGCCGGTCAGACGGATCGCCTTGTCGAAGGTGATCGTGATGCGTTCGCCGATGGTGATCTCGTCATCGCCGATGCCCAGACCGTCGCCATCGAGCTTCAGGCCGGACAAAACTTGCAGCGGAGCCTTGGAACCCGCCGCGCCGTCATAGCCATTGTCATAGCCGCTCAGCACACCGTTGCCGTCCGGCATGTTGTACTTCATCGGCGTCTGGGATGCCGTCGCGGTCCATGTCACTTTCGACAGGCCAGTGCCAATCGTGCCGGAAGCGCTGGCGTTGTTCGCGTAAAGCGCGTTCGGGCCGGTGAAGGTGGCGAGGTCCGTAAAGTCAAGCGTCGCGGCGCCTGCGGCAAATGCCCCGGCAAGGCTGAAGCCCGCAGCGAGGGTGATCGATTTAATCATTCCCATTTTTTTCACACTTATCCAATAAGGGTTACCGTGGCTGGTCGTCCCGCAGAAGCAGGCCCGCCTTATTCTTAACACATTCCCGCCACCCGGCACAGCCAAAATCCGCCTAATCCCAAGGTTTCCGGCCCTTAGCACGTGCAAGGGTGGCCAGGATTATGGCGCACCACCCTAGATTGTGTTCGTCGCAGTGTCGGCTAGGCATCGGCGCTATTCGCAGGTTTGTCGCGATTGTGTGAACAATAAATGCACAAATTTGAAGCGATGCTCTCGCCATGTTGAACGGACGGTCAGCCATGCATGTGTGTTCAAGAGAGAAAAAGCGGCCCCGAAGCGACGTAGCGGCATGCGTCCGGCAAATTTGATTCGGCACCGGGTCCAAAGCATGGCGGCTTGGCAAAAAGGCTTTGCGGACTTGATGCGCGACCGTCTTTCCCGTAGCAAGACATGGGGGATGGAGCAGTTTTTCCCGCGGCGGATGCCGCAAGATTTTCTGGACGTTCTTTCATGACCCACCCCGTTCTTTCGATCCTGGTCATCAGCTACAATACGCGCGAGATGACGCTGGCCTGCCTGCGCTCGGTGATCGCCCAGACGAAGACGCCCTTTGAACTGATCGTGCTGGACAACGCCTCGGCGGATGGTTCGGCAGAGGCCATCGCCGCCGAATTTGTAGGCATATTTCCGGGCATTACACTTTTGGCGGAAACCCAGAACCATGGTTTTGCCCGCGCCAACAACATCGCGGCGAAACACGCCAGAGGCGAGTACATCCTGCTTCTGAACCCCGACACGGTGGTGCTGGACGGGGCGCTGGACAAGCTTCTGGCCTTTGCGAAACGGGTGCCGCAGGCGAAGATCTGGGGCGGGCGGACGGTGTTTGGCGACGGCAGCCTGAACGCCTCGTCCTGCTGGCGCCGGATGGACATGTGGTCGCTGTTCTGCGGGGCCACGGGCCTCAGCAGCATCTTCCGCGGCAGCGCGATCTTCAACCCCGAGGCCTATGGCGGCTGGGATCGGATGAGTGAGCGCGAGGTCGATATCGTGACGGGTTGCCTGTTCCTGATGACCCGCCCCGACTGGGATGCGCTTGGCGGCTTCGACCCCGCCTTCTTCATGTATGGCGAGGAGGCCGACCTGTGCCTGCGCGCCCGCAAGGTCATCGGCGCCCGCCCCCGCGTCACGCCCGAGGCTGTCATCATACATTATAACGGGGCCTCGCAGACGGTGCGGGCCGACAAGATGGTGCGACTTCTGCGCGCCAAGCATGACCTGATCGGACGGCATTTCCCGGCCTGGCAGCGCCCGCTGGCCTCGGCCCTGTTCGCCGCCAACCCCGCCTCGCGAAGGCTGGCCTTTGGTCTTGCCGTTCGCTCAGGCCTGCGCCCCAAGGCGGCTGAAAGCGCGCGGGTCTGGGATGAAATCTGGGCGCGCCGCAAGGAATGGAGAACCGCCATTGGCTGAGGCGCACCGCATTTCCCCCCGTATTTCCGTCGTCATCCCGCACCTGAACCAGCCCGAGACGCTGGACCGCTGCCTTGCCGCGCTGGCCGCGGGTGAACGGCAGGCCGAGGAAATCATCGTGGTTGACAATGGTTCGACCGAGATGCCGCAGGCGGTCTGCGACCGCTATCCGACCGTGCGTCTGCTGCGGGAACCGACACCCGGCCCCGGCCCTGCGCGCAACCTCGGCGGAGCGGCGGCCGCGGGCGATATCCTGGCCTTCACCGATGCCGACTGCCTGCCCTCAAAGAGTTGGCTCGCGGCGGTGGAGCGCGCCTTCGTTGATCCTGCAGTCACCGTGGTTGGCGGCGACGTGCACGTGGGTGTCGCCGACCCCGCACGCCTCAGCATGGTCGAGGCCTATGAGAGCATCTTCGGCTATCAGGTCGAGCGCTATATCCGCGACATGGGGTTCACCGTCACCTGCAACCTTGCCATGCGGCCTTCGGTGCTGGCGGCGGTCGGCCCCTTTGGCGGCCTGGATATTTCCGAGGACCGCGACTGGGGCCAGCGGGCGACGGCGATGGGCCAGCGCATCCGCTATGTGCCCGACATGGTGATTTTCCACCCCGCACGTCGCGACTTTGCTCAGCTGACCCGGAAATGGGACCGCCACATGGGCCATGACTATGCCGAGGCTCTGGAACAGCGCGGCGGACGGCTGCGCTTTCTGGCCAAGACGCTGGTCATGGCGCCTTCTGCCCTGGCCGAAGCGCCAAAGATTCTGGCCTCGGACAGGATTTCGGGCCTGCGCAACCGCGCGATGGCCTTTGCCGGACTGGCCCGCATCCGCGCCTATCGTGCCGGCAAGATGGCCTGGCTTGTGGCGGGCGGCGATCCGCGCCGGCTGTCGGGCGCCTGGAACCGCGCCTAGGCCTGCTTCACCTGTGCCATCAGCCCCAGATACACTGCTCGCAGCCAGAGGCCGGGGCTCGGCTGCGCTTTCAACGCCTGCCGGATCGCGTCGCGGGCACCGGGAATGTCGCCAAGCCTGCGCCTTTCACCAGAGATGAAACGGTAATGTTCGGCCAGAAGCGCCGGTCGGCGTTCCAGCAGGTCGCGGTTCTTCTCGACGATCCGGCCACGGGCATAGGCCCGCTTCTGGCGTGACCGGGTAATGCTGTTTTCCGAGAAATACTGCCGCACCAGGGGCTGATCGACGAAGGCGAAAGGCCCAAGCCGCGCCAGGCGCAGCACGCAATCCCAGTCAACGAGCGCGGGCAGGCTTTCATCGAAACCGCCAACCTTCTCCAGAAGGTCACGCCTTGCCACCAGCGTCTGGGTGCTGATCAGGCTGATCTGCAACAGCCGCTCCAGGATATTGCCCTCGCGAAGACCCAGCGAGGCATCGGGGAAATAGCGTTCAGTCGTCGCATCCGTTCCGGCGGTCATGGGGGCGCCGACGATCGTCATCCCGCAATAGCCGCCCACGCAATTAGGCCCCATCTCAGCGATCCGCGCCATCTGCAGGGCAAGCTTTTCGGGCAACCACTCATCATCGCTGTCCTGAAAGGCGATCCAGGCACCATGCGCTTCGCGTATCCCGGTGTTCCGCGCGGCGCTGACACCCATGTTCTGCGGATTGGCAAGCGGCCGCAGCCGCGGGTCATCAATCTCGGCCAGCACCGCCATGGTCGCATCGGTCGACCCGTCGTCGACAACCAGAAGTTCGAAATCCCCATAAGTCTGGCGCAACACGCTTTCGACCGCTGCACGGATGGTTTCGGCCCGGTTGAAGGCGGGAATCACCACGGATACGGCAGGGGCAGCGGTCATCAGGGCCTCGAGATCAACGGCAGCACTTGTGGCCATGAAACCGGCGGTTCTATGCAGGTATAGCGGCGCCGGGCCGCTGACATCTGGCAATATTCCATGTCCGGTCCTGCGTGGGAAGGGGTGCCCGGCGAAAGGCTGTCCCATAAATCTCGGACATATTGTGAAAATGGGACGTTAAGATATCTTTCGGCAATATTTTCCTTGCCTTCCCCGCCACCCGCATGAGGCCACGGCCACCCGCAAGGAACAGGTTTCCGTCCATGTCCTACCTGCAATCACTGCGTCGCAATCTCGTGCTGGCCCGTGGCCGGCTTTTCTATGAGGCGCGCGACAGGCGGCTGGCGGAAAAGGCAGCACGGCTGCGACGGGAATGGATGGACACGACCGCACGCCGCCTGCCCGCGCTTGCCGCCGCCGCTGCGGAGCCCGAACTGGAGCTCCACACGATGTGCGGCGAAGGACAGGCCGCGATGGGGTTCTGGTCCATCTGGAGCACGCTGCGGTTCTTTCCGGGCGCGCGTCTGGTCGTGCATTCCGACGGCACGCTTTCGCCCGCGACCATCGCAGACTGGCAGCGAATGGCACCTGGAACGCGGTTCGTCTCTAAAGAAGAAAGTCTGGCGGCGATGGACAAGCGGTTTGCCGATTTCCCGCTGATCCGCGCCTGGAGCCGGGATTATCACTTCGGACTGAAGATCGGGGGCACTTACGGAACCGCCGCAGCACCCATGATATTGGAAATCGACACCGACACGCTGACCTTGGGCGACCCGACGGCACTGCGGGCGTTCTTGCAGGATCCCGCCGCACGGCTGGCCTGGAACCAGGATCTGAAGCCCAGCTATGCCTATCCCTCGGCGTTGTTGCGCGAGATCGTTCCCGGCCCACCGCTGCCCGCCCGGCTGAACGGCGGCTATATGATCCTGCGCAATCCGGGCGATGCCGACTGGCGCGTGGCGGAAGAGGCGCTGGACCGGCTGGGGCGCGATCCCCGCACCGACCCCTTGCGCTACTGGATGCACCAGACGCTCTGGGCCCTGATTGCCGCGCATATGGGCGCGGGCGCCCGGCCCCTGCCCCATGATTATGATGTCTATGACGGCCCGACCCGGCCGGGTTCGGTCATGCGGCACTATGTGGGCTCTCCCGGTGTGCGCCCGCGCTTCTTTACAGAAGGGGTGGATATGCTGATACGCGATGCGGCCGGGCGGGGCCAGCTTCCCGCAGGGTTCATGCCCGGCGGATCGTCTTCACGCTGACCCGGAACAGGGCGGCGATCTCTGGTAGCGGGCGATCCTCGGTGTCCCGCATGCGGCGCACCTCTTCCTTCTGGGCGGGCGACAGCGCCGGCGGACGGCCACCGATACGCCCGCGCCTGCGGGCTGCCGCCAACCCCTCGCGCGTGCGCTCGGCAATGCGTTCGCGCTCGAACTGGGCGATCGAGGCGAAGACGTGAAAGATCAGCCGGCCCGCAGGGGTGGTGGTGTCGATCTCTTCCGCCAGGCTGCGGAACTCTGCCCCGTGCGCCTGCACCGCGTCGACGATGCCAAGCAGGTCGCGCAACGATCTAGCCAGCCGGTCATACTTGGTGACGACGACCACGTCACCGGGGCGCAACTGGTCCAGCAGACGGTCAAGCTCGGGCCGGTTGCGCAAGGTGCCGCTGATCCGGTCGGCAAATATCCGGACGGCCCCTGCGGCCATCAGCGCATCGGATTGCCCGTCAAGGCTCTGGTCTTCGGTCGAGACGCGGGCATAGCCAAGGATCATTGGGAAATCATGCCAAAAACCTCCCAAAACTGCAAGGGTTCAGGCATGGGTTTTTGTCCCGCTGAAGGCTCAACATTTGCAGGGCTGGCGCATAAGGGACAGAAACGACCGTTTATGACCGGTGGAACGCCACCTTTCCAGGCAATGGCGGGCAGGCCTTTGCCGTTGCAGCATTGTCCGCAGTGTCATGGCCTTGTGCCGATCAGGGCTGACGATAATGTGAACGAGGATAGTGCATCTGCGGTTTTTGGATTTGGGGATGAGTGATTTGAAAGGCAGACCTATCCGGGCGCTCGTCCCGATGGCCTGCGACGGGGTCGGCCCCAGTTTTACTGCGGCCAGGCTGATGCAGGGCGCATATACGGCGGGCTTCAGCGCCGACATGTTCGTCAATCGCTACCGGATGCCCAAGACCGGTCTGCCCGTGCATGTGGCCCTGCCCGGGCCGTTTGGCCACCTGCCCTATCGCCGCGTCGAGGCCCTGGCCTCGCGCCTGATCGAGGCACGCTACGAGGCCAGCCTTGCCGAGGGTGACATTGCCTATCTCTTTCCGGCCGTCTCGTTGCAGCTGCACGAAACCCTGCAACGTCGCGGGGTCCCGATCGTGCTTGAGGGGATCAACACGCGGATGGCCTCGGCCAAGGTGATCCTCGACGCAGCCTATGACGCCTTCGGGGCGCCAGCGGGGCATGGCATTACCGACGACCGTATTGCAGAAGAAGAAGCGAAATACGCGACCGCGACGACGATCTTCGCCCCGAGCGGTCCGGTGGAACAGGCGCTTGCCGGATCGCCGCTGGCGAGCCGTTTCCAGTCATCAAGCTATGGCACCGACACGGGCCGGTCTGTGTCTGCGCGCGACTATGCCGCTGCAGAGCGCCCGCTAACCTTTCTCTTCTGTGGCTATGCCAGCATCCGCAAGGGCATCCATCACCTTCTTGATGCCTGGGCCGTGCTGCCCGGCACCGCGCGGCTGCGCATCGTCGGGCGCATCGAGCCGCTGATCGCCGAGCGCTATCGCGACATCCTGGCCAGCGACCGGATCGAGACCGTGGGCTTCGTCAAGGATGTGCATCCCCATTTCGCCGAGGCCGATGTCTTTGTCATGCCATCGCTGGAGGAAGGCGATCCGCTGGTGACCTATGAGGCGGCGCTGCATGGCCTGCCGGTCATCGCCTCGGTCATGGGCGGCGGGCGCATGGGCGATGTGGCGGGCCGGATGATCCTGGTCGATCCGGTTGAGCCCGACGCCCTGGCGCTGGCGCTGGCGGAGCTGGCCGGATCGACCGAACGGCGCGAGATGCTTGGCACCGGGCTGCGCCGCGTGGTGCAGGATTATGACTGGGCCGCCGTCGGGGCGCGGCGGGCGGCCATGCTGCAGAAGATGTTCAGCTGACATCTCCGTCCGCGCCATGGCGTCGGCCGACGACCCGCGCGGGGTTGCCGACCGCCACCGCACCCGCAGGCACGTCGCGGCGCACCACCGTTCCTGCCCCGATGATCGCGCCATCGCCGATCGTGACGCCGGGCAGGATCACGGCGCCGTAACCGATCCAGACATCGCGCCCGATCACGATATCGGCCTCATCCATCGGCTGGTCGTTCACGGGGCTTCCATCATTGAACCGATAGTTGGCGGCGGTGATCATGATGCCTGGCGCCAGCAGCGCATCATCGCCCAGAGTGATCCGCCCGCTGCCGGGACCGGCCCAGAGACTGGTGTTCGCGCCTATATGCACGCGGTTGCCAAGGGTGATGTTGTGCCCGTTGGCAAAGCTCGCCGTCGGGCTGATGCGCAGGCCACTGCCTTTGGTGGCCCTTCGCAACTCGGCTACATGTGTGGCGTTGTAATAGCCGATCAGCTTGAAGGCATGGGCCAGCGCGCGGGGATCGAGGACGGAACCGATCAGGCGCACGAGGCGCTGCAGCTTTGTCGACTTTGCCTTGTAGACCCTGTCATCGATCATCGCGCATTCCCCGTTTCGGCTTCGGGGCGCATGCTTTCCGCTTCGCCGGATCAGGGCAAGGCGCAATCGGTCAGTTGGTGACGACCAGCGGGTCAGTCGGGATCACGTATTTGATGACGTTCAGCACCGGCAGCAATGGTTCCATCGCCGTCTCGCAGGCTTCAAAGGCATGAGCTCCGCTCATCTGGACCGGACCGCCCGCATGGATCGCCAGCCCGCGGTGCATCACCGCATTGCCGGAGGGGTCGCCCGCCACATCGACCTCGCCCCCGATGACGAAGGACACGTTCGACAGGGTAAAATCGGCCGGCACGCGCATCGCGCCCTTGGCCATGATCGTGCTTTGCATCGACGGGTTGCAGGACAGCGTCGGGTCACCCGCAGACGCGCCCGCATCGGCGCTGAGCGTGATGCCCTCGGCGGTTCGGGTCGAAATGATCAGCGAGCCGCGGATATCGGCCAGGTCGGTGAAGTTCAGCGCGCAATTGGTCACAAGCGCTATGCCGTTCAGCTTCTGCCCTTCGACCGAGACCGGCTCTTCGCTCAGCGATTCATCGGGGGGAGAGACGTCGGCCCATTCGTCATCCTCCTCCATTCCCTCGTCCTCGGTCATCGTGCCTTCGGTCTGTTCCAGCGCGCGACCGCCGATATCGAGCACGCCCTTGCTGTCGGCCGGGCAGGTCACGGCATAGACCAGCCCCGCGGGCAGTTCGCGCACACGCGGAAAATCCTCGGCCTTGATCGGGACGACATCCCCCGTCGAAAGCGAACTGGTGTCGACGCCAAGCTCCTCCAGACCCGACATATCCTCTGCCAGGGGATGGGCGGTGAAGAAAGTTGTCTTCTCGGGCAGTTCGAGGCGGGGGTTCGCAAAGCCTTCGGCCAGCCGGTCGATATGTGTCACGGGATCGGTCATGATCAGGTTGGTCGAAGCCGCCGCCTTGGCGAAACCCGGGCTGGACAGGTCGTTGCAACCACCCTGGCAGTTCGACATGTCCGGCATGCTGATGCCGGAATCCGCCTTGAAGCTGCTTTGCCCCGCCAGATCGACCGCGACCTGGCTGTGCAGACAGACATTGCTGCCGACAATAGCCTCTCCGGTCATCGCGACTTTCTGATGCCCGTAGATGCCATCGCCCGGGCGGCACCGCTCGGTCGGCACCACTGCGGCCACGCTGGTGACGCTCAGATTCCAGCCGGCGCGCCCGATCAGGCGCAGGATGAATGTCGGCACCGGGTTGTCCACGCGATCGTTGCGCTCCAGCCGGACCGAGACCGCGTTCGGCTTGTCGCTGGGCGAAACCATGTTGGTCTGGGGATCATAGCTCAGCGCCTGGATGTCCTCGGCCCGGTCGTGGATCGTGCGTCCATAGACGGCAACGGGCGTGTTGAGTTCGGCGGCACCGGCGGCGACGGCCAGCGCCACTTCGCGGCTCTGCTCCTCGGCCAGACGGCTGGCTCCGGCATGGGCCGCGACATCGGCCGAAAGCCGCAGGATCTCACCGTTGCGCCAGGCATTGGTCGCGTCGATCGAAAGCCCGGCGAACATCAGGCAGAAGATGATGCCGAACAGGCCGAAGGCGCTGCCGGCACCCGCCTCATCGCGCCGGAACGCGGAGCAACGCATCAGATGGGTTCCAGTGTCTGCGTCACGCTGGCCGAGACGGTGTTGCCGGTGGCAAGGCTGATCACGCCGAAGGGCGCCATCTTTTCGGCGCGCCCCGTGATGGTGACGGTGACGGTAGAGCTGAGGGAATCGACCAGGACCGAGACCTTGGGAGTATAGTCGCCGAAGCGCGCGTTGCTGGCCGCGTATTGCTCGGCGGCGACGGTATCCAGCCCATGGCGAGAGACGATCCGCGCGGTCTCCCGCGAGACGTTCCAGAAGTTGGACTGCCGCATGAACATCATCGATGCATCGGTGCTGAGTGCGATGACCGAAAGGAAAACCGGCAACCAGACCACGAATTCGACGGTTACGCCGCCGTCCGTCCGCGTTCCGAACCCTTTAAGCGTCCGCAACACCGCTTTGATACTCAGCATCTTACCCCTCCGGCTCCGGTTTTTGCCGGTTCCGCTTTCTCTGCCTGAGGTAGAAGCGGGCGATGGCGGAAGTTGGGCGCGATTGCGGCGGAGACGCGTGGATAGGAAACATTTGCCGAAACTGCCGCCAAACGCCCGGAAATCGTGCTAAATAGGGTTGAGGTCGCTTCGCTTTTACGGGAATTGTTTTAATTTATACAACTTTAGGTTAAGTGACCTCCGGACTGATCGGTGGGAACCAGTGTTGAATTATCGCCCCGAAATCGACGGACTGCGCGCTGTGGCGGTTGTCTCGGTCGTTTTATTCCATGCCGGGCTCCCGGTTTTCGCGGGGGGATTCGTCGGGGTCGACATCTTCTTCGTGATCTCGGGCTACCTGATCACCGGCATCATAATGGCCGAGGTCGCCGAGGGGCGATTTTCGATCCTGCGCTTTTACGAGCGCCGGATAAGACGCATCATGCCCGCGCTGATGCTGGTGCTGCTCGCCTGCCTGCCCTTCGCATGGGCCTGGATGCGATCCGACCAGCTCACCGATTTCTCGCGCAGCCTGGTCGCGGTGGTGTTCTTTGCCTCGAACATCCTGTTCTGGCGCGACAGCGGCTATTTCGACACTGATACGGCGGAAAAACCGCTGCTTCACACCTGGAGCCTGGCGGTGGAGGAGCAGTTCTACCTGTTCTTCCCGCTGATCGTGCTGGTGCTGTGGCGCCTTGCGCCGCGCCGCCTGTTCCCGCTGACCGTCGCGGGGCTGCTCGTCAGCCTCGCGCTTAGCGAATGGGCCTCGCGCGCAATGCCGGATGCGAATTTCTACCTGCTGCCCACCCGCGCGTGGGAACTTCTGGCCGGATCGCTCTGCGCCATCTGGCTGGCAAAGGGTCCGCGCCGGGGCAATGCGCCGCTGGCGCTGGCGGGACTGGTCCTGATCACCGTGCCGGTCTTTCTTTATGACGAGACCACGCGTTTTCCCGGCCTGTCCGCCGTGCCGGTCGTGCTCGGCACCGCGCTGATCGTGCTGTTCGCGCGCGAGGAAACAGGCGCCGCCCGCCTTCTGGCCCTGCGGCCCATGGTGGGGATCGGGCTGATCAGCTACTCGGCCTATCTCTGGCACCAGCCCTTGTTCGCCTTTGCGCGCATCCGTTCTATTGGCGAACCCGCGCCCGCCATCATGGCGGCGCTTGTCATTGCGTCATTCGTGCTGGCCTGGGCCAGTTGGCGCTGGGTCGAGATGCCCTTCCGGCGCGGATCGGCCTCGCTGCTGCCCCGCCGCCCCGGACTGTTCGGTGCGGCGGCCCTGGCAAGCGTGGCAGTCTTGGGGATCGGGCTGGCAGGATACCTGTCGCAAGGCTTTCCCGACCGGATGAAACTCAGCCCGCTGAAGGAACGCTATTTCGCGACTGCGGCGCACAGCCCGAAACGCGACTGTCACCAGAGGAGCGGGGTTTTCGACCCGGACAAGGTCTGCGAATTCCTCGACCAGCCGGCAAAGATCGCCGTCCTTGGCAACAGCCACGCGGTGGAACTGGCCTATGCCCTGGCGCAGGAATTGCAGGTGCGCGGCCTGGGCGGGGTGAAGCAACTGAGTTTCTCGGGGTGCCCGCCAGTCTATGAGACCGGGAATTTCTCTTCGCCTTGCGCACGATGGGTTCAGGACGTGCTGGCCTATATCGCGGCCGACCCGACGGTAACCCAGGTCGTGGTCAGCTATCGCATCACCTCGGCGCTGCGAACCAACGGCGGCGAAGAGGCGCAGCGGGTCGCAGAGGCCCTGAGGCGCATACTGGCCGATCTTGGCCGGACCAAGAAGGTGATCTATGTCATGCAGGCGCCGGAATTACCCGCGCCCATAGCCAAGATCATCCAGTTCGCCCCGGATAAAGCCGCAACCCTGCCCGGCCCGACGATGGCCGCCTGGACCGAGCGGCGGCGCGGGTTCGACGAGCTTGTACTGCCCTGGATCGGGCAATACGGCTTTCTCAACACTCCCCGGCTGTTCTGCGATGCACAGTCCTGCGTAGCGGGCCGCGATGGCGTTTCCTATTATTTCGACGACGATCACATGTCGGTCGAAGGCGCCCGCCTGGTGGCGCGGGCGCTGCTGCCCCTGCTGGAGCAGGAGACCCCCTCACCCACAGCGAAGTCCCGGCCTCCAGAGCAAAACCAGACCGTTGCGGCGCATCAAGCGAGACGGGGGGCGGATCGGGCGGCACCTCTGCCTGATTGAAGAACGCATTCCAAACCATGGTTGTGAAGGGTCTTTCTGTTGCAGCCCCGCGACGATTCCAGCGCTGAATCGCGCACAGACAACCGTGGGGGGTTCAATCGTTTCCGAAAAGGGCTAGTAAGATTCGGGGGATCGGGCGGTCATGGCCGAGGCCGGGTGCCGTCATGTCCGAAGGAGCGGGACGATGAGATACATGATTGCCCTTCTGGGCTTCCTGCTGGGCGCGCTGCCGGCGCTGGCGCAGGACAACTATCTGCTCAAACCCGGCGACGTGCTGCGCATCGAGGTGCTGGAGGATGGCAGCCTGAACCGCGACACGCTGATCCTGCCCGACGGACGCATCTCCATGCCGCTGGCCGGTCTTGTCCAGGCGGGCGGGCGCAGCATCGACGCCGTCCAGGCCGAGATCACCGACAAGCTCGCCCCGAACTTCGCCGCCCCGCCCACGGTCTTCGTCGGTATCGCGCGGCTGGCCCAGCCCAACAACCTGGGCCTTGGCGTACCGGCCGAGAAGCCAACCGTTTCGGTCTTTATCCTGGGTGAGGCTGCCAATCCGGGCAAGATAGGCGTCACCCCCGGCAGCACCGTGCTGCAGGTGCTGGCCCAGGCCGGCGGTTTCAGCAAATTCGCCGCCACCAAGCGCATTCAGTTGCGCCGGGCCGGCAAGGTGTATCAATTTAACTACAAGACCCTGGAAAGCACCGGGGATGCAGGCTTTGATTCCGTCGTGTCAGAGGGCGACGTGATCATCATTCCGCAGCGGAAGCTCTTCGAGTAGTTTTTTCGAGCTAACGCGGGGGAAAGGGGCAAGGTGGGACGCAGAACGATTCGGCGCGCGATTCTGATCGGAGCCACAACTCTTCCCATTTTGCCGGCGCTTGCACAGGATGGCACCGGCTATCTGCTGACGTTCGGCCTCAACGAGAGGCTGGAATATCAGACCAACCCTGATCTGGATGTTGGAAGCAGCGACGACCAGATCGAATCCTCGACACGGCTAAGCTTCGGCATCCTGTCCGAGACCCGCACCCAGCGGCTGCGGTTCGATGCCTCGACCGCGCTTCGCCTGATCGACAACAATGAGGAGGGTTTCTCCTCCACGATCAACAACCCGCGCCTGCGCCTCAACTATGATCGCGAAGGCCCGCGGGCCGACCTGTCGTTCTCGGCCAACTACCGGCAGGACGACGTCGATTTCATCCGCCCCTTCGACGATTTCCGCAACGACGAGGGCATCATCGTTCTGCCCGAGGACTTCGGCGATCTGCAGGGCAGCGGCCTGCGGCGCAGCTATGGCGGCACGCTGGACATGACGTTCCGCAAGGATGCCCCGCTCAGCTTCGTCGTCAGGGGCGAGTTGAGCCAGATCGACTATACCGACGTCACCGACCCCAACCTGAACGACATCCGCCGCGAAAACCTGAGCGTCAGCGCGCGGTTCCGCTTTTCCGACACGACGACGGGGCGCATCACGCCAAGCTACCGCCTCTACAACGAGGCAGGCGATGGCGGAACCGACCGCCAGACCTACGAGGTTCGCTTCGGCCTGAATCACGAAATCTCGGAATCCCTCTCGATCGACGGCACGCTCGGCTACAGCCAGGTCGATACGACCGAAGACGGCACAAGCCGGACCAGCGACAAGCCCGTCGGCTCGATTGGCCTGTTGCAACAGATGCCAAATGGCACGCTGTCCTTCGACCTGGACACCCGGGCGGAATCGGATGGGGTATGGACCACCCTCTGGGTCGGCCGGGTCATGCAGCTAACCAATGGCGGCCTGACCGCGCGGGTCGGCGTCACCGACCCCGTCGGCATCAGCATCGAGCCTGTGGCGGAAATACTGTGGAACCGGGAACTGCCAAGCGGGCAGGTCAATGCCAGCCTGGTTCGCAGTGTCAGCAGCCAGCAGGACGACCAGACCCGCGTCTCTTCCTCGCTGTCGCTGGGCTACAACTATTCCTTCAACAATGTTTCGGGGATCGGGCTCGACTTCCTGGTCGCCCATATCACGGAAACCGATGAGAACACGGTCGACCGGGCCGATATCTCGGCCTTTTACCGCCGCGCCCTGACCGAGGACTGGAACCTGAACGTGGGGGCAACCTGGACCCAGCGGGACGAGGCGACAGTCGGCAACGCCGAATCACAATCGGTATTCCTGACGATCGGCCGCAACTGGAGCTTCCGCCCCTTCTGACCCGGATTGGAGACAAGCTGTTTCTGTTGGGGCGAAGACTCGAAATCTCACGGATAGATGATTAATCTTGCCATAGTTTTCGTGTAATCTCCGCCCCGGCGCCCGGGGGAGATGCGTCAGCCTTTGTAACGCGCTATTTTCACGCGCCAATTTCAGGATCTGCCATGTCCGTCTCCGTCCCCTCGCCGAAGACCCTTAACCTTGCGGGCTTCGCGGTGAACCCTGTCGGGCTGGGCTGGTTTTGCCTTCTGATCCTTTCCGCCGTGCCGGTCTATTGGATCGGTCTCGTCTCGCTGGGCCAGGCCTGGGCCACGCCGGAATACAGCCATGGCCCGCTGATCCCGCTGATCTCGCTCTATCTCTTCCTGCGCGAACTGCGCATGGCGCCTCCCGTGCCCGCAGGCATGCAGGCCGATCGCCGGCCGGGCATCCTGCTCATCCTCTTCGCGATGGTTTTCGGCATCTTCGGCAACCTGGTGCAGATCCCCGACATCGTCACCTATGCGCTGATCTTCTGGGTCGGCGGCGTGATGTTGACCGGTTTCGGCTGGGCCCAGGGCAAACGGCATTCCCTGCCAGTGATACATCTGGTCTTCATGCTGCCCCTGCCCCAGTTCGTCTACTGGAAGCTGTCGATCTTCCTGCAGGGCGTTTCCTCGGAGCTCGGCGTCTGGTTCGTGCAGCTGGCGGGTGTGCCGGTCTTCCTTGAAGGCAATATCATCGATCTGGGCGTCTACAAGCTGCAGGTGGCCGAGGCCTGTTCGGGGCTGCGCTATCTCTTCCCGATCCTGAGCTTCTCCTACCTGTTCGCGATCCTCTACCGCGGACCGATGTGGCACAAGGCGGTCCTGCTGCTGATGGCGGCGCCCCTGACCGTGCTGATGAACTCTTTCCGCATCGGTATCATCGGCGTGATGGTGAACAGGTATGGCATCGAGCAGGCCGAAGGCTTCATGCATTTCTTCCAGGGATGGGTGATCTTCCTGGCCTGCGTGGGCATCCTGTTCCTGATGGCGATCGTGCTGCAGCGGATGACACCCAATCCCAAGTCGCTGGCCGATACGATCGATCTCGATTTCCAGGGGTTCGGGCCGCAGATGGCGCGGGTACTCGGTATTTCGACCTCACGCGGGCTGATCGCGGCCGCGGTATTGTCCACTGTGGTGGCGACCGCCTTCGTGGCAATACCGCGGCCCGAACGGGTGGAGCCGGCGCGCGACCCCTTCGTCCTGTTTCCGCGCGAGATTTCCGGTTGGTCGGGGGTCATGAGCACGCTGGACCCTGACATCGCCCGCGTTCTGGCGGCCGACGATTATGTCAACGCCACCTATGCCACCTCGGACGAAAAGGGTTACGTCAACATCTTCGTCGCCTATTACGACAAGCTGACCGAGGGCCAGGGCATCCACTCGCCCGAGGTCTGCCTGCCGGTCGGTGGCTGGGAGGTGTTCTCGATCGAACCCTATCGTGTCGATCTGCCGGGCACGGTCTACGGCAGTTTCAATGTGAACCGGGCGGTGATCCAGAAAGGTCTGTCCAAGCAGATCGTCTATTACTGGTTCGAGCAGCGCGGCAAGCGGATGACCAACGACTACCTGGCCAAGGCCTCGGTGGTCTGGGACAGCCTGACGCGCGGGCGGGCCGACGGGGCGCTGGTGCGTTTCGTCAGCGCGATCAACCCCGGCGAGACCGAGGCGGATGCGGATGCGCGGATACAGCGGTTCATGGCCGAGTCGATGAAGGGTCTGCCGCGCTTCGTGCCCGAGTGACACCCGCGTAACACTGGCTGTCGCCTGTCGGCTTGCCGCCCCGATTGCGGCATGGACAGGGCCTGTTATCCGTGGCCTTTTCTGCACAGGCGGGATGACTGCAGGCGCAGTCCCGCCAGGGGGCAGGAATGATCATGCGATGAGCGGGTGGGAACGCCTGCGACCCAAGACTGTGGTGCTGGCCATCGCATTGCTGTGCTGCACGGTGGAACTGATCCTGCAGGCGGCCGATTACGGGCTGATCGGCTCGGCGCGTTGGCGCCCGCTCGCCTATCAGAACGGGGCCTTCTGGGCGGGGCTTCTGCACAACTGGAAGCCCAACTATGCTGCCCAGCCCTGGGCGATGTTCGTGACCTATTCGGCTCTGCACGGCGGTTTCGGACACCTCGTCGGCAATATGGTAGCACTTCTGACCCTGGCCCCGGTGGTGCTGGAACGGATGAGCCAGCGCAGCTTCCTAGGGTTGTGGCTTGCCTCGGCCATAGGGGGGGCGGCGGTCTTCGGCCTCTTGTCGCAAAGCCCGCAGCCCATGGTCGGCGCCTCGGGTGCGCTGTTCGGCCTCGCCGGGGCCTGGAAAGCGTCCGACTGGCGTGCCGCGCGCAACGCGCACGAGCCGCTCTGGCCTATCCTGCTTTGGGTCCTGGGGATTGCGGTGCTGAACCTGGTGCTGTGGGTCGTCCAGGGCGGCCTTCTGGCCTGGGAGACGCATCTGGGCGGCTTTGTCGCGGGCTGGGCCTGGGTGATGCTGTGGCCCGAAAAGACGGCCCCCACGGAGGTGAAGGCGGGTGCGGGCGGCTGATTGATACCGCCCGCAACGCCGGCGCTGTTCAGGCGGTGGCCTTGCGCCGACGGCCGAGGAGCCCAAGCCCGCCCAATACAGCGACCATCAGCCAGCCGGCCGCGGGCAACGGGACCGGGGCGGGTTCAGAGCCAAGGTCCACAGCGGAAGGGGCCGTTGGTGCTGCCTCTTCAAAGGTTGTAAAGGCAAGGCCCGGTTGAACGGTCTTGGCCATGAGGGCGCTCGCGCGGGCCCCTTGCCCTGGCCCAGGAGCAGGTTCATTTTCAAGAGCGGGTAGCAGTGGCAGGGAAACCGAGCCCAGGATGCCTTCAAGCATGCTGGTGGTGTTCGTAAGAACCGTATTGCCCGAGAAAACCACACCATTCTTCGCATTAGACTTTCCGCTGAACTTCATCGCCTGGTTCCCCGATACGGTCACATCGGTGGCAGGTGTGCCGTTCTTGTGACTGTAGATGCCGATCCAGGGATAGGTCTTGGCCTGACCGCTGATGTTCAGAACCTTGTTGCCGGTCACGGACAGCTTGCGCCCGCCATAGACCGAAATGCCGTGATAGGCCGAGATCGCGATCGTGTTGTTCTTGATCGTCATGCCGTCATAGAAACCGTCGAAGAACCCTATCCCCTGCACACCGCTGCTGAGCGGGCTTTTCTTTTTCGACGCCCATTCGATGATCATGTTGTCGGCGATCACCATGCCCTTCACCGGTTTGCCGTTCTGCGACCAGGACTGGATGGCGTCGGGATGGTTGCTGTTGATGCGCACGGCATCGACGATGCGGTTGCCCTGAACCGTGCTGTAATCGCCCAGAACACGCATCGCATCCATGGAAAAGCCCTGAATCGTGTTATTCAGAGCCTTATTGTAAGTGCCGGTCATGACGGCCGAAAAACCAAAGCCCGTGAAGGTGCTGTTCTTGACGGTCACACGAGTCCCGCCCGAATTGAAGCCCTTGGTGCTCCGGCTCGCCCATTGCGCCTTGGTCCAGGTTGCATAGGAGCCTGCGTTTTTGTCGCTACGCACATCCAGCCCGTCGAAGACCACATCCTTGGTCGAGTTGCCGGCCCGCACCCGATCGGCCTTCGACGTATCAGGATTTGAGGCCCAGACGCTCATGTTCTGAACCAGCACATTGCTGCTATTGCCCTCGACCGAGACCCGCTCGACCCGGGCCTTCTTGCCGTTAGCCGAGCGGATCGTGACCTGCCCGGAAAAGGTTTTATTTTTGACGATCAGGGCATCATAGTCACCATCCAGCAGCAGGATCGTGTCCCCCGCCTTGGCCCTGTTCAGCGCTGCAGTGGGGGTGGAGAATGGCTTGCTCTTGCTGCCGTCACGCCCGGTGACGGCAGCGGCGTTCTTTGGCGCGACGTAATAAGTGGCCGACCAGGCTGGCAGGGCGAGGGGAATCAGCAATACGGCAGCCAGAAAGGCTCGCGACGGGCGCATAGGGAACTCCTTGGGATTCGTCTTCGAAAGGAGTTGCAGGCTCTATGCGACAGTTGTTCCGGTTGTAGAGGCGAAACGGGCTATTCCCTTCTGCGTGAGCGAAGGCTTGCCGGAACGGGCGGGGTTTCCCGCCCCGCCCCGGCAGCGATCCGCGCATTGACGCGAGGTGACCGATCTGCCCGTTTCGTGCGATGTGAAATCAGAGGGCGTCCAGGGCTGCGCTGAAGCCATCGACAGGCACTTCGTAGGCTACCGTGCCGCTTTCTCCGTAGCGGATGAAGGCCACCCTGACGACATTCTTGCCTGCGATAGCCGCCTGCATCTTGCTGTCCATCACCGCGACGGCGGCGCAGCCTTCGGGATCGCAGACCTGAAACGGCATGTCGAAGAAAGTCGTATCATCCGCATAGATCCGCAGGCCGGGCGGCAGGGCTACCCCTTGCGGCACGCGGATGACGCTGGTGGACTGATCCCGCTCACGGTCGCGCAGCAGCGTCCAGGATACGACGATCTGTTCGCCCTGCTTGACGTTAAGGAAGGCGCGGCAGGCACCTTCGGCACAGGTGTATTTCCACGATCCGAAAAGATCGCCTTCGGTCTGTGCGAAAGCGGCTGCAGGCAAAAGCGCCAGCGCCAGCGCTAGGACGGCGCGGCGAGGCGGCAGAAAAACTGACTGGTTCATGATGTCCACAAGGGTTTGGGGCGGCACAGGGAGCTTTACATGAAAAAAGGGATGCGCCCAGAGGCGCATCCCTGTCATTTCCGGTCCCGACGCCTTAGCCGCGCTGACGGCGACGCATGCCGGCCAAACCCACGAGGGCCCCGCCAAGCAGCCAGCCGGCAGCCGGCAGCGGAATCGGGGCAGGGCCTCCGTCCGGCGGCGGCTCATTGAAGCCCGCCTTGCCCGAAACGTAGAAGGCGGCAAGAAAGACGTTGTCATCTCGGGTGGCGTTGACCGTATCGACCTTGATGGTCTTGGAGCCCGAGGCGATATAGTTTTTCAGGTCGTACCGCTCATGATCGTCGCCATAGGCGGGAAGCAGCGCCGAAAAGGGATCGTCGTCCCCGCCAACGGTGATCAGGCCGCCGTTAAACCCCGCCCCGTCGTCGAAGCCGCCGGCGGTTTGCGAGATGAGCGTACCGTTCACCGTGACCGTCGAAGCCTGCGGCGGGAAAGAGAACCCGATGCCCAGCCGCATTTCCGCAAAGAAGCCGGCTTCTGTCGGATCCAGCGGTTCGGAGAAGTTGATCGAGGTGGTGTCACCGGTAACCGAGGCGAAACCGTCAAGGATACCGACAGAGGCATCGGGCAGTGCAGCGTTCTCATAGACGACAACCAGGGCGCTGCCATCAATGGTGCTGTTCCTGCCACCTTCGGCGATGGTAAAGTCATAGGCACCGCCCGCACCACCATCGATGACCGGCTTGACAATGCTGGTCACGTCGGCCCGATGAGAAGCCAGGTATGTCTGCGAGCCGTTAATGGTGGTTTGCGAGTAGGAGACACTGGTTCCGTTCAGCGTAACCGTCGTCGGGGCACTGTTGTCCGAGAATGTCGCAGTATAGAGATAGGCTGCGATTACTTTCGATCCGCTCGGCGCATTGGCAGTGATCGCAGCGCTTGCCGCATTTCCACCCCAGCCGTCGGTCGAAAGCGCGACATTGCCGTTGTAAGTCTTGAACTCCACGAGAGAGGCGTTCGCCGCCGTTCCTGCGGCCAGTGCAAAGGCGCCACCCAAGGCAGCCCTGCCGGCAAGGCGCGTAAGGCGCTGCGAAATCTTCATTTCTGTCTCCAATATTTAGAGGTTAATCAGGTACAACGCAACTTTCGAAAATACAAAACCAGAGTTCTTCCGGTTCCGTACCGGCAAAAGCTCGCCCAAAAGTTACCACAATTTAACGATTCTCCAAAAGATTAAGCGGTGCGGCGATCAACCCGCACATGCCTCAAAACAATTTAGGTAAATCACGGCAGACTGTTGTCTATCCAGAAACGACAGGCTGTTTCATAAAGCGGCGCCCGTTCACCCTTAGGCCACCACTCCGAAATACTCATCCACCAAAGCCTTGGTCGAAGCGATGTTGCGCCGGCTCGATGCGCCGAAGACCATGGAGTCGAGGTTCGGCAGGGTGGACAGCCACTCGATCGCCTCCCGCGGCGGGATGGCGCCGGAGGCGAAGATGGACATGGCGATGGCGCGGAGTTTTCCGGTGCGGAGCGTCTCTATATAGGCGTCCAGACCGCCGCAGGTGCGGAAACCGATCTTGTTGATATTGGCGCAGATCACCGGGTTTTCGATCCCGACCTCGCCAAGCGCCTTGTAAAGCGCGGGCAGGTTCATGGTGATGAAGCCGGGCTCTGCCCCGTATTTCTGGCGGACATGGTCGTGGAAGATGCGGAAGACATCCGTCATGCCCATGCCGAGTATCAGGTCCACGATCACGTTCTGCAGGAAGATCACCGGCGTATTCAGGCCGCGGAACATCTTCATCTCGACATCGATCAGGATCTTCATGATCCCCTCGATATCCTTGCTGGCGACCGAAGTGGCGCCGCGCAGCGCGGTCTTGAGCAGGCCCTCATCCGGCATGAAATGCAGCGCAGCCCCCACCATGCCGTGTTCAGTGACGGCATTGGCGTATTTGTGGGCATAGGGCATGCAAGGATAGAACTGGAAATCCTTGTAGCGGGCTGGGTTGGCCCGCATGTGATCACAAACCTCGGCGATGCGGTCGTGGGTGGTGCACATGAAGCTCCGCACGCCTTCGTCCAGCGCCGCATCGAGGACGGCAATGATCGCCTTGGTGTCCTGGAACTGCATCGCCTGGGCGCGGGCCTTTTCCTCGGACATGTGGTTGATGCCGAAGAACTGGTTGTCGCCGAAAAGCAGCCTGTCGAGGGTCATATCCGTCTCCTTCTCAGCGTCCGAACCAGGATTTCTTGCGCGCGACCATCGGCGTTGCGCGGGACCGCGTCGGCGCCGCGTCGCGGTCGGCCAGCATCAGCGCGATGGTCTTGTCGGTGGCAGTGGCGGATGCAAAATCGTTGACCGTGCTGCCGCCATCCAGGATCGCGGCGACGAAGGCGTCGATCTGGGCCGAATACTCCTCGCCCCGCAGGTAAAAGCCCACTTCCTCGGTCAGCTCGGTCGTGTAGCGGACGTTCCAGCCCTTGTTATAGCCCGATAGCCCCGGCACCGCTTCCCGCAGATACAGCTGGCATTCCTGCCGGTCGGCATAAAGGCGGCCGTTGGTGCCGGTCATGGTGATCTTGGTCGACATCTTGCGATAGCTTTCGTCGGACCAGTTGACCGAGACATGAGCGGACAGGCCGCTTTCCCACAGCAGGGTCGAATAGACCTCGTCATCGGTATCGGCCGAGAAGATCGAATTCAGCAGCGTGCCCGAGGCGCCGGACGCCTCGCCGAAGTACCAGTTCAGAAGGTTGATCGGGTGGGCGGCGTAATCGTACAGGCACCCTCCCCCTTCGGCGCGGTCGGTGCGCCAGGTGGTGCCCTTGGGGCGCAGCACGACGGGACCATAGGCCTCGGCCAGGACATGGGTGATCTGGCCGATGGCACCGGCCTCGACCAGACGCTTCATCTCCTGGAAGGCACCCACATAGCGGTAGTGATAGCCGACCTGGCTGATCAGGCCCTTTTCAGCGGCCAGTGCCGTCAGCGCCTCGGATTCGCGCCAGTCGAGGCAGAAGGGTTTTTCGCAAAAGACATGGATGCCCTTTTCCAGCGCCTTTCGGACCATGGGCGCGTGCAGGCGCGAGGGCGTGGCCACGATCATCGCGTCGATCTGCTCTTTCGCCAGCATCTCGTCGAAGTCCTTGTAGGCCGGGCGCCCGGAATATTTGGCGATACCGTCCAGCATGAAGCCCGAGGCATCGCAGACGACGACATCGGTCCGCGGATGGGCATTGGCGATCGAGAAATGCGAAAGCCCCATCTTGCCAAGGCCGACGACGGCCAGTCTGAGCTTCTTTTGCAAATGAGGCACCCCTTTAGCCGAGATAATCGAGAATTGCCGCGCGCAGGCGGCCGGTGAAGGCCGGATCGGCCGTATCGGGCAGGCGGGGCGCATCACCGCCCCCTGCCGCGCGGGCCGCGGCAATGGCGCCCGGCAGATCCGCATCAGTATCGGCGACGAAGATGCCCGGCTTGTCGCGCAGCCAGTTGGCGGTGGCGATCTGGTGGTCGGTCGTATGTTCGCCCCAGGCCTCGATCCGCGGCATGATGACCAGGGGGCGGCCAACGCGGCCCGCAGTGATGACCGTTCCCATTCCGGCATGGGCCACGATGACCTCGGCCCCCGCCATCGCCTCGGCAAAGGCCTGCTGCGACAGGCGGCGGACGTGGCGCATGTGGCGCGGCTCATAAGTGCCGTCGCCGATCTGGGCCATGATCTCGCCCTGCCCCGCGCCTGCGGCCTCTGCCCAGCCGTCCATGACGCGGATCAGCCGGTCAAAGGGAAACATCGAGCCGATGGTGACAAAGATCACAGCACCGCACCCCAGAATTCCGGCCGCCGCCCCTCGCCTTCGGTGAGTTCGGGCCATTGCGTCAGCCACAGATCGGCCACGCCGCCTGCCTTTTGCCCCGAGGTCGACAGCCGTTCGGCATTGGCGATGGAGTCGATCCAGATGGTGCGCGCGCCGAACAGCTTTTTCGCGAGGATCAGGCAGATCAGCGCCGGGGCCGACCCGGTGGTGACGACGACCGCCGGACGCTCGCGGATCAGGATCAGCAAAAGCTGGCAGGCCACGATCAGGAAGGCCGCCTTGTTCTTGCGCGAGGCGTCGCGGATGTTGTGGTAGCGGTGCCCCGGCACATCGCCGGCCGAGGTCGGGTCCATGCTGACATAGGCCACGTCCATACCCTGGAAAGTGGGCTTCAGACGCATCAGTTGCACCCAGTGACCGCCACCCGAGGCGATCGCCATGACTCGTTTACGACCCATACCAGCCTTGCCTACCCGTTTGGTCCCCGGTAGCGGGAAACTGTGCCAAAACTACGAAATGCGCGCGAAAAAATACCATCGTAGCAGAGCCATACAGGCAGGAGACGGGCCACGCAAACCGCTATGGCCGAAAACCTGTGCAGAAAGCGGAATGTTTCGCGTGCGAAACAAGCTTTGCCCGGATTTGCGGCGATCAACCCTGCCCGCGCAGCCAGGCCGCAAGGCGCAATCGGAAGGCTGCATCGACGCCCGGCCCTGATAGGCGCAGGCCCGGGCCGGGTTCCAGCCAGATGCCGGGTGCCAGTTCTTCGGGGCTTTCCGGGGGCTGGCGGGGTTTTTCCGGGGTCAGCAGGCGTTGCAGCAGGGCCTGTTCTGCGGCGGCGCTTTGTGGGGCCGCGCCGGCCATGGCGGTGCGGAGGCGCGGGCCAAGCGTGGGATCAGCCTCCAGCGCTTGGGCCAGCGCCAGGCCGAGGCGTTCGGGGATCGCAGCGGGGTAGCGGAGCGCGCCGTCCAGCGCCTCGTAAACCGTGACGAAGGAGCCGATCTTGGATCTCTTGGCGCGGCTGACGTTCTGAAACAGGTGTTGCAGAGCCTTTTTAAGGCTCGGATAGACCCCCTGCTCGGTCGCACGGGCCGCGATGCGGGCGCGTTCGTAATGGCCAAGCCCGGCCCGGATCTCGTTTTCCTCAACCATGGCCAGATAGGCGTCCGAGGCCCCGTCCGGTCGGCGCAGCAGCGCCTGCACCGTGGCAAAGCGGGCGTCACCGGTTTCCTGCTGCAGTGCTGTCAGCGCCTGCAGACGACGCCAGCCCGAGATCAGGCCATAGCGGCCCTGCCCCAGGTCCACGACCTCGATCGGGCTTTGCTGGCCACGGGCGCGGATCGAGGCCACCAGCGCCTCGGTCTCGGCCTCGTCCACCGCCAGACGGTCGCGGACCAGATGATCCACCTCGATGGCATCCAGGGGCAGGCGCTGGACCAGACGGCCCTCGGCGCGGGCGGCCTGCAATTCGCCCGCCACCTCGCGCAGCGCGGCCTCGGTGGCGCTTTCGCCCGCGACCTGGGCGATGGGAGCAGGGCGGGGCAGGGTGTCGAAGGGGCCGCCCATGGGCTTGGCATCAAGCGGCGCGGCCAGGTAGGTTTCCTGCGGTGGAAGAAGGCGCTTGCGGGCCATGTCACATCCCTTCCGGAAAAGGCGTTTTCCGCTTGAACAGAGCCTTTTTAGACTCTATCACAGCAGGTTTCCCGCGGCTTTCAGCTCATCCCGCCGCCAGCAGCCCAGAAGCAGCTTCTTGAAGGCGGCATAGGTCTCATCAAAGGTTTCGCGGCCGCGCATATAGGTCTCTCGGTTGAAATCGCGGTAGTCGGCCTCGTAGATGCCCGAGATACGCTCGCCCGCCTGACCGATCAGGGCGGTGAAATCCTGCCGGAAGGGGCTCAGGGAGCGGCCCAGATAGGCCTGCATCAGCCCGGCCAGTTCCGCCTGCTGGGCGCCGTCATAGCGGGTGATGACTGCGCGGACTGCATCCCATTCGAAGGACAGCTCCGGTCGCCCCAAGGCGCGGGCGGCGATGTTCTCGCCCGTTTCAATCGACGAAAAGGTCGAATGCAGCATGTCGAAGAAGCGCCCCGTCGAATCGAACTCGAGAAAGGACGCCCCGACCGGCACCAGCAGGATGTCCGAGGCGGCCAGCCCGTTGATGGTCAGGTAGCCAAGGGCAGGGGGCGTATCGAGGAAGATGACGTCATAGGCGTCAAGCAGCCCGTCTGCCGCCAGCCGGTCGCCAAGCGCATCCCACAGCTTCCAGCCGCGGCCCGACATGCGCCAGACCGGGATCTGGAACTCGGCCCAGTAGAGGTTCAGCTGTGCCCCGATCAGGTCGATGTTGGGCCAGTGCGTCTTCTGGATCAGGTCGGCGGAGGTGATCTTCTGCGCCTCGGTCAGCGTCTCATCCAAGGGGAGGGGAGCCTCGCCACGCGACAGCCGGGCCTGGTTCTCGGCGATCAGGTGGGCGGCGTAGTGGCGGGCGATCATCGGGAAGACGGTCTGCCATTCATCCGCGACCTTGCCACCGAAGATCGAGGTCATGGAGCCCTGGCTGTCCAGGTCGATCACCAGCACGCGGTAGCCGTCTAGCGCCGCCGACATGGCCAGATGCGCCGCCGTCGAGGTCTTGCCCACGCCGCCCTTGAAGTTCGCGACCGCCACCACCTTGGCAGGCAGGTCCCTGGGCCGCCAGGGCAGGTATTCCTTGGCGCGGGAACCTTCCGCCGCGAAATGGGCGCGCAGCCGCAACACCTCGTCCAGCGGGAACCATTTCGCCCCGCTCTCGGTCTCGGTCCGGCCCTGCGGCAGATCGGGGTTCAGCTTCAGCACGCGGCGGAAATGGGCGGGGGCGACGGGGATCAGGTAGCGCGTGATCTCCCATGTCGAGAACAGGCGCAGCGTCTTTCGCCCTTCCTCACCCAGGCCCCGGCTGGCAAGATCGGCACGACCGCGCGCGCAGGCATCGGCGAGGGCCGCGAAGTCACCCGTGCCGGTCGGCGCACCCAGTTCCGCCAGCGCGGCATCGGGCGCGATGTTGAAATAGGGGGGCTGCTCCTCAGTGTCCCTTGGCATTGAAAATTGCCTCATGTGCCTTGTTTTTTGCAAGATACCACAAAATGCAGCACATGGAAGGAAAGAGCGCACAAAACCCTTATTTTCTAAGCAAATCAGCCTTCTCCGCTTGGCCGGGTGCAGGAGATTTGGGGCGATACGAAAATTTTTGCCTGTTAGATTTGAGTTATTAAGTTAGTTAAAGGCAAGGGGCTTTTCCAGAAAGCATTGGGATCGCTGGGGGAATTCGGACTTGCATCACTCCGCCCGACTCTGAACCCACGATCGGGTGACTCTGAACCCCCGCTGATCCGACTCCGATCCCCCGATGCGAAAGACTGGACCGGTCCTGTGGATAACCCTAGGCTGGTGTCACCAAAACCACGAAACGAATCCCGCGGAAAAATGCGGGCGGTGGTCGAGCAGACATGCCCGTACAGGCGGGCGGAACAGGACAGGCATGGCGGCACTCACGGGCGGGACGACCGCATCGGGGCTTTTGCCCGCGCGGCATCAGGCGGATTTCTTCGTCTGCGATATCCTTGCGGCGCTGCCCAAGGATGACATGGCGACGATGGAGCATCCCGTCTTCTCGCTGTCCACACGGCCTGATCTGCGGGTGCTGGCCTATGCCCATAATGGCATCGAGATCACAGTGACGCCTTCCGTCAGGGGGCTGGCCACGATCCATGACAAGGACATCCTGATCTATTGCATCAGCCAGCTGATGGCGGCGCTTAATGCCGGCCGCGCGATCAGCCGGACGGTGACCTTGAGGGCGCATGACCTGCTGATCGCCACCAACCGCGAAACGAGCGGCGACGCCTACCGACGCCTGCGCGAAAGCTTCGAGCGGCTGGCGGGCACGCGCATCACCACCAACCTGGCGCAGGGCGGCATCGAGATCACCCGCGGCTTTGGCCTGATCGAGGCCTGGGAGATCCTGCGCAAGAGCCGGGGCGGCCGGATGATCTCGGTCTCGGTCACGCTGTCGGACTGGCTGTTCCGCGCCGTGCTGTCGAGCGCGGTGCTGACGCTGAGCCGCGATTACTTCCGGCTGCGGAAGCCTCTGGAGCGGCGGATCTACGAGCTGGCGCGCAAGCATTGCGGCCGGCAGGACAGCTGGCGCGTCTCGGTCGACCTGCTCTTGAAGAAATCCGGCTCGGCCAGCCCGCGCCGCGTCTTCCGCGCCATGTTGCGCGAGATGATCGCGGCCGACCATCTGCCCGACTACGCCATGGCGGAAGAACCGGGCGACATGATCCGCTTTACCTCGCGCGCCAGCGTGGTGGAGGCCGTGGGGCAGGGGCCGCAGCTGCCCCCGCTGTCACCCGAGGCGCTGGAGGTGGGCAGGGGGCTGGCTCCTGGTCACGATATCTACGCGCTGGAAGCCGACTGGCGCGGCTACTGGGTGGCCTCGGGCCGCCCAAGGCTCCGCTCGGCCGAACGCGCCTTCCTGGGTTATGTGCGGGCGCGGATGAAAGAAACCGACTAATACGCAGCCGCTTTCGAAAGCATTATCCTCAAGTCACCACAGCAAAATGAGCGCGGCGCGGGAAGAGGCCCAACTCAGCTTGACTGGCTTTGAACACAAAAGGCACTATGGCTCATACGATCAGGTATGCGGGGAATGATGTGAAGATAGTATCGCAAAACAGGGAAGCACATAATAGTAAAGCTGTAATTCTGTGCTGCGATTCGGCAGTCCTGCCCTATGCTGCGTTTACTGCCAGCCAGCTTTCCAAAATCTCAAGGTCCAGTAACTTCGATGTAGTTATTGTGAGCCTGGAAAGTCTGGACCTGGGTTCTATCGACGATCTCGATGGGGTGAGACTATGCCAGATTGATGTTGGGAATATATTTGAAAATCAACACCAATCTGGCAGGTTTGGCTTCTCTGCCTATCTGAGGTGGAGCCTTCCAAAAATTTTTGGGGTCAGCTACAGCCGAATATTATATATGGACTGCGATATTTTTATAGCGGGAGGGGATATCGAAAGACTCCTAGGCGTTGATATCGGAAAAAACCCTGTAGCTGCAGTAAAAGATTTGAAGCAATGGAAAAATCCATCCCTGCTTGCTCATGAGTTTGAAAGACTGGGTTGGGACTTTGCACCATATTTCAATTCCGGCGTTTTGCTCATTGATTCCAACTCATTCATTGAAAACGATATTATGGAGAACTGCATAGATTTTGGCGCAAGGCATCGCGGTAAATTTATGACTCACGACCAAGGAATTTTGAATTGTATATTGCGGAATTCATGGTCTGAGCTTAGTCCAGTGTGGAATTGGCAGTCAGCCGCCTACTTTCCTAACCTTGGCCGCCTTGCCACGCCAAATTTCTATCATTTTGTATCGCAGAGCAAACCGTGGAGTTCCAATCAAAGTGGAAATATTCCACCGTGGATAGTAGATGGTTATAAGGAATTTCTCTTGAGATATTTTCCTGATTTACCCCCGATAACTTACGCCAAGAAAGGCTTCTGGAAAAGCGGGAAGGGCAAGCTCAGGAGGTTGCGCACGGAAACGATGATGGTGCCGCGCATGATCCGGTACTTAAATCGCTTTTCGAGTGATTTTGATGTAAAGAACGGATAATTACGCTGTTATGAAGAAGTCGTTTGCGATATTGAACTGACTGCTGCCTAAATCAATAATAAAGTTAGTTTCCCCAAAGCTTCACTTTAGCCTCAAGTCCGATTAGCCTGCTTAACAAGCGGTGGAAACGGGATCCGGGATTGCCCTGAAATCCGTAGTTTTTCAACTCTGAGACGCCGCGCCGCCCGAGAGCGGTTTGTCCCGTTTGGAAAGCTGTTCGTGTGATGGTGTAGAGCTTGGCTAATAATAGCGGCGAATACTGCTCGAAAGCAGTTCCCTTCGCCTGAGCCAGAAGCCCTAAAGTCACCTTCATCCGACTTTCGGTGGCACGGGGAGAGTCGCTGCGAGAGACTGAGGCCGGGTTGATCCGGGCATAGACCGCCACGCCCTGGTCGTTTTTCATGACGCGCGGCCTTTCGAACATCGCCCGCAAGGTGATGTCGAGATCCTGCGCCCGGGCCAGGCTTTCGTCCCAGCCGCCGATGCGCTGGACGAAGTCTATGCGCCAAAGGATAGAAGAGGGGTTGAAGTAAAGCCCGTTCAGCCATCCTTCGAAGAAAGTTTCAGGTGTGATACTGCCGGAATAGACACTGCGTGCTTGTCGCCGACCCTCGGCATCCACAATATGCATGTCCGACAGTACGATATCTGCGCCGGTCTCGGCAGCGACCTTTGCGGCACCGACGAGCAGGAAGGCACGCACGCGGTCGGCGGAGGCATCCCTGGAACCGTCGTCGACCACGATGACCAGGCGATCGGCATAGGACTGATCCAGCACGGAGTTGATCGTGCGCGCAATCCAGGCCTCCGAGTTGTAGCAGGGGATCACGACCGCGATCCGGGGCAGGGGGGTATCCGTCATTCCTAGCTGCCCCAAATCCGGACCTTGGCCTCAAGCCCGATCACCTTGGAAATCGCACGGTGCACCCGGGATCCGGGGTGGTCGCACAGCCCGAGCGCCGCCAGTTCGCGCAAGCCTTGCCGCCCGATCGCGCTCTGCTTCATGCGGAAGGCCTCGCGGGTGATGCTATAGAGCCTGAATTCCAGCAGCGGCATGATCGGCGCGAAGGTTGTCCCGCGCATGCGGCGTAGCAGGCCTGCCATGACGCGCAGGCGGCTTTCGCTGGATCGTGGAGAGAAGTCACGCGAGACAGAACCAGGGTTGATTTGCGTATAGATGGCAAGTCCTTCCATGTTGGGCCGGATGACCGGCTGTTCGAACATGGCGCGCAGGAACATCTCGGTGTCCTGCGCACGGGCCAGGCTTTCGTCCCAGCCGCCGGCACGCCGGACGAAGTCGATCCGCAGCAGGATTGCCACAGGTGCATAGTGGTGACCGGTCATCCAGCCCTTGAAAAAGGTCTCAGGTGTTACGGGGCCGTTGTAATGCGGCGCGGGCATGCGGCGCCCTTCGGGATATTCAAGCGCCATTGGCGACAGTACGATATCTGCGCCGGTCTCGGCAGCGACCTTTGCGGCACCGACGAGCAGTTCGCCCTCGAGGTAGTCGTCG
>QFQS01000005.1 GCA_003243455.1 Cereibacter sphaeroides | reverse complement strand
GGGCGGGGCCGGAACGGGACGAGCATTTCGGTGCGCCCCCTTTGCTCTTTGGAAAGACCGAAGGCTCAACCCCGTTCCGACTAAGTCTCCATGTCGGCGACGTAGGCCACACCCTTGTCGTCGGCCCCACAGGCGCGGGCAAATCCGTGCTGCTGGCGCTCATGGCGCTCCAGTTCCGCCGCTATGCAAAATCGCAGGTCTTCGCCTTCGATTTCGGCGGCAGCATCCGCGCCGCGTCGCTCGCCATGGGCGGCGACTGGCACGATTTGGGCGGTGGCCTCACGGAAGGGGACGAGGCGTCGGTTTCGCTCCAGCCGCTTGCCCGCATCCACGATACCTATGAACGGGCATGGGCTGGCGACTGGATCGCCGCCATCCTCATGCGCGAAGGCATCGCCATCACGCCCGAGGTGAAGGAGCATCTTTGGACGGCGCTGACCTCGCTGGCGTCCGCGCCGGTCGAGGAACGCACGATCACCGGCCTTGCCGTGCTGCTGCAATCCAACGATCTGAAACAGGCGCTCCGGCCGTTCTGCGTCGGTGGTGCTTATGGCCGGCTGCTCGACGCCGAGGCGGAACATCTCGGCTCGGCCGATGTGCAAGCCTTCGAGATCGAGGGCCTTGTCGGGACCGGCGCGGCCCCGGCCGTGCTCGCCTACCTGTTCCATCGCATCGGCGACCGGCTCGACGGGCGGCCGACGCTGCTCATCATAGATGAGGGCTGGCTTGCGCTGGACGACGAGGGGTTCGCCGGCCAGCTCCGCGAGTGGTTGAAGACGCTGCGCAAGAAGAACGCCAGCGTCATCTTCGCCACGCAAAGCCTGTCCGACATTGACGGCAGCAACATCGCGCCCGCCATTATCGAGAGCTGCCCGACGCGGCTCTTGCTGCCGAACGAGCGGGCCATCGAACCGCAGATCACGGCCATCTATCGCCGTTTCGGCCTCAATGACAGGCAGATCGAAATCCTCGCACGGGCCACGCCCAAGCGGGATTATTACTGCCAAAGCCGCAGGGGCAACCGGCTGTTCGAGCTTGGCCTGTCCGAAGTCGGCCTCGCGCTCTGCGCCGCATCCGCCAAATCCGACCAGACGCTCATTGCGCAGATCGTCGCGGAACACGGCCGCGACGGCTTCCTCGCCGCATGGCTGCGCGAGCGCGGCGTCGATTGGGCGACTGAGCTGATCCCGAACCTCACCAATCTTGCCGACCGGCCGGAAGCCACCGCGCCGGCCGTGCCGGATACCCACCCCACACAGGAGATTCTTCCATGACCTATTCCAAGATCGTCGGGGCCTCGGCCCTCGCGCTGGCGCTCGCCGTGCCCGTCGCGCTTTCGCCGATGCTGGCAAGCCCGGCCCATGCGCAATTCGGCTTCGGCCGCATCGTCTATGACCCGAGCAACTACGCGCAGAACGTCCTCACGGCAGCGCGGACTCTGGAGCAAATCAACAACCAGATTCAGAGCCTCCAGAACGAGGCGCAGATGCTCATCAATCAGGCCCGCAACCTTGCGAGCCTGCCGCATAGCTCGCTCCAGCAGCTCCTGCAGAACGTCCAGCGCACGCAGCAGCTTCTCGGACAGGCTCAAAATCTCGCGTTCGAGGTCGGCCAGATCGACCAAGCGTTCCAGAGCCAATACGGCAATGTCTCGCTGTCCGCGACCGACGCCCAGCTTGTCGCCGACGCACGCGGCCGTTGGGAAAATACGGTTGGCGGTTTGCAGGACGCCATGCGCGTGCAGGCGGGCGCGGTCGGCAACATCGACAGCAACCGCGCCGAGATGGCCGCGCTGGTTGGTCAGAGCCAAGGCGCGACCGGCGCGCTGCAAGCCACGCAGGCCGGCAACCAGCTTCTCGCCCTCCAGTCGCAGCAGCTTTCCGACCTGATCGCGGTCATCTCGGCAAACGGCCGCGCCGATGCGCTGACAGAAGCGGAGCGCGCGACCGCCGCAGAGCAGGGCCGTGAGCAGCGCCGCCGCTTCCTCACGCCCGGCAGCGGCTATCAGCCCGGTAACGCGCAGATGTTCAACAACGGCATGCTGGCCCGGCTCGGGGCCGTGGTGTTCATCGCCATCGCCGTCACGGCGACCGCAATCGACATGGCGCGGAAGGACGAACCTTCCGCGCCACCCCCAGCGCCGGCCCTCCAGCCACCGGCCGATCCCCTGCGCGAAACCCTGCGCCGTTGCCAGCAGCTCGGCGAGGCGGCGGCGAGTGACGCCGACTGCCTCGCCGCATGGGCTGAATCCCGCGACCGTTTCCTCGGCCGTGACCGCAGCGGGGCGCGCTGACCATGGGCAACACGGGCGTCATCGACAATTTCCTCGGGGTTTTCACCTCATATATCGACTCCGGTTTCGGCCTGCTCGGCGGCGAGGTGGCCTTCATCGCCACCACCCTGATCGTCATCGACGTGACGCTCGCCGCGCTCTTTTGGGCATGGGGCGCGGATGACGACATCATCGCCCGGCTGGTGAAGAAGACCCTGTTCGTTGGGGTGTTCGCCTACATCATCTCCAACTGGAACAATCTCGCCCGGATCGTTTTCGAGAGCTTCGCGGGCCTTGGCCTCATGGCGTCCGGCACCGGCTTTTCCGTCACCGATCTGATGCGGCCGGGCCGCGTCGCGCAGACCGGCCTCGACGCCGGCCGCCCGCTGCTCGACTCCATTTCCGACCTCATGGGCTGGATCGCCTTCTTCGAGAACTTCATCCAGATCGCTTGCCTGCTGTTCGCATGGGCATTGGTGGTGCTGGCCTTCTTCATCCTCGCCATCCAGCTATTCGTCACCCTGATCGAGTTCAAATTGGTGACGCTCGCCGGCTTCGTGCTGATCCCCTTCGGCCTGTTTGGCAAGACCGCGTTCATGGCCGAAAAGGTGCTCGGCAACGTGGTGTCGTCCGGCATCAAGGTTCTGGTTCTCGCCGTCATCATCGGCATCGGCAGCACCCTGTTCTCGCAATTCACGGCCGGTTTCGGCGGGGCGACCCCGACCATCGACGAAGCCATGGCAATTGTGCTGGCCGCGCTGTCGCTGCTCGGCCTCGGCATCTTCGGCCCCGGCATCGCCAACGGCATCGTGTCGGGCGGCCCGCAGCTCGGCGCGGGCGCGGCCGTGGGAACCGGCCTCGCGGTCGGCGGCGCGGCCGTCGCCGCAGGCGGTGCAACAATGCTCGCCGCCAAGGGCGGTGCCGCCGCCCTGTCCGGCGGGGCCGCGGCCGTCCGCGGAGGTGCCGCCACCGCGGGCGCGGCGACCGCAGCCTATAGCGTCGGCTCGCTCGGCCAGACCGGCGCGGCCGGTGTCGCCTCCGGCCTTGGCGGTGTCGCGCGTGCCGCTGGATCGGCGGCCATCTCGCCCCTGAAACGTGCCGCCGCGCGTGCCAGCGAATCCGTCAAGTCCAGCTTCACCGATGGGGCGCGCGCAGGCTTTGCCGCCGGTGGCGGCACATCGTCGATGGGCACGGTCGGCGGCGTGAGCGCCGCCCCGGCCTCATCATCCGCATCGGCCGGCCCCCCTCCCGGATGGGCGCAGCAGATGCGGCGCTCGCAGGCGATGAACCACGGCACGACCATGGCCGCCCATGCGGTGCGCTCCGGCGACAGCCACGGCTCCGGTTCCTCCATCAACCTTTCCGAAAGTGACCGCTCATGAGCATCTTCAAACGACCATCGACCCATTACGGCAAATCGCCGGAACCAGAGACACCCTATCAGAAGGCCGCGCAGGCATGGGACGAGCGTATCGGCTCGGCCCGCGTGCAGGCGAGGAACTGGCGGCTCATGGCCTTCGGCTCCCTGATCCTTTCAGCCGGCTTCGCGTCCGCCCTTGTCTGGCAGTCCGCACGCGGGACCGTGGTGCCCTGGGTGGTGCAGGTCGATAATCTTGGGCAGGCGCAGGCCGTCGCGCCCGCGAACGCCGATTATCGCCCGACTGACCCGCAGATCGCGTTCCATCTCGGCCGCTTCATCGAGCAGGTCCGCGCCATTCCGGCCGACGCCATCATTGTCCGCCAGAATTGGCTTCGGGCCTACGAGTTCACCACCGACCGGGGCGCGGCAGCCTTGAACGACTACGCCCGTGCCAACGACCCGTTCACCCGCGTCGGCCGTCAGCAGGTCGCCGTCGAGGTCTCGAGCGTCATCCGGGCATCTCCGACCAGCTTCCGCATCGCATGGACCGAACGGCACTTCGAGAACGGTCAGCTCGCCACGACCGAGCGATGGACCGCGATCCTCACCATCGTGATCCAGCCGCCGCGCAACGCCGAACGCCTGCGCGCCAATCCGCTCGGAATCTATGTCAATGCAATCTCATGGTCGCGGGAGATGAGCCAATGAGGACGATCACCCGCACGCCCGCCGTTGCGGCCATGCTGCTTTCGGCCACCGTGCTCGCAGGCTGCGCCACCAATCGCACGCAGCAATGGAGCTATGACGACAGCGTGCCGCCGCTGCCGACCGTGCAGGCGGCGGCAACCGACAACACGCCCCGGCCTCTGCATGTTCCGCCCGCGTGGACCGTGGCGCGCGGCGGCACCGCCGCCGCCACGCCCACCGGCCGCGTCGAGAACGCCAATGCCGCCGCCCGTGTAGAGCCGCGCCGCGAAGGCTACTACAATGCTATCCAGATTTATCCGTGGTCCGAAGGCGCGCTCTATCAGGTCTATGCCGCAGTCGGGCAGATCACGACCATTGCGCTGGAGCCGGGCGAGAGCCTGACCGGCGCGGGGCCGATCGCGGCCGGCGACACCGCCCGCTGGATCATCGGTGACACCGAGAGCGGCAGCGGTGCGAACCGCCGCGTCCATATCCTCGTGAAGCCGACGCGCCCCGACATTTCCACCAACCTTGTCGTCACCACCGACCGGCGCACCTACATGATCGAGCTTCGCGCGCGGGAATCGCTCTACATGCCGGCCGTGGCGTGGGCCTATCCCGCAACGCCCGGCCAGCGCCAGACCGTTCCGGCCGCGCCCGTCATCCCAGCCGAAGCCGCGCGGAACTATCGCTACGGGTTACAGGTGCAGGGCGACAGCCCTCCGTGGCGGCCCGTTTCCGTCTTCGACGATGGCCGCCGCGTCTATGTCGTCTTCCCGGCCGGCATCGTGCAGGGCGAGATGCCGCCGATCTTCGTGCTCGGCACGGACGGCGAACCGCAGATCGTCAACAGCCGCGTCCACCAGAACGTCCTGATCGTTGACCGCCTGTTCGGCGCGGCCGAGCTGCGCCTTGGCAGCGGCAATCGCCAGCAGGTCGTCAGGATCGTCCGCATCAACCCGACGCAGGCCGCCGCCGCGCGGCCCGCCAGCGTGACCGGAGACTCCCCCTCATGACCGACAACACCATCACCGATACCGCCGCGCCCATGCGGCTGCGCGCCGAACCGCCCCGCGTCACCCGCCTGTCCCGCAGGATGCTGGCAGGCGTCGGCGCTGTCGCCTTGCTCGGTATCGGCGGCGCGCTGATCTACGCGCTCCAGACCCGCGATGCTGGGCCGGGCGGGGACGAACTCTATTCGACCGAGAACCGGCCCACGGCGGACGGCTTGTCCGGTCTGCCCCGCGACTATACCGGCCCGGTCCTAGGGCCAGCATTGCCCGGCGACCTCGGCCGCCCGATCCTCGACGCGCAGAACCGGGGACAACCAGTCGTGCCGCCCGTCATGGCGACACCCGCCGTCGATCCAGAGGAAGAACGCCGCCGCGCCGAGGAAGAAGCCGCGCGCTTGAGCAACGTGTTTTTCCAGTCCGGCCCGCGCACGGGAGTGCCGGCAGGAACGGCCATGCCCGGCCTTGCCGGTCTCGGCCTCGCCGGTCAGCCCGGCGCTACGGGGACGCAGGATCGGCACACGGCTTTCCTCAATGGACCCGTGGACCGGCAGACCGTCGCGCCGGATCGCGTCACGCCGCCGGCCTCGCCCTGGATACTACAGGCCGGGGCCGTCATTCCGGCCGCGCTCATCACCGGCATCCGTTCGGACCTTCCCGGCCAGATCACCGCGCAGGTCACGGAGAACGTCTATGACAGCCCGACCGGCTCGCTGCTTCTGATCCCACAGGGAACACGCATCATCGGCCAATATGATGACGGCGTGACCTTCGGCCAGCGCCGCGTGTTGCTGGTCTGGAATCGCCTGATCCTGCCCGGCGGACGCTCCATTGTGCTTGAGCGCCTGCCGGGCGCGGACGGCAGCGGCTATGCCGGCCTTGAGGATGGCGTCGATTATCACTGGTGGGATCTGATGAAGGCCGCAGGGCTGTCCACGCTGCTCGCGGTCGGCACGGAGTTGGCGACCAGCGACGAGGACCGGCTGATCCGCGCCATCCGCGACGGCGCGCAGGACACCATCAATCAGGCAGGCCAGCAGATCGTCCAGCGCCAGTTGCAGGTCGCGCCGACGCTCACGATCCGGCCGGGCTTCCCGGTCAGGATTATCGTCACCCGCGACCTTGTGTTCGACCCGATTGGAGGCTGACTATGACGAAGCTGAAACTCGGCCCGCTCCCCGACGACAAGCCCGTCAAGGTGACGGTGGAGTTGCCCGCGCCGCTTCACCGCGATCTGGTCGCCTATGCCGAGGTGCTGGCCCGCGAAACCAGCCAGCCCGCCGCCGATCCCGTCAGGCTCATCGTGCCGATGCTGGAGCGGTTCATCGCCACGGATCGCGGCTTCGCCAAGGCGCGGCGCGCAACATCATCCTAGATGGTTGGCGGGGCTTCTGGATTCATTCAGCGCCGCGCGTGCGCTGCAATGCTTCCAACAGAAATTCCTGCATGAGGCGCTGTAGTGTCTCGGTCGCTGCGCGCACATCCAGCATCGCGCGTTCGACTTCTGCGTCGTCGAATGGGGTGGCGTTCGCCGCCGTCGCGAGATTCTGACGCGCTTGCCGCAGATCGCGAAGGGCAGCAACCGTGCGTGGCCGGTTCTCGCGCAGCAGGTTTCGGAACTCGGCGCGGACCTCGGCCGGATAGGACCCGCCGACGCTCTCGGCCAGAATGCCTGCATCGGGACCCGCGCCCATGTTCCTTGCCGCGAAGCCGAGAAGAAAGACATTTGCCAGCACGGATAGCGCGAGCACGGCGACAAGTGCCAATTGGGACCATGAACGCCGCCTCATAGGAAACCCTCGCCGAGGCTCCGGAAGAGACTTCGATTCAAGCCGGTCTCAATACCGCTGACGGCCGGATCGCCAGTAGCAAGCGCAAGCAAAAAGTCGTCCATCATCGGATAGCCCGGCCCCGCCACGGAGTAGCCGGCGATGCCGGCTGCAACGAGGATGGCAGCGAAGCTCGCGGTTGCGGCGGGAAGCTGCCATGACGGCATCATCGGGAAGAAGCGGAAGAAAGTTCGCCGCTCCCGGCCAATCCGCTCCCGAACCTTTCGCGTGAGTGCCTGTTCGTCTGTCTCCATTCGGGGGGCTTCCAGAATGAGCCGGTCGAGATAGGCATCTTCACCAAAATCGGAGACCTTGCCTGCCCCGGCCAGAAATAGCCACGCTTCCTGCCGATACGGCGCGGGCCAAGCCGATATATCGACGCCGAAACGGCGCTTCATACGTTCAAATTCTTCTTCGGTCATGTCGGAGTCCCTTTCGGATCATCGTTCGTGTTCACCACTTTCGCCATGTGTTCTCGCAGGGCGCGCCTGCCGCGCACGAGCAGTTGTTCAACGGAGCCGGCGCTCACGCCCATCACCTCCGCGATGGCGGGCACATCAAGGTCGGCGACGGCGCGCAGCAGCAACGCCATTCGCTGCCGCTCAGGCAGGCGCGAAAGACTGTGGCGAACAAACGCAAGTTCCTGCCGTGCTCCGACCCGCGCATCGGCACGCGGGTCCTCGTCGGCCAGCATATCCTGCACATCTTCGAGGCCGATGAAGACGCGAAAGGCACGTCTCCGGTGCGCGTCGATGCAGCGGTTTGCCGTGATCCTGTAGAGCCATGTCGAGGCGCGTCCCTTCGCCGGATCGAAACGCGCTGCGTGCTTCCAGACCGACACGAACACATCCTGCACGACATCCTCCGCGTCGGCGGCGCTGCCGAGATACCGGGCAGCGAAGAGGCGAAGGCCACGACCGTGGCGGTCGATAAGGCGCGCCAGCGCGCCTTGATCGCCCGAGGCGACACGGGCGAGAAGTTCGGCATCCTCGCCAAGTTTACCCCGCTCGTCATCGCTGGAATCTCCCGTGCCGCTCACGCCACTTCTATCTCCAATGACGGTGGACACCGGCGATGGTGTTCCCGCGCGGCCCGGTGAAGCTTCCTGCCGACCGCATCAGGAACGGTCCATGCGCCGAGGCGCGGTAGCCTGCAAACGACTGTCCGTTGGAAAGAGCGCCCACGTCAACCGGGACGGCCGACGAGAAGGCTGCGGATGACGGCGAACTCTGCCGGCGAGAGCTTTCCGTCGCCATCGCGGTCGGCTAGGTCGAACAGGAGGGTTCTGGTTCGAAACTCCTCTGCGGAGACCGTGCCGTCGCCATTCGCATCCATCCGTCGCAACTGGCTGCCCAGCCGCGCCTGCATGGCAACGGCGCGGTCCATGATCGCATCGCGTAAGGCGTCGATCTCGCCGGCATCGAGATTCCCGTCGCCGTTCGCATCGAGTCGCTCGAACAAGCGCTCGCGCGCCGCAGCAATCTCGTCGCGCGAGACAATACCGTCGCCGTCACTGTCGAGACGATCAATGAGCGCAGCTATGGGCGTCGTTTGCGCCTGAACTGCGCCGGGCAGCGCTAGGCCGGATATGAGAACGGCGAATGCAGCAGCAGCAAGTTTCATGACGGGTTTCCTTTCGTCGTAAGGCAAACCACCACAGGGCGGTGATACTGCCGATACGCAGAAGCCCGGCTCCTCCTACGCTGTCATGGAAAAATGCACCCCATTTGAACACTGCCGCTGCATGGCCGGAAGATTCTCGGGCTGTGCGTAGGACTGTGCGCGCGTCTGCGTAGGAAGCGTGAAGAGAGGCCGCAGCGGTCCTCTCGCACGGAGAACGCGCATGAACACCAAACTCCTTTCCCTAGCCATTCTTCTGCTCGGCAGCGGCAGTGCCTACGCTTCCGATTTCCCGAACGCTCGCGAGATGTTTCGCCAGTTGGATACGAACGGAGACCGGGCAATCCAGTTTTCCGAGATTCAAGCCGCACGAGCCACGTTGTTCGACCGGCTCGATGCGAACCGTGATGGATTTCTCGATGCGGAAGAAGCGCGCGCGGCCGCGCAACAAGCCGGGAATCGGCGAAACATCGCAATGGTGTCCGTCGACGATCTGGCTGCACACGTCTCTCGCATGGACTCTGACGGAGATGGTCGAATTTCGCGTCAGGAGTTCTCACGCTTCATTCCAGACCGCGTGAGGCGCGCCGATACGAACGGGGATGGCGTGCTGTCGCTCCGCGAATTGAGGGCGCTGCGCCGACAATAGAGCGCATCACGCCGATCCATACAGAACCCGAAGCAGGACGATAGCACAAAGCTCCGAATCGACGGCGCAACTCCTGCTTCCCTTGCCAGTCCAATTAATCAGGAGATGGAAATGAAACTGAAGCTGACCTTCGCAGCCGCTTTTGCGGCATTTGCAATGAGCGGCACGGCCGCGCTGGCGCATCCGGGCATGACGACAGGAACCGTCAACATGCGAATCGGTCCCGGAACGCAGCATCCCATCATCGTCGCAGTTCCGGTTAGCCAGCCCATCACGATTGTGGGCTGTCTCTCCGGTTCGGCATGGTGCGATGTCGTTTGGGCAGGACACCGGGGATGGGTTTCCGCAAGCTACATCTACTACACAGCACCGGGATACTCGGTGCCCATCGCGACCGTCTATCATCGCGTTCCGACTGTTTCCCCATGGGTCGAGGCCCGACGCGACGCACGCGTCCAATATCGCGTCCATCGGCGCATGGATCGCAGATGGGATCGCTGGACTGGAAACTGATCTTCGCGAGTCTCCAGTGTTGGGATCGTCGGCTACATCGGGTGGGGCATCCCTTACCATCACAGGGGTGCCGTCAGCGCATCAACGCAAATGCGGCACGCTACAGGCCGCCGATCCCCCTCCATGGTTCGCTTAATTCCGGGACCGTGAGTGCCCCGGAATCCACCAGAGCCAAGGAGGATTCCATGTGCGCAGAGCGCCGCCGCGCCCGCAAAGGGCGACCGCGACAGCCGGTTCCCGAGACACTTCCCGACGATCTTTTCGACTATGCGGACGAACCCACGCCGGACGGCCGGGAGCGCCGAAGGTCGCCGCTTCGCATCGTCGATGTGGAGTCGTTGCCTGTCTTCGATGACTGGCCCGAGAAGGTGCCGATCACCGAGGAAGAACTGCAAATCTTCGAGCGGTATTTCGGCGACGTGCTCGACCGGCTGTTCGGCCCAATCGACGATCCTGACAATCAGGGCTTGCAATCGTTATCTTCCGATGATAACAGTAAGTCATGAGCGAGGATCGTGACCCGAGCCTCGACACGCTTCTCGACCTCGACGGTCAGGTGCTCGTTGTCGATCCCGAGGGCGGCCATTGGGTGAAGTTCGTCGTCACCCGCGTTCCGGTCTCGCCGGACAAGCCGCACGGCCTCGATTACTCGCTCACGCTTCACGGGCCTTCGGGCGAACGGCTGGTCGGCTTCGATAACGCCCATCCGGTCGGTCGGGGCAGGCGTGGCGAGCCGATGGACCATCGGCATCGCCTCCAGACCGTGAAGCCCTACGCCTACGAAGATGCGGCCACGTTGCTGGCCGACTTCTGGCAGGCGGTGGACGCGGTGTTGAACGAGCGAGGCGTAACATGACCACATTGAAAGTCGGGATTGCCGACTACGACGAGATGAAGGCCCGCACCATGCGGATCGCCAAGGGCGAGGAAAAGCCCGCACCCGACGATCCGAAGGTGTGGTTCACGTCCATGGAATCCTTCGCGCAGCTCCTTTCGAGCGGGAACCGGGAGTTGCTGCGCGTCATCGACGAGCAGTCGCCCGGTTCGCTGGAGGAACTGTCGCGGATCACAGGACGGGCGAAGCCCAACCTGTCCCGAACCCTCAAGAAGATGGCGAGCTATGGCCTGATCCGCATGGACCCCGGCGAGGGCCAGAAGCTCGTGCCCAAGGTGCTGCATGACCGCGTGGAGCTGGAATTGCCGCTGATAGAACGCCGCACGGCGGAAGGAGTTCGGTCATGAATATGCAAAGTCCCCATGTTGCGCTCCGCGCCGCACTCTACCTGCGCGTCTCCACCACGCGGCAGGCCGAGCATGACGTGTCGATCCCCGACCAGCGCAAGCAGGGCGAGGCTTATTGCGCTTCGCGGGGCTACCAGCTTGTCGAAACCTTCGTGGAAGCTGGCGCTTCGGCCACCAATGACCGCCGCCCCGAGTTTCAACGGATGATCGAGGCCGGCACCAGCAAGCCCGCACCGTTCGACGTGGTGGTCGTTCACAGCTTCTCTCGCTTCTTCCGCGATCACTTCGAGCTGGAGTTCAATGTCAGGAAGCTCGCCAAGAACGGCGTCAAGCTGGTCTCCATCACACAGGAAATGGGCGATGATCCCATGCACGTCATGATGCGGCAGATCATGGCGCTGTTCGACGAATACCAGTCGAAGGAAAACGGCAAGCACGTCATGCGGGCCTTGAAGGAGAACGCCCGGCAAGGCTTCTGGAACGGCTCGCTGCCGCCCATCGGCTACCGCGTCGTCGATGCCGAGCAGCGCGGCGCGAAGATGAAGAAGAAGCTGGAGATTGACCCGCTCCATGCCGACACCGTGCGGCTGATCTTCCGTCTCGCATCGGAAGGCGACGGCACGTCCGGCCCCATGGGCGTAAAGAACATCGTCAGTTACCTGAACAAGCACCGCATGTTCACTCGCAACGGCGGACGTTGGGGCATCGGCCAGCTTCACCGTGTCCTGACCCGGCGCACCTATATCGGCGAGCATCGCTTCAATCGCCGATCCAACAAGGGAGTTGTGAAGCCCGAGGAAGAAATCGTCACCGTCCCCGTGCCGCCGCTGATCGACCTTGAGATATTCGAGGTCGTGCAGAATCGGTTGAAGGTCAACAACCCGAAGGTGACGCCGCCGCGCGTCGTCAGCGGCCCGAACCTGCTGACTGGCATTTGCCATTGCGGCAACTGCGGGGGCGCGATGACGCTGCGCACAGGCAAGAACGGTCGCTACCGCTACTATGCCTGCTCGATCCGGGCGCGGCAGGGCGAAACCGGCTGCAAGGGTCGGGCGATCCCCATGGACAAGCTCGACCGCATCGTGGTCAGCCATATCGAGGAAAGGCTACTCGACCCCGAGCGGATCGAAGATGTGCTCGCGTCGCTTCTGGATCGCCGGCAGGAGGGTGTCGAGCGGCGCAGCCAGCATATCGCAGAGTTGAACCGGCGCGCGGCCGAGGCCGACATGCGCCTCAAGCGGCTCTATCACGCCATCGAGGCGGGTTCGCTCGACCCGGCCGAAGCCGCCCTTGGCGAGCGGATAGCGGGCCTTACCGCGCTACGCGATCAGGCACGCGCCGACGCCGAAAGGACCGAGGCCATGCTGAAAAGCTCCGCACATCAGGGCCTCACAGGGGCGGCCGTGCGGGAACTGGCAGGCGAAGCTCGCACCCGTCTCCGGCTTGGAAAGGGCGGCTATCGGCGGGAACACGTCCGGGCGTTCGCCCAGCGTGTCGAGGTTGCGGACGATGCTATCTACATCAAAGGCAGCAAAAGCACCCTGTTGAGGACGCTGGTAGCCACCAAAGGAGGGAAATCGGCGGGAATCGGCGTTCCCGGTTTTATACCAAAGTGGCGGAGACGAAGGGATTCGAACCCTCGAGACGGTTCCCCGTCTGCACCCTTAGCAGGGGTGTGCCTTCGACCACTCGGCCACATCTCCGCCGCCCCGTTTATTGAAGTCAAATGACTGGCGCAAGGCGCTTTTTGTACGGCTAGGGAACAGCAGTCTATAAGATAGTTGTCACTCTAGACACACAATGTAGGCATCTGTGCAGATTGCTTTTCTTCATCTGGATTCTTTGGGGCCCGCTTGGTCGTGCCAGAGGACCTCTCTTAAGGAATACCTGAGAAACGGTGCCGCAGCTCTCTGGTCATTCAGAGTGGCTCTGGGGATCTTCGCAAGATGATGGTGCCTCGGCTGCTATTTTCGTTGATGCCAAGCATCACTCCCTCAAACTATATGGCTGCGATGCGCTTGGCATCACCCCTGACAGTTAGCGACTATTTGACATTCCCCTCAGCTACCAGTTCAAGCGCGGTATCGCCGTCGATGATCAACCCGGCTGCGATTCCACTTGCCAGAAAGCCCTTTGCTGCCTGCAGCTTGGAGCGGCCAGCGACGAGGGCGACCGTGCTGGTGCGGGCCAAATCCTCAAAGCCCAAGGCGATTGTCCTGCGATTCAGCGGGTGATCGACGGGCCGGCCTTCAGCGTCGAAAAACAGACCATTGGTGTCTCCCACGGCGCCGGCTTCGCGCAGTTGGGACAATTCCTCGACCGAAATCATGCCTTGCTTTCGCAGCAGCGACTCCTCGCGCAATTCGCCCAGAGAAATATAGGCCACAGTGGTCGACCGGGCCAGGATCAGTGCCTGTTGCACCGATTGCTGCGACAGCAGGATGTCGCGCACTTCCGGTGTGTCAGCGATGAAGGGCACGGGCAGGAAAAAGCCCTCGGCGCCGGTCGTGCGGGCAAAGGAATGCACGACCTCGAATGGGTTATAGGCCAGGTTAGAGGTCAGCGACCCCATCAGGCTGATGAACCGTGCCGTCGGAGCGGAAACGCCAGCGAGTTGCAGCGTCATCTGTTCCAGTGTCCGGCCCCATCCTGTGCCGACGACGGCATGTGATACGTTTGCCAAGTGACGGCGAAGATGTGCGGCGGCGGCGGCGCCGACAGCCCGAAAGGCGAAGGGTGCCAGCACCGCATCGCTTTCACTATGCCCCACGTCATGCCCCAAAGCCGGGGTGCAGATACAAAAGTCCAGACCGTAGCGCTGTCGAATCGCTTCTTCCACAGGAAGTAATCCGACATTCGCCGGATTGATCGTAACGCTGACAAGACCGGTATCACGGGCGTCGGACAAAAGCTTGTTGACCCTGGCCCGCGTGATGCCAAGGCGCTTTGCCGTGGCTTCCTGGTTCAGCCCGCCAATGTGATACAGCCATGCGGCGCGGGCCATAAGAATTTGATCTTCCTGATTTTCACCGACCGTTATCCGCATGGGCAAAAACTCCTGTCATCACGACCGGTATTACAAATGTCATCAAGCTTGACAATTGTAATGGCTCGTCGCAACCTTGTTACGTCGGCGAGGGACCGACACCGGATACCGCCAGCAAGCTGGCTCAGGGAGGAATAGCAGATGAATAACCGGTTTGCCGGAATGGTTGCGGCTTGCTCGATGCTGGCTTTGACATCAGGGATGGCGCAGGCTTTTGAACTGGCTTGGGTTCACGCCAACGCGGCGGCCCAGTCCGAACAGCGTGTCAAGGCCGGCTTCGACGCCTGGCTGGCAGAGACGGGCAAGACCGATTGGAACGTCAGCCTGCTGGATAGCGGCGGCTCGGGTGAGGCGACGGCCTCGAACATCCAGGACGCGGCGAGCCGCGGCGTGGATGCGATCGTCATCACCATGGCCGACCTGCGCGCCAGCCGTGCGGCGCTGGACGCTGCAAAGGCCGCGAATATTCCGGTCTTCGCGGTGGACTCGGGTTATGTCGATGGCGTGCTGGTCGATGTGACGACCAACAACTGGGCCATGTCCTCGGACGTGTCCGTCTACCTGCTTGATCAACTGGGCGGTCAGGGCAACATCATCTTTCTGCGCATGGCCGAGCATCACGGCACCCGCAAGCGTGGCGACGTGATGGAGACGGTTCTGAAGGAATACCCGGACGTCAAGGTTCTGGCAGAGCACAATATCGACTACACCGCCTTCTTCGAAGATACGAACAAGACGATGGAAGACTACGTTGCCCGCTTTGGCAACGAAATCAATGCCGTCTGGGCGCCCTGGGATGAACCCGCCCAAGCTGCGGTCAACGTTCTGAACGCAAATGGCCTGACGGACGTGAAAGTCATCGGTATCGACGGTCACCCACAGGCCATCGCCGAGGTTTGCAAGCCCGACAGCCAGATGATCGCGACTGTCAGCCAGCCTTTCGAAAAGATGGGCGCGCAGGTTGGCGACTGGATCCAGGCGATCGTCGTGGAAGGCAAGCCGGCCGATGACGTGCTGCCGTCCAAGATCGTCTATCTTGACGCTCCACTGGTCACCAAGGCGAACTGCAAGGACTTCATGTAATCCAGCTGCCGGGGCGGGCTTTCCTGCCCCGGCGCTTTGACCGATAAAGAAGAGATGCTCCCATGGAGATCCTGCTTTCCGACATCACGATGCAATTCCCGGGGACGCGCGCGCTGGATGGCGTGACCGCCGGGTTTCGCACCGATGAGGTCCATGGCCTGATCGGTGAGAACGGAGCAGGCAAGTCGACGCTGGTAAACGTTCTGGGCGGCAGCCTGCAGCCGACCTCTGGCAGCGTCCGCATCGACGGTAAAGCAATCAGGCTGGCCTCGCCGCATGACGCCCTGGTGCAGGGCATTGCGCATGTCAGCCAGGAAGGCAGCCTCGTGCCGGGTTTGACTGGCGCCGAGAATATCCTGCTGGGCGCAGAACCGCGCCGGGCCGGGACCGTCATTCGGACGGCAGCCTTGAAGGCCGAAGCCAGCGCTCTGGTGGCGCGGTGGTTTCCGCAGGTGAAGATCGACCTTGGCCGTCAGGTGTCGGAACTGCCGATGGCGGACCGCAAGGTGATCGAGATCGTGCGGGCACTGCGGGGAGCTGCAAGGATCGTCATTCTGGACGAGCCGACCGCGACCCTGCCAGCCCGGGAAAAAGAACAACTCTGGGGCATCATCCGCAGCCTGCCAAAGCAAAATGTCGGTGTCGTGCTGATCAGCCACTTCCTGTCCGAGATCAAGGTACTGTCGGATCGCATCACCGTGCTGCGCGATGGCCGTCACATAAAGACCGATGCGGCCGATGCCCTGTCGGAACATGATCTGGTCGACATGATGCTGCGACGGACTGGGGGTGCCACGTTGCGCGGCGCGCCTGTCGCGGTCACGGAACGGCCAGTCGTTCTGGAGCTTTCCGACTGGCACTCGGGCAACGTGATCGTTCCCGGTTTCAAACTGCACGCGGGCGAGATCGTCGGCCTGATCGGGCTGACCGGCGCGGGGCATTTCGGTTTTGCGCGTTCCTTGCATCATCCGATCGGGGTGCGCTGCCAAACCATGAAGATCGCGGGCAAGCCGGTCCAGCTCGGCTCTGTCGCCGACATGCAGGAGGCCGGCATTGCACTGGTGCCCGATCACCGGATGGAATACGCGCTGGTGGCTGAGTGGAACCTGCGGGAAAACCTGGCCATGGTTCATCCGACCCACGCCTCGCTTGGCGCGGGCGTCCTGTCCATCCGGAAAGAAGACAGGGAAGCGCAGCGGATCATGAAACTGCTGAATGTAAAGGCGCATGGTTCCGGTCAGGTGCTCAAGACCCTCTCCGGCGGGAACAAGCAGAAGATATCAATCGGCAAGTGGCTTTACGGGGCCGAAGGGCGTTACCGCGTCATGATCTTCATCGAGCCGACCGAGGGTGTCGATATCGGCGCCAAGGGCGAAATCTACGCCGAAATGCGCCGCCTTGCTGCGACAGGCGTCGGCATCATCATCGCTTCGTCCGATCTCTTGGAAATCGAATCCGTGGCGCATCGCGTCATTCCCTTTGCCAATCAACGGCCGGGCGCCGAAATTCCGCAGAACGGATTTTCGGAAAGCGCCTTCATCGCCGCCATCTCAGGAACAGCCGCATGAGCGATCTGACCACCTCTGGCTCGGCCAGCCGTCCCGATACCGTCCTTGGCTTCATCCGCAGGGATCATGTGCAGCGCTACAGCACGCTCGTGGTGTTGGTGCTGATGTTCCTGATCTTTGCGGTGGGCGTCGACCGCTTCCTTACACCACAGAACCTTCTGAACATCGCTCAGCAGATCTCGATGCTGACCATTGTCGGCGCCGGGCTGACCTTCGGCTTTGCTGCACGCGAGATGGATCTGTCGGTCGGCTTCACTGTCGGTCTTGCGGGGGTTCTGGTGCCGCTGCTGCTGGTAAATGGTGTATCGCTGCCACTTGCCCTTCTGGCCGGTCTTGGGGCAGGGCTCGTGATCGGCGCAGTCAATGCCGGACTGGTCACGCTGATCGGCATCCCCTCACTGATCGCCACGCTGGCCACGGGGTCGATCCTGTTCGGCATCAACTTCCTGATGACCGGCGGCCGCGCAATCTATGGCGGTTTGCCCGACGCATATCTTTGGCTTGGACAGGGCCGCATCATCGGCATTCCGGTGCTGGCCTTCTTTATGTTGGGCGCAGTCCTGCTTGCCTGGTTCGTGATGGAGCGGACGATCTTCGGTCGCTACATCTATGCCGTCGGCGGCAACCAGAAGGCCGCTGAACTGTCGGGCGTCAAGGTGCGCCGCTATCGTGCCGCCGCGCTGATCGTCTGTTCGCTGTTCGCCGTGGTTGCAGGCGCGCTCCTGGCGGCACGGCTCGGCTCCGGCCAGCCCAACGCGGGCGAGCGCTATCTGCTCGATGGCCTGGCCACCGTCTTTATCGGCATGACCATGCTGCGTCCGGGCACAGCTACCGTGCTTGGCACATTCTTCGGCGCGCTGTTCATCGGCGTCATCAACAACGGCCTGAACCTGATGGGCATGGACACCTACATCCAGTCCATCGTCAAAGGCGTGGTCATCCTGGTTGCGGTCGCCGTCGTGTCGCGCAGCACCAAACTCAACCTTCTGTAACGATCGGAGACGGACATGAACGAGCCTCGGGCAGTTCAGAGGGCCGACGGCGGTTCCAATACGGATCTACCGCAGCTTTACCGGATGATGCGGCGCATCCGCACCTTTGAAGAACGTGTGGGCGAATTGTTCGTTCGCGGGCAATCCGCCGGTTCGATGCTGCACCTGTCGATTGGCGAGGAAAGCGCGGCGGCTGGCGTCTGCGCCGCGATGCGCGACGGCGACACTTTCACCACCCACCATCGTGGCCACGGCATCTTTCTGGCGCGTGGCGCCGATCCGAAGCTGATGATGGCCGAGATCGGCGGCAAGGAAGCGGGCTATTGCCACGGCAAGGGCGGCTCGATGCACATCGCCGACATGGGGCTGGGGCATCTGGGCGCGAATGCGATTGTGGGTGGCGGTATTCCGGCGGTGGTTGGTGCTGGTCTTGCGGCGCGGCACCGGAAGAGCGGGGCGATCAGCGCCGCGTTTTTCGGTGATGGTGCGACGGGGCAGGGCATCCTGTACGAAAGCATGAACATGGCGGCGCTGTGGAAGTTGCCCTGCATGTTCGTCTGCATCAACAACCAGTACGGCATGGGCACGCGCATCGACCAGGCGACGGCCAACCCCCGGCTGCACGAACGCGCGCAGGCGTTTGGCCTTGCCGCCGAGACCGTCGACGGGCTGGATGTCGAAGGTGTGGCCGAGGCGGCCCGTCGTCTGGTTGACGGCGTGCGCAATGGCACGCCCGCCTTCCTCGTTATCGACTGCTACCGGTTTTACGGCCATGCGCGGAAGGACAAGTCCCCCTACCGTGACCCGGATGAAGAGGAAACCGGGCGTCAGAAAGATCCTGTCGCCTTTGCGCGCGCAGCACTGATCGAGCGCAAGCTGACGCCAGAGGCTGAACTTGACACGCTGGATGCCGAGATTGCCGCCGAGATGGATGCGACCATCGACTTTACCGTCGCGCAGCACGAACCGCCGCTGTCGTCGATGTTTCGCGATGTCTACGCGCCAGAAGAGCCGGAGCCCGAGCCGGTCCGGGTGCGCATCGACCGTGTTCTGGCGCAAGGCTGAGGGAAGAGATCATGGCACTTCAGGAACTCACCTACCGCGACGCGCTGCGTCAGGCGCTGATCGACGCGATGACCGAAAACCCCGACGTCATCATTCTGGGCGAAGAGGTTGGCCGTTACGGCGGCGCCTATGCAGTCACCAAGGATCTGATCAAGCAGTTCGGGGCGGAACGCGTGATCGACACGCCGATCTCTGAACCCGCAATCGTCGGCACGGCGGTTGGCGCCGCGATGGCCGGGCTGCGTCCGGTGGCGGAGCTGATGTATGTCGATTTCATCGGCATGACGATGGACCAACTTGCCAACCAGGCGGCCAAGATCCGCTACATGTTCGGCGGCCAGATCGGCGTGCCGATGGTCCTCCGCACGCAAGGCGGCACGGGCCGTTCTGCCGGGGCGCAGCACAGCCAGAGCCTGGAGGCCTATGTGATGCACACGCCCGGCCTGCGTCTGGCGATGCCTGCTACTGTGGCCGATGCCTATCACCTGCTGCGCATGGCGCTGACCAAGCCCGATCCAGTCGTCTTCATCGAGCACAAGGCGCTCTATACGATGAAGGACACCGTCGATCTGGACGCGCCCGTTCCCGAATGGGGCAAGGCTGCCGTGCGGCGCGAGGGGCGCGATCTGGTGATCGTCACCTATTCGCGCCAGGTCCATTACGTGATGGAGGCGGCCAAGAAGCTGTCCGCCCAAGGCATCGAGGCGACGGTGATCGACCTGCGCACGCTGAACCCGCTCGATTTCGAGACGATCCGAGCCGAGGTCGAGAAGACGGGCCGGGCCATGGTCGTCAGCGAAGGCGTGATGACCGCAGGCGTTGCCGCCGAACTTGCCGCACGGATAACCGAGGAATGCTTCGACTTCCTGGAAAACCCGATCGTTCGCGTTGCGGGTGAAGATATCCCGATCTCGGTCTCGACCGTTCTGGAAACCGGCTCGGTTCCCGGCCCGCAACTGATCGTAGATACGGCGCTGAAGCTTGTCTCCACCCGGGTGGCGGCATGACACAACGTGTCCTGACCATGCCCCGGCTGGGCGAGACGATGGAGGAGGGCACCATCGTCGGCTGGCTGGTCGAGCCGGGCACGGCTTTCAAGCGCGGCGATCCGATTCTGGAGCTGGAAACCGACAAGACCATGGTGGAATACCCCGCTCTTGGCGATGGCGTTCTGGACGAAGTGATCGTGGGGCCGGGGGACCGGATCGCGGTCGGCGCACCGATTGCCAAAGTGACTGTCGGCAATGTTGCCGACTGGTCCGAGGACGACGCGGCCAATGACACCGCTGCGTCTGCGAAATCGATCCCTGCTGTCGTTATCCTGAGAATGCCGCGTCTGGGCGAAACCATGGAAGAAGGCGTGGTCGTCCAGTGGCTGGTCGCAGAAGGCGCGGCCTATGGCCGGGGTGATGCCATTCTGGAAATCGAGACCGACAAAACGGTCGCCGAAGTGCCTGCACTATCCGAAGGCCGCCTGCTGCGCATTCTCGCGCAGCCAGGCGAGCGGCTGGCCGTCGGCGCTCCGATTGCCGAAGTTGAGGGTGAGGTCGAATCTGCCGACCCAGCCCCCACCAACAGAGCTGCCGTCAAGGATGCGCCGGTGGTGGCTGCCCCGACCGTTACCCGCAGCGATGACCGCCTTCGTGCAACGCCACTGGCCCGTCGCGTGGCACGCGAACGTGGCATCAGGCTGGACGGCCTGATCGGCACCGGTCGCCGCGGCCGCATCGAGCGCGCCGATGTCGAACGTGCGGGGGCTCAAAATGTCTCTTCGGGCTGGATCGACACACCCAAAGGCCGCATCGCCCTTGAGGTCGAAGGTCAGCAAGGCCAGACGATCCTGCTGATCCATGGGTTCGCGGGCGACCGCACCGCATGGGCTGCGACGGCCTCGACCCTGCGGCGCTCGGGTAATCGTGTGGCGACCTTTGATCTGCCGGGACATGGCGAAACCGAAGTTGAGGCCCCTGACATGGCCGTTCTGAGCGACGCGGCGCTGATCGTGGCGGACAGCCTTCCCGGTCCTCTGGTGATCGTCGGCCATTCGCTGGGCGCCGCTGTTGCTGTAGCCCTCGCTGAACAACTCGGCAGCCGTATATCACGTCTCTTGCTGCTCACGCCCGCAGGATGCGGGTCGCAGATCGGTGCAGAGTTCGTGCATGGCATGGCCCAGGCATCGACGGTCGGCAAAATCGCACATCTTCTGCGTTTCCTCGGTCCCAAGGGCGGCGCGCTGTCCGATGCGGCGCTGACGCAGATGGCGAAGCAGATGGGACGCGGGCGGTTGCTGGCGCTGGCCAAGGCGGTTGCTTCACCCGAAGGTCGGCAAAAGATCGACCTGCTTCGCCAGTTGGCAAAGCTGCCGGAAACCGTGCCGGTTCGCGCGGCCTTCGGAACCGAGGACCGCGTGGTTTCCGCGAATGACGCGATGAACATGCCGTCCCGTGTAGCGGTTCATTTCCTGCCGACCGGCCACATGCCGCAATGGGACGCGCCGCGCGACGTGGTCGATCTTATCCTGAAAGGCTAGTGGATGACTGACACAAAAGCAAATCTTGCCGCCGCAAAAGCCCGTTTGGGCGGCTTTGCCAAAGTCGCGCCGGGCCTGATGCAATCCTTCGCCGGGATCAGCAAGACTGCCACGACCGCAGGCCAGTTCTCTTCCGCGCAGAAGGAATTGATGGCGGTCGCCATAGCCGTCGCCAAGGGCTGCGAGGATTGCATCCTGTACCACCTCGACGGCGCGCGCAGACACGGCGCGGATGAGGCCGCGCTGGTAGAGGCGCTGGAGGTGGCAATCGAAATGGGTGGTGGACCAGCGGTGATGTACGGGGCCAAGGCGCTGGACGCCTGGCGCAGCCTAGCCTGACACGAGGCCGGGACGAAGGAGAGGAATCAATGGCGTATTACCTGACCGCCGACGGGGGCACCGAAAGCCTGCGCGCACGGGTCTACGATCTGAAAGGTGCATGTCTTGGTCAAAAGGCGGTGCCCTACGAGACGCATTTTTCGGCCGGTGCGCGCGCCGAACAGAACCCCGAGGATTGGTGGCGCGCGCTGGTGACCGCGACCTATGGCGCAATCGCCGAGGCCGGAATCGACGCCACGCAGATCGAGGCGATGGCCTTCGCCACCACCTGCTGCACCGTCGTCGCGCTGGATGAAAAGGGCAATGCGCTGCGGCCCGCGTTGCTGTGGATGGATGTGCGCGCCAACGCCGAGGCAGACGCGGTTCTGGCTACCGGCGACGCGGCGCTGGCGATCAACGGCAACGGCCATGGTCCGGTGTCGGCGGAATGGATGATCCCGAAGGCGCTCTGGCTGAAACGGAACGAACCCAGGATTTTCGACGCTGCCCATACGATCTGCGAGTATCAGGATTTCCTTACTCTGCGGCTGACGGGGGAGCGTTGCGCCAGCCTCGATAACGCAGGCCTGCGCTGGCACTACTCCAGCCGCAACGGCGGCTGGGCGCGCGGCATCCTGCAAAAACTTGGGCTGGAGGAACTGGAGGGCAAATGGCCCGCCCGTGTCGCCGCACCGGGCGAGGTTGTCGGCACGCTGACCACGAAGGCAGCGAAGGAACTGGGGCTGCGCCCCGAAGTGAAAGTGGTTCAGGGTGGTGCCGACGCGCTGATCGGGATGATCGGGCTGGGCGTCGCGCAGCCGGGGCAATTGGCCCTGATCACGGGGTCATCGCACCTGCAGTTCGGTGTGACCGAGGCCCCGTTGCACGCACAGGGTGTCTGGGGGGCCTATCCTGACATCGTCTATCCGGGCCGCTGGGTTGTCGAAGGCGGCCAGACCTCTACCGGGTCGATCATCAACTGGCTTCGCAGGCTGACCGGCGGCACGCTGGATCTGGCCGAGATGAACGCCAAGGCCGAGGCGCTGGAACCGGGTTGTGACGGGCTGATCGTGCAAGATCATTTCCAGGGAAACCGGACGCCCTATACCGACCCGCTCAGCCGGGGTGCCATCGTCGGGCTGACGCTGGCGCACGAGCCGCATCACATCTTCCGTGCGATCATGGAGGGGATCGGGTTCGGCACTCGGGCCATTCTCGATGCCTTCAAGGCGGGCGGCTACAACTCGACCGAGATCACCATGGGCGGCGGCGCCACGGGATCGCGGCTCTGGGTGCAGATACACGCCGATACGGCCGGTTTGCCGGTGAAGGTTCCGGCATCTCCCGACGCGCCGTCGACCGGGTCAGCGGTTCTGGCCGCGCATGGCGCGAGACGTTTCGCCAGCATAGACGAGGGCATCGCCGCCATGGTGCGCCCCGGTACCAGCGTTGACCCGCGCCCGCGCGAGGTCGCGCAATACGAGGAAATATATCAGAAATACAACGCGCTATACCCCGCACTGAAAGGGGCGCTGGCATGATCCGCGAATACGACCTGGCCGGACGGCTGGCTGTCGTCACCGGCGGCGCAGCAGGCATAGGCCGCGCGATTTCCGAAGTCCTTGCTGAAGCCGGTGCGCGGGTGGTGGTCGCCGATCGCAACAGTGCCGCTGCCGAAGTGACAGCAAACGAGTTGAACGGTATCCCTCTCGCGCTTGACGTAACCGATGCGGCGGGCTGCGAAGATGCCGCCGCAAAGCTCGCCGCCGAACACGGACCCGCGGCGATCCTCGTGAACAACGCGGGCATCGTGCAGAACGCCCCCTCTCTGGATGTCGATCTGGCGGATTGGAAGCGGGTCATCGATGTCAACCTTCACGGCGTCTTCCATACCTGCCGGGCCTTTGGCCGCCATATGGTGGCAGCGGGGCAGGGCAGCGTGGTGAACATCAGCTCGATCTGCGGCGAGGTGACAGTGCATCCGCAGCCACAAGCCGCCTACAACGCGGCCAAGGCGGGGGTGAACCTGCTGACCAAGACGCTTGCCGCTGAATGGGCGGGAAGGGTCCGCGTCAACGCTGTCGCACCCGGATATACGGCGACCGAACTTACACTGCTCGGTCGGTCCAAGCCCGAATGGTTCAACACCTGGCTTGCAGGGATTCCGCTGGGCAGGCTGGCCGAGCCACGCGAGATCGCATTGGCCGTCGCCTTCCTCGCATCAGACGCAGCTTCATACGTCACCGGCACCGTTCTTACGGTCGATGGCGGCTACACGGCAATCTAAGGGAGAGATGGGATGAACGAGCAACGACGTGTGGCGCTGGTCACGGGTGCCAGCCGTGGCATCGGCAAGGCAATCGCCCTTGGCCTGGCCAGGCGTGGCTTCGATCTGGCGCTGAACGATATTCAGGCGCAGGCTTCGACCCTCGCCGAAACCGCCGCTGAGGCGCGCGCGTTTGGCGGACGCGTGGCAGAGGTCTATGCCGACGTCTCGAACAAGGCGCAGGTTCAGGCGATGGTCGCGCAGGCAGTCAAGGAACTGGGCGCCATTCATGCCGTCGTGAACAACGCAGGCATTCTGCGCGCCTCTGACGTCGAACATTGCCCCGAAGACTACTGGGACAGCGTGATGGACGTGAACGCCAAAGGCACCTTCCTTGTGGTGCAGGCGGTTCTTCCGCTGATGAAGGCGCAAAAATACGGGCGTATCTGCAATATCTCCTCCATCGGCGGCAAGCACGGCGCACCCGAGCAGGCCCACTATTCCGCCTCCAAAGCCGCCGTCATGGGCTTTACCCGCGTTCTGGCGCAAGAGGTCGGGCCGTTGGGAATCACCGCAAATTGCATCTGCCCCGGCATCATCCTGACCGACATGGGCCGCGTGAATCTGGACGACCCGACGATCAGCAATGCCTGGAAGGCCAAAACTGCACTGGCCCGGATCGGCGACCCCGACGACGTATCAGGCCCGGTTGCCTTCTTCTGCTCCGATGACAGCGCCTTCGTCACCGGTCAGACGCTGAACGTTGATGGGGGTATTGTGCTCAGCTGATCCGATAATCTTCAACAGCGCGTCGGGAAGTCATCTTCGCCCTGCGGTTCCGAAACGTATGGCATCCCATTGCCCGATGCGCTTGCGGGTCGCATCCCAGTTGGACTCTGACACGCGTATGATGATCGCCTCGACCAGCGTGACGAGGCAAATCTGGCTTTGCCAGGGGGTATCAAGGTCCGTCGGCAACGCGAAGACATGGGTGGCATTGCGAGCAACCGGTGACATCCACTGATCGGTGAGGGCCACGATAAAGGCGCCGCTCGTCCTCACTATGACCTCGGCCAGTTCATCAAGCCTCGGCTCGTAACGGCGAATGTCGAATATCAGAACAACGTCCCGTCGACGCATCTGCAGCACGTAGTCCGGCCATTTCTCGGGATCGGTCGGAATGTGGAACACCCGCGCCCGCATCTGGTGCAGGTGCACGGACAAAAGCTGCGCAATCGTGTCGGACACGCGGCCACCAAGGACGTAGACTGAGCGTGAGTGGTCGGCCAGCAGTGCGCAAAGCTCGTCGAATGGCTGGATCGGCATGCCATCGGCCATCTGCGTCATCAGGCGGATCAGCCGGTGCGTGTAGTCGGTCAGGAAGTGCCCCGCCTTCAGCGGCTGTTCGGTTAGTTTCAGTTCCAAGGGCGATAACTCGCGCGCCTTCAGCGCGCCGATCAGCCTGCGCTGGAAATCCTGGTATCCGGCACAGCCGATCTTCGCGACAAAACGCGTGACCGAGGGCGCCGACACCTTCGCCCGGCGCGCCAGTTCCCGGATCGGCGCCAGACCGCCATAGGGGTAATCGGCCAGAAGAACTGCCGCTACCTTTCGCTCGCTCGCAGTGAACTGGGGCATCAGCGCGTCGAGTTGATCACGCAGCGGAACTTCGGTCTGGTGGGTTGCCATCGCAGGCTTTCTGTTAGAGCGCCGGAATTCATTAGCCCAGAAATTGAGCGGCGCTGCACGAAAATTTTCGGTCAGGTTTGGCAAAATCGTTGACTATGAAAAAAATACGCCATCCAATCGCAAAGAGGTTTTCGCGTCTCTGCTGCCGAGTAATCGCCTAAATGAGTAATCGACATTCACCTGGCCAAGCTTCTTCCATAATCGGAACGGGTGATCCGGAACCGGTGGAACTGGTCAATCCCGGTGGCCGCTCGCGCATCATCCTGGTGTGCGAACATGCGGGGCGCGAAATTCCTGCGGCGCTTGGCGATCTTGGACTGCCGCCTGCCGCGATGGACCGCCACATCGCCTATGATATCGGTGCAGAAGGCGTGGCGCGCGAACTGTCCCGCTTGCTGGATGCGCCTCTGGCGCTGCAGCGCTACAGCAGGCTGGTGATTGACTGCAACCGCCCCGCCGACGCCTCCGATGCGGTTCCCCCGATCAGCGACGGGCAAATCGTTCCGGGCAATCAGAGGCTGACTCAGGCTGAAAGGAATGCACGGTTCACAGCCATACATAAGCCTTTCCATGATATTGTTCGTTCTGTTCTCGACCGGCATCACGCCGGTTCGGATAGCGTCCTAGTGACCGTGCACAGCTTCACGCCGATGCTGCAGTCGCGCCCCGCGCCGCGGCCCTGGCAGATCGGTGTGCTCAGCAATCGCGACAGACGATTGGCACAGCGCGTGCTGCCGGCGCTTCTGGCTGTAAAGCCTGATCTGATTGTCGCTTATGACGAACCCTATGAGGTCACGGATGAGGGTGACTACGCGATTCCCGTGCATGGTGAGGCGCGGGGAATCGAACACGTGATGTTTGAGATACGCAACGACCTGATCGCAGCTCTGGAAGCCCAGACCGAATGGGCTGCCATTATCGCCGGCGCGCTGGTCAAGGCTGTGCCGCCAGAGCCAGAGGTAGCTAGATGACCGCCGCCCATCTGACGACGCGGGAGGTTCCGCTGGATCCGGCCCGCTCGGCGATCCTTTATATCGACGTGCAGAATTTCTCGGCGCGGCGCGATGGGGGGGAGTTCAAGGATACGCCGAAGTCGGAGATGGAGGCGAAGTACGGCTACTATTTCGACCGGGCGGAGAAGATCGCGATCCCGAACATGCAGAGGCTACAGGGGGCCTGCAGGAAGGCCGGGATCGAGGTGATGTATACGACGATCGAGAGCCTGACGAAGGATGGGCGGGATCGGAGCCTGGATTACAAGATCACCGGGTTCAACGTGCCGAAGGGATCCTGGGACGGCCAGGTGATCGACGAGATCGCGCCGGGGGATGATGAGATCGTCCTGCCGAAGTCGTCGTCTTCGGTCTTCGTGTCGACCCATATCGATTACATCCTGCGGAATCTTGGGGTTACTCAGCTGGTGCTTTGCGGGTTCCTGACGGATCAGTGCGTGGAATCTGCGGTGCGGGATGCCTGCGATCTGGGCTATCTGGTGACGCTGGTGCCGGATGCCTGCGCGACGATGACGAAAGAGCGGCATGAAAATTCGCTGCGGGCCATCAAGGGGTATTGCAGGCAGGTGGATACGGATGCCTTGCTCAAGGAGATAGAGGCGGCCTGATCGGAGGTTCGCTCACGGATTGCACGCGTGCAATACCTGGCAAGACATTGAAATAGCTAGTATTGTATTTTGCGTTAACCCGATCTTAACGCGTTCCGCACTTCGATGGATCGCCGGGAATTGGGCAGGACGAAGCCACGCCCGCAGCACCAAGGTGGCCTGCTTCCGCCACCGTCTTGACAAGCGGACCCAAGGCATTGGCCAATGTCGTATTCCCCGGGGCGCCGGGCCCCGAGAGGTACGAAATGATCCGAGAGCCGCTGATCTTTGCCGCCATTCCCGACCTGTGCGGCAAGATCAAGGGAAAGGCCTTTCCGCTGGCGCAGCTTGATCGCGCGGCGGTGGGCGGGCTTGGCTGGACGCCGACCAATACGCAGATCAACTGTTTCGACAACATCGGATCGACCCCCTTCGGCGCCTTTGGCGACGTGGCGCTGGTGCCCGATCCCGCTGCCGCTGCGATTGTCGATTTCGGCGATGGATCGGTTCCCGAGCGTTTCGTGCTGAGCGATATTCGCACGATGGAGGGCGATCCCTGGACCTGCTGCACGCGGGGGATGCTGCGTGGCGCGCTGGCGCGGCTGAAGGCGGTCTCGGGGCTGACCCTGAAGGGCGCTTTCGAGCATGAGTTCCAGCTTGCCGGCCCCGCGCCACACCCCGGCTGGGCCTATGCGCTGGCCGGGTTCCGGCAGCAGGCGGCGTTCTGCGAAACCCTGATGGCGGCGCTGGGCGTGGCGGGGCTGAAGCCCGATACGATGGTCAAGGAATACGGCGACAACCAGTATGAGGCGACGATCGGCCCGGAAGAGGGTATTCGCATCGCCGACGCCGCCGTGATGCTGCGCGAACTGGCCCGCGCGACGGCAAGGCGCATGGGCGAACATGTGACCTTCACGCCGATCCGCGATCCGAAGGGTGTCGGCAATGGCGTGCATATCCATATGAGCTTTGTCGATGCGGAAGGCCGTCCCGCCACATGGGATGCGAACGGCCCCTCCGGCATGTCGCCGGTGACCGGCAGCTTCATCGCGGGCATCCTGCGCCACATCAACAGCATCGTGGCCTTTACCGCGCCTTCCGCCGTTTCTTACCTCCGCCTGACGCCGCACCGCTGGAGCGCGGCCTACAACAACCTTGGCTACCGCGACCGCGAGGCTGCGATCCGCATCTGCGGCCTTGCGGGCAAGGACGCGGCGGCGACGGCCAGGAGCTATAACTTCGAATACCGCGCTGCGGATGCCGCCGCCTCTCCCCACCTCGCGCTGGCCGCCCTTGTCCATGCCGGGGCGCAGGGCATCGAGGATGGTTTGCCGCCGCCGGAAGTGACGGGAGAGGATCTGGCGCTGCTCGAGCCCGCAGCGCTCGCCGCGCGCGGCTATGAGCGGCTGCCTGCGGACCTGCCTGCCGCGCTTGACCGGCTGGAGGGTGACGCGCTGGTGCGCGGCTGGTTCCCCGAGGGGTTTGCCGAGATTTACGTGGCGCACAAGCGTGGCGAACTGGCCTGGCTGAACGGCAAGTCGCCCGAGGAAATCCTTGCCGCCTATGAAGCGGTATATTGACGGAGCATGGCATGACCGACCGCGAGAATGAGCTGAACGCCTGGGACCGGGATCACTTCTTCCACGCGATGACACCGCTTGGTGCGCATGCCCGGGGCGAAACACCGCGCCGCGTCATGTCGGGGGCCAAGGGTGTCTATGTCACCGACACGACCGGGCGGCAGAGCCTTGACGCCTTTGCCGGGCTTTACTGTGTCAACGCAGGCTATGGCCGGACCGAGATCACCGATGCGATGGCCGAGCAGGCGCGCGAGTTGGCCTATTACCATGCCTACGTCGGCCACGGGACCGAAGCCTCGATCACTCTGGCGCGCATGGTGATCGAGCGCACCGCGCCGAACATGAGCCGCGTCTACTTCGGCCTGTCGGGATCGGACGCGAACGAGACCAACATCAAGCTGATCTGGTACTACAACAACATCCTTGGCCGCCCCGAGAAGAAGAAGATCATCTCGCGCTGGCGCGGCTATCATGGCGCGGGGATCATGACCGGGTCGCTGACCGGGTTGCCGGTGTTTCACAACGCCTTCGACCTGCCCAAGGCGCCGATCCTGCATACCGAGGCGCCGTTCTATTTCCGGCGTGAGGATCGCTCGCAGACCGAGGAACAGTTCAGCGCGTTTTGTGCGGCCAAGCTGGAGGAGATGATCCTTGCCGAAGGACCGGACACGGTTGCGGCCTTCATCGGTGAGCCGGTTCTGGGAACGGGTGGCATCGTGCCGCCGCCGAAAGGCTACTGGGCGGCGATACAGGCAGTGCTGAAGAAATACGATATCCTGCTGGTCGCCGATGAGGTCATCACCGGCTTCGGTCGCCTTGGTTCCATGTCGGGGTCGGTTCATTGCGGGATAGAGCCGGACATCATCACCATCGCCAAGGGGCTGACCTCGGCCTATGCGCCGCTGTCGGGGTCGATCTTTGGCCAGCGCATGTGGGACGTGCTGGTGCAGGGGTCGGACCAGCTTGGCCCCATCGGCCATGGTTGGACTTACTCTGCGCATCCGGTCTCGGCCGCGGCGGGTGTCGCGAACCTGAAGCTGATCGACGATCTGGGATTGGTCGATAATGCAGGTCGCGTCGGTGCCTACCTGCGCAGCCGTCTGACCGAGGCGCTGGGCGATCACCGCAACGTGGGCGACATCCGGGGTGAGGGGATGCTGGCGGCTGTGGAGTTCGTCGCCGACCGGGATGACCGGCGGTTCTTTGATGCGAGCGAGAAACTCGGGCCGCGACTGGTGGCGGCGATGCTGGAACGCGGGGTGATCGCACGCGCCATGCCGCAGGGCGACATCATCGGCTTTGCACCGCCGCTGTGCCTGTCCGAGGCGGAGGCAGATCAGGTCGTGAAGGTGACGGCAGCGGCGGTCGAGGCGGTGCTGGGGCGCTGACCCCGGCCCCAAGTTTTTCCCGCCAAAAATGTTGGGGTCAGACCAGGAAGGCCTCGTCGGGCGGCAGCTGCATGGCGGTGACCAGATGGTTGGTCTGGGCCGCGAGGCCGATGATCGCCATCAGTTCGGCATGCTGCGCGTCCGTCATCCCCTTGGCCCGCGCGGCGGCGGTGTGGGAGTGGACGCAATAGCTGCAGGCGTTGGCGGTCGAGACGGCGATATAGATCATCTCCTGCACGATCGGCCCAAGGACGGTATCGCCTGCCATGATCGTCTTGGCCTGTGTCCAGGTGCGATCCAGCACGTCGGGGTGGTTGGCGAGGCCGCGCCAGAAGTTGTTGATGAAGTCGGACTTCCGCGTGGCCCTGATGTCGGCAAAGACGCGGGCAACGGTGGGGTTCGCCTCGGCTTCCGCGTCGGTCCATAGTTTGACGGTGGCCATCTGTTCCTCCTGCCCGCCGTCAGTGGACGGCGGCGTACATGATCTTTTCTTCGCTCGCCTCCAGCGGCGACAGCTCTTCGACGATCCGCCCCTGACGGCAGACAAGGATGCGGTCGGAGAGGTTCAGCACCTCTGGCAGATAGGAGGAAATCATGACCACGGCCAGCCCGCTGTCCGCAAGGTCGTTGACGATCTTGTGGATCTCGGCAATCGCGGCCACGTCGACGCCACGCGTCGGCTCGTCGAAGATGACAAGGCGCGGTCGCTGGACCAGGCCCTTGCCGATGACCACCTTTTGCTGGTTGCCGCCCGACAGTTCGACCACGCGGGCATTGTCGTTGATGGCGCGGACGTTCAGTTTCTTCGTCCACTCCGCTGCAAGCGATTTCATCTCGGCCATGCGCACGATGGCGGCGCGGTGATGAGGCGAGGCGAGGAGGCCGCCGAAGAGGTTCTCGGCGACCGACATCGTCTCGAAGAAGCCCTCGATCTTGCGGTCCTCGGTAACGTAGACGATGCCATCCGACACGGCTTCGGCCGGGGTGTAGTAGCGCACGGGCTGGTCGAAAAGCTCGATCGTGCCGCCGCGCAGGAAGTCGCGCTTGGTGATGCCGGCGACGATCTTGAACGTCTCGGTCCGCCCAGAGCCGATCAGGCCGAAGACGCCGGTGATCTGACCCTCGAAGACCGAAAAGGAGGTGTTGCGAACCATGCTGCCCTGGCTGATGTCCTGCACCGAGAGCGCCTTCTTGCCGGGACGGCGCAGGCTGTCGGCGTCGCGCTGGCGGTAAAGCTCGCCCGACAGGGTTCGGCCGACCATGGCCGCGATGATCTTTTCGCGGTCGTAGCCGGAGGTTTCGCCGTGGGAGACCAACTCTCCGTCGCGCAGGATGGTGATGCGGTCGGAAATCTGCAGCGCCTCTTCCAGAGCGTGGCTGATGAAGACGATGGCGACGCCGCTGGATTTCAGGCGGCGGAGGAGGGCGAAGAAGTGGCGCTTTTCCTCGGGCGTCAGGGTGGCGGTCGGCTCGTCAAAGATGATGACGCGGGCCTTGTGGTGGACGGCGCGCGCGATCTCGACCATCTGGCGCTTGGCGGCGCCGAGGGTTTCGACCATGGCGGTCGGATCAACGCCGAAGTTCAGCGATTGCAGGAACTGCTGGGCCGAGATGTAGGTGCCGCGCAGGCGGTTCAGGATTTTCTCTTTCCCCAGATACAGGTTCTGCGCGACGGTCATCGAGGGGATCAGGCTGGTTTCCTGAAACACCATGGCGATGCCCGCCTGCAACGCCTCGTTCGGGGTGGTGAAAGACACTTCTTTCCCGTCCAGTAGGATACGGCCCGCGCTTGGATCGACAACGCCTGCCAGCATCTTGGTCAGTGTCGATTTGCCCGCGCCGTTCTCGCCCAGCAGCGCGTGGATTTCGCCGGGGCGCAGGTCGAAGTCGACGTCTCGCACGGCGGGGACGCCACGATAGGCCTTGGAGATTTTCTCCATCTGCACCAGCGGTGTCATGCGGCATCTCCGGTGGTGAGGATGGCGTCGCCGCCCTTGGAGGCGATGTAGACGGTGCCGCCTGCCTCGATCACCGAGGTCACACCATGGCGGCGGCCATCGGCGCGGCTGTGCAGGCTTGCTGCGGGCTGCATCCCGGCGTCAAGACGCACGACCAACCCATAGGATCGGCTGGGCGACCATGCCTTGTGGATGCCCATGGTGCGGATACCCCCGCATTGAAGCGGCTCCAGAAAGCTGTCGCCGGACCGCAGGGCTGGGGCGATCCAGTAGTCTCGGGGGACTTCGGCTATCATGTCTGATCTGTAGTGTTTTTCGGCCAGAACGAACTCGATCAGCCGGGTCCGGGGTGCGAAAACTGCAAGCCATGCTCCGCCGTCCGGCGCTGCAGAAAGCCGTGCGGGATAGCCGGGCAGGTGGCGTAACAGGGGCGATGCCCGTTCGCCGTCCAACCTGAGCAGTTGATGCTTCCAGCTTTCCGATACTACGACACCGGAACCGTAAGGCAAAAGGCCAGAGGGCCATGCCAACCCGCTGCCGATCTTCTCAAAGTGCAGGCCCGGCCCACGACACCAGACAGAGCCGCTTGAACCATGCTCCATCAGGTCGGCAACCCAGCCAGAGGCGGGATGCCTGGACGAGCCGTTGGCCAGCCACAGGGCGCCGTCCGGCCCATAGGCGAGGGCGGTGATGCAGGCGACACCGCCGGGCAGAGGCACGTCATGCCCGCCTTCGGCGAGCTTGCCGTCATCGGTCGCCACTGCGAGCTTGCCATCGGGTGAGACGGCAAGCGCCGTCACCTCGGCCGCAAACTCGGCTATCTGGCGGCTATGGCCGCCCTCGATCGACAGCAGAGCAGCGCCGGATGAGCAGGTCAGCCGACCGTCGAGCCAGACAAGGTTATCGGGCGAGGGAACGCCCGCCAGAACCGGCGCCTCGTCGAGCGCGGTGTTGGGCCGCAGCGCGCCGTCCAGCGGCGGGATGGTGATCGCCTTGCCGCGGAACAGATCAAGGATCGGGTCAAAGATCATGGCCGTGACCCCCAATAGGCGGTGTTGGCATCCCAGTTCGGATCGGCTCCGTCGATGCGGTAGCGGCCGATCCGGTTGTTCAGAATGCCGCCGATATAGAGGTATCCCTTATGCTCGCGCATCGAGGTGACCATCGGGTGCGACTGGCCCGAGAGGTCGCCGAAGGTCTGCAGGATCTCGCCCTTGTCGTTGAACTTGACCACACCGCCCGCGTTGATGTTGGGGAACAGCCATTCGTCCTGGGGCAGCCGCCGCGCCATGCGCCGCCGCATGCCCGGATGGCGAAGCGACAGGTCGAAGGATGGCGTCCGCATCCCCAGCCAGGCCATCCAATAGGTGCCGTCGGAGGCGCGGTTGATGTTGTCGGGGTATCCCGGCATGTCGCGGATCAGGCATTCGGCGGTGCCGGCCTTTGGCCCTTCGAGCCAGTAGCGGTGGATGCGGCAGGCCCAGCTTTCGCAGAACAGGACCGACTTGTTGTCATGCGCCAGCGTGACGCCGTTGGTGTAGCGATAGCCGTCAAGCAGCGTTTTGGTCTTGCCCGTAGCCGGATCGAACATCAGAAGCCGCCCGGTGGCGCGGTTTTCAATCGAATCCAGCGCCCATTCATGGGCGTCGTAGCGCTTGGTTGAATCGGTGAAATACACTTTGCCGTCGGGCGCGATGTCGAGGTCGTTCGGGTCGCGCAGGCGGGCGTCATCCTGGATCGAGGTCAGGCTGCGCGAGGTTTCCGCCGAAAGCTGCGTCACCTCGCGGTCGGGGCTGATCTTGTAAAGCTCCATCGCACCGACGCAGGACAGAAGGTTGCCGCCGCGGTCGAAGGCAAGGCCCAGGGGGAAACCGCCGACATGGGCGAAAACCTCGGACCGCGTATAGTCGGGGGCGAAGAAGCGGACGATCTCGCCATGTCGCGTGCCGCAATAGAGGTGGTCGTTACGGTCGAGGATCACATCCTCGGGGCCTTCGAGTTCGCCAAGGCCGATAGCCTCGGCCTGCGATAGGCGGTTGTTCAGTTCATAGGGCGTGCCGGAGCCGGGAGCGGCGGACTGCGTTTCGCCCATCTTGAGGTAGACCGGGGCGACGTAGACCTCATTCAGCACCTTGTGGCGGTTCTTCAGCCAGCGGATGTCGATGGTCACCGCGACCGCCAGCAGCAGGCCCAGCACCATCTGGTTGGTGCCGGTGCCATAGCCTAGCCGGATCAGGCCGTTGGTCATGACGAGCACGATGATCGCGCCCATGATGCCCTTGACTACCGAGCCGCGCCCGCCGCCCAGAGAGTTGCCGCCCACGACCGCCGCCGTCAACGCGAGGATTTCGAGACCGAGACCGGTGCCCGGCCCTGCGCCGGAAAGCCGGGTCGCGATCAGGAAACCGGCGGCGGCAGAGCAGAGGCCCGAGAAGACGTAGGTCAGAAACACCGTGCGGCGCACGCGGATACCTGCGTTGTGCGCTGACCGGCGCGAGCCGCCGACCGCCATGATGTGCCAGCCGATGCGCGAGCGGGTCAGGACCACATGGGTGATGATGGCAAGGATGATCGCCGCCAGCAGTGAGACTGAGAGGCCGAGGATCGTGCCGTAGCCGATGAACTCCCACGTATCCGACCAGGCGGCGGATTGCTGCACGGCAGAGCCATAGGCGACGACGAGGATGTCATAGAGGGCGCGGCCGATGATGAAGGTGACGAGCGTGGTGATGAAGGCGCGTAATCGGAGATAGCCGATCAGGTAGCCGTTGATCGCCCCGAAGACCGCCCCCGTGGCCAGTGAAGCTGCGAAGGCGACGCCCACGGGCAGGTCGAACAGGAAGAAGCTCGACACCGCGGCAAAGCAGCCAAGCGCGAAGATGGAGCCGACCGACAGGTCGATACCCCCGCCCAGCATCACCACGGTCAACCCGATGACGATCAGCGAGAACTCACCGAGCTGCCGCGTCGATTCCTGAAGGGAACCCGCGTTGAAAAAGCCGGGGATCGCCGTGCCAAAGCCCGCGACCACGACCACCAGCGCAAGGAAGGGGATCGCGTTGTCGGTCCAGCGTTTCTGTAGGATCTCGCCGATGACGTGATCGGGGATCAGGTTGTAGCGCCAGGCCTGCAGGCGTTCACGGAAGGTCATCGGATTTTCATGCAAGGGAAGAGGGGCGGCCGAGGTGCCGGCCGCCCTGTTGCCTGTCAGCGATTACTGGTTTGCCGCTTGAAGGGCCTTGAGGCTCCAGCAGCTGGTCGGCGTCATGTTCTCTTTGGTGGTAGCGTGGAGCTGCGTGTAGAGGCGGGCGGTGTGTTCGCCCGGTTTCACGCCGGATTGCAGCAGGTACTTGATCATGCCGACGAGGTTGTCGGTCTCACGTACCAGTTCGGTGGTGACGACGGCGTGGTAGGTGCCGTTCGCGATCATGTCGCAGGAAGCGGTCTGTTCACCGCCGCCGGTGGTGATCAGCTTCACCTTGTCCTGCAGGCCCGCATCGCGGATCGCCGCTGCAGCGCCGGTCGCGTCACCATCCCAGAAGTCGATGATGGCGCAGACGTCGGGGTACTGCTGCAACATCGTCGCGGTGACGGAGCGCGAGGTGGTCGGATCCCAGTTCGACACCGGCTTGGCCACCACCTGGATATCCGGGTAGTTGGCCAGCACCTTCATGATGCCTTCGTACTGATACATCGAGGTGGCGTTCACCTCGTCGCCCTGCACAAGGCCGATCTTCTTGGACGTGCCTTCGCCACAGACCTTCACGGCCTCTTCGGCCTCAAGTTCTCCCAGACGGGTCCAGTCGCTGCCGAGGTAGGCGTCGGCGGCAAAGTTGGCCGGGTTGTCGATCAGCAGCACGAAGATGCCCGCATCCTGCGCCCGCTTCAGCACGCGGCTGAAGGAGTTGAGGTCGGGGGGCATGACGACCAGCACGTCGGGCTTCGGCTCGGCCGAGGTGGCGTCGATGATGGCCTGCGTTGCGGCCTCGGTCGACCAGTTCGGGTCGCGCGTCTCGAACACGCCGCCGAAACCTTTTACCTCGCGCTCGATGATCGCGGCCCAGCCCTGCGCCAGGTCAAAGCCCATGGCCATCGGGATCAGGATCACGCGCTTGTCCTTCAGCGCCGCAGCATATTCGGCGGGGCCGGGGTCGCTGAGGGTCTGAGCATTGATTGGCACGGCGGCGAATGCCGTTACCGCCAGCGCGGTGGCAGCGGCCATTGTTTTCAGCATTTTCATTGTCTTACCTCTCTGTTACGTCTTGTCTTTCCCGGATTGGCTCCGGTTTTCGTGGGTCAGATGTCGCCCTGCTGTGCTGTCTGTTCGTCGCGCGGGTTCAGAAGCCCGTCGATCAGGATGGCGATCAGCAGGATGGTGGATTTGATCAGGTTCTGTTGCAGTTGCGGGATGTCCAGTATCGTCATGACGTTCAGCAAAAGGCCGATCAGCGCGGCCCCGATCAGGACGTTGCGCACGCCGCCCTTGCCGCCCGACAGGCCGATCCCGCCGATCACGGCGACCAGCACGATATCGTAGAGCAGGGTGGAGTTGACGATGCGGGTGTTGATCGACTGCAGGCTGGAGGCGGTCAGCAGGCCAGCCACGAAGGCGGCGAGCGCCGAGATCACATAGCGCAGCACCAGCATGGGCCGGACCGGCATCCCGGCATTCCGGGCCGCGAGCGGGTTGTCCCCGGCGTAGTAGACGTAGCGACCCCACTTGGTGAAACGCAGGAACAGGAAGGCGAGGAAGGACAGCGCAAGGAAGATGTAGATATCCGCCGGCACATCCGCTGGGCGCGCCCGGCCAAGCTCGATGACCCAGTGATCGGCGGGCACCGTCACAGCATCCTGCGGGATCAGCTGCGAGCGGACATAGCCGAAGGTGAAGGCGCCGGTGGCAAGAGTCACGAAGATCGCCGGAACCTCGGCATAGGCCACGAGGAAGCCGTTGACCAGGCCGATGGCCAGCACGCCCATAACCGCCATTGCCAACGCGGCGTGATCGCCCCAACCATCGTTCAGCAGTTGCAGATACCAGGCGACCGACATGGCCATGACGGCCACCATCGACAGGTCGATCCCGCGCCCGATGATGACGATGGTCATGCCAAGGGCCAGAATGCCGAGGACCGAGACCGAGCGGATGATGGCAATGATATTGTCCGCCGTCAGGAAGCGGGGCAGGGCTATCGAGGCGATCACGAAGATCACCACGGTTATCACCACGACGATGCGCGCCTGATTCAGGTCGCGAAGAGATTTCCCCAAATTCATTCTGGTCGCCCGATCGGACTCTTGGGCCAGGTCGGCGTCAAGCCGTGGCCAGGTATGACCTTATTCGCGCCTTTGGCTGTGCGTCCAACGGATATTGCGGCGAAGGGCATGTTCGATGATGCGGTGCTGAATATATGTTCAGTCGTGGAATGTGGGTCCACGTATGTGCCCAGAGGCAAACGCGAATCTGCGGTCTGCGGACCTGCGGAGTGGTCTGGCGACACTGATCTGGGATGATGCCGGCTTTGCACGATCAGATCCGGTAGATGCGTTCGGTGTTGCCGTGGCCGATCATCGCGGCAATGCGGTCGGCCTCGCGCGCGGTGATGTCGCCCGAGGCGATCCAGTTGTCCATGACGGTGCCGAACATGCGGCGGAACTGGATGGCGCCCAGATGGTGCAGTTCGGCCAGACCGAAGGCATCCGAGGAATAGAGCTGCTTGAAGAAAGGCCCCATCTCCAGCGCCTCTTCCATGATCCGGATCGCTTGCGGTCCGGTGAAGTTCAGGGTGAAGCCCACGTCGAAATAGACGTTGGAAAAGACCTCGGCCATCCAGGTGCTTTCGCGGATGAAGGGATAGCAGTGCAGAAGGGTGATCGGCACATCGCGTGCTTCTGCTTCGAGGATGAAAGGGATGAAAACCGTCGGATCGCATTTCGGCATGTCCACGTCGCGGTCGCCGACGCCGACATGCAACTGAAGGGGAAACTTCCGCTCGGCGCATATGTCGAGCGCCAGATACAGGGCATGGCGGATCAGCGTCGAATCCTCCAGCCGCTGCCAGCCACCGGTCCCGATCCGCTTGAGCCAGGCGTCGCCTGCTTTGGCGGCCTCGGTCCGCGTCGGTTTGGTCTGGTCGATGGCGAAGGTGCAGCGATAGGCGACGATGGATTTCAGCGCCACCGCATCTTTGACACGCGCCATGAGCAGCGTGTCGAAACGGTCCAGAAGGTCCGCCCCGCCCGAGGCGCTGCGCGCGGCTTCCTCCATTACCGCCTCGATCCGCACGACCTCGCGTGCCGGGCAGCCGGTCAGTTCGGCCATCTCCGAAACGCCGAGGATATCAGTCGAGCGGTGGCCGGTGTCGATCAGAAGCTGAGAGATACCCGCCGCGCGCATCAGCCGACGTGCGGCCTCTTCCCCAAGCTCGGCCCGCCGCGCCACATAGTCGGCCGGATCGGCGAATTCCGGCAGGTCCAGCACCGGAGCGCAGAAGCGGCGCAGGATCAGGCCGACAGGCTTGTCGAATTGCGTGACGCCCGGAATGACCGGCCTGTGAGACTCTGACAGAACGGCCTCCAGCCGCGGGCGGTCCAGTATTGAGGGCACGATCCCGTGGCAGTGATGGTCGATAAGCCGTTCGAAGTCGATCATGTCAATCTCCTCAATAGGCGTCGCGATAACGGGCAAAAGTGGTGTCTTCGCCCCATTCGGCAGCGGCGGCGACCTCCCACCTCTTAAGGGCGATGTAGACTTCCAGCATCTCCTGGCCGAACCAGTTGCAGGCGGTCTTATCCGCCAGCAAGGCATCAAGTGAAGCAGCAAGCGAGGTGTTCAGCGCCTTGATGCCCGCAGCCTGCCGCGCCTCTTCGCTCATGTCCGCCGGATCCTCGGTAACACCCGGAGGGCAGGACAATCCGCGCCGGATACCGTCCAGCCCGGCCCGCACCAGCGCACCCAGCACCAGATAGGGAGAGGCGACGCCATCGCAGGGCCGGTATTCGATGTTATGTCCCTTGCGGCGGGCATCCTCGCCGCCCACGCCCGGTGTGATCCGCAAAGCCGCCTCGCGGTTCTGTAGACCGATGGCACGGTATCCAGTGCTCCAGTGGTGCGGGCCAAGCCGGAAATAGGACACAGGGGAGGGCGCGGTGATGGCCAGCAACGCGTCGAGGTGGTCGAGAATCCCGGCGCTGAATTGCGCTGCAACCTCGCTCAACTCCATTGGACCTTTCGCATCCCAGGTGATGTTCTTGCCGTCGGGCTGGACAAGGCTCAGGTGGATATGCGCGCCATTGCCCACCGCATCACGGGCGGGTTTCGGCGTGAACGATGCCTGCAATCCATAGCGGCGCGAGATTTCGCGGATCGTCTCACGCGCAATCAGGCAGGCATCGGCGGCACGCATTCCCATCTCGGGCGCGCAGGCCACCTCATACTGGCCTGAACCATATTCGGGCTCCAGCGTGTATGTGGTGACACCGGCGGTGGTAAGTGCGGCCTCCAGTTCGGTCAGATAGTCATTCTTCTGCCGGGCTGCGGCTATCGAGAAGGGAGATGACGGAACGAAATCCCGCCCCGTCAGCGAATACTCGTGCTCGAAACTCGCAAAGATTGTCAGGCCGGTTTCCGTCTCAAGCTCGGCCAGTGCAGATGCAAGGAAGCTTCGACCGCAACACGCCCAGGGCATGCCAGGCTCCGCCATGGAATTGCAGATGACCGCGTTGAAATCGGGCAGGTCGCCCTTGCCGGGAATGGTGAAATGCGCCGCGCGGTCGGGGATCTGCCGGACCTCGTCCATCGGACCCCAGGAGTTGTCGACGATATTGCCAAATGCGGTCAGGGCCTGACCCGCCCGCGCCCAGCCAAGCCCGCTGCCATAGCGCCGTTCGATGTCGCGCGACGGCACGCCGCGCGTCCGTGTGACGCCCACCAGATCGTGCCACAGCAGGTAGGTGATGCCGGTATCGCTCATTCCGCGTGGTCTCCAAACTCGCCCGCCGACAAGGTGGCGTCCTGTGCTGGCGTGTCGAACCCAACCCATTCAAACCGCCCCGAGGCGGTTTCAAACTGGGCCAGGCGCTCGGTCGCGCCGCTCAGGCGTGCATGCAATAGGCTGATCATGGTCTCGACCAAGGCGAGACCCGGCACCATCGTGTCGAAGGGCGAGGCGCTTTGCACCTCTGCCACCAGAACGGCATCCGCCCAGTCGGCGATGGGCGACATCCATTGATCGGTGATCAGCACGATCTTGGCGCGTTTGCGCTTGGCGCCGTGGGCCAGTTCGACCGTTTCGCGTTCATAGCGGCGAAAGTCGAACAGCGTCACAACATGCGAACGCCCGATATCCACCAGCCGTGACGTTCGGCCATGACCGGAATAGCTCAGCAACTCGGTTCCAGGGCGCATGAGGTTGACATGCGCATGCAACTGCTCGGCCAGAGAATGGCTGAACCGGCCGCCGGTGAAGATCTGCCGAAGTCTGGGATCGGCGAGAAGGTCGATGGCATTGGCAAGTTCGCCCTGATCCAGACGGTCGAACGTGTCGCGCACCGCATCGCCCAGTGCCTTGAGCATCGCCGCCAGCGGATCGGCACCGCTTGCCGTGCCGCGCCTCATCTGTGCGAAGGCGGATTGGTGGCGCGCCGCAATTTCTGCCATCGCGACCTCGCGGAAGGCTCCGAAATGGTCAAAGCCGATCTTGTCCAATGCGCGCAAGACGGTCGGCGGACTTACACCGGCAGCCTCCGCCATGATCGCAACGGTCGCCAGTTCTTCCGGCGCATTGAGCGCAAGGCACAGCCGCACGATACGGCGCTCTCCCGGGCTCATCCCCGGAAGGGCGCGCCGCATCCGCTCGGCAAGGGTCAGTGAGGTGACGTTTTTCATACTTGCCCCATTGTGTCACGACTGTACGGCCACTGTCAGGCGAGCTGTCAACAGATTAGATGTGATTTCCCGGCGTAACTTGGGGATATTTGCGGGGGTATCCGCGATAATCTAAATATTGGGCATCTTCTAACACCGCACAGATAAGTCACTGGCCCATATCGACGCGCCAACTTTGCGCAAGTCTGCCATTTCTGAAATTGAGCTGTAACTCGCTACTTCAGGCCAGGTCCACCCAGTTCCCTGTGCCTGACGAGGCGGCAAAAGCGTGGATGACACGTTCGATGCGCAATCCCTCATCGAAGTTCACCGAGCGCGATGGGACGCCCCGGATCGCCTTTACGAGTTCGGCCAGTTCGATGACTTTCAGTTCGTTGAACCCAAGCCCATGCCCCGGCGCGGGGCAAAGGCGGGCGTAATCGCCATGTGTCGGGGCAGACAGTATCCGACGGAAGCCTCTGCTCTCAGGCGGGCCGTCGGCGATATAGAGGTTCAGCTCGTTCATCCGCTCGTTGTTCAGCCACAGCGTGCCTTTGGAGCCGTGAACCTCGACGGCGAGGCCGTTCTTGCGGCCATGGGCGATGCGGCTGGAGGCCATGGTGCCGCGTGCGCCGGAGGTGAAGCGGATCAGGGCGTGGGCGATGTCGTCATTCTCGACCTCTGCCGTGCCGCCGCCGGGTTTCGGCCTTTCGCGGTGGACGGTGTCGACCATGGCGGAGAGGGCGGAGATTTCTCCCATCAACGTCCGGGCGAGCGAGATCAGATGGACGGTGAGGTCCCCCAGCGTGCCGAGGCCTGCGTCACTGGCCCGCAGCCGCCAGGACCAGGGCAGGCTGGGATCGGCCATGTAATCTTCGTCCACGCTGCCGCGGAAATCGAAGGGGGTGCCGATGGCGCCCTCGGCGATCAGGCGGCGCGCCTCTTGGATTGCCGGGTTCTGCAGGTAGCCGTAACCGAGCGCTGTGGCCTTGCCGGATTTCGCGGCGGCCTCGGCCATCGCTTCGGCATCTTCGATGGTCAGGGCCATCGGCTTTTCGCACCACACGTGTTTTCCGGCCTGAAGCGCTGCGACAGCCATTTCGCGGTGTAACCCGTTTGGCGAGGTGACGGAGATCAGGTCGATGGCGGGGTCAGCCAAAAGGTCGCGCCAGTCGGTCGTGGCGCGGGCAAAGCCGAAGGCCGAGGCGCATGCGGCGGCGTGGTTCGCATCGACGTCGCACAGCGCAACGCGGTCGATCACCGGCATGTCGCCATAGGCCGTGCGGAGCGAGCCGAAGGCGAGCGCGTGGCACTTGCCCATGAAGCCTGTGCCGATCAGGGCCACGCCGAGACGGTTCATGTCGATACCTTTTGCTTGTGTTCAGCCCGCCAGGCATCCCGCATGGCGCGCATGCCGATCAGTTCGAGGTCCTGTGCCGCCAGCCAGTCGGCAAAGGCGGGGGAGCGGAAAACGGTGTATTCGGCGGTTCGGAGGTGGTGAAACGCGGGGTCGATGACCTCGATCTCGCCCGGTTTGGTGAAGTGCAGGGCGAGGAAGGTCAGTCCGGGCGGGATCGCCTTGACCATCGCCGGATAGGCGGTGGCGGCGGGGGTAGTGGGTGCCAAGTCGGTCTCGATGATCCGGTCGAAGATGGGGAAGCCGAGCCTGCGCGCCTGTTCCACGCCCGGTGCGAAGGCGTCGGCCCCGATGCCGGTCATGTTGTGCTGGCCGCCGTAATCGGCGAGCGAGGCGCAGAACAGGGGCGGCAGGCGGTATTCGGTGGCGAGGCGGGCGTAGATGGCGGCGAATTCGGGGGCCAGAACTGCGCCCATGTGGTCGTCCAGGTGGGTGACGTCGATGCCTGCGGCCAGCGCCGCCTCGATCTGGGCGCGAAGTTCGGCCTCGATCGCTGCGGGATCGGCGCGCAATCGCAGGGTGGGGACGTCCGGGTGGAAGAAACCCTCGGCATCTGTCAGGCCGGACGAGGCCGGGGGCCGCGTGAGGGGACGCCAGCGATAGCCCTTCATCTCGCTGGTGAGCGTCAGGTGAACGCCCACGTCCATGTCGGGTCGCCCGCGCGCGATCGCGGCCAGTTCGGAAAACCAGGGGCAGGGCACCATGACCGAGCCGCTGGTCAGGGTGCCTATGTCCCAAAGCTCGGCGAAAGCCGCGTTGGCACCATGACTCATGCCAAGGTCGTCGGCATGGATCACGACCTGCCGGCTCATCGCGTTTGATCCAGAAGATCTTCGATCTCGCGCTCTACCGCCTCCATATCCTCGCCGCCCGACATGATGCGCACGACTTCTTCGCGGCTGATGTCGGCCTTGCGGAATGTGCCTTTGGAGGTGCCGCGATTGAGAAGCGTGAAGGTATCGGCGACAGGATAGGCGTGGTTGATGTTGTGCGTGATCAGGATGACGGCCAGCCCGCGCAGACGCGCCTCGATCACGAACTTCAGAACCATCGCCGCCTGGTGGACGCCAAGCGCCGAGGTCGGCTCGTCAAGGATGATCACCCGCGCGCCGAAATGGATGGCGCGGGCGATGGCGACGGACTGACGTTCGCCCCCCGACAGGGTGCCGACGGCTTGCGTCGGGTCGCGCACCTGGATGCCCACGTCGATCAGCGCCTGTCGCGCGACCTTGTTGGCATGGTCGGTATCGAAGCGGCGGAAGGGGAAGACGCCCTTCACCGGCTCGCGCCCCAGGAAGAAGTTGCGCGAGATCGACATCAGCGGGATCAGGCCAAGGTCCTGGAACACGGTGGCCACGCCCGCATCGGTGGCATCGCGCGGCGAGTTGAAGGTGGCGGGCTGGCCGTCGAGCAGGATCTGCCCTTCGGTCGGGCGATGGACGCCCGAGAGGATCTTGATCAGTGTCGATTTGCCCGCGCCGTTGTCGCCCAGCAGGCAATGCACCTCGCCGGGATTGACGGCGATGCTGACATCGTTCAGCGCGATGACGGACCCGAAATGTTTGGATACGTTGCGAAGCTCGATTGCCGGGGTTGTCATGATCCGACCCTTTCACCAAGGGCGCGGGCGCGACCGTAGTTGTTGACCAGCACGGCGGCAAGGATGACGAGGCCGAGGAAGACCTTGAACCAGTCGGTGTCGATACCTGTGTAGAAGATACCCATCTGCACCAGGCCGAAGATCAGCGCGCCGAAGGCCGCGCCCAGCACGGTGCCATAGCCCCCCGTCAGCAGCACGCCACCTATGACGGCCGCAATGATCGCCTCGAATTCCTTCTGCGTACCACGGACCGTATCGGCCGAACCGGCCTCCATGACCTGGATCGTGGCCAGCAGCGTCGCGGCGCAGGCGGTGGCGATGAAAAGCGTGATCTTAACCCGCATGACCGGCACGCCAACGTTGCGCGCCACGGTGGAATCGCCGCCCGAGGCGTAGATCCAGTTCCCAAAGCGGGTTCGTGTAAGAACCCATCCGGCGACCGCAGTCACGACGAGCCACCAAACGATGGACATGGGAATTCCCGGAACGAACGGGGTTCCGTCCCCCTTGGTCGCGATCCAGCCCTGCGTGCCCATCCAGTGAAAGAGGCCGGTCAGGACATGGCCGTTGAACAGGCCGGCCGTCCATGGGTCGGAGGGCGCGTCGAGGATGTAGGGTATTTGCGTCCGCCCCGTCACCGCCCGGGTGATGCCGATCGACAGGCCCCGCAGGATGAACAGCGAGGCGAGCGTGACGATGAAGGACGGAAGGCGCGTCTTTACGGTGATGAGGCCGTTGAGATAACCGACCATAATCGCCACGACGAAGGCCGATCCGATCGAGGCCCAGAGCGGCCAGCCGAGTTCCGTCACCAGCAGGCCGATGACGATGCCGGCAAAGCCCACCATCGAGCCGATCGACAGATCGAACTCACCAGCGATGATCAGGAGCGCCACCGCTGCCGCAAGGATGCCGAGTTCTGCGGAAAGCGTCAGGAAGGTCATCGCGCCTTGCAGCGAGTAGAGCGACCTGGCACCCGGCAGCAGCGCGAAGATCACGATGGTCGCCAGAAGCCCGAGGACCACCCCCGCCTCTGGCCGCCGCATCAGGCGGATCAGAAGGCTGGCCCGGGCGACACGCTCGTCAGGCAGGCTGATCGACTTTCGAACTATTTCCGGGGCGGTCCTGCCGTGGGCTGGCAAGGTGGGTTCAGTCATCTTGGGTTGTCTCGCAAGCCTGGGGCGATGGGTCGGGAGCGGGCGGGCCGCTCCCGGCGAGAGGTGCTGCGCCTAGCGCGTGCCTTCTTTCGACAGGGCCTGCACCGCCTTCGCCGCCTCGGGCGTGTCGATGAACAGCGGCCCGGTGTAGGTGTCGTTCTGCACCCAAAGGCCATGTGTCGCTTTTTGCGTCAGCAGGATGACTGGCAGGTAGCCCATCAGGTATTGCTGGCCGTCGATGCCGAAGCCCATCTTGCCGTCGGCGACCGATTGCAGGATTTCAGGCCCGAGATCATAGGTGAACAGCTTGTACTTCGACCACAGATCCTGCTCGTCGAAATACTTGATCAGCGGGTTGGCGCCCGCCGTGCCTGTGGTGAAGACCGCCTGCGTATCGGGGCTAGACGCAAGATAAGCCTCGACCCGACGGGTGACATCGGCGGGATCCTGTGTGACGGCCACCACTTCGGATACACCGCCCGATTTTGCCAGACCGTCCTTGATGCCCTGGCAGCGCTCATCCAGGCTGATGTTGCCGACTTCGTGGTTGATGCAGGCCACCTTCAGGATGCCGGCAGCGCCCAGACGCTCGCCTGCCTTGATGCCCGCAAGGTATTCCGAGGTCGTGCCGATATACATCGGAATGCCCAGTTCCTCGCCCGCGACTTCGCCCGAGTCGATGTTGATGACGGGAATGCCTGCGTCGAGCGCCGACTTGACGGCCGAGGACAGCGCATCCTTGTCAGGCAGCGAAATGACGATGCCGTCCGGCTTTGTCGCGACGGCAGCCTCGATCAGACGTGCCTGTTCGACACTGTCGAATACCTGCGGCGCGATGTACTGGACCTGCGCGCCAGTGGCTGCGGCGGCATCGTCGACGCCGCGCTTTACCACCGACCAATAGGCGTCGGACGATGCGCCATGCACCACGACTGCGATCTTGACATCGGAGGCCGGTTTCAGACCCTCGGCCATAGCGGCACTGGCGACAAAACCCAAGGCTATAGCGGCCGCGGGCAGAAACTTCAGACGATCTAACATTTGCATTCTCCCTGTTATTGGTGCCCCCGGATTGTTCTGGTGGGCTTCCGCTTTGCTGTCTTGCCGGATCGGTATCTAACCCCTGACTGTGAACCCTGCCTCTTTTGCCATGCGCGACAAGTTCTTGAAGCCCATCGTCGCATAGGTCAGCGGATCGGCCTTTTTCGGGTCCTGTTCCGCCTCGACCACCAGCCAGCCGGAATAGCCTGCATCATGCAGGATTTTCAGGATCAGCGGGTAGTCAATGAATCCGTCCCCCGGCATGGTGAAGATGCCCTCGATCACCGCATCCATGAAGCTGCTGTCAGTCCTGCGCGCCTTCTCAAGGATGACGTGCCGGGAATCCTTGCAGTGGACATGCACGATCCGGCCCACATGCGACTTGAGCAGCGCCACCGGATCGCCGCCCGAAAAGATCGAATGGCCCGTATCGTAAAGCAAGCCGACCTCGGGGCCAGTGTGATTCATTAGCAGACCGACTTCTTCGTCAGTCTCCACGATGGTGCCCATGTGGTGGTGAAAGGCCATGCCGATGCCGAAGTCAGAGGCCATACGGTCAGCCAGTTTGGTCAGCTTGCGACCGTATGACGGCCAGTCCGAGGCATCCAGCCGGGGGCGCTGCGAAATCGGTCCCCAGATTGCGCCGTGGCGACCGAGCGAGGTATCGGCATAAACAACAACGTCGCAGCCCATCTCGCGCAGAAGCGTCAGGTGCGGCGCAATCGCCGCGATCTCTTCATCGACGGTATTCTCGGCGCAGCGGCCGTCGTACCAGCCCGAGATCAGGTCAAGACCGTAGCCGTCGAGGATGGGCTTCAGCACCTTCGCATCCCGCGGGAACTTGCCGCCAAGCTCTGTCCCGGCATATCCCGCCTTCTTCGTTTCGGACAGGCAGGTTTCCAGCGGGGTATCGCCGCCAAGCTCGGGCACGTCATCGTTGGTCCAGGTAATCGGGTTGATCCCGATGCGCACGGTCATTTGGTCGGCCCTTTCGTGGTATTGTGGGTCATGTGCCAGGCGGCCAGGCCCGCCAGCAGCGCCATGTCGCGCGCGGCGGCTTCGGCCGTGTTGCGAACGGGCTCGCCTTTGGTGATGGCGCGGTGAAAGCCCTTCAGTTCTTCGATGAAGGCTTCCTGATAGCTGGTCCTGATTTCCCGGCTTTGCAGCGACAGGCCCTTGCCCCGACGCTCGGTCAGGCGGGTCGGGGCGTGGTTCAGGTAGGGAGAAGGGAATTCCAGCTCCAGAGAAGAACCTTCGAAAGTCAGGGTGATGCGTTCGCTGTAATGGGGCAGGGCGGGCACCGTCAGGTGCGACATGGTCCAGAGCGCCTCACCGCCATTCAGCAGCACGGCGCCCTGACCGCCCAGCCCGTTGGCGAACAACGCGGCACCGACAATGGCGCCGGTTTCAGCACCGAGGGCGTCCAGTATTCCATGCACGGCGTTCACGTCATGGACGATGGAAGAGGAATAGGCGGCGCAAAATCCGCGATATGTCGTTTCGTCGAGCGGCACAGGAACGGCGCGGGCGACCTGCGCCGCTTGTTCTGCGCGAAGTGCGGCGGCGGCGTCCGGGGCGGGGGTGTCGCCGGCGCGCCAGTCATGATGCTGGATGAAGGGTGCCGCGTCCGGGTCCGTCACCTCGACCGACACCATGCGCAGTGCGCCTTCCTGTTCGGGCAGCAGGGCAAGCAGAGCCTCGTAGCTGGGATCGAAGCGCTTCATGTATCCGGTCTGTAGCACACGGCCTGCGGTATCGCGCTGGTTTGCCAGAACGGCGATGTCAGAGGGTGCGTAACACAAAGGTTTTTCACAGAAGACATGCAGCCCCGCCGACAGTGCTGCCGAGACATGTGCCAAATGCAGCGGGTCGGGTGAGGCTATGACGACGGCATCGAGCGGGATCGCCAGCAATGCCTCCGGCGTCTCGACCGTGGATACACCGTAGCGTTCGTTCACAAAGCTGCGGGCCGCGGGCGAGGGGTCGGCCACCGCGCACAGATCGAACAGCGGGCGAAGCCGAAGCAGGTTCGGAATATGCTCCACCTGCGCGATGCCGCCGGCACCTATAACGCCGATACGAAGCCTCTCCATCCTGCCGCGGACCCTCCGCTTGTGCTTGCCTGGGGTTGGATATTATCGCTAGTCTGGTTCCTGCATCAGAGCCAGATTGCTACTAAAGTAAGGAACCAGTTCTGCCTCAGTCCTTTGCCTTCGACAGCATCATTCCCGATCGTGACTGCGCGGTGCCTTTGCACCGACAGCTTTATGAGCGCCTGCGTCGCCTGATCGAGCAAAAACGGCTGCCGCCGGGAACCGCGCTGCCCTCCTCGCGCGCCCTGGCGCAAGACCTTGGGCTGGGCCGGAACACGGTGATTGCGGCCTATGACCAGCTTGCCCTTGAAGGTTATCTTGAGACCCGCAGGGGCGCGCCACCTCGGGTGAAGTCGCTATCGCTAGGCTTGCCGCAGCCTCCGCCGCTGGAAAACGGTCAGCCACGGCTTTCGGCGAGAGGGATGCTGATGGCGGCGCAGCCCTATCACCATGGCGAACCCGGCGCGGTTGCCTTTCACCCCGGCCTGCCGGACGTGGGCGAATTTCCCTTCAACACATGGTCCAGGCTGTTGACGCGCCGGGCCAAGCTAGCCCGCAGCGACCTGTTCGGCACCTATTACGTAACCGGCTATCCCGACCTTCGCGAGGCGATCGCGCGGTATCTGGCTGCCTCACGTGGTGTTCTGTGCGATCCGGAACAGGTTGTGGTGACCAATGGCGCGCAAGCGGCTTTCGACCTGCTGGCGCGGATATTGCTGGACCCCGGCGATACGGTGTGGATGGAGGAGCCGGGATATTACGGCGCCTCTGCCGCGTTCCTTTCTGCGGGCGCCTGTCTGGCCCCGCTGCGGGTAGGGGAGCAGGGCTGGCAACTGGAAGCCCCCGAGGGTCCGACGCCGCGAGCGATTTTCGTGACACCTTCCTGTCATCATCCCCTGGGGCTGACCATGCCGATGGGGCAGCGGCTGGACCTGATCCGCACGGCGGAGCGATGGGGCGCGTGGATCATTGAGGATGATTACGACAGCGAATATCGGTTCCAGGGGCTGCCGATCCCCGCGCTGCAGGGGGTTACGCCGACGGATCGGACGATCTTTGTCGGCACTTTCGCCAAGATCCTGTTTCCGGCGATGCGGCTTGGCTACATGGTCGTGCCGCACGACCTGCTGGAGTCGGTAAAGGCGGCTCTTAGCGCGACGGGGCAATTTGCGCCGTTGCTGACGCAGGCGGCCTTGGCCGATTTCGTCAGCGAGGGATACTTTGCCCGTCACCTGCGCCGCACCCGCAGGCTTTATGCGCAGCGCCGCAATTATTTCTTTGCGACTTTCGATGAGTATCTCGGGCGTTGGATGACGCTTGCCCGCACCGATTCCGGCATTCAGCAGACGGCGCGTTTTCAGGGACAGTGCGATGACCGGGAGATAACCCGCAGGGCAGTCGCGGAGGGCGTCAATGTCTCTTCTCTGTCGATGCAGTATCGCCACGGCAACCCTGTTATGGGTCTGGTCATGGGCTTTGCCGCCGTGGAGGAAAAGGCGCAGCTTCGCGGCATGCGACAACTGGCTGAAGTATTAAATCGGGCATGATGCCAGCCCGTCATGGCTTTTGAACCGCAACGATCGCAATGCCGCAATTCCCGCGCAATCTTTGCGGTGCAGGTCAGCGTCAGGAGGAACAGATGCGCATCCTGCTTGTGGAAGATGAAGCCGAACTAAGCGCCATGCTGATGGCAACCCTGTCGAAGCATGGGATTGTTGTCGATCACGCCCCCACTCTGGCAATCGCGCGGGAGGCGGTCTTGGGCGCGGACTACGACGCGATAGTGCTGGATCGCACCCTGCCTGATGGCGAGGGGCTGGACCTTTTGACCGACATAAAGACGCGGCCCGTGCGTTGTCCTGTGTTGGTGCTGTCGGCGCTTGGCACGCTTGGTCAGAGGATCGACGGGCTCGATACAGGGGCCGACGACTATCTGGCAAAGCCTTTCGCGATGGATGAGTTGCTGGCGCGACTGCGCGCCATCACGCGTCGGCCTGCGATGGTCATGCAGGAAAAGATCGCGGTGGGCGATCTTGTTTTCGATATGGGCGGCCGGTCGGCGAAAGTTGGCGGCATTGCGATTGATCTGCCGCGAAGAGAGCTGCTGGTGCTGGAGGCGCTTTTGCTGAGGGCCGGAAGAGTGGTTTCGCGCGACGCGCTGGAGCAGGCCGTCTATGGCTATGACGATGAGATCGCCTCGAACGCTCTTGATGCGCATATCTCTCGGCTGAGGCGCAAGCTGGTATCGGCAGGGGTGGAAATCCATGCGCTTCGGGGCATCGGCTATCTGCTGAGACCGATTGCATGAAAGCCTTCTCGCGCTCGCTTTTCGCGCGGCTGTCCCGGCGTCTTATCGTGTTGCAGCTTGTGGCGCTGATCCTGGTGGTGATCGTGGCCTCGATCCCGGAAACCGAACGGCGCGGGATGCCCGATCTGGACGAGAGCGTCCTGGACAACATCGCCGATAACCTTGAGGGCGCGGGGGACAGCCTTGCCGTTCGTCGCGATCCGGAACTGGCGGAAATCATGGAAGCCAACCCTGACTTCTGGTTTCTGGTGGGCGACGACCAGGGGCGCAGCATGAATTTCGGGCCTGTGCCAAATGGAGTTCTGCCCCTGTTCCGCGATGTAGGTTCGGTGGCCCGTACCGAGATTTACTGGCGTGGGCCGGATGTAGGTGGCGGCATCATCGGGCGGCGGATTGACAGTCCGATCGGAATGGTTTCGGTCATCAGCGGCGGAGGGCCGACACTATATCCCGTGTTAGGAAGATTGCAGCGGATCGACCCGTTCTACCTGTTGCTTCTGGCCGGCTTGATGACGTTATCGGCGCTGGCAATCCCCTATCTTCTGCGCAAGGATTTGAGCGGGGTCGAACGTGTCGCGGACGAAGCCGCGCATATCGACATCGACCAACCCGGCGCCAGGTTGACCGAGGCGAACGTCCCGCCCGAATTGCAGGTCATGGTGGGGGCGGTGAATGCTGCCCTGTCCCGACTTGATGAGGGGTTGGAAAAGCGCAAGCGTTTCCTGGCCACTGCCGCGCATGAGCTGCGCACCCCCTTGGCCATTCTGACCATGCGGATCGAGTTGATGCCCCCCGGACCGGAGCGCAACCAGTTGCTTCTGGACGTGGCGCGACTTTCCTCTCTGGCAAATCAATTGCTGGACTTGCAGCGGCTTGACGGAGACCACGTTCACCTTGAACGGCTGGACCTTTGCGTTCTTGTCGCGAGGGCCGTTCAGGATATCGCACCTTTGGCGGTTGCCTCGCAGGCGAACCTCTCCTTCGATGCGCCGTCTGACGCGATCACGATCCTTGCGGATGAGCAGTCGATCATCCGGGTGGTGACCAACCTGATACAGAACGCAATCGCCCATGGCGGGCGCTTTGTGACCATCGAGGTCGAGGTGGCACGACCGTGCGAATTGCGTGTGCGAGACAACGGGCCGGGAATCCCGCCGGAAGACCGGGCGCAGGTCTTTGAACCCTTTTTCCGGCGGTCGAGCGGCACCGGGTCGGGCCTTGGTCTGCATCTGGTGCGCGACATCGTAAGCCGTCATGGCGCGACGATCCACACGCAAGAGCCGGCAGGCGGCGGTGTGGAGTTCATTGTGCGTTTCCCGCCCGCATAGCTGCGCAGGGCGCTGGCAGGCGGATCATCCGGATCCTATCGAAATTCCCGTTTCACTGTTTTTCGCAATGCTGTCGCAAGCTTCGCCTGCGAGACGATTGGCATCTTGAATGCCACTTCGGAAAAAGCAGTGCCGATTTCATCCAGAAAACCCAATGACAACAGGTGCCCTAAACCCAGCTGGCAAAACGGGTTGCATGGGTCGAACGCACAATCCTTGCTGCAGCCAGGCAAGACGACAGCCACGCTACAGCCCGCGTGCGGAAAGCAGAAAGCCTTGCCAGCTTTGAGACATGAAACAACGCTTGCGCGTAGTATGGTGCTAGCCTTTGTCGCTCTCTTCGCAACAGGCGCGGCCTCCATCGCCCAAGAAGAACCCGCAGGGATCGGCCTTGGTCTTGGTTTCTTCAGTGGCGAAAGGGCTTATGGCGACACCGATAACGTGGCGGTGCCGCTGGTGGATTATGAGGGAAAGTGGTTCAAAATCAGCGGTCTGACGGCGGATATAAAGCTTCCATGGATATCCTCGGAACGCCTCAGCTTCGCGCTGCGCGCGAACTATACAATCGGTGAAGGCTACAAGGCAGACGACACCGAAATCCTGACGGGCATGGCCGAGCGGAAGGGCGGGCTGTGGGCCGGGGCCGCCATGGACTGGCGACCGGACTTCGCCGACTTTTCCCTGGAGTGGCAGTCGGACATATCCGGTGATGCGAATGGGACCCGCCTGCGCGTCGAGGCTTCGCGTACATTCCAGTGGGATCGCGTCATGCTGACGCCGCGGATCACCGGCACCTGGATGGATGAGAATGCGGTTGAATATTACTACGGCGTTACCCCCGCCGAGGCGACGCCCACCCGTCCGGTTTATGATGGGGAAGCAACCTTGAACCTGGAGGTCGGCCTGCGCGCCGCTTACATGCTGCGCGAAAGGCAGATGATCATGCTCGACATTGGCCTCACCCGCGTGGGTGATGGGATCAAGGACAGCCCCATCACCGTCGATGATACGCTTACATCCATTGGCATGGGCTATGTTTTCCGGTTTTGAGCCCACCTGAACCTGGCTTGCCAAGCCAGACCTGCGCGTGTTCCATCATTCAAGGCATCGACAGGAGGATTGGCATGGGCGGCACGGGACGACTGGCGGGAAAGACCGCGATCATATCCGGCGGCGCGACAGGCATGGGGGGCGCAGCATCAAGCCTTTTCGCCGCCGAGGGCGCCAAGGTTGCGATTATTGACCTTAATCTTGTGGCCGCAGAGGAACGGGCGCACTTGATCATAAAGGCTGGCGGCACGGCGATTGCCTTGCGGGCCGATGTATCGAAATCCGATCAGGTCGACGCAGCGATGACCAGGGCCGCGCAGGCTCAGGGCCCGGCGAACGTGCTTTTCAATCATGCCGGCACCATCGTCATCAAACCGTTCCTCGAGACAACCGAGGAAGAGTGGGACTGGCTGCACGCGGTGAATGTAAAATCCATGTATCTGATGACGCGCGCCGCCTTGCCCGCGATGATCGCCGCAGGGGGTGGGTCGATCGTCTGCACCTCGTCGATCTCTGCCGTGGCCGGGACGCCGATGGAGGTGCTGTACGACACGACCAAAGGTGCGGTTCACATGTTCGCCCGCGCCATTGCCGTGGAGTTTCGTGATCGCAACATCCGCTGCAATGCCGTTTGCCCAGGCTTTATCGAGACGCCGCATGGGCTGCGCGAGGTCCGGGATCTGCAGGCGCTGGGCGTGGATGTGTCAGAGTCAGCGATTGCGGCGGCACAGGGCCGGATAGGCAAGGCCCATGAAGTGGCCGAAGCCGCGTTGTTCCTGGCGTCTGACGCCGCGAGTTTCGTGAATGGGACGCATCTGTTCGTGGACAACGCCTTTACGGCGATCTGAGGTGCGGTCGCCTGCCAAACGAGGAGGCGCCGACCCCGGGAACTGCCGACGGCATGCAAGATGAAGGCTGCGTGATAACCCTTTGCGGCCCGGCTGTTTCTTTGTGCGTCTGGCCGCAGTTTCTTTCTTGAATTGCGGCTGTTTGTGCACTCAAAAATAAGTCGCGCGGCGGAATACGATTCCTTTCCCGCCACAATGGATGTTCTGACGCTTTCGATTTTCATAGGACTATGCGTATGAGCAAACCGACCTTGTCTTTCCGTTATCGCCTGGAACAGGAAACCCCACGACTGGGGCCGGGGGGCATTACGCGTGGCGCATCTGTCCATGAGTTTCCTGCCAGCATAGGCATTGCCGGCGTGTCGATGCGGCTTGATGCCGGCGCAATGCGCGAGCTTCACTGGCACGCGAACGCCGCGGAATGGGCCTATGTCGTATCCGGAAACTGTCGCACCACGGTCATGCATCCTAGCGGCATCTCTGCGATCGACGAGTTTGGGCCAGGGGATGTCTGGTATTTTCCGCGCGGCTGGGGCCATTCGATCCAAGGCATCGGTCCCGGGCAATGTCATTTCATCCTGATTTTCGACAATGGCGATTTCTCGGAAGACCACACCTTCAGCGTCACCGACTGGTTGTCGCGCACGCCGCCCGGCGTCGTGGCGCAAAGCCTGGGCCTTAGCGCGGAAGAGGTGGCCGGGTTGCCGAAGGGTGAGGTGTATTTTGCCAAGGGCCCCGTGCCGGACGAACAATCGACCCTTGGTACGCAGCGCCGCGATCCGGCGCTGACCTCGACCCATCGTTACCCGCTGATGGCGCAGGAACCCCGGCGAGTGCCCGGAGGCGGCACACAGCGGACGGTCACGGTCGATGAGTTCCCCATCGCAACCAGCATGGCCGGGTCAGTGCTGGAAATCGAAGCCGGTGCGATACGTGACATGCATTGGCATCCGAACGCCGACGAATGGCAGTATTACCTTGAAGGCACTGCGGAAATGTCGGTTTTCCTGGCCGAAGGAACGGTGGTGACAGAGCAGTTCGAAGCGGGTGACATAGGCTATGTTCCCATGGGCGCCGGGCATTACATCAAGAACACAGGCGATGGTGTGCTTCGCGTTCTGATCGGCTTTAACAACGGTCACTACGAGGCGAACGATCTGTCGAACTGGCTTTCCAGCAATCCGGTGGATGTTCTGTCCACAAACCTTGGTATTTCCACAGAAGTTGCGTCCAAGCTGCCGCATGAAGGCCGTTTTTTCATTCGCGGGAAATGACGTCTTCTATGCAGCGCGGAGGCACTACCCGGCCTTGAAAATTGCGCTGTATGCAAACGGCGATTGCTTGCCTAGAGTGTCCTGAATCCCGGCAAAGATTGGGGCAAAGACAGTGGACGGAACAGCATCACACCCATTTGGCGCGCGCCTTGTGTCGGTATCTGCGCTTGCAGGTGTGGCCGTCGCTGTTTTCGCCTACTTCAACCGTGACAGCGGCATCGCCGGTGAACCCGGTACATTGCTGGTGATTGTCTCTTCCGCGCTTTTGGCGATCTTTGGCTGGATAATGGCAAGCGGCATCCGAAGCCGTGCCTTCCGGATTTTCATCACGATCTCTGCCATTCTGAATATCGCAGGCACCGGCCTTGCCGGCTATCTGCTGCACAGTTCCGGGCTGGTGGTTCTGATGCTGCTTGGCCTGATTGGCTGGTTGTTCCATGTCTTTGCGCCGAGACGCGCTTTGGTCTGAAATCGCATTCTGCTGAAAGGGAGTATTTCGATGCCGAGATGCGTCTCACCTTGGGCCTTTTGCTTGTTCATATTGTTCAGCGGGGGCTCGGTTGCCGCGCAGACATGGGAAACGTTCAACGGCGACCTCGCCGCGCAGAAATACTCTCCGTTGACGCAGATAACCCCGGAGAATGTGAGAAACCTGCGTGAGGCATGGCGGACGCATACCGGCGATGTTTCGTCAGGCGGGCCTCCGACTGTGTTCATGCACAACCGACAAGAGGCGGACAGCAAGCAGGATTTGCCGCCGAGCGTCTGGTCGGCGACGCCGTTGTTCGTCAATGATACCGTCTATCTCGGCACGCCCTTCTATCGGATTTTTGCGCTGGAACCGGACACCGGCAAGGTCAAGTGGACCTATGACAGCCATGCGGTGCTGGAGGCGCTGACTCAGCCCGACCTGAAGAACCGGGGCGTTGCCTATTGGCAGTCGGATGCGCCATTCGCGGGCAAGGCCTGCGAGAAACGCGTCTACGTCGGCACCATGGAAGGCAAACTGCACGCGGTGGATGCCGACACTGGTTTGGCTTGCACCGACTTTGGCAAGGCGGGCGTCGTTGATGTCAACCAGTGGAATGACCAGAACGCCAAATGGCCGCTTTCCGTGCTTCAGCCGCCAACGGTTTACAAGGATTATCTGTTCGTCGGCTGGGCGGGTAAGGATTGGGCTGCCGCTGTCGATCCACCTGGCACGGTCTTTGCGCTCGACGCGCGGACCGGGCAGCTTCGCTGGACCTTCCACGCATTAAACGCTGAGGACGCGGCAAAAAGCGGAACCGGAAACGTCTGGGCCAGCATGTCGGTCGATACCGATCGCAACCTTCTGTTTCTGCCGGTCAGTTCGCCCAGCCCGAATTTCTTCGGCGGCAACCGGCTTGACGCTGTCGCCCTGGCCACATCGGTAACGGCGCTGGATATCGCGACCGGCAGTATCGTCTGGACGCGACAGCTGGTGCACCACGACATCTGGGATCTGGACACGAACTCTGCCCCGACACTGGTCGACATCCAGAAGGACGGGCAAACTATTCCGGCCTTGGTTCAGACATCGAAACAGGGCTTTCTCTATGTTCTGAACCGTGAGACTGGCGAACCTATCTATCCGATCGAGGAGCGACCGGTTCCGGCATCGACAGTGGAAGGCGAAGTCGCGGCCGCGACCCAGCCCTATGTGGCGCTGCCAAAGCCGGTGGTGGAGGATAACTTTCCCGGAATCTTCGGCCTCGCCGATTTCGTCAGCGGCGGCTACTGCACCGAAAAGCTTGCCAGCTTGCGCAACGATGGTCGCTTCACGCCGCCAAGCCTTGAAGGATCGCTCGTCTATCCCGCGACGATCGGAGGCGTGGAATGGGGCGGCGGGGCCGTCGATCCCAACAGCGGTATTTTCGTTGTCAACTATTCCAGCGCGGTCCAGATCTACAAGCTGATCCCACGGGACCAGTATGAGGCGGCGAAGACCGCAGGCTCCGAGACCGGCGGGTTCTTCCCGATGACCGGTGCCCCCTATGGCATACAGTTGACCACCTTCCTCAACCCGCTGGGCATGCCCTGCTGGAAGCCGCCCTATGGTTCCATCGCGGCCTATGACCTAAAGACTGGCGAGCAGCTTTGGGACGTGCCCTTCGGACAGGTGCAGAAGTACGGGTTCTACATGCCGGAATCCTGGGGCTCGATCACGATCGGCGGCCCTATGATTACAGCAAGCGGCCTGATCTTCATTGGCGCGTCAATGGATTCCTATGTGCGGGCATTGGACATCAAGACGGGCGAAGTGCTGTGGAAAGGGTTGGTCGAAGCGCCCGCCGTCGCCCTGCCGGCGAGTTACGAATACAAGGGAAAGCAGTACGTTGTGTTCGTTGCGGGAGGAAATTCAATCCTGACGCCCAGGGTGAGCGATGAGGTCGTGGCATTTGCGCTGCCGGAGTGATCCGTGGTCGCATAGCGTGGAAGTGACGACGAACAGCCAAATCCTTTCTAGTTAATCCATTTCGCGCAATGAAACCCGGCGGTGCTCGTGTGCCGAAAGAGCGATGGCGTGGATCGCCTTCTCGATCTCCAGCCCTGCGGCGAAGTCGAGTGACGGTCGGATTTTGTCACGTATGGCCCGCAAAAACCCGGAAAGCTCGATCACTTTCAGATCGTTGAAGCCCAACTGGTGACCCGGTGCAGGGCAGAACTGACCGTAGGGCGGATGTTCGGGCGCGGTCAGGATGGTGGTGAACCCTTGCGTCGCCTTGTCCCCCTGATTTCGGAAAAGCTGAAGTTCGTTCATCCGCTCTTGGTCGTAGATCAGCATGCCTTTCGTGCCATGCACCTCGAACCCCAGGCGTGATTTTCGCCCCCACGCACTGCGCGAGATCATCATCACGCCCTTTACGCCACTTTCAAAGGTCAACAGAGCCGTGGCCGCATCCTCATTCTCCACTGCCGCGCTGCCTTTGCCATCGGGCAAGGGTCGCGTCTTGTGGATGGTCTCGATTTCTCCAACCACGCTGTCCAATGGGCCGACCAACCCCGTTAGCAGGGAAAACAGGTGGCATCCGATGTCACCCAAAACCCCAAGTCCGGCCTCCGCCGATTTTGCCCGCCATGTCCAATGCAAAGAGGGATCCGCCTGGTAATCCTCATCCGCCCAGCCACGCACATGCACGACGCGGCCTATCTCGCCGGCTTCCACAAGGCGAACGGCGTGCGTGAAAGCCGGATTGGCGATATAGTTATAGCCGAGTTGGGTCGCCAACCCGGCCTTTGCCGCAGCGGCGGCCATGTCCTTGGCATCTTCCAGCGTCAGTGCCATTGGCTTTTCGCACCAGACGTGTTTTCCGGCGGCGAGGGCTGCCAGCGCGATTTCCCGGTGTAGGCCATTTGGAGTCGTGATGCTGATGATCTGGATCGACGGATCGGCAAGCAGATCACGCCAGTTTGCCGTCGCCTTGGCAAAGCCGAACTGCGCCGCCATCTCAAGCGCCCTTGCCTCGGGCATTTCCGCAAGCAGTTCCATCCGCACATCGGGTAGGTCGCCCATGATGGCCTTGGCATTGCGATAGGCCAGCGCATGCGCCTTGCCCATGAAGCCGGTCCCGATCAGACCAACGCCGATTTCAGTCACTGCCCATCCCCTCCAAAAACGCGGTGAATTCTGTATTGCTCATCGCCACGTCGTGTTCCGCTCCAGGATAGCGGCCCTCCCTGACATCGGCGACGAATTCATTAAAGGCAGCAATGCGTTCGGCCTGAAGGCGGTCATATTCATCGCGGAAATTCCGATAGACTTTGGCATGACGCGGACGGTGACCACGCGTGCACCCCAGAACGTCTTCAGCGAAAAGATACTGCGCATCGGTTCCGGCACCGGCCCCCATGCCGAATGTTACAAGAGACGATCTGCGGGACAACTCTGCCCCGATGCGGGCGGGCACAACCTCAAGCTCGACGGCGAAGGCGCCGACCTGCTCAAGCTCGCACATGCTTTGCCAGACCTTCAGCGCCGACTCGGCAGTTTTCCCGACAGCCTTGAAACCGCCTGTCCAGGTCGCCTTGGAAGGAACGAGACCGACATGCCCGACGACGGGCAGGCCTTCGGCGGCAAGGCGATGCACCGTCGCCAACGCGGCGGAACAATAGTAGGCATCGCCCCCAACAGTTCTCGCGGCAAAGGCGGCACGAAGGTAGTCTTCTTCGGTCACCAGTTCTCCATATAGCAGGCCGACCTGAACAAAGCAGTCGCCGGCGGCGTTGCGCATTGCGGGCGTCCAGACCGGTGCGATGATGGACAATATGTCAACTCCTGCGGCCGCCGCCGCCGCGGCCTCCTCCTCGCTCTCCACATAAAGCATGGACAGGGTTCGCTGCCCCTTTGCCTCGCGCAGGTCCGCAATCGTCATTCTGTTGTTCCGCATTGCCATGTCTTTGGATCAGCCGACGTCGATGAAGACGCGGCCATCCTGCACATTGACCGGGTAGGTTTTCAGGTTCACGCAGACCGGAGCACGCTTTGCCTCGCCCGTACGGTAGTCGAACTGACCATTGTGCTTTGGGCATTCGACAAGATGGCCCAGGACCAGACCGTCACACAGATGAACGTTCTCATGTGTGCAACGGCCATCGGTTGCGTAGAACTCGCCCTCGGGCGAATGGTAGATGGCGAAGGTCTGGCTGCCGTGATCGAAGCGGATCAGATCCTCTTCGTCGATGTCGTCGGTCGCGCAGGCGTCAACCCATTGGCTCATGTCATCATCCTTATTCTGCTACCAGGCTGGGGGCTGAAAGGTGGAAATCGCCGCGATAGGGACGCGCGGTGGGCGGCAGGTCGCGCTTCAGGAAATAGTCCTCATTACGAAGCTGGCGCAGCAGGGCGGGCCACATCTCGGAAAATCCGGCGGCAATCGACGGGCAGGGCGCGGGAAGGTCGTGTCTGATCTGCTCATGCAGTTTCGGCAGCCGATAGTAGGGAACCATCGGGAACATATGATGTTCGACGTGATAGTTCATGTTCCAGTAGATGAACCGGCTGATCGGATTCATGTAGACGGTACGGCTGTTCAGCCGGTGATCGGTAACGTTGTCGGCCAGCCCGCCATGCTGCAACAGGCCGGTCATGACGTGGTGCCAGGCGCCGTATAGCCTTGGCAGGCCGATCACCATGAAGGGCAGGATGGACCCCATCCAGATCGCCAGCACTGTCGTGGCGGCATAAATCGCTACCCATATTCTCGCGACGCGGATCACCTTGGGCCTTTCGCTGTCGGGGATGAAGGTTGTCTCTTCGCGGTCCAGCCCGACGAACGCGTTGTAAAACATCCGTTTCCACCCGTTCCAGGCGTCCAGGATGCCAAAGAAATTCGCGATAACCCGGAGCATTTCAGGCGGCCGCATGACCGCGATTTCCGGGTCGCGACCGACGATGATCGTATCGGTATGATGTCGCGCATGGCTCCAGCGCCAGGTCGCGGGATTGCGGATCATGCAGAAACTGGCGATCTGATAGACAACGTTGTTCATCCGCGGCGTGCGGAATGCGGTTCCATGCCCGCACTCATGCCAGCGGGAATCCATCGCGCTTCCATAAAGGACGCCATAGGCAAGCCAGAACGGGACGGACCACCAACTGGGCCACAAGGCAATGCCTATACCCCCGAAGAGAAGCATCGCGCCAAACAGCATGACCGTATCGCGGATTGCCGGCCCGTCTTCCCGCTGCATCAGCGCCTTCATCTCTTTTCGGGGAACCTCCGAATGATACCACTCGGCTGCCGCCAGCCCGTTTTTCACGGCGCGCCGGGCGTCAGGTCCAAGCAGGCTGTAATCCCTTTTCGCCATCTTCGCCTCCCATGCGTTGAAGCGCATCCTCGTTTCCGGGGGATAACCTGCGGGGTAACGTTCACCAATATCCCTGCTTGCAGGTTTCATCATAACCCATCAGTCTGGCATCAGATTTGATGTGATTTCGTCAGGTGGACAATGTCCCGGCGTCCGACAATACACGATGTGGCGCGCGAAGCTGGCGTGTCGTCAGCGACCGTCGATCGCGTGCTGAACGCGCGGGAGCGTGTGCGCGAGGATACGGCGCAGCGGGTATACGAAGCAGCCCGGCTGGTCGGATATCACGCCGCGCCGCTGATCGGGCAAAGGGTGCAAAGCGAAATGCCCCGGTTGCGGTTGGGCGTGGTATTGCACAAGGAAAGGCAGGCATTTTACCAGACCTTCAAGCGGGAACTCGAACGCGCGGTCAACCAGGCAATAGGGGTGCGCGCTTCGGTCATTGTCGACTTTGCCACCTCTCAGGCACCTTCAGATTTTGCATCGCGTATCGAGGCAATGGCCGATCGGGTGGATGCCATCGCGGCTACGGCGGTCACGCATCCCGAGGTCACGGATGCGGTAGTGCGGATGAATGCAAGGGGCATCCCCTGTTTTGCACTGCTGAACGATTTTGCCCAAGGCGTTCGGCAAAACTACCTCGGCATGAACAACATGAAGATCGGCCGCATCGCCGCACATCTGATCGCACAGACCACACATCGTCCTGGCAAGATCGCGGTTTTCGTCGGCGGCTATCGCTGGCACGGCCATGAGTTGCGCGAAACCGGGCTGCGCAGCTACTTCCGGGAGTATGCTCCGCAGTTCACCATTCTGGATACGCTTGTGAACCTCGAGACGCGGCAACTGACCTATGAGGCCACGCTGGACCTTCTTGGCCGCAATCCCGACCTGCGCGGCATCTACTGTGCGGGCGGCGGGATGGAAGGCGCAATCGCGGCGCTGGAAGAGGTTCGTGCACCCGGAGACGTTTCTTTTGTTGTCAACGAACTGACCCCCGAAAGCAGATCGGCGCTGGTGGCCAGATACGTGAGCATGGTGATTGCAACACCGCTGACGCGACTTTGCGACGATCTGGTAACGCTTTCAGCCGAGGCGGTTCGAAACGGTATCACGCAAGTGCAAGGCCAGCATTTCCTGCAACCCGACCTGTATCTTCCCGAATCCGTCTGACGAATAATGCATCATGCCAACGGGTGCATTTCGTCATGAATGACGAAAACCGCCCGTCGGATGATTGACGAAGCCACCGCCGCTGGACATCGTTCCGTCGCAAGCGGGAGGACAACAGGGATGACGCATTTTGCGCTGAACCACATGACCGTGGCTCGGATGAGCTATGCGGATCTGGTCGATGTTGCCGCCGCTCTTGGCTGCGTGGGGGTCGAGGTTCGCAATGACCTGCCGCAGCCGCTTTTCGACGGTATGGACCCTGCCGCTGCCGGTGAGCTTGCCAGATCCAGGGGGCTGCGTCTGCTCGCTGTCGCAGAGGTAAAACGCTTTAACGATTGGTCGGACGACAAGGCGGCCGAGGCGCTGGCGCTGATGAAAGTCGCTAGTGCCGCAGGGGCCGAGGCCGTCAGCCTGATCCCGCGCAACGACAATCTGGGCATGGTGAATGGTGAACGCCAGGCGGCGCTTCGCGTCGCGCTGAAAGCGCTGAAGCCGATGCTCGAGGATCGCGACCTGATCGGCATGGTTGAGCCACTGGGGTTCGAGATTTGCGCGCTGCGCTATAAGTCGGAAGCCGTTGAAGTCATCGAGGCTTTGAACGCCAAGGGACGCTTCAGGCTGGTCCATGACACGTTCCACCATACGCTGGCGAATGGTGGCCCATTTTTCCCCGAACATACCGGCATCGTTCATGTCTCTGGCGTCACGGATCCGCTGCTGGCGTTGGACGAGATGCGTGACGCGCATCGCGTGCTGGTCGATGCCCGTGATCGCCTGGGCAATGTGGACCAGATCGCAGCCCTCACCGCCAAAGGTTGGGACGGCCCGGTATCCTTTGAGGCTTTCTCGCCTGATGTTCATGCCAGCGCCGATCCGCGTCGGGACATCGGCGCGTCCATCGACTTCATTCGCAACGGTCTGGCGTCAAAAGCCGCCTGACGGGCGATGAAACCGGGGCGAGGGAGACGCCCCTCCGGTCGAAAAAAGGATGCGCCGGACATCCGCTTTGGGAGGAAGACATGAAGAAGACCTTTATCGCCGCCGGTCTGGCGTCGCTTTTCGCAACAACGGCCATGGCCCAGGATATCGGCGTTTCCATGGCGCTTTTCGACGACAACTTTCTGACCGTTCTGCGCAACGGCATGGATGCAAAGGGCAAGGAACTGGGTGCCAATCTGCAGATCGAGGATGCGCAGAACGACGTGGCGAAGCAGCTTGACCAGATCAACAACTTCATCGCTTCGGGCGTGTCGGCGATCATCGTGAACCCGGTCGACACCTCGGCCACGCAAGCGATGTCGGATGCGGCTGCCGCCGCGGGCGTGCCGCTCGTCTACGTCAACCGCGAACCGGTGAACGTCGATACCCTGCCGGATACGCAGGCATTCGTTGCGTCGAACGAAGTGGATTCCGGCACACTGGAGACGATGGAGGTCTGCCGCCTGTTCAAGGAAGCAGGCAAGACCGAGGCCAACATCTATGTCATGCAGGGCGAGCTATCTAACCAGGCGGCCGTGCAGCGGACCCAGGACATTCACGATGTCATGGCGTCGGGCAAATGCGGCGTGACGCTGAACATCATCGACCAGCAGACCGCCAACTGGTCGCGCGACCAAGCGCAGTCGCTGATGACGAACTGGCTGTCCACCGGCACCGCCTTTGACGGTGTGATCTCGAACAACGACGAAATGGCTATCGGCGCTATCCAGGCGATGAAGGCCGCGAATATCGGCATGGATACGGTCGTCGTTGCCGGTGTCGATGCGACGCAGGACGCCCTTGCTGCGATGCAGGCGGGCGATCTGGACGTGACGGTGTTCCAGGATGCGGCAGGGCAGGGTGCGGGCGCCCTGGATGCGGCCATCAAGCTGTCGAAAGGCGAGAAGGTCGAGAAGAAGGTCTACGTTCCCTTCCAACTCGTCACCCCCGCCAATATCGGCGACTACCTGAAGAAGAACTGATCACAACCCAACCCAAAGAGGGGGCGGCAGTATCTGCCGCCCCGTTTTCCAGGTCGGCGCTCCAGTCGCATGACCCAAGGCCAGGCAAGGGGAGCACATGGCAAATCAGACGCATGGCATCGGGGGGCTAACCTACGATCCCGCCAGACGGTCGCGGCCGCCGGAATTGAATGTGCTTGCGGCACTTGTCCTGATCATTGTGGTGTTTGAACTGCTGGGCCGCATCCTCATCGGCGACAGCTTTCTGTTCAACACGCGCGACAACATAGACACCCTGTTCAACGAACAGCGGCTGCAGATCATCATTCTTCAGGTTTCGATCGTTGGCATCATCGCGATCGGCGTGACCCAGGTAATCATCACGGGCGGGATCGACCTTTCCTCCGGCTCTGTCGTGGGCGCCACGGCCATGATTGCGATGAGCTTTGCCCAGGTGTCGGTGGTCAACGGCAACCCCAACCCCAAGGCGATATTCGGGCCGGAACTGATGGACTTGCCGGTCATCGTGCCAGTCGTGGTCGGTCTTTGCTGTGGGCTTGTCGCGGGTTTGGTGAACGGCTCGCTCATAGCCTACACCCGTATCCCGCCCTTCATCGCGACGCTCGGCATGATGGTGACGGCGCGCGGCCTTGCCAAATGGTGGTCCAAGGGCAACCCGATTTCGTTCCCGACCGAAAGCTATGCGGCAATCGGAAAGGGGATGATGCCGGTCGTCATCTTTGTGCTGCTGGCGATATTGTTCCACTGCATCATGACCTACACGAAGTATGGCAAGCACTGCTATGCCATCGGCTCGAACGAGCAGGCCTCGCGGATGTCGGGCATCAACGTCACCGGGCACAAGGTGCTGGTCTATACCATTGCCGGCATTCTGGCGGCGCTTGCGGCCATCGTCCTGTCGTCCAAGAACCTGACGGCGCAGGCCGGTATGGGCGTGATGTATGAACTCGACGCCATCGCCATGGCCGTCATCGGGGGCGTCAGTCTGCAGGGCGGCCGCGGATCCATCATCGGGACGGTGCTTGGTTCGCTGATCTTCGGCGTGATCATCTCGGGCTTCACCTTCCTGAAGCTCGACGCTTATTACCAGGAGATGGTCAAAGGGGTGATCATCGTCGGTGCCGTGGTTCTGGACCAGTGGCGGCAGCGCAGCCGGAGCAGGGGGTAACCATGTCCGACATCGTTCTTCAGACCGTTGGGCTGACAAAACACTATGGTGGTGTTCATGCCTTGTCGGATGCCCATTTCGAGCTGCGCGCAGGCGAGCATGTGGCGATCATGGGGGATAACGGGGCCGGGAAATCCACCTTCGTCCGGCAGATAACAGGGGTCGAGCAGCCGACACGCGGCCAGATCATCTTCCAGGGCAACCCGGTCGAGTTTACAGGCCCCATCGACGCGCGTGAGGCTGGTATCGAGGCGGTATTCCAGAACCTCGCCCTAGCGGATGACCTTGACGTGCCCTCGAACCTTTTCCTTGGGCGCGAGAAGATCAAGTTCAACCTCGGCCCGTTCTCGATCCTGGACCGGCGCGAGATGCGCTCTGCCACCGTCGCCGCGCTGGAAAAAACGGCGGTAAAGATACCCAACCTGTCCAACACGATCCGCAACATGTCCGGCGGCCAGCGGCAATGCGTGGCCATTGCCCGCACGGCAGCGTTTGCGTCGAAACTCGTCATCATGGATGAGCCGACGGCAGCGCTTGGCGTTCAGGAAACGGCGCAGGTGGAAAACATCATCCGCACACTGAAGGCTGCGGGAGAGCCGCTGATCCTGATCAGCCACAACATGCGCCAGGTGTTCGATCTGGTGGATCGCATTGTCGTGTTCCGCCGGGGGCGTATCGTGGCGAACCTTCGGAAAGAGGATACGGACGGAAATGACGTCGTCACTTATATCACCGGCGCCAAGACGGGCGCCCAGTATGAAGGGGCGTGACGATGTCCCACAAAGACACGCACGCGCTGGTCATCGGTGGCACGCAGGGGCTCGGTCTGGCCATTGCTGAGAAGCTGCGCAGCGAAGGCTGCTCCCAGCTTGTGGTGGCCTCACGCGATCCCGTTAAGGGAAAGCAGGCGGCAGATAAGTTGAACGCGAACTTCGTGCCTGTCGACCTTGGAGATCACACCTCGGTTGTTGCCTGCGTTGAACAAGCCGTGGCACTCATGGGCCGTGTGGATGCGCTGTGCATCGCCGGGGCCTCCACCGACCGCGGCTCGATCCTCGACACGACGCCCGAAGGTTTCGACACGATGATGGCCGCCAATGCCAAGGGGCCGTTCTTTGCCATCCAGCGCACCGCGCAGCTGGCGCGCAAAGCCGGTCATCCGGCCAGTATCGTGAACATCCTGTCGATGGTCGTGCATTGCGGGCAAAGCTTTTTGGCGCCCTATTCGGCATCCAAGGCCGCGCTGATGAACATCACCAAGAACGCGGCCAACGCACTCCGCCATGACAAGATACGGGTGAACGGCATCAACTGCGGCTGGATGGACACTCCGGGTGAGGATCAGATCCAGCGCCGCTACCATGGCGCGACCGATGGCTGGCTTGAGGCTGCCGAAGCCAGGCAGCCCTTCGGCATGCTGGTTAAACCTGACCACGTTGCCGAACTCGCCACCTACATGCTTGGGCCGCGGTCAGGTGTCATGACCGGCTCGATCGTTGATTTTGACCAGAACGTCTCCGGCGCCTACCCGGAATAAAAGGAACTCCCATGATCAGGTTTGCAATTCTCGGTGCCGGGCGTATCGGCAAGGTCCACGCGGCGGCGGTCGCCTCGGTTCCCGGCGCCACCCTGACGGCCATCGCCGATCCGGTGGCTGCGGCCGCGCAGGCTGTCGCCGATGCCTATGGCTGCGACATACGCACCATTGACCAGATACTGGCGTCGAAAGACGTCGATGCGGTGGTGATCTGCACGCCCACCGATACCCATGCCGACCTGATCGAGCGCTTCACCAAGGCCGGCAAGGCGGTTTTCTGCGAAAAGCCTGTCGATCTATCGCTGAAGCGCGTGCAGGAGTGTATTGCCGCCGTGAAAGCGGCCAAGGGCACGCTGATGGTCGGTTTCAACCGCCGCTTCGATCCCGACTTCATGGCGGTCAGGGCCACCATCGACTCGGGCCGCATTGGTGATGTGGAGATGGTGACGATCACCAGCCGCGATCCAGGCCCTCCGCCCTACGACTACATCACCCGTTCCGGCGGCATCTTCCGCGACATGACGATCCACGACTTCGACATGGCGCGTTGGTTGCTGGGGGAAGAGGTGGAAACCATCTATGCCGCAGCCTCGATCCTGGTGGACAAGAAGGTCGGCGAACTGGGCGACTATGACAGCGTGAACGTCGTCCTGCGCACCGCGAGCGGCAGGCAGGCGATCATCACGAACACCCGCCGCGCCTCTTACGGCTATGACCAGCGGATCGAGGTTCTGGGCTCCAAGGGCATGGTGGCGGCCGAAAACCACGGCGAGAACCGCATCCAGATCGCGGACAGCACAGGATTCCACACCGCGCCGCTGCTGAACTTCTTCATGTCGCGCTACACCGCCGCCTACGCAAATGAGATCGCAGCCTTCATCGCCGCCGTGAACAACAAGACCGAGACACCGACCACCGGCCACGACGGGCTGATGGCCATTGCTCTGGCCGAGGCTGCGCTGAAATCGGTGGCCGAAGGCCGTGCTGTGAAGGTATCAGAAGTCCTGCACTGAAGCTGGAGGGTGGGATTTGCGGCTGGGCATCATCGGGGCAACCGGCTGGCTGGGCTCTGCCCTGGGACGCTTCGTGCTTGAAACGCGGTTTGTTGCGCCGGGCGATCTGGTTCTTCTGAACCGCAGCGGTCCGCAACTTCCCTATCACGGCTGCAGCGAAGTGATCTGGGCTGCCGATGCCGCGGACCTGGTTGCGAAAAGCGATGTCGTCGTCCTGTCTGTCCGCCCCGCCGACTGGTCGCCGTTACAACTCGACGCGCGCGGCAGGCTGGTGGTCTCTTTCATGGCCGGAGTAGAGATCGACGCCTTGTCGGTAGGCGGGGGACGGATCGTTCGCGCGATGCCGAACGCCGCCTCGGAAATACGCGCGTCCTACACGCCGTGGTTTGCCGCCCCTGACGTTTCGGTGGCAGACAAACAGGTTGTTCGCGGCCTGTTGTCCTGTATCGGCACAGAGGATGAGCTTGCGGCTGAGCGGCATATTGACGTGATGACCGCCGTCCCCGGTTCCGGCGCGGCTTATCCGGCTCTGATGGCGCTCGCGATGATGGAGTTCATGAGGTCGCAAAACGTCGCCGAGCCAATCGCACGCCGCGCGGTCGAAGGCACAGTATGTGGCGGCGCGCGGCTGCTTGAGGGCCGCATCGGCGAGGCTGATCATATTATCGCCGCCTACCGCGACTACAAGGGTGTCACCGCAGCAGGTATCGATGCCGCAGAGGCGGCCGGTTTCCCCGCAGCCGTCGTGAAGGCGCTGCAGGCGGCCACACAGACGGCGGCGCGAATGAACAAGTCGTTCGCACCGCCGAAAAAGGATTAGCCGCCCAGCGCGCCTAGCAGCAGCGGCTCCACCTCGTGGAAGCCTTCCCAGATCATCTTCAGCGCCACATAGACGATGATCGCCAGACCGGCATAGGCTATCCAGCGATAGCGGTTCAGCAGACGCGCAACAAAGCTGGCCGCAAGGCCCATCAGCGCGATTGACAGCACAAGTCCGACGATCAGCACCGTCAGATGGTCCCGCGCTGCTCCTGCGACGGCCAGCACGTTGTCCAGGCTCATCGAGACGTCCGCGATGACGATCTGCGTAGCGGCCTGTGCGAAGGTCTTTCGGGGCGCGCCGCCCGCGACCTCTCCATCCGAATTCAAATCCTGGCCGCTTAGCGCTTCTTCCGACCGTTGGGCGTCACCGTGGTCCTGCCGCAGTTCGCGCCACATCTTCCAGCACACCCAAAGCAGCAGAATACCACCGGCAAGCAAAAGCCCCACGATCTGCAAAAGTTGCGTAGCGATGGCCGCAAAGAAGATGCGCAGCACGGTTGCAGCAATGATACCAACAAGGATCGCCCTTGCCCGCTGTTCCTTGGGCAGACCCGCTGCCGCAAGGCCGATCACGATCGCATTGTCGCCCGCCAGCACAAGGTCGATCCCGATGACGACAAGCAAAGCGGAAAAACCATCGGCCGTGAAGATTTCCATGATGCGCTTTCTGTTGGGGAGCCATGCCGCCCCGAGGCCCCTTTCAGATGCCCCTACTAAATTTGTCCGCCAAACTGTAGTGGCTTTGCGCGTTGGGCTGATCGAGCCGAACGACCTGTTGCGCGAATGGTTCCTTGCTGCCCCGTAGACCGGAGGAGATGGCGCATCTATTCTGGCGCGTTATGGAGACGGACCTTGTCATCTTTGACTGCGACGGCGTGCTGATCGACAGCGAGGTCATCAGCGCCCGCATGCTGATTGCCGAACTGAAAAGTTACGGTGTGGAGATGGACATGGGTTTTGTCAGCCGCCATTTCCTTGGGCGCAGCTATCCCGTCGTGCTGCAAGAGGTACGCACCCGCTGGGGCGTGGCGCTGCCGGCGCAGTTCGAAGCGGACTACCGTGCGCGGCTTCTGGCGGCTTTCGAGCGCGACCTGAAGCTCATGTCGGGCGTTACCGATGTTATTGGCCAGTTGGCGCGGCCCTATTGCCTCGCGACGTCCTCCAGCCCCGAGCGGTTGCGCCGGTCGCTGGAACTGACCGGGCTTATGCCCCTGTTTTCCGGGCGCTGCTTTACAGCGAGCGAGGTGGCGCAAGGCAAACCCGCACCGGACCTTTTCCTGCATGTCGCCTCGCGCATGGGCGCAGAACCTGCGCGCTGTCTGGTCATCGAGGACAGTCTGAACGGTGTGCGCGCAGGACTGGCGGCCGGAATGGAGGTCTGGCGCTTTACAGGTGGCAGTCACCTTGTGGGACTTGACCTGACCCCACCTGATGATGCCATTCCGCATGCGAGCCTGTCTCGCATGGCCGATTTTTACATCCTGCGTCCGCAGCTTCGCGACGCGTCACAGCCTGCCGCCGAGTAAGCCCATGAACCGCATGACCCAGCAGAGCGAAACTGAACCGAGCCAGACCGACGACGCGGCGCGGGCCGGGTGGCTCTACTACGTCGGCGGGATGACGCAGGATCAGATCGCGCGCGAGCTTGGCGTTTCGCGCCAAAGGGCGCAGCGTCTTGTCAGCCGCGCCATGGCCGAGGGGCTGATCCATGTCCGGCTGGAGCACCGCATCAGTGCCTGCCTTGACCTTGAAGCCGCACTGATCCGACGCTTCGATCTGACGCGCTGTCGAGTGGCGCCCGCAATGGGGGCAGGGGTCGATCCGTTGCTCTCGGTCGCGCCGACTGCCGCAGCCGAGATAGAGCGCTTTCTTCGGATGCCCGAGCCGCTGGTGATCGCGCTTGGAACGGGCCGCGCACTGCGCGCCACCGTCGATGCCATGGCTTCGATGGAGGCAGAACAGCACAGGCTGGTCTCACTGATCGGCAATATCGCCCCGGATGGTTCGGCGAGTTTCTTCGATGTCATCATGCGTATCGCCGACAAGGTCCGCGCGCCGCATTACCCGATGCCTGTTCCCGTGATCTCTGTGACCCCCGCCGAGAATGCGGCATTCCATGCCCTCGCGCCGGTTCGCCGGGTGGTGGAACTGGCAAGGTCCGCCGATGTCGTCTTCGTCGGTGTCGGCCAGATGGGCGATGACGCCCCGCTATTGGCTGACGGCTTCGTGACGCGCGAGGAACTGAGCGCGATGCAGAAAGCTGGCGCCGCGGGCGAGGTTGCGGGCTGGGTCTACGATTCGGACGGCCACTACCTCGACTTCGGCACTAACGAACGCGTGGGCGGTGTGCGCATCGCCCCCGGTCGCCGCGGTCCTGTGGTGGGGATCGCGGCAGGTCCGAACAAGGTCAAGGCGCTGGCCGCAGCCCTGAAGGCCAGGATTCTCAATGGCGTCATCACCGATGAAGCGACTGCGCGGGCTGTTCTCAAGGCCAGATGATGAAATTCCAGACTGTTTTGGGATGAAACCGGCAGAAGACGGTTGACACAACGTCATCTATATCGAGTAATTGCCCGCAAGGCGATGAATTGCTCAATCGTCGACTAAGGGAGGATACCTATGACACTGACGCTTCGTGCCCTGTTGGGCGCGTCTGCTGCGGCTTGCCTTTCGGTTGCCGCCATGGCCGAGACCATCACCGTCGCCACCGTGAACAACGGCGACATGGTGCGGATGCAGGGCCTGATGGATGACTTCAAAGCCAAGCATCCCGACATTGATGTCGAATGGGTGACGCTGGAAGAAAACGTCCTGCGCCAGAATGTGACAACCGACATCGCCACCGGCGGCGGCCAGTATGATGTGCTAACCATCGGCACCTACGAAGTGCCGATCTGGGGCAAGCAGGGCTGGCTCGTCTCGCTGAACGACCTTCCCGCCACATACGACGTCGACGACCTGCTGCCCGCTATCCGCGGCGGCCTGACGGTGGACGGCAACCTCTATGCTGCGCCCTTCTACGGCGAAAGCTCGATGGTGATGTACCGCAAGGATCTGATGGAGGCCGCAGGGCTGACCATGCCGGATGCGCCCACCTGGGCAGACATCGAAAAAGCGGCTGCTGCGATGACCGACAAGTCGAAGGAGCAGTATGGCATCTGCCTGCGTGGCAAGGCCGGCTGGGGCGAGAACATGGCCTTCCTGACCGCCATGTCGAACTCCTTCGGCGCGCGCTGGTTCGATGAGAACTGGAATCCGCAGTTCGATCAGCCGGAATGGAAGGCGACGCTCGAGTCCTACCTGAATCTGATGAACAACTACGGCCCGCCCGGCGCCTCGAACAACGGCTTCAACGAAAACCTGACGCTGTTCCAGCAAGGCAAGTGCGGTATGTGGATCGACGCCACCGTCGCCGCGTCCTTCGTGACCGGCAAGGATTCGACCGTGGCCGACAAGGTTGGCTTCGCGCTCGCTCCCGACAACGGCCTTGGCAAGCGCGGCAACTGGCTGTGGGCGTGGTCGCTGGCGATCCCGACCTCCAGCCAGAAGCAGGCGGCGGCAAAGACCTTCATCGACTGGGCGACCAACAAGGACTACCTCGCCCTCGTCGCATCCAAGGAAGGCTGGGCGAACGTGCCTCCGGGCACGCGGACCTCGCTCTATGCCAACCCGGAATACGCCAAGATCCCGTTCGCGAAGATGACGATCGACTCTATCAATGCGGCCGACCCGAACAACCCGACGGTCAAGCCGGTGCCCTATGTCGGCGTGCAGTTCGTCGCGATCCCCGAGTTCCAGGGTCTTGGCACCACGGTGGGCGAGTTGTTCTCGGCCGCACTTGCGGGGCAGAAATCGGCTGACGATGCACTGGCCGAAGCGCAGGCTGCGGTAGCCGACGAGATGAAGTCCGCCGGCTACATCAAGTAAGCAGACCACCGGGGCAGGCCATCGCGGCCCGCCCCACCTCCCGCGAAGGGCGGGCCGTTCCTCTAACCCCGCCCTTCGCACCTGCCGCAACAAACGGCAACGGTCCACCACGACACCGGCGCGTTCCCTGTCCCAGATGCGGGATGCCTTGCGCCAAATCCCCCGGCCCCCGTTTCCCGGAGACGCTCATGTCGACGCAATCCACCCGTCTCGCCGCGCGCCTGATGGTTGCGCCCTCGGTCATCCTTCTGTTCATCTGGATGATCGTGCCTCTGGCGATGACGCTTTATTTTTCGTTCCGCCTCTATCGGTTGCTGTCGCCCGAGCGGACGGGCTGGGTCGGTTTCAACAACTATATCTGGTTTTTGAACTCGCCGGATTTCTGGCTCGCCATCTGGAACACGCTGGCGCTGGTCGGCGGGGTTCTGATCATCACGGTCGTGCTTGGCGTGCTGATCGCGCTGCTGATCGACCAGCCGGTGAAGGGGCAAGGCGTCCTGCGCATCCTGGTCATTGCGCCTTTCTTCGTCATGCCGCCGGTTGCCGCCTCGATCTGGGAAAACCTGTTCATGCACCCCCAGAACGGACTGTTCGCAGCCGTCGCACGTGGGTTAGGCGCGCAACCGATCCTGTTCCTTGAACAATACCCCATGCCATCGGTCATAGGCATCGTCGCCTGGGAATGGCTGCCTTTCGCCACGCTAATCCTGCTGACCGCGATGCAGTCGCTGTCTTCAGAGCAGCTGGAGGCAGCCGAGATGGATGGTGCAAGTGCATTCAGCCGTTTCCGCTACATTATCCTGCCGCATCTGACGCGCGCCATCACGGCGGTGATCCTGATCCAGACCATCTTCCTGCTCGGTATCTTCGGTGAAATCTACACGACCACCCAGGGCGGACCCGGTTCGGCCTCGACCACCCTGCCATACATGATCTTCAAGCAGGCGATCGTGGCCAAGGATATCGGTCGCGCCGCTGCCGGGGGGATCATTGCAGTCATCCTTGCCAATATCGTCGCGATCTTCCTGATGCGCGGTCTTGGCAAGAACCTCGACGCCTGAGCGGAGAAGAACACATGGCCCGCGCCCTTTCGCCCCGCCGCTACGTCCTGACGACAATCGCCGCCTGGTTCGTAGCCCTGCTGATCTTCTTCCCCGTCCTGTGGATGGTCATCACCAGCTTCAAGACCGAAGCATCCGCCGTCGCCTCGCCGCCCGTGCTGTTCACCGCCGACTGGACACTTGGCAACTATGCCGAGGTCTGGGCGCGGTCGGATTATCCGCGCTTCTTCTGGAACTCGGTGGTCATCTCCATCGGCTCGACGCTCCTCGGGCTTGCAATCGCGATCCCCGCTGCATGGTCGATGGCCTTCGTGCCGGGCAAGCGCACCAAGGATCTGCTGATGTGGATGCTGTCGACCAAGATGATGCCCGCCGTCGCGGTCATGATCCCGCTGTACCTCGTGTTCCAGCGGATCGGGCTGTTCGACACCAAGATCGGCCTCGTCCTGGCGCTGATGCTGATGAACCTGCCGATCATCGTCTGGATGCTTTACACCTACTTCCGCGAAATCCCCGGCGAGATCCTTGAAGCCGCGCGGATGGACGGCGCCAGCCTCTGGAACGAGATCGTCTATGTCCTGACGCCCATGGCAATCCCGGGCATCGCCTCGACGCTGCTTCTGAACGTGATCCTGGCCTGGAACGAGGCGTTCTGGACCATCACGCTCACTACGACAAAAGCGGCACCACTTTCGGCCTTCATCGCCAGCTTCTCGGCGCCGCAGGGCCTGTTCTACGCAAAACTCAGCGCGGCCAGCACAATGGCTATCGCGCCGATCCTGATCCTTGGCTGGTTCAGCCAGAAGCAACTCGTTCGCGGCCTGACCTTCGGCGCGGTAAAATAGGGGACACCCAGATGGGCAAGATCGTGCTGCGCAAAGTGGCCAAGCGTTTCGGGGAAGTGGCTGTCATTCCCTCCATCGACCTGGATATCGAGGATGGAGAATTCGTGGTTTTCGTCGGCCCTTCCGGCTGCGGCAAATCCACGCTTCTGCGTCTGATTGCAGGGTTGGAAGATGTCTCGGACGGCAAGATCGAGATCGACGGCGTGAACGCTACCGACCTGCCGCCTGCCAAGCGGGGCCTGGCGATGGTGTTCCAAAGCTATGCGCTCTATCCGCATATGTCGGTTCGCAAGAACATCGCCTTCCCGCTGAAGATGGCCGGAATGAACCCGGACGAAATCGCGCGCAAGGTCGACGGCGCGGCGAAGGTTCTGAACCTGACCAACTATCTTGAGCGCAAACCGGGCCAGTTGTCCGGCGGGCAACGCCAGCGTGTCGCGATCGGGCGCGCCATCGTTCGGGAACCGGCGGCGTTCCTTTTCGACGAACCCCTGTCGAACCTTGACGCTGCCTTGCGCGTGAACATGCGGCTGGAAATCAGCGAACTGCACCAGACGCTAAAGACCACCATGATCTACGTGACCCACGACCAGGTCGAGGCTATGACCATGGCCGACAAGATCGTGGTGCTGAATGCGGGTCGCATCGAACAGGTCGGCAGTCCAATGGAGCTGTATCGCAACCCAGCCAACGTCTTTGTCGCGGGCTTTATCGGCAGCCCGAAGATGAACCTGATCAACGGGCAAGAGGCCGCGCGGCATAACGCGACCACCATTGGCGTGCGGCCCGAACATATCGACCTGTCCAAGACTTCGGGCGATTGGCGCGGCACGGTCGGCATCTCGGAACACCTGGGATCGGACACCTTCCTGCGCGTGAATGTGCCGGGCAGCGATATGCTGACGGTCCGGGCGAGTGGCGAGATCGACGTTAAGCACGGCGACAACGTCTATCTGACACCGCAGCCCGGAAAGATTCATCGCTTTGGGCCGGACGGAAAGACGCTTGCATGAGACTTGCCGGCAAATGCGCACTGATTACCGGGGCGGCTCGGGGTATCGGGCTAGAGTTTGCCCGGGCCTACCTGCGCGAAGGCGCCAGTGTCGCGATTGCCGACATAAACCTTGAAGGGGCAAAGGTCGCCGCCGCCGAACTGGGGCAGGGCGCTGTCGCTGTCCGCATGGATGTCTCGGACCAGGCGAGCATCGAGGCGGCGGTGGCGGAAGCCGTCCAGAAACTCGGCTGCATCGACATCCTGATCAACAACGCCGCGCTTTTCGGCCTCGCTCCGATCGTCGAGATTACGCGCGCCAGCTACGACCGGCTGTTCGGCATAAACGTGGCCGGAACCCTGTTCACCCTGCAGGCCGTGGCGCGGCACATGGTCGCGCGCGGAGGCGGCGGCAAGATCATCAACATGGCAAGCCAGGCGGGCAGGCGGGGCGAGCCGTTGGTCGCCGTCTACTGTGCTACAAAGGCCGCCGTCATCAGCCTGACCCAATCGGCAGGGCTGGACCTGATCCGGCACGGCATCAACGTCAACGCCATCGCTCCCGGCGTTGTGGATGGCGAACACTGGGACGGCGTCGACGCGCTTTTCGCGAAATACGAAGGGCTGCCCAAGGGCGAAAAGAAACGGCAGGTCGGCGCAGCCGTGCCATTCGGGCGGATGGGAACGGCGGCCGACCTGACGGGCATGGCGATTTTCCTGGCCTCTTCCGAGGCCGATTATGTGGTGGCGCAGACGTATAACGTCGATGGCGGGAATTGGATGAGCTGATCATGGGCAAAACTTCTGTGGCAATGCCCGGCTATGACCGGACGCGGCTGACACCGGGGATCGTTCACATCGGCCTCGGCAACTTTCATCGCGCGCACCAGGCCGTTTATCTGGACGACCTGTTCGCCAAGGGGCTTGGTCACGACTGGGCGATCATCGGCGCAGGTGTGCGCGAAGGCGACGCGCGGATGCGCGACGCTCTGATGGCGCAGGATTGCCTGTCGACCGTCATCGAACTTGACCCCGCAGGTCACAAGGCCCGTCGCATCGGGGCGATGACGGGCTTTGTCGAGGTGCAGCCCGACAACGCCGCCCTGATCGCCGCGATGAGTGATCCGAAAATCCGCATCGTCTCGCTTACTGTCACTGAGGGCGGCTATTTTGTTGACCCCGCAACCGGCGCTTTCGACCCGAAAGCTCCGGAGATCGCCGCCGATGCTGCCAATCCGGACAAGCCTGCGACGGCCTTCGGAGCAATCCTCGCCGCGCTGAAGCGCCGCCGCGCGCAAGGAATTCCGCCGTTTACGGTCATGTCATGCGACAACCTTCCGGGCAACGGCCACGTGACCAAGGACGCCGTCGTCGGCCTCGCCCGTCTGTCCGATGCGGCGCTGGCCAATTGGGTCGCCGCCAACGTCGCCTTCCCGAACGGCATGGTGGACCGCATCACCCCCGCCACCGGGCCGCGCGAACGCGCGCTCGCCGCCGAGTTCGGCTTGAATGATCCCGTCCCCGTTACCTGCGAACCCTTCCGCCAGTGGGTGCTGGAGGACAACTTCCCCTCCGGCCGTCCGCCGCTGGAACAGGTCGGCGTGACCTTCACCGATCACGTCCACGCCTATGAGGCGATGAAGATCCGCATCCTGAACGGCGGCCATGCCATCATCGCCTATCCGGGTGGCCTGATGGACATCGAACTGGTGCATGAGGCGATGGCGCACCCGCTGATCTCGGGCTTCCTTGAAAAGGTCGAACGGGAAGAGATCATCCCCAACGTTCCGCCCGTGCCCGACACCGATCTCGGCGCCTATTTCACGCTGATCCACCAGCGCTTCGCCAACCCCGAGATTGCCGATACCGTCCGCCGCCTGTGCCTGGACGGCTCTAACCGGCAGCCGAAGTTCATCCTGCCCTCGCTTCGCGACAACCTCGCGGCGGGCCGTGTGCCGAAGGGGCTGATCCTCGAATCCGCGCTCTGGTGCCGATATTGCGCGGGCGTATCCGACAGCGGCGCAAAAATCGCGCCGAACGATCCCAATTGGGACCGGCTGACCGAGGTGGCCAAGGCCGCCAAGCAGGATCCCGCCCGATGGCTCGCCATGGAGGACATCTATGGCGACATCGGTCGCGACCCGCGCGTCATCGCGGAGTTTTCGCAGGCCCTGAATGCGCTTTGGGCAAAGGGCACGAAGGCAGTCCTGACCGAGTATCTCGCCAACTGACCCGCGGCGCACTCTTCGGGCGCCATATGACGTAAATCCGGCAAGCCGTGCTGTCTGCTGAATTTTCAGGCAGTCACCGATGCCGTTTTGCGCAATATCCTGCCCAATACGCACATGCGTCATAATCCACCCTTTCCGCACATAAGGACGGGTGCTAGATGCGGGCCATGCCGCACCTGCGAAAATGCTGCCGGACTTCTGTTGGATCTCACGCGAACGCGGCCAGTTGTCACGCCCGCGCGAGCATTCCGAAATTACATGGCAGTCATGCTTTTTTCGCAGTATGGCGCTGCTGGAAATCGTGCCGCGAAACTGTCACATACGCGGCGGAAATGCTCTGAAAACAAGGGATACCATGCTCGCCTCCTCTGACCGTGCCGATCAGATGACCCGACGCGGCTTTATTGGAGCGATGCCGGTCGCGGCATTGCTTTGGTCCAGCGTGGCCTTGCCCCGTCAGGCGGTTGCACAGGATACGGCAGCCCCTGCTGCGCCGCAGCAATTTAACTTTGACCTTCTGAGCGCCGAGATGCAGGCACTGGCGGCGCAGCCTTATGTAGCGCCGACGCGCACACCCAGCTTTCTGGACGATCTGAAGTATGACGATTACCGATTGATCAGTTTCCGTCCCGACAAGGCTCGCTGGCAGGATGAAGGCAGCTTCTTCCGCCTGCATGCCTTCCCGATGGGTTGGCTGTTCAAGGATCCCGTCCTGCTGTTCGAGGTCAACGGCGATCAGGCCACGCCGATGCCGGTCACGACCGATGACTTCCAGTATCTCAACGATCTTGCAACCCGTATCCCGGCCCACGCCGAGATGCCGGGTGTCGCCGGTTTCCGCCTGCACACGCCGCTGAACCGTCCTGACGTCTGGGACGAACTGGTGGCCTTCCTGGGAGCTAGCTATTTCCGCGCCCTTGGCCGCGGCACGGCATACGGCCTGTCGGCGCGAGGCCTGGCCGTAAACTCTGGCCTTTCCAGCGCCGAAGAATTTCCCAGGTTCAGCCGGTTCTACATCGAGAAGCCCGGTGATTTCCGCGAGACGATCACAATCTACGCCGCGCTGGAAAGCGAAAGCGTGACGGGTGCCTATCGCTTTGTCATCACGCCGGGCGCCGAGACGTTGATGGACGTGACCGCGCGGCTTTATTTTCGTGCCGATGTCGACCAGTTGGGCGTGGCTCCGCTGACCTCGATGTTCCTATTTTCGGAAAAGAACCGCGGCAAGTTCGACGATTTCCGCCCCAATGTGCATGACAGCGACGGCCTGCGTATCGAACGCGGCGACGGCGACATCATCTGGCGTCCGCTGAACAACCCGCCCCGTCTTGCCGGAAGCTACTTCGCGGAGGAGAGCGTGCATCGCTTTGGCCTGCACCAGCGCGACCGGTCTTTCGAAAGCTATCAGGATCCTGCCGCGCATTACGAACGCCGCCCCTCGGTCGATGTCGAGCCGCTTGGCGACTGGGGCAAGGGTGCGGTTCGCCTGGTCGAGATTCCGACGGATCTCGAGGTCAACGACAACATCGTCGCCTTCTGGGTGCCGGAGACCCCGATCCGCGCCGGCGAGTCGCGAGAGTTCGCCTATCGGTTGCGCTGGGGCGCGCTTGACCGTGACCCGGAAGATGCGCGCGCCTATGTATACGAAACGCGCGCAGGACAGGGCGGTGTCTCGGGGATCGAGAATACCGCAGGCACGCGAAAGTTCGTGGTGGACTTCAAGGGTGGGCTTCTGGGCGCACTGCAGGACGGCGCGGATATAGAAGCGGTCGTCGGTATCACCAAGGGCGAGGTCGTGACGCAGACGCTCTCGCCGATCGCAGGAACCGACATTTGGCGGCTTGTGCTGGATGTATCCGGTGCATCCGGAGAAACGGTGGAACTGTCCGCGCACATCGCGGGTTACGGACGCAAGCTGACCGAGCTTTGGCTCTATCAGTGGGTGGTGGAATGATACAGGGGGCGAAATTCCTTATGACCGGCGACCTGGAAACGGTTGTTGCTCGAGTGGGCGGTCTTCCCGACGCGCCGCTTGTTATGCCGAAACAACAGCTGGAAGCGCCGTCGGCGGGGCTTTCAGGCGTCTTCGGACGACTTCTGGGGCGCACATCTGTAGCTGGTACCGACGCGCAGGGCAGCGGACGCTAGGTCATGGCAGGGGGGGAGGGGCCCGTGCCGGACAAAGGTTCCGTGCTTCGCGCGCGTCTTTCCGTATTCGCCCTTAGCCTGGCCGCCGCGGCGACGGGCTTTCTTCTCTTCCTTCAATTCGGCGCTGCGGACGGGCTCGACTGGCTCGACATCCTGCGCAGCGTGCTGATCCTGTTATCCACCTTCTGGCTGGCATGGGGCGCGGCCCAGGGGCTGCTCGGCCTGACAACACGCGCTGCCGTTCGACCGCCAGGCAAGGCGCAAATTACTGGCCGCACCGTCATCCTGGTTCCCGTATATAACGAAGATCCGGTGACGACCTTCGCCCGCATCGCCGCCATGGATGCCTCGATCGGGGCCCAAGGCAGCGATGCCACCATCCATTTCGCGATCCTGTCGGACACCCGCAACGATACCATCGCCGCGCGCGAACGGCTGTGGTTCCTGCGCCTGTTGCGCGACCGGCAGGCAGAGGGGCGCATCTTCTATCGCCGTCGGGAAAAGAACACCGGTCGCAAGGCCGGGAATATCGAGGATTTCATTCAGCGGTCGGGTGCTGCCTACGACTATGCCCTGATCTTAGATGCCGACAGCCTGATGGAAGGCACGACGATCCTAGAAATGATCCGCCGGATGGAGGCCGACCCGAAGCTTGGCCTGCTGCAAAGCCTGCCGCGCGTCATCAACGCCCGGTCGCGCTTTGGTCGCACCATGCAGTTCTCGGCCAGCTTCTATTCCCCGATCTTCGCGCGCGGTCTGGCCATGATGCAGGGCCGCACCGGCCCGTTCTGGGGCCACAACGCCATGGTCCGCGTGCGCGCTTTCGCGGCAAGCTGCGGCCTGCCGGAACTGGCGGGCAGCCCGCCCTTCGGTGGCCATATCATGAGCCACGACTATGTCGAGGCTGCCCTTCTTGCCCGCGCAGGCTGGACCGTGCGCCTTGACGACGATCTGGAAGGCTCGTTCGAGGAAGGCCCCGAGAACATCATCGACCACGCCAAGCGCGACCGCCGCTGGTGCCAGGGCAACCTTCAGCACAGCCGTCTGGTCTTCGCGCCGGGTCTGATGGGGTGGAGCCGCTGGGTCTTCGTCCAGGGCATCCTCGCCTATATCGCACCGCTGTTCTGGCTGGCCTTCATCATCGCCAGCGTTGCCGCGCAGATTTTCGCGGTCCCGCCGGACTACTTCCCCGAGGCGAACTGGCCCTTCCCGGTATTCCCGGCGGACGAGACGGCAAAGGCCATCGGTCTTGCCGTCGGTATCTTCGGGCTTCTGCTGCTGCCCAAGCTGCTGATTGCCATCGACGCCGCGGCAAGCGGCAGGGCACAGGGTTTTGGCGGAGGTCTGCGCGCCTTTCTTTCCACGATCACAGAGCTTGTCTTGTCCTCGGTCGTGGCACCGATTTTCCTGATGTTCCAGACACGCTCGGTGTTTCAGGTGGTCACGGGACGCGACGGCGGCTGGCCCACGAACAACCGCGGCGACGGCAGGCTGACCCTGGTTGATGCCTGGGCCGCCAGCGGCTGGATTTCGATGACAGGTCTTGCGGCTCTGTTCCTGATCTACACGCTGGCGCCGGGGCTGGTCCTGTGGCTTTTGCCAGTGGCCCTGCCGATGATCCTGGCACCTGTCGTCATCTCCTGGTTCTCGCAGGACAGCCGCAGCGGCCTGATGGTCACGCCGTCCGAGCGTGACTCTGCGCCAGTTATGCTACGCCATGTTGAAATTATGCGTCACTGGATGGGCGAAGGTGCAGAAGCCGCGTATGTGGAAGCGGAACCAGCAGGAGCGGCTCCGCACATCCATGCCTGAATCCATCTCTGCGCCAGTGACGCGGGCGCCTCGCGACCCGCGACTGGACGTGTTCCGTGGCCTTGCACTGGTCATGATCTACATAAACCACGTTCCCGGCACGATTTACGAATTCATGACATCGCGCAACTTCGGCCAGTCTGACGCGGCGGAGGCCTTCGTGATGATGTCCGGCATTGCGGCAGGTCTTGCCTATAGCGGCAGCTTCCGCAACCCGCCATATTGGCCGGGAACGGCGCGGGTCTGGCACCGGAGCTGGACGCTGTACCTAATGCACATCTTCATGACGATGTGGTCGCTTGCCATCGCAGCGCTGGCAGCCCGCTGGCTGGGCGGGACGCACCGGCTGTTCGTAAACGAAATGGCCGTGCTTTTCGATGCGCCGCTTGGTTTCCTTGTCGGTGTGCCGCTGCTGACTCACCAATTGGGCTATGTGAACATCCTTCCGATGTATGCCTTCCTGCTGATGATCACGCCGGCATTGCTGTGGGTAGCGCTGCGTCGGCCATGGTGGCTGGCCTTGGCATCGCTGACCTTCTGGCTGGTAGTGGGGCTTTATGAATGGGACTTGCCCAATTACCCCAACGCAGGCGGCTGGTTCTTCAACCCATTGGCTTGGCAAGTGCTTTTCATCGCCGGGCTGCTGACCGGCGTCTTCGCGCGACAGGGCAAACGCTTCATTCCCGTCTATTGGTGGTTGCAACTGATCACCGCAGCGATCCTGGTGGCGGGCTTCGTCTGGGCAAAGATTCCCGCGATTGGGGAGGCCTGGACCCAGGCTCTTTGGCAGGCGAACCAGAACGGCGTTCACCGCTTCTGGACCTATGCCGACAAGACCTATGTGACCTGGCCCCGGCTGATTCATATTCTGGCGCTTGCCTATTTGCTCTCTACGCTGCCCATCGTGCGCCGCGCGGCAGGATCGAAACTGGCAGCACCCCTGGCATTGCTTGGTCGTCAGGCCTTGCCTGTGTTTGTCATGGGCAGCTTACTGGCGCTTGCTGCGCAGGCACTGAAAGAGTCTCTGACGCAAAATCTTGCCATAGATACCGCGCTGATCTTTGGCGGCATTCTGCTACAGCTTGGTTTCGCCTATGCCAAGGACCGGCTTTCGCTGAAATCCCGCGGCTGAGCATCTGCAAAGAATCGCGCGCCCTGTCCGTTCTCACAGAGTTTCCGATGAATTATTGGGCTTGTGTCGGCTTGTATGCGCAAAATATGCGCATTAACCCCTTCCGCCGCGCCTGACCGCATCGCGCTGTCGCAGTTTGTTTCACGCTGCGCTGCGGAACCGATTTTCTGTCATCACGCCGTCTTGAGACAAAGCACGGCGGGAAGGTGTGCGGCGGGAATCATACTTGGAGGTCTGTCCCCGCCGCACGGGGTGCAACAATTCTGCTGCGGAACGTGAGATAGCGCCGAGCCGGCTGAAAGCCAATGGACTGCTGCTGTCTTACCTCTTCCGGGCACGGAAACTTGGGGATCGCCTGGGACAATGAAACATTTCTCAAAACGCATCGCGGGCGCGGTGCTGGCCACGGCCCTGACGGGCAGCGTGGCCGTCGCGCAGGAGGAGACCATCAAGGTCGGCGTCCTGCATTCGCTGTCGGGCACGATGGCCATTTCGGAAACCACGCTCAAGGACACCGTCCTGATGCTGGTCGAACAGCAGAACGCCAAGGGCGGCCTGCTGGGCAAGAAACTTGAAGCCGTAGTCGTCGATCCGGCTTCGGACTGGCCGCTGTTCGCTGAAAAGGCGCGCGAGCTGCTGACCGTTTCCAATGTCGATGTCATCTTTGGCTGCTGGACGTCCGTCTCGCGCAAATCGGTTCTGCCGGTCATCGAGGAACTGAACGGTCTGCTGTTCTATCCCGTGCAATATGAAGGTGAAGAATCGTCGAAAAACGTCTTCTACACCGGCGCCGCGCCGAACCAGCAGGCGATCCCGGCCACCGACTATTTCTTGGACGAACTGGGCGTGAAGAAATTCGCCCTGCTCGGCACGGACTATGTCTATCCGCGCACGACGAACAACATCCTGGAAAGCTACCTGATCTCGAAGGGCATTCCGAAAGAGGACATCTTCGTCAACTACACCCCCTTCGGCCATAGCGACTGGTCCAAGATCGTGGCGGACGTCGTGGCCCTCGGCGCCGACGGCAAGAAGGTCGGCGTGATCTCGACCATCAATGGCGACGCCAACATCGGTTTCTACAAGGAACTGGCGGCGGCCGGCGTTTCGGCTGACGACATTCCCGTCGTCGCATTCTCGGTCGGCGAAGAAGAACTCTCGGGTCTCGACACCACCAACCTCGTCGGCCACCTCGCTGCGTGGAACTACTTCGAATCCGCCGATACGCCCGAAAACAAAGAGTTCATTGCGGCCTGGCACCAGTACACCGGCAACGACAAGCGCGTGACCAACGACCCGATGGAAGCCACCATGATTGGTTTCAAGATGTGGGTTGCCGCGGTTGAAAAGGCCGGCACGACCGACGTCGATGCGGTGCGCGAGGCGATGTATGGCCTCGAAGTGCCGAACCTGACCGGCGGCACCGCCAAGATGCTGCCGAACCACCACCTGACCAAGCCGGTCCTGATCGGCGAAATCCAGGCGGATGGCCAGTTCGACATCATCAGCCAGACCACCGAAGTTGCTGGTGATGCCTGGACCGACTTCCTGCCGGAATCGGCCGTTCTCGACGCCGACTGGCAGACGCTGAAATGCGGCATGTACAACACCACCACCAAAACCTGCGTGCAGATCAAGTCCAATTACTGATCTGACGGCGGGGGCCGGTCTTCGGCCCCCGCCATGTCCCAATCCCCCACAGGCAGATCCTGATGCGCCCTTTCCTCGCGGCAGTCGCGGCATTGTTCCTGCTCGCCGCTCCGGTCCTCGCCCAGGCGACCTTCGACCCGCTCCAGTCGATCCTGCAAGAGCATCGCGAAGCGCTTGAGCGCAGTTCCCGCACAACCATCGGCCCGGCCATCGAGGCGCTTCGCGACTCTGGCCTGCCCACTGCGCAAGCCGTGCTGGAGGCCTGGGAGGCAAGGGAGCTTTGGCAGCGTAAAGCCGACGGAATATTCGTCTACGCCGCGCCAGAGGGCGACGATCTGGCACTGGTAGATATCGACACCGGCGCAAGCCTCGGCACCGCACCGAAAGCTGACCTGGCTCAGCTCCGCCCGAACTCCGGCATCCGCGGCCTGATCGCCGCCGCGCTGGTGCAGTTCCAGCTTGCCGATCCGGATCCGGCCCGAAGGCTCGGCGCGCTGACCGCCATTGCCCGCGACCCCTCCGCCGAACAACTCGGCCCGCTTCGCGCCTCGATCGCCGACGAACCCGATCCGGCAATCAAGGCGCAGAAGGAACGGCTGGATGGTCTTCTGACCCTGCGTTTTGACCCTGCCGAGGCCGCGCGCATCGCCGCAATGGAAAGCTTCCGCGGCGACATCGGTACCGACCTGCGCGCCGCCCTGAACCCGCTGCTCGCCACCACTCTCAAAGCCGCACCGGGCGCGGTTCCGGCAGGAGAGAACGTCGTGCGCGTCCTGACTCCCGGAACCGCCGCCCTGCCGCTGGCTGACGCACAGGCGATGCTGGTCTCACTCGGCGCGCTTCAGCCCGTCCTGACCGGAGCCGAGCGGCGTGAAGCGTTGATCGCCAATATCGAAAACGGCGCGGTCGCCGGAACCCCCGTCGCGGCCCTCAACACCGAAGCCGCCCGTGCAACCGCATACGAGGCACTAGAGGATTCTGGCAAGGTGCCGCCCGCCTCGACCGAAGCAGAAGTTGAGGCCGCGCTCGACGGCTACGTCTTCTACGAAAGCTACGCCGAGCCCTCCGCCGCCGTCACCGACGCCGCGCAGGACGTGCTGCGTTCGGTCGAACTGACGCTTGCGCTGAACCAGTTCGCCGACCTGACGCTGGACGCGCTTTCCCTCGCCTCGATCTACTTCCTCGCCGCCATCGGCCTTGCCATCACCTTTGGCGTCATGCGGGTGATCAACATGGCGCATGGCGAGTTCATCATGATGGGCGCCTATACCGGCTATGTCGTCCAGCAGTTCATCGCCAACTACACCGTCTCGATCATCGTCGCCCTGCCAGTCGCCTTCGCCGTCACCTTCCTTGCCGGGGTGATCCTGGAACGGCTGGTGATCCGCCACCTCTATCACCGCCCGCTTGAAACCCTGCTCGCGACCTTCGGCATCTCGATCGCGCTGCAGCAATTGGCCAAGAACATCTTCGGCACCCAGGCCCGGCCCCTGACCTCGCCCGCATGGCTCGACGGGGCGCTGAGCTTCAATGACATCGTTTCGATCAGCTACATCCGCATCGCGATCTTCGTGCTTGCGCTGATCTTCCTTGGCGTCTTCCTCTTCCTCATGAAGCGTACGCGCCTGGGGCTGGAGGTGCGCGCAGTCCAGCAGAACCCTCGCATGGCGGCCTCCATGGGCATCAACCCCGACAGGATCAACATGCTGACCTTCGGCCTCGGCTCGGGCATCGCCGGGATTGCGGGCGTCGCCATCGGCCTTTTCGCCAAGGTCACGTCGGAACTGGGCCAGGACTACATCGTGCAAAGCTTCATGACCGTGGTCGTCGGCGGCGTCGGCAACATCTGGGGCACGCTCTTGGGCGCCACCATGATCGGTTTCCTGCAGAAGGGCATCGAGTGGCTGAACCCCTCGAACACGCTCGCCGCCCAGACCTACATGATCATCTTCATCATCATCTTTATCCAGTTCCGGCCAAGGGGCATCATCGCCCTCAAAGGCCGCGCGGCGGGGGACTGACGCCATGCCTGCTGCTTCTTCCGTTTCCAAATATCCCGGGGGTCCGGGGGCAGCGCCCCCGGCGCGCGTGCCGATCATCCGCCGCCACCCGTCGCTGCTGATCTTCCTTATGCTGCTGGCCATCTTCACCCTGGCCGTCACGCTGATGTCCGAGGCCTATGGCCCGGGCATGATCTCGACCTCTTTCGTAAAGACGCTGGGCAAGACGCTGTGCCTCTGCCTCATCGCGCTCGCCATGGATCTGGTCTGGGGCTACACCGGCATCCTCAGCCTCGGGCATTTCGCCTTCTTCGGCCTTGGCGGCTACATGATCGGCATGTGGCTCATGTATGCGCGGACCGAGGATATCGTCATAGCCTCGCTTGCCAATACCGGCCTTCCGCCGACGCCCGAGGAAATCCGCACCGGCATTGCCACGCAGATCTTCGGCGTGGTGGGGTCCAGCGAGTTTCCCCCGATCTGGTATTTCGCCAGCAGCTTCTGGGCGCAGATGGCGCTTGTCGTGCTGGTGCCGGGGCTGCTGGCGCTGATCTTTGGCTGGCTCGCCTTCCGCAGTCGGGTCACGGGCGTTTACTTGTCGATCCTGACCCAGGCCATGACGCTGGCCCTTGCGCTCTACCTCTTCCAGAACGACAGCGGCTTGCGCGGCAACAACGGCCTTTCGGGCCTCCAGAACCTGCCCGGCGCGGATGCGATCCCACAAAGCCTTATGTCGATCTGGTTCTTCTGGGCCTCGGCGGCGGCGCTCGCCGCCGGTTACTTGCTCTGCTACTGGATCGTCTCCGGCAAGTTCGGCTCGGTCCTGCGCGGCATCCGCGATGATGAGGCGCGGGTGCGCTTCCTTGGCTACCCCGTCGAGGGGTTCAAGCTGTTCGTCTTCACCCTGACTGCCGTCATCGCCGGTCTGGCCGGCGCGCTTTATTACCCGCAGGCCGGGATCATCAACCCGGCAGAGGTGGCGCCCATCGCCAGCGTCTACCTTGCCGTCTGGGTCGCCATCGGCGGTCGCGGCAGGCTTTACGGCGCGGTTATCGGCGCGGCCTTCGTCAGCCTCGTTTCAAGCTGGTTCACCGGCGGCCGCGCGCCCGACGTGAACCTTGGCTTCTACACGATCAAATGGGTGGACTGGTGGCTGATCGTGCTCGGCCTGTCCTTCGTGGCCGTCACGATCCTTGCGCCCAAGGGTATCGGCGGATTGTTCGACCTGTGGCAGGGCCTCAAGACCCCCGACCGCAAGGGCGACCCGCTCGGCCCCGATGACGGTGCGCTGCGCGAGAAGGAGGCGGTGGAATGACCGGCTCTCTGCTCGAGGTCTCTGGCGTCTCCGTCACCTTCGACGGCTTTCGCGCGATCAACAACCTGTCCTTCAACATCGGTCCGGCCGAAATGCGGGCGATCATCGGCCCGAACGGCGCGGGCAAGACCACCTTCATGGACATCGTCACCGGCAAGACCAAGCCTGATACGGGCAAGGTGCTGTGGGGCGAAAAGTCGATCTCGCTTCTGCGCATGTCGGAAAGCCAAATCGCGCAGGCGGGCATTGGCCGCAAGTTCCAGCGCCCGACGGTGTTCGAGGATCAGCCGGTGCGCGACAACCTGATGATGGCGGTCAAGCGCCCGCGCGGGCCTGTGCCGGTGCTGTTCTTCCGTCCTGAGGCCAGCGACTTTGCCCGCGTCAAGGAACTGGCCGAGGAAATCGGCCTGTCCGAACATCTCGACCGCAAGTCGGGTGAGCTTAGCCACGGCCAGAAGCAATGGCTGGAAATCGGCATGCTGTTGGCGCAGGAACCCCGTCTGCTTCTGGTCGACGAACCCGCCGCCGGCATGACGCTGGCCGAGCGCGAACACACCACCCGCCTGCTGGTCGAGGCTGCCAAGACCCGCGCCGTCGTGGTGGTCGAACATGACATGGACTTCGTCCGCCGTCTGGATTGCCGCGTTACGGTGTTGCACGAAGGTTCGGTTCTGGCCGAAGGCTCGCTCGATTTCGTGACGAAGAACCCGCAGGTGATCGAGGTGTATCTTGGCCGCTGACCCCCCAAATCAGCCGATGCTTAAGGTTGAGGATCTGACGCTGCATTATGGCGGTTCGCAGATCCTGAACGGGATCAGCATGATTGCCGAGGTGGGGCAGGTGACCTGTCTGGTCGGCACCAACGGCGTCGGCAAGACCTCACTGCTCAAGGCGATTTCCGGTACGCATATCCGCTCGGGCGGCACGCTGACCTTTGACGGAGAGGTCGTGGGCAAGGTGCCGCCGCAGGCGATGGGGCGTCGCGGCCTTGGCTATGTGCCGCAGGGCCGGATGATCTTTCCGCTGCTGACTGTGCGCGAGAACCTGGAGACGGGCTTTGCCGTCCTGCCAAAGTCCGAGCATCGCATCCCGGATGAGATATTCGAGCTGTTCCCGGTGCTTAAGGAAATGCAGCACCGTCGTGGCGGTGACCTGTCGGGCGGTCAGCAACAGCAACTCGCCATCGGTCGTGCCATGATCATGAAGCCGAAGCTTCTGCTTCTGGACGAGCCGACCGAGGGTATACAGCCGAACATCATCCAGCAGATCGGTCGCGTGATCGAATATCTGCGGGGCAGGGGTGATATGGCAATCATCTTGGTCGAGCAGTATTTCGACTTCGCCTACAACCTCGCCGACCGCTTCTATGTGCTCAAACGCGGCGCGGTCGCAATGTCGGGGACCAAGGCCGAAATCCCGGAATCCGACCTGCGGGCGGCCGTGTCGGTCTAAGGCTCAGCTTTTCAGCATGGCCGACTGATCGACCAGGAAGCGCTGCGACAGCGGAATGACCGCGCCCCCCAGTTCCCGCGCCTGCGGCCCGACCGTGCCCTCGCGGATCGCCGGCGGGGTTACACCGCTCAGGTCCAGCTTGCGCAGGGCCGCTCCCGTGGCTTCGACCAGCCGGGTGCGGATCGCGGGCGACAGCCAGCCGTCGATCATCACCGTGTCGATCTCGACCAGCGTCGCCGCACTCAGCGCAGCGCTCGCCAACCCTTTGGCCGCCGTCTGGATCCAACCCTCAAGCAGGTCCGGGCTGACGATCCAGCCATCGGGATGTTCATAGATCGCGTCCGAAACCTCGCCCGCCTCGGTCATCGCGTCGGTCAGCGTGGATAGCGAAGCAACGGCCATCAGCTGATGCATCACCCCTCCCGGTCCTGGAACCGGCATCGAGGCGACCCCGGCGGCATTCCCGGTCTTACCGGTGAACAGCCGCCCGTTCAGCACCAGACCGCCGCCGATGAAGAAGGCGATGTAGAAATACAGAAAATCCTGCGGCCGGTCGCCCTTGCCGAACACCAGTTCCGCCCCGCATGCCGCCGTCGCGTCGTTCTGCACATAGACCGGCATGTCGCACAGTGCCGACAGTTCCGCCGCCACATCGCGGTTGCGCCAGGAATCCAGCCCCCCCGCCGGCGCCTCGATATACTGCGCCCAGCTCCACAGCTGGAACGGCATCGCAATACCCATGCCCCCGATCCGCCCGCGCATCTCTGGCGCCAGCAAATCGCTCAGCGCGGGCAGGGCGTCTTCGACAAAGCGGATCACGGTATCGGGGGTCGGATAGCGATAGGTCTGCCTGCGGAATCCCACCGGCTGGCCCAAGAGGTTGATCAGCACGAGGTCCACCGACCGTCGCCCGATCTTCAGGCCGTAGAAAAACGCGCCGTCTCCGGCCAGCGACATCGGCACCGAAGGCTGGCCGATCCGCCCCCGGATCGGCTCGCCCCGCAGCAGCAGGCCATCCGCCTCCAGCCCTCGCATGATGACCGAGACGGTCTGCGCCGACAGGCCGGTGATCCGGGCGATGTCCGACTTGGCCAGCGCCCCGTCCCGCCGGACAAGGCTTAGCACCAGCCGTTCGTTATAGGCGCGCATGCCGCTCTGGTTCGAGCCGCGCAGGCTGGTCAGATCGACCGCTGGCCGATCTGCCGCGATGTCATTGCCCTGCGACACGAATCCCTCCCCGGTCCGAACGGCGCGGACGGGGCGATTTAGCGCGCGACCAGACGAGCCTGTCAATAATAAATCACTCTGATTTAATTATCTTGACGCAAGCCCCGGAATCAGTTTCATCTGTGGCCGCAACAGGCGAACGGGCTTGCGGCATTGGCGGCAGTCGAGGAGGGCGGCCGCGTCATATATTCGGGAGGAATACCGTGAAACACATGAGCAAGGTCACCGGCCTCGTGCTGGGCGCTGCCGCAGCGGCCCTGATGTCGGGCGCAGCCTCGGCGCAGGAAGTCAGCGCGTGCCTGATCACCAAGACCGACACCAACCCCTTTTTCGTAAAGATGAAAGAAGGCGCCGAAGCCAAGGCCAAGGAACTGGGCGTTTCGCTCAAAACCTATGCCGGCAAGGTCGACGGCGACCATGACAGCCAGGTCGCGGCCGTCGAGGCCTGCATCGCCGACGGCGCCAAGGGTATCCTGATCGCCGCCTCGGACACCAAGGCCATCGTCGACCAGGTCAAAAAGGCCCAGGCCGCCGGCATGGTCGTGATCGCTCTCGACACGCCGCTTGACCCGGCAGATGCTGCCGACGCCACCTTCGCCACCGACAACCTCGAAGCCGGCAAGCTGATCGGCGCATGGGCTGCCGCGACGCTGGGCGCAGAGGCCGCGAACGCCAAGATCGGCTTCCTCGACCTGACCCCCTCGCAGCCGACCGTGGACGTGCTGCGCGACCAGGGCTTCATGATCGGCTTCGGCATCGACCCGAAAGACCCGAACAAGATCGGCGACGAGGATGATCCGCGCATCGTCGGCCACGACGTGACCAACGGCAACGAAGAGGGCGGCCGCAAGGCCATGGAGAACCTTCTCCAGAAAGACCCCGACATCAACGTGATCCACACGATCAACGAACCTGCCGCCGTGGGCGCCTATCAGGCGCTGAAGGCCGTGGGCAAAGAGAACGATGTGCTGATCGTTTCGGTCGACGGCGGCTGCCCGGGCGTCGCCTCGGTCAAGGACGGCCAGATCGGCGCCACCTCGCAGCAATACCCGCTGCAGATGGCCGCTCTGGGCATCGAGGCCATCAAGAAATGGGCCGACACGGGCGAAAAGCCGCAGCCGACCCCCGGCAAGGCCTTCTTCGACACCGGCGTGAACCTGATCACCGACAAACCGGCGGCAGGCGTCACCTCGATCGACACCGTCAAGGGCACCGAGCTCTGCTGGGGCTGATCCCGGCTCGACAAGCCTAAATCAAAACGAAGAGGGCGGCCTTCGGGCCGCCCCATCCTGAGGAAACAGGCGCCGTCGCGCAGCTTGGGAGGGGAAAATGGCCGAGGTTCAGGAGTTCGAGAAGGTTCTCGGACAAAGCGCGACCAACGTCGCGCATTTCGAAGAGCGCCGCTCGCCCTTGCAGCGCGTGCAGCATTTCCTGCATTCCAACCCGGCCATGGTGCCGCTGATCGTCCTCGTGGTGCTGATCATCTTCTTCGGCATCGCGAAGGGCGAGCGCTTTTTCTCGTCCTACACGCTGACGCTGATCATGCAGCAGGTCGCGGTCGTGGGTATCCTGGCCGCCGCGCAGACGCTGGTCGTGCTGACCGCCGGTATCGACCTGTCGATCGGCGTGGTCATGGTCTTTTCCTTCGTCGTAATGGGCAACGGGGTTATCTACTACGGTCTGCCCGCACCCATCGCGCTGCTCGCAGGCTTTATCGTTGCGGGGATCTGCGGGCTGGCGAACGGCTTTCTCGTATCGAAGCTGAAGCTACCGCCGTTCATCGTCACGCTTGGCACATGGAACATCATCATGGCCATCGTGCTGATATATTCAGCCAACGAGACCATGCGTGAGGCCGACCTGACCGCCATCACGCCCTGGCTGCACATCTTCGGCACCAGCTTCAAGATCGGCTCGGCAGTGGTGACGCTGGGCGTGGTTGCGATGCTCGTGCTCTATGTCGTGCTCTGGTACATGCTGAACTACACCGCGTTCGGCCGCCATATCTACGCCGTAGGCGACGACCCGGATGCAGCAGAGCTTTCGGGTATCCGCACGGGCCGGGTGCTGCTTGCCACCTATACGCTGGCGGGTGTCATCGCAGGTCTCGCGGCCTGGGTTTCGATCGGACGGAACGGATCGGTCTCGCCCTCGACGGTCGTCACCGACTTCAACCTGCAGGCCATCACCGCTGCGGTGATCGGGGGCATCTCGCTGTTCGGCGGCCGCGGTTCGATCCTTGGCACCCTGTTCGGGGCGCTGATCGTCGGCGTGATGAGCATGGGTCTGAACATGATGAACGCCGATCCGCAGTTCAAAGTGCTGCTAACCGGTACGCTGATCATCGCCGCCGTCGCGGTCGACCAGTGGATCCGCAAGGTCTCGGGCTGAGGAGGGGAACAAGATGGCTACGCCAATTCTGACCGCGAAGGGCCTCGTCAAACGCTATGGCCGCGTCACGGCGCTCGACTCCGCCGACTTCGACCTGATGCCGGGCGAAATTCTTGCCGTCATCGGCGACAACGGCGCGGGCAAGTCTACGCTGATCAAGGCGCTCTGCGGCGCCGTGACACCGGACGAAGGTGAGATACGGCTGGATGGAGAGGTGATGAACTTCACCAACCCGATGCAGGCGAGGAATGCCGGGATCGAGACGGTTTACCAGAACCTCGCGCTCTCGCCCGCGCTGTCGATTTCGGACAACATGTTCCTCGGTCGCGAAATCCGCAAACCCGGTGTCATGGGGTCCGTGTTCCGCATGCTTGACCGCAAGGCGATGGAAAAGCGGGCGCGCGACAAGCTGAGCGAGCTGGGCCTGATGACCATCCAGAACATCGGTCAGGCGGTGGAAACCCTGTCGGGCGGCCAGCGGCAGGGCGTGGCCGTGGCGCGCGCCGCTGCCTTCGGCTCAAAGGTCGTCATCATGGACGAACCGACCGCCGCCTTGGGCGTCAAGGAAAGCCGTCGCGTGCTGGAACTGATCCTGGACGTAAAGCGGCGCGGGCTGCCCATCGTGCTGATCAGCCACAACATGCCCCATGTGTTCGAGGTTGCCGACCGCATCCACGTTCACCGCCTTGGCCGCCGTCTGTGCATCATTGACCCCAAGGAACACACGATGTCCGACGCGGTCGCCTTCATGACCGGCGCAAAGGCCCCGCCGTCCGAGGCCGTGGCCGCCTGATGGACGACCTTGCCGCCCGGATCGCGGCGCGCGCCGATGCCGCGCCGGGCCGCTTCCTCGTCGGGATCGCTGGCGCGCCGGGGGCGGGCAAGTCCACCATCGCCGAGGAACTGGTGACCCGGCTTGGCCCCCGCGCCGCGCTGGTGCCGATGGATGGTTTCCACCTCGACAACGCCATCCTGGATGCGCGGGGCAGGCGGTTTCACAAAGGTTCGCCTGATACGTTCGACGTAGGCGGCCTGGTCTCGGTCCTTCAGCGGCTGAAGGCGGGGGGCGAGGTGATTGTCCCCGTCTTCGACCGCTATCGCGATGTTTCTGTCGGTTCCGCCCGGATAGTGCCTGTCGACGCGAAGATCATCATCTCCGAGGGCAACTACCTGTTGTTGCAGGACGAACCCTGGACTGCGCTGGCGCCGCTTTGGGACATGAGAGTGTTTCTCGACGTGCCTGAGGCAGATCTGGAACGCCGCCTGATCGCCCGCTGGGAACATCACGGCCTGAGCGCCGAAGAGGGCCGCCGCCGCGCCTTCGACAACGATATCCCCAACGCCCGCACGGTGATCGCTCGTTCGGCCAAGGCGGATGTTGTGCTGAGTCAGAACAACTAAGCGAGGCTTGGCCGGGCGGGATCAGAAACGCGACCCGCGTTTCCCCGCACGCCGTGCAACGTCGCCACAAGACGTTCTCCGCAGAGAGATGACGAAAGGCCTGCGCCTGCCCCGGCGGGCGAGAAGCGCCCGCCATTGGCGGGGCGGGCGCTGGCCGTGGCCTTTGGGGCCACGGCCGGTGCAGCTCAAATGGCACCGCATGGCGAAGGCGATGACCTTCGCCAATTCTATGCGTCCAGAAACACCCGCACGGTCTCTTCAAACTCGCGCGGCTTTTCGGCATGCAGCCAGTGACCCGCCCCCGGCAACTTGGCAAAATGCGCATGCGGAAACAGCGCGCGGATTGCAGGCCGATACTCCGGCAGCACGTAATGCGAGGCCGCGCCCGACAGGAACAGCACCGACTTCTCGAACCGGCCCTGCACATCGGGCCAGCCGATGATCTTCGGCATCTCGGCCTTCAGCACCGACAGGTTCAGCCGCCACCTTGGCGGCTCGGCCTTGAGGTCCAGCGACTGCAGAAAGAACGCCCGCAGCGCCGGGTCATCCACATATTGCGCCAGACGCGCATCCGCCTCGGCGCGAGAGGTCAGGCCACGCAGATCGACCGCCTGCATCGCATCGACATACTGCGCCTGATCGTGGCTGTAAGGCACCGGCGCCACATCGGCGACCACCAGCCGCCGCACCATTTCGCCATGGGTCAACGCCAGCACCATCGCCGCCTTGCCGCCCATCGAATGGCCCAGCACATCTGCCCACCCGCCATTGGCCGCAATCACCTCGGCCAGATCACCGGCCATCGCAGGATAGTCGTGCGTATCCGACCAGTCGCTGGACCCGTGGTTGCGCTGGTCGACCGCGATTACCTCACGCTCGCTCGCCAGCCTGCGCGCGATGACGCCCCAGTTCCGCCCCGACCCGTAAAGCCCATGCACGATCACCAGCGGCGGCTTGTCCGTTGGCGTTTCGGCCGGGTGGCGGATCAGGTTCAGCATGGCCCCGTCATAGCCCGCAAACCCTTGCCCTTCCAGCCATGTTGATGCCCGCCCATGCCCCCGCTACACTTCCCGCCAACACAAGGAGCGTTTGATGAGCGCGGTATCAATCCAGCAGATGGCAGACCGCGTATCGGGCCTTCTGGAAGAAAAACTCGCCGTGCGCGGAAAGACCCTTTCGGACCGCCTGCGCAAGGCCGGTCGGCGGCTGCCCTCGTCGGTGATGACCGAGGCGCGTTTCCTCGACACCGCCGCGCTGCAGGCCCAGAACCCCAAGCTGCTGGTGCAGATTGACGACGAACGCGTGGCCGGGGCCTATGACGCCTGCGTCAAATACCTGACCAATCTCGACCGGGGCGCCAAGCGCCGCGCCATGCTGATGGGCATGGCAAGCTCCATCGCCTTCAGCATCTTCATGGTCGGCGTCCTGGTCGTGGCCGTACTCTGGTGGCGCGGCTTTATCGGCTAGGTCACAGCGTCGGATAGAGCGGAAACCGGGCGCAAAGCTCGGCCACCTTGCCGCGCACGCGGGCCTCGACCTCGGCGTTGCCGTCCTCGCCATTCGCGGCCAGCCCGTCCACCACCTCGACGATCCAGTCGGCGATCTGGCGGAACTCGGCCTCGGCGAACCCGCGCGTCGTGCCCGCGGGGCTACCCAAGCGGATTCCGCTCGTGACAAACGGTTTCTCGGGATCGAAAGGCACACCGTTCTTGTTGGTGGTGATATGCGCCCGTCCCAGCGCCGCTTCCGCCGCCTTGCCCGTCACCTTCTTCGGACGCAGGTCCGCGAGGCACAGGTGGTTGTCGGTCCCGCCCGAGACGATGTCGATCCCGCCCTTCATCAGCTGGTCCGCCATGGCGGCGGCGTTCTTCTTCACCTGCGCGGCGTAGTTCTTGAACTCGGGCCGCAGCGCCTCGCCGAATGCCACGGCCTTCGCCGCGATCACATGCATCAGCGGACCGCCCTGCAGGCCCGGAAACACTGCCGAGTTGATTTTCTTCGCGATATCTTCGTCGTTGCACAGGATCATGCCGCCGCGCGGGCCGCGCAGCGACTTATGCGTGGTCGTCGTCACCACATGCGCGTGGGGCAGGGGGGATGCATGGACACCACCCGCCACTAGCCCGGCGATATGGGCCATGTCCACATGCAGATAGGCTCCGATCTCATCCGCAATCGCCCGGAATGCAGCCCAGTCCCATTCGCGGCTATAGGCGGTTCCGCCCGCGAGGATCAGCTTCGGACGATGCTCCAGCGCCTTGGCGCGCACCTCGTCCATGTCCAGCCGCTGATCCTGCTGGCGCACGCCATAGGAGATCACGTTGAACCATTTGCCCGACATGTTGACCGGCGATCCGTGCGTCAGGTGTCCGCCAGAGTTCAAATCCAGCCCCATGAAGGTGTCGCCCGGCTTCAGCAGCGCCAGAAACACCGCCTGGTTCATCTGGCTCCCCGAGTTCGGCTGAACGTTCGCGAACTTGCAGCCGAAGAGTTCCTTCGCCCGCTCGATCGCCAGCGTCTCGGCCACGTCGACATACTGGCAGCCGCCATAGTAGCGCTTGCCCGGATAGCCCTCGGCATACTTGTTGGTCAGCACCGACCCCTGCGCCTGCAACACGGCCAGCGACACGATGTTTTCCGAGGCGATCAACTCGATCTCGTCGCGCTGACGGCCAAGTTCATCCGTCACGGCGGCAAACAGCGCCGGGTCGCGGCTGGAGAGGTCTTCGGTAAAGAAACCGGCGTCGCGTTGCGGGGCGTTCATGGGCGGCTCCTGAAGCTGGCTGGAATTGGCGATCCTTTAGACCATGACGGCGGGGGCAGAAAGGACGAAAAACGACCTATGTTGCGCATCGCGCGAAAAGGCTGAGCCCTTCGGGGCTTGAGTTTGCCACCCCGGCCCGCCAAGACTTGGCGCCACGGAATTGATCCTCGGGAGAGACATCGTGCAGCGCCGGATCGGTTTCACCGCCAGCCCCTCTGCCGAAGCGCAAGCTGCGCTGGCCGCGCTGACGGACAAGCACGGCCAAAGCTCGCCTGACGAGGCCGAGGTGATCGTGGCGCTTGGCGGCGACGGCTTCATGCTGGAAACCCTGCACGCCCTGCAGGACCGCGATATGCCTGTCTATGGCATGAACTGCGGCACCATCGGCTTTCTGATGAACGGCTTTTCGCTGGAAAACCTCCCGGCAAGGCTGCTTGCGGCAGAAGAAGAGATAATCAACCCGCTGTCGATGCGTGCCGAGACGATCGAGGGCGAACTTGCCGAAGGGCTGGCCATCAACGAGGTGTCGCTGCTGCGCGCAGGTCCGCAGGCGGCCAAGCTGCGCATCAGCGTCGACGGCAAACTGCGACTGGCCGAACTGATCTGCGACGGCGCGATGCTTTGCACCCCTGCGGGCTCGACCGCTTACAACTACTCCGCCCATGGCCCCATCCTGCCAATCGGCGCGGATGTGCTGGCGCTTACCGCCGTGGCCGCCTTCCGTCCGCGTCGCTGGCGTGGCGCGCTTTTGCCGAAGAAAGCCGTGGTGCGCTTCGACGTTCTGGAGCCGGAAAAGCGACCGGTGATGGCCGATGCCGACGGTCGCTCGGTACGCAACGTGACCTTTGTCGAGATCCGGTCAGAGCCCAGGGTACGCCACCGCATCCTGTTCGATCCGGGGCATGGCCTGGACGAAAGGCTGCTGCGGGAGCAGTTCGTCTAGGGCGTGCTTGTTGCTGGCGGCGCGCGGGGGGTTTCCACCCCGTCGCCGGTTGGTCCTCGGACCAATGGCGGACTCAACCGGCAACCCCCGAGGATATTTGAGAACAGAAGAAGGGCAGAGGGGGGAGTCTCAGTCCCCCGGCGCCTTCAGCCAGACCTCGCGCTTGCGGTAGAGCGTCGAGGGTGAGACATCCAGCACGCGCGCGGCCTTGGGAACCGAGCCGCCAAAGCGTTCGATCGTGGCCTCGATCATGATCTGCTCGATCTCGGCCAGGCTTCGGCCGACAAGCTGATCGACCGTCGGCCCGGCAGGTTCGGGGCTGGACACGGCTTTTGCGGGCAACTGCTCTGCCTGATGCACGAGGTCAGGCGGCAGCATCTCAGGCGTCACGATACCGCCTTCGTTCAGCACGACCACGTTGCGGATGACGTTCAGCAACTGGCGGACATTGCCGGGCCAGGGCAGGGCCTGGAACAGGCTGCGGACGTTTTCATCCAATCCATCGAACTTGCGGTGTTCTTCCGCGGAAAAGCGTGCAAGCGCCGCTTCGGCGATCTCGATCACGTCATGGCCGCGTTCCCGCAGGGGCGGCATGTGGATCGGCACGACATAGAGGCGATAATACAGATCCTCGCGGAACTGCCCGCGCCGGACCGAATCCAGCGGATCGCGGTTCGTTGCGCAGACGATACGGACGTTGACCTTTTTGGGCCGCGTCGCGCCAACCGGTTGGACCATCGAGGTTTGAAGGAACCGCAGCAGTTTGGTCTGCAACCCGATATCCATCTCGCAGATTTCGTCCAGAAACAGCGTGCCCCCATCCGCCGCCGCCGCCGCGCCGGGCTTGTCGGAAATCGCCCCGGTGAACGACCCCTTCATATGGCCGAAGACCTCGGACTCCAGTAGGTCCGGCGGGATTGCGCCGCAGTTCAGCGCAATGAACGGTCCGGATGCGCGGGCTGAACCGTCATGCACCGCTTGTGCGCAAAGCTCTTTGCCCGTGCCACTTTCGCCCGTGATGAAGACCGTCGCCATCGAGGCCGCGACCGAACGGATCTTGCCATAGACATCGGTCATGGTCGGCGATGAGCCAAGGAACAGCTCGCCGGGGGGGGCGTCAGGGTGCGGTGCCGTGGTCTTGCGCTTTGGCGGCTCGGCCGCGCTGCGGACGGCTGCGACCAAGCGTGCATCCTCGACCGGCTTGACCAGGAAATCCTGCGCCCCCGCCCGCATTGCCGACACTGCCGCGCTGATCGAGCCATTGGCGGTGATCACAATCGCCCGTGTTTCTGGCCGGGTCGCCAGCATGTCCTGCAGCAACTCCAGCCCGTCGCCATCGGGCAATGTCAGGTCAAGCAGAACGATGGGGAACAGGCTGTCGGCAAAGACCGTGCGCGCTTCTGCCGCCGTGGAGACGACACGCACCCGGTTGCCCGCCCGCGTCAGCAGGCTACGATAAGCGGTCTGCAGCGCTGCAGCGCCTTCGACCAGAAGGATCGTCGCACCGCTTGGCCGTTTTTCGGCGGTAGGTGTTCGCGGCACGGTTGTTTCGGCTTTGTCCTGCATGGTGGAAAGTTACGCGACGACGCTTGCGCGTCCAACCACGATTTATTTTGGACTCAGACCTTTATCACCGCACCCGGAAAGGGGTTTACAAGGATCGCATTGTCAAAGGCCGGAACGGATTCTGAAGCAGAGCCGGGCCGGTTGCGCAACCACAGGTCGGATTCCCCCTCCAGCTGGAAGTCATAGCGGATCGACATCTCCAGAATGATCGAAATGCCACGGCTGCGCAGATCATCCATATCCGCGCTGAACCGAAGGATCGGCACCCAGCCACCGATGACGCTGGCACTGGCCTGACCCACCGGCATTTCATCATCCAGGTTGATCAGGTTCAGCGCCAGCTCCTCGGTCGCCAGTATCTCTCCCGTACTCAGCGATGCGGTGACGCGCTTGATCTCCCACAGCTTGCTCCATTTGTCGTCGGCAGCCCATACCGGATGATAGCTGCCGGTCCAGCCCGAGACCCAGCCGTTGGTCTGGATGCGCGGGCGGATTTCGAAATTGCCCTTGCCGTTCACATAGAACCGGTCCGGCGTCAGGAAGAAGAAGCCCGAGCAGCCAAGGCTGCCGCCCACCAGCGGATCGCCGTCATAGCCAAAATGCCCCCAGATCCGCCAGGGCGTGTTGTTACCGTCGGCAAAAAGGTTGCCTGTGGTCGAGAACCAGTTCGTTTCCCCCCACCACAGTTCCCCGGCAAAGGGCGGATCGCGGGGAATATAATGCTCAAAACCGGCCTTCAGACGGCGCTGGAAATCCAACCAGTCCTTGATCGTCTTGTAATCCAGATCGACCGTCACCCAGTCGATCAGCGAGCTGTCCTGCGGTATCTCCCATCCTCCGGGGAAATCGCCGTCCATCGTTCGTAGCCCCTCGACCTCGTGCTTCTGCCGGGCGACCAAATCCTTTGCCCGCTTCTTGAAGTCGGGAATAGCCACCGCCATCGCGTCGCGTATCGCGGCTGCTGAGGCACGCGAGAGACGCAGCTTTCTATCGTCTTGCAGCGACTTCTGCAGCAACTCCAACCGGCCACGGCGCGCATCGACCAGAGCCTTTACGGCACCCAGATCAGCATCGGAAATGCAAAGACGAGGGTTGCGCCGCATCTCGGCGCGCATGTTATAATTGTCCAAAGCTGAAACCTCCAAATTGAGCAAACCGCTCAGGCTTCACGCAAAATTTCTGCAACCAATGGCTGTATTGAAACCACGAATCTCTGATTCTGGCAATCGAGACGGGTCGGCGGTCCAGACCGCTCAGCTGTAATGCGCCACCGGAGTTCCCGCCAAAGCCGACATGTTCAGAAGCCCCCGCGCGGTGATCGAGGGCGTAACAATGTGCGCCTTGTTCCCCATCCCCATAAGGATCGGCCCCACCTCCAGCCCATTCGCCTTCATCTTCAGGATGTTGCGCACGCCCGAGGCCGCGTCGGAATTGGCGAATACCAGCACGTTCGCCGCGCCGTCGAACCGTGACCCCGGAAAGATCCGGTCGCGGATCGACTGATCCAGCGCGGCGTCGATGTTCATCTCGCCCTCATAGCAGAAGTCCGGCTCTCGCTGATCCAGTAGTTCCAGCGCCTCGCGCATCCGCCGCCCGGTGGAGTTGTCCAGGTTCCCGAATTGCGACTGCGCGCAAAGCGCGATCTTCGGCAGCAGACCAAAGCGGCGCACATGCCTCGCGGCCCCGATCACCGTCGCCATGATCTGCTCGGGCGTCGGCTCCGCATGAACATGGGTATCGGCCACGAACAAAGGCCCATCCTCCAGGATCATCAGGCTAAGCGCGGCAATCGGGTGCAGCCCGTCGCGAGCCAAAATCTGGCGCACATAGTTCAGGTGCCACAGGTACTGTCCGAACGTGCCGCAGATCATGCTGTCGGCCTCGCCCCGATGTACCATCACCGCCGCAATCGCCGTGGTGTTCGTCCGCATCACCGCCCGCGCGATATCCGGCGTCACCCCCTGCCGCGCCATCAACTCGTGATAGGTGCCCCAGTAGTCGCGATAGCGCGGGTCGTTCTCGGGGTTCACCAGCTGGAAATCCCGCTCTGGCCGGATCGGCAGCCCGGCGCGTTCGCAGCGCACGGCAACCACATCGGGGCGGCCGATCAGGATCGGCACGTCGTTCGTATCCTCCATCAGCGCCAGCGCGGCCCGCATCACCCGCTCATCCTCGCCTTCCGCAAAGACGATCTTGCGCCCGGCACTTGAAGAGGCCTCGAACACCGGCCGCATGATCAGGGCTGAGCGGAATACCGACCCGTCGAGCTTTTGCCGGTATGCGCCAAGATCGGCAATCGGTCGCGTCGCAACGCCCGTTTCCATCGCCGCCTTGGCAACGGCATGGGCGACGACCCCCATCAGGCGCGGATCAAACGGTTTGGGGATCAGATAATCCGCCCCGAAATTCATCTGCTCGCCCTGATAAGCCGCAGCCGCCTCGGCGCTGGTGGTGATGCGCGCCAGCTTGGCGATCCCGTCGATGCAGGCGAGCTGCATCGCATCGTTGATCTCGGTCGCGCCCACGTCCAGCGCGCCCCGGAAGATGAAGGGGAAGCACAGTACGTTATTGACCTGATTGGGAAAATCCGACCGGCCCGTGGCGATGATCGCATCGGGCGACACGGCCCGCGCAAGTTCGGGCATGATCTCGGGCGTCGGGTTCGCCAGCGCGAAGATGATCGGGCGCGGCGCCATCGACCGCACCATGTCCTGCGTCACCACGCCCGGCCCCGACAGGCCCAGGAACAGGTCCGCCCCTGCAATCACCTCGGCCAGCGTCGCAGGGCGGTCGCCTTGCGCGAATTCCGCCTTCTGCGGCGTCATCTCCACCTCGCGGCCCCTATAGACAAGCCCCGCCAGATCGCACAGCCAGACGTTCTCACGGCGAACGCCCAGCTTCAGAAGCATGTTCAGACAGGCGATGCCCGCCGCGCCGCCACCGGTCGAGACGACCTTGATCTGATCAAAGGCTTTGCCCGCCACATGCAGCGCATTGGTCGCCGCAGCCCCAACGACGATGGCCGTGCCATGCTGGTCGTCGTGAAAAACCGGAATGTTCATCCGCTCGCGGCACAGCTTCTCGACGATGAAACAGTCGGGCGCCTTGATGTCTTCAAGGTTGATCGCGCCAAAGGTCGGCTCCAGCGCGCAGACGATATCGGCCAGCTTCACCGGATCGGGCTCGTTCAGCTCGATATCGAAGCAGTCGATATTGGCGAACTTCTTGAAAAGAACCGCCTTCCCTTCCATGACCGGCTTCGATGCCATGGCGCCGATATTCCCCAGCCCCAGAACGGCGGTGCCGTTTGACACCACGGCCACAAGGTTGCCGCGCGCGGTATAGCGGCTGGCGGTCGATGGATCGGCCTTGATCTCAAGGCAGGCTTCGGCGACGCCGGGCGAATAGGCGCGGCTCAGGTCGCGACCGTTCGCCAGCGGCTTGGTTGCGCGTATCTCCAGCTTTCCGGGCTTTGGAAACTCGTGATAATCCAGCGCCGCCTGCCGCGACGTATCGTTGCGTGGCTCGTCCATCCGCCCCTCCCTCGAAGATAGTTCAACGTTAAACTACCTGCGAATACGACTCCGCCCATCTTTGCTAAGTGCTTTTGACCCAACTTGCAAATCCCCGATTGCGGACGCACTCTCGCGCCAAAGACGGGGAGGGGAAAGATGACCGAAATCCGCGCCGAGTTCCGGCTGCCAACGGCCGAGTTGCGTGACGATCTGCCGTTCTACACCAAGACGCTGAAGATGCGGCTCGACATGATCTATCCCGCCGACAACCCCGAGGTTGCGGTGCTTTCCGGCCATGGCCTGCGCCTGCGCATCGAGAAAGGCGCGCCGGACGGCCCCGGCACCATCCGCATCCTGACCGAAGATCCCGACGGTTTTGCCGACGGCAAGCGTGAACTGACCGCGCCGAACGGTACGAAGATCGAAATCGACGAGTTGAACCCGCCACTTGTCCTGCCTGTGACCGAACATGCCTTTGTCGTCCGCAGGCTTGCGGACCAGGCTCCTTGGGTGATCGGCCGCGCGGGGATGAGCTACCGCGACCTTGTCCCCTCGCGTCTCGGCGGGGCGATGATCGCCAGCCACATCCGTGTGCCGGATGGCAAGGTTCCCGACATGGTGCATTTCCACAAGGTCGGCTTTCAGCTGATCTTCTGCATCCATGGCTGGGTCGATGTTCTCTACGAAGATCAGGGTGGCCTGCGCCGCCTGCATGCGGGCGACTGCTTCATCCAGCCACCGCAGATCCGCCACCGCGTCATGGAAAGCGGCGAGGAGATCGAGGTGATCGAAATCGGCGTCCCGGCCGATCATGTCACCGAGATCGACCACGACATGGAGCTTCCGACCCCGCATTTCCGCCCCGACCGCGAATGGGATGGCCAGCGTTTCGTGCATGACGTGGGCAAGGATGGCACCTTCCACCCGTTCCGCCTGCCGGGTTTCGTCGCCCGCGACACCTCTATCAACGCCAATACCAAGGGCGTCGCTTCGGTCATGGTCGCCCGCCCCGACGGCGGCGAGACGGCCTGGACGAAACACGAAGGCGACATCCTCTTCACCTTCGTGATGAAGGGCGAAATGACGCTGGAGGGCGAGGGCAAAGACCCCTACCGCCTTGGCCCCGGCGATGCCTTCGTCATCCCGCCGGGCATGGCCACCCGCTATGCCACCCCCAGCGCCGATCTCGAACTGCTCGAGGTCTCGCTGCCCGGCACCTTCGGCACGAAGCTTCTCTGAGCCTCTTCTGTTTCCAAATATCCTGCGGGGTGATGAGCGATCAGAAATCCTCCGGTGGAGGATTTCAGCGAAGAACGCCCGGCCCGTGGCCGGGCAGGGGCGGGGGTGCAAAACCCCCGGCAACCTTCGCCACAGGTGCTGTCAAAGGTTAATTCTGGGTTAATGCCAACATCAATATCAATACATATCAATATGATAGCAAGGATTGCACGCGTGCAATCCTGATGCGCAACCCACACTTGCATCCTATCAAACGCCGCCCCAAACTCTGCCAAATCTCTCGGGAGTTCTCCATGTCCCTGCTCGCCGCCGCGACCGCCGTCCGCGAAAACGCCTACGCCCCCTATTCCCGCTTCAAGGTCGGCGCGGCGCTCCGCACCCCCTCCGGCGCGGTCTATTCTGGCTGCAACGTCGAAAACGTGGCCTACCCCGAGGGCACCTGCGCCGAAGCCGGCGCCATCGCCGCCATGGTCGCGGCCGGAGAGACGAAGATCGCCGAAATCCTCGTGATCGCCGACAGCCCCGACCCGGTCCCCCCCTGCGGCGGCTGCCGCCAGAAGATCGCCGAGTTCGCCGCCCAGTCCGTCCCCGTCACCCTCTGCACCACCGACGGCAAGAGCCGCACCCTGACCGTGGCCGAGCTTCTTCCGGGGGTTTTCTCGGTGGCCCACATGGACCGGACGTGACCGACGCCCGCACGATCAACGCGAAGCTTCGCGGCGGCGAAATCCCCAGCCCCGAAGAGATCGCCTGGTTTGCCAAAGGACTCGCAGACGGCACCGTAACCGACGCCCAAGCCGGCGCCTTCGCAATGGCCGTCTGCCTGCGCGGCCTGGGTGAGCCGGGCCGGATCGCGCTGACCCGCGCCATGCGGGACTCAGGGACCGTCCTGCAATGGGACCTGCCCGGCCCCGTCCTCGACAAACACTCCACCGGCGGCATCGGGGACTGCGTCTCTCTTCTGCTCGCCCCCGCGCTCGCCGCCTGCGGGGCCTACGTCCCGATGATCTCCGGCCGCGGCCTCGGCCATACCGGCGGCACGCTTGATAAGCTTGAGGCCATCCCCGGCTTCCGCACCGCGCTGACCGAGGATCAACTCCGCACCCAGTTGCGCGACACCCCCTGCGCCATCGTCTCGGCCAGCGCCGAGATCGCCCCCGCCGACCGCCGCCTCTACGCCATCCGCGATATCTCCGGCACGGTGGAGTCCATCGACCTGATCACCGCGTCGATCCTGTCCAAGAAACTCGCGGCGGGGCTGGAGGGGCTGGTTCTGGACGTCAAGGTCGGCTCCGGCGCTTTCATGAAGACGATGCAGGCCGCCGAGGCGCTGGCCGCCGCGTTGGTCTCGACAGCCCAGGGCGCGGGCTGCATGACATCGGCGCTTATCACCGACATGAGCCAACCGCTCGCCACCGCCGCCGGGAACGCGCTGGAGGTGATCGAGGTGATGGAGACGCTGACCGGAACCTCGGTCAACGCCGCGCTGTGGGATCTGACCGCCGCCTTGGGGGGCGAGGCGCTCGCGCTCGGCGGTCTGGCTGCCGATGCCGCCGACGGGGCAGGGCGCATTGACGCCGCACTTGAAGGTGGGCAGGCGGCCGAAATGTTCGGCCGGATGGTCGCAGCCCAGGGTGGGCCTGCCGATTTCGTCGAACGCTGGCCCGACAGGCTGCCTTCGGCTCCGATCCAGCGGGAAGTGCCTTGCGTCGATGGCGGCTATGTCACCGCCATCGACGGGGCTTTGCTGGGTCAGGCGGTCATCCGGCTGGGTGGCGGGCGGCTGCGCGAGGCGGACCGGATCAATCACTCCGTCGGCCTCGCCGACCTTGCTGGCATAGGCGAGGAAATCGGGCGGGGGCTACCGCTTGCCATCATCCATGCTCAAAGCGAAGAGGATGCCGAGGCGGCGGTCAGGACTGTGCAGTCCGCCTTCGTGATGCGCGACAGCGTCCCCGATGAGCCGCCGCTGATCCATGCGAGGGTCGCATGAACCGCGCCGCGCAGGGCCGCGCCTTCCTGATCGTGATGGATTCCGTCGGCTGCGGCGGTGCGCCCGATGCTGCGGCTTTTGGGGACGCGGGATCGAACACGCTTGGTCATATAGCGGCAGCCTGTGCCGCCGGCCTGGCTGAACAGGGGCGCAGCGGGCCTTTGCGGATGCCGACACTTGATGCACTGGGTCTTGGCGCGGCGATACGTTTGGCTTCGGACGATCCGACGCCCGGTTTGGATGCAGTTCCGGCGGGCCGATGGGGTGCCGCGACTGAGGTATCCAAGGGTAAGGACACGCCCTCCGGCCATTGGGAACTGGCGGGAGTGCCCGTTCCTTGGGACTGGACCTATTTCCCGGAGACTGTCCCGGCCTTTCCGCCCAAAGTGGTGGACGAGGTTTCCCGGCTGGCAGGAACCGATGGCATCCTTGGCAATTGCCACGCCTCGGGTGTGCCGATCATCGAGGCGCTGGGGGCCGAACATCTGCGAACCGGCTGGCCGATCTGCTACACCTCTGCCGATAGCGTGTTCCAGATCGCCGCGCATGAAGACGCCTTCGGGCTGGATCGGCTGCTGCGGCTATGCCAGGCGCTGGCCCCGACGCTTCATGCAATGAAGGTAGGGCGGGTGATCGCCCGACCCTTTGTCGGTACCGAGGGCAACTTTGTCCGCACTGCCAACCGGCGCGACTATGCCATCGCTCCACCCGCACCAACGCTGCTTGATTGGGTTGCAGGAGCGGGGCGTAAGACCCATGCAGTGGGCAAGATCGGGGATATTTTTTCGATGCAGGGCATTGGCGCGCTGCACAAGGGCAAAGATGACGCTGCACTTTTCGAACATATTCACCGGCTGAAAGACAAAGCTGAGGCTGGTTCTTTGACATTTGCGAACTTTGTCGAGTTTGACAGCCTCTACGGCCACCGGCGAGATGTTTCTGGCTATGCACGCGCGCTGGAATGGTTTGACACGCAAGCTGGCAGCTTTCTGAGCAGGCTTCGCCCAGGCGATATCGCCGTTTTCACGGCCGATCACGGCAATGACCCCACATGGGCGGGTACCGACCATACTCGGGAGCGGGTGCCGATTCTGGTCGCGGGGGCAGGGAGGGGCAGTATAGGCCAAGTCGCCTTTGCAGATGTAGCGGCCAGCATCGCCGCGCATCTGGGCGTGCCTGCCCAAGGTCCCGGCCGGAGTTTCCTGTGACGCTGCCCAAGGTCGAGCTTCACCTGCATCTGGAAGGCGCCGCCCCACCTGCCTTTATCCGGGGGCTTGCGAAGGAAAAGAACATGGACCTGTCGGGCCTGTTCACACCCGACGGCAGCTATCGCTTCGAAGGCTTCAATGATTTCCTGAAGGTCTACGAGGCGGCGACATCGACCTTGCAGACGCCCGAGGATTACCACCGCCTGACGCTCGCCGTGCTGGAGCAGAGTGCGGAAAACGGGGTCGTTTATAGCGAGACTTTCCTGTCGCCCGATTTCTGCGGCGGTCGCGATGTGGGGGCGTGGCGCGAATACCTGCATGCGATCCGTGAGGCGGCGGATCAGGCCGAGCGGCAGATGGGGATCACTCTGCGCGCCATCGTCACCTGTATCCGCCATTTCGGCCCGGACAAGGCCCGCGAGACTGCGCTTTGTGCCGCCGAGACTGCGGGCGATTTCCTGACTGGGTTCGGCATTGCGGGTGATGAGATGCGGGGGCAGGCAAATGACTTTGCCTGGTCCTTTGACATGGCGCGCGAAGCGGGGCTGCGTATCACCGCCCATGCCGGTGAATGGGGCGGGCCGGAGCGGATCCGAGAGACGTTGACCTCTCTGCGGCCCGAGCGGTTGGGCCATGGCGTGCGCGCCATCGAGGATCTGGCGCTGGTGGATGATCTTGCCGAGCAGGAGATCGTGCTGGAAGTTTGCCCCGGCTCCAACATTGCACTTGGCATCTACCCCCGCTGGCGCGACCACCCGATCGGGAAGTTCTACGATCGCGGGGTGAAGGTCACGATCTCGACCGATGATCCGCCCTTCTTCCACACCAACATGACGCGGGAATATGATCGCCTTGCCGAGGCTCTCGACTGGGACGACGGCGTTTTCCGCCAGGTAGCGCGAAATGCCATCGACGCGGCTTTCTGTGATAGCGATACCCGAATCCGAATTCTGAAGCGCCTGGAGCCCGAGCATGCTTGATCACCTGACCGTCGTGACCCACCCACTGGTCCAGCACAAGCTGACGATCATGCGTAACAAGGAGACTTCGACCGCCGGATTCCGCAGGCTCTTGCGCGAGATCAGCCTGCTTTTGGCCTATGAGGTCACGCGAGAGTTGGACATGACCACGACGCGGATCGAGACACCGCTGGAACCGATGGATGCGCCGACGCTGGATGGCAAGAAGCTGGCGCTTATCTCGATCCTGCGGGCGGGGAACGGGCTGCTGGATGGCATTCTGGAACTGATCCCGGCGGCACGGGTCGGGTTCGTCGGGCTGTATCGCGATCCAAAGACGCTGCAACCGGTGCAGTATTACTCCAAGCTGCCCGATCATCTGGAGGAGCGCATCTCGATCGTCGTCGATCCGATGCTGGCGACGGGCAATTCCTCGGCCGCGGCGGTGGATCTTTTGAAGGCGGCGGGGGCGAAGAACATCCGCTTCCTGTGCCTGCTGGCGGCGCCCGAAGGGATCGCGCGAATGAAGGAAGCGCACCCGGATGTGCCCATCGTCACGGCGGCGGTGGACAGCCACCTGAACGACCATGGATACATCGTTCCGGGCCTAGGGGATGCGGGCGACCGCATGTTCGGCACGAAATAGGGTATTTTCGCTTTACACCGAATCACCGATTCGGCATGATTCGCCAAAACGATAAATGAGGCGGGTCATGCGGCTTATCATCGGTGCGGCGGCGATTTTCGTCGCCCTTGGCGGAGCTTTGCCCGCTCATGCGCAAAGCGTGCGGGATATCTCTGGCCCACGCGAGTTCCCGCCCGCCAGTTTCAAGGGGCCGCAATATGTCGATAGCGGTGGCTGCGTCTTTCTGCGGGCCGGTGTCGACGGCAAGGTGATATGGGTGCCCCGCGTCAACGCGCAGAAAAAGGTGCTGTGCGGCTATCCTCCGACCTTGATTGCAAAGGCAACTCCACCGGCGCCTGCCGATACAGTCGTAATCGCAATGGCGGAGCCAGAGCCAACAGCCCCGGTGATAAAGGTCGCAAAGCCAAGGGTCGAGCCGGTCGGCAAGCCCGTGAAGGCAAAGGGCGTCAAGCCGCAGTCGAATGAATATGTCGATGTGCCAAGGGCGGGCAGCCAGCCGGGCACATTGCGTTGCCCCGCGCGTGCCCCGGTCGCGACGCGCGTTCCGCTGCGCGGCGGCGGTTCGGTGATCCTGTGCCTGGCGCGCAGCGGGTTGCTGGATGAACAGGCCTCAATCGCGACCATGAGCGTCGCGCCCACCAAGGCATCGTCTAATACAACGCTGGTTTGCCCGCGTGAGGCGCCGGTGGCGCAGCGCGTGCCGATGCGCGCGGGCGGGACGACCACGCTTTGCACCGTCGGCGACGGCGGGGTGCAGGTGCTGGCCATGCCGAAAGCGCGTGTGGCCCAGACAAAGCCGCGGCCCGTCGAGACCAGGGCAACCCGTATCGCGATCCCGCTGCCCGATCCTGTCCTGCCCAACCCGATGCTTGTCGAGCCTGTCGTGCCAAAGGGCTACAAGCTCGCCTGGAACGATGGTCGGCTGAACGCCAATCGCGCGCGGGGAACCGCAGCCGGTCAATTCGCGCAGGATATGATCTGGACGCAGGAAACCCCGGCTCGACTGGTCACGCGCGAACAGCAACTGAAGCGTTTGGCGCTTGCCACCAAGAATGAAACCGGGGTTCGCGTCTCGACCAAGGGTCAGCCTGCCAAGGGCAGCTATGTGCAGGTCGGCAGCTTTGGCAAGCCCGCGAATGCCGAGGCGGCGCGGGCGAGGCTGGCTGCGCTCGGCCTGCCGGTTGCCCGCGTTCGGGCAAAGGGCGGCATGCAGCCGGTTCTGGCGGGCCCGTTCGACAGCGTGGATGAGGCCAGGCTTGCTCTGAATGTGGCGCGGCGTGGCGGCTTTCCCGATGCGGCGCTGCGCTAGTCAGCCAGCCTCTGCCTGGCAGATGGCCTGAAGGCTGATCCAGTCGCCGTCCGGCAGGATCGGCGGCGCGGTTTCGGCGCGAAAGGGATCCGCCTCGATCAGACCCAACGTGGTCTCTCCCGAGGGGTCCAGCGCATAGGCGTAGGGCGATGAGGCGAGCATGGCGCCGGTGAAGGCAATCAGAACATCGGAGTCGGACAGGGGTTCGGGAGGCGTTGCGAGAAGTTTCTCGCCATAGCCTGCGACACTGCCAGCCGGCAGTGTGCCCGTGGTCAGAAGGCGCAGCGTTGCGATCAATCCCGCGTGCCGCAGGATCGGCACGAGAGGATCGGCGTTCTGGCTGCGCAAGTATTCCGCCAAGGCAAAGCCCGCCGCCACCTGAGGCCCATCCTGCACCTCGACAAGTTCACGGGACAAAAGGATAAATCCACCGGGCAAATGGGCCGCAGGGTGCACACCGTCACGCATCAGCAAGATCTGACCTTTGCCCGGCCCCAGAACCCGCTCTGCGAGCTTGCCCTCGGCGCGCAGACCCAAGGGTGTTGCACAGGGCATCCCCGTGACCCGCGTTACATCGGCCAGCGCCATGCGGCCGATCTCGGCGCGTTTCGACTCCGGCACCAGTGCCGCCGTCTGGGTGATCAGGGCCTGAGGCAGCCAGAAGATGGCCAGCAGTCCAATGACAATGGCCCCGCTACCCAGAACCAGACCACGAAGCCGCCCCGGACGCGACCGAGCCCCGGCGATGGCACCGCGAACCGTCTCGATGGCGCCGATCATGGTGGCGTCCTCGATCTCCAGCGTCTCGGCTTCAGTCTCGGTGTCGGGCGCATAGATGGCTGGCAGTGCGCCGGGGTTCAGCCGGGAAATCGCTGGCAATGACCAATGTGAGAGCGCGCTGCCCGTGCGCGGGTCCGACAGCACCAGCGATGCATCGCCGAAAGCCACCACAACCTCGCGCCGCTGCGCCTCTGGCCTGTCGCGCCAAAGGCCCGGGCTTTCAAGTTTCTGGTACTTTTTCAATGCCGTCATGGGCAGGGAAAACCTGATGGCTGAAATGTCGGAAACTGGACGATAGCGCAGGGTTCCGGGGGTCACAATCGACATTGGCCCGCCGGACCGGCATCGGAGTGTCGGAATCGGGCGCGCAGCTCGCCTTGCGCCAAGATCAGGTGAGCCAGGACGTCAAAGGAGCCAAGGATGGCCGAAGCGACAGATCGCACACTAGCCGCCGCCGGACTGGTGCTGGTTTATGCATCCATCATCGGTTTCACGGATAACTTCGTGCGTGTGGTCGCCGCGGAAGTCGGTCTGTGGCAGTTTCATGCTACGCGTTCCATCATCGCACTGGTGCTGCTGGGTGTAGCAGGGGTCATCATCGGCCTGCGGCTGCGCCCGGTGAATGCCGGGGCCGTGGCGGGGCGCAGCGCGATCCATGGGATCGCCATGCTGATCTATTTCGGAAGCCTTGCCTTTCTGCCGGTCGCGCAAGTCGCTGCAGGGCTTTTCACCGCCCCAATCTTTGTGCTGCTGATCTCCCGGCTGATTTACGGCCACCCCATCGGGCCTGTTCGGGTGATCGCTGTCGCGCTTGGGTTTCTGGGAGTTCTCATGGTGCTGGGGCCAAGCGCCATGGGCGATGCCTCGCTGGCCGCGCTGCTGCCGATCATCGCGGGGGCGCTTTATGCCTTCGGCAACGTCATCACCCGCGAATGGTGCCGTGAGGAAAGCGCCGAAACACTGCTTGCCGGTTTCTTTGTAGCCCTGGCCATTCTGGGTGCCTTGGGAATGGTCCTGCTGGGGTTCTTCCCCGTTGCGGTGCCGGAGGGGACGGATGGGTTCATCCAGCGTGGTTTCGTGGTGCCCTCGGCGATGTTCTGGGTCTGGATGGTGATGCAGGCGGCAGGCGCGCTATTCGCGATAGGGCTTTCGATCCGCGCCTACCTGATCGCCGATGCCAGCCGGGTCTCGGTGTTCGAATACGTGATCCTGCTAACCTCGGCCTTCTGGGGCTGGGTCTTGTGGAGCGAGACGCTGTCGCCCTTGGCGATCCTTGGCATGGCATTGATTGCTGCGGCAGGGGCCATCATTGCCTTGCGGGCGCGTCAGATGCCGCCTACCGCCTCACGCCAGTGGCGGCGGCAAAGCGAAACGTAGGCCTCGTTCCCGCCGATCTGAACCTGTGCGCCGTCGGTCAGCACGCGGCCTTCGGCATCGTGACGGACTACCATCGTGGCCTTTTTCCCGCAATGGCAGATGGTGCGGACCTCTCGCATCTCATCGGCCAGCGCCAGAAGTGCGGCTGAGCCGGGGAAAAGTTCACCTTTGAAATCAACGCGCAAGCCATAGCACATGACAGGAATGCCCAGGTCGTCCACGGTTCGGGCCAGTTGCCAGACCTGTTCCCGCGTCAGGAACTGCGCCTCGTCCAGAAAAACGCAGGCGACTTCGCCTTTGGCCAGGCGTGTGGAAATCTTCGCGAAAAGGTCCTCGTCCGGGCGATAGGTGTCGGCGGGTTCGCCGATGCCGATGCGGCTGGCGATGCGGCCCTGTCCGGCGCGGTCGTCAAGCTGCGCGGTCATCAGGTAAGTGTGCATTCCGCGTTCGCGGTAGTTATGCGAGGCTTGCAGAAGCAGCGTCGACTTGCCCGCGTTCATGGTCGAAAAGTGGAAGTAAAGCTTGGCCATGCACGCCTGTTAGCCCAAGGGGGCAGGGCCGATCAAGCGGCCCCGCCCATATGATTTAGCGTTGGCCGCGGTTGCCCGAATGCTGCCCGCCGCGTTGGCGCTGCGGACTGGCCTCTCCACCCGCGCGATGAGGGCGGCCATGGCCTTGTGCGGGTTTGGCACCGGCGGGCTTGGGGGCACCCTGACGCTGGCCTTGGGGCTTTTGTCCCTGCGGACGGCTCGCTCCGGGGCGCGAGGGTTTCCCGGCCGATTTTCCCATGACTTTCACGGCCTTGGGCGCGGCCAGACCTTCGGCCCAGGGGGCGCCGCCGATCACCGGGATCGCGGCCTTCATGGTCTTTTCAACCGCGCGAAGTTCATCCATTTCCGCCGGGGCGCAGAAGGCGACGGCCGTGCCGTCGGCCCCCGCGCGCGCCGTGCGGCCGATGCGGTGGACGTAGTTCTCGGGCACGTTCGGCATGTCGTAGTTGTAGACGTGGCGCACGCCGGGAATGTCGATGCCGCGGGCGGCAACGTCGGTTGCGACCAGCACGTCAAGTTGGCCGTCGCGGAACTCTTTCAGCGTCCGCTCACGCTGGCCCTGGCTTTTGTTGCCGTGGATCGAGCCGGCTTTGAAGCCCCAGGACACCAGTAATTTCATAAGCTTTTCAGAGCCATGCTTGGTGCGCCCAAAAACCAGGGCCTGTTCGCCCGGGTGTTTCAGCAGGTAGGAATCGAGCAGTTTCGCCTTGTCGCCCTGAGGGGTGAAGTGAACCCCCTGGGTGATCTTTTCCGCCGGTTTGCCGGGCGGGGCGACCTGCACCTTTACCGGATCGCGCAGGTAGGTCTGGGCAAGATCCTCGATCAGTTTCGGCATGGTGGCCGAGAACAGCAGCGTTTGCCGTTTAAGCGGCAGGTGGCGCGCGATGTTGCGCAGCGCGTGGATGAAGCCCATGTCGAGCATGTGGTCAGCCTCGTCCAGCACGAGGTATCCTGTATGCTCAAGGCTTAAGGCTTTCCTATCGAGCAGGTCGATCAGGCGGCCGGGGGTGGCGACGAGGATGTCGGTGCCGCGGGCAAGGCGTTCGGCCTGGCGGTTGAGAGAGGCTCCACCGACGACCGTGGTGACTTTCACCGCGGTGCCCTTGGTGAAAAGCTCAAGGTTTTCCGATATTTGCGTCACCAGTTCTCGCGTCGGAGCAAGGATCAGCGCGCGCACGTTGCGCGGCCCTGGTGGGTGGCCGAGGTCCAGCAGGCGGTGCAGCAGCGGCAGACCGAAGGCGGCGGTTTTGCCTGTGCCGGTCTGGGCCAGGCCCATCAGGTCTTTGCCCGCCATGATATGCGGGATTGCCTGCGCCTGGATTGGCGTCGGCTTGGAAATGGTCGTCTTTTCAAGTGCTTTCAGGATCTTCGGCGACAGGCCGAGGTCAGCGAATTGGGTCATGATGTCTTTCTTGGCAGGCGGCAGAGGCCGCCGGAATGGGGTTCGGGCCGCTATAGGCGGCGGGCATGAGGGCCGGTCCGATTTTGGACCGTGGCACCCCTGCGTGAAGGTGGGAACCTTGCGATTATCCTTCGGCCCTGGCCCCCGCATGGGGCGGCTGCTCACGCGGCAGCGGGCCTTGGATGAGGGGCAGATGAGGCTTTGCGAGCCATAAGTCAATGGCTGATCGGGGGGCTGGATTCGGTATGGCATCGGTATGGACGGAGTATGCAGAGAATTTTAATCGGTCTTTGGCAGGTTTTCCGTCGTGATCCACGGAGAGACGCGATGACCGATCTGGCGAAGATGACCGCGAAGGAGCGGGCGAATTACCACTACCTGGCCGATGTGCTGCGCCGCCTGGAATGGGACCTGCACAACACGATCGAGGCGAGCGACCGCATCCCGACCGAGTGGCACGAGATCGCGCGGGATCGGCATGCCAAGCGCAAGATCAAGGTGACGCTGGCGCTGGAAGAGGATGTGGTACGGTTCTTCAAGTCGATGGGGGCCGGGCACGGGCCACGGATGAACGACGTGCTGCGCGCCTTCATGCATTCGCGCCTTGCCGGCGTCTTGCGCGGGGCGGAGACGGTCGACTATTTCCGCCGCCGTTCGGAGTACTTCCATGACGGGCGGAAACCCTGGTGGGGCGATACGGCGCGTGAACTGGGCGAGGGCGAACCGATCACCGAGGCCGACCGCAAGGCCGCGACGCGGGAATACGGCAAGGCCCAGATGCAGGTCAGGAAGGCGGAGTTCTGAGCGAGACGAGCCGCTGGACGCATCACGCGGGCGTGATAGGCTGCGGGCCGAATACATTCAGGGGGCGATCATGCGGCTGATGCTGGCGGGAATTCTGGGGATGGGTTTGCTTGGCGGCTGCGTCTCGAACGCGCCCTCGGGCGGTGGTCAGCCTGCACCCGTGCCGGGTCAGGCCATGCCGCCGATCGAGACGCCCGCGACGCTGCCGTCCAGCCCGGCCCAGGCCGCCGCCTATGACGAGTATTTCAAGCAGGATACGTCGATGCAGGAGGCGTGTAAGGACGGGATGATTGGGAAGTGTCCGTAGGGGTGGTGCGTGCGAGCACACACCCTACTTAGGGGATTGTTAACTTTGGTTGGCGATCCTTTGGCATGTCCGGGTATTTGCGGCCAAAGGTGAAGGGGGCGACGGTGTTTTTCACCGTGGCGCTCGCGTCTCGTGGGTCCGATTTGCTGGTTCGAGAGGTGGATCGGCTGCGGGACGCCGTGAGGCTGACGCAGGCCGAGCGTCCGTTCGGGATTGATGCGTGGGTTGTTTTGCCTGATCACGTGCATGCGGTCTGGACATTGCCCGAGGGGGAGAGGGACTTTCCGACACGCTGGCGGTTGATCAAGTCGCGTTTCTCGATGGGATTACCAAAAGGGGAATTGTCGCGGAGCCATGTCACCCGACAGGAGCGCGGAGTTTGGCAGCGCCGCTATTGGGAGCATCATATCCGGGACGAAGCGGATTATCGTGTCCATGTCGAATACTGTTGGCATAATCCGGTGAAGCACGGTCTTGTCAGCCGCCCGGAAGATTGGCCATTTTCATCGTATCGGTAGGGTGCGTGCTTGCACGCACCTTTTTTTGGGGGGGATGGTAGTGCGTGCAAGCACGCACCCTACGACGGAGAATAGAATGAAAGCCCGCGTCTCGCTGAACCTGCCCAACTCGCTGAAAACCGCCGCCGAGGATTTCGCCGAGAAAGATGGGGGTGTCGTTGAACCAGTTCATCGCATTGGCGCTGGCCGGGAAGGTGGGCGCCACTCGGGCGGCGGGATTTTTTGCCGAGCGTGGGCAGGGGGCGGATGCGGAACGGGTGGTGGCCTGGCTGCAGGGGCGGCCGGGATTGAGAGGTAGGGTGCGTGCTTGCACGCACCACCCGCACGACGTAAAATGGTGCGTGCAAGCACGCACCCTACTTACTTCCTGATTTTGGTAATCTTGGCGACCAGATAGAAATATGCGGTGGTGGTTGCGAAGGCGGGTATCGCGAGCATCTGCCCGATGAATGGTATAAAGTTGATACCCAACCCAGCGACACCTCCGGCCACGAGAGCCGTCTTGAGATCTGGGTCTATTTTATCCCAGGCAATGCCAGCTTTTTCTGCGGCAGCCTTCAGATCTTCGACATCGATCCGTCCATCACCATTTAAATCGCCCAAGTAGAAACCTATAGACTTGGCGCTTTCGTAAGCGGCCAATGCCTTTGTCTTTAGGATGTCAGCGGTTGCATCATCGACTTGGCTATCAGAAGTTTTTAAGGCTCTCTTAAAAACTTTATCTACAGCACGGGAAGCACTCGTGGATTCCACTAATTCGCCTCCTATTCGATTTTCCATCGTCATGTTAACAAGAGGCGCGTTCCTGTAAAGCCCTCACCCCTGCAACGTCCTCACCCCATACCCCTCGCCCTGAGCCTTCATCGACTCCACCGCCGCAACCGCCCCCGCAGCCGTCGTGTAGTAGGGGATCTTGTCGTACAGCGCGACGGCGCGGATATCGCGGCTGTCGCTGATGGCCTGGTTGCCTTCGGTCGTGTTCATCACAAGGGCGATGTCGCCGTTCTTCAACCGATCGACGATGTTCGGGCGGCCTTCGTAGACCTTGTTGACCAGCGTGGCGGGGGCGCCTTCGGCTTTTAGCCAGCTTGCGGTGCCGCGTGTGGCGACGAGTTCGAAGCCGAGCGCCACGAGGTCGCGGGCGGCGGCGGCCATCGAGGGGGTCTTGTCGGCGTCCTTGATCGAGATGAAGACGCGACCCTCGGTCGGCAGGGTGATGCCGGCGCCCATCTGGGACTTCAGGAAGGCAAGGGGGAAGGTGCGGTCCCAGCCCATGACCTCACCCGTCGAGCGCATCTCGGGGCCCAGCAGGGTATCGACGCCGGGGAAGCGGGCGAAGGGCATGACCGCCTCTTTGACCGAGAACCAGGGCGTGTGCGGATCGGCCAGCGTCAGCGGATCGGCCAGCGGCAGCGGGTCATCGGGGCCGACGCCGGCGGGGTAGGGCGGGCGCATCGGGAAGTTCGACAGCGGCTCTCCCGCCATCAGGCGCGCGGCGATGGAGGCGATAGCTGAATCAGTGGCCTTGGCGACGAAGGGCACGGTGCGGGAGGCGCGGGGGTTGACCTCCAGCACATAGATGTCGCCGTCCTTGATCGCGAACTGGACGTTCATCAGGCCGACGACATGCAGGGCGCGGGCCATGGCTGTGGTCTGCTTGGTCAGTTCCGCCACGGTTTCCGGCGACAGCGAGTAGGGCGGCAGGCAGCAGGCAGAGTCGCCCGAGTGAACGCCGGCTTCCTCGATGTGCTGCATGATGCCCGCGACATGGACGTTTTCGCCGTCGCAAAGGGCGTCCACATCGACCTCGATGGCGCCGGACAGGTAGCTATCGAGAAGGACGGGCGAGGTGCCGGAGACCTGCACGGCCTCGCGGATATAGCGGTCAAGCTGGGCATCCTCGCGCACGATCTCCATGGCGCGGCCGCCGAGGACGTAGGAGGGGCGGATGACCAGCGGGTAGCCGATGCGGCCGGCGATCTCGAACGCTTCATCGCGGGAACGGGCCATGCCGTTGACGGGCTGGCGCAGGTTCAGCTTGTGGAGAAGCTGCTGGAAACGCTCACGATCTTCGGCCAGGTCGATGGCGTCGGGCGTGGTGCCGAGGATCGGGATGCCTTCGGCGTGCAGGGCGTTGGCGAGTTTCAGCGGCGTCTGGCCGCCGAACTGGACGATGACGCCGTGAAGGGTGCCGTTTTCCTGCTCGACCCGCAGGATTTCAAGGACATGCTCAAGGGTAAGCGGTTCGAAATAGAGGCGGTCCGAGGTGTCGTAGTCGGTCGAGACGGTCTCGGGGTTGCAGTTGATCATGATCGTCTCATAGCCCGCATCGGTCAGCGCGTAGCAGGCGTGGACGCAGCAGTAGTCGAACTCGATCCCCTGGCCGATGCGGTTGGGGCCGCCGCCGAGGATGACGACCTTTTTCGCGCTTGTCGGGCGGGCTTCGTCCTCGACATCGCCCATGACAGGGTGTTCGTAGGTCGAATACATGTAGGGGGTCTGCGCCTCGAACTCGGCGCCGCAAGTGTCGATGCGCTTGAAGACCGCGTTGACGCCAAGGCGCTGGCGGGCGCGGCGGACCTGCGCCTCATCCCGGCCGGTAAGCTTGGCAAGGCGGGCGTCGGTGAAGCCCATCATCTTGAGCTTGCGGATGCCTTCTGCGGTCAGGGGCAGGCCCTTCTGCCGGACCTCGGCCTCGGCCTCGACGACCTCGCGGATGCGGGACAGGAACCACGGGTCGAAGGCGGTGGCAGCCTGGATGTCGTCGTCCGACAGGCCGTGGCGCATGGCCTGGGCGATCAGGCGCAGGCGGTCCGGGGTCTGGGGCGACAGGGCCTTGATGACGGCGGCGTGGTCGGGGGCGCCGGGGATGGTGATCTCATCAAAGCCGGTGAGGCCGGTTTCCAGTGAGGCGAGGGCTTTTTGCAGCGATTCATGGATGGTGCGGCCGATGGCCATGACCTCTCCCACCGATTTCATGGCGGTGGTGAGTTCGGCCTTGGCGCCGGGGAATTTCTCGAAGGCGAAGCGGGGGATCTTGGTCACGACATAGTCGATGGTCGGCTCGAACGAGGCGGGCGTGACCTTGGTGATGTCGTTGTCGAGTTCGTCCAGCGTGTAGCCCACGGCAAGTTTCGCGGCGATCTTGGCGATGGGAAAGCCGGTGGCCTTTGACGCCAGCGCGGAAGAACGCGAGACGCGGGGGTTCATCTCGATCACCACCATGCGGCCGTCGGCAGGGTTGATGGCCCATTGGACGTTCGATCCGCCGGTCTCCACGCCGATCTCACGCAGGACGGCGATAGAGCCGTTGCGCATGATCTGGTATTCCTTGTCGGTCAGCGTCAGGGCCGGGGCCACGGTGACAGAGTCGCCGGTATGCACGCCCATCGGATCGACGTTCTCGATGGCGCAGACGATGATGGCGTTGTCGGCGCGGTCGCGCACCACCTCCATCTCGTATTCCTTCCAGCCGAGCAGCGACTCATCGACCAGAACCTGCGCGACAGGAGAGGCGTCGAGGCCCGAGCGGACGATGGCCTCATAGTCGTCGCGGTTGTAGGCGACGCCGCCGCCGGTGCCGCCAAGGGTGAAGGCGGGGCGGATGATGGCGGGTAGGCCGATATCCTCTAGTGCGCCGAGCGCCTGCTGGACACCTGCGTTCACGTCGTATTTGCCGTTGGGAAGTTTGGGGGCCGCGACGATGGTTGCGCGGGGGTTTTCCAGCCCGATCCGGTCCATCGCCTCGCGGAACAATTTGCGATCTTCTGCCATTTCGATGGCGCGGCGATTGGCTCCGATCAGCTCGACATTATACTTTTCCAACACTCCCATGTCGGCAAGCGCCAGAGAGGTGTTCAGGCCGGTCTGCCCGCCCATCGTGGGCAGCAGCGCATCGGGACGTTCTTTTTCGATGATCTTTGCGACGACTTCCGGCGTGATCGGCTCAATATAGGTCGCGTCCGCCAGACCCGGATCGGTCATGATCGTGGCGGGGTTCGAGTTCACCAGGATGACGCGGTAGCCTTCCTCGCGCAGCGCCTTGCAGGCCTGGGCACCGGAGTAGTCGAATTCGCAGGCCTGACCGATTACGATGGGGCCGGCTCCGATGATCATGATCGAACGGATGTCGGTTCTCTTTGGCATCGTGGCCCCCAATGTCGCGCAAATTGTCCGGCGTTATAGTGATGGCCGGTCGGGGCGCAAGCCCGGAAAGGCGGCAGTCAAAACGAAAGCGGCCGGGTTTCCCCGGCCGCTTTGGCTTTCATGTGACCTGGGTCAGGCCTTTTCGCCGACCGCGCGTTCCGCAGCGGCGATGGCTGCTGCGCGGGCCTTGATCTCATCCCCGATCGGCGGCCCCTTGAACCGGCGGTTCTCGACAGCATACCAGATGATGACGGCAAGGATCAGGAAGGCGATGACGATGGTCAGAACCTTGTCGTTCGGCGGCTGGATAGCGATGTAGAAGATGATCGCCATGCTGATGAACGACAGGATGCTGATCAGCTTGTAGAGCCCGCCCGACATGGCCCAGGGGCCGGGGGTCGGCCATTTCGGCGTGCCCCAGGCCAGGAAGCCCGCAACCAGCGGCACGGTGAACGAGGCGAACAGGAAGATCAGCGTCGAGTTGACGACGATCGTATAGATGTTCGTCCCGCCGATCGAGATGAACTGCGCCAGGACCACGTAGATGATGCAAAGCGCCGTTGCGGTCCAGATCGCCGTCACGGGCGTGCGGTATTTGGGCGAGACCTTGGCCAGAGCCTTGGACCCGACCGGCATCCCGTCATCGCGCGAGAAGGCAAAGAGCATCCGGCTGGCCGAGGTAACGGTGGCCAGACCGCACAGGAGTTGCGCGATAAAGACGCCGAGGTAGATCAGCAGTTTCAGCCCGTTCGGCAGGATAGCATCCATCGTGCCGAAGAACACGCCCCAGCCCTGCGCCGCGCCCGCTGCCAGGTCGGGGATGGCAAGGGCGATGGCAGAGACCATGACCCAGCCGATCAGCGAGGACCAGAGCACAGAGCTGACGATGCCGCGGGGCACGGAATGGGCGGCTTTCACCGTCTCTTCCGAAGTGTGGGCCGAGGCGTCATAGCCAGTGATCGTATAGACCGGAAGCAAGAGAGAGAGCAGGAACAGGTAGCTCATGCTGCCGGACTGCGGGAACACGTTGCCACCGGCCTCGCCCGAGAAGTTGGTGAAGGTCCACAGACGCGAGATGTCGATGGCGGGCGCGAAGTACAGGCAGGCCAGCACCAGCACCGCAGTGGTCACGAAGATGATGTAACCGGAGATGTCGGTGAGGAAGGTCGTCGCCTTGATCCCGATGTGGTTGAAGATGGCCTGGATGATGGTGATGATCGCCACGAACCAGACGATCTGGCCGGGCGTGGAGCCGTCGAAGCCGAACCATGGCCCGAAGGTGCCGGCGAAGAAGAACGCGGTGCCGATATTGATGGCACCGAGGACGGTGATCAGGCCGAAGAGGTTGAGCCAGGCGGCCAGCCAACCCCAGAACCGGTTCCCGAGGATCGAGGACCAGTGATAGATACCGCCGGCCGTCGGGAAGGCCGAGGCGATCTGCGCCATGGCCAGCGCGAAGGTGGCGGAGATCAGGCAACCGACGATCCAGCCGATCCCGGCGCCCGCGCCGCCGATCGAGCCGATCGCCTGCGCGAAAGAGTTGATCCCCCCCGACAGGATGCAGATGATCGAGAAGGAAATGGCGAAGTTCGAGAACTTCGACATGCTTCGAGAGAGTTCCTGGGCATAGCCCATGCCATGGAGGACCTTCGTGTCCTCATGGCGGTCGGTGTCATTGTATGACTCAGGCGGCATTTTTGTTTCCCCTGGACTGTTGGACGTTCCGTAGTTTCAGCGGGCGCGGTTCGAGCCGGGCCTCAACCGTAGGGAACGCCTAAAATGACAATCCGGCAACAATATCTTGACGTCTGATGCGCGGATGGCACCCGATGTGTCGCAAATGCCGATCCGAGCGTGGGTTTCGGGCTGGTCCTTGGGCGGCCAAGCGGCGAAAATGGCCGACAGGGGAACGAAGGGGATGCGCGGGTGATCCTGTGCGAGTATGGGCCTTTGGGCGTGCCGGCGGTATTCGACCGCCCGCAAGCGGTCGTTACGGCTGACAGCGCAGGCGATTTGCCGGGCGCCTTTGCCGCTTTGGATGCTGCGCGCGCGCGCGGGGCCTGGATCGCGGGCTATGTGACCTATGAGACAGGGCTGGCGCTGGAGCCGCGTCTTGCACCTTTGATGCCCGGGCGGCTGCCCGGACCGCTGCTGGCCATGGGGATTTTTGGCGGGCCGCAGGATGCGGGTTCCGTTTTGGCACAGGCGGGTGCCATGGCGGGCATGGCGCGGCTGACTGCGCCGGAACCTATGGTGACGCGCGCGGCCTATGATGCCGCTATTGCCCGGGTGCTGGACTATATCGCGGCGGGCGACTGCTATCAGGTGAACCTGACCTTTCCGATGGAGGCGCGGCTGGAGGACGGCAGTGCGCTGGGCCTCTTCGGGGCGTTGCGGCGGACGGGTGCGGTGGGGCACGGGGCGTTGGTGGACCTTGGCGTGGGGCCGGTGGTCGTGTCGCGTTCGCCGGAGCTGTTCTTCAAGGTCGAGGCGGGCGGGCGCATCTCTACCCGGCCGATGAAGGGGACTGCGCCGCGCGACCCTGACCCCGCGCGCGATGCCCGGATCGCGGCGCGGCTGGGGGCAAGCGAAAAGGACCGGGCCGAGAACCTGATGATCGTGGATCTGCTGCGCAACGACATCTCGCGCCTGTGCGAGGTGGGTTCGGTTCAGGTGCCGGAACTGTTCCGGGTGGAGCAGTATTCGACGGTGCATCAGATGACCTCGACCGTGACGGGGCGTTTGAAGGGGCAGCCGGGGTTCGCCGATCTGATGCGGGCGCTGTTTCCCTGCGGCTCGGTCACGGGCGCGCCGAAGATCCGGGCGATGGAGATCATCCGCGAGGTCGAGGAACGTCCACGCGGGGTCTATTGCGGGGCGATCGGCTGGATGGCCCCGGACGGGACGGCGGATTTCTCGGTGGCCATCCGAACGCTTTCGGTCTTTCCGGGTGGCCGTGTGGTGATGAACGTGGGCGGCGGTGTCGTGGCGGATTCGACCGCCGATGGGGAATGGGAGGAGGCGCTGTGGAAAGCGCGCTTCGTCAGGGCGGCGCAGAGCCGGGGCTGAGGCTGATCGAGACGCTGGGCTGGGACGGCGCGCAGCTGGTCCGCGGCGAGCGGCATCTGGCGCGGCTGGCGCGGTCGGCGGCGGCGCTGGGCTGGGACTGCGACGTCGATGCCGCGCGGGCGGCGCTGCTGGCGGGGCGCGAGGGGCCGGCGCGGTTGCGGCTGACGCTGGACCGCGAGGGGCGGATCGAGGTGCAGGCGGGGCCGATGCCGGTCAATCCTGCGGTCTGGCGGGTGGGGCTGGCGCAGGCGCGGCTGGATGCGGGCGATCCCTGGCTGCGGATCAAGACCACCCGGCGCGCGATTTACGATGCGGCCCGCGCGGAATTGCCCAAGGGGCTGGACGAGGTGATGTTCCTGAACGGCGCGGGAGAGGTCTGCGAGGGGACGATCACCAACCTGTTCTTCGAGAGGGGGGGGCGGATTTTCACGCCTCCGCTGGCATGCGGACTTTTGCCGGGGGTGTTCCGGGAAGAGATGCTGGAGACCGGACGTGTCGAAGAGGTGGTCCTGATGGCCGAAGATTTATCAAAACTTCGTTTTTCGGTCGCGAATTCGTTACGAGGGATAATCCCCGGTCTTTGGATCACTTAAGTTTTCCCGTATTAACCCCGCTTTACGCGTGGAGAATCGGGTCATGTCATTTGCCGAGATCAGGGCGCATCGCGGGGTGCTTTGGGCCGAATTCGTTGGCCTGTTCCTGATCGTGCCGGTCGCGGTGGCGATATTTTTGCCGCCGAATGCGATGCTGCCGGTGCTGTTTTCGTTTACGGCGCTTGGGGCTTGGTTGTTGCAGCGGACGCCCGGTTTTGACTGGTCGGACCTGAAGCGCGGCTGGGATCAGGTTCGGCTGTTGCCGGTGCTCGGCTTTGCGGTGATCACCCTGATCGTGTCATTGGGTGTCGTCTATCTGACCGCCCCCGATGCGGCGTTCGGGCTGGTTCGGCACCAGCCATACCTTTTGCTGCTGATCGTGCTGATCTATCCCATCCTGTCGGCGCTGCCGCAGGAGGTGATCTTTCGCCCGCTGTTCTTCCGCCGCTATGGTCGCATCCTGCCCGCGGGCGCGACGATGGGCATGAATGCTGCCGTCTTTTCCTTTGCGCACCTGATGTATTGGAGCGCGGTCGTCGCGGTGATGACCTTTTTCGGCGGGCTGGTTTTTGGCTGGGCCTATGCCCGGCGCGGCAGTTTTCCGCTGGCCGTGGTGATGCATGCCGTGGCGGGCTGGGTTCTGTTCACCGCCGGGCTGGGCGTCTACTTTTATTCCGGCAACGTGCAACGGCCGTTCTAGGCCGCCTCGTTGCCGCGATAGAGATAGTCGCGGGTAAGCGGGACGGCCTTTTGGTCATGCGCAAGCTGGATATGGAAGACGCATTGGTTGTCGTGGCGGAATGTCATTTCCGACGCCGCAAGATAATAGCGCCACATCCGGCAGAAGCGGTCGTCATATAGCGCGCGGACCTTGTCGAGGTTGGCCTCGAACCGGCGGCGCCAGTGCAGAAGCGTTTCGGCGTAGTGCAGGCGCCAGACCTCGATATCGGTGGTGTAGAGGCCGATCTTTTCAAGGACCGGCGTGATCTCTGACAGGCCGGGAATATATCCGCCGGGGAAGATATACTTCGATATCCAGGGGCTTGTCCGGCCAGGAGGCGAAACGCGTCCGATGGTATGGATCAAGGCAACCCCGTCAGGGGCCAGCAATTCGCTGACCTTGTCGAAATATTCGCTGTAATGCGGCACGCCGACATGTTCGAACATGCCAACCGACACGATGCGGTCGAAGGTCCCGGTGACGGCGCGATAGTCTTGCAGGCGGATTTCGATCTGGTCCTGCAGGCCCGCCTCGGTCACGCGCCGGTTCGCGACCGCGTGCTGTTCTTCGGACAGGGTCACGCCCAGGACCTTTGCGCCGTAGTCTCGCGCCAGCGTCAGCGCCATGCCGCCCCAGCCGCAGCCGATGTCGAGCACGCGCATTCCGGGCTTGAGCAGCAGCTTGCCCGCAATATGGGCCTTTTTCTGGATCTGCGCCTGTTCCAGCGTATCCTCGGGCGTCTTGAAATAGGCGCAGGAATATTGCTGGTCCGTGTCGAGGAACAGCCGATACAGGTCACCCGACAGATCATAGTGGTGGGCCACGTTCTGACGCGACTTGTGGGCGGGTGCGATCTGGTCGATGCGGCCAAGCAGGCGTTGCACCTGCCGGAAAGGATAGCGCCAGCCTTTTGCCCGGCCCTTGCCGACATTGACGAGCAGAACCTGCAGAAGCCCCGCGATGTCGTCGTCGCGAATCGTGTAGGCGCCGTCCATGTAACCTTCGCCCAGGGCAAGGTCGGGGTTGCGCACCAACCGCCGGATCAATCCGGGATCATGAATCGTCAGTTCGACCGCAGGGCCATTGCCGTCGCCATAGTGCCGCGATGTGCCGTCGGGCAGATGAAGGGTCAGGTTCCCTTCCTGCAAAACGCCACTAGCAAGCCGATCCAGGAGTTTTTCCCACATCTCTTGATGACCGTTTCTTGTAGTTTTGCGGAAATTCTTAACACGGCTTTGTGAACTGTCCAGTCCAGTTGCAGAGTTTTCGGGCACCCGGCGGATAGCAACGGCATACCAACGTCGCTTGACTTCCCTTGTTCCACGCGCTTGATCGGCGCGGACCGACACGCCCGGAACCAGGGGACGACCATGCACGCCTATCGCAGCCATACCTGCGCACAACTGACCAAGGCCCAGGTGGGCGAAACCGTGCGGCTTTCGGGCTGGGTGCACAGGGTGCGCGACCATGGCGGCGTGCTGTTCGTTGACCTGCGCGACCATTACGGCATCACGCAGGTGCTGGCCGACAGCGACAGCCCGGCCTTTGCGGGCATCGAAAAGCTGCGCGCCGAATGGGTGGTGCGGATCGACGGGCGGGTGAAGGCGCGCGATGCGTCGCTGGTGAACCCAAAGCTTTCGACCGGAGAGATTGAGGTCTATGCGACCGATGTGACGGTTCTGGGGCCGGCCGAGGATCTGCCGATGCCGGTGTTCGGCGATCTGGATTATCCCGAAGAGACGCGGCTGACCTACCGCTTCCTCGACCTGCGTCGCGAAAAGCTGCATCAGAACATGATGTTGCGGTCCAATGTCGTGCGGTCCTTGCGCAACCGGATGTGGGATCAGGGGTTCAACGAATTCCAGACGCCGATCATCACCGCATCCTCGCCCGAAGGGGCGCGCGACTTTCTGGTGCCGTCGCGTCTTCACCCCGGCAAGTTCTATGCCCTGCCGCAGGCACCGCAGCAGTTCAAGCAGTTGATCATGGTGGCGGGCTTCGACCGCTATTTCCAGATTGCGCCCTGCTTCCGCGACGAAGACCCGCGCGCCGACCGCAGCCCCACCGACTTCTACCAGCTGGACGTCGAGATGAGCTTTGTCGAGCAGGAGGATGTGTTCGGTGCCGTCCAGCCCGTCATTCAGGGCCTGTTCGAAGACTTTAGCGATTGGGGTGGTAAGAAGCGGACTGTTCATCCCGACTGGCCGCGCATCGCTTATCGCGACTCGCTGCTGTGGTATGGCTCCGACAAGCCCGACCTGCGCAACCCGATCAGGATGCAGGTGGTGAGCGAGCATTTCCGCGGCTCAGGCTTCGCGATATTCGCGAAATTGCTGGAGAATGAGGGCACCGAGGTTCGCGCCATCCCCGCGCCGAAAGGTCCGTCGGGCGAGTCGGTGGGCCGCAAGTTCTGCGACCGGATGAATGCCTTTGCGCAACAGCAGGGGTTGCCAGGCATGGGCTATATCTTCTGGCGGAAACGCGAGCCTTCACCCGCCTATAACAGAGTCTTGGAGAAGATTGAGAACGGCGACACCGATTTCAGCGAGTTCAACGCTGTATCACCGGAATTCACGAACTTTGAAGCTCAGCTCATCCCTCTCGTGAAGGGTGACGCGCTCGACAAGATCAGAGCACGCAAGCTGGTTGATTTGTATCTCGGAGACATGGAGGCGGCGGGCCCGCTGGCCAAGAATATCGGCCTGGAACGGACCGAGGCCATCCGGTTGCAACTTGGACTGGGCGAGGGTGATGCCGCCTTCTTCCTTGGCGGCAAGCCCGATACCTTCGAGGCCGTTGCTGGCCGTGCACGGAACGAGATCGGGCGCGAGCTTGGTTTGGCCGAGACGGACACCTTCCGCTTCGCCTGGATTGTCGATTTTCCGATGTATGAGAAGACCGACGAGGGCAAGATCGACTTCAGCCACAACCCCTTCTCGATGCCGCAGGGCGGTCTTGAGGCGTTGTCGGGTGATCCGCTTGCCGTTTATGCCTATCAGTATGACCTGGCCTGCAACGGCTATGAGTTGATCAGTGGCGGCATCCGCAACCACAAGCCCGAGATCATGTATAGGGCCTTTGAGCTGGCCGGATATCCGAACTCCGAGGTAGACAAGCGGTTCGGCGGCATGGTCAAGGCGTTCAAATATGGCGCGCCCCCGCACGGCGGCTGCGCCATGGGCATCGACCGGGCGGTGATGCTGCTGGCGGATGAGATGAACATCCGCGAGGTCATCATGTTCCCGATGAATCAGCGCGCCGAAGACCTGCTGATGGGCGCACCGTCCGAGCCGCTGAACGAGCAGCTTCGCGAGTTGCGGCTGCGGGTCGTGCCGAAGGAGGCGTGATGCCGCCGCTTTACACGGCTTCGGTTCCCGTCTTCCTGCACTACCTCGACCGGATCGGGGGGCTTCTGGGCAAGCTCAAGGGGCGTGAGACGGTGCTGCAGGCGCGGATCGCGCCGGACATGTTCACGACCGGCCAGCAGATGGCCACGGCGGCGGGAATGACCCTGCGCGTGGCCTATCCGCTGGCGGGGCGTGCGGTGCCCACGGGGGCCGAACCTGCGCCGGATGCCGAAGGGCTGACGCTGCGGCTGGCGGCGGCGCGCGAGGCGCTGCGGGCGCTTGATCCGGCTGAGTTCGAGGGGGCCGAAGCGCGGCGCATCCGGCACCGGGCGGGGTTTGCGGAACTGGAGCAGGACGGGGCGACCTTCCTGCACCTGTTCGGCATGCCGAACTTCCTGTTCCACACCTCGATGGCCTTCGCGATCATGCGCAGCCAGGGCATCGACATCGGCAAGCATGATTTCGACGACCAGCACGATTATCCGCACGGCTTCCGCTTCTGAAAACCTGCGCGCCGGAAACCCTGTGATCGCGCGTATGCTTCCCTATATTCGGGGAAAGCATAGGGGCGGGGATGAAGCGGGAAACGGTAGCAGCCTTGCGGTTTGGGTTCGGCCTGCCTCTGCCCGCTGGGGCGGCGGTAGTCCCGGAAGCGATGCTGGCCGCGCTTGCCGGGCCGGACCTCACCGCCGAACAATACCCGACCGCTTCGACGGCTGAGGTTTTGCTTCGTCTCGATGCCTTCGACGATGCCGCGCGGGATCGGCGGCGCGCCCGTCGCGCCTCGGCTGGCGGGGCACCTGAAGCAATAGAACAGGCTTACAAGGCGGCGGGGCAGGCGCTGAACGATGGCTGGCTCGACGGTGCGCGTGCCATTATTGCCCGCGCGCTTGATGCGCCCGACGGGTTCCGTGAACGGCTGGCGCTGTTCTGGGCGGATCATTTCACGGTTTCCGTAAAGACGCCCTCGATGCGCGAACTGCCGCTGGCGCTGATGGCCGATGCGATCAGGCCAAACCTTGCGGGCAGTTTTGCCGATCTGCTGACAGCCGTGGAAACGCATCCTGCGATGCTGATCTACCTGGATCAGGTCGTGTCGGTAGGCCCGAACTCGGTTGTCGGAAAGCGCAAGGGCAAGGGCCTGAACGAGAACCTCGCGCGTGAGATGATGGAGTTGCACACGCTGGGCGTCGGCGCGGGCTACACGCAGGACGACGTTCGGCAACTGGCCGAGCTGCTGACCGGGATGGCCGTGCAGCCGGGCAGGGGTTTTCGCTTTCTGCGCCAGCGCGCCGAGCCGGGGGCGGAGCAGGTGCTGGGCGAAAGCTATCCCGAGGTGCCGCAGGACGGCATGGTGCCTATCAAAGCGGTGCTCGCCGATCTGACGGTGCGGCCAGAGACGGCGCGGCATATGGCGAAGAAGCTTGCCGTGCATTTCGTTTCGGATGAACCTGACGCATCGCTGGTCGAGGCGCTTGAGACAGCCTGGATGGACAGCGGCGGGCAACTGATGATGGTTTATGCCGCGCTTCTGGCCCATCCCACCGCATGGCAGCCGACTGGGCCAAAGGTGCGCCCACCCGTCGAGTTCGTCGTGGCCTCCCTGCGCGCGCTGGGCATTGGCGGTGCGCAGGTCATGGGGCTGGAAGACCGCGCGATGCGGCGGCTGTTGTTGCAGCCGATGACGCCGATGGGCCAGCCGTGGCAGGCTCCGGGCGGACCTGATGGCTGGCCGGAACTCGCCGCCGACTGGATCACCCCGCAGGGGTTGGCTGCGCGGATCGGTTGGGCGATGGATGCACCGTCGCGCCTTGCGCCGAACCTGCCTGATCCGCGTGATTTCGTGATGTGGGCGCTGGACGATGCGGCGAACAAGGATCTGATCTGGGCCGCCGGCGCGGCGGAAAACCGGGCTGAAGGTGTCGGGCTTGTCCTGGCCTCGCCCGCGTTCAACCGAAGGTAGGGCGATGGACCGACGCATTTTCCTGAAGGGCGCGACGGCCTTTGGCTGTTCCCTTGCCGCCCATCCGCTGACCACCACGCTGACCATGGCGGCCGTGCCTGGTGAGGCGCGGTTGGTGGTCATCATCCTTCGCGGCGCGATGGACGGGTTGGATGTGGTGCGTCCGGTGGGCGATTCCGGCTTTGCCGCCCTGCGTCCGACGCTGAGCGAGGGCACGCTGGGGCTTGGCGGTCAGTTCGGGCTGCATCCGGCGCTCGGGCCGCTGATGCCGCTGTGGGCAGCGGGCGAGTTGGGCTTTGCCCATGCCGTCTCGACACCTTACCGGGACAAAAGAAGCCATTTCGACGGGCAGGATGTGCTGGAGGCGGGAACCGGGCTGGACGTGCCCGTGCCCGCCGTGCGCGACGGATGGCTGAATCGCATGATCCAGGCGATGCCGGGTGTGCAGGCCGAGACCGCCTATGCCATCGGGCGCGAGGCTTTGCCGGTGCTGGAGGGTGCTGCCGATGTGCGCAGCTGGTCGCCCGACGTGGCGCTGCAATTGTCCGAACAGAACCGGCTGCTGCTGGACCGGATTTATCACGACGATCCGCTGTTTCGCGATGCTGGTGCCGAGGCGATCACCCTTGCCGCCGAGACTGGCGCCGCTGCATCGGGCGGCGGCCCGCGCGCGGATGTCGAACATCTGATCGACTTCGCTGCCGGGCGACTGCGCGGCGAAACCCGCATCGCCGCGTTTTCCCAGACGGGCTGGGACACGCATCGCGCACAGGGCCGCGCCTTGCCGAAGGCGCTCGATCTGCTTGCTGCTTCGATCCTGCGGCTCAAGACCCAGCTTGGGCCGGTCTGGGGCCAGACGACCGTGCTTGCCATGACGGAATTCGGTCGGACCGTGCGCGAGAATGGAACCGGCGGCACCGATCACGGCACGGGCGGCGTGATGCTTATTGCGGGTGGTGCGGTGCGCGGCGGGCGCGTGATGGGACGATGGCCGGGGATTGGCGAGACGGAGCTTTATGAGGGGCGCGACCTGATGCCCACTGCGGACGTGCGCTCCTATGCCGCCTGGGCGATGCGCGGGCTTTACGGGCTGGATCGCGGCCTGCTGGAGGGCAGCGTCTTCCAGGGGCTGGACATGGGGGACGATCCGGGCCTGCTGCTTTAGCGGCAAGCGATCTTTTCCCGCTTGAAGCGCCGCCACCCAGCGGCATAACTCGCAAAAAGCCGAATGTTTGCCAAAGCCTGCCTCTGCCCCATCTCCCGTTCTCAAATATCCTCGGGGGTGGGGGCCGGGGAGGGGGCAGACAGCCCCGCCCCGGCGCGGCCCGGGCAAGATGAAACCGAAAGGAAGCAGATGCGCGACGATAAATCCCTGGGCTTCGAGGTGCCGGATTTTGTGCCGCCGCCGCGCCCCGATGCGCCGGTGCTGGAAGGGCGATATGTCCGGCTGGAACGGCTGGATGCCGACCGTCATGCAGCCGACCTGCACCGCGCGATGAGCGTGGATGACAGCCTGTGGGACTATATGCCCTACGGTCCTTTTACCTCTGCTGCAGCCTACCATCGCTGGGCGAAGGATGCGGCAACCGGCAGTGATCCGGTGTTCTACGCCATTCGCAATCTTGAAACCGGCCATTGCGGTGGCGTGGCAAGCTATCTGCGCATCACGCCCGAGGTGGGCACGATCGAGGTTGGCCATATCTGCCTTGCCCCCGAGATTCAGCGCGGCGTGATCTCGACCGAGACGATGTTCCTGATGATGCAATGGGCCTTCGAGGCGGGCTATCGCCGCTACGAATGGAAATGCAACGCGCTGAACATCCCCTCGCGCCGCGCGGCGCAGCGGCTGGGCCTTTCCTATGAGGGTATCTTTCGGCAGGCGACCATCGTGAAGGGCCGCAACCGCGATACCGCATGGTTCGCGGCAATCGACAAGGAATGGCCGGCGCTGCAGGAATGCTTCACCACCTGGTTGTCGCCGAAGAACTTCGACGCCAGGGGGCATCAGCGCGAAAGCCTGTCCGAGCTGACGCAGCTGGTGCGGGCTTCGACCGACCCGCTGCTTGGCGGCTGACCCCGCCGCCTAGTGTTCGGTTGAAAACACCAGCGTCTGAACCGGCATAAGTACGGTCTGAATACGCAAAATCAGGGCTTTCACCATGCCCACGGTATCCACCGCGTGAAGGCCGATCCGCTGAAGCGAGGAAAGCTCCTCTGACTCCAAGCGTTTGTAATTGTTGGTATAGACAGTTGCCGTGCAACTGCTGCCAGGCGTCAGCTTGTCAAGCTCGTCCTTGAACAGGGGTTCCAGATAGACGGTCAGCGTGCCAGGGGCCAGTTTTTGCGTCGCCAGGTCCACCAGTTGATCCGAGGCGCGGAACTGGCCGGCGGCGATCACGTTCTGAACGTCGGTCACGACCAGCGAAATGATCTCGAAAGGACGAGAGTTGCAGGCAGCCTCTCCGATCATACCGGGATAAATGACTCCTGCCTCGATCTGGTTGAAGCCGGCCTGCATCGTGGTCGTCCCGGCGTTGGCCGGTATCAGGACGCCCGCAGGCCGCATGAAGGGGTTGACCACATCGCCCACGCGCAGCGAAAACTGCTCGACCCGCCCGTCAACACCCGCATAGATCACGGTCTTGGCAAGGTCCGCCTCGGCTTGGGCAAGTGCGGCTTCCGCACTTTGCTTTTCGGCAGGCAGTTGCACCTCGATCTGGGTCTGGATGGTGTCGCGATTGGCGGTGGCCACGTTCAGCGTGCCCTGGCGACCTTGAACGAGGGTTTCGGCCTTTTCCACTTCTCTCGCGGAGATGGTGTCGGTGTTGCGCGCGCGGATCGCCTGGCGGGTTTCAAGTTCATCCCGCGCCTGTTTCAGCGCACTTTGCGCTTCCTCTATCTGTCCTTCGGAAACGGCAAGGTTCGACCGGGCGACCACAATGGCGGCCTCGGCCTCGGCCACGCGGGCCTGGGCCACCCTGACGGTTGCCTGCTGTTGCGAACTGTCCAGGCTGAAGATCGGATCGCCCGCCTTTACCTCTCCCCTCAGATCGACAAAGACCTTGTTAACGCGACCCGAAGCCTCGGGCAGGATCGGGATCGAGCGATAGAGTGTTACCGCGGCGCTGGTCGAGGGGTGGTAAAAGAAGATCACCGTTATCAGTGAGATGGTCAGAAAAACGCAAGCGGTGATGCCCCAGCGCAGCTCATACCAGATCGAGAAGATCGTTATTTCGCGTCCCAGCCGCTTTCCCTGACCGAACCGGCGAAAAAGGTAATCGGGCAGGATCGTGATAAGCGAACTGACGAGGAGTTCAAGCATGGCTCAAGCCCCTTGCGCCGTCTGAGGTGTGGAAGGTTCCGGTGGCGGCGCAGGCTCGGCAATCTCTGGCGGTTCGGGGTCTTGCCGCCGTGGCGAGGCAATGCGTTCCAGCGAACGGGCCATAGAAGCAAAGATGCTGCCGAAATCCGGGATCTCGATCATGGCGATCAGCAGGGCCGCGATCCAGAAAGCGTTGTTATGGGTGAACAGCCCAATCAGGGCCAGCACTCCCACGATCTGCAACTGGAACTTGCTGCCCTTGTGAGCAATGTGCTCGGGCAGGGCGTGCAGGCGGAGGTAAAGCGTGCTGAAAGCGAAAATCACAACAATCAGGAAGATTATCGCGACATTCAGCAGGATGTCGGTCTGTCCGGATGAAACCACGAACCACGGAATGTGGTCTGTCGCGGCCGGATTGAGTGTTCCTGTTGCGTCAGTCATTTATCGGCCCGCCCCTGCGACCCTTATTGCGTGCATCTGAACACTTGGGCATTTCTTTTCAACAGAATTCGGTGTGCTTTGTTTACCAGCGCTGGTGGACGTAGGGTGCGATGCGGCTGTCGTATATCTCGCGCAGCGCCGCCATGGTGTCTGCCGTCAGCGGCGGCACAGCATCGGCGGCGACGTTGGCAATAGCCTGATCCGGGCGGCGCGCGCCGGGAATGACGACCGAGATTGCGTCGTTCATCAGAATCCAGCGCAGCGCGAAAGCGGCCATGGTAGCCCCTTGGGGCACCAGCGGGCGGATGGCCTTGACCGCTTCAAGCGCCACGTCATAGGGCACGCCCGAAAAGGTCTCACCCATGTCGAAGGCCTCACCATGGCGGTTGAAGCTGCGGTGGTCATCGGCGGCAAAGGTGCTTTGCGCCGTCATCTTGCCGGTCAGAAGTCCCGATGCCAGCGGCACGCGGGCGATGACCGCCACGCCGCGCCGCTTCGCCTCGGGGAAGAAAAGCCGTTCGGGACGCTGGCGGAATATGTTGTAGATGATCTGGACCGAGGCGACGTTCGGATATTCGATCGCCTTCAGAGCCTCTTCCACCTTTTCCACCGAGACACCGTAGGCCTTGAGCTTGCCTTTTGTCACCAAACCGTCCAGCGCGCCAAAAAGATCGGGAGTGTAGAAAACCTCGGTCGGGGGGCAGTGGAGTTGCAAAAGATCCAGCGCGTCGGTGCGCAGGTTCTTCAGGCTGCGGTCGATGAATGCCTCGATATTGGCCGGGGTATAGCCTGCGGCAACGTGCGGGCTAAGCCGCCGTCCGGCCTTGGTCGCAACGAAGGGACGCTCGCCGCCACGCCCGGCCAGAACTTCGGCGATCAGCCGCTCGGACCGGCCGTCGCCATAGACGTCGGCCGTGTCGAGGAAGGTCACGCCCGAGTCGAGGGCCGCGTTCAGCGTCGCCTTGGCGTCAGCTTCCGAGACATCACCCCAGGAGCCGCCGATGGCCCAGGCGCCAAAGCCGATGGCGGTCACGTTGCGGCCTGTGCGGCCAAATGGGCGTGTGGAAAGGGTCATGGCAGCCTCGGGTTTGTGGGTTGGCCACCTTCTACTCCAGCGGGATCGGTTAGGGAACGAAGTTCTCGGGCACCGCGAAGACGTCGGAGCCGGCGGCGAGACGGGCATTCAGCAAAGCGTGAAGCTGCGGCAAGGCATCTGTCGATATCGCAGCACGCCTGGCCGCCTGCGCAAGCGCGGGATCGCGCGCGCTTTGTGCAATGCTGCCCAGAAAGCCCGCCACATAACGCCGGGTCGCACCATCCGGCGTCGCGCCCAACAGTTCTGCCGCGCGCAGCAGGTCGTCCTGCAAGGCCAGCCGGTCGGGCTGTAACCGGCCTTCCTTGTCCGTGGCCACCATTACCCGGCCCGGAATATGGGAGAGGATGTAGGATTGAAAAATAGCAATATTTTCCATAGGCTTGTCGAAGAAAGCTCTTGCCCCGTGGTAAAGAGCGACACGCGAGCCTTCGGGGTCGCCGCTTGTGCCGAAAACCGTAAGGCCCGCTTGCGACAGGCGCGCGATAAGCTGCGCCCCGTCACCATCCGGCAGGCCCAGATCGACAATGACAGCATCGGGTCGGTAAAGCGCCAGATGCCGCGCGGCGGCGGCCATCGTTTCCGCCCGGCGCAGGCGGGCGCCCGACCGCAGGCAAAGCAGCCGCAGCGCCTCGCTTGCGAAGCGGCTGTCCTCTACGGCGAGGATTGTCAGCCCCTGCAATGGCAGGGCGGGCTGTTGTCCCTGCGCAGGATCTGCGCCGGGTGGGATGTGGTCGGGAACGGGCATGGCGGCAGCCTTCCATTCAATACCGGACCAACCCACCACATCTGGACCTAACACGCGGTTAAGACGGATGCTGCGACACCCGTTCCCCTTGCCTCTTACGGCCCGGTTGCCCATAACCGGCGCAATCCAGAACGCGGAGCCACCATGATCGGTCGCCTCAACCACGTTGCCATCGCCGTGCCTGACCTTGCGGCTGCCGCAACTCAGTATCGCCAGACGCTGGGCGCGACTGTCGGTGCGCCGCAGGACGAGCCCGATCATGGTGTGACGGTCGTGTTCATCGAATTGCCGAATACCAAGATCGAGCTTCTGTCTCCGCTGGGCGATGCCTCGCCCATCGCCGGGTTTCTGGAGAAGAATCCGGCCGGGGGAATTCACCATATCTGCTATGAGGTTGATGACATCATTGCGGCCCGCGACCGCCTGAAGGCGGATGGCGCTCGGGTTCTGGGGACGGGCGAGCCGAAGATCGGCGCGCATGGAAAGCCGGTGCTGTTCCTGCACCCAAAGGATTTCAACGGCTGTCTGGTCGAGTTGGAGCAAGCCTGATGAGCATCACGGGGTCCATCGTTCTTTTTGCCGTCATCTGGTTCATGATCTTCCTGATGGCCCTGCAAATCCGCGTCACCACTCAGGCAGATGCAGGCAGCGTCGTGCCCGGCACTCCGGCGGGCGCCCCGGCGGATTTCAACCTGCGGGGCAAGATGCGCATCACCACGTTCATCACCGTGCCACTTTGGGCGGTGATCTATGGCATCATCATTTCCGGCTGGATCGGCCTGCGGGATATCGACCTTGGAGGGGTGTTGGGACCTGCCCCTGCAACCGCTGAAAAAGGTGAGTGAAGGTCGCGGCACCCAGCACGGGAACCAGAAGGTTGACGACCGGCACTGACAGCGGCGCCGCCATCAGGATGCCTGCAAGCCAGATCGTGCCGTTGTTGCGCCGCCGTAATGCTTTGGCTCCGTCACGACCCAGATGCCGCATGGCGGCCAGCGTGAAGTATTCGCGCCCCAGCAGGTAGCCGTTGACGGCCCAGAAGACCAAGGGTGCGAAGGGGCCGGAGAAAAGATACAGCACAAGCGCCAGGACGTTGGCGATGATGACGACGCCCAGGAAATTGACCGCATCGAGCAGGGATGTGAGCCAAGGGATCGGCGGGGGGACGGGCAGGTGGGAATAGTGCCGCGCCTCGACCGCTGCGGCCACGTCATCAAGGAAAAAGCCGGTGAAGGCCGAGGCGACAGGCACCATCAGGAACACCGACATCAGGATGACCACGGGAACCGCACCCCAGGACAGCACGCGGTCGATCCCAGAGATCGGCCCCCACCACGGGAGGCTGATCTGGTCGGGAACAAAAAGGCCGATGGCCCAGAGGAAGGCCAGATAGACCCCGACCAGCAGCAGGATGGTCAGACCGACACCCAGCACCAGAACCCGGCGAAATCGCGGGTCGCCGAGTTGCCCCAGCGCCAGCCGGAAGCAGTCGAAGATCAAGCGTCCACCCATGTGGTCAGGCGCGCGATGTCGGGGCGCGGGCGGTCCGGCGGTGTCATGGGGGCGGTGCCGATGTGCACGATGCCTGCGACGGTCTCATGCGGGGCAAGTCCCAGACCCTGGCCGATGAATTCCCGGTCATAGGACGGCCAGCCCGACAGCCAGTTCGCGCCCCAGCCCGCCGCGGTCGCCGCCGTCAGCAGGTTGAAGCAGACAGCGCCCGCCGACAGCACCTGTTCGATCTCGGGGATCTTTTCCGACGGCTTGGGGCTGGAGACCACGGCGACGGCCAGCAGCCCGGCGTCGAACTGCCCGCGTCCCTTGGCGATCTTTTCATCGTCCAGTCCAAGTTCTTTCGCGCGTTGCTCTGCCAGATCGGCGAGACGCTTGAGCGCCGGTTTTTCCAGCACCAGAAAGCGCCAGGGTTCCAGCTTGCCATGGTCGGGCACGCGGGCGGCGGCGGTCAGCAGCGGCGACAATTCGTCACGCGACGGGACGGGCAGGGTGAAGGTCTTGGCGGGCCGCGACTGGCGGCTGAGCAGGAAGTTCAGGGCAGGCAGATTGGCATCGGGCATCCGACATCTCCGGTTAACGCGGCGGGAGCAGTGATTGCCCTGGCTATGGCGGCGTATCTAGGCACGCGGGCTGGGCCGGGCAATACCGAAACCGGCGCGGCTGCGGCGGTTCAGGGATTTAACGCAGGCCCGCTGCCAGTTCGTCGATCCAACCTTCGAAAAATGCATCGAAACGCGCTCCGGGTTGCCGTTGGCGCAATGTTTCGGCCATCGGGTCGGGGGCGGTGATGTTCGATCCCGAAAGCTCTTCCAGCACCGCATGGCCGCAGAAGGGAACGTAGACCTCGGAATAGCCACCTTCATGCACCAGCGTCAGCCGGCCGTCGCACAATTCGTCCGCCGCCTGCATGACCGCGCGGGTCATCAGCCGGAAGGTTTCGGCTGTCGCCATGGTGCGCGACAACGGATCGACCGCCGAGGCATCGAAGCCGCAGGCGACGACGATGGCATCGGGCTTGAAGCGGTGCAGGGCGGGCAAGACAATGCGCTCCATCGCCGTCAGATAGCCTTTGTGGCCCGTGCCGGGCGGCAGGGGGATGTTTATGTTGGCGCCGCGTCCTTCGCCTTCGCCGCGCACCTCGGCACCGCCTGTGTCCAGCGGATAGTCACGCTCCTGATGCATCGAGATGGTCAGCACATCGCCGCGGTGCAGGAAGATGCCCTCGGTTCCGTTGCCGTGGTGCACATCCCAGTCCAGCACGGCGACGCGGCCCGCCAGCCCGGCGGCCAGCGCGGCCTCTATTGCGACGGCGATGTTGTTCAGAAGGCAGAAACCGTTCGGAAAATCCGGCAGGCAGTGGTGCCCCGGCGGGCGCGACAGCGCATAGGCGTTCCGCGCCTTGCCGGTCAGCACGCGGTTCAGCGCCTCTTTCGCCAGTCCGGCCGACAGCGAGGCGACTTCGAAACCATCGCGACCAAAGGGGGTGCGAAGCCCCAGCTCGCCACCGCCTGCGTCGGACATATCCTTGAAGGACCGCAGATAATGCTCAGGATGAACCCGGCGCAGGTCCTCCCATGCCGCGGGCGGGGCAGATCCCGCGTCGAGTTCGCGCATGAGGCCGGTCACATCGAGCAGGTTCTTCAGGCGCCGCTTTGTCTCTGGGTTCTCGGGCAGGCCACCCGCCAGCGGCTGCACCAGCCCGCCTACCTGCAGCGTGAAGGCATAGTTGCCGCCGTGATGCCAGAAACAGCGCTCGTCCCAAAGAAATGCGGTCGTCATCGCGAACCTCCTGTTTGCGGCAAGCCTAAGGGCGCGGTATGACCCTTGGCCAGAGGAAAGCCATGACCGATCAGCCAGAATCCCCGCGTGAGATCGTGGTGCGGGTCACGCCCAATGCCTCGCGTGAGCAGGTGACGCTGGACGGGTCACGCTATGTCATCCGCGTGACCTGCCCGCCCGAGGATGGCAAGGCCAACAAGGCCGTGACACGACTGTTGGCAAAGGCGCTGAAAGTGCCGCCCAGCCGGCTTGTATTGGTTCGGGGTGCAACGTCGCGGGATAAACTGTTCCGGGTCGGCTAGAGGGCTTACCCTGCGCCGATGTCAGTTTGAGGCGCGCGTGGGTTTTCTGCGCCGGACGATTTCGGCGGTCACGGCAGCCACGATGGTCAGCAGGATCAGGATCAGCGCCAAGGCGTTGACCGCAGGGGTAAGACCCGTGCGCACCTTGGTGGCGATGTAGACCGTCAGCGGGGTTTCGGTTCCCCGCACGAACAGCGTGGTATTGTAGTTTTCGAACGACTGCAGGAAGGCGATGAAGGCCGCCGCGATCAGCGATGGACGCAGATAGGGTAGCAGCACCCGGCGGAAGATCATGAAGCGTGATGCGCCAAGGCCAAGCGCCGCCTCTTCCTGTATCCGGTCGAACCGCTGCAGGCGGGCGACGACCATCAGCATGACATAGGCGGTGATGAAACTCGCTTGAGCAATGATAATCAGGAAAGTGCCGCCACTGACCCCGATCTGCCGCCACAGGATCAGGGTCGAGATACCGATGGCTACGCCCGGTGTCAGAAGAGGCGAGACCATGACAGAATACAGGAAGCTGTGCATCCGCGCATCCACACTGGTCAGGAACAACGCGGCTGCGGTGCCGACCGGCAGGGCAAAGGCGATGACAGCCAGCCCGATCAGGATCGACAGCCACAGCGATTGCCACATCGCGCGGTCAGCCCATAGCGCGTCGAACCATTGCAGGGTGGTTCCAAGCCACGGTGTGACCGTCGGGAACTTGCTGGTGTTGAACGTGGCGGCGCCCATGATGATCAGGGGCAGAAACAGATACAGCAGGAACAGGATAAGATAGCCCGCGAAGATGACGCGAGGCAGGACGGTCGACAACGACGTCAACAGGTCCTGGCCAGAGCGGGCTGCGGAAGATTGCTGCACCATTGTCATTTTGCGACATCCGCCAGATTTACGCGGAACAGTCGCAGTGTGGCCAGCACGACCAGCATGCACAGCACCAGCAGGACCAGCGCATAGGCCGCACCCCTGTTCCAGTTTCCGCCTTCGAAGAACCAGTTGTAGATAATCTCGGTAAACCAGCGGCTGCCGGGAGAGCCGAGCAGCGCAGGTGCCACATAGCTGCCCGCGGCCAGCATGAAGGTGAACACGCATCCCGTTGCGATGCCCGCCTTGGAATGCGGGATCACGATCCGCCAGTGGATGCGCGCTGTCGATGCGCCCAGGTCGCGCGCAGCGTCAAGCTGCGCCTTCTCCAGCGTCGAGACCGAATTGTAGATCGGGAACAGCATGAACAGGATATAGGCGTATACCATCCCGGCCAGCACACCGAAGTTGCCGAACCAGCGAACGGGCTCGTCAATCGCCCCCAGCCAGATCAGGAACACGTTCATCGGGCCGTTGAGCGCGAGCAGGATGTACCAGGCCAGCGTGCGCAGAACCTCGTTGATCCAGAACGGGATGATCAGCGCGATCAGCATCAGGCGGGCGTTGTTGCCCGTGGCGACCTGCGCCATCCAGAACGCCAAGGGATAGGTCACGATCAAGGTGATCAGAGTAACCAGTGCGCTGCCCCAGACGGTTTTCAGGAAGATGCCACGATGCACCGGGTCGCCGAACAGCGCGGTGAAATTCTCCAGCGTATAACGGTCGTCCGGCCCGCCAATCTGGGCGGGTCGAAGGTTCGGGCTGAAGGAAAAGTTCAGCATGACAAGGTTCGGCGTCAGCACCATGCCGATCAGCCAGAAGACCACCAGCAGCGCAATCACGCCGCCCAATCCTGCGCCAAAACGATCGAGCAGCTTATTCATGGGCAAGCACGAGTGCATCGGTGGGCGCGAAGCTGAGCCAGATCGCCTCGCCAGGCCTTGGCGCATCGGCCAACTGGCGGTTGGGAATTGCCGCGTGAAGCGTATGGCCGCTTTCCGAGACGGCGCGCAGCATGGCCACCGCGCCTTCGTATTCCAGCGTCTCTGCCCGTGCGGGGACGCTGTTGGCGACCTCTTGGCGGCTGAAGACCATCGCCTCGGGGCGGACATAGGCGGCGGCAAGCGCCCCTGCGTTCAACTTTCCTCCGATGCGGCCAGCGAAACGGCCATGCGGCGTTTCGACGATGGCCAGCCCGCCAGCCTCATCGCTGATGCGGCCAGTGAATTCATTGGTTTCACCAACAAATTTCGCGACGAAAGGTGTGGCGGGGTTCAGATATAGCTCTTGCGGCGCGGCGATCTGTTGCAGCACGCCGCCGCTCATCACCGCCACCCTGTCCGACATGGCAAGCGCCTCGGACTGGTCGTGGGTGATGTAGATGAAGGTGACGCCGGTGCGTTTTTGCAGCGCGCGCAACTCGGCCCGCATGTGCTGGCGCAGCTTCAGGTCCAGCGCCGAAAGCGGTTCGTCCAGCAGCAGCACCTGAGGTTCGACCGCCAATGCGCGGGCTATGGCGACCCGCTGGCGCTGACCGCCGGACAATTCATGCACCATGCGGTCGCCAAAACCGGGCAGGGCGATCAGGTCGAGCAACTCCTCGGCTTTTGCCCGGCGCTGCGCTTTCGGCACGCCGCGCGCCTCAAGCCCGAAGGCGATGTTTTCCCAGACCGGCATCAGTGGGAAAAGTGCGAGCGACTGGAAGATCATCGCGGTGGGACGGCGGTCGGCGCTGATCCCGGTCATGTCTCGTCCGCCGATCAGCACACGGCCCGAGGTGGGCTTGCTGAACCCGGCGATCAGGCGCAGGAGTGTGGTTTTGCCGCAACCGGACGGGCCGAGAATGGAGAAGAACTCTCCACCTTCGATATGCGCCGACAGTTTCTGGACGGCTTTCACGTCGCCGAAAACCATTTCGATATCGATCAGGTCAACTGAGTGCGACATGGGGATTTCTTCTTTCGGATATGCGTAAAGGGTGACGGCCAAAGGCCGCCACCCGGTTTTTGGCTAGCCAGCGATCAGGCCGACAGGAACTTGTCCTGATACTCGCCGCGCAGCGTCACGAACCAGTTTTCCTGCACCGGCCACCACCACAGTTTCTCCAGCGCATCGCCAGGATAGGCGGCCGCGAAGAAGTTGCGCGCGGCTTCGGACAGATGCGCATCCGCGCCAACAGCGGTGGTGTTGATCGAGGTGTTGTTGGCATACATGGCGCCCGCTTCGGGCGTCAGCATCCAGTTCAGGAAGGCATAGGCCTGATCGACGTTCTCGGCGCCGACGGGGATCGAGATGCCTTCCATCCAGGCCAGCGCGCCTTCGACAGGGGCGACGAAACCGATCGGCAGGCCTTCCTTGGCAAGACCGGCAGCCGAGGAATCCCAGGTCTGGCCGATCTTCGCGCCGTTGGTGCGGAATGCACCCTGCGCTTCGTTCTCGTTCGACCAGAACTGGGCGATGTTGCCCTTGCGCTCGATGGCTTCAGCCAGAATCACGTCGTAGTTGGCGCGCATCGTGGCTTCGTCCTTGAAGCTGTCGCGCATCGGGTGCGGCAGCTTGCCCTGGGTCTCCAGCCACAGGCCGAGACCGACCAGCGCAGAATGACCGCGCACGGTAGCCTTGCCAGAGGCTTCCGGCTTCCAGAGGTCGCCATAAGATGCGGTACCATAGACCAGCGGGAATTCGGTTGTGTCGAAGGCCAGAGCCTCGGTGCCCCAATCGGTCGGAACCTGGTAACGCTTGCCGTCCACCACCGCGCCGAGGGTTTCCGAACCCTTGAGCGCGCTGGGAAGAACGCGATCCCAGATCACCTTGGTTTCGTCGATTGGCTGGATCAGGCCGAACTCGACATAGTTCGGAACGCGGTCGACCGCCGGCCAGATGATGTCATAGCCGGTGCCATTGCTGGCACGCATCTGGTTCAGCAGTTCGTCGTTGGTGCCATAGGGCGTGTAGGTCGCCTTGATGCCGGTATCACGCTCGAAGGCCGCCAGCAGCTCGTCAGAGATATAGCCCGCCCAGGCGAAGATGTTGACTTCGCCCGAGGTGGCCTGCGCGAAGGCTCCGCGCGACACGAAGGGGGAAGCGACGGCGGCAAGTGCCGCGCCGCTGACAAAGCTGCGACGATTAAGTTTGATCACTTTCGGAAGACTCCGCTTGGTCCGGCCTTATGCCGGAATTGGTTTTCGCAGCGCCTGCTTATTGCCGCGCTGTGACGGAGTTGTTGCCGGGGGATGACGTGTCGATGACAAGACGCCGGACGGGGCGAGCGCCGCTCAGCCGTTTCGCCCGTCAAGTGTCGCGCGGAAGGCGGCAATTTCATCCAGCGTCGCGATGCCGGAGGCCGGGCCCTGGATGGTGACGGCGCGGGCCGAAGCAAGCACCGCGAATTCCAGGGCCTCTCCCAGGCCGACCCCCGACGAGATGGCATGCACCAGCGCGCCGCCAAAGGTGTCGCCCGCCCCCGTTACGTCGACGACCCTCACCGAATGGCCCGGCACCCTGTAGTGATGTGTTCCGTCAAAAGCCTCGGCCCCGTTCGCGGCCAGCGTCCGGATGACGAGGTCCACTTCGTTTTCGGTCATCCAGCCCGCCACCTCGGATATGGCCCTGTCGCCAAAGGCAACGGAATAGCCAAGCTGGTTCAGGATCACCGCCCGCGCGCCCCGCAGATAGGGCAGGTCAGCTTCGGCAAAGCCACCAACGTCCAGATCGAAGACTGCCTTCCTGCCATGGCCGTTCAGATCCGCCAGCAGCGCGGCGCCGGACAATGCGCGGTGACGCAGCCGCCTTGCACGGTAAAGCGTCGTATAGAGGATGCCGGGCTGTCTGAGCCCTGCCATCAGGGCGTCCGACAATTCCATGGGCTGAAACCCCATGTCCACCGTCAGCACGACATGCTCGCCGCCCGACAGGAAGATCAGGTTGCGCGATTCCGCGATGCCGTCCTGCCGCAGCATATGCCGCACGGACACGCCCCGCGCCTGCATCTCGGCGCAAAGCCGGTCCGAGACAGGGCTGAGGTTCAGCAGCGAGACGAATTCAGTGGGGCTGCCCAGTGCCGCATGCACACTCGCCGCATTGGCGATGCTGCCGCCGACAAAACTGCCCGCATCGGTGACGAAATCCTTCTCGGCCAGACCGGGCCAGCGGTCGGAGAGGTAATAGTCGTCCAGCGAGACGTCACCGATGAAGAAGGTGCTGCCGGCGGTCACGGCTGCGCCCCGCATTCGACCGTAAGGGGTCCACCCGCCACGTCCCGCCACTCCGTCCCGGTGCCGACCGTCGCCATCCAGTAATAGGCCACGGGGCGGTCCAGCCCCCGGCAGGCATCATGCCAGGTGCCCGCGTCCAGCACGACCGCAACCCCCTTGGGTATGATGAAAGCCCGGACATCCGCGCTCTCGGGCTGCTGCCTGTCACCGGCAGGGGCAACTGCAAGCACGATCGGGGCGTCCAGACAAAACAGGGCTTCTTCCGTGTTCGTGTGCCGCTCCATCTGGCGCAGATCGAATGGCGTCCCGCCGGATCGGGTAAGCCCAAGACTGCCATTGGTGCCGATCAGCGGTGTCTTGGTGTAGCAGTCCTGCCAGCCCGGACCATCGGTGCGGACCAGCCCGTCGTCGCCGCCCGCCATCAGGTTCAGAACCCGCCCAAAGGGCGCGAAGGCCTCGGGTGTCAATGCGCAGGCAGTCAGGTTCATCGCAGCCATCCCTCAACCCGCGCGAAGCGGCCGAACTTCGGCCATCAGCCGTTCGACATGGCCCTGTTCGACCTTGCCGCTGTCCTTGTAGGTATCCTTGAAATAGCTGCCCACCACCGCGCCGTCTGCAAGCCGCATCTGCTGTGCCGCCGTCTCGGCGGTCATGCCCGCGCCGATCAGCAGCGGATAGTCGGGACCGACCACGCTGCGGAAGCGTTTTACCTTGTCGTTGTCGGTCGCCTGACCCGTGCCTGCACCTGTGATGACAATTCCGTCGGCACGTGCCATGCCAAGGTGAAGATCCTCTTTCTCGCTGCGGCCCGACTTGTACGGCTGATACTTGAACCGCACCCCACCGAACAGCAGGGCGGAGGAGCCCTTGCGTCGTTCGGCCAGTTCGGCGGCATAATCGGCATCCTCGTCAGGCGGCAGATGGCCCGCTACGGAATCGATCTGCAGGAAACCCACGTCGAACTCGCGCACAAGGTCGAAGGCCAGGCGGAAGTTGCGCAGGATGTTCAGCCCGATCACCGTGCCGGGCGGTTTTGCCGCAAAGGCCTCCAGCACCCGTCGCGCATCATCGGCGCTGCCGAAGTAATTCTCGACGATGATACCGTCGACCCCGCCCGCGACCATCAGATCGGTCTCGCGCAGGGCCAGCGCCAGACGATCCTCGGCGCTGTCACCCGCCAGATGCAGCATGCCCAGTATCGGTTTCGGCTGCGTGAATATCCTGGCCATCGTCCGGTTCATCTGCTGTCCCCCGCAAAAGATGCCCCGCCATGTGTCGGCGGGGCTGTCTTCGTTCAAGCCCGGCTCATCGCCAATCCGGGGGATAGCAGGTAGGCGGGCAACCAGCCCGAAAGGTTGCTGAACGGCAGCACCTCTGGCTTGATCCTGATACCAAGAGCATCCGCCATGAAGGCGCGCCGCGCCTCGATCCGGCCCCAAGCCTCGGGGAAACGCTCGGCAAAGGCCGCGCGCCCGCTCTCGTCCAGCAAGGCGATGCCATCCTCGATGTTCGAGGTGAAATACACGCTGCCGGTGGCCGGGATCATGTCGATCTGTATCGCCTGCCCGCTGTGGAAGGCGGTCTGGTTGCCGGGCTGGACCGCGCTGTTCATCCATTCGTCGATATGGATCAGGTGGCCGGGGTTCAGTGCCAGCCGGAAAAAGTCGTTGTCCAGCCGCGCCCGCACCATCGCGTCGATGGTGCCGCCGGTCACGCCGATGCCGATCGTCTCATACCACTCGGCAGCCGCCTCGAAATAGGGCGCGACCAGACGTTCGGCATAATCCTTGGCGCCGTCCGGCAACTCATCTGCGCTTTCAACGACATAACCCGCCCGCGCGGTCAGCGATCCCTGATAGCCGAACGCCATGGTCAGCATGTCGCCCTTTTCGATCACCCGGCCCGATGGGCTGCACAGCCCGAACTTTGCCCGTGCGCCCGAGGACAGCATCGGGTGACAGCAGACCGGCAGGCCCAGCGGGCGCATCAGGCTCGCCGCCTCGAATTCGGTCATGCCGGGCTTCAGGCCGAAGAGGACGCGCTTGATGGATTCCGAACTGTGGGTCGCGAGGAATTCGAACCGCGCCAGCTCATCTATCTCGATGGTCGCCCGCAGGCCTGTGGCCGGGTCCATCAGCAGGCCTGTCGCGTTGACTGTAGTGCCGAAGCGGCTAATGGCGGCAGCCAGATAGGCGGGCAGGTCGGTCGCCGTCGCGGCCCCCTCGATCTCATCGGGCAGGAAGTATTTCCATCCGACCAGACCGATCTTCTGCCCCCTCGAAAGCCCCGCGTCGCTCAGCACATCGGCAAGGTTTCGCGCCTTGGTTCGGTCCTGTCCCATCAGCCCGAAGCCCGGCCACAGCAAGGCCTCGGTGCCAAGCGGGGTCACGGCGGCAAGGCCGACATTCTCCGGTCCGGTCAGGATGGCTGGCGTTTTGCCCTTCGCGGCGATCAGCAGCGCCTCTTCGAAGCGCGGGTCGAAACCGGTCAGGTAAGAGATGTTGGCGCAATGTTCGCGGTCGCCATAGACGACAACGGCATCAAGCCCCATCCCGCGCACAAGATCCATGAACCGCGCGAAGCGGTCCTTGTAGACCGATGCCGTCAGCTGCGGGATCTGCCTGGGCAGGCCGTAATCCGGCAGGGTAATTTCCTTCAGTCGGGCTGTTCCCGGCATGTCACTTGTTCCTCAGGTATCTGGCCACTGAAGGCCAGTCGTTGCAATTGGCCGCCCGTCAACCCTCTTGGGGAATGACGCCGACCGACGTCGTGCGGGCGCGAAAGGTCAGGGTCTGGCCGACGATTTCGGCCAGGTTCAGTTCGTTGGGGATCGAGGCGACGATGGTTTCGCCCGTGTCCAGCCGCAGGGTCAGGCTGTTGCGGGTGCCCAGGAACATCGTGTCTTCGACTTTGCCCTGAAAGCTCACCTCATCAGGACCGCCAGCCCCAAGCTCGATATCGCCGGGGCGCAGCCATAGCGTGGCCCCCTGCCGATCAGCCGGGGCATCCCGTTCCGGCGGCAGGACAAAGCTGGTGCCGAATGCCTGCCAGCGGCCATCCTGGCGCGTGCCCGTGACGAAGTTGTTCTCGCCCAGGAACTCGGCCACGAACTGAGTCTGCGGAGCCTTGAACAACCGCTGCGCGGTGTCGCATTCGACGATCCGGCCCTTGTTGAACACGGCGACCCGGTCCGACATGGTCAGCGCTTCCTGCTGGTCGTGCGTGACATAGAGGAACGTCACCCCCGTTTCGCGATGCAGGCGGCGAAGCTCCTGTTGCATCTGCTCGCGCAGCATCCGGTCAAGCGCCGAAAGCGGCTCATCCAGAAGCAACACGCGCGGACCAAAGGCCAAGGCGCGGGCGAGAGCGACCCGCTGCTGCTGGCCCCCCGACAACTGACGCGGCTTGCGGCTGGCCAGATGGTCCAGCCCGACAAGCGCCAGCATTTCGGTCACGCGAGCCTTGATCCGGGTGCTGTCCCATTTCCTGACCCGCAGCGGAAAGGCGATGTTGTCCGCCACCGACAGGTGGGGAAACAGCGCATAACCCTGAAAGACCAGACCAAAGTTCCGGTCCTCCGGCTCCAGATCGGTGATCTTTCGCCCGTCCAGGATGATGTCGCCGCCCGTCGGCTGGGTGAACCCCGCGATGGACATGAGCAAGGTGGTCTTGCCCGAACCCGAGGGGCCGAGGAGGGTGATGAACTCACCCTCCCTGACCGTTATCGACACGTCATCGAGCGCCGTGACCGGGCCGTAAGTCATCGTCAGGTGATCGACAACGAGGAACGACACCTCAGATCGCGTCCCGTGCCAGAGGTGCGGTCGAGCAGTGGATGCCGCCGCCGCCCAGTTCCACCGGCTCGTAATCGCAGGTGATCAGCGTGATCCCCGCCGCGTCCAGCCGATCCTCCAGCCGCTTGGTGCGGCTGCCGTGCATGACCAGCTTGCCCGGCGCAATGGCCAGGCTGTTCAGTGAGAACGGGCTGTCTTCCGGCGGTAGCTGGATCATCTGAATGCCGCGCTTCTTGAGGTATTCGATGAAGAAGTAAGGCAACTCGTTGGTGTTCACGATGGCCTTGTCAACGTCGATCATGTTGAACGCGCCGTCGATGTGGATCCGGTAGCCCGGCATCGGCAGCTTGATCAGCTCGACCCCAAGATAGTTCAGGATGGCTTCTAGCTGGCGCACGCCTTCTTCGTTGCAAGCGATCGACACGCAGCAAACGGCGGTCTTTTCGTCGATCATGGCAAAACCGCCACCCTCGAAGATGCCCGTGCCGGTGATGGTGCCAAGGATCGGGCAACCGGCCGCGGCCAGCGTCTGGGTAACCGGCAGTTCCTCGCCGCGCCGGACCTTGCGGGCAAGGCGCGTCACGATGGCGCCGCCCTTGATGCCGATGCAGCTGTCGCGGGTATAGACCTGCTTCATCGCGCCCGGCGCCGCCTTGTCGATCAGGATGACGTCAACGCCTTCGGCCCGCAGGATCGAGGTCAGCTGATCATGCGCCTTTTGCATCGCAGCAAGGTTCGGCGGCTGGCGGCTGATCCAGTACCAGCCCTTTTCCGGGTCGCCATAGCCGCCGGTTTCGGGCAGTTCCTTGGACGTGTCGACGACGTTCAACTCGTCGCCCGGACGGCGCATCAGCACGGCGCGCAGTTTGCCCACGTCATTGGTGCAGCCCCATTGCCGTCCCCAGACGTTCGTCATCTCCTGCGGGTCGTGAAACGCCGGTTCCGGCACTGATCCGAAGGTCGAGAAGAACACGTTCTCTCGGTATTCGTGATCGCTCATCGCGCGGGTGTCGCTCATTTCCTTGTCCTTTTCTTTGGGTATCTGGAAAGCTTATCGGGGGGCGCCGGACCGGCGCTGGGCCAGCGTTCGGCCAACCAGCGCGACGGTCGTCAGGACCAGAAGGGTAGTTGCAATGGCGGCAAGCGCCGGGTCGATTGAATCGGCGATGCTGGTGTAGATGCGCCGGGGCAGGGTGACGAAACGCCGTGCGGTGATGAACAGCGTAACGGTGATTTCGTCCCATGAGGTGATGAAGGACAGAAACGCAGCTGCACCGATACCGGGCAGGATGTTGGGCAGTATCACCCGGCCATAGATGGTCGAGGGTCGCGCGCCCAGGCTGCGCGCCGCCAGCACGATCCGGTTATCAAGGTTTGACAGCGAGGCGACGATGGCCAACAGCGCCATGGGCAGCGACAAGACCACGTGGACCACCAGCACTCCAACGAAACTGTCCAGCAGCGTCAGCCGTGACAGCACCCGCACCATGCCGACGGCATAGATGATCGGCGGCACGATCAGAGGCGACAGCATCAGGATGCGGATGGTCGAGGGCCACCAACCACTGCGAACCCACGCGCCGATGGCAAATGTCGCCGCGATGGCCGTCGCTACGATGGCGGTGCAGATTGCCGTCAGCAGCGAATTGAAAAAGCTCGACGTCCAGCCGTTCGCCGGATCGGCCAGCGAACGGTAGTGTTCCAGCGAAACCCCTTCGGTTGGCAGCGATAGATAGGTCTTGTTGGTGATCGAGACGGGGATGACCACCAGAACCGGCACGAACAGGAACAGCAGGCAGATCCAGACAAGGGCCATCAGCATGCGGTTGCGGGTCTTGGCGGTCATTTCCTTGCCCCCCCGAAGGCCGCGCGCATCGCGGGGCTGCGCAGCGCGATGGCGATCAGCACGCCCACCACAAGCAACAGCGCGGTCGAAAGCGCCGTCGCCAGATCCCAGCGCCGCGTCTCGGATATCTGGATCGAGATATACTCGGCGATCATCAGCGTCTTGCCGCCGCCCAAAAGGGCAGGGGTCACAAGGAAGCCCAACGAAAAGACCAGTACGAAAAGCGAGGCGACGGCGATGCCCGGCATGCTCATTGGCAGCCAGACCCGGAAGAATACCGTCATGGGCCGGGCGCCCAGCGACCGGGCCGCCTGTATGACGCGGCGGTCGATATCGGTCAGGTTGGCGTAAAGCAGCAGGATGGCGAAGGGCACCATGTAGTGAACCATGCCGATCACGACGCCCAGCCGGTTATAGACCATCTCCAGCGGTTCCGAGATCACGCCCGTCGCCGTCAGCACACCGTTCAGAACCCCTTGTGCCCGCAGGATGGTGATCCAGGCGAAGGCGCGGACAAGGACCGAGATCCAGAACGGGATGCTGACCATCAACAGCGCGATGCGACGCGACCGGTCGCTCATGTGGATCATGCCAAAGGCGATGATATAGGCGATGACCATCGTGATCGCCGTGGTCAGCAGCGATACGGTCAGCGTCGTCTTGACGACACGCGCCACTGCGCGGCTGGTGAAAAGCTGCGCGTAATTGGCATAGGCGCCCTTGCCCTCGGTCAGACTAAGGCTCAGCACCTGCAGGATGGGCAGCGCATATAGCGCCAGCACCAGCAGACCGGCAGGCAGCGTCAGCATCAGGGCGTATCGTTCAAAACGGGAAAGCATATCCGCTCCAGGCCCGATTCAGGTGGGCCGGCATTTCGAGCCCCCTTCAACCAAAGGGGGCTCGTTCTTCGATCAGGTTTCAGACCGCGATGAAGTCCAGGAATTTGTTCTGCAGGTCCGCCTCGTTTTCCGCGTAATAGGCGGGCGAGATCGCCACCTGGCCTTCGGTGTTGCCGGGCGAGGTCGGGTTCACCTTGCGATCCTCATCCGTCATCATCGCTTCGGCGGCGGGGTTGGTAGGACCGTTGCCCATCAGCCGCAGCAGGGTGATCTGGCCTTCGGGATCGAGGGCAGAGTTGATGAAGTCGAACACCTTCTTGCCCGCCGGGTTACCCTTCGGCACCGAGAAGGCACTGGTCAGCAGCATGTTCTGGTTCCATGTCCAGTCGAAATCCGGGTTTTCCTTGCGCAACAGGTTCGCGCGGGTGTGCCAGATGTTGCCCATCACCACTTCGCCGTCGCGGAACAACTGCTGGCTGCCCGCGCCGCCTTCCCAGAAAATGATGTCTGCAAGATAGGGTTCCAGCTTGGCGAAGGCGCGGTCCACGTCCAGCGGATACAGATCCTCGGGCTTCACGCCATCGGCCAGCAGGATCGGCTCCAGTTGTCCCTGCACCCATTTGCACATGGTGCGCTTGCCCGGATATTTCTCGAAGTCGAGGAAATCGACCCAGCTTGTCGGGGGCGTGTCGCCGACCTTGGATTTCGTAAAGGCCAGGACGTTGGCGAAAGTGTAGTTGCCAACGCCATATTCCTGCGCGGCATCCTCTCGGACCTTGGTCTTGTCGACGATGGCGTAGTCGATCGGCTCAAGAAAATCGCCGCCCAGTGACAGCGCGTCGATCAGCCCGCCATCGGTGGTGTCCCAGATCACGTTGCCGCTGTCGACCATGGTGCGGATCGCGCCTGTGGTCGGACCGGCCCCGTCGATCACCAGCTTCATGCCGGTCTTGGCGGTGAAGGGCACCCCATAGGCTTCCTGGAAGGCATCCACGGCCGCACCGCCCCAGTTGCAAAGCACGACTTCGCCCTCGGCGGCCATTGCAACGCCAGGTCGAAGCGCAAGTGTTGCGCCCATGGCGCCTAAAGCCGCCATGAAAGAACGACGGTCGATCTGACCGCTCCGCAGTTTTTGCAGCGCGATTTCCGCCGTGTCCTTGGCAAAACGAGATGTCATTTCTTAATTCCCCTGTTGCTTTTGCGTGTTCTCATTATCCGCGGCTATTGTGCCGCAAGATCCCTTGGCGCGGTGTCGCGCCAGTGCAGCGCGTGGCGCGGCCTGCCGACAGACCCGCGCTTTATCAGTTCGACCTCGATATGCTCGGTCGTCGGCGTCTCTCTCTGGCCGGTGATCGTCTCCAGAAGCAGTTGGATACCTCGCGTCCCGAATGCCTCGGAAGATTGCCGCACCGTGGTCAGCGGCGGGTCCAGCACATCCATAAGGATGGCGTCGTCGAACCCGATCAGGGAAACAGCCTCGGGAACCCGCAGACCCAGCGGGCGCATTGCGCGCAACAGGTCGATCGCGATCATGTCGGCACCGGCGAAGATCGCCGTCGGCGGCGCGTCCATTGCATCAAGCTGCGCAAAGGCAGCCTCGCCACTGCCCTCGCCATATCCCGCAAAAATCTCAAGCCGGGGATCGGGGTCGATGCCCGCAGCCGCAAGCGCGTCGCGATATCCCAGCAGTCGCTCGTTTGTGCTCAGCAGGTCGCGCTCGCCGCCGACATAGGCGATCCGGCGGTGCCCCTCGGCGACCAGATGCTCCACGGCCATGCGTGCGCCCTCGCGGCTTCGAGCGAAAAGCCGCGAGACGTTGGCGCCGGGCACATCCTCGTCCAGCAGAACCACGTTGCGGACGCGGTTTATGACCTGCGCCATTTCCGGCTGACCGGAATGGTTGGTCATGAACAGCACGCCATCGACCTGCGCATCCTCGATCCGCTGCAGAAAGGCGATCTCTTTTCGCAACTCGTTGCGGCTGTTGAAAATCAGAAGGGTGTAGCCTTGCCGCGTGCATTCCGCCTCGGCTGCACTGGCGACGGCGGCGAACAGGGGATAGGCGATATCGGAAATCACCATTCCCAGCGATTCACTGCAGCCAAGGCTAAGCCGGCGCGCCGCAACGTTGGGTCGGTAGCCAAGATTCTCGGCGGCCTTTTCTATGCGGGCCGCAGTTTCTGCGGGTAGCACGATGCGCTGGTTGAAATGCCGCGATACGGCGGTTGCAGACACCTGAGCCGCCTCGGCGACGTCCTTGATCGTTGCTGGCGAACCCCGGCGCGGATTGCCGCGCACGACATTCATCTCCGCCCTCCAGTCTTGGGATCGGCGGGTAGATGATGCGATATGCCAACTGGTGCCTTCACCGATCCGCCCTTGACCGAGTCGCTTCTGAGCAATCATGGAACGATGATGACAATGATGTAAATCGATTTACTAAATCGGTTTATCGCATCAGGATGCCTTTCCACCGCAACTGCCAAAGATTTGGGCAAAGCCGCGAGAAATTGTTTTGTGCAGGGGCAGGCGGATGACGCTCCGGCTAGAAAAACCGCTCCAACCGCGGTCACACACAAACGGAATGGGGCGCCGTCGTGGCGGTCAAAAACAAAAGGGGGCATTTCAAATGCGGAATCTGGCGAAGTATCTGGTCGAAGTGCTGCAAGCGAATGGTGTCGAGGTGGTCTTCGGAATCCCCGGTGTCCACTCGGTCGAACTTTATCGCGGGCTGGACGGCTCGGGCATCCGCCACATAACCCCGCGGCATGAGCAGGGGGCCGGTTTCATGGCCGACGGCTACGCCCGCGTTACGCGCAAACCCGGCGTCTGCTTTGTCATTACCGGCCCCGGCATGACCAACATCGCGACAGCCATGGGTCAGGCCTATGGCGACTCGATCCCCATGCTGGTGATCTCGACCGTCAACTCGCCGGGTGAACTGGGGTCGGGTCGCGGCCACCTGCACGAAATGAAGAACCAAAGCGCACTTGCGGCAGAGGTCAGCGCCTTCAGCCACAGGATACTCACGGTGCAAGAGGTCGAACCTGTGCTGGCGCGTGCCTTTGCGCTCTTCGCCGCAGCACGGCCAAGGCCCGTTCACATCGAAATCCCCGTCAGCACCCTGCAACTTGACGCATCCGATATGCCACCGGCGCAGGCGTTCCGCTTGCCGCTTCCTCCAGCGCCCACACCCCAGGCGGTGCGAGAGGCGGTTTCGCGTCTGGCGGCGGCAAAGCGCCCGCTGATCATCGCAGGCGGCGGGGCGATACCGGGTGCTGCTGTTATCCGCGCCTTGGCGCTGCGCCTGGGCGCGCCAGTGCTGATGACCGTGAATGCGCGCGGCATCGTGCCCGGCGACGATCCGCTGGCTGTTCCCGTCACGGGCGACTCTCCGGGCGTTGCGCCGCTGATTAAAGAGGCGGATGTGATACTCGCTCTGGGCACCGAATTGGGCCCGACCGACTTTGCCGACAAGCTTCCCATCCGGCAGGAAACCCCCGGTTGGCTGATCCGGGTGGATGTTGATCCCGAGGGGCTTATGCGTGGCATCCTGCCCGATTTACCGATCCTGGCCGATGCCGCCGCGACTGCTGCTGCCATTCTTGATCGCTTACCCCAAGAACCCTGGCGCATTGATGGCTGGGGGCCCAGCCGTGCCGCAGAGGTGCGAGATGCAGCGGTCCGAACGTTGCCGACGGTGTTGAAAGCGGGCCTCGCACTGCTGGACGAGGTGATGCGGGCACAGCCCGATGCGGTGCTGGTCGGCGACTCCTGCCAGCCTGTCTATGCCGGCTGTAGTGTCTTTGGTGCTCTGCAACCTTCAAGCTGGTTCTGTTCAGCGACCGGGTTCGGAACGCTTGGCTATGCCTTGCCAGCGGCAATTGGCGCGGCAATCGGCGCGCCGTCGCGAACTGTAATCGGGTTGATCGGGGATGGAGGAATACAGTTCACACTAGGCGAACTCGGTTCGGCGGTCGAAGCAGGAACTGCGGTGCGGATGATCCTTTGGAACAACGAAGGCTACGCTGAGATCAAGCGCTTCATGCGCGAGAACGCAATCCCCCCACTGGGTGTCGACATCTATACGCCAGACTTTTCGACAATCGCTAAAAGCTACGGCTGGGCCTATGAAAAGGCGTCGAGCATCCGCGCGTTGCGTCTTGCGCTGAAGCGACCATCTGCAGGTAACGAGATAATCGAAATCGACGAGGCCGCGCTGCTGGCCGCCGTTTGATCCTACCGGTTCCGCGATTCCCGCAACCGAACTTCTGTCTCGCATTCAAGGGTAGAGATTTGTCTCGACCCAGTTAGTATCTGCAAGCTGACCGCAGACCAGTCTCAGCATCGCGTGATGAGAAACAATAACGCCTTTCGGTGTGCCGGTGGAACCGGAGGTGTAAAGAGCGTAGGCTGGTGCATCGGATTGAGCGTTGTCGCAGCGCCAGCAGGGTAAGCTTTGTGACAAGTAGCCTGATGGGGACATAACGTACCTATGCGAGCCCGCTGACGAGCTGGCTCAACAGGTGCTTTGAAACAACATTGAGACTTTCAGGCCTGGTCGTGCGTCGCTCAACGTCAGAACTGCGCCATGAAGGTCGGCGACAGCCCGCACCAGGCTCAGGCCGAGGCCGAAGCCGGGCGTGGTCCTGCTGCGCTCCAGCCTGTAGTGGCGCCGGAGCACGTTGTCGTATTCGCTCACGGGAATGCCCGGTCCGTTGTCTGTGACGGAGAGCACGGCGCCGTCGGCAATCGTCATGGCTTTCAAATGGATACGTGTGCCCACCGGGCAGTGGCAAATGGCATTCTCGATTATGTTCACTGTTGCTTGCAGCAGCAAATCCCGATCGCCAGTGATCGTCGTTGGACTGCTGGATTGCAGGACAAGCGTCATGCCGGCATCTTCGGCGACGCCTTCATAGGCCTCGGCTGCATCGGCAGCGATTTCGGCGAGATCGACCTTCCGAAATTGCTCACGCCTTGCGCCAGCTTCGATTTGCGCGATGCGAAGCAATGCGGAGAACGCGGCAGCTATCGCCTCGCTCTGCGCCAAGGCTTCATCGACCTCGGTTTCGGGCAGATGTCCCGCTGCCAGGTGCCGAGACGCCTCCTCTAGCTGGATGTGCAGTCGATTCAGAGGGGTCCGCAGATCATGCGCTATATCTACGCTCAACTGGCGCAGGGCGCCCACGTTCGCCTCAAGCTGAGCAACGGTCTGGTTGATGCGTTCGACCAGGCCGTCAATATCGTCGCGGCGTCCGGATTGTGCGATGCGGATTGTCAGATCACCCTTTCCAACCTGTTCAAGCGCATCAGAGATTGTGTCTAACCGTCGTTTTACCCGGCTGGCAAAAAAAGCGCCGCCGCCTATCCCCGCCAAAAGAACGATCAAGGCCGACCAAGTGAAGACCTCGAGCAGCACCTCCTGAATTTCCTCCAACGCCGATTGCGGGCGGGCCACCAGCAGGTCGAGTCCCCGCACTGGCTTGTGGATTGCGCGAAACTCTACATCGGTGTCAGCGCGAAATGCGGAAGGCGGCAAGTCCGCCCGTTCTGCTAGCATTTGTACCGGCTCAGTATTTCCTGCGATCACGGCGCCGATCGGTGCCGTCAAGACATAGTATGTGCCATCATTTGGTACGACCGCTCTCAAGGCCTGTGCCACCTTCTCTGTTCGGGTAAGGTCCACGTTTGCCAAAGCACGATCGGCGGCCTCGATAATTTCATTGATCTGGCGATCCTCGACTATGCTAAGCTCACTCCCGATCAGCAGCCATGCCGCAAGGAAGGCGAGCACAATATTGGTCAGGGTCAGAAGAGAAAAGCTGAGCAACAGCCGAAAGGGCGTACTGCGCAGCCATCTAGCGCGGGGCATGAAGAGTATATCCGACGCCCTTAAGCGTGTGCAGCAACGGTTGGTCGAAGGGTCGGTCGATCTTGGCCCGCAAGCGGCTGATATGAGTCTCGACAACGCTGGTCTTGGGATCGAAATGAAACTCCCACACTCGCTCCAGCAGCATCGTTCGTGTGACGATACGACCTTCGTTACGCATCAATACTTCGAGCAGCCGGAACTCTTTGGGCAGCAGCGCAATTGCTAGACCGGCACGGCGTGCGGAATGACGGATCAGGTCAAGCTCTAAATCGTGAACCCGCAACAGCGTCTCCTGCTGAACTGCTGGCGGGCGCCGTGCCAATGCATTGACCCGAGCCAACAACTCGCTGAAGGCAAATGGCTTGCCAAGATAGTCGTCAGCACCGGCGTTCAGCCCCTCAACCCTGTCATCGACGCCACCAATCGCGGTCAGGAACAGGACCGGGACCTTGCGACCGGCCGCGCGCAACGCACGAACCAGCGACAGCCCGTCCAGGTCGGGCAGAAGCCGGTCCACGATCAGCACGTCGTAGCCTTCGCGGGTGGCTTGGAACAGGCCGTCGGCGCCGTTGGCAAGCACGTCGCAGACATGGCCGGCTTCACTCATTGCGCGCTTCACATAGCCGCTGATTGTGGTGTCGTCCTCGATCAGCAAAATGCGCAAGCACAGATCCCTTTCGATCCTGGCGGTATGGAGAGTCAAGCGGCACCGTCGAATGTATCTTGGTGGTTTCGTTTAGTCATCACTGCGACAAGCACTGCAATCGTCCCAAGGAAGCCGGCACTTGTCACAATCGTACCAAATCCAAGACCGCCGTATTCCTGAGGTTGGGACAATAGATCACCGAATGAAGCGCCAAGTGGCCGTGTCAGGATGTAGCACAGCCAAAACGCCCATAGCTCGTCCAATCCAAGGAAATAGTAACCTAAAGCGAGGCTTGCGATTATGAGGCCGAACAAGAGTCCGGTTGCAAGATAACCCAGGCCGAATTGCTCAGCCACGAGATCGCCCATGGCCGTGCCAAGTGCAAAAGTGAAGAGGATGGCAAGCCAGTAGAATGCTTCGCGCCGGAAGTTCCTGACTTCATGAATCGAAAGCGTGCCCTCTGTCCGGTGCCAGATGATGAATGTCAAAAGCAGCGCGCCTGAGAAAAACAAGGTGGTAGAAACAAGCGCCACGCCGAAATTGTCGACCAGATTATCCGTCACCAAAGTTCCGACTACGCTGACAAGAACGACGGCAGTCCAATACCATATGGGCACGTAGCGCCTTTGTGCGAACTGTAGGGTCAATGCCACAGCCAGCACCAAAACCATGATGGCGGACGTAAGATTAAGCCCAAGACCAAGATTAACGGCAAGATAGTCCGCTGCGGTTTCTCCCATTGTGACCGCCAGCAGCTTGATCAGCCAAAAAGTGATTGTGACGTCGGGCACACGGTTGGGCGCATTGCTATCCGAGAACATTTTGGGCATACTTTGGAACATCGCTCAGTTTCCTTTCGCGACGAGCGCGATCGCCTGCGCCGAAAACGTATTGGCGCGGGTGTCGTCATCAGCATTGCAGCGCTCGGTTGCCTGGTCGCGAAGGGTGGAGATCCGGCCCAGCACGGTATCCGCCGGCTTCGCCACTGCGAGGCTATCCGACAGATCGCTCAGCATTTTCTCGCAGGCGATCGGATGGCCGGTTTCGTCGGTTACGGCAACTTCGTCGACCTTGATGACGCCCTTGTTGAACCTGATCGCAGGAGCAGGTGCATCGAGTACGACCAACAAGTTGGCGAGAGTTTCTTCGACACTGGCAGGATCGGGCATCGAAGCGCGAAGTGAGGAAAAGACCGCATCGGCTGCATCGTCTAAATGCCCCCAGGCAGCAGGATCGCGCGGTCTCATTGTGGTCTCTGCTTCGTCCCAGGCCGTTTCGAAATCAGTCACCCGCTTTTCAGCCGCCATCAGATCGCCCGTTGCGGCTATGGCCTTAACGTCGGTCACTATCTGCTTGAAGTTGGAAAGATCGCCCAGATCGGTTCCTGCGTTTGCAGTTGTAGGGGCTGTGCCGACAAGCCAATGCTCAGCAGCAGAAAAACCCGCAATAGGAATCACGATCAGCGCCGCAGATAGAAGAAGGTTTCGTATCATAGGCCGGCCTCATGTTTGCGCACCGATGATCGGTCACGGTTGCAACCATCTGCCTGACAATTCTGCACAAGGTGTCGCAGCAAACTTACAGATATTTGAAAGTCTATGATGCCCGCTACCTCGTCGCCGCCTTGGATCGCCGGCGACAACACCACGCGGTCTCATTTGGTCCACGGCTACCAATGCCCCGGCAGACTAGCCCTGCATCTGACTACCGCAATCGCACGATCTGCTGCGCGATGTTTGGCGCGTCGGACAATTGCCCAAACCGCGCCAACAGGGGGATATAACCACCGGACTCCGGTCGAGATTAATGAAAGACCCGTGACAGGTCGGAAAGCTCACGCTCGTGGTTGAAATGGTTGTAGTTTGACAAGTGGAACGTGGCTATTTTCCGCAACCTCCACATCACGCGAAGGGGGCGCGCTCGTGTGGCAGGCCGAAAACAGCGCACAATAAGTATTGTGCAGTCCAGACGGGCTTTAATCTTGGTTAGGTAAGCGCCTGAGGGGGTGTGAGATGAGACTTTTGATCACTGGTGCTGCGGGAAAGGTCGGCACGCAGGTGCGGGCGATACTGGGGAACGATGACCGGTTTGCAGCATGGAATGTCCGAGCTTTGTGCCACAACCGTCTGGTCAAGGGAGCAGGGATCGAGGTGGTTCAGGGCAGCCTGTCGGACGCCGATGCCGCCCGACGCGCCATGGAAGGCGTAAGCCATGTGCTGCATCTGGCGGCCGTCAAGGAATCCCCCGCGCTGGCGATGGACGTGGGCGTGAAGGGCATGTTCAATCTTTTGGAGGCGTTTCGCGCCTCGGATATCGCGCGGCAGTTCATCCTGCTGGGGGGCGATTGCTCGATCGGCCATATCTTTCACAGCTATGACGGTCCGATAACCGAGGATAGTCCCCGTCGCGCCTATCCCGGTTGTTATGCGCTGACGAAGGTGCTGGAAGAGGTGATGCTGGAACAATACCGCATCCAGTACGGGCTAAACACCTGTTGCCTGCGCGCCCCCTGGATCATGGAGAAGGATGACTTTCGTCACGCGATGAGCTTCGATGATCAGTTCGGCGGGCCTGCATGGTCGGAGTTGATGCCAGAGGCCGCGCTCCAGGCGGCGAAGGCGCGGCCCTCGGTGCCGCTGATGCTGGATCACCAGGGTCGGCCTTTGCTGCGTAGCTTCGTCCATGTCTCCGATCTGGTTTCGGCAATTCTGAAGGCCCTGGACAACCCGGCGGCAGAGGGGCAGTTGTTCAACATCACAATGGATGCGCCGGTGGATTATGGCGATGTCAGTCGCCATCTGGCGACGACACGCGGATATGAGCCGGTGACCATACCAACCGGATTTTACGGCAACTGGATGTCGAACGCCAAGGCGCGGCAGGTCTTGGGCTGGCAACCGGCAATGGATACCGAAGCGCTGATCGAAAGCGCCTGGACATATCACCGCGCGGCCGACGATCCGCGTCAGATCTGGTATCCAGGCTAGCCTTTCGCTGCTTGCTGTTCACCTCCCTGCATAACAAGGGCGGCGGTGGCCGCATTGCGGCGGCGTTCACGCATCGCAGCCACGCGGTTGTCGGCGATGACCCCCACGAGGATGACCGCACCCATCACCGCGAAGTTAAGCGACGACGGAATGCCCAGCAGGTTCACGAGATTCTGCAAGACCTGCAAAAGCCCCACCCCAAGCACCACCCCAATGATCGAGCCTTCGCCGCCGCGCAGGGAGAAACCGCCCAGAACGGCGGCAGCGATGCCGTACAGCTCGTAAAAGTTGCCATGCGACGACGGCTGAACCGAGCGGGTATACATGGCGAGGAACATTGCAGCGACGGCGGTCAGTGAGGAACAGATCACATAGGCCAAGACGATCACTCGCTTGGTATTGATGCCGGTGTAGCGGGCCGCCTGCTCATTCTTCCCGACGGCCATCAGGTGCCGCCCGAAGATCGAACGGTGCAGAACGTACCAGGACACGACCGTAACGATGGCAAAGGCGATGAGAGAGTTCGGCACCCCCAGAAGTCGCCCGGCAATCACCGCCTCAAGCGAAGGGATGGCTTGGCCGAAGGTAAACCCCGCCGTCCCGTCATGCGTGTAGTAGCGCGCCAGCCCGCGATAGATGAGCAGACCGCAAAGTGTCACGACGAAGGGCTGGATGCCCACCCGCGTGATCAGCCAGCCGTGGATGCTGCCGATGATCACACCGAGCAGGATGATGATGACGGCGACGATGGGCCAAGGCACCAGCTTGACCGCGATCAGATCGACAAAGATCACGCCCAGAAAGGCGATGACCGATCCCACCGAGAGGTCGATACCGCCGGTCGCGATCACGAATGCCGAGGCGATTGAGAAAATACCGAACAGGCCAATCAGGTTCGCAGTGTTAGCCAGGTTGACCGGCGAAAGGAACAGCGGATTGATCAACGAGACCACGCAACCCACGACCAGGATCAGAACCGCAAGCCCAATATCCTTTTTCTGCATCTTCCCGTTTCTTTCTTAGCCAACTGCAAGGTCTAGGATGTTGTGCTCGGTGATGGCGTCGTCGGTCAGGGTGCCCGTTATCTCGCCCCGCCGCATGACCGAGACGCAATCGCAGACGCCGATGATTTCCTCCATGTCGGAAGAGATCATCAGGATGGCCACGCCATCGGCTGCAAGTTTGCGCATCAGCCCGTAGATTTCTGCCTTGGCGCCGACGTCGATCCCGCGGGTCGGCTCATCCAGGATAAGCGCGCGCGGGCGGCGCGCCAGCCACTTCGCCAGCACCACCTTTTGCTGATTGCCACCCGAAAGCTCCGCCGCGGCCTGCTCGACCGAGTTAGCCCTTATGCCAAAGCGCTGCCGCGATGTCTGGGCAAGCGCCTGTTCTTCCTTGCTGTCGACCAGCCCATGCCGCGCGACTTCCGTCAGATTGGGCAGCGAGATGTTTTCGGCGATCGAGAAATCCAGAAACAGGCCCTCGACTTTACGATCCTCGGGCACCAGGCACAGGCCACGGCGAACGACCTCCCCTACATCGTCTATGGGCAAGGTGCTGCCGTCGAGGCTGGCCTTGCCGGAAACAGGATGGTCGATGCCAAATACCGCACGCGCCAGTTCAGTCCGACCAGCGCCCACGAGGCCCGCAAGCCCGTGGATTTCACCGGCACGAATGTTCAGCGTAGCGCTTGCAGTCGGGAAGGCCGCAGTGCCCATGCCCTGAATCGCGAGGACGACCTCGCCGCTACCGGCGTGAGGAGCCACTCTGGCCTTTTGCAGATCGCGGCCGATCATCCTGCTGGTGATGGCTTCCTGGGTCAGCTCCCCTGCGCCGAGTGATCCGCTGTTTCGCCCGTCGCGCAGCACGACGACGCGGTCGGCGCAGGCGATGACCTCGGACAGGCGATGGCTGACAAATAGCAGCGCGACGCCCCGGGCGCGCAGATCGCGCATGATGTCGAGCAGTCTTTCGGATTCGCGGATCGACAGGCTGGAGGTCGGCTCGTCCAGGATGATCAGGCGGGCATTCAATGAAAGCGCCCGGCAAATCTCCAGCAGTTGCAGATCGGCCAGTGAAAGATCGCTGACTGGCGTATCGGGCTGAAACCGGGCGCCGATCAGATCGAGGATGGGCCGCACCGCGTCCCGCATCGCACGACGGTCCAGCGCACCGAAGCGGCCGCGGGTTCGTTCGCGGCCCAACAGGATATTGGCGGTCACGTCGAGATTGGAGAAAGAGTTCAGTTCCTGATGCACAAAGGCGATGCCGAGGCTCTGTGCAAGTGAGGGGCTCAGTTCCGGCAACGTCTGATCGTCGATGGCGATCTCGCCCATTGTCGGAGCGACGTTGCCACCGAGTATCTTTAGCAGCGTGGACTTGCCCGCACCATTCTCGCCGACCAGCCCGACGATTTCGCCGCCCGTCACATCCAGCGAAACATGGCTCAGTGCGACCGAGCCGGGATAGACCTTGGTGATGTCCCGCAGTTTCAGGTGCAGGCCGGGCATGGGGGGGGAAGATGGCGAAACCTGCATGTGGTGGTGGGGACCGAATTTCTCTTTCAGGGAAACCCGCACGCAAGACGCCTAGATGTCTTGCGTGCGGAAGATTAGCGGGCTCAGCCGCCGATGCGCGCCTTTAGTTCGGCCTCGAAAGCATCGACGTTGGCTTTGTCGATGACCTTGGTCGGCACGATGATCAGCCCGTCGGCAGGGATGCCCGATTTGTCACCTTCCAGATAGGCGGCCATCAGTTTCATCCCCTGATAGCCCCATTGGTAGGGGTCTTGCACGACCGTGCTGAAGAAACTGCCTTCGCGCACGGCGCCAAGTGTCACGGGGTCTTCGTCAAAGGCGACGACGGTGATCGCGCCCAGTTTGCCCGACGCCTGCAATGCCTCATAGATTTTTGGAGGATTATAGGAATAGAAACCCACCATGCAGGTGATCTCTGGCATGGCTGCCAGCACGTCATCGACGTTCGACCTTGCACGGGCAAAGTCCACGTCGTCGCCTCGCACGTCTACCAGTTCGATACCGTGGCCGTTCACCGCTTCTTTGAACCCCGCGATACGTTCCTTGGCGTTGTCGGCATCCAAGAATCCTACGAATCCCATACACTTGCCACCGTTAGGCAGCGCCTTGACCATCTCTTCCCCGGCTTGTTTTCCTGCCAGGGTATTTGACGATCCAAGATAGGCGATACGGTTCGATTGCGGCGCGTCCGAGTCCGTCGTGAACAGCGGAATCTGCGCCGCTACTTTGTTAAAAGCCTCGGTCGAGTTCTTGGGATCGACCGAAGAGATCATGATGGCATCGGTTCCGGCGGCTACCAGATCGTCCATCAGGGCATTCTGCAGCGCGGCAGTCCCTTGGGCGGGATAGCGGAATTGCAGGTCATAGCCGGGCAACTCTTTCTGCGCGGCGGCCACACCAGCTTCGGACAGCTTCCAGAAATCCGATGCGGCATTGACCACGAAAGCAAGGGTAGGTTTGTCCTGTGCAGTTGCCGCAAAAGCCATGAAGCTGCAGGCAAGTGCAAGTCCGGTGGTTTTGGCGTAATTCATCTATCCTCCTTCGATCTGCCATAGGGCGCCCGTCCTGATTTCGATGGAAATTGGTGTGAATCGGGAAGTGCATAGCGCGTCTTCCCGATAATCCCGCCCCGACAAGGCTAAGCCGGGGCAGGCAAAGTAATCCTAGTTATTTGCGCAGAAGCCCGGATCTTCGGAGTTACAGACGTCAAGCCCGGTAAACAGCGGATCTTCGACGGTTTCGCCTTTGATAAGTTGAATCATCACATCAGGTGCCTTGTAGCCCATTTCGAACGGGCGTTGGCCAACCTGCGAGTGGCTGCGCCCGTCCCGGAAGGCTTGCGTTTGCGGTGGCAGGGTATCGCCAGCGATGATGATCAGCTCTTTGGACTTCAGCTTGTCCATAACCTGATCTGTCACCTGCGCGTAGGCTTGCGGCGCAAACTGCGCCCAGCCGCCGATCAGGATGAACGCATCTAGGTCGGGGTTGGCTATAAAGGTATCGGCCATCTGCTGGTTGGCAAGATCGGCCTGGTCGTTTGTATAGACCGGGCAACCTTCGATCTCGGTCCAGCCGTTCTGGCCGGTCAGACGCTCGACTCCCTTTTCACCGCTTGCCGTGTCTCGGAACCCTTGAGCCCGCGCGTTGATGTTGGCTGCCGCCACGTTCCCCAATTGCAGACAGACGGTGCCGCCTTCCGGTTTCAGCTTGGCCGCTTCTTCGGCCATCTTTACGCCCATCAGATAGTTGTCGGTGCCAAGATAGGTTTTGCGCAGCGCTTTGTCTGCTTCCAGCAGATCGGCGTCTATCGTCATGACCGGAACACTCGGCGCAAGCTCTCGCAACCGGGTGGCCATGGCCGGCGCGTTCGAGGGTGAGATGGCGATTGCCGCAACGCCCTTGGTCAAAAGATCATCAACGATCTGAACCTCTCCCGCTTCGTCAGCCGACGATGCCGGGCCTGTGTAGAGGCATTCGTATTCCGAATCTTTATTCTCGGACATCCACTTCTGACAGCCGAGGTTGATCTGCTCGAAGAACGGGTTGTCCAAACCTTTGACCACGATGGCCAAGGTCTTTTTCTCTTGCGCCAGGCCTGCCGTAGCGGACAGGGCGAGCACGGCCGCTGTGGCCATAAGTCCGAATTTAATCATATTATCCTCCCAGATAACGGCGCCCAGACACCTTTGCGGTGCCTGTCTTCCTTTATGCCACCATCTGAGTGCGTCCTTTATTTATTGGAAATAATCTACCGAGCTTCTCAGATGAGAAACTGCCGCAGCCAAATCCAACATGTCGCCTGCGAATTTTCTTCGCTTACTCGGGTGCCATGCGATAGATAATATTTGCTGCTAATATTGAGTCAACTCGTTTAGTGTGTTTGGCAGATGCCAAGTGAAGGAGGGTCGCTTTTGGCAAGGTTGCGGCTGACTGATGTAGCCAAGCATTTCGGTGCCATTCATGCGCTGGCGGGGGTCTCGCTTGAATTGGAAGCGGGGCAGGTGCTGGGCCTGATGGGAGACAACGGCGCGGGCAAATCCACGCTCGTGAAAATAATTGCTGGCAACTTTGCCCCTACCCACGGGCAGATCGAATTGGACGGCTTGCCTTGTGTCCTGCACCATCCGAAGGACGCGCAGCGCGCCGGTATCGAGGTGGTGTATCAGGACCTTGCGCTGTGCGACAACCTGACCTCCTCCTCTAATGTCTTCCTGGGGCGCGAGTTGATGCGCAACATTGGTCCGCTGAAGATAATTGACTACTCAGCCATGTATCGCAGATCGGCCGCATTGTTTGCTCAACTGAAGTCCGAGACTCGACCGCGCGATCTGGTCCGGCGGATGTCGGGCGGGCAGCGTCAGGCGGTCGCAATTGCGCGCACACTTCTGGCAGAGCCGAAGGTCGTGCTGATGGATGAGCCGACCGCTGCGATTTCGGTTCGGCAGGTTGCCGAAGTTCTTGAGCTGATCCGCCGTCTGCGGGACCGGGGCATCGCCGTGATCCTGATCAGCCACCGGATGCCTGACGTGTTTGCGGTCTGTGACCGCATTGCGGTGCTGCGCCGGGGTAAGAAGGTCGCGGATTTGTGGACCAAGGATACCAGCCCGGAAGAGATCACCGCCCTGATCACCGGCGCGCTGGAAACCCGCATGGGGGCAATGGCATGACAACCTCGCTTGAGCAGGCAATCGAGCAAAGCCAGCATCGCACGCTGCTATCGCGGATAATGGGATTGCAGGTCTTCTGGGTCTTCGTTGCTGCGGTGCTGGCCTGCCTCATCCTCTCGATCGTGACCGATACATTCGCGACGGAGCGCAACCTGTTCAACGTGACGCGAAACTTCGCCTTCGTGGCCATCATGGCGGTGGGCATGACCACGGTCATATCCGCAGGCGGGATCGACCTTTCCGTTGGCTCCTCCGTGGTTTTGTCGGCGGTGGTGATCGGTGTCGCCATGGCGGCAGGCCTGTCTTTCTGGCTATCAGCGCTGCTGGCGCTTGGCGCAGCGCTGCTGGTCGGTTTGGTCAATGGCATCTTGATTGCCTATGTGGGCATGCCGTCCTTCGTTGTGACACTTGGCATGATGTCCTTCGCACGCTCGATGGGACTCGTGCTGTCGAACAACAAGATGATTTACGAATTCGGGCCCGATCACGCGCTGCTGCTGGGACTTGGCGGCGGCAAGGTTGCGGGCATTCCGAATCCGGTGCTCGTGCTGGCAGTGATCGCAGTCGTCATTGCGGTGGCCTACCGCTGGAGCCGCTGGGGCCAGTATGTCTTTGCGATCGGCGGCAATGAACAGGCCGCCATCCTGACCGGCATTCCGGTCCGTCTTATGAAAGTGTCGATCTACATGTTCTCGGCCTTTACCGCCGGGGTCGCCGGTATTCTGATGGTCGGCTGGCTGGGTAGCGTAACCACGAACCTCGGCACCTCGATGGAACTGACCGTCATCGCGGCGGCGGTCATCGGCGGCGCAAACCTGAGCGGTGGCGAAGGCTCCGTCTCCGGCGCGATCATAGGGGCGCTGCTTATCGAGGTGATCCGAAACTCGCTGATCCTGCTGGGTATCTCGACCTTCTGGCAGGGCGCATTCATCGGCTGCTTCATTGTGGTCGCCGTCGCCTTCGACCGCATCAAAATCTTGCGTGGTCAATAGTGAGGGGGGCCGCTGTCCGCAGCGCAAGGCGTTTCAATGACAGGTCGGTTGCAACAACAAGGGAACGGCAATAAACCCGCCAAGGGCTTGGGATCAAAGGACTGGAAGCACAGCTTGTCACCGAAGGACCGGTCGGAAGATTCACGGCGGACGGACCGCCCCACGATGATGGACGTTGCCGAGCAGGCCGGTGTGTCGCAGGCAACGGTATCGCTGATCCTGAACGGCAGTCCAGGCGCGCGGTTCAGCGCGGGAACACGTAACCGCGTCAGGAAAGTGGCCGAAGATATCGGATATCAATTCGTCCGACGAGACAAGAAGCGCCCGGCAGTTGAACATGCGGTCATCGGCTTTGTCGCAGATGAGATCGCAACCGACCCCTGGATCGCGCTGGCCTATGACGGCGCGCGGGAAAAGGCACTGAGCTATGGCTATTCGGTGTGTCTCGCTATCGCGCGAGACGACCCCGATGCCGAGATCCAGGCGATTGAGCAGATCACGGGGAAACCCCTTCTGGGGGTGATCTTCGGCACGATCCTGACCAGAAGGATAGAAGTGTCTCCGGCGTTTCTGAAACATCGGACAGTGCTGCTGAATTGCTACGATGGCGCCCGGTCGCTGCCGTCAGTGGTGCCGGGAGATCTGGTTGGGGGACGAACCGCAACCGAGCGTTTATTGGTTGCGGGTCGGCGCAGAATTGGCCTGATCAATGGCCAGCAAGGATTGGACGCCACGCGAGACCGGTTGAAAGGGTATCGCCAGGCGCTGTCCAGTCACGATATACCCTTCGATCCCGAACTCGTTCGGCCCGGAAATTGGGAGCCATCTTCAGGCTATGAGATGACCAAGTTGCTGATGGCTATGGCGAAGCCACCGGATGCAATTTTTTGTGCCAACGACATGATGGCGATGGGCTGCTACGACGCGCTGCGAGAGATGGGAAAGCATATCCCGCACGATGTGTCAGTGATCGGCTATGATGATCGCGAGATCGCCAGCTACTTGCATCCTCCGCTGTCGACTGTGCTTTTACCTCATCGCGAAATGGGCGCGATCGCTGCCGAGATGCTGATCGACGCCGTGGGCGGACTTCTCACCGGCGCGTCACAGATTAAGGTGGAATGCCCGTTGGTTGAAAGATCTTCGGTCGGGATTTGAGCTGTCACGATGCCGTCAGACGAATGCGAACCAGTCTCTGTTTGCCCAAGCCCGTCCAGTGTCAGGAAGTGCAAAGTTGACTCCACTCGGCAAGAGTGGCGGTGCGGCTGGCTTTGAAACTGCCATTGCCCGAGAGCCCGCGTTGCTTATTGAAGTGGTTGTGGATTGAGGAATGGACGGCTGCGAATTTAGTAGCGACCGCATCCGGCGAAAGCGGAGCATGGCACGCTCTTGTCGTCGGAAGGGCAGATGGGAATTCTCAGCTCGATTGTTCAACCAGCGACCGGTTTCGCGATCATCGGGCATTCCGAGATCTTTCAAACCAGCGCCATAGGGCCGAAGCTTGTCGGTCACAATGGCCTTTGACTGGCCGGGGCACTTTATGGATTTCCTGAGAAACTTCAGAACTGCTTTGCGATCCCGCCACTTGGTGCCGGAACTTTCAAGTATCTCGCCTTCATGATCGACGGCGCGCCAGAGATGGTGTGTTTCGCCATTGATCTTCACGAAAATCTTGTCCATGTGCCAGCGTCAGTGGGGCAGGGACCTCATACGGTCTACCCGTCCGCGGCGGATCGCGGCGGCGAACATAGGATCGAACCTATTCCGCC
>QFQS01000023.1 GCA_003243455.1 Cereibacter sphaeroides | reverse complement strand
GCCGTGGAAGGCTCGTTTGCGATCTCCGCATGTCCGGAATCAACGATCCGGCCCTCAGGACCGGACGTTCGGGAAAGTCCCAATGCCAGCCAACGATCCCACTGGTAGCGTAAGTGAATTACAGCCTTCACGCTGCCTCCCACACTCGATTGATGACCTTCGCCGCCAACGCCACCTTGTTCTCGGGCAGAAAACGCCCGTAGTGCTGCGCAACCACGTCCGCTGTGTCCTGAATGGCATAGCCCGCCTGCTCATAGGAACCGGTTTCCTTGAGAACATGCGTGGCCAGAACGTCCCGGACATTGTGTGGCCCGTGAGGCAGTAGGCCCCTGATCGCGCCACGCTCGGTATAGGGATTGTAGATTCCGTATCGCTGGATCGTCAGGCGCCAGGCCTCATAGAAACTCGACTGACCATAGGCTGCATCCTGGCTTGTCGATTTGGCGGTCTTGACGAAGAAGGTCCCAGGATCGCGGGCCTCGCCGAGCAGCACGGGGCGATGCACGCGCACATAGGCATCTATATAGCGGTAAAGGTCGCCCAGATCGGGCAACACATATCGGAATGGCCTGCTCTCGAAAAAGGATGAGGTGGCGTTCTTGAAGGCAGCCGCAGGGATAAGAACCTCCCAGCCCTTCTCCTTGTTGCTCCAGCGCAATTCCCCGCGCCGGCGCATTTCAAGTTGCCGCTCCGACATCGGCGGTTTGCCACGCGGGCAGAAGAGCAATTCGCGCAAATTGCGCTGTCGGACGCCGAGGTGAAGGCCCAAACGGATCATCAGAAAGGACCGCACCGCTTCCGCCGCCGGTCGTGGATACCGGCGCTGATATGGCATAAGTCGGAGAATCTCGTCCGCGATGCGGCTATATTCTCCAACGGGGCTGTCCGCCTCCAGCACGGCCATGATTGGCTCAAAGGGATCGCGGTGCACCTTCGCAACTCGCTGAATCTCCCGCGCACGCATCATCCCGTGCTGATAGAAGGTTTCGCAGGCCCCTTCCCAGTTGGCTCGTGCGGCGGCGATTTCCTCCGCCGACAGCAATCCCGCTATCGGCTTGAGGCGCGAGGCCAGATCTGGCCGCTGACGCAGCCAGCCGGTTTCGGATCGCGTCAGGGCAAGGCCCAATTGAACCATGTTGACTTCCCAGACGGTATAGAAACCGCGCCGGCGTTCCCGCCACCGGACATACCAGTCCCAAACCTTCGGGAAGACCAGCATGGCCATACTCAGTTTGCTGGGCCGCACACCTAAGCCGGCAACCGGCCCATCCGGCGGTGCGGCGAGCGAGCCGAACAATAGACCGAGATGATCGATTTTCTGGAGTGCTGTCCGCCCGTTCCAGACACCATTACGCCGATAGCCGATCTCGGTCAGCGTGGCGGTCTTGAATTGGATGAGGTGCGCGACTTCCTCGGCGAGCGCATGAGGGGCATTCCGCGTAGCAGACGCGAGTTCGATTTCGACGTCGTCGAGGTCATCCTCACCGCCTCCGTCCTCATCCAATTCCGACGGCACACTGATCTGAACGCGGCTGAGATCCGGGAAACGGAGCGCGTACCGTTGCTTCATCGCCATCGCCTGATAACGCCGATAATCCGTTGCGCCCGAGACAATGACCCGGCCCACCCACTCCAATATCTCACGACGCTCCTTGAGCGGCCGCCGGTCAAAGTCACTGGGTAAATGCCACGCGAACCGTCGTCGTTCCGCCGCTGTCATGTCGCCCAACTTGGTATGACCGTTTGCTGCGCGACCGGTATGCGGCAGCTTGGCTGCAAAATACCCGACCGGTAGCCGGTAGCGCTTCTCGATACGGCCGAGGATTTCCAGACTGGAGACTGAGCGCGGAACTTTTGTCCCGGCGATCCAGTGCGCGATGGTCTTGCGATCGATACGGTCCTTCGGGCCGACGATCGCCTTATGCAGATGCCAGGGCGTGTCACCGTGGCGTTCGATATGCAGCGTAAGCGCTTCGTGAAATATGTGTCGATCGGCCCAGACTGTCGATCCGGGTTGAGGAAACTCGACGATGGCTTTAGGCTTGGGACCACGCTTCTTCAAAGGTACTACTGGGGTAGTCTTAGCAGTGGAAATACGCTTGCGACGGGTCTTCAGCAGCATGAAATAAGAACGATCCTGCAATAGCTTATGGCGCGGAGCGTGGCTCCATACAGGACTAGGGACGTTACGGAAGAGAAATTATTTCTGGCAGCGGCGCACCGCTAGCTTAGCGTGAGGCGGGCCTCCTTCTATCGATCAACAAGCCCGCCGATCGTGATCGATGGAAATGCAGTCTATGGCGTTAGCCGAAAAGTTTGCCGACATGAGCGAGGCGCTCGCCGATTTCATCGCGCGAAGCTCCGATCTCCAATTCTTCCGCATGTCGCGGCCAATCGGCGATGCTGGCACGGATAGCATCGACCATTTGCGACACCTGACCTTCGGAAAGACCATGGCGCTTGGCGAGGCGTAAGACATGGGCGCGAGTCGGCGTACGCCCCTCACCTTCCACGGCCAAGTAATGCTCTCCACCGGGACCGCTTGAAAAAGTCAGATCATAGGCGGGCGCGAGACGCCACTGATCGTTGGCATCAAGCAAAAAGGCATGCTGGCGGCTATGGTCGTCCCGATTGTACGCGAGGATGTTGAACAACATACGGCGGAACGCCTGTTCGAGGTCTCCTGCATGTCGGGTGATGCCATGCACTGCGCGAAGATAGCCGTCATAGTCGATACTGGGCATGTGCGACGGCGCTTCAACAGCGCCGGCTAGCGAGACCACATGCAGGCGGTGTCCTGGCTCAGGCCGATCGAAGCGCCGCGTGGCGAAATAACCGGGACCGTCCTTGGCTGGGAGCAGGCGTGAGGGCGCCATGGTAATGCCAGCGGCCCGTGCCATGCGGGCATAGGCTTCCTCGACGGGTCCGATATCGATAGGATCCGTCAGTGCCCGGAATTTGACGATCCAGCTCTCGAACCCTGCGACGAGTTCTCCTTCTGCAAGGCAAATCTGCCCGGCTGACGAGAAGCCGATATGGATTTTGGGCCGCGCACCGCCCGAAGCGCCTGCGAGCGTGGCGAGCGTATCGGCCAGCCTGGCCTCATCGCCCACCAGAATCGAACGGGCCTGAGCGGCAAGTTCATCAAGGTCGAGCGTTTGCACGTCTTCCGCGGGCGTCGTTGCAGGCTCATAGACAAGCGCGCCGCGCCCCTGACGTCCGACCAGGGCGAGACGATCGACACCGCTCAGATCGTCCCAACGAGCACCGAGCTTGGCCAACCGCCGTTTCATCAGCAGGGCACCCCATCCCTCGGGAAGGCTGTCCGCGAGAAATCCGTGGAGACCATCGAAGTCGCGCGTCCGCGCCTCGTGGAGACCTGGTTCGGATGGATAGAGGGCCGGGGCGATCGGACGCTTGCTCGCGACGATCTCCCGCGACCATTCGAGCTGCGCACGCCCCTCCGCTATCGCCAATCGGCCGATAGGCTGCACCGCTCCGGACTCATTGGGCCATAGCCCGATTTGCAAAGGTGCACCGGGAGCGAGCTTCATGTAGAGCGCCGCACCGATCGAGTTCGCTTGGACGTGCTTCCGCTCTTCCTTTGCTGGCGCTTGAGGAGCGCATCCATGCTGGTGGCTGCCGGCTCGGGAAAGAGGCTTTTCAAATCATGCTCACACCGCAGTGCGATCGCGGCGCGGACCAGATCATCAATCGACGCTTTGCCTTCGGTTTCCATGCGGCGCCAGGTGCGATAGGATACGCCCGCCCGATCTGCGGCCTCGGCTTGCCCCCAGCCAAAACCTAGCCGGCGCACACGAATATGTGCGCCGATCGTTTGAGCCAGTTCCAGAGGCGTTTCGAACATTGTCCATATATGGACGATACGCTGCGCTTTTTCAATCTTACTGTCCGTATATGGACAATTATCTAAGCCGCTCGAACAGACCCAAGCTCGCTGGGCTAGTTTTGAGCCATTTTCAACGCGAGCTGCACTGCGAAACCCTGGGATGATCTGAGACCTCACATCCGTCAAAAGTCGCGAGGACCCGCTGATTTATATCAGTCTTCCGCAAATTGCCCACAGACCGTCTAGGTTCCAAACGCAATGGATAATTTGGCTCGTGAGATCCTATGATTATCGGCATCCCGATACCCATCGGAGAAAAAATATAAGGCATTGAAAAATGACCTATATCTTTCATACACGCTGCTCCATGCGTTCATATACAAACACCGCATGGAGAACCAAAAAATAGCGGGGCCGAAGACTTCAAAAATCTACCGTTTGCCGCTATCAGCTCAAATCACAGGAATATGATGAGAACAAAATAAGAATATGCAATAAAATCAATTACTTATATGGAGCATAAATCTCTTAATCAGCGGGTCCTAGGTTCGAGCCCTAAAAGTGCGTCCACCATTTCTTTCAATGACTTATGAGCAGTTTTAGATACTATATCTGATGCATTCGTAGGTCACGTAAGCACCGGGTAAGCACCTAATCCGCTCCTCTTCCATGTTAAAATGGCCCTACGTTGGCGACTTGGCTTGATCATAACCAAAGCCAAATCCAAAATATTAGCGGTTGGTAAGCGCAGCAACATGAGCGCCCCATAGTGCCATGGCTTCCGCTTTCTCGACGTGATAGTCATAGCGTTGATACGTGCTCACCAGTCCGCTTCGCAAACCCGACTGATGGTTTAGCACGGCCTCGATCACTTCTGTTCGCACGCCCAAAGTCTGCATGCCTGTCGCGACTGTCCGCCTGATGTCGTGCAATCGCCACGGGAACCGAACCGATCCCGCATCCTCTGCCCACAGCTTCCGATCTATACGTTGATCCCAATCCCGCTTGATCTTTGAAAACCCGCTCAAGCGGGTGCCACGCGATGATCGGAACACCAAGCCAGATGCAGGCCACTTCTTGCCGCCAGCCTGCGTATCAAGAATGCGCCGCGATTCGGAACTAAGCGAGATCAGATGCCCACGCCCATTTTTGGATTTTTCCGCAGGCAGCAACCACTCGGACCGAACCCGATCCAGCTCGGTCCAGTCAATGTTAAGTACCTCACCGCGGCGCTGCCCTGTTAGCATCATGAGGCGAAACATTGCGCCATAGGGCTCCCCAAGACCATGACTGGTTTGCTAGGCGGCAGTAAACTCCCGTACCGAGAGATATCGACTACGAGCCCTCAGCGGCGGCGGCACCTCCACGCCATCTACCGGGGAATGCTTGATGTCATCCCGGCTCATGGCCCATCGAAATAGCTTGCGTAGCGTTGCGTGCATTGCACGAGCCACCGAAGGCGTGTTGTTCAGGCGTTCATAGATAGCTGCGAGGTCAGCTCTTCTGATATCCGACAGTTTCTTGGTACCCAGCGATGGGACAGCGTGGGTGAGTAGCATCTGGTGGATGCGCACCCAGTCCTTCCATCGCCTTTTGAGATAATGATCGGTGAAGGTTTCGACATATCGATCAAAACGATGCTCAACCTCGCGCTGGCGGCGTTCACGGCGCCGCTGGACCGGGTCTTTGCCCTTGCGCACTTGCTTCGCCAGATGCTGCGCCTTTTCCCGAGCATTCCCGGCAGTCCAGGGTGAGCGATGGCTCCCGATCGTGTAGCGTCGAGAGGTTGATCCCCTACCCCCAAGCCGATACTGATAAATGTATGATTTAGCGCCTCCTGGCGTCACCCGCACACCAAATCCTGCCAGCTCTCCGTCCCACAGGAAAACATCCTTGGGCTGAGATTTGATGCGATCGACTTGCTGTGTTGTGATCTTGTTGCCCGCCATTGCCTCTCTCCATGTAAGCACCGGGTAAGCACCGTTTGCTCGGTCATCATTCCTGCACGCCCGGTTAGGCCGATCACTTCTCGCGATCGGATCGAGCCTTCACACCTCTGTACCCTCTGCCAGCGTCAGCGCATCCTCGACATCGACGCCCAAATATCTGACTGTGCTCTCTATCTTCGTGTGCCCGAGAAGGATCTGCACGGCTCGAAGATTACCAGTGGCCTTATAAATGATGGATGCCTTGGTCCGACGCAGCGAATGCGTGCCATAGTCCTCACTTGGCAGGCCGATGCCAGTTACCCATTCATCCACCAATCGCGCATACTGACGCGTGCTCATATGGTCGGCATGGTCAGTCCGGCTTGGGAATACAAAATCATCGAGACTTCCGCCGCGCAACTCGAGCCACTTGAGCAAGCTGACGCGGGCATCCTCCATGATTTCAAACTGGACGGGCCGCCCCGTCTTTTGTTGCACGACAATCGCGCGGTGACGGATCTCTCGGTTGCAGACTATGTCGCCGATCTTGATTTTGACGAGATCACAGCCACGCAATTTGCTATCGATTGCCAGATCGAAGAGGGCTCGATCCCTGACACGTCGGCTCTGGTCCAAGAAGAAGCGCACGCCCCAGATCTGACGTGGTTTTAATGCCTTTTTTGCGCCGACTTTACGACCCGAGTTCCACGGTGGTCGCTCTCGAGCGGCAGGATCGAACTCTGAATGTCCCATCCGACTTCTCCCAGGCTATCATGGCCCAGAGAATGTGCTCGTTGTACTTATCGAAAGATTACCAAATGCGGTAAGCGCGCTGGAAGCAGACCGGCCAAATCCGATCACCTCGAGATCCAACTGCGCCCCCTCGGAGCGGGTCGACAGCTTATCGATCTGCTTACGCATGTGCTCGAGATGGATATGCCACAACTGATCCGAATTGCGGCTTCGGCATGTGGACGAAGTGCGTCGAAACACCCAGGCCCTGATGAAAATGCAAATCGGCGATCGCAAAATTGCGACCGCTGAGCCTCCCATCTGCGAGACAGCGATATGCTATGTCATGGCATGTATATCCCATTGACATATCCCGCGTACGATTTAGATTGGTCCATATCTGGCAGATTTAGGAGCCATGCTGTGGAACAAGCTTCCATATTTCAGAGCAATCGTAGCCAGGCGGTTAGATTGCCTAAAGCGGTCGCACTCCCGGATAACGTGAAGCGCGTCGATGTGATCGCTTTGGGTCGGACACGCATTATTACTCCTGCGGGCGAGGCCTGGGACAGTTGGTTCGACGTCGAGGGTGTAACGGCAGATTTCATGTCGGAACGTGAGCAGCCGGGTCATCAGGAGCGCGAGAGCTTCTGATGCTCAAATTCATGCTCGATACCAATATATGTATCTTTACGATCAAGAACCGACCTCAAGAAGTCCGCGCGGCGTTCAGGCGGCACTCTGGCTGGTCTGCCTTGGAAAAACTGGTCCAATTCTGAAGGGAGCCCATGCGGGCATAAGAATTGGAGAAACCTATGGGACGT
>QFQS01000022.1 GCA_003243455.1 Cereibacter sphaeroides | reverse complement strand
CTAGAGTCAGGACTCACAACCAGTAGATGACGGTAGCGGCCAGAGCGCAGGCTGATAGGAACAGGATCGGGCAACGGTCGTAGCGGGTGGCGATGCGCCGCCAGTCCTTCAGGCGAGCGAACATGTTCTCGATCCTGTGGCGCAGGCGGTAGAGGTCCGCATCGTGTGGGATCGGAACCTTGCGACCGATGCGGGAGGGAATACACGGCGAAATGCCCATATCGATCAGAGCGTTGCGGAACCAGTCGGCATCGTAGCCACGGTCCCCGAGCAGCGCTCCGGCCTGTGGGATGGAGGACAGCAGCGCCCGCGCCCCGATGTAGTCCGAAGTCTGGCCCGCCGAGAGAAACATCCGGATCGGGCGCCCCTTCGCGTCGGCCAGGACGTGCAGTTTCGAGTTCAGCCCACCCTTGGTCCGCCCGATCAGCCGTCCGCGCCCCCCTTTTGAACCGCGAGGCTCGACGCCGTCCGCTGGGCCTTCGCATGGGTCGCGTCGATCATCACGATCCCTGTGTCCTGCGCCTGGGCGGCCAGTTCGGTCATGATCGTGGCGAACACGCCCATTCGGCTCCACCGCTTCCAGCGGTTGTAGAGGGTCTTCGGCGGGCCATAGGCCGAAGGGGCATGCTTCCACATCAACCCATTGCGCTGGATAAAGATTATGCCACTCAGCACCCGCCTGTCATCGACGCGGGGCTTACCGCGGGATTTCGGAAAGAACGGACTCATGATCCCTCCCCTAGTCGGGAGTTTGAATCACGCGGCGAACCCGCGCTCAAGCGGATTTATGGGTCCTGACTCTAGAACGCAAGGCCTCTCGACTGGTCAGTGTGGCAATGGCCAACAAAACCAATCGGATCGTGTGGGCGGTCTTGGCAAGAGGAGGAACCTTTCGAGCCGTATAAACAGTGAACAGCGCTGAATTGTTTATGCAGCGCATTGAGATGCAGGGGCAATAGACGTGATGATCAAAGCAAGTCGCAGCCAGAACACCCCGTGGCATTGTCAGGACAGACGTAGTCCGACAACTTGATAGGGATCTGGCAAGCGGACTTCATCAGGGCCAGCGGCCATCGGTGCCGCGCATACAGATCGGACACATGACCGCAACCCGCGATGATCACGACGTCAAAAAAACCTTGCTAAACAGGAACCGTCCACACATGACAAAGCCGTGAAGATGGATCAGCATGTCCCACCCCGCTTCCAATGTCTCTAATGATCGATCTTGCCATGAAAACCGAAGAGCGACGAGGGTCTAAATGATCGTCCGGGATGGAACAGTTGTCATCAGTGCGCAATCCGTACCGAACTTCTATCGGCTTGATTTGCGCCAAGCCATAGGCGTCATGTTAAAGCGTGTTTTGAAGGACTTGGATAAGTTGCCAGTACTGTGAAGACCGCAGCTGATGGCGATATCTATCAGGGGAAGGTTGGTGGAAGTAATTAGCTGTAGGGCCTTGTTCAACCGCAACTCGCGAAAAAAGGCTGCAGGGCTCATCGTGAACGCCTTGTTGAATTTTCGCTCCAAAGAGCGAAGGCTAATCCCAACCTGACTTGCAAGTGATATCAGCGGCATATCGGCGTCGAGATTGGTTTGCATCAATGCGATCGCCCGCTGAATGACGGGATCGCCATTAGATGTCAGTGTGGGTTGAAGCGCCGGTTGCATCGTCGACAACGGCCTAAGTCTGTCGTGAAGCAGCACAGCACTTACTGTGCGCACGATTGAGGCCGGAATGAATTCGCCAAGCAAATGCAGCATCAGGTCAATCGTGGTGCCCATGCCGGCTGCAGTGGTAAACCCCTCAAATCGTTCAGCAATAGCATCGGACACCTCCGCGTCGACATAGCTTTCCAACAACACCAGCTTATTTTCCCAGTGGGTTGTCACAGGGCCGCGCATCAACTTTTGGCTAGCGATGAATTCGGCGGCGGCCTCAGCCAGCAAGATGATCCGGCTGCCTTCACGCCTAAGCCGCAAGATGCGGTTGATTGCGGATTTTTCCAGAAAAACCCTGCCGCGATTGCCCGGAACAATCAGGACATCGGGCGGCTTGGTCAAGCTCTCAAAACCGGTTGCTTTGAAGAAATAACCCCCTGCGCCTTCGATTGGGCCAGTAGATTCAGCGCTGGTTGTCCAGGCAAACAGGGTCGTTCCGGCGATGCGATTTGCAATGCGAAGTGTGTCGATGACCGATGTCACCTCAAGCCCGACAAAGCCGGGCTTGAGCAGAATTTCAAACTTCAGAGGATCTGTGGTGTCGGGGCGGGCAAATGAAACTTTCATAGCTGACATTGCATATCCTGAGCATGGTCACGTGCGCAGCCGTTGGCTTTGTGGGTCCCAAAGCGCTTGGTCTTCTTGCACAACCGCCTTGACGCGCTTGCCAAAGATTTCGACCTCAAGCTCCGTTCCGGATTTTGCAAGATCGGTCTTGACCATAGCCAGTGCAATCAACGCCCCAACGCGGTGTCCATAGCCGCATGATGTCGTTTCGCCCACAACTTTGCCATCATGCCAAATCGTTGACATATAAGGCGCGTCGCTAGGGTGATCGTCAAGAACAAGCGTCGCAAAGCTTTTGGTGCTGCCAGCGGTCAACTCAGCCTCAAGCGCGGCTTTGCCGGTAAACTTGGGCTTCGACCATTTGATGAAACGGCCAAGCCCGGCCTGCACCACGGAATAATCCGACGAAAGATCAACCTTCCAGCTTCGATAACCCTTTTCCAGACGCAGCGAACCCAACGCATACATGCCATAAGGCTTTGCCCCGGCCGCGATGACAGCGGCATAGATTTTGGCGATATGCGCCACGGGCGCGTGGATTTCCCAGCCAAGTTCGCCCGCAAAAGACACGCGCACAAAACTTGCGGGACAGCCCGCAACCTCGGCGGGATGATGGGTCAGCCACGGTGCTGTCAGATCGGCCGTGGTTATGCTCGCCAAAACCTCGCGGGTTTTTGGGCCATTGACCACAAGGGTGCCAAAGTCGCGCGTGAGATCCGTCAGGATCAGACCAGCAGGCAGATTGTGCTTGAGCAACTCAAAATCATGCCACTGCGCCAAGGCGGCGGTGATCAGGGTAAAGGCGTCGTCGTCAGTCCGCATGATCGACATTTCTGTCATGATACGGCCTTTGGAGTTGGCGAAATAGCCAAGTCCAATGCGGCCCACTTTGGGCAAGGCACCCGTGATCTGGATTTCCAGCCATGCGGCAGCGCCTTCGCCTGACAACGAGAACCGCGAAAAGCCGCACAGATCAATCACGCCGGAATGGTCGCGCACCGCCTCGCACTCCTCGCGCACACGGTCAAACCAAGGGCCATTGCGATCCCAGGTTTCGGTTGCGGCCTCGGATGTGTCGTCGCCCGGTTTGGCGAACCAATTCGCGCGTTCCCAGCCGTTGTAGGCGCCAAACTGCGCGCCAAGGGCGGCAATCTGATCATGTGCCGCGCCCAGCTTTTTACCGCGCCCGGCAGGCCATTCGTGGTGCGGGAAATGCATGGCGTATTCGTGGCCATAGGTTTCCAGCGCCTTTTGCAGGCAGAAATCCTGATCGGCATGATCGGTATAGCGGCGCGGATCGACCGCCCACATATCCCATTCGGTTTGGCCCTGAGTGATCCATTCCGCCAGAACCTTGCCCGCACCGCCCGCCTGCACGATGCCAAAGGTAAACGAATGTGCTTCAAATGCATTCTTAACGCCGGGCATTGGTCCCAGCAGTGGCAGGCCATCGGGCGCATAGGGGATCGGTCCGTTGATGACACGGCCAACGCCCTGGCTGCCAAGGATCGGCACCCGCGCCATCGCATCCTCGATATACCACTCCAGACGGTCCAGATCATCAGGGTAAAGCTGAAAGCTGAAGTCATCCGGCATCGGGTCTTGCGGGGTGACCCAATGGGCCTTGCAGTTGCGCTCATAGGGGCCAAGGTTCAAGCCGTTCTTGTCCTGACGCAGGTAATAGCTGCTGTCGACATCGCGGATCATCGGCATCTTGCCGCCGTTTTGCTTGGTCCAAGCGGCCAGTTCAGGGATTTCTTCGGTTAGGAAATACTGATGGCTCATAACCACCATAGGCACAGTGCGCCCACCATATGGCTTGAACCATTCGCCAACGCGCTGGGCATAATAGCCCGCCGCATTGACCACAAATTCACAGCGGATATCGCCCTTGTCAGTATGCACGATCCATTCATCGCCATCACGCGACACGCCGGTCGCCGGGGTAAAGCGCAAAATCTTCTGGCCCATTGCACGGGCCCCTTTGGCCAGCGCCTGGGTCAATTGCGCAGGGTCGATGTCGCCATCCAGCGGGTCCCACAACCCGCCTGCCAGATCGTGCGTTTCAAGGAACGGGCAGTATTTCGTCAACTCTTCTGGCGTGCAGATGTCCATTTGTAGGCCCTGATACCGCCCCATGCCAGCCACGCGCTCGAACTCCTGCATCCGTTCTTTGGTATGGGCCAGTCGCAGCGCGCCTGTCACAGAATAGTTCATCGGATAGTCGACCTCGTCGGCCAGACGACGGTAAAGTTCCAGCGAATATCGCTGCATGTTCATCACTGCCCAAGAGCCACTGAAATTCGGGCAGTTTCCCGCTGCGTGCCAAGTAGAGCCTGCGGTCAGCTCGTTCTTTTCCAGCAAAACGCAATCGGTCCAGCCCGCTTTGCCCAGATGATAGAGGCTTGAGACGCCGATCGCGCCGCCCCCGATGATCACAACACGCGCGGTGGTCGGAAAGTCAGACATGCTTTTCTCCAAGAGTCAAAACTGGGGATCAATAGACGGGCGGGGCAATAACCCAGACCAGAATTGCGGGTGCGTCGGTGCGGTTGCGCCAACGGTAGGGTTCGCCAACAAAGCGAAAGCTGTCGCCTTGCCTCAGTTCGTGCCAAACGCCCGAAATCTCGATTTCTAAGGTGCCGGAAATCACATAGCCGGCCTCTTCGGTGCCGCGCTGCACTGCGTCTACCAACTCTGAGTGTGGCGCAAATTCGCTCAGCAGCGTCTCGAATGATCCGCCAAGGTCGGGCGACAAAAGCTGATCCACGACCCCACCTGCAGGGGTGCCAAGCGAGCGGCGGTCATCACGACGAACAATGTGGCGCGCCTCGCTTGGGTGAGCGGCGCTTTCGCTGAAGAAAAAGCTGATCGGCACACCAAATACGGCTGCGATTTTGCGAAGGTCATTGATGCTAGGCTGCGACAATCCGCGTTCGATCTGACTGATGAAACCGATAGAGCGGCCGATTAACGCTGACATCTCGGTCACCGTGAGGCCACGGTTTTTGCGTAAGGCGCGCAGATCAATGCCGACAGAACGGTTTGATGTCATTCGTGGCTCCAAATCAACTTGGCGAACATTCGAAATGAAATATACTATGAAATTTTCATGTCAACGAAATACTTTCACAAAAGGCGGTATGAGAACCTGTTTGATTCCGCTTTTGTCAGACTGGGTCTGATTTCTGTCGTGTGATGTCAGTTTTGCAAGACTCTCTAGGGGTCAGTTTGTCGCAAGATCCAGAATTCTCATGAGGCCCGAAATATGCATGCTGTTCCAAGGAATGCGAGTGTTGTCATAGTCGGCGGTGGCGTCATCGGATGTTCCGTTGCCTATCATTTGACCAAACTGGGATGGAAAGATGTGGTGCTGCTCGAGCGCAAACAGCTTACCTCCGGCACCACTTGGCATGCGGCGGGGCTGATTGCACAGTTGCGCGCGACGCGGAACATGACCCGGCTGGCAAAGTATTCGCAGGAACTTTACGGGGATCTTGAGGCCGAAACCGGAATCGCCACAGGCTTTCGTCGCTGTGGTTCGATCACCGTGGCGCTGACCGAAGAACGCCGCGAAGAGATTTTCCGTCAGGCATCGATGGCACGGGCTTTTGGGGTCGAAGTAGATGAGATTTCGCCCGCCGAGGTCAAGGCCAAGTATGAGCATCTTAACATCGACGGCGTGGTGGCAGGGGTGTATTTGTCCAAGGACGGACAAGGCGATCCGGCCAATATCGCGCGAGCTTTGGCCAAGGGGGCCAAGCAGCGCGGTGCTGTCGTGATGGAAAACACCGCCGTTACCAAGATCCACAAAGAAGGTCGCCGCATCACTGGCGTTGACTGGGCGCAGGGTGCGGAAAACGGCTATATCAAGGCGGATATGATCGTGAATTGCGCCGGTATGTGGGGCCATTCGGTCGGTCGCATGGCAGGTGTCAATGTGCCGCTTCATGCCTGCGAGCACTTCTACATTGTCACAGATTCGATTGCGGGGTTAAAGCAACTTCCTGTGCTGCGGGTGCCTGATGAGTGTGCCTATTACAAAGAGGACGCAGGCAAAATCCTGCTGGGTGCGTTTGAGTCGAACGCCAAACCCTGGGGCATGAACGGAATCTCGCCAGATTTTGAGTTTGACCAGCTTCCCGAAGATTTCGATCATTTTGAGCCGATCCTAGAGGCGGCGGTCAACCGCGTGCCTTTGCTGGGCCAAGCGGGTATTCACACCTTCTTTAATGGCCCCGAAAGCTTTACCCCCGACGACGCCTATCATCTTGGCCTCGCCCCGGAGATGGACAATGTCTGGGTTGCGGCAGGTTTCAATTCGATCGGTATTCAGTCTGCGGGTGGCGCGGGCATGGCCCTTGCGCAATGGATGCATGATGAGGCCAAGCCGTTTGATCTGGGCGATGTTGATATCAGCCGCATGCAACCCTTTCAGGGCAACAAGACCTATCTCTTTGAACGCTCAAAGGAAACTTTGGGTCTGCTTTATGCCGACCACTTTCCGTTCCGCCAAAAGGCCACGGCGCGGGGCATCCGCCGCACGCCTTTCCACGAAAACCTCAAGGCGCATAACGCGGTCTTTGGCGAGTTGGCCGGATGGGAGCGCGCCAATTGGTATGCCAATGCGGACCAAGACAAGGACTACAAATACAGCTGGAAGCGGCAAAACTGGTTTGAAAACTCTGCTGCCGAACATCGCGCTGTGCGCAGCAATGTCGGCATGTATGACATGTCATCCTTTGGTAAGATCTGCGTCGATGGACCAGACGCCGAGGCTTTTCTGAATCGCATTTGCGGTGCGGATGTGGCGGTGCCGGTAGGTAAGATCGTCTATACCCAATTCCTGAACATGTCTGGCGGGATCGAGGCGGATGTGACCGTCACCCGACTTTCGGAAACCCGGTTCATAGTGATCACCCCAGCGGCGACTCGGCTGGCCGATCAGACCTGGTTGCAGCGTCACGCGGGCGACGCGCGCGTCGCAATCATCGACATGACCGCAGCCGAAGGCGTTCTGGCGGTGATGGGGCCAAACGCGCGAAAATTGTTACAGGCGGTGTCACCGAATGAGTTCAGCAATGACGTCAACCCCTTTGGCACCGCGCAAGAGATCGAACTTGGCATGGGCCTCGCCCGGGTTCACCGCGTGACCTATGTGGGCGAACTGGGTTGGGAGATTTACGTCTCGGCCGATCAGGCGGGTCATGCCTTTGAGACGCTGTTTGAAGCTGGCCGCGATCTGGGACTAAAGCTCTGCGGTATGCATATGATGGACAGCTGCCGTATCGAAAAGGGCTATCGCCACTTTGGCCATGACATAAGCTGCGAAGACCATGTGCTTGAGGCGGGCCTTGGCTTTGCAGTCAAGCTGGGCAAACCCGATTTCATTGGCCGAGACGCGGTGTTGCGCAAAAAGACCGACGGATTGTCAGCCCGTCTTGTGCAATTCCAACTCACCGATCCCGAGCCGCTGATCTATCACAACGAGCCGATCCTGCGCGACGGGCAGATCGTCGGGTTCGTGTCCTCGGGGGCTTATGGCCACACGTTGGGCGCAGCAATCGCGCTAGGCTATGTGCCTTGCCAAGGCGAGAGTGCCGAGCAAGTTCTGGCCTCGTCTTATGAAATAGAAATCGCGGGCCAGAGGTTTAACGCAACTCCGTCGTTGCGTCCGCTCTATGATCCGAAATCCGAACGCGTGAAGGTCTAGCAGCCTTTGCCAACCAGCCGTCCTTAGCGGGTTACGACGTTGACTTTTAAGGAGCCAAAGGGAGAGAAAAAATGAAGACTAAACTGAAAATCTTGCTCGCAAGCACAGCACTTCTTGCATCAGGTCAAATGGCCCTTGCCGATGGCGATGGGCGTTGTTGCGTAACTTACGCCTGAGGCATGATTACCCCTTTCCCCTTTGGCATCAGGCCACGCGGACGATCTCGGCA
>QFQS01000059.1 GCA_003243455.1 Cereibacter sphaeroides | reverse complement strand
GGTGCAGTCCTGCGACACGTCGACCAGACGGCGGGTCAGGTAACCCGAGTTCGCCGTCTTGAGCGCGGTGTCGGCCAGACCCTTGCGGGCGCCATGGGTGGAGTTGAAATATTCAAGGACGGTCAGGCCCTCCTTGAAGTTCGAGATGATCGGCGTCTCGATGATCTCGCCCGAAGGCTTGGCCATCAGGCCGCGCATGCCGGCCAGCTGCTTCATCTGCGCCTGGCTGCCACGGGCACCCGAGTGCGCCATCATGTAGATCGAGTTGATCTGCTTCTGGCGGCCCGTTTCCGGGTCGATCGGCATCGCGCGGATCTCGTCCATCATGGCGTTCGCCACCTGGTCGCCGCAACGGCTCCAGGCGTCGATCACCTTGTTGTACTTTTCCTGCTGGGTGATCAGGCCGTCCTGATATTGCTGCTCATAATCGGCCACCAGCGCCTTGGTCTCGTCGACCGTGGCCACCTTGCTGTCCGGGATCACCATGTCGTCCTTGCCGAACGAGATGCCGGCCTGGAACGCGTGGCGGAAGCCCAGCGCCATGATGGCGTCGGCGAACAGTACCGTGTCCTTCTGGCCGGTGTGGCGATAGACCTCGTCGATCACGTCGCCCACATCCTTCTTGGTCAGCAGGCGGTTGACGACGTCGAAGGGCACCTTGTGGCTCTTGGGCAGGCATTCGCCCAGCAACATACGACCCGGGGTCGTTTCATAGCGCTTCAGATAGGTCTGGCCGTTCTCGTCGGTCTGCGGCACGCGGCTGATGACCTTCGAATGCAGCGTCACCGACTTGGTGTAGAGCGCCTGGTGCACTTCCTGCATGTCGGCCAGCAGCATTCCCTGGCCCGGCTCGTTCTCACGCTCCATGGACAGATAATAGATGCCCAGCACCATGTCCTGCGACGGCACGATGATCGGCTTGCCGTTGGCGGGGGACAGGATGTTGTTGGTCGACATCATCAGCACGCGCGCTTCCAGCTGGGCTTCCAGCGAGAGCGGCACGTGGACGGCCATCTGGTC
>QFQS01000058.1 GCA_003243455.1 Cereibacter sphaeroides | reverse complement strand
TCCGTTTCGAGCTGCCGATGATGTGGACCGTCGCCTTCATGCTGACCTTCACGGTCGGCGGCATGACCGGCGTTCTGCTCGCCGTTCCGCCGGCCGACTTCGTGCTGCACAACTCGCTGTTCCTGATCGTGCTGCACAACTCGCTGTTCCTGATCGCGCACTTCCACAACGTGATCATCGGCGGCGTGCTGTTCGGCCTGTTCGCGGCGATCAACTACTGGTGGCCCAAGGCTTTCGGCTTCAAGCTCAACCAGTTCTGGGGCAAGGTCTCCTTCTGGTGCTGGAACATCGGCTTCTGGCTGGCCTTCACCCCACTCTATGTCATGGGCCTGATGGGCGTGACCCGCCGTATGCGCGTGTTCGACGATCCCAGCCTTCAGATCTGGTTCGTCATCGCCGCCATCGGCGCGGCGATCGTCGCGGCCGGCATCGGCGCCATGCTGGTGCAGTTCGCCGTGTCCATCTGGAAGCGCGACGAACTGAAGGTGGAAGGCGATCCCTGGGATGGCCGTACCCTGGAATGGGCGACCAGCTCGCCGCCGCCGGAGTATAATTTCGCCTTCACGCCGGTGGTGTATGACACGGACACTTGGGCCGACATGAAGCGGAACAACTATCAGCGTCCGCTGTCCGGCTACCAGGCGATCCACATGCCCAGCAGCACGGGCGCCGGTGTCATCCTGGCCGGGCTGGCCACGCTGTGCGGCTTCGCTCTGATCTGGTATATCTGGTGGCTTGCCGGCCTCAGCTTCCTGGGGATCATCGCGGTCGCCATCGGCCATACCTTCAACTACAAGCGCGACTTCTACATCCCTGCGGAAGAAGTGACGCGGACCGAGGAAGAGCGCACGCGAATCCTCGCGGCGGGAGTCTGACACCCATGAGCAGCGCAACTGCAAACGCGCAGACGGAACCTCGGGCATATCATCTGCCCGAGGAACCGCACCTCCACGAAGGCCACAGCACCATGCTGGGCTTCTGGATGTACCTGATGAGCGATTGCCTCATCTTCGCCATCCTCTTTGCCACCTATGCCGTGCTCGGCGGCAGCTTTGCGGGCGGCCCCGGCCCCAAGGACCTGTTCGACCTGCCGCTCATCGCGCTCAACACCGCGATGCTGCTCTTCTCGTCCATCACCTATGGCTTTGCCATGCTGG
>QFQS01000004.1 GCA_003243455.1 Cereibacter sphaeroides | reverse complement strand
TCCCTTCGACTGACAATCCCCTAAGCCTGTTCGGCCTCTGGCGCGCAACCCCGCGTCAGTCCGGGCCGTGTTGCCCCTTCAGGGCTGCCCGCTCCACCCCGGCCCTCTGGGGGTTTCCGGTCGCCGTTCCGTCACCCGTGCACGCCTCACCCGACAGGCTTCTTCCGGGTCTTGTCGAAGGGACGGTCCCAGGGACAGGAACACAGGAGCTTACCATGCAGAACATCGTCATCCTCGCCGGCAACATCGGTCAAAAGCCCGAAGTGCGCTCGACCCAAAGCGGCACGAAGATCACCCACTTCACCCTCGCCACATCGCGTCCCCGCCTCTCCGAAGGTCGCGCCGTTCGTGACGAGAACGGCTACCGGGTCATGGACACCGAATGGCACCGCATCACCTGCTTCAACGGCCTCGGCAAGACGGTCGCAGAGCACTGCGAAAAGGGCATGAAGGTCCTCGTCCACGGTCGCATCCACTACACGAAGTGGACTGACGCCGCAGGCAATGACCGCTACGGCTGCGAGATCATCGCCGAGAAGGTCGACTTCCTCAGCCGTCCGAAATCGACCGAGGGCGAGAGCCCCGAGCTGGTCGACCGCGACGACGAGATCCCGTTCTGAGGGCGGGCTTGCCCGCCGGGTCTCTCCCAAGAGCCCGGCGGGGAAATCCGCCGGGCGCAGACCAAGCGCTTAGCCGACCTCAGCCTCGAATTGCCAGAGGTGTCGCCAACTCTGCATTCGTATTGAGTTCTATTCCGGCCGCTAAGGCATGTGAGACGCTCCAAAGGAAGCTCTGGTAAATCTTCAAGAGCGCGTGGGATTGGCAGCCTCATATGTAAGCTGAGATATTATCCAGTGGGGGCAAACCGATTTCTCACGTATCAGCACCTGAGCATTCTGCAATTACAGGTTGACGAACCATTCGACTTGTCGATGCACCAGATAAGATGCCCGCGCCTCTCGATTGTTTGGATGCTTCACCCTCTAGATTGAATCCTCAAGGCGTTCTACGACTGGGGTCAGTATACGAGTTTTGAATGGGAGGTCGTCTGTGGCAAGTCCAGCAGCCGCAGTTTCTGCCGCGCAGGTCGATGAGGCGGTGGTTGACGAGATTGATGAGGAAGAAGTTGGTGAGGAGATCAACCGCCCGACTGAGGAGTTAGTCATCGGCATGGTGGGGGCTGTAGGGGCCGGGGTTTCAACTGCTTCACTGGTTTTGAAAGACAGGCTCCATAAGGAATACGGATACAACGTGGAGATTATCAAAGCGAGTGATCTGATCCGCGGGAATGCCTCGAAAACGTCCATGCTAGCCCCTTCTGAGATTGGTTCAGGGCGGATCAAGGATTTACAGGTGATCGGAACAGAGCTTCGGGAGAAGTATGGCGAAGACTATATTGCTGCAAAGGCCATTGAGACAATCGCTGTCCACCGTAGCGCATCTGGCGGCTACGATGAAAGCCGGATGGTGCCTCAGCCGAAACGCCTCCGCCAAGCAACGATCATCGACTCCCTCAAACATCCAAAGGAGACAGAACTCCTGAGGCGTGTGTACGGTGGTATGTATTGGCAATTCACCGTGTTTGCCCCTGAGTCGGTTCGAGAGACGAGGCTAAAAGCTCAGGGGATTGAGAAAGACGATCTCGTCGGAATCTTCACTCGCGACGAGAACGATCGTGAGGGCGACCATGGACAGAAAGTTAGCAAGACTGCCTATCTTTCCGACTTTTTTATTAGGAACGATGGACAGAACGATGTGCGCCTCACGGGCGTGGTCGATAGGTTCTTGGAAGTGATTTTTAATATTTCGGTCCATACACCCACCACTGACGAGGCAGGTATGTATGCGGCGGTGTCAGCTGCGAGTAAATCCGCGTGTCTATCGAGACAGGTTGGCGCATCCATCTACTCGGTCGCTGGGGAGCTTTTGGGTGTGGGCTGGAACGACGTTCCTAGGGGGCGGGGTGGACTTTACTCGGCGTCCGACGGCGACGAAGATCACCGCTGCTTTAAGTGGGGAGGAAAGGTGTGTCACAACGATCGTAAGAAGGAAGATCTATACGCTAAGATTTACGCCAAGCTATCCAGGATCGACGAAACATCCCAGAAGAGCCTGCTCTCGGACGGCGTTGACCTAGATCAACTTCGTGCGCGACTGAAAGAAACCCCGGTCAAGGACCTGATAGAGTATAGTCGTTCTATTCACGCCGAGATGGAAGCAATCGTCTCAGCTGCGCGCTCAGGCAAGCCCGGTATCGTCGGTGGAACACTCTACACAACGACGTTCCCCTGCCACAACTGCGCAAGGCACATTGTGGCGGCAGGCATCTCGAAGGTCTACTATGTTGAGCCCTACGCGAAGAGCTTGGCGCTGGAGCTGCACAGCGATTCCATCACCGTGACCGATGGGGCCGACGACAAGTGCGAATTCTTGCAGTACGAGGGCGTTGGACCCGACAGCATTTTGAAGCTTTTCCACCATGGTGTGGAGCGCAAGAAGGATGGACGGGCGATCACAAACGACAAGAAAACTGCCCAACCCATCCTTCCGCCGCCTATGGACGGATTCACAACGCATGAAAAGCGGGTTATAAAGCGCTTAGCAAAAGTCGAAGTTGCATAGTTCGAGGCGGGCAGATGAGCAATAAAAACGAAGACCGTAGGAGCCAGCCTGAGTTCCTCTTCGTTTTTGACAGTGAAAACAAAGCGCAGTCGTCCGCGCATCGTGTAGTGAGCTCTAACAGTGGGTCGGAACGCAAGGTGCTAAGTCCTGACGTCATACAGACTCACCGTGATAGGCTGATCGAAGAACTTCGTGAGTTCGGATGTTAATCGCCAAGCGGGACGGATAACTGAGCTCCCCGTGACGTTATCTTTCGACGCACCGGCTGTGCCGCCGGTCGCCAACTTGCTTGGCCTGGAGTGGCCTTGAGACCTCCGAAGTCCTTTCCCTCATTGACTTGATGCAGCGGCCGCCAGAAGCGCCAAACGCTCATTCCTGCCACATGCCTGTCAGCAAGGCTGGCGGGCGCAAGCATCGCGCTGATCGATCCAAGGGTCTCAGCTTGCATTCCTGACCACCCGCATTCGTACCACCAAGAACTCACCCCAACTAAATAGGGCCTGGCGGGGGCTTCCACCAGATCGAGCGGCGACGATCCGGCTAAGACCGCGGTAGTCGGCCCACGGCGAGAGTCAGAGGAGCGCTGATTTTTCAGTGACGGGTCGAGGGTTTGGAAGAGCGGCTTCCGGCGCCCGTCGCGGAGATCAGAAGATGGGCGTTGTGGAAGTGCTGGACCCGGTATCGCGGGCAAAGGCCGGTGGCTGGAAAGTGGATGCGGGCCGGGGCGAGCGGAACAGTCGGGTCTCGTCCGAATGGTTCAATCGTCCGGACGATGATCGGTTTCTGTCGCTGGACGATCTTTGGAAATCGGTGAAAGGTCGGTCAGAGCGTAGCCGCAGCCGCGTTGTGGAGACCGCCGACATCCGCGTTGAAGCAGCCCGTGACAGCGCCGAGCGGCTGCATCTGATCTTGCCGAAAGCCGAGGTGCCAGTGGCGCCCACCCATTGGGCCTTCGGTCAGCTGGCGAGCCTGGTCGCGGCACCTGCCGCCTATCTGCGGCAATTGCCGGCGCCGCTGGCTGGGATCAATTTGCAATACGCGCTGAGCAATCATCGCGTCGAGCAGGTGAAAACCTTCGAGACGGAAGAGGGTCGCACCCAGCTGCGCGCTGTCACCGGTCCGGACTATGGCCGGATCCATGATCATGAGCTGGTCGAGGCGGTCCAACGGATCGCCGGCAATGGCACCGGGGATACGCGCTGGAAGGTGCCCGGCGTGCTCGACTGGTCGACCGGCATTTATAACCCCGATGTCCAAATCAGCCGCGACACCACCACACTCTACGCCTCTGACCGCGACGTTTTTCTATTCCTTGTCGACGATCGGAACCCGATCGAGGCCGGTCGGCTGCCAGACGGTTCACCCGATCTCTATTTCCGGGGCTTCTACTGCTGGAATTCGGAGGTCGGCGCCAAGACCCTTGGCATTGCGAGTTTCTACCTGCGCGCGGTTTGCCAAAACCGCAATCTCTGGGGCGTCGAGGATTTCCAGGAGATCACTATCCGCCACTCGAAATACGCGGCCTCCCGCTTCGCGCACGAGGCCGCTCCGGCGCTGACACGGTTCGCCAATTCCTCGGCCCAGGGCTTCGTGAACGGCATCAAGGCGGCGCGTCAGCAGATCGTGGCGCGGAGTGATGAAGACCGGGACGACTTCCTGCGCAAGCGCGGCTTCTCGAAGACGGAGTCCAGCAAGATCATCGAGACGGTGCTGCGGGAAGAGGGCCATCCGCCCGAGAGCATCTTCGATTTCGTGCAAGGCATCACGCGTCTGGCGCGGGACAAGACCCAGCAGGATGCTCGGCTCGATATGGAAGGCCGCGCGAAGAAGCTGCTCGATCGGGTCGGCTGAGCAGATCCTCTGGTCGATCGGCACGCTGTAGAAGCCAGTCCATCTCATCACTGCCCTCTCGAGCGAGAGGGCGGCGGTTTCGGCTTCGACGGGTGAAGCGGTGAGAGAGGCTTTCCGCGCCGTCGGAGGCTTCCTCATGCTTGATCTCCTCAACCCGACGGTCCGGCCGATGCCGGTGGGAGTTCCTTCCGCGACCTCAAGCTCGATACCGAATCCCATCGCGGACTTCGTTCTCACGCTGCCGAATTGGAAGCCAGCTGCGGCGATGTCGGGGCAGCTGTGTCCGATTGTGCTTGGGCGCTTTGAAACTCTGACAGACGCCATGCACGAGGCCATCGATCGGGCGGATGCGATCGACCACACGGCGATGCCGTGCATCCTGGCGATCCTGGATCGGGACGAGCGTCTCGTCCTGGCAGGCGCCCTGACCAAGAGCGGCATTGCCTGGTGCTTTCCGGTCGGTTCGGCCAGCGGGGCGCGCCAGGTCGTCGCGGAAGCCTGCGCGTTGCGGGCGCAAGCCCGCCGTGCGGATCAAGGACAGCACAGCAGCATCGCCAGGAATCTCCGGTTTCGGGCGGAGTTACTGGAAGCGCGGCTGGTCGATCCTCTCTGGCGCGCCTTTGCAGCCCAGGCGCTGGCTCTCGCGGCATGACGATGGAGAGGCAGAGGTTGGCAGGGGGCTTGGTGAACCTTGCCGGGATGAGAGATCGCTCTTGCGGGTTCCGACCTTCCCTCGTTTCGGAGTTTGATATGGCACAGACAGAACCCACCCTTCCAGCGCCGATGCCGACCCGCACAATCGACCTCGCCGCGATATTCAGAGTTGAGGCCGAGCAGAGAGCCTGCAGGGATGCTCTACTGCCGGGGAACAAGGATCGCCTGTTCGACGGGCTCGTTACCGCGGGCATCACGCATGTCGCCGTGACCTTCGACGGTTATGGCGATAGCGGCCAGATCGAGAGTGTCGAGGCCTGGAACGGCGAAACAGGGGTCGAATTTCTGGCCACAGAGATCGCCTATGCCGCGCTGACTTGGGACAAGCGCGAGGTCGAGATGCGCCAACTCCTGCTTGAAGCCGTGGTCGAGCAGCTGGTCTACGATTTCCTGTCCGACACCCATGGCGGTTGGGACAACAACGACGGCGCCTATGGCCAGTTCTGCTTTGATGCCGCGGCCCGAACCATCCATCTCGAGTTCAACGAACGCTTCACCGCGACTGAACTCTACACCCACGATTTCTGAGGGAGGTGGCGATGGCACATCCTTATCATCATACGCTCTCCTCGATGAGGAAATGGGGCGGGTTGGTTGAAGACTATCTCGCCCTCCATTCCTGGTTCGATCAGAGCAAGGAGATCACCGCCGACTTTCGGCATCGGGCTCTCCGGCATCATGCCGAAGGCATCTTCATGGCGGAGACGATCTTCGGTCCGACACTGACGCTCTCGATCGGCCGGGTCATTCCGACCCGGTGGGTCGGCGAGCAGTATGTCCGCGAGGATCTCGGTTTTATCCCGAGTTTCGCGGATTGGGTGAAAGCCATCCGGCCTGAACCGTGGATGGGGCGGGCGACAAAAATCGAGGCTAAGGTCGATCTGCACTCCCCCGAGGGCACCCAGTCAGTTCCTTGAAGTCCGGAGAGGCCTCTTGTTTGAAACCAGGCCAAGCGAGAGGTTTGAGGGAAGAAAGATTTTCAAGTGTCCGCTAGCGACTGCCTTGCTCGCGCAACTGGAACTCCGACCCGCCGAGTCCGAAGGCGGGAAGGGGATTAAGAATGCCGGCCACGCCTGCATCAGCCGCAGCCAACTCTACTTGCATGATCTGCGGAGTGGTACGGAGCGCGGTCAGTCGCAGAAGCTGCGTAATCGTCAACGCTCCGACAGCGGCGCCAACAAAAGGTACAGCAACACTTGCCTCGGCGAGGGAAAAGGTGCCGCAATTGTCAAACTTGCGGGCGAGTTCGCTGTACGCGCGTCGCTTTAGCAGTGTTTCGACATCCTTGGCCTGCTCTGGCTGCGCCCAAAGGGACGCGGCGTCAACTCCGTTCGGGATAATCCGAATCTGGGCGATCTCGAAATCGAAGGCGCCGTGGCCGACTCCGGCGTCAATAAGGTACTCGTGTCCAGCCTTGGCGATTTCCACGCGCGCGCGCGGCTCATCGATGCTGGTGAGGATGATTGGCGGATCGTTGGTCGTCAGCTTGAGGTCGCCGTAGTTGCGGCGCTCAATGATAGAAGTGGTCCATCCTGCCGCTTCGAGCCAGCGTGCGGCGACACGAGTTTTGCGATTACTGTTCTCGACATCCGCAAAAAGGGTAACCAAGCCGGTCGCGACATTCTCCTCCCCCACCGTTTGATCGTCCTGAAGCAGAACATGGCAGTCGGCGACCGGGAGTAGGGCGAGACTCCAAAGAAAACCCTGACCGAGATGTCCAAGACCAACGAGCCAAAGCTTGCTAGGGAGTGACAGGTTGAGTGGTGCATCCTCTTCCTCACTGGACCATGGACTCCAGAGGTTTACGGTCGTTGGTCTGTTGAAAGACAGTCGCCGACCTACGGCGTTGGCAAACACCTCGCGAACTGCCAGCGCCCCGGCGAAAACGCCCGAAAGTGGATTGCACGAATCACCTACCGCGGCGTCCTCCCAGGCAGGACGAAGTCCCGCGAGCCAACCGTCCCACCAGCATCGGACGAATGGATCAGGAGGACCGCCTGCTCCGACTGCAACGACGTGAGTTGCCCACGGGCTGACTTCTGTAGCGACCTCAGCGCCAATGGTGCGCGCGGCCTGAACCAATGTTTTGCCGAACAGCACGGGTGTTCTTAGGGCCGCGTCTCCGGTGCAGATTAATTCTGCGCTCCCGAAGCATTTGATGGCGGTGTTTAAGATGGTCAGCACTGCACTCTGTCCCGCTGCCGACATTAGCTGTGCATCATCCACGGTGACGGCGATTTTAACGGCATCGAGTGCGGCCGCGGCCTGATCGAAATCTTGTTCGCTGCCAGCGGCGTCGGTGATAGCTTTCTCGATCCGTGACCGCTGCAGATGAGGAATGGATGACATAGCGATCTACCTAAGTTGCAGGAAAGGCGTGCTAGAACGAGAATGGTCAACCCAGTGCCCATTGCCGAGATATTCATACTGGCCGATACCACCAGGGGTCACTGAACCCGCCGCAAAGTTCGGCAGAATGAACGCGAAATGGCCAGCCCGCGGCATGACCGGATCGGCTCTATCTGACTTGCTCTGACGAAAGCCGCGCGGATGCACATGGATGTCTGCAACGACGCCGTAACCGCGGCCTCTGCAGATTTCCCAAAGAAGTGGAAGTTTATTGCCGTCGAACTTAACGATGCCCGTATCGAGTGCGTGCGGGTCGATGTCATCGTAGTAGACGAATTCGCGTATCACTTTGGCGCTTCCGTCTTTTGGTGCTTCGCCGATAAGAAATGCGCCGCTTTCCCTACGGCTACAGAGAGTGCGCTGCTGCAATTCGGAGACCCCGGCCATCCAGATGTCTTTAGAACACGTGATGCGCACCTCAGGCCTGAACTGTCCTAGCAGCGCGCCAGTGAGCCTGTTCAGAGACAAGCGCATAGAGCTGCTCCATGATGAAAGTGATTTGTCGGCCGCGGTGCCAAGCCTCGTCCGGGCGCTTTGCGGTCCAGTCGTTGTGATGGGCAGCGCCACGGTTCCATACCCTGTAGATTCCCCCCTCAGCGGAGCCATCACCCCATTCTTTCATCGCCTCGACGAAGCCGGGGGATCCAGCGTTCGGTGCGGCTGGTCGCGCGCCGCTCGTCGCGTCCTCAGCATAGGTCCAACGCTCAACATATGGGCCAGGGTCGGGGTAGCCGGCGCAATCGAGGCGAAAATCTTGCTCGCAGGTCAAACCGGCCTCTGATTTGGCCCGCACCCGTACGTAGAGGTAAGGCCAAGAAAGCGCCAACACCTGCCAGCGTCCTTCGTCTATCGCCGACACAAAGGCGACGCTGTCCATTTGAGTAGACAGCGTCGATTGGGCCGGCCCGATCTCCCCCTCAGCCATTGGTGAAGTCCTTGAGGGTCAGGTCGAGCGTGACGGCGCAAGCAGGATGCTTGGCATAACGGCCAAGCATCGCATCCTTGGGCAGCGGCTGCTCGCTGCCGTGGAGGATCAGGTTGGCCTTCGCCGCCGTATTGTCGTCAAGCTTGAAGCCGTGTTTGCCGACTGCCCATTGTAGCACGCGCAGGATCGTAGCCGCCGGCGAGAAGCTGTGCTTCTTGGTTTCGTGTTCGTAGTGGAACTCCACCGCAATGTGGCGGCAGCGGTGAACCAGCAGAATAATAGCCCGGCGATCGCCGATGCCTCCGAGAACCTCGTCGCTATCCCGCTCGAAGACATGGGCGTCCTCGAAACCGGCGACGGAGCGCGCGACGGTGATAACGGCGTCGATATCCGCTTTCTCGACCTCGACGGTCTTCACATCCGGGAGATCTTCGAATTCGAGTTCGATGCGAACTTTCTTGCTGCGCCCTTGGCTAGCGCCGGTCTGATTAGGATCGTCCATCTTGCTTCCTTTCCGGGCCGGTTGGTGGCCGCGAGTCTCCCATAGCCCGACTCGGCATGTGTGGTCAATAGACACGCGATAGCAATAGTGATGTGTGTAATGCAAACATAACATGTTTGCTTGACAAACACAGTGAAACGGATTCTGCTTGTGCCATGTCTGAAATGCGACTTTATAAGCAACTCGGCAAAGCCATTGCCAAGCGGCGGGAGGCCATCGGCCTGAAGCAGGATGAGGTGGCCAAGGCCATCGGTCTTGCTCGGGCGTCGCTCGCCAACATTGAGAACGGACGTCAACGGATTCTCGTGCATCAGCTGTATCTGCTGGTGAAGGCGCTGAAGCTCAGCTCGATTACAGATCTCGCGCCGCATACGTGGGAGTTCGACCACGAAGAGGACGTTCCGCCGCTGGTCGTAACCGGTGGGCAGGGCGCCGACAGTGTCACAGTGTTGACCGACGTACAGCAGGCGACGGTCCATAACATCGTTCGGTCCGCCTTCGGGCCACTCAATAGGAAGGGAACGAGATGATCTCCAGCCAGGAAGCGCGAGCGAAAGCGACAGAACTGGTGAAGGATCTGACGGCGCCTCCGGTGTCTGTCGAGCGGATCGCGAAAAACTTGGGAATCCGGATTGAATATGCACCCCTCGACGGCGAACTATCGGGTTTTGCTCATATTCGGGATGGCGCCTCCATGATCGGCGTCAACTCGCTGCACGCAGCGGCGAGACAACGTTTTACCATCGCCCACGAACTTGGGCATATTCGCCTCCATCAGACCGAGCTTCGCGCGGCCGTCCACGTGGACAAGGGCTCGCTCCGCCGGGACTCCATTTCGTCAGAAGGCAGCGACCCGCTGGAGATCCAAGCCAACGCTTTTGCATCGGAACTTTTAATGCCGCAGCACCTGCTTGAAAGCGTTTTGGCTGGGAAGCTTGTCGATCTTGAAGATGACGAGACCATTCAGAGCCTCGCCAAGCGCTTCAAGGTCAGTGAGACTGCTATGCGGTACCGTCTACAGCCTAAGGGCTAATTAGCGCCCGCTATGAGCTATGTTTTCTACGACATAGAGACGACGGGCCTCCGGCAGCGCTATGATCAGATTACCTCTTTTGCTGCCGTGCAGACCAATAACGACCTGACGATCACGGATCAATTTGAGATCAGGGCGCGGATTTGCACGCACATTATCCCCGCGCTGGGTGCGATTGCCGTGACGGGCGTTGGTATCGATCGGATGTTCGACCCGGCTCTTCCCTCGCAGTATGAGGCCGTGTGCGCCATCCATGAAAAAATGGATGCCTGGTGTCCCTCGCTATTCGCTGGTTTCAACTCGGTCAGTTTTGATGAAGAGTTGTTGCGCCACTCGTTCTACCAGAACCTGAAACCGCCCTACATCACGACACAGCGCGGCAATGGTCGGGCAGATGTGCTCGACCTCTGCCGTGTGACGGCTAACCTTCGACCCGACGTGCTTTTGCCTGCAATCGGTGCAGACGGACGCAAGGTTTTTCGCCTCGCCGAACTTGCCGCTGCAAATGGACTCGGGCAGGGGCATGCGCATAGCGCTATGGCCGACGCAATAACCACACTATCGCTCTGCCGACACATCAAGTCCGAAGCGCCAGATGTTTGGTCGATCTTCGCTCGGTTCGTCACGAAGCCAGCCGTCAACGAATTCACTGATCGTGAGGACGCCTTCCTCTATTTCAGCGCGCGTCCGGGGCCAGATGATCCGCTAGTTCTGACGCGCTTGGGCTCATATGCGCACAATCCCGCGCGCATCCATTGCCTTGATTTGCTTTCGGACCTCGATGTCCTCTCGGCGATGGACGACGCTGGTCTTGCCGAGGCATTGGCAACGAGAGGTGGCCCGCTGGTGCCATTGCGGCTAAACGCAGCGCCGATGATGACTGAGTTGTTCCACGGCACACCCGATCACCTCGGCGGTCGTGACGAGGAAGAGATTATGGAACGTGTTGTCCGGGTCCGGTCCGAAGCGACTCTAGGGCCAAGAATTCTCGCGCTCGCCCAAGCAGCCGAGCGTCAGTTTGGCACACCCGAGCACGTCGAAGACCAGCTCTACGGCTTCGACAGTCCCGGCTATCGAGATGGCCTTCTGATGGTGGAATTTCACACGGGCGACTGGACGCAACGCGCAGCGCTCACCCGTGAATTCAGCGACCGCCGACTGCAACAACTTGCGCGGAGGATCGTCTATTTTGGGAATCCGAACTCGCTGGTCGGCGCAGAAGTCGATGCGATGGAGCGCGGCATCAAAGCAAGGCACTTGGCATCAACGGACGCTCGATGGCTTACACTAGCAGGGGCGCGGGACGAGCTCGCTAAGTTCGAAGCAGATTCAATCGCCGTCGAACGGCTGGATCCGCAGATACTGACCACCTATCGCGCCTATCTCGATGCAATCGAAAACCGCCTGAGCCTCTGATCCGAGGGCTCCGCGCACTCAACAATCGTCAAGAGTCACTAGATGTTCGATCTGGAGCGAATCGGATTTGTGGCCAACGACAGATCAGTATTCGCTTTGAGGTTGGCACGCGCCAAAAGCAAACTGGACCGGTTGGCTCACCTGTTCCCATCGATCCATTTCGACATCAGCCCTTTGTCGCGGAAGCACTCGTCCGGAACGGCGCGGCGCTTGATCCGGGCAAGGCGTTCGGCAAAGGCAACCTGCTTGGATGACGGCAGTTGGTCGAGAGCTGAAACCGGCTTCAGCCTGGCCTGCGCCTCGATCCAGCTGCTCAACGCCCGCCGGTCCTGCTGAACCTCCCAGGGCAGCAGCGTCTGATTTCTGAGCGCTAGGGATCGCGCATAGGCGACCTGCTTAGGCGTCGCGGGCAGGGCAAAACTGGTGCCTTCCATCGCAGAAACTCCTTCGCTGCTTGGTTCTCACTTATAGAACATATAGGGAACAAAATCAACAGCCCGTCCGTCAGAACCCGACGTCCGAGAGGAAGAGGCGGGACGGGGTAGGGGGAGCTGGACGGCGGCGCGAGAGCGCCTTCGGCTCACCCATTCCCCCAAACTGAGGTGCTCTGATGACTGTCCAACCGCTGATCCCGACCGCGCTTATGCCAGTCGGCGCTCCTGTTCTTGCTGATCCCGCTGGCGCAATTCTTCGCGTGGCCGAGGCCCTGCAGCCTGATCTGACGAGAGGAGTTCAGATCGATGCGCACCGCCTGCGTGATGAGATGGAGCAGGCCTTTGGCGGCTCCGATGCCGAGGGTACCTGGGACTGGAAGCTCGCCGATGAGGCGGGCGAGGTGGCGCTAGTCCTTTTTCTGCGGAAGTTCGGCCGCGCCCTGCTGGCTCGGGCAGGTTCGCCGGCGGCGCTCCTGCCGATCCTCACCAGGGTAGCGGGGCTTCTGCCGACCCATACCCGTCGCTCGGAAGAGATGGAGCGCTTCCAGCAATTCTCGACGCCACTGCCGATGGGACTCGCCGCTTTGGCTGCAGCACGGATCACGCCCAGTGATCTGGTCCTTGAGCCTTCGGCCGGAACCGGCCTTCTGGCGATTCTGGGCGAGATCGCGGGCGGCAGCCTCGTGCTGAACGAGTTGGCGGGGACGCGCGCCGCGCTTCTGCGTCCGCTGTTTCCGGGTCGATCTGTCACCAGTTTTGATGCCGCGCAGATCGACGATCATCTCGACGCGGATTTCCGCCCGAGCGTCATTTTGATGAACCCGCCGTTCTCGGCGGTGGCCAATGTCGATGGACGAACCACTGAGGCGACGGCCCGGCATCTGCGCTCGGCGCTGGCGCGGCTGGCTCCCGGAGGGCGGTTGGTTGCCATCACCGGCGCCGGTTTTGCATCCGACGATTCGGCCTGGGCCAAGACCTTCGCGCGCCTGACCGACGCCGCGCACCTCGTGTTTACTGGTGCGGTGTCGGGTGCCGCCTTCGCCAGGCATGGCACCAGTTTCGAGACGCGGATTTCTGTCTTCGACAAATGCCGCTGCGGTGAGCGGGGCGGCATCACCGCAGATCTCACCCAGCCCATGTCACATGACGCCGCGCATCTGCTGTCCCGGATCGTCGCCGAAGTCCCGCCGCGTCTCGAGCTGGCTCAGGCCGTACCGACAGGGCAGGGGCATTCTCCCCTCTTCCCGGATCTTTCTGCTCGCTCCACCCGCACTGCGATCGGGGGATCGCGCGCATCGGTTGCAGTACAGACTGCACCCGGGATCACCACAACCGACGCTGAGGACCTCGTCTATACTCTGTGCGACACGGACGGAGGCGACGCCACGGCGCACATGTCGGATGCGATCTATGAGACCTTCCGTCTGCAAGCGATCGACATCCCTGGCGCAGCGCCACACCCCACCAAGCTGGTGCAATCGGCAGCCATGGCCTCGGTCGCGCCGCCGAAACCGTCCTACCGACCAAAGCTACCGCCTGCCATTCTGCGCGACGGCCTTCTCTCCGATGCGCAGCTTGAGACCGTGATCTATGCCGGCGAGGCGCATGGCGCACGCCTGGCCGGATCGTGGAACGTGGATGAAACCGGCGACTTGGTTGCCGCCGCCCCCGAGGATGCCAGAGACGCCGTCCGCTTCCGGCGCGGCTTTTCCCTTGGCGATGGCACTGGCGCGGGCAAGGGCCGCCAGTCGGCCGGGATCCTCCTGGACAACTGGTGCCGTGGCCGCCGAAAGGCGCTCTGGATCTCGAAGAGCGACAAGCTCCTTGAGGATGCGCAGCGCGATTGGTCCGCCCTCGGCCAGGAGCGGTTGCTGGTGACGCCGCTCTCGCGCTTTGCGCAGGGCCGCGACATCCCGCTTATCGAGGGCATCCTCTTCACCACCTATGCGACCCTGCGCTCGGAAGAGCGCGGCGCGAAGAAATCCCGCGTGGACCAGATCGTGGATTGGCTCGGGCCGGATTTCGACGGGGTTATTCTGTTCGACGAAAGCCATGCCATGGCCAATGCGGCCGGTGGTAAGGGCGAGCGCGGCGATACCGAGGCCTCGCAGCAGGGCAGGGCGGGTCTCCGCCTGCAGCACAAGCTGCCGAATGCCCGGGTCGTCTATGTCTCGGCGACGGGCGCTACTACCGTCCACAACCTTGCCTATGCGCAACGTCTGGGTCTCTGGGGTGGCGATGATTTCCCCTTCGCCACGAGGGCGGAATTCGTGGAGGCGATCGAGGCCGGGGGCGTAGCGGCCATGGAGGTTCTGGCGCGCGACCTCCGCGCGCTTGGTCTCTATACCGCACGGTCGCTCTCCTATGACGGCGTCGAATACGAGATGCTGGAAAATGCGCTGACGCCCGAGCAGCGCGGCATATATGATGCCTATGCCGAGGGATTTACCATCATCCACAACAACCTCGCGGCCGCGATGGAGGCGGCGAATATCACGGGCGCGAGCGGCGGCACCTTGAACCGCCAGGCCAAATCCGCAGTGCGCTCGGCCTTTGAATCCGCCAAGCAGCGCTTTTTCGGCCATCTCCTCACCTCCATGAAAACCCCCGCCCTGATCCGCGCGATCGAGGCCGATCTCGAAGCCGGCCATGCGGCGGTCATCCAGATCGTCTCGACCGGCGAGGCACTGATGGAGCGGCGCCTGGCGGAGATCCCGACCGAGGACTGGGGTGATATCCGGGTCGACATCACGCCCAGGGAATATGTGCTCGACTATCTCGCCCATTCCTTCCCGGTTCAGCTCTACGAGCCTTTCACCGACAGCGAGGGCAACCTCTCCTCCCGACCTGTCGCCCGGGATGGCCAGCCAGTGGAGTGCCGCGAGGCGGTCCGCCGTCGCGATGCGCTGATCGAAAGACTCGCTTCGCTGCCGTCCGTGCCGGGTGCGCTCGACCAGATCGTCCAGCGGTTCGGCACCGATCTCGTCGCCGAGGTCACCGGGCGGTCGCGGCGGATCGTGCGGAAAGGCGAGGGGGCCTCGGCACGCCTCGTCGTGGAAAACCGCGCTGGATCGGCAAACCTCGCCGAGACCTCTGCCTTCATGGATGATCAGAAACGCATTCTGATCTTCTCGGATGCCGGCGGCACCGGGCGCAGCTACCACGCCGATCTCGGTGCCAAGAACCAGCGGCAGCGGGTCCACTATCTGCTCGAACCCGGCTGGAAGGCCGATGCCGCGATCCAGGGTCTCGGACGGACCAATCGCACCAACCAGGCCCAGCCGCCGCTCTTCCGGCCGGTGGCAACAGATGTGAAGGCGGAAAAGAGGTTCCTCTCGACCATCGCGCGCCGCCTCGACACGCTCGGGGCCATCACGCGGGGTCAGCGCCAGACCGGAGGGCAGGGTCTGTTCCGAGCGGAGGATAATCTGGAATCGCCCTATGCCCGCGATGCGCTGCGCCAGCTCTACCGCCGCCTCTGGCGCGGCGACGTGCCGGGCTGCTCGCTTCTGGCCTTCGAAGCCGCGACCGGTCTCAGCCTGACCGACGAGACGGGTTTGAGGGACGACCTGCCGCCGATCACCACATTCCTGAACCGGTTGCTGGCTCTGACCATCGGCATGCAAGGCGTGCTTTTTACCGCCTTCGAGGAATTGCTCGATCAACGGATCGAGGGGGCGATCGCCGCCGGCATCTATGATCTCGGCCTTGAAACCCTGCGCGCCGAAAGCTTTCGGATCACCGAGGCCCAGGTGATCTACACCCATCCCGGCTCTGGCGCGGAGACGCAGCTCCTCACCATCGCCCAAAAGGAGCGCAATCGGCCAATTTCGCTCGCCGATGCGCTCGACTGGCTTCAGGATCCCAAAGCCCGACTGCTCGTGAACAGCCGTTCCGGGCGGGCGGCGGTGCAGGTGCCGGCCTCAAGTCTCATGCTGGAGGATGGCTCGATCGAGCCGCGGCTGCGGCTGATCCGCCCCACGGACGCGGGCACCGTCCCGGCGAGCGTGATGGAGGATAGCCATTGGCTGGAGACCGATCGGGCCGTCTTCGCTGAGGCCTGGACGGCGGAGCTGGCCGAGATCCCCGAATTCTCGGAAACCACACTGCACATCGTGGCAGGTCTCCTGCTACCGATCTGGAAGCAGCTGCCCCAGGATGAAACCCGGGTCTACCGCCTGCAAACCGATGATGGCCGACGCCTGATCGGGCGGAGGGTGTCGCCCTCCTGGGTTGCCACCACGTTGGCGGGGGATCCGCCTTCGCTGTCTGCGGCGCAGCTTCACGCCTTGATCCTTGAGAGCAAGACCGTTGCCCGTCTAGCGGACGGGTTGGAGCTCCACCGTTCGCGTGTGATGGGGGTGAACCGGATCGAGGTTTCGGGATTTAGTGAAGGTCAGAAGGATCGCCTGAAGGCGGAGGGGCTGTTTTCGGAAATCATCAGTTGGAAACTCCGGCTTTTCTGCCCGACCGACCCCGGTGGCATTCTGGTGCTGGATCGGCTGCTTGCGCGTTTTCCCCTTCGTGGACTAGATGCACGCAAAGGTTGCTGAGGGATCATGTCTCCTGAAACGGAAGAGCTCCTGCGCGAGCTCGCGGTCAACGCGGAAAGCGTCTGCCGCCACTATCTTCCCGCCGGGCGGCGGGAAGGCATGTATTGGCTGGTGGGCGATCTGCAGAACCATCCCGGCCGCTCGCTGTTCGTCCGGCTGAGCGGTCCCACTTCTGGGACCGGGGCGGCGGGCAAATGGACCGATGCCGCGACCGGAGAGCATGGCGATCTTCTCGACATCATCCGCGAGCGCACCGGCATCACCCGATTTCCCGATCTCCTGACCGAGGCGCGCACGCATCTCGGCCGACCTGTCTCGCTGCAGCCCGAGGTTTCGCGAAAACCGGAGTCCAAATCCCGCGGCGACACGCGCGAGGCGGCCGCACGGCTCTTTGCGGCCTCTGTGCCCATTTCCGGCACCCTTGCAGAAACCTACCTTCGATCCCGTGGCATCACCTGCTCTGTTCCGGATGCCGTCCTGCGTTTCCACCCGAAATGCTGGTATCGTGAGGAGGGGGCCCGCAAGGCCGTGCCCATGCCAGCGATGATCGCGGCGGTCACCGATGCGGCCGGGCGGATCCACGGCGTGCATCGCACCTGGCTGGCCGCCGATGGCGGCGGAAAGGCGGATGTTCGAGTGCCGAAGCGGGCCATGGGTCTCCTCATTGGCAATGCGGTTCGCATCGATCCGGCTCTGGACATCCTCGTGATCGGCGAGGGGATCGAGACCATGCTCTCCATTCGCGAGGCTGCACCGGGCCTTCCGGTTTGGGCCGGGCTCTCCTCCTTTCATCTCGGAGCCGTGTCGCTACCGGAGAGCTTGCAGCGCCTCTACATTGCGCGGGACGGCGATCCGGCCGGGGAGAGAGCGGCGGAGAAGCTGTCCGACAGGGCTACCGCGATCGGGATTGCGGTTCAGCTGCTCGAGCCACGGCTCGGGGATTTCAACGACGATCTCCGCACCGATGGACCGGACGCGCTCCGCCGGCATCTGGCAGAACAGATCGGTCCCGAAGACAGGCATCGCATCGGGATCTGAAGCACGCGGCACAAAGGTCCAGATGCTGCAGGGCAGGGTGCTGAGCGCATCGTCTTGGGCAGTCTCTCTCTCTTCTTCCCGGGATCATTCTCCCCCACCCGACACCCGCACGGCCTTCAAAAGAGGGGCAGTCGGCCATCAGGGGCGCCGCCCCGTCAAGGACGGCGGGCAACTGATTTCCGCCAGCGACCGACCACCCCACGCGGCAGGTCGCGCGGGGACCCCGGATCGGTCGCCTTTGCATCGCGAGACAAATCAGCCGCCCGCCGTCCTCCTCCACGCTATTCCGGCCTTCGACGAGCGAAGGTGAAGGGGCGGCGCCCCTGACGTCTGTTCGCTGCCCATGAAGGCCGCGCGGGATGTCGTGCGGGCGAGACAGACCCGAAAGGCGAGAGACAGATGACCACCCAATTCCAGGGCGATGCTTTTGAGCCCAGCCATACTGCATCCCAGACCGCGCTCGCGCTTGATGAGCTTCAGCTCTACGGCTATCGCCGCTTCTCGGACGAACCCGATCCGCGCCCGATGCCGGACGGCCAGCGCCTTGCCATCGCCGTCGCGGATATCTTCGATGCCCTCGTCGCGACGCTAGGCGACAGTCGCATGGAACCCGATCTCGAAGAAATTCTCTGGGGCCAGGTCAATCTCTTCCACCGCGCCAGCGCCCGGATCGAACGCGCCCTCGATGAAAACGAACAGGCACAGCGTCGCCTCCAGCGCGAGCAGGATGGCTCCGAGGTGAAAGCAAACGAGCTTGAGCGCCTGACAGCCGAAGGCCTCAGCCTGATCGAACGGCGGGATTGCATGGACCTCTTCCGCGATTGCGCCGCTGACGCGTTCGGCCAGCACACCGGATCGAGCTGGCGGCCCCGCACCGGCTCGATGGTCAACCGCAAGCACCTCACCTCCGCCCTGATCGACAGCCGCGACTTCCTGGCCGCCAAGCGCCGGGCCGAGACCGAGGTCATGCTGCCCCCGGGTCCGAAGATCGCTCTGACCGGCGGAACCGATTTCAACGACCATCGGCTGATCTGGGCAAAGCTCGACCAGGTTCAAGCCAAATATCCCGATATGGTCCTCCTGCACGGCGGAAGCCCGAAGGGCGCCGAGCTCATCGCGGCGAAATGGGCCGAAGCGCGCAAGGTCACGCAAGTCGCCTTCAAGCCGGATTGGACCAGGCATGCCAAGGCGGCGCCCTTCAAGCGCAACGATCAGATGTTGGATGTGCTTCCGGTGGGCCTGCTGGTGTTCCCGGGAAATGGGATTCAGGAGAACCTGGCCGACAAGGCGCGCAACCTGGGTATCCCGGTGCTGAAGTTTGAGAGGGGCGCGTGAGCGCCCAAAACGACACTACGCACGTAATCACACAGAACGACGCTACTTCCATATAGGAAGGACGTTCATGAAGCGAAGTGCAGCTTTACTTCACAAACAATCGACTCCACTACCTCGATATAGCTAGAGATAATATCTCGAGAAGCAGCCTTGCCGAAGTAATCGCGCCATAATTATGATACTTATCTCCTTTTGATTTTCCGGCGCCATCAACCACTCCTTTAACAGCAACAAAACCAGGCTGAATCGTGGAAAGGGCGGCTGCCCTGTAAATTGAAAATATCTCCATTTCTATGGAGGCCAACTTTCTGTGCTGTTTAACAATCTCAGCACGTCGCGCCGCATCTGCCACTACGGAGGAACCGCTTGCGTGCGTAACCAATTTAAGCGCCCGCGTGTTTAACTCTGGGAATCCCAATCCCTCTCTCAAAAATGCCAACTCTCCGCCAGCGATAAGACGGGAAATCATGGCTCGGCTGCTTTCCGATATGGACGACTGATATAGCTCAAATTCAAACCCCTTAGCAGTCCACTTACCAACTTGATAGTCAAAACAATTTTCAACTATGGCAATATCGCCGATTTCCATCTCCCCAGGTATGCCAGCGCAAATACCCGACATCCCCAGAAATCTTGGCTTGAATTCATCAATTGCCCTGGTGGCTGTTACCGCAGCGTCAATCATCCCCATTCGCGGTTGCTTCACAACAACACCTCTCATTCCATTGAAGGACAATTCAAGGCAGTCTAAACCACGAATAGTTCTAACGTCTCCGCAGGTCGCACTAGTCTTTCGATAAGCCTGCCTTTCCTTCTCCAACGCACAGATTATTACGAAATCGAAAAGAGACGCGGATACCAGAAGCCTTAGTTCTCGCTGAAGGTTGTGCCTCCATGTGTTATTGGAAAAGTCGAAGTAAATAATAGGGATGCCGTGCTCATTGAAAGCTCGAATTTGATCGCTGATCAAGTCCGCAAACGCGGTGAGCGCAATAGCTCGAGTATTTCTATTCCTTTCACTCTGCTCCAAAATTTCTAACAAGTCCGATGAGATATCGGTAGCCAACGCACCAGGGCGGCGCGGGAGCATAAGATCGATAATTACTAAATCGAATGCATTTTGGTAAATTTCGCGTGTCGCATCGCTCAAGGTAGCCGCGCGAACGATAACGAGCCGAGTGCCGGACCCTAGTTCTTCTCCCATGGCCGCCTCGATCGCGTCCGCTTTGGACCTGTCGTCCTCTATCAAAAGCACATTCATGGGATCTTCCCCAATACATTGGCCAAGTCTCGCGTCCAGCTTTTGGGGTCGCTCCTCATGTATTGAATACAACCGACGACGTTTGCATCGAAGTATCTCGATGGAAACTTGGACAGCTGCCGGACATTAACGAACTCTCCATTGACTGGGATGTCGGGATATTGCGTTATTATCACAACGGGATCACGCCGCTGGAGCTCTTCTAGTCTATATATTATCTCAAGCCCACCCGAGAGTAGTGATGCGCCAGAGCCCCCATTTCGCTTAACATTTCTGCTGGGGAGGGCCATATCCAATACAATCAGCGAGAAGTTTGACGACTGCAGTACGCCTATCGCAGTCCCTAAGTCAGAGGCAACAATGGTTTCTGCAGTTATCTGATTGCGGACAAAGAGGGAGATATCTTTCGCTTTAAACTCATCATCTTCCACAATCAGAATGCGCCTTATCTGTGTCATGCTATAAGCTCGAAGTGAAGCGCCAGCTGAAAATACCCGCCGCTAAAATCTGGAACTATCCTCAAAAGTTCGCGGCTATGCTCAAGCATGTGCGCGAGCTTTAGAAAGCCGCTCTTTTGATCGACGAAATTCGCCAAAGAAGTATCGCCGCTCAGCGCTGCCTGAAGGCACTCTCTCACCACCTCCAACTGGCTCGCTGACGAGCACTCGGTCGCGATCGTGACGACGAGTTCATTTTTGTTTTCGTTCCCTGCCAAAATCTCGAAGCGCCGCAGGATGGCAACGTGCTCTGGGCAGTGCTTCGCCGCATTTCCGATCAAGATGAAGAGTGCATCGTAAACGATGTGATATACACCCCCTGTCAAGGTGATCTCGCTTGCCCCAGACAGTTTTACGGTTGGTTGGAACCGGGGATAGGATTCCTGTACCTCTCGGATGACCGCTTCGAATAGTATCGATAGCGGAGCGGATGGCGCCATCTCTTGAGGCTGATGGAACCAGCTTATCACCGTTTTGAAAGCGTCATCGGTCGCGATGTTTATTCTACTGAAAAGTTCTTTGGCGGCGCGGCGATCATCACCGGTCAACTTCAATTGATCAATATTGCCAATGGTACCCCAAAGGGCTCTCGCGCCCGCGAGGCTGCTGCGAATCTTATCGAGATCGGGTTGAATCAATTGCCAACAGGAGCGCTGAATGGCGCCAACTGCCAGAGGAATCCCATCGGCATGGTCGAAATTGCGAAAAATCTCTTCCACTGTATTCTGCACTATCTTTTCACGTTTTCCGCTCCAGATCTCTGCATTTATGAGCCCCCTGGGCTTTGATTTTGTTCTAATGTGAAGGCGTTCTGTGCCTAGGTCGAGCACCTTATGCCGATATGAAACGGACCAGGCAGAAGCGAAGCCGTGTAGACCTGGTGGAGACCAAGCTGCAGTTTCATCGATGTCGCTCATTAGCTCGTCGACGCGGGCGGTGAGCGCACCCTCCAAGGTGCCATGCCGTATTCGCCTCGCGAGATATGCAGCGATGCCGAAGTGCGTGCTTTCACAAAAGGTTTGGAAGCAAGATTGGAGAACTTTCGCCATCCGCACTTCCGGCAAGCTTGGGACCTCGGCCACGAGGGTCGGCGATATCAGTGAGATGTCCCGGGGATCGGCCCTGCGCTCCCGCGATAGCGCATTGATCTCGTCGAGATGAGTATCTTGGATCCAGTGGCTAAATCGCACCATATCCACGTAAATTCGCGTGTCATCTATTGTGCCGCGGACACGTTGAATACGCTCATCAATTTCCATAATCCGGGCGCGCTCAAGAAAGGCATCATCGGCGAAAGCATTACCGTACCACCGCAATAAATCTGCCCGCACCTGCAGAACAGACGCGTTTTCTGGTATGATATCGTAAAGCAGATCGAGAAACCGCTCATCGCATACGTCGAAGAGATATCGCGCAACATCAGGAGCTTTTCCCGCTAGGTCAGCAAAAAAATCCACTATGCTGCCCCCATGTTTCGCTCGAACAAGCTTTTCGAAAGCTAGGCGAAGGCGACTTGCCAATCTCGCGCTCCCGGTGCGGCGAGCTTGGAGCGTCAGGACAATTGTCCGGAACATCTCGTCGGGGGTGTTTTCTAGTAGAAGACTATCAAGCTCACCAACGGAGATTAGCGAGTCGAGGTCACGCGTGCTATTCATCAGGATCAACAGTTGAGGTGTCGTCAGCAACTTGTCGGCGCTTGGGGCCTTAATGATGTACAAAAGTGCAAGAGTTCTCTCAAATGTTTCGTCTCTTTGAGGGTTGTATTTTTTTGGCAAGATTTCCATCTGCCCGCGCTCGACTGCCAGATCAGAGAGACTACCCACTTCACTGTAATAGTCTGACGTAAGGCTATGGGAGAGGGTATCTATGGGGAAATCGTGCTCCTCGCTTACTCTATAAAGAGCGTCACACCGAGCCCGGTACAACGAGAGAGGACGTAATTCTAACCAGGAAATGGAGTGCCTATAGACCTGGAAACCGGGGTCTTTGGAATCACCACCTTTTGTTAGGAGGTGGAGGGGCAGCGGGATGGAGGAAAGACCATCCCACGCTTCGACCAGTGAAGGGCTGCAGAATTGATTGATGTTGAAGCGTGCTCCATCATCAATATTTCTTGTGTTTTCGAGTAAGACGTAGGTTGCGTCGATCAGAGACGCCATTCGATGGCTCTGGAGCTGGGAAGCAAAGAGCGTCGCATCCGTTTGAATGGGGTAGAACAGCCAGTTGCCTAGATCATGACTAAATCTGGAACCCATCTCGAGTTTGCCTCGAGTTGCAATATTGTTCCGGATGGAAAGATAGTTATAGTTAGCGCTAAGCGCGTCAACGACTCCCCTTGCGAGAAAGTTGCGCGTGCTCATGCCGCAGGCGTCGAGGAATACCTTGCTTCGCTCACTGCTCTCGCTGCCGGGAGGAGATTGAGCGAATATAAAGGCGACTTTGTTGAGCAAGCGAATGGAATATCCGAAATGAGATCTAATAGTCTCCACGGTATCAAGGGCCGCCGAATACTGCTCCGAAAGTATTTGATTGGAAAGGACCGCCATTTGCTTAATAGCACTGACTAGTTTGGATTCATTTGTTTCCTGTCTTGCGTGTAGCATGGCAATTTCGACCTCCAAAGATAGAATGTCGAAAGGCAGACTGTCGTCGAAGTTGGCGGGTGTGTTGGGAAACTCGTGGGGTAAAGCAAGCTTTCGATAGACGACATCTCCATGCAAGCTATTTGCAACGGCTTTTGCGTCTTGGATAGACAGCATACCGCGCATCCGATTCATCGTACGAAGCGTGTCTGCGGATGGGGATTTGTTTTGGAGCCCGCGCATGAACCCCCTTACAGCTTGACTTCTTATTTCAGTAATACTCATGTCAGACCATTTAGAGACTAGCTGATCGGAAAGGGCGTTTTGTGCGCCCAAGTATATGCTATAAGTCATTTTCCGATAAAGCCAGCGCTTCTGACGAATGTGAAAACGCCGTGGTGAGCGCGCGTTTCGAAGTTTCCTGAGCGGATACAATTACTCCTATCGGATCTGCGTTAGCAGTATCCGATACGGTTACATAATAAAGCTTATAAGATATGGGAGCATAGACGAGGCAGGTTGAGTAGGCGCCATTGGCATCCAGATGTCAGTTAGGGTTTTCCGAAGTAGCAAGACGCGCGTTATTCGGGCCATCAGGCGATTCATGTCCACTGCGCGGTCAGAGTCGAGCCGTTGTGCGGGTAGGGGTTTTCGGAATGCCTTTCAGCGCACTCGCCGACTGATCGCAGCTCGCCGGTCCCCATCTCGGGTTGCCAAGACCTAACTAGCAAGCCTCATGCCAGCAAGTACCGTCTCTTTCACTGCCATTTTAGGCAAATACTTGCACCTGCACGCCGTAGATTTTGCGGTCAAGGCGGCAATGGACGCGCTGTCATCCGCTCAATCGCCTTTGCCATCAGAACCCAATGTCGATCCTAAGCGATCCAACAATCTGGCTTTCTGGCTGGCCATCAAATTCCTTACTCAGCCAGGTTGCTCCGTAGAACACTCCGACGCGCTCCCACTGCATATAGGCACCCGCCCGAACCCTTACCCTTTCGGTCTTGAAATCCGCGCCGGCTCCCGACGGCAGGTACTCGCTATCGAAGATGTACGCGTAGTCTGCCCCGATGATGCCGCTCACACCACGCATTCTGGAGCCAGCGACGCCCCTGTAGAGCTGACCGCTCACGTTGTCGCGAATTGCCAGCGAATCCGCCCAGTAAGGGCCAATCAGCAGGTCTGCTCCTACGCGGGCGAATGTCTCCACTCCGGCCTGAAGCTCCACAAAAGGCCGAACGTATGCCGCATCCTGTACGACCAGTCGTTGGGCGGCCTCGCCGCTGATGGTCGGGTAGATCGCGTCAGGCAACTGATTGACATTGATTTCGCCGCTGCCCAGTCCCGACCAATCGTGCACCCATTCCTGAAAGCTGGCCACGCCCGTCTGCTGTCCGGTTGCAACAAGGTCCAGGCCAGTCCGAACCTCGGCCTCCCCAACCGCCCAATGCGTGTGAACGCCAGCGCTTACATTGCCGGCGTAGGGACGATCCCTCTTGTCGGGATCCGCAAGATTGCTTGGGGCGATAATTTCACCGCCAAAGCGGAGCTCGATAACGCTTCCAAACTGGGTAGGCAGGCTCCCGGTCCAGGCCGGCCCAATCACCCGGCTGACGGTATAGGAACCCGACCGCCAACGATCCTTTCCATCCCCAAGCAGGTCGTTGGTAAAGAGACGTCCCCAACCCAGACCTACTCGCTCCTCCGCTGGCGCATCCGAGGCCCAGGCGGCAATCGCGACAGCCACAAGCGCGCAGAAGCTTTTCGGCCGCCCTCTTGTCCCCGTCGTCTTGCGTCGCCCGCCCCCAACATTGGCGCCGCTCCCAACCTCTGCTCCCGTCATCAAACCAGAGTCCCCTCCCGAACGATCGCCTCGATCGCTACAATCAAAAAGTGCACAATTCGTTAATCTTAAGGTTGGCTCACCGAGACTGTTAATGCCCGGCACGCGACAGTGCGGGAGGGCGTGCTGCAGGACGATTTCATGGCCAAAATCGACTCAAATATGGCGTTGGGTGGATTCTACCTTAGGTTTATCTAATTGCGGTCGAGTTCCGGCCATACAGGCGTTGCATACGGCGGCTGTTGAGTTGGAGTCGTTAAGAGTATGTTGAGTATAGATGAGTGGGTTCGCGTAGAACTCACGCACATAGCGTCCTGTTGCCTTGAGCAGAAAAGGCCGGATTTATTCGAATTGATCATGGCGCTTTCCATGCAAGTGGGTGCCATGACTGATGGAAAGAATGAGGACGTCGCCTCGGTCAATCGGCGGCATTCTTGAGCATGCGTTTCAACGAACCTCGGATCGCGCCGACAGTTACGGCGAGCGCCGGTCTCGGTCGAACAGGAGATCGCAGCGTTAGGAAGTCATTAACCTAGTTGTGACCAGATTTCCGAGACAACTAAAAGTGGTGTTTCGGTGAAAGATTTAAGCTTCGAGCGCGGTCAGGCGTTAACACTTATCCTCGGACACTATCGTGAGTGGAGGGAACTGCAGCAGCTCCTTGATCTGGCGGAAGCACGCCAGTGCGATTTGGGGGACCTGCTTTTACGCGAGGATGAACTGCTGGAAAGCGTGATGGAGACAGGCTCGCGGGTCGGCGTGGAAAAGGATGCGCATCTCGCCATCCTGTTTGAATGCGGCTTGAGCGAAATATCCTGGGCGACGTATCTTTCGTGCTGCGCGCGCGCAGATGCCGCCCTGCAGGCGGAACGTTCCAATCGGAATGGCCGCGGGTTCCTGAAACGTCTGGAGGAGGGTGGAGTCCATTTGGACAACTTCAGACTGCCAGGGAAAATGATATGATGCTGGCCTACGCGTTCCCCCAGAGCTCGCAGCCCCTGACGCTGCGAGAGGAAAACGTAATACGGGAAGCGCGCCGGATACTCGGTCGCCACTTGAACCTAAATCCCGTTATCGGCTCTTGGGATTCATTGATGGACTATTGCGCCTTGACCGTTCGCGGCCCAGAGGAACGATTCCATGTGCTTTATCTGGACAGTAAGAATCGCATCATCTCCGACGAACAGCTTTCGACCGGAACGGTGGACCATGTTCCGGTCTACCCGCGCGAGGTTATCAAACGGGCGCTTCTTCTCAATGCCAGCGCCTTGATCTTGGTCCACAACCATCCCTCCGGTGATCCGACGCCATCCGAACCCGACATCGTAATGACGGCGCAGATACAGGATGGGGCGGCGGTTCTCGGCATTACCCTCCATGATCACGTCATCGTCGGTGCAAACCAGGAGATCAGCCTGCGAACTCTGGGGGTACTCTAAGTCTAGCTTGAGCCTGTCGCATCGGTTCACAATAATGGCTCGCTGATAGCCACGGCCAGAATCAAACCAGCATAGCGTTACCAAGGGATGGATACTTCAGTTCCTTCGCCCTGATTTCGGCATGTTTACCCAGTTGGGTGCTGTTCTTCCAAACATCGACGGCGGCGAGATCCATCGCGTTATTGGAAACAAGCTCCATGAAATTCGTTGATACCAGCAGATGCTCCCTGACCGACTGGGGCAAATCAAGCACCTCCGAGTGGGCAATAACTCGTATCGAGCGCGTGACTTTGGCCAACCCCAGGCCAGCGTGAATATTCAGAAATTCGGTCAATTCTGGCTCAAACATGACAACATCTCCGCATTGGCAACAATCCCAAGATTCCCCATGAACGTTAAGAAAGGGTAAATTCCTACCAATTCCTTACCGCGTGCCTCAGAGCAGACCAGCAGATAATTGCCGACGCCGGCAGCTTGCGGTGGTTGCCATCTAGCACGGCGAGACATGCATCCCTCTCTCTTCCGATACTTCAAAACCAGCCCTGAAATCGTCCGCGTGCCCGAAAGGGGAGCAGGGCAAGGGTTCGATGGTCGCGTCCATCACCGACCTGAAACGCGAGTCGGGATTTTCCAGAAGGACAACGAACCGGGTGACCCGCTCGACCGGGGGAAGCTGGTCGCGCCAAATTGCCGGCGAAAGTGGACGAGCTCTCTTTTTCGCTGGCCGAACTCCTCCCTCGACCCACAAGTCCGGACCTGTGGCAGATCGCCAGCTCGTCCGCGAACGTTGCAATTGCGGCCGACGCCGACCGCGGCCCGCCGGGGCGTGCGGAGATCGGAGAGATAACGCCTGGTGTCCATGGCATGACCATCGCGGCAGTAGATGTACTGGTAAGTTGTCTCGTGGCTGATACGGACCGGACTGCAGCCGACGCGCATCCGACCGGCGATCTGCTCCGGGGTTCTGCCAGCTTTCAGATAGTCGATGACCGTCGTGCGCAGGTCCACATGCTGGATGAGCTTGCGCCGGCTCGAACGCCGCGTGGTGGGCATTCCTTTCACATTCACCGCATAAAATAGCCGGTCAGATGCAGAAGCTCACCGTGCACAAACCGATTGTGGCGCAGCTCACGAGAGATCGCCGGGTGATGGCGACCGAGCGTTGCCGGGAACTCGATGGGGGAACTCTTGCGACGCTCTTCAAGGTTGAGGTGCAGATGGGGACGGGACCTAGCATCCTCCTTCGGGCAGACTATTATTTTGCCCGAAAGTCACAGTTCAATCTTGGACCCACCCGTCTACACTTAAATATCCGATAAGAGATGTTATGTAATTTGGAGACGTGGGGTCTGCTCCATATCCAAACCGATCATGCGTGAACGGTCTGCTATCCAATGAGCACAATCGGTTTGGAAACCCGGCCAGAACAGGAAAGATTTCGTCATGGGTTTTTGTCCAGCTTAACCCTTTGATCCTCGGCAGGACGGGGCGGTCGGGCCAGAAACGACGGTTTTGTCACCAAAGCGAACCCGCGTGATCGGTAGGCACATGGACAGAGGTATTCCAGACTCGCGGCACCGGAACTGGCTGGTACACGAAAGGAAGATTGATCTGGAAGATCTCGACTTGAGATATCTCCTGTTGCAGGGTGTGTATTAAAAATGATTCATGCCTATGACATAATTGTAAGCGACCTTCTTCGCTGGAAAAATTGAGAGACACGATTGATCGAAATGTATGAGTTGGGACACTCATCCAAACAATCTACAGTTGACTATCATCATCTTCACTCCTTATGCTTTCAATACTTCTTGTCAGACACCAATGAATAACCTGCGGCATTCCCCGATAGGAGTTGCAATGCTGAGATTATTGCCGACGCTCAAGATAGTGCTTTTTCTGGTCCTGATGTTCAGCACTGCGACTTCGAACGCAATCGCTCAGGTTGATGATTGGACGTACAGGACATTATGGTCCTCTCCCGCTCCATCGTGGTCAACGCCTTCCTATGGAGATTCACCTGAGCAAGCCTGCAGGGGAGCGTATAACATTGGATCGCAATGCATTTATTATAAAGGCGTCTATTTCAAGTACGTCGCGCCACCCAGCAGTGCGACGGCGTCCATTGGAACTGATGCCCAGTGCGTTTCCGATATGGGTATCCGTTGTCCGGGTATCGGGATACCGCCTCCGCGCTTTTGGTTGGTAAGACTGACATGTATAAAGGAGAATTCGGTTACGGGACAACGGGTTCACGTCGCGTATGGTGCATGCCCCGCGAAGATAAAGCGATGTGAGCCAAACTGCGGCGAAACCATCCAGGTGGGGAATCCTGTCGAGATTCCGAGCCTTGCCAAAGTGGTAAACGATGTCGATTGGGCTTCACCAATTGAACCGAGATTTCGGATCGATCGGCTCTATCGGTCGGATTCGCTTCTGGTGCGGACGTTTGAATCAACGATCGACAGTACGAGAGACCCTTTGGCGGGGGTCTGGCAGTTCGGCATCCAGGATTGGCTCATCGCGAATCAAAAGAACCCGAATAGTCCGAGTGACACCCAAAATTACTGGTTGTTCAAATCTGCCGCCGGCATGTCGACGATGTTCCTGACGAGCAACGTATCGCAAACGATAGGCTACTCCGGTGGTTTGCGTATAACACAGAACACATCGGCGCTTGCCGATCTCACCACATCCGCTGGAGTGATCAGCCGGTTCACGAAAGTCTCTGGCGTGGGCAACCCGCTGACCAGCCGGACCTGGCCCGACGGCTACAAGATCACCATAACCAGAACGGGATCTCCGGCAGTCCAGATCTCACGCATGGCGGACAACCGGGGAAACATTGCCGACTTCATTTATGACAACAATGTTGTCCCTGGCGCATCAAGGCCGCTCGTCAAGGAAGTTGTCCTGTCCCGGAACGAGACCGGCACGGACGTGCCATTTGGCAAGATAGTCTACACGTATCAGGTTCTCGACTATCGCTGGGGCGTCGATGGGGTCAATTCCACGCCCCTGACGCGCAGACCTGTCCTGTCCGGCGTCGACTATGTCGATATCGGCACGACCGACGAAGCCCCACTGCACAGGTATTCTTACTCCACTGGCCTCGCCAATGACGAACTGGCCTATCCGCCTCTCCTGACGGCCGTTTCCAATGGCGAGGTGGACGGCAATAACGATCCCGTGCCTTACGCGGAATATACCTACATGTACGACAGCTCGGTCGCGTTAAGCGGAGCGGCGGGCTATCGCGTCGAGACGACAAAGTTCAGCGGAGACAACGAAGTCCGTCAATATGGTCTGACGGGAAGTATGTCCGTCGCGGAAACCAACACCTACGGCCTTGCCAGGACCTATACGTTCGAGCGCGAGCAGCAGGGTAACGATAGTCCTCTTAAGCTCATGGCACAGGACACTCCGGCGTTCGGGGAGGTGTTGGCAGCCTCGACCACCTATACCTATGATCCATCAGGACCAATCGGAAGTGTGACGCTGCCTAATGGCAGTATCACGACATACACGCGTAACAGTCGTGGTCTCGTAACGGAGATGGTTGAGGCTTCCGGCACTCCGGAAGAGCGTACAACACAGCTGACCTGGCATGCGACCCTGGCCTTGCCGTTGACGCGCACGGGCAGCCGGGTTTCGGAAAGCTATGGATATGACGCCAACGGGCTTCTGACCACGTTTAGCCGGACAGACGAAGTCGCGACCAGTCCAACACATGGACAGACCAGAACCTGGGGTTTTGGTTACACGACCCTCGCCGGCGGATTGAAAGTGCTCACGACCCTGGACGGTCCTGGCCTCGTTTCCGAGGGCATCGATGACGTCACCACGTTTACATATACCGCGAAGGGCGACCTGATCACGGCCACGGATCCGAACGGCCTGGTCACCACAGTCTTGTCCCGGAATACATTGGGGCTTCCGGCCACGATCGAGGAACCAGACGGCAATCTCTGGACCCTTGAATACGACAAGGATGGCAGGAGCACCTCGTCTTCGGTCTCGGCGCCCGGCGAAACGCCCTTGCCATCGACCTATGTCTACAACCTCTCGGGTCAAGTCAGTCAATATACCAACTCGGGCGGAAAAGTCTGGACGTTTGCCTATAGCGCGGCGCGTCGGCTGACTGAGGTCGTCGGCCCCGAAGGAGACAAGGTGTCCTACGAGTACGATTCCGACGGAAACGTCGTCATGGAACAGTACAGCATTGGCAGCGACCCTTCGACCTTCTGGGATGAAACCGAATTTGATGCTTTGGGCCGCTTGGCCCAGAATATCGGGGCCATGGGCCAGATCTTCCAGCAGCGCTATGATGAGATGGACAACCCGGTGCTGGAAATCGATCCGCTCAGTTATGTCACCAGCCGCTCGTTCGACGCTTTCAACCGGATGACCGAACTTGTCGAAAAGGGAACGGCCACCAGCGGTTTCGGATACGACGCGTCAGATGATCTGACCAGCTACACCGATCCGCGAGGTTTGATCACCACCTATACCAGAAACGGTTTTGGTGACGTCGTTGAAGAATCCGGTCCCGATCGCGGAACCATAGCCTACAGCATCGATCGTCGCGGTCTCGTGACTGCACAGACCGATGCGCGCGGTATCACCATCGCCTACGGTTATGACGACGGTGGCCGCCTCATTCAGATCGACTACCCGGCAGCGACATTGCCAGATGTTGCATTCACCTGGGATCAAGCGTTCCTCGGGGTGCCCGTGGACGCGAACAAGGGCAAGATCGGCAAGATTGACGATGGCGTCATCAGCCTGGAGTTCGGGCATGAACTGACCGCGACAGGATCACGTCTGACCACTTTTGCCTCCTATCCCGCGTCCAGAACCTACAGCGTCGTCGAAGACCGCGATTTCGAAGGGATCGTGACCCGCATCGTGTATCCTTCCGGCCTGGAGGTTCACTATGATCAGGACGACGCAGGTCGTATCAGCGCGATCCGATTGCAGAACGGCGCCACATCGACGACCGTGCTTGAGGATATCACCTACGCCCCCTGGCCCTCAGGTCTCCGCAGTGTTCGGCGACGGTTTCGGCCAGACCCGTGCATATGATGCAAGCTATCGGCTGACCGGCATCCTTGACACCGATCTGACGACCGCCTTGCGCGATATCAGCTTCGGCTATGAGGCGCGGAACAATCTGACATCCGCAAATGACAGCCTGATCCCGTCGAATTCGGAAGTCTTCGGCTACACACCCCGGGAAGAACTCGCCTCGGCATCAGGCGCCTATGGTGCCCTGGCCTTCGGCTACGACACTGTCGGCAACCGGCTGACACAGTCCTCGGGCTCGTTCTCGGATATCTACGCCTATCCTCTGGGCTCGAACCGCCTGTCGGACATCACCCTGGGGTCCGGCGGTTCGCGGGTCTTCGGCCATGATGCGTCGGGCAACGTCCTGTCCGAAACGCTGGGCACCACAACGCGCGAGTTCGAGTACGATGCTGCCGGACGCCTCGCCGTCTTCAAGTCTGGTGGCCTGGTGCAGGCAACCTATCTCTACGATGCCATGGGACGTCAGGCCGTTCGCAGCCTGACATCAGGGCCGGTCGCACTCCATTCGGTCTTCGACAGCGAAGGTCGCCGGATCGCCGAGTACAACGAGGCCACCGGAGCGTTGATCCGGGAATATGTGTGGAACGGCTGGGAGCCGGTCGCGGTCGTCGAGGGCGGGAATGTCGCCCTCGTGCGGACCGATCACATCGGCCGGCCCGTCTTCGCGACCGACCTTACTGGCACGGTGGTCTGGGCGGCCAGTTACCTGCCCTTCGGGGGCGTGCACGTCCTCACCGGCACTCCCATCGACGCGCGCTTCCCCGGGCAGTGGTTCCAGACGGAAGCGGGCCTGCACCAGAACTGGATGCGGGACTACGATCCCACGCTGGGGCGGTATCTCCAGCCAGACCCGCTGGGGCTGGTGGATGGGGCGAGCCTCTATGGCTACGCACGGCAAAATCCAGGAAGATGGGTGGATCCGACCGGGGAATGTATCGGTCCCCTGGCAATCGCCTGCGCCGCAGCAGCCGGGGCCGCGATAAACGTAGCAATCGGCGCCCTTACCGATGTATATCTGGGGGATGGATGTTACACTTGGCAGGAGGCTGGCCGCGACGCTGCCGTGGGCGCTGCCTTCGGCGGTCTGGGTAGAGCGTGGGGTGTTGCTGGAACTGCGGCGCAATACGGCGATGATTTTGCGAGTGCGATAGCGAAGAGTGGTAGTGCTGCAGAAGGACGCCCGATTTGGACTTTAGGGGAAGGCAAGTCCGCCAGCAAGTGGGCCGGACAAATGGGGCGACGCGGCTGGACATCAAAGCAAATTGATGAGGCTCTATCTTTGGGAATTAAATTCCCCGCCCCCAATCGAGTTAGCCCTGCCAACGGCGCAACACGCTATATTCACCCTAGAACTGGACGATCCGTGGTAGTTGACAACAAGACAGGCCAGATCATTCATGTTGGCGGCGATGGCTTCAAATACTGAGATCATACAAGTGTTTGTCCGACTTTTAGAGGAAGGCGTCGACGTTGTGCGACCTGTATGGGCAGAACAAATAGCTTCCAACAAATTTAGACTTATATCAACAGAAGACTATGATCCAGAATACGAAATTTGGGAGTTTCCCCCTGGATCTATTGTTTTTTGTGAGCCTATTATTGTTGGTAATGAAATGCTCATGGTTGCGACGAAGATCGCATAAGGCACAATGCGGCGCGGTCAATGATCGCAGAAAATTAGTGGAACCTGGCACATCTAACCCAATACCAGGCGACGGCATGCGCGGCGTTACAAAGGACGGAAAGCCAATAAACGTTCGCACGAACAGCAGTGATGGAAGACCTACCGTTGAATTGCTCAGGCCGGACGGGTCAAGAGTTAAGGTGAGATACAAATGAAGCGTCTTTCACGCAGCGATTTGCAGAACACACCAGGCGCTTGGGATGACTTGGCACCTTTCGATCTTGTGGAGATTTGTGACGGGCGTGCTGGTTTTTTTATCGTCTTAGCCGAGGCGCGCGGATCGGGAGAAAAAAGATTCAGACTTTCAAATGTTTATGGGTATCGAGTCTTCGACGAAAGCGATTTGCTCGGGTATTTACCAACAGTTCCTGCCGGAATCTATTGTGTCCCCGAGTCGGAGTTTCAGGAATGGGCAAGAAATGCCACGCTGACTGGCCAGTATCCGCCAACAATACAGCACTTTGTTATTGTCTCGGCGAATGGTGTGTTGGAGTATCTCGGAACGGAAATGCCTTTGCCTGTTGATTGATCCAAGCTTGTTCAACGGCGCGGCACAATGGCACCAACGCGCTCGACAATCTGGTAGCGACATCGATGTGGTGGCTCCGGACAATAATAGATAGTCCTGCGACGCCCCGGCAAACCACAACAAACGGCGGGTTATATCGAGAAAAGCCTTCGGGCTTCTGTCATAGGAGGTGGCAACCCTCTGCCAGTCCTTCATCGTCCGGACGTGATCTCGACCTCGCTCATTAGCCGGGGTTCATAACTCCCACCCCTCGTCTCGCTCCCGTTCCCGACCCCATTCGTAGCCGGCGTCCCTGCCCTGCCCCTGCTCCGCCCCGGGATCCCGCTCCGCCGCCTTCCCCTTGCCGAGCACCTTCGCGAGCCTCTGTCGGATATCGTCGCCCTCGCGGGCGTGTTCGTCCCGCCCGAGGATCTGCCCGAGCCTTGCACGGATATTGTCAGCCCCCTCCCCCTGATCCTTGCCGGCGTCGCGCTCCGCCTCACGCTCCCGCCCTCTCCCGGCGGCAGCGCGAAGGGCCGCGAGCCCGGCGCTGACGCGGCCCTGTCCTTCGTCCCGCGCGGTGTCATATGCCTCGCGCGCCCGATCGACGCGCTCGCGCATCTCGGCATAGAGCTGCCGGCTCATGCGGAGTGCATGGATCGCTGCTCCGCGCTCGGTGCGGGGGATATACTCCCGCCCCTGCGCCGCATCCTGCCGGGCGGCGCGCCGCTCGAGCGCATTCACCGCTGGCCCGAGCTTGACCTCCGGCGGCCGGTCGAGCGCCCTGGCGGCGAGCTCGTCGCCACGCGACAGCGCATCGTGACGCTGGATCTCCAGCGACCGGTGATCGACGCGGTCGGCAACCTCGACCCGCTCGAGGGCGCGGTTCTGCAACTCCGCCCAGACCCCACGCATCGCCTCGATTTCCGGTCCGCCGGTACTGGCGGCATCGAGAACGCGCGTTTTGTCTGTCAGCCCCCCGGCAGACAGGACACGGGTGGTGGCCAGGATATGGGCGTGGTGATTGCGCTGGTCGCCCTCGCGATGCGGCACATGGATTGCCACGTCGGCCGCCACACCGTAGCGCTCGACGAGCTGCGCGGCGAACGCCCGCGTGATCTCGATCCGCTCGGCGTCCGATATCTCGGAAGGCAAGGCCAGCTCCCACTCGCGGGCGGTCACCGAATTGGAGCGGGTCTCGCGGGCCTCGGCGGCATTCCAGAGCGCGGCGCGGTCATGCACCAAGTCCGCCGCACCCTTGGGTGCGAGGATGAAGGTGGCGACGACCCCGCGCTCGGCGGTGTCATCATGCAGGCGACTCTCGCAGTCGCAGCCGGTGACGGAGGCCGACCGATAGGCCGCTGCCGCAAGGGCGGAGCGGCCAGCGCTGCGTTTGATTGTCTTGACAGAGAGGTGGTAGGCGGCCATGTCCTCACACGGCCCGGCGGCAGGCATCCGGACGTTTCGCAACAAAGTAACCAAAAAAAGGTTTTGGAAGCCCGCCGGGTAGACGTTTCAGCAACGAAGCATCGATAGTCCCGAGCCAAGGATAGTTAAACCGCCAGCGAATCCGGAGAGTTTCCTGCTTCAATGGCTGCCTGGAACCATGCTGGCTTCCGTCCTCGACCCGACCAGGTGATTGCGGGGTTTTCCGGATGCCGATACCGGGGCACGGCGGGTGATCTCTTACGACGGACGGTACCGCTCGACTCGCCGAGTAAGTCTGTCAAGGAGAACCCGAACTCCCGCGCCTTTGCTTCGATAGCCAGAAGAGCTTCTGACCGTTTGCGGTCTTCGTACCCCTCTATTGTTTTCGCAACCGCTTTTTGCAGCGTCTTGAGTTCCGCAAGAGACATTGAGTTCAGGTTGATATTCACGAGGGCCGGCTCCAGAGTTGTGCATCATTATGTAACTGCAAATTGCTGATCAGCCAATTTGTCCTATTGGACAACCTCGCAAGCCGATAGTTTTCTCGAACGGCGGCAATTGCTGCGGGGTTTTGAAGGCTCATTTTTTGCGACGTTTCCTCATTCTTGTAGCTTTGTACGATATTCGTTGCGCAACGAGACTGGGGCGACATGCCAAGAACAAACCAACGACAGAATTGAAGCGTCGCCATCGGTTCGTTTGATCAATCGATTGCGACATAGCCGCGCCGAATCTTGGCGCCAACGAGTTTCGCCGCAGTTTCTGTCGCCACACGGTCGGAAGCGAAAGACGCAACGCGGACCTGGCCATGGGTCCCGAGGCGCCCCCAGCACCGCTCGACAGTGATTGCTCCGAACAGGTCGTACAGCATTTCGACGCGGTAGAACCGAGCCATGTTTCGGGATGGATCGATGCGATGGAGCAGGCGACAGGACATGAGCAACCTCACGGGCTACAGGATGACCCATATGTCATGTGCTGTCCAATCAGCTTTCAGAATCAAAGCCGATGCGAGGATTCAGGATTCTGATCATCCGAGCTCTTCCTGCGACTGCACTTCTTCGATCCAGAGAACGCATCGGATCGTCTCCGGCGATGTATGCCAGATCATGTGGGCTATGTCTTCGCCATCTTCGAACCGTTGCCCGACCAATACCCTGCAGTTGTCTTCCACAACCCAGATCCGGGCAATCAGTCTCAGCTCCGCGGGCACATGCTTGGGATCATGCGTCATGGTCCGGTCGCCCTGCTGTGCACCAGCCCGACATGGACAGGCCGACAAACGATACATATGAAGTGAATGCAAAAGCGGTGATATGCCGCCGCTTCGCTCGCAACATGAGGTTGTCTTGTCCATTCATGCCCAGTCCCTCGTCTCCGGCACGGTTGCGCTTTTGCTGGTCGCCACTCCGGTCTTGGCCCTTGACGTCTGGTCGGAGAGAGTCGAACGCGGCCTGCCCACGTTCAGTCTCGACGTCGGACGTGGGTCGCTGCGACTCGTCTGTGATCCGGACCGTGCATTTGGACCGACCGCGAATGGCACTCTGATCGTCCACTTTGAGAAGGATCGCGATCCGTCGATGATTGTGTTTCTGACGAAGACCGGCGAGCAGACCCGACTCCCGATGAGCGGCGGTATGGTGGCGCAATCGGCATCCGATCCCGGCGATTGGGCCAGGATGGTCGAGATTATTCGTTCGGGCGGGACGTTCGCCCTTGTCTCGAGCCGGGACAGCCTGACGTTCGAGACGGCGCCACTGCCGAGCCTCGCCTGCGACTGAGCGCCGATAGTTGAACATTCGCGCGCGCATCTGACAGGTTCACCTGGCCTGCCGCGTCTCGATCAGGCGCGTCACGATGGCGGCGAGATATGCCCCGACGATCGCCGCCCGCGGCTCGATCCTCCACGGATCGCCCAAGGTGTCGTGCATCGCACCAATCGCGGCGGGCTGCGCATAGACGGTCATGGACTCGCCGACCGTCATCATCCTGGCATTGAGCTTAAGGATTTCCTTGGCGCTATCCGTAAACGGTGCCAGATCCTCTGATGAGCCGAACCGACGCAACTCCGCCCTGCCCTCCTTGGCGAAAGCGCGCAGGGCATAGGTCAGACCGACCTCTGAAGCACCAGGAACTTCCGCAAGCAGACCCTCTGTGGTTAGGGGGAGTCGGAACACCACGACCAGTTTCTCTTTCCGGGGCTTGGCCGACGGCTCAGCAAGAGATCGCGCGCCCTCAGAAGCGAGCGGTTCGAAATGTTCCTCCCTTTCTCTTCCCGGCTCTTCCTTTGCATTCGCTTCAGCGTTCGTGACTACATCATGCTCTGCTCCCGCATCACCCGCAGGATCATCGGCGCGCGCCCGCCGCTCGGCCAGCAGCCGCGACTGAGCCTCGCGCGACGAGCGCAGGCGCGCAGCGGAGTTCTGAAGTCCAGGTTCTTCGGCTGCGGGTGAGGGTCCGACACGTGTCGGGATGTGGAACCGACTCATGCTCGTGCGATCTCGTCGAGGCCGAGCAGAACGAAGCGCGCGATCTCGAGTTGCCGTTTGATCGCCTCGGCCATCAACCTTCCTCCCGGCGATCGCGCATTCGCCGCGGCGGCGGGACCAAGCGGACCATGGAAGCCCAGTTGCTCCAGGATCTTCGAATGCGGCACGATCACATCGAGATGGTCGAGGCGCAGGATTTCGCGCAGGACGTCCCGGTCCCGCTTCGACAGGAGCGCCATGCCCCCGTCCCGTGTGGCCGCGTCGATGATCTTCGGTCCGGCGTCGATCACCAGGACCCTCACTGCCGGAAACCGTTCACCCTCCGCGATAGAGGCCCGCAGGTCATCCATCCAGATCACGGCGCGATGGGTCATTTCCCATTCGGCGAAGACCGGTCGCGCAGGGATGAGGATGACGTCGGAGATCAGGCAGAAGTCCTCAGTATCGGAATGTGTCCCGGGCCGCGTGTCGATCACGGCGAGATCGACGCCGCGCGACTCCTCCGCTTCGAGCAGGTGGAGAAGACCTTCGACCGTCTCTGGCGGAGACAGGATCGTCAGTGTTGCTGGCCAGTCTGGCTTCGCCACACCCTCCCAATTGGCCAGTTCAAAGCTGTCGCGCCAGCGCCCCAGCTGGGCATTCACGTCTCCGTCGATCAGAGTAACGCGGCGCCCGGCATCCAGTGCCGCGGAGGCCAGCAACATGGCGGTCGTGGTTTTGGCAGAGCCGCCTTTCGTCTGCACAATGGTAACGACCTGCACGAGGTAGACCTTTCATGAGTACTGCCCGCCAGCTCGGGGAGCCATAGGCGGTGCCAAACCAGCCAGCCAAGGCAAGGTGTGCTCGGCGAGAAGCTATTGTAAAAGCTGAATATTTAGCTGCTACCCAGCGCGCCGTTTAGGCATAAGGTTGCAGGCGCGTCAAATGGCTTGCACTTCAGGTTGTGCGACAAAAGCGGGAACTCTCGTTTTTCCTGAGCATTTCCCGGTCGGTCAAAATGCCGCATCGGTCGACCCAAGTGCGCTATTCTTTCGAATAGGATCAGCTCGCGGCATAGCCGCCTGCGCGCCGGTTTGCATGGCTGCGCGGCGGCATGTCCAGCCCGGGCCGGTGACGGGATGCCTTATCCTGGTGTTCGATCCATATGTTCGCGATTGCTTGGCCGCCTGCCCGTAGGAATGGCCGCTTTCCTGCATGCAAGCGTACGTGGCAGGAAGACTGTCGGCATCGCCTTGCATCAGACCGCCCAAGCCGGCGACGGACGCAATACGATTGGACGCGTGGCAGAGGGCTGCGGCCTTTCAAAGACAATGTGCATGTCCAGTTGCCCGCATGTGTGAGCGGCCGCCGGTTCGCGAAGTCTGGAGCCGGACCCGCTCTCGGGGGTCATCGCCCTGACCAGCCGATTGTGCCCTGAATCCGATCGCCCATCCCGAAGTACGATCGACAGAAGCACCAGCTTCCCTTCTCTCTTGCCGGGAGTATTCCCGATCGCCGCAACAGAGGACGCCGCCGCACGGCAGAGCCGGGCCCGCCGTGATTGCACTGTTGCTTATAAAATCCCCGCATTTGCAGGGCGATCGCCCAATGGGCTTGCTCTCGGCGGAGGCCTTTCGGCCAGGCGCAGGGATACAGTCGGCGGACAAACCGCCAACCCCTGGCGCGATAATGAGTCCTCCCCGCCTGTTCGGTTTCCGCGCGCGGGCTCCTCGTTAGAGGAGCGGAAACCGGCCGGTGAGGACGGTTGGCAGGAACGGTGGTGTGTGGTACATGATGTGGAATGAAGCAATAAAAGTGTTATGTAGTGATGTCCCGTTCCCGCCTGTCCCCTGCAGAGACCCGAGCCATCGAGGCACGGCTTCTTGCCGGTGAGAGCGTTGCAGCAGTGGCGGCGTCCCTGGGGCGCTCCCGTCAGGCACTTGCCCGTATCAAGGGCGCGCTCGACCGGGACCAGGCGCAGCGGCTGTCAGTGAAGCTCAACATCCGGGTCACCGTCGACGAGCATGCAGCCTTCCGCACAGTCGCAGAGGCAGGTGGTCTGACAGTTTCCGAGGCGGTTCGGCATCTGGTCAGGCAGGCAAGCAATCTTCTCGCCATCCATGCGGACGAGCTTCAGGCCATCGCTGAAGCCAGACGGGATCTCTGCGCGGTGGGCAACAACCTCAATCAGATCGCAAGGCTCGGCGCCGCTGGAAAGCTGGCCTGGAGGCCGGGCGATTCGGCGGTGGTCCGCGAGGTCGGCTCGCGGGTCGATGATCTGGTCGAGGTGATCGTCCATCTCCTTGCCGCCTTGCGCAGCAAGCAGGCCATCGGCCCGGCGTTCGGACAGGATGCCTTTGAGCGCGGCCGCATGCAGGAGGTGGCTGGTCAATGAGTGCCGCAACTTCGGTAGAAGACATCCTTCTCGGCCATGTTCTGGATGGCCGCCGGCGGGGTCGCGGTGGTGGCGGGGTCGATGGCCGTCTGGGCACACCGGCGGAGCGGCGGACCCGGGCACTCTTGCGCAATGCGGGTGGTCCGCGCAGCTGGCAATCGGTGGTCAAGCGGATCGCGGGCGGCAGCGCCCGGACCCCACAGGAGCTGAAGCGGCTTCTCGACTATGTGGCCCGGGAAGAAGGGGTGCAAAGCACCTGGTGCAATCTCGCAGGCTATGAGCGTGACTTCGACCCGGCGCGAACCGGTCGCACGGCGGAGTTCTGGTCCTCGACCTGGACGGGCGCGCCGAAGCGAGGCCATGCCGATCATATCGTCCTCAGCTTTCCGCGCGGCACCGATCCCGAGCAGGCCGAGCGTATCGCGCGCGACTGGGGACAGGCCGTCTTCGGCTCGGGAGAGTTTGGCGATGTCTGGCGCTATGTCGCAGCCCTGCACAAGGACACCGATCATGTGCATGCGCATTTTGTGGTCGACAAGCACGGCATCGAACAGGGCCGGTTCCTCTCCATCTGCCGTCATGCCGAATTGAACTTCGACGTCATGCGCGAGCTTCATGCCGAGATCAGCCAGTCGCATGGGCTGAACATCCTGGCTTCGTCGCGGCTGTCGCGCGGGATCATCGAGAACCCGCCGCGGCAGAGCGAGATCCGGATGGCGCAAGGCACCGGCAACACCACGCCGCCTGCGCCGCCACCGATGTCCGAGGCGGAGCGCGAGTGTCGCCTTGAGGCCCTGCAGGGCTTCGCTCACGACTATGCCAGCCTGGGCGAGCTGGCCGGACTGGCGGCGGTCGCAAGCCCGGAGGCTGGTGCCACCTCTTTCCTCAATCGCCTGGCCGCTGCCCTTGGGGCTTCTGCCACTGCCCTCAGCCATGGAGTTCCCCTGATGCCCGATCTGTCCCTGCATGCCGAGGGCGATGCCGCGGCCCGGATCGAGGCGGCGCGGGGGGTGATGATTGCTTCGGCCAGCGAGGCCTGGGACGCGATCCGGGCCATGGAGCCCTCGGCTGAGCGGGTGGACCTGGAACGCAGCTTTGCCGAGCAGGCGCGCAGCTCGCTGCGGCTGGCGCCGGAGAACTTGCTGCTGGCAGAGCATGCACGTGCCGCGGAGCGGGCAGACGATCCCTATCACAATGCCACCCTGGCTTCACTGGCGAGGCTGGACCGGGAGATGCGTGAGGGGCCTTCGCTCGATGTCGGCCTGCGCGCCGCACTCGCCCATGTACGTGAGGAAGTGGGAGAGCGGCTGATGGCGCTGTTCTCGGCCCGCGAAGATGATCTGCGCGCGGCTGGTACCAGTGTCGAAGAGATGGTTGCGCGGTTCGCGGCACCGGAGCGTAGCGAGGGTCAGCTTGTGGCCTGGCGGCAGCAGCCAACCCCGGAAGCGCAGGTCCTCTGGCGTGAGACCGAACGCGATCTCGGCCGGGACATCGATGCGGCGTTGCGGGGCCTCGATCTCTCCCCCGCGTTATCCGAGGCGATGGCGCGGGATCAGCTGCTGTCCTCGGAGCGGCACCTCCGGCTCAGCCAGGTGCCCGCGCTCGAAGCCCTCGTCGACCGTCTGCAGGAAACCCTGCGGCCCGAACATCTCGATCGCGTGCGTTCCGGCGATCTCGCGCCGCTGACCGAGCAGGTTCGCGATCCGGCCCTGCGTGCCGCCGTGGCACATGAGATAAAGAACGAAGGCGATTTCGGCCCCGCCAGCACGGTTGGGCATTGGGCGGATCTCGCCAGGAGTCAGCAGCGGGCAGCGGAGCTGGGGGCACGTGAGCGCGGCGCCGAGCGCGAGGCAGGGTACGAGTTGTGAGGATCACCACCAGTGCTTTCGAACCTTGAATCCAAGTGGCGCTATCCGTTGGCGCTGTTTCTCGGGCTTGCAACCGGGCTTTACATCGGCGGCATGCTCGCCACGGTCTATGTCATCGTGGCATTTCGGGAGAGCCTCGATACGCTGAGTCCGCTTGGCCCCTGGTTCCTGCGCTATTCTTGGGGATATCTCATGGCGCGGCCAGCCACGCTGCAAGGCGCAATGATCATAACCGGCGCAGTGACGATCGCTCTGACATTGGTCGGCCTCGCTGGCGTTCACCGCGGGCGGCTCAACCAGTACGACGACGCTCATTTCCAGTCACGGCGCGAGTTGAGGCGCAACCGGATGATAGGAAGTCTGGAGCAGAATGGCTTCATCTTCGGCAAGCTTGGTTCTCCGAAATCCGACACCCCATTTGTAATGGCGCCGCCGGACCGGTTTCCGCATGCGATAATGATCGCCCCGACCGGCCGCGGCAAAGGTGTGGGATTTGTTATCCCCAACCTCCTTCACTTCTCGGGATCGGCGATTATTCTCGACGTAAAGGGGGAGAACTTCGCCAAGACCTCGATCCATCGGAAGCACGGTCTGAAGAACGCGATCTGGTATTTCTCGCCATTCGACGAGGAGCGTGGCTCGCATCGCTTCAACCCGCTCGCGCGCATCGCCGCCCTGCCCTCCGCCGAGCGCCAGTATACTGCGCTGAACACCATGGCCGATCTCTTCCTGATCCCCGAGGGCGAGAGCGCGCAAAGCTTCTTCAACGCGGGCAAGCGGCTTTTCATCGCCTCCTGCCTCTATGCCATCGAGCAGCGCCGCCCGACGCTGGGCTACGCTGGCGAAATCATGGCCGGCGGTGGTGACAAGAAGAAGAGCTTCACGAGCATCGCCGAGACCACACAGATCCCGATCGTCTCGCGGACTTTCCTCGAGATGGCCGACGTTCCGGAAAAGACACTTGGCGCCTATGTGTCGGTGATCCAGGGTTCCGGACTCGAACTCTGGAACGATCCCGCCGTACACCGGGTCACCTCGGCGAGCGATTTCGATTTCGGGACGTTCCGCCGAGATGCGCAGAGCCTCTATATCGTCGTCCAGCCCGAGCATCTGAAGACGCTGGCGCCGTTGGTACGTCTCCTGTTCGCGGATGCCATCGCGTCGCTGCAGCGTCGCGAGCCGCGGCCAGACGAGCCGCACGCGGTGATGTTTCTGATGGACGAATTCGATCAGCTGGGCCGCCAACCACTCGTGCTGTCCTCGATCAAGACGATCCGCAGCTTTGGCGGGAGGTTCTTCATCATCTCCCAGACCATACCGGGGCTCGACGACATCTACGGGGAAACCGGGCGACGGTCGCTCCAGGGCGGCGCGGGCGTGCAGATCTACATGACGCCGCAGGATGACCGCACGGCGGAAGTGCTGTCCAATGCGCTTGGGCGCTCGACCGTAACTGCCGTCACCGAAAGCCAGGCGCGGATCCGGGCGTTGGAGGACAGCGCCAATGTCAGTCGGCGGTCAGAAGAGCGGCCGCTGATCTCGGCGAACGAGGTGCTGCGGTTCCCGCTGGATGAGGTGTTGGTGCTAGCGGAGGGGCAGTATCCGATTAGGGCGCGGCATATCCGCTATTATGAGGATCGGCACTTTGCGCCGATCGATCGGGCAAGGGACGGGAAACCGTTGCCGGTGGTCGATGCGGTAGGCGCGATAACACCCAATCGAAGGAACGCGACTCTGTCAAATCTGAACGGAAGGCCCGATATTTACAGTGCATTTATAGAAGTCGCGGATTCGTTTGATAGCATCGCAAGGGCCGCGAAGGCAAAGAGGCGATTGCCGAACAGGATTGGCTTTGATTGAAAAATTGTCAGGCATCGTTCATCCGCAATCATTTGGTATCACCATTATTGCAACCTTGTAGTCTTCAAGTCGCACTTAGAAGAAGGGTTATCGCGAAACGGAATATGAGTGCGGAGTATCGCTATTTTGTTGGCAGCTATTCTGACAGATTCGTACCGCTTCCTGGCTAATATCGATGCGCTCGTACGAAAAATTCTCCACATTCCATAAGGAGATCGGGTAGCGGACGTATAAAGACAGGTGATCCGGGGACTGGTTCTTGACTACCGCAAAGGTAAGTGATGGAGCGAGCCTCATTGGCTCAAGAATGTTTCCTTTAAGGCTCGGTCTGTCGACCAATCATCGGTCTGAAGCGGAGCGCCCTGCAACTGATCATACGCTATATCGCTTACACGGCCGCCTTTATTGGTGTCGTAGCAAAGTGAATTCCACGGGATCGGATGATGATCCTGACCCAATCTCACAAAGCCGACAAGGCCCATCACGGCATATGCGATTTTGCCGGATTTCTTGTCATCATGATGTGATCAGTTTCGCCAACATGTTCCGCAATGGCGCCGCTGTACACCTCTGTGCCGTCTACACCCGCAGATGAGAGCAAACGGTTGCGCAGAACTCTTCCACGACATTCTCCAACGTTGGGTTGCGATGATTGTAAAACACGCTCGTTCAGCAAGGTCCCAAACAACCTCGGCAACTGGTTCGAAGGCTGGATGACGAACCACCACCCTCGCCCCATTTTCTTCTGATGGCACTCCTATGCCGCAGAATGCTGCACTTGCAGCGGAACCACCTATGTTCCGAAGGGGTTGACCAGGCGCGGTGAGGCAAGGCGGCTCGCCGTCGTGCGACGGGGAGCAGGATAGTTGATGCGCAATACGTCAAGCGAACCGATTGGCTGGTCCGGAATTAAAAAAGAAAGATGAGCCACTCCGCTCATCCCCCTGTGATCCGCAGGTCTGGTGTCGAACATCCGCAGTTCTCGGTGGTCGCGGCGTCGATCATGCAAGGCGCCCTCGCAGGGTTAAGCAGCTTTCTGCCCGAAGATCCGGACTTTAACCTGTCGGCGCGAGAGGCCGATCAGCGGCGGCTTTACCTGATCGCCCTGCAGGCGGCGCGCGATGGCAAACAAATCACCCCCGCAGCGGAATGGCTGATCGACAATCACCATGTCGTTACAGAGGCATATCGCCACCTGCGTCGAGATCTGAACCCGCAATTTCTTCGTCAGCTTCCGTCGGTCGTCCTCGGCGGGCGGACCATGCCGCGGAGCCTCGCACTGGCGTGGGAATATGTGGCGCTATCGGACAGCAACCTGAATGGACAGACGCTCGCCGAATATGTCGAGGCGGCACAGGCCATTCGACCCCTTACCATTGGCGAGCTCTGGTCCCTGCCGTCATTCCTGCGCTTCGTGCTGCTGGAAAATATGCTTCGCCTCAGTCAGCGCACCGCCGAAGCGCGGGATGACAGGGATCGGGCGAATGCCGATGCCGACGCGCTGATGAACACATCCCCCGATGCCGCGCAGGTTATGGACCGGCTCATATCGGCGGGCTCTTTGGGCAATGTCCCTTATGCTGCGCAATTGATTTACCGTGTTCACAACGGGGCCATCCAGACCGGCGATCTTAGTGCGCGACTGGCGGCGGCGCTTGAGGCTGCAGGGACGACAACCACTGCCGTGCTGGACAACGAACGCGCTCGGCAGACCTCGGGCACGGTGACAGCCGGCAATATTATTCGCGCCCTGCAGTGGCTGGACGACTACAGATGGCATGACTGGTTTGAGGAAACGAGCCGCGTCGAAGCGGTGCTGCGCCGTGATCCTGAGCATGCCCTGCTGGTCCAGGAAACACGGAACCTTGTCCGCACAAGGCTTGAGGCGCTGGCCCGGCGTTCCGGCCTGGACGAGATCAGCGTCACGGAAAAGCTCGTCGACTGGGCCGAGGTCAAGGGCCAGATCACGTCCAGTGTACTGCTCGGACCGCTGTCGGCAGAATTTGAGGCCGAGATCGGTTATCGGCCCCCGGCGGGTGAGGCGCTGCGTCGGCTGCTGCGTCGCGGCGGAGTATTCAGCCTGCTGGTGCCGATCCTTGTGATCGCGATACTTGTCATGGGACTGGGCCACGCCGTTCTGCCGGGAACCATGGCACATTGGCTGAAGGCTGTGCTTCTGCTGCTGTTCTTTCCCGCAGCCTATGAGATGGCACGTGGAATTGTTTCGTGGGCCGCCACAAGGCTGTTGCCGACATCGCGGTTGCCTGCCTATTCCTTCAAGTCGGGTATTCCCGAGCATTGCCAAACGCTGGTCGTCATCCCCTGTCTGCTGACAAGCGAGGATGTGATAAACGACCTCGCAGCACAGCTGGAGGCGCATTGGCTCTCAAATCCCGATCCCGCACTGCACTTTGCCCTGCTGTCGGACTGGACCGATGCGGATCAGGAAAGCCTGCCGCGCGACGCGGAGCTGCTGAATTATGCTCGCGCCGCAATCTCCCGACTGGCTGAGAAATACGCCCATACCGGGGCGTGCCGTTTTCACCTGCTGCATCGCGCCCGTCTGTGGAATCCGTCCGAAGGCGTCTGGATGGGATGGGAGCGCAAGCGCGGCAAGCTGGCCGAACTAAATGCGTTGCTGCGGTCGCGTTCTGAGACCAGCTTCACCGAACGCGCCCCCGATCTGCCACGCAACATCCGCTATGTGGTGACGCTGGATTCCGATACCCGCATGCCCCGGGATACCGTACGGAAGCTGGCGGGCATGATGGCGCATCCGGTCAACCATCCTGTCTATGACCCTGCCCGCCGCCGGATCGTGCAGGGCCACGGGCTGATCCAGCCCCGGGTTACCCCATCGCTGACGGTGGGACGGCAGGCTTCGGTCTTTCAGCGGCTGTTTTCGCGAAATCGCGGACTTGACCACTATGTGTTTGCGGTCTCCGACCTTTATCAGGATCTATTCGACCAGGGCACATACACGGGCAAGGGCATCTATGACGTCGATGCCTTCCTTGCCGCCGCTGAGACTGGAATCACTGAGAACAGCGTCCTCAGCCACGACCTGATCGAGGGCGCCTGGCTGCGCACGGCACTGGCCAGCGATATTCAGTTCATCGAAGATTTTCCGCTGCGCTTCGATGTCGACCTGTCGCGGCAGCATCGCTGGACGCGCGGCGATTGGCAGTTGCTGCCCTATCTGGTCGACCAGGCCAACAGCCTTGACGCGCTGGCGCGCTACCGCATTGCCGACAACATGCGGCGCAGCCTGCTGCCGGTTTGCCTGCTGGCCGCAGGGTTGATCGGCCTGCTTGCCATGCCCATGCACGCCGCGATCATATGGCTGATGTTGCTGGGCGGTCCGATCGTGATCGCGCAACTCATGGACTGGGTCACGGGCCTGGTTCCACGGCAAGCCAGGATCTCGTTCTGGCGCCACCTGGAGGTTACCGGGAACGAGTTGCTAGCCGAATTGCAGACATTCGGCTTTCGCCTCATGCTTTTACCGCAGATGGCGTGGAGCCTGGGGGACGCCACGCTGCGCGCGCTGTACCGGACCTTCATTTCGCGCCGGTCGATGCTGGAATGGACCACGGCCGACGCCGCAGCCCGCAAGCCTCAGGACCTTGCCTCGGTCGTGCGCAGCATGTTGGGCGGTCTGTTGCTGGCGGCTGTGATCACCGGGCTGGTCGCGGCATTTGCGCCGCACAACCTGCCCATTGCCGGTATCCTGCTACTGATCTGGCTGGCCGCGCCGGTTGTCGCGTGGAGCACCTCGCTTCCGTTGCGCTCGGAAGAGCAACTGCCGCTGTCGGCGGAAGAACAACAGGAATGGCGGACCGAAGCACGGATCACCTGGCGCTACTTTGAGGCGCATGTCAACGAGGGGTCCAACCATCTGCCCCCTGACAACTTCCAGGAAGACCCGGCACCAAAGATCGCGACCCGGACCTCGCCCTCGAACATCGGCCTCTATCTGCTGGCAACCGTATCGGCGCGGGAATTCAACTGGATATCGCTTGCCGATGCCCTGGGCCGGATCGAGTTGACGCTGGAGACTTTGGGCCGGATGGAACGGTTTCGGGGGCACCTGTATAATTGGTATGCGACCGACACGCTTGCGCCTCTGATGCCGCGTTACGTCTCGACCGTAGATAGCGGCAATCTTGCCGGACATCTGGTTGCGCTGGCGGCTGCGCTGAGGGATTGGGCACGCGCGCCCGCGTTGAACCTCTTGTCCGACCTGCACGGTGTGGCCGACGTGCTGGCTGTGCTTCGCCGGCTACATCCCGACATTCGGCCGGAACGGCGACACTTGCATGCCCTGCATGACCGGATCGGAGAACAGCTTGAAGGTCAGGTGCGCAGCGTCCAGGCGGCACTGTCGGAACCGCATCTCGCGGCGGCCCATGCGCAGAACCACGTCCGCGCAGCCCGCGACCTGCAGGATTTGCTGGCCGTACTTTCTGCCGAAGCACCGGGTGCAAACACCGACGAATGCGCCTGGTGGGCGGCCCGGCTGGTCGACGCCTGCGACAACGCCGACGTCGGGCCGACGCCGCCGCCTGCCGAACTTGCCGCGCTGACGCTGCGGATGAGCCACCTGGCTGAAACTGCGCGCCGGTTCGCCTTCGAGATGGACTTTGCCTTCCTCTATAATCGAGAGAAGCGGTTGCTCTCGATCGGATACAGGGTTCTGGAAGAAGAACTGGACAATTCCTTCTATGACCTTCTTGCCTCCGAAGCTCGGCTGGCCTCGCTTTTCGCGATCGGCAAGGGCGATGTGCCAACCGAGCATTGGGGGCGGCTGGGCCGACAGATGCTGACTCGCGGTTTTGACAATGCGCTGATCAGCTGGTCGGGCTGCATGTTCGAATATCTTATGGCACCTCTGGTCATGGATGAACGGCAAGGTTCGGTCCTTCACCAATCCTGCTTGGTGGCGGTCGATGTGCAGATCCACGCGGGCCGTGCGCGCGGTTTGCCATGGGGTGTGTCGGAGAGCGCCTATACCGCCCGGGATGCCGAGATGAACTATCAGTATTATGCTTTCGGCGAGCCCGAACTTGCCTTGCGCCGCTGGCACCGTGACGAGCGAGTGGTCGCGCCATATGCGACTTTTCTGGCCGCAACTTTGCGGCCGCGGGCCGCTTTACGCAACCTGCGCAAGCTCGCCCGACTGGGCGCGCGTGGCCAGTTCGGCTTCTATGACGCGCTCGATTTTACCCCGTCGCGACTGCCCGAAGGGACAACCGTAGAGATCGTGCACAACTTCATGGCTCATCATCAGGGCATGTGCATCCTTGCCGTCGCGAACTGCCTCATGCAGGGCATTCATCGCAGTCGGTTTCATTCCGATCCCGTTATCGAAAGCGTCTCGACCCTGCTTCAGGAACGGCTGCCCAGAGAGGTCGCGACCCTGTCGCGGCAGGCACCTCCGGTCGAGCGCATGCCAGAGGATGCGGTCGAAGGCGGCGCTGTGATCGAGCTGGACGATCCCGCCCGAGCGCCACATGTTCCCGCCATCCTGTCGAATGGCCGCCAGTCCCTGATGATCGATGCCAGCGGAGCGGGACGCATGCGACTCGGGAATGCCCATATCACGCGCTGGCGTCCCGATCCGGCATCTGACCAGTACGGCGAGTTTCTGTTCCTCCGCGATGCCGAAACCGGACATTGGTGGGGGGCAACGCCCGCCCCGGCCTTTGATCCGGCGGTCAGCTACCGCGCCGAACTGCACGACTTCAAAGCGGAGTTCAGAGCCCTCTCCGAGGGCATATCTTGCACGACCGAAATTATGCAGGCCGATGAGCTGGATGCCCGCATCTGCCGGGTAACTTTGCACAATACCACCGAACTCGCGCGCGAGATTGAGGTGATCTCCTACGCCGAGCTTGCCCTTGATGACTATGCCGCCGACCTTGCCCATACAGCTTTTTCGCGCATGTTCGTCGCGACCTCCATCGACGACGGCGGGGCGCGTGTTCGGGCGAGACGAAACCCGCGCAAGGCCGGCGATCCCGCTTTACATCTGGTTCATCTCGCCGACGGCGCGGGAGAAGTTGCTGGCGCGCTGACGAACAGGCGTCTTTTCATCGGTCCTGCCGGGGACATCGCCCGCTCACAGGCACTCGAGGATCCGTCCCGATTCATCGAAACAGCGCAGGCCGAGGATTTCACGCTGGATCCCGCGATTTCGCTACGCCGCAGATTCCGCCTGCGCCCCGGAAAGGAGGCGAAGGTGACTTTCTGGACAGTTGCCGCAGCCTCGGCCGAGGAACTGGCGACCGCCGAAGCGGCACTCGCCTTGCCTGACCAATTGGAGCGTCAGCAACGTATGGCCTGGACGCGCAGTCAGATGCAGCTGCATCAGGCCGGGATCGAGCCGCATGAAGCCGCGCTCTTTCGCCGCTACGCCGGGATGATGCTCTGGCCCGCTCCGGCGATGCGCCCAAGGTTCGAGGACGGCCTGCCTGGCCCGCAATCGCTGCTCTGGTCGATGTCGATCTCTGGCGACCGTCCCATCTTCCTGTTGCGCGTCGACGATCCGGCCGATCTGCGCATTGTCCGGCAAGTGGTCAGGATGCAGGAGTATTTCCGGATGCGAGGGCTGGAGACCGACCTCGTCATCCTGAATGAACAACGCGGAACCTATGCCTCGGATCTGCAGGGCGCCATCAACGCGCTTTGCGGCAGCATGCATCTGCTGCACGCCCGACCCTCGGTCTTTGCAGTCAATGCAAGCCAGGTCGCGCCTGACAGCCTGCTTGCCCTTTTGTCAGCCGCCCGGGTGGTCGTGCATGCCCAGAACGGAACGCTCGCCGAACAGTTCGACCGTCTCTCCGCCCTTGCGCTGAATCCGGGCCAAAGTGGTCCGCCATTAACACCTGTGCTTTCTGCCCGCTCCACTAGTCCGCCAGAACCTAATCTTCGTTTTTGGAATGGACGCGGCGGTTTTGACGATGACGGAAATTATGTCATCCGGCTGCGCCACGGCGAACGCACGCCGCATCCCTGGATCAACGTGATTGCGCGAAGTGATTTCGGCTTCCACATCTCTGCCGAGGGTGCCGCCTATACCTGGTCCGTCAATTCGCGCGACCACCAGCTTTCGCCCTGGTCGAACGAACCTCTCTCCAATCCCCTGGGCGAAGGCATTCTTCTGCGCGACATTGCGAATGGGGCGATCCATACGCCCTATGCGGCCCTCGGATCACAGCCGGACGCGCTTTATGAGGCCACGCATGGCGCGGGCTGGTCACGTTTTCGCACCTGGTCGGGCAACCTGCGGATCGAGGCGCTGCACACTCTGTCGCCCGAGGGACCAGAGCGGATCATCGGACTTACGGTGACCAACGATGGGACCGAGGTGTCGAATCTCGACCTCAGCCAGTTCCTGTATCCTGTCCTGGGTGGCTCTAGGGAAAAGACGGCCCAACATCTGGAACTGGATTTCCTGCGCGACCAGGGACTGATCCGCTGCAGGAACCCCTATTCCATCGATTACGCCGGTCAGATCCTGACGCTTTCGACCGATGCGCAAGTTACGGGTGTCTGTCTGTCGCGTCTGCGCTGGCTTGGGCGCAACCGGACCCCGGACCGGCCGCGCTGGTTCGATAATGCGGCGGGTGGGCGTTTGGAACTGGCGACCGATGGCGATCCGCTGATGATGCTGGAGACCTGGTTGTCATTGCAACCCGGTGAAAGCCACGAGGTAACATTCCGCATCGGAACCGCCGAGTCGTCCCCGCCAATCCCGGCAGCGCAGGCCGTGGCGGCGCAGTCGGCGGATTGGCAGGCGCTTTTCGACCACCTTCAGGTCGAAACCCCCGATCCGGCCTTTGACCTGATGGTCAATCGCTGGTTGCCCTATCAGGCCCTTGCCTGCCGCATAAGAGCCCGTACCGCTTTTTTCCAGGCCTCTGGTGCATATGGTTTCCGTGATCAGCTGCAGGATACCTTGGCAATGCTGGTCTACGACCCGTCACTTGCCCGCGCGCAGCTTCTAAACGCGGCTGGCCGGCAGTTTCCGGAAGGCGATGTCCAGCACTGGTGGCTGCCCGGCACAGGCGCGGGTGTGCGCACCACGATTGCCGACGACGTGGTCTGGCTTGGTCATTCCCTCGCACGCTACGTAAGCTTCACCGGCGACGCTGCAATCATGGATGAACAACTGCCCTTTCTTATGGGCCGGGCGCTAGAGCCGGGCGAGCATGACGCCTTCTTCGTCCCTGAAACCTCTGCCGAGAGTGCCAGCCTCTACGAACACGCCGCCCGTGCGCTGGACCTGGCGGTTGCGCGCACCGGGAGCAACGGATTGCCGCTGTTTCTCGGTGGTGACTGGAACGACGGCATGAACCGCGTGGGCGAAGAGGGGCGCGGAGAGTCCGTCTGGCTGGGATGGTTCCTGGCGCAGACGCTTCAGATGATGGCCCCATTGGCGCGACAACGGGGCGAAACGGCCCGTGCTGACCGCTGGGTCGCCCATCATGCCAGATTGAAAAAGGCGCTGGACAGGCAGGCTTGGGATGGCGGCTGGTATCTTCGCGGGATCTATGACGACGGCACGCCGCTTGGATCGGCCTCATCGGACGAATGCCGCATAGACTCTATCGCGCAAAGCTGGTCGGTAATTTCTGGCATTGGTGCGCTACAAAAGATCCAGACTGCGCTCGACGCAGCACTGTCAAATCTTGAGGATCCGGACGGGCAGCTGATCCGGCTGTTCACACCCGCGTTCCGCGATACCGCCAAAGATCCGGGCTACATTCGCAGCTATCCCCCCGGCGTACGTGAGAATGGCGGCCAGTATACCCATGCCGCGATCTGGCTGGTTCAGGCGATGGCGATTGCCGGCCGTGCGGATGACGCCTGGCGGTTATTCTCAATGATAAATCCAATCAACCACACCGGCACGCCAGAAGAGGTGGACCGCTATCGCGGCGAACCGTATGTCGTCGCAGCAGATGTCTACGGCGAGGGAGCGCGCCTCGGTCGCGCCGGCTGGACCTGGTATACCGGCTCTGCCGGATGGCTTCACAGGGTCGCCGTGGAACACATACTCGGCCTGCAGATCCGCGATGGGCATAGGGTCGAGATCAAACCCTGCATGCCATCGCACTGGTCCGGCTTTACGATTCAACTCAATTTGCAAGGCAAGGGGCGTCGGTTCGAGATCAAGCGGGCGAGCGACGGCAAGGTCATCATCAAAGAAACATCAGCATAGCGAGACAGCTCCGCCTCGTTCGCGCTGGACAAAAGGCGTGCCAGTATCCGGTGCCTCTGCGACCGTTCCGAGCAGATCAGAGGAGGATGAAGTGCGAACGTCCCTGCCACCGATCGGTTCGCAGGTTCCACCTGCATCTGAGAGCGCAGTCGGACGCGATTGCCGGAAAAAGACTGGTCTGAAAGCTCGTCGGACTCCCTCGGTGTGTAGTCGAAGACCTCGCTGTTGGCGGAGGTCACCCCATCAATGATCGAGGCCAGATTGTCGAGCGCGTCATAGCTGTAGGTCAGATCCCGAAGGATCGTGACGCCTTTGACGTCGTCGAGACCGGTCAACCGACTGCCGTTGTCGTAGGTGAAGGTTGCAGTGATTCCGCGCGCGTCCGTCCGGGTCGCGGCAAGACCCCGGCTATTGCGCCGAAACTATCAGAATTACCTTTTGTTTGCTGATTTCTTGCTGTGGGCGGCCATGATGAAGTTCACGAGCTGACCAACTGTCATGGGGTCGGGAGGATTCTGTTGAAACAGTCCACTTTCAGGACCAAAATGGCTATAGATGTCGAGTTGGAGATCAACATGCCAGGTTTCTTGGATCGCCCTTATTAATTCCCAAGCGTCTGCACCATCGACACCAAGTTGCGTTGGTATCTGAGAATTAATACTAATTCGTGATTTTTTGACACTATGATCAGAAACTAGGATGGAAACGATGCTGTTGTATGCCGCATCAGCGTTTAAAATATGCATCGCCCCATCCTATAAACATTGTAGCCCGCATAGCCAGCACTCGCCCATGGAGCCCAACGGCCGACTGCCCTGCCCGCATTCGTTGTTACTTTCCAGCAGGTCTTTCAACCTATATCTGAAGGAGTCGGAACCCGAACGGTCTAGTAATACCTCCCTTTGATGCATATTAGGACTGACGGTCACGCCACCAAAGGGCAGGTAGCTGGCTGTCAGCCCACTATACCGGCCATTGTCGTAGAAAATGCCGACGGGCCGATGCGATCCGCGCGCACGAGATAGATATTCGCGCCCTCGATCACTGCGATGGGCCGGTCACCGAGCCAAACATACTGTCGGATGAGCGCACCAGTGGCTTTGTTGTATTCCGAAATAGCGCCCTTGGCATTTGTTGCAGAACGCTTGGGTAGTCTATCCAAAAATAAGTGCTATGGTCTCTCCGCCTTTCTCAAAATGGATTTCATAATATTCACCTGGACCACGGCCAGACAGCCTAATGCATACTCCACTTGCCATGAGAACTTCTAGTATCGCTTCGGAGGGCCATTCCTCAATCGCAGCTACATGGTCACCGATCAAGTCTAGTAGCTCGCCAGTCTCATCGGGATGATCGATTAGATTTCTAGATTCAAAGGTATTTGCGCATACAAATATTTGATCGATTGCCGTGATGCGGAGAGAGCCAACTAACTCTGGCCCATAGAAAACTAGCTCGCGAGATGTTTTTGTGCAATAGAACCCTTGCAGGCGAAAATTATTGACCGCCTTAGAAACTTCTTGAAGCCGCACCTGCTAAACCTTTCTCATCAGGGATTGATAAGGATTGGATGCGTGAGAGCTGGTGTATGGCCTTCACTGCTCCTTTCGCTAACTGCCCTACCACTATATGGCGATACGACTTCTCCATTTGAGTTGTAGTACACATAATAGCCTTGTGGATATCGCGAGGAATACTTTCCGCCTGGCTGCCCCGAACCGGTTCCAGGAGGCATGTAGCGAACAGAATTGGCTCGAGATTCCTTTCTTCTGTCAAACGGATTTTGACCGGGAGGGCTAAAGAAGATCGCGTCACTCTTGCCACTTGGATCTTTCATCATCTGGCAGCCGGGGAACGTAATTGTATAAATCTCATCGCCCCATGTAACTCGGCCGGCGAGCACTTTCTGGGCCTCAGGTGGTAATTGCGAGTGAGTCACAAAAGGCTCACCCGATGATTCATAAGGAGTAGAGCGTATGGCGAAAAGCTGAAATCCGACGTAGGAGTTCTTGTATACTTGACCTCCGCTCTTATCCACCCACCTTCCCGGGTTCTGCAGCGCATACCCATAGAGGCTCGCTCCGTCCACAAGCCCCAGCGGATCGGACTCCAGATAGCGACCAAGCGCGGGATCATAGTCGCGCATCCAGTTCTGGTACAGCCCGGCCTCCGCCTGGAACCACTGACCCGGGAAACGCAGATCGATCGGCGTTCCGGTTGTGACGGTGACGCCACCGAAGGGCAGGTAGCTGGCCGTCCAGACCACGGCGCCGGCCATGGTCGTGGTGAAGGCGAGGCGACCGATGTGATCGGCGCGCACGAGATAGACATTCGGGCCCTCGATCACGGCGACGGGCCGGTCGCCCAGCCAGACATACTGCCGGATCAGGGCGCCGGTGGCTTCGTTGTATTCCGCGATGCGGTTGCCATCAGGTCCGAAGACAGAATGGATCGTGATGCCCGAGACATTCAGCTTGCGGACCACCTGCTACCCCATCGCGGTGCGATGATTCGGGGATAATAGAAAGGAAAGGTGTCGCCGAATTCGCGACCTGATCTACTGGAACGTGGTTCCAACGGCTTTCGTCAGTTCATCAGGGAAGGGGCCAATCGCAACTAACTCTTGGATAGCTGTCCTAATGCCTTCTCGAAGCTCTTCTGATGTAGTTGATTGATATAGTTCTTTCGCGGAGGATCCAAGGTCGATGTAGTATCCGCGACTCTGATCAAGAGACGCTGCGGCCTCTGCAAAGAAAGTAGCGGCGCGTGTGTGGTCGTTCATTAATTGAAAAAGCTTGGAAAGAGACAGCAAAAACCTTGGCTCAAGAGCTACGCCATCGTTGACGGACTTTAGCTCCATCTGCAGAATCTTCAGGACTAATGCAATGTCACCTACAAGTGACGCATCATCTAGTTCAAATTCCTTCTCCGACACAGAAGAAATTTGCCTGAGCGTCCTGAGAGTGCTCTTCAATCTAATTGTCATTGGCTTCTCCTAGTTCAAAAACAGCATCCCCCCAATAGCCAGCAGACCCAAAAGCATCGTTGCAATCGAAGGGCCGGTTGTTTCTATGGAAGGATGCAGACCGTATTCCCGACTTGTAACCCCAGGCTTAGGTAGTGGTTGCCCATATCGTTTTGGCTTAGGTGTTGTCTTTGGCACATCCTCATCATGTGCACTCCATGGTTGCGGACCCGGTCCGCCACCACCACCCATACAGTGATTGAAGACATCACGAGCACGATCCATGCAGGCTGGAAGATTCGAGATTGTATTTGCTTCGAATTTTGCGCGACATGCATCCTGATCAGACTTCCACTGTTCGAAGCAGTCCTCTCCACTTGCTTGACACAAACCCTCAGATACGCGGGGCTGTCTCGGAGAATGCGGATAACTACCAGTGGACGCTAACTCGCCCGATGGATCAGTGTACCTTACTGGATTCTGCCTTGCATATCCATAGAGGCTCGCCCCATCCACCAGCCCCAGCGGATCGGGCTCCAGATAGCGACCTAATGTCGGGTCATAGTGGCGCATCCAGTTGCCGCCGCAGACAGGCACATGAGGAAGGATTGTTTTATGGGCCGCGGCTTGTCTCGCAAAACGGCGAGCGCATCAGCCAGCACACGGACGACGCGCCAGTGAACAATGTCATATTGGAGAGCGCGACACCTGCACCTTGGGAGCCTGTTTTTAAACTCCAAAAGTCTCCAGTTATGGGAACTTCGCCGCCTCACGCCCTTGAGCCGGCGTCGAAGCTCCCTGGCGCTTTCCCTCTGCCAGTGCTGGCGGCGTGACTGTTACGCCAGCCAGTTTTCGACTTTCAGGCCTTGGATGCGCCTGAACTCGCGCAAATTGGCGGTCACCAGCACGGCGTCCAGCGCATAGGCGTGAGCGGCGATCAGGAGATCGTTTGGCCCAATCGTTTGGCCTGCGGCTTCAAGCTCGGACCGGATACCGCCGTACTCGAGATCCACAGGCACATCGAGCGCCACAACCTGGACTGCGTCAAGGATTGCTTCGATCTGGGCAAGGAGCTTCGGTGAGCCTTTCTTTGCACAGCCGTAACGCAGTTCTGCCGCAGTAATGATGCTGACGCAGATCGCTTCCGGCCCGACCGCGGCAATTCGCGTTGCGACGGGGCATTGAGGGGTCAGCGCCAGTTCGGACACGATGTTCGTGTCGAGCATGTAAAGGACTGTCAAAGATCGATTTCCTTCAGCGGCAGAAGGGTATCATCGATATCAGGAAATCGGTCTTCCAGCCTGAGCGGTTTCAGGTCTGCAAGAACTTCCAGAATGTTTTTCCTGCGCACCGGCTCGAGAATCAGCCTTTCCCCTTCCCGGTGGATCAGGACACGATCTCCCGGCATTTCGAAATCCGCCGGGATGCGGATAGCCTGGCTCTTGTTGTTGCGGAAGAGCTTCGCCTCGCGCGGCGGAACCGGATCCATGGGCTTTGGCGGGGCCATCACTATCTTCCCTGATAACATATGCATATTGCATATGCATCAAGATGCGTCAGATTTCAAGTGGCGTCAGGAGGATTGGCGGAGTTCGCGCAGAACTCAGAGACACAATATATCCGCCACTCCTCGCCGTCCATTCTGTCGCGCCAACTGGACGACGAGATCTACACTGCCCTCGCAATACCGTTTCACCTCATTGAAACCCATCCCGAGTCCTGTCGCCATCACCATGATTGCCAGGCGGTCGATGGCCTTCCGCGCGGTATCTGCATGGATCGTCGTGAACGACCCGCCATGGCCGATGTTGATGGCTTCCAGAAACGTCCGGCTCTCCTCGCCTCGAAGCTCGCCGAGAATGATCCGATCCGGCCGCATCCGTAGCGCAGCTTCGAGCAGCCGGGCGGGCGTGCGTTCACCTTGCGAGGTCCGGTCTGCTTTCAGAGCAACGGTATTCGCCTGGGTCGGGAACACCTCGTAGGCATCTTCGATGGTGAGGATACGCTCGGCAGGATCGACCAGGCCAAGCAAAAAACGGGCGAAGGTCGTTTTCCCCGTCGAGGTTCCGCCCGAGATCAGGACGTTCATGCGTGCGTCGATGCAAAGCCGCATCGCCTCGGACACCTGGCCGGCTTCTGCCAGTCGAATGATTTCCGCGGCATGCTCTCTTTTTCTCGCATCGAGATCAACCAGCGCCCCATGGAGAAGGCGCGGCTCTACCATATGGCCGGTGTCTACCTTGAACGGCCGCAGTGCGATTGCCATGCCGCCCTCCACAACCGGCGGCGCAATAACTTGTGCCCGGATTGCAATTTTGTCCCAGGTGATTTTGCCGGAAACCGTCGGCAGGCGTTGGGAAAACTGAACACCCACCGCGGATGCGATGGCCTGTCCGAGATTTATCGAAAGCGACCGCTCAACCGTCAGCTGTTCGACTTGCTCCATGTGGACGGCGCCTCGGCGTTCGATCCACACATTTCCGTCGGGGTTGATAGCCACTTCGACGACATCCTGTCGCAGCAAAAGCGGAGCGAGCGATGCCAGGTAGCTCGCAAGGAATGAAGGGGGCGCCTCAGTCACCAGACTTCCAGATCGCGGTCGACCATGACGGTGATGGATGAACCGGGCGCTACGGTGATGATCGGAGGCAGGTTTGTATAAGTTTCCATAGCCGATCCGACGGTCGCACCGAAATCGCCGCTGACGTCTTCCAGGGTGTCGGAACTCACGTTGCCGCTGCGATTTTCAACGACGATGGCCGGGATTGCACCGAGCAGCGATATGAGAGCCGCAGAACCGAAGCGCTGCACGAAGCGCGTCCTGACGCGGCCAGTGATCCCTGATCGGCCTTGCGCATCACCACCGAAGGCCTCCATGCGGACCGACTGTCCATCCGGCGTGACGAGCCGGGTCCAGGCAACAAGAATGCGACCCTGCCCGATAGCAATTTCGGAGGAATAGTCGCCGAAGAGTCTCGACCCAGCCGGTATGAGGACTTGGGACTGATCGAACGACCAGACCGGACGGGTTACGATTGCGGTCAGTTGTCCCGGCAGGCTCGAATCGACAGCATTTTCAAGCGTTGCATCGATCAGCGTCCCCTGCAGCACAGTGTTCGACGGGTTGGCGATGATCTGACTTGTTTCTACGTCCGTTGCTTCGCGACCCGACTGCACGAAATCGCGCCCGGTGGCGTCGCGGGATCCAGACGACGACGATTCCATTGACCCGATGTCTTGCACGCGGGTGCCGCCGCTCTTCCCATTGTCGAAAACTACTGAGGGTGAGGATATGCGGGCCAGAAGCTGTGCCTCGCGCTCGGCGCGCTTCGCCGCAAGCTCTGCCTCCCGCTCTGCGTCTCCCGGTCCCGTGGCGTTCGCAGCAAGACCCAGGGTATCGAGCTTCTGGCTGAACTCGCGCCGAATATCCTCGATCAGGGCGAGGTTCTGGGCTTGCGCCTTCTCCAAAGCAAGTGCCAGTTCCTGAGATGTCGCGTCCCGCTCAGTCCCCGCGCGGTCAGCAATGCCGGTGAGTTCTTGCTGCAAACGCTCCACTTCTTCCTGAAGCTGGGCGTTGCGACCCTCCAGACCCTCGCGCTGCCGGTCGAAGGTAGCCTCAGCAATCGCAAAACCGCCGCCATCGGCTCCCGCGGGTTCGGGTATCGGTGTGATCTCTCCGAATGGAGACCCGCCGCTGATGCGCTGGAATTCTTCAACAGCAGAGGTCTCGACCGTCGGTATCGTGTTGCTGGAAGGCCATAACAGCCACAGGGCCACTGCGCCCGCGCTGCCAAGCAAAGCCGCCGCTCTCAGCTTCCGCTTCCGAGTCATTTTTGGTTGGGGTCGTTCGACCTTATACTCTGTTTCGGGACTCTCGAGAGTGTCCTTGGTGGGTTCTGTCATTTCAGAACTCCCAGCCTTGCAGTTTCGCCAGAAGTCCGGGATCTGTCGTGATGCCACCTTGCAAGTGTTTGATACACAGAACCTGGCTTCCAACGCGGATCGAGTAGGCGTTTCGAACACCCGTGACACGAACCACACTTCCGCGGGTGCCAGAGTTCAGGGTGACCTCCCTGCCCTTCGCATCAACGCCGAAAATCGAAGGACGGAGGCCCGGCGCGAAGGCGAAATATGTCGTCTGGCCGTCGTTCCAGATATGGCTGGGTTTGAGCTTCTCGTCGCCGGACCATGCATAGCCGATGTCACGAGAAGCAGCGGATGCAGCCGAGCGTGCTGGTCTTCCGGCTCCCGTCTCCGGGTAGCGGAGGACCAGTCGATAAGTGGGATTGCGTGAGCGTCCCTCGCTGATCGCCAAGGTGATGGTACGGCGACCGCTATAGATCGTCATGTTTGTCTCAGCGTCGGAGATCAACGGCTTTATCGAAACGGTCGTGCGGTTGGAGAGAACCTCGACTTCAAAGGCTTCGCTGTCGCCCAAAAGGACGGAATCGATGCGCTCACCCGCCCCAAGCTCGATCGCCGTATTGACCCGCAGGTGAGTGTCGAGCCGGATCACATCGACCGGGTTGTAGAAGACCGAACGGACACGAGCATCCGCTCCCATGGACGCAGGAGAGACTTCCGCGAGAGTCGGCACCGCAAAGCCAAGCGCAAGACCGACAGAAACTGCCGAGGCAACGACCAGACAGTTCATGGATTGGCGTCCAGGGTTTCGGCGTCGACACGGTAGGCTGATACGCTGAACCCGAGCGGGTTTTCCCAGACGTGGGCAAGCGACCGCTCGGTTTTTGGCGCGAAGGCGAATTCGACAGTTGCGACGAAGGGCTGTGTCACGGCTTCCTGCTTGGTTTTGCGCAGCGTTTTTAGAAATCTCACCTGCGCGACATTTGGCGCGAGAAAGGTGATCCGACGGACGGTGACGCTCACCTCAGCTCCAGGTCCGTAGACGTCTGGTGGGTAGCTTTTGTTCTTGCCGCCCTTCGACCAGAGCAGCCGCAAGCTTTCCTCTGCGGGGCCGGTCGACCGGCGTTGGACGCTTTCGAGCCGGGCCTGGATACCGGGGAGAAAGAAGCCCTCACGGTCGGAGACATAGCTGACAAGCAGGCTCTGCTTAAGCGCCTCTTGATCCTCGATCCCGGTAGGCTGTACTCGCATAATGTTCTCCGCATCACCGGTTTGACGGTCCACAAGCACCGTGAAGACCTGGGTTTCGCGGAGCGGGAGCACAAGAATAAGAGCGGTCGCAAGGAGCAGGCTCAAACCTCCGGACGCTCCTGCAACCAACCAGGCGCGACGGGCCGAGAGACGCGGCTCGAGTATGAGATCGACGTCAAATCCATGCGCCTCCATCGGCGGTTGTCCTTTCCGGTTTTTCATGTTCAAGATCAGGCCTTGGGTACTCGGCTGGCGAGTTGCATTGCCGTCTGGACGGCAGAGCGTCCAATCTGGCCAGCAGTGTTTGCATTGAGCCTGGCGTCCGATGGTCGCCGTCCGCCGGCCTCCAGACCGGCCGCGCCACGGGCTGCACCGATCGAGCCCGCAATTCCTGCGCGACCGTAGCCACTTACGCTGTCCGTCGCACGGAAGGTCGATGCGGCAACGCTACCAAGCCCTGTTGCGGTTTGCGCGAGTGATTGCGAAATGGTCGGGACCATTGCCATGAGGCCGGTACCCAGCATCATCACCACAACGAAGCTCAGCACATCACCGATAGTCTCCACCGATGCCAGCGAGGCGGGCGTCAGATCTTCCGCCAGATAGATGGTGAAGGCGGCCATGCCGGAAGTGAGCATCGGATAAAAGGCAAACCCGAGTGCAAGATTGACCCAGCGATCGAAGAGCGGAGCCGTTACCTTGAAGATCGTGCAACCGATGGCGACCGGGGCGAAAATCACAAGGACGCCGATCATGATCTTTGCTGCAGAGATCACGATGATTGAGATCGTGGCCATCAATGCAGCGACCAGAAACATCATCAGGCCCGCGAGCGCGCCTGTGATGTAGCTGCCATTCTGACTGATCGCTTGGCCGACATCGAGAGCCTTGAGATAGAGAGCGTCCAGTCCTCCGTAGAGATTGCCTGAGCCATCGCCGAATGCGTTCATTACGACCGCGCCAACTTCGCTTGGCGCGTTAGTCAAAACGCCATAGACCGCGTTGAAGTTTGTCCATGACGAGAGAAATGCTGAAGCGACTGCGATACGGATCATCAATCCCAAGCCGTTGCGCAATGTCATCGGCAAGGCTTGCGCGATCAGGTTAATGCCAACAAGCGCAACGACCAAGACCGATCCAACCCGAAATGCTGGTACGATTTCCGCGGCAACAGCGCCGTAAGCTGTACCACCGACGGCTTGGGCCGCAGCATCCACTTGGGTCAGGATATCCGTAATGATGGCCACCGATCAGCGCACCCGACAGGATTGCTCGAGGTCGCGGAACCGCGCTTCGGTCTCGCGACGGTCTTGATCGCGGATGCCCTCAAGCGCTGTTCGATCCTCATCGGTCAACTCACTTGCAAGCTTCGCCAGGGTCTCAACGGTGAAATCGTCAAAGCTGAAACCATCGAAGAGACATTTGCAGGAATCCTCCGCGAGACGCCGAGACATTGCTACGCGGAAGTACGCCTGCCGTGCGACGGCCCGGAATTTCCAGTCCGTGATCCCGAGAGGCAAATCCATTGCCTCTTCGCAGGAGGTTTCCTCAGCCGCAAAAATAGAGAGCTGGCGACGTTGCATTTCAGTCAGGGCATCTAAGGCGAGGCTCTCATCTCGAGCTGCGACGGCCTCTCGAGCCTTTTGCATCAAGTTGAGATCACTGATGCCCGCGAAACCGTCGGCATGGAGCAAGCTTGGTAAGGAAACCAGAAAGGCAATATGGACCGCCATAGCAACTCGCCGCATCATTCCGCCCCCGAATAGTCGAAGAAGCTCTTTTCCTTTGCCTGTTCGGCCGCCCAGTTGACGCCGGTTTGCCCGGCAACGAGGCCGGAGGCAGCGTTAAGCCGCCACATCTGGCCGAGCATGTAATTGGTCTCCGCCGCCATCCGCGTATTCAGATCAATGCTCTCCTTTAGTGTCTCTTGATTTGCGATCTCGGCGACAAGCCCGTCGATCCGCTCAAGATTTTGCGCGGACTCCTCGTATGAAAGCTGCGCCATCCCCATCGCCGTCGCGCTGGTAGCTGCCGTTTCAGCGATGAGCTTGTCTTGAGGGTTTGCGGAAGAGGACAACCCGGCGAGCTTCGCGGAGGTCAGACCCGCCCCCTCAAGCGTATCCCGCATATATTCTGCTGCCATTTGGTCACCCATGGTGACATTGCCATCGAGCATACTTTTAAGGATGCTCTCGAAGTCCCCGATGGTCAGCGCTTTCTGAAACCCGGACAGATCCGTGATCTTCGCCGCGCGCGATCGCAGATCTTCGACGGAATTGTAGAGATTTGCGATTTCGTTCAGCCCCGAAATGGAACCGAGAATGCCCTCCAGGTTGGTCAACTGATCCAAGCCGGTTTTGACCTGCTGCTTGAGCTGCTCAATTTGCGCGATCTGATGTTCTGCGTCGCGCAACGCGGCCTGCAATTGTTCGATATTGCGGGCGAGGTTGGTGCCATCGATAACCGGCACGCCCTGGGCGTGGCCCGAGGTACCGAAAAGGCAAACGCAGAGCAGCGCGATGGGAATAATTCTATCGGTTCTCATGGGGTATACTCCCAGAAGGCGGAATACTGGAGAGACTGGGCCGCATCATTGAGGCCCTTAGCAGCCTCGACCTTCACCGTTCCCGCGCGCAATCTCAGGGTCAGAGCCATCAGGCGAGCCCGCTCCGCAATCATGTAGGTGTTGTGATCGACCGCCTCCTTCGGTGTCTGCGGCTTGGCCTCGGCAAGCAGCTGTCGGATGCGCGACATCGCCCCACCGATCTGCGCATCTTGGCTGCTCGAGTAGCCGATAAACGCCGAGGACAGGTTGCCCCACTCTGCGCTCGCGCCCTCGGTGCCCGCCAGGCTGCCGGTCATCTCCGCGCCAGTGATCACAGACACATAAGCGTCGTAGTAGCCGGAGATTCTGCGGACGTAGTTCTGCGTTTCCTCGAACGGTGGAATGCCGCCATGCTTCTGGACGTTCCCCGGACCGGCATTGTAGGCTGCGAGCGCGAAATCGATCCGTCCGAATGTGTCGAGCTGTGCCGCCAGATATCGGGCGCCGCCGTCGAGGTTCTGCATAGGATCGCTGGGATCGACCCCAAGATCGGCCGCGGTGCCTGGCATGAGCTGGCAGAAGCCGCGCGCGCCAACCGGGCTGACAGCAGCGTTATTGAAGCCGCTCTCCTGTTTCACCAGTGACTGGAAGAGAATGCGCCAGGTTGTCGGCGTCAGACCTAGCTTGAGCACGCCCGGATGGGTCTGGTAGCGCTGCGCCGTCTCAATGATCATCGCCTCGACAGTTTCGCCCTCGCCAAAGAGCCGCTGACTTTCAGTGCTGGTTTCCTCGATCGGGTAGACAGAGGCTGCAGAAGGGAAAGCGCCATCTCCCTCCTCAAAACCGGAGAGGTCGGTAGGCCCCGTCGTGTCCGCAAGAAAGCGGTCGTAGGCGTCGAGTTGCTCCTGCTCGATGCCCCCGAGTTTCCTGCTTTGGCCCAGCTTCTCAGCCTGCTTCAGCGCGTCCTCGGATCGCTCAGCGATGCGCGAGACAAGATTGGCAAGCCGCGAGCTGTCGATGATCGGCACGCCTTGCGCCAGAGCGGTCAAAGGGACCAATGCGCTGCAGGATAGGAGGAGAAACCGGCGCATGCTTAGTCGCCACAGCTCGAGACGGTGGGGTTTTTCGTGCTGAGAACAACGCGGGTGCTATCCGAGAGGGTCTTTGTAGTGAAGTATTTCCCCTCCGCCCGGAACTGACCGAGGCACGGCGAGACGGCACCCGTTTCGACGCCGGAGCAGGCTCCCAGAGTTCCGAACCAAAGCAGGAGAAGACCGGATCGAATGCAAAAGCGGGTCATCGCATTCTTCTCCAGAAATCGGAAACCTGACGCCAATCCTTGGGGGCATGATCCTCACCGGATCGCCCGCCACCAAGTACGGTGAGGCAGGAGCCGAGGGCGCTCAGATCCATGTTTACGAACACCGAGTCTCCAGCAGAGCGCAGCAGCGCGAGCCTTAGCCCCCCGGTTGGCGTGCAAAGGAATTCCGCTTCCTTTTCGTTCAGACGCAGTATCCCGTAATCCTCCGGGTTGGCGCGCGGGTTGGGATAGAGAATCTGCGTGACCACGCTTTCGGCGATGATCTGTCCAACTTTGGACTGCGTAAGATGTGTCGGCGTTTGGGTCAGCATCATCACGACAGCATTCTTCTTCCGCATTGTGACGAGCCAGTCGTGTAGTCGTTTGACGAAAAGCGGGTCGTCGAGCATTTTCCAGGCTTCATCGATGACGATAAGTGTCGGGCGCCGATCCTCTATGACGCGCTCGATCCTGCGAAACAGATAGGCGAGCAGCGCCGAACGTTCGGTCCCGAGATCGAGTAGCTCCGACATGTCGATTCCGACGATATCCTCCCCGAGGCTGATTTCTGCAGTGGAGGGTCGAAACAGCCAGCCGTAACGACCGCCCTGCCCCCATTCCCTGACGCGCGAGACGAGATCGCCCTCATCATCGGTCGAGGCCACCAGGGTCGCGAGACCATCGAACGTGCGCAGCCGGGAATCTGCAGCCACGATTTGCCGGACAGATGCCGTGAGGCTCACGGTCTGGGCCGTCTCAAAACTGCGGGGGCCCGCCAGGATGTCGCTGAGCCAATCGGTGAGCCAGGCGGCACCGCGTTCATCTGTCTCCGTAAGCAGCGGGTTGAGGCCCGTCGCCTCGCCAATGCGGATGGCGGAATAGCTGCCACCCAATGCGCGGATGGCCATCTCGAGTCCGCGGTCCTTGTCGATAACCAGGACGCGCGCATTCACGCGACGGGCCTGGGCCATCAGGAACGCGGTTCCGAGCGTCTTGCCTGATCCGGTACGACCAAGAACCAGCGTATGCCCTGCGCTCGGTTCCTGGCCTCGCGTCCCCTTGTCGTGGAAATTGAAGCGGTAGAGGCTCGAGGTCACGGTCGGCAGAGCAGTGATCGTTTCGCCCCAGGGCGACTGTGCCTTTGCGCGACCTTCAGCCACGCGATGGAAGGCGGCGAGGTGGGCGAAGTTCTGCGCCGAGATCAGTGCTGTGCGTGGCCGGTAGCTCCAGTTGCCCGGTGCCTGCGCAAACCAGGCAGCGCGTGCAGCGAAGCTTTCGCGTACTAAAGTTGCACCGCAGTCCTGACCGGCGCGCCAGACCTCCGACGCAGCCTCTTCCAGAGCCTCTCGCGTTTCGGCGGTCACCATTACACTCAGGTGGTGTTTGCCGAAAACCTGGCGTCCCGAGGCAACATGGTCGGCGGCCTCATATAGCTCCTGACGCAAGGTTTCGGCAGCGTCCTCGGACGCACGCATTTGCCGGGCCGTGCGCTTGATACGCTCTTCGATCTCGTTGTTCCGGATCGGGGTGAAGCTGTTGGTGATGACGATGTCATAAGGCAGTTCGAGCGCATCGAGCATCCGTGCCCAGGTGCGCGCAGGATAGGATTTGACCCCGAAGATTGTACCGAACCGTGTGCCAACTCCGGTCTCCAGCTCGACGCTTCGGCCAGCGAAGGTCGCCTGAAGGCTGGTCATGCTATCTGCGAGGAACTGACCTTTCATCGGCAGGATCTTTCCCATCGGCTGCCCTGTAAGGACGCCGAGGAGGCCCAGCCAATTGCCGGAGGACACCGTTTGACGCTGGAACCCGAGACCCTGACAAACTCCGGCAAGGAGGCCCATCGCCTCGTTCAGCCGTTCGGCGCGACGAACCAGATCATCAGAGAATGTAGCTTTGAACAGCCTTCCGACGACTGGCATGCGCTTCAGTGCTGTTGGTCGGAGGATCACCGAAACCAGAAGCACACGGCGTTTGAGAGTTCTGGCGTGCAGGTGCGCTTGCCATTTCGCATCAACCGCTGATGCGAACGCGGAACTTGGACTATCAGCGTCAAATTGCCTGAGCGCGGGGGCGTCGGGAAGTGTCAGCTTGGAGACATGGATACCAAAGCCATCGCCCAGTTGACCGACGAGGCGGGCCAACGAGTTCGCGACGAGAGTTAACTCGGTCTCCTCTGTCGTAAAGCTATCCTGACCCTCGATCACGGCAGAAGCCATAAGGTCTCCCTGCCGTGTCAGGATCAGATTGTCGGTGGGCGCGCTGAGCCAGGGCAGATGCCGTGCGAACGCTTCTGCTGCAAGCTCTTCAGGCCGTACTACTGACCGAAGCGCCGGCGTCGACGGGAACAGCGATTTCAGTTCAGCTGACATGACGATCGCCGCCGAAGGCCGCTTTCCCACGCGATCGCGGCGTGCGGGAAAACACTACTGCCAGTGTTTCGAAAAGGTTCGGATTTCGATCGGCGACAAACCATAGGAACGGATATCCGAAGATCCCGATAAGCAGAAAGCGCCAGTCGTTTGCGCCAACGAACGGGATGACCGACGCAAGCATCAGGCCTACGAAATAGCCGATCGGCAGACCGAAGATCTTCGGCGGCCGGGTAAGGCCCAGAAAGAGAGGCGCGTCGTGCATTGGAGATTCCGCTATGTCGGGTACTTCGGGTGGCTGCGGCGAACGCGCCACCCAACGTTCTCTTTCCGTTAGGGCGCAGCGAAGCCATCGATGATCGTCGCGGCAGAGAAGACGAGCACCACACCGAAGAAGATCGCGAGGAAGAGTGGCCAGTTGAGCCGGCCCGTGAACATCATGTAGCCCGCCGCCACGACGGCAAGAATTGCAATCAGCCGTCCGATTGGGCCGGTCAAACCATCGACCACCACCGAAAGCATGTTCTCAAGTGGGTCAAGGTTTTGCGCGAGCGCTGGCTCCGCGATGATGGCGACAATAGGGAGAGCGAGAACGAAAGCGCGCAGCGAAAAGTACGGCGCCAACGCCGTCGCGAAGAAACGGAACATGAAGGTCACTCCGGGGTGAGGGTGGAAGAGGTAAGACGCAAGACCTTGGCGACGTGGCCCTCTGTCTCGGCATAGGGAGGAATACCGCCATAGTCGCGAACCGCCTCGGGTCCTGCGTTGTAGGCGGCGAGCGCGAGATCGGTCGCGCCGAATGCCTCGAGCTGGGAGAGGAGATAGCGCGCAGAGCCGTGCAAGTTTTCTGCGGGATCGTAGGGATTGACGCCGAGCGCCGCTGCTGTGTCGGGCATCAGCTGTCCAAGCCCGATAGCACCAGCGGGCGAACGCGCTTTAGGATTGAATCCGGACTCCACCGCAACGTTCGCGCGGAAGAGGGCGAGCCACTCGGAGCCCGAAAGACCGGACCGCTTGAGGCCAGGGTGGCGCAGATAGTTGCTACCTACATCGAGGACGAGCGCCTCGATGTCCGCACTTCCTGCCGCGACTCTTGATGCCGCATCGCGCTCAACCGAAGAACGCCAGAACCCCTCTTTTGCGCCTTCGCTTCCATCTCGTGCGGAGGTCTGCCGAGGCTGCCGTAAAGGAATATCCTTGCCAAAATCGAGGACGCCGGATTGAAGCCGGAGATCTGCTTCCCCTGCCCCGAAATCGATCACTTCTGCGACGGCAGACATTCCCGCAAACACGAGAGCAAGAAAGCTAGGGGGTAGTGTCCATCTCCGTACCATAGGTCCAGGTCGCCTTCTCGCCCTTACGCAAAGGGACGTGAACCGTGGTCAGACCCATCTCGACCGCGAAGGAAATCAGACCGGTTACGGTCTTGAATTCCCGTGGCTCGAGACCGCGCGAGATCACGAGAAGGGCTGTCTGGTCGCCTACACGCAGCGTAACGCGCCAAGTTCCTTGCCAGACATTGAACACCTTCGTCGCGTCTTCGACGCAGTGGACTTCGACGATGCCGCCTTCGCTCAGGGCCTCCTTCAATCCGGTTTGCAAGATCACCGGGGTCAAGTTCCTCATGGCTCGGGCACGCTCCAGGGCAACATCGCTCCGGAGACCATAATGCATGTCGCGCAGATGAGAAACATGCGGCTGCGCAACTTGAGCGGACAACTACCGATAGAAACGTATTGCGTCAATAGATATGTATTGTAGTTGTTACACGTTAAATGATCTTGCTGTAAACTATGTCATACCAAGCCTCGACTGCCTTGCAAATCGGCTGCATGACGCTGGCGATGGCGTTGCAGGCATCCGAAGCTTTGCCGCAGACTTCTCTAGATTGTTTGCCGCCGATACCTCCCCTTCCGGTCGCAGATCCCATCACACAGGCCGAATACCGCCATGAGCTTACGCAGGAGTATCTCCACTATTTCGACGACACACAGACCTACCTCCGTTGCCTCGAAGCCGCCCGCTGGAATGTCACGGAGCAGGTCAATCGTGCCATCATAGACTACCAGGCGCTGAGCAAATCGGCGGAAGACTGACTGATCTCCGCCAGTATCAATTCCGTTCAAAGGACACACCTATGCTGACCCTCAGAAGGCTGGCTGCCTTTGCCGCAGCAACGATTTCGTTCACGGCCCCGAGCCCTGCCCAAGCCTACCCCATAGATTGCGCAATCTTGCTTTGCCTCGCGGGTGGCTGGCCCGCCTCGGCGGAATGCGCTCAGGCCAAGGCGGTATTCATTGCGCGGATCACGCCTTTCCCGATCGAACCACCGCTGCAGATATGGAATTGCCCGATGAGGGTGGGGTTTCGCGGGTCGTCGGGGTCAGCCATGTCCTGGGAACCACTGCTGGCGACTGCGCGGTCGTCGGAAGATGTTGTGACACTCGTACAGGGGGAACAGGCGGACATGGATATCTCTGATCCGATCTTTGACTTTGTACGGTCGATCCAGGTGTTTCATATCCAATATGTCCAGCGCCGCGAAAGCCGAGACAGTTGTTCGTCGTCTGTGGCCATATCGAAAGGCGTCTATGGCCTGCAGGGCAACTTTCGATGGATCGGGAGTTCACTTAATGACGTGCCGCTGGCCTCAAAGGTCAAGCGCGGAACGAACTGCGGCAACTACAGCTACAAGGCGGTGTTCATGGATTGGAGAGATCAGGCCGGTCGCTACGATAGTGTGGAGGTTCGGTACTAGGCACCAGTCGTAGCAAGTGTTTTCCCTTCGGCCTGCCGATCCCGACCCGGTTTCGGCGTCTGGAGGTCTGTAGTATCGCTTGAAGCATCGGGCGGCCTTACAGCGAGATATCCGGGTTGGATTCGGGAATGAATCTCAAAATATTTCAAGGCTTTACGGAGTAACCGGCGTCTTATCTGCAGTCGGCGATTGTGTATGCCAGAGCGAACACGCTGCCCAGCCACACCAGCGTAGTCGCTGATCTGATCACATAGCCGCCGTCCTGAATAATCTTGCGCCGCGCGCCAGGCGATCTTGCGGTATAGAGGTAGCCCAGTCTCTAGGTGTCTTGCGGGTCGCGTTCGTCAGCGACGCCTCCTGACTTGGGGTTGTTCGCTGTCCACGGGAAGCCTCTAAGGTTGCCCTCTTATCATTCCAATAGTATGCAGGCGGATCGCAGAAGCGTCGGCGGTCGGAAGTCTCTGGTCGATCGAACGGCGCTGGACCTTCGTACAACCGGTTGCAATTCCCTCACTGAAAATCCCTACTCGGAAACAGCCGCCGCGCCTGCTCCCGCGGATGCGTTGCCGGCGAGCGCACACTGCCGCCGACCGGCCGCCTGGTCTCATCCGCCCGCCCGTCATTGGCCTCGATCATCACCGGCCGCCCGAGGGTGGTCAAAAGAGGCGACAGATCTTCGATCCGCTCGGCGATGACATGGACGACGACGCCCTCGCGCTCGATGCGACCGGTGACGCGGAGCAGGCGGCCCGCGACCACGGCACGGCGGAAGGCCTCGTAGGTGCGGTTCCAGACCACGACGTTGGAGACGCCGGTCTCGTCTTCGAGGGTGAGGAAGATCACGCCGGAGGCGGTGCCGGGACGCTGGCGGGTGATGACGAGGCCGGTCAGGGTGATCCGACCTTTGGCCTGCAGCAGCCGGTCATGCGGCAGGCTCTCGGGGAGCTGCGGCCGCAGCAGCTCCATCGGGTGCGCGCGCAAGGATAGCCGGATCGCCAGGTAGTCCTCGATGACCTCTTCGCCGAGCGTCATCTGCGGCAGGTGGACGACGGGCTCGGTGCCACCCTCGCCATCGGCACCGAAAAGCGGCAGCGGTGCAGGCGCACGCAACGCCTTGGCATCCCAGAGCGCGGTGCGACGCGGGATCCCGGCTCCTGCGAAGGCATCGGCCTCGGCGAGGCGTTCCAGCGCATCGGGGCGGACACCGGCGCGGCGCCACAGGCTCTCGACATCGGGATAGCCATTGCCACGGGCGGCAGCGAGCCAGATCGCATCCTCCTCGCGCATGCCCTTGATCATCCGGAAGCCAAGCCGCAAGGCGAGCTGGCCGTCGGGTCGCGGCTCCAGCGTGCAGTCCCAGACCGAATGATCGATCGAGACCGGCCGGATCTCGACATTATGGTCGCGGGCATCGCGCACCAGCTGCGCCGGAGCATAAAAGCCCATGGGCTGCGAGTTCAGCAGCGCGCAGGTGAAGACTGCCGGATGATGGCACTTTATCCAGGCGGAGATGTAGACCAGCCGGGCAAAGCTCGCGGCATGGCTTTCCGGGAAGCCGTAGCTGCCGAAGCCCTCGATCTGGGCAAAGCAGCGCTCGGCGAAGTCGGCGTCATAGCCCCGCGCCAGCATGCCCGAGACGAAGCGGTCGCGGAACGAGCCGATCGTGCCCATGCGCTTGAAGGTGGCCAGGCTGCGGCGCAACCGGTCGGCCTCGGCGGGGGTAAAGCCCGCGGCAACGACGGCGATCTGCATCGCCTGTTCCTGGAACAACGGCACGCCATAGGTGCGGCCCAGCACCTCCATCAGGGCGGGACCAAGATCGGCCACCTTCTCCTTGCCCTGACGGCGGTTGATGAAGGGATGGACCATGCCGCCCTGGATCGGCCCGGGCCGCACGATGGCGACCTCGCAGACGAGGTCGTAGAAGGTCCGCGGCAGCATGCGCGGCAGGAAGTTCAGCTGCGCCCGGCTCTCGACCTGGAAGACGCCGACCGCATCGGCGCGGCAGAGCATGTCATAGACGCGCCCGTCGTCCTGTTCGACATTCGCCAGCGTCAGGTGCTGGCCGCGATGGTCGGCCAGCAGTCCGAAGGCCTTGCGGATGCAGGTCAGCATGCCGAGCGCCAGCACGTCGACCTTCAGCAGCCCCAGCGCGTCGATGTCATCCTTGTCCCATTCGATGACGGTGCGGTCCTCCATCGCCGCATTCTCGATCGGGCAGAGCTCGTCGAGCCTACCTTGGGTGATGACGAAGCCGCCGACGTGCTGCGAAAGGTGCCGCGGAAAGCCGATGATCTCGGCGATGAGCTTGGAGGCGAGACGGATGCGACCATCGGCCGGGTCGAGACCGGCCTCGCGCAAGCGGTCCTCGCCAGCTGCCTGCGAGGAATAGCCCCAGATCTGCCCCGACAGCCGGGCGATCACGTCCTGGCTCAGGCCCATGACCTTGCCGACCTCGCGGATGGCAGCCCGGCTGCGGAAGTGGATCACCGTGGCGGTCAGCCCGGCCCTGTCACGACCGTAGCGCTCGTAGATCCACTGGATCACCTCCTCGCGGCGCTCATGCTCGAAGTCGATATCGATGTCGGGCGGCTCGCCACGCTCCTTGGAGATGAAGCGCTCGAAGATCAGCGTGATGCTCTCGGGCGGCACCTCGGTGACACCGAGCAGGTAGCAGACCACGGAATTGGCGGCAGAGCCCCGGCCCTGGCAGAGGATGCCCTTCGAGCGGGCGAAGCTCACGATGTCATGCACCGTCAGGAAATAGGAGGCATAGGCGATCTCGCCGATCAGCTTCAGCTCCTTCTCGACCCGGTGCAGGATCTTTGGCGGCGGTCCTTCGGGATAGCGCCAGCGCAGGCCCTCGCGGGCAAGCCGCTCCAGACGCGCCTGCGCCGGTTCGCCATCGAGCGCCTCGTCGGGATATTGATAGCGCAGATCGTCAAGGCGGAAGGCGCAGCGGTCGGCGATCTCGATGCTGCGCCGGATAGCGGCCGGGTAGCGGTGGAACAGCCGCGCCATCTCGGTGCCGGACTTCAGACGCCGCTCGCCATGGGTCAGGCGACGCTCGCCGATGCCGTCGATGGTGACGCCCTCGCGCAGGCAGGTCAGGACATCTGCCAGCGGCCGCCGGGCCGAGCGGTGCATCAGCACGTCGCCGAGCGCGACCATCGGCAGGCTGGAGTTCTGCGCGAGATGCGCGACGCGATCGAAGCGCGCCTGGTCGCGGCCGTCATAGTGCGGCACGGCGCCAATATAGCAGCGGCCCGGGAAGGCGCGTGCAACCCGTTGCAGATCGCCCCTGACGACGGCGGCGCCACGGAGGTCCAGCTCCATCAGGTCGGGCGGCAGGGCGATGAGGATCAGGCCCTGACCCCCGGCGACGAGATCGGCGCGGGTCAGCTGGCAGCTGCCCTTCTCGGCGCGGCGCTTGCCGAGCGAAAGGAGCAGGGTGAGACGCGACCAGGCCGGAACATCGACCGGCAGGGCCAGCCATTCGACGGGACTGTCGGTCAGCACCAGCCGGGCTCCGGCGATGAGCTTCGGCAGCGGACCTTCCGGCACGACCGGCATCTCCTCCGACTTCGGCTGCGAGGTCATCCGGCTCGAGTTATCGGTGACCTTCTTCGAGCGCACCGCGGGCGCTTCCTGGGCCGCCGCACGGGCCGCGCGCGCCTCCTCCTGCAGCCGGGCCAGTTCCTTCAGCGCCGAGAAGGCCCGCACCACGCCGGCCACCGAATTGCGGTCGGTGATGGCGATGGCGGTCAGCCCCAGCTCGGCAGCCCGGGTCACCAGTTCCTCCGGATGCGAGGCTCCCGTCAGGAAGGTGAAGTTCGAGGTGACGCAGAGCTCGGCATAGGGGGTCATGCGAACTGCCCCTGCGCATACCAGCCCTGGGCCGCCGCCGCGCCATGGGTGCCGGCCGATTGCGGCGTGTGGAACAGCCAGAGCCGCGGGCCCTGCCGGGTCTCGATCCGCCAGTAGTCCCGCAGGCCGCTGCGCCACGCCGGATCGTCGAACCACCATTCCGGTGCGATCCGCTCAGGTCCTTGTGCGCGGAGCGTGGTGAAGGCCATGCGGCGCCAGCGGAAGGCCGCCGGCGGATGGCCCGGTCGCTGGCCGGAGAGGCCGGAGACCGGCTCGGGGGGAAACAGGATCTGCGGCCGGGGCGGGCCACCGCGCGGCGGGCTTGCAACCGGCTCGCTGTAGGCGGCCGCGACCAGCTGATGACTGCGCTCGGGGATCTTGCTCTCGGCCGGGTGGAGCCGCAGCACATTGTCGAAGCCGATCCGGTTGCCAAGGCGCGAGATCAGGTCGGCCAGCGCATCCTCGGCTCTGATCGAGGTGCCGCCGATCTGCTCCGGCGCCAGGGGCTCGGTGGCCGGTGCCGACAGCCGCAGCGCGTCGATCCCGAAGCCTGCGTCGATCTCCTCGATGCCCTTCAAGAAGAGCGCGGCGATCCGGTCGGGATCGCGCATCGCACGGGCAAGGCCGATCTCGACCTGCACCGAGGCGCGATCGACGCGGCGCAACTCCAGCCGCACCCGCCGTGCCCCGGCATGGTGCAGTGCAAGCTTGGCGCAGAGCCGGTCCAGCAGGCGTTCCAGCCCCGCCATCACGTCCGACTGCAGGCCGATCGGCTCCGGCAGCGTCATCCGCACGCCGAAGTGCGGCGCCTCAACTTGGGCGGCCACCGGTTCGGCATAGGTGCCAAGCGCCTGGTCGAGCCGCATGACGGCACCGGCGCCGAAGCGGCGCGCCAGCGGCGAGCGCGGCAGGGGGATCAGATCGGCGATGCGGGAGAGACCCACCCGCCGCATCGCCTCGGCGGTCTCGAAGGCGAGACGCAGCGCCGCGACCGGCAGCGGGCCGATGCCTTCGGCGAGGGCGCCATCGGCGATGATGCCACCACCATGATGCGCCAGCGCATGCGCCGCTCCACGCGTGCCGGCAATGGCGCTCGCCACGGCAAACCCGGCACGATCCAAATGGGCATGGAGATCGGCCCTGAGCTCGACCTCGCCGCCGAAGAGGTGGGCGACACCACTGACGTCAGCCATCAGCCCGTCCGCGCCATCGAGCGCCACCAGGGGCGAGTAGCGCAGCGCCCAGCGTCGGAGACTGGCAAGGGCGGCCGCTTCGCGGGCGAGATCGGCAGGCCGGGTTGCAAGATCGGGACAGATGGCGCGGGCATCGGCGAGAGGCATGCCACGGCGCAAGCCACGGGCTTCGGCTTCGGGGTTGAGGCAATGCACGTGATCGCTGTTGCCCGAGCGTTGGCTCAGGGCGAAAGGCCCCGCAACGGGGCGTCTCCGGAGGCTCGCGTCACTCGCGAGCCTCGGAAACCAGATGGAAAGCAGTCGACGCGCCATTCCAGTCCACAGTCCAGGATCCGATAGTTCCCTTTTTGTTCTTGCTAAGACTCCAGCGCTGCAAAGTCGAGTCAGGAGACGCAGCGGGCAACGGTTCGCATGTCCAGCGGGTCTCAGTTGCAGGGCTGCCGGCGTTCTGGCGGATCAGCATCAGGCCGGTGGTCTGCCCGGCCTCTGCAGCGAGCTGCAGGCGGCGGCCTTCGGTCAGCGACAGAGGGCTCGACGGCTCGCCGATCACCAGGCCCACGGGTGTGGCACGCAGCGCTTCCTCGACGGACCAGAGCAGGTCGGTGGCGGAATTGGCGGTGAGCAGGAGCAGGCGCTCGTCCAGCGCAGCGGGCAGCCCGCGCAGCATCGGTCGTTCCGGCTCATGCGCGGGCAGGATCCAGAGAACCTGTCCGGGGTGCCATGCGGCCTGAAAGAGCGCAAAAGCGCGGCGGCCACGGCCCTCGGCTTCGTGCATACGCGCTGGGGCGAGGGTCGGAAGGCCGGAGGCATCCGCCGTAGGCGGCGGGCGAAGATTGCGGAAGGTGTCGAACATGATTCCGGAAGGATACACTGGAACGGAGCGAGAACGATAGGTGACGTGGAGCGTGCTGGTTGAAGTAGCCTCGTTTCAAGGTGAGGGGAAAGCTGACCTAAGCCGCGATTCTCCTCCGCATTTGCGGAGAGTCTGCGGGTTATTTTTTGGACTGAGCGGCTCGCATTTCCAGCTTGTTCTTCTCGGCGGCCAGGCCAGTGAAGAAGGCCGAAAGCCCGAATATCCAAATCGGTAGTGTCAGAGGAAATCACGTTGCCCAACCCCGAGATCATCCGGTTGGCGGTGTTGCTATATATCCGCTACCCGCTCTCTCTGCAGAATGTGAAAGACCTGCTCCACGAGCGCGCATCAAGATCAGCCATGAAACCGTCCGGTTATGGGGAACAGGTTTGGCCCGGCCTAAAGCGATCGACGCTGACAAGCTTCATTTCTACGGCGCGGGTTTGAAAGATTTTGGCATGGTAGAAGATTGGGAAACCGGATGACAAAAACATGAACGTCGCCATCATTGCGCCGCCAGAACTCTACGTCTTCGAGGTTAACAGCAACTACCCGGGAGATCAGACTCAATAGAGCTTCCACGGAAATGATGAGCTGCTCAGAATCGGCGTTTGCAAGAATGCTAGAGAGTCTGCCAATCTCTTTATCGTCTTATCGTCGGCGCCATAGATTGAGATTCCTTAGAGCGGGTGCGACAGGATTTCATCGTGGGTCATAAGCACATGATCCATCTCACACCTCATGGCAGCGTTAGTCAGCTAAACAACTTGAACCCTGGGATTTGTTGCAACGATCTCGCGGCACCACAACGCGACGAGCATCTCCAGCTCAATTGCAAGACCGGCGCGCTTTCGCCGCTCGTTTGCGTCGCGCACAGCCACCCTGAAAACGTTTTAAATCGAAGCGAGCTGCACTCTGAAACTTGTCTGCGACCGGCCATTAGAAGGGTCGTACAGAAGCAGATTAAATGCTAACCTCGCCCTGCATATTGGACGCTCGATTACTCTTCAGAGCAATTGAAAAGGGGCGGCCGAAGCCGCCCCTTTTTAACGCTGACCGCCCTTGCGGCCCGCTTCCGCGGCCCGCTCAGGATCGTTCTTGAAATTCCCACCGCTCTGCTGGCCGCCCTTGCCGCCGTGGTCTTGCGACATTTGCTTGCCCTTGCGTTCGGTGTCCGACTTCGAGCTGCTCGCGCCTCTCTGGTCTTTGCTTTTGCTGTGATCGGATTTGTCCGGCATTTCGCTCCTCCTGCGTTTGCGGAATTGAGAAACAAACATTGCATCGGGAAGTTCCTGACCGCGGTTTGGGCAAGGCGATCTGGAACACCAGGCAGGTTGGCACGTTTGCGGTTGAGGCATCTTAGCGAGGCAGCAAAATGACCGACACCAGCTACCAATCAACCAAAGGCAATGCGGGCGAAACGCAGCAGATCGCGACGAAGTCATCGGACGCCCTCACGACGAACCACGGCATTCCTGTCTCGGACAACCAGAATAGTCTGCGTGTCGGAGAACGAGGACCGACGCTTCTCGAAGACTTTGTCCTGCGGGAGAAGATCTTCCATTTCGACCATGAACGAATTCCCGAACGGATCGTCCATGCCCGAGGTTCGGCAGCGCATGGCTACTTCGAATGCACCGATCCAATCCCAGATCTTACGAGAGCGAATCCCCTGCAGAAAAAGGGAAAGCAGACCCCGGTGTTTACCCGGTTTTCAACGGTCGCCGGTGGGGCGGGGTCGGTCGACACGCCACGCGATGTGCGAGGCTTTGCCGTCAAATTTTACACGGAAGAGGGCAACTGGGATCTCGTTGGCAACAACATCCCGGTGTTCTTCATTCAGGATGCAATGAAGTTCCCGGATCTTATCCACTCGGTAAAGATGGAAGCGGATCGCGGCTTTCCGCAGGCGGCGAGTGCCCATGATACGTTCTGGGACTTTGTGTCGCTCATGCCTGAGTCGATGCATATGATCACCTGGGCCATGTCGGATCGCGGCATTCCGCGCAGTTACCGGATGATGCAGGGCTTCGGCGTCCACACATTCAAGCTGGTAAATGATGCGGGCGAGGAGGTGTTTGCGAAGTTTCACTGGCGTCCCCGGCTAGGGACCCAGTCGCTGGTTTGGGATGAGTCAGCCAAGCTCCAGGGGGCAGACAACGATTTCCATCGACGTGATCTTTGGGAGGCAATTGATCGCAAGGACTTCCCCGAGTGGGATTTTGCAGTCCAGGTATTTGACGCGGAGCTTGCCGCTTCATTGCCCTATGACGTTCTCGACGCAACGAAGCTGATCCCGGAGGAGGTTGTCCCGCTCAGAATTGTTGGCCGCATGGTCCTCGACCGAAATCCCGACAACCATTTTGCAGAGACCGAGCAGGTCGCGTTCCTCCCGTCGAACGTCATTCCGGGCGTCGATTTCACAGACGATCCGCTCCTTCAGGGCCGTCTGTTTTCTTACCTCGACACGCAGAAATCGCGGCTGGGGACGACGAATTTCCACCAGATACCTATCAACGCGCCAAAGTGCCCCTTTGCCAACATGCAGCGCGACGGGCTGATGCAAACCACGGTTCCGACCGGCAGGGCGAACTACGAGCCGAACAGCCTGGCTGAGGCAGCAGAGGAGGGAGGTCCCCGCGCGACTGGCGCCGGCTTCGTGACTGTGCCACAGCCAGTCGAGGGCCAAAAGCTGCGGATCAGAGCAGAGAGTTTCAGCGACCACTTCAGCCAGGCACGTATGTTCTGGATCTCCCAGACGGAAAGCGAACAGGCCCACATCGCCTCCGCTCTCGTCTTCGAACTGTCGAAGGTCGCTCTCCCGCATGTGCGTCTGCGGGTGCTTTCGCTGCTGCGCAACGTCCATGAAGAGCTTGCACAAAGGGTGGCCGCGGGCCTCGCGATCGATTTGCCACCGGCAGCGGTGCCATTCAAGGAACCGCTGGACCTTCCACGGTCCGACGCGCTTTCGATTCAGAAGAACTGGAACGAAAGCCTGAAAGGACGGAAGGTCGGCATTCTGATCGCTGATGGCACGGACAGGAGCGAACTGGACAAGACGATCAAGGCGATAGGCATTGCAGGGGGATCGGCTTTCCTGATCGCGCCAAAGATCGGCAACGTCGTGCTCAGCAGCGGCAAGATGGCGGCCGACGGTCAACTGGCGGGTTCTCCATCTGTCCTCTTTGATGCCGTTGCTCTTATTTTGAGCGAGGGGGCGGCAACGAAGCTATCGAGCGATGGAGCCGCAGTCGGTTTCGTTCAGGATGCATACGGTCACCTCAAGGCAATTGGTCACAGCTCTGGAGCCTCAAAACTTCTCGATCGAGCCGGAGTTAAGCCCGACAAGGGCGTGGTCACATTGGAAAAGCTTCCTGACGCAGCTACTCGTCGCTACTGGGAGCGCGAGGCGAAGGTTCGTGATCTCGCCTAGTCGAGTACCTTCAAGAGAGGGTCCGGGTGTTTCATGCCTGATCACGATGCGGCGACGCGCGAAGACGATCTGCGGATCGGTCTCCCGTTTTGGGTGAAGACTCCGCACTCTACCTTGAAGGCTGCGCCCCTCCTTTCCCGAGATCGTTTCGACGTGATTGTTGTCGGCGCGGGGATCAGCGGTGCATTGGTCTCCGAAGCGCTAACCAGGCGGGGCAAGTCGGTCCTCATCGTGGATCGTCGCCCACCAGCCCGCGGTTCGACTGCGGCGTCGACCGCAATGATCCAACATGAAATTGACGTCCCTCTCTTTCGGCTGGAGAGGCAGATCGGAAAGGACAAAGCCGGCCGCGCATGGCGCCGCTCGGTAAAAGCAGTCGATAGTCTTGAAAAGCTCGTCGTCCGATTAGGCATCGATTGCGGCATGCGCCGCAAACCGGCGCTTTATCTTGCGGGCTATGACGTAGGCGCGCGCGAATTGGCGGCAGAAGCAAAGATCCGCACCAAGGCTGGCATAGCTGCAGAATTCGTGAACCGGCGACGCCTTCTTGATGACTTTGGCATTCAGCGGACCGGCGCCATCCTGTCGAACGCCTCCGCGTCAGCCAACCCGGCTCAACTGACGGCGGGCTTATTGACCGTTGCACGCGCGCGCGCTGCCGAAATTTGCTCACCGGTCGAAATTACCGACATGGCGGAAATGCCGGGTGGTGTTGCCTTGGCCACTTCTCGCGGAGAGGCTCTTGTTGCGGAGCATGTCGTCTTTTGCACCGGCTATGAGTTTCTCCCGCAGATGAACACCAAGTCACACAGTCTTACATCAACCTGGGCGGTGGCTTCTCGGCCGTTGCCCAATCTCCCGGAGTGGCTGCGGAATACAATCGTTTGGGAAGCATCTGACCCTTATCTTTACTTCCGTGGGGAAGGGAGAGATCGCGTCATCGCAGGCGGTGAGGACGAGGTCTCGGGTTCCTCCAACAGCGATCCCAACAAGCTCGTGCGAAAGTCAAAAGTAATCGCTCAAAAGCTTTTGACCCTGACCGGTGTCGACATCGGCACCCCTGCCTATGCGTGGTCAGCGCCGTTTGGCGTGACACGGGATGGCCTGCCAATCATTGACCGAGTGCCATCCTACGAACGAGTTTTCACCGTGATGGGATTTGGCGGCAACGGCATTACGTTTTCGATGATCGCTGCCGAAATTGTTGCAGGCGAAATCGCTGCTGTGCCAGACGAAGACTCTGATCTTTTCTCTTTTCGATAGCTCGAGGCTGTCTCGCTTGGAACTGAAAGCAAAGTTGCAAGTTGTTATTAAACAAGAAACTTCGAGGAGAGCAGAGATGGATTTTGTCAGCCTCACACCGCTTCGAGACCGGGAATTGACACACTCCGCACTAACCGGGAGCAAGGTTTTCAGCCCGGGATACGACCAGATAGGTGAAGTTCGTGGAGTAGAGGGCCGCGGTTCGAAAGCGGTTGCGCTTGGGAAGTCATCAATGGCGTCTCAGCGTTACATCTCCCTTCCGCTCAGCACACTCAATTTCATGCGCGACCGTACTCAAAAGGTGCATGCGACGGCGCACTTCAATGCCAAGCGGCTCAGCAGGTCGGCGAAGGCAGCTGCTGCCTAGTCTTTGAGATGAGCTAGCGCTGTTCAGGCGACCAGGCAAAGTTCACGTACCGATCTCTGGTATCAAAGCAGATGTTGCCAAACATCCGAAGATACCTGTCTCGCTTGGCGGTGTCGGCGTAGACTGCGCCAGGATTGGCCATATCTTCCTGATATGATTTCAGACTTTCTGCAGTAAGCGCGATTGGCAACACCTCGATGGCCTGAGGTATGCTCTTGCCGTCCAGCCAGTCAGCAGCGTGCTGTCCCATCGCATAGCCGAACACTGGCGATGCCAAACTCACGCTGGTTTTGTATGGGCTATTCGAGCTTGCCAATTCCTGCACGGCATCAGCTTCTCCATCGATCCCGCCAAAAAACTGTCGATCTGTCGCACGTCCCGCATCGCGCATCGCTGCCAGCGCGCCAAGCACAACGGTATCCGCGCCGAGGACGACATCAATTTCCGGTTCGGCTAGCAAGATCGTGGACATCGTGTCGTAGCCCCCCTGATTGTTCACCGTAGCGGGGGATATGTCTGCCACTATCGTAGCGCCAGGCACCGTCCTGAGGACGTCGCGCATGGCTTCGAAGCGTGGTGCAAGAAACTCCAGGCTGTCGTGTGTGAGAAGAACGACGTTCGCTTTGCCGTCTAACTTGTCTCGAATGTAGGTTGCGGCGGCTTCCGCCAGCACCTTGCCCGTCAGATACTGCGGGGCGTTTAGGATGGACGTGGCCGGCGGAGGAACCACTGTGCCCACGTATGCACCCGACCAGATCAGCTCCTGCAAATGCGGAGCCAATGTCGCCGCGTCGACCGGAGATGCGACTAAAGCTCCAACCTTCGCTGCCTTGAACGCTTCCACCTGCTCAATCATCTTCGAGGCATCATTGTCGGCGATCGCAGAAACATACGTGAGGCCTCTGTCTTTGGCGGCCCGAGACAACCCAAAGTCTACGCCGCGCATGAAGTCGCGACCGTTGTCGCGAGCGAATGCCAAGGTCCTCTCCAACCCCGAGGGAGCAGAGCATACCCCCGCGCCAGCGTCGTAGGGTGCAAATATGACAGGCTCGGAAATGCCTTGCGGATGATTGCCTTCACCGAACGCGGCTGTGGCCCAGAGAGCGCATCCAATCAACGGTAGTGCGGATTTGCTTCCCAACTTCATTTCCTTTGCGTCCTCAATGCAGTGGAAGAATGAGGCGTGCTGCGGTGCCAGGATTTCGTGACGCGTATTCCACCTTTGCCCCAAGGCTTGCGGCCATCGCCGTAACAAGCTTTGTTCCTAATCCCGTGCCGCGCACCACTTCCGCCTCGGAACGACCAATGCCGTCATCTTCAACGACGAGTTCCGCGGCCCCCCCTTGGCCGCTCCTGAGTTTTACGCGGATTTCGCCAGAACCATCGGGATAAGCATACTTGAACGCGTTGGTGACCCATTCTGTCGCGATGATGCCCAGGCTAACGCTTTGGTCAGTCGGCAGCTTCATCGGCTCGATAACCTGACGCAACGCAGCGCCATGGCCGTCCTGTCGCAGCGACAGCTCGAGCTGATCGAGAAGGCTGGGCAGGTATTCGTCCAGCGAAACCACCCTGACATCGTTCGACGTGTAGAGCTTCTTGTGGACCAGCGACACCGCGCTTATGCGGCGCTGCGTCTCGGCCAACAATTCCTTCGTTTCCTCGCTCACAGCGCCTCTGGACTGTAGGCCAACCAGAGAAGCGACCATCGCCAAACTGTTTGCCACGCGATGATTGACTTCCGCCAGGAGCATTTCAGCGCGATCCCGGGATTGCGAAAGTTGTTCTGTCCGCTCCGCCACGCGTTTTTCGAGATGCGTGTTTAGCGCGCTGGTCTCCGCTCTTGATCGGTTGAGGTCGGAAATGAAGCGCGCAATCAAGCGGACAACCAACACCGTCAGGAACAGGATCAGCAGCGCAGCAGCGAGCGTTGCAGTCCGCAACAGGTCGAACCCCTCTCGTTGACTTACCACTTCTTCAGCAACGAGGTTGTCAGCCGAACGAATAAAGGCAGATAGAAAGACGTTGGCTTCGTCCATCAGGGCCTTGCCGCGATTGGAGCGAAGCAGCGCCTTCAGCTCCTCGTCCTGCCGCTGGCGCTTAAGCTCGATGGTCTGGTCCATCTCGCTGACTTTCTGGTCGACGAGCACTACCAGTCGGTCCAGTGCGGGTTTCGATTCCGGAGGTAACCGCTGCGAAAGTTCCGGCAGTAATCGTAGAGCTTCGGCCTTTGCAGTCGAAAATGGCGCCAAGTAGACTTCGTTGCCCGTGACGAGATATCCACGCTGGCTGGACTCTGCAGCTTGAAGAGAAGTTCTTAGCCCCACAGCAGCGATCCGGATGTCGCGAGCGTGGGTGGTCATATCAAAGCTGGAGCGCGCACGCTCTCCTAGCCAGAAAGTGAGACCGACGATGAAGAGGAGCACCAGAAAAGCGACCGAGAGTAAGCCGATCGCCGAACCGACTACACTGCGCGCACTTTCCATCGCCGGCGTTCCCTTTGCGCGGGTCACGCGCAGCCAAGTCTTTTCACAGGGTGTAGGTGCTACGGAAACACTTCGCAAGCGACTGCAAGTTTGGGGAGCCGAGCCATTTGCAGCTCGGCTCGAAGATTATCCGCGGTATGCAAACCCGCCAAACACTCTGCCTTCGTCACGATGACGACCACCGCGAACAGCACCGATATAGGCTGCAGCGGCAGCAACCAATCCCGCAGCAGCCAGCATAAACCCTGTCAGAACTGCGCTGATGCGGGCCGTTTCGGCGGCCTTGATCGCCAGATCCTTTGCTTCCTGGGCAACGCGGTCTACCTCAGCTTTGGCGTCTTGCGTGGCCTTAACTGCCTGATCGACGCGCGCATTTGCTTCAGCGGCGCTCAGGTTCGTTTGAGCTTGCGTGGCGCTTACAAGGTACTGCCGCTCTGGATCGGAAATCTCGCCGGTGGCCATCACGTTGGCAAGAATGGACGCTGTTTGAGCCGCCACAGCGCTGCGATCTGCGTTCAGCGGATCAACTGTACTTGGACGTAGAAGTGTGTCGTTGAGGTATTCCACCGGATTGAGAGCCGCACCAGCTTGAGCGTTGACACCCGAGCTCTGCAATGCGCCCCCTGCGGCCGTACCCGCCGCTTCAATGGCTGAGCCAACCGCAGAACCAGCGGCAGTGGCAGCTGACCCGACAGCGGATGCTGTCGCGGCGATGGTGTTTGCGATCAGAAGCGCACCGACAATGGTACCGAGGCCCCACACCACGAGGCCATTTATGCCATCACGCACGGTCACTTCGTCCGAAGTGGCCCGTTCAGCGCGTCGGCGCATGCGTCCGGCAATGTAGCCGCCTGCCATGTAGCTCGCGACGATCGTTGCGACTGTCCAAATGGCGCTCAAAATGATCGCAAAGTTGAATGATCCTTCGCCAGGCTCCGCCGAGATGGTTGATAGCCCGAGGCCCCCTCCGAATGCGGCAAACAGGGCTGCGATAGCCGTGGCGACGACCGCCCCAGCAAGTACCGCTGGCCAATCGACATATGAGCGATCCGCCAGTGCCGCCGGATCTGGGTTAAGGGTGATGTCCTCAGTTCGTTCCATGACTAATAGCTCCCCAGACTCAGCGAAGGCCGACGAGGGAAAGGATGGCCATGACCACCACAACAAGCCCGACAAGATAGATGATGCTGTTCATTGCGATACCTCCCGCGAGCGCGCGAATTGCGCGCCCCGGGTAAGTAACTGCAAAGCGCTGGCACAGTTCCGCGAGGGAGCATGAGCGCGGGCGCCGTGAGCGAATTAAACGGCCGGAACAAAAAGTCGATTTCGCAAATTAGATAGCTAGTCGCCAGACGTTAACCGGCTCTCGAATACTGGTTTAGTTCGGAGAAGTTCCATGGACGAAAGCTTTCTCGATCTCGCCGTTGTTGCCAGTCTCACGCTGATGGTGACAGCCATTGTCGTCACAGCGGCAAGCCGCGGCCAACTGCGCCATGCCTCAGGTGTCAGTTACCAGGATCAGTGGCTGGTTTCGCGACTGGACGATCTGATCGAAGAGACGGGCTACCTCAGAGAAGAGTACCTCGGAAGCACAGCCTTGAACGTTTCGCCCAGCGAGGAACAGGCGGCGCTCGACTTGATAGAGCACAATCGCATCGCGCTTGTTGCCCTGCGCGCCAAAGTTATCGCCGCGCGCCGAAATCCCGATGGCAAACGTAAGAGAAGGACCATGGACCTGACGCCCCTCAGAGAGGAAGCGGACCATTGGGCCAATCAACTGTATCTTCTGGACTGCCGTAGGCATGCGGGGTGATCTTGCATCGGCTCAAGAAAGCCACGAGCGTTTTCTGAGGAGGCGACGGAAACTGCACCTAGAATATTCTACGAGGCGACGTGCTCTGGCAGTTCCATTAAGGTCTCTTTCGGCGCTTTCGCGGTCACGGTGGAGTTGCCGGCTTCATCGCGGGAAACAACAAAATCTACCCGCCTCATCGCTACGAGCTTGGATTTAATACCAAGCAGCCCTGCGAGTTGCACGATTACCTCAGCGGTGTCATCAAAGCCAATCACCTCTAAGACCCGGCCGACCGCGCGTCCATCAGCGTCCTGCACCGGCAATCCAACGAGATATTCCAGCAGCCTATCCGGCGACGTCAGTGCTGCGTGGTCCACGGCGCGCTCCATCCTAGTTTCAAAGACGAAACGGAACGGAGCGCACGTGGTTCCGATTGCTTGGTGTAGTTTGGCCACCCCTCATAGGATTGGGAACATCGACATTCAGTCAGAGTTATCGCGCTCTCGCTTGAGGGCGATCTCCAGGATCGAGGCTTCGATGTCATCGGAGCCGCGCCCAATGTCGCGACTGCGCTGTCGATCATTGAACGGAGCCCACCGGATTTGGCCATTCTGGACGTCAATCTCGGCAACGAGACGTCGATGCCCGTTGCCGATGCGCTGCATGCTCGTGGCATCCCTTTTGTGTTCGCGACGGGATACGGCGCGGGGCTAGGTCTGCCGGCGCACCTGGCCACAGTGCCGGTGGTGAGCAAGCCTTACGATTTGACCGAGATCACTCGGAAGCTACGGGAGCTATTGTAGCTCAGCCTATAGGTGGAGAAGGTTCGACGTCAGACCCATTCTCTCCGCCCCTTGCCCTAACGAAATCATTCTCTGAAGCCAACTATCGTTCCTTGTGATAACCCGTGGCTATGGGCCTGAAATCCAATTAAGTTCCTTCGAATACTTGCATTCCATAAAGTTCCTCGTCGGTTTGTGGTGGGCCACCGCCGAGCTTCCGCTTTCGGTCTATTCCGTTGAAAAACTCGGCTTGCCTGAAGGGCTGACGGCTGATTCAATTTCGCTGCGGCAGGCGGAGGTGAGCGGCGATGATGGGATCCCGGCAGGCAGCACAAGGCGCTCTGTTCTACGAGTTCTCCATCGAAGCGCATGTCCCGTCTGACCACATGCTCCGATCGGTGGATCAATTCGTCGACCTGGCAGGCATCCGGCGGCGTCTGACAGCTTTCTATAGCACCACCGGACGCCCTTCGGTTGATCCGGAGCTGATGATCCGGATGCTGCTGGTCGGCTACATCATGGGCATTCGGTCCGAGCGCCGTCTCTGCGAAGAGGTCCATCTCAACCTTGCTTACCGATGGTTCTGCCGTCTCGATTTGGCTGCCCCGGTGCCAGATCATTCGACCTTCTCCAAGAACCGGCATGGCCGTTTCCGCGACAGCGACCTCTTGCGGCAGCTGTTCGAGACCGTGGTGGTGCGGTGTCTCACGGAGGGATTGGCGAGCGGCCAACGCCTCGCCGCTGATGCCAGCATCATTCAGGCTGACGCGAACCGGCAGAACTCGACACCAAAGTCGAACTGGCAGGCTGACAGGATCAATCCCGAAGACGCGCCTCGGGCTGTCAAGGAATACCTGGCCACGCTCGATGATGCGGCCTTCGGCGCAGCCAGCCCGGTGGAGCCGAAGTTCACCTCGCATTCCGATCCGGCGTCGCAATGGACCGGGGCTCGGGGAGGTCCGGCCTACTTTGCCTATTCCACCAACTATCTGATCGATACCGATAATGGCGTGATCCTCGACGTGGAGGCCACCCGCTCGATCCGCCAAGCCGAAGTCACAGCGGTGCGGACCATGATTGATAGGGTGAAGGATACCTTCAACCTTCTGCCGGACCGGCTGATCGCCGACACCGCCTATGGCACCGGCGTCATGCTCGACTGGCTGGATCAGCGACGCGGCATTGCGCCCCATATTCCGGTTTTTGACAAGTCGGGGCGCAGGGACGGAACGTTCGAACGCGCCGACTTCACATATGATGCCGAGAACGACGTCTACACCTGCCCGGGCGGCAGGGATCTGAAGCAAAGCCGCCGGACCTTCACGAGCCCCCGGGAGAAGAAGCCGGACGAGGATGGCATGCTCCGCTACGGGGCCAGCAAGACCGATTGCGATGCCTGCGAACTGAAAGCACGCTGCTGCCCCAAGGAGCCCTCGCGCAAGATCCTCCGGTCGATCTTCGAGCCATCCCGGGATCGGGCACGCGCAATCGCTCGGACCCCAGACTACGCCATCTCCTGCAAGCTGAGGAAGAAGGTGGAGATGCTGTTCGCACATCTGAAGCGCATCCTGGGCCTCAGCCGTCTCCGATTGCGGGGGCCGAATGGCGCGCGCGATGAATTCCACCTCGCAGCAACCGCCCAGAACCTCCGGAAGCTCGCAAAGCTCCTTCCCGCCCCGCAAATCGTCTGCTGAGCAGACACAACCGCACGGACCTCAGACTTTTGACAAAGGTCGATGCGGCCGACGGGTCGGGTTTTTCAACAGAATAGGCCCTTAGCTACCATCCATCATGATGGCCGCCGTTGCGGCTAAGCAAGCTGAGTCAATCTGCTGAGCGCCAGGTTTCTATCGAATGCTTCCGTTGGCATCGCCTTGCCAAGAATGTGCTCGCAGCAAGCTATGCAAGCTCAAGTCCGATCCCGCCGAAGGTGCGAAATGGCTTTGATACTTTTATGTCCGCGCGCCGGTATCCATGCGGAACCGGTCCAGAGCCACGGCGCCGATGATGATCAATCCCTTGATGATATACTGCCATACGTCCGGCACCCCTGACAGGATCAGACCGTTCGACAGCACCGCGATGATGAGAGCGCCGACCAGGGTGCCCCAGATCGAGCCGATGCCGCCGACAAAAGACGTACCGCCAAGGATGACCGCCGCGATAGCGTCGAGTTCATACGCCTGGCCGAGTTGCAGCCCATTCGCCGCGAACAGGCGTGCCGATGCCATCACGCCGCCCAGGCCTGCCAACAGGCCCGATGTGGCGTAGACGAATATCAAGACCAGGCTCACCTTGATACCAGACAGGCGCGCCGCGTCGGGATTGCCGCCAATGGCATAGATGTAGACGCCAAGCACCGTCCGGCGCAGCACGAACCAGGACAGGACAACGATCGACAGGGCGATCAGGACGAGCCAGGGAACCCCAAAAATACTCCCGCTCCCGATCTCGGCGTACCAGAGGTCAGAATTGAACACAGTCGTGTCCTTCCCCATCAGTCGCGCCACGCCGCGGATGGCGGTCAACGCACCAAGCGTAACGATGAATGGGGGAAGGCGCAGGGCGGTGATCAAGGCGCCGTTGATGACGCCAAAGCCAGCCCCGACCAAGAGCGCCGCCGGGATCGCCAGATACATCAGATTCGGATCCAGCGACACGATCAGCGCCGCCATAGCCGAGGCCGCCAGGATCGAGCCGATGGAAAGATCGATCCCGCCGGTAAGAATGACGAAGGTCATGCCGCAAGCGAGCACAAGGTTGATAGACGCCTGCTGCGCCACGATGACCAGGTTCTGGGGCGAGGCGAAACGGCCGTTCACCAGCGAGAATGCGATACAAAGCAGGACAAGGACCGGCAACATCCCAAGCGCCCGCAAGGCCGCCTTAGGGCTTCGACGGGCGGCTTCCGCACGCTCTCGCGTCATATCTGTCTTTTGCATGCTCATCCCCCCGTGTCAGGCCGCCGTGGCGATAGCGATGATCGCCTCTTGCGTAATGTCGCGGCCCGTAAGTTCCCCGGCGATTTCGCCTTCGCGCATCACCAGCACTCGGTCCGCCAGCCCCACGACTTCGGGCAACTCGCTCGAGATCACCAGGACAGCTGCTCCGTCGGTCGCCAGCCGGTCGATCAGCTTGTAAATATCGGACTTTGCTCCGATATCTACGCCGCGGGTCGGTTCATCCAGGATCAGAACCTGCGGCCGCGTCTCCAGTAGTCGGGCAAGGAGCACTTTCTGTTGGTTCCCCCCCGACAAGCTGCCCACGCTGGCAGCAGCCGACGGCGCACGGATCGACAGATCGCTGATTGCCTGCGCGGCGCGCTGTTGCGCGCGATTGCGCCGGCGAATACTGCCAGCAATAGCGTCGGCCGCCATCACATTGATATTGACGTTGTCCTCGATCGACATGTCGAGGAACAGGCCTTGGGCTTTGCGGTCCTCGGTCAAGTAGACGATCCCGGCGCTGATCGCGCTTGACGGATTGCGCAGCGCGACAGGTTTGCCGTTCAGTCTTACCTCGCCCGCAGATGCCCGATCTGCCCCGGCGATCAGCCGCGCAAGTTCCGTTCGCCCGGCCCCGACAAGACCGGCGAGTGCCGTGACCTCTCCGGATTTCAGGGTCAGCGTTGAGGGATGCAACTTGCGACCGTCAGTCAGACCGGTCGCTTCCAGCACGACCTTGCCGCCGTCAGAACGGTGCTGTTTTTCATAGAAATCGCTCAGTTCGCGACCGACCATCATTCTTACAAGGGTCTCTGAGTTGAGGGCATCACGGGTGAGCGTGCCAACATAGCTGCCATCGCGTAGGACAGAGCAGCGATCAGCCAGCTCATAGATCTCGGCCATTCGGTGGGAGATGTAGATGATCGCCATCCCCTCATCCCGAAGCTGGCGGATCAGAGTGAACAGCCGATCGGTCTCACGAGAGGATAGCGCCGTCGTCGGCTCATCCATCACCAGAACGCGCGCGTTGACGGATAGGGCGCGCGCGATTTCAACCATCTGCCGCTCGGCGATGGACAGGCTGCTTACCTTGGTCTCGGGGGTGAATGTGGCCCCCAGTCGGTCCAGGACCGCCGCACAGTCGCGCCGCATTTGCCCGCGATCTACGAATATGCCACGCTTCGCCTCGCGCCCCAGCGCGACATTCTCATAGACTGTCAGGTTCGGCGCGAGAGCCAGCTCCTGATAGATGACCGCAATCCCAAGCTCGCGGGATGCTGCCGGACCGGAGATCGAGACAGGCGCTCCGTTGAACCGAATTTCACCGCCCGGATCGGCCGGAAAGGCGCCAGCAAGAATTTTCATAAGAGTCGACTTGCCAGCGCCATTCTCGCCCATGAGCGCGTGGATCTCGCCGGGCCAAACTGTCAGCTCGACACCGCGAAGCGCTTTGACCGACCCGAAAGTCTTGCGGATGCCGGACATTGCGAGCAGCGGTTCAGACATCGGCCTGTGCCCATGGCTGGGTAAGGCGAGCGTGCAAGGGTTCATAGGCGGCCACGAGAGCCGGGTCGGGCTCAACCCTGATCACGGCGATCGCGGGTCGGGCGGCTGCCGACGTTGGCGTCGGGAAAACCCCAGCGCCAATCCCTGCCACCAGTGCGGCACCCAGCCCTGCAGTTTCATCCGCCTGAGGCAGAAGAAGCGGGCGATTGATCAGGGCAGCCTTGATCCTATTGGATAGCGTGTTTCGAGCGCCGCCTCCGGTGAGGATGAGTTCGGACACGACGTGACCGGTAAATCGCTCGAACAGGGCCAGGTTCGCCGAAACCCACCCCGCCAGAGCCTCTGTGCCCGCGCGCAATATCTCACCGGCGCCGACATCCCCTGACAGGCCACTGATGACCGCCCTGCGGTCGCGCTGGTTCAGCGGTTGCCCGGTGCCGGACAGAAATGGCTCAACGACGGCGCCTTCTGCACCAGCGGGCGCCGCCTCGGCCATTTCCCACAGGCGCTCGGCTGACTCTGCATCAGGAACCGGTCCGGACAGCAACTGCACCAGCCAATCGAGCAACCCGCCCCCTGAAGGGATATGACCTGACAGGAGCCACCGACCCGGAACGACATGGGGATAGCAGTCATACAGTCCGCCGCCCAATTCTTCGAAGCCAAGCGGGTGCGTCAGTACCGATTTCATCGCTTCCGAGGTGCCGGTTGAATCTATGACCTGTCCTGGATCAACGAGGCCGCATCCCAAACCGGCACAGGGATGATCGTGACCCGCATTCACAACGGGCGTGCCGATCACCAGACCGGTCTGTGCCGCGAAGTGCTCCGTGACATCGCCCGCAACTGAAGCTGCTGGCAAAATCTGCGGCAAACTGCTCCGCTCGACACCGGCCGCTGCAAGGATTTCATCCGACCAGTCGACTTTCGTCCGGTCGGCCATACCGCTGCGTGCCGCAAGCGAAGGGCTGGTGCTGCGAACACCCGTCATCAGCCAGACGACATAGTCTGACACCATAAGCCAGTATTTCACCCGGTTGAACCAGCCTTCGTTCTTTGCGCGCCACCACCGCAGCCGATGAACGCTGTAGATGTCGTCATCGACCATCCCGGTGATCTCGAACCAGGCCTTGGTCGATAGCCCGAGAGCTTGTCGCCCGGGTGCGGTTCGACGATCGTACCAAGTCGGACACGGCCCGAGGCGGTTACCCGAGCCGTCGATGCCGGTGAATGCCTCACCGATACTTGCCACGCCGATACCTGCAACAGCGCTGGCAGGGATGCCGGATCCGGCGAGGACGTCAACCAACTCGCGCAGCATGGCCACGACATTGCGGTCGAGTGCGGCGAGATCAAAATCTGCCGCACCATTGGCCCCATGCACGACCACCATCGGGCGCCGGGCTATCGCCACGATCGAACCATCAGCCTTGGTCGCCACCCCCTTGAGGTTGGTGGAACCAAGGTCCAGCCCGATCAGGATAGGCTCCGGCGCGCTCATTGCATCAGCCCTTGGTATTGGCCCAAGCCCAGAAGTCGGCAGAGCGGCCGGCAGAGTTCAGATCGACCATCTTTTCTTCGATGACGACCTGCGCCGCGGCCTGCGCCGGGATCAGCGCGTCAATGATGGCGATGCCGGGCGAGTTTGCCGAGTAAACCTCAATCATAGCCTTGTTGTAGGCGGTGATGACGTCGGAGAACAGGATGACGAGCGACACGCCGGCCTCAGTGGCCGCACGCATCATCGGCCGGGGCGTCCCGGAACCGCCGTGCATGCAGATCGGCACGCCGGTCGCTTCGCGCAGGGCGCGGATGCGGGCAATGTTCAGTTCGGGCGTGGCCTTTTCTTCGCCATGCGCCGAGCCATGTACGTTTCCGATGGCGGGGGCAAGGATGGTCGCACCGCTTTCCTTTACCAGCCGCACCGCTTCCTCGACGTCGGCCAGATCGTCGTCGGTCTGAACGGCGCCATGCTCCATATGACCCACCGATGCCTCCACGAGCACGCCCAATGGCTGCGCGACGTTCACGACTTCGCGGACAAGACGGATATTGTCGTCGAGCGGTTCCTCGGCTGCATCCAGCATCACGCTTGTTGCACCCGCACGGATCGCATCGACGCAATCTGCCAGGGTCTCGCCGTGGTCGAGGCTGATCCCGACGGGCACGGATGCCTCGGCGGCGAGATGGCGTGCCACCAGGCACATCGTATCGAAGCGGGTGGTCGCGCGGACATCGGGATGGATACGGATCACGACCGGTGATCCCATCTTTTCGGCGGCAGCGATCGCCGCCTGCACCACCTCGATGTTCATCGAGACGAACGCGCCGACCGCGTATTTGTTATCCGACGCATGTTTCAGCAACTGATCGAGTGAGACGATCGGCATGGGAGGTGTCCTTGTCTGTTCTTGGGAGCAAAAATGGCGGCCAGCGGGAGTAGCCAGCCGCCAAGCGGGAGGTTCTTACTTGGCGTTCCAACCTTGGTAGTCACCGACATTGTCGCGCGTGATCAGTGCGGGCGCGACAAGGATCATCGGCTCGGCAAGGGTTTCACCCTTTTTCAGCGCGACGCCGGCATCGACGGCGGCCTCAGCCAGTTTCGCAGGCAACTGGGCAGAGGAAGCCTCGATCATCGTGTTACCCTTCAGCGCGTCTTCGATGTCAGGAGAGCCATCCACCGTCGTGATAACGATGCCCGTGCGGCTCAGCTGTTTCGCGGCCAGGTCAGCACCGATGGCCGACGGGTCGTTGATCGTGAAGATCGCGCTCACGTCGTCATTCGCCGTCAGCAGACCCGTCGTAACATTGAGCCCGCCCTCGCGGCTGCCGATGCCGTTCTGGTTGTCCGAGAGGATCTTGATGTCTGGGCTTCCGGCCAGCACTTCCTTGCAGCCGGCAACGCGGTCGATCACGCCCGAGACCGGGGGGCCGTTCACGATCAACACGTTGCCTTTGCCGCCCAGCTTCTGCGCGATGTACTCGCACGCCTGCTTGCCTGCAGTCACGTTGTCGGTGGTGATGGTCGCCTGCGCACCATCTGCAGTGTTGTCCACGGCAACAACGACGATGCCTGCGGCCTTGGCGCGTTCGACCGCGGCGCCGATCGCCTTGGAGTCAACGGCGGAGACGATGATCATGTCCACGCCAGCTTGGATGAAGTTGTCGAACTGCGTGGATTGCTTGCCAAGGTCGTAGTCACCCGAGACGACCAGAACCTGCGCATCCGGCGAAATTTCCTTGACGCGTTTCTCGATGGAACCGGCCACCGCGCCGAAGAACGGGTTTCCGAGGTCAACAACCGTAACGCCGACCGATTTCAGTTCTTGTGCTGCGCCGATTTGCGGCGCCAAAGTAAGCGCAGTCGCCAGCAAAAGACCGGCCCCCAGGGACTTGGTGTAGCAATTCATGATTTCCTCCAAGGTGAAACTCCTCTGCCGCTGGGCTTCCCTCCAAGGCCCCAGGGCAGGACAGCAGAGCTGCCATGAGCAAAGCATAAGACACAAAATGTCTCGCAGTAAATCCTAAATTCGCTACAAACGATACAAAATGTTTCTCTGCGGTGCAGTATGAACGAACTAGCCACCAACAACGAAAGCTTCGAGACCCGTGTCTCACGGGTGAATCTCTTTGCTGCAGAACGAAAAATCGCCGAGCAACTGCTTGAAATTCCGGCTCATCAGCTTGCGATCATGACCTCCTCCGACCTGTCGGAAAGGTCGAACGCCAGCAGGTCGAGCATTGATCGTCTGTCGCGTAAACTGGGCTATCCGGGCCTGAAGGAGATGCGAAAGGCATTGATCCTGGAACGCGCGGGCGCAGATTCGCTGCCCCGAAGCACCACCGATAATGGTGGCTTGGGAGAAATCGCCCACACGGTGACACAGGCAATGGCCGCGCGCGTGATCAATTTCGGCCAATACCTGGAAAGGCCGGGAGTGCTCGATGCATTGGTGGATCGGCTCTTGTCGGCGCGCTCGGTCCAGCTATTCGGTGCCGGCGAGTCAGCCGCCTTGTGCAGCACCATATACATGAGACTGGTGCGGCTCGGTCTGCCCGTGCAGTTCTCGGATGAATACCACACTCAGGTCACGCTGGCGTCCCTGATGAACGCACAGGACCTTGCGATCTGTGTCTCTTACTCCGGGCGGACGAAATCGGTGATGTGGACTGCGGAGCTTGCCAAGCAGACGGGCGCCGACGTAGCCGCGCTGACGGGCAGCGCTACATCACCGCTCGCGCGCCTGTCGACAATCCCTCTCGTCGTACCAACAGGCCTCAGTTTGCCCGGAAGCGCCGAAGTTCTTGACCGGCTTGCAACGGCGGTTCTTTCCGAGATCCTGTTTCAGTGCATTATCCAGCGTCGGCCCGATCTGGTCCTGAACTCGGTGAAGATAGATGACACGTTCGGCGAGGAGCGACTATAGGTTACGGCGAACGTGCGGACCAAGTAGGTTCTATTGGAGGCAGGCTAAGACTGCGACACCATCGCCGCTACCAGGATGCCGAGTTCCGCCGCTCCGATCCCCTGCAAGTTGACGAGATTGCGATCTGCAGTCCAGGCCAGAAGCAATCTTGAACCGACGTTCTGTTGGGTCCGTCGGACGCCGCCGAGGTAGTATCAACGACCCTGCTCGCAGCGAAAATCGTGAACGTCGCCGGGGAACGGTCCGCGTTCCGTCCAAGGCTAGTCCGCCCGCGTACGGTCGCGTCGTCCTGCGACGAAAGGAAATAGGGATCATCCCAGTTTAGATTGAGAAACAGTGCTTTTCGCCCGGGGGTGTCGAAAGCGGCAGCATCGCCACAGGCGAGCACGGTCGCGGCGTCGCGGCCTATGAGACGAACTGCCCCGTGCGGGTCTCCCCGCTCGTGAAGATGGGCCGCGAACCAGGCGTAGAGCCCCGGAGTTCACTGGGTGCCCGGCCGTCCGCGCCGGTGATAAGCGCGATGGCACGGCGCAACGGGAAAGCGTGATTGGCTTCCGTCCCCGTCACGGCCCTCGCCAGGAACCGAGCAGCGAGAAACTCTGCCACCGTGCGATGGCATACCTCGAATTCCATACCCATAACGACTCCGCTGCCTTGAACGAGGCTCCGACCATGCGATCCTCGACGCCACGCAAAGGCGTGGATCCAGTCGACGTCCCCAGCCGCAGGTCACTAACCGGCTGATTTTTCAGAAGGTTTGCTGCGCGTGCTTCGGGCTGCCGCTCCCCAAAAAGACCGGTCTCGCCATATGCGGATTGCCCAGCATCTAGAGCGAGAAGCTGGAAAAGGTGATCCTGCGCGGAAACAGGGACGCATTTTGTCCAGCCGAGTATTTCTAGAGGTCGGCATTCGCCTCACAAAATCAGTTTCTGAGGCGGGGCAAAGCGCGCATGAACGGGCAATTATTCTGCGAGATGGGCAATGGTGTGCCTTCTGGCCGCCGTCCCGGTAAGGCACAAGGCGTTTGCTGGCCTGCGGATCGGTCACTCTCTTTTCATCGTGGGGAAGAAAGTTACCGTAGCTATACCGGAAGAGCTGTCCAAACTTGGCGCACCTTGGGAAGCCGATCTTCCGAGTTCAGTTGGCTAGGTTGTGCTCGGCCACATAGAGCAGGCAAGACCAGCGCTGATGTCGAGAGGCAGCTCACGCATATAGACCTAGCATAGATGCCTATTCCGAAACCGCTGAAACGATCAATGCATCCACAGCTACGGCGTCGAATTCGGACACGATGACCGGGTTGACATCAATTTCTGCAATCTGCGGTCCGAGCGCCGCACAGGCGACGGAAAAGCTGGATAGGGCTTTCGCTGCTGCTCGGATGTCTGAGGGGCCGGCTCCACGGAACCCCGCCATCAAGCGCGAAGTCTTCAAGCTCCGAATTAGAGCTTCAGCACGCACTGCACCGAAGGGCGCTCTGGCAAATGCGCGGTCGTCGAACAACTCCACCAGCGTTCCGCCTGCCGAAACCATGACCAACGGACCAAAGTCGGAGTCGACGACGCAGCCAAAGGCCAGCTCAACCCCCTTAGGCGCCATCTGCTGAACCACCACTCGATTGCCGAGCCGGTGCGATAAATCGCTATAGGCAGCCCGAAGAGAACTCCCGTCGCCGATGTTCAGAACGACGCCGCCCAGATCGCTTTTGTGGTCGATGCCAGACTCGGCGATTTTAAGGACCAAGGGAAAGTTCAGTTCTCCCGCCGCATGATCCAGTTCCTCGATAGAGCTGCAGATTGCGCTCCGCGTGGTCGGCACTCCGAAATCGGAAAGGAGCGCCAGACTGGAATGCTCGTCGATGGGGCTGGATAGCCCCTTGCTCCACCGCGCCACAACCGCCGGCTCGGCACGTGGCACTGTTTCGACCACCACAGAGCGCTGGCGGTCGGACCAGTGCTGGAAGTTTCTGACGCTGGCCAGCATTGCCTGCACGCCGTTGAGGCAAGGCACCCCGACATCGGCAAGTTCGGCACCGAGAGCTCGATTGTTTGTCTGGCCAAAACTCGAATAGAAGAAGCAGGGCTTGTCGGTCCGCGATACTAGCGACCGGGCCAATGCGAGAACCCCATCGGCATAGATGTAGTCGTCGCGCAGATCCGCCTCAAGCCCGACCATCGAGACTTCGGGCGCGGCGGCGAAGATATCGACCCCGTTCTCGAAAACGCTGGCAAAATCGTCGGTGAGGTCCGCCGCGCAATCGAGGGGATTTGACGGCTCCAGTTCTGCCGGCAGAGCAGAGCGCAGCTTTTCCCGCGTCTGAACGCCCAATCGCGCCAAGGGGGTGCCGATTTCGGCGGCGAGGTCGACCTGCAATTCTCTCAGGCCCCCACTATCTGTGACGAGCCCCACGCCGCCAGGTCCGGGCACTCGGCCCGTTGCACAGAGCAACCCAGTATTCATCAACTCGTCGACAGAGCTGACCTGGATCGCCCCGCATTCTTCGAACACAGCCGCGTAGGCCGCGTCTGATCCGGCCAGCGCGCCAGTATGCGACCGGGCAAGGCGAGCGCTTTCCTCGGTCCGGCCAACCTTGCAGATGACGACCGGCACACCCTTATCACGGGCCTTCAGCAGGCTTTCGATCAGCCCTTGCGGATTCCGCGCCGCCTCCATGAAAACCGCAATTGCCTTGGTCGTCTCGCGATCTGCCGCATACGAGATGTATTCGTCAATCGTCGCGCCTATTTCCTGGCCGGGAGAGGCCATAAGATCGAAACGATAGCGTGGATCGTTCATGCCAAGCACCGTGAAGACGCTGCCCGAATGCGCGATCAGGGATATTGCGCCAGGCTTCAATTGGTCGGCCGGATAGAAGCTGGCGACGGCATCAGACCGGACGTTGATGAACCCCATCCCGGAGCCGCCGCAAACCGGCAGGTTCGCCTCCCGCGCAATGGATTTCAGACGCGCGAGAAGCGGCTTTCCGTCTTTGGTCTCACCGTGACAGGTGTCGAAAATAACCGCGGATCGTGCGTCCATCTCGATCGCATCCAGCAGTGCCTGCTCGAGATTTGCGCCACCTACGCCGATGACGGCCACATCGGGAGCGTAGGCGAGATCGGATATATGCCGATGCGCACTGCGGCCGAGGATTTCGCCGCCACGAGGATTGATGAAGTCAACTTGGCCCGCATATCCACGGCTCGTGACGGCCGTCGCCAACCGCTCTCCGAAGGAACCCGGTCGGGACGAGGCCCCGACGATTGCCATAGAGCGGGCCTCGAACATCGGGGCGAGACGATGCGACATTCCATCAGCCCTTGAAGCTCGGGTCGCGTTTCTCCGCGAATGCAACCGAACCTTCCCTGAAGTCGTCCGATTGCAGCATTTGCTGATAAAGCGGCATGTCGCTCTTGCCCACCCAGGCGCGTCGCACCGCGGCATGCGCGGCCTCCGGCGAGGAGTGGGCATATTTGCGCATGAATTCCTTCAACGCGATGGCTACCAATGGGGCACCACGCGCGATGTCCGCCGCCACTTCGCGAACATGCGACATAAGCCGGTCCGCTGGCACGACATCGCGGACCAATCCCCAATGCTTGGCTTCATCGGCGAACATCTTCCGCCCCGTGAGGATGAGATCCATCGTAACGTTGTACGGGATCCGATGGTGAAGCTTCTGGATTGCGCCGCCATCGGGCAGGAAGCCGCGCTGCATTTCGGGAAGCCAGAAATAGGCGTCCTCGGCGCAGATGATGACGTCAGCCCCGAGAGCGAGTTCGAAGCCGCCGCCGATCGCGCCACCTGCAACTGCGGCGACGACCGGTTTATAGAGGCTGAAGAACTCTGGCAGGCCGCCAAGCCCCCCGGGGCCGAGATCGAAGCCGACATCTGGGTCCAGGCTTTCTCCCGCCGCAAACGCCTTCAGATCCCACCCTGCAGAGAAGATGTTCTTGTCGTTGCCCGAACTTGAAAGGATGGCTACGCGCAGATCAGGACTGTCGTTCAGCTCCTTGAAAGCCGCATACATGGTCCGGCTCAGCGCAAGGTTGATCGCATTGACCGGAGGGCGGTTCATCGCGATTTCCATGATTGGACCACTGACCGAGATCCGCACCTGCTCTGACATGACATCTGCTTTCTTGATGGAGATCGAAACCGCTAGGCATCGAATGAATAGCATTGATGTTCGCAAACTATCTGCCGAAATGAAGCGCGTTACGGTTCATCACTCCATGAAATGGATTCATGATGAAATACTGGAAGAAGATACCGCCGCTGAAATCCCTGCTGGCTCTGGAAGCGCTGTCGCGTCACCGCAGCTTTTCCCGCGCTGCCGATGAGCTGAATGTCAGCCAATCGGCGGTAAGCCATTCAATTCTGACAGCAGAATCCTTCCTAGGGGTGGCCTTGGTCGACCGAACGTCCCGGCCAGTCAGCCTGACCGGCGCGGGGCAGGCTTATGTCGCCACTGTCAGCCGCTGCTTCCGTGATCTTGTCGCCGAAGCCGAAGCGCTGCAGCGCCAGAAGCCCAAGAACACGCTGACCATTTCCTGTAACCTCGCCGTTGGGAACTACTGGTTCCTGCCTCGTCTAAAGGAGTTCCACGCTCTGCATCCGGACCTCCAGGTCAACATGGTCACGACCTATCAGGGACTGGCCTCGCTGGATGACGGAATTGACGTCGCGATCCGGTTCGGCAGTGGCAATTGGGCCAGCGCAAGCTCTCTACACATGTTCGACGAGCGGATTATTCCGGTCGCTTCGCCAGAGTATCTCGAGCGAAATCCCCCGATAAAAGAGCCAAAGGATCTCCTCCAGCATACCCTGCTGCACGCGCTTTCGGTCGAGCGGTCATGGTTCGACTGGCAGCAGTGGTTCGAACATTTCGGCGTCGAGATCCCGAAGACATTGCCAGGACCAACGTTCGACAACCACCTGATGATGGTTCAATATGCGCTTTCTGGCCGGGGTATTGCCTTGGGTTGGCTTGGAACAACCTCGGATTTTGTCAGGCAAGGGCAGTTGGTCGAGGCGTTCGACACGCCGGTGGTTCTGCAAGAGGGACAGTATGCGGCGTTTCGAGATGAGCCGGACCAGAGAGTAGAGAAATTCCTCGACTGGCTGAAAGACCTGCTGGAGCGAGATTGAAGCTCGGCCACGATAACGGGTGCGATAGAACAGCAAGCCCGACAATTTAGCCACCGGAATGCAGGTTCGGCCGCTAGGGCCTCTTAAAATCTTGACCAGCGACAGAGTGTTGGCGTGAACGGGTAGTAGCTGCCCACTCACAACCGAGTCCGTTACCCCCTGTCGAGCCAGACCTTCCCATAATCCGCTTCGAAGGTTGGATGCATTCCATTGGCCTTCACAGCGGGGACCGAACTGTTGAACAGCTTGCGCCAGTACGGCTGCACAATGATCCCCGAGCTTTGCAGGATGTTTTCGATGTCCTTCATCACCACCTTGCGCTTCTCCGCGTCGGCTATGGACAAAGCCTCGTTGACCTTCGCGTCGAACTCCGGATTCGAATACTGCGTTTCGTTCCAAGCTTCGCCGGACCGATAGGCAATGGCGATGATCTGGATGCCTAGTGGGCGCATGTTCCAGTTGGTCGTCGAAAACGGAAACTTGGTCCAGCTGTTCCAGAAGGCGACGCCCGGCAGAACGGTCCGCTTCACCTGGATGCCAGCATCCCGCAACTGCGCCGCGATCGCATCCGCGGTATTTTTGTGCCAGTCTTCTTCCACGCTGATAAGCTCATGCACGTAGTCGGCCTGACCTGCTTCGGCCATAAGCGCCTTTGCTTTCGCTGAATCGCGCGCAATTTTTGGCAGTTCGGCGTAGTCTGGGTGAATGGGTGATACGTGATGGTTTTCGGCAGGCTCGCCGGCGTCGCCATAGCCAAGCTGCAGTACGACCGCATTGTCGACCGCGAGCTGCAGCGCGTTGCGCACCCGCTGGTCATCATAGGGCTTCTGGGTCACGTTGGTCCGCGCCACGATCGTGGAAGCGGTCACGACCTCTGATGTGACGGCGCCGACACCTTCGAGAATTCCTACGTAGTCAGCGGTCGTCTCAAAATTGGTATCTACCTCGCCGGCCTCGAAAGCTGCCACCATCGCGGTCGGATCGGTCCCCAGATCGATGAACTCGACACCATCCAGGTAGACCTCGCCATTCCACCATTTATTATCTTCACGCCGCTTGTAGACGACCTTTTGTCCGACGTCCCAGGATACCAGCTGGAAAGGTCCGGTGCCGATAGCATGATTCACCAAGTCCCCACCGGTTTCATCGAACGAGCGGTGGACGACCAAGGCCGGGTAGTCGCAAAGCTGCGGGATCAACGCAATATCCGGTTTGACTAGGTTTAGTCTCACAGTCAGTGGGTCGACCTTTTCGACGGCTCCCTCGCGCAGCTTGCCAGTCGCATCATCGATCAAGCTGCCGACACGAGAGGTCATCGAGTTGCCCTCTACGGATTTGTCACCCCACCGCTGGAAATTGAACACCACATCATCGGCATCAAAGGCGTCGCCGTTGTTCCAGACGACATTGGGCCGAATATGAAGGATATATTGGGTTGCATCATCGTTCACATCCCAGCTTTCGAGCAGATAAGGTTCGAATGTGAACTCCCGAGTGTATTTGACGAGCGGTTCAAGCAGCTGGCGCTCGGCATTGCCGATCTCGGGCCAATCGGTGACGCGCGGATCCTTCGGATCCTTGACGAACATGGCGACCCGCAGCACGCCTCCGGATTTGGGAGTTTCTTCGGCCATCGCCCTTCCCGGCGCGGCTAATCCGATCATTCCATACGCCATTGCCGTCGAGGCTCCAAAGACGCTGGCCATGGCGAGGAATTCCCGTCGGTCGATTTTCCCCACTTTTACCTCACCGGCCATCTTATGAATATGATCGGGTACCTGGTTTCCGTTGCTCTTGTAGATTGGCATTCATGCATCCCCCCTGTTTGACCAGCAGTTCTCGGGTCGGCTGAACTCGCAATTTGAGGTGTCCGAATCCGATGCCGAAAGCGGCGTGGGCTTTCGACACTGAACAATGCTTTCCGCCCAGCACTGCGCTGGCGGATAAGCTTACGTCTGCATTCGGAGACCTGATCGCGAGCCGGACTGCTTGGCTTCCGGCTGAGTATAGGAAGGTAAAGGGCAGAGAATACGGCCTAACGATTCATGGAACTATGCGGACATTTCATACTGCTTGGGCTCGCCAGGCCACCCTTTTCTTATTGGGGCTGTGAATGCTGGGTCGTGGCTCAGTCGGCATCTCCGACAAATCTTTCAGTTCCTGCTTGGTGCGATATGTGTGGCCGTGGATGCTGCCCCGTTCATCACGCATCAGATCGATCTCGGCTGCGGTGAGAGCCACCGGCTTGGCTCCAATCCTCAGAAAACCGCCAACGTCAATGATGACAGTCGCTGTTTTTCCCGCTCCATGGATATGAGAGACCGTTCCGATCTCTTCGTCGTCTGCAGTGCGCGCCCTTGAACGGTGCCGTCGGCAATCTCTTCTGGTACGAGTGGGATGACAGCTAGTTCCTCGGAGACTACTAGGGAACCGCAGACATAGCGGCACGTTTACCGCAGAAGCAATGCCGGAGACCCCACATGGCACCCCGCTCCTTCTGGAAAGGCTATCTAAAGCTATCGCTTGTGACCTGTCCCGTCGCGATGACGCCGGCCACCAGCGAAAATGACAAGGTGCGGTTCCATACGCTCAACGCCGACACGGGCAATCGCGTGGTCAGCCAATATGTGGACGCCGTGAGCGGGAAAAAGGTTAAGGAAGATGCCGAAGTCAAAGGTTATCGTCGTGGTGAGAATGACTATGTGATTTTGGAGGACGATGAATTGGATGCGGTGGCGCTTGAAAGCACGCGCACCATCGACATCGAGACATTTGTGGCAGCCGACTCGATCGAATGGGTATGGTATGACAAACCGCATTATCTGACACCCAACGATCCCGTAGGCGAGGAAGCTTTCTCCGTCATTCGAGACGCAATGGCGTCGACGGGAACGGTGGGCATTTCTCGTGTCGTTCTCTATCGCCGCGAACGGGCCGTGATGCTCGAACCCCGAGACAAGGGCATCGTCCTCTGGACGCTTCGCTATGGCGACGAAGTGCGTGACGAGAAGGACTATTTCGCAGCTATTAGTAAGGAGAAGGCGGATGCGCCGCTCATGACGCTGGTGACAAAGCTGATTGAGGAGCGCACCGCACCGTGGAACCCAGATATGGTGGCCGATCCGGTGCAAGCCAAATTGCTGGAGCTGATCGCGGCAAAGAAGAAAGGCCGCAAGCCGCCTTCAAAGGCGAAGTCATCAGACGCAAAGTCGAGCAACGTGATCAATATCATGGATGCGCTCAAGAGGAGCATCGCCTCTGAAAGCAAATCGACGAAGCGCTGACGGCGCTAGGCTGCTGTCTTCCGTCCCCTCGTTCGCATGATGATTGGCGCGGAAGATGCGCGAAAATCTTGCCATGGATCAACAGATAGCGAAGCGAGGCGCGTCGGCATGTTCTCGACGGTAAAATATGCCGGTCCTATTCCGGGTGCCAGCTCCTCCCAAGCCAATGGCGCGGAAACTGCCGCCCCTGGGCGGGCGCGCGTTGAATAGGCTGCGGCGGCCGTGGCACCGCGTTGATTGCGCAGGTAGTCCACGAGAATTTTTCCTCGACGCTTGGACTTGGTGATCGTGGCCACAAAGGCGTCCGGGCTATCACCTGCCATCGCCTCAGCCATCGATTTGGTGAAGAGTTTCACCGACGCCCAATCGGCCTTGGGCGTGAGCGGGGATACAACGTGAAGGCCTTTTCCGCCCGAGGTCTTTACAAAGGCCGCCAGACCGCTGTCGGTCAAGCGTTGCCGCACTTCCTCGGCCGCCGCGATCACGGCGGGCCAGGCGACGTCCTCGCCGGGATCGAGATCCATCACAATAGTATCCGGATGCTCCCAGTCCGCGACCGTCGATCCCCAGGGGTGGATCTCAAGCACCGCTGATTGGACCAGACCCATCAGCCCGTCCAGATCGTTGATGCTGATGAGCGGGTCCTCGGAGGGCTCTTTCGGGTCCTTCACTAGGACGATGTTGGGGTTCAGCCCCTTCCAGGCGTGCTTCTGGAAGAACTGCTCTCCACCTACACCGTTTGGACAGCGCAGCAGGGCGAGCGGGCGCCCAACGACATATGGGGCGATGAAGCGCCACACTTCGGCATAGTAGTCCGCCAATCCTTCCTTGGTAATGCCCTCTTCCGGCCAATAGACCCTGTCGGGATGAGTCAGCTTCACGGTGCGGCGTTGGGCAGGCGCATCTCCCTTGGCTCGCCGCGCGGTCTCGCGGACGATCTCTCGAGCAGCCTTGTCCTCGCGCAGCCCCCTGAATGATGCATGCCGGAGGTGGCCATCTGCCGTCCACGCCCGGAACTCAACTTCCGCAACCAATTGCGGTCGGACATATCTGACCTGGCGGGATTCCTCCGCGGTCAGGCGCTCCCCGAAGGGGCTGTCTTTCATGCGCAAGCGCTCCAGCCGCTGCATGAGATCATGTGCGACAACGCTGGAAAAACCGGTGCCCACGCGACCGACGTGCCGAAGCTCGTTCGCCTCATACACCGCCATGACAAGCGATCCGATCGCTTTGGAGGAGACGGACGATGGCACATAGCCTGCAATCACAAATTCCTGACGGGCCGAGCACTTCGACTTCATCCAACTCTTGCCGCGCCCGGCAATGTAAGGCGCATCGCGAACCTTTGAGATGATGCCTTCAAGACTAAGTCGGCATGCATGCCGCAATACCAGGCCACCATTTTCGTCAAAATGGCTGCTGAACCGCAGGAGACTCCCACCCTCTCCGACCATCTTCTCAAGCAGCGCTTTTCGCTCGATAAGCGGAACCTTTACCAAGCTATATCCGTCCAGAAACATCAGGTCGAAGAGGTAAAAGACGAAGCGATCACTGCGTCCCTCGCTCAGGTCCGCCTGCAGCGCGGAAAAATCAGATGCGCCACCGCCAGTCTCAACGATCAGTTCGCCATCGATGATTGCGGATCCAACCGGCAGTTCCTGTAGCGCGGAAATGACCGCCTTGCCGAATTTCTTCGTCCAGTCCAAGCCGCTTCGAGTCAGCAGCTTGACCCGTCCCGCCTCGATCCGCGCCTGCAACCTGTAGCCGTCGAACTTGATCTCGTGCAGCCACCGCTCGCCCGCCGGGACAGTCGAAGTCAGCGTCGCCAGCATCGGTTCGACGAAATCCGGCATCGCTGACTTCTTGGCGCCTTTAAGCGCCGAGACCTCACGCTCCTGACCGTCGCTGTCCGCTGAAGCGGCAGCGTTGTCGGCGCCGCCTTTGGACGGCCTCTTGATCCGCCCGGTTTTCGAGGACCAGCCTGGCGCCTCGCTGGCCACATCGGAGAGATCTCGGCCCGTCTTTGCGGAATTGGGAAGTTCCTCGAGAATATCCGCCTTGCTATCTGGCCTTGCAAAATCGTCCTCACCTTTGATCAGCAACCAGTTCTCGCGTTTTTCTCCGGGCTTGCCCTGCATCCGAACCAGATGCCAACGTCCGCCAAGCTTTTTCCCCTCAAGTTCAAACTCGAGGTGACCCTTGGCGTAGCCCTTGTGCGCATCGCCCATCGGCGTCCATGTCCCACGGTCCCAAACGATGACCGTGCCGCCGCCATATTCGCCCTTGGGAATTGTCCCCTCAAAATCACCATACTCGAGGGGATGGTCTTCAACGTGGACCGCCAGGCGCTTTTCTCCGGCGACCAAGCTTGGACCCTTGGTCACGGCCCAGCTTTTTAGGACGCCGTCCATCTCTAACCGAAAGTCGTAGTGCAGCCGGGTCGCATCGTGCTTCTGGATCACAAAGCTGTTGCCGCTCTTGCGCGCAAGGCCGCCCTTGGGCTCCGGCGTCGTGCCAAAATCGCGCTTCTTGCGATACGCTTCGAGCGCCATGTCAGGCCGACTTTCGACGCGCCGATGGGGCTGAGCCCTTTGCGGACTTCTTATCGGCGGGCGACTTCGTTGTCTTCGTTGCTTTCTTGCCCGCAAGGCCGGCGCTTTCCCGCAAGGCCGCCATAAGGTCGACGACCTTGTCGCGCTTGGGCTCTTTGCGAGGTTCGATTTTCTTGCCCGCGAGTTTGGCCTTCACCAGCTCAGCAAGAGCCGAGTCATAACGATCATCAAACTCCGCCGTATTGAACGCGCCAGCCTTTGTCTTGATAATGTGCTCGGCCAGTTCCAACATCTCACCTTTAACTTCAAAATCGGGGATGTCGCCGAAGGCTTCCTTCGCCGACCGAACCTCGTAGTCGAAATTGAGTGTGGTGGCGATCAGACCAGCGTCATGCGCCGTGATAAGAACCGTGCGAACGCGCCGGAACAGCACTGTCTGAGCAATTGCTGCGACCTTTTTTGCGTCCATCCCGTCCCGGATGAGGCCGAATGCTTCTTCCGCCGCGCCATTTGACGGAGTGAGATAGTAAGGTTTGTCGAAATAGACGTCGTCGACTTCATTGCAACCGATGAATGCGGAGATCGTAAAGGTCTTGTCGCTATCGGGAACGACAGATGCCACCTCTTCAGGATCGAGCATGACATACTCTCCCTGGGCGACTTCGTAACCCTTAACCTGATCTTCTTTCTCAACTGGTTTGCCCGTGTCGGAATCGACGAACTGCCGCCTGACGCGGTGTCCTGTGTCGCGATTGATTGTGTGAAACGCAATGCGCTCTGATGTAGAGGCAGCCGAGTAAAGCGCCACAGCGCAACTTACTTCGCCCACTTTTAGGAAGCCTTTCCAGAGAGCTCTCGGCGCCATGGCCATTCCCTTGAAACCAGGAACATTCGCAAGCTAAACGATGTGCTCTGTTGCCGGGTTCCGTGGCAACGTCGGAACCGTCGCAGGTCAGTTCGCAGATGGGTTAGAAGCTCGGCTGCCACTTCGTTGGCCACAACGGGAAATCGGAAAAACCGCCGTGTTCTTCAAACCATCGCGTCCGATTGTCATGCGAACCGACCCGCTGAGTAGGCAACCGTCCGACCGCTCATTAGTTCCGACCTCCGCAACGGATAGGCGCGCTCCGAGACGGCATTTAATCCGCCGGGTCGCCCTGTTATACGGCTTCCTGCTTTGAACTAGACTGCTCAAAATCCGAAAAAGGGTCTAAAGCTGAGTTCCAGCCTGAGCCTGCTCGTTTCGGAATATTGCCTGGGCCTCTGCGATCAATCGATCGCTGGCATCACCAAGCGCGCGATCCTCGACCTGAGTTCGCGGAACGGCATTTGCTATCGCTGAGCCTAGTGCCACTGCGAGCGCGCCGATTAGCAGAGGCTGCTCTTCGAACATGTTCGAGGCTTTGTGCTGCGTCTGCTTGAGCTTTCGCGTGACTGCTTCTCTCGCGTGATAGGCCTTTTCTCGCGCCTCCATTACGTGGCGCCGCGCTTCATCTGAGAGGTCCTGAGTTCCAGCGGCCAGCTTTGCCGCAATGCGTTTAGTGCTCAGTACGCTTGTATTACTTGCAGCGTCATCGGGTGCCTTTTTTTTCAACCATTCAGGATCGCTGGTGGCTCGGTCGTCTTCCACTGAGCGGGACGGATTTCGAATTCCTGACAGGAGCCACATGGCGCCTAGGCCGATAATGAAAAGCGCCGCAGGCTTTGAACCGATACTTTCCTTGAATGAACCTACGCGACTTTCTGAGTGTCGGCTGCTGCTCTTCGCGTTTTCGACGTGTCCGATCCTGTCTTTCATAGTGTGACTCCATGCGCGAGCGAATAGACGGGGAAGAACTTTGACTAGAGCCGTTCTTCAACGGGATCCACGTTGGGGTTTCCTTCGTCGATAAACGTTTCGACCTGCCTTACCGGGTGAGCAGGTGAAACCTCCTGTTGAATGCGAAGCTCGGCACTCGACGCCCGTGCGAAACGCGTTGCGGTGAATCCCAGAAGCATTGCACCGCCGACAAACATTAGGGGGCTCGAGCGGGCGAACTTGCTCATATCGCTCAGGATTTGACCCATGTCTTTGTGGTGAAGACTGTCCGAGGCATCCGCAATGACAGTCGCAATCTCGCCCAGAATCCGCTCCTGCGGAGAGCCGCTCCTGACATTTTGGGCTGCTGTCCTCAACGCATCAGCAAAAGTGTTTGCTTCGCTGACGAGCGCGTTCTTCGCTTGGTCAGCCCTTCGCTTCGTTTCGCCTGCAAGAATGGAGGCGGTACTGGGATCGCTTGCGAGAGATGTCATGTGAACTCCCAATCCTGATTGTGTTCGAGGTGCGCTTAGCAACTCGCTAAGAACAACTTGGCTTCACCATCAGGAGTTCCCGCGACAAATAGCCAAGCAGTATGAGCGGAAATTGCGCGAGGGCTACGCGCACTGATCCCTGACCTACGGTCATGAGCCAAGCTCACCGAGGACCGAACAAAGAGCGCGCGGTGAAAAATCTAAAGTTGGAAGAGGTGAAATTGCGCCTAGGCCAGAGCGCGAGCGGGGAAACGGCCCAGGCGCCGCCAGATGGACAATACTTCCGGCTCATGTAAACCAAGCGCAACGCGCTAAAGTTCCGCTGCAAGGAAAATTTGATGCTCAACACTGAGCGACACTAGAGACGAGGGCGGTTCTCGCGCCCTACTCAGTCCGGGCGTTTTCGATATCATCGAAAAACGACTGGTCCGCGCCAGCTACACCTTGGCGACCATACTACGTTGAATCTCAGGTCGATCACCATTTTCACGGCAAGATGAACCGTGGCACCGGATAGCTCCCTGCGGCACTCTTTGCCGTTTATTTAACTCGTACCGATAGGGAAGTGGAACCACCGTTCACGCTCGCGGTTCTGGTTTCGTCAAACAGGAGAGCATCCATGGACAATCTTATTCATGCATCGTTTGCGCGGCTTGATTTCACCCACTGCAACGCGGCAGGGGCCTATTTGTATGATGAGGCTACCGAGGATCTGATTGGCGCTGTCGAGAGTGTCAGCGAGTCGGGTGCAGATAGCCAAGCGACCTTGATCATCCCCGCCCTGCTGGGAACCCAGACTGTCGCCGTACCCGTCAGATATCTGAGGCTCAAGCTGACTGAGGACGGCGGTATCTACGCCGTGAGCAAGCTCAGCGACAATGAGCTGAGATATATGGCAGAGAAGTCCGTCGCCTAACGCTCCTTACTGTTAGGTCGTGCCAAGGTGCACCCGGATCAAGCACTGGTGCGAACCAGTGCGACCCGGGTGCTGGCCGGATGCGGGATCAGCCACCATCCGGCTTAGACGCACGCAGAAGAACGGCTGGGCACTTCCGCGCGCCGCTGAGCGGTTTAGGGGACCGCCTTCGCGCAGGGATGGAACCAGCATTGCACCTCAAGGTTCCTACGGTGCGCCCAAGCCGACAGAAGAACTGCCACCCCTCGATGTAAGCGCACCCGCGCGGTGATTTTTGGGAAACGCCCCCCGGATGCCGCTGGAGGAGCGTCATCCGTCCAGCGTTGCGTTAAACACCGACAGTATCGGGACGGTTCCGAGTGGGGCCCAAGCTAACCTTGGGGTCCGCATTGGGCGCCCGCCAGCGCGGCACACCTACAAGCCGCTCTGGCTGGGTCCTACACGAACAGCGTTACTTAATGTTCCGTCGATGCTTGGGGGCTCTAAACACTCAGCGTACGGGTTGCCCTCTTGCGGCTTTTGGGATCGGTCTCTTCCTCGAGGGATTATCGAAGTTCGACGATTTCGTCCTCGAAGTCGGGCCGCATCTCAATCCAGGCATTCCACTCCGCCTCGTTTCCTTGGTGGAAGGGCCGACGATGCGGACCGTGCCGGAGCGGGTTTCAATCGGATGTGATCGGGATGGGGCAGAGGATCGAGAAGGTGGGTGATGCCGAGGACGCGGCAACGTTCCAACTCACGCTCCCAGTGGGTCTTGTATTCCAGGGCGGTGTCGAGCCAGCGCTCGTGCAGCGCCCGCTTGCTGTTCTCGACGGAGGACAGGAGTTCCGCGAAGAGCCGTTGCGAGCAGTGCTACCCCTTGACGGCATTCACCGCCAGAGAGCGCAGCACGGTCTGGGCGATCGGCAGGCTGACCTGGTGGTCACCATCCTATACCGTGATGTGGCGATAGGCCTCTTCGAGGATGATGGCCTTCATGCGTTCCTCGTTCAGCGTCGGCGCCGGGTTCTTCGCGCCCTTGGGGCGACCCCGCGGATTGCCGGACTGACCCTTGCGGAACCGCGTCCCCTCGGGTGGCTTGGCGTATGCGCGCACCCTGACGGCAGGTTGCCATCGAGAGGGTGGCGCAACGGCCTTGGGAACGCGACGCCTTCCGCAGACGACTCGCGGGTCACCGGCGGACCGGGTCGGTCGTCGCCGGAACGCGAGTTCGCAGACAGCCGCAAGGAACGCGCCATCTCGCCCTGTGCAGCGAAACGCTCTCTGATTCGGTGAAATCCAATATCGATTGACAGAACGTCGGCTCGACGTATAACGATTTACGTAAATCGATTCACGTTTAAGCGTCGGATGTCGGAAGGGGGGCGGGATGCGAGCAAAGGACGTCACTATCCAGGATGTCGCGCGGCTGGCAAATGTCTCGCCCGGGACGGTTTCCAACGTTCTGGGCGGCCGCAAGACCGTCCGGGAGGAAAGCCGCGTCGCGGTGCTGAAGGCGGTCGCCGAATTGGGATACCAGTCCGATCCGGCCGCAAGCTATCTGCGCAGCGGCCGCTCGCGCGTGGTGGCGGCACTTGTGCCTGACCTTGAAAACCCTTTCTTCACAGCCTTTGTCGCCGCGGTCGAACGTGGCTGCCAGCGCGACGGATACGAGCTGTTCGTCGCCAGCTCCGAGCAGGACCAGCAGGTCGAAACCCGGCGGCTGCGCTCGCTGCTGCAATGGCGGCCGGCTGCCTTCTTCGTCATGCCGACGGGCGAGAGCCTTGCGGCCCGCGCCGAGCTGGAGGCGGCCGAAATTCCCTATGCCGTGGCCGACCGGCTGCTGAGTGGCGAAGGCTTCGACTATGTCGGGCTGGACAACCGTGTGGCCGGAAGAGAGGCGGCGCAGCATCTGATCGAGCTGGGGCATCGGCGGTTGGCGGTCTGCGCCCCCCTGCTTTCGGTTGGCAACATCCGCGAGCGGATCGAAGGGATCCAGACCGCCCTGGCCTCAGCAGGTGCCCCTGCCCCGCTGCTTGTGGAAACCGGGCAGGACCATGCGGGACCCTTCCAGTTCCCATTCCCGCTTCCGCAAGGGATGACCGGCTGCATCGCCCTGACGAATTTCACCACCCTGCAGGTGCTGGGCGCGCTGATCCGCGCCGGGCTGGACGTTCCACGAGACGTCTCGCTGGTCGGTTTCGACGACTACGCCTGGATGACGGTGGCCTCGCCTTCGATCACGGCGATCCGGCAACCCATCGCCCGCATGGGCGAGCGTGTATGGCAAATGCTGGGCGACCGGATCGCCGCCGCAGATGCCGAACCGGCGCATGAACGCTTCGCGCCGGAGCTGATTGTCCGCGAATCTACGGCGCGGGCGAAAACCGGAGGCTGAACGACAGCATCCATCGCGGCTGAGATAGGCCGCTTTAGGGAGGAGAAGACGATGAAGATAAAAAGAATGGTTTGCGGCACTGCGGTGCTTGCATTGGCGGCGGGCTCTGCACTGTCGCAGGAGGCGCCTGACTGGGACACGATCCTTAGTGACCGGGAAGGCGTCAAGTTGTCGATTTCCACCATCACCGATCCGTTCATCGATTCGATGCAGCGCACGGTGCCCGCCTTCACCGAGCTGACCGGCGCCGAGGTGGCGATCGAAGGCTTCGGTTATGATGCCCTGCATGACCGGCAGTTGCTTAACTGCACCCAAAAGGACAGCTCGGTCGACATCCTGGTGATGGACGGCATCTGGATGGGCGAGTTCGTCGAGGCCGGCTGCCTCGAGCCGTTGGAAGAGCGGATCGCCGCGGAAGAGGACAGCTTCGCCTGGGAAGACTTCACCGCGACCGGCGCGGCGCAGGCCAGCTGGGACGGGCAGCGCTATTGTGCGCCGATCGGCATCTACTACGGCCTGTTGTTCTACCGCACCGATCTGTTCGAGAAGGCAGGGATGCAGCCTCCCAAGACGATGGAGGAGTTGAAGGCCGCAGCGAAGTTCTTCACGAACAACCCCGATTATCCGGGCGTCTATGGCTATGCGATGAACAATCAGCGTGGTGCGGCGGCCGGGCAGCAATACTTCGAGTGGATCTTCTCGGCAGGTGGCAGCCCCTGGGCCTCGAACCAGATAGGCGCGGCTGATGCCTATGCTGATCTGACGCCGACCATGAACGACAAGGCCTCGGTCGATCTGGTGCAGTTCTTCCGGGACATGACCAAGTTCGGACCTCCCGGTGTGGAAAGCTATGCCTGGGACGAACGTGCGACCGGCTTTGCCAACGGCTCTCTAGCCATGATCAACGACTGGTCGGTGCGTGCGCAGATCGCAAACGATCCCGCCACCAGCAAGATCGCCGGTCGGTTCGCCGCGGCGCTGATGCCGAGCAACGAGGGCGGCAAGACCGTGTCGCCGGTCGGTGGCTGGGTCATGTGCATGAATGCCAACAGTACACAAAAAGACGCGGCCTGGGATTTCATCAAGTGGTTCTCGTCGCCCTCGGTCCATGAGCAATACGTACTGGAAGGCGGTCCGCCCAGCCGGGTGTCCTCGCTCGAATCCGAGGCCGTGCGCGCCAAGTTTCCCTGGACCGTTCAACTGACCGAAGCTGCTGCCGACGCCTGGGCCGAAGGCCGTCCGCGCCACTCGCTGACCTTCCAGTTGATCGATACTGTTGGCGTCGAGGTGAACAAGGCGATCATCGGTGAGAAGACACCGCAGCAGGCGATGGACGACGCCAATGCCGCCGTCACCGAGATGCTGAGACAGGGCGGTCTGCTCTGACGCGGGCGTGACGTTCGGGTTCCGGCGGCACTCTCCTGTCGGAACCCATTACCAACGGTTCCTAGGACAACGGACATGACAGGACGCACGCACGCGATTTCCCCGCGGTCGCCGCTGCGCGCCCGGCCACCGGGCTGGTGGCAGGACGACAGGTTGCAGCGCAACCTCTTCCTCTGGCCCACCTGCGGCTTCCTGCTGGTGATGACGATCTTTCCGTTTCTCTATTCGGTCTTCCTCAGCCTGCATTACGTGCGCCTGACGACGCTGCACCGCCGGGTCTTCGCCGGGCTCGACAATTATATCTCGCTGCTGACCGACGGCGTTTTTCTGGCGGCGCTGAAAAACACTGCACTGCTGGCGCTGAGCACAATCACCATCGAAGTGCTCCTTGGCTTCATCATCGCCAAAGTCTTCTACGAGATGGCCGGGTGCCGCGGGGTCAACGGGCTGCGGTCGGCCTATCTGGTGCCGATGATGGTGACGCCGATCACCATCGGGGTAATCGCCAATTACGTTATGAACCCCCAGCTGGGCCTGTTGAACTATCTTCTAGGCCAGATTGGCATCGCGCCCGTGGCCTGGTTCGGCGACCCGATGATGGCCAAGCTGTCTATCCTTTTGATCAATGTCTGGCAGTGGACGCCCTTCATGGCGATGCTGCTTCTGGCTGGGCTGATGTCGATCCGCCATGACATACTTGAGGCCGCTCGGGTGGATGGCGCAAAGTGGTATCACATCCTGCACCGGATCGAGCTGCCGACGGTTATGCCGCTGCTGATGCTTGGCGTGATCCTGCGGCTGATCGAGATTCTGCGCTTCTTCGACGTGGTCTATATAACTACGCGCGGCGGTCCCGGCGACAGCACCATGGTGCTGACCCTGTTCACCTATCAGCAGAACTTCCAGTTCTTTCAAGTCGGCAAGGGATCGGCGGCTGCGGTCATCATCCTGGTGCTGTCCATCATTATCACCACCTTTATGGTCCACATCCTGCGGAGGGTCGAGAATGAATAGATCTCCGCTGGGGACGGCCGCGCTGGTTCTGGCTGCCTTGATCTTCACCTTCCTGTCGCTGGCGCCGCTGTTGTGGATGTTCACCGGCGCCTTCAAAACCACCGCCGAGATGATCGCGACACCACCGGTTTTCGTGCCAGATTTCACCTACTGGGACAATTTCGTCACCCTTTTCCAAAACTACTGGCCGCAAATTCTGAACTCGCTGATCGTGACGCTTGGGGCGACCCTGCTGGCACTGGTGCTGGCCCTGCCGACCGCCTTCGGTTTGGTCACCTTCAACCTGCGTTACAGGAATGCGATTGCGGACTGGATCCTGTCGACGCGGATGATGCCTCCCATCGCCGCCGCCGTGCCCCTGTTCATCATCTTCAACTTCGTGGGACTGCTGGACAGCCTGCCCGCGCTGGTCATCGCCTTTGCCGGCTTCAATCTGCCTTTCGCGATCTGGGTCTCAATGTCCTTCTTCCGCCAGGTGCCGAAAGAGCTGATCGAGGCCGCGCGGATGGAGGGGTGCAGCTGGTTCCAGGCCCTGACCAGAGTGGCGATCCCGCTGTCGCTGTCGGGGATCGCGACCGTGGCGACCTTCGTCTTCATCTTCGCCTGGAATGAATTCATGCTGGCACTGTTCCTGTCCGGCTCGGGTTCGCGCACCTTCCCCGTGGTGATTTCGTCTTTCATCGGCACAGGACGAATCTACTGGGAATACATCGCGGCAGCCACGGTCGTGCAATGCATCCCGCCCATCATCTTTGCCTTCATCATGCAGCGCCACATCGTCTCGGGAATGACGATGGGTGCAGTAAAGGACTGATCCCATGCATACGAAAGACATTCGCAACACGGCCGCGCTGGTCACCGGCGCATCGCGCGGGATAGGGCGGGCCATCGCGCTGCGCCTTGCAGCCGATGGCTTCCATGTCATCGCCATGGACTTGCCCCAGCAAGAGGCCGAGGGAGCGGCGCTGGTCGCCGAGATCGAGGCCGCGAGTGGCCGCGCGACCTTTCTGGCGGGCGATGTCGGCAATCCCGACGACATCCGCCGCTTCACCGCCGAAGCGATCGCCTTGGCCGGTGACATCCGGGTGCTGGTGAACAATGCGGGCGTCCTGTCGGTCGCGAGCGTAGATTCGCTGTCGTCCGAGGAATGGGACCGCATGTATGACATCAACATGCGCGGCACCTTCCTGGTGACCCAGGCCATGCTGCCGCACCTGCGCGGCCAGGACAACGCCCGGGTCATCAACATCGCCTCGATCGGCGGCAAGCGCGGCGCGCCGGGGCAGATCCATTACTGTTCGTCCAAGGCGGCCGTGATCAGCTTTACCCAGATTCTGGCCGAGGAGGTCGCGGCCAACGGCATCACCGTCAACGCCGTCTGCCCGGGCATCATCGACACCGACATGGGCCGTAACAACTACCGCGACGCCGACTCGCTGGCCCGCGTCAAGGCCAAGACCGCGTTGGGGCGCGTGGGCCTGCCCGAAGATGTCTCCGGCTCGGTCGCCTTCTTTGCAGGGCCGGATTCCTCCTTCATCACCGGGCAGGCGTTGAACGTCTGCGGCGGCATCCTTTTCCACTGAACATCGAGGACAACATGAAGAACCGTCTGGGTCTGCACGCAAACGTCTGGGTCGCCGGCTGGAGCGAGGACGAAGCCGCCCGCGCCATCGACAAGACCGCCGAACTTGGCTTCGACCTGATCGAAGCGCCCGCGCTGGACCCCCATTCGCTGAACGTCGCCTTCACCCGCAGGCGGCTGGAGCAAGCCGGCATCAGCATCGCACTGTCGCTGGGTCTGGACACCGGAACCGACATTTCCAGCGCCGATCCCGAAAAGATGAAGCGCGGCGAGGTCCTGCTTCTGGATGCGATCTCCGCCGCCCGCGATTTGGGGGCAACCCATGTCTGCGGCATCCTCTATTCGGCCTTTCAGAAGTATGTCGAGCCGCCGACCACCGCCGGGGTCGCAGCCTCGATCGAGGTGATGGCGCGGGTGGCAGAGAAGGCGGCGGCCAGCAACATCACCCTGGGGATGGAGGTGGTGAACCGCTACGAGACGAACATGATCAACACCGCCGCGCAGGCGGTGGAATACTGCCGCCGCGTCGGGGCGCCTAATGTCAAGGTGCATCTCGACGTCTATCACATGAACATCGAAGAGGCAGATGCCGTGGCCGCGATCGAGGCGACGGGGAAATACCTGGGCTATTTCCACACCGGCGAAAGCCACCGGGGCTATATGGGTACTGGGTCCATCGACCTGAAATCGGTCTTCACGGCGCTGACCCGCATCGGCTATGCCGGGCCGATCACCTATGAAAGCTTCTCCTCCCGCGTCGTGGGCCAGCCACTGACCGGCATTCTGGGCATCTGGCGCGAGACCTGGGAAGACGGCGAGGATCTGGCCCGCCATGCCAAGATCTATACGGAAGCCCAGCTGGTGGCGGCCCGCAACGCCGTGTCGCGCGTCGCGCGACTGGCCTGATGGAAGGAAACCATCATGGGTGCCATCGTTCTGGATCACGCCGCCAAGTCCTATGGTGCCCAAAGTATCATCAGGAACATCTCGCTGAACATCAAAGACGGCGAGTTCGTCGTCTTCGTCGGCCCTTCCGGCTGCGGAAAATCCACGCTCCTGCGCATGATCGCCGGGTTGGAGGAGCTGAGCGATGGCCGGATACTGATTGACGGTCAAGATGTCAGCCGCAAGGCCCCGGCGGAACGCCAGATCGCGATGGTGTTCCAGTCCTATGCGCTTTACCCGCATATGACCGTGCGCGAGAACATCTCCTTCGGCCTGAAGATCGCGGGTTTTCCGAAGCCCGAGGTCACCGCCAAGGTCGAGGAGGCGGCCCGGATGCTGGAGCTGTCGCATCTGCTGGACCGCAAGCCCAAGGCCCTGTCGGGCGGGCAGCGGCAGCGGGTGGCCATCGGCCGGGCCATCGTGCGCTCGCCGCGCGCGTTCCTGTTCGATGAGCCCCTGTCGAACCTGGACGCCGCGCTGCGCGTGCAGATGCGGATGGAAATCATCAACCTGCACGCCAGCCTGGCCAAGACGATGATCTACGTCACCCATGACCAGGTCGAGGCGATGACCATGGCCGACCGCATCGTCGTGCTCTCGGCAGGTCGGGTGGAGCAGTTCGACACGCCGATTGCGCTTTATGACGCGCCGGTGAACCGCTTCGTAGCCGGGTTCATCGGCTCGCCCAAGATGAATTTCCTGCCGGTCACGTCGGATGCGGCCGGGTTGAAGACCGTGGATGGCACGACCCTTCCGCTTTCGGGATACCGGGCTGCGGATCTTGCCCGCGCGCGGATCCTGGGCATTCGGCCCGAACATCTGCGGCTGAACCAGGACGGCCCGCTCTGGCAAGGCACGGTCCAGGTGTCCGAGCAACTGGGCAGCGACGTGTTCCTGCATGTTGTGCTGCCGGGGATCGACCTCCCTCTAGTGGTGCGGGCCGTGGACGAACGACGCTTTGCCCGCGGGGACAGCATCGGCCTATCGCCGGATTTCAATCGCGCCTTCCTGTTCGATTCCGACGATCTGACCCTGCGGCGGGCCTAGCGAAATCATGCAGGACACAACCGTTCTGGGGCTGGATCTGGGAACGTCAGCGTTGAAGCTGCTGCTGTTGGACAGCGCCGGTCGACCGCTGGCCAGTGGCGAGCAGCCGCTTGAGACACGGCGACCCTTTGTCGGCGCATCGGAGCAGGCTCCCGAAGACTGGTGGCGGGCGCTGGATCAGGGCATGGTCGCCCTAGCGGCAAAGGCTCCGGCTGCGATGGGTGCCCTGGCTGCGATCGGTCTGTCAGGGCAGATGCACGGGCTGGTCGACCTGGATGCGCAGGACCGCCCGCTGGGCAATGCGATCCTGTGGAACGACAACCGCGCCCACAACGAGGCTGCCCGCGCAACCCTGCTGCCGGGTTTGGAGGCTCGTTCGGGTCTGCGCCCAGCACCGGGCCTGACCGCCTGCAAGCTGGACTGGCTGGCCCGGAACGATCCGGCACGGAGAGACCGCATCGCCCGCATCACCTTCTGCAAGGACTGGCTGCGGCTGCGGATGACCGGCATCCATGCCACCGACCCCTGCGAAGCCGCGGGATCTCTGCTCTTCGACGAGGCCCGTCGCGATTGGTCGGAGGAAAGTCTGCGGGCCTTTGGACTGCACCGAATCATGCTGCCGCCCGTCCTCGAAGGTCCGGCGCCTACCGGACACTTGCTGCCGGAACTGGCCTCGCGCTGGGGGATCGCCGGGAAACCCGTCGTGGTCGCCGGCGCCGGCGATGGTGCAGCGGGTGCCATCGGCATCGGCGCGGTGCACCCCGAGCAAGGCTTCATCTCGGTCGGTACATCGGCACAGATCTCGGTCGCACAGGGTCACTATGCGGCGGCGCCGGGCAGCACCGTTCAGATCCTAGGCCATGGGCTGCCCGGTCTGTGGTATCGCGCCGCGGCCCTGCAAAGCAGCGGCGTGGCGCTGTCCTGGGCGGCCGGGCTGACAGGGCTGTCCGTCGCAGCGCTGCTCGACGCCGCAGGGACGTTGGATCCCGCCAGCCCTGCCCCGATCTTCCTGCCTTATCTGGCGGGCGAACGCACCCCGCATGACAACCCCGACGCGCGCGGCGTCCTGTTCGGGCTGATGGCCGACCATGGGGCCGCGCATGTCGGGCTGGCGGTGCTGCGAGGGCTGGCCTTCGCGCTCGCCGATGGTCATGCGGCCTTGGCGCGGCTGGGGCCGATGCCTGGCAGGCTGACGATGGTTGGCGGCGGCGCGCGCAGTCCGCTGCTGTGCAAGCTTGTGGCATCGGTGCTGGACTGTCCGCTGGACTTATTGGCCGATGCGAATGCCGGCGCGGCGCTCGGCGCGGCACGGCTGGCGCTGTCCTGCCTGACTGGGCAGCACGTGGCCGATATGGCTGCGCCCGAAGTTCGCACCACCATCTGTCCCGATCCCCGACTGGGCGCCCGGTTGCGGGCGGATCTGAACGTCTACCGCCATCTGTATGCGGCACTCGTACCCGAGTTCCAGCGCCTCAATTCCTCTGCTCAAAAGGAGCAATCATGTATCTGAAGCGACTTTCCCTGACCGGCCGCCGCGCCCTGATCACCGGCGCAGGACGCGGGATCGGCTTTGCCTGCGCCGATGCCCTGAGCGAGGCCGGCGCCGCCGTCATCATCGCGGACATCGACCTGGCCGGGGCAGAAGCCGCCGCGAAGACCCTGCTCGTCAAGGGGCGTCAGGCCGAGGCTGTGCAGCTTGACGTCACCCGTTCGGCAGAAGTCGAGGCCCTGGCCGAATCCGTCGGCAACCTGGACATCCTGGTGGCCAATGCCGGGGTCGGCCGCGATTCCACCCCGACCGAGGAGATGTCCGACGCGGATTGGCGCGATGTGCATCTGGTCAATCTGGACGGCGTGTTCTTCTGCAACCGGGCCTTCGGACGGCGGATGCTGGCGCGTGGCACAGGAGTCATCGTCAACATCGGCTCGATGTCTGGAATGATTGTCAATCGCCCGCAAAGCCAAAGCAATTACAACAGTTCGAAAGCGGCGGTGCATCATCTGACCCGCAGCCTTGCCGCCGAATGGGCCGCACGCGGGCTGCGAGTCAATGCCGTGGCCCCGACCTATATCGAAACCCCGCTGACGATGCGCGGGCATGAGACCGGAATGGCCAAGGACTGGCTTCGCGATACGCCGATGGGGCGCATGGGACAGGTCGAGGAAGTCGCCTCGGTCGTGCAATTCCTGGCCTCCGATGCGGCCAGCCTGATGACCGGGGCCGTGGTGGTGGTCGATGGCGGGCTGACGCTCTGGTGAAGGATAAGACGGAGAAGCTGGAAGCGCGTAAGACGGATCTGGCAGACAAGCTTGCCAACGCCGATGCGCCTGCTGCATTGCAACATGGCTGGGCTCTATGCGAGCGGATCGGCCAACTCTATGAACCTCTGCAGGACGGAGAGAGCGGCAGCCAGGCGGCAGAGACCTTCCGGCCCCTGATCGATCAGGTAATGCTAGTGCCTGACAATGGGGAGTTGGCCATCGTGCTGCGCGGTGATCTCGATGCGACCCTGCGCTTTGCCGCTGGAGAGAAGAACCACGATTTCCTTTCGGAAGTGGAGACTTGTACAACTTGCTATCCCCCGGGATCGTTGGCTGCGGGGACGCGCAACAGACGATACTTGCGATTGGTCGAACGCCAGATACCCGAGCTCTCAGCCTAGTATAACCTATTCTGCCAACTGTGAAAATCACTCCTTGGCAGCTTGCAGACTTGCCAGCGTATGCAAGCCTGAAGTGGTCAGATAGCCATCAACCTTCAGCCCGCGCCGACTCAACCATCCTGTAGCTGGTACTGCGACCGCCGGGATCCTCCTTCTCAAGCACCCCTCGATCAACGAGGTCCGCGATGTCGCGGAGCGCCGTGTCGGAGGAAACCTTGGTAAGTTTTGCCCATTTCGAGGATGTCCAGCTTTCCGTCAAAGCCGTCCAGCAGCCGGTTGAACACGCAGCGTTGACGCTCGCTGAAGGTCTCGCCCGCCACAGTCTCCCAAGAAGCGTGCCTCGTAAAGGGTGTGACCCAGAACCTCTTCGGTGCCGTCGAACGCCCGGTCGAGGCATCCGAGGAGCCAGAAGAGCCAGCTGGTGGTGTCCAATACGTCGTGCGACAGGCCGATCCTCGCGATCCTCTTCTTAGCTCAAAACCGTAGCTAGTCGCACGTGTCAGTTTGGGATTTCCGGAGCGCCGAACCTTGAACGGTGGGGCTAAGAGATTTCGGCACTATCTACTGCGGCATGTGGTGAGCACTAACGATGACGAAACCCATGTCGACTAGCAATTTCATTTCGACGGCGCCGTACATACGTGGCTATTATGAAACTGATCGTCCACCGTGCCAGAAGTTGTTGCGAGACAAACACTGCGATGTGCCCGAAAATCAACGTCAACACGGATCTCACTCTCAATTCCGCGACAAATGCTTCTGCATTAATGTCTCAGCGCAACGCGGACCCGCCATCACGGGTCGTGAACATTTTCCATTGCACTGCGAACAACATCGGCGATCTGATGTCGGGCCCTGGCCAATATTGCTGGCCAAAAGTTATGATCAACATCCCCGTCGAGCCCGTGCAGCAGAGCTCCGATAACTTCATTGTAGGGGGTGGTCAGCTTTTTTCTCAGCTACCTCTCTTAGTTGAGTCAATCAAGGAGCTAAACGCCGAAGCAAAGATTGTCGGATGGGGTGTAGGCCTGCCGCCGAACGGCGTCCGAGACGGTCTTGTGCGCGACGTCACACGGCAGTTTGATCTATTTGGAACTCGAAACTATGATCGTAGGCACCAGCTCCCTTTCGTGCCATGCGCAAGTTGTCTCTCACCACTCTTCGACAACATTTCCCCTCCGCAACATGACCTCGTGTTTTATTTGCATCGAAGAAAAGGGGAGAAAGTACTAGTCCCGCCGAACCTCCCCGTTATGACAAATGCTGAACGAACGCCCAAGGAGACGATAGATTTTATTGCTTCTGGCGCAACGATTGTGACTAGCTCATATCACGGCGTCTATTGGGCACAACTTCTCGGCCGACGAGTTATTTGCATCCCATACAATAATAAATTTGAGACATTTCAGTATCGGCCGGCAATGGCAGAGATTGATACTTGGCGTTCGAAGCTATCATCAGCGTTCTTTCCGCCATTGCTCGAAGAATATCGTGCTCTGAACCAAGCATTCGCGAAGCAAAGCTTAGAAGTCTGGGGCGGTTGAGCAGAATCCTATGTCCAAGACGGTCATCGTTCATGTAGGCCCGCACAAAACAGGGTCAACTGCGGTACAGCGATGTTTGGCAGCCAACAGCGCATCGCTTCTGGGCGCTAGCATTCTGTTTCTGCATAACGACACCACGCACAACGCCGCAATGCTCCTCGCACAAGAGAATTTCGAAGCCGCAGAAGAGTACTTGATAGAAATTGCCGACTCTATTTCTCGATCAAAGGCTGAGATTGTAATCCTGAGCCAGGAGGACTTTAGCGGCGACCTTCCAGGCCGTTCAAAGCGGAAGGCTGTCTATCCCAGGCTGACAAAGAATTTGCGCATTTTGAACCGCGCGCTACACCCCCACAATGTTCGGTTTGTATTCTTCGTGCGCGACGAGAGAGATTGGTTGAGGAGCTGCTATCACCAACATCTGAAGCACCGAACTCAGTTCAGCGATCTTGATGAGTTTTGCAGGCACTTCGACGAAGGCTTGTCCTGGTCGCAGAAGCTTGAAAAACCACGGATGACATTCCCAAGCAGCTTCCTATCCTTTCCATATAGTAAAATTCCCGATGCGGGAGTCCGTACGATCCTTAGAGTTGCGGGGCATCCGGACTTAGCACTTGCTGACCCCCCTTCGGAGACAAACTCTTCCCCAGATTCCGAAAAGGTGCGCCAGCTCGAACGCATTAATGCGCTATCCGGATTTCCGGCAACAAGTTGGTTTGCCAAGTCTCTGGTGATGGCCGACTGGAAGCCGCGGCCGCTCGCCAATCCATCACCACCCCCGGCATCGGCAATGAATGCCGATCTGGCGCGCGCGGCCTTGCCTCACCTTGCGAACCGAGCACTCGGCAGGATCGCCCCTCAGGAAATTGATGACATTCTGCCTGGCGAAACAGTCGATTTTTCGCCCTTTCTGTTCGACATGCTGCCTTCCGACATCCAGCAACCTTCCGTCTCTCGCATCGAAATCAGGGATCAATCGCTGATCCTCGACTACCATCTTCGCGGCAAATCCCGCCTGGCGAAACTAAATGCGCTGGTGATAAGCTACCTGCGTCGTGACACCATCCACACAAGTAAAGCCCGGCGGATTTTTCATAGGATCTGGCGAGAAAAAGGGCAGCTTCTAGTCAACGAGCTTACGACGAGATGGCTTATTTCGACGCTCCAGACTTTCTTGGACCATGGTGAAAACGAGGCCCAACGCAGCATAGGCGCCGGCAGCTACTTCTACGCCAACATGATGAAGATCTATGAAGGCGAACGGGCAATCGAAGGCAGAGAACAGGACATTACTTACGAGAAGTCAGAGCCGCAGACCGCTAACAAGTTTAATGGCCTTGACAGGTACGCCGTTGGAGGGACAGACCTCCTCTTAAATACAAACGCGGTAGCCCTAGACTTGGCCATGCGGGACGACGTTGCCGGCCTCGTTTTAATTGAACTTCTGCTCCGGACAAAAGCTTCGGCCAATGTATTCACTCGTATGGACAGGACACGCAAAGAGCAGGGGATCACGGTCGAAGGCTTCACAGACACTTGGTCTTTCTTTGAGCCGAAGTAGTAAATCTCATCAGATCGCATAAGTTCTCTGGCGCCTAAACTTCGATTGGGGCATCGCCCTCAAACTCGGGGAACCCGAGTTCCGAGATGGAAGCTGTGCCCTCTGTCACAGCAAGCAACATTGCCGCTCGCCCGGTAGCACCTCGAATAGCAGCTTGGCACATCAGATCCATCGCCATGCACCCAGTTTGACGGTCGGCAAATTGCTCGTCGGAAAGCGACGACTTAGCGTCGTCAGCCAACACAAGCGCATACAGCAGAGGCAGTACTTCATTCGCGCGATCGGCCAGAGATACCACGCTTAACCCCGTGCGTGAGAAATCTAGCGTCAGACGGTAACTTGAAATCTCGATATCAATGTCATGCACTCTTATGCCTCACTTAGGTTGGCTGCGGCCATGGCCACTCGTAGCAAATTAGAGTGAGTGCGGCCATCAGCGAGCATCGCGAAACCCGTGGGATAAGCAAGCCTTGGCCCGTGACCGTCGAAGAACGTATCGTCATTGATGTCGATGCCTACTTCCCGGTGGAAGAATTCAGCGAAGATATGGTTGTTGAAGTCGAGGACGTCGCCGGAGCCCATCGAGGAGCTTCAACTCGACGGGCCGTAGCTGCTCCATTCATCCCCCCAGGCGTAACTCGCGCAGCAGGCGCGAAATTACGTCATTCACCTCACGCTGCCTCAATGCTCGCTGCTCGCGAATTTCGGGGGCCTCGTTGTCACCCTCAATCTCGAACTGAGCGACCGCAACCGGCCCTTCGCGGAGGTATCTGCGGCAGTTGCCCGCGCCGTTGGCAGGGATCAACCTGCAATACGGGCTGGCCAACCATCGCGCCGAACAGTGAAGACCTTCGAAACCGAAAACGGCCGAACCGAACTGCGCGCGGTGACCGGCCCTGAGTACGGCCGCATCCATGACCACGAATTGGTTGAGGCGGTACAGTGCATTGCGGGCAATGGCGCCGACGACACGCGCTGGAAGGTGCCAGGCGTGCTCGACTGGTCGACTGGGGTTTACAACCCCGATGTCGAGATCAGTCGCGACACGACCACGCTCTATGCCTCTGACCGCGACATCTTCTTGTTCCTGGTCGACGATCACAACCCGATCGAGGCGGGTCGCCTTCCGGATGGCTCACCAGATCTCTATTTCCGGGGCTTCTAGTGCTGGAACTCGGAGGTCGGGGCGAAAACGCTCGGTATGGCAAGCTATTACCTGCGGGCGGTTTGTCAGAACCGCAACCTCTGGGGTGTCGAGGATTTCCGGGAGATCAATATCCGCCATTCGAAATATGCGGCCTATTGCCGGGTTCCGTGGCAACGTCGGAACCGTCGCAGGTCAGTTTTTAGATGGGTTAGAAGCTCGGCTGCAACTTCGTTGGCCGCGACGGGAAATCGGAAAAACCGCCGTGTTCTTCAAACCATCGCGTCCGATTGTCATGCCTACCCGATCAAGTATCCAACCGGCTTACCGCTCATTAGTTCCTAGCTCTCTGACGAGTAGGCCCGCTCTGAGAAGGCATTTAGACCGCATCGTTTCGCCCCGGTTGCGTCATGCTTTCGTTGGCACTGATTGGGTATCGCCGCTCCCGTTTCAGTACACACGGTCTCGGATTCCGACTTCAGGCTCGGTCATTTCGATCACCGCGCCATCAAGAAGCGCGCCTGACCGATGCTCGGGTTCAAGTCGTTCGTGTCGGCCTCAGCTAATCTTGAGGGGATCGAGGTCGCCAACATGGTCCGCAAGGGGCAGTTGACGCCCGGTCTCTGCCCGTTTGCTCAGTTCGCTGCGCTCGCCGCGTAAAAGAAAGAGAACGACGACCTCGCTTAAGTGCCGTCAAAGTTTGCGACAAAGCCAGCTGCGAGACGCCAGACGGATGTCTGTCGCGATCGATTGCTTAACAGGCTAGAAGAAACCTATAGTTCGCATGGCGGGCTCACAGACCCCCTCGCGACGATGCTGGCCGGCATAAGCACAGTCCGGGCGGGCATGTCTGCACCCTCAATCTGCTCCATCAGCATCCGCGCCGCCGTTTCTCCCATCGCCATGCGTGGTTGCGCGACAGTGGTGATCCCTGGCGGCAGAAACGCCATCCAATCCAGATCGTCGAAGCCAATCAACGAAAGCTGCGCAGGAATCATCAGGCCGATATCCGCAATCGCGGCCATCGCACCTTCCGACATCGTGCCGTCCGTCGTGAACAATGCCGTGGGCCTGTCCCGGCGCTTCAGCAATTCGAGCGTCGCCCCCGCGGCCGCGTCGGCCGAATACTCGCCGACGCGCCGGACCAGCGTCATGTCCATAGACAGGCGTGCGAGCTGATGCGCCTGTACATAGCCCAGCAACCGCTGCCAGCTTGGATACAGCGCATCAGTTTCCACAGGCTCGCCATTCAACGCGCGCGCGATGAACCGCTCGACCCCGCCATCCTCTTCCTCAACCAGTTCGGCGATCAACCCGATCCGTTGATGCCCCGCTTGGATCAGGCGTTGCACGGCGTCCCGTGCGGCCGCCACGTTGGCAGTGCCGATCCGGTCAACCTCCAGCCCTGCTACGGCCCGATCAATCAGCACAAGGGGTGTGTCCGTAGCGTGCAAAGCACGAAGGTGGGCGGCCACCCTTGTATCGCAGGGTGACACGATCAGGCCATCGACCTGCTTTTCAACCAGCAGATCAACAGCCCGCATCTCTTGCTCCAGGCTTTCATCACTGTTGGTGATAAGCAGCCCGAAACCTTCCTTCTCGGCCACGTTGGAAATTCCGCGTAGCACCGAGGCATAGAATGGGTTGCGGATATCACCCGCCACGACGCCGATGGTTCGGGTTTTGCCCGTTATCAGACTGCGAGCCAGCGCGTTCGGTCGATAGCCGAGCTTCTGCGCGGCCTTCATCACCTGATCCTTCTTGGATCCGCTGGTGTAACCGTAGCCGCCAAGCACTCTACCTGCTGTCGCGGTTGAGACACCCGCAAGCCGCGCTACGTCGGCAATCGTCGCCTTAGGTTTCACAGCCACCTGAAGCCTTCTCACTTTAGGGCAATCCGAAGCGAATCAAATCGACGCTCGCATCGCTTCCCTTGTTGCTATCACGCCAGATCGCACTTCGATACCAGCGTTTTTCTTCTTATTTACAAGGCAATATGACGTTGGATCATGCGTCTTGACGGAATGCGTCACAAAGTATCTCATGATGTGAGAACGTTCGCATTTACTGAACCATAATCAGCGCGTAACGCCGCGCGTCAACAAGGAAGTCATCGCAATGTGGAAATCCGCAGTCACAGGATTGGTCGCGTCGGCACTGTTGGGGGTTGCGGCGGCCAATGCCGATGCAATCCCGGCGCTGCACGACGCCCTGCCGCAGGAATACAAGGATAACGGCGTGAAGGTTGCCGTGTTCAACGACTGGGCACCGGACGAATTCCTCGACTCTGACGGCGTGTTAAAAGGCTGGAGCGTCGATATCGCACGTGAGATGGAAAGCCGTCTCGGCGTGCCATTCACTTATGAAGCGACCAGCTTCGACGCGATCATTCCCGGCCTCGAATCCAAACGCTTCGACGCGGGCTTTTCCTCGTTCGGCTCAACACCAGAGCGCCTGAAGGTTCTCGACTTCATCTCGCAGCGCAAGATTGGCACCGCTTTCGGTTTCGCCAAGGATAGCAATCTTGTGGTCAAGGAGCCGAAGGATGCCTGCGGCCTGACCGTTGCGGTTCTGACCGGCGCCTGGGACGCGCAGCTAGTCGAAAAGCTGAACAAGGATGTCTGCGTCGCGGGCGGCTTGCCCGAGATCCAGATGCAGGATTACACCAGTCAGGCGCAGGCTGAACTCGCCGTTCGCTCGGGTCGCGCCCAGGCCACTGTCGCCGCCTCGGTCAAGCTGGCCTATATCGCAGCCCAGACCGGCGACATGAAGGTGTCTGACCTCGTCCTCGAGGCGGTGAACAGCAATATCGGCGTGCGCAAGGACGATCCGCTCGGCCAGGTAATGACCGATGCGATCCAATCGATGATCGACGATGGCACCTACAAGGCAATCATGGAAAAATGGGGCATCGCCGACAGCGGTATGCTGACCAAGGCTCTGCTGATTACCGAAGAGTCTCCTGACTACTGACCGCCACCACCACGCTACCCCTTGCCCGCCTGACGGGCAGGCACGGGGACTTCGCTGGAAAGATGCCGATGCAAGATAACGACTCTACAAACCGCCCCTCGATCCACGATACCCGGCCCGTGCCGGTGCGCAATCTGGCGCAGTGGGTGGGTGGGGCGGTGCTCCTGCTCTTCGGCCTTCTGTTCTTTCAGATACTCGTAACGAACCGGAACATGAAATGGCCAGTTGTCGCGGACTACCTGTTCGATCCTAAGATTCTCTCCGGCCTTGGCATGACCCTTCTGCTTACGGTCCTCGCGATGGTGATCGGCCTCGCAATCGGCGTCATACTGGCCATCATGCGACTGTCGTCGGGCCGCGTGTTCCAGGCGGTAAGCTGGGCGTGGATCTGGTTCTTCCGCGGCGTGCCGCCTCTGGTTCAGATGATCTTCTGGTACAATCTCGCCCTTCTGCTCCCCGAGCTTTCGATCGGCATCCCCTTTGGGCCGAAACTGATCTCATGGAACACCAATGATCTGATCACCCCTTTCTCGGCCGCGATCATGGGCCTCGCCTTCACTGAAAGCGCTTATGCGGCCGAGATGATCCGCGCCGGCATTCAGGCTGTCAGCCACGGGCAGACAGAGGCGGCGGCGACACTTGGCATGACGCGCGGCCAGACTCTGCGTCGCATCGTACTGCCGCAGGCGCTGCGCATCGTGATTCCGCCGATCGGGAACGATACGATCTCGATGCTGAAATTCACATCTCTGGTCTCCGTTCTGGCGCTGCCCGACCTGCTCTACTCGGCACAGATGATCTACGCCCGTACTTATCAGACCATTCCGCTGCTGATCGTGGCGACACTTTGGTATCTGGTCCTGACCACGATCCTTACCCTGGCGGAACATATGATCGAACACCGCCTCAAGGCTGCCCCCGGCCAGAAGGCAAAGGGTCGCTGGTGGAATCTGGGCCTCTTCAGCCGTCAACGCGCGGAAGTATTGCCATGAGCATCCCTCTTCTCAGGGTCGAGAAGCTTCGCAAGTCCTTCGGCACGCATGAGGTGCTGAAGGGCATCGACGTGGAGGTCAACCGGGGCGAAGTCATTTGCATCGTTGGGCCATCCGGTTCTGGCAAAAGCACCCTGCTACGCTGCCTCAACTACCTGGAAAAACCGACTGGCGGCGCGATCTTCCTCATGGGCGAACCCGTCGGGCTGCGCTGGAAGGGTAGCAAGCTTTACGAGATGAGCTTCAATGAACTCGCCATCCAGCGGCAGCGAATGGGGATGGTCTTTCAGGGCTTCCACCTTTTCCCGCACAAGACCGCACTGGAGAATGTGATCGAGGCGCCGGTGATCGTCAAAGGCTTGCCCCGCGAACAGGCGGTGGCCGAGGCGATGCTGCTGCTCGACAAGGTCGGGATGCGCGACCGGGCGCATTACTATCCAGCACAGCTTTCGGGTGGCCAGCAGCAGCGAACGGCCATCGCACGGTCGCTTGCCATGAAGCCGGATCTGATGCTGTTCGACGAACCGACCTCCGCGCTCGATCCCGAACTGGTAGGTGAGGTGCTGGCGACGATGCGCCAGCTTGCCGCGGATGGTATGACGATGGTTGTCGTCACGCATGAGATGGGGTTCGCCCGTGATGTCGGCGATCACCTTATCTTCATGGATGGCGGCGTGATCGTTGAACAGGGCAATCCTGCCGAAGTGCTGTCACGCCCCGCGCATGAACGGACGCGCGCCTTTCTGTCACGAGTGCTTGTCGAAGGCTGATCGACCCTAGCCGAGCGCCTTCAGCAAGGCAGCGGCGGTAAACACATCCAGATGTGCGCCACCGTTGTTCTTGAACAGCGTGATCTGATCCGCGCTCGTCCGTCCTGTGGCGCGACCTTGGGCCAGATCGTACAAATCGGCGCGCACGTCGTCCCAGTCGATCACACCGGCAGCCACCGCCTGCAGCAGGTCGCCCCCGTTCGTCAGGTTGCCCTTGGTGTCAGTGAAGATCGTCGCCCTGCGGATCGCCTCATCATCCGCCTCTCGCATGGTCGGCAGATAGGCCCCCACAAGATCCAGATGCGCGCCGGGTTTCAGCAGCGCGCCCTTCACAAGCGATCGGTCCGACATGGTGACGCAAGATATGATGTCGGCAGTCGAAACAGCCGCATCCAGATCCTCAGTAGCCTCGACCGGCAATCCTGCCGCCCGCAAGTCATAAGCCAGCGCGACGGCGCGGGAATGGGTGCGGTTCCAGATCGCTATTTGGCGGATCGAGGGGCGAACCGCCCGCATCGCCGCTGCCATATGCGGCGCCAGGGCTCCCGCGCCAAGGATCAGCAGGTTCTCCGAATCTTCCCGCGCCAGGATCGCTGCGCCGAGTGCAGAGTCAGCGCAGGTCTTGCGAGCAGTCATCGCCGCCCCATCCGCTACAAGCCGGGGTGCGCCCGACTGGCCATCGAAGGCGGCGACCAGTCCCTGAACCGACGGTTGCGGTGGTATGCTGCTGAGGTTGCCGGGAAATACACCCACCATCTTTACTGCGATGAGGCCGCCCGGCAGCCAGCCCGGCAACGTGACGAACTGGTTTCCGCTTCCACTAGGATCGGACTGGATCACGACGTCTGCTTGTGGCGGCAGGCCGCGATGCGTCTTGCGCAGTTCCTCCACCAGATAGGGCCAAGGAAGGGCGGCATGGACGGCTTCGGCATCAAGCACGATCATGGTTCGGCCTTTCATGTTTCCAGGTGGAAGCTGACAAGATGGCAGGGGGTGACCAATTCCGACAGGCCGAGGACGACGCCATCCTGCCCGAACGTGGTTTTCTCGATCCGGTACATAGGCTGCGAGGCGGTGATGCCGAAAATCTCGCGCTCTTCGGAGGTCGCGAAACCCACATTGATCTGACGTTCGGCACTTACCGGGCTGACCCTCGCCGTATCGCGCAAAGCGGCGAAGAATGATCCGCCTTGCGCGACCGAAGTCACCGCTTCCGGATATCGCACGGCATCGAACCACAACGTTTCCAGTGTCATCGGCCGCCCATCGACCTCCAGAAGCCGCAGGAAGCGGATCGGCGAGGTCGCGCGCAGCCGTGTCGCAATGCCGGTATCGTCGGAAGCATCCTCGCACTCCAGAATGCGGTGGCTCGACGTAAGACCAAGGCCGTCCATCGTTTCGGAAAATCCCGACAGCGATACCAGCCGCTGATTCACCTTGCGCGGCGCCACCACGGTACCGCGCCCTTGCTGGCGGATCAGCCGGCCTTCGGCGCACAGTTCTCCGATTGCACGGCGCAGGGTGATCCGGCTGACACCGTGCGCCGTGCAAAGTTCCGGCTCCGGCGGCAGGAAGTCGCCCTCTGCCAGCCGGCCCGACTGGATATCGGCAAGGATCGTGCGCCGAACCTGCTCGTACAGCGGTGTCAGCAGGTCATGCTGCGCCATTCTGGCTCCGTCAGTAGGTGATCTTTTTCATGTAGCGCCGGTCTTCCAGCATCGTGTGCTGGCGCAGGTCAGCAAGTCTGTAAGCGAAACGCCAGAGCGTGTCGAAGAAGATCAATGGTACCAGATTGCCCCGGAAGGCCGGGTCAATGCCTGACAGGTCCAGCGTTTCCGCATCTAGCACCAAGATATTCCCGGCCGTCCCAAAACGATGCAGGAAAGTGTCCGCGCGATCCTCCAGCGACCGTGTCGAGTCGCGCCCTTTTAGCAGTATGAAGCAGCGATCCTTGTCCAGAACCTCGAACGGGCCATGGAAGAACTCGTTGGCGTGGATCGCCTGGCTGCCGATCCACAGCATCTCCATCAACACGCAGATCGCGAAGGAATAGGCAGCGCCGAAATTGGCACCGCTGGCGACTGTATAGACGACGTCCTCCTTGGCGAAGCGCGGGGCGTACTCTGCGAACAGCGGCGCGAACTTCTCCTGCGCCTTATCGATAGCAGGTTGCAGTGAGGACAAGCTTGCCATGAGCGGGCCCGACAGATCCTCGCCGCCGGTCAAAGCGACCACGCCCATAACAAGCTGATAAATACGGGCGTAGTTGCTGTTCTTGGCGTCGATCGGAACGCCGGTCGTGTAGGGTGCTTCGAACCCGATCGTGTGGTCGCAGGCCTTGCTGAGGGGCGAGTTCGGTTCCACCGTCAGGCCCACAGTCCGCGCCTGGCGAGACCGGGCGAATTCCGCAGCAGCGACGGTTTCCTTCGTCGTGCCGGTCATCGAGCACAGGATGACAAGCGAGTCCTTGCCAACCCCTTTCGGCGCTCGTGTTGTGAATTCCGCCGCGTTGAACAGATCCGACGGCAGAGCCGAATGCTGGTCCAGCAGAAACTTAGCCGGATACATGATGGATAGTGACCCACCGCAGGCCACGAAAAAGACGCGGGCCGGAAATGAGGTTTCGATCGCGGCAAGCGCGGCTGTGACGTCGGGGTGAAATGGGGCGGGGGCGGGCATCGCGCGATCCGGATTTGTTATAAGATGTTATATGACGTATTGCGCGCAAGAGGATCGGTCAAGCGCGGGTTGACACTTGCGACAGAAAAGTGCGAACGTTCTCACAATTCCGCTCAAAAGCAGAGATCGAACGATGCCTAATCCCCTGATCCTGTCTTTTGGCGACAATGTGGTCGACTGTTATGAAGACCAGGGATTGATGTATCCGGGCGGCAATTGCCTGAACCACTCCGTCTTTGCGCATCGCTTTGGCGCCGAAACCTTTTACGCTGGCGCGGTAGCGGATGATCCCGCAGGACGGTGTATACGTGAGGCGCTGGAACGTGAGGGCGTGGATACTACTCGTTTGCGAACGCTGCCTGGAACTACTGCCTTCTGTGTGATCGGAACCGAGGGGGGAGAGCGTGTGTTCCTAGGCGCTGATCTTGGCGTCTCGATCATCGGTCCGATGCTGGCCGATCTTGATCTGATGGCGCGGATGGATGCCGTCCACACCGGCAGGTCGAGCCATGTCGATGCCTGGATTCCCCATATCGCGGCGCGGACGAAGCTTTCCTATGATTTCGCGACTGTCCATGATTCCGATCGGATCGCGCGGGTCGCGCCCCATTGCTTCCTCGCGAGTTTCTCGGGGGGCGGGCTGACCTATGATGGTGCGAGCCGTCTGGCCGAGATCGCCGGTCGGGCCGGTGCCCGACATGTTCTTGTGACACGGGGCGAGAATGGCGCAATTCTGGTATCGAGCGGGCAAGTGACGGAAACCCGGGCGGCCACCATTACGCCGCTCGATACGCTCGGGGCGGGCGATACGTTTATTGCACGGGTTCTGGTCGGGCTGCTGCGGGGTGAAAAGCCCGTTGATCTGCTGGCAGCGGCAGCAGCGGAAGCCGCGCATACTTGTTCCTGGTACGGCGGTTTCGGACATGCGGAACCGATGGAGATCGATCTTTCACTTTCGAAATCCGTAGACGAAATCTACCGGATCACGATGCCCGTTCCCGCCCCGCCTTTCGCATCATGCTCCAGCGGAAAACTGCAGTGAAACCGGTGACAACCGCATCCAGCTGGTGTCTTAAGCTCACAGTGTTAAGCCCACTCCTAGCTCTGGAACTACGCTTATCGGAGCGCCCATCCCGATCATGATTGGCAGCGCTGCCCTCTTGCCGTTCGGCGCCATGCGAACCATCGCCCCGATGTAAGGCCTCCAGGACAGAAGCGAGACGATGCCGATCTCGACGCCGGTTGTGTAGTTCCAGAGCGGTTGTTCGGCCGCGTATGCCGGGGCTGCGGCATGCAGATCATCCTACCGCTTGGTCAGCAGGATATAGAGGATCAGAAGCCAACGAAGACGTGGGCGACCAGTCTCTACGAGACTCTGTCGATGCCCGTGGCGCCCTACAAAAGGAATAGAAATACCACCGCTGCAGCAATCAATACGGTCGCCTGCACCACATAGAAGTAAGTGGGATCTGTTGCAAACTTTTGTGTTGACGGGCATTTCCAAGGCAACCCACGATCCCGCCGAAATGCAACCGATCTCGGAGGGCGCATGATGATCTCGTTCATTGGCGCGCAATTTCCGAAAGATGTGATCCTCTTCGCGGTGTTCTTCTACGTGCGCTACACAGTGCCCTACCGGGATCTGAAGGAGGTCATGGCAGAATCCGGCGGTAAGGTGGACCATGCAGCGCTTAATCGCTGAGTCGCGAAGTACTCACCCTTGATCGCGAACTCGGCCCGACGTCGGAAAGCACCAACCGACCGATCTTGGCGCATGGACGAGACCTACATCAAGAGGAAGGGCGAGTGGGTCTATGTCTACCGCGCTGTCCACAAGCTTGGCAAAACCTTGAATTTCGCTACGCGGACCTTCGGCTCATGCTGTCGAAGAAGCGCAGCAAGACAGCCGCAACCAGGTTCTTTGCCCGCGCGCTCGAGGTGAACGATCTGCCGCAGAAGATCTGCCATCGACAAAAGCGAAGCCAATATCTCCGGCATTACCGCGATCATCCGGATGCTGAAGCGCTTCGGCTGCCCGATCCCGATCGGGTATCTGAACAACATGATTGAACAGGACCATCGCACCATCAAGAGGCGAGTCAGGCCGATGCTCGGCTTCAAGTACTTTGTCTCAGCCTCTGCGATGCTCGAAGGCATCGAAGTGGCGAACATGATCCGCAAGGGTCAGTTAACATCCGGGCTCAGTCCCTTTGCCCAATTCGCAGCGCTCGCCACTTGACGGGAGTAAATCGAGGCTCTTCACCAATCAGCGCAGAACTTTGCGACAAAGCCGGTCCAGATGCCGCACTGGCCAAGTCGCGGATCAGCGTGTCAGCCGATCAGGTTTTTCTTCCGGATTTATGCTCAGCGGCCGTTGCGCCATTCGATCGCAGCCTTCAAGCCCTGCTCCTTGCGGATGCGGTCAAACTCCGCCCGTTCGGGCCCGCCGGAGGTCTCGATCACGATATCCGTCTCCACCGCCGCCACAAGCGCCATGCGCATGCCGCGCATGTCGAAGCTGCGGTTGATGGCGCGTTTCGTCAGCTCCACCGACAAGGGGGCGGCGGAGACAATCTCCTGCGCCTTCTCGAAGGCCCGTTCCACGTGGCGACCCGTGGCGACGGTTTCGGTAACGAGGCCGATTTCGGCGGCGCGGGTGGCGGTGGTCTGGTCATTGCCGGTCAGCAGCATGTCCTTCGCATGTTTCGGGCCGACCATCCAGGGCAGGACCATGGCCACGATGCCCGATCCGAAGCGGACTTCGGGCTCGCCGAAGATCGCTGTCTCATCGGCAATGGCGATATCGCATGCCACGGCCAGCTCCAGCCCGCCACCGATGCAATGCCCGTGGATGGCCGAGATCGTGGGTTTCGGGCAATCCCAGAACTGCATGACGAAGTCGAAATCCGCCTCCAGCACCCGGCGCCAGTCGCTAACCGTGCGGTCCCCCGCCGCGGCGGACTCCTTCAGGTCGAAGCCCGCCGAGAAGGACCGGCCCTCGCCCGACAGGATGAAGCAGCGAATGGCCGGGTCGTGTTGCAGTGCTTGGACCACCTCGGTGACTTCGCGCATCAGGACCGAGTTGATGGCGTTCAGCACCCGGGGGCGGTTTAGGTGGATATGGGCGATGCCGGTCTCGGTGATCTCGACGCGGATGGTTTCGTACTCAGTGGGCATTGGGCGCGACTTTCTTGCGAAGGGCGATGCAGTCCACGGCGACTGCGCCTTCGGGGCCTGCGAGGACGGGGTTGATCTCGATCTCGGCGATCCGGTCCTTCGCCCCCACCGCGAAAGCGCTGAAGCGGGCGATCAGGGTGGTGAGGGACTCCAGATCGGCCGGTTTGCGCCCCCTCGCGCCAGTGAGGAGCGGATAGCCTTTCAGGCCTTTCAGAGCTTTCAGGGCGGCATCGGGGGAAAGTGGCGGGATGAGGGAGACGGTGTCGCGGAAGACCTCGGTGAAGACACCGCCGAGGCCGAGGGTGATCAGGGGGCCAAAGTCCGGGTCGGTGGTCATGCCCAGGATCAGCTCGGTGCCCTCGGCCATCGCCTGGGCGATGATCGGCGCCTTGGGGTGGCGGCAGCGCAGGACACCCAAAGCGGAGGTGGCCTCGGCCAGGGTGCGCAGGCCCAGAATGACGCCACCCAGGTCGGATTTGTGGGCGATGGCGGCATCGTCGATCTTCAGGACCAGGGGCAGGCCGTGACGGGCGGCGAAGGTGGCGAGGTCGCCGGGGGTGCGGATCTCGGCAAAGGGGGCGCAGGGGATGCCGGCGGATTCGAGGATGCTGAAGCCTTCGGCGCTGCGGAGGCTGTCGGTTGGGGCGGCGTCGATAATTTGAGCCGCCTTGGCGGGCAGGGGAAGGGGCCTGGAATCGTCAATCTGCGTGCCGAGGTGGTAGGCTTGCAGATGCGACAGCGCGGCGAGGCCGCTGGCCGTGCCCATCAGGACGGCGATCCCCCTGTCCCGCAGCGTTGCCGCGAGTTCGGGGGAGATGGTGGTCGAGATATTGCCCATCACGGCCACGGGCTTGTCGGTCGCGGCATGGACCTTGCGGATCGCGGCGGCGGACATTTCCGAGAAGTTGCGGTCAGGCGGCAGGTTGGTCGCCATGACCACCACTCCAACGCCGGGGTCTTGGGCCATGACGCTCAGCACCGGGGCCATCATATCCCCGCCGTCGCCCCAGTAGTCCAGCGGATTGCCGGCCTCCATGCCGGGGTCCAGCAGGGCCTGTACCTTTGACAGGGTTTCGGGGGCGAGGGTTGCGAAGGTGAGGCCCCGGTCCGAGGCGAGGTCGGTGATCAGCTGGCGTTCGCCGCCCGAGTCCGTGCCGAGGGCGATGCCGGGGGCGGACATCCGGCGCGGGAGGGACAGGAGTTCGGCGGTGTCGAGAAGTTCGTCCAAGTTATGGACCTGCACCACGCCGAAGCGGGCGAAGGCGGCGTCATAGGCGGCGTTGGCGCCGGATAAGGCGCCGGAATGGGAGAGGGCAAAGTGTTTCGCCGCGGCGCTGCGGCCGAGTTTCAGGGCGATGATTGGAACGCCTTTATCGCGGGCTAGCTTGGCGACTTCGATAAAGCCTTCCGGGTCGCGGATCGTCTCCAGCACGCAGGCGATGACGCGGATTTCGGGTTGGGCCAGGAAGTGGCGGATGTAATCTACCACCGTGGTGGCCAGCTCCTGTCCGGCGGAGACGGCGACGTCGAAACCCATCTGGCGGCGGTTGCCGACAAGACCGGACCAGGTGGAGCCGGAATGCGATATGAGGGCGGCGCCCGAGGGGGCGGGCAGCGCCTTGAAGGGCATGCCGGTCAGTTGCAGCCGGTCACGCAGGTTGACGAAGCCCATGCAATTAGCCCCGCAGATCGCCATCCCCGCTTTGGCCGCGATCTGGCGGATGGCCTCGGCCCGGGGTTGGCCCTGATGCTCGCCATGGGCACGGCCGAAGAAGACGGCGCCTTTGACGCTGACTTCCGCCGCCGCCTGGACGGCGTCGACCAGCAGCGCGTCACCCAGGGCGAAGGCGGCGCAATCGGTGCCTGTGGGGATCGCGGGGAGGCAGGGCTGGCCGTCGATCCTGTCGTAGCGGGGGTTCACCAGATGGACCTGTCCCTCGTATCCCAGCGAGCGGATCGAGCGCAGAAGGTTCGCACCAAAGCTGTCCGGCTTGGGGCTGGCGCCCACCAAGGCGATGCTGAGCGGGTTCAGCAGGGCGGAGAGATCGTTCATGTCATTGCTTTTTCTGCTGCGAGGGCGGAGAGAAATTCGCGCGTAATGCTATGGCCATCATAGATCGCCTCCTCGGCGCTGCGGGCGATGGTGGCGTCGCCCAGGGTTGTGAAGGGGAGGCCCGAGCCTCGGAGTTCATTTTCCAGCGTGGCGCGGGGAGCGCGGCCAGAGGCGAGGACGATCGTGTCGACATGAGACAGGACCATCGGCTCGCCAGAGGCAGCGTGGAGGAAGTAGGCGGCGTCGCCGTCCACGCCGTAGATCCGGGCATAGGGGACGACCTGGATCCCGGCGGCGTGGAGCTTCCCGGCCCAGTGGTCGCGGAGATATTGCTGCAGGTTCATCCCGGCGCCGATGCCGTTGACCGCGAGCCGCACGTCATGGCCCCGACGTTGTAGCAGGATGGCAATGCCAATACCGATCCAGTCGCCGCGCCAATCGGCGACGATGACCCTCGCACCAGCGGTCGCTTTGCCAGTGAGGATGTCCTGAGCATCGACGGGGTTCTTTGCCTCGGCTCCCACGACCTCCATATCCACAGGGGTGGAGCCGGTGGCGACCAGCACCGCGTCCGGGGCTATCTGGGCCACCGTCGCGGCTGTGACGGGGCTGTTCAGCCGCACCTCCACCTGCTTTTGGGACAGGCGTTGGGTCAGGTTGGTCACCAGTCCGCCAAACTCAGCCCGGTCGGGGAGGAGTTGCGCCAAGAGAGCCTGCCCGCCCAGTTGAGCCCCCGCCTCCGCCAAGACCACCTGATGGCCCATCTCCGAGGCTGTGACTGCTGCCATCAGCCCGGCGGGGCCACCGCCTGCCACCAGCACCCGCAGTGGCCGCGTGGTGGGCTCGACCGGCGGCAGGCGCAGTTCTCGCCCGGTCGAGGGGTTCTGGATGCAGCTGATCGAACTGCCCGCGTGGAAATGGCCAATGCAGCCCTGATTGCAGCCGATGCAGGCCCGGATCTCGTCTAACCGCCCCTCGCGCGCCTTGTTGGGCATGTCCGGATCGGCGATCAGCGCGCGGGTCATGCCGCACATGTCGGCCTGCCCGGCGGCGAGGATGGACTCGGCCATCTGCGGCTGGTTGATCCGGCCCGCCACGAAGACCGGTACTGGCACCGCGGCCCGGATGGCGGCGGCATAAGGGGCGACGTAGCCCGGCGCGACCTCCATCGGTGGGACGACATGGATCGAGGCGCCGATGGCGGCCATGGTGCCGAAGGTGGTGTTGATGTAATCGACCAGCCCCTCGGCGCAGAGGCTGCGGCAGATGCTCAGGACAAGATCCTTGCCCATCCCACCTTCGTCGTCCTCATCGGCCGATATGCGCAACCCAACCACCAGATCCGGCCCCACCGATTTGCGGACACCGCGCAGCGCGTCGCTCAACGCGCGCAGGCGGTTCTCGGGCGTGCCGCCGTAGATATCGTCCCGCCGGTTGGAGGTGGAGTTTAGGAATTGCGCGAAGAGGAGGCCGTGGCTGGCCATCAGTTCGATCCCGTCATAACCTGCCTCGGCATAGCGGCGTGCGCCTTCGGCACAGGCCCCTACCACCTCGGCCACCATCTCGGTCGGCATTTCGCGCGGGATGACCTGGAAGCGGTTTTCAGGCACAGGCGACGGCGCATAGACCACGCCGCGCATACCGTTCGTCATCCGGCGGGTGACGCGCCCGGAATGGGAAAGCTGGCCGAAAATCTTCGCGCCGTGGCGCTGCACGGCCTCCGCCAAACGGGCATAGTGCGGGATCGCATCATCAGTCAGGATGGTCAGGTCCGGCGCTTCACCCACCGAAGATACATGAAACCGCGCCGCTTCGTTCACGATTAGCCCCACCCCGCCGCGCGCCCTTGCCTCGTGATAGGCGATGAAATCCTCGGTCGGCATGTTGCCCTTGGCCAGATAGGTCTGGTGGCCGGTCGAGAGGATGCGGTTACGGATGTCGCACCCCCGCAGCCGCAGGGGAGAGAAGACATGGGTAAAGCTGGCAGACATGGACCATGTCCTCTGGCTGGGCCGCATACCGGCCAAATCTCAGGTCAGCTTAACAGCGGATTTCCTATGGTCCCGGTCCGAAATTGTAGTATCGACATGATCTGAAGTATGGACAGGAGACTCGAATGCCCCTGCGGGGCCGACTGCCCTCGTCAGGTGCGCTTTTCATGTTCGAGGCCTCGGCCCGACATCTGAATTTCACGCTAGCGGCGCGGGAGTTCAACGTGACCCAGCCCGCGATCAGCCGGATGGTGCTGCGATTGGAACAGCATCTGGGCGTGGCCCTGTTCCAGCGCAAATCCACCGGGCTGGAGCTGACCGAGGACGGGCGGCTGTTGCAACGGGCGGTGCGGGAAGGGTTCGATCGGATCGAGGATGCGGTAAGCGAGATCCAGAACCGCCAGCATGAGGCGGATGTGGTGACGCTGTCCGTCACCTCGGCCTTCGCGATCCACTGGCTGATGCCGCGATTTGACAAGCTGCGGCGAGAGGTGCAGGGCGTCACCGTGCGGCTGGACCTGATCCATGGCGAACCTTACGGCAGGTTGGGGGCGGCGGATCTCGGCCTGCGCTATTCTATGGCCGAAGGGGAGGAGGTGGAGCATCGGCCGCTGGTGCCCGAGGCGGTGATCCCGGTCTGCAGCCCGGGTTATCTGGCGGCGCATGGGCCGATCGACGGGCCTTCGGGTTTGCAGGCGCAGGTGCTGGCCAGCTTGCTAGGCAAGATGCGGATCCCTTGGGCCAACTTTCTGGAGACCCTGGACATGGGGTCCATGCGCGAGGCGACAGAGTTGAGTTTCTCCGACTACGCGCTGGTGATCCAGGGGGCGATAAAGGGACAGGGTGTCGCCCTGGGCTGGTGGCATGTGGTGGCGGAAGAGATCCTGTGCGGAGGGTTAGTGCCTGCCGGGGGCAGCTTCCTGGAAACCGGCAGTGCCTATCACCTCGTCGCCCGCCGCACGGCCCTGCGCCGCCCGGCGGTGCAGCGGGTGTGGGACTGGCTATTGAAGGAGTTCCGCGCCTTGGAGGCGGACCGGGTGGCCTTGGGGCTACGGCCGGTCCCCGGCCCGGTCAGAAGCCCCGCTGACTAACGATTTCCTGCACCAGAGCACTGGGTTGCGCAGCGATCCCGGCAGGCGGCAGGGAATTGCGGCCCCGGATCATGTCGGATGCCTTCTCGGCGATCATGATCACCGTGGCGTTCAGGTTGGCCCCCACGCAATGCGGCATGACCGAGGCATCGACCACGCGCAGCCCCTCGATCCCGTTCAGGCGGAGTTCGGGGTCCACCACGGCCCCTTCATCCACGCCCATCCGGCAGGTGCACGAGGGGTGGAATTCGGTTTTCACATACTGACGCAACGCTGCGTCGATTTCGGCATCCGTCCGGGCCGCATCGGCAGGGTGGACCTCCAACGTCCCCAGCTTGCCCAAAGACCCCTGCGAGGTGATCTCGCGCGTGACTTTGATCCCTTCGCGCATCTCCACCACATCGCGCGGGTCACTGAAGAAGCGGAAGTCGATTTTCGGGGCGTCGCCAGCCGAAGCGCTGCGCAGCGAGAGGCGGCCCCGGCTGCGCTGGCGCAGTTGCGACAGATGCAGGGTGAAGCCATGCGAGAGAGTGAAGCTGCCATCGGGGCGAGCGTCGATCTTCATGGGGGCGACGTGGTAATGCACCGTCGGCAGGCCGGAATCCTGCATCGCTTTGGCGAAACCGCCGATCTCCCAGATGTTTGAGGCGCCGGGGCCGCTACGGTTCAGCAGCCACTCCGTGCCGACCCTGGCCTTCCCCAGGGGTGACCCCATCCACGCGTGGGAAATGGGCTCGCTGCAGCTGTAGCTCATCCCCATGTCGAGGTGATCTTGCAGGTTGCCGCCAATCCCGGGCTGATCCAGCGCGACACGGATACCTTGCTGGCGCAGCTCGTCCCCCGGGCCGATGCCCGAGAGCATGAGCAGTTGCGGCGTGTTGATCGCGCCGCCGGAAAGGATGACCTCGCGCGCCGCCATGGCCGTGAGGATTTGGCCGCCCGCACGGTATTCCACGCCCACAGCCCTTGCCCCTTGCAGGATCACCCGCTGGGTCAGGGCAGCGGTGCGCAGGGTCAGGTTCGGGCGCTTCAGGGCCGGACGCAAGTAGCCGACCGAGGCGCTGCAACGCCGCCCGTTGCGCTTGTTGCTGTCCAACCGCCCGATCCCCACGGCGTCTGGGCCGTTCAGGTCATCGACCAGCCGGTGGCCTGCCGCGACGGAGCTTTCCTCGAAGGCGTCGAAGATGGCTGAGCGCAGGCTGGCGCGGGTGACATGGATCGGGCCATCACCGCCATGGTAGTCCGACGCGCCCCGGTCCGAGGTTTCCGAGCGTTTAAAGTAGGGCAGGCAATGGGCGAAGCTCCACTCATTCAGGCCCTGCGCCGCCCAGGCGTCGTAATCCGCCGGATGGGCGCGCAGCCAGACCATAGAGTTGATCGAGGAAGAACCGCCCAAGGTCCGCCCGCGCGGCACGGGGACGCGGCGCTTCATCAGTTCCGCCTGGGGCTCGGACTCATAGTTCCAGTTGAAGCGCGGGTTGTGGAAGACTTTGTAGACCGCCGCCGGGATCATCATCATCAGCGAGCGGTCGGGGTTTCCGGCCTCCAGCAGCAGGACCCTGCAGGCGGGATCCTCGGTCAGCCGGGCCGCCAGGACGCATCCGGCGGAGCCCGCGCCCACGATGATGTAGTCGAATTCGTCGGCGGTTGGGGGCATGGTCAGGCCTGTTCTGCGGAGGGTTGGGCTGCCCGGAGACTAGCTGCCGGGGGGCACTGGGAAAGGTGGAAATTCTTGGGTGGCCATAATCTGACGTCATGGCATTCGGTGGTGCGCAGAAGCATGGCGGGCGCGGCTTCCAAATTTCCTATTGTGGGGAAAGGATCTGAACCGATGCGCCTTTTCTTGCGGGCCTTGAAGGTTAGGCCATGCGCGGCGGTCCGCTGCTTCGGCAGCAGCGGCCTGACCGTAACGGGCTTGATCTGCCCGCCCTTCCGGGTCAGCACTGGGAGCGTCACGATACCGGACCCAACAAGCGGAGAGCCCCGATGACCGATGCCTTTAAGGCCATGCTGATCCAGGATGTGGACGGAAAACCCAAGGCGCGGCTTGCGGATCTGACGCTGGCGGACCTGCCCGACAATGACGTGCTGGTGGAGATCAGCCATTCCAGCCTGAACTACAAGGACGGGCTGGCCATCACCGGCAAGGGTCGCATCGCGCGGCGGTTGCCGATGGTGGCGGGGATCGATCTGGCGGGCGTGGTGGTCGAGTCGCGATCCTCGGCCTGGAAGCCGGGGGACCGGGTTCTGGTCAATGGCTGGGGCCTGTCGGAAACCGAATGGGGCGCCTACACGCGCTTTCAGCGGCTGAAGCCGCAGCACCTGACCGCCATGCCCACAGGTTTCAGCCCGGTGGAGTCGATGGCCATAGGCACCGCCGGTTATACCGCCGCGCTTTGCGTGCTGGCGCTGGAGAGGCATGGGGTGCTGAAAAGGGACGGTGAGTTCCTTGTGACCGGCGCGGCCGGGGGTGTCGGCACGGTGGCGATTTCGCTGCTGGCCGCGCGCGGCGTGAAGGTGATCGCCTCGACCGGACGGCCTTCGGAAGAGGGGTTTCTCATGGGTCTGGGTGCCATCGGGATCATCGACCGGGCCACGCTTTCGGCCCCCGGCAAGATGCTGCAGGCGGAGCGCTGGTCGGGAGGGGTGGACAGCGTGGGGAGCCATACGCTGGTGAATGCGCTCGCCCAGACGGTTTATGGCGGCGCGATTGCGGCCTGCGGTCTGGCGGGTGGGGCGGATCTGCCGGCGTCGGTCATGCCGCATATCCTGCGGAGTGTGGCTTTGCTGGGGGTGGACTCCGTGATGTGTCCGCAGGAGCGACGGGGCGAGGCCTGGGCTTTGCTGGACCGCGATATGGACCGCAAGAAGCTGGAGGCGCTGACCACAGTGGCACCGATGGCCGATCTGCCGAAGTTGGCGGAGCAGATCGTGGCCGGGAATATCCGGGGCCGCACGGTGATCGAGATCGGGTGAGACCAAGGCGGGCCAGCGTCGGTCCGCCCCCTTACGCGGCACGACCGGCGATGACATCGTCCAGCCAGCCGGTCGCCATGGCGGGAACAGAGGCGAGCAGGGTTTCCGTATAGGGCTGGTGCGGCGGGGAGAAGACTCTTTCCCGTGTGCCCTGCTCGACGATGCGGCCATGCTGCAACACGACGACCCGGTCGGCGATGGCACGGACGACCTCGATGTCATGGGTGATGAACAGGTAGGACACACCGAGTTCCGCTTTCAGCTTCATCAGCATCCGCAGGACTTCGGCCTGCACCACCTTGTCCAGCGCCGAGGTGATCTCGTCGCAGACGATCAGTTCGGGGTTGGCGGCCAAGGCCCGCGCGATGGCGACGCGCTGCTTCTGCCCGCCGGAGAGCTGGCCGGGGGTGCGGTCGGCATAACTGGTCTCCAGCTCGACCATTTTCAGAAGTTCGACCAACCGCGCCTCGCGCCTGACACCCCGCAGGCCGTGGTAGAGGGTCAATGGGCGACCCACGATCTTGCGGACGGTCTGGCGAGGGTTCAGGGCGGTGTCAGCGGATTGGTAGATGATCTGGATGCGCTTCAGCGTTTCCAGCGAGCGCTGGCTCACCTTCGCAGCCAGGAGCTTGCCGTCATAGGTAACGCTGCCCGCCGCGGGTTCTTTCAGGCCGACGACCAGCCGCCCGAGGGTGGATTTTCCCGAACCGGATTCGCCCACCAGAGCAACGGTCTCGCCGCGACCGACGGTCAGGGAAATGTCGGTCAGAACCTGGAAATCGTGATACTTCGCGGCCACACCCTTCAGTGCCAGCAGAGAGGCGCCCTTCTGTCCGTGATCCTGCCCATTGCTGACCGACAGCTCATGAATAGCCCAGAGCGTCTTCGTATAGGCGTGTTGCGGGCGGTCCATGATGTCGGCGATGGCGGCTTCCTCGACCACCTCGCCGTAGCGAAGCACCACCACGCGATGGGCGATCTGAGCCACCACGGCCAAGTCATGTGTGATGTAGATCGCGGCGACCTTGAACTCCTCGATTACCTTGCGGATCGAGATCAGCACCTCAACCTGCGTGGTCACGTCCAGCGCCGTGGTCGGCTCGTCGAAGACGATCAGCGCGGGGTTGCAGATCATCGCCATGGCGATCATTGCGCGCTGAAGTTGCCCGCCCGAGACCTGGTGGGGATAGCGGCGGCCGAAGCTTTGCGGATCGGGCAGTTGCAGGGCGGTGAAAAGATCCACCGCACGCTTCTCGGCCTGTGACCGGGTCATGGCGCCCCGGTCCACCGCGACCATGCAGATTTGGTCCATCAGCCGGTGCACCGGGTTGAACGCTGCCTGCGCGCTTTGCGCGACATAGGCAACTTTCGTGCCACGGATCTTGCGGCGGGCTTCCTCGGGTTCGTCCAGCAGGTTGCGACCGTCCAGGCGCACCTCGCCCCCGGCCACCCTCGCGCCGGGGCGGAAGTAGCCCAAAGCGGCAAGACCGATGGTGGATTTTCCGGCGCCGGATTCACCGACCAGACCCACCACCTCGCCCGGGCGGACCGTTACGGAGACGCCGTTCACGATGGTGTTCCAGCGGTCGTTCGATTTCGCCTCGATCTTCAGGTCGCGGATTTCAAGAGCTGGGGTTGCGGACATCTCAGCCCTCCTCATTCAGGCCGCTGGCCCGGTTCAGCTGCCAATCCACGACGAAGTTCACGGCGATGGCCAGGAAGGCGATGGCGGCGGCGGGGATCAAGGGAGTGATGTTGCCCATGTTGATCAGCGCGGCATTCTCACGAACCATCGAGCCCCATTCCGCCATGGGCGGCTGGATGCCGACCCCCAGGAAGGACAGTGCGGCGATGTTCAGAAAGATGAAGCAGAAGCGCATCCCCAGCTCCGACAGGATCAGCGGCAGGATGTTGGGGAAGACCTCGTTCACCGCGATCCAGAGGAGGCTTTCGCCCCGAACGCGTGCGGCCTCAACATAGTCGAGGCTGCACACGTTCAGCGCGGCGGCGCGGGCGATGCGGTAAAAGCGGGTCGAGGTGAGGATGGCGATGATCAGGATCAGGTTCAGGATAGAGCCGCCGAAGATCGACAGGATCATCAGGATGAAGATCAGGTCGGGGATCGACATGACCGCATCCACGAAGCGCGAGATCACCTGATCCAGCACCCCGCCCACCAGCGCCGCCACCATCCCGGCCAGACAGCCGATGGTGAAGGAGATCAGCGTCGTGATCAGCGCGATGGAGATGGAGTTGCGGGCGCCATAGATCAGCCTTGTCAGGAAATCGCGGCCCAGCTGGTCGGTACCCAGCAGGAATTCGGAACTCCAGGGAGCGAAGGGCACGCGCGAGACCACCTCGACCTCGCCATAAGGGGCAAGGACGGGGGCGAAGATCGCGACGAAGACATAGATCGACACGACGACCATGCCGAATTTCGCGGTAAGCGGTGCCTGGCGCAACGCGCGCAGCAGCAGGCTGATGCGGCTGGGCTGATTGGCGAGGGAGAGATTTGGTTGCATGGAATCCCACTCAACGCGGATGCAGAAGGCGTGGATTGCTGACGATCGAGATAATGTCGGCAATCAAGTTGAAACCGATATAGGCAGCGGAGAAGATCAGGGCGCAGGCTTGGATCACCGCAATGTCGCGGTTGCGAACGGCGTCGATCATCGCCTGGCCGATGCCCGGGTAGACGAAGACCACCTCGACCACGACCACGCCGGAAATGAGATAGGCGAGGTTCAGGGCGACGACGCTGGCGATGGGGCCGATCGCGTTCGGCAGCGCCTCTCGCATGACGACCCGCCCCTCGGGCTGGCCCTTCAGGCGGGCCATTTCCACATAGGGGCTGGACATCACCGACAGGATCGCCGCGCGGGTGTTGCGGACCATGTGGGCAAGGATGACCAGAAGCAGGGTCAGGATCGGCAGGATCATCCGGTAAAGCTGTTCGCCGAAATCCATGCTCGCGCGAATGCCCGCCATGGAAGGCAGCAGCTTCAGCTGCACCGCCAGCACCATCATCACCACATAGGCCACCAGGAACTCGGGCACCGAGATGGCGGCTAGAGTGCCGGTCGACAGGAAGCGGTCCAAGAGCCTGCCCCTATAGCGGGCGCAAAGGATGCCCAAGCCGATGGCAAGCGGCACCGCGATGGCGGCGGTGATCCCGGCCAGGATCAGAGTGTTCTCCAACCGCGGCCCGATCACCGCCACCACCGGCCTGCCGGAAAAGGAGGTGCCCAGATCGCCTGTGGCCGCGTTGGCCAACCATTCGACATAGCGAATGGGCCAGGGGCGGTTCAGGCCCAGCTTGTCCTCCATCGCGGCCACCGCCTCGGGTGTCGCGTTCTGGCCTAGGATGGCCGAGGCATAGCTGCCGGGCAGCAGTTCGACCGATGAGAAGATCACCAGCGTCACAATCAGCAGGCTGAGCATTCCCAGACCGATCCGACTGACTGTCATCGACAGGATCGGACGGGTAGATTTCTTCATTCTCTGTCGTCTCCGGGTGTGTCGCCTTGACGCGAGGCCCTTCCGACGGTGGCGGCAGGGCGTTTTGAAGTCACAGGTCGGTGCGCCACCAACGCTCTGCGCAGCGGTGGTTGTCGGCAGGCAGGATACCACCCATTTCGCCGTGGCCAATGTTCCTGGTCGCAGCAAGACGCCAGCTGACGAAGGCCACGATGATCACACCGCCATCATCATGCAGAATCTGCTGCATTTCCGCATATTGGCTGAGGCGGAGCGCCGCGTCCCCTTCGGCACGTGCGGCAGCGTGCAGCTCGTCGAAACGGGGATTGGAAAAGCCTGTGTTGTTCCAGGGCGAATCCGAAGTGTAGGAGGTGGCGAACAGCCAGTCCAATGTCACCCGCCCATACCAGTCCGAGGCGTTGAACGGCTTCTTCAGCCAGACATTATCCCAATAGCCGTCATCCGCCTCCTGGACGACATTGATCGCAATGCCGGCCTTTGCAGCATGTTGCTGAAACAGCGTGGCGGCCTCGATGGCGCCGGGAAAGGCGGATTCTGCCGTGGACAGATCGACTGTCAGCCCCTCCACCCCGGCTTCGGCCAGCAGGGCTCGCGCCGCGTCGGGATCATAGGCATATTGCGGCGGTGTTTCGACCCACAGCGGCATGATCCGGGCCACCGGGTTGTCATTGCCGATCTCGCCCTCGTCAAGAAAGACCTTGGCGATGATGTCATCGCGGTCGATGGCCAGTTTCAGCGCCTTGCGCACCGCCGGATTGTCGAAGGGCGCGACAGAGCAGTTCATGTCGAAGGTCAGGTGGCGCAGACTGGGCGTACGCAGTACAGTCAGTCCCTCATTTTGTTCCACGAGCGACACGTTGCGGATGTCGACATCCTCGATCACGTCGACTTCGCCTGTCAGCAGGGCGTTCAGTCGGGCCGTGCTGTCAGGAATGTTGATGAACTCGACCGCATCGAAATGCGGCAGGCCCGGTTTGTGGTAATCGGGGTTGCGCACGAGGGCCACCGCGATGCCAGGCTCAAACGATTCCAGCCGGAAGGCCCCGGTGCCGATGCCGCTTTCCCAGTCAATGCCGCCGCCCTCGCGGGCCGGGAAGATCGACAGGTGATAATCGGACAGAAGATAGGGGAAATCGGCATTCCCCTCTACCAGCGTGATGATCAGGCTGTCATCGACGGTCTCGATCCCGATGATCTGGCTGACGATGGCCAGAGCGCCCGAGGTGCTTTCGGCGCCGGTATGATGCAAGAGCGATTGGCGCGCATCTTCGGCCGTGAAAGGGCGACCATCGTGGAACTTCACGCCCTTGCGCAGCGCGAATGTCCAGACCGTGGCCTCCGCATTGCCGTTCCAGCTTTCGGCAAGATCGCCGGCAAGCGAGCCGTCGGGCAGAAGTTCGACCAGATTGTTGCAAAGCGCGCCGTTGAAGGCCGCGCCACTCATCACCGTGCTCCAGCTGCCCGGCTCCAGCGTATCCTGCTGCGAGCCGTCGTTCATTCCGTAGCGCAGGGTGCCGCCCTGTTTGGGCTGGTCCTGCGCCGCAAGGGATCCTGGCAGGATCAATGCACCGGCTGCAGTGAAGGCGCTGCCAAGAAAACCGCGCCGAGACAGGGCCAGCCTGCTTGCGGACGAAAACAGCGGCAGGGTGCCATTGCTGCGGGAAGTGTGCATCGGATTTCCTCCGCCCATACAAGCGATCTCGTTGATGAAATGCCCGCCCGTAGTCCGGCGAGATGAGAAGGTGCAGGCGGGCACCCGAACGGGCACCCGCGCAAATCATAGTCAGGCGTTCATCCACCAGCGTTCACACATGCGCATGTTGTCATTGGGCATCAGCCCTCCGACCTCTGCATGGCCCACGGCGTTCGACACGCCATAGCGCCAATCGACGAAGGCGACGGTGATGATGTTGCCCTCGTTATGGATGATCTCCTGCATCTCGGCATAGGCCGCGGTGCGCTTCGCCACATCGGTCTCGGCCCGGGCCTGGGCATGCAGTTCGTCGAACCGAGCGTTCGACCAGCCGGTGTTCCAAGGTGCGTCCGATGTGTAGATCGTCGAGAACAACCAGTCGACCGTCGCCCGGCCGAACCAGTCGACACCGGCGAAGGGCTTCTTCAGCCAGACATTCTCCCAATAGCCATCGGCGGCTTCCTGGATCACATTGATAGTGATCCCTGCCGGGGCGGCATGCTCTTTGAACAGGACCGCAGCCTCGATGGCGCCCGGGAAGGCGTTTTCGGCCACCGAGAGATCAACGGTCACGGCTTCCAGCCCCGCCTTGGCCAGATGCTCCTTCGCCTTCTCGATGCTGTATTCGCGCTGCGGCATCGCGTGGTAAAAGGTCTGGATGGTCGAGACCGGATTGTCATTGCCCTTCTTCCCTTCGCCCAGGAAGACCTTCTCGATGATGTCATCGCGGTCGATGGCGTATTTCAGCGCCATGCGGACGTCGCGATTGTCGAAGGGCGCAACGTTCGTGTCCATGTCGAAGCTGAAGTGCCGCAGGCTGGGCACGCGAAGCACCTGAAAGTCGGCGCTAGCCTCGATCATCGGGACGTTGCGGGTGTCCAGATCGTCGATCACATCGACCTCGCCCGTCAGCAGGGCATTCAGCCGCGCAGTGGCGTCTGGGATCGAGATCATCTCGACCTCATCGACATGCGGCAGGCCCGGCTTGTGGTAATTCGGGTTGCGCAGCAGACGGGTCGCGATGCCCGGCTCGAAGCTGTCCAGCACGAAGGCGCCGGTGCCCACACCCGACATGTCGATCCCGCCGCCTTCCAGGGAAGGGTAGATCGACAGGTGATAGTCCGACAGCAGGAAGGGGAAGTCGGCATTGCCGGTCTTCAGTGTGAAGACCACGGTATCCGTGCCCTCAAGGTCGATCTGGCTGATCTGCTCGACAATCGCCCGCGCGCCCGAGGTCGAGCCTTCGCCCATGTGGTGCAGGAAGGACTGGCGGATATCTTCCAGCGCCAGATCCCGCCCGTCATGGAACTTGATGCCCTGACGAATCTTGAAGCGCCATATCGCGGCGCCCGGCTCCGGCTCCCAGCTTTCGGCCAGGTCGCCCGCGACCGACCCGTCGGGCAGGATTTCGACCAGGTTGTTATAGGTGCCGCCATTGAAACTGGTGCCGATCCAGCTGGTGCTCCAAGTGCCGGGATCCAGGTTGTCGTTCTGCGAGGCGTTCTGCAGGCCGATGCGCAGGACGCCGCCCTGCACCGGCTCGGTCTGGGCGCGGGCCATGCCCGGAAGGGTCATCGCGGCACCTGCCGCCATCATGGCCGAGCTGCGCAGCAGGAAAGCGCGCCGCGACATCACCCCCCGGCGCAGAAGTGCGGACAGGGTCCGCGGGTCTTGTGATTCGTTCATCGTCCACCCCGTTGGTTTTTGTCACATTCAGGCGACGAGGCCCCGGCAGGCTGTTCTGCGACAGCTTCTTCCAGCAGGTGACCTCTTGAGGGCAGAGTAATATGAGACGGTTCCGTGTCAACAAATTGATTGATCGATCAACCACGCAGATGCATTCTGCCGCGGGTCGGGGGCCGATCCGGCGCGCATTGCGGCGCCCTGAGGTGGGCTCTGCCTTCCTTGCGGCACAAGGTCAAATCCGAAACCGTTTCTGCAAACACCCATCGACCAATCCAATGTGAAGAAAAGGAAATCTTCGGCGAGTTCGGCAGCGCCATGGGACAATGCCGGGCGGGATCGTCGCAGAAACCGCCGATTTTTTGGGCATCCAGTCGAGCCGAAGCTGGCCGCAAGCCCACTCCCCCAAAAAACCTCCCCGCAGCGCCGCACAGAAACGCGTCATCGCCAAGAACGCGGTAAAAATACTTGTCGGGCGTCGCCGCAGATTCGCATTTTTCTGATTGACCGATCAGCCATATTTCCGCCAACCTCGCCATAATCGCAACCGCTGCGCCCCCCCCCTTCAAGGTGACCCGATGCCCGAAAGCGACCTTTGCTACCTTCCCGCCGCAGAGGCGATCCGCCAGTTCAGGGCGCGGACCCTGTCGCCGGTCGACCTTCTTCAGGCGCAGATCGACAGGATCGCCGAGATCGGTGCGCCGGTGAACGCCTTCGCCTTCCTCTATACCGAAGAGGCCCTGGCCGCCGCCAAGGCTGCCGAGGCTGCCTATGCCCCGGGCGGCAGCCCACGCCCGCTGGAAGGCGTGCCCTTGGCCGCGAAGGATGAGAACAACATCGAGGGCAAGGTCACCACTTATGGCTCGCTGATCTACAAGGACAACGTCGCCACCTCGACCACGCCAGTACTCGCCCGGCTGATGGATGGTGGCGCCATCGTTCATGGCCGCACCACGACGCCGGAGTTTTCCTGCGAGGCGTTCTGCCACTCCCGCCTCTGGGGCGTGACGCGGAACCCCTGGAATTTGGACTTCACCCCCGGCGGCTCGTCCGGTGGCTCGGGGGCGGCACTCGCGGGCGGCATGACGACCCTGGCCACGGGCTCAGACATCGGCGGGTCTATCCGCATTCCGGCCTCGGCCTCGGGTCTGGTCGGCTACAAGCCGCCCTATGGCCGTAACCCCGCCACGCCCCCCTTCAGTATGGATTTCTACAACCACCCCGGCCCGATGGCCCGCACGGTGGAAGACTGCATGTTAATGCAGAATCTGATGTCCGGCCCGCATCCGCATGACATCGTCTCCCTGCGCGAGAAGCTTGAGCTGCAGGTGGACCGCAGCGGCATCAAGGGCTGGAAGATCGCCTGGTCGATGGATTTGGGCTTTTACCAGGTCGACCCGGAAGTGCAGCGCAACACCATGGCAGCACTTCAGGTCTTCTCCGACCTGGGCGCCACGATCGAGGAGGTGGACCTCGGCTGGACGATGGAAACACAGGATGCCGCCGACGCCTATCTGTCCACCCTCTTCGGGGCCTGGGTCGCCGAATACCTCGACGACCGAGAGGCGCTGTTGACCGAATATTGCAGGTCCTTTGGCCATCATTCGCAGACGGTGACCAGCAAGGCCTATCTGGAAAGCCTGAATACCGCAGGCCGGATGTATGACCGTTTCGGCCCGCTGATGGAGGAATACAACCTCTTCATCTGCCCGACTTTGGCCATTCCCGCCGCGGGAGCCGAACATGACGTACTGAAAGAGATGAAGATCAACGGAGTGCCGGTCCATCCCCGCCATGGCTGGATCATGACCTATCCCTTCAACATGCTCAGCCGCTGCCCGGTGCTGTCGGTGCCGAGCGGGCGGGCATCGAACGGGGTGCCGACGGGCATCCAGCTGGTCGGCCGCACTTACAGTGACGAGGATGTGTTCAAGGCGGGCTTCGCCTATGAACAGGCGGTGGGCGGTTGGTTCACCAAGCCGGCAGACCGCCCGATGGTGAAAGGTTGAAGGCATGAAGACCGTCCATTCCGAAAAGCACCGCCTTCAGGCGGCCCGCGAGGAATACATCCGCGGCAAATGGGTGCCGAGCTTCGAGATGCCCCGCCGGGCCGAGCTGGTGCTGGAAGCGGTGAAGGCGCGGAATCTGGGCTCGATCCTGGAGCCGCGCGACTTCGGGACCGAGCCGCTTCTGCGGGTGCATGACTCGGAATTCATTGCCTTCCTGTCATCCATCTGGGATCGCTGGAGCGCTGAGAACGGAGATATCCCCGGCTTCCCCAACACCTGGCGCCCGCCCCGCAGCGCGAACCTGCCCACCACCCGCCCGGGGGCCGAGATGGGCCGCTTTTGCATAGACATGTCCAGCCCAATCCTGGCCGGAACATGGGAGGCCGCAACCTCGGCCGCCAATTCCGCGCTGGAAGCCGCGGCACTGGTCCGGGGCGGCGAACGCGCCGCCTTCGCGCTCTGCCGCCCGCCGGGTCACCATGCCGGGCGGGACTACTACGGTGGCTACTGCTTCCTGAACAACGCCGCCATCGCCGCGCAGTCGTTCATCGACGCCGAGCACAAGAAGGTCGCCGTGCTGGATGTGGATTACCACCACGGCAACGGCACGCAGGACATCTTCTATGGCCGAGACGATGTGCTCACCATCTCGGTCCACGCCGATCCCTCTAGTGAGTACCCCTATTTCAATGGCTATGCCGAAGAGACGGGCGAAGGCGCGGGGCTGGGCAGCAACCTGAACCTCCCCCTGCCCCTCGGCAGCGGCTGGAGCGCCTATGGTCCGGCCCTGGATCAGGCGGTGGAGCGGCTGGTGGACTTCGGTGCCGAGGCGGTCGTCGTCTCCTTGGGCGTGGACACCTTCGGCGGCGATCCGATCTCGAAGTTCCGCCTGATCAGCGAAGATTACTTCGCGATGGGCGCCGCGATCGCGGCGGCGGGCCTGCCGACGCTCTTCGTGATGGAGGGCGGCTATGCGGTGGCGGATATCGGGACCAATGCGGTGAACGTGTTGGCCGGGTTCGATGGGCGCTGAGATCGACACCTATTTCCCCGACCCCTGGTCTCTGGTGCCGCCTGAACGCACTGCTGTCCTGAACAACTGGCGCAAGCCGCCGCAAAACCGCTGGGCCCTGCGGAATGTCAGCAAGCTACTGACCACCGAGTTGATCGATCGCCGGTCCGAGAGTTTTCTAAAGCTGGAGGAAGCGCCCAGGAATCTCTCGGGGGTGACCTTCCCCGCCGATGGGACAGCGAACACGCTCGGGGCCTTCCTCCCCTTATCCCACACCGACGGCTTCCTCGCCCTGCATCGCGGCAAGGTGGCCTTCGAATACTATACCCCCGGCATGGCACCGGATGAGCGACACGTCATGTTCTCGGTCAGCAAATCCGTGCTGGGCATGGTCTTCGGCACCCTGCAGGCGAAGGGACTGGTAGACCCCGCCCGGCTGATCATCGATTATGTCCCCGAGCTGGCAGGCAGCGCCTATGCCGACGCGACCGTTCAGCACGCCCTGGACATCTCGGTCGAGGTGGAATTCGACGAGACCTATTCCGTGGTAGGCGGCGATGTGGACCAATACCGCCGGGTCAATGGTTGGGACCCTGTCGATGACCGCCCCCCGCATAGCGCCCGTGAATATCTGCGCGGGCTGAAGCGGGCGGCGGGCGACCATGGCACCCGTTTCCACTATGTCTCGCCCGATACCGATGTGGCGGCCTGGGCGGCAGAGAGGGTCAGCGGCCAAAGCTATGCGCGGCTAGTGCAGGATTTCCTGTGGAAGCCCATAGGAGCCGAGCATTCGGCCTATATGACCGTTGACCGCTTCGGCGTGGCCCGGGCGGCGGGCGGCCTTTGCGCGACGCTCCGCGACATGGGGCGGATCGCTCTGGCGATGTCCGGCGATCCGCGGCTTCGGGGCGTGCTGCCGCAGGCTTTCCTCGACGACACCTTCCACGCCGCCGACCCGGCGGTCTGGGCGCGGGGGCTGTCGAAGGATTACATCCCGGGCGGGCGTTACCGGAACAGCTGGTATCTGACCCGGGGCGATGCGGCACTGGCCATCGGGATCCATGGCCAATGGCTTTACGTCGATCCCGCGCGGCAGGTGGTCATCGTAAAGCAAGCCTCACAGCCGCTGGCGTCGGAGCCTGCGACGGACCACGCATCGATGGCGGCATTCGAGGCCATCGCCAAGGCCCTGAACTGAGTTGCGGAGCGCTTGGCCCCGCCCTGTCAGAAATCGTCGGGGAAGAACTTGCGCATCAGATCCAGGCAGATTTCATGCCCACGCTTCTGGCTTTCGGTCACCGAGGCGGCACCCAGCACCGTCTCGATCCACAGGCCCGAGATCAGGGCGTTTAGCATCAGCGCCAGCTTCTCGGCCTCCACCTCGATCCCGCGTGACATGGCAAGCTCTGCAATATCGGCAGCCACGATACGGTTGTAATGCTCGCGCAGCTCGCGGCAACGCTTGCGGTAGGACGGCACCCGCACCGCCTCGGCCCAAAAGGCCAACCAGAGGGCGATGTTGCTTTGCCCTGCCGCCTTGCGGCTGAAATCCGTGTCGATCATCGCGAGCAACCGGCCAGACGGACCCAATTTCGATCCCGCCAGCCGGGTCGTATAGGCCTCATACTCGGCGGCCGTATTGGTCCAGCGCCGCGAAGATCACACCTTCCTTCGACTGGAAGTGGAAGGCCACGACGCCATAGGAACATTGCGCCTCGGCGGCGATGGAGTTGATCGTCACCCCGATCAGCCCGCGTTTGGAAATCACCCGCACCGCCGCCTCCAGAAGGCTGCGGCGGCGGTCAACCACCTGTTCCTCGCGGGTAGAGGGTGTCGTCCTGTCTTTGGTGCGGCGCGATCCGGCCTTGGTTTCCGCCATTCAGAGTATCCGTCTCAACAAAAGTTTCGCCGCCGGGACGCAAAGACTATCCGGCACGAGAGAGGTCAAGCGCCCGTCTTGTCAACAGCCCCGTTCAGGAATCGCGCCGCATTGTCATGCAGCCAAAGGCGGCGGGTTTCCGCATCCAGTCCCAGGGCATCCAGTTCCGACAGCGCCGCCTCGACCGGCATCATTGGGAAGGCCGAGCCGAAGATCATTTTCTGCTTCAACACGCTGCGCCCGTATTGCAAGAGCGGCTCATAGCCGGAATGCGCCTTGGCCAGAAGTTTCGGGCGCACCGCCAGAATCCCGATGGACAGGTTAGGGTGCCGCCAGGCGACCCCGATCAATTCCTGCACCCACGGCCAGCCGGGGGGAGAAGCAATGGCGCGCAATTCCGGGTATCGAACCATCACATTGTCCAGATACTCCGGCTTGCCCACAGACATCGGCGTATGGGTCGAGAAGTTGATCCCGCAATGGATGTTCACCGGGACGTTCAGGTCGATCGCCTTTTCATAGAGCGGGAAAAGGCGCGGATCGTCCGGGGTCATTTTCAATTCAAAGCATTGCAGGTTCAGGCCGCGCAGGCCCAATCCATTCACCGCATGGTCGAATTGCGCCACGCAATCCGCCTGCCACGGATCGACCCCCGCAAAGCCGATGAAACGCGGCCCATGTTCGCGGACGAAACCGGCTACCACCTCATTCGGGATCTTGAAGCCGAAGGTCGTGGTCAGATCGCGCCCCTTCAGCACCACATGCTTGGTTCCCAGCCGCTCATAGGTCTCCAGATACCCATCCAGCCCCTGCGCCGCGCCGGACCCAGCCGATTGCTTCTCCGATCCCTGATAGACCCGGCGGTAATTGGCCAGATGCGGGGCCTCGGGCGAAAATTCGGACAAGGGCGGGCGACTGGAGAAGTCGATCAGCATGTCGTCAGCTCCATTTCCGGCGGTCTTCCAGGATGACCTTCGCCGCATTATGCCCCGGCACACCTGTCACGCCGCCCCCCGGATGGACCGAGGCGCTGGCCTGATACAGAAACTCCACCGGGCTGCGGTAATCGGCGTAATCGGGCGAGTGGCGGCGGAAGAACATCTGGTCGGCGCTGATCTCGCCATGATGGACATGGCCGTTGGGCAGATCGAAGCGGCGCTCGAGGTCCAGGGGCGTCAACACCTGCCGGTGAAGGATCAGATCCTCGATATTTGGGAATTGCTCTTTCAGGACCGCCAGCACCTTGCCCCACAATTCCTCGCGCCGGTCATCCCAATTGCCCCGCGCAAGGCTATAGGGCGCGTGACCGCCGAAGCAGTTCATGATGTAGTGGCCTTCGGGCGCCAGCGTGGGATCGACCATCGACGGCACCTTCACGATCAGGAAGGGTTTCTCCGCAATCTCCCCCGCCCGCGCGGTCAGCCAAGCGCGCTCCATGTAGCCGACACTGTGGCCGATGGTCATTTGCGGCACCACACCTCCCGCCTTGGTCGCCTGTCCGAAGAGGGGCGCGTCCGGCAAGGCCTTCAGCGCGAGGTTCACCCGGAATACCGTGCTCTCGCTGCGGATGTTCTTGATGTCACGATTGAACTGCTCAGGCAGGCTCTCGGGGTTCAGAAGCTTGGTGAAGGTCGTGCGCGCCGTGGCGTTGGCGATCACGATCTTCGAGCGGATCTCCTCGCCCCCCTCTAGCTGGATGCCCATGGCGCGGTTGCCTTCGACGAGGATTCGCGCCACCGGGCAGGAGACCCGCACCTGCATCCCATGCGCCTCGCCCGAGCGGCGGATGGCGTCGGAGACGGAGCCCATGCCACCCTTCATGAAGCCGCCCGGCCCGGCAGCGGTGCTGCCGTCGCGGACGATGCCGCGGACCAGCATATAGGCAGAGCCCGGCGTCTTCAGGCTGGAATTCGCCCCGCCGCCCCCGGCGAAGAAGCCCAGGGCCAGCTTGACCTCTTCCGAGGTGAAGAACTTCGACAGGTAGTCATAGGCGCTCATGGTGAGCAGATCGTAAATGTCGTAGAACTGCGGCCCGATCTTGCGGAAGCGCCAGACGAAGCCCGCCAGCCTGCGCAGGTCGCGAATCTTGCCGCTGCCCGGTTTGATCGGTACCTCCCAGAGCAACTGCTTCATATGAGGCGCGATCTTCTGCATATGCATTCGATACTTGCGGTAGGCCTCGCCATCGCTGTTAGAGAACTTCCCGATCTCGGCGACGAACTTTTCCGGGTCGTCCCACATGGTCAAGGTCCGCCCGCCTTCCAGCGCGAAGACGGTGGGGTGCGCGGCCAGCACCTCGAACCCATATTTCTGCAACTCCAGGTCCAGGATGACTTTGGGCTGCAGCAACCCCTGATAATAAGAAGCCGTGGAGGTGCGATAGCCCGGCGCCATTTCTTCGGTCACGGCGGCACCGCCGATGATCTCGCGCCGTTCCACCACCAGCACCTTCACCCCCGCCCGCGCGAGATAGGCGCCGCAGGTCAGGCCGTTATGCCCGCCCCCGACCACGATGGCATCATACTGGGGCGTCATGCTCAGGGCTCCTGAAGGGCGGGTGCGGTATCCATTCCCCGGTGGTGCGGTCATAGGCCCCGGCGCGCAGGTCGCTGACGCCAAGGGTGATCTGAGGCTTCGCGATCTTCAGCGAGGCGGTGCGGGGAAAATCCTGAACGAAGGTCCAGAAGCGCGGCACCTTAAACGGAGCGAGGCCGTCCTGCGCTTTCGCGATGACCTGGGCCAGCAGGTCAGCGGTCGCTTGGGCCCCGTCCTTCAGCTTCAGATAGGCCTTCACCTCCTCGCCCCGCAGCGGATCGGGGACGCCGACCACCGCCACCTCGGCCACGCCGGGGGCGGCGGCCAGGACCGTCTCCACCTCGCGCGCGGCAATGTTCTCGGCAGAGCGGCGGATCATGTCTTTCTTGCGGCCGACAATGTAGAAGAACCCGTCCTCATCCTGCCGGAACAGATCGCCGGTAGAGAACCAGCCGTCCTTCAAGACTTCGACCGTGGCCTGCGGGTTGTTGTAATAACCCAGCATGATTCCCGGGCCGCGAAGTTGCAGCTCTCCCACCCCGCCCGGTTCAACCGGCTGGCCATCCTCGCCGATGATCCGGCATTCGCGGAACGGGCACGGTAGCCCGCAAGAGCCTGAGCCGACCTTTTCCGCGCGCTCGATCGGCACGAACATGGACGGGCCAAGTTCGGTCATCCCGAAGGCCTCGCGCGCGTTCAGATCGAACCGCACCTCCAGCCCCTCGTGCAGATCCTTCGGGCAGCCGTAGATGTTCGCCCGGATCACCCGATTGTCGGCGTCATGCACTTGCGGCTCCATCCCGTGCAGCACCCAGGGCAGCAGGCAGAACTCGATTTCGTATTTTTTCAGCCACCCCGAGAAACGGCTGGTCGATTGCTTCGCCGCGACGAACAGCGTGCCACGCTGGTAGAGCGTCATCAGCAGTAGCCATTGCGGGTCCATATAGAAGAACGGGGTCGAGGCCAGCAGCCGCCGGTAGCGGCGCCCATCACGAAAAGCGTTCACCTTTCCGGCAGAGATCCAGTAGCGCTGCGACAGCATGCAGCCCTTGGGGAAACCGGTAGTGCCGGAGGTGAACTGTATGTTCAGCAGGTCGTCATGGCCCACCGGTTCCGGGGCGGTGAAGTCGTCCAGAAGGGTCGCGGCCAGAGTACGCCAGTCATGCGCGCCGGGCGGGACTTCCCCGCCCACGACGATCATCTTTTCCGGCGGGAAACTCACCAAGCCTTCGGAATGGGCCTGATCCAGCGTGGCGCGGGTATCGGCATCGGTCACGATCCATTCCGCCTCGGCCACCTTGGCCACGTGCTCGATCTCGCGCGGGCGATAGCCGGGGTTGATCGGCAGCATAACCGCACCGATCCGGCCCAAGGCCAGCCAGGTCAGCGGGAAGGCGGCGATGTTCGGCAGCATCACGCCGACATGGGTGCCCTTCCGGATGCCCAGGGCCACAAGCGCCGAGGCCAGCCCGTTCACCTGACGGCGCATCTGCGCGTAGGTGATCGTCTCGCCGCTGTCGAAGAAGTTCCAGAGGAGTTGATCCCCCGCCGCCTCGGCCGCCTGATCGATCAGCGCGCCGATATTCTCGGGCAGCGGCTCGGCCTCGATCCGGCGGCGGCGTTCCTCGTAAGGAACCACGGTTTCGGACAGGACCTGGTCCTTCCACATGGGCGATCTCCGTGGGAATAGGAGCCGGTGCCACCCCGAGAGCGGCACCTGAAGGGCTTTAGTGCTGGAACCACACGGCCTTGAGGTCGGTGTATTTGTCCATCGCATGCAAGGACTTGTCGCGCCCAAAGCCGGATTGCTTGAAGCCGCCGAATGGGACGGCCATCGACCCGCGGTCGAAGCAGTTCACCCAGACCACCCCCGCCTTCAGCGCCTTGGCCGCGCGATGGGCGTTCTTCATCGACCCCGTCCAGACCGCACCCGCCAGCCCGTAGATCGTGTCATTCGCCACCGCCATCGCCTCGTCAAAGCCCTTGACGGTGATGGCCGACAGGACCGGCCCGAAGATTTCTTCCTGCGCGATCTTCATGTCGTTGCGGACGCCCTCGAAGATCGTCGGCTCGATGAAGAAGCCACCCGTCTCGGTCTTGACGCGACCTCCACCGATCATGGCGCTCGCGCCCTCGGCGAGGCCCGCGTCGATGTAGCCGAGCACCCGGTCCATCTGCTCTTCGCTAACCATCGAACCCATCTTGGTCGCGGGATCCAGCGGATCGCCCGGCAGATAGGCCTTGGCCTTCTCGGCAATCTTCGACAGCAGCTCATCCCGGACTTTCTCGTCCACGATCAACCGGCTGCCCGCGTTGCAGACCTGCCCGGTGTTCGCGAAGATCCCCGCCGCGATGCCGGTGGCGGCGGCGTCCAGATCATCACAATCGGCCAGCACGACCTGGGGCGACTTGCCGCCCAGCTCCAGCCCGATCCGCTTGATGTTCGACTGGCCGGAGTATTGCATGAAATACTTGCCGACCTCGGTCGAACCGGTGAAGCCCACGCAATCCACATCCATGTGCAGACCCAGCGCCTTGCCCGCGATATGGCCCAGGCCCGGAACGACGTTAAGGACGCCCGGCGGGATGCCCGCTTCGATCGCCAGCTCGCCGAATTTCAGGGCGGTGAAGGGCGATTGTTCGGCGGGCTTCAGGATGACTGAATTGCCAGTCGCCAGCGCCGGCCCGAGTTTCCAGGCGGCCATGGACATCGGGTAGTTCCACGGCACCACGGCGGCGACGATCCCAAGGGGTTCGCGCACCACCAAAGTGGTCATGTCATGGGCAGTCGCTGCGACCTCGCCATAGACCTTGTCGATGGCTTCGGCATACCAGGCAATGCAGGTGGCCGCGCTGACAGCGTCGCCGTTATAGGCGTTGGCGATGGGCTTGCCGACGTTCAGCGTCTCCAAGAGCGCCAGCTCCTCGCGGTTCGCGAGGATCAGCTCCGAGAACTTCAGCAGGATGCGGCGGCGGTCGGCCGGGGCCATGCGCGACCAAACGCCCGAGTCGAAGGCCTTGCGCGCTGATTTCACGGCCACATCCACATCCGCCGCGTTGCAAGAGGCCACGTCGATCAGCAGGCACCCATCGCCCGGATAGATGCAGGGGAAGGTGTCGCCCGAGAGGCTGTCGACATATTTCCCGTCGATGAAGGGAAGGTTCGGAAGATGCGCCGATTTGGCTCGGGCCCGCCAGTCGATGGATTGCAGCATGTCGTTTCCCTGTTTTTGGTGTTCTGGTCCGGCCATCAGAGCGCCGGAGCCTCCGCTTTCTCGGTCAGGCCATGTTTGGCGCTGATCTCGGCTATGGCCTGGCGCAGGATCACGATGATATCGTCGATCTGAGCCTTGGTGATCACCAGCGGCGGTGAGACGACGCAGAGGTCGCCCAAGGGCCGCACGATGAGGCCCAGTTCGAAGCAACGCTCGTCGATTTCCTTGGTGAAGGCCTTGTCGGCATCGCTGCCATCGGCTTGGGTTGGGTCCAGCATGCATTGCACGCAGCCCACCAGCCCGACCGAGCGCACATCAGCCACGCCGACGAGATCGATCAGCGAGCGTAGGCCTGCGGCAAAGTGCTCGGCCATGGCTCGAGCGTTGTCCAGGACGCCTTCACGCTCCATCAGCTCGATGTTCGCCAGGGCTGCGGCACAGGCGACGGGGTGGTTGGTATAGGTATAGCCGTTGGTGAACCAGCTTCCCTTGGCATTGTCGCCTGAAACACGCGCCAGCACCTTTTCCGAGATCGCAAGGCCGCCCAGGGGCACGTAACCCGAGGTCACGCCCTTGGCGAAGGTGATGATGTCGGGGGTGACGCCGAAGACATCTTCCGAGGCGAACCACTCACCGCAGCGCCCGAAGGCCGTCACCACCTCATCCGAGATATAGAGGATATCATGCTTCTCGCAGATCGCCTTGAAGCGGGCGTGGTAGCCTACGGGCGGGATGATCACGCCGCCCGAGGCGAGGACCGGCTCGGCCAGGAAGGCGGCGATGGTGTCGGGGCCCAGTTCCTCAATCCGGTTCTCGAATTCTGAGACGAGGTCGTCGAGAAAGGCCTCCTGCGTGCGGTTGCCCGCATGGCGCGGGTTGGGGCTGGACAGGAAAGATATCCGGTCCGTCGCCACGTCGAAATTCGGCCAGTTGCCAGTGCGGCCAGTGCAGGCGGCGGTCAGGGCGGTGGAGCCGTGATAGCCGTCGAAGCGCACGATAATCTTCTTCTTCTGGGGACGCCCCAGAACGTTGTTATAGAACTCGGAAAACCGCAGGGCCGAGTCCACGGCCGTCGATCCGCCGGTGGTGAAGAACACCCGGTTCAGGTCGCCCGGCGTCAGCGTCGCGATCTTCTCGGCAAGCCGGGCCGAGGGGCTGGTCGCCATGTACCAGGGCGAGGCATAGGGCAGCGTCATCGCTTGCTCGGCCATGGCATCCACGATCTCGCGTCGGCCATAGCCGACCTGAGCGCACCACATGCCCGCCGGACCGTCGATCAGACGGCGACCGCCCTCGGCGTAAACGTAGATCCCTTCGGCATGGGTCAGCACCGGCTGAGATGACCGGCCCAGCTTCGCCATCTCCTGCGCGGGAATCAGCACATGACCCCGCACCGCCTCTGCCGTTCCGTCCGCCATCCGAGCCTCCTTTGAACGCACCATGGCGCGCCCTGCCTGTCATCCGTCGCACCGATCCGGTGCCTTCCCGATTAGTGAGGGCGCCTTCCCGGATTGTCAATATTTCTGATTGCCCGATCAATCAGGAATGTTGCATCTCTTGCCGTAGCGGCTGTAGGCTGACGGCAGATTGAGCGGATCCAGTACCATGGTCGGTAACGTCTCGCGACAGAGCGAAGGAGTGCGCAAAATGGCAAATGCATGGATCGTGGACGGGTTGCGCACGCCCTTCAGCCGATATGGCGGCGTGCTGGCGCAGATGCGTGCCGATGATCTGGCGGCGCTGCCGATGGCGGCGCTGATGGCGCGGCATCCGGGACTGGATCCGGCCCTGCTGGACGACGTGATCTATGGCTGCGTCAATCAGGCGGGCGAGGACAACCGAAACGTCGCGCGCATGGCACTTCTACTGGCGGGCCTGCCAGAGACCGTGCCCGGCGTCACCGTCAACCGCCTCTGCGGCTCGGGCCTGGAAGCCATCGGCCAGGCAGCCCGGGCGATCCGCATGGGCGAGGCTGATCTGGTCATCGCGGGCGGGGTGGAGCACATGACCCGTTCGCCCTTCGTGATGCTGAAGGCCGATGCCGCCTTCAGCCGCAAGACGGTGATCGAGGACACGACCATCGGTTGGCGCTTCATCAACCCCGTGATGAAGGCGCGCTACGGGACCGATTCGATGCCCGAGACAGCGGACAACGTGGCGCAGGACTACGGAGTATCGCGTGAGGATCAGGATGCCTTCGCCGCCCGCAGCCAACAACGCTGGGGCGCGGCGCAGGCCGCCGGGCGTTTTGCTGCGGAGATCGTGCCTATCACCCTGCCGCAACGCCGGGGCGATACGTTGGTCTTTGACCGCGATGAACACCCAAGGCCTGAGACGACGGCCGATCAGCTGGCCAGGCTGAAGCCGCTGAACGGCGCGGAGAAATCGGTGACGGCAGGCAATGCCTCGGGCGTGAATGACGGCGCGGTGGCCTTGCTTCTGGCCTCGGATGCTGCGGTGCAGGCGCAGGGACTAAAGCCCCGGGCGCGCGTCGTCGGCATGGCGGCGGCAGGCGTGGCCCCTCGCGTCATGGGTATCGGCCCCGTCCCTGCGGTCCGCAAGCTGCTCGCCCGCACGGGCCTCAGCCTTGGCGACATGGATGTGATCGAACTGAACGAGGCCTTCGCCGCCCAGGGCCTTGCCGTGCTGCGCGAATTGGGCCTGCCCGACGACGCCCCGCATGTGAACCCCAATGGCGGGGCCATCGCCATCGGCCATCCCTTGGGCGCCTCGGGCGCGCGGCTGGGCCTGACCGCACTGCACGAACTGGAACGGCGCGGCGGGCGCTATGCGCTCTGCACCATGTGCATTGGCGTGGGCCAGGGCATTGCCCTGATCCTGGAGCGGGTGTGATGACCGTCACCCTTGCCCGCCACGGCGACATCGCCCTTCTCACCATCGACAACCCGCCGGTGAACGCCATTGGCGTGGCGGTCCGCGCCCGCCTGATCGCGCTGGCAGAGGAGCTGGATGCCGACCCGACCATCCGCGCGGTGATCCTGACCGGCGCGGGAAAATTCTTCGTGGGCGGCGCGGACATCACCGAATTCGACTCGCCCGCTGCCCCGCCGCATCTGCCCGATGTCATTGCCCGGATCGAATCGGCCTCAAAACCCTGGATCGCGCTGATCAACGGGCTGGCTCTGGGTGGCGGCGCGGAACTGGCGCTCGGCTGCGGCTGGCGCCTTGTGGCTCCGGCGGCGCGGATCGGGCTGCCCGAGGTGACGCTGGGCATAATCCCTGGCGCGGGCGGAACGCAACGCCTGCCTCGCCTGATCGGGGTCGAGCCCTCCATCCCGGTGGTGACCGGCAAGAAACGGATCGTGGCGGAAGAGGCGCTTCTGCTGGGTCTGGCGGACGGCATCCTGAACGGCCCGCTGATCGAACAGGCACAGGCCTTCGTCCGGACCTTGCCGCCCCGGCACAGCCTGCCCGAACCGGCCCGCCCCGATGCGGCCTTCTGGGACGACCATCTCAGCCGCATCAGACGCGAGGCCAAAGGTGCCACAGCCCCCCTGCGCGCGCTGGAGGCGCTGCGGCACGGGATCGAGTATGGCCTGGCGGAGGGGTTAAAGCGCGAGCGCGATATCTTCCTGCAGCTTCGCGCCTCGCCCGAGGCTGCCGCCCTGCGCCATCTGTTCTTCGCCGAACGCGCGGCCACCAGCCCGGCCCGGCTGAAGAGCGACATGGGTCGTCCGCTGCGCGAGACAGGGGTGGTGGGCGGCGGCACCATGGGCGTCGGCATCGCCGCGGCGCTGGCCAATGCGGGCCTTAAGGTGGTCCTGTCGGAACGCGATGCCGAAAGCCTGACCCGCGCGATGGACCGGCTGGAGACGATCTTCGCGGCACAGACGAAGCGCGGGACGCATGACGGGGCCGAGGCGGCGGCGCGGCTGGCCCGCATCACGCCGATTGCCGCGCTGGACGGGATGGCAAGCTGCGATCTGGTCATCGAGGCGGTATTCGAGGATCTGGCAGTGAAGCGCGAGGTCTTCGCCCGGCTGGCGCAAGTCTGCCGCCCCGATGCGATCCTTGCGACCAACACCTCCTATCTGGACCCCCAGGCGATCTGTGAAGGCCTGCCCCATCCGGAACGCTGCATCGGGCTGCATTTCTTCAGCCCGGCGCAGGTGATGAGACTGCTGGAGATCGTGCCGCTGACCGCCACCGCGCCGGAGACGGAGGCCACTGCCTTCACGCTGGCCCGGCAGCTGGGCAAGATCCCGGTGCGGGCGGGCAATTGCGAGGGCTTCATCGGCAACCGCATCATCAAACGCTACCGGGCCGAGGCCGAGGCCCTGCTGCGCGAAGGCCAGACCCCCGCCCGGGTCGATGCCGCCATGCGCGGCCACGGCCTCGCCATGGGTCCGTTCGAGATGCAGGACATGGCGGGTCTCGACATCGCCTTCCGGATGCGCGAGGCCGCGCGCGGCAAAGGGGAGGCAGTGCCCGAGATGCTGGGCGACCGCCTGGTCCGTGCAGGCAGGCTGGGGCAGAAGACCGGGGGCGGCTGGTATGACTACGCGCCCGGCGAGCGCCAGCCCAGGGACTCTGCCACGGTAGCCCGGATGCTGGGGCTGGGGGCCGCACCCGCCTCTGAGCCGCCGAGCATCGCTGCCCGTCTGACCACGGCCATGGCCGAGGAAGCGCAGCGCATCCTCGACGAGGGCCATGCCGAAGGGCCGGAGGCGGTGGATCTGGTGATGGTCCATGGTTATGGCTTCCCCCGCTGGCGAGGCGGACTGATGTTCGCCAGCCGGCCCAGCCGTGCCTAAACCGAAGGGAGCGCGGACTATTACAGAAGCGGTGTCACAGTATCGAGGACATTGACAACGCCGCGATGCGCAGTGAGGTAATGAACGCACCCACCCGGGCGTCTATATAGCGCATCGCGGCGGCGGGCATGGAGATCATCTCCGGGGCGTCGACTGCCGGAATGGACGGTCAACGGTCCTGTCGAAAAGTTCTGCGTTGAGCGGCAAAGGGCTTTGATTCTTTTCCGGCAACCGGCGAGCGCAGCGAACTGAGCAAAGGATCCGAGCTTGGGGGTCAACTGCCCCTTGCGGACCATGCTGGCCACATCGATACGCTTCAAGCGTCGCTGAGGCTGAGTCGAAGGACTTGAAGCCGAGCATTGGCCGAATCCGTTACCTGATGGTGCGGTGGTCCTGTTCAACAATGTTGTTGAGGAATGTGATCCGAACCATCTCGATTGGGATCGGGCAACCAAAGCGCTTCAGCATCCGGTTGACCGCCGTAATGTCAGCGGTATTTGCTCCGCTTTTGTCGATGACGATCTTACGCGGCAGGCCGTTCACCGCGAGCGCGCGGGCAAAGAACATGGTTGCGGTTGTCTTTTTGCTTTCTTCGACAACATAAAATCAAGGGTTTTTGCCAACCTTGTTGACAGCGCGGTAGAGATAAGCCCATTCGGCCTTCACCTTGATGTAGGTCTCGTCCATGCACCAGGACCGGTCGGTCGGTGCCTTCCGACGCCGGGCTGAGTTTGCGATCAAAGGTGAGTATTTTGCGACCCAACGGTTAAGCGTCGCATGGTCCGCCATAGCGCCGCGTTCCGCCATGATCGCCTCCAGATCCCGCTAGGACACTGTGCAGCGCACGTAGAAGAACACCGCGAAGAGGACACATCCTTCGGAAATTGCGCGCCCTTGAACGAGATCATCATGCGCCCTCCGTCTGGTGTTCTTACATCAATAAAATGTCCGGCCGCGACCTGCTCGGGTCAAGTGCCAAACTTTGCGACAAAGCACTTAATCGGCGGGCCAGCGGGACTATGGTCGGCGTGTTTTCATTTTGAAGCAAGTTCAAGGTCACCGTGGCAACGATATCCCGCGTTCGTGGCCGGGCCTGGTGCGGCGCCCTTCAGCCCTGAGGAAACAGGATCTCGTCCACATCCATTGCGCTGTTCAAAATATGCAGGATTGTGATCCGGTCCACGCCGATGCTGTAGAAGATCAAATACCGGCCATGAACCCTTCGGCGGATACCATGATGTTCATAGCGTGGCGCCACGGGCCAAGCTTCCGGCATGTCGACGATTTCGAGGCTGCACTGGTATAGCTCACGCACGAAACTTACGGCGCGCTGCGGATTGTCGCGCGCGATGTAATCGCCGATACTCTCGAGGTCAGCCTCGGCTGCAGCGGTGATTTCGATAATCATTCGTGAGTATGACCAGCGCCCTGATACTTGGCCTCAAGTCGGGCTACGACGTTCACCAGCGGTTTGACCCGCCCTGCTTCCGCATCGGCTATGCCACGTGCCAAAGCCTGATCCAAGACAGTCAGCCGGGCCTCACGTTCTTGGATAAGGCGAATTCCCTCGCGCAGAACCTCGCTCTTAGAGTTATAACGGCCTGTTTCGACCAGCTTCGCGACGAAGCTTTCGAGCTGTGGTCCGAGGTCGGCACTGATCATCGCGGCTTCCATGCGTTCATTATTTAATATGGCAGATTTGATAACAGTTATCAAGTCTGCCCGACCGGCTGGCAGGCACACTTTCGCGAACGAAAGCCGTCACAGGTTACGCTGGAACGAGTCTAACTACCGAGACAAAGCCCTTTGCCGCTCAACGCAGAACTCTGCGACAGAACCCTTGGTCACGTCCGCGAATGTAGACGACGCAGAAACTACAGCAGCATCACCCGATCCCATGGAGCTCGCTTCGCTACGACCCGACAAGGGCGGCTTTGTCACCGACATAACGAATGATCAGCTGAAGGGCGCTGCGGTGCGGTCCGACGATTGGTCGACCGACCGGGCCTGGGAGCAGCGCACGTTTGATTACTACGGAGCGCCATATTACTGGCTCTGATCGTAATTCGCCAATGGCCGTCGGACTCGTGTTTGACGGCCATTACTATTGAAAAGAAGCCTCTCCTGCCGATCCTGCGTCCGCGACACAACATCCGAGCGGGTTCCAACCGGTACGGATGAACGATGCGAGACAATAAGGAGGCGCCGCTGACTTCGCTCCAAGAGTGAACTTGCGTTTATATATTTTTTACCCACGCCTCGTTTGTACTCCGCTGGCGGTTAAGACACTCCGGAATGAGGAGGCAGCTCGAAGTGGGTAGCCGCGTCCTGTGTCCGAGGGCGCAGCACGTGCACGGCGGGCAGGCCGGCCCGCGCGCCTAAAGATATTCCATGTCTCCCGCCCTGCTGCGCTCAAAGCCTCAGCACGTTCCTGTGGGCAAGAGCACAAGATCATCGCCCAGAACTCTGAATTTGCTGTCCTCGGTCACAATCACATCATGGCCGTTGCCCAGGACGTAGCGCTTTCGGGGAGCGCCGTCGGGCACAGTGTTGCGTTGCCGGAACACTATCACAGGCTCGCCATCATCCGTTAAGCAGACGATGCGGCGATCGGTTGTCCATTTCGGCAGCATGGCGACCCCTCCCAAGTTCTGACCCCACAGGTATTCCGCTGGCAGCTGAATCGTCGTTCTGAGATCGTCCCAGTCGCTCGGATGGGGAGGACGTGGGCACGCGTCAGTACGGCAGGCATCTGGTGGCATCATCGGCAAAGCGGGCTGAAGGGAACGAGCGTGGACGCAGGTATCGACTGCTCCTGCGTCCACGATATCCGAGCTGTTGGTGGCTATCGGACATGCGCAGAACAGACGGTTTGCGCAAAAGTTCCCGCGATTTCGGTCCCACCACAGCGCATCAGTCCAGTTTCCCCCTAGGCACGCTTCGGCAAAGACTCGCGAATAGCCCTGCTATCTCGCCACCCAGAACCTGTACCTGCCCTGCCCGGTGATCTCCCGGATCAAACCGCGCGCAGCGAAGATGTCGAGGTTGCGCTGTATGGCGGCACGGCTTGCACCCGTCCCGGCCTCGGCAAGCTGTGCGCTGACCGCAGGCCACGCGGCAAAGATCCGGACCAGGGCGCCCGGGGTGCGGCCCGAGAGATCAGCGAGAACCACCTGCGCCTGGCGTTCCCAGGCGGCAATCCGGTCCAACTGTGCCAGAGCCGACAGCGTGGCTTGCTCGGCACCGGCCAGCCAGGCCGCAAGGCGGCGCTCCGTGGATCCGGTTGTGGTCAGCCCGGACACCCCGGCCATGGACAGCGGCAGGAACAGAGCCTGTTCACGCCCGATCAACCCTGCATGACGTGCGGCCATCACGGCGGCTTCTAGCCCTGTGGCAGGCCCCTGCCCCGCGATGCGCCAGGCGTGGAACAAGAGCGCGGCCTCGGTGACAGGATGCAGGCCGACTGCGGCGTCCATCACCTCGGCCAGGTCTTCGCCCGAACCGTCCCGCGCGCGACCCAGAAAGGCTGCGGACCCCGCACGCCAACCCCCGGCAGCGGGTGGCGGACCACCCGCCAGCCGCCGAGCCGCCCAGCCGGCCCGCGCCAGAGCCGGGGCATCTTCGTCGGCCATTCCGGCACGAAGTCCCAACCAGAGCGCCAGCCGATCCTGGGGGATCCTGTCGCCAGTCCACCAACCAAGATCGGCAACCTCGCGCAGCGCCAGCCGTTGCCGTGCCCCCTGCCCCGCCTCCAGGGTCATCGCCCCGATCCGGGCATCCAGCATGCCAAAGCGCAGGCAGACCTGCGCAAGTTCTGCGGCCAGTTCGCCTTGCGCCGCCCGCCAGTCCCCGGGATTGAGCAAGAGCCGCCCATCGGCCCGCGGCCCCGGCATGGACCATGACTCAGACATGGCCGCGTCGTCCGGCAGAAACCAGGGCACGCCCTCCTCATCCGCGCCGATGTCCGGAAGCGGTGGCGGGACGTCATCCCGATGGCCGAGATGATTAAGGGATCGTACAGGCATGCTGCGCAATATCGGCCATTTTTGCGCAGCACTGAAGAGTTTTCTGCGTAGGTCCATTAGTCACGATAAGGTTCGCTTATCGTGACTCTTGATTTTGGGTAGAATTCGGCGTCAGATTGCCCGGAAAATGCCCCTGCGGAGCGCGTCGAATGTCAGAACGGGTTCTCGATCCTGGCTCCGGTCGGCCGGAAATCCTCCACATTGCCGGTGACGACCACCGCATCGCGCGCCAAAGCCGTGGCGGCGATCAGGAGATCAGCGCCGGTGTTCCCGATCTCGGCGCTCAGACGCCCCCAGATCAGCGCCTCTTCGGCGCCGAACGGCAGCAACCGGTCGCTGAACAAGGTCAAGGTACGGTCGAGCCAGCCGCGCAAATCCGCCGCAAAGTTCGGATTACGCGCCTCCTGCTGGCGGATGCCGCGCTCGATTTCTCCGAGGGTGATCACGCTCAGGAACAGATCCTGATCCGCCTTGCCGCGCAACCAGGCCGCCACTTGCGGCGCGCGATCCGGACGGCGAACGGCCGAGATCACATTGGTATCGAGCAGATACATCAGAAATTCACATCGCGCGGCTGTACCTTGGGTCGCTCGGCCCCGTCCCCGGGAAACGCGAGCAGATGTTCAGCGAAACTGCCGCGCGCCTCCCGCGCCTCGGTCAGCAAGCGCCGATACTCCTCTGCTGCCAGCACGACGACCGCCGGTCGGCCGCGCCGCGTCACTTCCTGCGGCCGTCCGGCAAGCGCTGCCTCGACGACCGCGCTGAATCGGTTCTTCGCGTCCTGCAAGGTCCACATTATTGGCTCCAATTCAGCTAGCTATCTGTCTAGCTATATAGTCGCACCCATCTCAGATCTCAACCGGATCCTCTGATATGTCGCTGCCGAAGCCCCTGCCCTCCTATGCTCAGCTTTCCGAGGCGGACGAAGCGGCGCTCTCGGAGCTTTACAGGCGCGGGACATCCCCAAATACGCTGCGGGCCTGGGAGCGCGATATCGCCTACATCGCCGCATGGAAGGCCGCCATGTTTGGCACGTCACTGGCCTGGCCAGAGGACGAACGCGTGGCGCTGCGCTTTGTCCTCGATCATTCGACCGATCTGACCGACCGACCCGGCATGGCCCAGGATGCGGCGATGGAGCTGATCGCGCTCGGTCTACGACGCGAGCTTGCATGCCCTGCCCCGGCCACTCTCGACCGGCGGATTGCCAGTTGGCGGGCGTTTCACCGGATGTGCAATCTCGCTTCTCCCTTCGAGACGCCCCTGGTCTCGCAGGCCCGCGTCAAGGCACGCCGCGCCGCCGCCCGGCCACGTCAGCCCAAGTCGGCGCGGCCGGTGACGCGAAATGTGCTAGAGCAGCTTCTGGCCACCTGCGACGACTCGATGCGCGGTATCCGTGATCGGGCGATGCTGATGCTGGCCTTTGCCAGCGGCGGGCGGCGGCGCAGTGAGGTCGCAGCCCTTTACCGCGAGGATATCGGGACGGGTGATTTTGCGGAGAAGGGTCTGCTCTGGGTCCGTCTGCTGGAAACTAAAACCACGCGGAAGTCGGACGCCCCACGCCTGCCGCTAAAAGGCCGCGCGGCGCGCGCCGTCATGCACTGGATCGAGATTGCGCGGATCGAGACGGGACCGCTGTTTCGCCCGGTATCCAAGTCGGATCGCCCCCTGCCCCGCCGGCTCGCTCCGGATGCGCTGCGTGTGATCCTGCGGCACCGGTTGCGCCTGGCCGGACTGCCCGAGACCTTTGCCAGTCCGCACGGCCTGCGCGCCGGCTTCCTGACCCAGGCCGCCCTCGACGGCGCGCCATTGGCGGCGGCGATGAAGCTGTCGCTGCATCGTTCACCCGCCCAGGCGCAGCGCTATTACGCGGATGTGGAGATCAGCGAGAATCCGGCGGCGGATCTGCTGGGGGATTGATTTCCCCGCGGGTAAATCACCTTTTTTCCAGGGCATCAAAGAACGCTTCAATAGCCGCTTCAAGCCGCTCCCGATCCAAAGTCGAAAAATCCAGATCGGCGCGAAGCTCCATCTTGCCGTCGGTTGCGGTACAGCGAACACCGGCGGGTCCGACCGGCACGGTGAGCGAGACCCGACCGCGACGACCGCCCTTAGGAGCTCCGCGAACCTTGGTCGGCAGCGGTGAGGACTGTCCCGCCACGAAGCGGCGCAATACATCGACTTCCTCCTCTGCCGATCGCTTGCCTGCCTGCGTAAGCATGCGTGCAATCACTGCCGACGCAGCGGGATCTGCCTCGATCCGGTCTGCCAACTGAAGACCAAGCGCACGCGGAATCGCGGCGGGATGCTCAAGTTGCTTTTCCAGAACTCGCATCAAAAAGGCGAACCGGCGGATGTAGCTGCGCTTCTGCGGTGAGGCGCTCGCATAGAGCCTATTCACGGCTTCATCCAGATCGGCACAGTCGTCAACAGCGTCGTCCGCATAGGCTCGCGCAAGGTTCGCCATCTCCGCAAAACTAACGTCCTTGCGGATCAGGTTCTCGTCCACCATTCGGCGATACAGGGTTTCAATCGTCTCTCCCGTGGCCATCAGGCCAGCGGGGATCATGTCGAACGAACCGTCGCCAGTCTCGGCCCGGAGCTCACGCCAGGCGGAAAGGCGGCGCAGGCCCTGGACCAATTCATAGCCTCCCTTTCCATCAGGCTCGACCCGGATCGGGTTCGACAGACCGACGGCAAGAATCGAGGCCTTGAGGTCAGTCAGATCGAGGTTGGCGGTCCGGCTGCGGTCACGCACCAACTTGGCAATGCGCACCGCATCAACCGGGATCATGTCGACGATCAAACCCAGCTTCTTCAGCCGCACGAATTCATGCGCCAGCGCATCATTCTCGGCACGAATGTCTGCCTCGATCGTTGCACGGCGGCGCAGGGCGTCGGCATTCTCGCCAATCGCCGTTGCCATCGGACCACGGCGCGGAGCGTCCATCGACTTCGTTTCCAGGTCCGGGGGGAGGGGCGCAACATCGGCCTCGGGCAAATCGATGTCGAACATCCGGCGCTTCTTGCTCATGCGGCGTCCTCCATTTTTTCCCAAGCCGCCTGGGCATGGGTCCGGAATTCTTCGTAGGCCGTATCAAAGGTAACACGGGCCCTTCGCCAGGTTTCGCGCGTCATCTCCCGATAGTCAGTTTCATATATCGAACTCAGGAAGCGACCGGACTGCTCAACTGCCCGGGTATGCTCGATCGGATTGGCGGTCATCCTGTCGCCGAATACCTTGCCAAAGGCATCCCGCATCGCACGGTGGAGATCGTTGCCGGGCTCGTATCGCGTCAGCAGAAAACGGATGTCGAGAAATTCCTTCGGCAGTCTTGATTTCCCCGCGGGGAAATCTGCACTAAAATCGGCCAGATCAGCCAGAGCCTCGGCGAGCTGCCCGATGAAGGAAGTTGTCGAGTCGTACTCCCAGTAACCGGGGCCGGAGGGGATGTAGAGCATGTCGGCGGCGAAGACTGCGTTCATCGACTGATAGCCGATCGCCGGCGGGCAATCGAAGATCACGATGTCATAGGCATCGTCTGGCAGGCTATCAAGCCATCGCGAGACAGCCGCAAAGAAACTCCAGTCGGGGTTAACGTGCCGGTACTGGGCCGAGGCGAACTCAACGAAAGCCGCATTGGCGCAAGAGGGGACGATGTCGATGGTAGGCCAGCAAGTCGGCTTGATGAAATCGGTGACGCGAAGCTCACCCAGACCGGTGTCGTTGATCGAGGCGGGCAGGCGGCGCTGAGCGACCTGACGGCCCGTCTCGGCCCCCTGAATCGAGCGGTTCATCCGGTCGGTCTCACGGATAAGGTCACGGGCCATGATACCCCAGACGGTATGCTCCTCGGATACGTCTGACAGGCCCATTGAGTGCGACAGCGTTGCCTGCGGGTCGAAGTCGATCGCCAGCACCTTGTATCCATCCAGGGCGGCCGCATGGGCGAAATGGAGTGCGACCGTCGATTTGCCTGCTCCGCCCTTGAAGTTCGAGACAGCAACGCGCAGCGCGCGCTTATTCTTGGGCCGCCAAGGCATCAGCGACTTGCGGTTTACTTTCATCTTGCGTCGCATCTCGTTGATTTCATCGAGCGAGAACCAGCGCTGACGGCCATCCGCCTCAATCTCCCCGGAGGGAAGCCCGGGCTCGGAAGCCAGGCGGCCTCGGAAGGTGTTCTGGTTCACCTTGAAGATCAGCTCCGACACCTCCCACGAGGAGAAGCGCCGCAGCACCTTTTCATTGCCTGGAGAGAAGGTCTGCTTGCGTATCCAGCCCTGCATCTTGAGGGAATTGTCCCGCAGCTCTTGAAGGTCTCGGTAGCCGTACATCCGTGCCTCAACGCTAATTATCGTTGCCTTCTGAAATACGCCGAATTTGACCTCGGCGCAAATCCGATATTCACTAATGCTCGATTTCCCTGCGGGGAAACAACGACGATCCGACAACCAGCGGCAAGCACCTGTAGGCGCTTCCTTTTCTTAAAGACCGATTCGCCTTCCGACATGCCCACTGGAGCAGATAATGGGGTGACACATATGCGCTTCCACGACAGATTGCGGTGACACATGTCGGGCTTGGGGTGACAGACAGCATGGCCCCCATTACCATTCTATACCGGATTCTTTCGATACTTTGGATGCGCTCGGCTAAGTGCCTTGACAGAATCGTGCAACTCAACGCTAATTCTCCCATAGCCGGGAATAACGCCGGATATCGAGGTGAGCAGGGCGGAACGGGGATCACCCCACCCCCTAACAACATAAACTAGAACCGATGGCGTCTGCCAACGGCGGGGACAGAATTGCCGATGCGAACTGCACGGGTGACGGGACGCAACGCTGCGGTACTAAAGTATGATCTTCTAACGGCGCTTGGCACTCATGCCTGCGCCGGAGATAAGCATCTCCAACGATTGGTGCTGCGCTTCATTACGCTGATAGTCGCACGCTACAACTGGCAGGCTGACGAGCTATCTGTCGGACAGCGCGAGATGGCGGCACTCTGGTCGGTAGACGAACGGACGGTCAAACGGGACATAGCTAGGCTCCGGTCGCTTGGCTGGCTAGTAATCAAACGCGAAGCTGCGCGAGGCAGGGTAGCTCAGCACGGTCTGGGGATCGATGCGATCGTGCGCATGACACAGGGATGCTGGGATAGGGTTGGCACGGATTACGTAGGGCGGATGACCGAGGCGGAACCGTCGGTGCCACGGAACAACGTCGTCACATTTCCCGGAACACCCAAGCCGGAAGGGCAGGGCATCTGGGCAGAGATGCAGAAGCTCCTTCATGCAGAAAACGGAGCTCAATATCATTCATGGTTCAAACAGCTTGTCCCTGAAGTGATCGAGGATCGGCATCTGCGGCTCGTTGCACCAACACGTTTCCACGCCGATTTTGTGGCTACTCACTACATTGGACAAATTCGAACCCTGCTCCACGCGATGGCTACCCATATCGAAACCCTCGAAATCGTCTCCGCTTGATGTCGGGCTTCGTTCATTAACTTGTCTGCTCTGTATTGCTTCATTCTTCAGGCCAAGGCGCTGAACCTCGAAACTCCATTAGACGAGCTGCATTATCCTTCCATGGCGCATTTTTCACACGTACGCGGCCACTCCAATTCGTGAGTTGTGGAAACCATCCAACTAGAAAGAGAGGGAAAGGCTAGCGGGTTGGAGGATGACGGGAAGTGAGATCAGGAGAGTGGCTCCTGCCGCCCGTCGTGGAGAAAATCTGATGGTCAAAGCTGCACAGAAAGTCACCCTGTCCCCGTCCCAGGATATCCCCTTCGACAAGCTCGTGCAGAGCCAGTCCAACGTCCGGCGCATCAAGGCCGACGCCTCCGTCGAAGAGCTCGCCGAGGACATCGCTCGGCGCGGCCTCCTGCAGAGTCTGAGCGTCCGACCTGTGCTTGATGCCGAAGGTGTCGAGACCGGCGTGTTCGAAATCCCTGCCGGCGGCCGTCGGTTCCAGGCGCTGTCGCTGCTGGTGAAGCAGAAGCGACTGGCCAAGACCACTCCGATTCCCTGTATCGTGCGAGATGCCCCGTGTGGGATCCTTGCAGAGGATGACTCGCTCGCGGAGAACATGCAGCGCGTCGCCTTGCATCCTCTCGATCAGTTCCGTGCCTTCCAGGCCCTGCGCGAGAAAGGTCAGGGCGAGGAAGCGATCGCAGCGGCCTTCTTCGTGACGCCCCAGATCGTGAAGCAGCGTTTAAAACTGGCCTCCGTGGCTCCTGCTCTACTCGAGGTCTATGCCGAGGACGGCATGTCGCTGGAGCAGCTTATGGCTTTCACGGTGAACCCCGATCACGAGCGCCAGGTGCAAGTCTGGGATGCCGTAAAGAACTCCTGGAACAAGGAGCCGTATTCAATCCGCCGGATGCTGACCGAGACATCGGTCCGGGCAACAGATCGTCGCGCCGTCTTTGTGGGTATCGATGCCTATGAAGCAGCAGGTGGTGCAGTTCTGCGCGACCTTTTCCAGGGTGACGACGGAGGCTGGCTCGAGAATCCTGCCCTCCTTGACCGGTTGGTCGCGGAGAAACTTCAGGCCGAAGCGGAAGCGCTCGCCGCCGAGGGCTGGAAGTGGATCCAGGTCGCGACCGACCTCCCCTATGGCTACAGCCAGGGACTGCGGAGCCTAGCCGGTGATCCCGCATCGATGACGGACGAGGAAAGCGCGGCCCATGTCGCACTGCTATCGGACTATCGCGCGCTGGAGGAGGAATACTCCGGCCAGGACGAATACCCCGAGCAGGTCGACGCTCGGCTGGGTGAGCTCGAGGTGGCGATGGAGGCACTCGAACAGCGCCCTCTGATCTTTGATCCTCTCGAAGTCGGTCGCGCGGGCGCCTTCGTCACGCTCGATCGTAACGGCAAGCTCGCGGTCTATCGTGGCTTCGTCCGACCCGAGGATGAGCCGCCGGAAGATTTCGCGGTCGAGGATGCAATAGGGCAGGGGGCCGATCCCGGTGTTTCCGGCTGGCAGCCATCGGCGGTGTCCGGGGGCGGACCTGTCATCATCTCGGGTGGTCAGCCCATCGGCGCAGAGCTATCCGAGGAAGAGGAGGATGGTGCGCTGAAACCGCTGCCCGAGCGGTTGGTGATGGAGTTGACCGCTCACCGGACCCTTGCGCTGCGCGAGGCCATCGGGCGCTCGCCCGACGTCGCCCTGACGCTCCTGCTCCTGAAGCTCGTGACCGACGTCTTCCGGACCTCTACTTCCTCAGGCAGCTGCCTCGAGGCCTCCGTGCGTCATGTGTACATGTCGGCACAGGCGCCTGATCTGAAAGACAGCGTGGTGGCCAAGCTGGTCGACGAGCGTCATGCGGCGTGGGAAGCGGTTCTGCCCCTTGGCGACGATGCCGCGCTCTGGGACTATCTGACTGTGCTCGATCAGGAGAGTCGTCTGGTGCTCCTCGCGCATTGCCTCAGCTTCGGGATCAACGCCCTCCATGAGAAGGTGAACCCGTATGGCGCGGGCATCTCCGCCAGTGGCCTGACCCGGCGGATGGCACATGCCGATCTCGTGGCAAGCGCGGTCGATCTCGATATGGTCGAGGCGGGCTGGGAGCCGACGGTCGACGGCTATCTCAACCGCGTGCCCAAGGCCCGGATTCTCGAGGCCGTGCGCGAGGCGAAGGGGGAGGGGACCGCCCAACTCCTCGACCACCTGAAGAAGGGCGAAATGGCTCAGGAAGCCGAGCGCCTGCTGAAAGGCATTGGCTGGCTCCCCGAGGTCCTGCGGCGCGCCGATCTGGCCGTACTCGGCGACGGGGATCGCGAAGTAGGGCAGGGGGCCTCCTCAGACGCTGACATCGCGCCCATGGACGTTGAGGTCGATCCGGCTGAGCTTCCGGCCTTCCTGACTGCGGATCTCCCTGAGGACAACGCGCCGCAGATCGCTGCGGAGTGACCTGGACCCCTTGAGGGCGGATAAAACCGCCCTCCACTCATACAAAATACAGCAATATCAATATGATGAATGCGAATACCCGCATTCGGGATGAGGACTCATGTCTGCAACAGCCATTATCGAAACAGCGTCTCTGGGATCGCTGATCCGCTACACCGACGGCAGTGCCAAGCCGCCATCACGTTTCACCAAAAAGCTCGCGGCCTGGGAGCGATCGAACGGCGTTGGCCGCCTCGTGAAGAAGGAAACGCCTCGAGACTATCCGACGTGGACGGCACCGCCCTCTTTCACACTGCATGAGGGCAACTTCTCTTCGGACGGGGTCATCCTCGTCACGATCATGCGCAGTCATTCGGCCGACAGCCGGCTTGTCTTCGAGGTGGTCGAGGAACCGAAGCCCGGGCAGGTCCGCGTGCTTCTGGATTTCGGCGACAACACGGAACTGCTGCATCTGGCCGAGTCCGTGACCGCGGCGGAACTCTGGATCGCGCGGGAGGGCTATCGCAATGCGCGGCTGGAGATCGTCGGTGCCGAGAACGGCGATAGGGCAGGGGGCGCGGGTATTGCCGCCTGAAGACCGATAACGCATGAGTGGCCTGCCGAAGGGCGGGCCTCTCACCAATCACAACCTGTCCCCCTATGTCGCGGGTGGCGCCAAGGGATCCGCCCTCACCAAGGATGATCTTCCACCACGAGCCTGGCCGGCAGGCTGGCGGGCATCAGCATCTTCGGAACAACCGGCTCCTGTCGTTGGGGCACCATCCCCCGCTCGCCATTCCCTTCCTTGCCCCGAATCCCGTCTTCGAGATCAACCCACGAGGGGTCGGACTACGGGCGAGCCCGTGCCGCCAGGCGGATTCGGCCCCTTTTGAAGAGAGGGGCCGAACGCACCCGGTGATGTCAGCCAGTCTTCGGGCCTTCGGGGTCCTGTCGCGCGGGGGAAGGTCCCCCGCCTCCAAGACAGGAGCCAAACAGATGTCCCGCAAAGATGCTCACGCCTTCGCCGCCTCCCTCGCCGCTACGCTCATGGTTTCGATCGTCGTCTTCCAGGCAGGGGATGGAAGCTTCGGCGCCGTCCCCGCCGAAGAAATCGAAGGCGACGAGGTTCAGGTGATCACAGAGGTCGACCCGTGGGCATAAGCCCACGGTTTTCTCCAGGGCTCGAAGTCGGAGCACAGGCTCCGGTTCGAGCCGTTTGTCTGCCGGCCGCTGGAATAATCCGACGGCCGTCAGCTTCGCCATCCTCCTACCGACTGAGGTTTGTCTTAGGGCTCGCCCGAGACGTCGAGGAAGAGCAGCACCAAGGTGACGTTGACGAAGTGGTTGTACTTCCCAGGGCGCCGCTTCCTCTCCAGGTGTTAAGAGAGTGCCGCTTTACTTACATGAATGAGAGTTCATGTAAGTAAAGGGCCGTTCGCTAACTTGGGCGCGCGACAAAGGGCCGGATGCCGAAATCGCGTGGTTTCTGCCCGCGGGCCGATCAGGTGACCGCTTAGTCCCCAAGATGAGCGTATTTCGCCACGGTGGGCGCCTTTCGGCTCGACGCCGATCAGGCCGGCGAAGGAGTGTCCATCTCCCAGGCGATGGCATCCAGCTGAGCGAAGGCTTTCGCATTGCCAGCGATCTCGGTGGAAACCGGCTTAGTGAGGGCCTTTCCGCAATTTCCGCAGTTCCTAAGCGACACGGCCTCGAGCTTGAAATCACGCATTTGGATATGGTGTCCCAGATGATGCATCGAAGATAGCCCATCGTCATGCCGCAACTGTCCCGACGCTCACAGCGATAGGGCAGGGGGGTGGTGGAAATGTGCCTCAGGGTCGTTTCGTTCGCAAAGGCGTCGACTTGTTGCGTCGGCAAGAACGGACGGGTTCTGCAGGAGCCCCTCGCCACTCCCATCCCCCGGTGCCATCCCTTCGACTGACAATCCCCTAAGCCTGTTCGGCCTCTGGCGCGCAACCCCGCGTCAGTCCGGGCCGTGTTGCCC
>QFQS01000057.1 GCA_003243455.1 Cereibacter sphaeroides | reverse complement strand
CGTAGTCAGCAGCGAGATTTCGCCATGTGAGGTGCTGCATCCGAGGATTTGGGGGTCGTTTCCCCTGATCCCTGGAGGTCTCCATGATCGATGCCGTCACCGTCAGTCCGCTGCGCCAGCGGATGATCGAGGACATGACGATCCGCCAGTTCGGCGAGCACACGCAGCGCGATTATGTCCGGCAGGTCCGTGAGTTCACGGCCTTTCTGGGCCTGCCGCCAGATCGGGCCGAGCCGGAGGATCTGCGGCGCTATCAACTCCACCTGGCTTCGCTCGGCGCGAGCTATTCGCGGATGAACCAGGCCTGCACGGCGCTGCGGTTCTTCTTTCACGTCACGCTGGGCCGGACCGGCTTCGGAGACCGCATGGCGCGGATCCCGACGCCGGAGCGGCTGCCGGTGGTGCTGGGGACCGAGGAGGTCGCGCTGCTCCTGGCACATGCGCGGAGCCTGAAGGACCGGGCGGCGCTCAGCATCGCCTATGGCTGCGGCCTGCGGGTCTCGGAGATCGCCAACCTCAAGGTCGCGGACATCGACAGCGCCCGCATGCTGATCCGCGTCGAGCAGGGCAAGGGCCGCAAGGACCGCTATGTCATGCTCGCGCCCGACCTGCTCGACCTCCTGCGGCAATGGTGGCGGGTGAAGCGCCCGCGTGGCTGGCTCTTCCCCGGCCAGCAGCCGGGCCAGCCGATCACGACCCGCCAGCTCAACCGGGCCTGCCATGCCGCGGCCGTTGCGGCCAGGCTCGACAAGCGCGTGTCGATGCACACGCTGCGGCACAGCTTCGCCACCCATCTGCTGGAGCGCAAGACCGATATCCGCGTCATCCAGGTCCTGCTCGGCCACAGGAAGCTCGACACCACCGCCGTCTACACCCGCGTCGCGCTGAAGACCCTGCGCGAGGTGACGAGCCCTCTCGCCCTGCTGGCGCCGCCACCACCGCCATAGCGGTCCCGCGCCGATCATGGCGCGGCCTTCGCTGGAGGTCGCGGACATCCTGAACCGGCATGGCGACGCCTTCCTCGCGCGCCATCGGCT
>QFQS01000011.1 GCA_003243455.1 Cereibacter sphaeroides | reverse complement strand
AGGGGCAGGTTCAAACATGGGTCAATTCTCAGTGGAAATTTACGCCCATCCCGGGTCACTTCTCAGTGCAAATCTACACGGCAACGCCTTCTGAACAGTGAAGAGGACGCCCTTCACATTGGTGTCGAACGTGCTCTGATAATGCTCCTCGGTAATCGCGCCCAACGGCACCAACTCGCCGCCGCCAGCATTGGCGAAGACCACGTCGATCTGCGAATGCAGCTGCTGGACCGCATCATAGAGACGATCGATATCGGCCAGATTGGCCATGTCTCCACGCACGCCCGTCACGCGGCCGCCGATCTGCTTCACCGCTGCATCAAGCGCATCCTGACGGCGACCGGTGATGAACACCGATGCGCCGTCGTCCGCAAAGGCCTTTGCCGTGGCGAGGCCGATACCGCTCGTACCGCCGGTCACCACCGCCACCTTGTTCTTGAACCTGTTCGTCATCGTCTGTCTCCTTGAGTTGCCGGCGAAGCGCCGGTGCCCAACCTGAATGCTCCAAGAACGATGATGCCTGTAGACAGCAAATATGGCACTTAGCGTTCTATTAAAGGAACGCTGATGAAGATCGACCTCAACGACTATGCCTATTTTGCGGGAGTGGTGGCGCATGGCGGCTTTGCCGCAGCGGCGCGCGCCCTGCGCGAACCCAAGTCCAAGCTCAGCCGGCGCATTGCGAGACTGGAGGAGCGACTGGGCCTGCGTCTGATCGAACGATCCAGCCGCCGCTTTCGCGTGACCGATACCGGGCAGGCCTTCTACGAGCGATGCCGCGCCATGCTGGCCGAGGCGGAACAGGCCGAGGCGCTGGTGATGCAGGCGCAGGTCGAGCCACATGGCCGTATTCGCTTCAGTTGCCCCACGGGCATGCTGGAACCGATCTCGGGCCTGATCGCCTCTTTTCTGATGCGCTACCCGAAGGTGCGGCTGCAACTGGTCGCGACGGACCGCGCCGTCGATCTGATCGAGGAACGGATTGACCTTGCCCTGCGCGTGCGGGCGAGCCTCGACAGCGATGCAGCGCTGACGATGCGATCGCTTGGCATATCGACTCGCATTCTGGTCGCCTGCCCCCAATTAGCCAACCAGTTAGAAAGCATCGAGCAACTGACCTCATTCCCCGCGCTGGCTACGCAGGATTCAGCCGACGACCTCGAATGGCATCTCGAGACAGAGGATGGCCGCAGGCAGGTGGTCCGGATCGAACCCCGCTTGGGCTGCGAAGATATGGCAAGCGTACGCAATGCCGCCATTAGTGGCCTGGGCGTGGCAATCCTGCCCGATCATGTGTGCCGCGAGGCGCTGCGGGCCGGAAGTTTGGTACGCATATTACCCGCCTGGCGCGGACTGCGGGGGATCGTGCATCTGGTTTTCACGACCCGTCGCGGCCTGTCCCCCGCCGTCCGCGCGCTCATCGATCATCTGGCAGCGGGCTTCCCACGTGACCTGGGGGGAGAAATACGCGCCGTGACCACCGGCAAGCAACTATAAGGCTCGCGGGAACGACCCATCTCAGCCGTTCATCACCGAACTTGCGTTCCCGAGCTGCGAACCGACCGCTTTCCCAGTGCGTAAGCGCGCCCATGATGGCACGAAGTCGTCCTACTAAGTCTATATCTGCGATGGTGGGAGCGCACGATTTCCGTCTGCTTAATCGCCGTTGGCATCGACCATGAATATAGTGGGTTTGCCTCGCGACGCCGGATCCCATCCGGCCGACAATGCGGCCCGCACGCCGCGCGAAGCAATTGTGTCGTTGATATGCAAACGCCCTTTCGGCAATCCCTTCAACAGGCGTTTTGGCGCCGGAAATTCCAGCACTGCTTCACGCGGCATGTCGTGCTGACGCAGGGAAACCGTCATGCCCTTCGCGCCATCGGAAGAGGATAATTGGGGATCGCTGAGCAGTTCCCAGTCATATTTGAACCCATCGATTTCGACGGTGCCGCCACGGCCATGTTTATGAAGCATGGCGTGCCTTTAGAGTGATTTCCAGCCAGATGAAATCATCTGACGGTTCGGAAATCACGGCACACGAAGAAAAGCACGACGCAGCTCGGCATGCCAACGGTCATCCCCCCCCCCTTTTCACTCGCGCTCGCCGCCAGATATGCGTTCAGTTCCTGAAATGCGGCAATTCCCCATCCGGAAGAAGGGGGGTGAGATTTTACCTCAATTGCCCAACCAATCAGCTATAATCTCGCCCTTATGCCCTTCGGGCGCCAACGTTGTGCGCAAAGCTTCCAGCAGTGGCGGCAGTGCCTGCATGAAAGCATAAGGCGGATTGACGATGAAGAGACCCGCGCCATTATAGATTCCGGGTTGCTCGCTATCATATAGCCAATGCTCCACCACCAGCAATTTCGGGATGCCAAGCTTGCGTAGCTGCGCCTTCCATTGCCGATGCACGGCGCGCTCTTTCAGCGGATACCAGATCACCGTCACGCCATGCGCCCATTTGCGGTGAGCGGCAGCGAGCGTGGCAGTGATGCGCGCCCGTTCGTCCGTCTGCTCGTAGGGCGGGTCGACCACAACCACGCCGCGCGATGTGCGGGGCGGCACCATAGCCAGCCATAGTTCATAAGCGTCGCGTTCATGTACGGCTGCGCTGCTGCCACGCATCACGCCACGCAGGGTGTGAGCGTCTTCCGGGTGCTTTTCGTTGAGGATCAGGAAATCCTGCGGGCGCAAAAGCTGTGCCAGAAACTGCGGCGAGCCGGGGTAAAGATGCGGTTCGCCACCCACATTCACCGCCTGCACGGCGGCGCGGTATTCATCCAGCAAGGGGTTCGAGTCGGCAAAGGCTCGCAGCACGCCCTGCGTCGCCTCGCCGGTGCGTCGGGCATCGTCGCCGCCAAGGTCATACAGCCCGCAGCCTGCATGGGTGTCGATCAGGGTCAGCGCCCCCGGCTTGTGCTGCAAGGCACGCACCAGAGCGATGAGGAGGCTATGCTTGACGACATCGGCACTGTTGCCGGCGTGGAAGGAATGGCGATAATTCATTGCGGTTCAAAATCCTGACGACCGGCCTTTAGACGAGCTGCCGGACCTTCTGCAAAGCGAAGTTATGAACCGCGCCGAAATTGCCGGAGGCCCTAACTCCTAGGAGCGAGCGTCCACGATGAGCAAGACGACGAAACAAATGTGCCCCTGAGGTTCGGCAGCAGGCGATCCGGATCGTTCTGGATCATCGGGGGCGATTATCCCTCCCGCTGGGCTGCGATCACATCGGCAACCGAGAAGATCGGGTATTCCGGGCACACGCGACTAGAATGGGTGAAGAAATCCGGGGTGGACAGCGGCAGCGGCAAGCGCGGCGGCGTACCCCGAGAAGCTCAAGGCCCTGGAGCGGGAAATCCGCGAACTGCGGCAAGCCAATGAGTATTGCGCAAGGCCTCGGCATATTTGGCCCAGTCGGAGCTCGACCGCCCATTCCAACGATGATGATCGCCTTTATCAACGAGCATCGCAATGCCCATGCTGGACGACGCCCCACTACTGCCTAATTCAAGAGCACTGGCCTCCGGCAATCCCGGAGTGGTTCAGTGGTCGAAGCCGCCCTCCCCTCCGCCGTCATCCTGACGAAAGCCAGGATCCATTCTGCGCCGTGGCAGATGGAGAGCGCTGAATGGATCCCGGGTCAAGTCCGGGACGACGGCGATCGCAAAGGCAGTTTTTGAGAGTCACCATCGTGGAAACGGACGGCTTGAAAGGGTCGGAACCGGCGGCGACGACCATCCGCCGGGCGCGCCTACCGATGATCTGTTCCGGCCTGTGCTTCTTGCTCGCCACTCAATGTCCCTGTCGTCGCCTCTCTGGGCCATTCAGAGGCTGTTTGGAAATGCGTCTTTGGCGTATCCGCTTTCCGACCCGAACAGCCCCGAGCATCTGGCGCGGCAATGCCGGAATTCCTGCGATCAAAGCCCCTCCTCGCCATGTTCGGGCGCGAAGCGCCGCGCATCGAAGCTGAAGGGCACCTGTGCGCTGCCGCCATAGAGTTCGTGATGGGGCGCCGCCTCCGCATAGGCGCAGGCCAGCATCAAGGCGTTACGATCCGCGACATCCGCAGGCTGGGCGGGTAATCCCGCCAGATAGGCCAGCAACGCACCCAACCGAGGCTTCATGGCAGCATCGAGGGCAGCAAAGTCCCACGCTGACGCTTCGAAACGCAGCGCGTTGCGCTCATTCTCTGTCGGTCGCGCCCATCGCGCTGCCATTGGCGCAAGATCCTCGAAACCCGCTGGCAACAAGGGCATTTCCATCGTCGTCATCATGCGGCTCCCGCCAGATAATCGTCCAGGGTCAGGGCGGCGTGGCGGATCAGAAATTCCTGATCCATCAACTGCATCTCGTCGATCGCACCAGACATGATGCCGGTGAACGTGTCCTCCATCGTCGCCGTATCTTCCAGCCAGGCGTTGCGGTGGAGTGCGTTGACGTGCATCTGCGCCGCACGTTCGGCCGCATTGGTCGCGGGCCGGAAATAGTTGATCCCCTCCCACAGGGTCGTGCCATGATCGAGCGGCCAGAACTGGTGGGTAAAGAAGGACATGCCCGGATAGCCGCAACCCGACGCCAGATGGATCAGCAGGTTCGGGAAGATGTTGGGGATTTCGAACTGGAAATCCGCCCGGCGCTCCGGATTGATGGCCGGGGGCAGCAGGTCGGGCCGCGGCCCATGATCGGCGCTGCTGTGCAATATGCCCGCGAATGTCTGGGTCGAGGGCGCGGCATCCATCCCCGCGCCATAGATGGTCGACGACGCATGGGGGCCCATCAGCTTGAAATCCGTATGTTCGATGCCCCGGAATCCGGGCAGCGAGCCGGCATGGATGGTGGGCACATGATAGCCCTCCGAAAAGGCGTAGAGCGCGACTTTCCAGTTGCATTTGAGCACGGTCGAATAGCGGAATGCAGTGGTCGATTCATGATAGGGGTAGCCGCCGAACAGCCGCCCGAAATCGCCCAGGTAATCGGCCAGGCTCCGGGTCGGTTCCGGGTCGAAATTGATGAATACAAAACCTTCCCATTCGTCGCAGGCGATCTCGCGCAGGCCCAGGCACGTCTTGTCCAGATGACCGAAGCCCTCCTCCATGGGGACCGATTTTAGCGCACCGTCGGTGCCGAACACCCAGCCATGAAAGCGGCAGGTAACGACGTTGGCGCGCGCCCGGCCGAATGTCTCGAATCCCTGACTGGGCACCACCTTGTTGCCGCGATGGGTGCAAACATTGTGATAGGCGCGTATCCGTCCATCCTTGCCGCGCACGACCAATATGGAGGTGTCGGCAACCGGCAGTTCCTTCACCTTGTAATCGCCGACATTGGGCAATTCCCAAGCGGTCGCGACCTTCAGCCATATCTTTTTGAAGATGCGCTCCTTTTCCAGCGCATAGATTTGCGGGTCGCGGATCGGCCGCACCGATACGGGGGCGACGCCCAGTTCTTCGCGGATCTGCGGTATCGTTCGCCTGATATGGTCAAGCGTCATGCTTTGCTGGTTCATGGCATCGCCTCCTGTCTTGAGATGGGCGGCGGAACGATCAGGCCTGGTCGAGCGCCAGGGGCTTGTCGCGCCACCCTTGGGGATAATGGGAAATAAGGTCGGCCTTCAGCCGCAAATGGGTGAAGCGCCATCGGTCGGGACAGGGGACCGCCCGCGCATCATAACTGCCGCCAATCCAGTAGGCGCGGCCGCTGGCCGCCGTCGCAGCTTCCCACAGCATGAAGGACAGGCTGGCGGCGTCGGCGGCATCGTTGAGGTCAATGCGCGGCGACACAAGGAAATGCAGCGTCCAGCGAAATCCACGGCCGGCATTGCCCGCCACCCCCTCCGCAATGCCCTGCGCGCTGATCAGGTCGCCATAATCGTCTACCCGGAACAGCGCGTCGTCGGTGAACAGGTCACGCAACAGGCTTGCCGAAGGACCGCTGTCAAATCCATGGCCCAGATCGGCGATCAGCCGTTCGATGTCCCGCTGCGCCTCCAGCCGGGCGATACGCGCTTCAAGGCTGCTGCTCATTGGCTGCTGTCCTTTTGTGCGGAGGGGCGGAGGCGGTGGGGCAAAGCCCCGCCTCCGCCAGTCCATCAGAATTTATATCCGGCGCTCAGATACCATTCGCGCGGGCGGCCATAGACACCCTCGGTGATGCCGCCGAAACTGTCGGCATAGCCCGAGCCCAGATAGACCTGCTTGGTCAGGTTCTTGACGCCCAGATTAATCGACCAGCGTTTCGAAGCGTCGGTATAATTGAGCGCGGCGTTCACCAGATGATAGCCATCCTGCACCAGCAGCGGCGTGTTGACCGCGTCGTTATAGACCCGGGAGCGGTAGGACCAGTCGACGCGCGGCGTCAGCTGGCCGTTCTCGCCCAGGTCAAAACTGTATCCCACGCTGGCGCTGAGCGTCCATTTGGGCGCGTTCTGCAAATGTGTGGCCTTGGTCACACCCGCATTGAGCGCGCGAATGTCGACCTCACGATATTTTGCGTCGAGATAGCCAAGCCCCGCCTCGATCCGCAGAGCGTCCGTCGGGCGCAACTGCATTTCCAGTTCGATGCCCTGAATGCGCGCCTTGGCCGCATTCTGGATGATCGGTGCGAAGCCCAGCGTCGGGTCATTCACCGTGATCTGGAGATTGTCGTAATTGTTGATGAAGGCCGCCGCGTTCAGCCGCAGTTTGCGATCAAACAGGTCGGTCTTGATGCCCGCTTCGAACGTCTCGCTGGTTTCAGGCTTGAACGACGGGATGAAGGCGAAGGGCGGAAACACGCGTTGGGTAAAGCCGCCGCCCTTGAACCCCTTGGAATAGGAGAGATAGGTCAGCACTTCCGGGCTCCAGCGATAGGACAAGCTGGCCATCGGAGTCCAGGCGCGATCCTTGATCGTCGATTCCCGGCCAAGCGGCCCCATCAGCGGATCGCCGTCGGCCAGCCCCGAACCATCCGGATTGAACGGCGCCCCGGTCAGGAAACCCGCCTCCACCACATATTGGTTGGCATTGTTGAAGGTCTTCTGGTCCTCGGTCCACCGGATGCCGGCGGTCAGGTTGAGGTCGGACATGATCTCATAAGTCGCCTGACCGAAGAAGGCATAGCTTTTCCCGTCGAGCACCGCGCCGCTCAGAAACACCGCGTCGATGATGTTGACCAGATCCTTGTGGTTGCCGCTCTCGCTGGAATAATAGGCACCGACCAGCCAGTTGAGGCTCTTGTCGAGGGCTTCGCCGCCCAACTGGAATTCCTGGCTGAACTGATCCTGCTTCCAGTCGCTGTTGGTCTGGATGATGTCGGCTGGGCTATGATCGGAATCGCGGGTCCAGAAACCGGTGACCTTGCGATAGGCAGTGATCGACTTGAACGTCACGGCATCAGACAGCTTCCATTCCAATATGCCCGAAACGCCCCAGATATTAAGGTCCGACGCGGACTGGTATGGCTTGTTGCTGGTGTCGTTGAATACGTCCGAAATGGTGGTGAACGTGCCGCCATGCCGATAGGGAGCCAGCGCCCACTGGCTGTTGAAACAGTTCTGATTGGTGAAGCGCGCCGGATTGGTCACGTCGGCGCAGATCGCGCCGGCGCCCGAATAGGCGGCATTCCACACGGCGGCGGCGGTCGCCGTCTCATCCTGCGCGATCAGTACATTGGGCGCGGATTGCTCGCGCGACCGGCTGCCGTCGACGGCGATGTCGATGGTCACGTCGCTCGACGGTTCCAGACGCAGCGCGAACCGCCCGGCCAGCTGGTTAGTGTCGCCCAGGTCCGGCGCGCCGGCAGTGACGCCTTTCACATAGCCGTTGCGGTTGTGATAGAAGCCGGAAAAGCTGGTATAGACCCCTTCGGCCAGCGGCACGTCCACTGACGCCTTGAGCTGGAAGCGGTTGAAGCTGCCGGTCGTCACGTCCATGCTGCCGGCAAATTCACGCCCAGGCTTCTTTGTCACGACGCTGACCGCGCCGCCGATCGTGTTGCGGCCGAACAAAGTCCCCTGCGGCCCGCGCAGCACCTCAATCCGTTCGATATTCAGCACGTCGAGCACATTGCCCACGCCGCGCGAGATATAGACGCCGTCCAGATAGAGGCCGACGCCCGGATCGGCCGACAACTGATAATCATTCTGGCCAATGCCGCGAATGAAGATGGCGGCGGTCGCATTGCTGGCTGAAACCGGCACCGAACTGTTGAACTTCACGTTCGGGGTGAAGTCACCGATCTGCGTGACATTATCGAGCCCGCGAGCAGCGATGCCCTCGCCCGATACCGCTGAAATGGCAATCGGCGTATCCTGCAGCGATTCCACGCGGCGGCGAGCCGTGACGGTAATTTCCTCCACGCCGTCCGACGCGGTTCGCGTCGTGGCATCGCTGCCCTGCGCCAGTGCGGCCGAAGCCGTGAAGAACAGTGCTGCGCCCGAAACACCGGCCATCAATCCGGCCCGGCCGATGGCGCGCACCATATTCGACTTTACGTTCTTTCCCTGAAACATTGCGTTACCCTTCCCCGATGTGGCCCGGGCTGTTTTCCTCCGCCTTGCGCGGGCCTCGGGCCGTGCTCATTCCTCCGCTCGGCAAGGTCATCTGATGCCCCACCGTTGCAGAAGACATGACGGCGGTCGCTCCTTCCCCGCTAGCCTGATCCCGCTGTGGTCATCCCCTCGCTGCTGCAGACTGTGCAGAAATTGCAGATCATGCATCACGCCAAGGAACAGCGCCGCATCTTTGGTGCGCGTGCAGGCTAACGCGGTCAGGGGCGGGCTAGCCGGTTCCGCCTGCTCTTTTCATCATGTGCTGGATTGGTCGGCCAGGGTGCTTGCACCGCCCGAACCGACCGGACTGTTTCGAAAAGGGAGTGGACAATGTCCGAAACCGTACACCGCTGGATGGAAATGTATCCCGAGCTTGGCTCCGGCCCGATTTCCACCGAACCTTATATCTCGCCCGAATGGTATGACCGGGAAAAGGACAAGATTTTCCGCAAGGTGTGGCTGTGCGTCGGCCGTGCCAGCGAAATCCCCAAAGTCGGCGATTACAAGGTCAAGCGCCTGGCCGCTGCCGACACGTCCATCATCCTGATCCGCGGCAAGGACAGGCAGGTCCGCGCCTTTCACAATGCGTGCGCCCATCGCGGCAACACGGTCGTCACCGAAACCGGTGAGGAAACCTATGGCAGTTCAAAGGCCGCCATCGTCACCTGTCGTTTCCATGGCTGGGTGTATGATGCCGAAGGCACGCTGAAACAGGTGCCCAGCGAACAGCGTTTCTACGACTGTTTCTCGAAGGACAAGAACGGCCTGACGCCGGTTCATTTCGACATGTGGGAAGGGTTCATGTTCGTGAATGTCGCCGCCGTCCCCGAAAATACCCTGGCCGAATATCTGGGCGAATATGCCACCCATTTCGCGGGCTATCCGTTCGACGAACTGGATTATGGCTTCACCTATTACACCACGCTCGATTGCAACTGGAAGGTCGCGCACGACGCCTTTGCGGAGGCCTATCATGTCGACACCATTCATGCGGGTTCCTTCCCAAATGTGTTTTCGACCGGGCTTCAGAATGTGAAGCTGATGGGCCCGCACCGCACCTGTGCGGTGTGCCTGACGCTCAATGCCAAGCCGACGCCGGTTTCCGGCATCGCCAATGGGCTGGCCGGTGCGTCGCTGGTGTCGATGCGTGGTGAATCAATGCTGCCGCCCACCATCAACCCCGACAAGCGCGATGATTTCGCCTTCGAACTCAGCGTGCTGTTCCCCAACACGCTGCTCCATATATCCGAGGGCATCTGGTTCACCCATCAATTCTGGCCGATCGCGCACAACAGGACGCTGTGGGAAGGCCGCTATTATGTGAAGACGCCCCAGACCCATGGCCAGCGCTGGGCGACCGAACATGCCATGACGTTGCAGCGCAATGCCTGGCTGGAAGACACCGCCACCATGGAGGACACGCAGCGCGCCATGCAGTCGCGCGCCAAGCTGGAACAGCATCTGCAGGACGATGAAATCCTGATCCGCCACGGCGCTGTCGTGGTCGACCAGTTTGTCAACGCATGAGGATCGAGACGACGATGACCGACAAGACTTTGCCCGAGGACTTCGCAGACCTGATGCCGTTCATCGACTGGGCGCTGCCCAGCGCCGATGAACGGCAAACCAAGCGCCGTACGGCCAAGCGCGAGCAGATCAAGGCATTTTACGACGCCATGCTGCCGCGACTGGAGGCGATATTGGCGGCGGCCGATGCCTATCCGCTGGGCCAGCTGCCAGCCGAACTGCATCCCCTTTACCACATGGCCCTGTCCATGGCGGAAGTTGCGCCGCACATCGAACTTTACGGCGGTGCGCCCGGCGTACCCTATGCGTTCGAGGAGGCGCGCTTTGTCGCGTCGCACGGCGCGCAGGACACGGCGCTGGGCCTTGCCCCCACGGTCATGGCCTGACCGATGGCGGCGGCAAGCCTGGAACAGAGGCTGGCGGCGATGGAGGCGCGCGCGGACATCACCGATCTGGTGGCTCGCTATGCGCTGGGCGCCGACCGGCTCAACGACCCGGCGATCATGGGGCCCTTGTTCGCAGCAGACGCTACATGGTCCGCCGAAGGCTTCGCGGCGCTGGAAGGGCGCACCGCGATAGCCTCCGGTCTGGCCGCGATCGCCGTCGACAAAATATTGTGGTCGATCCACTTCATGGTCGCCCCCCTCATCACCCTTTCCGCCGATGGCGTCAGCGGCACATGCCAATGGTATCTGTGGGAATTGTGCACGATGCAGACCGACGAAGGCCCGCAGGATCAATGGCTGGGCGGCTGGTATGACAGCCAGGTCGCCCTGACCGACGAAGGATGGAGATTCAAGACAGTGATATTGGATATTCGGGTTCAGGGCGCCATCGCCCCGGCTCTGGCTTTCAAGAAACGGGCGGTGGCGTGATGGAGCGGCTTTGCGCATCCACCGACGTCGCCGAGGGCGAGGTTTTTCAGGCCGATCTGGGGGACGGACGTGTCCTGGCCGTCTATCGCATGGACGGCGACGTGTTCGCGACCGACGATCTATGCTCGCACGGCGATGCATCGCTGGCCGATGGCGAGATAGAGAACGGCAGGATCGTCTGTCCCTATCATATGGGGTCGTTCGACATCCGCACCGGTGAGGCGGTGGCCGCGCCCTGCTCCATCGCCATTCGCACCTATGCCGTCGTCGAACAGGATGGCGCGATCCTGCTGACCGCCTGATCCTTTTCGACAAGGTCAGTCGCTGGCCCGTCGGCACAGGCCGGCGGGTCTTTTTGCGGCCTACATGGCGCGCAGTGTTTCCGATGGGCGTTCGCCGAACCGTTCGAAATAGTCGCGCGCGAACTTGCTGAGATGGGTGAAGCCGCAGGCCAGCGCCACGCTGGTCACGGATGCGCCGGTGTCCGCGCCTTCCCGCAGGGCAGCGCGCGCCAGCGCCAGCCGGTGATTTTTCAGATAGCCCATCGGTGTCGCATCGCGGAAACGGCGGAACCCGGCATGGAGCGACCGCGCGCTGACGCCCGACACCGCGATCAGTTCGACCAGGCTGATCGGTTCGTCCGAATGGGCGCGGATATATTCCTCGACCCGGCGGACATAAAATGGCGCAGGGCCGGAAACCGATCCGTTGAACAGGTCGCTGTGATTGTGCGGCACAGCCGCCAGCAACAGGCGCTTCAGGCTGTCCTCTATGGCCCCGCTCGTGCGTGGATGGCTGTAACCGGGCAGGCCGAGGTCGATGTCATCACAAATGGTGCGGATCATGTGCGCGAAAGATGCCGCCGCGCCTTCCAGCCGCACGGGCCTGGGCGAAAAATGGAGATCCCCGGGGCGATAACCCAATTCCTGCGTCAGCACATTTTCCAGGTCGCTTTTCGGAATCTTGACGGTGAAATGCTTGTACCCCTCGTCAAAGGCCTGCCGGATACGGGCATCAGAGCCGATCACGCACATTTCGCCCTGATTGAGGATGAAGCTTTCAGTTCCCTGCGTAATCTGCGCCCGGCCGGACAAGGAAAACTGGACCAGATACAGCTGTTCCATCGGCGGAATGGTCACGACGACCCTGCCATAAGGGTTGCCATAGTCGGTCGCGTTGAAGGTCAACGACCGCAAGGACGCCTGATTGTGACAGAAGGTGATCGGGGGCACGCCCCCTTCGATATGCAGGTCATGCTGGCAGAACATCGCGCTCATATGCGCGTGGACGGCGTCTATATCGGTACTCTGCAATTTCGCGCAGTGCGACAGGGGCATGGCATGTCCATTCCATGCATCCATGTTGGGAACGGGCCAGGAACCATGATTGATCATAATGCCTCCTCCTCGCCGGGCGCATTGTCAGCCCCCGCGTCACTGAATACACAGTCCCTATATCCTCTCGGAGACTGGTAAGCCCGCTTGCTGTGGCTCAATCCCAGATCGAGGAGTATTTCGCAGGCCTTGAACGCAATCAAGCCCGGATTGAGTACGGGCACATCCAGCTGCTCCTGCAAGAAGGCGTGGGACTGGTGCATCGTCGTCGATCCGAGTACGAGTATATCAGCGCCATCTTCGTCCAGCGCCCTGCGCGCGGCGTCCAGCAGCAGCGGGAAGACGCTGTCTTCCTTGCCGGAAAGTAGTTCCGCCGTATCCGGCGCGACACCAATGGCGCGGATGGATGCCAGCCGCGAGCCAAGGCCCGTCTCGCCCAGTACCTTGTCATATAGCCAGCGCCACCGGTCCCACATGCTGATGATCGAAAAGCGCCGCCCCAGTTGCGCGGCCATGTGAAAGGTCGGGGCGGCCGTGCCCAGGACGGGAATGGACAGGCGCGACCGCAACGCCGCAACGCCGGAATCGCTCATCGAATTGACGCACACCGCAGCATAGCCATCATCCTCCGCGCGCAGCCCCGCGTCCAGGCAGAAGGCATCGGCCATCACCCCTTCATAGAGGGAGTCGAGTGCAGAGCCGCCCTTCGCCGCGCAGCAGAAGTCGACCGAAATGTCGGGGCGCAACAGATGCCCGGGAAATTGCGCTGCAAAGCCCGCCAGCGCCTCTGCCGGGACAGGCACGGGCACAATCATCTTGATCCTCTTGATCACCATGATACTCCGCAGGAATAAAGGCCAGGGGGGGAGGCGCCGTCCGGGCATCGCACCCCACCCCGAAACGCCGGAACAATCCGGCAAGACCGATATCGGCCGAAGTGGCGAGTCAAATACCCTTTGAAGCGGGATTTCATATCCGCACGGTATGATCCAGCCCCGACCGGCGGCTGAAACGCGCAGCCTTCGCTATGTCGCCATTTTTGCACAATGACTGCATTCTCGGGATAGCCGCAGCCGCTTGGGCTGGAGGACATGTGTCAGTATCACCGCTGGGAGAGACACATGACGTCGCCATTGCCGGAAGGATTCGCGGACCTTGAACCCTGGATCGATTGGGCACAGCCCACCGAATTGCTGCGCAACCGCAAACGCTGGTCCGCGACCATGGCGGAAAGCCAGGCATTCTACGACATCATGCACGCGCGCGGCGCGGACGCGCTCAGCTATCTCGACCAGTTTCCACTGACCGCGCTTGATGCGGCGCAAACCCGGCTGCTGCACATGTGCCTTGCCCTGGCGGAAGTAGCGGTGACCGTCGAAATGTATGGCGAACCCCAGCCCAAATATGTCTTCCCCATCGACCGTTTCCTGCCGGTTCACGATGGCTGGCCGCTCGGTTCGGCCGGTCCCGCCATGGGAGGCGCCCGATGAGCACCACCGAAACCAGCGGCCGCTTCACCGCGCGCTATCCGCAGGAAGGCACCGGCCCCATCCCGGTTGAACGCTATACCAGCCAGGACTATTTCGAGGCCGAGAAGACTGCCGTTTTCAAGCGCAAATGGCTGAATGTCGGCCATATGACGCAACTCGCGCGGCCCGGCGACTATTTCGTCCACCAGCTTCATGTCGCCGACACCGGCATATTGGTCGTTCGCGGCAAGGACGGGGTGGTCCGCGCCTTTCACAATATGTGTTCGCATCGCGGCGTGCCGCTGGCCTGGGACCAGCAGGGCCATTGCCGCGGTTTCCTGACCTGCCGTTTCCACGGCTGGGTCTATGACACAACGGGTAAGCTCGTCCATGTCAGCGACGCCGACAATTTCCCTAGCGTCGACGCCGCGCAAAATGGTCTGAGCAGCATCCACTGCGACGTGTGGAACGGCTTTATCTTCATCAATCTGGCGAAGGAACCGGAAGAGACGTTGGAGCAATATCTGGCCCCGGTGTCGGAACAGATCGGCCGATACGACTTCAGCGGTTTCGTGCCCGCCTTTTCCTATCTCATCGACGAAAATGTGAACTGGAAAACCTTGCAGGAAGCCCAGTTGGAAGGCTGGCACCTGCCTTATCTGCATGAAAAGACGCTGGCGCGCGCAGTGAAGGTCGAGGGGCGGCAATATCGCCACGCCGCGATTGAACTCCATGGTTTGCACGGCGTGCTGGGATCGCCCCCGCCCGACAGCTTTATCCCGCCGCCGACCGCCGTGCTGGCCAGCCGCTTTGGCACCGGCACGGTTCAGGCATTCGGATCAAAAGCGGACAAGGGCGCAGACGGATACCAGTTCCGGGGATCGTTCGATTTCTGGCACATCTTCCCCAATTTCTTCGTCGGCCTGCTCGACGGGCTGTTCTTCACCTTCAACATCTGGCCGGTGGCGGTCGACCGCAGCATCTGGGAGATCAAGGGCTATTACCCGCCCGTCACCACCGCCGGACAGCTCTTTGCCCAGGAATATAGCAAGGTGGGGCTGCGCGATCCGATGATGGAGGATTGCTACACGCATGAACTGATGGCTGCCCAACTCAAATCGGGCGCCAAACCGGTGATCCATTTTCAGGATGAGGAAATGCTGGTTCGCCATCTGGGCAACGGCGTCGACCTTTGCGTGCGCGGGCTCGCCTGACCGGCTGTCCTTCAGGGGGAATTGATCGTGGAACATTATGACGTCGCCATCGTGGGGGGCGGCCATGCGGGCGCTCATGCCGCGATGACCCTGCGCGATCGCGGCTTTGCCGGTTCGATCCTGCTGGTCGGGGACGAGGCCTTCCTGCCCTATGACCGGCCGTCGCTATCCAAGGCCTATATGCTGGGTTCCATCACGATTGAGCGGATGCTGCTGCGCGACGCCGATTACTGGGCGCAGCGCGGAATCGACATCGCACTCGACCGCACGGCGACCGCGCTTGACGCCGCCGCGCGGACCCTGTCGCTGAGCGATGGGCGCATCATCGGGTTTAGCCATGCGATTCTGGCGACCGGCGGCGCGGTGCGGCGGCTCGGTTGTCCCGGCGCCAAACTGCCGGGCATTCACACGGTCCGATCGCTGACCGATGTCAACGCGATCCGGGCCGCTCTGCGACCCGACATGCGCGTTGTCATCGTTGGCGCAGGGTATGTCGGGCTGGAGGCTGCGGCGGTCCTGACGGAACTGGGCCACCGTATCACCGTGGTGGAAGCGCAGGACAGGGTTCTGGCCCGAGTCACCGGCCCCACCCTGTCCGATTATGTCGCCACCCGGCATCGCGCCCATGGCGTCGACATCCTGCTGAATGCGCAAGTAACGGCGATCGAGGGTGACAGCCATGCCGAGGCGGTGCTGCTGCAATCGGGGCAAAGACTGCCCGCGGATATGGTGATCGTGGGCATTGGCATCACCCCGCGGATGGAACTGGCGCAGTCCGCCGGCCTGGCCTGCGACGGCGGCATCATCGTCGACGAATGCGGCCGGGCGTCGGGCAGCGCGGTGTTCGCCATCGGCGATTGCGCCCGCCATCCCAATGCCTATGCCGGTGGACTATGGCGCCTCGAATCGGTGCAACATGCGTTGGCATCAGCCGAAGTGGTGGCCGATACGATCATGTCGGCGCCGCGTGCCTATGACGCGCTGCCAACATTCTGGTCGGATCAATATGACATGCGCATCCAGTCGGCCGGGCTGCTGACCGGCCCGGCCCATCCGGTGGTACGCGGCGACCCGGCGACGGGCAGCTTTTCGATCTTCTACCTGCAACACGGTGCGGTCATCGCAATGGACGCAATCAACTGTCCCAGGGATTTCATGGGCGGACGGGCCCTGGTTCAGGCGCGCGCGCGCATCTCACCCGACCGCCTGACCGATATGCAGGTCGCCGTCCGGCAAATGGCGAAGGACCTGATCGCCTGAAGCGATGCGACGGCCGGGCACCGCGCCCGAGAGCGGACCGTTCCCATCATCTTCGCCGCCAGTTGCGGCAGCGGCGCGTTCTGCCGCGCCAGGCCATGATTGTCGGACAAGGCGGCGACCAGGGATTGGTCAGCCGGCGCGATCCGAGAACGCCCCTCCCTTGCGCAAAGCCTTTGCCCCATCATGCAAGGACATTTCAGCCGGCGAAACCTGTTCCATGGCCGAGCCGATCCGACAAGACCGATGTTGCAATGGCGACCAGGTGATGGTCAGCCGTTCCGTCGCGCGCAAAAACGGCGTTTATGCGCCAAGGCGACAAAATGATGATCCCGTCGCTCAGCCATTGGCCCGCAAGGTTTCCGACGGCAATTCGCCATAGACCTTGCGATATTCCCCTGCAAAGCGGCCAAACTGATAAAAGCCCCAGCGACAGGCGATGGCGGTCACGGTTTCACCCGGCTGCGCCGCCAACAAATCCTGCCGCACCCGTTCCAGCCGGATGGAGCGCAGATAGGCCATGGGCGACTGGTCACGGAAACGTCGAAATCCGTCAAAGAGCGCCCGCACGCTGACACCGCTGACGGTCACCAGTTCCTCCAGCGATATCGGCCGTTCGACATTGTCGGCAATGAACCGTTCGACCCGCCGAACATGCTGCGGCGCGATACGGCAAGCCTGTGGCTGAAGCTGCTCGTGATAATTGCTCGGCTGGCTTTCCAGCAGCTTGACGATCAGCAAGGTTTCCAGATGCGCCATGCTGGCCTGATTGCCCAGTCCCTGGCTGGCCGACAGTTCATCGAGCAACAGAGCAACATAATTCCACCAGGATGGATGGCCCGAATGCGCCTCCATTTCCGGGGCAAAGCGAAGCGGTTCGCGCAGGGCCCGCCCCGTCATCAACGTCAGCTGGCGGTCTATGGCGGCGGAACTGATCTGCACCACCAGTTGCGAACAGTCCTGCGACCAGCGCATCCGCTCCAGTTCGACGGTGCTGGTCACGGCAGCGCGGCCCGGCATACATTGCACAGACCTGTGCCCCATGCCGATGTCGGCCGCACCGCGAAAGGGCAGCATGATGAGCAGGAAATCCTGATCCTCCACGCCCGAAATCGACACTTCCGTGCCATAGGACATAGTGCCAACGCCAACTTGCGAGAGCCGCTTGTGGTTCAGCCAGGCGTCCAGCCGACCACCGCGATCATTGATGCTCAGCCGGTGGGGACAATAGGTGCGCGCGATATGCTCGCGGGTCTGGTCAAGGTCATCGGATTCGAAGACGTTGTGATTGTTGATGATGAGCCGGCCGCGCGACTCCCAGTCTCCGAAAGCGGCTGCATGATGAATGGCGCCCATGGTGATGCCCCTGCCTCCTCTGTTCGAGAAAATCTCACCTGCGCGACCCGCAGCCTTCCCGAGCCGACAGGGCGAGTCAAGAAAATGTCATGAAGATGCAGCGGGCCTGACCCATAAGATTCGCCATGGGGCCAGCAGCTGCACTGTGATGACAGGACTTTCAGTTCATCAGCGCCGCAATGGCGTTGTCAGCCCGTTCAGGCCCTAGCGCCAGATAGCCGCCATCCACCGGCAGTTCCGCCCCCATGACAAAGGCCGAGTCGGGCGAACAGAGGAACAGCACGGCGCGCGCGACCTCTTCGGCATCGCCGATCCGCCCCGCCATGTGGAACGCCCCGCCGACCCGGTCGGTCTTCGCCCGGTCGCCGCCGCTCAACGCCTCCATCACGTTCGACCAGGTCCATGCCGGGGCAACCGCGTTGACGCGCACGCCATGGGGCGCCAGTTCCATCGCCTGCGACCGTGTAAGCTGCGCCACCGCGGCCTTGGCTGCCGGATAGACGAAACGGCCCGGCTGGGCGCGATGGGCGCTGATGCTGGAAAAATTGACCACCGCACCCTTGCGCGCGATCAGGTGCGGCGCGGTCTTCTGCATGAACATCGCCCCGCCAACGATCGATATGTCGAGCGCACGCAACCAGTCGGCCCGGCTCGTTTCCAATCCATTGTCGATATAGGATGTTGTGACGTTGACCAGAAAATCGATGCCGCCAAAGTTGGACACAGCCGCCACGATACAGGCATCGATGTCCTCGTCACAGGTGACGTCGGTGCGGATGAACAGGCAACGGTCGCCCAGTTCCTCGACCGCTTTCTGCCCGCCCTGTTCATCTATGTCGGCGATCACCACATTGGCCCCCGCCGCCACGAAGGCGGCGGCGATCGCGCGGCCGATCAGCGTCGCACCACCCGCCAGCAGGGCGGCTTTGCCGGAAAAATCCCACGTCGCCATCGTCAGATTCTCCACTTGACCGACACGCTCCATTCGCGCGCCCGCGCGAACATCTGCTCATACAGGCCAAAGGAACTGCCATAGACGCCGGTCAGGCTGTATTTCTTGTTGGCGATGTTGGCGACCCCCGCCGACAGGCTCAGTTGCTTGCCGGGGAAGTCATAAGTCAGGTTGGCGTTGAACAGGCTGTAGCCGGGCTGATACAGTTCGGGCGAATTGAGCGCATCCATGAACATACCCGACCGGTAGGACCAGTCGCCGCGCATGGTGATCTCGCCATCATTGGCCAGCACGAAGCTTTTTGATACCGATCCGCTGATGGTCCATTTCGCAATGCGTTCGAACTTGGAGTCCAGCGTGATCTCGGTCGCGGCGGGATCGATGCTGGTAAATTCTGGGTCAAGATAGCCCAGGCTGCCTTCCAGGAACCAGCCGCCGCCCGGCGACAACCGCGCCTCCAGTTCAGCCCCCTTGATCTCGGCCGCAGCCGCATTCTTGGTTACCGGGGCGATGCCGGTGAACACCTGAACCTGCAGATTGTCATATCTGGTGTAGAACAGCGCACCGTTCAGCGTCAGCATCCGGTCGAACAGGCTGGATTTGAAGCCGAGTTCATAGGCCGTCGCTTTTTCCGAGGAGAAGCGCGGCGTTTCGGCCAGCGGTGGGAACACGCGCTGGACGAAGCCGCCGCTCTTGAACCCCTTGGAATAGGAGGCATAGAACATCACGTCGGGCGTCACATGCCAGGCGAGGTTCGCCATCGGCGTGAAGGCGTCCTCGCTCTGGCGAACGCGAACAAAGGGCAGCACCCGTTCCTGCGGCGTATTGGGGCTGGCGGCGATCAGCGCGCCGCCGGTCTTGTCCACCAAAATCACCTGATCGGGCAGGAAGGATTTGCGGTCGTCGGTGTAACGCAGGCCGAGCGTCAGATCGAAGCCGGGCATGAAGGTCCATGTGCCCTGTGCAAAGGCCGCATAGCTTTTCGTCCGGAACTTGCCACCCGACCGGAAGGTCACGGGCGTAAAGTCCAGAGTGTTGATATTATTACCATTTTCATTGAAATAATAGAGACCAGCGACATATTTCAGCTTGTCGTCCAGGGCATTGCCCAGCAATTGCAGTTCCTGGCTGAACTGGCTCTGCTTCAATATGTCCTGCAGATGCAGGATGGTCAGCGAGCTGTGGTCGCCGTCGCGGGCATAATCGCCGCTGATCTTGCGGTAGGCAGTAATCGACTTGATCTGAACCGGCCCCAGATCCCAATCGATGGTCGCCTGCGTGCCCCACAGGTCGTTCTTCGAATATTGCGGCGCCGTGCCCGCCTCCGCATTGTTACCGACCAGGAAACGGTCGGAAAAGCAGGCCGCTGAATTGCTGGCCTGCGGGTTGTAGGGGGCAAAGCCGATACAGGGCTGCCCGCCCAGGAAGGCGGCGAAATAGTTGTTGAGCAGCGTGAAATTATCCACCGGTGCATCGAACGGGGGATTGAGCACGTAATGACCCGGCGTCGCCGGGCTGCCCGGCGGCAATATCGGCAGATTTTCAGGATTGAAAATGCCGGACTGATAGGTGACGCCGGTCAGCACCAGCGCAGGACCATGGGATCGATCCCGCGTTCCTTCCGCCGAAATATTGATTTCCAACGCATCGCTGGGCATCCAGCGCAGGTCGATCCGACCGGTCAGCGTCTGGACATTGCCCAGATCCTTGCCGTCCGCCAGATGGGTGACATAGCCGTCGCGGTTGAAGCTGGCGCCGGAAACCTTGGCGAACAGATTGTCAGTCAGTGGCACATTGGCCGTCACCTTCGCGTCCAGCCGGTTATATCGGCCGGTGGTTATCTGGCCGGTCATGGCCATCTTGCCATCGGGCTTGCGCGTGGTGATGCTGAGCGCGCCGCCAATGGTGTTGCGGCCGAACAGCGTGCCCTGCGGCCCGCGCAGGATTTCCACGCGCTCCACATCGACCAGATCCAGCAGCGCCCCCACCGAGCGGGCGACATAGACGCCGTCGACATAAACGCCCACGCCCGGTTCGGTCGTCGGCAGGAATTCCTTCTGACCGATGCCACGGATGTAGATGGCCGCCGAGGATCCAGCGCCGCCAAAGCTGGGATTGTTCTGGAACGTCATATTGGGCGTGAAGGTGGCGACCCCGTCCACCTTGTCGATGCCGCGCGCGGCGATGGCATCGCCGCTGAAGGCGGAAATGGCGATCGGAATATCCTGCGCCCGTTCCGCGCGCTTGCGCGCAGTGACAACAATGTCGCCGTTCATTTCGGCGACGCGTGATCCTTCGGCTTCGGATGGGCCGCCCTGCGCCAGCGCGGGCGCGGCGGCCGTAACAGCAGCGGCCAGCGCGGACATCGCGATACCCGTCCGGCAAATGGAACGAAAGCTGTGCATGATATGTCCCCTTGATCGGTCCTCTTCCCCGCCCATGTGTCCAGGCGTTGGATGAGCCCCGAATGTTCATCGTCGACCGCGTGGCCGATATGCAGACAGCGCACCAACTGTGCCCATATTGCGAATTTTCGACATGGCCCGGTGTGTAAAGCGCAGGATTGCGGCCATCCCGCGAATGCCCCCGCACAAAAACATGCATTGGCTGAACAGCATCGGCAATTGCGGCATAGGCCGCACGCGCCGTCCCTCACTAACCCGGTGACTGTATCAACCAGATGGAATGGGAACATGGTCGAACGGGTGGGAATCATCGGGGCAGGCATTGCGGGCCTGTGCACCGCAAAGCTGATGATCGCTTTGGGATATGAGGTGCAGGTCTTTGACAAGGACGCTGAAGTCGGCGGCGTGTGGGCGGCATCCCGGCGCTATCCGGGCCTTGCGACGCAAAATCCGCGCGACACCTATGCCTTTTCCGATTTCCCCATGCCCGCCGACTATCCCGAATGGCCGAGCGGCAGCCAGATGCAGGCCTATCTCCAATCCTATGCCGACCATTTCGGGGTTACCCCATACCTGCGGCTCAACACCCTGATCACCGGCGCGACACAGGATGCCGATGGGTGGACGATCCATTCCCACCCCGTCGATCAGAACGACGCGCCCGAAGCGGTCGACCGCTTCGACTGGCTTATCATCTGCAACGGCATTTTCTCGATCCCGTCGGTTCCCGCCTATCCTGGCGCCGATGCCTTCCGTCAGGCCGGTGGCCTGCTGGCCCATACCAGCGAGTTCACGCGGCTGGAGGATGCACGCGGCAAGCATGTCGTCGTCATCGGCTATGGCAAATCATCCTGCGACGTCGCCAACGCCACAGTGGGCGTCGCCGCGACGAGCACCTTGCTGGCGCGGCAACTGATCTGGAAAATTCCCAAGCGGATCGGTAATGTCGTCAACTTCAAGCACCTCTTCCTTACCCGCATGGGCGAAGGGCTGTTCCCCTATATGGAATTGCGCGGCTTTGAACGCTTCCTCCATGGTCCGGGCCGGTTCATCCGCAACGGGATGATGAACAGCGTCCAGTCGATCATCTCGCGCCAGCTCAAGCTCGGCCGGATCGGGCTGGAACCTGACAAGCCACTGGAATCCATCGCGCGCAGCACCGTCAGCCTGGTCAGCGACGGCTTTTACGAGAAGGTGGAGGCCGGCCAGTTGACCTTGCGCCAAGATGAGATTGCGCGGCTGGAACCGGGCCTCATCCACCTGAAATCGGGTGGCACCATATCCGCCGACATCATCATCTGCGGCACTGGCTGGGACCAGCGGGCCGACTTCCTGCCTGCGGATGCCCTTGCCAAGGCAACCGACGGGGAAGGCAATTTCCGCCTCTATCGCTCCACCCTGCCCGTCGGCGTGCCGCGCCTGCTGTTCAACGGCTATAATAGTTCTTTCTTCAGCCAGTTGAGCGCGGAGGTCGGCTCCTTCTGGATCGCGGAATATATGGCGGGCCGGGTCCGCATGCCGGACGAAAAGGCCCAGAACGCCTCCATCGACCAGCGCCTGGCATGGATGACAGAGCGGACTGGCGGCAAGCATTGCAAGGGCACCAACATCGTCCCCTTCTCGCTTCACCATATCGATGAAATGCTGCGTGACGTGGACCTGAGCCTGCCCGCGTCCGTCCGGTTGCTGCAATGGTTCCGGTCGGTCGACGCGCGCCAGTTCGGCAAGCTGCCCGGCAGATTGCTCGCCCGCCGCTGATCCTTGCTCACAATGAAAAAAGGCCCCGCCATCATCGGCGGGGCCTTTGCTTTTTGGGCTTCCGAAGGCCGCTCCTTATCCGCCCATGGGGCCATATTGCTGCTCGACAAGATGCGCGATGCCCATGCGTTCCAATATCGGCTTGGGGCACATGAAGGTCACGCGCACGACGCCGGGCAGGCGGCTGATCTCGATCGACCCGGCGATGGTCGCCCGGTTCATCACCTCGTCATAGGACAGGCCCGTCAGCCTGGCGGCGCGGTCCAGCCCGTTCTTGGTCGCATCGTTCAGAGTCGTGCCTGACCCGATGAACGTCACCGGCCCGTTCACTTCAATGTCGGCCTGGCCGTAACGCTTAGCCAGCACATCGACCGCCGCCCGCTCGGCGGCACTGAAGGGCTGCGCCAGCGGCGGCAGATCGTCGGGCCGCTGCAACAGGATCGGCCCGTCAATCGCCAGCCCCTTGATCAGTTCGACCTCCAGTTCCACCTCGCCCGACACGTCGGTCGCATGACCAGCAACCTCGCCATTGCCCTGCTGCGCGTGCATGTCGCCCATATAGATGCCGCCGCCCGGTATCTTCACCGGACAGATCAGGATTGCCCCCTCGCGCACCGAATTGGTGTCCATATGGCCATCGGTCTTGTGCGTATCCAATTCCTCCTGCGTCATCGCATAGCCATGCGGCGCGCCGACCAGGAAGCCGCCAAAATCGCCAGCATTATGGGAATCAGGCAGATCGCGCGAAGGGCTGGTGCCGATATTGCCCAGAAAGGGCCGCATCCGTGCCATCAGCCCCGGTATGTCGGCGCGGGCAAGCGACAGGATGGAATGCTGCGCCGAATGGCCGGGCAGCGCCGACAGGATGTCAGCATCGCCCGCGATATTGTTCGCCACATCCTGCCCCACGGTCAGCGATACGCCCGCTTCCCGGTCCAGCACGATCACATAGCCGTTGGAAAAGCGGAAGGCGCTGACCTCCGCCCCGCATTTGTCGCAGCGCACGGCCTCGTCGCCAATCCCCTCGATATGGCTGGGCGGGCTGATTTCACCGCAGGCCGAACATTGCTTCGCCACGAACGGGTCGCCCAGATAGCGCCCCTCCACAAATTCCATCACGCCCGACGATGTCGCCAACGACGTAACCTTCACGGTCTTCAGCTTGACGGCGATGGCGTCCCCCACTTCCGCGCCTTCGACCATGACCGGCCGGGTCACTTCATGCCCGCCCTGGAATTTAGGCGTGATCATCGGGCCCCAGCAGCCCGGCGGCGTGCCGGTACGGATCACACCGCCATCCTGTACGACGCCCGCAGGGGCGACGCCCGGGCCGACAATGCCCCCCGAATATTCGAACACTTCGACGATGTTTTCGGCTTGTGACATGGTGACTGGTCCTTGAAACAATGGATCAGTCGTCAGGATTATCGCCGGGGGAAAGTCGGCAAAGTCCTTTCGGGCCGACGCCACGGCCGGGCATGATTATCCTGCAGCACAGGGAGATTGATTGCAGTCCAAGGATAAGGCGCTCCCCCACCCGGCATTGAGGGACGGCGGACGGAAGAGATCAGCGAAATGACCGCCACAGCACAATGGACGGATCGAAGAACCGGCTATCTGGCGTTCAGAGGAGCATTTTGAACGCGGAACGGTCCGGGCGGCGATGGGGTTGGTGCCTTGTCGGTCTCCGCATCGCTTTGTGTGGCTGGTGCAGGTGGAATTGATGCGCTCAAGATAGAGGAAGCGGCTGATATTGCAGATGAGGTTGGCCAAGCCGATTAGCCCAATCCGAAGGATGGCTATCGTCGGAATCAGTCGTTCGCTGAAATGAAACTGCGGGAACAGCTTTGGGTCAACAGCACCTACGGCTATATTCTGAGCGCGTGATGGACCGGTTCAGACGATATTAAATTCAATTGATGGAAATATATTATCTAGTTTAATCAATGAATTTGTCGATAATTTTTGCAAGATCGATATCGCGTCTGCTGACATCGCCTGCGTCGTGCGTGGTGAGCCAGATTTCGAGACGATTATAGACATTCGTCCATTCCGGGTGATGGCCCGACTTTTCCGCTTCCACCGCGATCCGCACCATAAACCCCATGGCCTCGGCAAAATCAGTGAGCTGAAACGCGCGATAGAAGGCCAGGCGCCCCATGTCGTATTTCCAACTGCTGAGTTCGACCAGTGCCTGGGCGCGTTCCTCCTGAGTCAGCGGCGCGATGCTGGTGGTGTCAGCCATTGTTCGTTACCGGGATGAGAGCACCGTTGATGGCACGGGCCTGTATGCTCGTCAGAAACAGGATCACGTCGGCAATAGCAGCGGGTGTTGTCCATGTGGCCGGGTCGGCATCGGGCATATCCGCCCGGTTGCGCGGTGTGTCGATGATCGCCGGCAGCACTGCGTTCACCCGTATCCCCCGCGGCTTGAGTTCGCTGGACAAGGCTTCCACAAGACGTGCGACGCCAGATTTTGCTGCGGCATAGGGCGCCATGCCGGCACCAGCCGGTTGCGCCGATGCCGCGCCGACGCAAAGAATGCTGCCACCATCGCCGAGTTTTGGGAGCGCTGCCTGGATCGCGCCGAGCGTGGTTTCAACATTCTCGCTGAACAGCCGCCGCCAGGTGTCGCGGCAACTCCGGTCAACAGGAATCCATTCGAATCCGCCGACCAGATGGACAAGCACATCTATGCCGCCAAGTGAGGCAGCGGCATCGGCCATAGCCGACAGGGCGGTATCGGGATCGGCGAGATCAGCGCTGACGATTTGAGACACCGTATCGGGAAAGCTGGTGCATGATCGCAAATCGATGGCCGCGATATGATCGCCCCTGTTTGCAAAGGCTTCGACAACGGCCCTACCCAGGGCCCCGCTGCCCCCCGTAACCACAACCCGCAATTTCCGCTCCTTTCTTATTCAAATATTGGTCAACTTTGTCGCCCGTTCAGGCGGTGACGATCCAATCGTTCCTGATCTCGACCGCCCAGCGGGTCAGTGCCTGACCGACGCATGGCCCTCCGACGCAGGCACCATCCTCAACACGGAACAGCGCGCCGTGCCAGCTGCACACAATGAGGTCTGCGCGCGGTGTCAGATAGTCATCAAGGCGTTGCGCGAGCGGCAATCCGGCATGGGGGCAGCGGTCGACATAACCGTAAACCATGCCATCCTGCCGGACCACGAAGCCATGGAATCGACCCGCGCGCAGTTGCAGCACGAAGTTGCGCGCGGAGCCTTCTGCCATATCGTCAAGCGGGCAAAGCTTCACCCCACCCGGCGTCTCGCTGAGCCGGACCATGGCCACGCTCACGGATCGGCATCCGGCTGGACATTCGGATGCGCAGCCACGAAAGCCGGCAGTTGGCTGGCCGCTTCGCCAGCCGCCACAAGATGCGGGTAAGCGCAGAGGTCAACGCCGAAACGGGCCGCGCTGTAGAGTTGCGGGACGAGATAACAGTCGGCCAGCGTCGGCCGATCTCCAAATGCATAAGGGGCGCCATGACGAGCGACCAGGCTTTCCAGTGCGGTGAAGCCATCAGTAATCCAGCGCGCTGCCCATGCATGGATCTGGTCCGGCGAGGCCGCGAAATCCGCACGAAGTGCGTCGAGGACGCGCAGATTGTTCAGCGGATGAATATCGCACCCGATCAGGGCAGCCATGGCGCGCACAGTCGCGGCATCGTCCGGATCGTTCGGCAAGAGCGGCGGTGAGGGCCAGCGCGCCTCCAGCCATTCGAGAATGGCGGGGCTTTCGATGATGATGCAGCCGCCCTGTTCGATCGCCGGGACCAGTCCATGCGGCGCTATCGCCAGATATGCCGGATCACGCTGCAGTCCGCCGCGCAGATCATGTGCTGCCTGTCGATAATCGATCCCCTTGAGGTTCAATGCGATACGCACGCGCCAGGCGGCGCCGGAGCGCCAGTAGCCGTGAAGAAGGATGCCGCTCATCGCGCTGGCAGAACGATGGCGCGGCAGTCGCCGAAGCCGATGGAGACAAAGCCGTCCGCCGAAGCGGTTGCTCGCAAGATCACCTCGTCGCCATCCTCCAGGAAGGTGCGGACCTCACCCGTCGGCAGGGTGATCGGATCGCGGCCGCCCTGGGTCAGTTCAAGCAAGCTGCCAAAGCCATCCCGCGTCGGCGCCGAAATGGTGCCGGTACCGAGCAGGTCGCCAGGATTGAGATTGCAGCCATTGGAGGCGTGGTGAGTGACGATCTGGTTGATCGTCCAGTACATATTGCTCGCTGGTCCACTGCTGAGATGAAGCGGCGGCATTCCCTGCTCGCGCATTGTCGCACTGGACAGGAAGACTTCAAGCGCGATGGCAAGCGCGCCATGTGCCTGATCTTCTGTATTGGACAGATAGGGTAATGGGGCGGGATCATTGACCGGCCGCGCTGGCTGAGCGACACGAAACGGTGCCAGCGCCTCCTGCGTCACGACCCATGGCGAGATGGTGGAGTGGAAATTCTTGGCCAGGAGAGGACCAAGTGGCTGATATTCCCAAGCCTGAAAGTCGCGCGCAGACCAGTCGTTGAACAGGCTGAGACCTGCGATATGCTGACTGGCCTCTGCAATCGGAATCGGCGAGCCGAGCGCATTGCCCTCTCCGATCCAGACGCCCATTTCCAATTCATAGTCGAGCCGTGCACTGGGGCCGAATACGGGTGCCACGGCATCCGGGGCCTTGCGTTGACCATTGGGCCGGACGAGCGGAACGCCGGATGGACGGATAGACGAGGCCCGGCCATGATAGCCGATCGGGACATATTTGTAGTTAGGCAGCAGCGGATTATCCGGCCGGAACTGCCGCCCGACATTGTTGGCGTGATGAATTCCGACATAGAAATCGGTGTAATCGCCAATCGCCGCCGGCAAGTGGAGAGTACAATCCCGCGCGGGATAGAGCTTGGCCTCGATCAGTTCGTTTGCCGTCTCGCCGCAAAGCAGCCCCGAGAGGCGCTTGCGCAGTTCGGCACGCGCGTCGGCCGGGGCCGCCATCAGCCGGTTGAGCGTGACGTCATCGCAGAACTCCGATACGGCCGACGGCAATAGGCCGTGATTGGCGCACGCTGCGAGGTCGAGGATCATGTCACCGATGGCGACGCCGACGCGCGGTGTCCCGTCACCGAGAGAGAAGACGCCGAACGGCAAATTCTGGATGGGAAAGTCAGGGTGTCCGTTGGCACCTTCCACCCAGCTTGTCAGCTTCGGGTCGTGCGTCTCGTCAGTCCGCCACCACATCACAGGCTTTCCTCCCGGGGGGCAGGCAATTGTGCCTTGCGGAAGCCCTGCCAGCAGGCGTCATAATCGTCCTGCAACAGCGGTGTTTCCATCGCCCACTGCGTGGGCACGATGACGTTGCAGCTTTCAAACATGAAGGCCATGGTATCCTCGATCTTATGGGGTTTGAGGTCGGCAGCGACTGCGCGATCATGGCTCGTGCGGTCGGGGCCGTGCGCAGACATACAATTGTGCAACGAGGCGCCGCCGGGCGCGAAGCCGCCGGCCTTGGCATCATATTCACCCTGGATGAGGCCCATATACTCGCTCATGATATTCCGGTGGAACCAGGGCGGACGGAACGTATCCTCGGCCACCATCCAGCGCGGCGGGAAGATCACGAAGTCGATATTGGCCGTACCGGGGGTGGCGCTGGGCGAAGTTAGTACCGTGAAGATCGAAGGATCCGGGTGGTCGTAGCTGACAGTGCCGATTGTGTTGAAACGCCTGAGATCATAACGCAGCGGGGCTAGGTTGCCGTGCCAGCCAACAACGTCGAACGGGCTGTGATCGAGCGTTGTCGTCCATAGCGCCCCCATGAATTTCTGGACGATCTCGAACGGGCGCTCGACATCCTCGAACGCGGCGACCGGCGCTTCGAAATCACGGGGATTGGCAAGGCCGTTCGAACCGATCGGCCCCAGTTCGGGCAAGCGGAAGAGCGCGCCGTAGTTTTCGCAAACATAGCCGCGCGCAGCCCCATCGGGCAATTCGACCCGAAACCGCAGGCCGCGTGGAATTAGCGCGATCTCAAGGGGGGCGACAAGAAGGATACCCAGTTCCGTGACCAGCCGCAGCCGTCCCTGTTGGGGGACGATGAGCAATTCCCCGTCAGCAGAAAAAAAGGCGCGGTCGACCATGGAGGCGGTAGCCGCGTAGAGATGGATGCTGCAACCGATGCCAGCGCCGACATCGCCATTGCCCGCACAGGTCGTGAGACCATCAACGAAATCGACCGAGTCCGATGGCAGCGGCAACCTATCCCAGCGCAGCCGGTTGGGCGATGCTGTCATGTTCTGGAATGGCCCCGAGCGGATCAGCGTGTCGCGCAGATAAGGGCGGAAAGCCCCATGGGTGGCGGTAGGCCGCATCCTGTAGAGCCAGCTTTTCCGGTTTTCGGCGCGCGGCGCCGTGAAGGCAGTGCCGGAAAGCTGCTCGGCATATAGGCCATAGGGTACGCGCTGGGGTGAATTGCGGCCCTGTGGCAGCGCGCCAGCGATGGCCTCGGTCGAATGATGGTTGCCGAAGCCGGAGAGCGTTGGCTCTCTGGCTTCGTTCCTGCCCCCTTCCGCCGCCAGAGGATGCGCGACGCGAGCCGCCATATCTGTCATGCCTTTATCCTCTCCACGTCTTGTTTCAGGCATCTACCGCGATGACACCGCGCCTGATCTGGTCGAGTTCGATGCTTTCGAACAGCGCCTGGAAGTTCCCGTTGCCGAAGCCCTCATTGCCCTTGCGCTGGATGATCTCGAAGAAGATCGGGCCGAACATATTCTCGGTGAAGATCTGCAGCAGAATACCCTCGTCGCCCACCGATCCGTCGATCAGGATTCGGTTCTGGCGCAGGCGATCCAGATCCTCGCCGTGGCCGGGAACGCGCTTGTCGACCAGCTCGTAATATGTCTCGATGGTGTCCTGCAGGCGGACACCGCGGGCGCGCAGCCTTTCGACCGTATCGAAGATATTGTCTGTGGTCAGCGCGAGGTGCTGGATGCCCTCGCCCTTATACTCGCGGATGAATTCCTCGATCTGGCTCTTGTCGTCCTGACTCTCGTTCAAGGGGATGCGGATCGCCTTGTCGGGGGCAATCATCGCCTGACTGAACAGGCCTGTAGCCTGACCCTTGATGTCGAAATATTTTTGCTCCTCGAAACCGAAGAGCGTGCGGTAGAATTCGCTCCACACCCGCATCTGGCCGCGCCGGACATTGTGAGTCAGGTGGTCGAGCAGATCGAGACCAACGCCGTTCGCCGTCTCCGCCTCGCGCCAGCCGGGCAATTCGGCCCAGTCGGCATAGGGGTCTTCGCCGTCCCTGATGAAATAGAGATAGGAACCGCCAATCCCCTGGATGACGGTATCCTCTTCCTCGGTCAGTCTGGCCCCATGCTCCAGTGCCCATGCCATTGCAGCATCGGGATCGGCGACGCGGAACGCCATCGCGCTCGCGGACGGGCCATGTTCACCCCGGAAGGCAGCGACGCGGCCGGCATCGTCGCGGTTCAACATCAGGTTGATGCGCCCCTGCTTGTAGCGGGTAATATTCTTGCGCGGATGCCGATGGCTGGCGACGAAACCCAGTTGCTCGAATTGTCGCGCCATCGCCTCCGGATCGGGCGAGGTGAACTCAACGAATTCGAAGCCGTTGAGGCCCAGGGGGTTTTCGGGCGGATTGACGGGGGTGGCAGTCATGGCAGAGCTTCTCTCCTGCTATCCAGATAGGGTGCGACGCCGCGCACGAAGTTGGGAACGGCGCTGATGGTGAGGCCGGCGATATTGATGCGCCCGTCCGGTGCCATGTAGATGCCGTCACGCTCACGCACGGCCACGACATCGGCGGGCGAAAGTGGCAGAAGCGCAAACATGCCGCGCTGCCGGGCAATCGCCGCCAGCGCCGGATGCGCCGCTCCCAGCACCGCGCGCAGTGCATTGAGGCGGATGCGCATGGCTTCGAGTTCTTCGATCCAGTCGGCACGCAGGTCCGGCGTTTCGAGGATTATGCGGACGAGCGCTGCGCCGTGGTCGGGCGGCATGGACCAAAGACCGCGCGTCAGCGCCAGCATGTTGGCCTTGGCGGTCGTGGCAGCCGCTTCAGATGCGCCTTGTACCCACAGGGCGCCGACCCGGTCACGATACAAGCCGAAATTCTTGTCGCAACTGTAGGCGATCAACGCTTCGGGCAGACGCGCAACCAGTGCCCGTGTTGCGGCGGCGTCCTCCTCCAGCCCGTCACCCAGCCCTTGATAGGCAATGTCGATAAAGGGGACGAGACCATGGCTGTCGCACAGGACGGCAATCTCGCGCCATTGCTCGCTGGTGAAGCCAGCACCGGTCGGATTGTGACAACAGCCGTGCAGCAGCAGGACGTCGCCCGGCGTTGCAGCCTGCAGGTTCGCTATCATCGCCCCGAAGTCGACCAGTGCGGTCTGGGCGTCGTAAAAGGCGTGAGGAGCGACCGTCAGGCCCGCCGCGCGGAAGATCGGTGCGTGATTGGGCCAGGTCGGCGCACCGATCCAAACCCGCGCATTCGGGCGGGCACGGGCGATCAGTTCGGCACCCAAGCGAAGCGCGCCAGTTCCGCCGGGCGTCTGCACTCCGACCAGCCGCGCCTGTGTCGCGGCGTCAGGGCCAAAGAGCAGGTGCGACAGCAACTGGGTATAGACCGCATCCCCTTCCGCGCCGAGATAAGCTTTGGTCTGCTGCGTACCGAGCAGCCAGGCTTCAGCAGCCTTCACAGCCCGCATGACCGGCGTCGCGCCGCTTTCATCGCGAAAAACACCCACACCCAGATCGAGTTTGTCGGCGCGCGGGTCAGCCCTGAACGTTGTGATAAGCCCGAGCAGGGCATCGGGCAGCTGCGGCTCAAGCGCCTCGAACAGGGGGCGCTGCATTTGTGTCGCAATGGTCATGCCGGAAGCGCCTTCGCCTGTGCATAAGCCTGCGTCCCGCGGGTATAGACACGGTCGCTCGACTGGATCGCTTCGATATCGATGTCAGGCTCGCTCGCGAGTTCCGCATAGATCGGCGCAAAGTCCGTCTCGACGGTCTGACGCAGCAGATCCTCGAAGCTGTCGATAACGAAATAGGTCTGCTGATAGTCGTCGATCCGATAATCGGTCCGCATCAGCCGCCTGAGATCGAAGCCGAGGCGATTGGGTGAGGGATCGTCGAGGGCGAAGACAGACTCGCCATAGGAAGAGACAATGCCAGCGCCGTAGAGTTTAAGACCATCGCCCTGACTGATCAGGCCGAATTCGACGGTATACCAGTAAAGACGTGCGAGCTTCTCGATAGCGCCAAGGCCGTTTGCACGTAGGCCACCCTGACCATAGGCCTGCATATAGTCGGCAAAGACGGGGTGGGCCAGTAACGGCACATGGCCGAAGACATCATGGAAAATGTCGGGTTCCTGCAGATAATCGATCTGCGCGGGTGTGCGGATGAAACGCCCTGCAACGAAACGGCGATTGGCGAGATGCTCGAAAAATAGATCGTCGGGCACAAGGCCGGGCACGGCCAGGACCTGCCATCCCGTCGCTTTCATAAGCCGTTCCGAAAGCTCGTCGAAATTGGGGATACCAGGTTTCGTCATTCGCAGGACATCGAGCCCGTCCATGAATTCGGGCACCACGCGATCGGGCAGCATTTTCGCCTGCCGGGCAAAGAGATGGTCCCAGCGGGCATGCTCCTCGGGTGTGTACCGGTCCCACGCCTGGTCGATAGTCCAGTCTTCCGCTGCGCCGGCCGGGCGCTCTATGCCTGCATGTGCCATGGATGCAGTCTAATGCAAAATACGTTAGAATTATTTTCAAATATCGCCTATTACAGGTATTAAATGAATAAAATTCACGAAATAGTTCAAATATGTGGGAAAATAAGTCAAACCAGATCAGCACATCATTACGGATCTTCAGCAGGACGCATCGCTTAGCAATGCCGAGTTTGCGGCGCGAATTGGAAGCACCGCTCCGTCCTGCTGGCGCTGCATCAGACTGGTTGAGGACGCTGGCGTACCGGGCAAGTTATCACCGCCCCCCGGCGCAATCGGCGCCAGCGAAGAGCCCGTTCTTCCGGCCCACGGCTATGCCACGCAGGCCGTTCTTCGCGAGGGTGTTGTCGACCTCAAGCCGCCCGCCCTCGGCATAGGTCAGCAACTGGGGCCTGAGTTTCACGGTATAACGCAGTGCCTCGGCCAAAGGTGAACGATTAGAAATCTGCCCCAGCACGCGCATCGCCGACAGCATTGGTCGTGACTTCGTTCGGCCGGATGTCCGGGGTCCGGGCGTCAATCCCTATGTGCACTTTGCGCCGCCGGCGAAGGCGGAACGCTCCGTATTTCCTAAGCTCAGGACCCGTTGATTGGGCCATCGAGCTTTGAGGCAAAAAGACTCAGCACAAGGAGGCAGGGCGCCGGAATATGTCGATATTTCCAGCCCTGCCGACGTGGGCCTGGCGCATGCCCCGCCCAATTCCAGCTTCGCAAAATCCGATAGGTCGGATCTGGACAGCACTGCCCAGAACGGACCGTGCGTCGCCGGGATTTAGGACGCAGACCGGGCGCTCACCCCTTCGAATATCTCTTCGATCCGCGCGACAATGGCCGTTGGCAGTGGACGGGATTTGCGGGCGTGCAAGTCAAAGCAGACCGTGCGGGCGGTAAGAACCGCGCAGAGCCGATCCTCCGACCGGTCTATCAGCGAGAAGCCCGCCGTAATGGAACTTCGGCCGAGCGCCCTGACCTCGCCGGTTATGCGCAGCACCGCGCCAGGGTGGATTTCATGGCGATATTCCAGCTCATGCCGGACATCCGCCCACCCCCAACCTTCGGTGGTGGCCGCCGCAGCATCGTAGCCCAACATCGCGAACAACTGATAGCTCGCATCGTCGAACATGCCCAGATAATGGCGTGTGCTGAGGTGGCCCATGCCATCGCATAGCCAGGGGTGCGCCACGGCGAAGCCGCATTCGATTGCGTTAGGCATCATCCTTCCCATTCCGCATTGCCATCTACCCCGATCAATTGGCCACTGATGTGGCGGGCGGCATCCGATGCAAGGAAGCACGCCATCTCCCCGATCTCTTTGGGTTGTATCTTCGTGCGCATCGATATGTAGCCAAGCGCCTCTGCCTCGATCACATCGACCGGCTTGCCGCTCCGCTCGGCGGCTCGCGCGATCAGGCCACGCATGCGATCCGTGTCCATGAATCCCGGACGGATCGCATTGACCCGTATATTCGCCGGCCCCAATTCCCGCGCCGCATTTCTGGTCAGCCCTTCCAGTGCCCATTTCGATGCGACATAGGCGGACCGGCCAGGCAGGCCGGTAACGGTCGACGCCGTCGAAATATTGACGATACATCCGCCCCCGACGGCTTTCATCGCGGGAACGACACTTCGAATCATATTGAAAGCGCCATGGACGTTGACCGAGAAACAGCGCTCCCATTCCTCGGGTGCATTATCCTCGATGCCGCCGATCGGTCCGGCGACCCCCGCGTTGTTGACCAGCACATTCACTGGCTCCGAGCTGGCAATCAGCCGCTCGACGGCAGCGGCATCGGCAACATCGGCCTGCACCGCATGGACTCCGGACAAGACCTTGGCCGCGCTTCGGAGCGCCGCCTCGTCCACGTCGCATATCGTCACGCGGTAGCCTTGCTCGAGAAACGTACCCGCGATTGCGAGGCCGATGCCGGATGCGCCAGCGGTAACGAGGGCATGGCGCGCACTCATTGCGCCACCTGCCGCGCTGCTTTCGTGGCATCCGGATCGAGTATGCCGTCAGTACCCACGATCACACCATAGATGTCCCGCGCCCGCGCGGGGCTGATCAGGCCGGCGGCCACGTCATCGACCACCAGCTCGGCGGCGCGGCTCTTCGGCGAGCCATAGCCACCTCCCCCACAGGATATGGCGACGATCCGCTGGCGGTCTTCCACGTGGACCTGGGCACAAGCGTCCAGTTTTTCGCGACTGCCATCAGACCTTAACAGATACTGATCGGCCCCTCCGCCTGCCGTCCCGCCCCGCACCCCGATCGGTGTGTTCACATGCCCGTCGGACAAATAGCCGATATCGATGGGGCCGCCGACGGGGCCGAATTCGACGGCGGTGGACGGCGCACCGGTATTGCGTCCCGCACCTTCGCTGTCCGCAACAAAGGCCCGTCGATAGACTATGATCGGCTGGTAGAGTTCGGCCAGTTCAACGCCGTCAACGCAACACAGCCCGGCATTGCCGACATGTCCTATCGTCCACCAGGCATCGCTGGACGGGCTCGCCGCCCCACCGCTCATCGCCAGGAATACCTGATTGACGAAAGCCTTCCCGGTGCGCGGGTCCGTGCCGGAAATCACGCCAGCGGATGGCGCGATGACCGATCCCACCTCGGCCATGCCGATACCTTCACCCAATTCCGCCAATGCGGTCTGTACGCTGTTGGCCACCCGGTCGGCGATGTTGGTGGTCGCCGCCGAACAGGAGAAGGGATGGGTCGGGATACCCGCGATGCAGCCCTCGCGCAGCTTCACCTCGATCCGGCGGAAGGCACCGGCATTCTTGGGGACGCTATGGTCGATACTGTTGAAAACGCCGATCATCGCTGCTGTGCGTGCGCAGGCCTCGGATAAGTTCATGCCACAAGGCAGGCAATCCGGATTGTCGCGCAGGTCCACTTCTATGCGGCCCACCTGCGGATCTACGCTGACTTGCGCTTTGATCCGTATCCCTTCGGCTGGCAAACCGGGAAAAGGATCATGGGTGCTGGAACCGGTCACAATCCCCTTGGGCAATTTGCCTAGCGCCTCCCCCATGCGTGCCTCTGAATAGTCGAACCACTGGGTGGCGAACTGGTCCATCCGGTCCCAGCCGATCTCGCGCGCCAGTTCGCCCAGCGCCTTCTCGCCGATACGCACGGCACCTATGGTTGACAGATAATCACCGCGCCACTGGTGGGGAACCCGGATGCGGGTCTCGCACATCCGGATAATGTCGGAGATATCCTGCCAGTCGCGCTGTACCTGCACGGCTGGGAAGATAAGGGCACCTTCATGATAGACGTCGCGCGCCTCTGCCATATAGGTGGTAGGCTGCGAGTTGCCGATATCCGCCTGATGGGCCTTTGCCAGCACCGTGAAGCGATGGACGCCATTTTCATCCATGACCGGCGCGATGATGGTAAGATCGGCTGGATGCGAACAGCCATGATAGGGCGAATTGTGCAGGAAAGCGTCGCCCGCGCGCATGTTGGGGTGAAACCGCGCGACCGACTGCGCCATCAGGTCAGGCCCGGAAAGGACATGAATCGGCAGGCTGTCGGCTGCCGTCAGAAGCTCGCCTTCGCGCGTCAGCAGGCAGCAGGAAAAGTCACGAGCGCGGTTCAGCACGCCTGACCGCCCGGTACGCAGCAGCGTATTGGACATCTTGCGCACGATGCCGTCCAGGCGGCTCTGCAGAACGGCCATGGCCGCACCATTGAGGGGAGTCTCGCGGGGCATAATCAGGCCTCGATAAGCAGAGCGCCATCAGACGACCGGCGGAAACGGGCCGGCGGGTCGATGACGACAGTGGTGAAAGGAGATTCGATCAGCGCCGGCCCGGCCATGTCGCTGTCCGGCGGGATCAAATCCCATCGCAAGATGGGCGTATCGACCCAGCCAAAGCCGTCGAAATAGACGGAGCGGCTGCCGAATGCCTGCTCCGCCTGGCTGTCGGCGTTCAGACGGAATGTACCTTCCTGACGGGCACGGCAACTCACCCGTGCTCGCAGGCCGACCAGTTCGACGGCCGAGACATCGTCGCGGATAGTGAAAATCTGCTCATGCATCGCGTCGAAAGCCTCGCGGAAGGCGGCAACGTCCCGTGCTTCGGCAAAGCGGCCGCCGGGCAGGAGGGCATCAGGCAGGGGAACGTCTATATCCCAAGCCTGACCTTCATACCGGGCTTCAGCAATATATTCGACCGTAGCAGGCAGCCCTGCCCGCTCGGCGAAATCCCGACACTGTTCGGCCAATCGCTCCAGCGCGGCATTGACGCGGTCATAATCGAACACCGCCGTGGAACTGTGCGCGGTAACCGCAAACTCGGTCGCGATGTCCGACATCATGGCGCCGGCCGCGCTCATCGCTGCCCCTGTCTCGGGGATCAGCAACCTTTTGCAGCCCAGCCGCCGGGCGATAAACACTGAATTGAGGCCCGCGGCACCACCCCCGCCGATCAATACCGCTTCGGCAGGATCTATGCCCTGGTTGACGGTGAGTTCCTGGATCGCCTGAACCATGTTCTCCGTCGCCAGATCCAGGATGTTCCAGGCCGCCGCCTCGATCTCGACGCCAAGTGGATCGGCAACCCCCGCGAGGATCACCCGCCGTGCCGCCGTACCGTCCAGCTTCATCTTGCCGCCCAGGAAGAAATCGGGGTCGATATAGCCAAGCGCCACACATGCGTCGGTTACGGTCGGCTGCGTGCCCCCCCGTGCATAGCAGGCAGGCCCAGGCGTGGAGCCAGCGCTGGCGGGACCGACATGCAGCAGCCCTGCGCTATCCACCTGTGCGATGCTACCACCGCCCGCGCCCACGCTCTTGACGTCGACGGAAGGATAGCCGGCCAGATGGCCTCGATAGGGCAGGCCGATCCACAGGTCGCGCGTCATCGGGATACGCCCGTCGCTGACCAGGCTGATGTCGTAGGTCGTGCCGCCAGTGTCCGCGACGATGGCCGTGCGCCACCCGCCTTCCCGATCAGCATAATAGCTGCCGGCGATCGGCGCCATGGATGGACCGCTGTTGATGACCCGGATCGGCGCGGCAGCCACTTCCGAGGCCTCGACCATGCCGCCCGCGCTGGTGAGGACCATGACCTTCCCCGAGAAACCCGCTTCTTTGAGCCGCCGTGTCAGTCCGCCCAGATAGTGCACCATCAGCGGCTTCAGGGACACATCGATCGCCGCAGAGGAGGCCCTGCGAAACTCGCGCAGTGTGGCGTTGACCGAATGCGACAGGGTGTAGGGGATGCCCGGCAGATGCTGCTCGATCAACGCGCCGATCCGCAGTTCATGGGCCGGATGCAGGGTCGACCACAAAAGTGCCACCGCGACCGCCTCGACGCCAGCGGCTCGGATCTGCTGCAACGTTTGGATCAGAGCATTTTCGTCGAGCGGGGTAATGACCTGGCCGTCGGAAAGCACGCGCTCGTGCGCTTCGAACGTCAGCGCGCGCGGCACATAGGGCTTGGGATAAGCGATGGTGTGGTTGAACGGCTCTGTTCGCCCGCCCTCGCGGAATAGCAGGATATCGCGATGGCCAGCGGTGACGATCAGCGCGGTCTTCGCCGCGTTACCGGTAATGATGGCATTGATCGCATGGGTGGTACCATGAATGAAGCTGTCCGACCGGCCAAGCAGCTCGGCCAGCGAGAGGCCACGCGCACTGGCCGCAACGGCGAGCGCGTCCAGCACGCCCGCAACCGGATCAGACGGGACCGTGGGAGCTTTGTGCAGCGTGATCGAACCGTCATCATCCTCGACAACGAGATCCGTGAAAGTGCCGCCAGTATCAGTCGCAAAACGCATGAAAATTCCTTAAAATGCGACCGCGTCGCCGCCCTTGAGGCCCAGAATTTCGCGAGCTTCGGCCGGGGTCGCGACATCCACCTCGAGAACCTCGAGGATCTGGCGGATCTTGCGCACTTGTTCGGCATTGCTCGTCGCGAGCTGGCCCTTGGAAATGTAGAGGCTGTCCTCCAGCCCGACGCGGACGTTCCCGCCTGCCAGCGCACATTGCGCCAGGAACTTCATCTGCGGCCTTCCAACCGCAAAGCAGGACAGCAGATAATCGCTACCGAACAGGCGGTCTGCGGTCTGCTTCATGAGCATGAAATTTTCCAGATCGGCGCCGATACCACCCAATATTCCGAATATCCCCTGGATCAAAAAGGGCGGCTTGATCAGCCCGGCATCGGCAAAATGCTTGACCGTGTAGAGGTGGCCGATGTCATAGCATTCATATTCGAAGCGCGTTCCGTGCCCCTGCCCCAGCTCGATCATGATGCGTTCGATCAATGCGAAGTTATGGTTTGCGGGGAAGCGCTTGCTGCCCATCATCAGCTCGCGTTCCCACTCATGCTTCCAATCAAACTTGTCCGCCAAACCGAAGAAACCGAAATTCATCGATCCCATGTTGAGCGACGTCATCTCCGGGCTGGCACGAAGCGGTCCTGCGAGACGATCCTCCTCGGAAAAGCCGGGTGCTCCGCCCGTGGTAATATTGATGACCGCATCCGTCGCCTGTTTGATGCGCGGAAGAAACTCCATGTAGATGTCCGGATCGGGCGAAGGCCGCCCGTCCTTCGGATCGCGCGCATGGAGGTGCAGGATCGCGGCACCGGCCTGGGCGGCCTCGATCGATTGGCGCGCGATCTCGTCCGGTGTGATCGGCAGATGCGGCGACATGGAGGGCGTGTGGATCGATCCCGTCACCGCACAGGTGATGATCGCTTTTCCGGTCTTTCTCATGGAGACTCCTAGAGCGTCGCTGTGGACGCGGCCGTTGTACGTTCGAATGGCTTTCTGCTGGCCAGGGCCAACGCCGCGCCCGACAGAGCAAGGATCGGCACTGCGATAAGCAGTGACTGACCAAGCCGATTTGGACCGCCGAGCAGGTCAGTCAGCAGACCGATCATTGCCGGCCCGCATCCGATGCCGATCAACGTTGCGGTTGCGAGGAACATCGAGGTGACGACACCGCGCAGGCGATCGGGGGTCAGCATCTGTATTCCGGCCAAGGTTGCCGGAGAGGCCAGCGTGAGGAAGAAGTTGAGCAGGGCGGCAGCGACCACCGATACCGCGAGATTCCTGCTGGTCGCGAACACCAGAATGCTGGGGATGGCTCCGAGCAATCCGGTGACGATCACGGGGGCTGCAGGCGACGCTGCCCTCCGAGACTGAAAGTTATCGGTAAGCATCCCACCACACAGGTGCCCGAGCGGTGCGGCAACCAGAACAATGCTGCCAACTGTCAGTCCCGCCTGCGGCGAGGTCATCGCAAAGAAGCGGACATAGAAGCTTGGCATCCACGCCACGATCGTCTGGATCAGCAGGACGACGATCGTGGCGGCGGCGGTGTGCGTCGCATAGGCAGCGCCATTCTGGCGGACATACTGAAACGCGGTACCGAAACTCGGCGATACGCCTGCCGTAGCGCTGACACGCGCCGGCTCTCGAACCGTGAGCATCAACAGCGCCAGCAGAAAGCCCGGCACGGCCATGATAACGAAGGTCGCCTGCCAGGGTGCGAGATGACCGATCCCCGGCAACGTCATCCCGCCAATGGCCGTGACGGTTGCGAGCACCGCCCCGCCGCCGATGAGCGCCGCGCTCTTGCCCAGTGAGGCGCCGGTCGTAAACAATGATACAGCGCGGCCCAACTGTCTCCTCGGGAAATAGGCCGCCAGCAACGACATCGCCGCTGGCACCAGCGCCGCCTCTCCAAAGCCGACTGCGATGCGTGCGAGGAACAGGGAGCCAAAGTTGTCGGCTAGGCCGCACAGGCCCGTTGCAAGGCTCCAGAGCAGTATGCCGGCGATGATCAGGCTGCGCCGGTTCATCGTATCTGCCATCCGCCCCAGCGGCACCGCAACGAGGGTATAGAGGATCACGAACCCGGTGCCCTGCAACAGGCCGAGTTGCGCATCGCTTACGCCGAGATCGGCCTTGAGCGGTTCCATCAACAAGCTCATCAGGAACCGGTCGATGAAGGATATGAGGTGGCCGGTGGCCAGCAGCGCGGCAACATACCAGGCATAACCCCGGGCGCCGGCCTGCGGCATCGAGACATCCCGCATGTCCTTCACCCGATCGCCGCAGAGATGCCCTCGTCCGCTAACCACACGCTCCCATGGACGGGGCGGGCTTCTTCGGACAATAAATAGAGCACGATACCGGCAATATCTGCTGCTGCGCTGAACGCATTTCCACTAGGAGTGATCTGCCGCATTCCCTCCGCCATCACCGGATCATGACGGACGTCGGCATTCATCGGCGTAGCGGTGTTGCCTGGCGCGACCGCATTGATGGAAATGCCTTGTGGCGCCAGTTCAGCAGCAAGCGCGCGGGTCAACATCGCTACAGCAGCCTTGCTGGCGCTGTAGAGTGCGAACCCTTTGACACCAACCGTTGCGGCCACCGACGAGATATTGACGATCCGCCCTCCACCGCGCCCGTGCATGGCCGTGACGGCGGCACCGATCATGTTCCACACGCCCGCGATGTTGATGTCGAGCAGCTTCGCTGCATCGGCCGGCGCCGTCTGGCCGACGGGCGTGGGATAGAAAACGCCCGCAGCATTGACCAGCAGGTCCACTCCGCCGAAGGCTTCGCTCACATCGTCCACCAGTCGGGACACGGCATCTGCATCGCGCACATCGACGGCGAATGCCTGTGCGATGCCCCCCTGCGCAGCGATACCGCGCACCACGTTGGCCGCCTTCTCAACGCTGCTGCTGGCCACAACCGCAACATGCGCACCTTCCCGGGCCAGCATTTCAGCCACAACCTGGCCAATGCCGGAACTGCCGCCAGTGACGATCGCCACCTTCTGCGCGAACCGGCCGCTCATGCGTACACCGATGCGGACAGTGCGGCACAGCGTTCGCCAAGCCCACCGCCCTCGCACATCAACGATGGGCTGTAGGAGAAGGAGATGCGGTTTTCCGGATCGGCAAAGCCGAGCGCGCCGCCGGCACCCGGATGACCGAATGCGCCAGGATTGGAACCCATAGGAGACATATTCACCTCGTTCAGGAAGAATCCGTGACCATAGCGGAAGACACGGTCAGTCATTTCGCATCGACCGAACCAGCTTTCCTCACGCATGCGATTGACCGTTGGCGGAGACAGCAACCGCACACCGCCCAGCGTTCCACCACAAGCAAGCGCGGCATAAATCGTCGCGACGGCGCGGGCGTTGCCGTGACCATTGGTCGAGGGCATCACCCCACTGCGCATCCGCGCATCGTTGTAATGGTCGGGAGAGGCCGGGCGCATCCGCCACGCACGACCCAACTTCGTCGAAACGTCGCGCGACTGGACAAAGGTATGACTTGTCTTGTTGTGTACAATGTCGGCGACACGGCCGGGATCGGCCCAGGACGCGCCATAACCATAGTCCACGCCCAGCGGCAGGCAGACTTCCTCGCGCAGAAAACGATCGAGCGGACGGCCATCCACCCTGCGGACCAGTTCTCCAAGAAGATAGCCGGCTGTGGCGGAATGGTAACCGTGGTTGGTGCCCGGCTCCCAGACCGGCTCCTGCAATTCCAGCGCACGGATCATCACGCCCCAGTCGAACCCCGCGCCGTCAGGCGCATGGTCAGCATAGAGCAGGCCGGCCTTGCCGCAGATCAACGTCCGCACCGTGATCGCCTGCTTGCCGGCCTGCCCGAATTCGGGCCAATAGTGTGCGACCGGCTTGTCCATGTCGATCAGATTGCGGTCATGGAGCATCCACACGCACAGCGCGGCCATCCCCTTGCCCACCGACATCATGCATATGATCGTATCCTCGCGCCATGGACGGGTACGGGCAGCATCGGCCCACCCGCCCCACAGATCGACGCGGCGGACACCGTCCTCGAACACGCAGACGGCTGCGCCGAGCTCCCCGCGCTCGCGAAAGTTGGCGAGGAATGCCCTGCCCACTTTCGCGAAACGCGGATGGCACGTGCCGTGGATCGTGATGTCCGTCTCCCCGGTCATGTCGCCGCTCAATATTTGAACACCAGGCGCACACCGTAAGTACGTGGTTCACCCACGCGCCCCACGATGCCGGATGCAAAGCTTGCCGTGCTGGTCACATATTCCTTGTCGGCAAGATTGCGACCGAACAGCAATATCTGGATGTTATCGCCCGGCAGCGTGTAACCCACGCTCGCGTTGATCAGGCTATAACCGGCCTGCTGGTCCAGACCGCCATTGACGGCCGTGAAGTACTGACGGGTACGGTAGCTATATTCGCCACGGGCGAAGACAGAGCCGCCTCCCAGGGAAGCATCGACCTGCGCATAGAGGGTATAGGACCATTTGGGTGACAGGTTCAGCCGGTTGCCGGACGCATCAAAGGGCACATTGCCCGCCGCGAGCGCCTCGGTATAGTTTTTGTAGACCGCATCCAGATAGGCGAGGTTCGCCCCCAGTTGCAGCCACTTGGCAGGATGTCCCTCCGCCTCGAATTCAACGCCGTTGACCGTGGCGTCGGACGCATTGGTGATATCGACCACGCCGGGCGTCAGAAAGGACTGAACCTGCAGACCTTTGTAATCATAATGGAAATATGTACCGTTCAAGCGCAGCTTGCGATCGAACAGGTCCAGCTTCGTCCCTGCTTCGTAGCTCCATAGCGTCTCTGGCGCGAAACCCTGCGCCGCATTGGAACTCGAAAAATTGAACCCGCCCGACTTGAAGCCCCGTGTCGCAGAAGCGTACAGCATGACACCTTCGACCGGGCGATACTCAACACCGAATTTCGGGGTCCACGCCTTGTAAGTGTCGGCGATGGAATAGACCCGTGGATAGGTGGCGAGCGCCAGGCCGGTCGCCAGCGAGAAGTTGGTTGCCACCTGATCGAAATGCTTGCGCTCCTGAGTATAGCGGATGCCGGCAGTCACACTCAACTGGTCGGTCAGGGCATAATTGCCCTGCACAAAGCCTGCCCAGGCCGTCGTATCGATCGTGGGCGCAAAATTAGCGCGTACGCCCGTCGAATAGGTCGTCACACTGGAATCTACGTCAATATGTTCATTAAAATAATAGGCACCGATAATATAGGTCAGCCCACCAATCTTGTCGGTTAGATTGAGTTCTTCCGAGAACTGATGCTGATTTTCGTATTGATCGGTGCGACGACCGTTAAGTGCCGTGCCATCGGTATCCCCTACCTGGACGAGCCGGCTGGAGCGATAGGCCGTAAGCGACTTGATCTTGGCATTTCCGCCGAGATCGTAGTTCACCTCACCCGCCGTACCCCACTGCGTGCGATTGGAGGCCGGCCGGATGTTAAGAGCCACCTTGCGGTAGTCGCCCAATATGCTGTTCGCCTGCGGATCGGTGGTCGTTTGCAGCAGCTTCACATAGCCAGCGAGCGCATCGTCAGAATGGACGTAATCTGCGCGCAGGATGATCTCGAGCGGCTGCGAAGGCGTGAAACGAAGCTGCCCGCGCGTTCCGATCGTGCGCTCATTGTCGGCATCCCCCACACCTGCAACCACGTTCTTCAGATAGCCGTCGCGGCGACTGCCGATGAACGAGATCGACGCACTGACCTTGTCCTGAAGTACAGGACCACTGATGTAACCTTCGATCCGCGCCAGATCATAATTGCCGTAAGTGAGCTGAGCCTTTGCGGTCAGTTCATCCGTCGGCTTGCGGCTGACGATGTTGATCGTGCCGCCAACCGAGTTACGGCCATAAAGCGTGCCTTGCGGCCCGCGCAGAACCTCGATCCGTTCGACATCCAGAAAGTTGGAAAGATAGCTTGCCGGGCGCGCCAGATAGACACCATCAAGGTGGATCGTCGACGATGGATCAGAGCCGCCGAACACATTGTTCGAGCCGATGCCGCGGATATAGACCTGCGAAAAGGAGGCATTCTGCGTAACCTGCAGGTTCGGAGTTAGCGAGGCCAGGTCGCGTACGTCCTTAATTCCCGTCGCTTCCAGCTTCGCCGCGTTGAACGCAGTGATCGCCAGCGGCGTGTCCTGCAAGCGGGTCGCTCCCGTCTTGCTGGCCGTAACCAGAATGTCGCCATTGGCGTCATCGGCGCCTGCCTGAGCATAGGCAATGCCCGACCAAAACACCGTGCTTAGCAGCACGGCGCTAACGATGGTTTTCATGCTGTTTCCCCATGTTTTCCGAGTTGATCGGGGCCTGCCATGTTTGGCTAAGGACGAATCAGAATTAATCACGGATCACGGAGGAGCGCAAGTATCGTCGACGATTGTGCAAAAATTTTGGTTTTTTTTAGAATTTACCGCTGAATCGTCGACACTCTGCCATCGATCAGCGTCGCGCACCAGTTGGCATGGTACTGCATGATCGCTGCGGCCCCACCGGCATCGCCGGCCAGGAGAGCATCCGTCACCCTCTGGTAGTTGCGGACATATTGGCCGATGTGGTCAGCCAGTCGGATCCTGTGGACGATCAACCGGTTCCAGTATTCAATGTTGATTGCCCGCATGACGAAATCGACATAGGGCTTCTCTGCGATTGCGTTCACCAAATAATGGTAGTCGTTCAACACGAGCAAGAAGTGCAGATTAGGGTCACCCGCCGCGTTGCGGATTGCAGTCATAGCCTCGGTTACGCGGGCGGCATTGTCTGCCTCTGTAATCCGCAGCGCGGCGCTTCTGAGCGCGACGGAGATCACGGGCGCCATAACCTCATAAATCTCAGCCATGTCATGGGGCGTCATCGACCGGAGTATCGCACCGCGATCCGGCATGAGTTCGACAAGACCCTGACCGGCGAGGACTGCCAGCGCTTCACGGACCGGGGCGCGGCTTAACCCCAAATGTTGCGCGACTTCCGCTGCCACTATGCGGCTGCCGGGCTTTAGCTCACCCGCATCGAGTGATTCCATGATGGCATCATAGACCTGCCGCACCAGCGAGGTCTTGGTCCCGCCGTCCGATAATTGCTTGGGGACACCAAAAGGCAACCCCACCGAGCTGGAGGCTTCCGGCTCATCCTTAAGCTTTTTTTTACGCACCATATTTCTCTCTCCATCGCCACTGTGAATGGGCATAAACACGCCCATATGGCCATGAACAATGATAAAGTGCGTGAGGCTTGTGAGGTAGTTCCGCCTTTTTGGACAGGTTTGCAGCCAGGTTAAGCTCATCCTGGTTGTTCTCATGCCGCGATTTGGGGGATCAAATCATGCGGCGCGCGCGCCATGATTTGAAGCGCGGATTTGCCCATATGCCTCGCCCGGGCTTTTCCCCGCAAGACGGGAATGGGGCCGATGCTGAGGCGCTGCGCGCCGGCCAGGCCGTTCGTATCCTGACGCGCCACGCCGCCAACGCGCGCCGGCTGCACACTGCCGCCACCGCGCTGCATGAAGGCCTCCTCGATCGCAGCAACATCCGAACCCGACGATCCAATGCCGTTAAATCCGTCATCCGATCCGGCGTCGAGCATGTCTTCGCCAACCAGAAATCCCGCATGGGCCTCTTCGTTCGCACTGTCGGCATCCAGAGGGCCGAAATGAAGATCGGCCTCGCCAATCTCGTCTACAACATCGGGCGCTTCCTATACCTCGAGCGCATCGACGCCGCCTGAACAGACCGCAAAGGCGGACTTCGGCGCCGACAAGCCGCAAAACCCACCGGCGCAAAACCCGTTCGACACTCAGTGCATCGTTCCACGCCCCGATACCGGGCTCCTCGATCCGTTCACCTGCGAGCGACAGATAACCGAGCTCACAGTTTGTCTACAGACCTCAGTCGATTACCCCAGACAGAAACTCACAAAATGACAACATCGCGCAATAATATTGATAATTTACGCATCACTTATCATGATGAATATTGTCAAATTCATTTCATTCCATAAAAATGATTCAAAAAATAATTCCAAGTTAGGTTACGAGAATATTCTGATCGATAGACGCGATGCCCTCCATTGGGAACGATGAACATATCGAATGCTTTTCCCGAGTCGACTAAAGCTTCGCTCAATTGCATCGCAAGGGCCGGGTTGACGTTGTCGTCCATTTCCCCATGGATGATAAGCAGATGCCCTTTTAGATTTTCCGCGAATTTCGGATTTGAGGCAGCGTCATATTTCCTGCCGTCCAGCGGACCATTATAGGTTTCACCCCACCCATCGCTATATCCGCGCTGGTCATGATTGCCCGATGCTGCAACCCCGACCTTGAAGAATTCCGGACGGGTCAGCATGGCATGGGCCGTTGCATATCCACCACCTGACGCACCCCAGATGCCTACCCGATCGATATCGATATAGGGATGGCGCCCCGCTAGTTGCCGAATGACGGCAATATGATCGTCCAGGTTGCCCGCTTCGCCCAGTCGCCCATAGGATTGATCGTAAAATTCTCTGGACCGATGCGGCGTACCCCGGCCATCCATGGCGATGACGATGAAGCCCAGTTCTGCCAGTGCCTGAGCGCTGAAAGGATCATCGAAGGTCGCGCCGGAGAAATTCTTCCATACGCGGCTGATTTGTGGCCCGGGATAAATGGAATCGATGATCGGATAAGAGCGCATCGGATCGAAGTCGGATGGACGGTATAGTGTACCATAAAGCTTGGTCCGTCCGTCGGCCGCGAGCGCCGAGAAATTTTCAGGCGGTGTAAAACCGCCACTCTTCAGCGCCGAAATATCGGCCGTTTCCAAAGTGCGGATCAACTCCCCGTCAGCCCGGCGCAACAGCATGACGGGCGGCATATCCGCGCGCGAATAGCTATCAACAAAATAGCGTCCCGATGGCGAAAAGCCCCGCTCTTCCTTCTCGCTGGACATGGGGCCGGCTGGTTCGGTCATGAACCCCCGGTCAATATATACCTCATGCTCCGCCTCTTCGGGGGTGAGGGCTTTAAGACCGCTACCGTTGAAGCCGATCGAATAGAGATGGCGGAAATAGGGCTCGTCCGCCGAATCCAAACCGCTGGCGATAAAATATATGGTTTTGGCCGCCTCGTCGACATGGATGATGTCGCGGACCTGCCAGCTCCCTTGTGTCATCGGCCCAATCAGTTTGCCATTTCTGTCGTAGCGATAAATCTGCCCCCAGCCGCTACGTTCTGAAAACCAGAGGATGTCGCCATTGGACAATATATGGACGATCGGGATTTCCTGCAGGCCGCCATCACCCGTTCGAATCCAAGTGTCGCTCGTTTCGGCTAGAACGACATCGACCTTGCCCGTCGCTATGTCGATTCTTTCCAGCGTGACGCGATGAGAGAGCCGGTCGCGGCGTATGAAATAGGCAGCCTTCCCATCCTGCGCCCACCACGCATGATGATTCACCACCAGATTGTCAAAGAAGCGTTCGACCGGCGGCGTTTGCACCGCCTGTATGCGCCGATTCACGATATCGATGACTAGCGGTGTCAATAGCGGTACATGGGCGTCGCCAGGCATGGCAAAGCTATAGCTATAATGTCGCGGCCTAGCGTCGATTCCAGACGCAGCCTGAACAAGATGGGAACTGCGAACCCCGCGTTCGTCAATACGATGGGTAAGGATATGCCGCGAATCCGGCGACCAGAGGATTTGCGGCTTGGCAGGCATATGTTGCAGCCGCTGTCCGTCATCGTCGTAGGTGACGCCCGCACTGTCAGCATAGGCATTGTCGCGCGTGCCATCTTGCGTCAGGGCGAAGCGGCTGCCGTCGGACATACGCCGCAGCCAAAGATTATGATCCTTGAGGAAAGCCGCCCATCGACCATCGGGAGAGAGAGTCTCGCCAGGCGCCAGGGTGGAGGGCGCATCCACGCAGTGCGCCTTTATCGCGAGGCCACAGGTCCACAGACGATCACGCCACAGAAATTCGATCGTCTTTTCCCCCGCTCCGAAACGGAATGAGGAAAAGGGCAGGTTGGCCGGCGATATCATCTGCGCAGCCGCCATAGAGATTGCCCGAGCAAGCGCCCCATGGTCGAATGCCGGGCGCGTCTTGCCGGTCGAGGCATCCACAACCACGAATTGCCTATCACCGGTGGCGGCAGTGCGGGCATACCAGAAACGATCGCTGTCGCCGATCCAGTGATGACGGATGTCCCCGTTCTTCATATACCGGGCCTTGTTCTGCGGCAGGAAGCGCTCAGCGCGGGTACGGCGTTCCTGAATGTCCGAGGCCTGACTGGCTGGCGCAAGCGCCTCGGGCACTGGCCCGGCGGCGAGAAGCGCCAAAGCTGCAATGGCTATCTGATTTACGCATGCAAGACGCATCAATTCGGCTCCGCTACAAAGACGATTTAGCCTCCTGATGCATGGCCGGAATTATTCCGCCATATCATCTGCCTGCGCTCAGAAGAGAATGCCGGACATCACGATTGGGAAAGGATAATCGAGTCCGCTCGGACTTCCGCCTTCAGGTCCATGCTAAGGGCTATGGCCTTGGCAAAGCCGATCGGGTCAGTCGCCGAAAACAGGCCCGTCACTCGCTTCTCGCCAATCGACGATTCGGCAAATGTGATCGGCATCGCGTTGTATCGCTCAAACTCCTGCGCCGCTTCCGCCAGGGTCGTTCGTTCGAAACCAAGACGGCCTTCCCGCCATAGCAGATCGCGTTCGACCAAGTCGGCGGCCACCTTTTCGGGCTCCAGCGGGCTATCGTCAGTTCCCGCGACGGCAACCCGCATATTCGCCCCGACCTCTATCGCGCGCACGTTGCGCCTCGCCGGGCGGACCTCGACAATGCCTTCCTGAACATGAACATTGACGGCCCGCCCCTGAAGCGCGCGCACTATGAACGCGGTTCCGACTGCCCGGACCTCCGTGCCGCGAACCTGCACGATGAAGGGCCGCGTTTTGTCCTTCGCCACTTCAAAATAGCCTTCACCGCCGATCAGGCGCACGATCCGGGCGTCCTTGGTGAAATCTATCTCCAAATCGCTCTTGGTGTTCAGTGTCGCCATCGACCCATCGGCCAGCGGGATCAATCGCACTTCGCCTAACCCGGTGCTGTAGGATGTCGGACGCGGCCAGAAGAGGAAGGTCGCGAGCCCGGCTGCAAGCACGCCTCCCCCGGTTCCGGTCATGAGAGCGCGGCGTGACAGGAAATGGCGGTCCGTCGGCTTAGGCCGATAATCCGGCCCCAGGGCCTTGGCCGAATTCGTTCGCACCAAGGCCGCGCGCGCGCGCATGAAAGCACCTAGGCGACGGCTATCCGCACCGAGCCATTCATCCAGCCGCTGCTGGTCATCCGGAGACATATCCTCACTATCGATCCGGGCAACCCATCGCGCGGCAGTTTCCTCTATCGCGGCGCTACTTTCTCTTTCCATGTACCTGGTCGCCAATATTCTCGACTATAGATGCGCGACGTGCGCCATTCCCACTATCGGAAAAGAAGTCCAGCAGTTTTCCGATGCCTTTTGCGACATGTTTTTCCACCGTGCTTTCGGAAAGCCCTAGTTGGCCGGCAACTTCCCTTTGCGACAGGCCCTGCACCTTTCGCAGAAGAAAAACGTCGCGGCATCGCCTGGGCAAGGCCTCGATGGCCGCCATGACGATCCTCAATTCCTGCCTGTCCGCCGCTTCCCGATCCGGCATCGGCTGCCCCGCTTCGATTTCCAACGCACCCATATCATGGATGGAATCGATCGGGACGATCCGCGATCGGCGAATGTCCTGCAGAACGATGGAATGCGCGCACTGGAAAAAATAAGCCCTGGGGTTCGTAATATGGGCGACACTGTCGAGCATGGCCAATTTGGCATAAGCTTCCTGGACGATGTCGTCGATGTCGATACCCGTATGGATGCGACGGCCGAGCCAGGCACGCAAGGCCCCCTCATGCGGCAAGATATGCCGTGAGAGCCAAAAGGCGCGTTCATAGGACGTGTCAGCCATAGCTTAGTCAAACAACGAGCCGCATCAAAAAATACGCCATGCATCATGGCAAGGACGCGCCCGAAGAAAATCTCCCGCTCGATAGGGGATATTTTTCGCCCATGCATCAAGGGGCAGGAAGCACAGCCGTCGGGGAGCGGCGCAAAGCGAACAGGCACGGCCGTCAATGCCGACCTTCATATTCAGAAAAGGGGCGATTATGAGAAATGCGAAGCTGCTGAGTCTTCTGCTCGTTAGTGCGAGCCTGTTTGCCGAGGCCGCAGCCTCGACAGCGATCGCTCAGGAACGCAAGTTCAACGTACCGGCAGGAAATATCAACTCCACCCTGCCCCTGTTCGCGCGGCAGAGCGGCATTCAGATCATCATGCCCTCCGACGCCTTCGCCACTGTGCAGACTCCCGCGATCATTGGCGTATATGATGCGCGCAAAGCTTTGCGTCGCCTGATATCGGATGCCAATCTGGACATCGTCGCCGATACCGGGGCAGTGATAACCCTGAAACCCCGGGTTGCCGCGTTGAACAAGACGGGCATGCGGTTCGCGTCCCGCAGCCTCGACAATTTCCAGGCCGGTACCGCTATTTCGGCGGACAAGGACAATGGCGTATCCGAACCGGAGACCGGCACCGACATCATCGTTACAGCGACCAAGACAGCCACGACGATTAACCGCGTGCCGATCAGCATCCAGGCTATGCCGCAGGAGCAATTGGACCGCCGCAATATCCGAACCTTCTCCGACGTGATCCGGACATCACCCGCCCTGTCGTTGCAGGCCTCCCCGATCGGCGACCGCATTCCCAACATCTCCATCCGCGGGGTCGCCTCTTCAAACGGCGCGCAGACGACGGGCATCTATCTGGACGACATTCCACTGCAGAAACGCAATGCCATCGGCATTTCCGGCAGCGGCACCCCCATTCCCTCGCTGTTCGACCTGGAACGCCTGGAAGTGCTGCGCGGGCCGCAGGGAACGCTCTTTGGCGGGTCATCAATGGGCGGCGCCGTCCGCTTCATCACGCCTGCGCCGAGCCTTGAGAAGATGTCAATCTATGGACGGGCCGAAATCGGCTTCGTGCAGGATGGCGGCATCAGCCATGACACCGGGATCGCCATCGGCGGCCCGCTTGTCGCCGACAAGATCGGCATCCGCGTGAGCATGTGGCAGCGCCGCACGGCTGGCTATATCGACCATGTCGATCGCTTTACCGGAGCGACGCTGGCGAACGACACCAATAGTGCCGACGACTGGGGCTTGCGCGGAGCCTTGCTCATCAAGCCCACCGAAACACTCAGCCTAACGCCCTCCATTTATTATTCGCTCAGTGAGCAGCATGACGCGGACACCCAATGGCGGACGGTTCCGGCAACCACACGCAGCGGCTACAGCTATCCCGCAGCCATATTTGGTTCCTATGAAACCGGCGCCAACTGCAATGTCGGCGACAATTATGCAGCGACGACGGAACGCTGCGTGACCAAGCAGCCCCGCACAGCGAGCATCTTCATCCCATCGTTCAAGGCGGAACTGGATGTCGGCGGAATGACCTTCACCTCGATCTCGTCCTATATTTACGACAAGACGAGCGGGAAGTCCGATTATTCCTATGTCGAGACCGCGAATTTCCAGACGGGATACCCGTTCGTGGCCAATCTGGAAAATTATACCTCCACACCGATATATGAAAATAAGAGGACGGGTTTCACGCAGGAAATCCGGTTCGCCAATAATGGTACGAACCGTTTCAACTGGGTCGCTGGCGGTTTCTTCTCCAGATACAAGAATAATTCCAACTATCATATCGTGGCCAATCTGGATGACCTGATCCAGGCGATATATGGCCGCGCCACCTCATCGATCCTGGGCGTTCCGGTAGAGGACGGTAATATCACCTATCATCGTGACCAGGACCTCAAGGAGCGATCCCTGGCAGTCTTTGGCGAAGCCAATTTTGCGGTGACGGAAAAGCTGAAGGTCATTGGCGGCGTTCGCGTCAGCCAGGAGAAGTTCAGCTATGACCAGGTGACGGCCGGCACTTTCGCGGGCTTCCTGACCCCCACCGTGGCGAACGGCGGACTGACGAACGGCAAGGTGAAGGAGACACCGGTAACGCCCAAATTCGGCCTGCAATATCAGTTCGATCCGTCAAACATGCTGTATGCGACTGCGGCCAAGGGCTTTCGCGTGGGCGGCGTGAACCAGCCGCCGCCGGCCGCCCGCTGCGCATCGGACCTGACATCGCTGGGTATCACGTCCACCCCGGACACTTATAAGTCGGATACGCTCTGGAGCTATGAAGTCGGTGCCAAGCTGCGTACGCCCGACAAGCGTATCAGCATGAACGGCAGCGCCTTCTATATCGACTGGACCAATGTCCAGGCGAGTTACGGCCTGCCCACCTGCGGGTTTGGCTACGTCATCAATGGCGCAAAGGCGGTGTCCAAGGGCTTTGACCTTGAACTTTCGGTCGAACCGGTCAGCGGTTTCACCGTCGGCGGCATCATGGCGTATACCAACGCAAAATATACTGAAGCAGTCGTGGGATCGTCCGGCACGGTCTATATCGCCGATGGCGATCATATGCCGGTACCCAAGTGGAGCTTCAACGTCTCGGGCGAATATCGTTTCGACGTCGGGTCGCTGGGTGCCTATATGCGGGCGGACTATCAACATTCTTCGGGCTATCAGCGCTCGTTCGGCCCCGGCACGAGCAGCTATGCTCCCGATACCTACATGGCTGAAGCCACCAATTTCATGACGGCGAGGGTCGGCGTCCGTCGCGATGGATGGGAATTCTCCATCTTTGCCGACAATCTGCTCAACTCGAAGGATGTGCTGGGCGAATATGGCGGGCGGACGGGTTGCGCAGTTGCCACCGGCGCGGCCTGCACAAGCTACAGCCGCAGCGTGCAGCCTTATCAATATGCAACCTTCCGTCCGCGCACCATCGGCGCGACCGTGACCTTCCGCCAATAAGAAAGCGAACCGACAATGCGTCGATTACAGACCTGTATCGGACTGTGCCTGGCGGGAGCTACCCCATTGGCATATCCTGCTGCAGCGGCGCCGGAACCGGTGGCCGCAGCACAGCCGCCGGCCGATCTGGCCAAGGAAAGCCAGTCCAGCAAGCCGCAGAAGATCGTGATCGACGGAAAGCCGATCGCTTATCATGCGACGGCCGGTACGCTGGTCATAACGGACGATGCCGGCGTGCCCCGGGGCAGCATCTTCTATGTTGCCTATACGGCCACGGGAACCGGAACGAAGCCGCGCCCACTGACCTTCTTCAACAATGGCGGGCCGGGTTCGGCCAGCCTGTGGCTCAACGTGGGCGGCTTCGGCCCGAAGCGTCCGCCCACATTGACACCCAAGGCGACATTGCCCGCCCCTTATACCGTGGTGGACAACCCCTATTCCCTGCTCGGCAAATCGGACCTCGTCTTCATCGATGCGATCGGAACGGGATATTCCCGGCCGATCGGCGACACGAAGGGCGAAAGCTTCTGGGGCGTCGATGCGGACATCGATTCCTTCGCACGCGCCATCAACCGATATATAACGAAGAACGACCGTTGGAATTCGCCGCGCTATCTGTTCGGTGAATCCTATGGGACAACCCGTTCGGCAGGCCTCGTCTACAAGCTGCAGAATCAGGGGATGGACTTTAACGGCGTCGTGCTGATGTCCACCATCCTCAACTCCGGGACCGGGCTGCCCGGCGTCGATCTGGAAGATATCGGACGTGTACCTTCCTTCGCGGCGACCGCCTGGTATCATGGCAAATCGGCGACCCACCCGGCCAGCCTGACCGACTATTTAGATGAAGTACGCGCCTTTGCGATCGGCCCCTATGCATCGGCACTGATGAAGGGCGATCGCCTGCCCCCAGAGGAAGAGGATGATATCGCACGCCGGCTAAGCGGCTATATCGGGCTGCCGGTCGATTTCCTCAAAAAGAACAAGCTGCGCGTTGGAATGGAACAGTTCCGCAATGCATTGATGATCGATCAGGGCATCATCATCGGACGGTTCGATACGCGGTTCACAGCACAGGCATCCTATGTCGCGGGGGACGGCTCCTACGATCCGGCCACCAACGATGCCGCCACGGCCGGGGTAAACAGCGCCCATCTGTCCACATTCCAGGATCATCTGGCCCACGACATCGGATATAAGCCGGACATGCAATACAGGCCGCTCTACAATGCGGTCATCTCCCCGGCGTGGAATAGCCGCCACAAGGCACCCGGCATCAATGCGCCCCTGCCTGTCGCGAACACCGCGCTCGACCTGGCCGGGGCAATGCAGCGGAATCCGAACCTGAAGGTGATGCTGATCGCCGGACTCTATGATCTGGCCACACCCTTTGCCGGCGCGGAGTTCGACATTTCCCACCTCTACCTGACCCCGGACCTGCGCCGGAACATCGGTTTCCATTATTATGAGTCCGGGCACATGACCTATGTCGACGAAGAGGCATCCAGGCGGATGAAGCGGGATCTGGACCGCTTCTATGACGAAACGGCACGCTGATGGCAGGATATCATCAGCCCCGACCACCCCGCTTCGGCACGATGGCGTTGCTGGCCTGCCTGCTTGTATCGGCGCCACCGGTTAGCGCGGCACCGATGCCGGACAGCAAATCCGCCCAAGCCATGGATGCGCCGTCCGAACAGAAGGTGGAAAGTCGGCACAGCATCACCGTTAACGGGCGCGTGATCGACTATCAGGCGACGGCCGGAACCCTGATCCTGAAAGACCAGGCCGGCAAGCCCGCCGCCCGGCTGTTCTACACCGCCTATGTCGCTGATCGGGAAAAGGGCGCGCCCGAGCGTCCGCTGACCTTCTTCTACAATGGCGGGCCCGGCTCTTCCTCCATCTGGCTGCACATGGCCTCCTTCGGGCCAGTCCGGGTACCGGTAGGCGTCGACAGGCCCGCTGGCGCGGCCCGATCGGCGCCCAATTCGCAGACACTGCTGGACGTCACGGACATGATATTCCTGGATGCCGTCGGAACGGGATATTCCCGCACCTTCGATCCGGCAGACAACAAGAATTTCTATGGCAATGATCAGGACGCTGCGGCATTTGCCCAGGCCATCAGGCGCTATGTCGATCTGAACGGACGCTGGCGCGCCCCGAAATATCTGTTTGGCGAATCCTATGGAACGACGCGGTCCGCGATGCTTTCCTATCGACTGACCGACAGCGGCATGCCGCTCGACGGTGTGATCCTCATGTCCTCCATCCTCAACTTTGCCCAGCGCGCGCCGGGACTGGACCGGATGGCCATCAATTCGCTCCCCACCTATGCGGCGACCGCCTGGTATCATGGCAGGGTCGACAAGGGCGCAGGTCTTGAGGCGCATGTGGAAAAGGCGCGCCAATTCGCACAGGGGCCTTATGCAGCGGCGCTGGCCAGGGGACACCATATCGCCCAAGAGGAGCGGGATACCATAGCCGCGCAATTGGCGGCCATGACCGGCCTGCCGGCATCCTACATCGCCCAATCGGACCTGTATGTGCCGGCTGATCGCTTTCGCAAGGAGTTGTTGCGCGGCGAGGGCCGTATTACAGGCGGGTTCGATACGCGCTTCACAGGGATGGAAGCGGACCGCTCCGCCGAAGCAGCGCGCGGTGACCCGGCGGAAGATGCCATCGCGGGTTCGGTGATCACCAATTTCAAGGCCTACTTGGCGCAGGATCTGGGATATCGCGGTGACATGGAATATATAGTGTCATCAAGCGACAAGCTTTTTCCTGCCTGGGACTGGAGCCACAAGCCGCCGGTCGGCCCACGCCAGAATGCCCTGGCTGACGTCGCCGTCGACCTGGACGCCGCGATGCGCCGCAACCCCCGCATGCGGGTACTTTCGCTGAACGGCTATTATGATCTGTCGACCCCCTTCTTCGCGACGGAATTCGATCTGGCGCATATGTATCTGCCAAAGGAACTGCTCGGTAATCTGGTAATCAGAAACTACCCATCCGGGCATATGCTCTATCTCGACGACGATACACGCAGCGCGGTTGCTCAGGACGTCCGGCAGTTCCTGCGCAAACAATAGCACCATCTTGAAGAATAATTAGGGTCAGGACCTATTGATAGCGCCCTCGAGGCGCCCGAATGGCGAACATATCGGGCCGAAGCGGTCGCCGGGAGGGCTTGTTGCCCTTCCAAGGTCGTTTCGGTTCGAGATGGAAGCCATTCGGGCGTCCCGCAGGGATTTGAC
>QFQS01000056.1 GCA_003243455.1 Cereibacter sphaeroides | reverse complement strand
GGCGTTGTTGCGTAACTTACGCCTGAGGCATGATTACCCCTTTCCCCTTTGGCATCAGGCCACGCGGACGATCTCGGCAGTGCCGAGGGCTGAGAAGCGGTTCATGAGGGCGACGCGTATCTGGATTTCTGCAGTTTGGCGGTCGGGGTCTCTGGCTGCTATGCGCTCACCGAAGGCCTTGAGGCACCGCATCTTTGCCTCGATCCGGCTTCGGACGTGGTATCCGGTCCAGCGTTTCCAGAATGCCCTGCCATAGTGCCGGGTGGCGCGCAGGGTTTCGTTTCTCGCGATCGCGGCCGGGCAGTCCTCTTTCCATGGACGCCCGTTCTTACGGATCGGGATGATAGCAGTGGCCTGCCGGTCGATGATGGCGGTGTGGCAGCGGCGGGTGTCATAGGCACCGTCCGCCGTCACTGTGCCGATCTCCTCGCCTTCGGGGATTTGGTCCAGCAACTCTGGCAGAACGGGGCTGTCACCGTCGCTGCTGGGCGTAAACTCCACGGCGCGGATGTCGGACGTGGCGGTATCCATGGCCAGATGGACCTTGCGCCATTGGCGGCGGCCCTGCACGCCGTGCTTGCGCGCCTGCCATTCGCCATCACCGAGGAACTTTATCCCGGTACTGTCCACCAGCAGGTTCAAGGGGCCATCGGCGCGCCGATACGGGATCTGGACAGCCAGAGTTTTCTGCCGCCGACACAGGGTCGTATAGTCGGGCACGGCCCAGTCCAGGTCTGCCAACTTCAGCAAGCTGGCCACCATCCCGGTCGTTTGCCTGAGCGGCAGCTTGAACAGCACCTTGATCGTCAGACAGAACTGGATCGCGGCATCCGAGAAAACCGCAGGGCGACCGGGGCTGCCATCATGCGGCGAGAGCCAGGTCATGTCCTTGTCCAGCCAGATCAACAGCGAACCGCGCCTGCAAAGCGAGGCAGTGTAACTGGACCAGTTTGTCGTGCGGTAGCGGGCGGGGGATGGCTTGCTCATGCAACCCGTCTAACCGCATGGATTCACGTTGTGAATCCTCGACAGTCAGTGTTGTGCAACAACGCC
>QFQS01000021.1 GCA_003243455.1 Cereibacter sphaeroides | reverse complement strand
CGTCCCATAGGTTTCTCCAATTCTTATGCCCGCATGGGCTCCCTTCAGAATTGGACCAGTTTTTCCAAGGCAGACCAATCCCAAGCTCAAGTCCCGCCTCACCATGGCGGCCCGCAACGGCGAAGGCATCACAGAACAGGAGATGGATTCCATCCTCGCCGACCTGCGTGAGCTCGGCGTGATCGACGATGAGGGGAACCCGATTGAGCGGTGACACCCCAGCGGAGGCGCTCCTGCGCTCCTTGGGCATCACCAGTCCAGACGAGATCGACCTCGAAGCAATCGCCTGGTCCATAGGAGCCAAGGTTCGTGAAATGGAGCTGCCAAGCTGCGAGGCACGCATCATCGGTTGCCAGGACCAGGCGATCATCACCGTCCGAAACTCCGGCGACCCGCGCCGCCGTCGCTTCTCGATCGGCCATGAGCTAGGCCACTGGATCCACCATCGCGGCCGCTCCTCCATCTGCCGTTCGAGCGACATCGGCAATCCTGAAGCCGCCAGCCAGCTCGAGAAGCAGGCTGACCGCTTTGCAGCCGACCTTCTCATGCCACGTTACCTCTTCGTCCCATCAGTCGCGCAACTGAAGCGACCGGATTTCGAAAGCATCGACGAGCTTGCCACCACCTTCACGACGAGTCGGCTCGCCACCGCCCTTCGCTGCGTCGACATTGGAACGTGGCCGGTCGTCCTCATTTGCCATGGTCCCTCAGGCCGCCGGTGGTTCAAGCGTGCCGCCAACATTCCCGACGACTGGTTCCCGCGGGAGGACCTCGATCCGTCCTCCCCCTCCTTCCCGGTACTCTTCGGAACCGTCGAACGCACAAGAATCCAAAGCGTCGCCGCCAGTCTCTGGTTCGATCGGCGCGATGCCAGCCGGTATCGCATCACCGAGCAGTCGCTGAAAGCGCGTGGAGGCACGATGCTCACGCTCCTCACGCTCACCGATCCGAAGATGCTGACCCAAGGAAACAGATAGTCTCGGCAGCTGCCGAAGGTCTGCTGGCGACTCCCCACACGTCTTCCAGCAGTGCTTCGCGAGCCATGAATGGCGGCGAATATCAGAAACGTTCCTGTTTAAGGCCAGCATACCGGTGGCTATACCGAGACCATCATCAATCCCTCGACGGAGGCGCTGCCGGACATTGAAGCGCGCACTGCCGTCCAAGATTCGCGCTTCATGACATCATCGAGGATGGCTTAACTTTCGTCACGCGATCAGGAACGACGAGGATGATCTCAGATGTTGTGATCTGACGCGTTTCGCCGAAGTTTTATGGTTGGCTCTGCGTCGGCCGATGCATCGACCCTTTGAATGTCAGCGCGATATGGTGTGTGGATGGGGAGGGGTAATTTCATTCATGCGCCAACCGGGAACTCGCGAGCTTCCATCACTGCCCGTTCGAGCGATGTGAGGAAGGCGCCCACGGCCTTGTGCTTGTAGACGGCCTTCAGGACCGAGACGTCTCTTCGCCGAAGGCGAAGCAGTCGATCCTCATCGATCCGCATGCCCCGTGTCGCCCACGCGATGCCCGACCATGGTTCTTTGCGCAGGGCCACGAGATCGATCAAGGCCCGCAGCGGCTGTGCAACAAAGGCGGACGCCTTGTTGAAAGTCACCCGGTCGACGGCTGTCAGGAACTGATAGGGCGCGATGGCCAGAGGATGAAAGCCGAACATCCCGAAATTGCCGGTTTCGAAGCGCATGGTCTTGCGTCCCGGCGATACGCTGGCCGTGACGAAGGCTGCCTCCGGAATCCAGCCATGATAGGCCAATGCGCTTTCGAAAGAGATGTAGCTGCCGGGAACGAGGCTTTGCGCGATAGCGAAAGGGTGGATCGGATCGCTGCGATGCTTTTCTCCCAGCACATAAGTGCTGCGCTTCACGCGGATGAGCGATCCGTCCTTCAGAGCGCGATTGACGAGGCCATAGCGGCGCGCATCACTCCCGCCCAGCACTTCAGCGAGTTGCCGTTCGTTGAAGACGCGCCCGGCAAGCCTTGTCGCGGATACCAGTTGGGCCAAGGATGACATGAATTTCTCGATACTTCTAAAAAGCGGAAGTTTCGAGAATTTTTGAGCGAGGCGGATGGGCCTCAGTCGAAGGCCTTCTTCTCATAGACCGTCGAGATGGCCGCGCCATCCCAGACATAGCAGAGATGGCGCTCCTGACGGCAGTTCGACAGAAGCCGTGGACGGAATACCGCCGCGCACTCGCCGCCATGATGCCGCACGCTTTGGTAGACGATACCGTCTGACCCTGCGGCGCGCAGTTCCCCGCCCAGTTGCTGGGACGCGCCATAGCCATCCGGGTCATAGAGGTCGGGGCGACTTGCCCGCAGGCCGCGAATATCGTGAAGCTGCGCGTCGAGGTCGGCGGCATAGACGCGCATGTCGACGTCCTGGGCGGGTTCATCGGTGGCTGCCAGAAAGCGGCTACGCGAATGCCGGGTTTCGGCAACGGCGGTGTCGATCGACCGGCCCGCATAAAAGACGCCATAGCTGCCATCGGTGAAACGATCGCCCAGCGGATTGAGATGGGTGAACGCCGCCATGATGGCTGTGCTGCCCGCTCCCGATACCCGGTCCTCCGGCGGCACGAGGGAAAGTTCGCCCGCTTCCTCGCGCAGGCGGTTGTTGGTCATGGCCTCCACCAGATAGACCGCCTCAAGGTCCGCCGGATCGGCAACATTCTCGAACAGGTTGATCGGCGGGAAGCGGCTGGACACGATACGATAGCAGGGTGCCCACCGGATCGGGCTGACGGCAATATCCATGGACTGTGCCGCTCGCTCAGCCGCGCTGCGCGTCGATATACTGGCGCACGACATAGAGGTCGGCGACATTACCCGACGTCATCCGATCGAGCGCCGAGCGTCCACCAAATAGCGGGCTTTTATTGGGTTTACGGACCCATAGATCGGCCGTCGCCGGGACCAGCATCTGCAGCCCCTTGTAGATGCCCATGACATAGGAGATGCGCTCCAGCGCGTCCTTGGGAATGGCGCCAACATCACCGCGTTTCCAGGACTGGAAGGTCGAGCGACTGTCGAGACCGAGGAGGCGCATCTGTTCCTGCTCTTTCAAGCCCCATGCATCTGCGATGCGAAAGAAGGTCCGCAGGGCAGGGCCGGACAGATCCTTGCGGCTGGGGATATGCGAGGGGTTAGCAGTTGCCATAGGCTTCTCCATGCCCGTCCATATGTGCAATATCGGTGCAAAAATCAAGATATGTTCATATTATGAACGTCATCCTCTGATTTTGCGATCAGATGTGCATAGGGGCCCGTCGTTCAGTCTTTTCGCCATGCCGAGATACGATAGTTGCTCGCTTCGTTCCGGCGTAGGGTAAGAGCGCGTGTTGAAGACGCATTCGACCATAACCTCTGCGAGCTTATTTGAGGAATGAACAATGGGAATGTTCGACCACGTCCGTTGCGAAGTTCCGCTACCGGACGGTTTCAAGGGAGAAATGCAGACCAAGGATTTCGCCTGCACGTTGAGCAATCTTTTGATCAGCGTGGAGGGCCGTCTGACGATAGAGGATTGCGACTGGGAGGACGTGCCTCTCGAAGAGCGGCCAAATCCCAAATTCCCTTTCATCGGAGCCCGCAGGGCCATCAACAAGCGATGGCGAGACCTGGATTTCCACGGCGACTTCCGCTTCTACGGGGCACAAACATCGAACGGCAAATGGCATGAGTATCAAGCCCGTTTCACCCATGGAGCGCTTGAGTTCATCACCGCCATACCGGAGGACGCCTATTCTCAGGTCGATCCATCGGCAAAGCAATGAATCTAAGGCCAGCCCGCAGCACCATATCGTGACCACGCTCGAGCAGGAGACCGGGCTTTACGTGGCGGCTAACGCGCGGCATCGAGGCAGAGTTCGAGTAGGCGCCGCTGATCATCGAACTTCTCGCTATTCTGCTCGCGCAGGCGGCTGAGGTTGAGCAGCTTCCAACGCACTGCAGGAAGATCCGCGAGTCCTGTATCCAGGCCGATGGCCGACCAATCGGGCTCAAGGGCAAGAAAGCTCGTCAGGAAGCGGCGGGCGTCCGTCTGTGCCGCTCGTGCCTGGAGTAGCCCGATTAATGTTTCGCGCGCGGCCAGAAGCGACTCGAGGCTTTCCGGTTCCACCGTCATGCCAATGAACTCGGTGTCATATTGCGCGGAAATGTCGAGGCGATGGGGAGCGAGGAGTTCATGGATCGGGCGGGGGTGGCTGACGAGATAGATGAGGAACGCGTGGAAGAGCGGTTCGTCGATCCCGTCATGGGTGAGGAGGTGATGGACGTCGAAGAGATCGCGCGGATGCTGGCGATCGAGCGCGGCGGCGATCTTTCCCGCATAAAGGTCGGCGAGTGAGACCACCTGCATCTCGGCGAACCCGAAGCGATCCTCGACGGCCGGAACGACCATCCGGACTTCGGGCGCGAATACAGTGCCGCGAAGAACCGGCGAAACCTCGATCTTGATCGTGGCCTGGCCCGAATGGACAATCAGGCGCTTGCCGTCCGCCAGAAGGTGCCGCTCAACCTTCATTCGAAGCACTTCGAGACGCGTGGCGATACGATCAAGACCGTCGCTTACCGCGCGCAGCGATGCCTCCCGGTCAGCGACCGGCAGATAGACGAGGTCGATGTCGACGGAGAGGCGGGGCAGGTCCCGCACGAACAGGTTGATCGCCGTGCCGCCTTTCAACGCGAAATCGGTTTCCGGCGCGATCACGGGAATTGCGCGCACCAGCAGCGCCACCTGGTCGATGTAGCGGTCGGCCGTCATGCGTCTTCGCCATCCTTCGAGCCTGAGAACGAAAGCGGGACGGTGATCTGGTAGCTGGCGTCGAGCCTGCCGCCGGCTACCAGTTGCCGCTTGCCCTTGCCGAGATCGATCTGAGCCCGGTCGACATGCTTCGACCAGGCATGGCCATGGCGATCAGCATAGAAGAGGAAAAGGCGTTTGGCACGGACGCTGCGGCAACTCGCAAGGAGTTGGGTTACGAGGCGGGGCCGAAGGTTCGAGAGGCCCTGAAATATCTCGTCTGCAAATTCGAACGTCAGCTTCTCCGGCACTTCGTCCAGCATCTCGATCGCTGCTCGCTCTGCGCCGGCGACCTTCAGGAAACTGTCCCAGGGATCTGATCGCGACGGTGTATCGACGGCGCTGCCGAGCCTTCCGGTGCCGAGTTCATAGCGCCGCCACTCGACGCAGAGTGCAACGTCTGAAAACAGCGCACGCGTGCGGATGAGGAGCGTCGCATCAAGTGGTAACCGTGCGAGCCAGGATGGTGCGTCGCTCTCCGGGTCATAGAGATACACGTTGGAAGCCCCACCCAGGCTCAGATAGTGTCCTCGGCCGAGGAGATCGAGTGCCGACGGGCCCCCGACATAGAAGCTCGATGGCCGAAGCGTCTGGGCCGACGCGACGGCGAAACCCCAACGAAGCGTGGTCGAGGAGGCGCCAGACCGCCGGTAGACGCGGGGCGCCACCCGCTCGAGCCAGTGGTTCTTCACATAGGCATGGACCGAGGAACGGGATATGCCCTGCTCCTGCAGCCATGTGCTATCGACAAGCTGGCCGGGCGCCAGTTGGGACATCAGGCGGTTTAAGGGATGGCTTATTTGTTCGTCCATAGCGGGCATTTTGACATGATAGAAAACCGGAGGCAACGGATTGGTTTAGAAATTGGTGGAATTGTTTTCCTTGAGTATGCTTTGTGTGACAATCATAAACTGATCACGCGACGAACTGAGCGAGACAGTCACGCCGTTTCCGGGAAGGCCGGCCTTGAGTAAAGCCGGTTTGAAGTCGTGTTTTTCAAACCGGATCCGAGGGTGACGGGTCTGCATCCTCGACATTCAGGGATCGAGGATTTTTGCTTGTTTTCTGCGGAATTGATGCGGAATCTTATTTTCGACCAATCGCAAGAATCGGGTGTTGCAGCCTCCCGCAACCAACGATCCCTATCAAACCCCAGCAAAATCAACGATTTGCTGGGGCTTTTCTTTGCCCGAAATTCCCCACTTCAATAAAATCAATGACTTAGAAGTCGTAGGTGCAAATCGGGGGTCGAACCCCCGCAACCAATTGCGACCCCATCCCAGCAACGCCGTGAATGCCTGGCTGAAAAATGCGATTTTGTTTGAGGATGATTGCTGTCAGAAGCGCCGGCCCTCGCCGCCGGACACCCAATGCCTACAGCTGCCCTCTACGCCCGCTACTCCTCCGACCTTCAGAACCCACGCTCCATCGACGACCAGTGGCTGGTCTGCCGGGAACTGGCCGCGCAGGAGGGCTGGGAAATCGTCGCCTGCTATCATGACGATGCTGTCTCCGGTGCCAGCATCCGGGGCAGGGCAGGGCTGGGACAGCTTCTTGCCGACGCCAGGGCCGGATTGTTCGACATCCTCTGCGCGGAAGCCCTCGATCGGATCTCGCGCGACCAAGAGGATATGGCCCATGTCTATAAACTCCTCCGCTTCAAGGGCATAAAGCTGCACACCGTCGCCGAAGGCCTGGCGAATGAAATGCATATCGGCCTTAAGGGCACGATGAATGCGCTGTTCCTGAAGGATCTGGCGGACAAGACGCGGCGGGGCTTGCGCGGGCGTGTCGAGGCGGGGCGATCGGGCGGTGGTCTTGCTTATGGCTATGATGTGGCGCCCGATCCGGATGATGCTGCCGGGGGACGGTCGATCAATGACCAGCAGGCGATCATAGTGCGCCGTATCTTCTCAGCCTTCGTCGAGGGGCGGACGCCGGGCGCCATTGCGGATATGCTCAACCACGAAGCAATCCCCGGACCGGCGGGCCGTCTGTGGGCGGCCACCACGATCAGAGGTCACAGGGTCCGGGGGACGGGCCTGCTGAATAATGAACTCTATCGTGGCATATTGGTCTGGAACCGGCAGCGGTTCGTCAAGGATCCCGAAACAGGTAAGCGACAGGCGCGGATGAACCCCGAAGCCCTGTGGGTGCGCAAGGAGGTCCCGGCTCTCCGCATTATCGACGAACCTCTCTGGCAGGCTGCCAAGGCGCGACAGTCAGCGCAGGACGAGCAGTTTGCGGGCTTGCGCGACGGTGTCCGCAAAGGGCGGGAGATGCGAGAGCATGCGCGGATCGCGGCCTCGTCGAACTTCTGCCGGTTATTGATATGTGCGCTTTGCGAGGCCGACTTCGCCCCCGTCGGGCGCGATCGCTATGGTTGTGCTGGCCATTACCGGCGCAAGGATTGCGACAATGGCAAGACATTGCCCCGCCGCGCCATGGAGGCGCGTATAAGGGACCTGCTTGCCGAGGCGGTGATAGCGGTGGAGAGGCACGGGACCGCTGGGCATGTCGGTGACGAATGGCAGGTGCGGCAAATACAAAGTCGGATACAGGCAAAACGCCGCGAACTGGATACGATAGAGACCAGGCTTGGCGGACTGCTCGCCGCGATCGAGGACGGTCTGTATAGCCGACGCATGAAAATCCGATTCCAGCAGCTTGAGGATCAGGCGGAGCGGCAGCGTGCCGCGTTGCAGATCGATGGCGATCGGTTGCAAGCGTTGGAAGGGCAGGAGAGTAATGGCTCGGCCAAAGCTGTCGCCGCGCTGGTCGCGGAACTCCGTGCTACAGATGATGAATATGCCATCTTGCAACTTAGGCGCATGCTGGGACCAATCAAGGTAGCGCCAGGGCTCCCGCGGGCACAATCTGTTCTCCAATGGAAGCACGAGCCTGAGCAACGCCAGACAATCGATGCGCCCGTTAGGCTCGATGCAGTGGAAATGGCTTGAAGCTCCCCGCAACCAGGCATGCTGGACCAGGTTGCGGTTGGCTTTTGGACTACAATTGGGACATTCACGACCGTCGGCTTCAGAGATCTGAAGCGACGATTCCAGAAGTAGTGAGAAGTGAAATTTACAGCCCCAGTTCGCGCATCTCGACCACGCGTTTTTCGCGTGCGCTGATCTCTGCCGCCTGACCGATGGCGACTGCGCGCAGCCCGTCGAGTGCGGTGACCCCCACCGCGCCATCGCCGCGTACAGCCTTGGCGAATGTCTGATGCTGGTAGAAAGTCGATCCATAATGCGAACCCGCCGCCATCGCGACCGGATCGACCGGCACAGGGGTGCGCTCGACCGCCTTGTCCTTCAGGAACCCGACGCGAGGCGAGTAGACGAGGTCGCCCGGCGGGATCAGCACGTCGAGTCGGGCCTTGTCCCCGGTTGCAGACATTTCCTCCTGATGTTCCGCACCATCGGCGAACATGCACAGGTCCAGCATTGCGCGGACCCCGTTCGCGAAATCGACGGTGGTGAAGCTGTTGTCGATGATGTCGGGCGTGCGACCATCATAGCGTTCGTCGAGATGATTGACGTCCATTGCGCCCGAACAATAGACCCGTACAGGCTCCGCCTGCA
>QFQS01000010.1 GCA_003243455.1 Cereibacter sphaeroides | reverse complement strand
GCTCTGCGCACCCCCGGTCAACGAGAGGGTCGAGGGAAGTACCTTTTTTGACTTTAACGGAATATCTAACCAGCGGCCCGCCACGGCACGCACGATCGATCCGTGTAGGGTAGGGTAGGTGAGGGGGAGATCGGCCCGTCTGCATAGCGTAGCGGCGCCAGAATCGGCATTATAGATCCCTATGTCCGCCCGTATAGCTACGGGTAGCATGAATATCACGTATAGCACGCCATACGCACACACCAGCACGCACACCGCACCACGTATCAGGGCACCACCAGACAGCAGGCAGACACGACACACGCCGCGTGTGTCGCAGCACACCACCAGCGCACACCGCACCAGACACACACCGCGTGTGTCAAAGGGTCATACAGGAGAACACACGCCGCGTGTGTCAAAGGGGCACGGCGCAGGGCCGCGTAAAGTGGGGATCGACAGGCACAAAAAAGCCCGCACAAAGGCGGGCAAAAAGCGAGGATGATAATCAGCGTTTAAGGCGCTACCACTGGCAGACCACACCGATCAAAAGGTATGCCACGACAGCACACCAGGCGACAAAACAGGCGCGGCCCACTATGCAGACAGCTCCGCGTAAGATGGCGACGCGGCGATCACCTCCGCTATAACATCATCATTCAAATCATCCGACCAGGCACACCAGCGCAGGACACCGCCGCCCGCCATCACTCCCGCTATGGTGTGCTCGTCCAGGTCGCCGCCCGTGCTGGTGCGGTACTCGTCCGCCAGGGCTTGCGGGATGGCATCAGCGGCGGGCACGTCCAGCACGGTGACATAAGGATCGCATTTGGGTTAATCATGGTTTGCCTCACATGAATGATTTGAGAAGTACAGAAAGGCCGTCATTAGCCTTACGCGTTACCAGGGCGACGCGGTCGCCGTCCGACGTTTTCCAGATGTCGCAGATCCACCGCCGCGAATCCGCGCACCACCATAGATCCGCATCACGGCGCGTATAGCGCAGCGTGTGATCCGGACGTTTGAAACCTTTTGAGATAATCACGCGGCGCATAGCGTCCGCTTCTCGCATCGCCTTTACAACGGCGGTGACGGCATCAACCTTACGCGCCATAATTCACCGCCTTAATATCGTCCGGGCGCACGCTGTACACGAAAGCAGGGTTTCGGATCAGACCGTGGCGCATATCCCACACGCCGCGCATTACGTCACCACGATCGATCACCACGTCCGCCACCCTTGCGATCAGGGTCATGCCGCCCGCCGTGGTGACACGGATCACCGCCGTTTTACTTGCTGAAATAGCCATAATTGCCCGCCTCGTTAAGCTGTTTTGCTTTTGTGGGTTAAATGTATATGACACACGCGGCATGTGTCAAACAAAATCTAACGAGGGAGACGAACCGCAAAAATTAGCCTGCTATTAATAACGGCACGTTACGAATTTTCGCGGTTCGTCGCGCCAAAAGAAAACGGCGCATTACGCGCCGTCATCGTTTCCCCTGTTTATCAGTGCATCGCCGTCCGCCTGGTTAGGCCAAAGCATAACGACGCACACGCCACACGCTACCGTGTACAGGAAAGGCCGGAATACGCCCCCCTGCGATCCGTACGCCAGCGCCAGTCCCCAAAACAGGACAATCCCGCCTATCCCGATAAATTTCACCGCCGCGCGGCCTGCTGATCCGGTCATGCTCCCACCTCACCGCGTTTCGTGCCCGCGTAAATATGCCGCTCACTGAATGAGTGAGTTTTACAGCACTCACATTTAAACCAGTTTTCTCCCGCCGTGTTACTAAACGACAGGGAATAAACCTGCATCAAGTCCGCCGCGCCACGTTGCACGCGATCCGCCTCCACGTCATCCAGCGCGGTGACGTCATCGCTAGACACATAATCGCGGCAAGCGCCGCACAGGAATAACCAGGCGTCAACGGTAAAAGGTTTTTTAGTCATTTCACATGCTCCACACGAAAGGCGGCTAAATACGGGACGTCGAAACGTCGCACCACTGAAAAATAAATCACGCTTGCGCCGTCGTCCGACGATGGCAAATAACGGTCAAAGCGTCCCACTAAATCCGACTCACTGATCGCGGTCGCTTCCGCGTCCAGGTCGAACACCTCCCCAGCAATGATCACGAATGAATCTGGCTCATAGGTAAAATATTCAGCGTGGCTTTCCCATTCGCCGTCTATTTCCGGCTTATATTTCGCAATGGCGGCGGCTTGCTGTTCTGGCGTCAGACCTTCCCACAATACAACCGGAAGATCCCGCGCAATAACAACCACGCCCCGCCCGCCTGGTAACATAAAGTCAGACATCCCGCCCCCTATACCACACGCACCAGATCGACGCGGTCGGAATCATCCGACAGCATAATGAACAGCGCGGATGTATTCGACTCACCACAACAAGCGGCGAAACCGTAGGACTTCATTTCGCTGTTATCGTCCAGGCGCATAAAATCAGCAATGTAATGCTTCACGCCGTCATGATTAAAATAGTTATTGTCGTGCTTATCCGTTTCGATCCAAACGTCATACGCCAGCGGGATAACCTTTTGCCCGTCGTCCGTGTACCAGTGGAAGCCCGCCACTAAATCAAAATCCCGATCAAAATGAACGGCGTCAATATCCTGATTTGACAACTCACCGATCAGGCCCGTTAATTCATCATTCAGGCCGTCCGCTAACAGTTGCGTTTCAATATCAAGCCAGTCGCCCCCGATAGCGTCAAAGCGCAAGATGATCCCCGCGTCCGCCGCCTGGCATGTGCGATGGCAATAATAACAATCGTTTTTATCAGCCATAGCAAGGAGAACAGCGCGCATTTCTTCCGACAGGTGAGCGGACGACATAAAAACAGTTTTATAGGATGGCGCGGCGTTTAATTCAACGGTTACAATTTTCATGATTATTTACCCTCAAAGGAATTAACGAAATTATTTAAAACGGCGACGGCGTCGATCTGCTTTTGTGCATTCTGGCGGGCTTGTCTAATCGCCTCCTCTTTAACGCCGTTTTCCTCGAATGACTCTTGTGCGGCTTTTAATAAATCGCCGTCATCCTCATAAGAATAATTAAAGCTGCATCCGACATTCTCCGCGTTTAACAGGTACACGCCGCCGATCTCCGCCGTCACCTCATACCCATAATCGCAGGCGGACAAATCACGGCTTAACGCGGCGCGGGCGTCTTGATACGCTTTCGCGCTTGCCTCGCTTGCTGGCACACCACTAGCCAGCAGATCACGCACGCGCTCCGCCAGTGAATATTGCAACGGGATCGCGTATTTATACGCGCTCTGGCGCTCGTTTGGGTTTTTAACAGTCACGCCGCCCTGGTGCGTGTCCGTCATTTCCCATTCATCATCGAACAACGCGTTTTCATCAAAAGACACGACGTCTACGCGGTAATTAACGCCGCGATCGGTAAAGCGGAAATTCTCGATAACATTACTCATTTTGTCACCTCGTTTTATTGTATTAACGTTTATCAAAGCCCGCTGGAATACAACGGGCAGAAATAAACATTATTCCTTTTCTGAAATAAACCAGCCGATAGTTTCACCACGGCGGCGACCTTTGGCGATATACTCCCGTTCAATATCAAGACCGATTAATTCAGCGATACGTAAAACACAATCAAGACCGCACGCGCCATCAATATAAACGCGGTTATCTTTTTCGTGATAGCGCATACCGTACAACGAATCCGGTTTATTAGCCGGATAGTGTGCACCGTCAATAGGGAAAACGTGAGAGGCGCGATCTTTAATTGCTAAAAGCCGCTCCTGATAATTAGCGCATAACCACTGCGCAAATACAGTGCCAACCATATCATAACCGCCGCCCATACATTTAAAACGCGCACCCTGATTGCGGTCATCCAGGCGGCAAATATTATACCCGTATGTATCGCGGCCTTTTGAAGTAGACCAGGACAAGGAAAGATGATTGATATTAGTTTTCATGGTATCGCCTCATAAAGTTTTATTGTGTGGGCGGTTTCGCCCCTTCCCCGTTTGGGAACTTAAATTTATGTGACACACGCGGCATGTGTCAACAACATTCTACAAATATTTTGAGTAACACTATTCACCCCGCCGCCCCGCTCACCAGGTCGACCCCGTCACACCTCCACACCACGCCAGGCGGCCGCCAAAGTCCCGCCCGGCGCGGCTTACAGCGGAGATCGCCCCCACCAGGGCGGCGCAATGTACACGAAAAACCGACGTAAACCATTGATTTATATAGAAATCCGCCCGACCAGCCCAAAAAATGACATTCTCGCAGTGTTCACGGAAAAACCGAACGAGACCCAGCAACGGCGCGGTCTGCCTGTATACACGCACGGGGCTTACTTCAAAAACCTAGCAGGCTGAAAGCTGGAGCCACGAGTTTTTGGCGCGCCGGCCGCCTTACTTCAAAAACCTCGCAGGTTGAGAATTTTGCACAGAAAAACTGAACAACATTCCTTACTTCAAAAACCTCGCAGGTTGCCGGATCTCCACGGCAGATTTCCTTACTTCAAAAACCTCGCAGGTTGTCGGTTTTGCCCGCGGCGCCACGGCAGTTCGTCTTACTTCAAAAACCTCGCAGGGGCATGACAGGAATTTATTTGACACACGCGACGTGTGCTATTATTGTTCTACCTGTTTTCCACCCATTAATGGAGCAAGTGATGCCAGAACCAAAAGACGACACCTTTGACCTGCCGGACGAACTGGCGCAAGACGTGGCCAATGTGCGTGCGCAAAAAGGCGTTGACCCGACGTCTCTGACCGCCGCGCTCATGTGCATGGACAATGACGTAGACCTGCCGGGGCGTAGCCGTCCGGCGTCCGTCATCTCTAATCTGCTCGCCCTGAAAGTCGGCGAGAACTTCACGAAGTCTTTCCGCGTGCCGGACAACCTGACCCTGGCCGACGTTAAGGACAAGATGAACGGCTGGAAGGAACAGCTGCGCTCGTCCGTGAATCAGTCCCTGCGCCACGCCCGTAACCACGGCAACCGCAAATTCACCACCGAGAGCGTGCAGGCCGTATCGCCGTCCGGATCGATTTATCTGCAGGTCATCGTGACCCGCACCGAGTAACCACCAGCGACACCACCATAGGCCCGGTACCTCTTTTCCGGGCTTACCACCCTAACTGACAGGAGAACCACCCTATGAGCCGTGAGACCATAGTACCTTTCGCCCACCGACCACCCCACCAGCAGCCAGCGTTCGTCAAGCTGCACACCCTTTCCGAAGGCAACACCGTTTTCATCCTGCAGGCCAACCTGCTGACCCATATCGAAACCAAAATCAGCCGTGAAGACGCCGTGCTGCTGGTGGCTGCGATGGTAGGTCACTTCGAGATCATGCCGCAGGAAGTGTCTGCGACCGTCGGCAAGATCGGCGTAACGTCCGGCGCGAAACGCGGGAACGAGACGCCATGAAGTTATTCATCTCTGACCTGGACGACACGCTGAACACCATCAGCGAATCCCGCGCGCGACTCGTACCGGAAGACCGGTCGACGAACCGGGCGTGGGCAGTGTGGCACCATGCGCACATCATGGAGCAGCCGAAGCACGAGAACATCGAGATCATGAACCGCCATCTGCGTGATGGGTGGGAAGGCATGATCTGGTCGGCGCGTAACGACTCCTGCCTGACCACCACTGTTAAGCAGGTAAACAGCTGGCTCGTCAAACCCGCGTTCACGTACGACCTGCGTGCTGCCCATGACCACCGGTCGCCGCTGCAGATGAAACTGGACAAACTGGTCGACGTCGTCCGTCGGTACCAGCCCGAAATCATTCTGGTGATGGAGGACGATCCGGCTATCTGCCAGGCGATCAACGTCAACGCTGAACTGAATGAGTACGGGCGTCCGGTCGGCGTCATTCAGGTACCACAAACGGGGTTCCACGTATGATTATTGTCATCTTCATCCTGTTCGCACTGGCCTGGTTGTGCAGCGGCGCGGGGGAGAAACAGCGTTACCTCGCTAATCACACGCTGAGTTGTGTCAACATCGAACAGTGCAGTGATAATACCCAGCGGATGCTGCGGCAGGCGGAAAAGCAGTATCGTACGTCAGCCGGCCGCCTTGCCCGCGCGTCGTTTGCGTTTGCCTTTTGCGGCGCCGTACTGACTATCTTTGAGCTAATGAAATAACGGAGAGCAGGGATGAAACAGCGTTTGCTGGTGTGCATGTCAGGCGGTCGTACGTCAGCATACATGGCCTACCGGATCCTGAACGACCCAGAGCTGGTCGAGCAGTATGAAATCATGATCCTGTTCGCCAATACAGGCGCAGAGGACGAGGCCACGCTGGAGTTCGTCCACCAGTGTGACCTGCAGCTCGGCTTTAACACGATATGGCTGGAGGCCGTGGTTGATCAGCAGAAGGGCAAGCGCACCGGCTATAAGGTTGTCACCTTTGAAACCGCCAGCCGTCTAAGCGAACCGTTCCGTGAGGTCTGCGAGAAGTACGGACTGCCCAACACCAATTACCTGCATTGCACCAGGGAGTTAAAAGAAATCCCGATCCACGGCTACATCTGGGATCAGGGATGGGTAAAAGGTGAGTACCTGACCGCCATCGGTATGCGCGCCGACGAGCCGAAGCGAACCACCGAGAAGAAGCCTGACCGTCAGACCCGCCAGCAGAAGGTGTACCCACTGGCGCACTGGTGGCCAACCACGAAAGAGGACGTGCTGGAGTTCTGGGAGTTCATGCCATTTGACCTGGAAATCCCGGAGCACCGCGGGAATTGCCTTTATTGCCACAAGAAGTCTAACGCCAAACTGCGCCGGGTATGGCAGGAAACGCCGTGGGTCTTTAACACCCCACACATCATGGAAGAATGTTTCGGGAATGTCGGCGGTAACGTCGTGCCCGGCCCGCGCAAAATGTATCGAGGCTACAGGTCAACCCGTGACCTAATAACCCTGTTTGAATTAACCGGCCCGACCGACGAACCGGTGCGGCAATCACCATCGGGATCATGTACAGAAGAGTGCAGCCCATTTTCAGGAGAGAGCGATTATGACGAAGACTTATGAGCAGCTGTTAGAAGAGGCGAAAGCCGTTGCGGTTGAAGTGCGTAAAGCGTACGGCATGGACGACGTGACCGGCCTACTGCGTCAGCACGGCGTTGACAGTATCACCGGCCTGCGCACCGAACAGCTGCCGCAATTTATCGAGTCCTGCCGGTTGTATCTGGTCAAAGACGACCAGCACGACACCACCAGCCAGCAGGTCGAGTCGTTGGCGCAAACCGACACCATCCAGCCAGTCGTGAATGTCGAAGGGATCAAGGTAACTGACCGTGCGTCGGCGCAGGCGCTGGTCGACCTGCTGCAGAAGAAGTATGACCTGCTGGACGATAACGCCATTCTGCGCGACCTCATGGAGAAGATGGAAGAGCGCCACGGGGAAGAGTTCAACGCGTTCTTCGAAGCCACCATCAGCGCCATCATGGAAGCCATGAACCTCGACGAGCTGCGCGTCTCTACCTCCGCCGTGATCTATAACGCGGCCATCACGTCCGGCCTGGTGTGCAGCGAAGAACCGGGCGCGCTGGTGTACCGCCGCGTAACACCGGCAGATATGATTGACCCGAACGAGAAGGTCATCATCAAAGGGGCAGACGTCGTCATACCGGATGAATGCGTGGCGTCAGGCCAGTCGTGCGAGTACGCCGCTGACGGCCCGAACGGTGAAATGCAGTGCAAATACTGCGGCAAGGAGCAGGGGGACACCTATGCGAACTAAGCAAACTTATATGGGCTTGCCTGATTTGTTCGGTAAAAAATGGGAGGGCGCTCGCGTATTCCATTTCTCGATCGAGACAGGCGGTGAAGTGTACGACACCTATAGCCACACAAAACTGACACAACGCCAGTTACGCCAGATCCGCCGTCAACTTCGCAACTATACGCTGGCGGTATTTGATAACTTCGCTCCTGATCCGCTTGATGCGAACCGCCATCGCATGAAGGGTGCCCGACAAGCGTACGCCCGCAGGGAGAAAATTGCATCAATGTCAGGTCGTCAAACAGGCACAGGAGCGAAGCCGTGAATGATTTCATCACTAAATACGAAAGCGCGCTGACGGTCGGCGCGTGGCTGCTGACGGCCCTCTCCTGCCTGCCGGTGGTGTACGTGGTGCTGGAGCGCTGGCGCTACAACAAACAGTTTCGCCGCCGTGTACAGGCGTCCGCCCAGCAGCAGGCACGCCTCGCCGTGTTCGACGCATGGATCCGTTCTGGCGGCCGCCAAACGGCGCTGAATGAAACCATCGAGCACGAGATCCGCGACGAGTATTCGGCGCTGGCCATGAAGCACGGTGAAGAGTATTACGCGGAGTTCGTCCGTCACGAAACCGAAGCAGACAATCAGCTCATGCAGCTGATCACCACCCTCAAACTGAATAAGGGCGTCACCTATGAAGAAGAGTAGCGCTGATACGCTGTATGAGGCCGGGCGCAATATCACGCCGACTGCGCTGGCCATTGATGACCTGATCCGCCCGGTAGCCATTGCCATCCTGCCTATCCTGCGTGAGCTGGAGAATCAGCACGCCATGAACATCAAGTTCTGCTGGCAGGGCATTGTCGTGGAGCGCGACGGTGACATCATCTACGAGAAAGGTAAATACCTGCAGGTTCAGGCGAAGGGCAGTTTACAGTGCGCAGCGCAACGCCTGGTGATCTGGGAGTTCCTGCGCTGGTGCTGCACGCACTACCCGACTCCCCTGCTGAACAAGAACAAGGCGTGGATCTATGGCCACTAACCCGACCGTACTGCGTAAAAACCACGACCAACTATCGACTGCCCACAACACTCGCCTGGAGCGCGTGGACAGCGACATGACTGCGTGGATGGATGACGTCGAAGCGATGGTCATCAACTATTACACCCCGCTGCTGGACGCGCTGGCGCAGTCCGCAGAGCAGCAGGATGAAGAGCTGTACGTCCAGCTCGATAAGCAATACGCCTCGCGCATGGCCAGTCTGCAGGCCGCGAGGGAACGCGTCACGGAAGCGTGCGCTCATTTGAAACTGGCCATCAAGCCGAAGAACTTGCAATAACGGGAGCTACCATGAGAGTTAAAGGTTTCGACAAGCTGCAGCATTACTACCTCGACGCCGTGTGGCGCCGCATCGAAGACGGGAAGGACGTACCGGCCACGCTGGTCGAGTACGCCTCGATGTCCAACGGCGACGCCGACGTCGAAGACTTCCTCGTGCACCTGCATCGCCAGCTGCGCGACTACCCTGCCGTCGATCCTGACCACGGCAAATGGCGCACCTGGGGTTTCGTCGTGCCGTTCAACGGCCAGCCGGTTGAATACATCAGTAACCCGCTGGGCGAAGGCGTGGAAGAGCAGCACCTGGCTGTCTATCTGCCGGGCACCACCGCCATCATTCTCTGCGTCGAGAAGCGCGAGCGCGTGCTGCCATCCAGCGCCATCAACGACAAGCTGTTCGAGCGGGCGAAGGAGATGAAAGAGCGCGAAGAACGTGAGCTGACCCGCAAGGACTACGCGATCCTGAAAGACGAAGTCACCGCGCAGCTGCTGAAAACCGCACCGGTACGCCGCGTCCGGACGTACGTCATGATGGACGGCACCGACCTGTTCGTGTTCACCGGTAGCCAGAAGGCCGCGGAAGAGACCAACGCGATTATCCGCATGGCGTTCAGCTCCTTCCCGACGGTACCGGCCTACCAGAGCGAGGTGCTGCTGCAGGAGCTGTTCAAGAAAATCCTGCGCCGCGATCAGGACACGCTGAACCACGGCTCGTACGTCAAGCTGCGCAACGAAGAGAAGGAAGTCGTGACCGTTAAGGACGGCGACCTGGACGACGAGCGCTACACCGACATGATCGACCGTGGGTTCACGCCTATCGAGCTGGAGTTCCACTGCGTGTCCGGCGTGCTGAACATGGACATCTGGGTCAAGATGAACCACAAGGGCGACATTAAGGCGCTGTCGACGGCGGAAGACGATGACCTGACAGAAGACTTCCATAGCCAGTACGAAGTCGGCGAAGCGGGCTACCAGAGCAAAATTGCAGAGCTTTGGGTGCTGCACAAGGTCATCGCCAACCTGACGTCCACAATGGCTGGCACGGGCGTGATGTTTGACCGCCAGGCGCAGATCAACTCCGACACCGATACCGGTGACGAACTCGACCCGGAACACGGTAAAAAACCGGAGGATGAAGGTGACGGCGCGGGCGACGACGCACTGGATCAGGACGCCACCAGCGACGGAGAGACGGAAGATGACGACGAGTGGGCTATCTGATCGTGAGCTGCACCAGCAGCAAATGAGCAAGATGGAAGTGGGCCATTCGTTCTTTCTGGAGGGCGTCCTGCCCTCCGATTGCGCCTACATCCGTAAGCTCGGATATAAGCTGGGGTTCCGCCTCTCGATACGCTATGTCGCCGTCGACGAGATATTCGGGAAGCACGGCACCCGTGTTAAAAGGATCGGATGATGGCGAAGTATGAACCGAAACGTGAATACTGGCAGGTCAAGACAACCGGCGAAATCATGATCTGCCCGGTGGTGGAGACCCGCAGCCCGGAGTGGCATCTGGCCTACCGACGAGTCCGCCTTCTGCGCCACGAAGAGAGCGAGTGCGTGTTCCTGGAGGACTTCGGTACCTGCCTGAGCGCGCTGGACGATCCGAGCGTCGTGGAGCTGGACATCGACGAATATAATTACTGGAAAATGATTTACGACAACCCTGATATATGATTTACTCCCTGTAGCTCTCTGGTATGTCAGTTGATGCTCGCTGGTAGTGACAGGACGCCCTCTTCGGAGGGCTTTCTTTTGTCCAGAATAAAGTTGACACACGTCGCATGTGTTATTACTATTCCGATGTCACCACAGCGAGAGGTATTACCATGAAAAAACCCGTCCCGCGGTTCGTCAGGTTTGACAACCGTTCTCCGGACAAGGTACCGCTCTACCCGTTCCCGCTTCCGCAGGGCGTACGGGCAGTTGCGACTACCAACGGAACCAGCGTCGACATTTACGACGCCACCTCCGGCTCAACCGGCAGCAGCCTGAAAGGGTTCGTGCCGCACATCGAGCAGGCAATCGTCGACCTTTACCACGCGCTGTACAGCGAGCCTGATCCGCGCTACACCCAGAACGGTGAGCAGGTCGTGTTCCCGATGCACGCGTTCGACATCATCATCCACGACCGCGACAACGGCGGCAGCGGCGACACCACTAACCGGCTCCTGAGCGAGTGGGCGTTCGACGACGAGTGGCCAGCGCCACCGGAAGCCGTCTGCGCAGTTATCCTGGCCCACATGCCAGCCGAGAACTTATCCCGCGGGTCTGACACGGTCGACCTCTGGCAGCGACGCGCTCACCTGAAACGCGGGCTGATCCGGATCGGCATGTGCAACCCGTACTCCAATCCGCGCCCCATCCTGCGCTATAACCCCATCGCGCCCGACTCATGGGACAGCGCGTTTACAGAAGGGTGCGCCGGCCGTAACCGCGATATGTTCTGGCGGCAGGTCGATAACTGCTTCGTGAACGGGTACGTGGGGTGCCTGGTGATCGATGTGTGGCAACCGTGGAGCGTGAAAGGCGACGCTTTCCAGCTAATCAATGAAGAGGACTTAATCTAATGGCTCATAATTTTAAAGAACGCGATGTCGTTGAGTTCGAAACCAGTTCGTCCCGCATGGTCGTGGCGATGGTAAACGGCAATCAGCTGGTGGTGAAGAAAGACGACGGCACGGTCACGGTGGTAGACGCAGATAGCGTCATCGCTTATCCGGGCGACGATTATGCCCGCCTGCGCTACCTCACTATCCGGGCAATGGAAGAGGCCCGCCGCCGCAGCTCCGATTATTCCAGTATCTCAGTGCTCGTGGCGCGTGACCTGTACGCGAAAGGTGTGCGGGACACGGACTTCGTCGCTCAGAACATCGTGAAGATCGTGAACGGCGGTCTTTCTGGCGGGATAGCCGAGCAGATCGAAGCCGTGCTGCGCGAGAACCAGGCTCCGGTGAGCGTAGTAGCAGCTGAACCGCAGACGGTAGAACACTTCACACCAGAGGGTCAGGAGACGCTGCAGCCAGGGTTAAGCAACACTGACCTCGTACGCCTCGTCGTACGCTTCGCCAACGAGCTGGCGGCGTTCAACGGCTACACCACGGGCAGCGCCGGACGGGAAGACTGCTCGCTGAGAGAGCTGTACGAAGAGGTGAATGAATGGCTGGAAACCCGCAACACCCGACGTCAGGCAGTGTGGCAGAAGGCCGTACGCATGGTCGACATCGCCCGCCAGTCGGAAGAGGAAGACGCTATCAACGAGCTGATCGAAACGTACAAGGATGAAGAGGACTTCATATGATCAACTCCACCGGCATGAAGGCAGCACTGAAACAACCGTGGCAGAAAGAGCCGCAGGAGTTCACTGCCGAAGTGCGGGTGGATCTCGACCGTGATGTACTCATGGTGGAGATGCCATCCGGCGCAACGCTCGGCCTGGACTACACGGAACTATGCAAAATGGTCGCGCGTATCGAGGCGAGACGTAATGCGTAAGACGCTGGCAGAATTAAAGCCCGGCGATACGGTGAGGACGCCCAACCAGGGCGTCTTCAAAATCGTCAAATTAATCCGCGTATTCGACACAAAGCGCGGCCAGTTTTTCAACTATGAAACCGACTCCCCTTCCCGCCGCCTGGCTGGACGCAAGGGGATGAAAGTCGAGGTGATCTCATGAGCCTGGAACACAAAAACATCATCCGCGTAAACGATGAATTTCTCTGCAAAGACTGCGGGAAATCGTGGGACGTCACCGATCGGGACGTACCTGAATGCAGTGGCAAAGCCGTCTTCGAATCCACTCCCACCGGCCGCATCCGTCCGTCCCGCACGTCTATGGCGCTGGCGGCGATGGCAGCAGCCAGTCCAATGACCATCGCGCAGGCCACCGAGCAGCGGGACAAATGGCGCCGCCAGAATAGCGCGCTGGTCGATCAGCTGCAGTCGAAGGGTGTGCTGACCAACGCCGACTTCTCAAAGCTGGAAGAGCGTTGTGTCGCGGCGGCAGTAGAAGGCAGCGGGATGGAGGCGTTCTTTTCCGCGCCGTGGCCCTCTCCGCTCCCGCCGACCGTGCAGGCGTATCTCGCGTACGACGTCGAGGACAAAGACACCGCCATGCTGATCTACGCGGAGTCCCAGCACCAGGCGCACCAGTACGCCATCGCCGTCACCCGTCTGCCTGCCACCATCGAGGTTCGTCGCCTGCAGGGGATGGACGCGTCGGGCATTGGCCGGACACCGTACGTCGACGCTAACCCGCGCAACCTGCAGAAAGCGTCGAAGATGGCCCGCCGGAAGGTCATCAACCTTCTGCAGTGGCGCCGCGCATGAACTACTACAACGAAATTGACCCAGGCGCAGCGGCATGGCTGCGTGAACTGATAGACCGTGGGGAGATCCCCCGCGGCATCGTTGACACCCGGAGTATTGTCGATGTCCGACCCTCAGACCTACGGGGATTCACCCAATGCCATTTCTTCGCCGGGATCGGCGGATGGCCACTCGCATTACGACTCGCCGGAGTCCCGTCGACTACGCGCTGCTGGACGGGCAGTCCGCCGTGCCAGCCATTTAGTTTGGCTGGAAAACAAATCGGGTTCGAAGATCCCCGTCACCTGGCTCCAGCCTTTCTCGACCTTATCGCAGAGTCTAATCCTCCAGTCTTATTTGGGGAGCAGGTTAGAAACGCTATTGGGAAACACTGGCTCGATTTTATATTCATGGACATGGAGGCAGAAGGTTACATCTGCGGGTCTGCCGTACTGCCAGCAGGCGGTGCGGGCGCGCCCCACCAGCGAGACCGAATTGTCTTTGGCGCCGTGGCCGACGGCCGCAGCGAGGGATCACAAAGGCGGTTACGAGGGTGGGCGGATGCGCAACGGGAAATTCTCGACCGATACACTCGATGTGGCGGCGCAGCTGGCATCCTACCCTGCACCCTGGCCGCTTACCCGACGCCGCTGACGGTACCGGACTCACCGAAATCGAGAGGGCAATTGTCGGGCAGCTTTCGGCGGTTGATGGAACCCTGTCTGCCGGATCTGGACACGCCGGTTCGTATAACGAGTTCTGGGCAGATGCTGACTGGCTCCGATGCCGGGATGGGAATTTCAGGCCCGTTGAACCCGGCTCTTTCCCGCTGGGTAATGGGGTTCCCGCCCGTGTGGGACGACTGCGCGGTTACGGCAATGCCATCGTCCCGCAAGTCTGCGCGAACTTCATCCGTGCCTTTGTCAGTGCTGCTACTGAGACTATCAGAAGCGATATTTAACAACCGTGTAGCGAGGGAGCACCATCATGGCCAGTAAAAGGAACGTACGCCGCAAGATGTGCGGCTCTAAAGTCGGTCACGCCACGCTGTCAGATGCGGCAGCAGCGATCGGCAAGCTCCACCGCAAGAAAGGGTGGCAGGGCAACCTGCACGCCTACCGCTGCCCGCACTGCGGGAAATTCCATGTTGGCCATGTGCCAGGACAGAACAGCTCGTGGATGAAGAGACGAGCGTAAGGACGATCATGAAAGAGCAATATATTTCCGACCTGCAGGCATTGCGTGAGCAGGAGACACACCTGGCGAAAGAGATTGGCGATCAGTGGCGCACACCTGACTGGCTGTTTGCTGCGGTGAACCACCTTTACGGGCCGCTGGTCGTTGACCTGTTCACCGATGGCCAGAATGCAAAATGCCGCACGTACTTCACGGCGGAAGACAATGCGCTGACGCAGGATTGGGGCAAGGCATTGCAGCGTGGTGCCGACCTCTGCGGTGCCGATCCAATGGAACCAGTGAAGTGCTTCGCTAACCCGCCATACAGCATTAAGCGCGCCGCGAAGGGACGGAAAGCGCCTCACCTGACCGGCATGACGCACATCATGGCCAAAGCCCACGCCGAGCACCTGCAGGGCGTACCGTCGTTGTGGGTGACGAAGTCCGCCACATCCGAAAGCTGGTGGCCGGACGAACTCTGCAGCCGCATCATCCACATCAAAGGGCGCATCGGGTTTGACGTGCCGGTCTGGTACCGCCCTGACCCGCTGGCAAGCGAGACGACGTCAGCTGGCTTCGGCGCTTCGGTGATCATCTTCGACGGCGAGAGCCGCCACCGGTTCCCGGAGGAGTACATTTCACGCGAACGGCTTATGGAAATCGGTATGCCTTTGGCCAAAGTTACAGAGGCTGACAGAGAGCGCTGGATCAAGACATGGGACGAGATTTAAGTCAAATTCTTGTTTAAAGGACTAATCTGAAATAGACGATTCGCGGTTTGGGGTAAGGTCAAAGCCCACCAGCGAATCGTTTTCGGAGGCTGAAATGGCTACTAACAAACGACTTAACGGACTGATAGTAGCGGGATTACTGATCGTCGCGCTCTATTTTATCTGGTCAGCAATTGGTTCGTCCAGTTGCGCGCTTACCGGCATCAACGATCAAACCCGCACATCCTGGGCGCCCACTACCGGCTGCGTCATACAGGGGAGTCCGATGGACTCTTTGCAGATTAAGGAAAACCGTTGACACATACGGCATGTGTAAACTATATTCCCCTTGACGGTCACTACCAACGAGGGGAATTTCAATGTCACCAGCACACCACATCGACCAGCTGCGACGACGTGAGGCCATCATGCGTCGCCACATGCGTCGCGCAGAAGCGTATCGGGAGGCAGTACGGGTAATGCGGCAGATGTCGTACCATGACGCGCCTGATTTCTCGGTACCGTTCAAACCGATCCACTACTACATGCACCTGCTCCCCGGCTTTAACACGCACTTCATTCCGGCGAAGTTCGTCGGCTGGCGCAAGCTGCGGGCGATCGATGTAACCATTGACCCGGACAATGAAGGTAAAGTCCGGTTTTCATTCAACGCGGATTACCTCCGCAAACGAGACTGGTAGAGGTAACTATGGCTCTCACGCTGGAACAACGTGTGAAACGGCTGGAGAAGAAAGTGGCACGCATAACCGCCAACGGCAGGACGATGGACGGACAGGGGAAGGAGAAATACATTGCCTGGCAGAAACGGCGCGTCGAAGAACTTGTCGCGGAAGGTTTGTCTAATCGCCAGGCCAAAAATAAGGCATGGCATGAAGCGCAGCACATCGATTTCAGCAAAGAAAGTTAGAAAGAGTTTGACACACACCGCATGTATCAACATAATGCTCCTGTAGCCACTACTACGGGAGCATTTTTATTATGAGCAATAAGCCCCATTATAAGCAGGTAGCGCTTTCATCACTGGCGCCAGGCGACATTTTCTGGAAGATGCCGAACCGCAAACGCTGCCCTGATCCAGAAATAAGGTTAGACCCGAACGCGCCGCCGTCAAAAGGATACCTGGTAAAGCACGTCATAAACCAGTATGGGAAGTTCAGCGTGATTAAGGTGAGAGTGAAGAGGCTAAACCGTATATTTACCAGCACCGTTTGGGCCGATATTCGTGTATGGGTGGAGGTGGTAGATGTATAAATCTCGATACAGACTGGTGCGTGTCGGCGACCTGCCGGAAGGCAAACGCATCTGGTATTTCCGTCCTAAGCACTTCGTACGAGGTACAGTCGAAGACGTGTCCCGTAAAAACAGAGTCGAAATCGGCATCGGGCACACGCGTTTCCCGCTTAAATCATTTTTCATGCACGTCGACACGCAGGTGTGGGTGAAAGTCAGCATCACGGGGAAGATATGAAGACGAACCTTGAAATGCCGGAGAGAATCTATCTTGTTCCTCCCCGACCGGCGGCTCGATCAGGAAAGAGATGGACAGAAGAAGAGGTAGAATACCTGAAAAAAGCTGTTCTCAGAGGTGATCACCTTTTCCGGATATGCGACTTAATGAGCCGACCTTATCAGGGTGTACTTTCTAAACTACAGCATCTTCGATACATCACATGGGAAGGACACATACATGGCCACCAGTGGCTGCAACGAAAAGTAAGACGTAATGACCCGATACCGCGGGCAAGAGACACGCCCATCTCCATCAGGCCATCTGACGCAAAACGACTTTACTGCATCTGCAAAGAAATCTCGGAAGGACTAGAATAGAAGGGACGACAATTAGATGGTTCCACACTTGGCCCGCCTGCCGATTTCCCTGACAGGCGGGTCTCTTTTATTACTGTACACGGTGACGACTACAAACCTCGGCAGCACGTTTGCCACCCCAGCCGCATAACCGCTGACCGGTGCAGTCGTGAGTGTAAATCTGTTCTGCCGTTTTGTCTGTCAAAACGTCGTCTTTGCCAATGTAGATGGCTTTGGCCACCAGGCAGAAGTCCCGCGGGTCGGGATCCTTATTCGTCGGTTTCGTCACGCATCCAGCCATCACGAAGGCGACGGTTAGCATCGCCAGGAGGCAGAGAGTTGGTCGTGTCCTGCGCATCATTTATCTCCTTCCGGGTATTAACGTGCTGCTGGTTCGTCTCTTTCTCCGCCTGCAGCTCTTCTTTCTTCCGCTGGAACTGCTCGCTGACTGTTCCGCTGCGCCGGCCGCCAAACCAGACGCCAATCAGCACCCCAACGAAAGCGAGCGCCACAAGGACGCCCGTTTTGATTTTTGACCAGATGGCCATCAGACCGACTGTCCGGCTTTGAACTTGCGGTACTGGACGTACGCAAGCCACACACCGATGCAGACCGTCACCACCCCGAAGCCGATGCGAACCCACTCGCCTGACGTGATGTTGTCCTGCGAGCTGCGCACGGCGTCAATGACAGGCTGGCTGACGTCCATCAGCTGACCGGCCCCTACAACGACGGCACCGCCAGCGGCAGCAGTGGTCTTCGTGGCGGGAACGGCTGCAACCGTAGTGACCGGCTTCGTGAGACCGGCGCGGCGCAAGCCTTCGTCGATCACCTCGTCCGGGTACCACTCGTTGACGTTGTTGTGAGGCGTTACCCCGTAGCGTTTAGGGTCGCCGCACTCGTGACGGATGATCCCTTCCACCAGCGCGCGCATGGTGCGGTAGTCGTGGAGGTTAAGGGTTTCACTGTCGGGGGAGACCTGTAGAACACGGGCGATCTGGTTGGCGTAGGCAGGCGTGTCGTTCTCGTTCGGCGGTGCCCACCGTTCGATGACCTCCCGGATGGAGTCGATCTTGCTGCCATCTTTCGCTTTGCGCTTGTCGTAATAGGTGATCAGCGTGGCGGCGATAGCGCGGATGCCGTACGCGGCGTCAGTGAAGAGACAGAATGACGCGTCCTGCAGTTTCCCGTTCTTCACGAGACCCTGCCACGGACTGCCCCAGCGGATGTTCCCCGGATTGTTATTCCGGATGCCGCGCGGCAGTTTTCGGTTCCCAAAATACTCGGTATATTTCGGCATGATTAACGTCCACGGTTATTGAGTCTGTCCATTCCGTCTTTCAGGTCTTTAAGATCCTGACGAACCTCAGAACGGAATTGGGTCAATTGACCAGCTGTATCGAGACGGAGGGTGGCCATCTGCGAACCCTGGCTGTTCACCTGAGTCTGCAGAACTTTGACGTCGCCGGCCGTCACGAGCTGCTGGTTGTTGATGGCAGTAATTTGCCCGTTCACGTACGTTACAGCGCCAGCCACCATCGCAAAAATGGACAACATGGTTGGAATGTTAATCGTCAGGTCTAGCTTCATGCCGGTGCCCCGACTATCTTCCTGGCTCTGGATGGACATAGATCCCCTTCAATAAAAACGGGCCGAAGCCCGTCTGTTAATATCAGTAAACAAAACGACACACAATTCGCACACGGTGCCTGCGCTTCGGTGCCGGGAACTGATACATCGTCAGATCACGACGGGCGGATTGCTGTCTGATCTGATATACCCTTGTCATCGACTTCAACGTGTCTTTGTCCGGGTAAGTCGCCGAGAATGCACTTTGTTGTGTCACTTGCGCGATCCGTAACAGGGACTGCGGAGAGTCCTTATCCGGATAGTCCGCGACCAAAGACGCCTGTTCGACGAGTTGGTACGCCACCACAGGCGAGTGTAGCTTATCGGGGTCAGCATAGTCACCCATTAAGGCCATTTGTTGCGAAATCTGCCACGCCGTATTCGGAGAATGTAGCGAGGCTGGGTCACTGTACGAATCAGTTAAGCCTACCTGTTCGACCAGCTGATCAACGATGTCGAAGTTCGCCAGCTCGCCCGGATCGGCGTACTCCGCCACCAGCGCCGTCTGCCGTGCCACCTGCATCACGCGCAGCTGAGACTGCGGAATACCGATGTCAGGGTATTGCTTCGTGACCGCCAGCGTCTGTAGCGTCTGCCGGTTGAAGATACCGGAGTTGCCGATGGTCGCAGGATCCGGATAAGTCACGCCCTGCAGCGTACGGGAGTGAATCTGCGGTACCCGCGTCTGGGAAATCGGCATTGCCTGCACACGGCGCTGCGCGACCAGCTCGGTGAACGATGGCAGACGGACGAACCGTGACCGCTGATACACCGTTTCCGGATCAAGATAATCCCCGTCCACTGCTTTCTGCGTAAACACGGTGCGTGCCTGCGCGTAATAGGTGTAGGAGATCGGCGGCACCGGATAAGGGTTCGCACGGAGTACCTTCATTCGCACCTGGGCCACGCGGTTACGCATGAGGTACTGGTCGGGGAGTGGATAGTAACCTGCCGGAACTTTCATCAACGTGGTAACGCGAACCTGGGCGACCGGCGCAAACGAAATAGCGAACTCTACCGGCCTGTCCCACACAACCATGCTCACGGCCTGCGGCACGTCCTCGAAAGAGATCGGCGCTTGGTCAACGCGCTTCTGCAGGATCATCGCGGCTTCCTGCGCCACGTTCTCACGGGAGATAGGCATTATTTCCGGGCGGGACTGTACCGTCAGGTTTACCGCCGTGGCGTCATGCACCATACCGAAAGGATCCGGCATAACGGTAGGCTGCAACACCAGCTGTACCAGACCGGCAGCGATGTCACTACTGAACGGCTCCGGCATTTCGGTGGCAATCACGGCCTGCGAATACACGCCAGGGACGCTCTCGTCGGAGTACGGTAAATATTCCGTCGGGCGTTTCACAACCGCCTGAGACAGCATCGCCGGAACGTCAATCGGCGACCGCGGCAGGCGTTCCGTCGGGCGTTTCTGCGCCACCAGCATCGGCAGCTGGGCGTCTGACGCTGGGCGATGTTCCCATGCCACTGGCTTCGACTGAACGACCATGTGCGGCAGTTGCTTAACGGACGCGGGTTTATAGGTGAACGCGACCGGTAATGACTGCACCACCAGCATCGGCGATGACTTGTTGGAGACCGGAGAGATCCAGAACGGTTTGACGTCGGCCTGCACCACCAGCAACCGGTTCTGACGCATGTACTCGCCGGACACCGGCTGGTACGGGATGTCGATGGACTGGCATGACAGCATCACCGTCTGCCGGTTGCTCGACTTAGACCACATGTCTTCGGCAAGGGTGTAGTTCGCTTCACCGGCCGCCAGCGCGCGTACCTGTTTGGTATGCTGCACGCCCTGTACATAACTCGGCTTCGACTGCAGAACCTGTACAAACTCCTGCGACACGCGCGTATTCGACCAGTAGAACGGCATATCCGGCGACTTGATTGTCACCAGCTGGCGGCTCTGCACCACGCGCTCGGCGGAAATGGTGTCATTCAGCGTTGGCCACACCGCGTGCATGACGGCGTAGTTTACAGTTTGTTTGACCTGCCCTTTGATGGTCGGCTTTTCGAGATACTTATAAATTATCTCACGGCTGACGGCCTGCAGTTTGTACGGGATGACACGATAGATAAGCTCGCGGTTGAGCCATTGCATACGGAAGTCGTAGCGATCCACAACCGGCGTGTCTTGCGTAATGAACTCGCGGCTGATATTGCTAAAGTACATCCGCACCGGCATCTTGAGCAGGTATTCTTTGTTCAGATGCGAGAAGCGAATATCGTGCCGGGTCTTTGTCGGGTACCGCTGCATAAGGTACTCGCCCACCGCCACCGCTGCATACATACGGGTGGGCATCTTGAGCAGGTATTCTTTGCTGGCGGTGGCGAACCGGATGTCCTGGTGAGTGACAACCGGGTACCGCTGCATAAGGTACTCGCCCGATGCGTGCGCGACTTTAAACGTCGTACGCGATCGGACGATGTACTCTTTCCCTACGTTGGAAAGTTTATAGTCGGCCATGCGCAGCCCTTATTATTCTTTGACGCGCAGACCGTATTGCAGGTTAGCCGCGTTAGGCACCGTCCACTCGTTCCCGCTCGGATCCTTCGCCAGCACAACCTTGCCGCTTTTGAAGCCGTCTGTCGGGCCGAACTGTCCGATGTCGGTCTCGTTCTCCGTTGTTGCATCTTTTGTGATGATCGCCATGTTGTGAGGCGACACCGACGCGTTAGCAGATCGAGTACGAACAGTCACGCCGTAGATTTTACCGGCGTACTGACCGATGTTAGAGCTGTCCGTTTTGTAGATGTCAGTGGCGTTATCCCCGTCCGCCTGCAGGAACACGGTCGGGTTGCCTGGGACTACTTTCTGACTGACAACGGCGGCGTTACTGGCATACCCATTCGGACGCGTAAAGTCGATGTCCACGTCTACGTTCGGTGCTTCGCCGCGAACACGAGTGGACGAACCGAGGCGCGTGGTGGGCGCAATTCCGTCATTACAGTCGATGATGTACATGTCGCTCAACTGTATAGCGCCGTATTGAGCCCCGTAATAAAATCCCGCGGAGTTTAGCGCCGAAGGCATCCAGAAAGAAATGCCATTGCGAAGGTTGTTATATGGGTTGTCTATCCATGCAGGTTGCGCGACCAGGACATCATCCCTCCAGATGTTAAGAACTTTATTCACCGTATCAATTTCGATCTCGACATAATAGTCCGTCTCATATTCCGACGAGATCGGTACGGTGGGAAGTGAGTTACCGAAAGTCCACGTCGGCTTGGTGCTATACACACCGATATTATTTGTAGGGATCGTAGTCTGCGCCGAGGAATCGTGAACGGTGAAGATATTGGCCGAAGGAGCAGGGAACACATACGAGAACCATGTGCTGGAGTTTGTATATCTCTCAGCTAAGGGCGGCGCTAGGCAAAGGCCATGCACAGAAGGTTGGCCCACGGTAGGATTGGCGATCTTATTCGAACCGGCTACCACGCGCACAAGAAAGCCCACGATGTAGTGCGTTCTCTCCTGACCGAAGTTATACGTCAGCTCCGTAACGCTATTTTCTGCGTTATTTATCATTGACGAAGAGCTATTCCCCGGCCACTGGAGTCGCTGTTTGTCTGGTTCAATCGGGTCAGGAACTATTTGCGGAGACCGGAGGGGAACCGTCGCGACTTGGTTGGATGTCGTGATTGCTTGGGTGGAGTAAGCCACACGCGTCACGTATTCCTTCTCCGTCATGAAGTAGTTAGTGGCAGCATCTAGCGCCGCTCCTGTCTTGTTGGCCGCCACCATAACCGCTCCGTTAGGAAAACGCTGCCAGCTCTCGGTATGAATCAGTCCCATCTCATTCTCCTTATCGCGTGCGGATGCCGAACTGCAGGGATTCCACGTTGTTCTGGTTCCAGGTGCCGCCGCCAGGCATAGTCTCGAACGTAGCCTGGTAGTATTTGAACGACTCGGTCAGGTTCAGCTGGATTTCGGTTTCGGTACCGCCGTCCGGTTTGACCAGCAGGCCGATCTTACGGTCATCGAGGTCGCCTTTACGTGCGTACGCGATTACAGACACCGCGAAGATCTGGTTGTTAGACGGCAGCACGGTGTTCGAGCGGAACATGTCGGTAGCGCCAGCGGTGTTCGATTGCAGGTATGGCGCACCGGATTTGTTCGGCTCCAGCTGCGAGACGATCTGGTAGTGAGGTGTACCCGTTGGGGAGACAACCACCGTCCATTCTTTCGGGCCGACGTCAGCCGTAGGCATACGGGTGGTGACTTCTACCGGGTTCAGGCGCGTTTTGTTGTTGGTGCCGCTGCCATCGATAACATAGAAGTCGTCCAGCAGCTGCACGCCCGCGTCCGGAGCGGTACCAACCTGGCCCCATGCAATAGTGGCAATGGTCGGGACAGTCACAGCGGAGATGTCCACGGTGAGCTGCAGTTCGTTGTTCGCCCAGATCTTCACGGTCTTCGCGGTGAAGTCACACTCGATCTCGAAGTAGTACCAGGCGTTCAGGATCAGCGCATTGACGCCCAGCTGCTCCCCGACTTTAATCTTGCCTGTCACGGTGTCCCAATCGACGTCGATCACGTTCTCAATACGGCAGATACGCATACGGGAACCACTGGCGTTCATGGCGAAACCAAAGCACGCGTAATTGTTGGCGAAGGTGAATCCCCATGACAGGGAGGCGTTCGTCGCCGAGTTACGTGCGACGTTAAACTGCAGTGCGTACGCACCAGCACGGCGGCCGGCGACGACGGCGAAGGTGTTCGCCAGTGCATTTCGTACGGTATAGCCCGCTGCAGTAAGATACGGCTCAAGAGTCGGGCCAGTTACGCCCGCTGCCGCATAGTGGTCAAAGCCATCGCAAAACTTAAACATTGTCTCTCCTTACGGGCGTACTGCTACGCCGAACGGTGTATTGGTCACGCTGGTGGCAGTCCACGTCGAGCCGTCCGGCGCTGTCTCGAAAACTGCGTAACTGTATTTTGGTGTGGTCAGCAGGTCGGTGTCTATAACTTCTTTCTGCGTCTGACCTTTTCCGCCGACAACCATCCCTAACTGGCGGGCATCGATGTCCGATTTGCGGTTCATTACGGTGATGCCGACGGCAATGACCTGCCCGTCAGTCGGGACGGTCTGGTTTGATCGGAAGGTGTCCATTGCGCCGGACACGTTCGACTGGACAAACTCAGTGTCCTTCGGTGGCTGGTTGTTCACCAGATCCCAATGCACGCTGCCGGTGGACGGAGACCACTCTTTGTCGATGTCTTCCGTCGGCAGGCGTGCCTGAATCGCCATCGGCCCCACGCGTTCGGTGTACTGACCGGCTGACCCGTCGAGGAAGTACAGGTCGTCGAGATACTTTTTATCGTTGGCGGCAGACGACCAGAGGCATTCGAAGTTCGTCAGGAATTGCGCGGTAGACGGCAGCGCCACCTCGATGTCTTTCGTGTTGTTGATCCAGACCTGCACCAGCTGGTTAGCCTTGTCCACCACGATTTCATAGTAGTACCAGAGGTCGAGCAGAATAGTGGCGCTGCCCTGCCCACCAGCGAACGTCATCTTCGCCGTGTCTTTGTTCCAGCCCAGCGTGCCCAGACTGGTGATAGCCACCACGTTGTCACGGCTTGCCTCAGCTCGATACGCAAAGCCGATGACCGCCATCTGGTCTTGCGTGGTAAACGTGCGCTTCACGCTTCCGGCTTTACTGCCTCCGTCGCCCAGCAGCAGCGCGCGGGTGGTCGCCACACGGCCTTCATCGAGCTTTACCTCGCCTGTCAGCGTGTAGCCCGAAACGTTCATGAGGCCCGCCAGCGTATAGCCGGTGCCGGTGATCGGGATGTCTAAAAACTGGTCGAAACCGTCCATAAATTTGAGCATGGTATGTCCTCACAAATCCAGTTGAGCGCCGAACTTAGCCGCTCCGATGTTGCCCGCAGTATACCCGCTGGCGTTGAACGGCATATAGCGGAATGTCCAGTCTTTCGGGATGTTAGACTGCGTGACCTTCTGATCGTCGATGTTGAATATCAAGTCCATCGGGTCGGACGTTGCCTTGCGGAACAGCGCCATCATCTGCAGATACCGGATAGGGTTGGTGTCCGGCAGGGCGGCCGCCGAGGTGAACTGGTCAGTCGCGCCGTCCTTCGCCGTGTAGATGAACTTGTCCAGCATGTCCGGCGGCAGCTGCCCGACGGCCTGCCAGTGGCTTGCGGCCCCGGTAAAACTCCAGTCCAGCGGCTCGCTGTCTGCCGTAGGGAAACGGGTTGTCACCTGAATCGGTTGAATGCGCGCAGAGTCTGACAGGTAGATGTCGTCGAAAATGCGGGTACCCGTATCGCTGCCGAAGTCCGAACCTTCGAACAGGGTGTACGGGTTGTACTCGATGATCAGGTCGCCGTTGATGTTCCCGTTCAGCGGGTAGGTCTGATCCAGACGACCATTGACGTACAGCTTGAACGCAGAGTCGTTCTTCGTCATCTCGATCTCGAAGTAATACCAGCGGTCTTTTAACGGGTTGACGTAGCCTGGGTTGCCGGTGGCCAATGACGTACCGATGTTCACCAGACCGGTCTCCGGGTCTGACCACACCAGCATGGCGGTGGTGCCTTTGCGAATGGCAATCAGCGGGCCGCGCGCGTCCATCTTCACCGCAAAGCCGATCGACATGGCATTGCCAGAGAACGTCCACGCCCGCTGGAAGTTGGAACGGTAGGTGGTGAGAGACGACCCGCCACCTTTGCGCCCGCCTGCCACGGTCACGGCGCCGTTAAGCGTATACCCCGCGAGCCGCAGCAGCTGATCCGGTCGGTCGTTATTACCGAACTGTTCAAATCCGTCGAAAAAGGTTGCCATGTGTTCCTCACACGAAGTTAAGACGGATGACGAACCCGAAGTCTTTGAACGCCGTCACTGCCGTCGATGGGCCACGGATGGTCAGCTTGTCACCTTTACCGAAAGGCGCCGCGTTACCTCCTGCCGTGGCAAACGTCGCCGAGTAACTACCGATGTCTACGGTGATTGTCCCGACGTTCTGGCCATTACGCTGAACTCGCAGCTGGGCATAAACGGTGGACGCGGCGATCATGTCGAGCGAACTCCCTGCCATATTAGCAGGAAGCATTAGCGCGTCCAGTATCGGCAGGTGAACCAGTGCTTCGTCAGCGTAGAGCGAGTCCGACACCGTCACGGCAATATCGTACGCCGTCGGTTTGATTGACGGGTCTGGGCCTGGGTCAACCGGGTCTTCCCCCGTGTACTCGTCCTGCCAGTTGGTACCGTTGTACCAGACAAACTGGTTGGTGGATTCGAGGCGGAATCGCCAGCCCTTTCTCGGCGTGAAGAACAACCACGCCCCTTCGACAAACGCCGTCAGGTCGCCGTCATGCCCCGACCACTGGCCGGTGGCATTCTGCCCGATGATGTACCGGTCGCCCTCTTCAACCTCAGCGGGCGGCGCGGTGAATGTCATCGACGTGACGTACGGGTGAAGCAGTGTGTCCAGCATAACGAAGTCATCGTTTACCGGCCCACCCCAGAAGTCTTCACCGCGTACCCAGCCATAGTTAAGGCCCTGGTTCGGGCCTACCTTCTTCGCCATCTTATTCTCCTGTCACGCTCTGGTCTGGTAGTGCTGCTGCCCAGCCATGATCCCACATGTTTGACCATCCGAACACATTATCCGGGTCAGGCTCTGGTGGTTCCGGCGGCTCCGGTGGATCCGTGTCCGGCACTTCCGGGTCTGGGTTCGGGTCTGGGTTCTCCGGATCCGGTGTCGGGTCAGTGGTGCCACCGTCACCCGGCGGCTGCGGGTCAGGGTTGTTCGGGTTAGGATCCGGACTGCCCGGATTCGGATAGTTCGGTTCCGGCGGTACGTTGGTGCCCGGCTTCTCGCCCGGCGGCAGAGGGTACGACGGCGCGAGCATTGTCATGCCGTAGCCCTGCCAGTTGAACAGGCCGTCACGCACGGCGTTCACGGCAACCTGCAGCGCCACGACTCCGCCGGACTTCAATGCGTAACCGGCACGCGGCCCCCACAATTCCAGCTGCGCTTTCGAGAAGGTGATACCGGCGTCTTCCACTTCGGTTTCGAACAGTGTGACTTTAGACGAACTGGTCTGGGTCGAAACGGTGTAGCCCACCCACACACGGTAACGTACACCATTCTCCGGCGCGATGCCGCTGGCCAGGTGGTCGTATGCCGTCTGCCCCTGAGAGATACGGTTACGGTGCGCCCAGGTAAGCGTTACGGCTTTGCCTTCCGGTGCCGTGTAGTCCATGTCGTCCGGAATACCCCTGACGCGCTCGTACCAGTGCAAGCCGTTGGCCAGCATCAGCCCTGGCGGGTACGGACGTTTCGGACGGTACTGCATTTTCAGCTGTTTGGTCGGCATATCCGCAGGCAGTAACGGCTCGGCAAACGCGTGCGGCCGCACATTGCCCAGCGCGGTAGCCTCGTCAGCGAAGAGCTGGTTCGACGCGGCGTGCTGACGGTCAAACAGCCATACGACTGCGCCTGCATAGTGCGGTGCCGGAATGGTATCAGCGGATCCACGACCGACGCGAATACGTTTGCCGTTGATTGTCTGCACCACCAGCAGCTCATTGTCCACGAGGATGATGTCGTTCGGCTGCAGGGTATCAATCGGCACGCCGTCGGTGTCGCTAGTGGCGTCCACTTCCAGCTCGTTGCCGAGGTGCTGGATAAAGCCTTTCAGCACGCCCCACGGAGTCCACGGCTGGGATCCGTTGGTCGTCCAGTTCTGCTCGGCGGAGTCGCGGCTAAAGAAGTCGAAACCATCCGTCGTACGGTCAGAAGGTCGGGCGACAAACGCCAGCATCTGCGAACGGGAAGAGTTACGACCGTCACGCAGCAACGTCAGGTAGGGCGCTTCGTACAGGTAGAAATCGACAATCGGCGGCAGTTTGGTCGACTGTCCGGCGGCGGTGGCCATTTGTGCCAGCTGCGCACCGTAGATGTCGGCGTCATCCCCTGAAACGATGTCGCTATCCTCCTGGGCGGTAGACATGAGCAGCTGGGCAACCTGCCCACCGGAGATGTCGGCATCTTCGCCGGACGTGATTTCGGTGTCTTCTCCGGCGGTGGCCATTGCCAGTTGCGCGACGTTGGCGGTCTGCGGCGGCTTCTTATGGACGGTGAACGGCAGCGTGTAATACATCCACGAGTTGTAGCCGCTGCGCATGGCGTCGAGGAACATCGTGCCTGCTGCTGACTCCGGTGATCCTTCTTCCACTTTGGTGTCGGCTGACGCCATCGCGTAGGTATAGATGAACTGCGTGCCATCGATGCCGGTTTCCGTACGCACCAGCTCGCCCTTCGCGTTGAATACCCGCAGGCGGTAGGTTGTGCCCGGCTCCGGCCCGATGTCACCCTGCTCGTGGTCAATCAGCTTATCCTGCTGCACGGGGCGGTCACGGTGAGTCCAGGTAATGACGATGAAGTCAGGCACCTCTGTCGGGCCAACGTCGTAGCGCAGATCCTGATTCTCGTACCAGCGTTTTTGTCCGCCGGCCGTCGTGGTCGTAAGGACGTGTCCGGGCGCGTAAGGACGGATGAAGCGATGGCGGAAGGTCAGCTCGTCGATAGGCGCGTCATCAATCGGGAAGCGTCCACCACGCAGCGTCCACGGCAGGATTTTCATCTCCACGGTTTCACCTGAGAGGTAGCGCGTCCAGTCCGAACCGCCGTTGTCCTCGATGGCCCAGATCAGCTCACCGCCGAAGTGACGCTGCGGGATGGTGTCCATGCAGCCACGGGCGATGGTGAAGGTCTTCTGCACCGGATCCCACGCGTCGAGGCGGACGATTTCGTGCGTATCACGGTCGCCGATCAGCAGCGACATGCCGACGTAAATGTCGTCCTCGTCTTCGAACTCTTCCTTGTCATAGGTGAGCTGCGTATCGAGATAGCCAATCTGATTGCCCAGCTCCGCCAGCGGCGTGAAGTCACCGTTGCCGTTCACCACGAAATCCGCCTGGCCCTGCGGACGAACTGCGAGGTCGAATGCCATGCAGATTGGCGTAGGCTTCTCGGCGTGAGCACGGATGTACCCTTCCATCGCCTTAATCGTGTTGAACTCGCCTTCCGGGATAAAGCGGACAAGCTCTGCGTACGGTGCTTCGTACACGAGGGTGCGGGCGATGTCAGGCTCTGCTGGTGGCTCGAAGTGCCCTGGTGGTTGCACGTCAGCGAAGGTATTCAGGTCAGCGCCGAACACGTCCTGCACGCCGGTCAGTTTGATGGCGCCGTCGGTCTGCCCGGACTCTTCCACGTTGCCGATGCGGAGGATAACCGTCTCGATACCGCGTGACTGAGGGTCGCGGATCTTGATGACGTCGCCTGGCTGCGTATGCCATGCCCGACGGTCGCACACAATGGTGAATCGACGGATGTTGGTGCTGGCGGCTTTCAGGTCACGCTGCGCGATGCGGAGAGCCAGCTCTGGCGTCGGCAGGCCGGGATAGTCGCGCGTGTCGCTGTTAATCGCGCCCTGCGTCTGGATAAGCGCCAGGTTGTGCTGTCGAACCTGAAACGTCTCGTTAGTGACGGGGTTGAAGCCGGTCACGATGATTTCGTTAACGAGGTTGAACGGCGAGGCGTTGGTGGCTTCGGTGATCTGCAGCAGGCCGGAGTCGGTATCGAAGACTGGCAGCGAGTCAGCATCATAGTCGTCGCGGATCATCTTGATGGTGAATTTGCCGGTAAACTTGTCGACGTAAACAGCACAACCGATGTGATCGATAACCGTCTGCACGAAGGACATCAGCGTGTCCTGTCGGCCCCAGCGGATGCACAAGCCGAACTTCTCTTCGTAAACTTTATCGGCGGCCGCCTTCCACGCAGCGTCGAGGAACAGCGAGCGGTCACGGCCCAGCCCCCAGCCGCGGTTTGTCAGTGCTTCGTAGATGATGTGGACAGGGTTCATGGCGATGACTTCACGCGAACCACCGTCAGCGTAACGACCCGTCAGCGAGATCTTCGCTTTCTCCGGGTACCAGACCGCGCCGTCCCAGCCCTGCAGAACGCGGCGAACACGGAATGCCCATTTTTTAGGATAAGGGTTCATCGCGCAGATCATGCCGTCGAAGAACGCGGTCACGATGCCACGGAACTCCGGCTGATCGCCGGACAGCATTGCCGCCAGTTTGCTCGCTTTTACCTGACTGGCGCCGCCCATCATCAGGTCGAACGTTCCGTCGATGCCACCTTCGCCTTTGGTACCGCCAAATAAGTCAGGTTTGCTGATATTAATACGGGCGTTGCCGGTTAAGCTGCCTTGCCACGCCTGACGGTCGCCTACTTTGATTTCGCATAGCTCGTCCACCGGGCCACGTCCCATGCCCATGTGGATGCCCATGTAATATTTGTAGCCGACCGTTTGGTTCTTAGCCTTCCCCATGAGTCTTCTCCCATTCTTCCCGTGCCAGCTTCGCCGCTTTTAGCAGTATTGGATTGGCTGTCTTCTCCGCCAGTGAACACGGGTAGCCCTCTTCCAGAAACTTCTGCAGAGGGTAATTAAGTCTCTCGGCCATGCGTTCGACGCCAGGCCCGCAGATATTAAGTGCACGCGCATGACGCATAAAGATACGGGGTTCGTCCGTCATTTTTTGGCCTGCTTCGCTTTGACTTTCTTCGTACGGAAATTGCCGTACGCTAACACCTGCCAGTCGCCCGTCCAGCATTCGCCGAAGAACACGACCTGCGGTGTACCTTCATCGACCTGCGGGATGTCGAAGTCGTCGAAGGTCGCGGCCTTCGGTTGTGCCGGTTTCGGTGCCAGCGCCACCTGGATGATGATTGACACCACCAGCATTGCTAATGCCCACCACATAGTCGCTCCTTAGAAGACCGGGTTGCCGTCGAACGGCGAACGGTCAGGCATGGCTGGGATCCCGCCGTAATTGGCCAGGTTGTTAAACTTCGTTTTGCAGGCGGCCGTCGTGCGCGGGCACCCAGGGTAGAGCTTGATGATCATGCCGCCCGCGATGCCGGAGACGGTACCGAAGATGTAAATCGTATCACCTGTATGCAGCTCGATAGCCCTGCGCTCGACGCCGCGTTTCGGGTCATTCCACTCGATGTAGCCACCGTTGAACCAGTTGTTACTGAATTGCGCGGCGCCGGGGATGACAATGGAGTTCGCGCCGACCGACTGGATCGTGCCGTCGAATCGGAAGTTCTCTTTGTTCACTTTGCAGCACGAGTCGTACAGGGCGAACGGGCAACCGCGGCTATAGGACAGACGCAAGCCATTGCGCTCCATCGACGCTGACAACGTGTTGCAGGTGACGACGGCGGAGACGGGTGTGTTCTCATTGATCTGCGCGACCTCGCCGACGTAGCAAACTGCCGCATCGGAGTCGCCCGCGTGGAACCGGCGGATGGTGACATAGACAGGGTTGATTGGCGGTGTACCGATAAAAAGGCCGACGACGTCAGACGAAATTGGCATGGTGATGTTTAGCGCGTCCACCGTTGTATCGCCCGTCTGTTTTACGCCGTCGTCGGCAACCCCCATCGGCGTCCACACGTTGCCGAGGATCGACTGGCTGGTCGCGGCAGACGTGTAGCGCCAGTATTGTGCGTTCAGGCGAAACTCATAAAGGTATATGGGTTCGCCGTCGTAATTGGAACTCTCCAGGTCGTTGTAGCTCATTTGTGCCTCGCTAGGTCATTGGCACGGGCGGCGCGTTTCTCCTTTCTACAATGGCCTTACAGGTCAGTGATACCAGGCTCGCTCCGTCCGCGTCAGTCAACCGGTTGATTTCAACGGCGTCAATATCTAACCGGCTTCTTGGCATGTAGCTTATACGAAGTACCTCGGCTTTGGGAGTGGATGGTATCGTCTCGGTTAAAAACAGCCATTCCTCGTCGCCGATAACGCGGCTGGAGATGACGGTATTGGCGACATAGCTACCGTCGTACATCTCGATAAGGATGTCTCCCCGGATAGGCTGGTTGCGCAGGTTGTACTGCGAGTAACCACTGCGGTAGATAATGAGCGCGCCTTCGCTCTCGGAGATGTCACGGGACAGCTCGAACTCATTGTGTCCGGACGGCAGGTGGAACTCCCGCCAGCGGCCCGACATTTTATAAATGTTCTGCTTAAAGTCGTGCATCATCTCCCGCCCGTAAATCTGGTAGGAGAGTTTCACGCCCGTTGTGGCTCCGTTGCCAGGGTCGACGATGTACGGGTTGCCGACCTGATTGTCATAGCTGTAGGCATTGCGGTCAAAGGTCAGGGCCACCTGCTCGCGGTAATCGAACTTCCACATGATGATCGGCAGGTTCGTCCGGTCGTAGAACGGCTGCGTCCAGAATGTCGTGTAGTTGGCGGCTTCCACCGTGAAGAAGCGCAGCTGGTATTGCTGCACCTCGTCGGTCAGGCGCGAGCCGTTCATCGATTCGCGGATTTGAGCCACGCGGACTGGTGTGATCGAGGCGCCGCCCGGTGTGTCCTTCTGCGTGCCGTAGAGCATGACCAGTTTCGTGTCCGAGCGCTCTTTCACGATATTCAGCTCGTAATCGAGAGCGTTGTCGCGCCGGATGATAACCACGTCGTTCACGAAGAACTCGCGGCGCTTAAAGTCACCGAAGATGTCCACACTGCCAGCGTACGCGCTCTCGATCTTCGTCTCGTCCCACCAGAGAGGCACCAGGCCGTTCGCCTGCCCTACACCGACCACGTAGCTGTCGAGCAGGTTACGGTTGATACCGAAGCGGCTGAACGTGGCCTCCAGCGACCTGCGAGGGTACTGGCGCAGCTTACGGCGCTGTTCTGCCCCCGACTCGGACTGCAGAACGTCGGTCAGCCACTCCAGTCGTTCCATCACGCCGTACTGCCAGTCTGGTTTCGGCAGGAAGATCGGATAGCTCAGTCGCACGTCACTATTGTACGGTGGCTTTGGCCCCAGGGCGGCGTCAGGGATCGGCTTGAGGTCGCCGATAAAGTCCTGCGCCCTCGACACCTCCACCAGCACACCGTCTTTGCGGATTTCGTACGACATGAAGGACGGCGTCTTGTCCGGTGTGTTCTGGTAAAAAAGATCCAGCCGATAGACGTCGTCTTTCGCCACGGTGAAAGACCCGGTTGCCGGTACCGTCCATCCGCCACCGTTACTGCCGTTTACTGCCACCCCGCCGTTAAGTGACATGGTTCCGGTGTCGTCGAAGATGAACCGAACCTGATACGTGCCCGCCGCCAGTTTTATCCACTTGGCGGCGTAGTACGGTTGGTTGGCCCCTGCCTTGTCATACTCGTCCTGAACATAAATGTCATACGCACCGTTAAGAATGGCGTATCTGGACGCGGAGCTGCCGAGTGTGTTGGTCTCTTTAAGCGGACGCAGACCGGTCAGTGCCATTATCCGTTTCTCCCGTTACTCTTCTTGCCGACGATGTTCCGCACGGTTGGTGCGTTTCTCGTCAGGATCTGCAGGATGGCCTTCTCACCTTCCGGTGTGTTCATTGCCTCCGGCACTTTAGCTCTGTCGTCCACCAGCACGAAGCGATAGCTGTCGCCTGGTGATTGCGAAGAGGACTGGCTGGCGTTCTGGTTGAGAATGTTATTCGGGTCATTCTTGTCCAGCACCTGCTCGCCTTTCTGCAGAATGGCCGGTACCTCGTCAGATTTCAAGCCCGGAAGACCGCCATCATGATACCGACGTGCGTTGACGAACCATGCCGGGTTCATCGAGCGGGTCTGCTGGCCCTCACCGCTGGCGTTGCCGATGACGCCGCCATTGTGTTTCGCTGCCACGCCGCCCATCGCAGCCGCCGCGCTACCGATACCGCCGCCCATCCCTGCGATAGCGTTCAGTGCCATCTGCTGCAGGATTGCGATTGCGATCTTCTGGAGGAACTGCGCGAAGAACTGCAGCACCGCCACACCCGCAGCGGAGAACGCTTCACCCATGCTTTGCGCGCCAGTACCCACTTTGACCAGCTCGGCGACAATACTGTTCAGCGCGGTGGCCATTCCGTCCAGCACGCCCTGCACGATTGTCGTGTCCATCGTGGTGAACGTGCCGGTCAGGTCGACCAGCGACGCTTTCGTTGCGGCAATGCCTGCCTGGATCTCGGCCCACTTCTCCGGCCCCAGCAGGTCTTTCGACGCGGCGGCTTGCGCCTCCAGCTGGTTCAGGGAGTTCTCGATCGGTGCCTGCGTTTCCTGATTGATCTGGTTGACCGATGCGACCTGCTGGTCTTCGCTGATAACACCCGCCTGGCGCTTCGAGTTCACTTCCTCGATACGCGACTTGCGGATGTTCATCTGCGAGTTGACCTTGTTTTGCAGGCGCTCGACTTCTTCCAGTTGCATCTTCTGGTTCAGGTATTCAGCATTGACCGCTTTCAGCGCCGTGTACTGCTCCGCCAGGCGCTTACCGTCATCGCCGCCCAGCTTGTTGGACTTGGCGATCAGCTCGTCGAACTGCGTGTTGGACTTCGTCACGGCAGCGGAGATGCGGTCGGCCAGGGATGCCGTAGGATCCTGGTCAGTTTGTTTGAGCTGGATTGACGCCTGCAGCTCTTTGTATTTCTGAATCAGGTTCTCGATGGCGCGCGCACGTTTGTCGATGCCGGTAGAGGAACGCTGCGATGCGTTGTACTCGTCGGTCTCGGCGCGCTTACGGGCCGCGATAATGGAGTTCAGCTGCGCCACCAGCTTCTTGCCCTCTTCGCCGCCGACCGCCTGCGCACGTTTCATCTGCGGGGCGTATTCCTCGTCCACCAGCGCGAGGCGACCTGACAGGTTCTTCCGCTGCAACGCTTTCTTGCCCGCCAGCTCTGCTTTCTCTGCGGCTTTGGTCTGTTTGTCGAACTCTTTCGTCAGCGCCTGAATCTCACGCTGACGAGGCGTGACGCCGCCGCCTGGGTCTTCCGTATACTGGAAGCCGGTTGCAGCACCCAGGTCTGCCTGCAGCATCTGTACCTTAGCGTTAAGGGTCTTCTTCACGACGTCGGACATGGTGTTATCGTATTTCTTGACGATCTCGTCATTCATACGGTTCCACTCTTTGTTCACGTCGCCCCAGATCCCTTTCACGTTCTGGAACATATCACGGTTTTCTTTGGTCAGGTTGTCCGCCGCCTGCAGCGCCCAATCCGCCAGGTTATCGCCGACGCCCGGAATGAGGCGCAGCACGTCAGCGATCCACTTCGCAATGCTTTGCAACGTCGACGCGAACAGCGTGGTCAGCGGCCGCACAATGGCGTACGCCATGTCCTGCAATGCTGCTGACGGCGTCTGGATAATAGCGATGATCTGATTGGCGAGGTTTTTGAAATCCCGCACCACTTCGTCGACGGCCTTAGCGAAAGTCTTCGACTGCTGGTAGAAGATGGCCCCGATGTCATAGGCCAGCAGCGCCCACCCAACGTACGGAATTGCCCGCGCCAGTCCGCCCAGCGCAAGGCCCAGCACTTTCGCCGCGCCGGTACCGGTCGCAAGACGGGCGGCAAATTTCTCCAGGAAGGACAGAATGCCCTGCCCGACATCGCCCATCTTTTTCATCACCGGCAGCAGCTGGACGAACCCCTGATAGATACCTGCGAGCCAGCGAACAACCTGAATGCCTGCCAGCACCTGCAGCACCGTAATCAGGGTGTCAACGTTCTGCGTGCACCACACGATTGCGTCTGCCGCCTGAGAGAACGCCTGCCCCAGCGCGATAGCCGCCTCTTTGCCGTCCGGACTGCTCAGGAACTCGGTCAGCTTCGCCAGCATGTTGACGTACGCCTCTATGAATCCTGAATCCGCCAGCGCCAGTTTGAACATGGACATCGCGTTTGCCGCGCGCGCTTCCATCGCATCAACGCCTTTTTCGGCGGTGGCCAATTCTGCGTCGATGGCTTTGGCGTTCTCACGGGCGAAGTTGATAACCGCGTCTGCTGCGATTTCCCCGTTGGACATGGCTTTCAGCAATTCAGCCGTCGTCATGTTCATGCCTTTCGCAAACAGCGCCACCGCCGCAGGCAGACGTTCGCCCAGCTGACCGGTAAGTTCTTCTGCGTAGACCTGACCTTTGGACAGCATCTGCTGGAGCGCGCGGAACACGCCGTTCATGTCGTCCGCCGAGAGGTGGAACACACGACCGGCTTTTGCCACGGATTCGAAGATGAAACGGGTTTGCTGGATCGAGATGCCGGACGCTTTCGCCGCCACCGCAAACGACGTGTAGCCTTTCGCCACGTCTTCCAGCTTGATGCCCAGGCGGTTAGCCAGGCCAATCATGTATTCCCACTCAGCGTTCAGCGTGTTCTGGTCTTTGCCGACAACCTGCGAGATTTTAATCAGCGCCTGCTGGCGGGTCTTATAAATATCAATCGCGCCGGCCGCCAGATTAATGCCGCCCTGCAGACCAGCGTAGGTCGTGACCAGCGCCAGCACTTCACCTCGAATACGTTGCATCGTGGACAGGGTCGTACGGCCACTGTCGGCAAAGAAGGAGAATGCCTTCGCCCCGTCTCGCGTGGCGCCGCTGTTCCGCTTCACGGCCTCTGTCAGCCGGTCGATGATAGACACGGTCTGCTGCGTGGTGTTGCGCAGGCGATCCTCTTCCTGAGATAAGACGCGTGTGTCCACGCCTGCCTGCCGGAGAGCGCCCTGCGTTTGGCGAGCCGCAGTGCCCGTGCTGCGTAGCGCGGCAGCGGCGGCGTTGAGCTTCTGCTGCGCGGCCTGCATCTGCTGACCGAAGTTTGCCGAGTCTGTCTGCGCCGTACGCATCTGGTTGGCGAGCTGACGAACCTCCGCCCGCGCTTCCTGATATGCTGCCCGCGCATTTCGTACGGCCACGACCTGCTGTTTGAACTGGTCAATCAGTTTGGCCATACCGACGGCGGACTGCTGCGCCGCCTGCAGGTCTTTCAGTTTCTGGGCAGCGTTGGTGATCTCTTTACCAGCGCCAGCGGTTTCCCGCGCCAGCGAATCAACCTGCTTTTCCAGTCCTGCCAGCGACGAGCGCGCAGCGGCCGCAGGCGATACGATTTCGGTGAGCTGACTCGCCAGTCCGTTGTTCCCGCCACGGGTTGTGGTAGCGACGACACGGGCCAGCGTTTGATAGCCTTTCGCTGCAGCCAGTGCTTCATTCGCCTGGCGACGCAGGTTGGTGATGACTTTGTCCTGGGCGTGCGCCTGCTCTTCCATGCGCAGCTGGGCTTGTCTGGTAGCCTCGTCCATCCGGTTGTTCGTGGCGATGGCTTCATCCCACGCAGCGTTATAGCGCTTAACCTCGGACGGCACCTGCTGGATGATTTTATCCTGACGCTCCAGTGCGGAGTTGACACGACCAACGCCCGCCACGATTGCCTGCTGCTGCTGGGCGAGGTTGGTTGTGGAAACGCCGTACCGATCCAGTTCACCCGCGGTTCTGGCCACGCGCGACTGCGCACTGTCGAAAGCCTTGTTCGCCCGCTCGACGGCAGCGTTAGCGCGGCCCAGCGAGGTCTCCAGCTTCTTCGTGACTTTGTCGGTCGTGTTGTACTGGTTTTGCAGCTCCTGCTGCTTCTGTACCGCCAGCTCTACCTTCTTGCGCTGGTCTTCCAGCGCGGCAGATTGACGCTTATAGACTTCAACCAAAGAGTTGAGTTTAAGCAGCGCCTGTCCCGCACTTTCCAGTTTGCGGTAGCTGGCTTCGAGGTCTTTTGCAGATGTCTCTCCGCGTTCAGCGGATTGGCGCTGCTGATCCTGGGCTTTCGTCATTTCCGTGATAGCAGTTGTGATCTGCTTCAACGTCTTCTGGCTGTAGTCCCTTGCCCGGATCCTAAGCTCAACGTCTTTGGATGAAGTGTTAGCCACGGTTCAAGTCCTTAATCAGTTTTTGATAATGCTTAGAGCCTTTCTTGCCGTTAAGGATGGCTCCGATACAAGCCTGCATCAGCGTTGATTCCGTGACCATCCGGCTGTTATGCCGACGTCTCACAATCGCTGCTTCTTCTCCCACGCGGGCCAGTGGGTACCGACCTGCGTGTGGGTGGCCTTCGGATAGGAGCAGGCTGACCTGCTCACGGATCCCATAGATGTACTCGTTTATTTTCTCGCGCGGCGATTTGGGCCTTTGGAGGTCGGCGCGGGGGGCGTCATCTCCTTGACCAGATTCATCACCTGGTCGAACAGCTTTTTTGCGCCGCCTGCCTCTTCGAAGGTCAACGTGCCGATCTTCTTGAGGGCGTCAACCTGCACGAGCAGCGGCAGGCGTCGGGCGTTATTTACCATCTCCGGCTCGTCAGCGGCCAGCGCGATGATGTGCGCGACCAGACCTGGGGCATCGGCGATAAGTCGGGTCATGTATCGAGCCATCGCCGCGTTGCCGAAGGAGATGTTGTTCGCTTCATTTTCGTACATGGTGAAGAGAGATTCGAGGTCATCCATGTGCGTACGCAGCAGGGAAGACATGTCGATGAAGGACAGGCCGCGTACCTCGAAGGATACTTTTTTAGCCGTTACTGACAGTGTTTCTGGTTGATATTCTGATAATGACATAGTGGACGCTCCGGTTTGCTAAACATCGCTAATTTAGCACAAAGGCCGGAGCTGAATACAAGAAAAGCGCCCGTAGGCGCTTTCCGTGTCGTTCCGCTTTTAGGAGAACGTTACTGCGGTGCTGGTGTTGGTCGCCCCGCCATCCTGGACTGTACCGGTGACGGTTCCGGATCCAGCGGCTGCGCGGTTCAACGCCACAACGATCTGGCCTGACGCGTTGGTCGACCCGGTAGTCGGCGTTACGGTGGAACCGGAGTTCGCAGAGAAGTTCACGGTCTTGCCGCTCACAACCTGGTTGTTCTGGTCACGTACCGTAAAGGTGACGTTCACCGGAGTTCCCACTGCACCTGTAGTCGCTGCCGGTGAGGACGTAATGGTGTACGTCGCTGGTACCGGAGCAGGGTTGCTCGACTCGTCGTGGATGTCGATGTACAGGCGCTGCAGGTTGCTGTTCTTCTTCATCGCGCGGAAGGAGAAGGACATTACCTGCCAGTCGTCGCCTTTAAGCGCGTAGTCGCCGTCCGGCTGCAGGGCTACTTTCGGGAAGAAGTAATCCTTGTTGGTGCCGACCGGGTTATCGGACAGGAAGCGCAGTGCGCCGTAGATCATATCGGACTTGCCGATGACAATCGTACGGGTCTGGGCGTCGACATCGTACTGTACAGCGGCAGTCATGCCCGCCCCTGGTACGTTGGCTGCGTCCGGCTCGATGTACAGACGACCGGTTTCCACTTCAATCTCGTACTGGTCAGACGGCAGCGGGGTGGCACCTGGGATGGAGGTGATGTCGCCGGAACCGGTAGAGATCGACGTGCCAGCTGCGGCTACAACGATCTGGAAGTTGGTGATGTTGCGCACGCCTGACGGAGTGACTTCATCTGCGCCCAGCTGATAGTAACGACCCTTTTTGATCAGCTCGAAAGTCTCTTTTCGGTCTGTCGCCTGAGTCTGGGTGATGGTGGATTTTTCGCCGAGGAAGAACAGCGCCAGGTTGTCGGCGTTGATTTCGTCAACGGTGAAGTTGCCACCCTGGGTCAGTTCCAGCAGTACCGATGCGTCCATTTCACGCAGGCCGTGCTCGGAGGAATAATGATCCAGTGTCTCCGAATCGGTGGTCAGCGTGAACTCTGGCGAGTTGCCGAAGTACAGCTCTCCACTCTCGGAGTTGTTGGAGCCTTTTTTGAACTTGTCAAAATAAAGGCGACCACGACCAACGACATAGTTCGGTTCGTAAGTAGGCATTTCGCCCTCCCGTTAAGGTTTGGTTAAGTCCGATTTCAATCCTACCAAAACAGGTAGGTAGAAAAACGCCCTGCTCGATAGTCCATCTTCCGGCGGTCGAACTACTGGCGCCGCGATGGTCAGACTGGATATTAACCCACCGAGAAGATAGATGCCTGGATATTTTGGCTTTCCTCTCTCGTCCTGCGCGATAATATCAGACAGTCGTGCTTCGACGTCCGCCAGCAATCCGTATGCCGGGTCAGTCGGGTTAAGCGGGTCATCCTTGACCCATCCCTGGATTAGCAGAAGCCACGAATCCTTTCGCACGCTCTCGTTGGTGTCTGCAAACTGACCGTAGTCCGTCGCTTTCCCCTCCAGCAGTGACACACACGGCATTGGGTCGTCCGCCCCGAACACCGCACGGCCACGGAACACTTTGCCTCGCAGGTCGTGCGAATACAGGTCATCCCCGAAGATCGATTCGAGATGCGCCGTTAATGCTTTGAGTATGGTCAATCTTTTATGTTCAGCCATTGGTCAGTCTCGCAAAGTTGCGGTGGAACGCTGCTGCCACCATATTGCCAATCTGCGGCCCCATGTCGGCGATGACGCCGGAGAAGACCTGGTCTACGGATGGGCCGTAGAGTAGCGCGACTTTATTCGGCACCAGCCACGATTTATGGCCAGTCCGTTTGTTGGCCAGCTTTTCGCCCGGTTGGAGACGAACCGCGAGGCCGAGGTTGAAATTGTCTTCGGAATAGCTGGCGCCCTTATTGAGCCGTACCAGCCATGCGTTTTTCAGGTAGGTGGTGCGACCCTTCTGCACGCGTACGGAAAGTCCGCCTCCCCGCTTGCTGTTCGGTACCGGATTGCCCTGCACGAAGCGCGCGAGGCTGGTGGCACGTTTGCGGCCGGTGATGACGGCTTCGAGGTTGGTGTCGCTCGCCTGCTTAGTGACTTTGAGGCGTTCCGGATTGAGGTACCCGGTAGGGAAGGCAATCTCGTCGAGCATCTGCTTTTTGATGGCCGACATACCTGAACGCTTTGCCACCTCGTTGATGGCCAGTCGCATCGCGCGGGAAGTTAACTCCGGCATCGTCTCCAGATACCGCACCAGCTCCTGCGATCCTGCGGTGACGATGTTTACGGTCATACATCACCGCGAATGACTTGCCACTTCTCTTCGATTGGGCCGACCTTCGGTTCACGCGCTTCGAGAATAAGCTCGGTGCCTTCGAACCCGACGTCGGTGATCTTGATGACTGCATTTTTGCGAGGAGTCAAACCTTCTGACTCGACACCGCCGACCATGATTTTCACGGTGGCCAGTTCTTCGAGATTGAAGATAATTCTTTCGATGCCGTCGACCACGTTGGAGTAACCGGAGTCCTGGAAGTCGCCGAGAAGCACAAGGCGGTTGTGCCAGCGGACGGTGATGTCGACGGCGGCATCGAGAGAGCTATCCTGATAGGTAGCTGAATACGCAAAGGCCGCGTGAACGGCCCTGCGTGCATTCGCTTTAATTGCGGCGAAGTTTGGCATTAGATGTCATCGTCGCCAGCAACGGATTTGTCGTCAGCTTTCTTGTCTGACTTACCGGTGCCTTTTTTGGAGCCGTCATTCTTTCCGCCAGTTGCGTCGTCGCCAGCTCCAGCGCCTGTATTGGCAGTCCCGATTTGAGCATCTGCGCCCCCTTGATTGATAGCACCGGCCTGCTCGCGTTTGAACTGCTCTACCGCGTCTTTGCGAGCTTGTTCCAGCAGCGCCTGGTGATCGGCATTGCTGATCGAGTCGGTCTGGGTTTCGTTGGTTTCGTCCTGCGAGATGATTTTAGTCACCGCGTCAGGGTTCAGTTTGGTGATGTTGTCCAGCTCTTCTTTAGTGAAGTCGAACGGCTGGCCCACTTTCGGCACCACACGGTTGCCATCGCGGTAAATCACTACGGTCTGGGAAACAAGACGTTTTGGCATTTTGAAACTCTCCGGTTAATCAGAAGAAGCCCGGATAACCGGGCCACCTTTTTAGTTCGCTTATGGCTGCTGCGGCATTACCGTCAGCAGGAAGGTCGCGTTAGGATCACGCGGAACCATCAGCGGTGCACCCTGAGTCATCAGGTATTCAACGCTAGGGTCTTCGTTCTCCCACATTTTCGGGAAGTATTCAAGACTCTGCCAGCCAGCGGCTTTGTCCAGAACCGCGCCGAAGCAGCGAACGCCGTCAACCGCCTGCGACACGCCCAGAATCTTATTCTGCGGGAACATGTACTGAGACTGGTTGTTTTCGTCGCGGAACTTCTGGGTGTTCACGTAGATCTCGAACGCGCCTTTGCCGTTCAGACCTGCGATGCGGCCCATGTATTCCACGCCTTCCAGACCATCCCACAGGCGGGTCACAGAGGTCTCGCTGCCGCCAACGTTGCGATCCATCAGACCGCCTTTGCCGTACAGGATCTCTTTGTTGACCTTGACGAACTGCGACCAGGCGTCCGCACCGAAGATCATCGTGGTGATGACCGCGCCGGAAACGGATTTATCGTTCGCCGTACGCTTCATCAGGTAGATGTCGTCGAAGGTCTGCTCGGAGGTATAGCCCGGCGCAGTCCAGTCCACGGTACCGGTCAGCGCCGGATCACGCCCGAAGTCAACACGGGTAGTCGGGTACAGCTCGCCGGACACATCAACGTAGCCGTTGATAAGCGCCTGCGCTGCCATCCATTCCCAGGTGTTCTCGTGCATCGCGCGGTGCTTCGTCAGCAGGAAGGCGATCACCGCATCACGGCGTTGCGCGATGGTCAGAGAGCCGGTGCCCAGAGATTCACCCGGTTGGCGCGGGATAATCATGTTCGGGTCGATGACGTGCTTAGGTTTCACGTAAGCCGGTTTGAACGCCACGGCGTTGTAACCTTCTTCCTTGATAACCTTGCCCTGCGCGGTCGGTGCCACGAACGGCGCGATGCGAGTCAGGTCGGTGAAGACCTTGTCGAACGCGATTTTGTCTTCCTGGAAGTTAATCTGCGTGGTGAACCACTGCAGGAAGAACGCCGGAAGACGTTTGAGCTTACGCTGCACAGAGAGCAGCTGGTAAGTTGTATAGAGTCCAGCCATGTCTGTTTCTCCTTAGTACAGCGTGGAAATCTGGATGTTGGTGCGCATGAATGCGGCTTTCTTAGCAGCCAGAGTAGTAACTGCTGCAGGCCACACCAACGCGTCCGGGTTAAATACGCCGCCTACATAGTAAGGGACGCTCTGACCAACTGCGCCAGCGAACAGGGCGATGCCGACTGCCAGCTGGGATCCATCCGTTGCCGCCGGATCCCACGGCACCATTTTGCCGAGGTTATCGCCGGACGTTGGGACGGAAATAACTTCATACTGCTTAACTGCTGCTGCAACCACCAGACCGTCGGTAACGATGTCAGCTTCGCCAGAAAAAATCTGGGTCGGCGCCCATGAGCCGAGGTCTTCGGAACCAGCCAGCAGGTTTGGCACGCTATTGGCGCCTGGCGTGATAGCCATAAGTGCGAGGATGGTCATTTAGACGCTCCTTATTTCTGGTCGAAGGTAATGCCGTTAGCCGCGAAACCAGCTTCCAGCGAGGAAATAGCTTTGTCGTCTTCGCTGGCTTCTTCGGTAGTTTCATTACCTTTGTCAGCGCCGACATTCGGGTGCGAGCCGTTATTCATCATATTGGCGAAGTTCGTCTCGGCTTTTTTACCGTTGCCATCTTCCGCCGTAGTGGTGGTCGTGGTGGTAACAGCTGCGGTAGTTTCTGGCGCTGATACGTTCAGCATCGCAACCGCATCTTCTACAGACATGGTGGTGTTGAACGCCAGGTGATTCGCCAGTTTGCTTTTGTCCTTCGCGGCTTCATGAGTCATGATTCCTGCGATACGAGTACGCTCACCGGCTGCTGCTTCGTTCTTAGCCTGCGCGAGTTCTTCTTCGGTCATCTCTTCGCCCTCAGTGGTTGAGCCGGTTGGCCCGTTAACGAACGCAGCGATTGCCTGAGCCGGTGTCTCTACTGCGTCAATAAGATTTAGTTTCAATGCGTCCTGCGCACTATAACATCTTGCCTCGGTGTCTCGAACAGCCTTTTCTTCGATCCCGCGGTTTCTGGCGACCAGTGCGACGAATTGGTCACGGGCTGCATCGACGTCCGCCTGAATTTCTGCCTTCGTTTCGGCAGACAATTCTTCGAACGGGTTGCCGTCGGCTTTATGTTCACCCGCTTTGATCAACGTAATCTTAACACCGAAATCTTCCAGCATCTTAGAAATATCGGCGTGCATACAAATTACGCCAATACTGCCAGCGCCGCCGGATGGTGTCACGGAAATCTTATCCGCGCTGCTCGCAAATGCGTACGCGGCGGAGTAGCAGTTCGAATCCACCACCGCCAGCGTCGGTTTTTCCCCGCGCAGCTCGAACGACTCGTCCGACAATTCGAAGCAGCCGGCCGCTTCACCGCCGTTGCTGTTCACGTCATAGATGATGCGCTCGACGTCCGGGTCGGCCATTGCCTGCGCGCGCTGCTGACGGATGAAGTTATAGCCGGTGAACATGCCATAGTAATAGCCGCCATATCGGTTAATCAGCGTGCCGTGCACCGGAATGATCGCGGTGCCTTCGGCGAACGCGAAAGGCTTGCTCTTCGACGAATCATTGTAGCCGTACGCCTGGCACAGCGACATGTTCAGCTGTTCACGCGTGGAGTCGGCCAGGTCTTCGTCATCACCGTCCGCAGAGAGCATCTGCTGGAAGTGCGTGGTCAGGTTGGCGCTGCAGCGTGGGTCGAGCAGCACAGGTTTGAGCTGCATACGATCCAGTGCGGTGCGCGCTGCCATCTGCGCGAGTTTACTCATTGGTTCGTTCCTCGTTGTCGTTGTTTTCTCCGTCGCCGCCGTTCTGCGCGTCATCCGGAGTAGCTGGCTGGCCAGTGAAGTTGAGTTTCTTCTGCTGGATAATACCTTCTTCTTCCGCACGTTGGTCAAATACTTCACGCCAGTCGTTGCCCAGACGAGCGATTTCGATCTCGTACGTTGAGAGGCCGTTCTTGATACGCAGGATAGCCGCTTCCGTTTCTTTCTTCTCGTCAATCTGGCCACGGCTCGCGCCAATCCAGTCTGCATTGGTCAGTGCATCTTTGACGATCCCGTTCTCTGCGTAGAACCAGTCAGCGGTTTTTCCTGGCGGCAGCGGGATGTTGCCTGCGTTGATTTCCTCTTCCAGCCACAGCGCGTAGATGGTGGAGGCAAACCTGTCAGCGACAACCTTCTTCCGGCTGTTCATGTATTTCCAGGTCTCGCCCATAGACGCGCGCGCACTGGAATAGTTTGTTTTGGTGTAGTCACGGCTGAACTGTTCGTACGAAAGGCCGAGGCTGGCGGCGATATTACGCAGCAGCGACTCTTCGTAATCCGTGCCCACGCCACCCGGCGTGCCCATCGGCTGCATTTTCAGCTTCGTGCCGGGGAACAGGTGCGGGATTTTAACGCCGTCGATCTGGATGTTCTTCGACGAACCGACGTAATCCATCAGCGATGACATGTAGTTCATCAGCATCTGCTGGAAGGTCGGCGCGTTGAGGCCCATCTGACTGAACACGACTTCGCTCGGCAGCTCCGACTCGATAGCGGCTGCGTACGATGCGTTGACCACGGCGTTCTGCAGGACGACTTCCTGGAAGTTTTTGGTCATGCGCATCTGTTTCAGCACGGACACCATCTCGCTGATACCGCGGGTCTGTCCTGGCTGCAGCGGCTCAAAGATGTGGATAACCTGTTTACGACCCCACGGTTTTTCCGCCGGAACGTTAATCCACTTCCAGTCGTCGAGGCCATAGCCCGATCCCGGAAACGCCTTCTTGATCCAGTAGCTCGTCGGTTTGCCGTAATCGTCGACCACCACGCCTGACCGCAGGTTTTTGTCGTCCATCATCCCATCCGGATTGGATAAGCGGGTGGGCGAGACCATCTGGATCGCGGTGCTGAACGGTCGGTTTCCACCGCGCTTCCACTCGGCGGTGGCCAGTAACTCCCCGGTCATCAAAACGCCGCTGACGGCAAGGCGAACCAGCCCGGTCAACGTCATGGTGCCGGACGCATCGAGATAGTTATTGGGTGACTCGGCGATAAGGTTGAAGCGGGCCTCGACGTACTGCTGCCACTCGCGCGCCCAGGCTTCGGACAAACCGAGCACCCGCCAGTTTGGTTTGGCGTTCAGTTTGTATTGAGCGCCGACAATGCTGTCACGGTGGATAGCCACGGTGCCCATCGCATAGCCGTCGTTCTGCACCATGTCGCGCGCGCGGGCGTCCGCCAGCTGCTTGTTGCCGCCGGAGATCTGCTGGTCAGGCGAAATGACGGCTGGCGTCCAGTTGAACAATTCACGCGTATTGCGCTCGGCGCCTTCCAGTCCGCCGCCCATTGCCGACTTCTCTGGTTTTGCAATCACCGCCATGTGGTCGGCGATTGACGGCAGTTTTTTCTCAGCTGTATTTTTCATCGGAAAGTGAACCCCACTGGCGGTTTGCCTACACCTATCCCGCACGCACACATCGGGTCTGACGGGTCGAGGGCGCAGATTTGGCTGCGCAGCGTGATGATGTAGTTATACAGGTTTGCCTTGTTTGCTGCTGTATATTCAACGCGTTCGGCGTTCTGGTCAACAAAGACACGCACCGAGCCGCCCATCATGAGCTGGTGGTATGCGGCTTCGGCTTCCTGCAGGTACTTCTTTAAAAGAGTGGTGTCGCAGCTCATATCTGTTCCTTACGCCAGGGCTTCCGCGAATTTGCTGAAACCGGTGGATGTTTCGACCTGTAGGGAGAATCGTGCTTCGGCGCCCTTCTCGCTGACGAGGTCGTTCTCGTCCCACGGTTTCGCCCAGCCCACGGGATTATCCCAATCAATGTTTTCGATAGCTAACACTTTTGGTGATATGCAGATCCCTAAAAGATAATACAGCAAGTCCCATGCTTCGTTTCGGAGCTTGTTCGGGTTTTCCCACCCTTTGCCGTCGATCCTCACCTCGACGCACAGCTCGGCGAAGAAATCGTCCGGCATCCAGTCCGGCAGGTGAATCATCCCTTTCCCCGGCTCCATGACATCCAGGCGTCCGTTCAGTGAGTCCTTCATCATGTTCGAGTTGATGAACAGCACCGGCACATCGCCACGGGCCGCTGATTTATTGTCTTTGCGCTGGGTGTCAGGGTAGCCCAGGCGGGTGCGCGGGTTGTTCGCTTTCGGGTCGCCTTTCAGCAGGATGAACCGACCGGTCTTGCCCTTGTCGCGTTGCTTACGCCAGAAGTCGTACGCATTGTTGGTGGTACCCGCTTTACCGCCGGAGTCACACCCGGTCAGCTTAACCGGCATGGTTCGTACGGAGCCGTCGGCCAGCTCGTAGCGTTTATCCATCACCAGTTCTTCCAGCAGATCCCAATCCTCCAGATACGACGGCGGGCTGCACAGCTGCGGATGACCGTCTGCATCGAGACGCTTCGACTTCGTTATCTCAAACCGGTCGATCGGCACGACGTCGAATGGTGTTCCGGGCATGATGCCAAACACCGTTACGCAGAATCGGTTTGCCTGGACGTCCACCACGCCGACAAGGAAGCGAACACCTTCTGGCACCATACCCTCCGGCAGTTTCTCCGCGCGCGCTTTGAGTGCTTCCGGAACACGCAGGTTCTCCGTCGATTTCGGTACATACGGCTCTCCCATGTCGTTGTTCCAGAACTTTTTCAGCGCCTCTTCGGACAGCGTACGCTCATACTCGTCGCACGCATCGAGGTACGTCACCACCAGTTTCGGCCAGGTAGCAAAGGCGGCCGCCACGCCGCGCAGCCAGTACGACGCAAAATCCGTACGGGGCTGTTTGCCCTTTAACTGCCCGCGGTCATTAACGTAGCAGCCTTCCGGCACCCACATCCCCCACTGCTGCATTTCGTGCCTGTCATCCGGCTGGATCTCAGCGCCGCAGTCAGGGCAAACCATTCGCACGGTTTCGCCTTTTTCCAGGTTGGACATACCCTCTTTGCTCGTCCACTGCAGGTGTTCGAATTTACCCTCGAACCACGTCCAGCAGTGCGGGCATGGCCATTGCCAGCGTCGGCGGTCTCCACGGTTATACAGCGCCATGATGCCTTCGCACGGCGGTGCTTCGTGGACGCCTTTGGCAATCCAGTGCGGGTCGATGATCGGCATGGACGGCGAGGACTCGGCGCAGCACATGGCGAACGAGTTAAACGTCGTCGTACGCTTCGATGCCAGGTCAAACGGGTTCCCGTCGCCGTCCACGTCCATCGGCATACGGTCGAAGTCGGTCATGATGATGCGACCGACCGGGCGACCGGCCATCTCCGTTTTCGACGGGAAGGACAGCGTCAGGATCATGCCGGTGGTGTAGTGCTTATCGAATTTGTTGTCGGCGTCACGGCTCTTCATCAGCATCTTGCCGACTTCCGGGCTATGCCGGTGGAGACGGTCGATACGACGCATCGAGAAGTCGCGCGCGGCGCCGGACGTCGGGCAGAACACCATCGTGTCCAGCGGGTCGACGCGCACCGAGTAGGCAACGCCGTTCACAATGAGTGAGTCGGTCTTGCCGCACTGCGCTGGGCCGACGAACGCCATCTTCGAGTAAATCCTGCTGGCGAACGTGTTCATCGGCTCGACCATGTACGGCGCGGTCTCGTTCAGCCACGGGCCGACGTACGCACCGGGCTGGTTGACGTAACGGTATTTCTCCGCTGCCTCGGCGACGGTGAGACGCTCCGGTGGGCGCAGCTGTTCAGCCATGTCCACCACGATCGCTTCGAGATTATTATATTTCGTCGTCATCGATCACCTCCTTCTTCGCCCGGTCAGCGAATCGGTTGACCAATGAGTCAGCGAGGTCGTTCAGCGCGCCGTCGAATATCACGCGCAGCTTGTCTCGCTGCTGGTGGGTCAGCGTCATTTCACGCTCTACGGTGTCGCCCGCCAGCAGCAGGGTCATCCGCAGCGTTTTGAACGCGTCCGCCATCACCTCGATCACTTTGTCCGTTTCCCACAAATCACCTTCCGCTTTCAGGTATTCCTGGCGCTGGCGCAGGCCCGCCCAGAACTCTTTCGAGAGGTGCTTAGGCAGGTCGTTGTGGTGCATTCGTTTGAGGTAGGTCTCGATGTCGTAGATCGGCTTGACGATGTGCGGCGCCACCTCGTGAATAAAGTAAATCGGGTACCCCCCGCGCTCGCCGCACGGAGGGACGTTGCCGCTGATCTTGGCGGTGATGTCACGGCGCTCCATCCTGAACAGCTTGCCCAGCTGGGTGATGTTGGCGCCCTGGAACAGCATCGCTTCGGTTTCGACGTCATTCTGGTTGGAGCGGCGCTGACGTAGCGCCACTGGTGAGGCTTTGGCCATATTAGAACTCCACTGCGGCCAGTTCGCGCCGCTTCTTGTCCGCCCGACGTCGGCGGATTCGCATGATTTCCTGCAGTAGCCACTCCTGCCCGTCCTCTTTGGCGCGAAGAGCAGCTACCACGCCGCTGTCCACCGTCGGCATCGGCTCGAAGTCCAGCGTTTTGCTTTTCTTCTTGCCTTCCGCGACGAGGTGGATAACCGTTACCGGATGTACCTGGCCCTGCCGGTGGAGCCTGCCGATGAATTGCAGATACAGCTCCAGCGAATACGGGATGTCGTAGAACACGATGATGTGGCCACCCTTCTGCAGATTCAATCCGTGTCCGGCAGACTGCGGGTGCGCGAGCAGCATCGGGATCTTTCCCTGATTCCACTTTGTAACACACTCGCCTTCTTTGTCCATCTGCACCGCTTTCGGGAAGCGTTTCTTCAACCGGTCAAGCGACGATTTGAAGTGGTAGCCGACGAGGATGTTATGGCCAGCGGACTCTTCGACGATCTCTTCCAGCATGTCCAGTTTCGCTTCGTGCAACTCGTACACGTCGCGCTTCTGGATAGGCTTGCCCGTCTTCGGGTTTATCCCGTCCAGATAGGTGTTATATAGCACCCCGGACGCCATCTGCTGCAGCTTTGATGACAGTGACGCCGCCGTCTCAGCCTCGACGTAGACAGGTTCGTCGTCATCACCGTACACATCGACAATGAAGTTCTCCGCCATCTCAGCGTATTTCGCCGACTGAGCGTAGGTCAGCTCCACCTTCCGGTCGACAAACGTTGGCTTGCCCAGGTCGAGATAGTCTTCCGCTTTCATCACCATGCAGATGTCGGCGATTTTATCGGTGATGATTTTCTCTGAACCGGCGCGCAGCTTGTATTTATACGACCAGCGGTTGTAGGTGAAGTAGTTCTCCTGATACGTCGTGATCGACTTGCCGAAGCGTTTGCCCTCGTCCAGCAGATAAATCTGGGCGAAAAGGTGCATGTACGTCTCGGCGGCCGGCGTAGCGGTCAGCTGCACCATCCGCTTCATGTGCTGCCGAACCCGACGCAGCGCCTTGAAACGTTTTGTCGTGTGGTCTTTGAAAGAGCTGCTTTCATCGATAATGACCATGTCATACGGCCATTTGTGCTTCCACTGCTCCGTCAGCCACTCGATATTGTCACGGCTTATAATGTGGATGGACGCCTTGCTGCGGGTCTGCTGCTGGCGCTCGGCAGGCGAACCGTCGATCACCTGGTATTCGAACATGCAGGTATGCTCCCAGCTGGCGATTTCGTCCGGCCACGTCTTGCGCGCTACTCGACGCGGGGCGATGACCAGCACCTTCTGCACCTGAAAGTCCATCAGTAGGTCGACGGCCAGCGTCAGGGACGTCACCGTTTTACCCATCCCCAGATCGATAAACAGCGCGCAGAACGGTGTGTTCATCATGAACTCGTACGCCTGGCGCTGGTACCCGTGCATCTGGTCACGGACGAATGCCACCAGTCGGTTCTTCCGGCGGCTGTACTCGTCAAAGGAGATCAAGCCACTCTTTAGCTGCTGTAAGGCTATCGACCCAGCACACGATTGCACCATATTTTTTCATCTCATTCATGCGGAGGGTCTGCTGCTGCGTCGGCTCTTCGCCGGGCCGCTTCACCTCCATCCAAAGCACAATGCCCGACCGGATAAACACTCGGTCAGGCACCCCACGTTTTCCGGGAGAAGTGAACTTGGCACACCACCATCCGGTTGCCAGTGCGTACTCCCGTATATCTTTTTCGACCTTCGACTCGCGCTTAATTTCGGCCATCAGTCTTTCCTGTAGAAGTAGCCTTCCCATCCAGCTGCGCCGAGCGGCAGTCCCGGCGCCCAGGAGATCGGTGCCGTCATGTGCCCGCGCAGGCGATCGAGATTGCGTTCGGTATCTTCTTCCAGCACTTCGGTGATTATTTCATCGTGTACGTGGAACGGGATGCGATAGCCGTCGGCCAGCGCACGTTTGATACCTTCGACCAGGACGTCACGCGCGATGGCCTGCACGATGTTTTCCACCAGCTTTCCGCCGTGGGTGTACTGCACGCCCCAGCCTTTCGCGCCTTCGGCTTTGCCGTAGTAGCAGATCTGGTTACTCTCAAACGTTTTGATCTCGCCGGTCTTCTTATCGGTGTACTCGATAAGTTTCTTTTTGAGGAACGGTTTGAAGTAATACAGTCGGCGTCCGGACGGCAGCACGATGGCCATGAACGGTTTGCGGAACTCGAAGCGCACTTTGCCGCACACAACGGTGGACGCGGTTTTGATGCACTTCCGGGCAGCGTTCTCCAGGTCACGCCACATTTCGACGATTTCCGGGCACAGGTTGCGGAACGCATCCACTGAACCCTGCGCTTCGGCCTGGGTCATGAAGACGCCCATGCTTTCACCGTACGCCCAGAGTCCGGTCTTTTTGTGGGTCTTCGTATCGAGTTTACCGCCGCCCAGCCCGTAGCCCGCGCCGAGCGTCGCCGGTTTAGCCTTCGAGCGGTGAGGTTTGGTGTCGTTATACGGGATGTTCAGCCATTCAGCGGCAAATGCCCGATACAGGTCACGACCTGCACTCAGCGTATCGAGGAACCACCGGCATTCGCAGAACCACCCGATCACCACCGATTCGATGGAGGCAAGGTCAGCAACGACGAACCGGTATCCGTCCTCCGGCACAATGGCCGCGCGCAACATGCCGACCAGCGCGTCCATCGGTTCGCCGCAGTACAGCTCCAGCGCTTCGAGGTCGCCTTTCATAATGAGGTCTTTCACGATCAGCTGGTCGACTTCGTCTTCCAGCATTTTTGGTGTGCGGGGGAAGTTGTGCGTCTGCAGCTTTCGTCCGGCCCAGCGGCCTGTACGACTGGCACCCCACATCTGCAGGGTATAGCGGAATTTCCGGTCTTCGGCGATGCCTTCCAGCATGGTCGAGTATTTTCCGATGGAGGATTTGCTGCTGTTCAGGCGCATCTGCAGCACCTCAACCGCCTCTTCGTCCAGTCCGCGCTCTTCGGCTTCACGTATAGCTTTCCTCACCGTGTCAGAACGCAGATCCCCGAATTTGTACCCTCTGTCCATCAGCCAGGGCATGAGCTGCGTCGTGGAGTTCGGGTTATCGAGGTGGGTGATGTCGCGCATCTGCTCCATGATGATCGGCTTTCTGCGTTCGGCCAGCGCCAGGGCATTGCGGGCGAAGTCGACGTCGATGGTCAGACCCGTGTCATTGATGTACTGATCCAGGCCGTACAGCTCCCACTCGCTATCGAGGATGGGGTATTTCGCAGTGTTTCCGAGCCGTCGACCGATGGCGGATTCAGCGCGGACGTCCTGCCGGTTATAGCCACCGAATTGCTGAAACTCTTCGGGGTTGGTGATCCAGTCACGCCACTCGAATGGCTCTTTCTTCGAGGGCTTTCTCGGCTTCGAGAACATATTGATCAGCTTGTCGCCGAGCGGGTCTTTCAGTTTGCTCTCGTCCAGCCCGATTAACCTGCCAATCATGGCCAGATCGCCGGAGAAGCCCAGCATGTAAGACAGCACCATTGTGCAGCGCCAGGATGACGGCGGCACTTTGATGCCCAGGACGTGTTCGGTCATCAGGCGCTCGAACTGCGCGTTGAATGCCCACTTAATGACGTGAGGATCACGGAGAATGCCGACGAGGTGCTTTGGCGGCCGTTTGGCCATTGAGATGTCCCAGAACTCAATATTGCCGCTGTCATTCTCTTCCCAGGCGCCCATCAGCACCTGCGTGGACGGGTCACGGACGTAGCGCGCCAGGCCAGCGGTTTTGAGGTTCGTCCGGCTTCGAGATTCGTAATCGAGACGGATATGGTCGGTCATGTTTTTGCTCCTGACAAAAAAGCCCGGATAACCGGGCTTGAGTAACACACTCTAAAACGCATTTTTAGATGTCGTCGTCATATTCAAAGTCGCTGCCGCCTTTACCGCCGGAGGAGCCACTATTGTCGTAATCGTCGTCATCCCATGCGTCGTCATCGTCAACACGACCTTCGCCGAATGGAGTGCCATCTTCCACGAAGCGAACCGCACGCAGGTTAGCGTTGATGCGCTTGCCGAATTTGTTGTCCTGATACCACGGGTTTACGACCAGAGAGACAATGGCGCCGCCGTAAAACAGCTCCTGGATTTCGTCCATGTCGTCTTTCGGATCCAGTTTGTTACCGCTGGCGTCACGAAGAGTCGGGCGAGTGGTTTCACGCGCGCTAAGGACATAGCGGCCCTGACACTCTTCTTTGTCTTCGAAGTATTTGTCGCCGTCTTTGAGGTACAGCTTGTCGGCGGATACTTTGACTTTTTTCTCGCCCATGATGCGCTTTAAGTCTTCGCGGATCAGGTCGATGATGCCAGCGTGCTCAGTTTTATCGAGCAGACCGACGATGGAGAATTTCGGCTCACCGCCATCTTCACCAGCGTACGGTTTATCCAGGTGAGGGTAGCTTGCCACCACACGGTCGATACGGAACATACCGTTGGTATAACGCACGCCACCTTTTACGCGTTTATCGACGACTAACTTGTTGCCTTTCTCTGCCATGATTAATTCCTCTCGATTTACGGGTTTACCGTCATACAGTTACGGGTTTACTCGGTTTACTCGTCATCCCATGCGCCTTCGTCGGCATCACCCAGGGAGACTCTTGGGTCATCATCCTTGACCAGCGTCGGCTTGCCAGGTGGTTTATAGTCGTAGCCGTCAAGCGCTACAGCTATGCACTTCCTGTCTAACTTCGCCACTTTCCTTAACGCTTCCTCCATCTGGTTCGGAGAGCGCATCTTCGTTTCGTAGATGTCCTCTTCGGTCAGACCGAGAAATATCAGGTGCTCGGCTGCTTTCGGCTCGTTGCGCCATTGTCTGTTACTGCGGCCCTCAACGAGTTTCATCTCCGGCACTCTATGGCCGTCTGCGGCCTTGCGTTCGAGCTGCAGCTGAATTTCATGGAACCATTGTTCGATGGGCTTCCGGAAATCCAGTATGCGGACAAGATCGGCATCACTCAATCGCGTTACCGCGGCGGTGTGCATCTTGAACTCTTCACGCAGACGTTCTCTGATAAGCGACATGTCATCACTCTCCAGCTCGTCTTCCAGCAAATCCAGCTCCGCATAGGCAAGATTGTCCAGCGTCACCATCATCGCGGTACAGGTCGCTTTGACCTTACACCACTGGCATCCCTTCTTACTCACGCGACGCGGTGCGTTAAGGCGCCATGCCATTGCCGCCCGGATTCGGACGAACTCGGCAAAGTCCAGCAACTCCTGCCGCGTGATTTCCCATACGCCCCAATTTCCCAGACGGGGCTGGCCAATGCGGATGATGATCTTCTCAAAATGGTATTTCCAGTCCCATTTGTAAAAGAACCCCAGCGCATACAGCCTGGCCTGCGGGTTGTTTACGGCGTCTACCCAAATACCCTTCCCGTATTTCAGGTCGGAGATCACGAGGACACCCATTCGGCAGCAGCAATGATCCGCCGTGCCGCCTTGAGGCTCAAAGGGAACAGGGTCGGCGAGTGGGTCTTCATCCAGCTCGTCCTGGTTCGCAGGAGGCATAAGCTCGGTGAAGTACACACGCTGTTCGACGAAATGGTCGCCCTCTTCCCACTGACACCAGACCACGTATTCCTCGACGTAGTCCATCATGACCTCGTCGATAGTAACCTGCCAGGACGGTTTGCCCTCTCCCTCACAGATCACTACGGTTTCACCCAGACGGTGAACCGGTTTTACGCCGGACTTGAGCCACTGTTCTGCCAGCTCATGCGCGACTGTACCTTCTGCCGCTTCATAGCTGCCATCATCCTCTTCCAGCAGGTTCGCAATAAGGCTTCCACTGCAGTAAAGCCACATTGCCGAACCGGACGGCGCGAAAATGGAGTGCCCGCCACCGGCATACTCTTCCATCAGACGGGTTAAAAATGATTTCTGCATGACTGCTCCATGAAAGAAAGGCCCGTTTCCGGGCCAGTCCGTTAAGCCGACTTAGATGTCGTCTTCGCCTGCGTCATTGCCGCCGTCGTTGAACTCTTCCAGCGCTTTGGTGGCGCCGTCGAAGACTTCGTCGAACTTGTCTTCCGGAATGTTAGCGACTTTGTCGATGCCGAAGGAGGCCAGCAGTTCACGCGCTGCCGGAGCACCAGCTGCGTCTTTCAACGCTACGACCGCGGCAGTTGCTTCTGCTTTGGTGTGTTTAGGGCCGGTTTTTTCCGGAGTGGTCTTTTTTGTGCCGGTGGTCTTTTTGGTGCCGGTGGTTTTTTCTGCACCTGCGTCAGTTGCAGCAGAACCGCCTTTCGCGTTCAGAGCTGCGGTGTTTGCTTCCAGTGCTGCAGTCAGACCGAGGATCAGCGCTTCGAGAGTCATTGGTTGAGACATGGTGTTTCTCCGTTTTTAAAGTTTGTTTGGTATGTCGAGTTGACGGGATGAATCGTAGCGCCGGGCCTAATACTCTGTCAACACGTTTTTTAAAATATTTTGTGAGGGTACCGTCATCCGGGCTAACGGCGGCGTAATCGACATGGTGGTACCCTCACAAAATCGCATTGACGTCTTACTCACCCGATCGTACTATTCCGGAATCTTGCGCGTGTGCGCAGGAGAGAGCTTATTGCGAGGACGACTAATATGCGACTACCTGAATGGGCGCGCAAGGATAACGCAGCGAAACTGAAATTCTTCGTGCAGACAATGGCGGTGTTCTACAGCCGCGATTGTACGGCGGTGAATCTCACGGATGCCGCCGGACTCCACTACAACACGGTGCTGGCATCCCAGGAACGCGGGCGAATGTCCAAACGCGTTGCCACGGCACTGACTTCTACCGCAGCTGGCTCCGGTGTTAAAGCCATCTGGCTCATTGCGCCTGAACTGATCGAACTGGACGAAAACGGGGAGATCACCAGATGAAGAAATACTTTTCCCTTCACGCGCAGGGACTTTTCGATAACGGGTATTCGGTTGTGCCGATCACCACTATCGACGCAAAAGCGCGCGACAAAAAGACGGGCGAGCTGGTGCCCATGAAAAGCGCCGGTAAAGCGCCCGGACTGAAAGACTGGCAGTCAGTCACTATCGACCAGAACGCTATTACCGAGTGGAGTCGAAAGTATTTCCGTTACGGCGTTGGCATCCGTACCTGGTACACGCCGGCCGTTGACGTTGACTGCATGGACGCAGATGCCTCCGTTTATATGCGTAACTTTGTCGAGGGGCTGGTGGGCTTTGCTCCAGCTCGTGTTGGCCGTGCACCGAAAACGCTGCTGGTCTACCGCGCCGACGAACCGTTCACCAAAGTGAAGTCCCACACCTGGTTCGATGACTTCGGCGAAAAGAATGCCGTCGAAATCCTGGGCGCCGGGCAGCAGTTCGTCGCGTACGGCATCCACCCGGCAACCAAAAAACCGTATCACTGGCTGGGGCACGAAAACCCGCTTAACACGAATGGCCGCATCGATCTGGAAAACATCACGCTGGCGCAGGCCCGCAAGATTGTTGACGAGTTCGATCGTTATGCCGAGGAGCAGGGCTGGGAAAAAGCTGACCCGCACAAAGAACCGCCGCAGCGCGGGAAACTGGTAAGCGGCGCGCCGGAAGACGACCAGGACAGCGGTGAGGTCGACGAGGACGATTGGGTTCAGTCGGACGACGTGAAGGATAAGTGGCAGGGAACGTACGAAGAGTTCGAAGAGCTGATAGCCGACCTGCCGCCAGCGGAGGACTACTCTTCCTGGTTCCCGCGCATTGCCGCTATTAAGGACGCGGAGCGCGAGCCGGACGAGTTCAAAGAGATCGCCCGTGAATGGTCATCACGCGCAGAAAACTACGACGAAGACGGGTTCGACGATAAGTGGGACAATGGGAACTTCCGTCGTACGGGCGCCGGTTCATTCGGCCTTCATAGCCTGGTCAAACAGGTGGAAGACGCCCGCATGGAAAAGGACATCCTTCTCCGCATAATCCCGATGTTTGAGGAAGCCGATAACATCTACGAATGGGATCGTGCGGCTGAACGCCTGCGTGAAACACCAGTCTGGGGTACCGTCCGTGAGCACGCCGTCGAGATCGCGTGTGACCACTACAAACGTGTGACCGGCAAAAAGATACCGGCTATCACGAAGAAACAGGCGCTGTCCGTCGACCACTCGCAGTTCGATGCCCCTGCCTGGCTGGAACCGTGGGTATTCGCGGAAAAGGACAACGTCTTCATCAACAAAGACACCATGCTGTCGCTGGTGCCGCACGCGTTCAATAACTCACTCGCACAGTACACGAAGGTCTTTAACTGTACGCCTGAGCAATTCGCCACTGCGTTGCGTCCGGTACCGATCGTCGCGGGCACCATGTATTACCCTGACATGCACGGTGATATGCCCGGTTCGTCGTGGAAACCGGTACGCGGCGTAGAAGGTACAGAGTTTTTCAATTACAAAGGCAAGCTGTATTTAAACACATTCGACCCTAAAACACTCCCGGAAATGCCTGAATCCATTTCGAAGAAAGGCCGGAAGGCAGTGGACACGATACTGGAATACTTCCGCGTCCAGTTCGCTGACGAGAATGAATACCGGCACGCGATGGACTGGCTGGCATGGGTGATCAATAACCCGACCAAACGCATGACGTATTCGCTGGTGGTGCTGGGCGGACAGGGTTCGGGCAAGTCCATCGTGAAGAAATTCATGAAGTACATGCTCGGCGCCGTCAACGTCGGTACCGTCAACAACCAGGTCATCCACAAATCGTTCACCGGCTGGCAGGCGGGCGGGATAATGAAGGTGATCGAGGAAATCAGCGTCGCAGGCCACCGTTTTGACGTAATGAACGCCCTGAAAGAACCGATTTCCAACGAAGAGCTGTTCATCGAAAGGAAGCGTGAAGAGGGCCAGGAAGAGGTGAACACCGCCAGTTGGCTCATGTATACCAACGACATCGCGGCGCTGCCGATCAGCTCCGGAGACCGACGCTTCCTTATCTGCCGGTCACGTTTCAGGTCAAAGGAAGACGTGCTGTCGTTCCTGCGTGAGAGACCGTCATTCTTCAAAGACTTTGAGCGGGCGTTTAAGGCTCACGCGGGGGAGATCCGCCTCTGGTTCAAAGACTGGAAGTACAGCGATGATTTCGACCATAGTTCTGGCCAGGCGCCGTTGACAGACTCCGCTATGGACATGGCTGATACCGCCCAGGATGACTTCACTAATTTCGTCATCGACGCCATCGAATCAAAGGATATGCAGGGCATCACGGACGAACTGATTCATGGTTATTATCTGCTGCTGAATGTACCTCGTGACATGCGTCCTAGTGACCGCCATATCGCGTCGCGTTTAGCCACCATCGGATATGTCAAGCCGGGTAAAAATCGCATCCAGTTGCGTGTGAATGGCCACCGCGGGACGGTGTACGCCCGCCACCCTGAAAAGTGGATGAAAGACAAACATACCGTCGACTACGATGCGATGAAAGAGCACCTGGAGAATCAGGTATCGGCGATTTCAGCGAAAGAAGTAGCGGACGAATGGGGTGACTAATGTGCTTTGCGGATCCGCGCTGCACTGCAAGGAGGGGCTTCGGCCCCTTTTTCATTTTTGCGTTTTTGCATGGCACACATAATTGCACACTATGGTGTGTCAGAATTTATGCCTTATTCGTCAATAACTTAACCTCGATTTTTGGGTCGTTTTTTGCTGACACACTAAAGTCAAAAGTTTAACTGTATATAATGTGAAATGTGTATATGTGAGAGATATGACGTAAGACTGTTTTACTTATTACTATTTATAGTGTGTTAGTGTGTTAGTGTGTCAATAATAAGATAATACCTTATAAACTAAAGACTTTTTGCTGACACACTATTTGACCAGAAAGTGTGTTCTACGGATCTAGTTGTGCCACGACATGAGCATGGCAACCTAAGTCGTTGATAATAAAAACGTTAATGCGGGGCGGCGGGTGGTTCGGCCAGGCAAATCCGACCGTATAGTTACGCTAACCCCGGCTAAACCGTTGAAAATCAAGGCGGTGCTATGAGGGATCCGGCGAATTTTGCGAGAACGCGGCTCTGCGCACC
>QFQS01000055.1 GCA_003243455.1 Cereibacter sphaeroides | reverse complement strand
TCGAGAAAGATGGCGAGAATGAATATTGCCAACCCGGCCACAACACCTTGGCCGGCATCGAGCGAGGAGATGGCGGTGAGGATCTCCGTGCCTAATCCACCGGCTCCGATCAGCGAGGCGATGACGGCCATCGACAGAGCCATCATCATGCATTGATTAAGGCCGAGAAGGATCGAGGGCATCGCGAGCGGGAACTGCACCTTGGCCACGACCTGCCATGGCTTGAAGCCATGCGCCTCGGCCACCTCGACGAGCTGCTCGTCCACCTCAAGAAAGCCCGTCGCGATCAGCCGCGCCGGCGGCGGGACCGCAAGCGTCATGGTCGCGAACACGGCCGGGGCGACGTCGATGCCGAACAGGATCGCCGCCGGGATCAGATAGACGAACCTCGGCATCGTCTGCACGAAGTCGAGCACCGGATAAATGATCGCCCGTGACGGGGCGCTCACGCCCAGAAGAATGCCCAACGGCACCGCGACGAGCATCGAGAGCGTGGTAGCGGTCAGAACGAGGGCCATGGTCTGGAGCGATGCTTCCCACAGGCCCTGATTGAAGATCAGCCAGAAGCCGATCAGGGTGCCAACGGCCAGCCGGGCACCGACGGCCCACCAGCTCAAGGCGGCCACGGCCACGATCGCAACAAGCGCTGGAGGCCATGCCAGCACATCCAGAAACGCCGCATTGATGGACGTCGTGATCCAGACGAAGACCGTGAACAGACCAGTCAGGTGCCCGGTGAGGAAATTAAAGCCGCTTTCTCCCCACTCCCCAACAGGAAGTCGAAACTCCATGGCGTGCCGCCTCTCCCCGGTCTCGGCAGCTCTGCTGCCGAGAGTGCTCTTGACGATGATGGGGTGAGGTCGATCAGTTCAGGACCGCAGGCTTGGCAAGCCCGGAGCCGAGATCACCGATCATGTACCAGATCAGATCGGGGTTCTCGTCGATGAAGCGCTGCGCCGCCACCTCCGGCTTTACGCCATCGTCATCGATCCAGACCATCATGCTGGACATCTGCTTCTCGAACAGAGTGAAGCGCGAGAAAAACTGGGCTGCCCGCGGGTGATCGGTGCGGAAGCTCTTGCTCGCGACGTGCCAGTTCCG
>QFQS01000054.1 GCA_003243455.1 Cereibacter sphaeroides | reverse complement strand
TCCTTCCTTCAGGATTCGACAACCAGAAGTGTGCGCCTTTACCGAGGACCGAGGGAAGCAGCCGCAATTACGCGATGACCTAAGCCATAGGCGTCGAGCGCGGCCGACAATGCGCCAATGCCCAGAAGGCGCCTGCGGGCATGTTATTACGGGGAAGATATGAAAGGTCGCGCCGCAGCGCCGATGCCCATGGACAGGCCCTCGCCCAAAGGCAGATGCCGTCAGGCGGTCGGCATCCTGCGACTGGGCGCGACGATGTGATCCAGTATGGCGGGATGAAGCGGCCGCTCAAAGGAACAACCCGATTCATGGGCCCGGGTCCACAGCACGCGGGCACGACGCCCTTCAAAGCCAGGCAACATCACCCAGATTTCGGCGCCGACCGTCAGCTTCATGAAGCTTTGCAGGCGAAATCCGCCGACAGAAAGATCGGCGATCTTGCTGTTGAACCAGGTTTCACCGGGGCGACGAACCCGCACGCCGATTTCCACGAGTCGCCGTTCCGCAATGCGGGCCCTGCGGTCGGAATTGATCGGTCGTTCGGCGCCCATGCTTACCATGCTCGTTTCCGGCGCCATCATCGCGCATCAGGGTAAGCAAAGCGTTAAACCGGACAATATGCCTGCATAAATAAAAGGGCCGCCCGCCGGGCGACCCTTTCAGGATCTTGCAACAATATTGCTGCCACCGATCAGCCCTCTTCCGCGACTTTAAGGAAGTCTCGACGCGGAATGGGCCGCTGCTCAGGCGTCAGAAGTTGCCATATTGCTCGTTGCCGACGAAGCCCAGCTTCGTCACGCCCGCGCGCTTGATCTCCGCCAGCACTTCGTCAACGACGACATAGCGGGTCTGCGCATTGGGCTGAAACTGCAGTTCCGGCTCAACGGGCAGACGCAGCGACTGCTGCAGATACTGACGCAGGGTCAGCAGGTCGATCGGCGATCCGTTCCAGGTGATAACACCACCGGCGTCGATCGCCACCTTGTTCTTGACCGGGTCGATCACGCTGTCTCTTGACCGCGTGGGTCTGGATCGGAATGGTGATGATGAACATGATGAGCAAAACGAGCATGACGTCGATCAACGGCGTCGTGTTCATTTCCATCATCGGTTCGCCATCATCGGAACCCATGCTCATTGCCATGGCGAATTCTCCTTAAAGCGACCGGTCAGAGGCGGGTCGGATTCGAACCGGGTTCCGGTTCGGAGATGAAGCCCACCTTCGGGAAGCCAGCGCGCTGCATCGTGTAGATGGTGCCGCCAATGCACCGATAGGGGGTATTGATGTCGCCGCGGATATGCACTTCGGGCAGATCCTCGGGCGTCAGATTCTCAACACCGCCAACCTTCTTGATGTCCGCTTCGAGCTTCGCGACCGCGCGATCGAGCAGTTCGCTCGAATTCACCGGGGTCATGCCCCAGAAAACCGCACAGGCACCGTCGGAACCCGTCGTGACCGAGAGGGACACGTTTTCGGGCTTCGTCGTGGTCGGCTCGAACGCCACCTTGGGAAGCTGCAGATCGACCGTCTGGACGACGACCGGGACCGCGATGAGAAAGATGATGAGCAGCACCAACATGACGTCGACGAGCGGCGTCGTGTTGATGTCGGACAACGGCTTTTCTTCACCGCCGCCAGAGCCAACACTCATTGCCATTGATACTATCCTAACCTTGGTTTCGATGGCGCCCCGTCAATGGGAGCATTGCGGGAGCCATGGTCGGTGGGGAACCGGACGGTCGCAGCCGCCACCCGGTTCCTTCCACCGGCGTCTTGAGACCGATCAGGCCTTGGCAGCAGCCGGCTTGGCAGCAGGTGCGGCCGGAGCGGCAGCAACGGAGGGCTTCACGGCACCGTCCGAAACCAGATAGGCCAGCAGGTCGACGGTGAAGCCGTTCAGCTGTTCGGCGATCGTCTTGTTACGACGCTGCA
>QFQS01000053.1 GCA_003243455.1 Cereibacter sphaeroides | reverse complement strand
CCGGCAGCAGGTTCACGCCGACGATGTTGGCCGAAGCCTTCGCGAAGCTGACGTTCACGGCGTCGCCGTCGATGAACAGCGCCTTGGTCAGGTTCAGCTTGGCGAGATGCGCGACCAGATTCTTGGTCTTGCCTTCCGCCACGTCAAAGCTGTCCAGAACGATCAGCGAGCCGTCCTTGGCCTTCGACGACAGAGCCATCTTCAGGCCCAGAGCGCGAACCTTCTTGTTCAAGTCGTGACCGAAATCACGGGCGCGGGCACCATGTGCCTTACCACCGCCGATGAACACGGGCGCCTTGCGATCGCCGTGACGAGCCGTACCGCCGCCCTTCTGACGGCCGAACTTCTTGCCGGTGCGGGCAACGTCCGAACGTTCGCGGGTAGCGCGAGCCGGAGCGCGACGCTTTTCCAGCTGCCAGGTGACGACGCGGTGCAGAATGTCGGTGCGGGGCTCGATGCCGAACACGGCATCGTTCAGTTCCTGGTTTAGCCCTCCTGGCCTTCGGTCGCTTCGGGAGCGACTGCTTCTTCAGCAGGCGTCTCGGCAGCGTTGTTGCTGTTCGCGGCAGCCTTGAGGCTGGCGGGATAGGGAACGTCAGCAGGGCGCTTCACCTTCACGGCGTCGCACACGGTCAGCCAGGTGCCCTTGGCGCCCGGAACCGAACCCTTGACGAACAGCAGACCGCGCTCGACGTCCGTGCGGACGATTTCGAGATTCTGCTGGGTCCTCTCGCGGTCACCCATGTGACCGGCCATCTTCTTGTTCTTGAAGACGCGGCCCGGATCCTGACGGTTACCGGTCGAACCATGGGCACGGTGGCTGATCGACACGCCGTGGGTGGCGCGCATACCGCCGAAGCCCCAGCGCTTCATCGCACCGGCAAAACCCTTACCCTGGGTATGACCGGCGACGTCGACCAGCTGACCGGCGACGAAGTGGTCGGCCGCGATTTCGGCGCCGACATCGAGGAGAGCATCCTCGGCGACGCGGAATTCGACCAGACGCTGCTTCGGCTCCACTTCCGCCTTGGCGAAGTGACCGCGCTGCGGCTTGGCGACATTCTTGACCTTCGCGACACCCGCACCGAGCTGAACCGCGACATAACCGTCCCGGTCAACTTCCTTGCGAGCCACAACCTGATTGCCCTCGAGGGCAAGAACCGTAACGGGAATATGACGTCCGTCCTCCTGGAACAGACGGGTCATCCCGACTTTCTTAGCGATCACGCCTGTGCGCATCACCGATTACTCCCATAGAGGCCCGCCTTAGCAGCGGGCGTATCCAACGAAAAAACCGCTCAGGATCTCTCCTTCGCGGCCCAACCCAAATATAGATCACCCCGTCCGGGTTGGATGCCACCCCCTCATCGGGAACGGCGACGGGGGACCAGGACCACGAGCCTTTTCCGGTTTACCGGAGGGGCCGTGCGGTATCCCTTGTGTCGTTTGAGCTTCCGCGCCCCAAAGAACAGAGCAGCGGAATACCCGATACCCTGCCCTTCCTTCGAAGAGCAGGGACTTGCCGGCGATTAGGCCAGCTTGATTTCGACGTTCACGCCGGCAGCCAGGTCCAGCTTCATCAGCGCGTCGACCGTCTGCGGCGTCGGC
>QFQS01000052.1 GCA_003243455.1 Cereibacter sphaeroides | reverse complement strand
TGCCAAAGTAGTGCTAGTGGATCGAATCTAACACTTGGTGCCCGCGTTTGACGGCGGCGATGATCCGGTCTGGGTCGGCAGTCCAAGTGAAGGGCTTTGGGTTGGCGTTCTGCTCGGCGACAAAGCGGTTGATGGCGGCTTGGAGATCAACGAGCGAGTGGAACGCGCCGCGCTTCAGGCGCCGCTTGGTGAGTTTGGCAAAGAAGCCTTCGACGGCGTTGAGCCATGAGCATGAGGTCGGCGTGAAGTGGAAGGTGAAGCGCTCGTGGCGATCGAGCCACTGGCGGACCTTGGGGTGCTTGTGGGCGGCGTAGTTGTCGAGGATTACGTGGACGCTCTTGCCCGCGGGAACCTGGCGCTCGATCGTATTGAGAAAGCGGATGAACTCCTGATGGCGGTGGCGCTGCATGTTGCGGCCGATCACCGTGCCGTCGAGTACGTTGAGGGCGGCGAACAGCGTGGTCGTACCATTGCGTTTGTAGTCGTGGGTCATGGTGCCGAGCCTTCCCTTCTTCATCGGCAGACCGGGCTGGGTGCGGTCGAGTGCCTGGATCTGGCTCTTTTCGTCGAACGACAGGACGATCGCGTGGGCGGGTGGATCGACATAGAGCCCGACCACGTCGCGCAGCTTCTCGACGAACATCGGATCGTTCGAGAGCTTGAACTGCCGTACGCGGTGCGGCCGCAGGCCGTGGGCGCGCCAGATGCGCTGGACCGAGCTGATGCTGATCCCGACCTCGCGAGCCATCATCGCCGCAGTCCAGTGAGTCGCCTCGACCGGCGGATCGGTCAGGGTCAGCGCGACGACGCGCTCAGCCACTGTCGGGGCGAGCGGGGGAATGCGCGATGGCCGGGTCTTGTCGCGCAACAGGCCCTCGACGCCTTCGGCGGCGAAGCGCTCCTGCCAGCGCCAGACGCAGGTCTTGGACTTGGCCGTCCGCCGCATGATCTCGACCGTGCCGAGCCCGGCGGCGCTGAGCAGCACGATCTCGGCGCGCCAGACGTGCTTCTGGGCGGCGTTGCGGTCGCGGACCAGCGTCTCGAGGCGGCGCTGGTCCGAATGCGAAACTTTAATGGAGATACCGGGGCGCGCGCATGTCCCGGACTCGCATACCAACCCGTCCGGGGGGAATCCCTAATCGGACTCAACCGTCAGGTTCTATCCACTAGTGCGGAATGAGCTTTGCGCGAGGTTGAATTGATATTTGAGCTAACACTCGCTTTGGCAATGCAAACGGTGAGCGGCGCCGATGTCGCGAAGCCTCGCCGGATTAGCGAAGAACTCTACTACCTCGACCCATACCAGCGGGGTGCCTACTCCTGCGACCGACAGGTCGCGAAACAGCAAGGTCGTATATTTCGTCGTCGGTTTGAGAAGCGGATCGAGGCGTTGAAGCAAAAGGAAGCCTCGGTCCTCGGAAGTGATCCAGGCTTCGATGTGGTGCCGCTGAAGCAATGCACCCCGAGCGATGTTGTTCGAAGCACCAAGTTTGTGAAAGCGCTCAATCAATTTGATGTTGATCTCGGTTCGTTGGAAGCGAAAATGGACTTGCCCCGGAAAAGTGGAGAGTTCCCTTGAGGTGAAAGGCGAACTCGATGACGAAGCAGCGACGTTTCACGAAG
>QFQS01000009.1 GCA_003243455.1 Cereibacter sphaeroides | reverse complement strand
TGCCCCGGAAGAGCCAAGAGTTGGAGCATGACCGACTTCGGGCGGCCGGGGCAGAAATCTACTACTGTGACAGCGCCATCGACGCGCTGCGTATCTTGGGGCTGGTATGACCTTTCATCCATGGACGACGGAGTTCAAAAAGTCGGTGGCGAAGATCGGGCTGGAATCCACCAGCCTGATCTACGGCGCACCCGAGCAACTGCCCCGGTTCGTCCATGATCTGGAAGCCCTCGAACTGATCTATGGCCCGCCTGACGAAATCCTCACCTACGGGCACTTCCGGTCCTACCAGCGCTGGATGTCCTCGGTCGCGATCAAGCAAGACGTGTTCCTCGGCGCGGAGATGGGCTTGGGAAAAACGGCCGCCTCGCTCTACGCCATCGTCCAGATGCTCAACAGCGGCTTCATCTCGTCTGTCCTGATCGTGGCCCCGCTGAAGGTGGCCGAGGAAACGTGGGCGGCCGAGATCGCGAAGTGGGACTTCGCCCGGCACCTGACCTACAGGATCGTGACCGGCACCGATGCCGAGCGCCGCGCCGCGCTCCGGCACGAGGCCGTGATCACGATCATCAACCGGGAAAATCTGGTCTGGCTTCAGCAGACCCTCGGGGTCCGGCGGTGGAAGTTCGACTGCCTGATCTACGACGAGGCCAGCCGCCTCAAGTCCGGCCGCAAGCGCTCGAAGCCCAAGGCTCGCGCTGACGGCACGATGCCGCCGAAGAAGTTGACCGAGTTCGGTATCCTCCGGCGGATGCGCTTCACCTTCAAGCGGGTGATCGAGCTTTCCGGCACGCCCTCGCCCAACGGCCTGATCGACCTGTGGGGGCCGATCTTCATGATCGACCTCGGCAAGCGTCTCGGCACGTCCATGACCGCCTATAAGAAGCGCTGGTTCCGGGAGCCCAACCGCTTCAGCCAGTCAACGAAGGTGGAGCCGTTCGACCACTCTGAAAAAGAGATCATGTCCAAGATCGGCGACATCTTCTTCAGCCTGAAGGAAGAGGACTATCTGAAGCTGCCCCCGATGATCCCGGTGGATCACAAGGTCAAGCTGTCGGCCGACGAGATGAAGCGCTACAAGAACTTCGAGGCCGAGATGGCTATCGACGTGGCGGTCCACGGCAAGGAACCGGAATTTATCGAGGCTGTGAACCAAGGCGTTTTGACTGGAAAGCTACTTCAGTTTGCCAACGGATCACTATATAGAGAAGATAAGTCCAGCGTCCGCATCCACGATCACAAGCTCGATATCCTTGAGAGCATCATGGAAGAGGCGATGGGCCAGCCGGTCTTGGTCGCCTACTCGTTCCAGTTCGACAAGGACGCGATCAAGAAGCGGTTCCCCTACGTCCGTATCTATGGCGACTCCAAGAGCGACATGCGCGACTGGAACGCGGGCAAGATTCGGATGCTGCTGACGCACCCGGCGAGCGCCGGGCACGGGCTGAACTTCCAGCACGGGTCCAGCATCGCCGTCTGGTATGGCCTGACGTGGAGCCTCGAACTCTACCGGCAGTTCATCAAGCGGCTGCACCGGAGCGGGCAGAAGGCGTCCAAGGTGTTCCTCCACCGGATCATCACCGAGGGCACCATGGATGAAACCGTACTGGCCGCACTGCTGGCACGCGGGGCGACCCAAGACAGCATCACCGACGCCGTGCGCGTCCGGCTTGAGCAGGAATGGGAATATGAGATGGCGTATAAACGGATGGCGGCGTAATGGAAGTTCAGGACGATGAAGACCTCGTTGGGTCGGTAAATTACGGCCCCCGCCACCGCCGGGCGCAGCGTGCCGAGCGCGCTGACGAACTGCTGGAAACGATGGTCCGGCAGAAGGCCATGGGCGTCAACCCCAAGACAGGCGGCCCGATTGTCGAGGACATGATGGCGGGCGTGACGGTCTCTTGGCTGTCGCAGGTCTTCGGCATGGACCCCAAGACGGTGAAGCAGAAGCTCGCGGACTGCCCACCGCTGCACCGCCGCAAGGCAGGCTACGTCTACGCCCTGCCGGTCGCGTGCCAGTACCTCGTCAAGCCCGCCCTGTCGATGGACCAGTTTCTCAAGAACCTGAAGGCCACCGATCTGCCAGCCTCCATGCAGCAGATGTTTTGGGATGCGGCCCTGAAGCGCCAGAAGTGGGAAGAGAACGCCGGAGTCCTGTGGCGCACCGAGAAGGTCCGGGAAGTCCTCGGCTCGACCTTCCAGACGATCAAATTCACGGTCCAGCTTTGGGCCGACACTCTCGAACGGCAGGTCGGTCTCACGGCCGAGCAGCGCGAGCTTCTGGTCAAGCTGGTGGACGAGCTTCAGGAGGAAATCTACAAGGCCCTCGTCGCTTCGGCCAAGTCGAAGCGCACGGGGCCGCAGATCGCCGAGATCAAGGAAATGCTGGCCGACGAGATGCCGCCTAACCTCGATCCGGTCGAAGAGACCGAAGACAACGATTGGGCTGACCTCGTATGAGCATCCATCCGGTACACGACCTGTTCGACACCCTCGAAGACATGATCGTCCAGACGGCCGAGGGTGTGCGCCCTCCCGAGCGTCTGACGGTCAGCGAAGCGGCCGAGAAGTATCGCAAGCTCAACAATCCCGGTGCCTACGTTGGTCCTTGGAAAAATGAACTTGCACCGTATCTCAAAGAGGTCATGGACGAGTTGGCGTCATCGACCTTCACGGGTCTGGTATTCGCTGGCCCGGCGCAGTGCGGCAAGACCGACATCTTCCTGAACTGGCAGACCTACACCGTCGTCTGCGATCCTGCCGACATGATGCTCGTGCAGACCTCGAACACCACGGCCCGCGACTTCTCCATCCGCCGCGTTGACCGCCTGCACCGCTACACCGAGGAAGTCCGCAACCGTCTGATCCAGCGCCGGGACGCCGACAATACCTTCGACAAGCAATACCAGTCTGGCATGATGGTCTCGCTGTCATGGCCCGCCATCAACGAACTCTCCGGCAAGCCGATCCCGCGCCTGTGGTTGACCGACTATGACCGCATGGATCAGGACATCGACGGCGAAGGCTCGCCCTACGATCTGGCGAAAAAGCGCGCCACCACCTTCCAGTCTCACGGCATGTGCGCGGCCGAGTCGTCGCCGGGCTTCGTGGTCGAAAACCCGAAGTGGATGCCGAAGACCAAGCACGAGGCTCCCCCGACCAAGGGCATCCTGTCCCTCTACAACCGTGGCGACCGTCGCCGCTGGATGTGGCGTTGCGTCTCCTGCAAAAACCCCTTCGAGCCCAACTTCAACCTGCTGCACTGGCCGGACTCCGAGGACTTCCTTGAGGCCGCCGAGATGGCGACCATGCGTTGCCCGCACTGCGAACTCGACTACAGCCACGAGCCGCAGGACGGTTTGCCCGGCAAGTACGATCTGAACCTCAACGGGAAGTGGATCAAGGACGGCCAGTTCTGGATGCCAGACGGTTCGGTCTCCGGCAGGGCTCCCCGATCCGAGATCGCCTCGTTCTGGCTGAAGGGGGTCGCGGCCGCCTTTGCCCCGTGGAAGACGCTGGTGTTCAACTTCCTGAACGCCGAGCATGAGTATGAGCAGAACGGGTCCGAGGAAGCGCTGAAGACTACGGTCAACACCGACCAAGGCGACTGCTATACCCCGAAGTCCATGGCGTCCAGCCGCGTGCCCGAGGACATCAAGAACCGGGCGACCGACCTCGGCCTGAAGACGATCCCGCCGGGCGTCCGCTATGCCACGGCCAGCATCGACGTGCAGAAGAACCGCTTCATCGTGCAGGTCCACGGGACCGGCGTCGGTGGCGACGTGACCGTGATCGACCGCTTCGAGATCAAGAAGAGCCTGCGTCTGGACGACGACGGCGAGCGCCTGTGGGTCAGCCCCGGAGCATACCCGGAAGACTGGAAGCTGTTGGTCAAGGAAGTGCTGCTGAAGACGTATCCGCTCGGCGACGGCTCGGGTCGCAGCATGGCGATCAAGTTCACGGTCTGCGACTCAGGCGGCCGCGAGGGCGTCACGGCCAACGCCTACAACTTCTACCGCTGGCTCCGGCGCGGCGACGGCGACGACGTGGAGTCGAAAGAGGAAGACATCGACTATGGTTGGGAGCCCGGTCTGGCTGGCCGCTTCATCCTGTCGAAGGGCTCTTCGATCAAGAACGCGCCCCGTGTGGCGATCACGTACCCCGACAGCCAGCGCAAGGATCGCTCGGCCGGTGCGCGAGGCGAAATCCCGGTCCTCATGTTCAACCCTGACACCCTGAAGGATACCGTGGACAAGATGCTCGACCGGACGGAACCACGTGGCGGCCGCATCAATTTCCCGAACTGGCTGGACGACAACTTCTACACAGAATTGACCGTCGAAATCAAAGACCCTAATAAGGGATGGCTCAATCCTAAGAAATTCCGCAACGAGTCGTGGGATTTGCTGGTCCTTTACCTTGCAGGCTCCTTGACGGGGGTTATTGCTTTGGAGCATCTTAATTGGGAAAACCCGCCGGGTTGGGCTGAAGAGTGGGACCATAACGATCTGGTCTTCGATCCGGTGGAAGTATCTAAACCATTTGAGGCAGCGGCCAAGCCGAAGATCGACCTCGCTGCACTTGCAAGGGATATGGCCTGACATGCTATCCGAAGAAGATCGTATCCTCTACACCGCCCGGCTCAAGGAAGCCGAAGCCGCTCTCCACCAAGGTCTGCTTGGTGGGGGCGTCCGCACGTTCGTAGACCAGAACGGTGAGCGCGTCGAATACAACGCTGCCAACCCCACCCGGCTCCGGGCGTACATCATCGAACTCAAGCTGGCCCTCGGTCTGCCAACCGGGATCAGCGGACCTATGAGGGCAATCCCGTGGTAACAGCGACCCAACTGGCCCCCCGCGAAAGCACCACGGCAGAAGTCCTCAACGACCTCTTCGACATGGTTGGCGTGCCCGGCAAAGACTTCGCCTTCGGCGGGGCCTACGACGGTGCCCGGCGCTACGACGAGTCGCTGGCCTCGTGGAATCCGCCGCTCAACTCGGCCGACCTTGACCTGCTCCCGGAGAAGGAACTGCTGGACGCCCGGTCCCGCGAGACCTTCCGCAACGATGCCTACGTGCAGGGCGGGGCGAACCTCCACAAGGACGGCATCGTCGGCGCGATGTACTTCCTGAACCACAAGCCGAACGTCGAAGTTCTCGGGCTCACCGAGGAACAGGGGGAGGCGCTTCAGCAGGAAGTCGAAGCCCTCTTTACCCTGTGGGGCGAGAGCCCCCGCAATTGGGTAGACGCCGCCCGGCGCAACAACTTCACCGGCATGATCCGGCTCGGCGTGGGCGTGGCCTGCACCGGGGGCGAACTGCTGGCGACCATCGAATGGCTCCGGGATAAGGGCCGCGAGTTCAACACGGCGATCCAGATGGTGGACACCGACCGGCTCGACACGCCCCCGGAACGCCAGTGGGACGCGGACATCCGCCGGGGTATCCGCATGAACCAGTACGGTGCGCCGCAGTCCTACTTCATCCGCGTGCGCCACAAGAACGACACCGGGACTTTCATCGGCGAGAACGCTTGGAAGTTCAAGGAAGTCGATGCCGAAAAGCCGTGGGGCCGCCAGCAGGTCATCTACCTCGCAGAGCAGCTTCGCGTTGACCAGACCCGTGCGGTCGCCGACATCGTGGCCGGTCTGAAGGAAATCGCGATCACCCGGAAGTTCCGGGACGTGACGCTTCAGAACGCCGTGACCGGGGCCATGTACGCGGCCAGCATCGAGAGCGAGCTTCCGGCCGAGGCTGTCTACCAGCAGCTTGGCGGCTCGACGGCCGGTGCCATCACCGACTACGCCACGCAGTACCTTGCTGCCGTGAACGCCTATGCCGGTTCCGCCAAGCACATGAAGCTGGACGGAGTCCGCATCCCCCATCTTTTCCCCGGCACGAAGCTCCAAATTCGTCCGGCAGGCTCGCCCGGCGGCGTGGGTCAGGACTTCGAAGTGTCGTTGCTGCGCTACATCGCGGCTGCGCTCGGCGTGTCCTACGAGGAACTGTCTCGGGACTACACCAAGACCAACTATTCCTCGGCCCGCGCCGCTATGGCGACCACGTGGAAGTACATGCAGGCCCGCAAGCGTTTCTTCGCCGACGCCTTCGCCAACGCGATCTTCCGGGCATGGCTGGAAGAGGCCGTCAACAAGAACCTGCTCAAGAACTTCCCCGCCAGCAAGGCCGGTGAGCTTTACACCGATGGCGTGCTGAACCTGAAGTTCGAAGCGCTCTGCAACTGCGACTGGATCGGCGCGGCTCGCGGCCAGATTGACGAACTGAAGGAAACGCAGGCAGCGGTCCTTCGGATCAAGTACGGCCTGTCCACCCACGAAGACGAACTTGCTCGCCTCGGCAAGGATTGGCGCAAGGTCTACGCGCAGCTTCAGCGGGAGGCGAAAGAACGCGAAGAACGTGATATCGTCCTGTACGAAGACAACGGGACCAACGCCGCCTCGGGCACCACACGGGAAGCCGACGACGGCGGCAAGGACGACGGAGAGAAGAAAGATGCCGCTTAACACCCAACCGCTTCTCGAAGCACTGACGCAGAACCCCCTCCTGATCGCCAGCGGTTCGGAGGGGCTTTTTCAATCCTCCGTCACGCATCTGGTCAACTCGGAACACGCGAGCAAGATGCTGGACTACGCCACCGTGGCGTCGAACGACAACGACGACGAGGATTTCTGGCCGACCACTGACGGTGACTGGCGCGCTTACTACCGTCCCTACAACGTCAAAGACGGCACGCTGCAAATCCCGATCATGGGCGTGCTGCTCAACCGCTTCCCCTTCCAGTTCGGTCGGTGGGCGACGGGCTACAAGTACGTCGAGATGGCGCTGAAGCGCGGGCTCGCGGACAGCAACGTCAAGCGGATCGCCTTCATCATCGACAGCCCCGGCGGCGAGGTTGCCGGGTGCTTCGAGTGTGGCGACAAAATCTTCGAGGCACGCAACCAGAAGCCCATGCGGGCTTTTGCTGCTGACCATGCCTACTCTGCCGCCTACCTGATCTACTCGTCTGTGGGGAAGGGCAACGGCACGGTCACGCGCTCGGGGGGCGTCGGTTCTATCGGCGTCGTCACCGCCCATGTTGAATACAGCGAAGCGCTGAAGCAGATGGGTATCAAGGTCACGTTCATCTTCGCCGGGAAGCACAAGGTCGATGGCAATAGCTATGAAAAGTTGCCGGAGGCTGTAAAATCCCGTATCGAGAAGCGAATCAACAAGATTTATGGTGTCTTCACTTCCACGGTTGCTCGCAACCGTGATATGGACGACGAAGAGGTCAAGGCCACCGAGGCATTGACCTACGACGCGCAAGACGGCATTGATATTGGGCTCGCCGACCGATTGGGGTCGCTGGAAGATGAAATGGCAATCTTCAACACTGAAGCCAACACAGAGGATTCCGAGATGGCTAATGACAACAAGGTAGAAACCGTTACCAAGGCCGAGCATGACTCTGCGCTGGCATCGGCAACGGCCGCTGGTATCAAGACCGGCAGCGAACAGGCGACGGCTCGCATCAATGGCATCCTTGCCTGCGACAACGCCAAGACCCGACCGAAGGCCGCACTGTCCTTCGCGCTCAACACCGACATGACGGTGGAAGCCGCCAACGCGGTCTTGGCCGACCTCGGCGAGGAAACGACCACCGCTGCCAAGGTCGAAGAAAAGCCGAACGCTACCACGACCACGACCACGACGCAGGCCAAGGAAACTCCGTTCGAAAAGCACATGAACGGCACCGAACAGCCGAACGTCGGTGCGTCCGCGCAGGACGATGGCAAGGACAAGGTGTCGGACGCGGACCTGTCGGCTTCCATCCTTTCCGACTACGCTGGCGCAACCGGCGGCACGAAGGAAAAGGCCGCCTAAGCCCGGCGACCTCGAACCGGGAGCGATCCCACCCGCAACTATCTTGGAGTCCATTTAAATGGCACACGATAACACCATTCCTCTCGGCAAGCCGGGCATCGCCTCGTTCGAATCCGAGAGCTACGGCAACTCTGCCGAACTTCTGTTCGGCGACACTCCCGCCGTCGTCACCGATGTTGCAACGGTCAAGGCCGGTGCGGCAATTGACTGGCCGCTCGCTACGGTCGTCAACATCGCCGAAGACGGCACCATCACCAAGGCTGTCGTGGCCGCTGGTGCTTCGAACGGCAACGCCATCACGGCCGCGCCGATTGTAATGGCAAACGGCCAGTCTATGTCGATCCCGATCTACAAGGCCGGTCACTTCCGCCAGCAGGCGCTCACCTTCGACGCGACGTTCACGACGGACGCGCTGAAGAAGATCGCCCTCCCCGACGCCCCGATGATCTTGATCTCGAAGGCCAAGTACGACGACGCAAACTTCCCGGCTTAACGGCCGGGGAGACCCGCAACCCCGATTGAAACCGAAACGACGAGGACAGAGATCATGGCAATCGGCCAGACCCTTTACTCCACTGCTGCGCTGCTTGGCGTCATGCGCGATGCCAATGCCATGCAGCCCCCGACCTCTTACTGGCTCGATCTGGCCTTCCCCCGCATCGTGACGTTCGATGAAGAATACATCGACTTCTCGAAGCTCTCCGGGATGCGCAAGATCGCTCCGCTGGTCGTTCCGACCGCGCAGGGCCGTCCGATCTACAGCAATGCCGAGCGCGTCAGCCGTGTCAAACCGGCTTACGTCAAGCCGAAAGACCCGGTGTCGGCAAGCCGCATGATCCAGCGCGCCGCTGGCCTCGGCGAACTCAACGTCAACTCCAACTGGTCGCCGCAGCAGCGCTACAACGCCATCGTGGCCGACATCCTGAAGGAACACCGCTACGCTATCGAGCGTCGTTGGGAGTGGTTGGCTGCGCAGGCCGTCCTCTATGGTCAGGTCATCCTCGAAGACGAAGCCTACCCGCGCACGCTGGTTGACTTCGAGCGTCAGGGCGCGAACAGCATCACCCTCGGCGCGGGCTCCCGTTGGGGCGAGGCTGGCGTCTCCATCCTTCGCAACGTCGAAAGCTGGAAGGACATCGTTCGTCAGGCTCCGTTCGGCGGCCCGACCAACCGTCTGACCATCGGCTCGGCCGTTTGGGAAGTCATGCGCGAAGACGACGAAATCCGGGAAATGCTGAAGCTTGATCTTCGCCCGTACAACAACGGCGTGAACCTCAACCTCGGCATCCGCGAAGGTCTGGATGTCGAGTTCGTCGGCACCCTGTCCGGCACGACCCCGGTCTACGTCTACTCGGACTTCTACCACGACGCGGACGGCACTGTCGTTCCGTTCATGGACCCCCGCGATGTCGTGCTGACCGGCCCGAACATTCAGGGCGTCCGCTGCTTCGGCGCTATTCAGGACATCGACGCGCAGCTTCAGGCTATGGCGATGTTCCCGAAAATGTGGAAGCAGGAAGACCCGAGCGCTACCTTCATCATGACGCAGAGCGCTCCGCTCATGGTGCCGGTCAACCCGAACGCTTCGCTCCGCGCCCGCGTTATCGCTTAATCCCCGGCCCCCGCTTCGGCGGGGATCGGCCTGCCGGGGGCTTCGGCTCCCGGATAGTTCCTTCAACCCCAATGGGAGGCCATCATGGCTGACAAGAAAGTAATCGCCGTCACCACGGTTCACCGGACTCTCGAAGCTGGCGAGCCCGGCGACAAGTCCAAGGGCATCAAGCCGAAGGCACCGAAGATTCAGGTCATTCAGGCCGGTACGATCTTCATGGCTTCGACGGCCGAGCGCAAGGGCTACGACCAGTCGGAATATGACGAACTCAAGGCCCTCGGCGCGATCCGCGATCCCGAGAAGGACGAGAAGGTCGCAGTCTCCGTCGAGAACATCGTCGCCGATGGTGCCGATGGCTCGAAGACGGTCACGACCAAGACCACCACGTCCACGACGGCTTCCGGCACCGGCTCTGCTTCCGGCAAGGGCTCCACCGCCAAGACCGGCGGCGAGGGCAAGGAAACCGGCGATGCCAAGGGTGCCAAGGCTGGCGAAGGCCCGAACCAGTCTGGTTCCGGCACCACCGGCAAGACCGGCACGACCGGCGACGATCTGGTCTAATCCATGTCGATCCGGGACATCAAAGCCCGAGCGCGCCGCGACCTCCACAATGGGATGAAGGTCGCGGCGTCGTTTTATGAGACCCCGGCAGCAGTGCCGAGGCCCGTATCCGTGCGGGTCCATACGAAGTTCAACCAGCAGGAAGGCGACCTCAAGGGCACCAACCTGAACTTCGCCGAGAAGGAAGCCGAGAAGCCGAAGCTGCTCTTCTTCCGGGAAGAGGTCGCAATGCCTCCCCGCAACGGTCTGGTCATCATTTCCCTGACAGAGGGGTATCGTCTCGGGCAGGCTGATCCGCCGGACGGACTCTCTATCAAAGTCCACGTCACCGTCATGAAGCCCGAAGAGATCGCGGCCATGCCCAATCTGGTGCTGCCGGAGGACTTGTAATGGCTGAAGCCTTCGCCGTGCTTGTGGAAGGGATCGGGAGCCTTGACCAGTTCAAGGACATCCGCAAGGACGTGCGATTGGCCGCAGTGCAGGCAATCAACAAGACGGCCGCAGGAGGGCGTGCGCTGCTCGCGACGGCCATCCGTCGCCAAGTGAACTTCCCCGCCTCCTACGTCGGTCCTGCGAACAAGCGTTTATACGTTTCGAAGCAAGCCACACGCGGCGACCTCGAAGCGAAGATCACGGCACGCGGACGGCCTACCTCGCTGGCCCGGTTCGTCCGGTCTGCCAACAAGACGACCAAGGGGGTCGTGGTCGAAGTTCACCCCGGCAAGGCGCGGCTCATGAAGCGAGCCTTCCTGATCAAGCTGCCAGCCGGTACGGGCGACATCGACACCAAGTTCAACATGGGGCTGGCGATCCGCCTCCGGCCCGGTGAGACGATCAAGAACAAGCGGGAGGCCCGCCAGATGGCGAAGGGGCTCTACCTGTTGTATGGTCCCTCGGTCGATCAGGTCTTCCGCGCAGCGGACGGATCGGGTGCGGCCGAAGACGCAGTGCCCACCTTGGAGGAACGCCTTCAGCGCGAGTTCTTCCGGCTATTGGAGCTTTGAATGGCAACCGAGCCTGTACGTCTCCGCGTCCTGAAAGCGATGACGGAGTGCCTGAAAGAGATCACCACGGCGAACGGATACCGCACCGAACTCAACGGTCAGGTCTTCCGGGGCCGGGTGATCTTCGGCGACAACGATCCCATCCCCATGGCCTGCATCTTGGAAGTCCCAATCCCGCTGGACCAGACGCCGCCCCCACGGGATAGCGAGTTCTCGTCCGGTGGGTGGGAGCTTATGATCCAAGGCTTCTGTGAGGACGACCCGGAGAATCCGACCGATCCCGCGCACTACTTCATGGCCGATGTCAAGAAGAGATTGGTGAAAGAGAAGCGCAAGGCATTGGCAATGGAGCCGGAGAACGGTATTTTCGGTTACGGCAATTTCGTGACCGACCTCAGAATCGGCAGTGGGGTTGTCCGGCCCCCTGACGAGATTTCAGCCACGGCGTATTTCTGGCTGACTTTGACTCTGGACATGGTAGAAGACCTAAGCGATCCTTACGAGGATTGAACACCAACCGCCTGAAGCGAGGTAGCGATCATGGCAACGAAGAATTATACCCTTGGACGCGGGAAGGTCAGCTTCTCTCGCTTCAAAGAAGGCACGCAGGTTCCTGCTGGCTTTTACTACATCGGCAACACGACCGAGTTCAACCTGACCATCGAGTCCGAAACGCTGGACCATTTCTCGTCGGATGAAGGTATCCGCGAAAAGGACGACAGCGTGCCGCTGGAAGTCACGCGAACCGGCTCGCTGATCACCGACAACATCGATCCGAAGAACGTCGCCCTGTTCTTCTTCGGCACGGATTCCACTGTCACGCAGGCTGTCGTCGCCAGCCAGACCGAGACGCTGGAAGACATCAAGAAGGGACACCAGTACAAGCTCGGCGTCACCCCGTCGAACCCGACTGGCTACTTCGGTCTCAACCCCACCGGCTTCGAAGCTTCGATTGCCGCTGGCGGCACGGACCTCGTGCTGAATACCGACTACACCGTCAACTTCGATGTCGGCGTGATCACCTTCCTCGATACCTCGACGCTCGCCGTCGATGGCGTCGATGTCGAAGTCACGTATGCCGTCCGGGCGTCCACCCGTGACCGCATCATCTCCGGCTCGAACCCGGTTGAAGGCGCTATGATGTATATCGCCTTCAACCCGAAGGGTCGGAACTTCGACTACTACCTGCCCTACGTCAAGATCACCCCGAACGGTGACTACGCCCTGAAGGGCGACGAATGGCAGCAGGTTCCGTTCAACATTGAAGCGCTGAAGCCGTCGTCCGGCGAGGCGATCTACATGGACGGCCGTCCGGCCTACGCTTAACAGCGTAGACCACCCCTACCTGACTAGGAGAGTACAATGGGTAAACTTAGGGACTACGTTATTTCCACCCGCGAAGTTGTTGGCCCCGGCGGTTCGTTTACCGTCCGGGGTATCAACGCCCGTGACATCGCCGTCGTCTTCCAGACGCACGGCCCTGCCATGGCAAAGGTCTTCGGCGACGTGATCGCCCAAGCCAAGGCCGGGAAGAAAACCACCTTCACCAATGCCGACACGATGGAGGCCATTCGCCAGATCGTGCCGCAGGTTCCCGAGGTCGCAATCGCGCTGATCGCCATGGCGGCAGACGATTACACCAACGAGGGGATCGAAGCCGCAGGGCGGCTCCCCATGGGCGTCCAGATCGAAGCGATGCAGAAGACGTTCGAGGTCACGTTTGAGAGTGATGCCGAACTAAAAAAGCTCGGGGAGTCCCTGCTGACGAGCATCGCGCAGATGACGGGCTCCCTGAAGAAGATGCAACTCCCACTTTCCGAACTTGGTATTTCGGTATCCGACGCCGCGTGAACCTGCTCGTAGATCGGGGCCACCCTGAAGCCATGTATTATCCCCTCGGGATGCTGCATGACGAAGCGGCCATGATCATCGAACGGGATAATGCGCGGATCGTCACCGAGGCCCAATTGATTCAGTACGCAATTGGCAGCATCTTGTCGAAGGACTCTCGAAAGCACTTCGACAAGATGATAAGACAGATCAACGTCATCGCAGTGCCATTTGATGACGAGAAAGAACTGCCACGGCTGCTGCCGGAGGGATATCGCGAAGAGGAATAGTCGATGGCGCGTAAAGATGTTGATCTCGTAATCCGCGCCAAAGACGAGGCGGGCAACGCGCTCGACGCGATCACTGACGCCATCAACGAATTTCTCGGTGCGCAGGACAAGCTCGGGCGCACCGGGAAGAACACGGCGACGGTCCTGTCCACCTTGGGCAAGGCCGCGTCGGACCTTCAGAAGCAGTTCAAGGGAATGGACCTCGGCTCGAAGATCGCCGAGGACATGAACAAGGCTGGCTCGGCCGTCGAGCGCCTGAAGAAAGAGTTCGAGGACGCACAGGGCGTCTCGGCCAAGCTCGCCAAGGAACTCGCTGACGCGGGCGAGGCGGCCAGCAAATTCCAGAACAAGGTGGACGGCGCTGCCAAGGCGCAGGAACGTCAGGCCAACCAGCTTGCGAAGTCGAAGGCTGCGCAGAAGGAACTCAACACGGCCATGAACCAAGCCGTCGCCGAGCGCGACAGGCTGACGGCCGCAGAGACCAAGCTGTCCGCGCAGATCGAAAAGCAGTCGGCCACGGTGGAGAAGGCGCAGGCCCGGTATGGCGAACTGTCGGCCAAGGTCGCAGCCGTTGCCGAGCCCACCAAGACCCTCTCGAACTCGCTGGCCTCGTCCGGCTCGAACCTCGAAAAGCAGAGCGCCAAGCTGGCGGAACTGCGCGAGCGCTACACGGCGACGACCGGGGCGATCCAGCAGGTCGCAGGACGGATCGACCAGCTTGGCAATTCCATGGCCGAGGGCGCTGCCAAGATCGCGCAGCAGGAAACCGTACTCGGCCACATCGTCTCGAACTACCGGGAACTCGGCGAGGCTTCCAAGGCAGCGGCCGCCAACCAGAAGACCTTCGTCGCGGCCGCAGCGACTCAGGAGGCAGCGGTCGCTCGCCTCGGTGAGCAGTTGAACAAGACCGAGGTCGAGTTCGGCCAGTTCGCCGCTGCCAGCCAGAAGCTCGAAGGGGCCATGACCGACCTGTCCGGTCAGTCGTCGGCCGTCCTCACCAAGTCCTTTGACGCGCAGCGCCGGGCCATGCTCGAAACGAAGCGCGAGTGGCTGGAAGGCCAGCAGGCCCTCGGCAAGCTGTCGCAGGAGATCAGCAGCGCGGGCGTGCCGACGCAGAAGATGGCCGAAGAGTTTACCCGGCTCCGGCAGGTCACGGCGCAGAACAAGCAGGAATACATCGCGCAGCGCGACGGCCTGCACGCCCTGTCGGCTGTCCTGAAGACGACCGCGACCGATCTCTCCGGCCTTCAGGCCAAGCAGCAGCAGTTCGCGCAGGTCACGGCCGCCACCGGCACGGCGATCTCCGGCATCCGCCAGCGCGCCTCGGAGTCGGCAGGCAGCTACAACCTGCTCTCCGGCAACGCCAACCGGGCCGGTGTCGCGATCCGGGAAGTCGGCTCGGCCAGCCGGTCGGCAGCGACGGCATCCTCGGACGGTGCGCGCTCCACCAACGCCTTCGCCGAAGCCTACCGCAAGCTCTACGGTGAGAGCCGTCAGGCCATGTCGTGGACGCAGCGCCTCCGGGGCGAAGTCCTGTCGCTGATCTCTGCCTACGGCGGTATCTACGGCGTGATCAATCTGCTCGGTCAGGTGGTCACGGCCTACCAGACGCTCGAAGCCGCGCAGTCCCGGTTGAACGTGGCGTTCAACGGCGACCAGACGCAGGTCGGCAAGGAACTCGACTACATTCGCCGCATGGCGAACCGGCTTGGTATCGAGCTTGGCACCCTGTCCACCGAGTATTCGAAGTTCGCCGTCGCCACGCAGGGTACGGCGCTTCAGGGCGAGCGCACCCGGAAGATTTTCACGGCCGTTGCCGAGGCGGCCCGTGTCAACAAGTCCAGCAACGAAGAGTTGCAGGGCGTGTTCACAGCACTAACGCAGATTGTGTCGAAAGGCGCGGTCCAAATGGAAGAGTTGCGCCAGCAGCTAGGAGACCGCCTCCCCGGCGCGATCCAGTTGATGGCGTCTGCGCTCGGTGTCGGCACGCAAGAACTGATCAAGATGATGGAGCAGGGGCAGGTCACGGCCGAAGCCCTCGTGCCCTTCGCCGACAAGATGTCCGAGAAGTTCGGCCCCGGTCTGGCGAAGGCCCTGACCTCCACGTCGGCAGAACTCGGCCGCTTCAGCAACGCCGCGCAGCAGGCCATGATCGTCTTCGCGAACGCGGGCTTTATCGAGGCGTTCAACAACCTGCTCCGCACAATGACGGAGACCCTGAAGAGCGCCGACTTCCTGTCTTTCGCGCAGCGGGCCTCGGCCGCCTTCGGGCTGGTCATCGACGCGATTGGATTCCTGATCAAGAACTTCCGGCTCGTGATCGCGGTCGCGACCGCCTTTACTGCTGTTAAAATCCTGCCCTTCCTGACGGCCCTCGGCGGGGGCTTCGTCTCGGTCATGAACAACGTCGGCCGGGCGGGGAAAATCTTCGCCATCACGGGCGCTCAAATTCAGAGCAGCACCACGGCGGTAGGCGCGGCCACTGTCGCGTTCCGAGGGCTCACCTTGGCAGTGAGGGCTCTGCTCTCCGCAACGGTCATTGGCGCAGCCTTCACGGCCGTTTCTGTCGCCATCTCCTATTGGGCCACCAGCGCGGATAAGGCAACCGAAGCCTTCGCCAACCACCAAGCCATGGTCGATAGGGTCCGGGACGCCTACGAGGCGGCTGGCGGCGCGACCGACAAGTTCTACAAGTCGCTGGCTGACATCTCGAAGTCGCAGGCCGAAGCCAACCTCCTGTCGTTGCAGCAGGCCCTTCAGAAGATCAAGGACGACACGATCTCGTGGATCGACAGCATGGCTTCGCTGTCGGCCCGGCGCTCGGCGTTCAACATCTTCTCCGGCACGAAGGAAGCGCAGGACCAGTACAACGAAATCCAGAAGCTCAATCAGGCGTGGGCCGCCAACACCTTGTCCACCGACAAGTACAAGGCCGCGCTCGACCGGATCGCGCAGTCTGGCGCTACGCCGGAACTGAAGGCGTATGCCGTCGAGCTTCAGAACTCGGCCGACGCCGCAGGGTCCGCAGAGAAGAAGATCGATGAAGCCGCCAAGGTGGTCAAGGTCTTCTCTGACAACGCGAAGGAGTCCAAGGACGCGGCCGACGCTCTCGGCAAGACGACCGACGACAGCGCGGCCGCAGCGGCTCGTGCAGCCGAGGGCACCGAGAAGTGGAAGAAGGCCATGGACGACCTGCACGGGGTCGTCAAGGATACGTCCGAGCAGCTTGATAACCTGAAGGACAAGGCGAAGCTGGACGCTGCCTTCGAGTCGGCCGTCAAGGCTGCGCAGAACATGGGCCAGCTTAATCAGGCCATCAAGGACTACAACACGGCGCTCAACGGCATGTATGCCGATCAGGCCGGGAAGGACTTCGGCAAGTACACGTCGGGCATCGAAGCTTCGAAGGTCCTGCTGCGCGACAAGGAGTCGTTCCGGCCGACCCCGTATTGGGATGTCAACGCATACCGTGTGGGCTACGGCTCGGACACGGTGACGCTGGCTGACGGCACGATCCAGAAGGTCGTGCAGGGAATGCGGATCACGGTAGAGGACGCCGAACGCGATCTCTCCCGCCGCATCACCGAGTTCCAGTCCACCGTGAAGGGTCAGATCGGCGCGGACACGTTCGGCAAGTTCAACCCGCAGCAGCAGGCGGCGTTGACCTCCATCGCCTATAACTACGGCTCGCTGCCGAAGACGCTGGTGGAAGCCATCAAGTCCGGCATGGACGACAAGGGAATCGCCGATGCGATCCGGGGTCTCGGTGGCGACAACAACGGCATCAATCGCGCCCGGCGCAATACCGAGGCCGGTCTGTTCGAGACCCGTGGCGGCGATGCCGCGCAGGTCAAGGAACTGGAAGACCAGCGGAAGGAAGCCGAGAAAGAGCGGAAGCGGAAAGAGGAAGCCGACGCCAAGGATCGGGCGCAGACCGCGCAGCAGATCACCGACAACGATAACGCCATCAAGCAGCAGCAGTTGATCAACGACGGCAAGGGCCGCGAGGCTGCTATCGAGAAGGCTATCGCTGACGCGAAGAAGCAGAACCCGAAGATCACCGACGCCGAGATCGCCAAGCTCCGCGAGCAGGAAGGTGTTCTCTACGATCTGAAGAACGTCAAGACGCAGGACAAGGCGCAGCAGAAGGAAGCTGTCGCCCTCATGCAGCAGATCAATGCGCAGGTCGCGCAGCGCACGGCCCTGACGCAGCAGTTGAAGGCGGCCGAGGCAGCGGGCAACACGACGGCCGTAGAGGACACCAAGGCCAAGCTGGACGAGGTAAACAAGAGCCTCGAATCCAACGTCGCCAAGGCCAAGGAAATGTGGGGGGCTATCGGCGGCACGACCGGCGAGGCCAACCTGACGAAGCTCGATACCGTCATCGCCAAGACCGAGACGCTGAAGCAGAAGGCGCAGGAGAACTACATCGACTGGACGCGGGTGGGCAACCTGTTCGCCTCCGGCCTGACCAACGCTTTCGACAGCTTCGCGCAGGCGGTCGCCAACGGTGAGGATGTCGGCGAGGCGGCTCGCACGGCCTTCCTTCAGTTCGCCGCTGACTTCCTCCGGCAGATCGCGCAGATGATCATCCAGCAGGCGATCCTCAACGCCCTGCGATCCTTCGCGCCCTCGCTCTTCGGGGGTGTCGGAGTCGGCGTCGGCCACACTGGCGGTCTGATCGGCAGCAAGCGCGTCGGCTCGGGTAACAGCAGCCGCAAGGTCGATCCCGGCATCTTCATGGGGGCCATGCGCTTTCACAACGGCGGTCTGCCGGGGCTGGCACCGAACGAGGTTCCGTTGATCGCCAAGAAGGGCGAGGAAATCTTGAACGAGAACGATCCCCGGAACGCGCTTAACGGCGGCCTGTCTCCGGCGGGCGGCGGCTCGACACCACAGGACATCAAGGTTATCAATACATTCGACGCAGCGAGCTTCCTGTCGGAAGGACTCAACTCGAAGAGCGGCCAGCGGGCCTTCCTGAATTTCGTGTCCGCAAACCCCCGCGCCTTCAAGTCTGCGCTCGGCAACTAGAGGGACGACCATGGCATTCAAAACCGGGCAGGCGGCAAACCCGACCGATCTCTACAACAAGCTGACGGCGTTCCTGACGACCGATCCCGATCTCACGGCCGCAGGGCAGAACTGGACTCAGGTCTGGACCGGCCCGGCGGCGGCACCTACCGACCGGGTGCTGCGCGGCCCCGGCTTGTCTGGTCAAGATCAGGTTTACGTCGGGATGCGCCTGACGCAGCGCCCGGCATCGGACGCCTACTTTATCGAGTTCACCGGAATGACCGGGATCATCGACAACGGCACGACCTATCGCGACCACGTGAACGAGATGCCCAACTACCAGCGGCTTTTCACCGACGTTGGGGCCGTCACCTATTGGTTCATCGCCAACGGCCGCCGGTTCATCGTCGTGCTGAAGATCAGCACGATCTTCGAGAGCGTCTACTGTGGGCTCTTCCTGCCCTACGCGGGCCCGTTGTCCTATCCCTACCCGATGTATATGGGTGCGTCCTCCGGTCCCGCAGACCAACCCGGTTCGGCTCTCAACTGGCGTACCGTCAGCGACCGCCACAGGTCGTACCCGTGGGGCTACTACGCCTCGGGCGGCAACGAGATGTGCGACAGCACCGGATGGGTCATGAGCCCGGCCGGTGTGTGGCAGCGCAACGGCAACAACGGCAACACGACCCCGGTCATCACTGGCCCGGAGAACACGCAGGGCACCTACTTCGAAAGCCAGAACAGCGACTACTCGCTCGGTTCGTATCAGCTTATGAACCGGCTGATCGAAGGCTACGGTGGCGACCGCCTGCTGATCCCGCTCACCCTGATCCAGACGGACCCGACAGACGAGACCTATGGCATCTTGGATGGCGTCTATCGGGTGCAGGGCGTGGCGAACGCTACCGAGAACATCATCACGGCTGACGGCATTGACCACATGGTCGTGCAGGATGTCTTCAGGACCGACTTCAGCAACTTTTACGCGGTGGCACTCGCATGACCTACACTGTCCAGACTGCATCCGACCTCAACGATATCCCGGCGCTGATCGCCGCGTTCGCGCTGGCCCGTGGCTGGACCGTGCAGGACACCACGATCACCCGGCCCGGCGGCGGCAGGGCCTTCCAGATTTACGCGGACAAGACCGCCCCTGTCGTCAATGGCCGCAACTCGCCCCACCGGATCGGCGTGCGCGATGCGCTGCTCCCGGCGGCCCGGTTCGTCTGGACCTCGGCCCCGCAGCTTGGCGGCACGTGGAATCCGTCGTCGCCGGTCGCGCCCACCAAGCTCCACCTGTTCGGCAATGACGCGCCCTACGACGAGGAAGGCTCGGTCGCCCCGTGGATCGCGGTCGTGATTGAGTTCGGCTATAACCACTATCGCCACATGTATATCGGCAACATGGTGAAGTTCGGCGACTACGAGGGCGGCGAGGTTATCTCGGCGAATTACTTCCGGCAGTCGAACTTTTACTATTGGGAGACCAGCGTCGGCTACACCGACAACCTCCACAAGTACCTCTTCTGTGGCGGCGTCTACACGTCGAACTCGGGCAACCCCGAGGGCGCGAACATGCCCACGCTCTCGGCAGGCGGCGGCGTCAATATCGAACATGCGGACAATGCGGAAACGTGGCGTCGGTTCGGGTCGCAGTACATGAGCGACAACAACTTCATCCGTAACCTCGGGGGCAACGTCGTCCTCGGCGGCGTGAAGGACAGCGGCTTGGTCGGCGGTCTGCTGCGTCGGGGCGTGTCCGACTTCGCCGGGGCCGACATCCTCGTGCCCTACAACCTGTTCGTCCCGGACGGCGCGAAGGGCTCGGACTACCGCCTTCGGCCGATTGGATTCCCGGCAGGCCCCCGTGCGATCGATATGCGGAACATCCAGTCCGAGGCTTCGATCTCGGTCGGCAATCGCAACTGGCGCGTCTTCGGTGAGTTCCAGCGGAACATCCGCACGTCGGTCTCGAAGAATGGTCTTGACGGCACGGCGGGCAACTGGTGGGACGAAGAGACCAGCTACTACGTGGGCGTGGCCTACCCGGAGACTGACAGCTAATGGCAACCTTCTCCGGCGGAATCCTGCCGAGGCAGGAACAACTCAAGCGGCCGACAGATCAGCAGATCATTCGGGAGCGCCGGGACTTTGTGAAAGACCCGCAGTCGTGGATGGACACGGCCGGGGTCTGGAACTTCGGCGGCCCGTTCACCAACATGCTGCCGGTCACGCTGATCAAGAAGTCCTATCAGGGCGGCGTGTTGCGGTCGTTCTTTGACGACTACTACAACCGCCTCTACTTCCTGCCGTCGAGCATCAACCTCGGTGCGATCTCGACCACGGTCACGAAGGACTTCCGCGTCTGGAACTCCTACCGCAAGACCGTCCAGTTGACCGACGTGGTGCTGACCAACGGCGAGGGCCTGTCCCTGTCCGGCGTCAACGTGCCCGACGAGTTCCTGCCCCTCGGGCTGAAGACCTACTCGGTCGTCGCCAGCACGTCCGGCCCGCCGGATGTCGATGCCACCTTCACCTTCACGTTCGATGCCCCGGAGACCTTCAACCTCCACGTCACCGGCACGCGAGCCAAGGTGTCGCCGCTGCTGCCGAACTGGTCCAACGCCTACACCGTCGAGTATGCCTACAAGACCGACATGTTCGTCAGCCGCAGCGGCCGCGAGCAGCGCCGGGCATTGCGCACGACGCCACGCAAGAAGATCGGCTTCAACGCTACGCCCCACGGCCCGGCCTTCCGGGCGCTCAACGACCTCATGGCCTCGTGGCACAACAACACGATCATCCTGCCGGAAATCCCTCGGCAAGTCGTGCTGGCGCAGCCATTGATGCCGGGCGATCCGATTGCCGTCCTCTACAGCGATGCCCCGGATTGGGCCGTGCCCGGTGCGACCGTGGTCCTGTCCAGCAAGGGCAACTACGAGACCCGGCGCGTGGACTCGGTGCTGGACAACACCATCGTTTTCACCAGCGCGGGCGCGACCATGTGGCCTGTCGGCACGAAGGCCCACCCCGGCGTCTCGGGCCGGATCAAGGCCGAGTTGTCCAGCACGCGCCAGACCAACAACGTCGCGACCGTGGACTTCGAGATGGATGTCACCCCGGCCAGCGAGCCGGTGATCCCCATTCCGGCCGCACCCGCGATGTTCAACGGCCGCGAACTCTTCACAGTCAAGCCCAACTGGATCGGCCTGCCGGATGTCACCTATATCTCGCAGCGCGAGACGCTGGACTATGACCGTGGTCTGATCTCGATCTTCAACCCCGTGCCGTTCGTCAGCCAGACCCGGAAGCTCACCTTCACCAGCCGCGATTATGTCGGCATGAAAAAGCTGACCGACTTCTTTGACCGCATGAAGGGCCAGCGCGGCGAGTTCTACATGCCGACGTGGGAAGCAGACATCGACGTGGGCAAGTCGTCTCCGGTGGGCTCCCGCACGATCCGTATAAACGGCACCGAGTTCGCCAAGAACTACCCGGCCGATACCGTCCACAAAGCGGTCGCCGTTTACTTCAAGGATGGCACTGTCGAGTACAAGACGGTGCAGTCGATCTTCGAGGTCAACGACGCGGACGGCAACGACTCTGTGATTCAGGTCGGGCAAGACTGGACCCGCATCGTGAGCCCGGATACAGTTCGGACGATCTCTTGGTTGCTGGTCTTCCGGCACGCCTCGGACACCCTGACAGTGGAATGGCTGACCAACTCCGTCGCGCAGTGCGAGATGACGATGCGAAGCCTTGAGGACTTGCCGGTATGACATTCGCAGCGCACGAGGAAAGCCGCTTCCGAGGGGAGCCAGTCGATCTCTACCTCTTCAGGTATGGCTCGGCCGCGAACGCCTTTTTTGCCTACACCGACGCAGAGCGGGCTATCACCGTGGGCGGCATCCAGTATGAGCCCACGACGATCAAGCGCGGCAACTTCCAATCCTCCGGCACGCTGGACAAGCAGACCCTCACGGTCAACACGCCCATCAACACCGGCATCTCCAATCTCTTCCGGGTCTATCCTCCGGGGCAAGTCGTCAGCCTTGTGATCCGGCAGGGGCACGCCAACGATGACGATAACCAGTTCCTCGTGATCTGGTCCGGGCGTGTCCTCTCTTGCGAGCGCGACGGTTCGGAAGCGGCCCTGTCGTGCGAGTCCTCGGCCACGTCCATGAAGCGGTCGATGCTGCGCAGGAACTATCAACTGTCCTGCCCCCACGTCCTCTACGGCCCGGAGTGCCGGGCGAACAAGCTGGCGGCGACCTCGCAGCACCAGATCATCTCGCTCACAGGGACTCGGGTCACGTTGCAAGACGGCTGGTCCGGCTCGACGCCCCCGGCAAAATACGTCGGCGGCATGATCGAATGGAGCGTCGGCGGCAACAAGGAACAGCGCACGATCCTGAACGTCTACGACGACAAGACGCTCTCGCTCGCCGGGCCGACCACCGGCCTGATCGCCGGGCAGCAGATCGACGTGATCAAGGGCTGCAACCACTTCTGGACTTTCAACTCGGACGGCACGACGAACGAGGCGCAGACCGATTGCATCTCTGTCCACAACAACGCCAACAACTACGGCGGCGACCCGTGGATTCCGACAGAGAACCCCATCAACAAAAACCCGTTTAACTAGGAGGGCATCATGGCTTGGTTCGTTGCCCTGCTGATCGGTCTGGCGATCAATATCGTCGCCTATCTGATCATGCCGAAACCGAAGCAGCAGAAGCCCGACGCTGCAACGGACATGGATAACCCGACCGCCGAGAGCGGCCGCCCCTTGCCAGTGCCGTTCGGCACGATCACAGTAAAGGGCGGCAACATCCTGTGGTACGGCGAGAAGGCCCTGCGTGAATACGACAAGGGCAAGGGTGGCAAGAGATGACCGTGGTCAAACTCGAAGACTGTGTGGCCCTTGGGTACTGCGCCCGCGCAATGCGGCCGTGGTTCAATACGCATGGGCTGGACTACTATGCCTTCGTGGCCGAGGGTCTGGATGAAGAAACACTGCTGGCGCTGGACGACGACTTCGCGACCAAGGCCGTAGAACAAGCCCGTAAACGGGAGGCGGCAAATGGGTAGCAAGGGCGGCAGCAAATACCGCGTCGTAGATTATTACATGGGTGTCCACTACGGCATCTGCGCCGGGCCGGTGGACGCTCTTCTCGGAGTCTACATCAAGGAGAGAGACGCATGGCCGGGCAAGACCAAGTACGACGACGACTCGGATCAGGGGAACTCGAACGACAACGCGCCTATCGTTTCGTTCAAAGACTTTATCGCATCGCTCGGCGGCGGAAACACGCCCACTGCCACCAGTTCCGTTGCCGTGGCAGAAGTCGTTCTTGACATCAATCGCCCCGATCTGTTCGGCGGCGACAAGAAGGAAGGCGGCGTCGTCGGGAAGATGCGGTATCTCCCCGGCGGCCCCGGTCAGGTTCTCCCGACCGAGCTTGCCGCAAAGCTGAAGACGATCCCCTCGAAGGCCCCCGGCTATCGCGGCGTGGCCTCGGCGTGGTTCTATGGCGCTGGCAAGAACTCGTTCATGTGGTGCCAGAACAACCCCTACCTGCCCCCGGCATGGTTCACGGTCTTCCGGCGGCCCAAGGGCCTGACGCAGAGCAAGGCGACGGTCCAGCGCCTCAACTATCCGCCGGACGCCAACCCGGCGCACATGATCTACGAGTGCATGACCAACACCGATTGGGGCATGGGCTCTCCGGCTACCCTGTTCAACGTCGCCAGCTTCGAAGCGTGCGGCGACAAGCTGCTGGCCGAGAAGTTCGGCCTGTCCATGCTGTGGAACGATCAGGCCACCATCGAAGACTTCGTGAAGGAAATCGTTGACCACGTGCAAGCGACGGTCTTCATCAACCCGCGCACTGGTCTGTGGGAGATGAAGCTGATCCGGGGCGACTACGATGTCAACACGCTCCGCACCCTGACGCCCGACAACTGCGATCTGACGAACCGGCAGCGCAAGGCGTGGGCCGAGACGATCAACGAGGTCGTGGTCACGTGGACCAATCCGACGAACGAGAAAGAGGAAACCGTCACCTTCCAAGACATCGCCAACATCTCCATGCAGGGGGGCGTCGTCTCGGATGGCCGGAACTACTACGGCATCCGCAACAAGGAACTGGCGACCGAGGTTGGCGCTCGTGACATCCGGTCGGCCAGCTACCCGCTGTTCTCGGCCGAGGCAGAGTGTGACCGGGAAGGTTGGGACTTGCTGCCGGGCGACTGCATCAAGGTCACGTGGCCGGAGGATGGGATCGAGAACGTCGTCTGCCGCATCGGCAAGGTGGACTACGGCCGCCCCGGCGACATGACGGTCAAGGTCTCGTTGGTGGAGGACATCTTTTCGTTGGAGAAGGCGGCCTACACTGCGCCCCCAACAACCGGCTGGCAGAATCCAGATCGTGATCCCGAGCCGATGGCCTACCGCCAGTATTTCACCATGCCGTATCCGGCCATGGTCGCGGCTGGTCTTGATCCGCTTGCGGCCGAGGGCAACTACCCGCGAGTCGTGCCGGGTTTCTTCGGCCAGCAGAACGATCCGGGCACCTACAACTTCGATCTCTACGGCCCCGTTACCAACGGCGCGGGAACGGTAATCGGTAGCCTCGGCACGTTCCTGCAAACGAACCTGTCGATCCTCGCTGCGCCCATGGCGAAGGAAGCCGTCACCACGATCTCGAAGGCCAACCTCGGTACGATTTGGGGGCAGGCCGACGATCCTATCATTGGCGACCTGATCTACATCGGCACGGGCACCGACGCGCAGTGCGAGATCGCGATGATCACCGGGCTCAACAACAGCACGCAGACCTACACCCTGCGCCGGGGCTGCTTCGATACCGTACCGAGGGCTTGGCCGGTCAACACCCGGCTCTGGCACGTCAACGACACGTGGGGCGCTTACGACGATACCGAACGGCTCGCTCCGGCGGCGATCCCTTACAAGATGACGCCCCGCACGACGAAGAGCGTCCTGCCCCTGTCAGCGGCCCCGCAGGACACGCTCAACACGGTGCCCCGGCCGTACCTCCCCTTCCGCCCGGCGAACGTCAAGGTGGATGGAGTCGATATCTTCAGCGCTACGGGCAAGGTCTACCTCGCCACCCCGGCGTCGATCCCGATCACGTGGGCCAACCGCAACCGGCTCATGGAAGACACCGTGGTCAAGTCGTGGACGGACGGCAACGTGACGCCCGAGGACGGCCAGCTTACGGGCCTGCGCCTCCGGTCTGATACCGGCGTGGTCTTGACCACCATCAACGATCTGCCGGGCACCAGCTACAATCTGGACCCCGGTGTTTTCGGTGGGGAGCCGTTCGCATACCTCGAACTCTTCTCTAAGAGGGATGGACTTGAGAGCCTGCAAAATGCGATCATCCAGATCGAGCTTCGACTTTACGGCTATGGTTACTCCTACGGCGAGGACTATGGCGAAAACGATGGGTACTAAACCATGACAGGACAGCGCGTTCTTCCGGGCCTCGGCCTCTCCGCATACTGGACCAAGGGCACCGGCAATTGGGATGTCCAGCACGATCCTGACACGCGCAAGCTGTCGGCGCTGGTGCAGTGCCACGCCAAGAGCCGCACGGCGCTGCCGGGCTCCCCGGTGGACGGTGACATCTACATCGTGCCCTCGGCCGCTGGCACCAATCCCAACCAGATCGTGATCCGGGACAACGGGGCGTGGGTCTACTACGCCCCGCAAGAGGGCTGGCTGGTTTGGGTGGACGACGAGGACAACTTCGTCGTCTGGTCCGGCACGGCATGGACTCCGTTCCGTCCGGGCACGGTGCTGCCAGACATCGCGGGCAAGGCGGGCAAGGTGCTGAAGGTCAACGCCGGGGCGACCGGGCTGACGTGGGCCGATGACCTTCAGGGCTCCGGCGGGGGTGGCGAAGGCCCGGTGGACGATCCGAAGTTCTCCCCGCATATCTACTGGCGCTTCGTTGCCACGGCCGCGACTACCGGCAACCCTTTCGTTCGGATCGGGAACCTTGAGTTCCGAGGCGCTGACGGTACGGACCTGACCGGGGCCAACGGCGTGGCCTTCGCGGACGTGGGCAACGCGGCCAACGCCTTCGACGGCAGCGACAGCAGCTATTGGGATTCCGCTGCGCTCAGCAACGGCCCGCACTACGTCGGCTGGCAGTTCGATGACGCCACCAAGATCAACAGCTTTCTTGTTCGCATGAATAGCTCGGAAGGCAACTCGCTCGCTGGTTTCCGTATCGACTTCTCCGATGACGGGGTGGAATACACCACGGCATACGAATACGCCGGGGCTCCTATTGCACCCGACACGACATTCGGGGCTGGCTGGTATGCCGACACGGTGCCCGAGGGCGGCACGGCCGGACAGATTCTCGCCAAGCGTTCCGGGGATGACTTCGACACCTACTGGATTGACGCCCCGAGCGGCGGCGGGTCGGAGCCCGGCTTCGGCAAGCATCTCTACTGGCGTGTCGTGCCCACGGCGAACACGGGCGACAACGACTACATCCACATTGCCGAAGTGGTCTTCGCGGACGAGCCCGGCGGCCTGCAACTGGCGACCGGCGGCACCCCGATTGCGTCTGGCAACTACGCCGACCGATTTCCAGCCAAGGCCTTCGACGGCGTACCTTCGACGATATGGGAGTCGCAGTCCGGTTCCGTCTCTGGCGGTACGGTCTGGATCGGCTACCAGTTCGCCTCGCCGGTTGATATCCACCAAGTCCGGCTGACGAACCTGCTGTCTTACGAGAACGACGAGTGGATCACGGCTGGCAAGGTCCAGTTCTCCGACAACGGCACGGCATGGTCGGACGCTTGGTCCTTCGTGCTGGCCCCGTGGGTGGGCTCGACGGGCAACCAGACGCAGATCAGCACCGACCCGGCGCTGTCCAAGCTGCGCACCTTCACCGGCAGCACTGACACGGCGCAACTGTCCGACGCGAACAAGCTCATTGTCGGCAACGGGGCCGCAGCACAGACTGCCACGATCCCGGCCAACGCCACGGCCGCCTTCGAGATCGGCGACGTGCTGACGTGGATGCAGCGCGGCGCAGGGCTGCTCACGATCTCTCCGGCTGGCGGCGTTACGCTGGATGTCCCGGAGGGCTTCAGCACGGTCATGAGGCATCGCTACGGCTCGATCTCTGCCACCAAGGTAGACACCAACGAGTGGATCATCACGGGGGCTCTGGCATCGGTATGAAGACGCACCTGTTCGCGTCGGTCTCGGCGCAGGCAATCTTGGCATCCGGTGGCGGCAACAACGGGAACCTCCCGATTGACGCTGTGCATCGGTACTGGCGCGTTCGCATCGTCCGGTGGGCCGTGTCTTCCAGCTACGAAGGTCTCTCGGGCCTTCAGGTCTATGCAGGCGGCGTGAACGTAGGGCCGCAAGCCGACATCTCGGCTGACCGTTCGGTGCAGGCCGGTTCGCTCCCCGAGATTTTGAACTACGTCATCAACACGACCCTTTGCCAGTTCAACATCGGGCAGGGTGATAGCGCCACGCTGACGCTGGACTTCGGCTCGACGCCTCGCAAGGTCGATGGCATCGGCATCTACCCCAACAAGGACGAACCGAACCGCTCCCCGGCCGCCTTCTGGATCGAATGGTCGGACGACGCTACCGCTTGGACGCCCAAGGCGTTCTGCCGTCTTGAGCAGGGCGAGACGTGGACGGCGGGCACCGAGAAGGTTTTCAACATCCCGGCCGTGAAATCGACCTCGCAGATTTGGGCGATCTTCGGGTGGCAACCCTCGGGCTCTATCGGCGAACTCTCCATGCTCCGGGGCAGCACAGACCTGACGACCGGGCAGACCGCGTTCTCGTCCGGCCAGTACAGCAGCGGCGAGGACGCAGCCAAGGCCATTGATGACAACGACAACACCAACTGGTCCGGTGCCGACGAGTCCAACTCGACGTTGCTCGGCGTCCAGTTCGCGACGGCCGTGCAGCCGGTCAAGGTCGGCATCCAGTCCCGCAACGACTCCCAATACTGGACTCAAACCCCGTGGCAAAACGTCTGGCTCGGCTACGGCGACGACCGCCGGACGTACCGGGTCAAACCGAACTGACGAAGGGCCAGACCAGCAACCCTTATAACGGACCAGTCCAGAACAAGGTCTACGATAGCCCGGATTGGATCAGCGGCCCCGGCCCGAACGCGCATCGCTACTGGCGCATCCGGGGTGTCACACAAGGGTCTGGCGACAACACGCAGTACAGCGAGATCGAGTTCCGCAATGCTCCCGGTGGCCCGAACCTCGCTACCGGCGGGGCCGCCATGGCCTCGTCTTGGTACGACCAGCCGAACGGTACGACGTGGCACTACAACAACGCCTTCGACGGCAATATCAACACCAATTGGGCGGCCGCCGGAACGATCCCCAACTGGATCGGCTACGACTTCGGAAAGAAGGTGGAGATCACCGAGATCGCCATGCGCCAGTCCTCGGCCGCAGACCAGTATTGGTCCAGCATGGCGGTGGATTTCTCGGACAACGGGACGACGTGGACGGAATACGGTGTCCTCACCGGAGTTCCTAAAATCGACGGATGGCGCACCTACCCTGAAATCCTCCGACCGGGACAACCGGACGAGGGTTGGGATCAGCCGCATCGTTACTGGCGACTGGTCACTTTGCAGTGGCCGACCTCGTATCAGGGCATCAACGAAATCCGTCTCATGAACGGCGTCACCGATCTGATCGCCGCCAACGGCGGTTCTCCCTCGGCCGACGCAGCGCAAGGCGGCTACGGCCCGGAGAGAGCGTTCGACAACAACACGTCTACCGGGTGGGCCGACAACGCTACGAACGTGTCGCACTGGCTTCAGTGGGACTTCGGCTCGGGCAACGCTTTCGCCGTCACTGACTACAAGCTGACCGCATGGAGCGGGCTCATGCCCACAGGCTGGAAGCTTCAGTTCTCCGACGACGGCGGCGATCTGGAAGAGCGCGGACACCCGCCTGTCGCAGCCTGCATGGGCCGGGGAAGAGACGCGAGGATTCTTGCTCGGGCCGATCACGCCGCCGCTCCGGGGCTACTCTGACCTCTGATTCACCATCAAGGGGGCATGGGCCACCCGCCGGATCGTGGACGGCTACACTGGCCCGCTGCTGCGCGTGCGCGACACGACCACCAACGCGGAGTCCGATCTCGGCATTGACACTGACGGCGAGGTCGTCCCGTTCTCCGGTGCGCCCCCGGCCGTGGTCAAGGTCTACGACCAGTCCGGCAACGGCGCGGACATCGGGCAGACGGACACGACGAGGCAACCGCTGCTGATCTACGAGGCGACCAAGAACGGCTTCGCCGCGATCCGCATTCGCGGCAGCAGTGGCGCTTGGTCTGGATCATGTCAGGATTCTCCGGGCTGTGTGTCGATCCGTTTATACGGTAACTTCTGGTAGCCAACAACCCGTGCCGTGGGGTATAGAGAAACATGGTTAACAAGGAACCTGACTGATGCTCACCCCCGATGAAATGATCTTCAAGGGCAAGCTGCTCGAAGACACCGACCTGCCCCGGCTTGGACACAAGATCGGGATCGGCGAAGACCTGATCCACGCCAACATCGACGTGGAGACCGGCGGCAAGTGGACGGACTCCAAGGGCCGCCTGCCGATGCTCTACGAGCCGCACGTGGCCTACCGCGCTGCCCCCACCAAGGCGATCCGCGACAAACTGGTCAAGGCCGGGCTGGCGTATCCGAAGTGGGGCGAGAAGGGATACCCGGCCGACAGCTACCCTCGCTTCTGGAAGGCCTACGAGATCGACCCGGAGACGGCGATCAAAGCCTGCTCGTGGGGCGGCCCGCAGTTGCTCGGCGAGAACCATCTGCTTATGAACTATCCGACCGGCGAGGCTATGCTGAAGGCCATGCTCTCGGATCAGGACAAGCAGCTTGAAGCCATGGTGGACTTCATCGCCGGTTCCAATCTGGACGACGAACTGCGCGTGCTTCAGGCCAAGCTCAACAAGGGCCAGAAGGTGACGGCCGACGACTGCCGCGCCTACGTCCGGGGATACAACGGCCCGAAGTACGAACGCAACGACTACCACACCAAGTTCGCGAAGGCCCTCAACAAGTGGGTCAAAATCCCGGATACCCCGTGGTCGCCGGAGTCGCCGGGCGATGTCGATCTCTACGACGGCAAGGTCCATGACGAACTGAAGGCGATCCAGACGACGCTTGACGAGATCGGCTACCCGGAGGTCGGGACCATCGACGGCCGTTGGGGCACTCGCACGGCGGCCGCCGTGCTGGCATTCCGGCTCGACAACAAGCTTCAGACGGCCGACCCTAGGATCGACGCGGAATTTCTCACGGCGCTCGCCCTGAAGCCGCAGCGGCCGATTGCGGCGGATCGCAAGAACGCCACGCTGGATGACCTGCGTAAGGATGACGACGAGGCCGTGAAGCAGACCGACCAGACCAAGCTCTTCGGCCAGATCACGACGGCCGGGGGTGGGCTCTTCGGAGTCAAGAAGGTCTTGGACGAGTTCGGCGCGTCGAGCGACACGGTTCGCCAAATCATCGACACGCTCAACCCGGTGCAGCAGTTCATTACCGATAACTTCTGGCTGATCGCGCTCGGTGTCGGCGGCTTCGTCGTCTACAAGTCCGGCGTGCTGAACCGCATCCGGCTTCAGAAGCACCAGACCGGGCAGGACGTGTCGGCATGACCGGCCTTCTCGCCTTCGCTACTTCGACGCCGGGGAAGATCATCCTCGGCGTCATCGCGTTCTTCGTCTGGCTGTCCTTCCACGACGCCAAGGTGACGAACCGGGCCAAGGCCGAGTGTCAGGCTGACACGCTGCGCAAGACCTTGACCGAGGTCCAGCGCCAGAAGGATGCGGCCGACGCGCTGCTCGCTGACGCAGAGAAGCAGAAGACGGCAACCGAGAACGAGATTGCAGACCTGACACGACAAAGGGACCAAGCCAATGCAGCGCAGCAGGGTAAAGGCAAGGCTTGCGAGCCTGTTGATGGCCGTGTACTTGAGCGGTTGCGTAGCATCCGGTGAGAAGGTGGCCGTGCCGCCCGATCTTCCGCCGCTGCCAGCCAACCTCGAAGCCTATTGTGAAGACCCCGGCGTTTCATCGCTTGCTAATTTAGATGAAGCGGTAAGGGTTATAGGGGATACCCGACTCTATGCAGCTTGCGAGAAGCGCAAGCATAGGGATACAGTGACGCACTATAACAACGCCCGGAAGAAATACCGAGGGAAATAACATGCCCCCCGAAATGTTGACGCCTCTCGCACAACTCGGTCTGGCTGGCACGGTCATCTTTGCTCTTGGATATGCGGTCCTGAAGCTTTACAATCGGAACAATGAGCTTCAAGAAACGTTGGCTGATCTAGGTAAAGAATCGGTCAAGGCGAATGAACAACTCACGTCAGCCCTTAACCAGATGGCCGAGGTTAATCGAGCGACGGTTCAGACGGTGCAGCAACTCTCGGCACAGGTGCAGCAACTTGTATGGGCTAACGGCTTCGGCGGCAAACACAAGCAGGGCGCGGAGTGATTCCATGGGACTCCTGCAAATGATCTTTCGACCCAACGATGGCACCCGTGCCGCAGTGAAAGCGGAGATCGCAGCCTCGGCCGCCGCTCGCGAATCTGCTATCAATCGGTTTGAGAAAACCGTACAGGAAGTTCTCGAACTCAACGACCGCATCACAGGCCGGGCCAATTCGCTCGATCCAAGTTCGGTCTTGTCCGGGAAGGTCTCGGCGGCCTGCTCTACAGCCGGGCCTAGCCCAACAGATCACGCGCTCTTTGAAGGCGGCTCTCCCCCTTGCAGTCCGGGCAAGTATGGGAGTAGCCGCCTTCAGCGTTATGGTCCGGGGCGATCTGCCAGCCGTCGCTCTTGGCGCAGGCGACCATGGCCGTGAAGTCGGTCTTGCTGAACATGTCGGTGGTGGCCGGGCAGGAGTCGCACTCGATCTGCATCTCGCGGCCGTCTCGTTGGATAGTCATACCAATGGTTCCTCGTCGCCTTCCCCGATCCGCACCTTATGGATGATGCGCCGGGCAGCTTTCTCCTGCTTCGAAGTGAGATCGTCGTCGTCCCAACAGGAGAACAGGACGGACGAAATGAACTCTAAGTCCCACCCGGTCAGATGCTCCGGGAAAGTGGCAGCGTACTTCAGGTTATCGAGAATGTCCCGGCCCGGTCTGCCTTCACCGGGCGGCTTAGGTGGTGCCGGGCGATCCTTATAGACCGTCTTCTCCACCACGCGGTCCACGTAAACCGTCCTAGGCGGGCCGCCAGTCATCGCGAAGTCCGAGACGGTCTTGTTGTCGGCCGCAGCCATCCGAGCGATCATGCGGGCAGCGTTGGCCCGTTCTCCGTCGTTATCCGACGCAAGCATGTTCAGCAGGGACACCAGCTTAGACATCCAATTCTGGGTCAGCTTCGGGGGCCTAGACAAGGTAGCCGCCTCCCTCGTAGTAGGAGTCCCACTCGGCCCACAGGTTCTTGATCTGGCGTCGGCCGAGCTTGGCGTATTCGAGGCAGTTGAACGTCCCACCGGATCGGTCGCCGTTCCACAGGGCCAGCACGCCGCCGCTGTTGTCCACCATCCATTCGTTCCGCTTCTGCATACACCACGCCGGGCCGACCTCTTCGAAGACATCTCGCTCGCAGACCACGTGGACCGTGGACGCGCAGAGCAGCAGCTTCTCGTAGTCGTTGCGGGCGCGGTCGCCCCACTGGCTGTCCTGCCCCTCGAACGGCACGGCCGCTACCCATGGCAGGCACAGGCGGGTGCAGGCTACGGCGCAGGCGGTGTCCCACCCGAGAGCCATGCCGATGATCATCCCGCTTGGCTTTTGCAGGTCGATCCATTTGAGGGCGAAGTCGGCCAGCGCGTTGAACGTGCGTTGGTCATACCCACCGAGCTTGTCAGGACGGTGCCCGGATGCGGCGACGATCATAGGAATCTCTTTCGTTGTCTGCCTTCGATAACCTTCCGAGCCCAAATCTCGGGGGCCTTGTATTTACGGCGCTTCGCCAGCGCTATCAGTTCCGATAGCGAGTGGCAGTTGGCTCTCTCTGAATCGATCTTCCGCTGCTTTTTCGGCATCTGCTTCATCCTTCAGCTTGAGGTATTCCTGAAGATGCGCGATCACGAGCGGGGCGTTCTCAACCAGTTCCAATGCCTCGCTTAGATCGATGCGGCTCTTGGGTGTCTGTCCATAGGTGTGCTTGTCCCGGAGGGCTTGGTTGAGCCCGGCAACGAGGTCGTATGCCTTTGCCCGGTCAAGGTCGGTTTCGTAGGTGCCGTGGTCCGACTTCCACACTTCAACCCTTTTCATTGGTCTCGTCCTCTTTCGGCGGCTGCTGCCCGGCGAGAGCGTACAGCACGTTGCGCAGGTCTTCGCCCTTCCCTGCCTTCATTGTGATCGTGCGGCCCTTCTTGGTCCGCTTGACGGTGACGGTTGCCATTACACCAATGCCTCTGCTTCTGGATCACCACCGAACTTGTCGGCTTCCAGCCCCCAATTGGTCCAGCCCGGACGGTACTGCCGGGAGAACAGGTCGAGATACGGGCCGTCCGTCAGGCGTTCGATCCGCTCGTAGATTTCGTCCGGCTTCCGGCTATGCTCCCGGCGCGGCGCGACGATCAATCGTGGCACGTCCTTGCCGGTGCGCTTCGGGTGGCCGATGGTGGCGAGGAACGACCGCTCGACGGTGTGATCCTCCCCGTCAGCGAAGTATGCCTCGTAGGCGTGTTCCGGGTTGGCGCGGGTCCAGAAGCCCATGCCGGTGAAGAACGATCCGTCCTTGTTGGTCTTGGCCCAATAGAAGCCGACCGTCTTGTAGGTGAAGCCGTAGTCCTCCACCACGTCGAGCGCCATCTTGACGTGGGTGTCGATCACCCAAAAGTGCAGGACCGCGCCGTCCGGGTGGACCAGATCGCGGATCGGCAGGGCCTTGATCGCGTCCAGAGTCATGACCTCGTAGTGCTGCTCCGGCGAGCGGTCCTTGCCCTTGTCCGAGCGCGTCAGGAATTGCCACGGCACGTCCATGAGGATGGCGCGGTAGCCGTTCTTCTTGAGCCCGGTGAATGGTCCGCTGGTGATCAGCATTTCTTTTCCTCTACTGCCCGGCGAACGAACGACCGGATGCGTGCGATGTCTGCGTTCTCATTGGCACCGTGGGAGAAGACCATGACCATCTTCCCTTCGATGTAAAGCTTGCGGTGCTTCGGCCCGTTCTCGAAATGGTAGACCAGCTTGACGGGAGCCTTCCTGATCTCTTTCTCGATCAGCCGTTGGATGCGGGTCGGGAGCATCTTGCTCATACCAGATCGCTCCAATCGTCCTCGTCATCCGTAGGTGGTGGGGCCTTGGCCTTGGTCTGGTAGCTCTTCAGCACCCTGATCAGGCTGTCGATCTCCCGCACGGTGAAGAGGGCGAACGGCGAGCCCCGGTGGTGGGTCAGCAGTTCGAGGGTGATCACGTCGCCGTCGCAACCCACTGCCAGATTCCCGATGCCCATCTTGCCGGTCGCCTTCGCCATGTCAGTCTTCCTCCGGGCCTTCGATCATGCCGAGGGCAGCGAGGTAGGTGTCCAGCACCAGTTCCTCTTCCATGACCTCCTGCGCGTCACGTTTGCGGCGGGCGATGACCTTCCGCAAAATCTTCGTGTCGTAGCCCATGCCCTTGGCCTCGCCATAGACATCCTTGATGTCGTCAGCGATGGTTTTCTTCTCTTCTTCCAGCCGCTCGATACGCTCAACGAACGCACGCAACTGGTCGCGGGCTACGCCGTGAGCATCGCTGCCACCACGGTTCGGTCGGGCCTTGCCGTCGCTGGTGTGCGCGGTGCCGACATAATCTTCCTCGTCTTCAGTGGGATTGCTCGCTCGTTTCGGCATACAGTTTCTCCACGGTCGCCAAGGCCATCTTGGCTGCGTTGTGGACCGCTGCCCGGTGCCGCTTCTGTTGCTCGGCAAGCTCGCGGGTGTGGTCCATTACTTTTCGATTGAGGGTGCTGATCTCGCTGTCCCGAGTCTTGATGGACTCGGCCAGCGAGCGGTGGATGCCCGCCGCGATCCTGCGACGGACAACCTGTGTGACGCCCGGCAGTTCAGCCTTCAGCGTCTTGTTGATCGTGTCGAGAAGCGCGGCGGTATCGCTCATACGAGGCCGCCGTCGTCGTCATCGTCCTCGGCCGGGTCTTCATCGACCTGCCCGTTCGGATCGATCTTGGTCGCCCCGGCTTTCTTCAGCGCGGCGAACTGCTCGCGAGTGACCTTGGTCACACGTTCGTCCTTCGGGTAGTTGATGCCGCCTTCGAGTTCGAAGACCGCGTTCTGATCCGGGTAGGACCAGAAGGACTTCGACTGGTAGGACTTGTTGCCGAAGACGATGGCCCCGGACGGTGCTGCCTTGGCGGCCGCAGGCTTGGTCGGTGCCGGGTCTTTCGCCGAGGTCGCAACGCCGTCAGGCTCCGGCTCGTCGCCCTTGCGCTTGGCCTTGTCGATGAAGGCGATCCAGTCATCGATCTTATCGAAGCACTGGCCGTGCGTCGGGTCGGTGACGAAGCCCTCGGGAGTCACGATGCACTTGCCGTGGGTGAGCCCGCCGAACGCCATCGGCAGGATCGGGAAGGCCAACTGGCCCTGAACGTGAGCCCACCCGACGACCGGGACGTAGTAGACTCCATGTGTGGCAGCGTGGTCGCGGGTCGCGACGAACGTGCCGGGGGTTGCGGGGAAGATGTTCAAAGCCTGTTCTCCTGTTCCTTCATGAGCATGATTGCTGCTGCCGTATAAACGATAACCCCAAGAAGCTCGGCAACTGCTGCCGGGGTGTTGGAACGGGCATACATGCCGCCCGCCTCCTGCGCTTTCTTCATGGCTTGTCCGAGCGGGTAGCCGGGGCCGACCATCCGGCCGATGGACATGATGGGCTGCATGAGAAAGGGCTTGCCGTTGGCGTATCGCTCTTTGCCCTTGCCTCGGGCCGACTGGTCGTAGGCTTCCTTGAGGATTTCGGCCAGCGGGGCGTAGCCTTCGACGCCGCCGGGGATGACCTTCATCGGGAGCGGCAGGCCCCGCGCCATCGCCACCGTGAAGTAGGTCTCGATAGCACCGTGCAGCGGGTAGTCGCTGTCGTCATTGTGGTAGTCGCTGTCGGCATTGTGGTAGGCAGTGATCGCGGCCTGCAAGGCGATAGGATCAAGCTCGTAGGTGCTGTTATCGGCCTTCGCCGTAGGTGCCCGGTGGATGGTGGCCTCGGCCTCGGCGCGCTCGCGAGTGGTCATCGGCTCGGGCCGGGAGGCCAACTGTTCGAGCAGCCGGTCGAAGGCGGCGCGCTTGTCCTCGGTGAGTTCCGTCACCTTGTCCGCACCAGCGAGGGCGAGCAGGTCTTTCACGTCCACCTTCCGGGACTCGGTGAAGCCGGGGCGGCCGGTCAGGTAGCGGGTGGTCTTCTCTTCGAGCGTGGTCATTGGATGATCCTGTGTTTCGGCCGCGCCATTGCAGCCTTGATGTCCTTGGCGTCCAGCGGGCCGCCGTCGATCCCGCCCTCGGCAAGCTTCAGCATCCCGAGGTCGTGGAGGTTCTTCGGCATCTTCTCGCCGATCTTCTGGATGGGCAGGCCGCCCAACACCCGCGCCCGGCTCCGGGTCAGCAGGAAGCCAGCGACCTCGGGGAAACTGACGGGGGACTCGCGGGCGATGATCTCGGCCCGGCGAACGATCTCTTCGCAGACGGTGCGGATGTAGTCGGCGTTGACCGTGGGGTTGGTGGTGACGGCAACCTGCCGCCAGTCGGCCATGGCCTCTTCGAGGATGGTGACTTCCTTGGTGCCGGGGATGTTGATGCCGTGGGGGATCATACGTCCACACTCACGTCTTGGACCCGGCTGACGAACTCGCTGTCGTCCCATTCCTCGCCGTTCTCTGCCTCTTCGAGCGCGGACTGCGCGGCCTCGAAAGCCTGCACGGCATCGTCGTGTTCTTCCTTGGCGGTCTCCCACTCGCTGATGATCTCTTCGATCTCGCTGGCGGCCGCCTCACAGCCCTGCGAACGGGCTTCGATCATCTGGCCGGTGTCGCCCTGCTGAAGGCCCTCCGGCATGTTGTCGAACTTCTCCTGCTGCTCTTCCCCGAGCGAGCGGATCGTGTCGGCGAGGTCTTGCGCTCCGTCCATATCCGAGAGCGCGGACTTCTGGTCTTCCCAATCGTAGAGTTGCCCGAGGAAGTCGGACGTGGTGAGTTGGCTGCGCTTGAAGGGGGTGAGCGAGCGCTTGACGATGCCGCCGCGCTGCTGCTTGATCTTCACATACCAGTAGGTATCGCCCTTCTTGATCCCTTGATTCGGGTAGTCCTTGTTCGCCTTGCGTTGGACAGGCCGTGCCATCGTGTGGTCCCTTATGCGTTGTGGTCAGGAGGTTGCTTATACCAAGCAAGCGAAGAGGGGGTCAAGCCCCCTCCTGCTACTTCGGATCGTTGCCGGTGGACGTGATCGGGAACTGGTGGTTCCGGCCGCGCCACTTCTTCCAGAACGCCTCGCCCATGTCCTCGTCGCTGCCGCGCTTGCGGAAGGTTCCCGAGCCCGCATCGTACCAGACGCCCTCGGGCAACGGTTCGTCCGGCTTGGCATCGTTGGTCAGGTTCATCATCGTCTCCAATCCCATCTTCTTGCTGGTGGCATTGAACTTCTGCGCCACTGCCATGGTCAGGTCAATGCCTTCCCGCTTGGCAATGCCCCGGCACACGTCGAGCAGGCCGACGAAGCTGACGTGCTGGTCTTCCCCGGTCACGGTCGGGTTGAGAACGAGCCGGGTCGCTGCGCGGCCGATGGCGGCCTGAAGGTGGACGCCGAGATGGGTCAGCGAGTAGGCAGCGAGATAGCCCACGTCGTTGCTGCTGGTGACTTCGCGGCCGCCGGTCGTCATCTGGTAGAGGTCGATGCAGATCACCACGTCGGCCAGTTCCTCGGCGAGGTCGGCCTTGGTGGCACGCGATCCCGGCACGCCGACGCGCTCCCGGTTGATCTTCTTCAGGACGTTGCAGACCTCGCCGCACTCACCGGCCAGTTCGTTCATGCGCCAGTCGGCGTTGTTCGCCTCGCCGCCAGCGTCCCACTCGCGCTGCCGGTGCATGTTGGCTTCTCTCAAGGACTCGAATGCCATGTGTGCCTCCTAATGGGCTTGGTTGATCTGGCGCTGGCGCTTCTCGGCCCGGCGCTTCAGCGCGTCCATGAGCTTCGGCAGACTCTTGGACGCAGAGAACGAACGCCGGTTCTTCGGCGGCCGCTGCTCACCCTTGACCGGGTGATAGGTGTAGGCGTGCCACAGGCCACCCCAATGCCGGACGTAATACTTAGTCACTGCAAGGCGCATCCTTGCCTCCCCGGAAAACGTATTCCTTCCAGTGGACCCAACACCAGCGGCCGTCCCGGTTCTTCAGGAAGCCCCACTTGCGCTCGTCCTTGCCGCGCCAGACGACGGTCACGACCTTGCCGATGATGTCGTAGCCGAACCGGAAGAGATCGCTCGACAGGTCGGCCGCCTGCCGGGCAGAGACCCGGTGCGTAAAGCCGAAGTCGTCGGTGACATGGCCGTCGAACTTGCCGAGGACTCGGTGGGTGTGCGTAGCCGGGCGGTACTGAAGCCGGAACGCGGGCACGACCTGCTTGATGATCCGGCGCGGCACGTTCATGCCGGTGGCCGGGTCGTAGTCCTTGATCACGACCTCTTCCACGTAGCTGTTGAGCGGGAAGGTCCAGAAGCCCCACGGGTGGTCGTGCCAGTCCGGGTCGTAGTCACCACGCCAGAAGACGTGCAGCCGCAGGCGGCCGATCCAGAAGCGGGTCATGTAGACCGTCGAATGTTCGTTGTCGCGGCCGTAGATTCGGTTCTTCCAGCCGAAGAATTTCCCGGCCGACGTGGAGACCTTCGTGCCCCACGTGGACTTGCCTTCGCCACTATGTTCCAAGCTCTTCCCTCCGTTTGATGCCCGCTGCCAGCAAAGCGGCCGGGTCGGTCATGACCTCACGGGTCGAGCGCGTCAGCACGTCGCCCATGGTCTGCACTTCCTTCAGGGTCATGCCCTCATTCTTGAGAGCATCGATAGCGATGGTGCGCAGCGCTGCGCCGATCTGGAAAGCCCACACCGGGCAGTCGCTCGCCACCATATCCTTGAACAGCTTCTCGGCGATCTCGACTGCCTGCCGGTGCGTTCCACAGTGGCAGAAGGAGTCGTCAGCCATTGGCCTGCGCCCTCAACTTGGCGGCCTTGCGTTCCCGCTTGGCCTGCGCTGCCGAGATCGCGGCGACATCGCTGGCACCGAAGGCCGGGGCCATCGGCAGCGGCTTCTTCAGGTACGGTTCGATCTTCCCGGTGATCCGTTCGAGCAGGAACCGCCGCGTGTTGGCCGGGTCGATCTTGAACTGGCCGATGTCGTTCTTGACGCGGACCATCGCCCACCCCTCGGCGACGTTGAACTCGTGGACATCCCCGAGCCGTTCCTTGCCGTCGATCTTCACGCCGAGATGGCGAAAGTGCTTCCAGAAATGGGGGTGGCCCTCGTCAATGCAGACGTGGTTCGGAATGATGCCTTCAGCCATTGCTCGGCTCCCTGAATGTCGGGGGCATGATGCCCTCGGTTGCGTCCGGTTCGGTCCAGATGTTCTGACCGTCCTTGGTGCGGGTCTCGTTGTCCACCGGGTCGTGGATCACGGCGTCGTCCGGCAGATGATACATGCAGACGGTGTAGACCCCGCCGTCATCGAACGGGCTGTTGCCGGGGTCGGCCATGAAGGCTTCGCCGCGCCCGTACTGGTTGGTGTTCTTGTTGTCGCTGGCGAGGCAGAGCGCGCACTGCGTCTTGTCGCCCGGCAGGATGTCGTAGTATTGGGGGCGACCGTCCTTGCGAGCCTGTGTGACCGCTGTCTTGTCGCCCTCTTTACGGAGGATGCTGTTGGCCTTCCGGCGCTGCTGTCTGTTCAATTCAATGCCCTCATTGGCACGAAGCCCTGCTCCAAAAAGAAGTGGTCTTCGGGGGTTTCGTTGAAGGACAGGAAGCGTGCGCCCCCTACCCGTTTGCTGGCTCTGACGGTGAGCCTGTCGCCCATGTGCAGGGCAGTGAAAGCATCGCCGAAGGCATTGAACCAGTCGTCATGCTGGCAGATGCACTTAGCTCCGGTCTCCATCGATTCCTCCCGGCTCCACCTGATCAACGTGATACTGGATGCGGTGCAGCAGCGCCGGGTGGACGTGCAGCAGCGTGCCTTCAATGAAGGATTCGAGGGGTGCCATGTGGACCGGCCCGGCCCACACGATCTTGTCATGCAGCGTAGCGACGAGCATCCCGTCAACCACGGCAGGGTGTTCTACGAAGGTGCCGTGAACGTAGGTCATCCGAGCAGCCACACCGGGTTGAAGCGGACATCGGCCGGGCCGTTGTAGGCGATCCGGGAGATGTGCCAGCGCATGATGTAGCCCTTGAAGCACTCGAACGTCTCGGCCCCGCCACAAATCCAGATCGGGCGGCCCGGATACTTCTGGTAGAGCATGGTGATGAAGCCGCCGGGGCCTACGTTCTGGTCGCGAGACCAGACGGCGAGCGCCCGATCCTTGTTCTTGAATCCCATGGCGATCATCTCGTCATAGGTCCGGCGGCCGACGACGAGGACTCCCCCGGCCGTGAGCTTGGCGAACCACGCGAGGTCGGCCTTGACCTGCTCGGCGTAGTCATCGGACAGCCAAGGCAGGCGACCGTTGAGGCCCATCTGCCCGCTGCTGCCCATGGCGAGGATCGCGTTGACTTCAGTCATAGTACACCCAATTCTTGAGGCGTCGGTCGTAGGACAGTCGGCGGATATGGACCCGCCGGGCGTCCCGGATGCTGCCGCCGTTGTCGAGATAGGACAGTTCGAGTCTGCGCCTGTCGAAGCCCACGATCCGGCCGTAGTTGAGGATCGCCTTCTGCCCGTCGAGATCGCCCATGCGGTAGAGGCGCTTGCCGACGAAGAACTTCTGAAGGATGCGAGTGATCGCCCGGATCATGAGCTTCTTGAGCATGTCAGTGGCCCCGGTCAGCTACGCCAGCGGCGACCCGGAGAGCCCCTTCATCGACCGGAGAAGGGTCGAGCGGGTGTCTTCCGAAATCCGTCCGGTGGGGCTTCTCGTTGCCGGGAAATTCAGTTCCGAGTTCCCGTACCACGGCGGCGTAGACATCTCCATCCACGCCATCACCCGCTGCTCGGCCCACGACAGGTCCATCTCCACCCATGTCGGCGAGGTTGTCTCGTCCATAAGGGAGTCCAAGGGCCGGGCTCTTCGCGACTGCTCGATCACCGACGATGCCGCCGCTTGGAAACCGGGGAGCGTTTTCAAAACGCCCGCCTTTTTCCTCGGTTGAAACGGATTCGGGATTCAATTTTCTGGCGGGGGTCGCGGGAGTCAACTTTTGGGCCGCAGCAACGACCGGCTGCATGGTCTCGGCGGCCGTCTTGTTCGAGACGGTCACGTTCGCGCCAATGGGGGTCAGCCGGTCGTTGGCGACATCGCCGATGGACTTGCCAAGGGCCATGCAGAAATCCACGACCAAGGTCGGATCGAGCCGGGCGAGTTGCGGGTTGGCGCTGGTGCCTGCCTTCAGCAGGTCAGCGTACATGGCGCGGCGCTCGGCGGTCTGGACGCTTTCGAGGCTGGTGTGCAGCTTGCCGGAAGTGTCCTTGTAGGCGGTAAATGCGGTGATAGACATGTCGTGGTCTCCGTTGTCAGGAATTGCGGTTATAGGGAACTGTTAGTTGCTAGTCAACCGTTGCGTTCGGCGATTTCGTCCAGCAGCGCGTCGAGGTCTTCGAACTGGTCCAGAAGCTCCGGCTGGAAGTCGGTGAGATCAAGGAAATCGCTGCGATGCTTCAGGTAGAGCTTCACGCGGTCGAAGTGGTCATGGACGCCTTGCAGGCCGGTGCTGTTCTCGTTCTCGGCCGCGATGCACTCGTCCCATTTGTCCTGATCGGTGATCTCGCCGATCTCGTCGCGGATCAACTGGCTGATCACGTCCGGGTCGAGAGCGTCAAGCTCCCAAGACTCGTCGCCATGCTCGGCCGCGTAAGCCTCGAAGCGGGAGTCGGTTTCCTTGGCCGGATTCGGCGGCGGGTCGTACTGGTCGATCTGGTCGCGGTTGAGCGCGATGCGCTTCACTTCCACGTCGCCACGGCTGAAGAGTTCCAGCCGCTCGCCAGCATTGACGCCCATGTGCATTCCGCTCGGGTCGTGGTCGCCGAGGTAGAGGACCATCGGGCGGTAGCCCTGCTTGCGCAGCCGCTCGAAGCGCTTGGCGGCCCCATACATCTCGCTCTGGCTGGCGTAGCCTCGGCAGGCAAAGAACGGCACGCGCAGTTCGTCACAGACCGGCTCGATCACGCCGACAAGCGCGTCCTTCTCGATCCAGACTTCCGGCCAGACCTCTTGCTTCAGCCATGGGTTTTCCATGTACTGGTCGGCCACGGCGCGCAGGATCGACTCCGGGCTGGTCCACGTGCTTGGGCTCTTCAGGTTCCGGGTGCGATCCTCGATAGTCTCCCAATCGAGATGGCCGGTCTGCCGGGCGTCATCGATAATCGAGCCGAGGCGCTTGTAGTTCTTCTGCTTGTTTTCCAGCAGGTCGCGGGCGACGAACTGGTAGTAAAGCTGGCGCAGTGTCAGGACGTAGCCGCGAGCGCGATAGTCGGCCGTGATCTCCTGCGCCTGCCTGATGATTTCCATCGTGTCCTTGCGGTAGGCCACGGTCTTGAAGCGTTCGATTGCCACAGGTTGGTTCTCCCGTTTATACGGATGTTCAGAGGCCGCGTGCGAGGGCGGCGCGATGGCTGGTGAGTGTCACGTCATAGGGACCGATGCACTGGTCACAGGTGCCGCTCCCAACGTAGGTTCCGGGCGGTACGCTGGTGCAGCCGCCGAGGGTGAGGCCGAGGACCATCGCCACGGCGAAAATCAGGACGATGTAGGCGATGATGCCAGCGCTAGGGCGACGTTCGGTCATGGCTCGACTCCGTATCCGTTGAGCTTGTCGAAGTTGCGTGCCACGCGGCGGAAGTGATCAAGGGCAGCGTCCACAGTGCGGAACTCGGCCGGGCCGCGAGACGTAGGTCCAATGTTGGCCGGACGGCCGGATTCGTCACACAGACGAATGTCGCCGAGGCGGCCCCTACGAGGGAGCGTGACATGATGCGTTCCATGGGTGTAATGCTCCGGCGCGGCTTGGTGGACCACGACCTTGTTCCGCATGGGCTCGGCCCGCTTCGGGATCGGGTGGTTCAGGTTCTTGAACTTGCGGCCGGTCTTCGGATCGACCTTCTCGCGGCGCTGGTCGTTGTTCGGGCCGGGCATCTCGTCCTCCATGCTGTCATAGGCGTCCACGTAGAGATGCGGGTACTTCTCCCGCAGCGCCTCTTCCATGCCCTTCTTGAAATTCGCCATATCCTCGGGGCGCATCCTGAAGCCGAAGCCGTAGCGCCCGCCGTTGCTGCTGGTAGCCATTACTTGCACTCCCGGCAAAGGCGCTTCGGGAAGGACCACCCGCGCTGCTGAAACTTCTTCTGGACGACAACGCCCGGCAGGCGGTGGGTCTGGCGGTTCGAGGGTATCTTGTCCTCGGTGCCGCACTTCCGGCATGTGCATTTGTAGGCGCTGACGGTGCGCCCTTCGACGCGGATGGCCGCGACCTCGAACCGTGGATCGCTGCTCATAGGCGGGCCTCCAAATAGTCCGTCAGGTCGCGCACGGTCATGTTGCCGATCTTGCCCTCGTCCTCGGTCGGGATCGTGATGCCGAGGACAGGTTCGAGCGTCAGGGTCAGCGCCGTGATATCGAGGCTGTCCATGCCGAGCGTGTCGTGCAGATGGGTGTCCGGGGTGATCGTCATGTCGCCAGCTACCACGTCGGCAATGGCCGCGTGGATCGCCAGTTGGATTTCGCTACGGGTCTTCATCGGGTCTCTCCTGTTGAGGTCTTCGAACGTAAGCTACTTTTTGGCACCTGTAAAGTGGTCTAGGTCACTTTCCGGTCGCGTCTTCCACCATGTTCCAGCGCTCGGCGATCTGCTCGGCGAGCTTCATGTCCGCTGCCTCGTCTCCCGTGGTCAGCACGATTGCGACTACCGAGGTCTCGCCCGGCTTGCACCACTGGTCGTGGCAGAGTTTCGCCTGCCCCATCCGCTTGTTGTAGACGGCCCGGAGTCTCATTCCCGCCACCCGTCAAAGTCCTCGTGCAACTCGGCGAGGATTTCATCGTAGGTATCGACCATGGTGTCCACGTTGACGCGGATCGCCCGGAGTTCGAGTCGTCGCACGAGCCGGGCGTTGCCCCCGTGGCGGTAGCGGCTGGCCGGGATGTAGGGCATACGGCTCTCGAACTCGACGGCCTCCACGGCGATCTCCACCCGCGCCTTGCGCAGCAGGCGATCCGGTTCGATGTTGCTCGCCCGGCCGCAGCGGACGGTCGTGTCGAGATCGCACTTGCTGGTCTTGGTCGGGATGATCGACGGGGCGAACCGGGTGTGCGCGGTGGCGACCTCGGTGTCCTGCCACTTCCGGGGCTGGACGTAGGTCACGAGGCCAATCGGCAAGTCCTTCATGGGGAAGGTGATCGCGAAGTCCTCCACCTTTTTCTCCGGGAAGATATGCTGGCGCTCGCCGGGCTTGAAGACGGACGAGAACAGCACGTCGGCGGGGAAGATATGCAGGTTGCTCGGGATGTCGCTCTTGCCGGGAGCCGGGGCGGTGCGCGCCAGTTCGCGGCAGATGTCATCCCACATTTGCGCCCGGTCATTCATGGCAGTTTCCTCGTGACTTCGACCACGCAGGCTTCGTCAGAACGGTTGAGGTCGAGAAACGTCACCATCACCGAATAGTCGTGGGTGATCCGGTACTGCGTGCGGATCGCGGTTTCGATCATCCGGGCGGCGTCGTCAGCCGAAAGGCGAACGCTTGCGGTCTCGATCTTCTCTTCGATCTCCACCCTGCGCGTGGACTGGCTGAAGTTGCCAAAATCCCTCGGGCCGTATTCGCGGGCCTCGGCCGTGCCCTCTGTCTTGCTCATGCGAAAACTCCTGCGAGTTTGAGACCCAAGGCCAGCACCGAGCCGACCATGATAATCTCGATTGGGGTCCATCTGGACATGTCGCTCAACTCCTGAAATGCGGAAGGGGGCCGAAGCCCCCGACCAGATTCGTTTACGCCGCGACGAGATCGAGCAGCTTGCCAGCGCCGCGCTCCACGGCCACACGTTCGTCCTGATACTTGATGGACTTGGCGTAGGCGGTGACGCCTGTCACGGCATCCCACATGGTTTCGATGGGGCGGCCTTCCTCTTCCTCGTGCGCCTTCAGCGCGCCGCGAGCAATCGTCTTGGTGAAGCGCTTGGCGAGGAAGTCTTCGACGGCATCGACCTTGCGCTGCTGCGCGTGCTTGATCGTGTCCTCGGTGGAGCGGACGGAGGACTCGCTGTAGGCGGCCAGCGTCGGCATGACTTCATCCATCCAGCGATCCGGTGCCGAGACCGTGTGGCGGATGCGGATTTCCCGGTACTCGGTGGCACCCCAAACGATCCGGTTCGAGCAGGCGTAGTCGAACAGGAAGGTCGAGAAGCCAATCGACTGCGAGCCGACTTCCGAGTTCCACAGGAAGAAGCCACGGGCCAGCGAGCCCGAGCGGCCGTTGCGGCGGTTCGCCACTTCCACCCGGTTCTTCTCGTCCGCGAGGAAGACGAACATGTCGCGGTCGGAACCGTAGATGGTCGTGTTGTCCTTGGTGATCGCAACGTCCTTGCCGAACTCGCCCGGCACCTTGAAGTCGCCGGTCACGCCGTCGCCGACGCGGTTGATCAGGGCGTTGAGAATATCCACGTTCCAGATGCGGCCGTAGTTCGGGCCGGTGGCAGCGCGCAGATCGTGCGGCTTGTCTTCGTCGCCGAGCGCCAGCAGGATTTTGATGTCCTCGGCCGAGCGGTTGAACTTCAGGCCGTAGTTCATGGCGTCCGCGACAATCGGGGCAGCGAGCGTGCGCAGATAACCGGCCGGTGCGCCAGCCAGACCGGCAAGATGACCGAATGACCAGTGGGTGGCGAGAGCCGGGCGGCCGTTCGAGCCCACGATCTGCAAGCCGTTGATGTGGTCATCGGCGGCAGGCTGGACTTCGAGGATGCGCGTCGAGATGTTCTTCTGGCGGGCGATTTCATAGGCGCGCTGGCTGACGTTGCGCAGGTCGATCAGGTTGGTGAAGCGTTCGTCGGAAGGACGAGTTGCCCACTGGCAGCTGGCTTTCATGAGTTCCATGTCGGTATCCTCTCGGGTTGTTGATAGACGCAACTTGCGCCGACAACCGATACATAGGCTACCTTTAGTCACCTGTAAAGGGGTCTAGTCCACTTTTCTTTTATTGATGTTCTGCTCTGTCCGGGTGGCCCACCTGACGTTACCCGGCTCGTAGTTCCCATCGTTGTCCGGCCTGTCGAGCGTTTTTCCCTCGGGTCGCTCGCCAATTGAACGCAGGATGTCGGCCAAAAAGGTTTCGAAGGATTCGTTCCACGCCTTGCACGCCTTGATCCCTCGGGCACCGTAATACTTGAAGCTGGTCGCAGCCGGGTCGTTGCAGCGTCGGCGCATGTTCTCCCATGTCGAGTACAAGGGATGAACGGCACCTCGGCGAGCTAGCGCGTGCTTAATTGCGTGAGTTTGACCGGCCCGGATACATGGTCGGCAGGCAAAGTCGTTTCGCTTCTTGAGGTTCTGGCTGTCAGCCTCGTAGATGCGACCGCAGTCACACCATACCTGCCAGACTACAGCACCCCACCGTCGTTCTTCCATCACCTCCATCACCGTGCCGTGGCCCCGCCGCATGTCGGTATAGTCCAGTCTTACGCAACTCATAACACGGATTCCTTGTCGCTCAGTTTTTGGTCGCTCAGAAAAGGCAAAAGCGTTTAATAGGATTCCTTTTGGGCGAATCCGTTTTGGGGGAATTGAAAAGCCCGGAGGGTCATTGGCTCCTGACAGCCTACCTTCCGGGCTTTGTTGCCACCCCGATTGGGACCACGGTAGCGATGCCGAGCTTCGGCAGTGCCATATGTAGGGCCAATCGTGGTTAATAGTCAACGCCCACTACCATATGTGCGTCGGTTCGCAAGCTGCTCGGCCTCGGTTGCCCACCGGATATTCCCCGGCTCATACCCCTTGTCGTTGTCCACCCGGTCAATCGTGTGGTCTGGCGACGGCCTCGGGCCGAGCGTCTGATCGACGTAATCTCGATAGGCCGTGTAGTCTTTCATCCATCGGTCGTACATGGTGATGCCTCTGCCTCCATAGTTCATCCACTTCGGATGCTTGTCGTCTGTTACTCGGCGGCGAGCGCCCATCCATGCAGTGTGCAGATAGGTGCCTGTGTCGCCGTGGGTGATGTGGCTCTCGGACATCTGCTGGACGCCGCAAGCTCTGCACTGGCAACCCTCGCCCGTGCTTCTGATCTCGGCTCCCGATCTGACGAACTCGGTGCCGCAATCGCAACGGCAAGCCCACATCGCGAGGCCAGCATGGTTGCTGCCTTCTCGGGACAATACCACGATCTTGCCGAAGCGGCGATCTTTCATGGGAACTGCTGGCACCATGGGACTCTCTACTCCAAAAATTACTCCCGGCTACACTCCCAAGGTAGTGATCGTCTGGCCGGATTTCCAGCGGCCAATTTACCCATATTTGAAACGGGCTCGGATTCCGGGGTAGGAATTTTGGAACTAGAGCAAGGTTCAAGGTAGTGGCCCCGGATCGCCCCCGGCCCGGTGGCTGGTGGGTGGCGGTGCAGGGGTCCGCTGCCAGCCCTCGACCCGGTGCCCCCTCGGCGAATAATGTCATGTTATAACGTAACAGTAACGTTATACCATTACAGTGACGTTATAACATTACATGCCCTTCCGGTTGCATGGCCTGCCCGATAGTCCGGCGGCCCCCATTTCGCACGGCCTAGGGCGTGGGAAGGGTGCGGAATCAAAAGGCCCCTATTCCCGGCGGCAAGGGGGGCAGGGTGAGCGCGGCGCTAGTCGGCAAGGGTGCTATGCCGGACTCGGGCAAACGCTCGCCAGCGGCCCGCTATGGCCGAAATAGAAAAGCCCGGCTTGTGAGGCCGGGCCATGGGGGCAAAGAAAAGCCCCGGCTTGCGGCCGGGGCGGGGGCAATCGTCACATAATGCGGTCTAAGTCATCATCCGGGGGCACGGCCTTGTTAAAGGCCCATGCCGCCACGCCTGCCCAAAAGAGCCAATGCCAAGAGCCGGACCATACGGCCCCGGCAATCCCGCCTAGGGCAAGCACGGCCTGCCATAGCCTCATGACGCGGTGAATAGACACGTGCCGGGCAAAGGCCCGTTCCTCTTTCCGGGTGTAGCTCTTGCGCGTCATGCGGCGGCCCGCATGGCTTCAATTTCCCGGATCAATTCGCGGGCCACAGTGTCCAGATAATCGCCAGCGTCCGACTCAATGCCCCATAGGCTCGCTTGCAAATGTTCCAGCCGGTTGCCGTGCGCGTCCAGCCGCGTGACGACGACTCCGACATAATGCCAAGCGTCATCGCACCAACGCTGCAACCGTTCAAAATCATCTAGCACGGCCTGACGGACAATCTCGCCACGGGTAGCAGGGCGGCCGAGTCGTTTCACCAATAGGGCCATGTCGTCCGGGCCTAGGCCCCACGAGTCGCGCTTTGCGTCTGCCGTGGCCTGCTGGAAATCGTAATACCGCTTTGCCCGGCGGTCTGCGCATAGCACCAATTCCCCCGGCCGCTTGTCGCGTGTCGTCCAATCGGAAACAGGGCCGTGTCCGTCTTCCCGTTCCCACGGCTTGCCCGCGTCTTCGTCGTGTATCAGTTCAACCGCATAGACGGCCCGGCGGAATGTGATTGTGTCTGTCATGGTGGACTCCTGTTGTCGCATGATTGCGGGACACGGCAGGCGCATGGCCTGCCGTCGCCTTCAGCCATGAACGGTAGTGTCTGCCGGGGCGATATCAGCTAGGCCCAATTGCCCGGCAAGGCGGCTAATCTCGTTCCATCCGATTTTGTGGCAACCGGCCACAAAGTTGCCGCTCACGTCGATTGCATCAATGCGCGGCCCATTTCATCCGAATAACGGGCGTAGCGGTTGCCGGGGGTGCTTTCACCGGCAAGCCATGCCTCACGGTCTGCCCGCTCGCGTTCCATGCGTTCCGCCGCTTCAATGGCGGCCAAATCTTCCCGCCGGGCATTGGCGGCCCGGATGATATCGGCAAGCTTGTTTGCCAGCACGGCCGGGCAATGCGAGCGCTGCGCAAACCACGTTGCGAGCCGTGCGAGCGTTTCGGCCGCCGCCTTGTCATAGTCCCGTGTCGGGGCCTTTGCAGCAATCGCCAGATAGGCCCGGAACGTCACCTTGTAGCGGCGGAACGTGGCGAGTTCGTCGCCCTTAGTTTCCCACTTCAGAGTCTCTTTCGCCAGCGCCCGGACTTCAGCCAAACGGGCCTTTAGAACGGCCTGCCGTTTCTTGCTCAAATGCGCCTTAGCGGTCACGTTCAAGCGGTGCATTTCAGTGGCAAACGCGAGTAGGGACTCGGCCGGAGTCGCCTTGCGATAGCTCTTGTTTGGCGAGCCCTGATAATAGGGATAACGGCCCCACGGGCGATTGCTTTCCTCTTGACGGTCTGACAACTCGCGAGCCCACGCGGCCGGGCTTGCGTCTGCCATGGTGATAGCGGCCTCTTTCTTGTTTTCGATATCAGCGGCGCGGGCCTTTGCCTTTGCAACGGCACGGGCCTTTTCAGCGGCCCGGAACCATGCGCAGACGGAACGGACCTTGCCGATTAGCCCGGCAAGAAAAACCGTCGTTTCCGGGGCCATGTCCAGAATGTGTTTTTTGATGAAATCGGGCAGTTGCTTGACGGTATAGGCCGCCATGTTGCCGCCCCGGATATGGTCTAGCGTGCGGGTGATTTCCGTGAGGTCCGGGACATACAGAATGTTGCCGTTTGCAGCGTAGCGAGCGTGCCCCTTGTGCTTGCTTGTCGATATCGAATAGCCCGAGTCGTTCAACAGCGTTACGCGGCCTTCAGACGTAGTTTCAAGCACCATGCCAAGGGCGAAATGCGAGCCATACGAATAGAGGATTGCCCCCTCAAAATACATGCGGGAGTCGGACGAACGGCCGGACATGTAGCGGTTTTGTGCCCATACGTGCGCAGTGTCGGAATGCGAGCCTATGACGTTGCGACGGCTGGACTCGCGGTCAACGCTGGCGAGCTTCACAGTGCGCGGGGCGTTGGCGACGACGGCGGCAAGAGCGGTAAAAGAGGTCATGATATCGTTTCCTTGTGTTGTCGCATGATTGCGGGACACGGCAGGGGCGGCCCTGCCGTCGCCTTCAGCCATGACGATAGCGGTTCAACTCGGCAACCATGGCGGCCGCCTCACGGGCAGACGGTTTGAACGTCACCGGCTTGAATGCGCAGAAACGGCCGGACGCATCCCGCACGCTGCAAATCACGTCTGCCGGGAACATAGCCGCGTGCCGTGCGGCAACGTCGCGGGCCGTGTCATCGGGGGAAAGCTTGCCATGGTCTGCCATGAATTGAGTCCTTTGCGTTGCGTCGATTTTCCAGAAAAGGGCGAAAGAGTTATGCAGGATATTCATAGGGCGACTTCCTGCCCCTGCCAAAACCAGCCCGTGAGGCGGAATTGAAATTCGCCCGGCTTGTCGCCTTCCGGGAAACGGGCTTTGACTTCAGCGGCAAGCGCCTTTGCGCGTTCAACGTCGCGGTTATCGCCGAGAAACACGCTAACGAAATGCGTCACAACGTACTTAGGGGCGGCCGGGGTGTAGTCCCATGCCCGTGCTTCAGTGACGCGGGCAATGTTAAGGTGAAAGCCCTGTTGCATTAGCGTGCCCCTTCAATGACGCAACCGACAAAGACAAGAGGCCCGGCCGGGAATTGAGCGTTGCGGGCCGCGTCTGCGCAAGTGTCGCCTTCCCCTGCAATATAGCGGTTGCCGTCTGCCGTATCGGCGACAAGCTGGACAACGGGGGCGGGGGCGGATTGCATGACGGCAAGGGCGGCCCCGGAACCGCAAGCGATTGCGAGTAGAACGGCAAGGGCGGCCCGTTCAATGTTGATCCGGGGGAAGGAAAAGCGGGCCTTTGCCGTCTTCAGTTCCATGGCCGGAACGTCGCCCCACTGCCGGGCGAAGTCGCGTTCCTCACGGGAAAGCGTGGCAAGGGCGGCACGGCGGCCGGGTATTACGGGAAGGGCGTTTTTCATAGTCAGACTCCTAGCAGGGCGGAATTGCCCCTGCCCCTTATATACGCCTAGCTTGAACCGTTGGCAACCGCCGTTAGCCAATGTCTAGCAGGGGAATCCGTTTCTAGGGGGAATGGTTAACAGAAGGTTAATCGACAGAATCGGCCCTAGCAGGCCCGTACACGCGATTAGCTACCATTGGGCCACTACCATATGTCCAATGCCCTGAATCGCGTTCTACGGCGTTTTCACGTTTTGTTCCGGTGAACAATCGGCCGCACTGTCAATAGGGCGTTGACAGTAGGGGGCGGCCCTAGGGGCGGGGGGTGGGCCATGGGTGCGGTGAATTTAAAAACGTTGGTGGGGCGTGGCCACGGTGGGGAGTGGAGCTAAGGGCGTACCGTGTTAGCGGGCGCTAGCCCGAGTCATAGGAGGGGTATCTGTGAGGGGCGTGGGCAGGGGCGTGCATGGTGGGGTAGGTGGTGGGCCATGGTGGTGGGGGTAGGTGGGCCATGGTGGTGGGTGACTGTGGTGGTGGTGGGTGACTGTGGTGGTGGGTAGTAGGTGGGCCGTGGTGGTGGGGCGTGGGTGGCGCTCGACTGTGAGGGGGCGGCTAGGGGGTGTCACCCTTGGGGGCGTATCCGTTAATCCGATTATACTGTGAGCGTGGTGCACTGTGAGCGTGGTGCACTGTGAGCGTGGTGCACTGTGACTGTGGTGGTGGGTGACTGTGAGCGTATGCCTGTGACTGTGAGCGTATGGGTATGACTGTGACAGTACAACTCTAATGCACAATGACTGTGAGCGTATGTCTACTGACTGTGAGCGTAACGTTATACCGTCACAGGGGTCGCATGACCTTCAGCGGGGGGTCGCTTGGGTCCTAGGGGGTGGGGGGTGGGCCTCCGGGGGGTGCGCAGAGCCCCGGTCTCCCGAATTTTTCGGGTTTCGCTACGTTATAACATTACGTTTCCCGTGAGGGGAGGCTTTTACCGTGAAAGTATCGCTCAATACCCCCACAGTCGATGTAACCGAGATTTCTTGGTTACAGCTTGGTTACATTTTTGGTTACAGGCTAACCCGTTGATATCATTACCTTTGTAACCAAGTAACCAAGAAGTAGGGGGGTTGGAGGCTAAGAGGCTGTGGTGAAAACCGTAAGCAACCTAGTGTCTGTTACGGTAGCGCATCTTTTCTGGTATAGCGCTTTAGACTCTAGGGCGAGAGTTGGTTACGGTTACAGGTGCCTCACGGTACGAAAAAACCCCTGTCGAAACAAGGGCTTGAGGGTGTAACCGAGGGTGTGTAACCAAGCGTAACCGAAAATCTTGGTTACACCTAAATGAGGGAGTCGATGTCAGATTCGGCCCATTCGGCCTTCACGCGGTCCAAATCACCCTCGGGCCGGGTGAAGGTCTTGGTCACACCGTACTCCCCGAAACGGGACACCTTGGCGTCGGGAGTCCACCCGATTTTGCGGATCGCTTTACCCACAGAGAGCATGTCGGTACGGGACATCCGGTTCGTTTGACCGAGGGCTTCCTTCCACAGTTGACCGACGCACGTCCGCATGTGCCACACACGGCTCTCGCCCGGTTCGTCAAAAGCCTCCGGCTCCACGGGGGTATCGAGCCAGTTCTGGATGATACCGCCCCACACGTCGGTATCGGTCTGCTGACGGCGATCTTCCTGCAATTCGAGCGCCAGTTTGACGCTGGCGGGGTCGGTCAGGTAGAGGGGCAGATCACCGTGGGGCTGTTCGGCGCGCATCTCACGGTACATGACCACGGCCTCGTACCAGATTTGCTGCACTTCCTTCTTCAGTCCCTCGGTATCGATCTCTACCACCGAGCAGAAGATCGGCCACCAGCGACGGTTGCCCGTGTGGTCGATCAGGTATTCCGCTTCGTTGGTAGAGCCCATGAAGACGCACTGGCGATCAAACCTTTTCGAGCGGCGGCCGTAACTCAACCGGACGGTTGAGTGGGACGCCGAGATGAAAGCCTTGATTTCTTCAATGATAGACCGGGTGACGGCCGACAGTTCTGGAAGCTCCAAAATCCAAGCGCCCATCATCTGCTCGACCAGACGCTTCTCGTCGCCGAACGAGCCCTTCAGTTCCTCGAACCAGTCCATAGCGAGGATTCGGATGAAGGTCGATTTGCGCTTCCCCTGAAAGCCTTCGAGGATGGGCACGAAGTCGAACTTGTGGCCGGGTTCATAAACGCGGGCCACGGCAGCGATCAGGAACTTGCGGCAGGTCTCCCGGTAGTAGGGATGATCCGGGCACCCGAGATATCGGATGAACATCGATTCCGCTCGCGCCAGCCCATCCCATGAACCGCTTTCCAGCATCTCGCGAACCGGGTGAAACGGGTAGTGGCGTCCCGCCATGTCGATAGCGGCGTCAAGGTCACGGTCAGACACCTTCAGGCCCCATCCGGGCTTGCCGGGGCCGTTCGGCGCTTCCAGCAGGAACCGGAGCGCATTCGAGTGGGTGTCCTGCCACACGTCGCCGGAAATCTTGTCGTTGATGGGGATCACGGGGATCGCCTTCATCTTGGACATGATCGGCCGCCGGGTCACGGTCTCGTTGAGGAAGATGTTGTACTCGACGCACGGGCCGGTGCGAGGGTCGCTCTGGATGATCTGCCCGGCGTTCGACAGGTTGTTCTCGAACTTCCCGGCCGCGTTGATTTCGAGGTTCAGGTGCCAGCCCTTCTCCGGGGACACCCATTTCGACTTCCGCGCCTTCGGCTTGGGCTGCTCCGGGTGTTTCCGTTTATTCGGATCGCCCACGAGGTCGTCGTCATCGTCTTCCGGGTCTTGGTCGATGTCCGGCTCGCGCTGGCCGCCGATGTCACCCACGAGGTCTTCTTCGTCCTCGTCGTCCGACTCGTTCTGGTACTCGCCGTCCTCCATGATGTCATCGAACATGGCGTGGAGGTCGTACTTCTCCTGCGCCTGCTGCGCTCGGTAGAGCGGGTCGTCTTCGATATGGTCGCGCATCGCCTTGAACGACGGGCGCTCTTTCATGGGGGTGTCCGGGTCGATGCCGTTGTCCAGATCGCCGAACAGGTGGATACGAATGCCGTCGAAGGCGTTGACCAGCATGTCGGACGTGGGGTCCGAGCCGTGGTGAGAGAAGGTGAAGAGGCCGTCGTCCTCGACCACCATGCCGCTGACCGAGTGGCCCTGCGTGTAGGTGTAGCGCGGCTTCTCGCTATTCTCGTCGGTCGGCACGTAGAGGCCGGGGATATACTTGTCGTAGGCGTCGATGATGTTGGGGTAGGCGCGGCAGAAATTGCCCACGATCCCCTTCTTTTCCAACGGGTTTTCGGCCTTCTCGGCGGTTTCGCGGACCTGCTCGCCAGCGGCCTTCGGCAAGTTGGTGATGACGCGCCAGTCGGCAGTCTTCTCGAAGTCGTCCAGCATCGCGTTCCAGTCGAACGGCGTGCTGCCCTTGTTTTCGAAGAAGCGGAACTCCTGATCGACCGAACGGGTCGGGAAGAACATCATCTGCGCCCGGCGGAACGACACCTTGTCCACCATGACCATTTCGGGGTCGAAGAAGCGTTGGGCGAGGATTCGGCTTACGGCCGGGTAGAGGTCGTTCGAGACCGGGCTGTCCATGAGGACGATGATTCGGAGGCGGGGCTTTTCAGGAGTGTGGGAGCGGGTCGTGAAGGCGATGTAGGGAATGTCCCATGCCACCAAGCCTTCTTCGATCTGGTCCAGAAACTCGGGGGTCGCATAGTCGAAGTCGTAGGTCACGATGTCCGAGGCTTGGCCGGACTTGGCCGTGCGCTGCGTCTTGCCCTTCTCGTTCTCTGTAACCTGCGTGCGGAAGAACCAGCCCGCGAAGCTCTTGGCCTCGCCCTGCTCCTGCTGCGACATCTTCTGGTATCGGGCGAACTTTTCAGGCGAGACGCCGGGGTTTTTAAACCGCTTTTTGAACTCGGGCCACGAGAGAACGGTGTTCTTGGCTCGCCCGAGGTTCTTGGATTTTCCGGTGGAAAACCGGACCTGCATCTCGTCTGGTCGTAGTTTCATGCCCTGCTGTCCCAATTATTTGCGCGCCGTCACCTGTCAGGATGGAGGCCGTGCCAGTGCTGTCAGGAAGAGGCCGACCCTAGTCCTGTCGGCCCCCAAAGACAAGATCAGAGGGTGTAGATGAATCGGGAGAAGTCGGCCAGCGAGACGCGGCCTTCGGACAGATCAACGACTTGCACGGCCCGGCCCGGCGGGATTTTCTCTTTGACGATCCACTTCTGGACGGCCCACCGGGAGAGACCCAACAGTTGCGAAAGGTGCAGGATCGATTTAAAACCGTGTTCGTTCACGGGCACGGCCCGAAGCAAGAGCTTCTGAAGCTCGTTCGGCGCGTCTTCCGGGTCGTGAAATACTGGCATTCTGCCTCTCCAAAAATCGTCATTAGCAACCCATATACATGCGCAACCCGGTGTTGACAACCCCATAAAGATGGTCCATGTATGCCGGGCAAACTGGTGTTGGGCCGAGAAGCCTGACCTTTTCAACCCAAGTAGAAGGATACCCAAATGTCGGGTTCTATTGAAGCATTGACTGCTGCCCTCGAAGCAAATACCGCGATCCAGACGAAGGTTCTGGCCGCACTTCAGGGCAAGGCCGGTGGCGCTGCCGCTGGTGCCGCCGCTTCCGGCAAACCCGCTGGCGCTGCCGCTGGCAAACCTGCCGGTGGAAAGCCCGCTGGCGGCAAGAAGAAGACCACGGTCGAAGACATCGCTGCTGCATTCGGCGGCTACCTCGGCATCAAGGACAAGGACGAGCGCGAAGTCCGCAAGGGCAACGTCAAGGCCATCGTTGACTACTTCGGTGTCGCGAAGGCCACCGAGCTTGATCCGACGAACTACGACGAAGCGCTCGCCTACCTTCAGCAGTACATCGACGGCGAAGAGCCGGATTTCGACGGCGGCGCAGGCGGCGAAGAAGACGAAGGCGCTCTCGTCTAACGGAGCATGGGTGAGGGGCTTCGGCCCCAATGAGACCCGTTACCGGGTGCCGAATGACCTCCGGCACCCGGTAGAGTTCGAAGAGGATTTGGATGTCTGCTCACTTTCACAGAGGCCCCTCGGGAGCGCACCGTTGGCGACCATGCCCCGGTTCGATCCGCGAAGAAGCCGGTTTGCCGGATGACGCTGGCATGGAAGCCGCGTTGGGAACCGTCTTCCACGAGTACGCTGCCCTGTGTTTGGAGTTGGGCCTTGAGCCGTATGTATTCGTTGACAAGCCGTGCGACACCGATCAGGGAACGCTCTACTTCGACAACGAAATGGCGGACCACATGCTGTCGGGTCTGGACTACGTGCGCGATATCGCGGCGCAGCCGGGCGTCCAAATGTACGTCGAAGTCCAGATCGACATTTCTCCGTGGGTGGGCTTCGCCGACGACGGCACCCCCGGCTTCGGAACCAGCGACGTGATCCTGATCGACGTGATCAACCGGATCATCTACGTCTTTGACTGGAAGTACGGAGCCGGGGTGCCTGTCGATCCCCGCTGGAATGACCAAGCGATTCTCTATCTGCTCGGGGCGTGGAACACGCTCTGTGGCGAAATCTTCGGGTGGGAGCCCGAGGGCGTTGATGTCCAGATCATTATCGAGCAACCCCGCGCCCCCGGTGGCGGCGGCGTGTGGCCGACAACGATGGTCGAAATGCTGGCCGAAGGCGAGAAGATCAAGGCCGACGCCGAGGCAACGCTGGACCCGGACGCGCCCTGCAATCCCGGCAAGAAACAATGCTCGTTCTGCAAGGCGGCCAAGGCCAACACCTGCAAGAGCCGAACGGAATACCTGCTCAACGTCTTCGACACGAAGATGGACGAGATTGACGAACTGGCCGAGATCGGGGCGAAGCTGCCCCTGCCGAAGCCGAAAGCCCTGACGCCCGAGCAACGGTCCTTCGTCCTGCTCAACAAGGACATGGTGACGAAGTGGTTCGATGACCTGCACGCGGAAGCCTATGCCGACGCAGAGGCGGGTCGCCCGGTTCCCGGCATGAAGCTGGTGGACGGCCGCTCGCCCGCTCGGGTGTGGAAGGACGAGGCCAAGGCCAAGTTCATGCTCGACGCCGAGTTCGGCGATAAGGCATACACGAAGAAATACCTCTCCCCCACGGGCGTAGAGGACACGATTGGGGAGAAGGCATTCAAGGGGTCGAAGTTCGCTCGCGCTACCAAGGTCGGCGAGCCCGCCCCCGTGCTGGTCCCTGAAACGGATAAGAGGGTCGCCCGTGCTGACAAGCAGCAACGGTTCGACAAGCTTATGGAAGAAGACAGTCTGGTATGAAGACGTGCACGAAATGCAAAGTTGATAAGGATGAAAGCCTCTTCTACCGGGATAATCGACGGGTAGGTGGCCTTTTAGCGAAGTGCAAAGAATGTGCGGATGCGTATGCCAAGCGGCCGGATGTCGCGGAACGCCGCCGTGCAGCGCGAAATAATCCAGAAGGACGGCAGTTTCAGCGGTGGAAGAAACACAGTAAGACGCCTGAATTTCTGGCTAAAAAGAAGCATTGGGAGCGCGCCCATCGATACGGGCTCACTGTCGAGATGTTCGAAAAGCTACTTACGGAGCAGGAGGGGAAATGCGCGATCTGTAAAAAGGAACTCGTGTTGGACGGTGGCAAGGTAGGGATGCACACCGATCATGACCACAAGACCTCGAAAGTTAGAGGCTTGCTCTGTGCTAAATGCAACCGAGGTCTCGGTTGTTTTGATGATAACCCCGGCTTTCTGACGGAAGCGATTAAGTATCTGGAAAGGAAATAACACATGGCCGACGCACCAATTGGAGAGGTCATCCTTAAAGACGTTCGTTTGAGTTTCGCACACATCTACGAGCCGTCGAAGGACTCGGTAGACAAGAAGACCGGCCAGACGATCAAGGGATCGTATCAGGCCCGTGGACTCATGGAAAAGGGCACGCCCGCCACCATCGAGAACATGAAGAAGCTCAAGAAGGCAGGTCTCGACGCCCGCAAGAAAGAGTGGGGCGATAACGTGGCCAAGCACCCGAAGCTGAAGCCGAACCAGCTTTGCGTCCGCGACGGCGATCTCGAAGATTGGGAAGGCTACGAGGGCTGCTACTACATCGCGGCCAACGCTGGTCAGCGCAAGCCCTCGGTCATCACCAACATCAAGGGCAAGGACGGCAAGTGGATCGAAGCAACCCCCGGCGGCGCGAACTCGCCGTACAGCGGTTGCCGCGTCAACATGCTCGTCCGCATTTGGGCGCAGGACAACGACTACGGCAAGCGCCAGAACGCTTCGCTCGAAATCGTCCAGTTCTTCAAGGATGGCGAGCCCTTCGGTGCTGGTCCGGTCGATCCGAACGAGAAGTTCGGCGACGAGTTCGCTGCCGATGGCGAGTCCATGGGTGACGAGGACGAAGATGATGGTGGCCTGATCTAAGGGGCGGCGTCATGGAACGCTGGCTCCCGGTCAAAGGCTATCCCGGATACGAGGTCTCTGATCTCGGCCGGGTCCGCTCGACTGACCGGGAGATCGTGACCGTCCGAGGATTTCGGCGTCGATACCGGGGGCAAATGCTGGCTCCCGGTCGGGCCAAGTCGGGCCACCTGACGGTGCGCCTCGGAAAGACCGATTCACAGTATGTCCATATTCTGGTGCTGACGGCATTCGTCGGCCCGGCTCCCCAAGGGCACGAGTGCCTGCACAAAGGCGACGTGAAGGACGACAACCGTCTCGAACGGCTCCGGTGGGGCACTCGGTCTGAAAACATGTATGAACTTTGGGAGAACGGCTGTCGTGGCTAAAGACCGTCTCGGAATCGATTATGAGACGTTCGCGACGGTCTCGCTCCCCAAGGTCGGCGTGAGCCGCTATACCCGGCACGCCTCGGCGGAAGTCCTCATGGCTGCGTGGTCGTTTAACGACGTGCCACAACGCCAGTGGGTTCCCGCCGAGGGGGAGCCTATGCCCAAGATGCTCCGGCAGGCGCTTCAGTCGCCCGACGTGGAGAAGTGGGCGTGGAACTCGGCGTTCGAAGTGAACGCGACTCAGAACATCCTCGGCATCCCCATGGACATCCGCCAGTGGCGCGACACCATGGTCTTGGCCCTGTCCTGCTCTCTCCCCGGCAAGCTGGAAAAGGCTGGCCCGGTCGTAGACCTCGGCGAGGACAAACAGAAGGCGGCCAAGGGCACCCGCCTGATCAAGAAATTCTCGTCGCCCCGCAAACCGACGAAAAACAACCCCTCAACCCGCGTCCACTGGTTCGATGACCTCCCCGATTGGGAGGAATACAAGGACTATAACCGGCAGGACGAAGTGGCCGAGCGCGCTATCTACCACAAGCTGATCGGCTACAACATGCCGGATCACGAGTGGGAAATGTGGCATATCGATCAGGACATCAACCAAGAGGGCCTGCCGATCAATCGCGCCATGATGCGCAATGCGATCACGATCTACGAGACCTTGGTGCGCCAGCGGCTCGAAGAGATGAAGGAACTGACGGGGCTGGACAATCCGAACTCCGGCGCGCAGTTGCTCCCGTGGTTGCAAGAATACGGCTACCCGTTCGATGACCTGAAGGGCGGCCACATTGACCGCGCTATCGAGCGCGAGATCGAAGAGACCGGCGACACCCCGAACAACATCCTCCTGACCGTCCTGCGCCTCCGGGCCGAGGTCAGCCGCACCAGCCCGAAGAAGTTCCACGCCCTGCAACGCGCCACCGACGAGGACGGCCGCCTCCGGTACGCTTTCCAGTTCGCCGGGGCAGCGCGCACGTGGCGGTGGGCGGGCCGCATCTACCAGCCGCAGAACCTCCCCCGGCCTACCAAGATGCTGGAAAAGGGGATCGTCACTCACGCCAAGAACGTCGAGTTCTTGGACGCGGAGTCGATTGACCTGATCTACGGCGACGGGTCGATGGACCTGCTGGCCTCCTGCATCCGTCCGGTCGTGCAGGCCCCGCCCGGCTACACCTTCATCGACGTGGACTTGAACGCTATCGAGAACCGCGTCCTCGGCTGGCTGTCGTCCTGCTCGAAAATTCTGGATGTCTTCAAAAAGGGTCTCGATCCGTATCTGGCCTTCGCGGTCTATATGTACGGCATCCCCTACCACGAGCTTGAACAGCAGTACAAAAATGGCGACGGATCGCGGCGCACCATCGCCAAGCCGGGCGTCCTCGGTTGCGGCTACATGCTCGGCGCTGGCGACGTGAAGATCAACTACAAGACCGGCGAGAAGGAAGGAACCGGGCTGCTCGGCTACGCATGGAACATGGGCGTCAAGCAGTTCACGAAAGAGGAATCGGTCCTCTCGGTCGATACCTTCCGGCGCGAGTTCGAGGAAGTCACCGACTACTGGTATGGGATCGAGAACGCTGCCAAGCAGTGCATCCGTCAGAACAAGGAAGTCGCCTTCGGCCATATCAGCTTCGACCGGAAGGGTCCGTTCATGCGGATGAACCTGCCCTCCGGCCGGTCGCTCCACTACCTGCGTCCGCGTCTCGAAGAGACGATGATGCCGTGGGGCAAAAAGAAGATGTCGATCACCTACGAAGGGCAGAACGACAAGAAAATGTGGACCCGTCAGTCCACCCATCCGGGCAAGCTGACGGAAAACGCCGACCAAGCGATCTCGCGTGACCTGCTCGCGCACGGGATCAAACTGGCCCGGAAAGAGGGCATCCGCATCCCTCTGCACGTGCATGACCAGATCGTCGGTCTGGTGAAAGTAGGCGGCGCGGAAGAGAAGCTGCGCATCCTGAAAGAGTGCATGTCGGATGTCCCGCGTTGGGCACCCGGCCTCCCGCTCGGCGTTGCCGGGCACACAACCCCCATCTTCATCAAGGACTAGGGACCATGGAAAAGACAATCTGGCTTCACGTCAAAAGCGGCCACTTCTACGTCATTCTGGACGTGGGCCTCCGGGAACACGATCTGGAACCGGAGTTCGAATACAAGCGGATCGGTGAGGGCAACCTGCCGGTCGGCGTCAAGTTCCACCGCCCGGTCAGAGAATTTCTCGACGGCCGGTTCACGCAGTATCAGGTCAACGGAGTCGGTGGCGTGGTTGAGGACGGCCAGCGCCCGGCGAAGACCGCAGGCGACCCCCTGAAGCGCGAGGCGGCCGACCGACTGCTGGCGGGTGCCGAGACCACGCGCAACGCCAAGTCGGAAGCCTACTTCAAGGGGCTGGAAGAGGTCGAGGTCGCGCAGATCAAAACCGGCCGCCCTTGCGTGGACGACGACGAGAACGTGCTGAAGGTCGGCGCGGATTTTCTTCGATAGTGCCAAGGGCGCGACCGGGTGGTATCCTGCTGTCTTCCGCAAGGTCGATGCACCCTACGACACATTGGAGTGAAGCATGGTTGAACTCGGTGTAGAAATGCCGGTGGTCCGCAGGGCGGAAGCCGCCGGGTGGTTTGTCCGCAAGCTGGCGTGGGTGGGGCGAGTAGGTGCCCCGGATCGCGTCTTCATCAAAGGCGGCCGCGTCGTGTTCATCGAGTTCAAGGACAAAGGCAAGGTGCCCCGGAAGAGCCAAGAGTTGGAGCATGACCGACTTCGGGCGGCCGGGGCAGAAATCTACTACTGTGACAGCGCCAT
>QFQS01000051.1 GCA_003243455.1 Cereibacter sphaeroides | reverse complement strand
TCGCTTCCACCAATGCGAGAGCTGCATTTACGCTGTAGGCTTCATCTCCACGTTCCTCGTTTCGGCCGCGAACCGCAGCCTCTAGCGACTGGAAGTTTCGGATCATGAACGCCGGCGATGCCGTGCCCATCGCATTCATCATCTGGGCTGAGTGAAGCGCTCCGGCATCATGGGGTGAGTGAGCGCGAAAGCCATCTGGGGTATCGCGCCATTCAACGCTTACCCGCATCGGCCGCTGCTTATAGGCAACGAATGCATCAGTCATCGCCTTCTTCTCACGCGGATCCAGTTCGGGCTGCTCAGATGGAACAGCTTTGGCGACTTCGTTGGCGGCTTTCTTCCGGGGCATCAGTTCGGCCTTTCTAATTTGGCGGTCACACGGATCGGCGGCGACAGCACCGTGACGGCGAGGCGGGTGGCGATGGCACTTGTCACCGTTTGTCACTCGCGCGGGCGTGACGAATAAAAATGTAAGAGAGGGAGGCGGGGCTTTTCTGTTTCACGCGCGCGAGTGACAGGTGGTGACAAGCCAGTGACAGATGGTGACAAGTCATGCGGCCTGTCCGAGGACGGAAGCCAAGGCAGAACGTGCCTTTTCACGCCGTTCCTTCTCCTTGCGCCCCCTGTCTGCAAACAGGTCATGCACTGCCGGGTTGACCTGCCAGCGCGGCGTGGTGCTGTTCGGTGGGGGAAGGGCGGGTTCAAGCCAGCCGAATGATTCCAGCTTCTCGAATAGCTTGCGGGATTGCTCAGCGGTCAGCGCCTTCAACGTCGTGCTGGCGCGCTGGGTATCGCGGTGCTGAACAACCTCCAGCCGATGGGCGAGTATATAGCTGGCCAGTTCGATCAGCGTCTCATGGTCGTCCGACAGGCCCAGCACGGAGGTATAGAAGGCGATGGCGTTCGGCACGATGTAGCCGTGAAGAAACTCCGCAGCCCGCTCTGCTGTGTCGCTATGGATCGTAGCGGGAAGCGTCGGAGCCTCGGCATATTCGACGCAATGCCACAGGACGCATAGCCGAGCGAAGATGCCGTCATATTTGCCGAAATGCGATGCCAGCTTGGGCGAGATTACCTCTGTCCCGGCCATTTCGAGATGACGGGCTTCAAGGTCGCGACGGATCAACTGTGCCTCATCGGAAAACCGCAGGACATCATCCGCCGCAGCGCCGGGAGGGCTCATCATCCACAGCCGGTTGACCAGACTGTCATAATCGCGAACGCTATCGTCCTGCGGCTCGTCCTTGCCCAGCACCGCCGGCTTCAGCAGCACCGGGAGCAGGC
>QFQS01000020.1 GCA_003243455.1 Cereibacter sphaeroides | reverse complement strand
TCCACCTCCCGCCCAGGCTGGCATCAGAGGCACAGATCAACTAACTACGCAACTGGACCAGTTATCGCGGGCAGTCCAAATCTGGAAACATCTATCAGTTATTTGATTTGTGGAAATGAATGGAAACTCTCTCATCTATCCGCCCCGGTTGATATTCGTTGATTTTTCGATCCCGTAATTTCTTGAAATAATATTAGGATGGTTTTTATTGAAAATACAATTCGTGTGACCCCGCTAAGGAATCATACGGAGGCTTCAGTGCATTTTTGCTCCCTTCAATGTCATTTCCCGCGCATGAATGCAGGCCATGGTCAGTTCCACATAAAGGCGATCCCAAACATGAACGGGAAGTGATATACACTCATCTTCAGGAGTTGTTACTGTAACTATTGGGCTTGAATCTTCAATTAATGATATGGTCATTGGGAATCTTCCAAATAAATGTTCCTCAATGATTGTTTCAGATGTGGATTCAGAGCAATGCATTCTCGCCATAAGCAAGATTGCTGAAAGTATTTCTGCTCCGTATCTGTCCATAACGACAGTTTGTTCAGTGTCCCATCGTTCGATAACGATCGTGGCACCATTGGGGTGGGGCTCGACTGACAATGTCAGGCTGGTTCCGAATATGTCCTCAATGTCCCGGCTTCGCCGGCCAGGGGGCGTTTCTGCGCGATCCTCAAAGCCCAATCTCATTTCGCTCGCTCATCTGAAAAAAAGGGGGACCGAACGATGCCCGGTCCCCCCTCGCGCTTCCCCCGCGAAAGATGCCAAAGCCGCCGGTCTTAACGGAACAGCGACATGATGGTCTGCGGCGCCTGGTTGGCGATCGACAGAGCCTGGACACCCAACTGCTGCTTGACCTGCAAGGCCTGCAGCTTGGCGGACTCCTTGGCCAGATCGGCATCGACCAGGTTGCCGATACCCGCTTCGATCACGTCAGACAGCTTGCTGGTGAAGCTGGCCTGAGCATCGATCTTGCGCGAAGCAGCGCCAAGGTCGCTGAGCGACGTGGACATGTTGTCCTGCGTGGTGGTCAGCGTATCGACCATCGCCTGCGCATCCGCCTGGGTAGCGATTTCGTGGGTGTCACCGACGGTCACGACCGAACCGCCCAGGTCGAGGCCCTGGTTGGCCACATCCAGCGAGTCCGGATCCCAGGTGGTCGCCGAGGTGGTGTCACCATCCTTCAGCGACTGCAGCGCGGTGACGGTGCCGCCACCGCTCTTCAGCAGGTTGGTTCCGTTGAACTCGGACGCATTGACGATCGTCGTGATCTGGTCGCGCAGGGCAACGAAATCCTTGTTGATCGCATCGCGGCTCGCCTGGTCGATGCCGTCATCGGCGGCCTGGGTCGCCTTCGCTTTCATCTGGTTGACGAGGTCCGAGATCTGCTCCGCGCCGGCAACGGCCACGTCGGTCACGCTTTTGGCGCGGCTGAGCGAAGCGCTGACCGACTGCAGACCGCCGAGGTCGCCGCGGAGCGACTGAGCGATCGTGTAGGAGGCAGAGTCATCCTTGGTCGACGCAACCTTCAGGCCGGTGTTGATGCGGCTCTGAACCTGCGACAGGCCCTTGTTGGTTTCATTCAGGCTCTGGAGAGCCGCCATGGCGCCAATATTGGAATTAACGGAAAAGCCCATAATCATATCCTTTCTAGGACGAAGAACTGCTTCTGCAGCTCTGAAGCGGAACCGCCGCTCCTCGATGAGCCTGATTTCGAAGCTCACCTTTCATTGTGGGAAAAATTATGGGATGATCAAAATCCACCCGGATATTTTCGTGGTTAACGGCTTTTTCTTCATCGCTAGGAAAGGAAAAATGCCCGGAGGAGGGAGACGCTTTCCGGCAAAGGAGTTAGAAGGGTGACAATATGTCCAGGAGTTGCTGCCCCCACCGGGCCTGCTGTGCGTCAGTGAGTTGCCCCTTGCCGCCATAGCTGATGCGAGCCTCGGCGATCTGACTATGTTGGATGCTGTTGTCGCGGGCGATATCCTGCGGGCGTACGATACCTGTAACGATCAGTTCACGTAGTTCGAAATTGACGCGTGTTTCCTGTCGGCCGCGGATGAGAAGATTGCCATTGGGCAACACGCCCGTCACGACTGCGGCCATTGTCATGTTGACGGTTTCGCTCCGGCTTGTCGTGCCGGCGCCTTTTGACTTCGACTCTGTGCTGCTGTCGATCAGATTGGCGGTATCAACACCAACGGCTTTCTTAACGATCTTCTCGAGGCCAAATAACGAGCCCGCGCCAGCGCTTTCGCTGCCGCCGCGGGTCCGGCTTGTGCTGTTGCCCATGTCCGCTTTGTCAGCGATATTCACCTTGATTGTCAGTATGTCCCCTACCTGGCTGGCGCGTTGATCCTGGAACAGTGCGCCCGCACCGGTTCGAAAGAGGGAAGGGCTGGCTGCTTGTCGGTTGGCAGTCGGGCTGCCTGCAGGGTTGGCAAAAAAAGCAGAACGGTCGGCTATGGACGGCTCGATTGCAGGACTCTCTACAGCGCCGGGTTCACTCATCGTAGGTGGACGGCCGATGTGCGAGAGTCGGTCCATTGTGCCGCAACCCGGCAGACAGGAAAGAACAAGAGCGAAAGGGGCGCACTGCCACATGGGATATTTCATCGTGCTAGACTCCGCTAAATGGATCAGGGCAGGGCGACGATGACCTTGCCCGGGCCGCTGACGATGGCGTCGATCGTGCGGCCAGTCGTGGTGCTGAATACGCGTACTGCCGCGCCTGCGCTCCCGCTGGCCAGTGCACGTCCGTTTGCTGCGATGGTCAGCGCGCCCTTGCGAATCTCGATTGAAACCGGATCCCCCCGTCGTACGAGTTGAATCGGTTGAATGTCGGCGGCACGAACGACATGGCCTGCCGCGAGCGGGCGGACAGCCTCGACATCACCGATATCTTCCGCCTGCAGTGCTCCACGGACCTGCGCCGTTGGCAACGCGGCAGGTGTGAAATCGGCCGATCCGATGCGCTCGCCGCGAGCAATGGGCCTGACCAACGTGTCGACATTCAGTGTCGGGGAGGCAGGTCCTTCGGCAGCATTGATGGCCTTGGCAGGCAGGACCAGCGCGGCGAAGAACAGGCCGATGTAAAGCATTCGCATGCTCATCACCTCAGCTGACTGGTAGTCGCCAGCATTTCGTCGGCGGTCTTTACGATGCGGCTGTTCATCTCATAGGCGCGTTGTGCACTGATCAGCGCGGTTATTTCGCTGACGGGATTGACGTTCGACGCCTCCAGATAGCCTTGTGATAATGTGCCAAGGCCTGGTTCACCGGGCGCCGCGACGGTGGGCTGCCCTGATGCATCTGTTTCGGTGAACAGATTGTCTCCCTGAGCTTCGAGGCCAGCCTCGTTGACGAAGGTCGCGAGTTCCAGTTGACCGACGGTCTGCATCTGAGGGCTATTGGCGGTTTTGACCTGAACCTCGCCAGTCCGTGAGATCACGACATCGACAACGCCCTGTGGTACGGTGATGCCAGGCTGGACCTGGAGGCCCTGCGACGTCACCAGTTCGCCCTGATCGGACAGTTGGAAGGAGCCGTCGCGGGTATATGCGGTATCTCCGGATGGCAGGGTCACCTGGAAATAGCCCTGTCCCTGGATCGCAATGTCGAAACGGTTGCCCGTCTGCGTCAGTGCGCCCTGCTCGGCGATGCGATAGACGCCACCCGTCCGGACGCCGGCCCCGATCTGAATGCCTGCCGGAATCTTGGCTTCCGTGCCGCCTGACGCTGCGCCGGGGCGCGACACCTGCTGGTACAGTAGATCCTGGAATTCGGCCCGCTGACGCTTGAAGGCGGTCGTATTCATGTTGGCGATGTTATTGGAAATGACGTCGACATTGGTCTGTTGCGCCAACATGCCTGTGGCGGCGATGGACAGGGATCGCATGGGCTTGTTCCTTTTTTTTGTGATCAGTTGATGCGGCTAAGGCGGCTGATCGCCTGCTTGCGCATGTCGTTCAGGCTGTCGGCCATGTGGATGCTGCTCTGATAAGAGCGCAATATGTCGATCATGGCTGTGGTTTCGGCGATTGGCTGGACGTTTGACCCTTCGACACCGCCAGTCCGCATCTTGGTCTGTTCAGGCGGCAGGACACGCCCACCTGTGCCGGTCATCATACCATCCCCGCGAGGTTCGACGCCTGTCTCGTCGTCGAATACGGTGATGCCTATGCGTCCCAAGGTGCCCGTGTAGGTCGATACGGTGCCGTCGCGCGCGATCGCCAGCGTGGCGACTTCATCCTGGGGAACGGCGATAGCATTGCCGCCGTCATCCAGGATGGGCTGGCCGCCGGCTGTCACCAGCTGGCCTGTGTCGTCGACCTTGACGAAGCCAGCTCGTGTATAGGCGATGTCGCCGCCGGGCATCTGAACCGTCAGATAACCCGGACCTTCGATCATCAGGTCCAGAGGATTGCCCGTCGGCTGAAAGGCGCCGGCGCTGGTATCGTGGATTGCTCTGTAGTCCAGAACAAAGGACGTCGGTTTTGCATCATCGACCATGGCTTCGCGAGCATGTTCCACCTTCTCGTGGAAAACGGGCTGCTCACGACGGAATCCCACCGTGCTGCTATTCGCCATGTTGTTGGCGACAATATCCATGCGTCGTTTGAGTGCCTGTTCCTGGCTCAGGAGCACGTAACCGGGAATGTCCATCCTGCGTCCTTGGCAAAATTGAGTTTTTTGCGCGGGCAGGCAAAAATTGCCGACCCATGATCCTATAATAGGAAATAATTGTCCGCTCGTGCCCTAGGCGGCGGATTTTGCAGGATCCAACGACAGGAACCCCAGATGCATGTCCGCGACTAAGGAAAAGAAGGACGGCCCTGAAGAAGCGGCCGCAGCCAAGCCGGCTCGGTTTGGTAAGAAGCAGAAGATCATCATTGGCGCGGTGGCGGCGGTGTTGCTCGCTGGCGGAGCGGGCGCCTTTGCACTCGCTGGCGGCAAGTCAGCCGAAGGCGGCCATGCGGTCGAGGAAGAAGCGCCTGCCGCGCCTGCCGCTGAAGGTGGAGAGACGGCGGACCCGGCCGCGACGCTGGTCGATGTCCCGGCGATGGTTTTGAACATGCGTACCGCGACCGGAGAACCGCGCTATCTGAAACTCCATTTCATGCTCGTTGCCAAAGATGCTGCCAGTGTGGAAAAGCTCAAGTCGCGCCTTCCGGCAATCATTGATGCCTACCAGCCTTTCCTGCGGGAATTGAGGCCGGAAGATCTGGCTGGTGCCGCTGCGGTGTTTCGGATCAAAGAAGAGCTTTTGCTGCGGGCGGCCGACGAAGCTGGCAAGGATGCGGTAGCCGATGTGCTGATCCAGGACCTGGTGCAGCAATGAGCGATCAGCCATTTGAGGAGTTCGACCTGCCTGAGCCGCCAGTCGCAGATGTTGGCGCGGGCGGACATCTGGACCAGGCAGGCATCGACGCCTTGTTCGGCGATGTTCCGGCGCAGCCCAAGGAGCGGGGAAGCGGCCTCAAGGCAGTATTGGAATCCCGGATCGTCAGCCATGAGCGGTTGCCGATGCTGGAGGTTGTTTGCGAGCGCATGGTTCGGTCCTTTGCGACCAGCATGCGTAACCTGACCTCCGATGCGATAGATGTCAGTCTGGAAGATATTACATCAGTCCGCTTCGGCGATTTCATGGGGCATGTGCAATTGCCGGCCATGATTGCGGTCGTACGAATCGAACAATGGTCAAACTTCGGCATCATGACGGTCGAATCCAGTCTGATCTACGCGGTAGTAGATGCGTTGCTGGGTGGTCGCCGTGGTCTTGGAAACATGATGATCGATGGGCGCGACTTCACCACAATTGAATCGAACCTCGTTTCAAAAATGATTTCTCTGGCTCTTTTCGAATTCGGGCAGGCTTTCGAACCGATCGAACCGATTACGCTGCAACTGGAACGGATTGAAACCAACCCCCGCTTTGCCGCGATTGCACGTCCCAGCAACGTTGCGGCCGTTGCGACATTTCGCGTCGACATTGACGGTCGGGGTGGCCGCTTCAGCCTGTTGTTCCCCTATGCCACGCTGGAACCCGTGCGAAACAAGTTGATCCAGCGATTCATGGGCGAACAGTTGGGGCGCGAGAATATCTGGCAGGCTCATATGGAGGCAGAACTCCGCAAAGCGGATGTTACGCTGAACGTCGTGCTCGGAGAACGCAGTTTGCGGCTGGATGATGTCCGCAGCCTCGCAGTTGGACAGACTATCAGCTTCGACAATGTCCCGGATGAACCGCTGTCGGTAGAATGCGAAGGCGTCCCTCTGGCCAGGGTGCAGGTCGGCCAGCGTCGTAACCACATTGCCATCAGCCTGCTGACGGCCATAGCTGCAAGGAAGAGAGTATGATGAACAATTTCATCTTTCCCAGCCCCGGACTGATCGCCAACGGGCTGACAATCATCCTGTGTCTGGCAGTATTGATCCAGAGTGCCAGAATGATGCGCAATCTGAAAGCCGTCAACATCGGTACCATGGGTACAGTGGTGCTGGGGCTGGATCACGCCACCAATCACGCACGCCAGGTCCTCAATGAGCTCAAGGCGGCGCTTATTGCTGAAGGGGACCAGAACGCCCGCGTTGTTGCGGAAAGCGAAGCCATGCGGGATGAGCTACGCACATTGATAGAGATCGCCGACAATATGGCATCGCGCCTTGCCGATGCGCCAAAGCCCCCTGTTATCGACCCGGCACCGCCGACCGCACCGGCAGCTGACGCGGCGGCGACTGTGGCCTATACGCCTGAACCGGAACTCGCGAAGCTGCGCGCGCTGGTTGCCGAATATGGACGGACGCGGATCAGTATAGACCGTGCCACACATTCCTGTGTCGATGATGGTCCTTCCGACCTGGATGATATGCAGGAGGAGGCGGCAGAGGTGAGCGCAAACGGCGCCATGCAGGCCGCAGCATGAATCGGCGCTCCTTGTTGCTCATGCTGACGGCTGGGGCTGCGACATTGTCGATCGTGACCAGCGCGATGAGTGCTGCTGCTGACCCGCAGGCGAAGGCGGTAGCGACCCGGCTGGGCGCAACCATCGCCAAGGAAATGGAGGCACGTGAAGCACAGGCGGCCGATCGTGAGCGCGCTTTGAAACTCAAAGAACAGATGATTGCGGCATCGGAAAATCGACTGAAGGCGGATGTCCGCGCCCGTGCCGCGCAGGAGCAGGCGGCGGCACAGGCTTTGGTTCAGTCCGGTCCGCCCCAGCCTAACCAATATGATGCTCTCGCGCGGGTGTATCAGGCGATGAAGCCGGCCAAGGCTGCGATTGTACTGGAACAGCTCGACCTTGACGTGCAGGTTGCCGTTGCCAAGCGGATGCGCGAACGATCGACTGCTATGGTACTGGCAGCCATGACACCCGCAGGCGCAGCCCGCCTCAGCATGGCGCTGGCCGGCAGACGTTCTGTAGCTACGCCATCACGCCTGTCGCAGCCGGTAAATATGCTTGGTAGTACCAGCATATCCGGTGCGTCACAGCTGTCTGCACAGGCCGGAGCAGGGGCTCCGCCATCCGCCCAGGCCGTTGCCGGGAACGCGGCTGGCGTACCCTCACCGCAGATGGCTGCCGTTTCCACGAAAAAATAGGATGCGCTTGGAGTATGGGCGGAAGTCTGCCCTCAGCACTCGGCCAGTTTTATTGCGGTGAATGGCAGCGATCTACCGGACTATACCTGCTATGCTTGGGGGGCTGGACATGCTTCTATCTGACAGCCGAAACCTCCACGATCAGAACTTTGTCTAGGCCCGGAGCGGCTTGGCGCAGCGCTGTATCCAGCAGATGAGATAGCGCTGCGACGTCGACCGCCTGCGTAGGGGTCACTTCGAGCCGGGCGAACTCGATGCCCGCATTGAGCGCCGCCGTTCGCAACTGCGCCGACATGGCGCCGATGCGCGAGGCTGCGCCTGCATCATGGGCTTGCAAGACGAGCTTGAACCGCAATTTTCCGATCAGGCGGTCGGAATCGACTATCGGCACCGAGATTGCTTCCATCGGGACCAGAGCGGCATCGCCTGCGCCGCCAGATGACGCCTGCACCGGCTGTGTCGCCGCCAGCATCAGGAGCGCGAAAAGGGATGAGTAACCACGCATAGTTCGAACTCCTTTATCGCGACATTGGCGCGGGTAATCCTCGTCTTTCCTATAATAGCAACATTGAATGGGAGTTTGACCTATGAGCCGCGATCAAAAGCCGGGGAAGGTCCGGTTGGTTTCGGGACAACCCGAACGTCGGCGTCAGGACATGGCCGATACACCGGAAGACTTGCAGGCTGGCAGCAGCGAAGCCGAAGTGGATGATGTTGCAGCGCGAAAGGGTGGGATAGGTGCGCTAGTCATTTTGCTGAGCATCAGTTGTGGGCTTGTCGGCGGTGCAACTGTTGTCGTGTTAGGGCTCCATTGATGCTGCGTCTTCGCGCAGGAATGCTGCTGGCCGCGATCTTTCTGGCGCCAGCAAACGCGCCGGCCGAGCATCTGGCTGATCCTCCGAGTGATTCTGCCCATAGGGCTGCGGGAACTGCGGGTGCTGGTTCACAATTCATATCCGGTTCACAGCAGCCGCGGCCAGGTTTCGCTCCCGAACTGGCAGAGCGGCCCATGATTGTGTCGGCGATCGGCTGGGATGCTCCGGAAATCGAACGTTCGACCGGTGCCTTGGTTGCGGCTGGTGTGGATGGGCGCCAGAACTGGCGATGGAATCTTGCGCGCTATTATATCGGGGTCAATCGCGGTAGCGAAGCTGCAGGCCTTTTGGCGCTCATGGCGCAGGACGACCCCGATCTGCCACTGGTGCCTGTCTATAGACTGGCGGCCGGCGTAGCCGCTGCCCAGGCGGATCATGCGCAGGAGGGGCTGGCTTCCCTCAATCATGCCATGCTGGTGAATAATCCCGAAGCCTGTGCCTGGCGGATGCGCCTGCTGTCTAGTGAGGGGGCGGCGACAGCAGCGCTTGCTGAGCTGCCTTGCGCACGCACGGCGCTTATTGGGCGTAAGGGGGCTGCGCTGCGTCCCTTTTTGCTGGCTGCGACGCGCGCTGCCATTGCGACCGGGGATAATCATCGTGCCCAGCAATGGCTTCGTCAGCTTGGCGACGGCGATGCGGAGGCTAATTTACTGAGGGGCAAGGCTATGCTCCAGTCGGGCCAAGCTCAGGAGGGGCGCCTGCGTTTGGCGCGGGTTGGCCTGAGCGGCGACCAGCGCCAACGGATCGAAGCGGAATTGAGCGCGATGGAGGCGGAGGTCGCTGCCGGCAGGCTGCTGACAGCAGATGCTGTCAAGCGGCTCGATCATATCTGCTTCACATGGCGCGGTGACGCTCTTGAGGAGCGCGCATTGCATTTGCGCTACCAGCAGGCAGAGCACCGCCATGACATGCGCGGACAACTGTCTGCCGGCGCAACCTTGCTGCGTTATCATGCCGTGGGGAAAGAAACCGGACCGATGATGGCGGCGCTGCAGCAGCAATTGCGCCAACTACTGGGCCCTTCCAACAATTTGCCACTCGTTCAGGCGGCAGGCCTGTTCTGGGACTATCGGGATCTCGCGCCTAATGGAGCAGAGGGGGACAGCATGGTCAACCAGCTGGCCACGCAACTGCAGATGGCAGGGCTCTATGAACGAGCCGCCGAGTTGCTGACCTATCAGATGAAGGCGCGGGCACAGGATATTGCGAAAGGGCCATTGGCTGAGCGGATCGCAATGTTGCAGGCACTATCCGGCCGGCCTGACCTGGCCATGCGTACCCTGCGTGAAACGGACGGTATCGCGTATCCGGATTCGATGCGCTGGTCGCGGCAGCGCCTTCAGGCCGTCATCCTGCACCTTATGGGCAAGGATGATGCGGCGCGGGCAATTTTGGCCGATACGCCGGGCGGAGAGGGTGTGGAGGCAGAGATAGCCTGGCAGGGCAAGGACTGGGCAAGACTTGCCGGCGCGGCCTCTCCGTCGGGCGCAAGGGGCATCTTGACCGAGATAGATCAGACCCTGGTCCTGCGGCAGGCTGTCGCGATGGCTATGCTGGGTCGCGAAAACGATCTTGCCCATTTGCGCACGCGCTATGCCGGATCGTTCAAGGGCGCTGTCACACGGGAAGCTTTCGATCTTTTGACCGGGCCGATAGATGGACTTAAGCCGGAAGCGATAGCGCGAGCGATGGCAGCTATTCCCACTGCCAGTCCGGCGGGCGAGCTGGCTGATCTTTTCGAACTGGGGCGGTCCTGACCGGTCGTCAGTGCCGAGCGCGGTGAGGAAGAAAGGAGCGGAACCGGTGAAGGCTCCGCTCCTTTCTTCTTTGGCTAGGTTGGGGACTCATTTGGTCCACTCTGTGACGATGGCGACGAGAGCGATGGCTGCCAGGTAGTTGTCGGCATGGCG
>QFQS01000050.1 GCA_003243455.1 Cereibacter sphaeroides | reverse complement strand
CCCCCTCCTGTCGAGACTTCGGCCGGTCTCGGAGTGGGTCAATCAGGACCAGGCGATGATGTTCCTGGGAAACCTGGCCGAGCGGGGGCATGTCTTCACCCTGGTGCCCGACGAAGACCCCTGAGCGGGGTATGGGGCCGCGGCCCCATGCTGACCCCTTCCGGGGCAATTCCGGGCCGCTGGTGCCCGGCGCGAATCACAGCAGGGACGCCCCCGCCCCCCAACCGCGCGCCCCGCAAAACGCGTTTGGCAGGGTTTGAGGGGGGGGGCCAGCGGGCCGTACAGACCGGCAGGGATGGACGGCCCGCTGGCCCCCCCCCGCCCCTCCCGCCACACACGCCTTCCGGGCCGCTCGCTGGGGTTGGTGCGCCCCTTCTTGATTAGTGGGGACATAACGGCACGCGACCGTGTAATCTGGGACCGTCCGGCCCATCGTGGGACCCGCCAATCCCGCATAGGGCACGGTGGGCAGGGACCCAAAAGAAAACCCCCGACGGTTGGCGCCGCCGGGGGTTGGATCAGCAACCGGGACGAGACCCCGATGCCAAGACTTAGGCTATCACGACACGGCCTGAAGGCCGCAAAAATGCGAACGCAAGGGGGCCAATTGGGCGGCGGTCTCCGGGGTGAGGTCGGCGGCTGGTCGATCAAGGCCACGCGACGAAATACCGACTTCCTGCGATCGATCGATGAGCGAAAGCTTACCGGCGCGGGCGTCGCCGTCACGCTCACGCTGCGCCACTGCCCCGCTTCGTCGGAAGACTGGCACAAGCTGCGAAAAGCATGGCTGGAACGCATGCGTCGTGCCGGTATGGTTCGCATCCACTGGGTAACGGAATGGCAGCGGCGAGGCGTGCCGCATCTTCACTGTGCGATCTGGTTTCCCAACGCCTACGACGTGATCACTCCGACGCGGGCATGGTGTGAGCTTGCGGAACAGTACGGCGCGGGTCTCAAAGGCCAGCACGGAAAGCGCATTGACGGCCCTGTGGGGTGGTTCCAATACCTCTCGAAACATGCGGCCCGAGGCGTTGCTCACTATCAGCGAAGCAAGGACAACATTCCTCCCGCATGGCAGGAACGAACCGGCCGCGTTTGGGGATACGGCGGTGACTGGCCTCTGCAAAAGCCCGTCACGGTTCAGTTGGAAGATGAGGGTTTCTACGTCTTCCGTCGACTGGTGCGGAGCTGGCGCATCGGCAACGCACGGGCCAGTGGCGACAAAGCCAGAGAGATCCACGCGCGCCACATGCTCAGGAACAGTGACCCCCTCCTGTCGAGACTTCGGCCGGTCTCGGAGTGGGTCAATCAGGACCAGGCGATGATGTTCCTGGGAAACCTGGCC
>QFQS01000049.1 GCA_003243455.1 Cereibacter sphaeroides | reverse complement strand
GTCATCGCGTAATTGCGGCTGCTTCCCTCGGTCCTCGGTAAAGGCGCACACTTCTGGTTGTCGAATCCTGAAGGAAGGAAGCAGCCATGAAGCATTATGCCGGATTAGACCTGTCGATGGAAAGCACGCAGGTCTGCATCGTTGATGAAAATGGTCGGAAGCTCGTGTCCGAAAAGGTCGAGAGCACTCCGGAGGCGATTGCCACGTTTCTGGAACGCTATGGTTCAATCGAGCGAGCAGTGATCGAAACGGGGCGGATGTCGCCGGCGATCTGCCTTGGCCTGCGCGCGTTGGACGTCACGGTGGTGTGCATTGATGCCAGGCAGGCGCACCAGAGCCTGAAGGCGATGAAGGCGAACAAGACAGACCCGCACGATGCCGCCGGGCTCGCGCAACTGGCACGGACCGGGTTCTACAAGGAGGTGCACGTCAAATCACCTGCGGCGCATGGCGTGCGCAGCGTGATCACTGCGCGCGGCCATCTGGTCGAGGCGCGTGTCCGGCTCGACAACATGATCCGTGGTCTTTGCGCCACGTTCGGCTATCGCCCCGGTGCCGGCCAGGGAAAGGCATTCCTCCAGCGGATCATGCAGGCCGCTCACATCCCTGGCCTTGGCGATGCCATCGCTTCTTTGTTGTCGGTGCGCGCCGAGCTAGTTGAGCAGATCAAGGCAATGGATCGCCAGCTGCGCATCATTGCCAGCCAATCGCAGGCATGCGAAATCCTCATGACCATACCGGGCGTCGGCGTGCAGACATCCGCTGCGTTCGCCGCCGCGGTGGATGAAGCGAGCCGCTTCCGACAATCGCGCAATGCCGGTGCCTACTTCGGTCTGGTGCCCAGACGCCACCAATCGGGCGAGCTCGACTGGACAGGCCGGATCACCAAACAGGGCGACGGGACTGTGCGCAAGCTGCTGTACGAAGCCGCCAACTCGATCCTCACCCGCAGCCGGGAGACCTTTGCCCTGAAGGCATGGGCCATGAAAATCGCCAAGCGCCGTGGTCTCAAGAAGGCCCGCGTTGCTCTTGCCCGCCGGCTCGCGGTCATCATGCACGCCATGCTGCGCGACGGCACTTTGTTCCAAGCATGAGGTGAGGTAGAACCTGTTTGCCAGCGGTGAAGCGTCAAAGCTGATCCGAGGGCGGTGTCCCGAGAGGGAACGCAGGGACGAACGATCTGCGAAGGTGGTCAGATGGGCCGAAAAGCCCGCTTCGAGTCAATGCAACGTTCGCCTCTGTGAGACCCGATACAGCACGACCAAGCTCCGGCGCGGCCAGTGCGGACAGATCCATGAAGCCCTCAAGGGATCACGCCGCCTAGCTCTGCAATTACAGATCCTGAC
>QFQS01000048.1 GCA_003243455.1 Cereibacter sphaeroides | reverse complement strand
AAGCAATGGCAACCACCAACAATGTAGGCCGCATCTCGCAGGTCATCGGCGCCGTCGTCGACGTGACCTTCCCCGATGCTCTCCCCGCGATCCTTTCGGCGCTGGAAACCAGCAACAATGGCCAGCGCCTTGTTCTGGAAGTCGCCCAGCATCTGGGTGAAAACACCGTCCGCACCATCGCGATGGATTCGACCGACGGTCTGACCCGCGGCCAGGAAGTGACCGACACCGGCGCGCAGATCAGCGTTCCCGTCGGCCCGGCCACGCTCGGCCGCATCCTGAACGTCGTGGGCGAGCCGATCGACGAACGCGGCCCGGTTGCCACCACGCTGACCTCGCCGATCCACGCCAAGGCTCCCGAGTTCATCGACCAGTCGACCGATGCGTCGATCCTCGTCACCGGCATCAAGGTCATCGACCTTCTGGCCCCCTATGCCAAGGGCGGCAAGATCGGCCTGTTCGGCGGCGCGGGCGTCGGCAAGACCGTGCTCATTCAGGAACTGATCAACAACATCGCCAAGGGCCATGGCGGCACCTCGGTCTTCGCGGGCGTCGGTGAGCGTACCCGTGAAGGTAACGACCTGTATCACGAATTCCTCGACGCCGGCGTTATCGCCAAGGACGCCGACGGCAACGCGATCAGCGAAGGTTCCAAGGTTGCGCTGGTTTATGGCCAGATGAACGAGCCCCCGGGCGCCCGCGCCCGCGTCGCCCTGTCGGGCCTGACCATCGCCGAATATTTCCGCGACGTCGAAAATCAGGACGTGCTGTTCTTCGTCGACAATATCTTCCGCTTCACCCAGGCAGGCGCGGAAGTGTCCGCTCTGCTCGGCCGTATTCCTTCGGCCGTGGGCTATCAGCCGACCCTGTCGACCGACATGGGCGCGCTGCAGGAACGCATCACCTCGACCAACAAGGGCTCGATCACCTCGGTGCAGGCCGTGTACGTCCCCGCGGACGACCTGACCGACCCGGCGCCGGCGACCTCGTTCGCGCACTTGGACGCCACCACCGTTCTCAACCGCGCCATTTCGGAACTGGGCATCTATCCCGCGGTCGACCCGCTGGATTCGACCAGCCGCGTTCTGGAACCCCGCGTCGTGGGCCAGGAACATTATGAAACCGCCCGTGCGGTTCAGGCGATCCTGCAGAAGTACAAGTCGCTTCAGGACATCATCGCGATCCTGGGCATGGACGAGCTGTCGGAAGAAGATAAGCTCACCGTCGCCCGCGCCCGCAAGATCCAGAAGTTCCTGTCGCAGCCCTTCCATGTGGCCGAAGTCTTCACCGGCATCTCGGGCAAGTTCGTCCAGATCGAAGACACGGTGAAGTCGTTCAAGGCCGTGGTCGAAG
>QFQS01000047.1 GCA_003243455.1 Cereibacter sphaeroides | reverse complement strand
ATGAATCACGCATTCAGTGCCATGGGAATCCCGAAAATCAAACTTCTGCCAAAGTAGTGCTAGGCGGCGTGGACAAATTATCGGGCAGCGATCAGCCGATCGTGGATTACCAAGTCAGGATTTGACGCGCATGGGATGCTTAGCGTTGCGCTTGATCCACTGATCTACTTCTCTGAGGCTGTCAGGATATGGCTCGGCCTCAGGAAAACTCCTGTAGCTCCAGAAACGGAAGCCTGCTTCCCACAGTCTGCGGAGCTTTTCCCATTGCTCGCCATCGCGCTTTTTGGGCACGCGGAATGTGCGCCCCATTAATGCGAGGGGACTTCCGCATTCAGGGCAGGCATGCGCGGTGTCGCCTGCGCGTTTCCAAGATTTCTGGCAGGTGAAACACGCGTGAGCGATGAGATAATCAGGACCTCCGAAGTAAGGTCGCACCTGCGGAGGCGGAATTACGCGGTTGCCGATGGCTTTGCGCAATTCCATCCGATCATGTTTTGCCATGGCCTTGTTCATCCAACAGAGAGTGCAGCAACGATGCGCAGTTCGCAATGCACGAACAGGATTGACGGGTTGTCGGTTGGTTGATTCAAGGCTGCTTTTTTGGAGGCAGGCTTGAGCAGGGGCGATCTGACCGAAACAGAATGGCGCATTCTGAAGGATTTATTGCCCATCGAGCCTGAAAACCGTGGCCGAGGCAGGCGGCCCGAGCAGAACCGTTCGATCATCAACGGCATTCTCTGGCGGCTTCGATGTGGTGCTCCATGGCGCGACGTGCCGCCCAAGTATGGGAGTTGGAACACCATCTATCGGCGGTTCCGACGTTGGAGTGAAGCCGGGGTCTGGGAGACAGTCGCGGTGACGCTGGCCGAGGTCATGGCGGACAGCGGCCATTACAGCATCGACAGCACCACAGTCCGCGCCCACGTCTCGGCAGCTGGCGGAAAAGGGGGACTCATCGACGCGCTCTTGGCCGCTCGCGGGGCGGGTTCACCAGTAAACTTCACTGCCTGGCTGATGCCCTCGGACGACCGCTCGCCTTCCATCTGACGGTTGGCGAAGCGGCAGATTGCAAGGCATATGACACTCTGATCGGCTTGCCAGAACACGCGCCCGATGCCCTGCTCGCCGACAAGGGGTACGATGCAGACGCCATCCGTGCTGATCTGACCGAACGGAAGATCAAGGCTGTCATACCCGGTCGGTCAAACCGCCGTGTGAAGATCGAGCACGACTGGCTACTCTACAAACAGCGTAACCGCATCGAGCGCATGTTCGGCCACCTGAAGATCAACCGCGCCATCGCCACCCGATACGATCAACTGGCCAACAGCTTCCTCGGCATGGTCCATCTCGCCACCGCCAGATACTGGCTCAAATTTGTCCACGCCGCCTAGC
>QFQS01000046.1 GCA_003243455.1 Cereibacter sphaeroides | reverse complement strand
CCCTTGATGAGGTGGAACGGCCCGCTCCGACAGCATCAAAGTGCTAACGTGGTCGTTATCGCAAACGCCACAAGGAGGGACCGTTCCGTGAAAGATGTTACCACTATTGGACTGGACTTGGCGAAGCACGTTTTCCAAGCTTTTGGCGCGGACGTCGACGGGACGCCGCTGTTCAACCGAAAGCTACGCCGTGCTGAAGTGCTGCGCTTCTTCGAAAGACTGCCACCGTGCCTGGTGGGTATGGAGGCATGTTCGAGTGCGCACCACTGGGCGCGGGAGATCTCGGCCTTCGGGCACGACGTCAGATTGCTGCCGCCCCAATACGTCAAGCCGTTCGTCAAGCGCGGCAAGACCGACGCCGCTGATGCGGAGGCAATTGCTGAAGCGGTGACGCGAAAGACGATGCGGTTCGTGCCGGTCAAGACTGCAGAGCAGCAGGCAGCGGTGATGGTCCTCAGAACGCGGGCGCTGCTCGTGCGTCAGCGAACCCAAGCGATCAACGCGTTGCGCGCCCATATGGGAGAGTTGGGTATCATCGCTCCGACCGGAATCGCCAACGTGAAAGCACTGGCGCCTATCATCCGGGATGAAGAGGATACTCGACTGCCTCCGGCTGCGCGCTTTGCCCTGACCGAAATTATCAATCAGATCGAGATGCTCGCCACACAGATCGACAAACTCGAACGTGAGATCGTCATCCAAGCCAAGCAGGATGATGAGATGCGGCGCCTCGCGACCATCCCTGGCGTTGGCGCAATTATCGCCTTGGCCGTAAAGGCTTTCGTTCCTGATCCCGCCGGCTTCAAATCTGCTCGCCACTTTGCGGCCTGGATCGGGCTAACTCCGAAAGCGCATTCCAGCGGTGGCAAAGAACGGTTGGGGCGAATATCGAAGATGGGCAATCCGGTACTACGATCATTACTGACGACGGGGGCGGCATCGGTGCTACGTCATGTGCAGTATCGCGACCGAGTTTGGCCGTGGCTGAAGAACATGCTTACGCGGCGTCCGTTCAAGGTCGTAGCGGTGGCGCTGGCCAATAAGATCGCCCGGATGATCTGGGCATTGTTGACCAGAGGTGGAGTTTATCGAGACCCAATAGGAATTGAGGTAGGATCTGCCGCCGTATAAGCGCAGGACCGCCGAGACGAGCTGCCCGGCAACCGCCGGCAGGTAGGGTGCATAACAGACGATGAACCACGGGACGAAATCCCGAAGCAGGACAGGCCGAAACCCGTGACGCGCACAAAGCGCGCCCCCTTGATCCAGCCACCCGTTTCGCGGACTTCATCGAGGCCAGCGGTCATGACCGCACAAGTAGGCCGGACATATGACCGCACCGTTCCCATGTGGTGAAATCGACTGAAGAGCACCTTGCACCGCGGGCCGTTCCACATA
>QFQS01000045.1 GCA_003243455.1 Cereibacter sphaeroides | reverse complement strand
CGGATAACGCCTCCGTCAGTCCTGTTGCATCGACGTCAAGCAGGACACTGACAATCGGTGCAGACTGTCAAGATAAGGCTATCAATTCTTCGCGCGCACGGTCCGACCTGTCCTTCGCGTAGCGGCTGAGGTCGCGTCCGACACGATCCGGATGCGCCGTCCAATGAACAGATTCGTGCGCTAAAACAGCAACATAAGAGGCCGCTTCGCGGAAACTTTCGAAGGCCGGCATTTGGATGAAATCGCCGACTGGAGCATAATATGCCAATGCGCCACCGTGGTGGATCACCGCGCCGGTATTGGCGAAGAAACGGTCCGCATGTTCGATGCGCCGGATGGGATCCACGATAGGGGCCGACCGCTGAAAGTAGTGGTCCGGCAGCCCTTCGATCTGCTCGACGTTGAAAACGCTGTAAGTCTTGAGGAATGGGATGTCGCGCTCGACCTCGTCGCCGGCGGCATCCGTTTCCGTCCGCGTAAACCGGCTTGCATAGACGACGGTCGCACCGCGCTCTCCCTTGCGAACATGCGCACCCAGCGCATTGGCCTGCCGGACGGTCATCCAGGTGGGTGCGGTGAAGCCGCCCGCCAACGCCTCCGACCAGAGAAGCAGCACGTTAATGCCGGTATACGGCTCTCCGTTGTGGCGAAGCGGGCGGGTGATCCGGCCCGTGATGTTGGATGTGTTCCAGGGCTGCACCCAGGGACGAACACCCTTCTCAAGATCCGCAACGATGCGCTCGGTGATGCGCGTATAGACGTCGATACGCGAGCCATTTTCCTTGTTACTCATTTTTCTGAACCTCCATGCCAGGAGGACCGCGCCCATCGCGGCCCGTCACGGAGGTCCGACAGCCGGAGCGGTCAGGAGGTTCGCGCACCCGACCGGGGCCCCATTGCCCGATGCAATGGGGTGGTCAGGGCCGGAACGAAGTGGAGGACGGCAAGGCCGTTGCGCGAAGCGCCGGCTCCGGCAGGACCTGGAGCCGGGACGGGGCGCGATGGGCGCACCACCCATGCCCTTCCTTTCCTCGTCATCGCTTCGATATCCTCACGGTTGAGGTCTCCGCCCGGGCGAAAGGTCTGTTCGGACATGATTTTTCCTGCCAGCACAGGCGCCCGCACCAATTTGGCGTCGCTCGCCGGTGGCCGTCATGACCTGCTGACGCAGACGCTGGTAAATCATGGAGCCCGGATCGAGAGCCCTGGTGGCCCGATCCGGCAGCGGCGAAGTTCCAACCTTCGTCAACCCCATGTCTTCGGCGGGAAACGCCGGAGCGCAGAAAAAGCCGCATCAGGCTTCGACCCGTTGCGGCGAAATGACAAAGGGCGGAGCTTAAGCTCCGCCCCGATGATGGCCTCAATCGAAGGCCGACATCTGTGCTGCGGCCGCCTTGCGGTCGAGCGTTTGACCCGGGTTCTCGACCGGGCGGTCGAACGGCTTCCATGCCTCGCCGATGATCTGCTCGTA
>QFQS01000044.1 GCA_003243455.1 Cereibacter sphaeroides | reverse complement strand
TGTCCGTCGTCGAATGATTTGAGACTTTTTGGGCTCTGGAAGAATGGAGTTTCCGGCTCGGTTTGCGTTTTGATTTAAGCCGCTTTGGCTTGGTGGTTCAAGCGGCGCTTTTTGATGGTGTCGCGTTTGATCCTTTCGCGTTCGAGCAGGATGGTCTGGCCGCGCCCGAAGTAGACATCGGCCGGGGTGAGATTGTCGAGGCTCTCGTGGTATCGGCGATGATTGTAATGCTCGACGAATGCCGCGATCTGGGCTTCGAGGTCCTCCCGGAAGAAGTAGTTTTCCAAAAGGATGCGGTTCTTCAACGTCTGGTGCCAGCGTTCTATTTTACCCTGCGTTTGCGGGTGGCCGGGAGCGCCATGAACCTGGTCGATCTTGTATTTCTCCAGCCATTCGCCGAGATCGGAAGCGACGTAACACGGTCCGTTGTCGGACAGCAGTCGCGGCCGGTGTTCGACCTTGACCTTGTCGCAGCCTGAGGCGGCCAGTGCCAGGTCGAGCGTATCGGTGACATCATCGACTTTCATGCTGGTGCACAGCTTCCAGCCGACGATGTAGCGCGAGAAGTCGTCAAGAATGGTCGATAGATAGAACCATCCCCAGCCGATGACCTTCAGATAGGTGAAGTCGGTTTGCCACATCTCATTCGGCCGGGTGGTCTTGTCCTTGAACTCGTCATTGGCCTTGATGACGATATAGGCTGGCGAGGTGATCAGATCGTGGGCCTTGAGCAGGCGATAGACCGAAGCTTCTGACACAAAATAGCTTTCCGTGTCGGTGAACTTCACCGCCAGCTCGCGCGGCGATAGGTCGGCGTGATCGAGCGCGAGTGAGATGATGCGATCCCGGACATCGTCGGGGATGCGGTTCCAGACCCGTGACGGCGCGGACGTCCGGTCTTCCAGCCCTTCTACGCCATGGGTCAGGAAACGATCATACCAGCGATAGAAGGTTGGCCGAGGAATACCAAGCTTGTCGAGTGTCTGCCTGGCTGACAAATGCGACTGCTCGACCAGCCGGATGATCTCAAGTTTCTCCGTGGCGGGGTATCTCATTCGTCGTCGCCCCCATCCCCGATCATGCTTTTTTTGAGCAGGCGGTTTTCCAGGGTGAGGTCGGCCAGCGCCTCTTTCAGGTCACGGCTTTCACGACGCAGCGCTTTCACCTCGTCACTGGTCGCCGAGCGGGCGGTGTCGCCAGCAAGTCGTTTCTTGCCCGCTTCGAGGAATTCCTTGGACCAGCTATAATACAGGCTCTCGGCGATCCCCTCACGGCGGCAGATCGCGGCGATGCTGTCTTCGCCACGCAGGCCCTCCAGCACGATGCGGATTTTGTCCTCGGCTGAATGATGCTTGCGTGTGGCGCGGCGGATGTCCTTGATCGTCTTCTCGGCCGATGATGTTTGTGGCCCGGATTTTTGTCTCATCTTCGCTTCCTTTGAGTGAGCTACGATGAGCCGAAAATCCTCTCTTCTCAATTAAACCAAATCTGTCTCAAAGGCGCTGATCCCGGACA
>QFQS01000043.1 GCA_003243455.1 Cereibacter sphaeroides | reverse complement strand
GCCATACCCGTCACACCGCTCGACAAACGGGGTCCCTTTTGGACGCCGATAGGGGGTCCTTTTTGGACGCCGATTGACAGCTTAGGCCGGTCGCGGTTCATGGAGCGGCAGGTGCCTTTACCGCATCAAGGACGACAAGCGTCCGGTAGGTCGATACCGCATCGTTGTCGGCGAATAAGGAACGTGCGAGCACTTCATAGCTCGCCATGTCCGGCACGCTGACAATCAGGACGAACCCGCCATTGCCAGTGACGTAATAGCATTGCTGTACTTCGACGGTCTGGCGGAACAGCGCCTTGATTGGTTCGACCAGCTCGGAGCGATCATTTACGAGATGAACTTCGACCACGATGGCGATCCGAGGTCCTTCAAGCGTCGGCGAAACAATCGCCACGTTAGCGATGATCGTGCCATTAGCTTCCATTGCGGCGATGCGCCGCTGCACTGCGGCCGGCGAGAGGTTCACCCGCTCGGCAATCGTTCTTTGAGGCGTGCGATTGTCACGCCGAAGGATGTCGAGGATCGCCCGATCGAAGCGGTCGAGTGGATTAGTCCGATAATTTGTCTCGCTCATCAAGCCCCCCGTGAGTGGATGTCTCGTGCGGTAAGCCGAAGTTAAGCGCTCGCCTCACCCAAATGAGACTATAACCCACAAGATGATTGATGCAGCACCCGCCACCTCCAATCGTCCGTCTGCCCCAATGATCGGCGCAAGCGCCGTCTTGGTGTCCTTGGTCGCGCAGAATGTTGGCGCTGCCTTTGCCAAGCACCTGTTCCCGCTGGTCGGCGCTTACGGCACCACAGGCCTGCGCATCGCTCTGGCGGCGTTGCTGCTTTTTGCACTGCGGCGACCGTGGCGGAGGCGGCCCTCTCGCGCCATGCTGTCGGCGCTCATTGCCTATGGGGCGATGCTCGGGTCGATGAACCTGCTGATCTATCAGGCCTTCGCTCGCCTCCCCATTGGCATCGCGACCGGAATCGAGGTGCTTGGACCGCTGATGGTGGTGCTCTGCGGGTCACGATCGCGGCGAGACATTGTCTGGTTCGTCGCGGCGGTGATCGGCCTTGTGCTGCTGTTGCCGCTTCGCTCGGGCGCGGCGCTCGATCCGATTGGATTGGTTTTTGCAGGCGGCGCGGCGACCTGCTGGGCGCTCTACATTGTTTATGGGAAGCGCGTTTCCGGCGCACTCGGTGGGGATGCGGTCGCTTGGGGAATGATAGTCGCAGCCGCCATTTCCGTGCCGATTGGCGCGGCAACGGCAGGCTCTGCCTTACTGGCACCGTTGGTCCTAGCTGTCGGTTTCGCCGTGGCGATCCTGTCGAGCGCCTTGCCCTACTCGCTGGAAATGGAGGCGATGCGCCGGTTGCCGTCCCACGTCTTCGGCATTCTGCTCAGCGCTGCACCAGCTGTTGCGGCGCTGGCCGGCTTTGTCGTTCTGGGGGAGGTTGTAGCGCGACATCGTCGGTGACTGGTCAGCGACATTGATGGTGATGTGTCAGCGGTGACGTTGGGGATAGTGTCA
>QFQS01000042.1 GCA_003243455.1 Cereibacter sphaeroides | reverse complement strand
CGGCTTAGAAGCTATGGGCGGCGCAACGAGGCCGATACCATCGTTGCCGCAATCAGCGATGGAGCCCGTTATGACAAACAATGTCGATGCGAGCAGATGTTCGATCCCACTCGATCAAAGCGCAACCCTGATCGCCGTCATTGAGATGGGCCAGGCGAGTTGGTTGGTCGCCGGCCTCGTTCCGGGGCTGGAACGTCAGCCGTTGAAGAAGATCGCTGTCGATCAAGACGGACTGCTGCAATTGCTGCACCGTTGGCGGGTGGAGGCAGTGCGAGCCGGCCACCCGATCCAACGTGTGGCGGTCGCCTACGAGGCCGGACGCGACGGATTCTGGCTGGCGCGGTGGCTCCAAGCCCAAAATATCGAAGCCTACGTCATCCATGCTTCAAGCGTGCCTGTTTCGCGGGAGCACCGTCGCGCAAAGACGGATCGCCTCGACACCGAACTGCTCAAGCGTGCCTTCCTCGGCTGGCTGCGGGGCGAAACGAACCATTGCAGCATGGCGACGGTGCCCTCGCAGGAGGATGAAGATGCGCGGCGTCCGAGCCGCGAGCGCGAGATCCTCGTCGGCGAGTGCACGCGCATTGTGAACCGGATCAAGAGCAACCTCGCCAGGCTCGGTATCCGCGGGTTCAAGATCACCCTGAGCCGGGCCGTGGAGCGGCTCGCGGCACTTCGGACCCCGGAAGGCACGGCTGTGCCGCCCAATACGCTGGAGGAGATGAAGCGCGCGATAGCTCGCCTGCAGAGCGTCAAACAGCAGATCAAGGAGATCGAGGCCGCTCGCATCACTCATCTCGATCAGAGCAGCAGCACTGAGCGCGGCATCATGGTGCAGCAGCTCACACAGGTCGTCGGCGTCGGCGTGGAAAGCGCGGATATGCTGGTGCAGGAGGTGTTCTTGCGCCCGCTGCGGGACCGCAAGGCGGTGGCTCGCTATGCTGGATTGACTGGCGCGCCCGATGAGAGCGGTCAGAAACGGCGAGAGCGAGGGCTGGCCAAGGGCGGTAATGCCCGCGTGCGCCGCGCGATGATCCAGTTGTCGTGGGGCCATCTGGTCCATCAACCGAATAGCCCGTTGGCGACCTGGTATAGGCAGCGGACGGCCGATGCGCGCGGTGGCACGCGCAAGACGATGGTGGTGGCCTTGGCTCGCAAATTACTGATTGCGCTTTGGCGGCTTGCGACGTGTGGCGTCGTGCCTGAGGGCTTCGCCCTGCGTACTGCCTGAGTTCTCCCGCCCGTAACAAGCGGGAGCGCCGTGGTCATCCTCGGGGTGATTACGGACAACGAACCGAGGTGGTGGCAACCCGATAGTGGACTTGGCCATCGCGCCGCGGCTTAGAATGGGCCCGCCGCCTCGGAACTTCGCCGTCGATGCGCATGACTGCATCATGGTCGCGATCCGCAAGGATCGACCGAATACAAGTTTGTGGCGCCGAACCGCGCCAGAATGGCGAGTTCCCCTCGGATCGTTTGCAGGCCGTTATGATCAGCGCTCGTCTGCGACCTTGACAGAGAGAATCCCATACAAGTCC
>QFQS01000041.1 GCA_003243455.1 Cereibacter sphaeroides | reverse complement strand
GCCCCACCGCCTTCTTCTCCGCAATCGCCCTCGCTGCCACCGTCATCTTCTGGCTGTGATCAACGAGTCCTGACCCTAAACGTCGATCGCCGACACAGCCGATGGCTTGTCGCGAAAGGTGAGCAAGCAGATGGGGGCCGTCAGGATAGGGAGAATGGCGAGCACGAAAATACTTGCGCGAAACGCATGCGTGTAAGCGACAATCGCTAGCGTCATGATTGTCTCATCCAGCGTTGCGCCCGCGATCGTCGTAGCACCGTGCGGTGATCTCTCCGACAGCCGCCTGATTGCTCGCGAACTGGCTTCTGCCAGTCGCCTGTTGTGTGCTTCGCCCGACTATCTGTCGCCGCGCGGCACGCCCGCGCATCCTTCCGACGTTGCCAAGTGCAATTGATGCAAATACCAGAGGAGCGGAGTAAGCAGAGAAGTATTTTCTACGTTGTCTCTCGAAGGTTTGGCAAACAGGGCTGCAACACACTAATTCAAACCTCACTTGTTGCGGATGCCGATTGATTCGGCTTTTGTGACACTTCGTGCCTGTCCAAGTAACCGCTCCACAAGGTTAGCAACGTGCCGATACCGATCATGATTGAGCCGACCCACGGCGTCGCTCCAAGCCCAAGATGAGATTCCGCCACCAGTCCACCGATGATCGCGCCGACCGCGATACCGGCATTCGCCGCTGACACATTAATGGTGGAAGCGATGTCTACGTTTCCAGGCCGATGGCGCATGGCAAGTTGAACGACATACAACGCAAGCCCAGGCACATTGCAGAACATCAATGCTCCGAGCACGCCGAGAGTTAGTATTGAACCGATCATGGATGGTGCTGTGAAGGTGAAGATGAGGAGAACCGCCGCTTGCGTTCCCAGCATAAGTGTGAGCGTCGGGACCAAAGCCTTGTCGGAGACGCGTCCGCCCAAGAAGTTTCCAATAACCACAGACACGCCGTAAAGCGCCAGCATCCAAGCCACGCCATTCGGTCCAAAGCCGGTGATTTCCGCGAGAATGCTGGGGAGATAGGCGAAGGCGACGAAGGTGCCGCCCCATGCGCAGAAATTCATGCCGAACGCAATCAGCAGGCGCCCGCTGCCGAGCACCTTGACCTGTTCGATGAGGCTCCCGGCCGGCGCGATATCAATCTTGCGAGGCAAGGTCACGGCCATTGCGACCAGCGACACGAGGCCGATGGCCGCGACGAACCAATAGGACATGGGCCAGCCGAGCCTTTGGCCGATGACGGTCGCAATCGGCACGCCGGCCGCGACCGCGATTGTTAGGCCGCCGAACACGATCGCGACCGCAGAAGCCCTACGGTCCTCCGAAACGAAGCTCGCGGCAATCGCAGCCCCAACGCCGAAGAAGATGCCGTGAGGCAGGGCCGAGAGGACTCGCGCGACGATGAGCAGTTCATAGCTTGTGCTTAGGGCCGCTGCCGCATTGGCGACGACGAACAGCGCCATCACCGCCAGCATGAGTGTCTTTCGTGACAGGTTTCCTGTTAGTGTCAATCGGCGTCCAAAAAGGACCCCCTATCGGCGTCCAAAAGGGACCCCCTTCGTCGTGCAGCGTGACGGTTATG
>QFQS01000019.1 GCA_003243455.1 Cereibacter sphaeroides | reverse complement strand
CCCGGTTGCTTCCGGCTGGAGCATCGCCGGGCGGGCCTTTCACCCGCTAGAAAGTGCCGCCTTTGCACGGCGCACACCCTTTGTAGCCGTTCAGCCGCAGATTTTGGTTTCTCAGGTGCGGCCCGACTGCTTTCCCATTCGTGATGTCAAAGATTTGCCGCTCGCGGAGTGGTGGCGTTGTATTCGGCGACGGGAGGCACCTCCGCTCGCTCGGCACAGCGCTCTAGACAGATGGTTTTGGGTGCCTCGCCAACGCGGGTCCGCTTGCCGTGTAAGTTTGCCGATGCCGGGATGGTCGTGGTCGCGACCGTTTCGATCAGTACCGTTAGCGATTGATCATCCGTCTCATGGAAAGACCTGCCTCATGGGAACGTCGGCCATCATCTCACGGTCAAGCGCAGACGATGGGCTGATGTAATCAGAGATGCTTGCCAACTCCTCACTCAGTTCATTCTCGCGTTCCATGTCCTCTGGCTGCAAATCCATATCGAGACCCATCGTGTTGAACTCGACAAAGAGATCGACGTCGCCCACCTCATCCACGCCTTGCAACAGGCTTCCATATAAATGGACTGTCTTTACCTTCACCCTTGCACCAGTCGCGGCATTGGTGCGTTCAGCCCAATCGAGCACCTTGGCGAGAAGGGCTTCCGCCTCGGCGCGCGGCAGCTTCGGGCGATCGTCATGCTGCGACAGCGCCATCCCCTTTCGTGTCGGCGTGAATTTCTCCGGCTCGATCCACCCCTCTTCAACCAGTGCAACCTGAATGCGCTGCCCTTCGCCAGATGTGGTATCCAATTGCTCCGCGATGAAATCGGGTGTTATTCGGCGAATATTCACGATTGGCACACCGTCGTTCCAGTCCACCTCGCTTTTTTGCGCGGTGAAATTCTTGAACATCTCCCGCACCAGGCGTGCGTCCCGATCCGCAATCTTTTCAGGTAGTTCCACACATCGCTCCCGTCCGTAGAGCGGTATGCGGACATTAACATCGCCCGTCGAGCTTTAACGTTGAAATGTCGGATCAATGGAGACTGACAGAACTTGCGGCAATGCTATTGATCGATCCGTTGCTCGCATTCTGGGATCGGCGAGCGCCCTCGAATCATTGAAATGCGTACAAAGCAGTCACCCTCGAGATCGACCCTTCCCGGTCGTTCAGCGCTTGATTTTTGGCTATCAGGTGCGGTCCGTCCGCTTTTCCATTCTGGACGACCCAGACTGGGCGATTCCTGTCGGTCCAGTTTCAGGCGCGGAAACGAGGAAAGCCGACATTAGGGACCGCCAGACTCTCAACCAGTCACGCGAACAGAATCAAGATTCTGTCGCCCCTGCAACTCGCAAGGGAAATGCTTACTGGAGTACCCTCGGCGCAGGGGCACGTCCCTAGGAATGGCCAGTGTCTGCGAGTAGCTTGGCAACTTTCGCAAATTTTCCATTGCCTGCGGCCGTCGAGAGCACATCGCGAGCTTCATCAGCAAGGGGCTGCCGTGTTATTGCCTGCGCTTCAGCGATGACCTGAAGCAAGCGAAACGCATTGTTCGCTCCGAAATCCAGCTTCGGCAGCCATAGCTGAAGCGTGTCGCTAACAACCTTTGCGTGAAGTGGGGAAACCTGGACGACCTGCATCAGCGCGTCGCCGAGCCGATTCAGCTTGATCCATTCGCCTTCGGCTAGCCGGGCGATCGTCGCCGCGAACAGTTCCTGATCGAAAAGCCGCGCGTCGACGCCTTCGATCAGCGCATCAATCGCGAGCCCGCGCGCATCGGCATCCTTGCCGACCAGGCCCAGGCATAGCAGCAGGTGGCCCGGTTCGCGCCACGGTCGGCCACGCTGGAACAGCGGCTGGAAATAGCCATGACTCGGGGTCCAGCTACTGCTGTTGTCGTCGGTTCGCAGCATCAGCCTGGTGACGCCGCGCATGAAGGTAGCGGCTGGGTTCTGTGGCCAGATGAACGCGAGCCAGTGCGCCACCCATGGCGAGTTCATCTCTCCGGACCAGTAGCGCTTCGTTTCCATGCGACGGTTGAGCGCGGCGGTCGGCAATTCGCTCCAATCAGTGCGGGTGCGTCCGCCGAACGCAGCTGTGAACCGTCCAAGCAGTCCAACCGATCGCTCGGCGACTTGGTCTCGGCCGTCGCAGGTCACGGAAATCGTGAACTCAGGAACCTTCCAGCGCGTTTTGTCATACTGATGCGCCTTGTGGGACGAACGCCAGGCATAGCGCGCGGGCCGGAGGGCATCGGGCAGCGCATCGTCAAGATTCAGCGGCGCCAGTTCTTCGGTCCAGTCCCGATGCGGATCGCGGCACCGTGCCGCCGTGATCCAGGCTGCATGATGAGAGCGATCCGATCGCGCCGGGCGTGCTTCTCCGCGCAGGGCGAAGTCGACGATCCCGCGCAATGGAGCGGGAAGGCCGGCGGCACATTCCAGCGCTTCCGGCCGGTGATCCGGGGCCAAGCGGAGCAATGACAGGCGAAAGTCCATGCTGTCGACAAAGGCGCGGCTGCGCGACCGGATCAGCCGCTCGACCCAGACCAGCGGATCGATCCAGCCGCCCTTGTGGGTCGGCGCCGAAAGTAACGGACGCGCCTCGCCTCGATGGATGGCCTCGGCAATCGCGCGAAGATGCGCCCTCACCGGCACGAAGCCATCCTCCAGCGTATAATATTGCGATTCCTCGCTGGGAGTCCGGTAGAGCCGCCCCGTCAGCCAAGTGTACAGCAGGTCGATCAGGGCTCCGCCAACGCCTACGGTTCCGATAACGATGCTGGTCGAACCCCGGCCCGTCTTCAAGCGATGCAGCAGCGGTGCGACTTTCGCGTCGAAGTCCGCGGGCCGGTCATTCGCCAACCGCGAGACCGCATCGATGATCCGCTCGACCTCATCGGGAGAATCCACGGTCTCGACGGCATGCAGAACGGCTTCGATCAGAGCATCGACGGTTTCGATGGGGGCGATTTTGTCTTCCGGCCGGAGGATCGGCTCCGCGAGCCCGTCACTCGCGATCGGGTGATAGTCGAACGTGGTTTCGCTGGCCTCGGCGGCAAACCCGTCCGGTACGATGCGTTCCGGCTCCGGACCGGCCGGAGATTGTCCGTAGACCGAGACGAGGTCCGCAAAACGAGCACGGTTGCTGGCCGCGACGAATGGCTCCTTGTCGCGCAGGTTCGCCAGATCCTCCGACGCCAGCTGCGCGGCATTCGCACCCAGGATGTCGAGCGCCAGCGACTGCACGTCGGCCTGGGCGTGCTGCAGCGCCTCCCCCACGGCCCAAAGGGCCGCGCGCGCATGGCGCTTTTGCCGCGCGACGATACGCTTGAGCAGCTTCAGCGCCGCCACCGCATTGCCCTTGCCGTCGCTCGAAAAGACGACCTGAAGCTCGCGCAGCACCGGATCGATATCCAGCGCACCCTTCTTCTCGATCTCCGAGAGCATCTCGATCGCAAACTTTACGACATGGCCGACGGGATGGCAGAGCAGGTCGATATAGTCGGTTTGATGCCGCAGGAGCTCGGCCTCGCTAGGCCCCATCTTCTTGTAGAAGCCGTGGAAGCCCGAAAGTTGATTCTGCTTGAGGTCGCGCTTCAGGCCGTCGAGCGCCCAGTGAAGGAGATCTGCGCGATCGAGATGGCCGTCAGCAGACAGCTTCAGCAGTGCCTCCGTCCAGGTCTCATAGTCGGACGCGGCACCCTTGGTCAGCCAGGCGTTGGTATTGAATGCAATGCTTTCGACGCGGAAGAGGCCCTCAACGTCGACCAGCAGGTCAGGATCTGCGAGCAGCTGTTCGGTGATCGGCGGGACGACTTCATCCTTGTGGTAGAAGCCTGTGCGCATGAGGTAGCCCGCGAACATGCGGTAATAGCCGTCCACCTCCGGCTTCGCGCAGACGTCATCTCGAATCCAAGCCCGCAAGGTAGCGAAATTCAGATGCGTGAATTCCGCCTCAAGCTCGTGGGCGATCCATTCGTCCAGCCACACAGGCCGCCGATCGCGAAGGATGCGGTCGAGCAATGGCGCCTGTTCCTGCCACACATGGACCTGGCGTTTCTTAACCACCGACACGGGCGCTACCGCAAACAACGCCAGCATGGCATGGCGTGTTTCAGGCGCGTTCCAGTAATTCCACTTGTCGCCCTTGCGAGTCGCCAGAACCGCCTTCAGCCGGTCCGATGCGCCCTTGTCCGCCCTGCTGCTGTGGAGCTGTTTGTAGAGCTTCTGAACCGGCGCCGACAATTTGGCGCGCGCCTTCTCATCGAGCGGCGCGAGCGCACGCTGCAATGCCCAGCCGTCCTTCGGATCGAGGACCAGCGCTTCAAACTCGTCGTAGGTCATCCCGCCGCCGCTTCCGCCTCTTCCGCGACGATCGACGCCGCCAGGATATGTTTGCACGGGCCGCGCTGGCCCAGATATTTGCTGAACCAAGGGCAGGTGCAGCTCTGCTGGTCCTCGCCAATACGGACGCGGTGGAGCGTGCCGGTGCCCTGCACCTCGAAGGTCGCGAACGCGCGGTCGGCATCGAGCAGGCGCCGGACCAATCCACCATCGACTAGCTTGCGCGCATTGCCGAGCCGCGGCTGCATTTCCTCCACCTTCTCGAGATCGAACGGCAGTTCGCGGTGGAAATATCGCTGTGTTTCAGCATCAAAACCGGCCAGCCCCCTGCTTCCCAGCACGGCAAGCGCCGCCTCGACGTCCGCCATGTCCAGGCCGAAGCTGCCGGCCAGTGCTGCAGCGTCCACCTGCGATTGCCACTTCAGTCCGGCGCGCACCTTGGCGATCGCCGCGTCCTCCGGCGGCGTTGCGAGCGTCGCGAGGATCTGCCCCTCGCCCGAAAAGCCGCGAAACACCTCGGGACTGATCATCAGGAAGAAGGAGCCGACCGCGTAGCGGACTTCCCAAGCGCTGGCGCCGCTTCCCTCGTCGCACCAAATCCTCAGGCTCTGCGCGCGCGGCAGCAGTGGCTCAATCACTTTGACGCGATGCGTCCCTAGGATTGGCACCGCGCCCTTTTGCGACCGCTGGCTCAGGCGGATCGACCGCCCCGCCGAGACCGCGTAGCTCGGCATCCTCGGCTTGGCCGCCTTGGGCAGCGTCCGGACGAAGCGCAGCGCCTCGGCCGCGCTGACTTCCATCATGAGGTTCAGCCGCGGCTGATAGGCCTGCACCTCGCTGAACCCCTTGATCCAGCGCAGCGGCAGTTTGACCTTCTTCTCGACGGTCTTCTCGTTGCCCTTGCTGAGCACCACCTCGTCCGCTCCAACCGCGAACTGCACATCCTCCTCATCGCGAAGACGCAGGAGCGCGTTGCGCATCGGCTGATTGAAATCGACATTGGTCGTCCCGCGCCCATGGCATTCGCCGTCGAATGCCTCCGCCGGCAAGTCGACCCGCGCATAGACGCCGCAGCAACCGCTAAAGCCCTCCAGCCGCAGCATCTCCTCATTGCTGGTCAGCACGGGGTCGAGAATGGCAGGCCGAGGCAGGAAGAAGTGCGTCCTCACGACGTCGCTCAGCGTGTAGAGCATCTCGCCGAGTATCCGCGGCTGGCGTGCGCGACCGTCGAAAAAATAGGGGCGCTGCTGATCAGCGTTGCAGGTCGCGAGCGACAGCTGGGGTCGCCCGGAGGGCGCTGCATCGACACCTGACGGGAACGCGTACTGATATGTGAAATCTATCGCAGCCGACACAGTGCATTCCCCCCGCGCATCTTGGATAAGTGCAATTGGCTATGCAACAGTTCGATTGCGGGCGGTTGAAAATCTATTCTCGAACTAATTCGCAGCGGCAGCCAACGGATCGCGCTGGTTTCTGCAGACCAGATCACTCTGCGCGAACCGACAGTGGGGCGGCGGCCCGAGTTTCACCGAGAGTCATGGTGGGCGTCGGCCGAACAAACGGCAGCTTTTAGGGTCGTCGGCCGGACCAGCGAACGACCGACACGGGGCGCGTAGCGGCCGTCTCCGAGGTCGACCCATGCCGGACGCTCAGCCGCCGAATTTCGGGTCCGGAGTGCGGTCGATCTACTTTTCCATTCATCGCAAGTAGCACCCAACCGCTGCTTGAGTAACGTGCTTACCTAGTTGAAAATATGCCTTGGGTTTACTGGCAATCTTTCGCCTTCTGGTAGCGCGCGCCTGCTCCGGCATGCTGGAGGAAAAAGCGATGGAAATTGTCTGCAGGCGCAATTCCGACCGAGCGGCAAAATGCCCATTGACTTATATTCATATCAAACATAAGTAAGTCGCATCTTGCATATAAGGTGCCGATATGGACGAAGCCGAGTTCCTAAAAGGCTATGACCCAACAGCCTTCGACCGGCCGTCGGTTGCGATCGATCTTGTCTTGCTGGGCATTCGCAATGGATACCTGTCAGCTTTGCTGATCCAGCGTGATCAGCATCCCTTCGCGGATCACTGGGCGCTGCCCGGTGGTTTTGTCGGCATCGCGGAAGGGCTTGATGCAGCTGCCGATCGCGTGCTGCAGGAGAAGGCAGGGATCACACAGACGCATCTGGAACAGCTCTACACATTCGGCGCCGTCAATCGCGATCCTCGCATGCGGATCATCACCGTCGCCTGGCTGGCGCTGATGACCGAGGAGGCTTTCGCGGCTGCTTTGGCCGCCAATCCTGCCTTGCTGCCTGCCATGATAGAGGTTCCATGGGCGGGCGAAGCAGGCGGCGATGTCCATCCGCTGTCTCCCGATGGCAGCGCCTTGCCCGTTGCCTTCGACCATGCCGACATATTGGCGCTGGCCATCCTGCGCCTGCGCGGCAAGCTGGACTATTCGGACGTCGGCTTCGCGCTGCTGCCCGAACTGTTCACGTTGCGCCAGTTGCAGGACGTTCATGAGGCGATCCTGGGCACCCCCCTCAACAAGCCGGCCTTCCGCCGGCGCATGCTGGACAAGGGTTGGCTCGTCGCGACCGGCGCGCGGGAGGAAGGCACGTCTTACCGCCCCGCCGAACTCTTCCGTTTCCAACGGCCACTCTGATCGAAAAGGAGGATATCATGGCTACTATTCGCAATTTCGGTTTCATCGCCCAGCTCCGCAGTGAGGCGAGCAGCCACGTCATTCGCTACCGCAACGGCCACGTGCGCCAGAGCGGTCGGGGCCTAGTCTTCTGGTTCCGGCCGGAGACCGCCAGCATCGCGGAAGTACCGATGGACGATCGCGAGATGACCCTGTTCGTGAAAGCCCGCAGCCAGGATTTCCAGACTGTGTCGGTGCAGGGCACGATCGGCTGGCATGTCATTGATCCGGAGAAGCTAGCCGATCGTGTTGATTTCAGCATCGGCCTTGCTACCGGCCGCACGCAAGGCGAGCCGATCGACCGGATCGAGGCGCGCATCGCCGGCATCGCCAACCAGGCCGTGCTGCAACATCTGGCGCAGGCGCCGGTGCGCGCGCTGCTCGATGCGGGGCCGGAGCCGCTGCGCTTACGGCTGGAAGCCGTGCTCGCCGCCGACCCGGCACTGGCTGAGATCGGTGTCGCGGCGGTTGCCGTGCGACTGACTAATCTTGCACCTACCAGCGAACTGGAGCGCGCGTTGCAGACCCCTACGTTCGAGGCGCTGCAACAAAAGGCCGACGAGGCGACGTTCGAGCGGCGCGCGCTGGCGGTGGAGAAGGAGCGCGCCATCGCCGAGAATGAACTGGCCACTCGGACCGAACTGGCGCGGCGCGAAAAGCTGCTGATCGCCGAGGAAGCGGACAATGCCCGCCAACGCGCGGCGGGCCTTGCCGAAGCCAGCCAAGTGGAGGCGACGGCGGAGGCCGAGCGCATCCGCACCGTCGAGGGCGCCAAGGCAGACGCCGAACAGCAGCATATCGCTGTCTATCGCGACTTGCCGCCGGCTATCCTGCTTGGCCTTGCTGCTCAACAGCTCGCCGGCAAGCTGGACAGGATCGAGCATGTCAACATCACGCCCGATCTGCTCGCGACGGTGCTGGGTGAGTTCCGCAAGGGGCCAGCGCAAATCGAGGCTCGCTGAAGGAGGGCGCCATGCCTGCCATCACGCCCCGCGCCGTCTTTGTGGTGCGCGAGACTGACTATGAACTGCTGGTCGCCCGCCATGCGACGCGCGATCAGGCGCGTTTCTTCCTGGATACGCGCGGCCAGCGGATCGAGGAGGTCGAAGCGCGACACCACCGCTTCCATGCAATGCTGGCTTCGGCGCGTGCGGCGACGCCGGCGGAATGGCGGCAGGCCTTGGTCCGGCGCGCCGACCTCGATCGCTTCCTGTTCGCGCCGGATGATGTGGTCGTGCCGGTCGGTCAGGACGGGCTGGTCGCCAATGTCGCCAAATATCTCGCGGAACAGCCAGTGATCGGGGTCAACCCTGCGCCCGACCTTTATGACGGCGTTCTGGTGCGGATCGCAGTGGACCGATTGGCCAAGCTATTGCCAGCCTGCGTTGCTGGCGCTGCGGATATGGAGCGTCGTACAATGGTGCAGGCGGTTCTGGATGGCAGTGAGATGCTGACCGCGCTCAATGAGATCTTCGTGGGACATCGCAGCCATCAGTCCGCTCGCTACCAGATCGCGCTCGGCGAAAGGACAGAGGAGCACAGTTCTTCGGGGCTGATCGTCGCATCAGGCACGGGCGCCACGGGGTGGGCGCGCTCGATAGCGGAGGCCACACATCTCGACGTCGCGATTGGACGGGAGGAGCGCGCAGTCGGATATTGGGTGCGCGAGCCCTTCCCAAGTATCGCCACCGCCACGAAGATGCGCGCCGGAAAGCTCACTGACACGCCACTCGCGATCACGTCGCGGATGAACGAGGGTGGCGTAATCTTCGCAGATGGCATCGAACAGGATTTCATCGCTTTCGAGTGGGGGCGTCAGGTGCAGATCACGCCCTCTCCCCGCTCCCTGCACCTCGTGATCGGGTGACAGCCGTTACCTCTGTAATCGGGAGGACAGCCCTATGACAGACCAAGCTTTGCAAGATCGTGCCATCGGCTGCCTTCTCGGCCTGGCAGTCGGGGACGCGCTCGGCACGACACTGGAATTTTCCAGTCGAGACGCAGGACCGCCGCTGAATGACATGGTCGGCGGCGGCCCCTTCGATCTTCCGGCTGGTACCTGGACCGACGATACTGCCATGGCATTGGCTCTAGCGGACAGTTTAATATGGCGACATCAGATCGATCCGACCGATTTGATGAACCGCTTTGTCAACTGGTGGCGCTGGGGCGCATATAGCGCGACCGGCGAGTGCTTCGACATTGGTATCACCACCAGTGTCGCGCTAGCGAAATTCGAGAATGGCGGCGATCCCATCGCTGGCGCGACCGACCCGAACAGCGCCGGCAACGGATCGCTTATGCGCCTTGCTCCGGTCGCAATCTGGGGCGTTCATGCCGGCCAGCAACGTATGCGCGAAACGGCTCGCCTGCAAAGTGCGACTACCCACGGTGCGCCACAATGTCTGGATGCCTGCGAAGGCTATGCCCTGATCCTGCGCGCCGCAATTCTAGGCGCTCTGGTCGAAGATGCGATGAAAGCCGCGCCCGGTATCGGTAACGAAGTGATCGGGACGATCCTTGCGGGCAGCTGGAGAGAGCAACCCCGCCATGCGATCAGATCGACGGGTTATGTCGCGCACAGTCTGGAAGCAGCTCTATGGTGCGTAAATGAGACCACCGATTTTCGCAGTGCGGTGCTTCTCGCTGCCAATCTTGGCGATGATGCCGATACGACGGCGGCGATCACTGGCCAATTGGCCGGCGCGCTGTATGGCGCTGCAGCCATCCCACCCGAATGGCGGCAAAAACTGGCGTGGCACGATGAGATCGTGGAAAAGGCGACCGCGCTATTAGAGGTCCCTGCCTCCTGATCGACGTGCCGTCGCCCGACGACCGTTCCCAGCCATTCAGCTGCCGATTCCCAATCCCCAGATGCGGACGTTCTGCTATTCCGACAGTCACTCTACAATAGCAGCCCTTCCATCCTGGGCGCTCAGTTCGCAACCGAGAGACGGGGTACAGGCTGCGTTCGCCCCGCCTTAAAGGTCGGAGAAATTGCTGAGCCGGACGGAAATGCCATCCGGCTCAGCAAGCCTCATTCCTTCAGCACGAATCTATCCCCAGAATAGACTCGCACCGCATTGCCGCGTTCGAGATCCTGATGGGCCTGCCATTGCGATTTTTTTGCGCCGTCATTGGCTTGTTCGCGTCGTTCTTCCAACATGATCGCCAACTTCATACGCGCCAGCCTACGGTTGGCGTGTTGGGATCGTTGCTCCTGTGCCGTGGCCACGAGACCAGTCGGCCGGTGCGTGGCCCGCACCGCACTGTCCGTCTTGTTGACATGCTGGCCGCCCGGTCCGCTAGCGCGCATCGCCTGATAATCGATGTCCTCATTTTTCAGGTCAATGATCGCGTCAGGCTCGGGCGCAAGCGCTACGCCCACAAACCAGTTCCGTCGCTTGTGGCGGGGGCGGAAGGGGCTAGTCCCGATCCACTGGTTGGAACCTATGCGCTTCGCGGCAAAGGCCGATGCTGCCTCGCCCTCGATGCGTAGGAGGATCGAGGACGGCAAATCCTCCAAACCATCAAGCACTTCGCATTCAAGGCCCATGATCCTCGCCTCCTTTGCAAAAGCGCGCGCCAGTTGCACCACGACCCAGTGACATTCCTTGGGCCCCTTGCCCGCCGTGATGTGCAGGATCACTTCGCTCATGCCGCCCTCGTCTTGTAGCTGAGAAGGGGGCGAAGCTTGGCGATCACACGGATCAGACCGGCTACCTCCAGATCGGCGATGACCATGCCGATGTCCTTGTAGGCATCGGGAGCCTCTTCGAAGATCAACCTGCGGTCCTCGCAGATCACATGACTGCCGAGGGCGGTGCGCTGCATGTCCGCGACGTTGAAACGGCGCGAAAGGCGGGCGTGGGCATCCTTGCGGCTCCACTTGCGGCCCGCACCATGGGCCAGCGAATGGAGAGCCTTGTCGGCGTTGTCCACTATGGGCTCCACCAGATAGCTGAAATCCCCTCGCGAGCCCGGGATGGCGACCAGACCCCGATCGGCAGGCGCAGCCCCCTTACGGTGCAGCCACCCGCCTTGATGCGGCGTCACGCTGTTATGGCAAATGTCCAGCACCGACCGGCCGCCGATGCCAAGGCTTTCGCAAAAGCGCCGGGCGATTATCTGACGGTTCACAATCGCCCATCCTAGCGCGGCGTCATGCTCGGCAAGGTAGGCCGTGGCCTCCGGACTGTCTGCGGGTATCCCATGGCTGATTTCCGACCGCCGATGGGCTTGCAAGACGGCTTGCCCAAGGCCTCGCGAACCACTGTGCACCATCATCCAGACCCTGTCGTGCCGCAAGCCAAGAGCCGCAAAGCGGGTCTCGTCCTCCACTGTCTCCATCCGCTGGAATTCGACAAAATGGTTGCCCCCGCCAATGGTGCCCAGCGCGGGGCTGGCCAGTTCGGGCGGCAATCCAGCCTCTGTCAAAGCGGCTTCGCCATCGCCCGCCCAAGGAGCGTCCAGCCCTTGCAGTTTGCGATCCACGCTGCCGAGCCGGAACTTGCGCAATGGTGAACTGGTCTCCCACACGGCCATGCCGCAACCGATGTCACTACCCACCAGATGGGGCCAGATGCGGTTCCGCGACCAGAAGGCCGCCCCCACGGCAATACCATTGCCGGCGTGGAGATCGGGCAGGCCGACAACGCGGGCCATACCTTCGTAATTCGCCGTTGCCTGGAGTTGGTCAAGTGCCAGCGGATCGAAACGCGATGGATCATTAGCGATCAGGGAGATCGGAGTCATCGTGCGCCTCCCTGGCCGGTGACCATTCCGGAGACCAGCATCGCTTCAAGCACGGCCATGTCTTTGAGAACCCCGTTACGCGGATCGACGAACAACTTGCGACGCCGGAACCACTGGTCCCGGCGCCCGAGAACCTGGCCTTCGAACATCCACTCGCCGTAACGCCCGATAGAAATGCGGGTCAGCACGAAATCCTCGATATGTTCGCGCACGTGCATCTTGACCGTGCTGCCCGTGTCGAGCTTGGCGCAGATCTCACTGAAGACCGCGTCCCACCGGCGCCCGCGTTGGCGCCGCAAGTATCGAACCAAGGGGCCGAGGTTCTCGTTCAAGGACTTGGTGTAGGGCGCACCGATGCAGGCATGGCGCTTGACCCCGATTCGGCCTGCGTCGGCCTGAGGCATTCTTTTCAATTTGGGAGAAACCGCGTGGCTCGCACCCCAGCGGGGGCGTTCGACGATCACCTTGAACATGTCATCACGCATGACAAGCCTCCCCGAAAAGAGGTGTGACAACGACGGAAAGGCTGGAAAAATCAGCGGCGCGAAGGCCGCGAAAAGCAATCAGGCGAGAGGTGTCGCCCTTGAGACAGTTGCCCATGCAATCTGTTCCTGAACACAGGGAAATGAGAAGTTGTTTTCGTCGCGGTCAAATGCTGCGCGCATGGTCTTCTCCTTTCCTCGTTCAAAAACAGGCCGATATTGGCTGGCGCCCATTTATTGCAGATTGCCCATAGACGCAAGCCCCGTGGCCCAGCGTAATCGAAACGGACGACGGGTCCCAGCATTTCGACCCTTTGTGGTCGTTCAGCACAAATTTCACGCTCCCAGGTGCGGACCGGCGGCTTTCGCTGAGGTGACCGCATCGCCAGCCCCGGAGAACGTGCCTGCCATTCCATCGATGGCTTGCCGCTTCCAGGACGCGATCATCGTGTGGTATGCGCCATACTTGGCTGCCAGCTCCGCGAGCGTCAGGTCACCCCGGATAGCCTCCAGCGCAACCTTGGTTTTAAAATCTGTGCTGTGACGCTTCCTCGTCGTCTTCGTTCCAGTACCAATCCATCGGTTTGGGAGTAACCTAAGACCCTGTCCAGAAAACCGGCACCACCTCAGTCGAGGTCTCTTGCGATCGACTTGGCATCATGTCCGATCAACAGGAGACGCAACGTTTCCTTTTCCCTTCCGCCTAAGGACTTAGGTGCTTCGCTCATTCGGGCTTTCCATTTTCCCTTTGGCCGAGCTGGCACTTAAGGCCATATTCCAGCACCGCCGTGAAGATGCGGGCGCCATAAAGGTGTTCAGCGATACGATATCTGGACGAGCATGGATTAAAATCGGGTCGGACAAATTCCTTCCAACGCGATATTGGTCTGCCTTGGAAAAACTGGTCCAATTCTGAAGGGAGCCCATGCGGGCATAAGAATTGGAGAAACCTATGGGACG
>QFQS01000018.1 GCA_003243455.1 Cereibacter sphaeroides | reverse complement strand
TTCCCGTGGTCAACGTGACCAATCGTGCCAATGTTGACGTGCGGTTTCGTCCGTTCAAACTTTGCCTTTGCCATCGCGGCTACTCCTCAATTCGGTTCAGGGGCGGCGGGGTCATCCCCGCCCTACAGGGTTGGTAGGGCGGGGTTCACCCCGCCACACCGATCAAGCGTATTTCTTCTGGATTTCGTCCGAGATGTTCTGCGGAACGGCGTCATAGTGGTCGAACTGCATCGTGAACACGGCGCGGCCCGAAGACATCGAGCGCAGGTTGTTGATGTAGCCGAACATGTTGGCCAGCGGCACGAAGGCGTTGATGACGTTCGCGTTGCCGCGGGTGTCCTGGCCCTGCACCATGCCACGACGGCTGGTCAGGTCGCCGATCACCGATCCGGTATACTCTTCCGGGGTGACGACTTCGACCTTCATGATCGGTTCGAGCAGTTTCGCGCCGGCTTTCTTCAGACCATCGCGCATTGCGGCACGCGCCGCGATTTCAAAGGCCAAAACCGACGAGTCGACGTCGTGGAACGCGCCGTCGACCAGAGCCACCTTGAAGTCGATAACCGGGAAGCCCGCCAGCGGACCGGAGTCCATGACCGACTTGATGCCCTTTTCGACGCCGGGGATATATTCCTTCGGCACCGCACCACCGACGATCTTCGACTCGAACGAATAACCTTCGCCCGGCTCGGTCGGGGTGATTTCGAGCTTCACGCGCGCGAACTGGCCGGTACCACCGGTCTGCTTCTTGTGCGTGTAGTCAATCTCGGCCGGACGGCTGATCGTCTCGCGGTAGGCCACCTGCGGAGCGCCGATGTTCGCCTCGACCTTGAACTCGCGACGCATGCGGTCGACGAGGATGTCGAGGTGAAGTTCGCCCATGCCCTTCATGATGGTCTGGCCCGACTCGAAATCGGTCTCGACGCGGAAGGACGGGTCTTCGGCAGCCAGGCGAGCGAGGGCGATGCCCATCTTCTCCTGGTCGGCCTTCGACTTCGGCTCAACGGCGATCTCGATCACCGGCTGCGGGAAGGTCATGGTTTCCAGGACCACCGGTTTTGCCGGATCGCAGAGTGTATCACCCGTCGTCGTTTCCTTGAGGCCCGCCAGCGCGATGATGTCACCGGCGAAAGCTTCTTCGATCTCTTCGCGGTTGATGGCGTGCATCATCATCATACGGCCAACGCGCTCTTTGCGTTCCTTGGTCGCATTCAGCATCTGGTCGCCCTTCTTGAGGACGCCCGAATAGATGCGCGTAAAGGTCAGCGAGCCGACGAAGGGGTCGTTCATGATCTTGAACGCCAGACCCGAGAAGGGCTGGCTATCATCAGCATGACGCTCGATGTTCCGCGTTTCCGTCTCGTCGCCCGGAGCGAAGCCCATGTAGGGCGGCACGTCGAGCGGATTCGGCAGATAATCGATAACCGCGTTCAGCATGGGCTGGACGCCCTTATTCTTGAACGCCGAGCCCGCCAGAACCGGAACGAAGGACAGCGACAGGGTGCCCTTGCGGATCAGCTCGCGCAGCACTTCGACCGAAGGTTCGTTGCCTTCCAGATAGGCTTCCATTACGTCGTCGTCTTGCTCGACTGCGAGTTCGAGCAAGTTGTGGCGCCATTCGTTGGCCTGTTCCTGCAAATCGGCGCGGATCGGCTGGCGAACCCAGGACGCACCCAGATCTTCGCCCTGATAGACCCATTCTTCCATGGTCAGCAGGTCGATGATGCCTTCCAGGCGGTCTTCCGCGCCGATGGGCAGCTGAACCGGCATCGGCTTGGCGCCGGTGCGGTCAGCGATCATGCGAACGCAGTTGAAGAAGTCCGCACCGGTCTTGTCCATCTTGTTGACGAAGACGATGCGCGGAACTTTGTAACGGTCGGCCTGACGCCAAACGGTTTCGGTCTGCGGCTCCACACCGGCGTTGCCGTCGAGCAGCACCACAGCACCGTCGAGCACCGCGAGCGAACGTTCGACTTCAATGGTGAAGTCAACGTGGCCGGGGGTGTCGATGATGTTGAAGCGGAACTTCTCGCTTTGCCCATGAGCGCCCGAATCGACAGTACGTTCCCAGAAAGTCGTGGTCGCCGCCGAGGTGATCGTAATGCCACGCTCTTGCTCTTGCTCCATCCAGTCCATCGTCGCGGCCCCGTCATGGACCTCGCCGATTTTGTGCGACTTGCCGGTATAGAACAGGATCCGCTCGGTCGTTGTGGTCTTGCCCGCGTCGATGTGGGCAATGATCCCGAAGTTGCGGTATCGGGTAAGGGGGTATTCGCGTGCCATTGGAGTGCCTCAGGCCTAAATGTTACCAGCGGTAATGGCTGAACGCTTTGTTCGCGTCGGCCATCTTGTGGGTATCTTCGCGCTTCTTCACAGCGGTGCCGCGGTTGTTCACCGCATCTGCAAGCTCGGCCGCCAGACGCTCTTCCATCGTGTTCTCGTTGCGCTTGCGGGCAGCGATGATCAGCCAGCGGATGGCCAGAGCTTCGCGGCGCTCGGGGCGCACCTCTACGGGGACTTGATAGGTCGCACCACCGACGCGGCGCGAGCGCACTTCGACGGAAGGCTTCACGTTGTCCAGCGCTTCGTGGAAGGCTTCGATCGGCTGGCGCTTCAGACGGGTCTGAACCCGTTCCAGAGCGGAATAAACGATGCCTTCGGCAACCGATTTTTTGCCATCGATCATGAGGTTGTTCATGAACTTGGTCAGCACGCGATCGCCATACTTGGCGTCGGGCAGGATTTCGCGCTTTTCAGCGGCGTGACGACGGGACATATCTCAAACCCTCACTTCGGACGCTTCGCGCCGTATTTCGAACGGCGTTGACGACGATCTTTGACGCCTTGGGTATCCAGCACACCGCGCAGGATGTGGTAACGGACACCCGGAAGGTCCTTCACGCGGCCGCCACGGATCAGGACCACGGAGTGTTCCTGAAGGTTGTGCTTTTCGCCGGGAATGTAGCTGATGACTTCAAAGCCGTTGGTCAGGCGAACTTTCGCGACCTTCCGCATGGCCGAGTTCGGCTTCTTCGGCGTCGTCGTGTAAACGCGCGTGCAGACGCCACGTTTCTGCGGGCAGGATTCCAAGTGCTGGGACTTGGACTTTCTAACGTTAGCTTCCCGCGGCTTGCGGATCAGCTGTTGGATCGTCGGCATTCACGTACCCCGTGTTGCGCTGTCAATACTCGCACCGAACCTCGGCGCACTGCTTCTCGACGGTGTCTTGCGCAGACCGCAAAACACCAAAACCGCATGCGCCCCCTTCGCGGAGACGACGCGGTGGAATTCCAGAGGATCGGGGCTTTGGGCCCGGATCGTGACCACTTCGAACTTCTGATCCCAAACAACAAAGATGGCCAAAAGCCACGAACCGCCGTTTGAGTTGGCGCCGTATATGGGGAGTCGCGGGGGTTGTCAACAGCACCCCGGCGGCAGTTGGACCTAGTCCTTGCCACGGCGCAGCATCAGCGCACGCAACGCCACGGCGACCATCAGGACGACCAGTGTGGCGAAGATCACGTCCGACAGGAAATGCCGCCCAGCCGCAATCCGCTGAAATCCGGCATAGAGCGGCAGCAACAGGATCGCCATCCCTGTCAGGCGAAAATATCGGGTAGGTATTCGTTCTCGCAATGCATGCAGGATCAGTGTAAGCGCCACCGCCAGCGCAACAGCGCCCGCCATCTCTCCCGCTACGAAAGAACAGTTCCGGCTGCACTGTCCGGCAATGCGATGTGGCGGCGTGAAAAGCAGTTGTCCACCGAATTCCGCCACGTCCTCGGGGCGGGCACGGCCCCAGAAGGGCTTCAGGATCACATCGGCCAAGAGTCCCGGCCCCAGCAGATACAGCGCGACGATGTATCCCCAGACGCGACGCGGCACAGTCAGCGGATTGCCACCCGTGACCCAGCCGACGATCACGGCGACAATCGCCGCCGCAAGCATTGCCTCGGACGCGCGCCATATCGCCAGACGCAGCGCATTAGCTGGCCCCTGATCAATCGCGGCAAACCCCGTTGCCGGGTCGTAGAACAGGCTGCTTATCGCCAGGTCGATACCCGGCCATATCGCGAAAACCCCGAATGCGGTGATCACGGCAAGCCCAAGCACGGCCAACTGTCTGGTGTCGTCATTCATCGGCATGCAGGCACCCGGCATCAACGACGTAAGCCGACAGTGACAGCTTTGCATAGGCTCCTCCGCTGGTATCCAGCGCCTGGACTGTCGGCGCATTCCCACAGGAAGGCGGCGTGGCCGCAACGTAAAGGACATCGCCCTGAACGGAATTCGGCAGGGCATAGCTTTGCTCATAGTGGGAGGTGGGTCGGCCATGCGGCGGAGCCGCGTAAAGCGCCACGCCAGTGTCACGCCCCGTATAAAACAGGTCCGCGATCACATCGCGGCGGTCAGTTACAACCGGCAGCCCGCGCTCTTTTGCCAGCGCCAGAATCTGCAGGCTCAGATCGGTCCGGCCCAGATAACGCTGAAGCACGGGTTGACCGCCCAAATCCAGCCACGGCATCAGCGTGACAATGGGCAGCGCCAATGACAGCGTCGTACCGATTGCCAGCGACGCGCTCAACCAGCGCGGCCTTGGCAACAGCACGGCAACCGCCACGACCGTTCCAGCGAAATAGGCTGAAGCCGCCCAGTTGGCGTAGGCCTGATTCAGCAACGCCTGTATCGAAACCAGAACGACCGGCGGCACCACGAAAACAAGAAGCCGCCGCGCCCTATTCTCTGCCCCACGAAAGACGGCCCAGAGTAGCGCTGCAAACAGGACAGGGCCAAAGACCGCAAACTGGCTGAGGAAAAATTCGGCCATCCCCCCCGGGTTCAGATTTGATAGCGGCTGCGCCTCGCGCACCCAGCCGACATTGTCCATCGTGTGCTCGGCCGTCGCCAGACCGTTGTTCAGGTTCCATAGGATGTTGGGTGATATCGCCGCCACAAAGGCGCCCAGCATCAGCAGCCATTGGCGTAGCGGTATCCGCATTGCGGGGATCAGAATTGATCCAAGCACAGCGCCAAGCACGAAATAGACGGCTGCATACTTGGCCAGGAATGCCAGCCCCGCCATGACGCCTGCCAGTAGCGCGAAGATACCCGCGCGCGTCTCGGTCAGGCGCAGATGGAAATACAACGCGGCAGCAAAGAAGGGCGCCATGATGGTATCGGTCGAGATGAGCAGGCTGCCCAAAGCCACCATCGGCAGCGTCAGATAGCTTGCCGTCACCCAAAGCGCCGCCCGCCGCCCGCCAAGCCGCGCGGCAAGCGCGCCAAGGATCAGCGCAGTCGCGCCATGGAATACCGGCCCCGGCGCACGCACCCAGAAAGTGCTGTCACTGCCCGCCAGGGAAGTTACAGCCCCAATCACCCAAGCAATCAGAGGCGGCTTCGAATAATAACCGAAGGCAAAGCTCTGCCCCCAGAACCAATACTGGCTTTCATCAACGAAAAGATCGGTGCGATTGAATGCCAGCAACACCAGCCGCGCCACCGTCACAAAAACGGCAAGCACCAGCGCTGGGGCGAACCAGCCGCCTTCAGACCGGGTCATCTTGATTGCGGATCAGCCAGAGATTGCGGGCGTAGATGAACACTCCCAAGGCCTGGCCCAGGATAAAGACAGGATCGACACGGTAAATCGCATAGGCCAACAACATCATCCCGCCGATCATGGAGAAATACCAGAAAGCCACCGGCACCACCGAGCGTCGCGCCTTCTCCGATGCGATCCATTGCACCAGGAATCGCCCCGTGAACATCAACTGTCCGGCCAGACCGAACAGGATCCAGGCCAATTCCACTTGGGACTTTACGTGAAACCATCCCAGCAACGTCTGCATCAGCTCGCCTCACCTTTGCCCACAACGTCCGGTCTTGCTTTCTTGCGCCGGCGGATCAGCCAGGCGACGCCGAAAAGATCGACGATTCCGACCAACGCGCGCTGGATATTGCTGTAGTTTGACCGCCCGCCCCCCCGCGCCCGATGACTGACGTCGACATGCACCACGTTCCAGCCATCGCGCGCGAAAAGCGCGGGCAGGTAGCGGTGCATGTGGTCGAAATAGGGAAGCCGCAGAAACGCATCACGCCGGAACGCCTTCAGCCCGCAACCAGTATCGCGGGTTCCGTCTTTCAACATCCAACCGCGCAACCCATTGGCGAAACGGGACGCCCAGCGTTTTGACAGTGTGTCCTGCCGTCCGACACGCTGACCGGCAACCAAACCCACCGTCTCGTCCCCCGAAAGCAGCGGCGCGACCAGTTTTGGCAGCTCTTCCGGCGGGTTCTGACCATCGCCATCCAGGGTACAAATCACGGGCGCGCCAGCTGCGAGCACGCCGGTATGAACAGCAGCGCTTTGCCCGCCTGACCGGTCATGACGTATCAGCTTTAGATGAGGCGCGCTTTCCTGCCGTTGCTGCAGCACCTCGAACATTCCGTCGGTCGAGGCATCGTCGACAACGATGACCTCATGATCACCCAAGGGGCGCAACGCCGCCTCGATACCGTCCAGCAGGCTCTGGATGTTCTCACGCTCATTACGGGCGGGGATGACGACCGAGATGGAATACATGACCTGCCCGCCTGCGCCCTGCCCGACGCCTTTTCCCGTCCGCACCGCCTACTCCGCAGCCCGACGAACTTGCGCCAGTTTGCGTTCCCGATACAGCGTGAAGATACCCGTGGCAATGACGATCCCCGCGCCTAGCAGCGTCAGCCAGTCGGGGAAGGTGCCGAAAACCATCCAGCCAAGGCCTATGGCCCAGACCAGCGATGTATAACGAAACGGCGCGATAAAGCCGATGTCGCCAACCCGCATCGCCATCACGCCTGACATGTATCCGGCGATAAGCGCCACCGAGGCAGCGGCAATCACCACACACTCATGCAGGCTGACGGCCTGAACCCCCGTCGCCGTCATCCCGACAAGTCCCATGGCCAGAACCGCCACCGCAGAAGACAGCGCCACAAAGACCGAGGGTATATCGCGCGATAACCGGCGGGTCGCCAGATCCCGCACGACGACACAGGCAACGGATGCCAGCCCCATCGCCGACCATTCATCAAACCCCGCCGCGCCGGGACGCAGGATGATCAGCACACCGCCAAAGCCGATTGCGATAGCCAGCATCCGCCGCCAGCCGATCCGGTCGCGAAAGATCAGGGCAGCGCCAAGCGTCACGGCCAGTGGCAGGCACTGCATGATCGCTGAAAGGTTCGCCAGCGGCATATGCACCAGCGCCAAAAGGAAAAACAGCGTGGCACCGATCTCGGCCACAGAGCGGACCGCGACCAGTCCCAAATCCCGGGGCGAGATGTTTCGGCCAAAGCCGCCAAGGCTGAAACCCAGGAAGACAAGCATCGCCGTGGTGACGGTTCCGCGCATGGCAGTCGCCTGGAACAGCGGTACCGTCTCGGTCGCGACCTTCATCGCGGCATCGTTCAGCGTAAAGGCCGCCATAGCGACCATCATGTAAAGCGCGCCGCGCAGGTTCTCTGAATTTGTCATCTCAGGAACTGGCCCCGCGGGCATTCAACCCGAAGCGGTCGCGATACCGTGCCAGCTCTGCCTCGAAAGCCGCAAGGTCGATATTGAACCTTGTCTGTAGCAGTTGCTCCACTCTTGCACGTGCTGTCCAGCCGTCAGCACTCGGAAGCCTGATCCTGCTATCGTTGAAGCCATGCGACCCACGCACGAACATCGGCCGTCCGCTGCGCGTCAGCGTCGGCATTTGCTGCCAGATTCGGTGATGGGGAAAGTCCAGCAACTGCATCGGATCGCCGGGCGCGAGATACAAGGTCAGCGCGCAGGACCAAAAGGCGCTGCGCTGGATATGGCCAGCCAACGCCTGCCCATCGTCATGCAGCAGAACGCCAAGGTTATAGTCCACCGCCAGCCGGCTGGATTCGGCAAAAATTCCTGACAAAGCATGAAAATCGCGGCGGATCGTGGCGACATAGTCGGTCGCCACGGCGTCATCGTCATCCAGGCGGAACTGCGCCACCACATCCGCATCCGGCAGGGTCACCCCGCGTATGACTTCGGCGCAGACTTGGCGATGCGGTCCCGGCGGGCGAAAAGCCAGCCGCGCCTGGGGGAGGGTGGCGGACAATTCCTCGAGTCGATCACGAAAGGGCTGCGGTAAGTCCTGGCCAGTCAGGATGACCAGAGTGAAATCCTGATCTTTCTGCGCCCGAAGCGCGGGGAGAAGCACATGCGCAAACCAGATCAGGCGCAGCTCAAGACGTTGAGGTTCATAAAGAACACTTCGACGATGCTCGATCGTCTCTTCGGCGTAGGACTGGAATCCACCCTCGCCCAGGTAGCAGAACCGGCAAAGCCCGATCACCTGTATATTCGGAAGATCTGGCTTTTCGCGCGGGATCAGGACTTCACCTTGCCTGCGGGTTCGTGAATACGAAACCGCCCCCGGGGAACCCGGGGGCGGCTTTCTGGCGGCAATTACTCGCCGCGGCTTTCGATCGTATCGACCAGATCGCTGTCGCCCGAGGTGTCGAGGACATCGTCCATCGGCGCCACCAGAGCCGCGGCGATCTCTGCCTCGGACCGGCGCGCTTCGATCACCGACATGTCTCGATCGGCGGCGATCTTCTTGACCCGCGTCGTGGCACCACCGGTGCCGGCCGGGATCAGGCGACCGACGATGACGTTTTCCTTCAGCCCGACCAGCTTGTCGCGCTTTCCCTGAACGGCCGCCTCGGTAAGGACGCGGGTCGTTTCCTGGAAGGAAGCCGCAGAGATAAAGCTGCGGGTCTGCAGGCTGGCCTTGGTGATGCCGAGCAGGATCGGTTCGCCCGATGCCGGACGCAGGTTATGCGCCAGCGCCTTCTCGTTCACCTCGTCGATCTCCGACTTGTCGACGTGTTCGCCCTTGAGCAGCGTGGTTTCGCCGCTGTCCAGGATCTCCCACTTCTGCAGCATCTGGCGAACGATCACCTCGATGTGCTTGTCGTTGATCTTCACGCCTTGCAGACGATACACGTCCTGCACTTCGTCGATCATGTAGTTGGCAAGCGCCTCGACCCCCATGATCCGCAGGATGTCATGCGGAGCCGGGTTGCCGTCCATGATGTAGTCGCCCTTCTGCACGAAGTCGCCTTCCTGCACCGGGATATGCTTGCCCTTCGGCACCATGTACTCCATCGGCTGGTGGCTGTCGTCCACCGGTTCGATGGTGATACGGCGCTTGTTCTTGTAGTCCTTGCCGAAACGGACGTAGCCATCGGATTCCGCGATGATCGCGTGATCCTTAGGGCGACGGGCCTCGAACAGTTCCGCCACGCGGGGAAGACCCCCGGTGATGTCCTTGGTCTTGGCACCTTCGCGCGGAATACGCGCCACGACGTCGCCCGGACGCATCTCCTGCCCATCCTCGACCGACAGGATCGCGTCGACCGACATCGGATAGGTGATCGGGTTGCCCGCCTCGTTGCGCACCGGCTCGCCCGTTTCCGGGTTCATGATGATCACTTCGGGCTTCAGGTCGTTGCCTTTCGGCGCCGACCGCCAGTCCGAGACGATCTTCTGAGTCATGCCGGTGGCTTCGTCCGTCTCTTCGCGCACCGAGATGCCCGAGATCAGGTCGACAAAACGCGCCACGCCGCCCTTTTCGGCGATGATCGGCAGGGTATAGGGGTCCCATTCGAACAGCTTGGCGCCACGCTTGACGGTCTGGCCATCCTTGACGTGCACTTTCGCGCCGTAGCTGACCTTGTGGGCCGCCCGCTCCTGACCGTTCTCGTCCACGATGGCGATCGACATATTCCGGCCCATGACGATCTGCTCGCCATTGGCATTGGACAGAAGGTTCGGGTTGCGGAACTCGATCTTGCCTTCCTGGCTCGCCTCAAGGAACGACTGCTGGCCGCCCTGTGCGATACCGCCGATGTGGAAGGTCCGCATCGTCAGCTGCGTGCCAGGCTCACCGATCGACTGCGCTGCGATGATGCCGACGGCTTCGCCGATGTTCACCTGTGTGCCGCGCGCCAGGTCGCGACCGTAGCAGTTGGCGCAGACGCCTTCCTCAGCCTCGCAGGTCAGCGGGCTGCGGATGCGGGCCGAAGCCACGCCGTGGACACCGATCAGGTCGGCCTTACGCTCGTCGATCAGCTCGTTGCGGCTGACGATCACCTCGTCCGTACCCGGCACAAGGATGTCCTCGGCCGCGACGCGACCCAGAACACGCTCGGACAGGCTCGACACCACTTCGCCGTCGTTCACCGCTGCAACGGCGGTGATGGCGTTTTCGGTGCCGCAATCGTTCGACCGCACGATGCAGTCCTGCGCCACGTCGACCAGACGGCGGGTCAGATAACCCGAGTTCGCGGTTTTCAACGCGGTATCCGCGAGGCCCTTCCGGGCGCCGTGGGTCGAGTTGAAGTATTCAAGAACGGTCAGACCTTCCTTGAAGTTCGAGATGATCGGCGTCTCGATGATCTCACCCGACGGCTTGGCCATCAGGCCGCGCATACCGCCAAGCTGCTTCATCTGCGCGGGCGAACCCCGCGCACCCGAGTGCGACATCATGTAGACCGAGTTCGGCTCTTTCTCCGCACCCTTGTCGTCCACGCGCACGGCCGAGATTTCGGCCATCATCTCGCCCGCGACCTTGTCCGAGCACTTCGACCAGGCATCGACGACCTTGTTGTACTTCTCACCCTGGGTGATCAGGCCGTCCATGTACTGCTGTTCGAATTCCTTCACCTGATCGCGGACCTCGTTGACGATGGTCCACTTGGTGTCGGGGATCAGCATGTCGTCCTTGCCGAACGAGATGCCCGCCTTGAAAGCCTCGCGGAAGCCCAGACCCATGATCTGGTCACAGAAGATCACCGATTCCTTCTGACCGCAGTAGCGGTAGACGGTGTCGATGACGTTCTGCACGTCCTTTTTGCGCAGCAGGCGGTTCACCAGTTCGAAAGGCGCCTTGGCGTTCAGCGGCAAGAGGTTGCCCAGCCGCAGGCGGCCCGGAGTGGTCTCGAACCGCTTGATGACCTCGTTGCCCTCGTCGTCGATCTGCTTGATCCGCGCGGTGATCTTGGCGTGCAGATGCACCTGACCGGCGGTCAGGGCGTGCTCGACCTCTTCCATGTCGCGGAAGACCATACCTTCGCCGACCATGCCCTTGCGTTCCATGGTCGTGTAGTAAAGGCCCAGAACCATGTCCTGCGACGGCACGATAATCGGCGCGCCGTTCGCGGGCGACAGCACGTTGTTGGTCGACATCATCAGCACGCGCGCCTCAAGCTGGGCTTCCAGCGAGAGAGGAACGTGAACGGCCATCTGGTCACCGTCGAAGTCGGCGTTGAACGCCGAGCAGACGAGCGGGTGCAGCTGGATCGCCTTGCCTTCGATCAGGATCGGTTCGAAGGCCTGGATGCCCAGACGGTGCAGCGTCGGCGCACGGTTCAGAAGAACCGGATGCTCGCGGATGACTTCATCCAGGATGTCCCAAACCTCGGGGCGTTCCTTTTCGACCAGCTTCTTCGCCTGCTTGACGGTCGAGGACAGACCCTTGGCCTCAAGCCGCGAGTAGATGAACGGCTTGAACAGCTCCAGCGCCATCTTCTTCGGCAGGCCGCACTGATGCAGCTTCAGCTCCGGCCCAGTCACGATGACCGAACGACCCGAGAAGTCGACGCGCTTGCCCAGCAAGTTCTGGCGGAACCGGCCCTGCTTGCCCTTCAACATGTCGGACAGCGATTTCAGCGGGCGCTTGTTGGTGCCCGTGATCACCCGGCCACGGCGGCCGTTGTCGAACAGCGCATCGACCGCTTCCTGCAGCATCCGCTTTTCGTTGCGCACGATGATATCGGGCGCACGAAGCTCGATCAGGCGCTTCAGGCGGTTGTTGCGGTTGATGACGCGACGATAAAGGTCGTTCAGGTCAGAGGTCGCAAAGCGGCCACCATCCAGCGGAACCAGCGGACGCAATTCCGGCGGGATCACCGGCAGAACGGTCAGGATCATCCACTCGGGGCGGTTACCCGACTCGAGGAAGGACTCGACGATCTTCAGCCGCTTGATGATCTTCTTCGGCTTCAGCTCGCCCGTAGCTTCCTTCAGCTCTTCGCGCAGTTGCTCGGCGGTCGAGTCGAGGTCGATCGCCGCCAGCATTTCGCGGATCGCTTCTGCACCGATGTTCGCCGTGAAGGCGTCAGCGCCGTACTGGTCTTGTGCGTCGAGGAATTCTTCCTCGGTCATCAGCTGGCCATAGGTCAGGTCGGTCAGACCCGGCTCGATCACGACGTAGTTTTCGAAATACAGGATGCGTTCCAGATCGCGCAGCGTCATGTCCAGCATCAGGCCGATGCGGCTGGGCAGCGACTTCAGGAACCAGATGTGGGCGACGGGTGCGGCCAGTTCGATATGGCCCATCCGTTCGCGCCGCACCTTTTGCAGAGTGACTTCCACACCGCATTTCTCGCAGACGACGCCGCGATACTTCATGCGCTTGTATTTGCCGCACAGGCATTCGTAGTCCTTGATCGGCCCGAAAATGCGCGCGCAGAACAGACCGTCACGTTCCGGCTTGAACGTGCGGTAGTTGATGGTCTCGGGTTTTTTGATCTCGCCGTAGGACCACGACAGGATCCGCTCCGGGCTGGCCAGAGAGATCTTGATCTCGTCGAAGGTCTTGACGGGAGCAACCGGGTTGAACGGGTTGTTGGTCAGTTCCTGGTTCATCTTCAAATCCTTAAAGGGGACGTTGGGAGGGGAGGTTCAGGACAAGGTCATACCGACCACACCCTTGTTAAGGGTGCGGTCGGCACAAACCGGTCCGTTATTCCTCGTCCTCCGCATCCAGGAGTTCCATGTTGAGGCCCAGACCCCGGACCTCCTTGACGAGAACGTTGAACGATTCCGGCACGCCGGCCTCGAAGTTGTCATCGCCCTTGACGATCGATTCATAGACCTTGGTCCGGCCTGCCACGTCGTCCGACTTCACCGTCAGCATTTCCTGCAGGGTGTAGGCGGCGCCATAGGCTTCCAGAGCCCAGACCTCCATCTCGCCCAGACGCTGGCCACCGAACTGCGCCTTGCCGCCGAGCGGTTGCTGGGTGACGAGCGAGTACGGACCGGTCGAACGTGCGTGCAGCTTGTCGTCCACCAGGTGGTGGAGTTTCAGCATGTACTTCACGCCGACCGTGACCTTGCGGGCGAACTGCTCGCCCGAACGTCCGTCGAAAACGACCGACTGGCCCGAGGTGTCGAAGCCGGCCCGAACCAGGGCGTCGTTGACATCGGACTCCTTCGCACCGTCGAACACCGGCGAGGCAATCGGAACACCCTTGGTCACGTTGCCGGCAAGCTCCAGGAACTCTTCCTCTTCACGGTCCTCGAAGGCCGCTTCATAGGTCTCGTCACCGTAAGCCAGCCGCACGGCCTCGCGCACCGGGGTCAGGTCGCCCGACCGGCGATACTCTTTCAGAGCTTCGTCGATCTGCAGGCCCAGACCACGCGCGGCCCAGCCCCCTTGTTGCCGTGACGGCCGGCCATCTTGTCGCCCGGCTGCAGCTTGCGCTTCACCGCGACGAACACCTTGACCATCTTCATGACGCCCGGAGGAAGGTCGTCGCCACGGCGCACCTTTTCGACTTTGTCATCGAAACGGTGATCCAGCGCACGCTTCTGCGCCTCGTACTGGTCGTGCAGGGCTTCGACTTCCTTGGCGTCGGCTTCTTCACCCAGCGCCAGTTGCCACCACTGACCGCGCGACAGCGTGCCCAGCAGTTCGTCATCGATGGTCGATCCCGAACGGATGCCTTTCGGCCCCTTCACGGCAAGCTTGCCCATGATCAGCGTCTTGAGGCGCGAGTAGATGTTGCGCTCGAGGATGGCCAGCTCGTCGTCCCGGTCACGGGCCAGACGTTCGACTTCTTCACGCTCGATCTGCAGCGCACGCTCGTCCTTGTCGACACCGTGGCGGTTGAACACTCGCACTTCGACGATCGTGCCATAGGCACCCGGCGGCAGGCGGAGCGAAGTATCGCGCACGTCCGACGCTTTTTCACCGAAGATGGCGCGGAGCAGTTTCTCCTCCGGCGTCATCGGGCTTTCGCCCTTGGGGGTGATCTTGCCCACCAGGATATCGCCCGGCTGAACCTCGGCGCCGATGTAGACGATGCCAGCCTCGTCGAGGTTGCGCAGCGCTTCTTCACCGACGTTCGGGATGTCGCGGGTGATCTCTTCCGGACCAAGCTTGGTATCGCGCGCCGCGACCTCGTATTCCTCGATGTGGATCGAGGTGAACACGTCGTCGCGCAGGATGCGCTCGGAGATCAGGATCGAGTCCTCGTAGTTGTAGCCGTTCCACGGCATGAACGCGACGACCACGTTGCGACCAAGGGCCAGTTCACCCATGTCGGTGCAGGGACCGTCGGCCACGACTTCGCCGCGCACCACCACGTCGCCCACCTTCACCAGCGGACGCTGGTTGATGCAGGACGACTGGTTCGACCGCTTGAACTTGCGCAAACGATAGATGTCGACACCCGGCTCGCCGGGGTCCAGCATCTCGGTCGCACGCACAACGATACGGGTCGCATCCACCTGGTCGATCACACCCGCACGGCGCGCCATAATGGCGGCGCCACTGTCACGTGCGACCACGGCCTCGATCCCCGTGCCCACAAAAGGCGCGTCGGATTGCAGCAGCGGAACCGCCTGACGTTGCATGTTCGAACCCATCAGGGCGCGGTTCGCGTCGTCATTCTCAAGGAACGGGATCAGCGAGGCCGCCACGGACACAAGCTGTTTCGGCGAAACGTCGATCAGGTCGACCGCGTCCGGCGGGTTCAGCATGAACTCGCCACCCTTGCGGCTGGAGATCAGATCGTCGGTGAAGCGGCCCTCGCCATCCTGCGCCGCGTTGGCTTGCGCCACGGTGTGACGCATCTCTTCGGTCGCCGACATATAGACCACGTCATCCGTGACCTTGTTGTCGATGACCTTGCGGTACGGGGTTTCGATAAAGCCGTACTTGTTCACGCGGGCGTAGGTCGCCAGCGAGTTGATCAGTCCGATGTTCTGGCCTTCGGGCGTCTCGATCGGGCACATCCGGCCATAGTGGGTCGGGTGAACGTCACGAACTTCAAAGCCCGCACGCTCACGCGTCAGACCGCCCGGCCCAAGCGCCGAGAGACGACGCTTGTGCGTGACTTCCGACAGCGGGTTGGTCTGGTCCATGAACTGGGAAAGCTGGCTGGAACCAAAGAACTCACGCACCGCAGCAGCGGCCGGTTTCGCGTTGATCAGGTCTTGCGGCATGATCGTGTCGATCTCGACCGAGGACATACGCTCTTTGATCGCGCGCTCCATGCGCAGCAGGCCTACGCGGTACTGGTTCTCCATCAGCTCGCCGACCGAGCGCACCCGGCGGTTGCCGAGGTGGTCGATGTCGTCGATCTCGCCCTTGCCGTCGCGAAGCTCGGTCAGCGCCTTGATGCAGGCGATGATGTCGTCGCGGTCCAGCGTGCGCTGGGTATCCGGCTTGCCAAGGTCCAGGCGCATGTTCATCTTGACCCGGCCCACGGCCGACAGGTCATAGCGCTCGCTATCGAAGAACAGCGTGTCGAACAGGGAAGACGCCGCTTCCACGGTCGGCGGCTCGCCCGGACGCATGACGCGGTAGATGTCCATGAGCGCGGTGTCGCGCCCCATGTTCTTGTCTGCCGCCATCGTGTTGCGGATGTAGGGACCGACGTTGACATTGTCGATGTCCAGCACCGGAATGTCGGTGATGCCCTGATCCAACAACAGCTTCAGCGTGCCACCCTTTACACCGCCGTCGCGGTCGTATTCCATCGTCAGCTCGTCGCCGGCCTCGACCCAGATCTCGCCGGTTTCCTCGTTGATGATGTCTTTCGCAACATAGCGGCCGACGATCTGGTCGAACGGGACCAGCAGTTCGGAAACCTTGCCCGACTTGATCAGTTCGTTCGCCATGCGGGGCGTCATCTTGTCACCCGCCTTGCAGATGACCTCACCCGTGGCCGCATCGACGATGTCATAGCTCGGCCGGGTGCCGCGCAGACGCTCGGGGAAGAACTTGGTGACCCAGCCCTTGTTCTTCTGATGCTTGAACATGACGGTGTCGTAATAGGCCGACATGATGCCTTCCTGGTCCATGCCAAGGGCATAGAGCAGCGTCGTCACCGGCAGTTTCCGGCGGCGGTCGATCCGGGCAAAGACGATGTCCTTGGCGTCGAACTCGAAGTCCAGCCACGACCCGCGATAGGGAATGATGCGGCAGGCGAACAAAAGTTTGCCCGACGAATGGGTCTTGCCCTTGTCATGGTCGAAGAACACGCCGGGGCTGCGGTGCATCTGGGATACGATGACCCGCTCGGTCCCGTTCACGATGAACGTCCCGTTCGACGTCATCAGGGGCATGTCGCCCATGTAGACGTCCTGTTCCTTGATGTCCTTGACCGAACGCGCGCCGGTATCTTCGTCTGTATCAAAGACGATCAGGCGCAGCGTCACCTTCAGCGGCGCGGCATAGGTCATGTCGCGGCTCTGGCATTCGTCGACGTCGTACTTCGGCTTTTCCAGCTCGTATTTCACGAATTCCAGAACGGCGTTTTCGTTGAAGTCCTTGATCGGAAAAACCGACTGGAACACGCCCTGGATACCCTCGCCATCGGCGGGTTTCGGGCCATCGCCCGATTTCAGGAACAGATCATAGGAAGATTTCTGAACCTCGATGAGGTTCGGCATTTCCAGAACTTCACGGATTTTGCCGAAGTAGCGGCGGATGCGCTTCTGGCCGACATACGATTGAGCCATGCTCGTCGTCACCTTTCGTCTCTCGCGGGGGCGTGCCGTCGGGGTCACGGGCACGCGCCGCTTGCGAAACAGGGGGGCAGGTTCCATTCATGCGGCCCGTCCCACCGGACCGCTCCCGAACCTTAACCTCGTCCTGGAAGCGGCTTCATGCAGAAGCCGTTGCCGGGATGGGGTCTTAGACGCAGAAAGCCGGGCCCGAAATTCTTCGGGCCCAGCCGTTGGCAGGGGTCAGGATGCGCGACGCACCCTGTCCGATTACTTCAGCTCGACCTTGGCGCCAGCCTCTTCGAGCTTTTTCTTGATGGTGTCGGCGTCGGCTTTGGTCGCGCCTTCTTTGACTTTGCCACCAGCTTCGACCAGGTCTTTCGCTTCTTTCAGACCCAGACCGGTGATCGCGCGGACTTCCTTGATCACGTTGATCTTGTTCGGGCCGGCTTCGGTCAGCACGACGTCGAATTCGGTCTTTTCTTCCTCGGCGGCAGCCGGGGCAGCGCCCGCAGCCGGACCGGCAACCATGACGGCGCCACCGGCGGCCGGCTCGATGCCGTATTTGTCCTTGAGGATGGTTTTCAGTTCTTGTGCCTGAAGAAGGGTCAGACCGACGATTTCTTCGGCGAGTTTGTTCAGATCAGCCATTTCATTCATTCCGTTCGTTAAGATGGGTTCCAACGTCCTGGGTATCAACCCCACGAAGGCATAGGTCTCAGGCGGCTTGCCGCTCCTCGATCGTGGTGAGGATGCTGGCGATGCTCGAAGCAGGCGCACCAATCGCACCGGCAAGGCTGGACGCCGGGGAGCCGATCATCGACACGATCTGAGCGATCAGCTCTTCACGCGACGGCATCGACGCCACAGCCTTCACACCGGCCGGGTCGAGAACCGCATTGCCCATGGCGCCGCCAAGGATCACGAACTTGTCGTTCTTCTTGGCATAGGCGTCCGTGATCTTCGCGGCTGCGACAGGATCATCGGAATAGGCGAACACGGTCATGCCCTTTAGCAGATCACCCATGCTTGCGCCGGGCTTCCCTTCAAGAGCGATCTTGGCGAGCTTGTTCTTGGCAACGCGCACGGACCCGCCAACATTGCGCATCTCTGCGCGCAGGTCCTGCATCTGAGAAACCGTCATGCCTTCGTAGTGGGCAACCACCACGACGCCAGAGCTTTCGAAGATCTGGCCGAGTTCATCGACCACTTTCTCTTTCTGGGCTCTATCCACAGTTCCACTCCAAGTGTGGGGGTTTCCCCCCGGCTCAAGTTTGTCCCGGCAAGACGCCGGAACGTCGGGTCCGATCAGAGTACCCGAGGCCAAGACCGCCCGAGGAAATCCCCGGAAAATCCGTCTCGTTCACCCATCTCAGGCAGGAAATTAAGAGGTTTGAGGCCTCACCCACCGTCTCGGACAGAACAGGGCGTCTCCGCCCTGCTATCACCCACATCCGAAGATGCAGGAAATTTCGTAGGGCGGGGTTCACCCCGCCCCTAAATCAGTTACCCGTCGCCGAGGTCAGATCGACGCTGACACCCGGACCCATGGTCGAGGACAGCGAGACCTTCTTCAGATAGGCGCCCTTGGCGCCCGAGGGCTTGGCGCGGCTGACCGCATCCACGAAAGCGCGGATGTTTTCAGCCAGCTTGTCCTCGGTGAAGCTCACCTTGCCGATACCGGCGTGGATGACGCCCGCTTTTTCGACCTTGAACTGAACTTCGCCACCCTTGGCAGCTTCGACGGCCGCTTTCACGTCCATTGTCACCGTGCCGACTTTGGGGTTCGGCATCAGGTTACGCGGACCCAGGATTTTGCCCAGGCGGCCGACCAGCGGCATCATGTCCGGCGTCGCGATGCAGCGATCGAAGTCGATTTTGCCCTGCTGGATCGATTCCATCAGGTCTTCGGCACCGACGATATCCGCACCAGCCGCCTTGGCCTCATCAGCCTTGGCGCCGCGTGCAAAAACCGCGACGCGCACAGTCTTGCCCGTGCCGTTCGGCAGTTGCACCACGCCGCGAACCATCTGGTCCGCGTGACGCGGATCGACGCCCAGGTTCATCGCGATTTCAAGGGTCTCGTCGAACTTTGCCGAAGCCGCCGACTTGATCAGCTTTACGGCGTCCTCAACCGAGACGTTGGTCTTGCCTACAAAGGCTTCCCGCGCAGCGGTCGTGCGTTTTCCAAGCTTTGCCATGGCTTACCCCTTGACCTCGATGCCGCAGGACTTGGCCGAGCCAAGGATGATCTGCATCGCCGCTTCCACGGAATTGGCGTTCAGGTCTTTCATCTTCGCTTCGGCGATCTGACGGATCTGCGCGACGGTGACGGTGCCCGCCACTTCGCGGCCCGGTTTTGTCGATCCCTTCGGACGGTTGCGCTTTCCCACCGGCTTCAGGCCAGCGGCCTTTTTCAGGTAGAAAGACGCAGGCGCGGTCTTCAGCTCGAGGCTGAACGACTTGTCCTGATAGTAGGTGATGATAACCGGAGTCGGCGAGCCCGGCTCCAGATCGGCCGACTTCGCGTTGAACTCTTTCACGAAAGCCATGATGTTCAGCCCGCGCTGACCCAGAGCGGGGCCAACGGGCGGGGACGGGTTGGCTTGCCCCGCCTTGACCTGCAGCTTGAGCTGCCCGACGATCTTCTTGGCCATGTGGCCTCTCCTTCTTCACCGCCCCGTGCCCGGGGCCGTTAAGTGGTCAGGTCCGTCACCACCGGATCGCTGTCCGGGGCGCTCGCCTCCCACGCAAGCACGTCAGGTGTTTTTCGACACCTGCGTGAATTCCAGTTCCACCGGGGTGGCGCGGCCAAAGATCGAGACCGTCACCTTCAGGCGGTTGTGCGGCTCGTCGACTTCCTCGACCATGCCGGCAAAGCCTTCGAACGGGCCGTCCGTCACCTGCACCTGCTCGCCGATCTCGAAATGGATCAGGTTGCGCGGCGCAACCTCACCCTCTTCGACCCGGTTCAGGATCGCATTCACCTCGGCGTCGCGCATCGGCATCGGCTTGCCCTGCGGACCCAGGAAACCCGTGACGCGGTTGATCGACGAAATCAGGTGATAACCCCGGTTCGACATTTCCATGCGGACCAGGACATAGCCCGGCATGAAACGCCGCTCGGACGTCACCTTCTTGCCCCGGCGCACCTCGATGACCTCTTCGGTCGGCACCAGAACCTCGTCGATCTCATCTTCAAGACCGGCTTCGGACACGGCTGTCTTGATCTGTTCGGCGATCTTCTTCTCGAAATTCGAGAGAACGCTCACCGAATACCACCGCTTCGCCATGCCTCACTCACCTTCGCATCACCCGGCGTATTTTCCCGGAGTCTTTTATTTTCAAGCGGTTGACCGCTGTTCCCAGAACAAAAAACAGCGCGCAACCCGAATCGATGCGCGCCGGTTTCATTTGGATGAAGGACCGCTTACAGGGGCGGTCGCCCGAATTCAAGCCAAAATAGGTCGGCGCCTGCTCAGAACCAGGTGAGCAGCACAGTCAGGCCGTAGCGGATCACCATATCCACCAGAAAGAAAAAGGCAGAAGTCAAAGCCGCCATGATGAAAACCATGACCGTGGTCAGCATCACCTCACGCCGGGTCGGCCAGACGACCTTGCCGACCTCGGAGCGGACCTGCTGGATGAACTGGAAAGGGTTTGCCTTGATGGCCATGGGTATCGGTCCTTGAGGTGCCGGCATCTTGCCTTCCCGAGGGAAGCCCGGCGCAGATACGCGCTTGAGGCGCGGAATTCAAGCGGGTAGCGCCGTGCTGTGAAATCAAGACTGTGCGGACTTTATGAGCGCGACGCGCTTCCCTATCGCAAGCACCAGCAATCCCGCACCGGCACCGGCAATAAACCCCACCAAAATTCGCCAGGAACGGTCACGAGGTTGGAACACGGTGGCGCGGCCGTCAAGGAAAGGCACCACGAAAACCATGTCGTCCGCCGGTTCCATTCCCTGCCTTTCGATCTCGGCGACGGCCTCCTTGGCAAGGCGAGGCCTGCTAACCGAGATGCCGTTCAACTCGACGATCTGGCCACCGCGCTTTGCCTTGCTGCCGGTTTCGCCGACAAGGCCAAGGAACCTGCCTACGTCCTCGTCCGGCAACAGCACGGCTGCGCGTACAGTCTTGGCCGTGCGCTTGTCGCGTTCGTCCTGCAGCAGGAAAAGACGACGGACATATGTCCGAACGCCACCATCCCCGGTGCTCTCGGATCCCGTGACGGTCAGCATCTGCGTGGGATCTATCCGTGCGACCAGATTGACTTCACTCGCCACGGTCATGTCCCGGGCTGGGTCAAATTTGGCCAGGGCAACGGCTTTGGGCTGGCCCGCCTCGCGGGCAACCGAAAGGCCGCTCTCGATCGCTTCTCCGGTTCTCGAGAGTTGCAGGGAAATAGCCAAGACCGTCAGGCCGAAAACGGCCGTGACCTGCCAGGACATCCTGCGAAAGGTGGAAAGCACTCGTCAAAACCTCGCAACGCACTCATACCAGCCGCCCACCAAAACCACATCTGCGGTTCTGACGTACAAGCAGGGCCGCGTTAGGGCGAATTCTGGACAAATCGCGGGGAAAGTTCGGGCAGAAATCCGCAGCATGCCACAGCACTTGGACGCCACGCGACGATGTATATCAGGGAAACAGGCTGGCAGGAGTTGGGGGACTCGAACCCACGACCCTCGGTTTTGGAGACCGATGCTCTACCAACTGAGCTAAACTCCTAAGGCCTGGCGCGGGAGGTATTGCAGGGCGGCGGCGAAATCAAGAGCGATTCATCGGGACACGGCCATCGCCGTTCAGCTAGCCGACAGGAAGCAGAAAGGCCGCCCTGCGGGGCGGCCTTTCCAATACTCGAAACTAAGGCTTCGCTTACTCGATGATTTTCGAGACGACGCCTGCGCCGACGGTGCGGCCGCCTTCACGGATGGCGAAGCGGAGCTTCTCTTCC
>QFQS01000008.1 GCA_003243455.1 Cereibacter sphaeroides | reverse complement strand
GCATCCATGACCATGAGCTGGTCGAGGCGGTGCAGCGCATCGCGGGCAATGGCACGGGCGACACGCGCTGGAAGGTGCCAGGCGTGCTGGACTGGTCGACCGGGGTCTACAACCCCGATGTCGAGATCAGCCGCGACACGACCACGCTCTATGCCTCTGACCGCGATGTCTTTCTGTTCCTGGTGGATGATCACAACCCGATCGAGGCGGGCCGCCTGCCGGACGGCTCCCCTGATCTCTATTTCCGGGGCTTTTATTGCTGGAACTCCGAGGTGGGCGCGAAAACTCTCGGCATGGCGAGCTTCTACCTGCGGGCGGTGTGCCAGAACCGCAACCTCTGGGGCATCGAGGATTTTCAGGAGATCACCATCCGCCACTCGAAATATGCCGCCTCGCGCTTCGCGCAGGAAGCGGCACCGGCCCTGACGCGGTTTGCCAACTCCTCGCCACAGGGCTTCGTGAACGGCATCAAGGCGGCGCGGCAGCAGATCGTGGCGCGCACGGACGAGGACCGGGATGACTTCCTGCGCAAGCGCGGCTTCTCTAGGCCCGAGTCCGCCAAGATCATCGAGAAGGTCCTGATGGAAGAGGGCCGCCCGCCCGAGAGCATCTTCGACTTCGTGCAGGGCATCACGCGGCTTGCGCGCGACAAGACCCAGCAGGACGCCCGCCTCGACATGGAAGGGCGCGCCAAGAAGCTCCTCGACCGGGTCGGCTGAGGCCGCGCGTCATCCGCTTGACCGCCCAAGCCCGTTGGGCGGTCGGCTTTTCTCCAATTCCGCCGATAGCCCGCCCTGCTACAGGGCAGGGGCGTCGGCATTTTCATTTTTCGGAGACCCCCTGTGACCCCGCATGAAGAAACCGTCATCCTCGAGGCCCGCGAAATCCTCGGGCGCTATCTGAACCAGAACCCGGTCCTCGGCAATTGGCAGGCTGTTCGCGACTACTGTGCGGTGGCCGTGCGCGGCGAGGTGGAGCGCTTCCACGTCCTCTACCTCGACCGACGCAATCGCGTCATCTCGGACGAGCAGCTTTCTATCGGAACCGTGGACCATGTTCCAGTCTATCCGCGCGAAATCATTAAGCGGGCACTGATGTTGAACGCAAGCGCCCTGATCGTGGTCCACAACCACCCCTCCGGTGATCCGACGCCTTCAGAGGCGGATATCACCATGACGAAGGAAATCCAGAAGGGCTGCAAGTATCTCGGGCTGACCCTGCATGACCACATCATCGTAGGTGGGGGCCAGGAACTTTCGCTGCGGGGTTTGGGCAAGATGTGACCCGTCCTTCGCATTATCATCTTCCGCCGCCCCTTCGAGGAAGAGGGCGGCGGTTTGGTCTTTGACGCTTGAGGCGGGGAGAGAGGCTTCCCGCACCGTCGGAGATATTTTCCATGTTCGACCTTCCCTTTCCGGCCCCGTCGGCCCCGTTTCCAGCTGGCGTCGTGCCAGACATCGCGCACAGCACTTTTGACCCCGCGCTGCCCTTTTCCCTGACGCTGCCTGATCGCAACCCTGCGGCTGCGATGTCGGGAGAGGCGCGCCCCCGGATCATCGGCCATTTCACGACGCTGCCCGAAGCCATGCGGGGCGCGATCAGAATGGCCGAAGAACTGGCGCCTGATGCTGCACCACGCATGCTGGCGATCCTTGACCGCGATGAGCGTCTTGTCCTTGCCGGTGCTGCAGCAAATGGCGCTGTCGCTTGGTGCGCCCCTGTCACGACCGCAACCGAGGCCCGGGCTGTGGTTATGGAAGCAAGCCAGCTTCGGGCGCAGGCAAGCCGCGCGGTGGACTGGCAGGAAAGCGATCTCGCAACCCGCCTGCGGCAGCGTGCCGATCTCTTGGAGGCCCGCCTCGTCGATCCACTCTGGCGCGCCTTTGCCGCGCGCGCCCTGCAAATCGCGGCATGACCCCAAAGAGGCAGAGGAGGGCAGGGGGCCTTTGTGAGTTTCGCTGGGGCAAGAGAGTAACCGGCGTGCTCCAATCCTTTCCCCTTCTTCGGAGACCCCCATGACCCACGTTGAACCCACGCTTCCGGCGCCGATGCCGCCGTCCTCCATCGACTTCGCCGCAGTGTTCGCGGCGCAAGCCGAGCAAGCCGCCCGCGAGGCCGAGCTGCGTCCGGCCAACAAAGATCGCCTGTTCGATGCCCTGACCGCCGCCGGCATTTCTCATGTCACGGTCACCTTCGATGGCGAGGGCGACAGCGGCCAGATTGAAAGCATCGCCGCCTGGTCAGGGGAGACAGCTGTCGATTTCCCTGCCGTAGAAATTCCCTATGCCGCGATCACCTGGGACAGCCCCGACGTCGAGATGCGGCAGCTTTCGCTCGAAGATGTCGTCGAACAGCTCGCCTATGATTTCCTCAGCGACACCCACGGAGTTAGGGAAGACAACGATGGCGCCTATGGTGAGTTCTGTTTCGACGCCAGCGCCCGCTGCATTCATCTCGAGTTCAACGAGCGGTTCGCGTCGTTCTTGCTGGAGGGCAGGTAATTTGGACCCGTTCTATCCGCATCTGAAACTTCCCCTGACGGCAAAACCACGTGATGTCATCAAGGCTGCGGCCAAAGCGCTGCATCCGTGGATCCGTCGCCAGCCCGGACTGCGGCTGTCGCGGAGGCGGTTCTACCGCGACATGCTGAATACGCATGACGCCGCGCAGGACAAGGCAAGGTCTGCGCCGACCTGACTGGCGCAGACACCGCCCTCTAGAGCTACCCCCCTTCAACCACACCGCAGCGGCTTTTCAGTCGGGCGGTTCTCATTCAGGAGTTATCTATGGCCGGCCATTTTCCTCACTTCTCCTGCCTGCTCGACGGCGCGCATGTCATCGATCTCGGTGCTCGCAAATCCATCGGCTGGACCGGCACGCAAGAATGGCTGGCAGTTGCGCTGCGCGGGGAGGCCCCCGATGCCTGAGCTCGTCTGCACGACGGTCTATCAGTTCCCCGAACTCTCGGATGCGGCCAAAGACAAGGCGCGCAGTTGGTATCGTGAATTCGGGCCCCATGATGATTGGTGGGACGCGGTCTACGAGGATTTCGAGCGGGTCTGTGAAATCCTCGGCATCCGCCTGAAGACCACGCCCGTTCGCCTGATGGGTGGCGGAACGCGGGCCAAACCCTGCATCTGGTTTTCGGGTTTCTGGAGCCAGGGCGACGGTGCGGCTTATGCCGAGCGACGGATTATGCGGAGCGGTCAGGTCATCATACTGTAAACGCGAGGATTTTCGACAATCCGCTCCGCATAACGACGCACGGATTCAGGTCAGCGTGTTTTTCCTTCCGGTCATCAGCATCGCAATCAACGCATCCGGAGCCTTGAACTTTCCGCGACGCAGCTCGGGCGGGATGGCCGCCTCTACAGCCTCGAGCTTTTGGGCCGCATCAACGCGCAGATAGGTCTCGGTCGTTCGGATGTCCGCGTGTCCCAGCCACAGCGCGACCTTTCGGATGTCGCGGGTCGCTTCCAGCATGATCACGGCGCAACTATGCCTGAGCTGGTGGGGCGACACTGAACGCCCCGCCAATGATGGGCAGTGCTGAGAAGCTTTCACGACGTGTTTTTCGAGCACATACTCGAACCCGGATCGCGTCATCGCTCTCCCTTCGGCATTGACGAAGATCTCCGGTGTAGGCGCAAGCCCCCGCACGGCAAGCCAAGCCCGCATGTCTGAGGCTGTCGTCTTCCAGAGTGGAAAGTGCCGATGCTTTCGCCCTTTTCCTCGAACCAGCAGGCTTGGAGCCTGGCCTAGAACCAGATCGGTCAAGGCAGCCCCTACGAGTTCGGACACGCGCAGCCCTCCCGCAAAACAAAGGTGCATCATGGCGCGATCCCTGGCACCCAAGCGCGTCGTGACATCGGGAGCATTCAGAACTGCCTGCACCTCGTCCTTGGACAGGTGCTGGACCAGCTTGTTCGCGCAACGTTTTGTCGGGATCGCCCGGATTTGCGCGACTTGAGCCAGGAGGGCTGGATACTGGTATTCAACGAACCGCATGAACGACTTGATGGCCGCGAGCCGTGCATTTCGCGAAGTGGCGCCATTTCCTCGATCAGTCTCGAGATGATCCAGAAAGGCCAGGATCAATGGTGCGTCCAGCTGCTCGATACTGAGCTGCGACGGGCCGGATCCGACACGCCTCGCCGCGAACTGGAACAGCAGTTTGAAGGCATGCGCATAGGTTTCGCTGCTGTGGGCGCTGAACCCGCGCTGCCGAGGCAGGTAATCCTGCATGAACTGCGTAATGACCGGCGCAAGGGCTGTCATGAGCCGCCCTCCGTCAAAAGTTCCTCGGCTGCGGCAGAGATTTCGGCCAGAAGTTCGGGCGTCCGATGCAGATACCAGTACGTGTATCTGAGGTTGGAATGCCCCATGTAGGTCATCAGCGCGACAGCATTGCGCGCGATCGCGTCGCGCCCGGCTCCAGATTTTTCCAGCACCCGTGTCGCGAAGGTGTGGCGCAGATCATGGATGCGAGGGCGCCTGGACCGACCGGGCGCAATCGCCGCGATGGCAAGGATTTCGTGGAACGCCCTTTGCGGGACAGAGTAATAGATCTTCCTCTTTCCTTCGGAAAGGAAGAGGTGATCGTCGTTGGCCGCGACGGCCAGCCTCAGCTCCATATACCGGTCGAGAATGGGCATCACGCTCGGGTGTAGCGGCACCATCCGGCTCTTGCCGAACTTGGTCTTTCGGATGTGCAAGATGCCATCCGGCAGAACATCAGTCAGGGTCAGGTTCAAAGCCTCCGATATCCGTAAGCCTGTCGATGCGATCAGACCAAACAGGACGGCATAGATTTCGCGCCGAACTGGAGAGCTTTCGTCCTGTTGCCTGACTCGAGCTGCAATGATGAACTTCGCCACTTCATCATCCGTGAAGATGTAAGGGATGAACTTGGTCCGATGCGCCTTGAAGACGCCTCCCGGCGGAATCTCATGTGCAGCGTCTTCTGCGTGCAGAAAGGTTGCCAACCGGATGACATCCGTGATGCGGCGATACCGAGTGTCTGGCGTCGACGCACCTTCAGCCCAGGCGACCGCTGTTGCCGTCCTGACGTGTCGCTCACCTCTGGCTTCGACGAACTGGCCGAACGAAGCCAAGTTCTTGGCTGTCTCCTTGAGCTTGAAGCCAAGCGACCTTCGCAATGCGACGTAACGATTGATTTCCTCGGTCAGCATGCGGCCTCCCCCGCCCAGGGCTGGGCAATTTCGCGGAGCAGAGCGAAGTCAACCTTCGCATATTGCATGGTGGTGGTCAGCGAGCGGTGCCGCAGGACCGCTCCGACCCCGGCAAGGTTGACCCCATGCCGAAGCATCGCTGTCGCCGCCGAATGACGAAGCAGATGGGAACCGCGTCGACCACTCTGGATGCCCGCCCGGTCAAGAGCCGCCTGAACCAGACAGTTGACAGCAAACCTCGACATCGGACGCATCGGATTTTGCGCTGTGACGAACACGCGCGGCGTGGCCAATGACGGCCGTCCCCTGTCCAGATAGGCCAGCAGCGCTTCGCCGACTTCTTGAGGAAGAGGCAGCCATTCTTCACGACGGGACTTGCCACCCCTGATGGCAATGCGACCATTCCGCCAGTCGATGTGATCGAACTCAAGGTTTGCAACTTCGCTGGCGCGTAAGCCGAGTCGGACAAGGAACAGAATGACCGCGCGATCGCGCAGGCGGGCCTCGCCGCTGCAAGCAGCCACGATCCTCGTGATGTCAGCGTCGTTGAGGAAGTCTGGTACTGGTGCCAATTGCCAGCCCGCAAAATTCGGGATGGCCTGATCACGGCCGGCCGGGCAACGTCCAGTTGCGATCAGGAAGCGCAGGAATGCGCGAGTGGCGGTCACCGTCATCCTTGCATGAGCAACGCCGTGCATGCCCGCGCGTCCCAGCACAAACTCCCTGATGGCATGGGCGCTATAAGCCTCAGGCGCGTCGCCAAGGACGAGGAACATGTGAACAAGGATGTTCTGATAGGTGTCGAGGCTGCTGTCCAACACCCCACGATTTCGGAGCATCCAATCCCGGAACTCGCCGAGGATCGGCCACTGTTCACTTGGGGAAAGCGGCTTCGGCAGTGGATCGACGATGCATTGCTCTTCAAGAAAGAGAACGAAGAGGGCACCTGATCGCAGTCGCATAGAGTAATTCGGCATGGCCCTGAAGGCCGGTACGGATGCTGCGTAGCCGCTGTGGATGGTACTGAGATCATAGCCGGCGTCGTGCATCCAATCCGTCCAATGCCCCAAGTAGATGGTCAGCATCGAAATCGTTGTCTTGGTGTAATTCCGTCCCTGAAGCCAACGGACATAGCCCTCGAAGTAAGGGCCGGCGAAATGAAGCCTTGAAAGCGTGAGATACCGCGGAGTGTTCCGCCTTTTCTTGGGGGTGCTGGACATTCGATCTCCTGACATGGGTTCAATGCCGGAAAATGCCGGCGAACCACTTCTCGCCCAAAAGAATCCGCGACGGCACAAGCCCGTCGTTATGCGGAGCGGATTGTCGAAAATCCCTCGCGTTTACAGCGTGATGACCTGACCGCTCCGCATAATCCGTCGCTCGGCATAACAGGCCTTATGCGGTGCTCTGCATAAAGCGTCCTTCGAGGGATACCTCAGCCACGCCAAGGGCGTGACTGCGAGCATCAGGGATTATGCCCCACAAGACACGACATTGCATGGCATCGCAGACAGGTTTCAGGCGGTCCAGCGGCGGAACTTCTATCAGCTTGCCGCCGAGGTCAGTCACCGTGGCCGCTACTACCACGAATACAGCATGGCCGTTGACGTTACGCGCGACAGCCCGACCTGGCAGCCGCCGACCGAGGACGCCGAAGAGACCGTGACCGAAGCGCTGCGCGATCTGGCCCGCTGGCTCTACGGCCAGCTTGAGGCCGAATACGACCACCTCACCTCGGACGAGGCCATCGAGGAGGGGATCATCGTCAACGAGTACACCTTCACCGAAGGAGGGCGGCGGTTCGGGTGAGGACTATCGGGCGATTGATCTAACGAGCGCCACCAAGGGGTCAAAATCATGCTGATCGGCCGCCCTGAGGGCCGCGATGTAGGCCGTGCGGTGCTCACTTTCGGCGTTGAGCGTCCCTGCGCCAGACCAGTCGAGGAAGACCTTCGGATCTATCCTCGCCAGATAGGCGTCAGCCATGATCCGGGCCCAACGACCGTTACCATTTGCAAAGGGGTGGATCCAGACAAGCCGGTGATGCAGGCGGGCCGTGGCTTCTAACGGGTCAAAGCTCTTGTGGTCGCGCCAGTACCGGGCGTCATCAAGGCAGGTGCGCAGTTCGGTCGAAATGTGCCAAACCGGTACGCCGATGTTCTTCTCTGTCAGACGGTAGACGCCCGCCCAATCCCAGATCTCGCCAAAGAGGCGTTTGTGAATTTCCCGGACGGCGGCATCGGTCAGAAGGTCGAAGCTCTTCGGGCGACGGTCGAGCCAGGTCAGACCCGCAATGATGTTCTCGCCTTCGAGTTCGTTCAGCTCGCCGCGCGTCGCGATGTGCTTGGCCTTCAGTCCAAGCAATTCTTCCAGTGTCAGAGGGGTCGCTCCGGCAGGTTCGTGAAGCTCAAAGGTCATTGCCAGAAATCCCGCCGTCCTTCGCGGATGATGTCCGCTGCCAGTTCTTCGACCATCTCGGCTTCGCTGCGCAGCCCCTCGGTCTGCTCTTCCAGCGCCATATGCGCTCGTGTGCGCTGGATGATGCGCCGCGCTTTGGAACGGGCCTGAGCTAGAACGATCTCTTCCACCGGTCCCTCGCGCGGGATGATCGCATAGACGAGGCGGCCCCCCATGGCTTCGGCAATCTTTTCCAACTGGTTCACAGAGATGGTTCCGGCCTGTTCGGTCTGAATTGCGGCGTAGATGTTGTTGCGTGAGATGCCGAGGCGTTCAGCGAGGGCTGGCGCATTCATCCCGATCGCCTCCTGGAACGTAGCGATCCAGCCCCCGAAGGGCTTTGCAATGGACCTAACCAGGGTTGCGGCCTGGTTGACCCTGTCTTGGGCCTGACGCTGCTTTGCGCGGGAGACGGACATTTGCCAACCTATGAGCTTGCCTTCGCGGAAGTACCGCCATGCTAAGATATGGCAAAATAGTTCGATTCGCAATGCTATAGATTTGCTATAAGTTAAAAGCAGCAATTCTTTAGCATTGCAAATGTGGATTAATCGCCATGCTCTGGGTTTGCGAAGGCTGCAGTCTTGACTGTCTTTCTTCCGAATGGCGGACATCGACTTGCCGCCTGCCACACCAGAATTGGTCGATCACCGGTTTCCGTCGATCCATTTGGACATCAGGCCCTTGTCTCGGAAGCACTCGTCCGGAACGGCGCGCCGCTTGATCCGGGCGAGGCGCTCGGCAAAGGCGACCTGCTTCGACGACGGCAGTTGGCCGAGCGCTGAAACTGGCTTCAGCCTGGCCTGCGCATCGATCCAGGAACTCAAAGCTCGCCGATCCTGCTGCACCTCCCAAGGTAGCAGCGTCTGGTTCTTGAGCGCCAACGACCGCGCGTAGGCAATCTGCTTGGGCGTGACGGGAATTGCAAAACTGGTGTCTTCCATCGGGGAAACTCCTTTGCTACTTAGCCTCCATATATAGAACATAACAGGAACAAAATCAACCACCGCTCTTCCAAGGATCGACGTTCGAGAGGCAGAGGCAGGATGGGGCAGGGGGAGCTGGAAGGCGCGCGAGAGCGCCTTCGGCTCACCGTTTTCCCCAACCTGAGGTGTTCTGATGACGTTCCAACCGTTGATCCCGACTGTGCTGACGCCGGTCGTTGTTCCTGTCCTGCCTGATCCTGCCGCCGCGATCCTCGCAGTTGCCGAGGCGCTGCAGCCCGATCTGGCGCAGGGCTTCCAGATCGACGCGCTGCGCCTGCGGCTTGAGATGGAGCGCGCCTTCGGTGGCTCCGATGCGACAGGCGCCTGGGATTGGAAGCTGGCCTATGAGGCGGGCGAGGTGGCACTTGTCCTCTTCCTGCGGAAATTCGGCCGCGCCCTGCTGGCGCGGGCTGGATCACTTGCCGCACTGATGCCGATCCTCGCCAAAGTTTCAGGGCTTCTGCCAACCCATACGCGACGGTCTGAAGAAATGGAGCGATTCCAGCAATTCTCGACGCCGCTGCCCATGGGGCTTACGGCTTTGGCCGCCGCAAAGATCACCCACGCGGACTTGGTCCTCGAGCCTTCGGCCGGAACGGGGCTTCTTGCCATTCTGGCCGAAATCGCAGGCGGCGCTCTGGCGTTGAATGAACTCGCTGAAACCCGCGCTGATCTCTTGCGTCTGCTGTTTCCTGGCCGCTCCGTCACCCGTTTCGACGCCGCGCAGATTGACGACCATCTCGACGCGGGTATGCGCCCAAGCGTCATCCTGATGAACCCGCCATTCTCAGCCATGGCCAACGTCGATGGTCGGACGACCGAGGCGACGGCCCGGCATCTGCGCTCGGCGCTTGCCCGGCTGGCCCCTGGTGGGCGGCTGGTTGCCATCACCGGGGCAGGTTTCGCACCGGATGCACCGGCCTGGACCGAAACCTTCGACCGCCTAACCGAGTCCGCGCATCTGGTTTTCACCGGCGCAGTGTCGGGGGCGGCTTTCGCCAAGAATGGTACCACTTTCGAGACCCGGATTTCGGTCTTCGACAAATGCCGTGGTGGCGAAATGGGTGGTGTCACGGCTGACTTGCGCCAGCCAATGTCTCCGAATGCAGCGCATCTCCTCGCCCGGATCGCCGCCGAAGTTCCGCCGCGCTTTGAGTCGGATCAGACCGCAAAAGCAAGTCAGAGCCGTTCTTCCCTCTTCCCGGGAAACTCTGCCCCCTCCACGCGCAAGGCCATCGGCATATCTCGCGTGACTTCTGCGGCCCAACCCGCGCAAGCCATCGCTAAGATCGAGGCCGAAGACCTCGCCTACACGCTGCGCGAGGGGCGCGACAACGATGATACCGCGCGCCTCTCGGATGCGATTTACGAGACCTTCCGCCTGCAGGCGATCGATATCCCCGGCGCGGTCCCACACCCGACCAAGCTCGTTCAATCGGCGGCGATGGCGTCGGTCATACCCCCAAAACCTTCCTACCGTCCGAAACTCGCTGCTGCGGTGCTGCGCGACGGCCTGCTCTCTGACGCACAGCTCGAGACGGTGATCTACGCCGGCGAGGCGCATTCTGCACATCTCGCCGGGTCTTGGTTTGTCGATGAGACCGGTGACATGGTCTCGGCAGCACCTGACGATGCCGCGGACGCTGTCCGCTTCCGTCGCGGCTTCTTCCTCGGCGATGGCACTGGAGCGGGCAAGGGCCGACAGTCGGCCGGGGTCCTCCTCGACAACTGGTGCCAAGGCCGCCGCAAGGCGCTCTGGATCTCGAAGAGCGACAAGCTGCTGGAGGATGCGCAGCGCGACTGGTCGGCCCTGGGGCAAGAGCGTCTTCTTGTGACACCCCTGTCGCGCTTCGCGCAAGGCCGCGACATCCCGCTGACCGAAGGCATCCTCTTCACGACCTATGCGACGCTGCGCTCGGAAGAACGCGGGGCCAAGAAATCCCGCGTCGACCAGATCGTCGATTGGCTGGGTGCAGACTTCGATGGTGTCATCATCTTCGATGAAAGCCACGCGATGGCCAATGCCGCCGGCTCGAAGGGCGAGCGTGGCGACACTGAGGCCTCGCAGCAGGGCAGGGCAGGCCTGCGCCTGCAGCACAAGCTGCCGAATGCGCGGGTGGTCTATGTCTCGGCCACCGGAGCGACCTCGGTTCACAACCTCGCCTATGCACAGCGGCTTGGCCTCTGGGGCGGCGAAGATTTCCCATTCGCGACCCGCGCCGAGTTCGTCGAGGCCATCGAAGCGGGCGGAGTCGCGGCCATGGAAGTGCTGGCCCGAGATCTCCGCGCCCTCGGCCTCTACACCGCGCGGTCGCTGTCTTACGACGGCGTCGAATACGAGATGCTCGAACACGCGCTGACGCCAGAGCAGCGTGCTATCTATGATGCCTATGCCGGGGCTTTCGCCATCATCCACAACAATCTCGCCGCCGCGATGGAGGCCGCCAACATCACTGGCCCGGCCAGCTCGACTGGCTCCAGCGGCACGCTGAACCGCCAGGCCAAGTCCGCCGCGCGTTCGGCCTTCGAGTCTGCCAAGCAGCGCTTCTTCGGCCATCTTCTGACCTCAATGAAAACCCCCACCCTGATCGCTGCCATCGACGCCGATCTCGCGGCTGGCCATGCAGCGGTGATCCAGATTGTCTCTACAGGCGAGGCGCTGATGGAACGCCGCCTGTCAGAGATTCCGACCGAGGAGTGGAACGACATCCGCGTTGACATCACCCCGCGGGAATATGTCCTCGATTACCTCGCCCATTCCTTCCCGGTGCAGCTCTATGAGCCCTTCACCGACAGCGAGGGCAAACTGTCGTCGCGGCCCGTGTTCCGCGATGGCCAGCCCGTCGAGTGTCGGGATGCTGCCCGTCGTCGCGACGCCCTGATCGAAAGGCTCGCCTCGCTTCCCCCCGTGCCGGGGGCGCTTGACCAGATCGTCCAGCGTTTCGGCACCGACCTCGTGGCCGAGGTCACAGGTCGCTCGCGCCGCATCGTGTGCAAAGGCGAAGGGCATGCCGCGCGGCTTGTGGTCGAATCTCGGGCTGGCTCGGCCAACCTGTCCGAGACCGCCGCCTTCATGGATGACCAGAAGCGGATCCTAATCTTCTCCGATGCCGGGGGCACGGGGCGCAGCTATCATGCTGATTTTGGAGCGAAGAACCAGCGTCTGCGGGTCCATTACCTATTGGAGCCGGGCTGGAAGGCCGATGCCGCCATCCAGGGCCTTGGCCGCACCAACCGTACCAATCAGGCGCAGCCGCCACTGTTCCGGCCGGTGGCCACGGACGTGAAGGCGGAGAAGCGGTTCCTCTCCACCATCGCGCGCCGCCTCGACACGCTCGGCGCGATCACGCGGGGCCAACGCCAGACCGGCGGGCAGGGGCTGTTCCGCCCCGAGGACAACCTCGAGAGCCCCTATGCCCGCGACGCACTGCGTCAGCTTTATCGCCGCCTCTATCGCGGCGATGTAGCGGGTTGTTCACTCGGGGCCTTCGAGGATGCCACCGGCCTCAGCCTGACTGATGACAACGGGCTGAAGGATGACCTGCCCCCAATCACAACCTTCCTCAATCGCCTGCTGGCGCTGACGATTCATTTGCAAGCCGTGCTCTTCGCTGCCTTCGAAGACCTTCTTGATCAGCGGATCGAGGGCGCCATCGCGGCCGGGGTCTATGACCTCGGGCTCGAGACGCTGCGCGCCGAGAGCTTCCGCGTCACGAATGCACGGGTGATCTACAGCCATCCCGGCTCCGGTGCAGAAACCCAGCTCCTCACCATCACGGAGAAGCGGCGCAACACGCCGACTTCCCTCGCCGATGCGCTGGACTGGCTGGACGATCCGAAAACCCGGCTGCTGGTCAACAGCCGCTCGGGCCGGGCAGCCGTGCAGGTGCCCGCCACCAGCCTGATGCTGGATGACGGCACCATCGAGCCCCGCCTGCGCCTGATCCGCCCGCTTGACGCCAGTACGGTCCCGGCGAAGATCATGGACGATACTCATTGGCTGGAAGCTGATCGCGCCGCCTTCGCTGCCGCCTGGACTGCGGAACTGGCTGAAGTGCCGGAGTTCTCGGAAGCCACGCTCCACATCGTGGCGGGCCTCTTGCTGCCGATCTGGAAGCAGCTGCCGCAGGACGAAACCCGCGTCTACCGGCTGCAAACCGATGACGGTCAACGCATCATCGGCCGCCGTGTCTCGCCCGCGTGGGTCGCGACCACGCTGGCAGAGGACGCGCCGAAGCTCACGGCGGCGCAGGTCCATGCCCTCGTTCTGGACGGCAAGACCGTGGTGCGGCTGGCTGAAGGGATGGAGTTGCACCGGTCCCGCGTCATGGGGGTGAACCGGATCGAGCTCTCCGGGTTCACGGAAGCGCAGAAGGACCGGCTCAAGGCCGATGGCTTTTTCTCGGAAATCATCGCTTGGAAGCTGCGCCTCTTCTGTCCGACCGATTCCGGCGGTGTGAAAGTGCTCGATCAGCTGCTTGCACGTTTCCCCATCCAGGGTCTACATGCACGCAAAGGTTGTTAATCGTGTGTGCCATGTCATTGGAAACAGAAGATCTGCTGCGGGATCTCTCGCAAAATGCCGAAAGCGTTTGCCGCCATTATCTTCCCGCCGGGAGGCGGGAAGGCTCCTACTGGATGGTCGGCGATCTGCAGAACAATCCAGGCCGCTCGCTGTTCGTCAGGTTGACCGGCCCCGTCTCGGGGCCGGGTGCCGCCGGGAAATTCACCGACAGCGCAACCGGGGAACACGGTGATCTCCTCGACATCATTCGCGAGCGCACGGGGATCACGCGCTTTCCCGACCTTCTTGCCGAGGCGCGCGCGCACCTTGGCCGTCCGCAACCGGTTCTCCCAGATGCCAATTCCCCGCGCAGCCGAAAATCCCCCTCGGGTACGCCAGCAGCAGCGGCGCGCTTGTTTGCGGCTTCGCTGCCTTTGGCGGGTTCTCTGGCAGAAGCCTACCTGCGCTCCCGAGGCATCACCCAAGCGGTGCCGAGCGCGGCCCTGCGCTTCCACCCGATGTGCTGGCATCGGGATGACGGCCAGACCAAGCCTGTTCCCAGACCTGCGATGATCGCCACGGTCACCGATGAGGCAGGGGCATTGCAGGGTGTGCATCGTACTTGGTTGGCACCTGACGGACAGGACAAGGCGGCTGTCGACACACCGCGCCGGGCCATGGGTCACCTACTCGGCAATGCCGTCAGGATCGCTCCCGCAGATCAAACCCTCGTGCTGGGGGAAGGCATCGAGACCATGCTTTCTGTACGCGAGGCGGCACCTTCTTTACCCGTCTGGGCGGCGCTCTCGTCGGGTCACCTCGGGGCTGTCCTGTTGCCGGATGGATTGCAGCGCCTCTACATCGCCATCGACCGCGATCCGGCAGGGCAGCGTGCGGCGGAAAGGTTAACCGCCAGAGCAACTGAGGCCGGGATTGCCGTAAGGGTGCTCGAGCCGCAGCTCGGGGATTTCAACGATGATCTCCGTGCCCACGGCGTTGAGGCGCTGCGCCAGCATCTGGCCCAGCAGATCGACCCTAAGGATCAGCATCGGCTGACGATCTGAACTCTAAAAGCGCAACGGCAGTCAGGGCGCAGGGCAGGGGTCAAGCATCGCTAGAGGAACTGGGTCGCGTTTTTGCCCACTTCCCGGCTGTCGAACCCACCCAACACCCGCACGTCCTTCAAAAGATGGGCAGGCGGCCGTCAAAGGGGCCGCCCCTTCAAGGACGGGGGGCAACTGATTTCCGCCGGCGGGGCTCGCCCCGCCTTTGCATCGCGAGGCAAATCAGCCGCCCCCCGTCCTCCTCCACATGCGTTCCGGCCCCAAAGAGGGGGTGAAGGGGCGTCCCCTCCCACGGCTTTCGCAGCCCATGAAGGCCGCGCGGGATGTCGCGCGGGCCTGAGCAGCCGGAGGCAAAAGACCATGACGACCCAATTCCAGAGCGAAGAGTTCGACCGCAGCCCCGCCCTTTCCCAGACCGCCTGGGCGCTTCAGGAGCTTCAGCTCTACGGCACCCGTGCCTTCCAGGACGAGGTCGATCTGCGCCCGATGCCGGAGCCCGAGCGCCTCATCGACGCAGTCAGCGATATCTTCGATGCCCTCGTCGCAACCCTTGGCGACACCCGCATGGAACCCGACCTCGAAGAATTGCTCTGGGGCCAGGTCAACCTCTTCCACCGCGCCGCCGCCCGCACTGAGCGCCTGCTCGATGACAACGAAGTGGCGCAACACCGCCTGCAGCGCGAACAGGACGGCTCCGAGGTGAAATCGACCGAGCTTGAGCGCCTGACAGCCGAAGGCACCAGCCTTGTCGAACGGCGGCATTGTCTGGAAGCCTTCCGCGACCGCAGCGCCGAGGCGTTCGAGCTTCATAGCGGCTCTACCTGGCGACCACGCTCTGGCTCGATGGTGAACCACAAGCACCTGACTGCGGCACTTATCGACAGCCGCGATTTCCTGTCCGCCAAGCGCCGCTCCGAAACCGAAGTGATGCTCCCCCAAGGCACCAAGATCGCCCTCACCGGAGGGACCGACTTCAACGATCACCGCCTGATCTGGGCCAAGCTCGATCAGGTCCAGACCAAATACCCCGACATGGTTCTTCTGCACGGTGGTAGCGCCAAAGGGGCCGAACTCATCGCCGCCAAATGGGCCGAAGCCCGCAAGGTCACACAGGTTGCCTTCAAGCCCGATTGGACCAAACACGCCAAGGCCGCGCCTTTCAAGCGAAACGACGCAATGCTGGACGTGCTCCCGGTGGGCGTTCTCGTCTTCCCGGGCAATGGCATCCAGGAAAACCTCGCCGACAAGGCCAAAAAGCTGGGCATCCCGGTCCTGAAGTTCGAGAAGGGGGCGTGAGCCCCCTTTTCAATATTCCTGATCAGCCTTCAGAAGACTCTATTCGATCTTCTGACCGGATAGCGGCCACAAACGCGGCGAAGACATCGTTTGTCGTGTGATAAAGTCGTGCTGTTGTGAAATGCGCAGCAACGTCTTCTTTGATCGCGGCAACACTCTTTGCTTCCCGATTGTCAGTTGCCCACGCTCTGCCGGGGTGGATTGTGTCCCAAGGCGATTTGTTATTCGCGCGTGTCTTGGAGGAGTCCCCGTGTTTGCCAATACCGAACAGGATCTTTGTCTCGTTGTTCCACACTGGACGGAACAACTTGATTAAGTGAGATTCTGCTGACGCCTGATATCCACTTTGAACTGCGAGTGCACGGCATTCGAAATCGTTAAGGTTGATTCCTTCGACTTTGTCGATGTTCTTGCTGTGCTCATTGAGACGATCTGCAAGCTTGGTCCCTTGATCAATCACTGTCTTAGGCTGGCCGTCTGGATCTGCTTTTCCAACATATATTGGCGTTTCGGTCTTCGAGATTGGGCGATAAAGCTCTTCGTCACCGATGTAGTAGATCGCATAAACACCGGACCCGTAGAACCTGCCGATCGATGCCAGCGGTTTTCGTTCTTGGGCCACCAGCGCCAAGGCGACGAAGTAGCCAACGAGGCGTGGGTCCGTAGGGTCGAAGAAGGCATCCGGCAGGCCGATTTCATCGACTGACCGCCCAATTGCGTCAATTCGGTTCTGCATCGCCGATATTGCGGAGATAAGCCTGCGCCGTGCGTGTGCCGTAAGCTCGACACCGGTTGTCGCGGCACGCAACTCGTCAAGCTTGTCGGCGGCCGCAGCGGCGGCCTTCAGAACGGGAGGCTGTGACATCAGGCGGCTTTCAGATGTTCGGCAACACTCACGCCGACTTGACGCGCAAGTTCAACCGGCACAGCATTTCCGAGTTGGCGCATGCATTCTGTCCATGCGCCGTGGAACCGATAATTATCGGGGAATGTTTGCAGACGAGCACTTTCCCGAACTGTAAAATATCGCACCGAACCATCGGCTCGCCGAACCATATTCTCTCCGCCGGGCACCCCATGCACGCCAGCCTTAAGTGTTTTTGCAGGATCGTCGATATAGCTGCCAGTGTGCCCAGGGTAGGCTTTAGCACCATCTTGGAAAATGTGGTTCATGTCCCGGCTTGGCTTTTTCTCGGGGTCTGAAAGCCCCACGAAAGCGTCCCGAACAGTTTTCCAAGCCGCATCCGCCGGTTTTTCGTCGCGAGAAAGGCGCTTCGCAATCAATGCGGCGCGACCGTCGAGGCGTTGATCAGCTTTTCTAACTGCGTGCCGATCCCAATACGATCCAAATACCTGATCCCATACAAGCGCCTCTTGAGTGCACGTTGCTCGTGGGAAAGACCACGAGATCCCTGCATCGCTACGGAAGCCAACAAACACAACTCGCTCCCGCTTTTGAGGCACGCCGTAATCTGCCGAGTTTAGGAGCTGAACGACCACATTGTAGTTCAAGCCGTCACGGTTTCCGGAGCTATGGTGCTGTTCCAGCCGCGCCCGGTGATCTGCCCAGTCTTCACCATCAGCAGCAACCACTTCAGGGTGCTGCATTTGCAGTTCGATATATTCTCGGTATGCAGCAAAGGATGCTCGCAAGAGGCCCTTCACGTTCTCAAAGACAAAAGCTTTGGGCTTGATCTCACGCACAGCGCGGACGGCCTCGGAGAACATATCGCGGTGATCATTGTATGCGCGGTGTTTGCCACCAAGGGAGAAGGGTTGGCAAGGCGGCCCACCTGAAACCAGATCAACTTTGCCTTCTAAATGTTGGAAATTGACTTTTCGCACATCCCCCTCGTGGATCAGCCAGGACCCATCGAGTTTCGACAACGTTGAATGGTTCTGCCGCAGGGTGTCGCAGCACCACCGATTGAACTCGACCACTTCGCGCGGTTCAAACCCAGCTTGTGAAAGCCCGATTCCGAGACCGCCCGCACCAGCGAACAGCTCAACCGATGTCCGCAATTTGGTATTCGACATGCGCTGCTCCCTTTTTGTTCTACCTTGTGCAGTATGTCGTCGATTGGTTCAAGACCTCTGAAGTCCTGCGCGGCGATCGGTCTAGCAGGAGATCAAACTTTCAGGCCGCGCGCGTCTCTGCGGAACCTAGCGATCGGTCAGTGCACATCTTCTCGCATCATGCGGATTGCGTGCGTCAACCCTCCTGCGAAGATTTCGCATCTTGCTGCCAACCCTAAAGCGGCCTCGGACTTTGGCGCAACGGCCCGCCCGAGCCATCATCTTCATGCCCATCAGATCGCAGACTCCGGCACAGACTTGAGACCTACGAAGGACGGCGTCACATTCGGCCGGTCCCACCGCGACATTCGCGCCGCAATGACCCTCTATCAGCGGAGCGGCCCCATGCGATCATGTGCGCTGTCGTTGATATGGCACCTCCCTCTTTCCGGGTTCTTTCTCCCTAAGCCTGACACTGCCGTTTGCACGTTTGAGCGGTTCTGCCCTGCCGCTTTCCGTGATCCCGGCTCAGGCACCTCCCTTCGACGGACAATCCCCTAAGCCTGTTCGGCCTCTGGCTCGCAACCCCTCTCAGGGCCCGGCCGTGTTGGTCGCGTGCCGCTCCCTGCCCGCACCACCCCGGCCCTTCGGGGGTTTCCGGTGGCAGAAGGGCCACCGTGCAAGCCTCAGCCGACAGGCTTCATTCGGGTCTTGTCGAAGGGATGGTCCCTTCAGCCAGATACAGGAGCTACAAAATGCAGAACATCGTCATCCTCGCCGGCAACATCGGTCAGTCCCCGGAAGTCCGCACCACCCAGGGCGGGACCAAGATCACCAACTTCACCCTCGCCACCTCGCGCCCGCGCCTGTCCGAAGGTCGGGTCCAGCGCGACGAGAACGGCTACCGCGTGATGGACACCGAATGGCACCGCATCACCTGCTTCAACGGTCTCGGCAAGACGGTCGCCGAGCACTGCGAAAAGGGCATGAAGGTGATGGTTCACGGCCGCATCCACTACACCAAGTGGACCGATGCCGCCGGGGTCGACCGCTACGGCTGCGAGATCATCGCGGAGAAGGTCGACTTCCTGAGCCGCCCGAAGGCAGGTGAAGGCGAAGACCCCGAACTGGTCGACCGCGAGGATCAGTTCGCGGGCTGACACCCCACAGATCAGACCCGGTGGCGCAAGCCGCCGGGTCTCTTCGTTGCCCCAGCGGGCAGTCGCGAAAGCCAGTCCGGAAACAAACGGCGGCCAAGCCGCGCCGCGCCAAACTCAATCAGGCTTGGGTCAACTCAGACAAGACCAAGGCTTTCTTTGCCCGCCGCTTACTCGGCGTGTACCAAACGGTCTTGCGCTCGCCTGTTAGGCTAAACTCATAGGTCACCCCGAGGATCGTCTCGGGCCGATCCGGATCGACCATCCATTCGACAGGCGTGCCGATGTCGAGTTCAGACGGCGGGATGGTGCGCTCGAGGGCAGGGGCTTCTGTACTGGTCATTTCTCGTCTCCCTCGTTTGTTGTCTGAACTCTCGCCTTGGCCAAGGCTTCGTCGAAGGCGTCCTGGAACCGGGCGCGGTAGGCGGGGCCTATGGCGCGCGCCAATCCAAGGATGCCAAGCGGGTCATGGATTTTCGCCAGGTCCGCCGCGAACTGCGGCCGCAAGGTTAAGGTCACGCTGGTCGGATGCTTGCCTCGTGCGCCGCGGGACTCTTCGACCTCCGGCATCCCATCCCGTTCCCAATCGTCGAAGACCTGATCGCGCAGACCCTGGGCAACGCGACGGATCAAAAACTGGACGGTGCAACGCGCAGCCGTGGCCCACTCTTCTGCCAGCCGTGCTTGACGGGTAGTCAGCGACAATGAGACATGGACAACATGGCCGCGTGCAGCTGACCCAGTTGCAAGACCAGCCGCCTTCGCATCCGAAACCCTCTGGGTATTGAAAACCTTCTTCTCGTCCCGGGACTCTTCTTTGGACCCAAAGGGTCTGATGCTGACCTCGCCTGCGTCGCCACCTGGCATCGCCGCCGCCGCCGCCGCAATCGCGGGCGACAAAGGTTCCGGCTCGGTCACTGCATCAACCGACGTCGACTGCACTGGGATTACCCTATCAGCCTGATCGCTTGTGCCCGCGTTCCCACCAAAACCCAGCTTGGCCGAAAACCCCGCGTCCTGGCGGATGATCCGCATCATGTCCTTGCGCTCCGCCATCATGCGACCTCCGCCGGGTTGAGGATCATCTGGTCGATCTCTTCCAGGAGGTCCCCTGCCTCCTTCACGGCACTCTGGACATGCGCAGCAAGCGCCCGGTTTGGCGTCTTGTCCGCGATCACACCGAGAAGCCCTTCTCTGTCCATTCGAACATAAGCGGCGCGGCTACCAAGATAGGTCTCAAGGGCAGGCAATGACTGGAACAGCTCTTCCGCCACCGCGCGCTCGGTCTCTGACACCCGCACAGGCACCCGGTTGAGCAACACAGAAAACCCTGCAAGCTCGCCCGGCTTTTCCACGCGGCCACGCAGCTTCAAATACCAGTTGGCCGTTTCCATCGTTTCGCTGAGATCACCGCGCGACAACATCATCGGGCAAATGATCCGGTGCGCTGCGACCGCCAGAACATCCTGTGCCTCTGATCCGCCGCCGAAGGTGTCGATCAGGATGAGATGCTCTTGATCGGGATGCTCATAGATCTGCCCGACGGCTTCTGCCACTCGGTGCGCATCCAGCGTGTGAATCACCTCAACCAAGGGAGACCAGTTGCCTGCCTCCTTTCCCGCCTGCATCCACTTGAGGCAGGATTTCGAGGCATCGGTGTCGAAGATCGTCACCGTCTCGCCTTTTGCAGCCGCAGCAGAAGCTAGGGCGCGGCAGAGGGTGCTCTTGCCCGATCCCCCCTTGCGGTTCATCACCAGCACAACACGTATTCCGTAACCCATACCACCTTCCTCACTTCGCCGATCGCGTTTCTCACAATGCGGATCGCGCAATTCTTTTATCTTAACTCGCATCGCTTTAATCTGAACGCCGAATGCGAATATTAGAAACCGGCTCGCGCAAATCTTATTGCGCAAGGCGTATCTCTTTAATCACTTTTCTGATTACTGGATGCGTATGTCTTTTATCTGATCGCGCAGTGCGTGTATCACAAGGCGGAACCCCGAACACACATCCCTGATGCCACAAGACGCATCCCACACTTCCTTTCTCCGAACCCTGAACACTGAACGACAGGGTCCGCACGGTAAACAAAACAAGGCTTTAGGCCCATATTCACAAGGAAAGCCCACCTCTGGCCACCTGGCTGGGGGTGCGCGGTCCCTGTCTCACCTTGTGTGTTGCGCGATCAGCGAAACGCATTCGGTGGCGGGGGAGTTACCCAAGGTCAGCACAATCTGCAAGAGCATAAATCGCGCTTAGATTGCACTTGAAAGGGAGGTGAAGGAAGGGGTAGGAAGAGTGGCAGGAAATGCGATGTGTCTACAAATAATCGGTGGCAGAAGTTGGCAGTAAAATCAGATCCTCGCAAAACAAGACTCAAGTCGCAGTCCGGTGTTTCTGACCAAACTGACAATGAAGCTTCTGATTCTGCAGCGCAGCAAGCGGTCGGACGCGGACGACCACGGTCGGAGGAAAAGGGCCAAGTCGTGAGCTGTCGCCTGCCTGCCGAAGAGCTCCATGCCTTCGATGCGCTCTGCACCCAGCTTGGCGCGAAATCCCGCTCTGACGGGGTTCGGTCGGTGGTGCGGATGGCGTCAGGTTTCCTCGAGTTCAGCCGGGAGGACAGCGCCAAGCTGGAAGAAATCCGCTACGAGTTGGGTAAGATCGGCACCAACGTGAACCAGATCGCCCTGGCTGCGAACCGGGGCAGGTCGCCGATGGTTAGGGCGCAGTGGGCATCGGTGGATGAGTTGCGCCGTTCGCTGCCGATGGTGGCGAAGGCGCTGAGCCAGATCATCGCGGAACGTCGGCGTCAGGGTGTGGCGCTGTTCCGCAAGTTTGTCGAGGCTCAGGAGGGCGCGCGCCATGGTTAAGCTTGGGTCGCGTCCCATTGGGGTTGCAGAGGCCGTTCTCGGGGAGATCAACTTCCTGCGGCCGCAGCAGGGTCGGGTGAAGGCGGGCGGTTCGTCTTCGCCCAAGCGCGGCTTCAGTTTCTCGACCCGGGCCAGCCAGCTGTGGCGGTTTTCGCTGGGCTCCAACGCGGCGGTGCTGAAGAAAATCGGCAAGGGCGGAACGGCCAATGCCAAGGAGCTGGCCGCCCAAATGGACTATCTGTTCTCGAAATCGGCCTCGATCTTCGGCAACGGGGTCGTGCTGGATGCCGATGCCAAGGGGCTGACTAAAGATGAGCGGGACGACATCGTCGGCAACTGGGTCGAGGATTGGCGCGGCTCGCCGAAGAACGGCCACACCACCCATCTGCTGATGAGTTTCCCGTCTCATGTCCGGCCAGAGAAGGCAAAGCTGATCGCCAAGGCCTGGGCCTTTGAGATGTTCCAGTCGGGCGAGCATCAGGATGATGTCTGGTCCTATGTCGCGGCCCTGCACACCGACAAGGCGCATCCTCATGTCCACATGGTCATCAACAACCGGGGCACGGTGAACGACAGTTGGTTCTTCATGGCCAAAGAGCATGGCTTCAATCTGGATGTCATGAAGGAGCGCATGGTGGCGATCGCAGCCGAGGAGGGCGTGTTTCTGGATGCCACTTCGCGCGCCGAGCGTGGCTTGCTGACCTACGGCCCGTCGCGGGCAGAGATCGAGCGGGCGCGGGTTGAAGGCCGGGTACCGGAAGAACGGCCGCGCGAAGGCAAGGCGCTGGAGGATGCCTTGGCGACGATGGCGCGCACAGCGGATGCCATGCGCAGCCTGAGCCATGTCGCAGCGCTGACGGGTCTGCCGGAGATTGGCGAGAAGATCGCCAAGGCGGAAGAAGCCCTCCGGCGGGGCGGTATGTTGCAGCCGTTTCCAGGCAATGTCGCGACGGCGGAGCGGGCTGATCTTGACCGGCATTTTAGCGGCTGGATGGCGGAGGCGGAAGGCAAGATCCGGAAGATGCCGGTCGTCGAACGCAAGAATATGCGGGACGAGCTTTATGGCTATGCCATCGATATCGCCAAAGGCTTGGGCGACGCTCGCGGCTCACAGCTCTTGCAGATGCTGCCGCAGACGAAGCTTTACGCGACGAGTCTTGAGGGTGACCGGCTGACGCAGGGCAGGGAGGCCGCTGAACTGCAGCGTGGGGTCGCAGACCGGCTGAAAACGGACATCGTCGGCAAAGCTTTGGCCTTGGGTCTCAGTGGTGACCGGATGGCCGAGCGGCTGGAGACGGGGGCCGCCAATGCCTGGGAAGAACGAGACTGGGTGCGCAGTGATTTACTAGCCCTGTCTGGACGGCTGCGCGCCGATCTTCGAAATCCGGATCAGAGTCAGAAGGTCGTCGATGATCTTGAAGGCTTCTATGAAGCGGCGGCCAAGCTGATCGAGCATTCCCGGGCGCATGAGGTCGTTCCCGAAAATGACCGGTTGCTGCGTGCCCTCGGGTCGATGGGCCGCATCATGCAGGCGGATGGAAAACTTGAGTTCCGGGGGGATGCTCATGCGGAACGCTTCGCCGATGAGTTGCGTCTGCGGTATGGAAAAGGGGTTGTGGCGGAGCTCGCCAGCGGCCGGACGCATGCTCTGGCTGGTGATTTCGAGGACGCGGACGAGCGGAAGTGGATCGCGCGGGCGGTTGTTTCGGCAGCGAAGTCGCATGTGGCGTTCGGGTTGACGTTGAGAGAGGCGCGGCATGCTGAACGGCTGCTGGCATCACCGCCTGAAAGATCAAATGTGCGAGACTGGGAGCGTTGAACGACGAAATGGGCGGATAGCAGCTTGACGGCGTAGTGGCGTGAAGCTGAAGCAACCGCAAAGCGGAGCCATTCGTGCGAGGCGCAACGAGACGCCCCCTGATCGGCGATAGTGGCGAATAAATTGCGGATCGTCAGCACCTAAGATTTGGCTCTCCAAACCTCGGCGAACCCATGATAGTCTACTGAAATGGCTAAAATTTACTACTTCGCCTACGGGTCCAACATGCTCTCGGAACGACTGCAGGCCCGTTGCAAGTCGGCCAGAGCCGTATCTATTGGTAGTGTCGAAGGTCACTCACTGGCGTTCAGCAAGAAGAGCAGAGACGGGTCCGGCAAGGCGACCCTAGCACCTTCAGAAGAGGCCGATTCCCGTGTTTATGGTGTCTTGTTCGAACTTGACGCTGAAGAACTCACAGATCTTGATGGATTCGAGGGTGTAGGCTTGGGTTACGAACGGCATAATGAATTCGCTGTTCAAACCGAAGGTGGCATCGTGACAGCCGCTGTCTACCTAGGAAGTGACGATCATCTTGACGCAGCTCAGCGGCCTTATGACTGGTACCATGAGCTTGTTTTGGCTGGCGCAAAGCAAAATCAACTACCATTGGACTATGTCGAAAAACTAAGTGACGTTGCCTCTTCGGTCGATACCAAAACAAAGAGGAACAACGCGGCTGCAGGCGTTGGAGCTGTTGAAAAAGGTGAACGGTCAGCATGATTGATTTCTCTGTCTTGCCGGTCTCCGCCCTCTTCGAACTCCACACCGACCTGATGGCTGAGCTGCGCCGCCGCGATGTTGTCCGCAGCGCGAACAACCCCACTGGCGACTATGGCGAGCTGCTGTTTGCCAAGGCCTTTGGATGGACTTTGAATAGCAACTCTTCTGCCGATGCTGATGCTCTGGACGCAGAGGGCGTCCGCTACCAGATTAAATGTCGCCGTCTTGCGACGCCAAAGGGTTCACGACAACTAGGCTTCATTCGTAGGCTTCCAGACCATCCATTTGACATGCTGGCGGCGGTCCTTCTCGACGGCAAGTTTCGAGTGACCCGTGCGGCCCTTATACCGTTTGAGGTAGTTAAGCCGCGCTCAGCCTATGTCGATAGCGTGAAGGCGTGGCGTTTTATACTTCGGGAATCGGTCTGGGATATCCCAGGCGTTACAGACGTGACGGCGGAACTGCGCGCTGCGGAGCTGAGTATTTGAATCCTTGACCTTTTTCATTCGCATGGGTCGCTTGTATTGCTGTCTGATTTATTCAGCTGCTTCAATAACGTCGTCGTTGACAACGACAGGAACCTTCCTCTTGCGTACTTTCTTACGCCCTGCCGCCGCCACGCTTTCATCCGCGATGAACATGACGCTGCCCGGCACGTCCATGAGCCGCAACGATTTCATGCTGCGCATGAGGCTGATGCGAGAGAAGAGCGGAAGGTTGAGCGAACGCCTTGCGCTATCCTTCCTTGTAACTATACCGAAGGCGATGGCATAGCGGCGGTCCCGAATATGTTGAACGACTGGATCAGCGGTCGCCGGGGCAACGGTGTCGCGCACAAGGACTTCCAAAAGATCAATTGAGGCTGGCTCAAGCCTCATAAGCTCGATGGCATTGACGCCTTGATTGAAGAGATGACTTAGCTGCGCCGATAGGGTCGAAACCTTGATATGATAGAAGACCGCCGTTTCGCCGCGTATCGCGAGTAGATCACAGGGCTCAACCTGCCTCTGACCAGGTGGGCTGATATCTTTCATGTCAAGGCAAGCTATCGAAGGATCGGCCACTGCAACAGCTTGGTTGTAGTCACCTTCGGTTGCGTGATTGTAGCCCAGAAGATCGTTCGGGACGCAAAGCGGATCCAGATAAGCTTGGAGCCGGGCAATGTAGTCATTGTCGATCCTGTACCATTCGCCGTCGCAGAGGTGAAAAGTCTGGGCTGCCGCCCCTGGCAGTGTGGTGTCGAAGACCAAGCTCTTGTAAATGCTATGATGATCGCGACTCGCACCTGCTTCGTCGGTCAGTACGAGCTTGTGTCGCTTCAGGGCGTCGATATCCATATCTGCCAGATCGACCTCTTGCAGATCAAGATAGTCGTAATATCTGCCAATAAAGACGTCGTCGTAGATATCCGACTGCCGTGCGCCGGAGAACATGACATATACGTTGTCATTATAGTTGATGATTTCGGGCACTGTTAAGTTCAGGTCTGGGTCACGGGCACGAAACGCTAAAAGCAAATTGCCATTCAAAGCAGCAATCTCAAGCGGGTCGCGAACCGGAACAATGTTCTGAATTTCTGGAAAGGAAGTTTTGTAGTCTTCACTACGGTAGAGTGCAAGTAGCGCGGCACAAAGACCCTGAAGCCCATCGGCCAGGACATCTGTGCTTATTCGCAAATTGCTGCTGCCGGTTGCGTGACGGAATAAGTCACGATGCTCATTCTTAACTTTGCCGGTCAGGCTTCGAAGAACGGTACTGTCTCGGTCAAAGTCAAAAAACGTGAGTTCGGATTCGATAGGCAGTTGTGTGCGCTGCCGCTTGGCAGCCCCAGGTTCAACGGTGTCAGTACTTTTCAATTTTTGCGGGTCGAGGCTATTCAGCGTGACCCGAAGTCCGAAGTCATACTCATAGCTGGAATCCCTGAGATTATGGGCAACGTGACCGAATGATAATGCGAAGCAGCGATCCTCCACCGGCAAAAAGATCAATGCCCCTTTGTTAACTTGCGAAAGGTTAGTTTCTATTCCGAAATAGGCACGCCACCATGGGGGGCGTGGTTGGCTGTCGAGAATGAATATTGAAGCTCCCTCAGGAAGATTGTCTGCCGCAACGTCCGGCTCCAGAAGGTGGTCCTCTTCAAGAGCGGTTTCTGCGTCAAAGCCGGGCTTCAACAGATAAATTGAAAAGGACCGGCTTTTCGTCATCGGGCGTCCTTAGTGCGGGCTTTCTGCAAAGCTGTGATCGGATTCCCCGCATTTTCAGGCCAAACCTTTTTCCAGTCCAGTGTTACTTTTCACGAACAAGCCATCTCTCACAGACGTTTAATAAAATCCACGGTTGCGTCGGTGCCTCTGGGTCACGCCCTGATCCTTCAGCACCTCCAGTTGCTCTCGGACACGCGCCTTCTGTACCTCGACGGGGTTTACCCCTTTAATGCCAAGTCGTGCGATCAAGAGTTGGCAAGAGGCCCACGCGGTCTATAGACTTGTTGCCCTCTGCCGCTAGCATTCGTACGCGCAGTAACATCTCCCCCACAACTACCAAGGCGGGGGGATTTCGCTGCGCTCAACCCGAAAGGCCGCTTAGGGAATGCCCGCGGAGCATAAGGTTGCGTTGAACGACGGCTAAGGGACGCACTTACCTTATCCATTATGGGTCGGAAGCGCCCACTCGCCGAATCTCTTTTCATGTTGGCGTATCATTCAGCCAGGAAAAGATCGCTCGAAACTCAAAAATGGGGTTGAAAGGTGCGATCCCATATTCATCACGCGGGCCGGCCAAACTGATATCGGCCCCCGAAACAATGGCATCGAGACTTTCCCGATGGTCATGTTTCCACATCAAAGCGAGTAGGCAGGTTCAGTGGGCGGTAGTTTGAAACCGCTTCCTTGCGCCTTACAACGGATTCATGGATCGCCGCCCCTTCCGGAATTAGACGCGGCTCACAATTAGGCAAGTAGTAACCGAACAAGCGCCTTCGATTGGGCCACTCTTGCCACTTCCCTTTCTTTGGAAGCCATTCGATGATACGCCAACCACCGACCGCCGATACATGCAATTCGCCTTTCGGGTCGGGCTCAGCATACGTATGCTCGCTATTAACCCGCGCCTCGCCTTCCACGAGGTGATTGAACATTGAGGTGTTCACTGTAAGCCCGTGCGACTGGGCTTGCTGAATCATCCAGCGGAGGGGGTATTTTGACAGCGCACTCTCGTTCTCAGGATACCCACCACCGATGTCCGAATGGCAACCCGCAAACCAAACCTCGCGGCTATCTTGCATCTTGGGCTCCGCCCTCGAGAAGCGATCCGCCTTAAACTCCTGGTTCTCTTTCCATCTCCGCAATCGGAACATCCGACGAAATTCATCAATGGCACTCGCTTGGCGAAAGACCTCGACGCTAGGGTTCTGAAGCGTGTAGGGCAGTGTCTCTAAGCTAGGAATATAGAAACGGTCAGACCGTGGCACGATCACGGATGCAACCGTATCCCAAACGCCTAGAAACTTGATCGGCATCAGACGCCCACCAACGATTCTACGGAAATGCCATGCTACCGAAAGATCCTCGCCGTCCATGGCAGCACGTTTGTAAGCGGCGAATGCATAGCCGACGTAGTTCAATTGGTCAGGTCGCAACAAACCAAGAAGGTGAATGAAACCTGCAAGGACACGGACACTGTAAGCGCCTCGGCTAAAGCCAAAAAGAAACACCTGATCGCCATCTCTGTAGTGTTCAGCCAGAAATCTATATGCTCCCAATACGTCATCATCTAGGCCATAGCCGGTAGCTAGCCCCAAGATCCCTTTCGCATTCTGGCTGATTCTTCCCCAAGTCTTTCTTTGGCCCAAAGTGCCAACGCCAGGATCATAATAAACAATTTGATCAACATCCTTCTCAAGCATTCTATAGAGCTTGAGAACATTGGACATGTTCACGCCTATTTCGTTTCCTGTGCCGTCACAGCAGATGACGATGTTCTTGGGCAAATCGAAGCTTCCTTACCTCAGCTAAGTTCACAGGTAGCGAAATACGTGGGCCAATCGGCCATAGACCTCCCGTGCCTGCACTTCCTCATCACGCCAACTTCGGCGCTCTTTTTTTCCGACTATCCGTTATGAACTCATCCGCCGCCACATAATAGTTCCATGCGGTGATGGGATCTGCCTCGAGCAATCGCAGGAAAGACCTTGCACAAGAAGCTTGAGCACCTGCCGAAGAGGTCATGTCCTCAATCCTTCGCCTAGCGAACTCGACGTGATCTGGATTGGGACTGGTCTTCGTAAGTTCTACCGCATTAAAAAGCGCATGGACCACGCGAAATCGGTCCTCCCAGAGTTCCTCGCGCTGGTTGAGGGCAAAGAAATCAATTGTGATCCTGCCTCTTCGGTGTGCAAGGCCGTCTTCGGTGTGAACGGGCAGGGCAACTAGTCCCTCGAAAGTGATCAATTCTTCCGGATCGACGTCCAAGTCGCCTAGGGGGAACACGAGATAGGGCCTTTCGACTGCGTTAAGGTCTGCCGGCTTGGCAACTACCGGTCCTCTCGTCCCGGCTATTGGAAAGTAGTTGGATTTGCGGGCCGTGTTGCAGGCCTTGCATGCGGCCGCATAGTTGCTGAGATCGTATGCGAGCCAGTAGTAGCCGCCCCCCGTGCCGCCAGTCGCGAAGGGGTAGGCAGCATTCGTCGATTTCTTCGGCCATGCCTTGACCGAGTTCTTCGGCCTGAAGTGTTCGACGTCCTGGGTGGCCTTGCCTGCGAATTCTCCCCCTAATGGGAATTCACAGAAGGCGCACTTGTTAGACTGCAGACGCATAAAAACGGCTTTGACATCGCTCCAAGACGGCGCACCCTCAGTGAACGATCCGGCTGCAATTATTGCCGCAGTTCGCGTCAGTGCTTTGGCTCGCCAGGCGGGATTTTCCATATCGACCAATGAACAGACATTGGCGAGGGTGGCGGCAGCGTATCGGATCATCTCACTCCTCCGTTTCCGATGGACGCCTCAACCAGCTCGGCATCTCACGCCGCTCAAGCGATCTCGCGGCATCGGTGGCCCCGCTACCACGGGCCGCCTGACGCATGAAGTCGAGCGCCGCGTCTCTGTCTCCACGCGTGGCCGCCTCTGCAAGCTTGTCCAACTCGGCTCGGAACGCAGGTGCCCGTGTGGAGTTCAGACCGAACATGTCCGATCTAAGAATCTGGTCAGCAGTCTTCCCATAGATTTCTTCGTCGGGACGGACCATCTTTGTCGTGCCATTGGTGCCCGTTTCAACGTGGATGATGTTAGCGCGCTCAAGTGAGCCGACTACCAAAGGGCTATGCGAAGTGAAAATAAACTGCAGATTGGGCAGTGCTTGAGCAAGAACGGGGATCATCGTCAGCTGCCATTCAGGGTGGATGTGCAAGTCGATCTCGTCGACCAACACGACACCCTTATTGTCCACCAACCGCTTTCCACTCGGGCAGCCCATGCAGACGTGGTAGAGGAGATCGCCAATCCACCCGATGAAGGCCTTGAAGCCGTCCGACATCGCACTGAATGGAACGAGGTTCCGCCCGACCTCGAATAGGTACTCGCCACTTTCGATCCGGCCAGTGAACCTGATATGCTTCAATGACAGCTTGTTGATGAGCGTGATGACCTGCTTGTAACGCCCAGGATTCTTGAACTGCCATTCCGGCAACCAATTCGAGAGCGGGCGCAAAGTGTAGTGATCCTCGAAGAGAGAAGCTATGCGCTCGTATCTTAACACTCGTGTGCGCGACCGTAGCGCTTCATCGACCTGCGCGTTGGTTTCGACCCTCCGGGTAGCGCCGTATCCCACCATGAGAAAAGCAGGGGACTGATCTTTGTACATGCCTTCCCACAACGGGTCCGCGTCCTGAACTGCTCTCAACACTTCAAGGTCGCCCCGTCTCTCCAGAGTTGCCCCAATCCCCCGAAGTACATCGACATTCTTTTTTGGACTACGCTCTACGTCTTGAGCATGTACGACAACCTCCGTGTCGATCGAAGCTGACCTTAAAGGATCGCCGGACGCCACGCGCCGTATCAGCGCATAGGGACGAAACCCTGACGATTCCGCTACGACTGGGGACATCGCAGCAAGCGCGATCGCGTCGAGCATCGTGCTTTTGCCGGCACCATTTATGCCAAGCAGAACGTTGACGTTCGCCAGTTTCGGTGGCCAGCTTGGAAAGCCCTTCCGGAAAGGGCCATCTGCTAATCGACCCGGATACACCAAATCGAAACGTGCCTTGGCGACTGCCCGTAAGTTCGACACGTTCAAGCTTCTGACATACATCGTGCAACTATCTCCAATGTGGATTGAGACTTACCACGAAAGAGCATCAATGGTGAGCAAATCCACTTAGTCCGTTTCTTGGTCGCGACGGAGTGAATATTCTTCGAACTTGTGGCGCCGCCGGGATGTCCGAGCTGCACACGATGGCAACGAAGAAAGAGTTGGTTGTGCTTTGAGATCGCTGGCACGTCGATTCTAAGGTCCCACGCACGCTGCGGGCTTTGTATTGGTTACGCTCCGAATGCAGCTCACATAGCGTCACAATGGCTCTGCGGCTGTTGAAAGTTTGGTCTACCGGCTCGAGGTAAAAGCACAACAACTTGTAAGATGGCATCTACATCCATCCATAGAAGGTGGTGACCAGAGGCATTCAGTTGCCTGATGGCTGATTCTGGTGTAGCGTTAGCACTCGCATCCCTTAACTGCTGACGGCCCGTTGTTCGATCAGGAGGTTGACTTGCCTTTCGACGCCACCGCTCCAAACCTTGATTTCCTTTTGATCGCAACGGCCATCGAGATGGAGTTGAGTGATCGTGACCTTCATGTTGCTTCAAAGCGCTACAACCTAGTTGCTGAGCACCTCCAACGTCCGGGTGGGGCTTTAGCAAATTACATGAGTGAGGCCTTGGTCTATGCGCAGGGCTCACGCGCTATAGGGGCAACCATCGTTGACGGAAGTTCGGATGACCGCTTTGACCTGGACGCGATACTAGAGTTTCGCACGCCGCCCAGCTGGCAGGCAAAGCGGGTTCTGGATGGACTATTCGACGCCTTCGCAGGCTTCCCGGATGTCCGTAAGATCGTTCGTTGCACCAGATGCGTGCAGCTGCAGTTTGCCTTCATGCATCTCGATGTGACACCGATGGACCCATTCGCAGCGCCAAGGCAAGAACGGGCAGGAAACATCTACCATAGTCCTGACAAGGGCGCAGACGCGCTTTTCAGAGTGAACCCATATGGTTTTGTGCAGTGGTTCCGGCAGACTGTTACGCTGCCGAGCCACCAGTTTCAGGATCAGGTGCGCGCAATGCGCAGCCAGATAAGCATTCCTGATCGTATCGCGCTCAACGCCGTTTTTGCTGACGCCGAGACCGACAAGCTGCCTGAGCCCATCGACCCGCTCCGTGATGCCCCCCAAGTCATCGCACTGAAGCTCATGAAGCGCTATCTCAATCTGCGCTACGCGCCGCGTGACCGAAAGCGCCCGGTGTCGATATACTTGTCCAAGGTCGCTGCGGAAGTGCCCCTGAATATCTTCGGGCTTTGCGCGCAACTCGAGGCACTGGCTTCAGAACTTGATCGGCGCATGGCTGCTGCATTGGCTAGCGGCCAGCGGCCGGAAGAGCGTAACCCTGTGTTCCGGGACGAGAACTTCAATGATCGGTGGCCGAAGGATGCGACTGACATGCTGGTCTTCCGCGGTGACCTACAGCACCTGCTCGCTGAACTTGCGCACGCCCGAGAGTCTGAGCTGTCAGAGATCCAAGAAATTTTTGATCAGCTCTTTGGGGAACGTGTGACCCAACAAGCTGTGCGGAAATACCTGGATGGGCTGTCCGACAAGGCCGCGCCAGCAGCGTATGAGCGGGGCAAGGGCTTCCTCGCAACCCCGGCTCTCGTTGCCGCGGCAGTACCCGCTGCAGGTAGCCCGGTAGCGGCACCTCAGGTATCGAGAGCACCAGCTCACAGTTTTCATTTTGGATTTCTCAAGTGACCCAGAAGCGGGTCAAACCGCGGTCTCCACATGCCCAGCTGACTCGGATGTCTTTGCGTTGGCCGGACTTCGCGTTTGATCTTTCCATCGACAGCACCACAATGATTTGGGAAGGGAGGCTGAGGGGCTTTCAGAAGTCCTACTTGGTTTCAGTTCAGTGGCGGTTCCGTGAAGCGGTCGTCATGCCCCATGTTTTCATTCTCGATCCCAAGCTGCGACCACGATCTGGAGGCCGCTATGAGGATATCCCGCACCTGAATTTCAACCGTCGAAACCCAACCGACTCAGCGCTTTGCCTCTACGACCCGGACGCCAGGGAATGGAATTCGACGATGTTGATTGCGGACACAACCGTGCCGTGGGCATCAGAGTGGCTCCATTACTATGAGTGCTGGCACTTGGATGGCATATGGCGAGGTTCAAACGCCCCCGGACCGAAATGTATTGGCGAACTCTATCCGACCGGTCCCTCGGACGGGGCGCCGACCTCAGCGCAGAGCATCTAGTCGGAGTTGTTAATGATTGAGTCCGACTCCAAGAAAGGTCGTCACGGGACAGTGGGTCTGCGGGCGGAGAAAATTGTATGGGCTCGTGCGGCCGGTAGATGCCAGATTTGCAATGACAGCCTGATTGGACACCTTGTGTCCGGTAGCCGCACCGCGAATAAGGGCTACATCGCGCACATCATCGGCTCCAGCCAGGATGGGCCCAGAGGCAACGCTGACCAGTCCAAGGCCCTGGCTAAGGATCCGGATAATGTCATGTTGCTCTGCGATGGTTGCCACCGTGTGATTGATCGCGACGAGCGCGATAAGCATCCGGAGCCGGTGTTGCGCAGGATGAAGGCCGCACACGAGGGCTGGATCTCGCGATCTGTAGGCCTGCGCCCCGCCAGTCAATCGCACATTCTACGATTTACAAACCAGGTCGCTGCTAATGAGACGTCGATCCCAGTCGACATGTGTATAGCGGCGATGCAGGCAATTGGTCGGACGCCAGCAAGTTTTGACCCGATTGACCTGAAGCTTGGCATTACCGGCCAGCAAGATGACGGTGACCTTTTCTGGGCTGTTGAGCCAGACGACTTGGTGCGGTTCTTTCAGGAGAGGATAAGGGGCCGTATTAATAGCGGGCAGTATCGCCACATCTCGGTATTCGGCTTCGCCCCAATGCCGCTCTTGATGAAGCTTGGCCAGTTGCTTCCAGACATCCATGATGTCGAGATCTTCACCCGACACCGGGAACCAGAACCGACCTGGATCTGGCGAGAGGGAACGTCTGAGATGGGTCCCCGACTTATCGAGGGGACGCCGGAAGGGAAGATGGTGGCACTAAAACTGTCCATAACTGACCGAATTTCCGATGATCGGGTGATGTCCGCCATGCCGGATATTCCCATTTCCATCTGGGAAATCACCTGCTCAAGCCCGCGACATGACGCGCTGCGGACGCGTGAAGATATGAGTCAATTTCGTGAGGTCGTGCGCTCAGCCTTCAACCGGGTGAAAGAGGTGCATGGTGAGGATGCGCAAGTGTTCGTCTTCCCGGCGGCGCCTGCCGCATGCTGCATCGAGTTTGGGCGTTGCTGGCAGCCAAAAACCCATCGTCCGATGGAGATCTTCGATCAAGTTCAGGATCGCGGCTTTGTTCGACGGCTGCGCGTTGAATGACTGCAACTCCGAGGCATCGCCGCACCACTTCCCCTCCAACCTTGATCCATCGTGCTTGACCTACTCCCGTGAAACCAACGCGCTTCGACGTAAGTCTATCCTCGAACAAAGAGACGGACATGAGACGATCAAGGTTCAGCGAAGAGGTCATCGTTGGCATCCTGAAGGTGCATGCAGCGGTGGCGTCGACCCCCTCGATGCTACACCCGAGCGCGAACAGCCGCTTCAGTCAATTGGGCCTTACACCGTGCGGCTCATTGGCCGTCCAACTAGGGCCGTGAGCCTCTTTCCGGACGCCTGCAAACGCAAAGGGCGGAAAGCCGACTTTCGGAGGTGCGTATGAGCGAAAGCACTATCTTGAATTAGCCGCATTTACGTCGAAGCGCCATAACTTGGTCAGTGAAATGGATCGCTAGGGACGAGCATTCTCCGGAAACAAGCCCGCCCGACCAACCCCCTGCCGGCCGGTGAAGTGTGTACACTGCGGATCGCCATCGAGCCATTTTGGCACATCCACGTTTTCTAGAATAATCAGCTGTAGGGAAGGATCAATCGCCTTGAACCTTCGAAAAGCTTTGTCCCGCAAAGGCGTTTGTGCAATGCTTGCTTCCTCGGCGTTCGAGGGATCACGATAAGTAATAAACAAAGAGTCGATAATAACGAACCCAGGATGCGGACGCATCTTGGTATTGCAGAACTTCATAAGTGAAATGGTAAATGCAGAATGCAAAAGTGCCCGCACGCCTTTGCCGTTCGCAGCTCTTGACTTGCCTGCTACTGAGATGTCACGGCGATTGTTTTCGAAGAATACTCGCTTCGCGTCGGGAAATTCCCAACCTTGCAGCTCGGATTCAATCACCTGACAGAAGGAATCGAGGGTGGCTCCATCGAGTTGGTTGTCAGCGATTAGTGTTGTCGCGTCGTAACCAGGATTGACCCCTATCTCCTCGCGTTGCTTAGCGAGCGCTGCCCGCCGACGGACAAGCTCCAGTTCGCTCTGAATAGCAATTCTGCGTGTGACAAGTGCTTCGGTTGCCGACCTCACTGTCTCTACGGCTGGTATTTCACGTTGAATGTCGGCTGAGAGGTCACGTAGCTCTTCCTGAAGTTTAGGCAGACCTTCCGTAACTTGGCCCTTTTCCGCTCGCAAATCTTTTGCCGTTGCAACCAAGGCGGCACGGCGGCGAATAACTTCTTGCAATTCAGCAGTGGCCGCCTCGATGATTCTGGGTATATCCCCTTCGCAACCGCGTTTTGGATCATGGTTTTCCGGGGCAGCGCCGCACACTTGGCAATATGCATCAGGTTCGGCATCATACACGTACCCGGCATCAATGATGCCCATCAGCCGAGCGATGTCCGCATCATAGTGCTTCAGTAAAAGAGCGAAACGCGCCTGCAATAGGTCGATTTCCTGCTCACGCTCCTGCGCCTTGTCGATTTGAACTCTTAGGCGAGTACGATGGTGCGACAGCTGCTGATATGTTACTTCGGCTAACTCTTGCACACGAAACTGGTTTGTAATCTGCAGACTCAACTCCGCTTCGACCCCTTGGATATCTTCAGGATCAACGGCACTTTGTTCAATATTTCGCTCGACATCTTCTATCTGCCGATCAAGTAACTCCAACTGAGCGGCTTGCTTATCTGCGAACCCCTTCTCGGGTTTTGCTAGGTCTAGAGCCGAGTCATCGACGCCAGTAAGCATATATTTAAACGTTGATAACTCCCGAGTTCGATTCATCACTTGCCCGCTCTGGATAGGCGACTCTTCACTCTGAACCTTCGCTTCTTCCACGAGGATGTGGGTTTTAAAGTCGCGAAAACTCAGTTCTTTTGTCTCTCCTTTGGCATCGGTACGAAGGCGTTTTCCTGCGGAATCCATATCCGCTAGAAGATACATGGAAATCGAGTTTGCTCCATGTTTAGCTGAGAGTGTTTGGCCATCCCTTGCAGTTGGTAATTCTCGGCGAAGGCCGTCGAATACCCTAATGTTCCCTCCTGCCAACGCTCGCACTAGCGTCTTTTCTTTTCCGCTAGCGAGCACAATCCCCAGATGAACATATTCATATCTGGCTTGTTCTGTAATCGGTTCCGGTGTTCGACCGGCGCCAAGTACATAGTCGACGAGACGCAAGATGTGCGATTTGCCAGTGTTGGATCCTCCATAAATTACGTTCAGCCCAGGACCAAATTCGATCTCTGCTGGTGCAACGCTAGGGCCTGAAATTCTTAAGAAACGAAGCTGCATCAATTATTCACCGAATTTAGGTATGTTTGATCATAGATACCCCAGCGTTCAAGCTGAGAGGCAACAACTTCCTCAAATTCGTCAGTTGGCAATGTCACTAAGTGAACAAATAACCAATTCGCCCGCGCTTTTAGATCGGAGGCATAGGAGGACGAAAGGAGGTCAACAAATGAACCGGCATCGTCCCCGGCGCGATAGCGAAAGCCATTTGAGGTGGCGCGCAATTGTACAAGACCCTTGCAGGCCATAAGCTTTAACCCTGAATCAACGAGAGCTCTTCGCACAAGCATCTCAGTCGCGCGAGTGGGTTCTGGTGGATGCAAACTATCCGGACCATCGACCAGGTCCCCGGTGTGAACTAACAAATGATCTAGTGCCGTGAGTTGATCCAGTGCCAGTTCCATCGGGTAGGCTGAAGTGAGAACCAAGACCGAACGAACACCAGCTTCAAAAGGCGTGTTAAATACGCGGGTTGGTGAAACTGGGCCATCACTCACAATAGGCACCACTTAAGTCGACCCCTATTGGCGAGTTGATGACACATGCCCTGTTTCACACGAACCTTTGCTTGCGGCGCCAGCAATCCCGCAGGGGTGCAGTTTCCCGCGGTTTCGAGCGCCTTTGAAAGGCGTACATGGCCAGAGCCAGACAGAAAGGTCAATGCTGGCTCTACCACGTCGTGAATTTGCTCTTCAAAGTCTTCGACGGTTCCGGGTGCGGTGCTGTCGCGGTAATGATGTGCAAAGCAATCAGCTTCAAAGAAGCGGACCCGCTGCTGGTGCAGGTGTAAGTTATGCACTGGGTGGTTGACGGCTAAACTTTGTGCTGACGAAATCGGTTTCCCTTCGATCTCCTGATAGACCTCAAGCAGACGCGAGACATAAATCGTTTCCTCAGCGACAATATTATCAGGAACGACGCTATTAGGTGGCGGCGGAAGAAATCCAAAAAATCTTTCTGCCCAATAGCCTGTCAGCCGATGAGCATCCAGAACCTCGTCTAATGTTGCATATCCGAAAGTTGTGAAATCGTAACTCTCGACGTATTTCAAAAGTGATTCGACCAACACATGGTTCGCGCCTGCCTCAATCCTCTTTGCGACCCGCTTATCCCAAGTTGCCAGAACCTCAGCTTTAAACTTCGACGGGTTTAGGAGAAGTTCGCGCAACTCGGTGCTAACCATACGTGGAGCAACGAAAATACATTTGCGCGGCGCTGAGTAGGCGCCTCGATACGCGTGGAATATTACTTTCCCCGCGTCCTCAACAGCGCGATCGGCGGATAGAGGCTTATCGTAATGTTTGCATTGGTAATTGTCCCAAACCCCTTCGAAGCCGTCGGCTCCGCATAGTCCAACCACATCGCGGCCAAGGTCGCCGCCACCGCCCATTCGCTTCACCTCGGAGTAGCCCACCTGCTTCTTGACGCCGACCTGCCATTCTCGAACAAAGGCTTCCCATTCAACATCGTTGTAAGCTCTTATCAGCTTATTGGCAGTGGCGATGTCTATCTTCATGATTTGCTCTCGTTCCTACACTCCTCATTCATGCATAATGAGCCGTCAGGCCGCAACCATAGATAGTGAGCCGCGGTTCATACCTTGCCGCCTCAAGAACGAATGGTTGATTCTGGGTGCAGGCATGAGAAGTGTCCAGGTCCGGCTTGGGCCGTGTTCTTCGTCAACCCAACCGAAGGTCAACCGCGAGCGGCTTCCTGGTCCAGCAACCCTTGCAGCAGCGCCATACGATCCCCACTGAAATCACCCTCCCCAAGCGTCAGCCCCTGCATTGCGCGTACGAAGAACTGGCGGAAACCCCTGCGTTCTTCGCACCACGCCAGCAACTTCACCCCCTGAGGCGGATGCACCAAGGCCAGGGGTAGGACCGTGCGCGTGGTCTGTTGCCCCGAAAGGTCAGTGTAACCGAACGCCACCGGCTGGCTGGCACGGAGCGCCCCATGGAGCGCGGAAAGATCTGCTGCCGCGGCCGCAGGCAGATCTCCGTGCCAATAGGTGGCCGGGCGTACGTCCAGCAACTGGTAGATGCGGCCGAGAAGGGCGGCTTCAGGATCGGTTTCCGTTAGCCGGGCAAGCGCTGCCTCTGCAGCGGCTGCGGCAACCGGATCACCGCGATGGCTTGCCAAGGCGAGACCCCTGAGGGCCGCGTCACGCAGTTCGAGATCTACGGTAGACGCTGGTTGGGCTGACACGCTGGTCGCTGCACTTTGCCCAAAACCGATTGCGGCGGCAAACCCAGCAAGCCGGGTGCCGAGCGCGCGGCGCGTCAGGGCCAAATGTGCGGGGCGACCGGGTCGCATGGCAAATCCTCGTGGGCATTGGAAAAGACTGCCTTCTTCGCACGGCAGGGGTCGTTTGGTCCAGTATTTTCATGGAAAACCATCGCCTCCGAACCTGGAAAATGCCTGCATTCACAAAGCCGACGACCCATTCAAGTACGCGAATTGGACCGGAGTCGATCCCCGGATGGAGTTAAAGTTCCAAGCCTGCGAGGTTGTTGGAGAATTTGCTCATCTTTGAGACCGCGATTGTGACGGGTGGTCTCAAGGCTGCGAGATCAACCTCGGGCTCTGCGATAGCTTTGGCCGGTTCCGCCGTGACGAGCACGTCAGCATTGACTGCAGCCAGCTCGGCCTCTGGCGCGATCTCTTCCCGCGCCACAATCTCGGCCGCCAGTTTCGGCTCCGGCTCAACCGGGGCTTCAGTCTTTGCCTTCTCCGGCCGCACGAAATCCACAACCATCCTTTCTGCCAGACGCCGTTCCAGCGCCTCCATCCGTTGGGTCAGGACCTGCACGTCCGCAGCCTCCTTGGGCGGATAGGGGAGGGCACCTTTCTGTGCCTCGAACAGCTTCTTGAACGTCGGGTCCTGGAAATACACGATCCGATGGACCAACAGCGGGTTCTGCCGTTCCGGGATGAGGATGGCTTGATCCGGGTTCAACCGCCGCACCTCATCGGGGGTGAGAAGCGGCCGCTCCTCCATGCGCCGACTGACCGACCGCCTCTGCATGAAATCCCGATCCCGAGAAACGCTGTCCGAGACCGAAAGCTTGGTCGTCTTGCCCAACGCATCCGAAATCTCGCCCGCCGTCTTCTTGTCGTTCGCGGCGAGGTAGAGCTTCATGCCGGCGGCGGACTCAAGCGACAGGCGGACGTTCTCGCCGTAGATGTTGTCTAGACCGGGGATCGACTGGGTGATGATCGACACCCGCGCACCGTGACCCGCGAGCTGTTTCAGGGCCTGTTCAACGATGGGCATGGGTCCCAGTTGGTCGAACTCATCCAGCATGACCATGACAGGCCAAGGCTCTGATTTCGGGTCGGGGAGGGTGGAGCGCATGGTGGCGATCAACTCGCCGAAGAACAGCCGCACCAGAGGCGACAGGGTACGGATGTCATCGGCGTTGACGACGACATAGATCGACATCGGCCGCTTGCGCAGGTCAGCGAAGGAGAAGTCGTTGCCGGAGGTCGCGCGGTCGACGGCCGGGTTGTTCCAAAGCGTCATGCCCGCGCCACCAAGAACTGAAGCGTGGGATGACAAGGTCCGGTCAGAATATCCCGCAAACTTGCGGAAGGTCTGGGCAGCGTTGATATGTTTCACCTCCTCGGCATGCTCACCGTAAACCTCCTGGGTGGCACCCCTACCAAAGAGGATGCGGCTGATCTCGCCGATGGTCGGCTTGCCGCGCTCAATCGCTAGCAGGCCAGCGGCCACGAAGAGTTCGCGCCCCTCGGTCAGGAAGTCACCAGCCGTCCCCTTTTCCGAAACCGTCAAGAAGTAGTCCGAGATCTTTGCCAGTTCGGTATAGCGTTGTTCGAGATTTTCAATCCGGGCGACGCGCTCCAGCGGGTTATAGCGATGGGTTGGATGTTCAAAATCGAAGGGTGAGAACCGATAGACCGCATCGCCTTCGGCTTGCCGGTGCCGGGAGGTGGACTCGAAAATCTCACCCTTCACGTCGAGCACGACGATGCTGCCGTTAAACAGAAGCGTGTTCGGGATGACATAGCCCACGCCTTTGCCTGCCCGGGTGGGCGCCACGACAAGGCAATGTGGAAATTTCTGGAACGTGGCGCTGACATAAGGTGCGGTCTTAGACGGTGCCCCGAGCTTGCCGAAGACCATCCCCGTGCCCAAAGGTTGCAGAAGGCCATTGGCCTTCATTTCAGCGCGCGCCTGGAACTTGGCCTGACCGTATTCGGTGAGCTGTTGGCGGAATGTCAGGGCGACGGCCGCAACCGTGAAGATCACGGTCGACGCGCCGACGATCTGCCAAGGCAGGACCCAGGGCACTGAGGTCAGCCGGGCGAAACCGGGGAACTCGGCAATCAGGACAAAGATGCCGGTTGCGTTCGGATCGCGCCCCAAGATCAGGTTGAGGACAAGGCCCCCGGCGATGAGACCAACCAGCAGGCCGGAGGTGAGGCCAAGGGGAAGCAGCAAAGCAATGCGTTGCATGATCAAAACTCCCGGTCTTGGTTTCGATCGTGAGCATGTGCCCGCGCGTGTTCCGGCGGCCGCGATGCCGCCTGCGCCACCATTCTGCGTTCTGCTGCCTCCGCTTCATGCGCGCTGAGACCAAGCGCGGGGTGTTCCTTGGCCGCCGAGACGACGGCAACGGCCATTGCCGCCCGAGCGGCCGGGTCGGGCACGTCCTTGGCCAGTGCCTCGGTCCGGCCTGCGGCAATGTCTTTCAACACGTTCGCCCCGTAGCGCTCCTTCATTTCTTCGGCGAAGTCCCGCGCCTGATTTTCGCTTCGGAAGGCGACGAAGCCTTGGGCGGCATGGACGCGGGCCAGCGAGCCCAATGCCTCCACCAGCGGGTCAGGGCTGCGGGTTACTTCGATGCTGCGGGCGGACTGGATCAATTCGGCGGCGCGTTCGTAGAAGCGATCCACCCGCTCGGCCGCCGAATTGCGACCTTGGGCGCTGCTAAGATCAAAGCCATGCCGCTTGGCGACATCGGCAATATCGGATTTTACCCACGACTCTTCTTCGCGGGCGTTGGCCGCCCCAGTTTCGAGTCGCGTCTCAAGCTTCTTGAAATCGATCCCAGCGATGTTCGCGTGGAGGCTCAAAGTAGCGCTCAGCATTTTGGCGCTGCTCTCGTCGAGATTGTTCTCGGCCCCGGCAATCGCCAACGTGTTCGCGCTGATCGTGGTGCTGTAAAGGGTCGAACGGGGTGGGGCTTCGATTTCCGACTGCTGTCGATCCCGCCCAAAGGCCGCCGCTGCTTCCTTGGCGATGCCCTGCATTTCAGATCTCAGGTCGTCCTGTCGGTCCGACGGCAATCGATCGATCTGCGCGGTTGATTGCGCCACCCAGGCCGAGATTGCCCGCGCTGGGTCGGAAGCAAAATCGCTCCGTTGCCGTTCTTCTTCGACATAGGCTGCCATCACCGGGCTTTGCGCGAGATGCTTGGCCAAGGCTTCGCTGAGCGGCCCTTCATCGGGAAACTTCGCGAGAACATCGGCACCGCCATCACGACCATAGGAGGTGACGGCCAAAAGCTCTTCGGGCAGAAACCCGGCGGAGCCTTCGCCGTCGACAAAGCGACCAGTGCCGAGTGTGGCCTCGGCATTCGGGACATGCTCGGCCACCGCCTTGCGGAATTCCGGGTCGGCGACGAGGCGTTCAGCCAGATCGCGGGTGTTTTCAGTGTCCTGGCCTAGAGTCAGGACGAGCTGCGCCTCGTCGCCTGCGTAGATTGCGGTCTCGGGGCGGGCGAACTCGGGCTGTGGTCGATGCTCAAGGACAAGCCCTTCCGGCCCGCGGTCGGGTTCTTCCACCAACTCTCGGTCCATCTCAGCCGCGCGCTTTACGGCCAACTCAAGACCTTCTTCGCCCCCTTCATAGAAATCATAGGCATGGCGCAGCGCCTCGCGCGAATTTGGGAAACTGCGCTCCGAATAGGTGACCTCATTTTCCCCTTCCGGAAGATTTGCTTCATAGCCCGTGTGAATGCCCCGATCAGTTGCAACCGCCACGGGCCGCAACTCGACATTTGCATCGGTCGTGACCCAGTCTCCCGTGGCGATAATGGGCGGCTTTTCGGCAAGGGCATCCTGATACGCGGTCACCTCTCGATCCGCTACTTCCTCCCGGGCTTGCACCGCCGCGCGCAATGTCGGCCCGGGCGGGACCGCGTCGCTATGATCGGCCCAAAGCACCGCTGCCTTTTCAGGTGCGCGGCGGGCGAAGGCCTCGAGATCATCCCTCAGACCTGTATCGAGCCGTTCGGTCACGGCAGGGCCATCCTTGCCCCACTCAATCTTGCCCAACCGCTCGGTGAGCGAGGCTTCCATTGCGTTCAAGAACCCGGCGCGGAACTCGGCATCCGGCGCATGGGAGTCCGGCAGTGATTTGAAATACCGCGTCTTGCCCGTTTCATGGACGCCGTGAATTTCTGTCCGGGCCATGGTGCGCGCGGTGTTGCCATCGATATGCGCGACCGAAGGCCGCTCTGCCGGATCGGCGCGGAAGAACGCTTCGCCCGCCTGGCGGGGATCGTCGAATTCCTGCGCCGCCCCTGAAAGCGTCAGGCGAACCGAGAAGTATTCCTTGGGTCGCTCTGTGGCCGGACGCTCCAAATCGCTGCGCTCTTTTCCCGGGCGGTTCAGCCCTTCATTGTTGTCGTTTTCCATTGGGTACCTGCGGGGCAAAGAGCCGGAAATGGTGAAGGGGAGGGCGGGCGCTGCGGGGGCTTCAGTCGTCGAGGCTGGGGAAATACATCTCCATGATCCCGCGCTGATCGCCGATGCGGCCCATCTGCAGGATCACGTCGATCGAGGTCTGAAGGTATCGGATGACCTCGCCAAAGCTGAGCTTGGTGCCCTGCGCCATCACCAGAAGTGCGAGGCGGTCCATGGCCTTGCGGGCCGAATGGGCGTGCAGCGTGGTGAAGGATCCCGAATGCCCGGTGTTGATCGCATCTAGAAACGTCGCGGCTTCGGCCCCGCGCAATTCGCCCAGAATGATCCGGTCAGGTCGCAGGCGCAGCGTGGCCTGCAAAAGCTTGTCGGCAGAGCGGGGCGAACCCTCGTCACGCTGCGCGATCAGGCTGACGGAATTGGGCTGGCCGGGGAGGAGTTCGAGGGAATCTTCGATGGTGACGATCCGCTCGTCGGAGGCGACCATTTCCAGAAGCTTGCGGCCGAGCTCGGTCTTGCCGGTCGAGGTGCCGCCCGAGACGATGACATTCAGCCGCTCGGAGACCAGCTTGCTGAGGAATGCCTCAACATCCGCCCCTTCCGATCCGGCACGGATCTCTGCCACCATCGTGCGGCGCTCCTCTTCCAGAGAGTTTTCTTGGCCGCGCAGAAAGCTGAAAGATTTGGCCGTTCGCCGGACATCTCCCTGCCGGGACCGAAACACCCGGATGCCGATGACTGTGCCACCGGAGACGGCGGGCGTGCCTACCACCTGACAGCGCAGCATCAGATCGCGGTAGCTCACCGCCGCCGAAACCAGCGGCGCCGTTTCCGTGAAAGTGTTCGACGTCGAGTTCGCGATCTGGGAGGCCAGATCCCGCACGGAGCGGGCGGGCAGGGCGGCAAGACCGCTTGAGGTCATATGGATTTGCCCCGCGCGCTCCAGCCAGATCGACCCATCGGCATTGATTGCCAGTTCCATGACGGCCGGGTCCGACAGGGCGGCATCGAGCTGCCCAAGATAGGTGTCGAGATAGCTCATCAGTAAAACGCCAGATCGGCATCGACCCGGATCATCACGACCGCGCCCTGATTGACGCTAATCGTCGGCGGGATACTGAGATAATCGGCCATCACCGTATTGACCGCCTCGCCGAGATCCGTGCCGACGTTTTCGGCGGTGTCCGAGGCGACCTCATCATCTGCATAGCGTGCAGATGCGATGGTGGGCACGGCGCCGATCACAGAGATCAAGGCGGCCGTACCAAAACGCTGGAGGAAATGGTTCCGCACCGTGCCGGGCAGGCCCGAGCGTCCGATCCGATCCGTGCCGTATGCTGCAAGGGTGACGGATTGACCGTCGGTGGTGACCAGCCGGTCCCAGGCGATCAGTACGCGCCGCTGACCGGCTTCGACCTCGGCATCATACCGCCCAAACAAGCGCGAGCCGCGCGGGATGAGCACGCGGGACATATCGAATGACCAGACATCGTGGCTGACGATGGCCGACACATTGCCCGCTAGATCCGTGCTGATCGCGGTCTCGAGGGCCGCTTCGATCAACGTGCCTTGCATCACCGTATGGGCAGGATCGGCGATGACCTCCGCCTGCCTAACTTCGGCCGCCTTGGCGCCAGCCCTGCGAAACGCATCATCGCCGGTGGCGGCCTGTCCCGGCGCACCCGGGGTAGGGGCAGCTGCGCCAGCCTCACCGCCCATGTCCATGCTGGATCGCAGTGCCACCATATCAGAATGGATCTGCGCCTCCTTCAGCATTTCAGCTTCCTGCCTGCGCCGGGCCAGTTCTTCCTCCCGGGCGCGGGCGGCCCCAGCCTCGGAATCGCCATCGATCAGGGACTTGGTCTCGAGTTCGGTCTGCAGCCGAATGTTCTCGCGCTCAAGGTCGGAGAGAGCTGCCGCCCGGGACTTTGCATCGGCATCAAGGGCTGCAACTTGCGCCTTCAGGTCTGCCAATGCGGCCTCATCCGTGACGGTCACCGGATTGGCCTTGAGATCGGCGATCTGAGCGTTCAACGCCTCGATCTCGGCCTGCAGCCGTTCCGCCTCGGATGTGTCCGGCGGTGCAGGGACGATCTGCGGCTTTGGCCGCGAAACGCTGAAGCCGTCGGTTCCCGTGCCATCGCCTTGGAAATCGCTGACCGAGGCGGTCTCGATCGCGGGTGCCGGGGCAGGTGCATCTGGTGCGGCCAAAACCAGCCATGCCCCGACGCCGACACCGGCGGCGGCCGTAACGGCGGAAAGCGCGTAAGGGTTTATGCCCCGACGGCGCTTTGGGGCCTCGGAAGGCCTCATGCGCTCCATACGGGCAGTGAGCTTTTCGGCCTGGGTCTCGTCAGTCATTGGCTGACCCCCGGCTCGGCGGTGACGCAAACGTATTCTTCGCCATAGCGCAGCACCCAACGCTCAGATCGGGTGCTGACGGTGATGGTGGTGCCACGGACGGAAGAATTGACCGCGTATTCCTGGCCCTTCGCATCGGCCCGGAAGATCGTCGGCATTGGCGCGCCGGGTGGGATGACAAAGGTGGTCTTTCGCCCGTCATCCGAGATGGAAACAGGCGCGAAATCGGGGAGGGCGCGGCCCTTCTTCATGATTTTGTAGGTCATTGGCAGGGAGGGTGGGATGTCAGTGTCGGTTGCAGCCGCACGCGTGCTGCCCGGCACGGTGAACTTCACCGAATAGTTCGGTTCTCCACGACCACCTTCTGTCACTTGCAAAAAGTAGATGTTGCGCTGCGTCTCGACCGTCAGGTTGGTCGTGGCCCCGGCGACGACTGGCTTGATGATGAACAGGTTGGAGCGCTCCAGCTTGTCGATCTTGAAGCTTTCCAGATCGCCGATGGCAATGGACTGGATCTTCTCGCCTTCACCAAGCTCGACAAGAGTCACGTTTCTGAGACGCGTGTTGATCCGGTAAACCTGCCCCTCCTGGTAGGTGGCATAGGTCACGCGGGCATCATGGCTGCCGGGCTTCGGCGCGGTTTCGGAAAAAACGGGCAGGGCGGTCATCGAGAGCAGAAGGCCGAGCGCAGGAAGGGTCAGTGGATGGGTCATGTCATTCCTCCGTGGGGGCCAAGGTTTCTGCAGTGATGCGGTAGTCCGTCACCAAAAACCCGGTTGGGTTCTGCCAAACGAGATCGAGCGCGGTCTGTTTGGAGGGCTCGAAGCGATAGGTGACGGTCGCGGTGAACTTGCCGATCCGGTCAGGCACGCCCTCGCCATCCGAAACCCAGGTCTTGGTGAACCGCACCTGGGCGGTTGTGTCCGTCACCGGGGTAATCGACAGGATATCGATGACCACCTTGGAATTCTGGCCATAGAGTATTGGCGGATAGTTGGCGTTGCCTTCCGTCCAGAGGCTTATCAGCCCTTGGCGGGCATTGCCTTCAGACCATGTGTAGGCGCGCAGGATGCGGGACTCATTGTCGTGCTGGTCATAGGTTTCGCGGTCGGTGACATAGGCAAAGAGCAGGCTTTGCCGGATGGCTTCAGCCTGTTCGATCCCGGCCTTTTCCACTGCGACCACGCGTTCGGCGACACCAGTGTCCTTGTCGACGATGGCGAGAAAGGCTTCGGTTTGCTTCAAGGGGAGCATTGTGACGACAGCGATCATGCCCATGAGGCCGATGGCCAGCCCGCCGCCCGCCACCAGATAGGCGATGCGCTCGCGCTTTTTGACGCCGTAGAACATCTCGGCTTCGAGAAAACTTCTCAATTCAGGTGGCGAACCTGTCATTACATTTCTCCAGAAATGGGGATTTGCGCGTTCGGCGGCTTTGCGGCGTGAGGCAGCTGGGCGGCGTCAGCTGTCGCGGATGAATTGACCCAAGCGTGCCCTGGCGACCTGGCCGCGCTCGGCATCGGACCGCGCCTGATCCCGCAAATGGTGGTTTTCGGTCTTGCCGTGCATGAAACCCGATCGGACCTCGTTCATCCGGCGCGCGGAATAGTCGGAAGCCCTTTCCAGCGGCTTGCCCGTAACCCTCAGCGCTTGCGGCGCAATGCTCGCAAGGCTGATCTGGCCGGTGATGTGCGTCACGGCATTCGGGATCGCCATGAGGGCAAAGATGCCGACGAAAACGATGACGAAGAAGCCAAGGATTGAGCCGAGATCAGTCACATCTTTTGTTTCTCGGAAGACGTCGTGGGCAACCGTGACGACCGCGACGATGACCCCGGCGGAGGCAACCGGATACATCAGGTAGCCGATCATGGCGGAGAGCCAGGCCTCGAACATGCCATTGGTCTTCTCGAAGATCGTGGCACCGATAGCAATCGGGGCAACCCCGAGAAGGAAGGCGATCATCAGCTTCGAGAAGCCGACGATAAAGACATAGACCGCCATCAACACGCCCAAGATGACGTAGAGAACCGCAGCCACGAAGCCGCGCATGATCGAGGACATCGCGGAGGAAACAGAGTCGACGTTCCCGGCCATCATGTTCGCCATGTCATCCATGGCCGCTGTGGCGGATGCGCCGACACCGCCACCCCCGAGCCGGAAGTACTCCAGTGCCAGAGCGCTGAGTCCGTTGCTGGCGGCATCGTAGATCTGGGTGAAGTTCGACCAGGTCAGGCCAAACATCAGAACCATGACGATCCGGAACGACAGTTGAACGGCGTCGCGCATGGAAATTCGGTAGACATTCAAGGCCGCGTTGATCCCGACCATGACGAGCAAAAGGGCAAGAAGGGTCGTGTAGATCGGACCGACCGCACCCGCCGTCGCCTCGAAATACTGCCGCCCGGCTGAGGTGATTGCCGCATCCAGCGTTGTAAGGATGGCCGAGACGCTGTCCATCAGAAGCTGCCGCCACACATGGTTTCTGCGACTATTGTCAGCTCCGCAGCATCTTCCGCGATTGCCTTCGTCTGCTGCCAGCTGAGCTTTTCGACGCTGTACTGTTCACGAAGTGCTGCCGCGACGTCTTCAACAACTTCCCAATCCGCCACTTTTCCTGCGCAGCCGCAATCCTGCGTTTCGATGACGTTTCGAACGCGAACTAGGCCGTAGATGTCACGAAGGGCCCGCGCCTCGGGGCCTGACCGCGCCAACGCGTAGCCGGCGGGCCAGGAGGCCTCACAGTTGCGGAACTCCTCGTTCACTGCTCCTGGGATCGGTTGCACGTCGTCGGGAATCTCGACCTTGGGCAAAACGTCGAGATAAGCTTCTTCTTGGGCAATGTCTGCCGGGGCAGGGGTCTCGGCCCAAGCTGCGGCTGAGATGATTGCGAACAGCGCAAAAGCGCCGCCCATCAGTCGCGCTTTGAAAGCGTTGGCCATGCTTATTGTCCTCCAAGGACTTTGATGAACTTCTGCTCTTCGGCTGCGGTGGCGGCGTCCATGACGCCCGCTTCGCCCATCCCCATCAGCTGGGCGGATTCCATGTTCCAGATATTGGCGAGGGCAATCGACAGTTCAGCGGTCACGCGAGTGTTGAGGTCGATGGCCTCTTTGAGCCCTTCGGTGTCCGGAATTTCCTGAACAAGCTCGTGGACCCGTGCGAGGCTTTCCGAGGCCTTGACCGAGGAGGTTTCTGCGGCGGCGGAGAGGAAAGCGGCGGTGTTGGCTTGCGTGCCGATCCGGGCTGCGCCTTCATCTTCGCTGTTCGCGAGGGTGTCGACGGTGGCCACATCAAGCCCGGCCGAGGCAAAGAACTCCGAGACGTACTCTGCGGCAGGCTTGCCCCCGACCTTGCCCGATGTGGTCATCAGGGAATAACTGCCCTCCTTGGCCGCAACCAGACCGCCAGTCAGATCGGCGACATCGGGCAGGATATCGTCAAAGAAGGTGTCAGGGTCCGGGATGCCCAAGGCCTCCAGGGTCAGCCCGTTGCGCAAGGCGTCAAGCTGGGCTTTCAGGGTGGCAATCTGTTCAATCTGCTTCAGGATCTGCTCATCAAGCTTCAGGTTTGAAGCGATCATCTCCTTCACCTGCAGCTTGGCCTCGGTCAGCACTTCGCCGATCTTGGCGATACTGGTGACGTCAACTGTCGGCACGCCCTGCGCCAAGGCGGGGGCAGGGGAGAGCAAGGCTGCAGAGATCAGAAGAGGGCCAAGCCCCAAACATAGATTGCGGATCATTCGGAACCACCCTTCACTTTGATGAATGTTGCATCGATGGCATAGGCCTGCAGCCAGAGGGCATATCGGGCCTGATCGATCTTTACGCGGGCCGCCTTGACCCGCTCGACCATAAGGCCGATGCGGACGGCTTCGGCCCGGGCATAGCTGTTGAGGTCGAGCGCCTCTTTGGTCGATTTGGTCGCGGGGATGCGTTCGATGATGGAACGCAACCGCTTCAGCGAAGCCTCGATCTCGATGCTGGCATGCATGCCGTAATGCAGTCCCGCGTCCGAAGTGTTGCTGGCCTCGGCAATCGCCATGTCGCGCGGATCAAACGTGCCAACCTGATCGACGCCCGTGATCTTGCCGGCATAAGCGTTGAAGAACCCAGTGATGCGGACGACGTAATCCTGGGTTTCCGTGAAGGGCGGGATGCCACCGTACTTTGAAACATTGCCAGGGCCGGCGTTATAGGCGGCGAGGGCCAGCGGCACTGAGCCAAACTTGTTGAGCTGGGTCAGGAAATACCGCGCGCCACCATCGAGCTGAAGCATCGGGTCATCATAGTAGGCGGGGTAGATGCCAAGATCCTTGGCAGTTCCCGGCATGACTTGCGTCAGACCAAAGGCGCCAACCGGACTGCGCGCGCCGATGGAGAACCCGGATTCCTGTTTCACGAGGCTTTGGAACCAGATGCGGAACTCGACGGGGGTCAGCCCGGCGCGGGCAAGTCCAGGGTGACCGGCGTATTTCTGCGCCGTAGCGACAATCATCTCTTCGATGCTGGTCTTGGCATCGCCAAAGAGCCGCGCGGCATAGGGGTTGTTGTCCTCCACGGCGTAAAGGACTTCGGCCTCGGCTCCCGGGATCACCTCCAGATCGCCGATCCAAGGCGTCTGGCCCGTCATCATGGCCAGTGTGGCGTCAAGCGCCTCGAGCTGTTCCTGGTGCAATTCGTCGATGCGACGCTTCTTGTCAGCCTCAAGTTCGCGCCCGCCGGTCAGATAGGTCATCTGCGCGATTTCCAGAACGTGCTGGACGATCGACTTGCCGTCAGCCACGGGCACGCCTTGCGCTGCCGCCATGAAGGGCAGCGCCGCAGTTGCGAGAGCAATCACCCTGGCAGACTGTTGGAGTTTACCGGCAGGGAATGACATTGATGCTCGACATGTTGCCGCGAGAGACAAGGCCCTCGTCCTGGGTTGCGCCCTTGGTGGAAGTGGTCACAGTAGAACCAGCGCTGGCCCAGCAATTGGTCTTGGCAATCGGTACACCGGTGCAGGCGGCGAGACTGAGCGATGCCCCCATCATGACAGCCCAAACCCGGACTCGCATAATCAAGGTTATGTAACTAATTGATCTCATTGAACTATCATTCCTTCCAGAATTTGGGCCGCGAGGCGTAGTCAGCCCCAAAGGCGTTGAGCCCGGCCTGGCCACCGCCAAGTGCCGTCAACAGTGGCCCCAGGGCTTTGAGATCGACGTTCAGCACGGTCGAGCTGCGCGGGGTGCGCGACAGGACCATGCGTTGGCCCGGGATCGGGCTCATGACAAAGTCCATCTCACCATCGGTCAGCCGGAAGCCGTCATAGTCCGCACTTGCCGCTTCGCCGTTTGGAAACAGTAGCTGGTTCGGCAGTGCCTCGAGGATCGAGCGGGCTTTCGAGCCGCGGATCTGGCTTGGGAACTGGGTCATCATCACGACAACGACGTTCTTCTTGCGCGCCGTCACCAGCCATTCGGCGAGCTTCTTAGCGAAGTACTCGTCGTCGAGCACCTTCCAGGCCTCGTCGATCAAGATCAGTGTCGGGCGTTTCTCCTCGATCAGCATCTCGATGCGGCGAAAGAGATAGCCCAAGATCGCGGTGCGCTCGGTCCCGAGATCGAGGATTTCGGTGAGGTCGACCGCCGTCACATCATGGCTGGTGAAATCCACGACCGGCTCAGCGGCCTCACCAAAGACCCAGCCATAGCGGCCTTCCGGCCCCCATTCGCTGATCCTCTGCGCGAGATCGAGCCCGTCGCCGACATCCCCGAAGAGTTCCTGAAATGCGCGGAAATTCCGCAGACCTTCGCGGGCCTTTCCGTTCTGGGAGATGGCGGATTTCAAAGCCTCAGATTGCAGCGGTGTCATTGGTCCACTGCGCTGCTCCAGAAGCGCCACGAGCCAATCCAGAAACCACGCCTCGCCGCGTTCGCCGGATTCCGTGGCAAGCGGATTGAGCCCAGTGGGCCGCCCGGCACGGATTTCGGCGTAGCGACCCCCAAGGGCGCGAACCGCCATTTTGAGGCCGGCTTCCTTATCGAAGATGATCGTCCGGCCCCCTGCCCTTTGGGCTTGGGCTGCGAGGAAGGCGACAGTCGTGGTCTTGCCGCCGCCGGACTTGCCCAGGACGAGTGTGTGGCCGTTGGTCGGCTCGGCTGTTGAATCGCCGGGTTCATGGAAGCTAAAGCGGTGCAGCGAGCCTTGCAGGGTTTGAAACAGCGTGAGCGGCGTTTGCCAGGGCAGGCGTGCGGCCTCTGTCCCGGTGTCGGCCGCATGCAGAGCTGCCATATCGGCGAAGTTCAGGGACGAGACCGTCATGTCGCGTGCCCGGTAATCCATATTGCCGGGGTGCATGGCGAAGAAGGCGGCCTCGAGAGCTGTGACTTCGCGAACCAGCCGCATGCCGTTCTGATGCGCGATGCCGCGGATACGGGCGACCTCAGTGTCTAGGGCCGTCTGATCACCGGCAAAGACGGTGATGGTCATCTGGTGCAGACCAAAGCCCAACTCGCCGCTCTCAGACTTGTCAGCAGCCTCAAAAAGCTGGGCTTCGATCGTGGCGGCGATGTCCTCTGACGCGCGCATCTGCGCGACCCGGCGTTTCACTCGTTCGGTGATGCTTCCGCGCTCGATCGGCGTATAGCTGTGGGTGATGATGGTGTCGCGCGACGCCCCAAGTGCATCCAGCATGCCGGGCCAGGTCGAGGTGGCGTAAGATTTGACATAGAGGACGGCACCGACGCGAGGTGTTTCTGCCCCCTCTTCCACCGTGAACTGGCCTTTGCCGAAGTGGATGGCGGCATCGCTTGCATCCTCGGCGATGAGGCCAAACGCGCTACGCTGTTTGGCGCGCAACTCACCGGTCAGGAGCGAGGCATAGAAGCCGATGAGGCTGCCGTCGCTGATCTTGAGGCGGTGGGACTTCACGCCAAGGCCGGTCTCGAGGATGGAGACCACTTCGCGCAGTTCTTCAAGCCGACGGTCAGTATCCTCGCCCCAGACTTTTGCCGCTGCTTTGCCAAAGAGTGGCACGGCCAGCGGTGCAACTTGCCGCCGGACGACTGTCAGGATCAGCACGGATTCTTGCAGGTTGCGGCGCTGAAGTTCGGAACTCCAGGCCCGGTCGATATCGGCAGCAAAGCTTTGGCCGTGGATCGGTTTCAACTGGGCTTGGGCAGGCCGCATCATCCGGTGCAGGTAGAAGCTGAAACGCTCGTCGAGTGTGTCGAGGAGATGGGTAAATCCGGCACGCAGGGCAGTGATGGCCGAAGACCCAGATGTGATCCCATCGATTCCGGTCACTTCGAGCGAGATCATCAGCCCGTTGTCGCGGGTGCGCACCACCTCGTCATCAAGCTCGATGACATAAGGCAGATGCGTATAGACCTTCGGGTCAGCCGGGATCAGCGCCCGTGCTCTGCCCCGCAGGCCTTCCTTCTCAAGAAACATGACGCCGCCCTTTCCGCAGGATGGCCATCGGCGTCACCTGCATCATCACGGCAAAGACATGATGTCCGTTCGGGTTCAGCTTCGTCGCAAAGCGGGCAAGCCCGTACCAGATCGGTGCGGTCAGGAACCACCAGACTGGTTTGAACAGAATGAAGGGCAGCACGGTCATCGCTCCCACTGCCATGGCATAGGGCATTGGCAGGCCAAGAAACTTGGCTTGCCGCGAAAGCCCGAGGATGACCGCGCTTTTCTCCATCTTTCTTGCCCTGCCTCAGCTGAAGGACGAGCGCAGGTTAGCGACAATGGCGGGGCCGGCGAAGACGAGGAAGGCGCCGACCACGACCAATGCAACCCAAGCCCAAGAGATCCGGTTGAAGGCGGCAAGGAACCCGGTCACCACAAAGGCGATGCCGAAGAAGGCCGTCGCGAGGGTGCCGCGGAACGAGGCCAGAACGCCGGTGGCCACGGTTTCCGCCTTGGTGAAGACCACCTGCGCCAGCGCAGGCTCCGATTGCGCAAGAAAAAGGGTGCAAAGGGTCAGGCCCAGAAGAGCCACGTGTTCGTTACGCATGAGGGGAGGTTTCCTTCTTGGGTCAGAGTTCGGTGAGGATGCGGTCATAGACCGCCATCACCTTTGCGATGTGGGATTGGGTCTCGGCGTAGGGTGGCACGCCGTCGTATTTGCGCACGGCTTCGGGGCCAGCATTGTAGGCGGCAAGGGCAAGCTCCAGGCTGCCAAAGGTGGCCATTTGCTCCAGAAGATAGCGCGCGCCACCGTCGAGGTTTTCGATTGGGTCTGCAGGATCAACGCCGAGATAGGTGGCGGTCCCGGGCATCAGTTGCGCGAGACCAAGGGCACCGGCATGGCTCACAGCCCCTTGGGTGTAATTGCTCTCGACCTTGATCATCGCCTGGAAGAAGGCGGACCACTCGGCAGGTGTCATGTCCAGTCGCGCCAAGGCCGGATGGTCCTGATAGCGGGTGGCAATCAGCCGAATCGAGGGCAGCACATCCCTTGGTGCTGCAACTCCTTTGGTGCTGTAGGAGACGTCGGCTGCTGCGTCTGCCCCCTCCCCTTCCTTGGTCACTTCTTCAACCTGTTCAGGACGCACAGGAACGATCAGTTGCCCCTGACCGTCATAGCGCAGCACGGATGAATCAAGCGCTGCAAGCTGGACTTCACCGCCCTGCCCTTCCGTATCATTCCAGCGGATCACTTCCGCCCGGGCGGCTCCGCATGCCAGTGCAGACAGCGCCAGCGACAGCAGGAACGTCGAGATGGTCGAGGTTGAGCTTGCCAAAAGCGAGCCCGAACATTCCGATCGGCGAGTTGACGATGCGTTCCCGCGCAAGGGCCGTGACCAGAAGGAAACGCTCGCGCGCGGGGCTGACAACGTAGAACAGCCATTCCCCCGAGAACCGCTCGTCGGGGTTGGGCGCACTGACGCACTCGATCTCAACAGTCGCTCCTTCGGTTGCGGCCAGCTTGCGGAAGTCACGCTCCAGCAAGACAGGCAATGCGCGCCGTTTGGTATTCATGGGGTCCCCTCGGATCATCTGTTGGGAACGTTGTATCGCAGATTTCTTTGTGATGCGATGCCTAACAGAAAGTATGGCGTATTCAATATAAAAATGACAAACACGATAAAAGAAGGGCGGCCAACCGAACCTGTGGTTGAGCCGGCCGGCGTGTCATGAAGGCAGCTGCACCGGTTGGACCTCGAGAAGACGGAGCCAAGTTGTGAGACGAAGACGTTGAGAAAAGTCCAAGAAATATTAGCAGTTTTGCGGATCCCCGAAGCGAGTTCATCGGCCGGATTAGCACTTCCGATGCGCAGCCGAGAGCTGAATTTGGCCGCGATCATTGTGGTCATGTTTGTGAACTCCACAGCCATTGCACAACCAGAGGTGATTCGTTGCCTGCCGCCCGAAGTGCCGTTCACCGACCTCCCCGAGGCGGTTCTCTCGGAGTATCGCGCAGAAATCGCCGCCGAGTTCGAGGCCTACTTTGCGGCCGTCAGCTCCCACATCGCCTGCCTCGACACAGAGCGCAGTCGCGCCCTTTCGGAAGCCCACAGCGCGACCGAGGCCTATTCAACCTTCCTAAACACGCCCTAAGCTCAGAAGGACCTCCCGTGAAACCTCTCCTCAATGCCCTCCTCTTGGGTGTCGGTCTCTCAACCGCAACCGTCACTCCGGCAACGGCTTACCCTGTCGACTGCGCGATCCTTCTTTGCCTCGCAGGGGGCTGGCCGGCCTCGGCAGAATGCGCCCATGCCCGTGCAGTCTTCATCCGCCGCATCACGCCGTGGCCGATCGAGCCACCGCTGCAGATCTGGAACTGTCCGATGCGGGTGAGTCTCCGGGGCGAGGCGAAACCGATAGAGCGCCTGTTCGACATCGCGCTCCGCGGTGAGCCTGTGCCGCTCGTCTCGGTCCCGGAAACGCCCTTCGCATTTCAGCTTGTCCAGGATCGGGCGGATGTCGACATATCGGACCCGGCGTTTGACTTCGTCCGCTCAATCCGCGTGTTCGAGATCACTTACCAGCAGCGGCGCAGCTCTGATGGCGACTGCAACAGTTGGGGCAGTGTTTACATGGGAAGCTACGGCGATCAAGGCGAATACAGCCGCCGTCGGAGCAGCGTGTCGGCGGTTCCCGCTGCCTCAGATCTCGCTGTACCGGCAGACTGTCACAACTATTGGCATCGTTCCGTCTTCGTCGAATGGAGCGACTATGAAGGCAGCTACGGACACGAAGAGGTTCACTACTAACCGCAGCGATCTCCGCCCTGAACCAACCGGAAAACCAGCCCCCAGAAACAGAAACGACGCCAAACCATAGGTCCGACGCCGCGCTGATTTCTCCGTTGCACGAGAAACCTACCGCGACTGAAGCACCCGTTCAACCGGCAAAGCATTTTGCCTGAACGATTTTTTGTGCCCTATTGCCAGGCGTCCTGCATGAAGGACGATACGCCCATGAACTTGACCACCGGCGCCATTCTGCGCCGCATCACCGAGGCTGATCTTTCAGCCGCAAGCCATAAGCTTGCGACAATCATCCTCGATGGCATCGCTTGGAAAGACGGCTACAACGGGCTCGAGCGTGGCACAGCCGCGTTCACGCTTGCGCATTTGGCTGATAAGATGGGAATGTCGCGGCAGCATTTGACCGCGCTGCTCGCCGAACTGGCAGCGTCCACTCTCGAACTTGTTCGCTGGAAGCCGAACGGAAAATTTGCACCTTGGCTGTTTCGCTTTGGCGGGGAAGAAGATGTGGTCATGCCTCCAGATGTCGTGTCAGCCGCAGGCGACACATCGCTATCTAGCGATTCTAAGAACAAAACTATCTTTGCTGGACGGATCGAAATCGACACGAACGCCAACGTTTACCACACGCCGTGGGCTGAGATGATCAAAGCCGCAAAATCCTCGCTCGCCTGCTGGAATGTCGACACCCAATCGATCTGGGACCGCTTCTTGGCCTTCAATAGGGCGCGGGGCAATGCCGCCGTGCCTGCAGGCTTTCTGCTTGGATTCATGCGGAAGTGGCGAACTTCGGCGGGCGCATCAGCAAGGCCAATTGCACGCTCGAGACCTCAGTCCGTGCTCAATTTGGCGGAGCTGGAACTACATCGCCTGATCGCAGCCGCGCCAAGCAAGAATAGGGAGTTTCACGCGTCAGATCTTCGGCGGATAATCGGTCAGGCGGCATATGACGAACGTGTTCTTAGCGTGGTGACGCAGTTTGGCTGCCCAAGGTTCACCGCCACTCTAGCTGTCCATGGATGCGCTGTGAGGGCCCGGGAGATTTCAAGATGACAGGGCAGACCTCTGGGGTAGGAACTCGCTCAGCTATCAGTTTTGGTCGATCATAGGGAATCGATGTCACAACGGACTTCCGGGGCGGTGCTTTCATGTACAGGGGCCGCTCGTGTGTCCGATAACCCCCAAAGATTCGCCACCCTATACTGAGTTGACCCATTGCGACCGGCAACCAACGCTCGTCATTCCAAACCGTACGCTGCCCTTCGCAATTTGTTAATGATACAGCCGATAACAGTCCCGAGGATGCTCGCCCTCCTGATAGGATCGCGCATTGGCCCGCGCTCAGGATCTGGATGCGCAGCCTGAGATTGCGAAAGTCAAATGGCTGATAAAGCGGATCCATGGCATGGAAGCCTCTACTGAAGAGAGAGAGAAGTCAGGATGCGCCAGACAACGCGCGCCACTTTGCAGAAATGCTGCGCGCCAAGGGTTCGACGACGCCTTCGACTGTTCTGCACAACAACTGCATCAACGGGCCGGGCGCGGGCCGAGCTGTCAACTTGCTGCGGAGTTTATCTCTGGTGAAGTCTGAATGCGGGTATCGCGGGCGATGATCGTCAACACCAACCCCGAAAGAACCAATGCCGCACCCAAAAGGAACCCCGGTGTTAGCGTTTCACCAAAGAACGCCACACCGTTGAACATGCCAACCAACGGCATCAGCAGAGCAAAGGGTGCGACCTGATCCATCCGGTTCCGCTCCAACAGCCCATACCATAACAGATAGGCCACAACGAACGACCCTACACTTAGCAGCGCCAGACCGAACCATGCATAGGCCGACCCAGAGGTCAGACGGCCAATGTGGTCCGTTTCAACCAACATCGATACGGCCAGCAGTTGCGGTGCGGCAAGCAATGAAATCGCCCCGACCAACTGCCGAATGGCATCGCGTGAATGTTTGCGGATCAGCGCCTGTCCCAGGCCCCAGCTTGCCGTTCCCGCCAGAATGCACATCAGACCAATATGAGCTCCGCCCGATTTTGGCAGGCCAACCACCACGGCAATCCCAAGAATGGCGAGTGCCACCCCCGCCAAGCGCAGCGGGTTCAACCGCTCCAACCCTAAGGCCCAAGCTGCCAGAATGGCGCAAGGCACCATCGCCTGCACGACCAGATTGGCCAGCGAAGTCTCAACCTGAGCCACACCATAAAAGACCAAAGCGCTTTGCAGACCTGCTCCAAAAACCGAAATCAGGATCAGCCAAACCCACGGAGTCTTCAGCCCCGCGCTTGGCCGAAACAGGATCATGCCCGCAATCGCATACATCATGGCAGTGGTGAACAATGGCTGGAAATGCAGCAACGCACCCTTCCCGAACGAATAGCCCACAGCCCAAAGGATCGGCGGAAGCAAGGCCAGAAACAGATCACGCGGCGACATCGGGTACGAACTCCCACCAGAGCATTTCCGCAATCATATCGCCGGGGAGACCCGAAGAGTGCCATGGAGGCGACACAGCAAGGTCAGTCCGCGCCCCGACCCTTTGGACAAGTCCCAAAGGTTACACCGCAGAAACGATCCGCCCTAGGCCTTGAAGATCGACACGATGCCAAACTGTGGCGTCGCCGCCGCGATCGCTGCGATGAAATCCCGGGCAAATGCCGCCGCCAGCGGGCTTTGCACCCGCCCTTCACGGCGCAACAGACAAACCTGTCTGCGGCAGCTTTGGTCACTCAGCGGTCGCGCCACCAGCGCAGGCGGCAGGCCGACCGTTGCCAGCCCCGGCAACAATGTGACCCCGACTCCTGCCCGCACCATTGCCAAGAGCGAGGTGACATTGCGCACCCGCAGTTTGGTACGGGACGCCAGCGCCTGAAACTCTGCCGCCTGAATGGCACGCGTCGTCTCGTTCAGGATCAGGGCAACCGTTTCCAGGTCGCTCCAGTTCAGTGGGCCCGCCTGCTGGCCCAACTTTGAGTTTGCCGGGCAGACCACCTGCATGTTGTCCTCAAAGATCGGCACGCTCACCAAGCCGCCTTCCGCAGGTGCCGCGCTGGCGATGCCAAGGTCAGCCTGACCCGTTGCCACCAGACGTCGCACATCGGCGCTGTCGGTGTCGACCAAATCAATCTCGGCGGTGGGCCGGTCTGCCAGAAATTTGGCTAACATCTCAGGGATCAGCAGCGCCGCGACTGAGGGCACCGAGGCGATGCGTAGCCGGCCGCTGGCGCCAGAGGCATACTCCTCTATCAGGTCAATCGCCGTGTCATGGTCGCGCAGCAGCACTTTGGCCACCCCCAGCACAAAGCTGCCCAGTTCGGTCAGACTGTGCTTGCGGTCTGATTCAAAGAGGGGTGCTGCAAGGTGATCCTCGACCTGTTTCAGGGTCATGGAAATGGCGGATTGCGTGCGAAACAACCGGTCCGCCGCGTCGCGGATATTGCCGCATTCGGCAACAGTGACAAAGACGCGCAGGGCCTCGGTGCGGATCATAGCGGACTTCAATAATTCTGAAACAGAGTCCAAGAATAGTCGTTTGGCTGAAGCGGGTCAAATGGCTAACTGCCAGGGGCAGCATCTGGAGCGCGTCATGACCGGAAAACAGTTCAGTTTGGATGAGGTCGAGGCGCTGGCGGCCCAAGTATTGCTGGCGGCAGGTGCTTCCGCTGCAGCGGCCTCTGCGGTTGCCCGGTCCATCCGGTTGGCCGAACGCGACGGCATCCGCAGTCATGGCTTATTGTACCTGCCGATTTATGCCGAACATCTGCGCTGCGGCAAGGTTCTGGGTCTGGTGGAGCCCATCGTCTCGCATCCCAAGCCAGGCAGCATCCGCGTCGATGCCGGCAATGGCTTTGCCCATACCGCGATTGATGCCGGTTGGGAGGCCTTTACCGATGCGGCGCGGGTCTGCGGGATTGCAGCGCTGACCTTGCATCGGTCCTACAATTGCGGCGTGCTGGGCCACCATGCCGAGCGGTTGGCAGAAGCAGGCCTGATTGGTCTGTGTTTCACCCATGCGCCCGCCTCCATCGCGCCCATGGGCGGCAAGGTTCCAGTTATCGGCACCAATCCCTTCGCCATTGCGGTGCCAGATGGAGCGGGCGGCGCGCTCTTGGTGATCGACCAATCGGCCAGCATCATTGCCAAGTCCGAAATCCTTCTGCGCGCCCGCAAAGGCGAACCGATCGAGCCGAACTGGGCGCTTGATGCCGAAGGCAGGCCCACCACGGTCGCAGAAGAGGCCTTGCGAGGGTCGATGCTGCCGAACGGTGGGCAAAAGGGCTTTGGTCTGGGCCTGATGGTGGAAATTCTGGCCGCAGCCTTGTCTGGCGCCAATCTCAGCCAGGATGCCAGCCCGTTTTCGGGCACGGCGGGCGGGCCGCCCGGTACCGGGCAATGTTTCATCGCGCTGGACCCGGCTGGGTTTTCCGGGGCGGTCTTTGACCAAAGCTTGCGGCAGCTAGCTGGGTCTATCACGGATCAACCCGGCGCGCGCTTGCCGGGGTCTCGGCGCAAGGCCAACCGCATGCGCATTGAAGCCGAGGGCGTCTTGGTGGATGCCGCATTGCTGGCGCGCATCGCGGCCTGACTTCAGGTTTTCTGAAGTTCAGTTGATTTATACTCGTTTGATTGAAGTACCTTCGCCGCCTAGCTTTACGGCAGCGCCTTGCCACCAGGGCGAATCAATCAAACGGGGAGCCAGAATGAAAACCACATTGAAACTGACCGGTGCGGCGCTGCTTGCCGCGATGAGCCTTGCCTCCACTTCAGCGCAAGCCGCCGATTGCGGCACGGCGGGCACTGTGACAATTGCCGAGATGACCTGGCTGTCGGCTGGCACCCTCGCCCATGTCGCGCAAAAGATCATGGCTTCGGGTTATGGGTGTGACGCGCAGCTGATCCCGGGCGATACGGTGCCCACAGCAACCTCGATGTTGACCAAGGACCAGCCCGATGTGGCGCCCGAACTGTGGGTGTCCACTGCGCAGTCGATCTGGGACGAGATGCAGGCCAAGGGCAATGTTTACAAGGCGTCGGACATCTTTGCCTCAGGCGGCGAAGAGGGCTGGTGGATTCCGGATTACATCGCCGACGCCCATCCCGAGATCAAGACAATCGAGGATCTGAAAGCCAATTGGCAGGTCTTCGCTGATCCGTCCAATCCCGAAAAGGGCCGCATCTACGCCTGCCCGCCCGGCTGGGGATGCGAGCCGATCACCAACAACCTGTACAAGGCTCTCGGTCTGGCCGAGACGTTCGAGATGTTCCCCTCTGGCTCGGGCGAAACGCTGAAAGCTTCGATTGCCAAGGCGGTTTCGCGCAAGGAGCCCTTCCTTGGCTACTACTGGGGTCCGACCGATGTGATTGGCAAGTACAACATGGTTCTGATGGCAACTCCGCCGTTTGACGCCGAAAACTACAAGTGCCTTATCGATATGAACTGTGCTGACCCCAAAGTTAGCGGATGGGCGACCGCTGAAGTTGCTGTCGCTGTTGTGACTTCGCTCAAAACGCGTGCGCCAGATGTAGCCGAGTTCCTGTCCAAGATGCAGGTGCCGAACGATGACATCAGCGCGGTTCTTGCCTGGGGTGACGACAACGGTGCAACCACCGAAGAAGTCGCAACCTACTTCCTGAAGAACTATGAGGCGATCTGGACCCAATGGGTTCCTGCCGACGTGGCCGACAAAGTGCGCGCGTCGCTCTGATCCGACGCGACAGTTTAGGGGCAGTGTAAGACATTGCCTGCCCCTTCCCTTTCCCGCAACCGGAGGAATCACCGTGGCCGAAGGCTTTCCTGAACTGTTCGATGTCCGCGCCTTTGGCCGCACGATAGATACCGGCTTCAACCAGATCGTGGCCGACTATGGCCAGATGCTCGAGGCGATCTTTCTGCCCGTCCTCAAGCTGCTGCTGGCGATGGAGAAACTCTTGCAATGGTTGCCTTGGTGGGCGGTTTTGCTGGCGCTGACTGCTCTCGCCTATGCCGCCTCGCGCCGCTGGACGGTGGCCCTGACAGTAGCCGCAATGACTTTTTGCATCGGTCTGATCGGCGTGTGGGAAGCGGCGATGGCGACCATCGCGCTGATGGTGGTGGCGACGTTGCTGGCCGTTGTCATAGGCCTGCCGATTGGCGTGGCCATGTCACGCTCGAAGCGCATGCAGTCGATCACTTTGCCGGTGCTGGACGTGATGCAGACCATGCCGATTTTCGTCTACCTAATCCCCTTTGTCATGCTGTTCGGGCCCGGCAAGATACCTGCCCTGCTGGCAACCATCGTCTTTGCCATCCCGCCGGTGATCCGCCTGACCAACCTTGGCATCCGGGGCGTGGACGCGGAAATTGTCGAGGCGACGCGGGCCTTTGGCGCCTCCTCTGGCCAAATCCTGTTCACCGTCCAGATACCGCTGGCCCTACCGACCATTCTGGCGGGCATCAACCAGACCACGATGATGGCACTGTCGATGGTCGTCATCGCCTCGATGATCGGGGCCGGAGGCCTTGGCTATCAGGTCTTGCAAGGCATCCAGCGGCTGCAGATCAGCAGTGGTCTGATGGCCGGGCTTGGCATCGTTCTGCTGGCGATCATCTTTGACCGGATTGCGCAGTCTTACGGCAAGCGGATGCAGTCCTCCCTGAAGCTGGAGCACTGAGCCATGGCAAACCCGTTCAAAATCCGTGTTGAGGATGTGTCTAAAATCTTCGGCCCCGATCCGAAGGCCGCACTGGCCAAGGTCAACGCCGGAATGTCCAAGACCGACCTTTTGGCCCAGACCGGGAATATCCTCGGCCTCCACGACATCAACCTGAACATCCGTGCCGGTGAGACCTTTGTGATCATGGGCCTGTCGGGCTCGGGCAAATCCACCCTCATCCGTCACTTCAACCGCCTGATTGAACCCACCGCCGGCCGCATTCTGGTGGATGATGTCGATGTGCTGAGCCTGAACGAGGCTGACTTGCGCGCATTCCGCCGCAAGAAAATCTCGATGGTGTTTCAACGCTTTGCCCTTCTGCCGCATAAAACAGTGATGGAAAACGTCATCTACGGGCCGATCATCGACGGTATGCCCAAGGCGCAGGCGCAGTCCAAAGGGGCCGAGCAGATCACGCTCGTAGGGCTGGCGGGGTTCGAGCACCACTATCCGGGCCAGCTTTCGGGCGGCATGCAGCAGCGCGTCGGTCTGGCACGAGCCTTGGCGACCGATGCCGAAATCTTGCTGATGGACGAGGCGTTTTCCGCACTCGACCCGCTGATCCGTCATGACATGCAGCTGCAACTGCGCGACATTCAGGCCCGGTTGCACAAGACCATCGTCTTCATCACCCATGACCTGGATGAGGCGTTGCTGATCGGCGACCACATCGCCATCCTGAAAGACGGTCTCTTACGGCAGGTCGGCACTGGACCCGAGATTCTAGTGGCCCCCGCCGACGACTACGTCGCCCGCTTTGTGCGCGACGTGAACCGGGCGCGGATCGTCACCTGTGGCGATCTGGCAGCGCCGGGCCAAGGGGTGGGCGATACCGTCCTCACCACTGACCAAACGATTGAGTCCGCCTATGGTGCGCTGGCCTCCAGCGATGCGCCGATTACAGTGCGACACGCCAATGGCGATCTTGCAGGTGTTCTCACCCGACAACGGGTGTTTGACGCACTGGCACGGACCTGAGGCCCCAAGGAAGACATGACCATGACGCTTGAAACCCGCAACTACATCGCAGGCCACTGGCAAGACGGGGCTGAGACGCTGCCGAACGTCAACCCCTCGGACCTGACCGATGTGATCGGCCACTACGCCCAAGCCAGCGCCTCGCAACTGGACGAAGCCGTTGCCGCCGCCCGTGCCGCACAGCCAATCTGGTGGGCTGCTGGCATTCAAAAGCGTCACGACGTGCTGATGGCGATCGGCACCGAACTGATGGCCCGCGCCGCTGAAATCGGCAGCCTTCTAGCCCGCGAGGAAGGCAAGACCCTGGCCGAGGGCAAGGGCGAGGTTTACCGCGCCGGCCAATTCTTCACCTACTACGCCGCCGAAGCTCTGCGGGTGATCGGTGACCACGCCCAAAGCGTGCGTCCCGGCATTGAGATCGACGTACGCCGTGAGGCGGTGGGCGTGGTGGCCATCATCAGCCCGTGGAACTTCCCCGTGGCAACGCCTGCGTGGAAGATCGCTCCTGCGCTGGCCTATGGCAATGCCGTGGTTTGGAAACCCGCCAACCTGACCCCCGCCAGTGCGGTGGCGCTGACCGAGATTATCACGCGGCAGGACATTCCGCCGGGCCTCTTCAACCTCGTGGCCGGTCCGGGCCGCGATGTCGGGCAGAAACTGGTCGAACACCGGGGGATTGATGCGATCAGCTTTACCGGATCAGTTCCCGTCGGACGCGGGATTGCAATGGCTGCCATCCAGAACATGACCAAGGTTCAGATGGAGATGGGCTCGAAAAACCCGATGCTGGTCATGGACGACGCCGACCTTGATTTGGCTGTTACCCATGCCGCTGGTGCTGCCTTTGGCGGAACCGGTCAGAAATGCACGGCGGCCTCGCGGTTGATCGTTCATGCGTCCATCCATGACGCCTTTGTCGAAAAGCTGGTGGTTGCCGCCAAGGCTTTCAAAGTCGGCCACGCATTGACCGAGGGGATGCAGATCGGCCCGGTGGTCAGCGCAGGGCAACTGGCGCAGAACCTAGACTATGTGCAGATCGGTTGCGCCGAGGGGGCCGAGCTCCTCTGCGGTGGCACCAGGCTGGACCGCGGCACCGAGGGCTATTTCATGGCCCCCGCCGTCTTCGCTGGAACCCGCAATAATATGCGCATCAACCGCGAAGAGATGTTCGCCCCCATCACTTGCGTGATCAAGGTGGACAGCTATGCCGAGGCGCTTGCCACCGCCAATGACAGCGAATTTGGCCTGACCGCCGGCATCATGACCCGCAACCTTGCCCGCGCCAACCATTTCCGCGCAAATATGCGGGCGGGTTGTATCATGGTGAACCTGCCTACCGCAGGCACCGATTACCACGTGCCCTTCGGCGGGCGCGGCGCATCAAGCTATGGCCCCCGCGAACAGGGGTCTTATGCCTCGGAGTTCTACACCACCGTAAAGACCGCCTATGTCGCGGCAGGAGTGCCGGAATGACGCCCAGAATCGACGGTCTTCAATACGCCAACTGGTCGGAAAAGATATTCCGGCAGTTGCGCCAAGGCGGCGTGGATGCGGTGCATGTCACCATCACCTACCACGAAACCTTCCGCGAAACCGTGCTGAATATCGAAGCCTGGAACCGCTGGTTCGAACGCTTCCCCACTCTGATCTTTCAGGGCCGAACTGCCGCAGATGTGGCGCTTGCCCGTGCCACCGGCCGCACTGCGATCTTTTTCGGCTCGCAAAACCCCAGCTGCATCGAGGATGACATCGGTCTGGTAGAAGTGCTGCACACCCTTGGCCTGCGCTTCATGCAACTGACCTACAACAACCAGTCGCTGCTGGCGACTGGCTGTTATGAGGCCGAAGATTCCGGCCTGACACGCATGGGCCGCGCCGTGGTGACAGAGATGAACCGCGTGGGTCTGGTGGTGGACATGAGCCATTCCGGCGAACGATCCACCCTTGACGCCATCGACCACTCCGCCCGGCCCATCGCCATCACCCACGCCAACCCCCTTAGCTGGCACCCTGCCCTGCGCAACAAATCGGACTCGGTGCTGAAAGCATTGGCGGCAAGTGGCGGGATTTTCGGGTTTTCCCTGTATCCGCATCACCTTAAGGGCGGCTCTACCTGCACATTGCAGGATTATTGCCAGATGGTGGCGCGGACGGCTGATCTGATCGGCATCAGCGCGTTGGCGATCGGGACAGATCTTTGTCAGGATCAGCCGGACAAGGTGGTGGAATGGATGCGTTCAGGCCGCTGGACCAAGACGGTGGATTACGGCGAGGGAAGCGCCGATGCCCCCGGCTTCCCGCCGATGCCCGCTTGGTTTCAGGACAACCGACACTTTGGCGCGATTGAGGCCGGTTTGGCAGAGGTGGGCATGACCGCCCCCGAAGTGGCTGCGATCATGGGCGGCAACTGGCTAGACTTCTTTGCGCGCAGCTTTACCTCTGATGCAATAAAACAGCAAAGGGCCGCAGAATGACCCCGCAAATCGCCACCCCTGACCTGTCCGCCTATCGCCGCCCGGCATCGCAAGTGATGCGGTTGGCCCGCATGGGCAGTGCGCACCCGACGCGGCTGTCGTTCCTGCGCGCGGTTTTGCGCCGGATGACAGCAGAGGGCTGGCATTTTGACCGCCCAGTATGGGACCTCGACGACAAAGGCGTGGGCCGCGCCGTCTACCGTGCCATCGGGCCTACGCGCACCTACAGCCTCGTGGCCTTTGCCCATGATCTGCCCGACCATATGCGGTCGGACCGGGTGATTGCCACTGCCTGGGACGCGACCTTTACGTTGTTCGACGGCACGCCAGATGCCGCCGACCTTGACCGTTTGGCCGCCAATGTACCGCTGCAAGAGTCTGGGCGCATCTCGCCGCGCGAGCTGTCGCTGAGCCGCGCCAACCGTTCGGTCCGGCTGTTTGCCCATGTGGTGGACCGCCTGGCCGCAGGCGCGCAACCCGACGTCGCCGAGATTGACGCCGTGGGCTATCTGATGCGCACCACGGCCGTCTATGGCTCTGGCAAGTTCGGCGCGGCGGACCGCGCTGTGATTGCGGATCGCCCTGAACTGAATGGGCCGTTCCGGGCCGAGATGCTGTCAGTCTGGCTGACCCGCGCCTTTACCGTCGATCTAGCCGAACACATGGCGCAGTCCAAGGGCGGTGCCAAAGCCGCTCGGCTGGATCCCGATTTGCGCAAACGACTTGGGGTTGGCAATTCGACCGGCCTTGGCATGGCACCGTTTCTGGTGCGCCACCCGACTCTCTTGAACAACTGGATGCAGGCGCGGGAAGAGGCGCTGGCTCGCGTGCGCGCCCGGACCGCTGCCACGCCTGAGGCTGTGACAGGCTTGCACGCGGCGCTTACAGCGGCACACGACAATGCGGCGACTTGGGCTTCGGACCACCCAGTGCAACTGGCAAAGCTGACCGACCTGCGCCGCGATCTGGCGTTGATTGCCGACGAACTGGAAAGCTTTCCGCAAGGCGAACGGCCCTGGAACCGCCTTTGGCTTTGGGGCGAGGCCACTCTGTCGCTGGAGGGACAAGAGGCGCTGCTGGCGCTCATTCTGGAGCCTCATGGCTCACTCATCGACGATCTGGCCGAGACGATGGCCGCCGATGAGACTGCGACCTTCACCCTGGACGGCAGCGTGAAGGTCGCGGATTTTCGGGCCGGACTGGCCGCCCGCTATGGCTGGGCCTTGGACCACGACTATACCGCACCCGCAGACATCGCCCGTTTCTGGTACGTCTCGGAAGAAAAGCTGGAGCCGCGGATCGGCGAACGCTTTGTCGAGGACGGTGCTGCACTGGAACAACCACTTGGCGTGGGCCGGATGGCAGCCGATCTGGCCCACGCCTTGGCAGATTGGCCGGGTGATCAACCCCTTGCCAGCTTCCTGCTGGCCCATCCCGAACATCGCCAGATGGCGCGGCGCGTTCAGCAATCGACCCGCGCCCCCTATGCCGAGATTCAGGACAATCTGCTAGCCGCTGACATGCTGCCCATCGACTTGCTGCGCTGCAAGTTGGCCTTCTTTGGTGCCAGCCATTTTGATCCAAGGTCCGATAAATGGGTGCGCATCAGCTTGTTCAAGGGGGCACCCTATCCCGCAGACCTGAACGCCCTACAAAAGACGCAGCCATGACCGAAGCCGCCGAAACCTTGGCAACTGGCGATGCAAACCCTGTCGTACTATCCCAGAATGAAACCGAAAGCCTGTGCCTGAAGGCCGCGCGCGGGGCGGGGTTCAGCTGGGGCTTGGCCGAGGAAGCAGGCCTTGCTGCGGGCTGGCTTGCGGCACAAGGCATCGACCCAACAGCGTCTTTACTCTCGTTCCTGACAGAAAAGCTGGACATGGATGCGGGCGTTGGCATGCCGCGACCAATGCTCGGACATTGGCAAAGCAGCGATCAACACCCGCTTTGCCCAATCACGCTTGGTGCAGCCCTATGCGACGCCGCCTTGCTGCCCGACGGCCCTTTTGGCCAGGACACCCGGCTTGATCCTGTGGCCTATCCGATTCTGGTGTTGCCCTTCCTCGTCCGTGCGGCCCAGATTTCCTCCAAGGCCGTTGCGATCGACTGGCAAGATGGCCAGTTGCAGATTGCAGCGGATGGAGCCTTTGACCGACAGACTGCTATTCGTTGGACCCAGATCAAGTATCTGGCCATGACCCTTCGGCAGGCGACGAATATCAAGGTCGAGAAAGACCGCCTCACCAATCTTGCGGCGATCTCTGCGGCCAGTCTGGACGGCCTGAACGCGTTGGCGTTGAAAACCACAGTCCCGGCAACCGACGCTTCGCGACGGGGCGCCGGAAGCGCCACCGCCGACAATGACTGACCGCAAAGGATACCCTATGACCCTGACCCGCCTGAACCCCGGCCCACGGATGAGTGAAGCTGTAACCGTGGAGCAAACGGTCTATCTTGCCGGTCAGATTCCACACAGTCTGACCGCCGACATCACGGTGCAAACCCGCGAAGTGCTGGCGGAAATCGATGCGGTTCTGGCACAGTTGGGGTGCAGCAAATCTGATCTTGTGTCCATGCAAGTCTGGCTCAGCGACATGGCTGATTTCGCCGGAATGAATATGGTCTGGGATGCTTGGGTTGACTCAAACAACCCACCCGCACGGGCGACAGGCGGCATGGCGCTCGCAAGGCCAGGAATGCGTGTCGAAATGATTGCGATTGCCCATCTGCCGGTTCCGAGTGTTTGAATCTTCGACGGTATGTCGTTGATCCGGCGCATGATTCTTATAGGTGCAGTAAAGAGAGTAGACAGAACATCGTGTTATGCCGCGCGTTTACGGGTTGCGATCGTCAATCGGCCGTCGAGGACGGCGGGCCATGTGTGGCAACTCGAGGAGCCCCTTTTGGCGACCATCTCATCCTTCTGCGCTTTCCCATGCGGGCATTGGCAATGTAATCGACTGAACCTTCTGCAAGAGATGATGAGATCGGCAGTCCACGCCGGTACTGGCGTCAATAGTCAACAACGGTTTCATGTTGTTCGGGCGATGTGTGTGCACTGTCTTGCAGCGGGCCTGCACGCGTGTGGCAGCGGCACGAGCGGCCAGAGGTTATTTCGAGACGAGAGTGCAATCATGCATAAGCCCTTCTAGCAGCTTTCCGCAACCCGTGCTTTGCCGTGTCACAACCACCAGCGGCGCAAGCGCGCAGCTTTAACGGAACCTGCCCAAAGAATGCGCGCGCGTTAGTCATGGATGGCGCAATCGGGGCATGCGCGGCTCCCTCGACTGATTTCCTCGACCTGATCGCAAAGATTATCCTATGTATGTGTTCGACGATCCACTTCTCATCCTCGAGACGTAGCCCTATCCCGTTTTGGCAGGTGACCCCGTAAAGTCGAGATATGCGACGAAGCTGATGCGCCCGCTTCTCTCCGCTGTCGAAGTCGTTTCGATCGTGATCTGAACGTCCGTGGCAGCCCCTATCGCAAAGAGCTTACCTAAGGGCAGACCAGACCACCGACCACCACACCCGTGTTTTGTCTCTTCCCGTGCTGTTGGCATACCGGCTCACAAATACGGCCTGCCTTGACTGCCTCAATCTGCAACATGAAATCATTGTCGGACTTTTCTGGCTTCCGAGATCAGCGACTTCATATCGGTGGCGGTGTCTGCGACGATTTCGAAATCGATAGTCTGGTCTGCCTCGATCAGGCGCTTCCCGACCATGTAGGCACGGGCATCGTTCAGCGCGTCGACGGCGAGGAGCTTGTCGCCGCGGTAATACCAGATGCTAACCGCGCCACCTTCGCCCGCCCGCGTCACGATCCGGTCGTAGCCGGTGTTCAGCCCGGCGATCTGGAGCTTCACGTCGTACTGGTCGGACCAGAACCACGGATTCGCCGTGTAGGCTCTGCCCGCGCCCAGCATGTTCTCGGCCACGAGTTCCGCCTGGTCGATGGCATTTCCGACGCTTTCAAGCCGGATGCGACCGCCCTTGTGGGGAAACGAGGCGCAGTCGCCTGCGGCCCAGATGTTCGGGTCCGAGCTGCGGCCAAATTCGTCGGTGCGGATGCCGTTGTCAATCTTGAGCCCGGCCTCCTCGGCGAGGATCGTGAGGGGCGAGACGCCCACCCCGACGATGACGAAATCGACCGCGATCTCGCAGCCGTCCGAGAGGATCGCACCCATCACCCGGCCCTCGCCCACAAGCCGGTCGAGGCCCATGTTCTCGAGGATCTTCACGCCGTGATCGTCGTGAACGGCACGCAAGTAGTCCGAGGTCTCGGGTGCGGCCACCCTTTGCAGGATGCGCGGCGCCATTTCGATCAGCGTGACGTTTAGCCCAAGCTTCTCGCCCACCGCGGCCACTTCGAGCCCGATATAGCCGCCGCCGACGATCAGGAGCCGACGCCCCGCCTCAAATTCTGGCGCCATTGCGTCGACATCAGCAAGCGTGCGGACGGTGTAGACGCCCTTCAGTTCTCCGCCGATTGCTGCCGACAAGCGGCGCGGGCGCGATCCGGTGGTCAGCGCGAGCTGGTCATAGGAAATCGTCTCCGCGCCCGCCCGGACCGTCCTGGCCGTGCGGTCGATAGATGTGACTTCGGCACCTAGTTTCAGCGTCACCTTCTGCTCTTTCCAGAAGGAGAGTGCGCGGAGATAGAGCCGTTCGGTCTCCATATCGCCCAGAAGGTAGGCCTTCGAGAGCGGCGGGCGCTGATAGGGCGGCACCGGCTCCTCGCCGATCAGTGTCAAGGTCCCCGTATAGCCGAGCGCGCGCAGTTTCGCGGCAAGCGAGGCACCAGCCTGTCCGGCGCCGACGATAACGATCCCGCTCATTCACGTCTCCTCTATCTCCCGAGGTGCCGCAGCCACAAGGGCAGAACGACACCGCGCGGCCGCCCCAACTGCGCGAGAGGCCTCAGATCTGTTTTTCCGGCATTTGCACGATTAGCCCGTCGAGCGCGTCACTTACCTTGAGCTGGCAGGTCAGCCGCGAGCGGACCGGATCGGGCTCATAGGCGAAGTCGAGCATGTCTTCTTCCATCGAATCCTTCGGTGGAAGCCTCTCGACCCAGGCAGGGTCGACATAGACATGGCAGGTCGAGCAGGCGCAGGCGCCGCCGCAATCGGCTTCGATCCCCGGAATGCCGCTGTCACGCGCGCCCTGCATCACGGTCAGGCCGTTGGCAACATCGACAACGTTCCGCTTTCCGCCATGCTCGATATAAGTGATCTTTGTCATCGTAGTTCAGAGCTTCTCAGTCAGTTCCGGTACGGCGGTGAAGAGGTCGGCGACAAGACCGTAATCGGCGACCTGGAAGATCGGCGCCTCTTCGTCCTTGTTGATCGCGACGATCACCTTGCTGTCCTTCATGCCGGCGAGGTGCTGGATCGCGCCCGAAATCCCGATGGCGACATAGAGGTTCGGCGCCACAACCTTGCCGGTCTGGCCGACCTGCCAGTCGTTCGGGGCATAACCCGAGTCGACTGCCGCACGGGACGCCCCAACGGCGGCGCCAAGCTTGTCGGCGAGTCTCGCAATCATTGCGAAGTCTGCCTGCGAGCCGATCCCGCGACCACCCGAGACGACGATGCCGGCCGAGGTCAACTCCGGACGATCGGATGCAGCGACCTTGTCCTCGACCCATTCCGACAGGCCAGGATTGGCGGCCACGCCGATGGTTTCGATCGGGGCAGAGCCGCCTTGGCCGGTCGGATCAAAGCTCGATGTGCGGATCGAAACGACCTTCTTGCCGTCCGACGACTTCACCGTCTGGATCGCGTTGCCAGCATAGATCGGGCGCTCGAATGTGGCAGCATCGACGACGCCCGAGACATCCGAGATCACCATCACGTCGAGAAGGGCTGCCACGCGCGGCAGCACGTTCTTCGCATCCGTCGTCGCCGGGGCGATGATGTGCGAATAGTCACCGGCGAGCGAAACAATCAGCAATGCGGTCGGTTCGGCCAAACGGTGACCGAGCGAGGCATCCTCGGCGCAGACCACCTTCTTCACGCCGTCAAGTTTTGCGGCTTCCGCAGCCGCATCGGCGGCCTTGGCACCGGCGCAGAGCACGGTCACCTCGCCGAGCATCTTCGCGGCGGTGAGCGCCTTTGCGGTGGCATCGACTGACAGCTGGCCGTCGGTTACTTCACCCAGGAGAAGAACAGCCATCAGATTACCCCCGCTTCCTCTTTGAGTTTTGCGATCAGCTCGTCGACCGAGCCCACTTTCACGCCCGCCTTGCGGCCCGCCGGCTCCGCCGTCTTGACAATGGTCAGACGGGGGCTGACATCGACGCCGTAATCGGCCGCGATCTTTTCCTCCAAGGGCTTCTTCTTTGCCTTCATGATGTTCGGCAGCGACGCATAACGCGGCTCGTTCAGGCGCAGGTCGACGGTCACAATGGCAGGCATCTTGACCTTGATGGTCTGCAGGCCGCCATCCACTTCGCGAGTGACGACGGCGCTGTCGCCTTCGAGCTTCAGCTCGGAGGCAAACGCCGCCTGCGACCAGCCGAGAAGGGCCGACAGCATCTGGCCTGTGGCGTTCATGTCGTTGTCGATCGCCTGCTTGCCGCAGATTACGAGACCCGGCTTCTCTTCGTCCACCACGGCCTGCAGCAGCTTCGCGACCGCGAGCGGCTCGATATCCACATGCACGTCCGAAGCCGCCTCGATCAGGATCGCGCGGTCGGCCCCCATCGCAAGTGCTGCGCGCAGTGTTTCCTGCGCCTGCTTGACGCCGATCGAGACAACGATGATCTCATCGGCCTCACCGCGTTCCTTGATGCGGATCGCCTCTTCGACGGCGATTTCGTCGAACGGGTTCATCGACATTTTGACATTGGCGAGATCGACACCCGATCCGTCCGCTTTCACGCGGACCTTCACGTTGTAGTCGATCACTCGCTTCACAGGCACGAGTACCTTCATGGCAACTTCCTTCCGAAATCACGGTGTTCCTTTAGTACGCGCTACAACGCCAGGGCTGCCTTCTCGATCGCCGCCTCGGTCGTGACGAAATCGGCCTCGGTGAGAGCAAGGCAGGGGTAAAGCTTGCTCGGCGACTTGAAGATGCCGTTTTCGCGCAACATTGCGTTGAATCGCGCCGCCTTTCCACCATCAGCGGCGAGCACGTCACGGTAGGTGCGCACGTCCCTGTCAGTGAAGACGACGTCGAAGAGTGTCGGATGGCCAACAATCCTGTGCGCGATGCCTGCGGCTTCAAGATGTGTGCGGAGCATAGCCTGAAGCCGCGCGCCATGGGATCGGAGCATATCGTATGCGCCGTCACGCCGCAGGATTTCCATGGTCTTGAGACCGGCAATGGCGGCGACCGGGTTGCCCGATAGCGTGCCGAGCATCATTAGCCATTTGTCAGCGCCAACGATCGCCTTGTCGAAATGGTCCATGATCCGCTTCTGGCCTGCCACCGCAGCCAGCGGAAAGCCTCCACCGATGATTTTTCCGAGTGTGCAGAGGTCCGGCGTCACGCCGTATTCTTCCTGCGCACCACCATAGGAGAATCGAAAGCCGGTAACGACCTCGTCAAAAATGAGGACGATGCCGTAGCGATCGCAAAGCGTGCGCACCGCCTCCAAGAAGCCCGGCGCGGGCGGGATAATGCGCTGCAGTGGCTCAACAATGATCCCGGCGATCTGATCGCCGTGTTCGGCCAGAAGGCTTTCGAGATAATCGGGATCGTTGAATGGAGCGATCAGCATTTCCTGGCGAACGGCTTCGGGTATCCCGGCGCTATCGGACACGGCCCCGGGAAAGTTGACGAGCCGCGTCGGCGCGAGACTCATCTGCGCCTCCGCCGACATGCCGTGATAGCCGCCTTCAAATTTCAGGATCTTGTCACGGCCCGTATAGGCGCGGGCCAAGCGCATGGCGTACATGTCCGCCTCGCCGCCCGACGCAAGGAAGCGCACCTGCTCGGCGCAGGTGACGGCGCGGCAGATCTCCTCGGCAAGCTCCACGCCGACACTGTTGTTGGCAAAAAAGGTCATGCCGCGGGGAAGTTGTTCGTAGATAGCCTCCAGCACCTCGGGGTGGCCGTGCCCCAAAAGCATCGGGCCAGAGCCGATCAGGTAATCGACATATTCGCGGCCATCCTCGTCCCACACCCGCGAACCTTTACCCTCGCGGATGAACATTGCGGGATCAAAGTTGCCAAAGCCGCCAGCGGGCAGCACGGCCCGGGCGCGGGCCGCCCAGTCGGATTGCGTGGTCTTTTTTAACATTACAGCCTCTCAGTCGATGATGGCCATAGGCTGGCCTAGAATTTCAGGGTCTGGCACGGCACCAAGGCCGAGGCCGGAGGGGGGCGCTATGCGGCCATTGCGGCGGATAGGGGAATTTGGATCAAGCCGGGGTGCCACATAGCCAGAGAGATCGCAGGTGTTCAGCAGCGACCGTTCCGGTGTGGCAGCTGCCAGGTGCAGCAGAGCTGAGGTAGTAATATCTGATCCCCAGGTGTCCTCGATGCACATCTTCGCTCCCAGATGCAGGCACAGATCGCGGGCCCGCCGCATCGGTGACAGCCCGCCGAATTTCGATAGTTTCAGCGCCACTGCATCCATGCACCCCAGCTCATGCGCCCGCAGCAACGAGCCTGTGTCATGCGCCAACTCGTCCATCTTCATCGGCAAACCGGTCGCGGCGCGCACCGCCGCGCAATCCTCGAACGTCGGGCAGGGCTGTTCCAGCATCACGTCCAGATGCGCTACTGCGCGGCCGACCCGGCTCGCCTCGAGCCGGGTCGAACCACAGTTCCAGTCGCCATAGACCAAGGGGCCGGCCCCCACTGCCTCACGCACCAGCGTCAGGCGTTCCACGTCGGTTTGCCAATCGCCCGAGGCACCCAGCTTGACCTGAAACTGCGCAATGCCTTCGGCCAGCGCCTCACGGGCGATGCGGGCCATCTCGGCAGGTTCAAGGCAGCTGATCGAGTGGTAAAGCGGCATGTCGCCCATCTGCCGACCGCCTAAAAGCGCGTAAAGCGGCAGGCCCGCAGCTTGAGCAGTGATATCCCATAGTGCGATATCCAGGGCCGATTTGGCATAGACATGGCCTTGCAGCCAGGTGTCGGCGCGAGTCATCACCGCTTCCGGTCCGACCGGATCGGCACCGATCAGCACCGGGGCTAGGTATTCGATGGCGGGTCGCACCCCTCCGGCATAGGCGGGCAAGTAGTGCGGAATCGGACAAACCTCTCCCCAACCGGAGATCCCGGCATCAGTATCGATGCGCAGAATGGTCGAAGGCACGACATCGCAGGTCTTGCCGCCCGCCATATGATAGGCGATGTGGCTGGTCAGGGGGACTTCCCAAAGGCCGATACGAGTGATTTTCACAATTGGTACTCCGCCGTGGCTTTGCCCAGAAGTTCCGGGTCTGGGATTACCCCAAGGCCGGGGGTTGACGGCGGCTTGGCAAAGCCCCCCTCATTGCGCGCGCCCTGCCCAGGCACCGGATCTACCGACAGGTGATAATGGCACAACCAGCTTGCCAACCGGTTCGCCTCTGGCGTGGAGGAGGCCAAATGGATCGCAGCCGTATCGGCAAGCGCCGAGCCGCCCAGATCCTCAATATGCATCTGCCAGCCGACTGACACGCCAAAATCGCGGATTTGCAGCGCCTTGGTCAGGCCGCCGACACGGTTCGGCTTGACCTTGACGCCTTCGCAAGCGCCCAGCCTCCAAGCGTCCAGATGATCCTGAAAACTGTGCAGGCATTCATCGAGCATGATCGGGTTTGACACGCGACGCGCGACCTGGGAGCATTGCTCCAGCGTCTCGCAGGGCTGTTCCACCCAGTCGCGGGCGGCAACCGAGTTCAGCACTTGTATCGCCACGCCAGGTGTCCAGGCGCGGTTGATGTCGAATGTCACCTTCTCACCCGAGGGCAGGGCTGCGTTGATCGCCTCGATCCGGGCGATGTCGGCGGCAATCTCATGGCCGCCAAGCTTGGCTGAATGGGTGCGGTAGCCCTTTTGACTCGCGCGCCGTATCAAGGCAATCATTTGGTCCGGCGTGCCAGTCGAAATCGAGGAATTGACCGCCACCGGCTCTGCTTCGGTGCCACCGAACAACTGCCAAAGCGGCAGCCCCGCGACTTGGCCGAGAATATCCCAGCAAGCCATGTCAATCGCGGATTTCACATAAAGATGCCCCGGCAGTTGGATATCCATGGCTGCGTTCAGCCCGCGCAGGGATCGCGGGTCGCGGCCAAGGATTGCCGGGGCCAGTGTTTGTATTCCGGCACGAATGCCGGGGCCATGTGCAGGCAGATAGGTCGTACCCCACGGACAGCCCTCGCCCCAACCGCTAACGCCCTCGTCGGTGTCAATACGCACAAGCGTGCTGTCGAGTTGTTCAAATTTCAGCCGCCCGCCGGACAGCCAATAAGGCTCGGTCAGCGGCAGATCCACAGCCCAGACAGTGATGCGGGTGATCTTCATGTGCGATACTCCGCCACAGGGGCTCCAAGGCTTTCGAAATCGGGAATGACACCCAAACCGGGGGCGTCGGATGCAAACAGGCGGCCGTTCCCTGTGCGCGGACCGGGTTTGCCCGTAGAGCGAGTGTTGTAATTGTGCAGATCGGTGGTGTTTTGCAGATATTCGGCCGGCGTCGAGGTGGCGAAATGCGCCAACACTGCGGTGGCGATCTCGCCGCCCCAGGTATCTTCGGCGACGACCGGAATCCGGTTATCGACAAGGTAGTCGCGCACCTTACGGGCCTTCGACAGCCCGCCGAGGTTGGAAATCTTGAGACATACCAGATCAGCACCGTGATCCTCAACGATCCGGTGCGCGGCACGCATGCCGGTCACACATTCATCAAGCTTCATCGGCAGATCGATCAGGCGGCGCACCTGCTGGCATTCCTCATAGGTCTGGCACGGCTGTTCGAGGATGAAATCCAGATCGCGCGTCGCCCGCGCCACGCGGATTGCATTGTCGACGCGCCAGCCTTGATTGGCGTCGGCCATCGCCTTCTCGCCGGCCTTCAGCAGCGGCACCGTCGCGCGGATGCGGTCGATATCTTTGGCCCAGTCACCACCGACCTTGATCTGGAACTGGCGATAGCCGGCAGCGCGATGCGCTTCCAGTTCGGCAATGGTTTCCTCGGTGCTCTTCTGCGGGGCCACCCGGTACATCGGCGCGCCATCGGTCAACTTGCCGCCCATAAGCATCCAGACCGGGGCTGACAACGATTGCCCCAGAATATCCCAGCAAGCGGCGTCGAACGGGGCCTTGGCATAGCCATGACCCTGGATGGTGTGGTCCATCAGAAGTTCGATCCGAGCCACCTGTCGCGGGTCCTCACCCAAAAGCGCGGGGGCCAGCAACCGCGCAGCCGCCTCGACCCCTTCGGAATGGGCGACCATGTAGTTCTCGCCACAGGGCGAAAATTCACCGCATCCGGAAAGGCCGGCATTGGTATCAATCACCACGACCGAGGCTTTAGACACCGTAATGGCATTGCCGGCACCCCAGACATAAGCACCACCTACATAAGGAAGATCGGTCTTGTAGATGCGGATACGGTTTATCTTCATGCGGTTGCCATCCTCGCGTTACCGTCCAGCCCGACACCCCGCCAAAGGATAAGTGTCAACACTGGTTCGGCATGGGTATCCATGGCGTGTGGTTGATTTGATGCATGGTGCCGGGCATCTTGCGGCCTCAAAATCGCAGAACCTTGGCCGGCGGCATGAAACTCAGCCGAACCGGCGAGGATGTAATACAGCTCCTCCGCCTCATGCAGGTGCATCGGGTAATGCAGCCCCTCGCCCCAAAAGGCGATATAGGCGCGCATCGTGTCGGACAGGTAATGCCCGGTCGGCCCCACGAGTTCGAACCAACCATAGCGGTTGAGGAAATCGCGCCCGACTTCAGCTTCGGAATAGGTCTGTTGCCAATACGCCTGCGAGGCCACAGCCTTGATGGCCTCGACAATCGGCGCGGTTTGCGCCGCTGCCACAGCTTGAAGTCCTGTGATCAGCGGGATCGCGGGCACGCCCAAGGCTGGCACACCCGGGAAGGCGGGGGCATCGGGCCAATCCACAAAATCGCGCAATTCTGGCGTGGTACAGATCAGTGCGCCGACGGTAGCAAAAAGATTGTCGAAGGCCGCCCGTGTCATGGCATCACCACAATATTTCCGACGTGTTTCTTGGCGATGAATGCGCGTTGGGCATCATGAAGGTCGCGTAAGGCATAGGTCGCGGCCAGCAGCGGACGAATTTCGCCGCGTTCGATATAGCCAACCAGATCGGCGAAGATCCCCGGCGGCACGACGGTCGACCCGATCAGTGTAAGGTCGCGCAGGTAAAAGGTGCGCAGGTCCAGTTCAACCAGCGGGCCGGCGATGGCGCCCGAACAGACATAGCGGCCGTCGCGGGCAAGCGCGTCGATCAGGTGCGGCCAATAGCGCCCACCCACGACATCGGCTACCACCGTCACCGTATCACGCCCAATAGACTTGCGCAGCGCCGCCTTGAGGTTCTCAGGACTGCGCGACAGCACGGCTGACGGACCGATGGCGCGCACCGCCTCGGCTTTTTCATCGCCGCACATCGCCACCGTTACAGCACCGCGACGGTTGGCCAACTGGATCAGAGCCGAGCCGACACCACCTGACGCGCCGGGGATCAACACCACATCCCCTTTGACCACCTTGGCCCGGTCAAGCATGTTTTCGGCTGTGACATATGAGGTGGCAAAGGTCGCAAGCTCGGCATCCGTCAGGTCAGAGTTGATCGGATAAACCGTATCGGAGCGCGCCGTGACGAATTGCGCAAAGCCACCGTCAAATTCGCTGCCAAGGTAGGCGGCCTTATCCATATTCAGCGGCTCTGCGGGGTCGCGCAGCCAGGGATCGACCAGCACCCGGCGCTCAACCATCGCCTGATCAACACCCGCCCCGACCTGAACCACGCGGCCGACAATGTCGGCCCCCTGTATCCGGGGAAAGGTCAGCGGTGCGCCGCCCCAGGTGGCATCGACTTCGGCCACCCCTTCCAACGCGCTTCCGGTGGTGGCGGTGCGGGTGCCTTTGGAATACCAAGCGGTCCGGGTGTTCACGTCGGTGTTGTTCAGACCACAGGCCCCGACACGGATCAGAACTTCGCCTTGGCCGGGAACCGGCACTGCCAGATCGTCGTGCCACACAAGCTTGTCGAAGTCGCCGTGACCGGTCAGCACCATCGCTTTCATTGTCTTGGTCATGCAACCACCTCACAGACGTGGACCCTGTGACGCACCTTTGGTTCGCCAATAGGAAGGGAGGCAAAAGCCTCGGTCTTGAATATCTCGCGCAGGCTTCCCTTTTGATAAAGTTGGTCGCGGTGAGCGGGATAGTCAGGCAATTGTCCGAAGTCGTCTCGCAGCGAGAAAATTAAAATCCCGCCGCGCTTTGTTACCCGAACAAGCTCATCCAGCGCATGGGCTGGTGCGTGGCCCGGCGTGATCACCCCGCAGCAAAGCGTAGCGGCAAAGGCATCGGTTGCGAAGGGCAGTGCTTCACCCAGCGTCGCCTGGATAAGCTGGTCGTAAAGTCCCTTCCCTTGTGCGAAGTCGAGCATGGGTTGCGACATGTCGATGCCAGTGATGCCTCTGTATCCCAAAAGGTGCAAAGGCTCGAACTGCATGCCTGTTCCGCATCCTGCATCAAGGATAGGTGTGGTCGCAGACGGCAAAAAGGCGCACGCGACGGTGGCGAAAATCCAAGGCAGACGGTAGCCCGCCGCCATCAGGTCTGCTTCATAGTGGTTTGCCCAGGCGTCATAGCGTGCCTTGGCTGCCGAGGTCGAAGTATCGCCATAGCTGTCGCGAACTGCGGCGCCTGTCATTGGGCAGCCACCTTTTCCAGATCGGCACGCGGCAACACACTTTGCGGGTCATAGACCGCGTCGGCCAGGACCGTGGCCGCGCGCGGCTGTCCCATGATGATCACGTCAAGATTGGTTCCGGGTTTGGCGTGCTCCGGCTTGAGGTAAGCAAAGGCCAGAAGCTTGCCTACCGCATGGCCAAAGGCAATCGAGCTGACAGTGCCCACCTGCCGGTCGCCTACCAGCACCGCTTCGCCGCCGTTGCCATCGGATTTGCCATCGTCGGCGATCTCAAGATAGGAACAAATCCAGCTTGGAGTGGCCGCCAGTGTTGCAGCCTTGCCGCGGAACTCTTTGTCAAGTTTGACAAAACGCATCACGTCAGCCTCTGGCAAGGTAACTTCGTTGGTCAGCTCCCCCGCCCCTTTGAAGCCCTTTTCCATACGCATCGCATTCATGGCGAAAGAACCGTAGTTGACCAGCCCGTGTGCTTTCCCCGCCGCCTTCAAGGCTCGGAAGCCCGCAAGTATCGCATCGCGCGGCCCATGGAATTCCCAGCCAAGCTCGCCGGCATAGGACATCCGGAAGGCCCACAGCTTGTGGCCTGCCACAGCAATCTCTTGCGCGGTCAACCATTTGAACCCTGCGTTTGACAGGTCGGCCCCTGTGCATTCGCCAAGAATGTCACGCGCATTCGGCCCGTTCAGCGCCATTGCCGCCCAGTCGGTCGAGCGGTTGGTAATCTTTACCCGCTCGGCCTTGTGCGCGAAGGTCAGGTAATCCACCAGCCGCTGTTCGAAGAACGCCGCACAGACGAGGTAGAAACGATCCTCGGCCAGTCGGACGATGGTGGTTTCCAGCTCGATCCTGCCGTTGTCGTTCAACAAATGAGTCAGTGCGATCTTGCCAGCGCCTGAGGGTAGCCGGTTTGGCACCAGCCCATCGAGGAAGGCCGCCGCATCCGGACCGGAGACCTCGACCTTGGTGAAGGCAGATATATCCATGATCCCCGCAGTCTTGCGGACGGCGCGAACCTCTGCCCCGACAATATCGTGCAGCCCTGTGCGGCGGAAACCATAGATATCCTTGACCTCGGTTCCCGCCGGAGCGAACCAACGCGGTCGCTCGTGGCCGAACACCTCTTCGAAGACCGCGCCTTCAGCCTTTAGATCATCATACATCGGCGAAGGCTTGACCGGCCGCCCATCCAGTCGGTTGAAGAACGGGAAGGGAATTTCGTGGCGCAACAGGTAGTCTTCCTTCGCCTTGACGATCTGGAATTTCTGATCGGCATAGGTGCCAAAACGACGTGGATCGAATTCACGCATGTTGATGTCGGACGCACCATGCACCATCCAGCGCGCCAATTCGCGTGTCAGGCCCGGCCCCCAGCCGATACCGATCTGAGTGCCGCAGCAGCACCAGTAATTCCGCAGCCCCGGCGCGGGGCCGATCAGCGGATTGCCGTCCGGCGGATGGCTGATGGCACCATGTACCTCGCGTTTGATCCCCAGTTGGGCAAGCACGGGCATCCGCGCCATGGCATTTTCAAGCCAAGGCATGATACGTTCGTAATCCGGGGCAAACAGCTCGTTCTCTGCTTCCCACGGGCAGCCACCTTCCCAAACTGTATTCGGGTTGGCTTTTTCGTAGATGCCGATCAAGCCGGATTTCTGCTCCATCCGGATATAGCCCGAGACGAACCGGTCGTCGCGCACAACTGGCAGTTCGCGGTCAAGCGTCATAAACTCCGGCACCGCTTCGGTGATCAGATAATGATGCGTCATTGACGTCGTCGGCAGATCGTAGCCCGACCACAGTGCCACCTGCCGCGCATAGGTGCCGCCCGCGTTAACGACGTGTTCGCAGGTGATGTTGCCCTGTTCGGTTTCGACAAACCATTCGCCGCTAGGCAGTTGCGTGACATTGGTCGCGCGACATTGCCGAATAACCTTGGCCCCCAACTGCCGCGCGCCTTTCGCCAAAGCAAAAGCCGCCCCTGCCGGATCGACATGACCATCCTCGGGCGTGTGAAGCGCCGCCTGAACGCCATCGAGATTGTAAAAGGGGTGCAGTTCGCGGATGCGCTCCGGCCCGACGATCTCCATCGGAAAACCAAGTCCCTTGCCGACCGACACCGTCTGATTCAGCCAGTCCAGTTCGTCATCGGTATAAGCCAGCCGCAGCGATCCGCAGCCATGCCAGGTCACCGACTGGCCGGTTTCAGCCTCGAGCACCTTTGAATAAAGGTCGATGTTGTAGCCCACGCATTTGCCAAGCGCGAAGCTGGAGGTCGAATGCGTGATCTGACCCGCAGCATGCCAGGTCGACCCCGAGGTAAGCTCCGCCTTCTCCAGAAGCACGACATCATTCCAGCCTTCGTGGGCAAGATGATAGGCCAATCCGCAGCCCATGATGCCGCCGCCAATGATGACGACCTTTGCGTGAGTGGGAACCATAGGGACGAGTCCTTTCGAACGAATGTTTTCTGTAGACATCGGTAAGAGACATTTGTAGCCTCGTCAATCATGAATGATACAAATGTCTCCTCCGCCGTAACCTCCGCCGAAATTCTGGAACGCCTTCAGATTCTTAGATCTGATCTCACACCAGAGCTGCGCAAGGTTGCCACCTTTCTTCTGGAGCACCCCAATGAAATTGGGGTGACTTCGATTCGCAAACTTGCGGCTCTGGCCAATGTCAAAGCGAACACCTTGGTACGTTTGTCCCGCACACTAGGCATGGACAGCTACGAATCCTTCCGCGAGGTGTTTCGCGCCGAAATCCGTCAGGGCCGCGAGACCTACCCCGACCGCGCGCGCTGGCTGCAATCGGTTTCGCACAAAGGTCAGCTGGGCGGGCTTTACGCAGCCTCGGCTGAGGCCTCGATTGACAACCTAGAAGGCTTCTATTCTGCGACCGACCATGCCGCCATCGACCGCGCGGCCAAGGCGATCGTCGCGGCGCGTCGGAGCTATGTCCTGGGCGTGGGCGTCACCAACCCCGTGGCGCAGAACTTTGCCTATCTGGCCGGTATGGCGATTGACGGCATCCAAGCCTTGCCCAACGGCGGTACTCTGCCGGTTGATGGCTTGGCTCGCGCCGATCACCGCGACGTACTGATCGCCATGACCTTCCGCCCTTATCGGACTGAAATTGTCGAGGCTGTAAACATTGCCCGCGCTCAGGGCGTGCCGGTGATCGCGGTGTCCGACAGCCTCGCCAGCCCGATCATGGCTTCGGCCCAGCACCGTTTCATCGTGCCGACCGAAACGCCGCAGTTCTTCACCTCAACCGTGGCGCTGACTGCTTTCTTCGAGGTGCTGCTGGCCTTCATCATCGCCGATGCTGGCGAAGATGTGGTGGCCAGTATCGAAGCCTTTCATAGCCGACGCCACGCACTTGGCATCTATGTTGAAGACGAAGGATCGGAATCATGACCGTTCAGGACACCCCCAAACTCGTCCATTCGCTGGACGGCCGCTATTACACCGATCCTGCGATCTTCGCCAAGGAACAGGCGGGCCTTCTGGCGCGCACCTGGCAGTTCGCCGGCCATGCCAGTCAGATCCGCAATCCCGGCGATTACTTCACCTTCGAGATTGGCGGCGAAAGTCTATTTTGCATCCGCGGCCGCGACGGCAACCTCAAGACCTTTTACAACGTCTGCCAGCACCGCGCGCACCAACTGGTTCAGGGCACCGGCACCACCCGCGTGGTGGTCTGCCCCTACCACGCCTGGACCTATGAGCTTTCGGGCGAATTGCGCGCCGGACCGAACGTAAATTCCGTTCCGGGCTTTGACCGCAAGAAAATCTGCCTAACTTCGGTGCGTACTGAAGATTTCCACGGCTTCATCTTTGTTAATCTCGACCCCGACGCCGCCCCAATGGAAGACTGGTACCCCGGCGTCCGGGCCGAACTGGGCGAATATGTGCCACAGATCGACAAACTTGCCCCTCTGGAATGGGTCGAGATCCCCGAGCATTGCAACTGGAAGGTCTCGGTCGAGAACTACTCCGAATGTTACCACTGCACGCTAAATCACCCGACTTTTGCAACCGGGGTGATCAAGCCGGAAACCTATGACATCCAGCCGATGAACACAGGCTATGTCCTGCGCCACACCACCGAATGCCAGAGTATGGAGGCCATGAGCTACCCCGTTGATTTGTCGGTGCAGCACGCGGGCGAATACCGCAGCTTTTTCTTGTGGCCGATGTTTTCCTTTCAGGTCTACCCGGGCAATGTGCTGAACACCTATCATTGGCGCGCGAGCGACGTTGACCACTGCACCGTCTGGCGCGGCTGGTATACGCCCGACGGCGTCGATGACGAGGTAACTCGACGGCTGGCAATCCAAGACCGCGCGACGACCGTCGAGGAAGATATCAGGCTGGTCGAAAGCGTTTACCGGGGACTGCACAGCCGCGGCTACAAGCCTGGGCCCCTGGTGTTGGACCCGGCCTGCGGGCTGAACTCAGAGCATTCTATCAAGACGCTGCAGCAGTGGATGCGCGAGGCAGCGGATGAGTAAGTTGGCGGCGTTCTGGCAAAACTACATTGCTGGGCAATGGGTAGACGGCGGCGCAGGTCGCATCGCGGTTATCAACCCGGCCACGGGCGATCATCTTGCGGATCAGGCCGCAGCCGATGCCGCCGACGTGGACCGGGCCGTGCAGGCCGCGCGCAAGTTGCATCTATCGGGCGACTGGTCCGGCCTGCGACCCGTCGAGCGCGGCCGTATGGTGCAGGCGATGGGGCGCTATCTGCTGGTCCACAAGGACGAGATTGCCCTCGTGCTGACGTTGGAACAGGGCAAACCCCTGTGGGAGGCCCGGATCGAGATCGAGGGGGCCGCCCGCTATTTTGAATATTACGGAAATCAGGCCGAAACTGTCGAAGGCCGCTCTATTCCACTTGGTGCGGGCTACTTCGACTTCACCATCCACGAACCCTATGGCGTTTCGGCGCAGATCATCCCGTGGAACGGCGTTGTTGCGTAACTTACGCCTGAGGCATGATTACCCCTTTCCCCTTTGGCATCAGGCCACGCGGACGATCTCGGCA
>QFQS01000017.1 GCA_003243455.1 Cereibacter sphaeroides | reverse complement strand
TACCCGTCCGCGGCGGATCGCGGCGGCGAACATAGGATCGAACCTATTCCGCCAGAAGCGCACGGTTTCATGGATGATCAGGGCACTAGTTTTGAAGTAGCGGAAGGGCGAGGGGTGGAGAGCTCGGAAGGCTAGATGACGAGCATTATAAGCTCGGAAGTTCCTTTGACACCGCTTTTCAAACTGAGCCCGCGAGTTGCCTTAGGCGGGGAAGCGTGAGCGATGGCTCGGCACTTGCCACCCAGCTCAAGAAATCTCCCACCCGGCTTTGGATCTTGGGTGCATGGTTTTGCGCAATATCGCTGATCCGGTGATTGAGGAAGGGGTTGTCGAAGCGTTCGATCGTCTGTGCGATGTATCGCGTTGCTTCGGCACGCAATTCGTGTGCAGCAAAACCTGGCACTACCTCGTCGCGGTACAGGCTGAGAAGTGCGTTGCGCACTGCTGCGTCAGACAGTATCTCGCGCACGGTTTCGTTTGGGGCACGCCCGGTGCTGCGCCATAACTCGGCCAGCCAAGTGTGTCCCAAGTTCAGGATATGCAGTTTCAGCCTTGTATAAGTCTCAAGGTTTTCTGTGTAGACAACGTTTGGATGCTGGAACGGCTCAACCATTCCTGGCGAGCGCCGGATCGCCCAAAGGGCGTATGGTTCGGCTATTGCCCCGATAGGCTCCAATGCCTCGGAAACAATGCGATCGACCAGAGTATCGCAAATGGTTACATCACGCGCAAACCACTCGAGAAAACCAGCACCCAGCCCCCAATCCGCAGCCAGATCTGAAAGAATGCCGCGCAGATATTGACCGTTGTTGACGATCAACTCGCACGGAAGGATCAAAAGCGGGGCCGGATTACTGCGGTGCCTGCAGACCAGCAGGCGCAGCAGCTTTGCCGGAAAACTCGACGGGACGCTTCCCGTCGCGGTCGAAGGCTGGCGATCCTGTTCCGGCACCGTATATCCCGCCTCGGCGGTGTTGCAGATCACTACCTCGGTCTGACAGGAGAAACGGTCCTGCAATTGATCCCAGTTGAGGTAAGCGTCGTAGGCGAGGGCGACACTCTTCACGCGCACCTCGGCATCGACGACATGCCCTCCGGAAAGGCCCCGGATGCGCACCGGAAATCCCGCCGGATCGGCAAAGGCTGCAATGCGGCCCGCGCGTTCGGCTCCTTGCGTCGTCTTGACCACCGTAATCGGCCCGATGTCTTGGCCTGACGCCGATGCTTCATGGATGAAAAGGTCGGCGTGTGCCTGCAGAAATCGACTGGTGCCAAATTGAAGGACACGCGTGGCCATTCTATTCGAACTCCACCATCGCCTTGATCAACCCCGCCTTGTCTTTGGCCCATCGGGGAAGGTCCGTTGTAACGCGGTCGAGGGTCGTCCGGTGGGTGACAAGCCGACTAATGTCGATCTCACGGTTGCGGATGGCAAGGATTACATTGTCAAAATCTTCCCTTGTGGCATTTCGGCTGGCGAGCAGCGACATTTCCCGTCGATGAAATTCCGGGTCGTCAAAGCTGATCATTGCCTTGACAAGGCCGACCAAAACCATCGCGCCGCCATGAGCGACATGCGCGAAGCTTGCTTCCATTGAGGCAGGACTACCTGTCGCATCGAGCACTACGTCAAAGCCGTCACCATTTGTTGCTGCGGCCACCGCTGCGGGAAAATCCGCATCGACTAGCAGCGATCGATCAAACTGCTTCAGGGACAAAACGAGCTTCAATCGATCCAGATTTCGGTCCGCGATGGTGACCTCCGCCCCCGCGATCGACGCAAACAAAGCCGTGCCCAGTCCTATCGGACCCGCGCCGATCACAAGTACTTTCATGCCCGGCGCAACCTCACCCCGTCTTACGGCATGCGCACCAATGGCTAGGAACTCAACCGAGGCCGCCTGATCTGCATCAAGATCTTTGGCCGGGACGAGGTTGCGAAGGGGCAGGGCAAGGAGCTCAGCCATGCCGCCATCCTTGTGAACGCCCAGAACAGCGATCCGCATGCAGCAGTTTGGTTTTCCCGCCGCGCAGGCACGGCAGGTGCCGCATGCGATGTAGGGATTCACCACCACGAGTTGCCCGGCGGTAAAGCCGCTGCCAGCAGGCGCCTGCTCCACGACTGCCGATATCTCATGGCCAATGACGCGGGGATAATTCAGAAAAGGGTGGAGGCCGCCGTATATGTGATAGTCCGTGCCGCAAATCCCGACGCGCTTTATGCGCAAAAGCGCCTCGTCGGTATTGGCCACAGCCATGTCCCGCGTCTCGATAGCGATTTGATGTGGCTGAGGGCACACGACAACTCGCATTTCATTCCTCACGAGATGCTCTTTCTTCAATTGATAACGTGTAGGTCGCGCTTGCCCGGGCCTTCGCCACTACGTTTTTTATGCATAAAAATCATAATTGCATGTGTCATCAAGCTGTTTTTTAATCTATAAAAGTCTATGAGGTGCAGATGAAGTCAGATGCGACCTTCAAGCGTGCATTCAATGATGCCGTGGAACTCGTCGAAAGAATCGAAGAGGGGGCGCCGTTGCCCTCGGAACCCCAATTATGCGCGGCCCTGAAGGTCAGCCGCACAACCGTCCGAAAGGTTATTGCCGCCCTGTCCGAACCCGGGTTGGTGGTCGGCACGGGCCGTGATCGGCGTCGTGCCCTTGGAAAGCCGCCTGTCCGAAAATTTCCTCAAGCGGAGACCGTCTCGATTTCGACCCAGGTCGAAATACAGTTCATGGAATGGATGCTGCGCGACAATGCCCGTCCGGGCACCGCGATCAACGAACTGGAACTTGCTCGCCGCTTCGGTGTCGCGACGACAGTAGTGCGCGAGTTCCTTAATAGGTTTCAGCGCTTCGGCTTGATCGAGAAAAGTCCCGGCTCGGGTTGGGCCTTCAAGGGCTTCACCACGCGCTTTGCCTGCGAGCTATTTGAAATCAGAGAGATGTTTGAACTGCGTTCGGCGCTGCTCTTCGTGAGCCTGAATGAAGAGTCCCCACTGTGGGTTCATCTTTCCGACCTGCGCCGCCGTCATGTCGACCTGTTGGACGACATCGATGCCCGCTACCGCGACTTCCCCGAACTCGACAGCGCATTCCATCGCTTGTTGAACTCCGTCAGCCCGAATCGGTTCATCGACAATTTCTACGACATCATCACGATGGTTTTTCACTATCACTACCAATGGAACAAGCGCGACGAGAGGCAAAGAAACGAGGTTGCCGCTCGCGAGCATCTAGCCTACATGGACGCGCTGATCAGCCGAGATCCCGCCGCTGCACAATCCGCCTGCCAAATCCATCTTTCGTCCGCTCGCGACACTCTTTTGAAATCGACAATGCGGCAAAGTGGTTTCTAGAAACCGGGGATAACCTTTGGGATAGCGTAGGTTGTCTCTGTCAGAGACATTAGACGAAGTCGTCCTTTCCCGCCCCGTTCACCATGCCAAAGGTAATGGGTCCGCGCTCTCTTCTTCGAAAGGGCAGGTGAGAGTTATTCCGCCCGGTCATTCAGCCATCGACCAGTTTCGCGATCGTGGACAAAGCCTAAGTCTTTCAGATCGGCTCGGTATTATCGCAACTTGTCGGTCACTATCACCCTGGGCTGACTGTGGCGTTTCATTGATTTCCGGAAGAATTTCATTGCTGCTTTGCGAACTCTTCGCTTGGTCACGCAACTTTCGAGGATCTCGCCTTCATGATCGACGGTGTGCCAGAGATAGTGCGTTTCGCCGTTGATCTTTACGAAGGTCTCGTCCAAATGCCACCACCAGTGGGACAGGGACCGCATGCGGTCGACACGTCGTCTTCGGATCTCGGCAGCAAACATTCGGCCGAAGCGGTTCCACCATAAGCGAACTGTCTCATGGCTGATCTCGATGCCGCGTTCGTGCAGCATGTCTTCCATGTTCCGCAGCGAGAGCGGACAGCGGACGTAGAACATCACCGCTAGGCGAATGATCTTCGGACTGGTCTTGAAGTAGCGGAAGGGGGGGGAGGGGTGCGCATATAGCGATGCTAAATAGGCGCCGTTTGGATCAAGGAAAGCTCCTCTGACAGTGCCTTCAGCGAATTCGATATCGTCATCCGAACTGATCGGTTGTGGCGCTGGCGCATCGACAGGGCTACTCAGTGACGGCGCGCTTCGTTAGTAGATATCGCCGAAGCGCTGGATCGAATCCGGTAATCTCTTCTCCTGCTGCGAATGCTCTCGATATCGCCTCGCGCAAGCGCAGACGCTCATGCATTGCGCGCTCTGCGTCATAAGCCAGCATTTCTGAGAAATCCGCCGGAATGGATATGGTGGATGCGGGTTCCATCACGGAGCGTGCGTCTTTTGTCGACGCGGCATCTGTCACGAGCCAGTCCACCAGCAGGCGGTCCGACGGAACACCGGCGTTTATGCCGGCCATTTCGCCGTAGTAGTCGGGAAAGTAGGTACGTCCGATTGCACCCAGCTTCGCGATATTGAGATTGGCATTGAGTACACGCAGGGGATCGAACGTCCAGCGAACGACCCGAATTCCCCGCTCACGACACCAATCTCGCTGATACCACTTCAGGCGCGCTCCCAGCCCCGACCCCCTTGCATCTGACGCAACCGCGAGGCGGTGAGAATGTTGAATATGGGGCTCTCGGGTCGGAAAGCCAAAGATATAGCCTATCAGGCGGTCCTCGTGAAACGCTCCCGCGCATATACCGCCTTCGGCCTGGATGACCATCATGAGATCGGCGGGATCCGCCACGTCGTCTTTGCCCCAGACCTCGGACTGCAATGCTTCGGCCTGCCGGAACTCTGCCATTCTGGAAAGGTCGCGGATCACGACCTCGGTCATGCGTCGAACCTCTGGATGTCGTTGCTGACCGTGGCGAGGAAATCATGGTCGAGCGTCACGCCAGTGCCGGGTCCGCTTGGCACCGGCATGCGGCCCGCGCTCGCTTCCAGCTTTTCCGCAACGATGTCGCGGTGGAAGTAGCGGCTGGCAGATGAGGTGTCGCCCGGTTTTCGGAAGTTCGGCAGGGTGGAAAGGTGTATGTTGTGCGCCCGGCCCACACCGCTTTCCAGCATCCCGCCACACCAGACCGGCACATCGAATGCTGCGGCGAGGTCATGGATCGCTCGGGCGGAGGAATGGCCGCCGACCCTGCCGACCTTGATGTTGACGACCCGGGCAGCATCGCTTTGCAGCGCCTTGCGGGTCTGGGCAATCGTCCCAAGGCACTCGTCAAGGCAAATTGGCGTGCGAAGCCGAGCCTGCAGCGCGGCATGGTCGTGGATATCGTCCCAGGCGAGGGGTTGCTCGATGTAGTCGAGATCGAAGGCATCGAGCTGCTGAAACAGCGCTGTATCTGCAAGCGTGTATGAACTATTCGCGTCCACCGTCAGATGCGCGTCCGGATATGCCTCGCGCGCGGTGCAGATCAGTTCCAGATCGTGACCCGGCATGATCTTCAGCTTGATCCGCTTGTAACCCTGATCCAGATGCGCGCGGATGCGGTCCAGCGTGCCGGGGATCGGACCGATGCCCAGCGAAACTCCCACGTCGATCGCTTCTCCTTCACCGCCGAGCGCAGTCTGCAGCGGCAAGTCAAGCGAGCGCGACCACAGATCCCAGAAAGCCATCTCGACTGTCGCCAGCGCCATTCGGTTGCCGCGCCACGCCGCAAAATGCCTATCAAGCGCGTTCGGGTGAGGGAAGCTTTTCCCGATCATGTCAGGCAGCACCACCTCTGACAGAAAGGCCATCGCTCCGGCGGTGGTTTCCGCAAGGTAGTCCGGCAACGGGTCCATGACGCCTTCGGCCACCCCTTCCCACTTGCCCGAGAACAGCCGAAGCAAGGGAAAGACTTTCTCATACATCGTGCCGGTGGCGATGGTGAAAGGTGTGACAAGCGGCAGACGGACAAGGCGCAGTTCAGCAGCCTCGATCACCAACGGCGGCCTTGCAAAAGGTCTGGTCGAAGGTTCTGGCATCGCTTCCCCCAAAGACGTCGAGCCAGCCTAACGAATTACAGTTTTCTTGCAAGATTGACGGATAGGAATGTTTCTGTCACCGTTTTGCCAGTAACGACGAAAAGTCGCGAAGCCCGCAGGGGGGGCAATGGCGGATCAGAAGGCAGTTCAGCCGCAACCGGCCGATTTGCGCGGTCGACTGGAAGATTGCCTGCGGGATGCAACCCCTGCAAACCGGACGCTCGCCAGCTATTTCCTGTCTAATCTCAAAGATTTGCCCTTTGAAACTGCCGCCTCTGTCGCCACCAGGGTAGGCATTAGCGAGGCTACTGTCGGTCGTTTCTGTCGGGGGATCGGTTACCTCCATTTCAAGGATCTCAAAAGCGCGATCCAGGCGGAACTTGGCGATCAGGCATGGCTGGTCGGCGACCGGCTGCAGGATTTCGCAACTCGCCAGAAGCAGGGTGCGTCAGAGATATCCCGCGGCATGGAACGCGAGATGGCTGCCATACTTGCCAACTATGAAACCGCCGCATCGCCCGGGTTCGCCCGCGCGGTAGAGCGGCTGGCCCATCGCAAGCAGGTTTTCGTCTCGGGCTTCCAGACGGAACGCGGGCATGGACAGTTCCTGGTCAATCAACTGCAATACCTGCGCGCTGGTGTGCAGCTTCTGGATCTGTCGGCGGCGAACTTCGCCGAGGTTCTGCTGGCCCCGCCAGAGGATGTCTGTCTGGTCCTGATTGACGGACGGCGCTATTCCCGCCTGACCCGCCGTCTGGCGATAGCTGCGCGAGAGGCGGGAATTCCGGTCACCCTCATCACCGATCCCTACTGCCCCTGGGCGCGAGATGTTTCTGACGAGGCCTTCGTCGTGCAGACGGACTTCAATCAGTTCTGGGACGCGACGTCGGCCATGTCCTCGCTGATCGGACTGCTGGTCAATGGGGTTTTCGCCGAGCTCGGACCAGAGGTGGAACAGCGGATGACCAAAGTATCGGCGCTATACAACGACTTCATCGGCCATGACGGGGATCCGCGCCGCCCCTTGAAATAACAAGAAAAGCCAAACGTCCAAACCGGGAGATTGAAATGTTCACGCGACTGAAAAGAACCCTGCTGGCGGCGAGTGTAAGCGCCGCTGCCCTGCTACCCTTGTCCGCTATCGCACAGGAGGCAACCTTCGTTCTCAGCACGAACGAAGTCGGTATCCCGAATTACAACGTGCTTACGGCGGTGAACACTAACACCGTCTTTCAGATGATCTATGACAACCTCGTCGCGCAGGATGCTGACCTCAGCTTTCACCCCTTCCTTGCAGAAAGCTGGGAAGAGGCACCCGACGGCATGTCCTGGGTCTTTCATCTAAAACCGGGGGTAAAGTTCCACAACGGCAAAGCCTTCACCTCGCGCGACGTGGCGAAGTTCATCGAGATGTTCCGCAAGACCGAAAACGCCTACATGGTCGATGCGATCGGCTCGGTCGAGACGCCGGATGACCTGACGGTTAAGTTCGTCATGAAGCATCCCGACCCGAATACCCTTTACAACTTCTCCTCTTCCTTCATGGGCATTCCCGACCCGGATGCGGTCGAAGCGGCGGGGGAGGACTATGGCATCACGGAAGCCGTCGGCACCGGCCCGTTCAAGCTGGAAAGCTTCACCCTTGGCCAGGAAACCGTGATCGTCCGCAACGACGACTATGCCTGGGGTTCGCCGCTGTCGGCCAACCGCGGCCCCGCCCATCTGGAACGGATCACTTTCCGAGAGATTCCAGAGGATTCGACGGCTTTCCTCGAGTTGAAATCGGGTGGCGTGGACGGACTTCTGTCGATCCCGACCGACTACCTGGGCGAAATCTCGAATGATCCGACGCTGGCGGTCGAGCCCATTCCGGGGCAGGAAGTCTACTACATGCCGATCAACGTGACGAAGGAGCCGTTCACCGACCTCAAGGTGCGCGAAGCGGCCGCCTACGCGGTCAACCAGGACGAAATCCTGAAGAACGTCTTCGGCGGTTATGGCGCTGTGGCCAACAACTTCCTGATCTCTGCCCTGCCGGAGTCAAAGATCGATCCCGCGGTCAACATCAGTTTCAACCCGGACAAGGCCAACGCACTTCTTGACGAAGCCGGTTGGGTGAAGGGTGCCGATGGCGTGCGTGAAAAGGACGGCAAAAAGCTGACCGTTTCGCTGTGGACGCAGAATGACTCGGTCTTCCGTCGCCTGACAGAGGTGGTGCAGGCTCAGCTGAAGGCAGTTGGGTTCGATCCGCAGATCCAGACCTTCGACAGTTCAACCATCCGCGACCAGTATAAGTCGGGTGAACAGCAACTCGCCGTGCGCTCCTACTTCTGGAACAACGCCGACATCGTCGACTGGTTCTTCGGCGGCGACCGGCTGGGCTATCCCAACGTGTCGATGCTGAACGATCCCAAGGCCGAGGAACTGCGCGCCAAGGCGATGACAGGGTCCAAGACCAGCGCCGAGCGCGTGGCGAACTTCACCGACTACCACCAGTATGTCACCAGCTTGTTTGCCTATGCGCCGATCTATCAGCCGCCGCAGAACATGGCCTATAACAAGGACCGGATCGTGATGCCTGACGCGCTCCATGCAACCTCGATCACCGGCGTCGTCATGCTCGATGTCGAGGTAAAGGAATAGCAGGCTGACCGGCGGGGCGGGGCGATGCTCGACTATCTGATACGGCGCATCCTGCTCCTCCTGCCGATCTTTCTGGCGGTGTCGGTCATCATTTTTCTGATCCTTCACCTGATCCCCGGAGATCCCGTGGACAACCTGCTGCGTATCGGGTCCGGCCCGGATGCGCGTGCGAAGATCGAGGCCAAGTATGGCCTCGATAAGCCGCTGGTCGTGCAGTACGGCATCTGGCTTGGCAATGTGCTGCAAGGCGACCTCGGCACCTCGATCATCACGCGCAGACCCGTTTCCTCGATGATCGCGCAGGTGCTTCCGAATTCGCTGATGCTCGGTGGCTTTGCGCTCCTGTTCTCGACAGTTATGGGCATCACGCTTGGCATCATCGCCTCCGCCTATCGCGACCGCTGGCCTGACCAGATCATCATGGGTGGCGTGCTTCTTGGCTCTACCCTGCCGTCCTTTTGGCTGGGACTTTTGCTGATCCTTGCCTTCGCCGTGCAGCTGGGTTGGTTTCCCGTGTCAGGCGCCCGAGGTTGGGAAAGCCTGGTCCTGCCAGTGCTGACCATCGGTCTTGGTGGCACCGCTCTGGTCGCCCGCGTCACACGCATTTCCATGATCGAGGCTGCGAACCGCGATTTCGTGCTGCTGCTTCATGCAAAGGGACTGTCCCCTGCCCGCATTCGCCTGCGCCATGTGCTGCGCCACGCGCTTGTGCCTGTGGTGACGATCCTGGCGCTGCGGATAGGCTGGATTCTGGGGGGCGCGGTCACGGTTGAGTATGTCTTCGCCCGACCAGGCCTTGGGCTGACATTGATCAAGGCGCTTGGGCAGCATGACTATCCGGTGGTGCAGGCTTGCCTGCTGATGCTGGCAATCGCGGTCATGCTCGGCACGCTATTGGGTGACATCATTCAGGCTGCGATGGACCCCCGCGTGCGGAGCGCGTTGGCATGAGCCTGTCGCGGACATTTGCCTCGATCGGACGCGCCTTGCGCTCGCCGAAAGGCGCCATTTCAGGCGCGTGGATCGCGCTTGTCGTTCTGGGTGCGATCTTTGCCGGGATACTGACGCCCTATTCCTATGACATTCAGGATCTGCCCAATTCCTTTGCCGCCCCCAGCGCCGAACATTGGCTTGGCACGGATGAGTTCGGCCGCGATCTTCTGACCCGCATCCTATATGGCGCGCGAACTTCTCTGACCGTTTCCGTAGTATCGATCGGGATTTCGGTGTTCGCGGGCATGATCCTCGGTGCCGCGGCAGGCTACTTCGGCGGCGCATTCGACCGGGCAGTGACGATCTTTGTGGACCTGACCTGGTCGTTTCCCGAAATTCTAGTCGCGCTGATCCTCGTGGCGATTATCGGTCCGGGAGTGGTGGGCACCATGGCCGCAATCGGGGTTGCCTATCTTGCGCAGTTCACCCGGCTGACCCGCGCGCAGATCATGGCGATCAGGTCTGAGACATATATCGAGGCATCTCGCAGCCTTGGCGCTTCGGGGCGGTTCATCCTGTTTCGCCACCTGCTGCCAAACTCACTCGCGCCTGTTCTCGTCGCCGGGATGCTCGCCACCGGCGATGCGATCATCCTTGAAGCGACGCTTGGCTTTTTCGGGCTTGGTGCGCAGCCGCCAACGCCAAGCTGGGGGTCGATGATGGCATCGGGTTCGGCCCTGCTTTTCAAGGCGCCGTGGATCATCGTTTTTCCCGGCCTTGCCGTCGCGATCACCGTCGTGGCGATCAACCTGTTCGGTGACGCGCTGATCCGCGCGCTCGACATCAAGACACGGTTGAGGAAGGCATGAGCGTGCTTCTGTCGGTGGAGAACCTGTCCATCCGCATCGGCAAGGTAGAGCCGCTGTCGGATTTGTCTTTTACGCTCGATCAGGGAGAAATACTGGGACTGGTCGGCGAAAGCGGCTCGGGAAAGTCGCTGACGGCGATGGCCGTCACGGGCCTGTTGCCGCTCTTGGGTGGCCGCATCGCAAGCGGTCGGGTAATGTTTGACGGAACGAACCTTGCCACGCTCGGCGAGAACCAGTTGCGCAGCTATCGTGGCAAGCGGATCGCCCTGATCACCCAGAACCCGATGACCGCGCTTGATCCGCTGCAGCGGATCGGCGGCCAAGTCGACATCATGGCGCAACTCCATCTGGGCATCGACCCTCGCGTCGCGCGGCTGCGCACAGTCGAACTTCTGACCCGCCTTCGGATACCGGAGGCCACCACGGTTTGCGACGCCTATCCGCATCAGCTTTCCGGCGGGATGAAGCAGCGGATCGTCATCGCCATGGCACTGGCCGCCGAGCCTGACCTGATCGTAGCCGACGAACCGACAACGGCGCTCGACGTAACGGTTCAGGCGCAAATCATTCATATCCTTGGAGAATTGGTGCGCGAACGCCAACTCGCCCTGATGCTGATCACGCATGACATGGGCGTGGTGGCGCAGGTTTGTGATCGGGTCGCCGTGCTTTATGCCGGTCGGCTGGCCGAGACGCGCTCTGTCACACCGCTCTTTGAGGCGCCGCATCACCCATATACCTCTGCCCTGATCGACTGCATCCCGCGCGAGGGGATGGCGGCGGGCAGCCTGACCGGCATACCCGGTCGCGTCCCATCTGTCGTGCAATATCCCAAGGGCTGCCGGTTCCACCCGCGCTGCCTGCGCTCTGACAGCCGATGCGAACACGTTATCCCCGAGGCGCGCCTTCTCAGCGATGGCGGCATCGTCGCTTGCCATCACCCGATGGAGGCTGGTCATGGCTGACCCACTAATCAGCGCCGACGCGCTGGTGAAAGAGTTCAAGACCGGAGGCGGTTTGCTCAGAAAGCCACGCTCCATGCTTGCCGTGCGCGGAGTGTCGCTGACCGTCAGCAAAGGCGAGGTGGTCGGCGTCGTCGGCGAAAGTGGCTGCGGCAAGTCTACGCTCGCACGGCTAATCATGCGTCTGATCGAGCCTACCTCGGGCGCTGTCCGCTTTGACGGGCAGGATTTGACCATCCTGCCGCGCGGCGCGCTTCGCCGGATGCGGCGCCGGATGGCGATGGTGTTCCAGGATCCTTATTCCTCGCTGGACCCGCGCTTCACCATATCCGAGGTGCTGGCCGAACCTTTCCACGTGCAAGGCGAAGAGCCGCCGAAGGGCCGTGTGGCCGAACTGCTAGCTCATGTCGGCCTGTCGGAAAGTCTGTCCGAAAGTTTCCCGCACCAGCTATCTGGCGGTCAGCGGCAGCGGATCGGCATCGCCCGTGCGCTGGCGCAGGCCCCGGAATTCCTGGTGCTGGATGAGCCTACCGCCTCGCTCGACGTGTCGATCCAGGCGCAGATCATCGCACTGCTGTCAGAGCTGCGCCGCGATCTGGGCCTGACCTACCTCTTCATTTCGCATGATCTGGGGCTGGTCCGCTATTTCTGCGACCGCGTGGTGGTGATGTATCTGGGCGCAATCGTCGAGGTGCTGCCCCGAACCGACGCCAAGCCGCGTCATCCCTATACCCAGGCGCTGATGGACAGCACCTTCGCCCCCGATCCGGGGCAGCGAAAGCGCCTGCGCGCGATCGAAGGCGAGATCCCCTCGGCTTTCGATCTGCCCAAGGGCTGCGCTTTTGCCGCCCGTTGCCCCCGTGTTGCTGACCGTTGCCGCAGCGAGAGCCCCAGACTTCCCTACGACGCCCATCCCGTCGCCTGTTTTCACCCGATTTGAGAGGCCTAGCATGACCTTCCGCGTTCTGTCTGCCGAATTCATCACTGAAAACAACACCTTCAAGAAAGGCTGGACCGAGCTTCATCATTTTCAAGTCGATACTTTGGCCGAAGGCGATCAGGCCATTGAGATGCGGGGACAGGCGAATACCGAACTGGCGGGCTTTCTTGATGCCGCGGCGGACCGCGGATGGGAAATGACGCATGTCATCTCTGCGCTTGCCTCGCCCGACGCGCCGGTATCGAGAGAGGCCTACGAGTATGTCGCGGGCAAGATCTGTGCCGCGATCACCGCGCGGAAAGGCCAGATCAACGGAATACTTTTGGGCCTTCATGGCGCGCAAGTGACCGAATTCTGCGAGGACGGAGAGGGTGAGCTTCTGGCGCGCATCCGTGCCATCGTCGGCCCGGACATGCCCATTGCGGCGACCCTCGACCTGCATGCCAATGCAACCGAAGCCATGTCGCGGGACGCACAGATCTGGGTCAGCTACAAGACCTATCCTCACATCGACATGCGCGCCTCTGGCAAGCGCGCGGGGTTGCTGCTGGATCACGCCATGTCGGGCAGGACAAAGCCCGCCACGCTGCGTCGGCACATCCCGATGATGGATGAGGCCAATGCCGGACGGTCGGATGTTGGGCCACTGGTTGATGAATATGAGAAAGCGCGGGCAGAAGAACTTGAGCAGGGTATCCTTTCGGTCTCTCTCAACGCAGGTTTTTCGGATGCCGACATCGCCGAGATGGGACCGGCGGTTTATGTGACTTATGACCGTGCCGTTCCCGGTTCCGAAAGACGCGCGGCAGAGATCGCTGATGCCCACGCCCGCGCGATCTGGGATGCACGCTATTCCTGCGCGAATACCTTCCTTGAGGTGGATCAGGCGGTCAGCATGGCCGACGGCTTCGATACGGCGAAAGGCCCGTTGGTCATCGCGGACTACGCCGACAATCCCGGTTCAGGCGCCTATGGCGATGCGACCAACCTGCTGAAGGCAATGCTGGACGCCGGGCTGACCGATGCGGTTTTTTCCCCGATGATCGACGCCGAGGCAGCGGACGAGTTGCACGAACACCGGGAAGGCGACACGGTCACGATCAAGGTCGGCGGCAAGAGCGATCCGGCTTTTGGTGGTGGCCCGTTGACGCTGACAGGGCGAATCGAGAGACTGTCTGACGGATTCTTCCGCGGCGACGGGCCGATGTTGGGCGGGCTGGACCGCAGCTATGGCAAGACGGCGGTGCTGAAAGTCGAGGGCGTCGAAATCCTGATCGTCACCGAGCGCGAACAGATGCTGGACCGCCAGCAGCTTTACGCTTTTGGCATCGACCCGACCAAGCGTAAGGTTCTGGCCCTGAAAAGCATGCAGCACTTCAGGGCCGCCTTCGAGCCGATCGCGGGAAAGGTCATCGTCTGCGACAGCGGCGCCCTGTCCACGCCGAAGATGTCGCGGCGCCCCTATCGCAACGTCAAACGCCCGATCTGGCCGCTGGATGAAGCGACAGTGTTTTAACGAATGTCGCCACATAAATGCGGGGCGGCCGACCTTTGTTTTCGTGGTGCAAGATCAGAGCAGCGACCAGGGCGCCGTCAGACGAATGCGAACCAGCCTCTGTTTGCCCAAACCCGCTGGCGTCAAGCCGAACTGAGAACTCGCCACTCGGCAAGAGTGGCGGTGCGGCTGGCTTTGAAACTGCCATTGCTTGCGATCCCGCCGCTTGGTGACGGAACTTTCAAGTATCTCGCCTTCATGATCGACGGCGCGCCAGAGATGGTGTGTTTCGCCATTGATCTTCACGAATATCTCGTCGAGATGCCCGCGCCAGTGGGGCAGGGACCTCATACGGTCTACCCGTCCGCGGCGGATCGCGGCGGCGAACATAGGATCGAACCTATTCCGCC
>QFQS01000040.1 GCA_003243455.1 Cereibacter sphaeroides | reverse complement strand
CGCGCGGCTCACCCGTCGAAGTCTTCGGCGCCTTCCTCAAGCTGGGGCTGACCTCCTTCGGCGGGCCGATCGCGCATCTAGGCTACTTCCGCTCGGAGTTCGTCGAACGCCGCCGCTGGCTGGATGACCGCAGCTATTCCGACCTGGTGGCCTTGTGCCAGTTCCTGCCGGGGCCGGCCAGCAGCCAGGTCGGCATGGCGCTGGGGCTGGGCCGCGCGGGTTGGCCGGGATTACTGGCGGCCTGGGCGGGGTTCACCCTGCCATCGGCCATTGCGCTGATCCTGTTTGCCTTTGGCATCGCCCAGGACCAGGGACTGGCCCAGTCAGGTTGGGTGCATGGGCTCAAGGTCGTCGCCGTGGCCATCGTTGCACAAGCCGTCTGGGGCATGGCCAAGTCGCTGTGCACAGATCGGCCGCGCGCTGCCCTGGCCATTCTGGCGGCGCTGCTGACCATGATTCTTCCCTCGGCGATGGGACAAATCGCCGCCATCGCGATAGCGGGATTGCTGGGCTGGTGGGGATTGAAGATCGCGCAGCCTGGCGGTGGCCATGCCCATAGCTACCCAGTCTCGCGCACGCTGGGCGTCGTGGCACTGCTGCTGTTTGCCGCACCGCTCGCCCTGCTGCCCCTGTGGGCGGCCGCCACGGGCTCGTCCACGATCGCGCTGTTGGAAGGGGTGTACCGCTCGGGTGCATTGGTCTTCGGTGGTGGACACGTCGTGCTGCCGCTGCTGCAGGCCTCGGTGGTGCCCAGCGGCGTCGTGAGCAACGCCGACTTCCTGGCCGGCTACGGTGCGGCGCAGGCCGTGCCGGGGCCACTGTTCACGTTCTCGGCCTACCTCGGCGCGGTCGCTCACGGTCCGCTGCATGGCTGGATCGGCGGGCTGGCGCTCTTGGGCACCATCTTCCTTCCAGCCTTCTTCATGTTGGTTGGCGCGCTACCGTTCTGGGCAGGGCTGCGCCACCGCGCGGGCATCCAGACGACCATGGCCGGCATCAATGCCGGTGTGGTCGGCATTCTGGTGTCCGCCCTGTACGACCCGGTGTGGACGAGTGCCATCCACGGCAAGGCGGATTTTGGGCTAGCGTTGCTCTCGTTCGGGATGCTGACGGTCGGGCGGGTGCCGCCTGCGCTCGTGGTTCTGCTGGCCGGTCTGGCAGGCTGGGTTATGGCGATGAGTATCTGAAGCCCATCCAATGCAGCGGCAGGCCGAAAGCCCGGCGGCGCCTTGCGCCCACAAGCCCAGGCCGTTCCAGATTTCCAAGCGGGGAAAGCGGACATGCTCTGATGAAATGGGTGCGGCCCACGCTGCGGGGTATGCACGCGGCAAGCCGAAAACTGCTGGTGATTCCCGCGCACGGCGGGTGCTTCGGCTGTTGACCTTGAACACCGGGCGCGGCCACTGCCGCGCCCGGATTTTCGTTTCACCGCGCCCAGGGCGGAACGGACTGGGCGCGGTGCTGATCGCGGTTATTCCTTCGTCTCGATGAGCCACCACACGGCGCGCGGCAAGGCGCGGCCCGTGATGGGATGAATATCGCGGTGAGGTCGGCGCATGCCGTCCAGCCCGAAGGCGGGCAGCAGCCGCGCACGTCGCCTGCGCCGTGCCAGCGGCGGGCGCGTACCGTGCCGAGGGCGTAGATCGCCGCCACGCGCGGGCGGCTGCTGGTAATGCGAGTCATGGGGACTTCTCCTTGCAGCGAAGCGCCCCGGTCGAGGCCGGGGCGCTCGCCTTCGGCGCGGGTCAAGCGGCCAGCGCCTCGGCGGGTTCATCCGCCATTGCTTCGGCATCCTCCGGGGCGTCCTGCT
>QFQS01000039.1 GCA_003243455.1 Cereibacter sphaeroides | reverse complement strand
CCGTTTGCGGGTTCCGGCTCGACCTGCGTGGCGGCTGCCGAAGCCAGCCGTCGCTATATCGGCATCGAACTGCTTGAGGAATACCACGCCGCCGGCGTCCGCCGTCTGGCCCAGGTTGAACGCGCGCGCCGGATGCCGGCGGCCAACGATGGCGCCTTTCATCCTGACTGGCCGGAGGCCGCATGAATTATCCGGGACTGGAAGCATTGCGCGCCGACGTCGCCGCGCTCAGCAACGCCATGTGCGATGTCCGGATGATGCTGAACCGTCTGGAATCAGAGCACCGGCATGATTCGGCCACCCTGGCCGGACGCATGGCCGCCCAGACCCTGCGACGGATCAATGCCCGTTTTCTGGAGGCATACCGGGAGATGCTGGAGCTGGACGAGAGTTTTCAGGATTAACACCACTGCCGGGCATGACATGCCCGGTTAACTGACAAAAAAGAGGGAAATCACGATGTACCGTAACCGCAAAGAAGCCTGTGACGAACTGGTCCGTATGTTCAAAGCGAAAGAGCCCCTGCTGCTGTTCATCTGGACACAAGAGAGTATCCGGGCCGCCTGCAACAGTATGCACCCGTCAGACCAGGAAACAGAACAACTCATGTTGCAGGCCGGAAGCCTTTCAATGGCGGACTACCAGCGAGACGGATTTTCGCATGAGACGGTGAGAACCCTGCTGGCACGTATCCGGGAAGATGCAACCCGGACAGTACCGGTCCCGGTGGATGTCCTGCAACGCCTGATTGCCCGCCATGAAGCCGAACTGGTGCACCAGGAAGGGCTTGCATGGGAAGAAGGGCATCCGACACCCGTGAGTATTAAACGCGCCATGCAGGATGTGGACACCATCAAAACGCTGATGGCCGCCTGATGAGGCCGGGGGGATTCCCCCGGCTTTTTGCAGCCCATAAGGTTGTCGCCGGCTCCGCTAAAAGGGTGTCGCGCTGCTCCTCCCTGATGTCCGGCCGTATCCCTGCGGGCTGCGACCGGACCACTGATAATGCTGACCTCCGTGCGGTGACGGCTAACGCCGTGCCTTCACTGTAGCCCGGCTGCGGCGCCTGCAAGGGACGCTGGCGCTCGCCATCCTCACCCGTTCCCCGTTGTTCGCGGCGCATTCAGCCCGCTCACAACGGCGCGTGCGGCTTCCGGTGTCGCCCTTGCATTCTTCCGCTGACCGCCGGGCTGTCGTGTCGGCACGGCGCAAGCCGGAACAGTAACCCACTTAACCAGCGGAGGATTTATGACCACCACACTCAGCCACACCGATGCGACACGTCTTGACGGCGCACAGCGCCTGACTTTTTTGCCGTCCCTGTTCAGCAGCGATTTCATGTTGTCCGAGTTGTCCGTGTATGCCTATGCCAGCCGGTATATCGACGGCTACAACGGGGGATTCTGGGAGTACTACAGCCTGCCGGATGGTGCAGGTTTCATGGTGCCGGACAGGGAAACTGTCATGTTCTGCAACCCGGATAACTGGTTTGAGCAGGAGGTGAGCGGCGAAGTCGCGGGCATCATCGTGACGGCACTGGTGCTCAATCACCGCAGTTTTTATCACAGTCACCATGACAATGACGAGTTGTGCGCCCATTTCTGCAACCGCTTTTCAGCGCTCATGGCGTTTATTGAAACCCACCCGGATGCCGCTGTTATTCAGCGCGCGCTGGACTGACAGAATCACAACGGGGCGGCGCTGCCGCCCCCCAGGAGATAAACATGGAACTCAGCACTGATACCCGCAATATTCTCAGGCAGTACAAGGAACTGATTAACCAACGCCGCCGGGACATGGAGCTGCCTCCCGTCACTACCGCAAAAATCCTCGATTCGATGTGTGAATACATGACATGCCAGGTCAGCGTGTATTTATGCAACCAGTTCATCATACAGGGTGGCCGGACTGTTCCACGCGAATAGAACACCGTAAAAAAGCGGACTCCCGCTTTTGTTCACCAGTACCTGCCGTGCCCTGATGAGCACGATAGTCTGACCGGGCGGCGTTGCCGCCCCTGAGAGAGAAAAAATATGTACGGAACCACTGAGGCGCTGTGCGCCGCACTGACTGAGCAATACAAACCGGATGAGCCGCTGGCACTGATTGTCTGGACAAAAGAGGACGTGCAGGACTGCCTGGCTGAATACCACGTGACTGAGATTATGGCGGCGCGCATCGTCGCGCTGATTGACAGTCTGGATGACAAGCATGTGTGCGGCGTGGGGGAGGATACCCTCGTGTGCATTCTGGAAAACCTGCGTGAGGAAGAAGCCTGGCACCGTCAAATCAGTGTGCCTGCCGCCGCGCTGAAAAATGTGCTGGCGCTGGCAGGTGAATTTATGCGACTGGAGGACATACAGGGGGGAGAGGGGGCGGCCGCGCGCAACTACCCGGATGAGGCCCGGGCACTGGACGCTCTGAGAAAAACGCTGGGCAAATAAGAGACGGGCAGGGAAGCCCGGTGCCCCCCTTTGGGACGGCGGAAAACCCTGCCGCTGCGCGGCGGTGCGGGAAACCCCGCGCCACGGGCGCGGCGTCTCTCCCCACCTTACATCGTTCAGTTATGCAGGTCTGCCGGGATGTCGTGCAGACAGTGCCGTTATGCGTCCTGTTCCGGTGGGTTGTGGTCTGCCGTTGTCTCTGGCACCCGGCCAGCTTCACTGAAAACAGCCTGAACATGGCCCCCTTCGGCTTCCCGTCCGTGCCGGCCGGGTCGTCAGGGCCACACTCCGCTAACCCGGCGGCAGGCCGCCGGCTAAGCTCCGCCGAACCC
>QFQS01000016.1 GCA_003243455.1 Cereibacter sphaeroides | reverse complement strand
GACCGTTGCCCGATCCTGTTCCTATCAGCCTGCGCTCTGGCCGCTACCGTCATCTACTGGTTGTGAGTCCTGACTCTAGCAGGCTGCGTATCCAACTTGCGGTTCGTTTTTTGCGTATCGGCAACACGTCCCAGAATAGCTGTGGCCCCAACCACGAGGAGTTTACGCAAATATCCGTCTCCCATTTTGGTACTACGCCCCAATCGCTCTTTGCTACCAGATGAATTTTGTCGGGGAACCAACCCGAGAAAGGCCGCATATTGGCGTCCGGATCGGAAGAGCGAGGGGTCCGCAACCGAAGCAGCCATCGCTGTTGCGGTCAGCACAACAACTCCCGGAATGTTTGCTAATCGCTGGCTTGTTTCGCTCGATCGGTGCCATGCAAGGATCTTGCGATCAAGTGTGCAGATTTCTTGTGTCAGACTGGCGAGTTGATCGGCTAGGCTCAGCAAAGCAGATCGGGCGACTTCTGTGACGCCGTCATTGCTGTCCTCTTCGGGTTGCTGGATTAACCCGAGAACATTCTGAGGCCTCTAAGGCGCAATGATCCCCAGCTCAGCCATATGCGCGCAGCCTCGCAGATCGCCTCCGCATCAGCCGCATCATTCTTTTTGCCGTTTAACATAGGGTTTCACATAAGCCGGTGTCATGGTAACGCTATTAGTCGGACTCTTTCACATTGAGGGGAGTGGGCAAATGTTGGTGGTCAGGCGGCGAGATGCAAGATGGAAGGTCTGCCGTCAAGGACGGCAGCTCTCGTGACAGCAACGCGATGTAGGGCCCTTGGGGATCACTCATGCGACGTTTTTTTGCCCATACGGGCGTTGCCGATGTCATCGACACACCCATCCGCGCGGGACGACGAAATTGCGAAACCGTTTCGATATCTAAGGCCATAGTTCGTGAGCGCGTCAAAATTGTTTGAAAGGTAGGTGTAGAGTTCTTGACCCCGGGCAATGACGCGAGCGACGGCTGTACGCTGTTCCTTGCTTGCAGCGCGCAAAGGTGTAATGTGGGCGATCTAGCGAGACACCGTTTCATGTCTTTATAGCCTTTCTCTGAGCGCCTCGTAAGGCGTTTTCCCATTGTGAGCGCCATGTGGTCTGGTGAGGTTGTAGAACTGCTTCCACTCGGCCAGTTTGGCGTTCAGATCGATATCACCTGTGTAGCTGAGAAGCTGGTAGAACTCCTGCTCATCAGATCGGTGGGATCGTTCGACCTTGCCGTTAAGTTGCGGCGAGCTGGGCTTGATGTAGGCGTGGCGGATGCCTTTGTCTTCGACTTGCCAATGGAATTTCGCCTGGAACTCATGGCCGTTGTCGGTGCGAATTTCCTGAATGCGGAACGGAAAGGTTGCGATCACGTGATCCACGAAATTTATGGCATTGGCCTGGTTGTGGCGTTCGTAGATCTTCAGGGCACGGATCCGTGTCGCATCATCAATCGCCGTGTATTGAAAACGCCGAGTCTTGGCACCTGATTTGTCTATGAAAGTCAGGAACTTGACGTCCATCTGGACTTGATGCCCAGGAACCTGCTTGTTATAGCGCTTGGTGTGGATTTTGCGCACACGCGTGCCGCCGGGCAGGCGGTTCACACCATTGCGTTTGAGGATCCGGTAGACGCCGGCGTCCGAGATTTTGAGCCCATGATAGCGCTCGAGATACCAGACGATGCGGATGGGCCGAGGTGATAGTCGCGGCGCAGATGCAGGACTTTCTCCGTGACCGCTTCCGGCGTCCGGTTCGGATGGTTGTGCGGCACCGATCGCTTATTGGCCAGCCCGGCCTCGCCGTGATCTGCGAAGGCATGACGCCATCGATAGAAGCTGGCTCTCCCGATCCCGAAATATCGACAGGTCTTGCTGACGTCACCCGACGCCGCGGCGTGATCCAAAATGCGCAGCTTGCGCCGGATTTCCTGTTGGTCTTTGGCCATCGAACTCACCCTCCTACTCCAAAATGGAGATTACAGAAGGTGTCTCGCTGAATCGATAGGTCCTACACAACTGGTAAGCCATGATTTGAATCTCCACTTTTTATTGGAGACATTATACATTCTATTTGGTGAATTTGATTTGATCTGACGCATCGCCTTAATCCAAGGATCATGGTAGAATCAAGAGGGCAGCCAGTGGGTCTTTCAGGGGCCCCTTCAATGGTTGGATGCGCCCCATAGGTGTCACAACTTCATGGCGCTTGATCGCCAAAACCTGCATCGTCCATCTGTTCCGGATCTGGCAAGTATTGCAGGGTTTCTAACTCGAATGCGGCCAGAAACACCTCTGTAGTGACGAAAGTATAGGGCGCGCCGCGGCGGGGTTCGCGGGGCCCCGTCGCGATCAGGTCACGGGCGGACAGGCGGCCAATCAAGTCGCGGCTGATTTCTTTGCCAAAGATATCCTTCAGCCCGTCGCGGCTGATCGGTTGATGGTAGGCGATCGCGGCGAGGACGGCGACGTCGAATTTATTGAGCCCAAGAGATTGTCCGCCCACATCCGCCGCCGTCCGGATCGCTGGGGCATAGGCGGCACGGGTGCGCAGCATCCAACCGCTGCCGACCTTTGCCAGCTCAAACGCTCGACCTTCCAGATCGGCGGCGAGGTCCTCGATCAGCAGATCAACCGAAGCCCCCTGCCCCACAACGCGCGCCAGATCCTCGCGCGCAACCGGCGCAGCAGAGGCAAACAGCACCGCCTCGATCCGCAGCATCCACTCCCGCCAGCGCAGCTCGGGCGGCAAATCCGCCAATTCGCGGTCCAGCTCGGGCGGCTCCTTTGCCATCCTCACACCCCGTAAAGACGGAAGTTGTCGCGCCCGGTCAACTCGCGCACAGCACCCAACTCAACCAACCGGTCACACAACCGCCGCGCCGCCCGGTCTGGCAGGGGCAGGGCCGAGGGGGCCACCGCATCACGCGTCAGAAAGATCTGCACCGCAGCCCCCGCCGCCTTCGCCCGCAGCTTTGGCGCGACCGCAGACAGATGCGCGGCCCGTCGGGCCAGCTCAACCGCCATCCGCGCGGCCTCGATCGCCGAGGCTGTCAGCGCACGATGGCAAGCAAGCCGCAGATCCGCCCCCCGCTTGCGCAGATCAGAACGCTTCACCCCGCAAGCCAGCAGCGGCAACAGATGATCCCAGCCAAGCGCCAGCGCCAAAGCCGCATCCGCCAGGATCAGCGCCGCACTCTCCGCTCTCGGCTTCTCCACCAGAACGGTCTCCAGCACCAAGGCAGCGCGACCCAAAGGCCCGCCCTGCCCCGCATCCAGCCAGCCCGCAATCTGGGTGGCCTCAAAACCGGGTAGCGCGCGCTGCAGCGCCTTCACCGTTAAGTCCCGCTCCGCCGCCCTGCGCCACTGCAAACAGATCTCTCCCGCTGGCCCGGGCAAATCACCGGCGCGCAGCACATGCACGGCATCGCGCATCCCTGCCGCCGTCTCGCGCCTGCCCGAGAAGCCCGCGCAAGCTTCGGCCGCGCGCAGCGCCAGACGATCCCGCAGCAAGGCATGAGGAACCTCACGCCGCCCCATCACCAGATGCAGATGGCTCAAAGCCGCACCGGAAAAAAATGTCACGTCCTCAAGGACTTCTGCCCGCACCGCGCCGACCCAGGCAGGCATCCGCGGCATGCTCTCAAAATCGCTAATGAGGGTCTCTCGGGCATAGGTCATGCCGGAAGCCTAGCGCATCGCGGCGCTTATGGCCAGAAAATTGCACTCAAACCGCCCCAGCTTGTAAAATCTCTATATGTCCAATAAGGTTGCAATATCGGACGTCGATACGATAGGCTCACAAGCATGACCAAAACGCCTCTGACATCACACGACGCGCCGCCCACACGTCCTGGTCCCCGTGACGGGGATGAGAGCCTTCCGCCGGCGGACAGCGCCCTTTCCCTTCCCGGGCACGTCGCGGGCTCCGGCGCCCTTGATCGGCTGGTTGAGACCGCGCGGGACTATGCCCGCCATGCCGCGTCGGAGAACACGTTGAAGGCCTATGCCAGGGACTGGGCCCAGTTCGCCCGCTGGTGCCGGACGCGCGGCACCGACCCCCTGCCCCCGTCGCCAGAGCTCATCGGCCTCTACATCGCCGATCTGGCGGCTCCAGGGGGAAAGGCCCACCCGAAGTCGGCGTTCCGGCCCCTATCGGTGTCCTCGATCGAACGCCGCCTCTCCGGAGTGACCTGGGCCTATGCGCAGCGCGGCCAGCCGCTCGACCGCAAGGATCGCCACATCGCTTCCGTGCTGGCCGGCATCCGCCGCAAGCACGCGCGGCCGCCGGTGCAGAAGGAGGCGATCTTGCCGGAAGACCTGCGCGACATGCTGGCCACCCTGCCCCATGATCTGCGCGGGTTGCGTGACCGGGCGATGCTGCTGATCGGTTTTGCCGGCGGGCTGCGCAGGTCAGAGATCGTGTCTTTGGATCACGGCAAAGACGACACGCCCGATAGCGGCGGATGGGCCGAGATCCTGGAGGGTGGCGTGCTTCTCACCCTGCGCGGCAAGACCGGGTGGCGGGAGGTGGAGATTGCCCGTGGCTCATCCGATCAGACCTGTCCAGTGCATGCCCTGACCCAATGGTTGCATTATGCCCGCATCGACTTCGGTCCGCTCTTCGTGGCGGTCAGCCGCAACGGGTTGAAGGCCACCGGAGAGCGGCTCTCCGACAAGCACGTTGCCCGGTTAATCAAGCAGACCGTCGAAGAAGCCGGCCTGCGGCCCGAGCTGTCCAAGGCAGAGCGGCTCGCGCTCTACTCCGGTCATTCCCTGCGGGCAGGCCTTGCCAGCAGCGCCGAGGTCGATGAGCGCTATGTTCAGAAGCAGCTTGGACACGCAAGCGCGGAGATGACACGGCGCTATCAGCGCCGCAGGGACAGGTTCCGGGTGAACCTGACCAAGGCCGCAGGGCTGTAGGCCGGTCACCCGGCCTGAATAACAAGCCGTCAGTCTCTGGTGCGCATTCAGGGTGCGGAGGATCTCCCCCCTGCCCTTCCAGCCGATAGACCCGCCAAACTGGTTTGATCAATCGTCTGACGGTGCATAACGACCCGGCGGTCTTCCCACCAGCGGGCCAATCTCGCGGGCAATTCTCAGGCCAATTTCGCGGCTTCCCGTGCGAGACGGGTGAATCCTGTCAATCTGGTGATAGAGCAGGCTACCGTGCGGAACGAGGTCAGCCATAGGAAGAAAGCTCATCCCGGGATCCAACTTGTCCAGTGCTGCCAAACGACGGTCCAGCTCATTCCCAGCGGGGCCACAGGCCTTGATCGGGGTCGCTGTGCCGGGGTTCCTCAGATAGCCAGCATAGACCACTTGCGCACCGGACTTGCGCAATTCAGCAATGTACGCAGGAATTGCGCCGCGACGGCCATCCGAAGAAATCAATCGGTCCAAAACCCCTGCGCATTGCCCGCAGCCACAGCCAAAGAGCAGATCGTTGCCGCCACCGTTCAGGACGATCACGTCCCACAGGCCTGGCCGATACTGTGCAGTCAGTTTGAGGCCTGCACTGCCTGAGATCGGCAGGGCATAGAAGTAGCGGGCGCCTAGAACTGAACGGTCGACCACCTCAAGACCAAGCGCAGCCTCGATGACATCCGCCACCGATCCACCCACGGCCTTGTTTGAGGCAAACATCGAATCCCCGAGCAGAAGGATCCTGGCCGAACGGTCTGAAGGCGCTTGCTCACCGCAGCTGGAAATCAAAAACAGGCACAAGAGTCCAAAGAAAACACGCGTCATGCCTTGCTGGCTCCCACAGATTCGTTAGCGGAACGTCTCATTGGAATGTGGCACTTCTTGGTTAGCGAAGGGTTTCACACATCGAGATCAGTCGGGGGTCCGAAGAGCCATTGTCTATGTACTGGCTGAACGCCTCCGCCAAACTTACGCAAGGCGCTAAGCGGGAGTTCCAGTGAACGAGACGTTGGAACCAAACCCGCTGTCAGCTGCAAACCGTCGTTTACTCCTGATATCCGCAATTGCAAAAGGCCCCCTGCCCCGTGCCACTCATCGGATACGCGCGTATTTCCACCGAAGATCAAACCGCCCTGCCCCAAGTTCAGGAGTTGCGCTCCGCAGGCTGCGTGGAAATTGTCGAAGAGAAAGCCTCGGGCGGCAGTCGCTCCCGGCCAGTTCTGGCGCGTGCGCTGGATCAGCTGCGCGTTGGCGATACACTTGTCGTGGTTCGCATCGACCGCCTTGCCCGCTCGCTTTCTCACCTCTTGGAAATCATCGAGCGGCTGGAGGCTAAAGGTGCGCATTTCCGGTCCTTGCAGGATCCGATCGACACGGCGTCGCCGCAGGGCAAGTTTACACTTCAGGTGTTGGGCGCAGCCGCAGAGTTCGAACGGGCACTGATACGTGAGCGCACCAAAGCAGGGCTGCGCTCGGCCAAGGCCGAAGGTCGCATGGGTGGCAACCCTGGCCTTAGAGCCCACGACCCAGCGGCAATCCGAAAAGCACGAGCGGCTCGAGTAGAGAGTCATTTCCAGAAGCTGAATGCCAGTGCTGAACAGTGGGTGCCGGAAGTGCGCCGCCTTCGCCCTGACATGGCGTGGGAGGATGTCCTTTCGGTTGTGAACTCTGGCTTGCCGCGTGACGCCAAACCGTGGACCCAGCCTCGCTTGATCCGCGCAGCCAATAACTTTGTTCGTGAAGGCCTTTTGCCTGCGGCTATTCTTGGCCGAGCCCTGCAAACTGAGAAAAACGACCGTCTCCCCGCCATCGTCGCCGCAATCAAGGGCGCAGATCCCGAAGTCACTCTGCAGGCAATCTGTCAAAGGTTGGAAGCCATGCGAGAGCGTACACCGCGGGGCCGGACAAAGTGGCAACCTTCATCGGTAAAGATGCTGCTAGAACGGGCAGCGAGGCTCGGGTTGGCGTGCTAGCTACAATAGAAATGCGGAAAGCGATTCGCGCACGACTATTTCTGAGCTAGGTTTTGTGCTCTGTAGCCCAACCGGTACAAAATGTGTCATCTTCCAAAGCGGTGCGAACTTTTCACATAGCTATCAATAGCTTACCGAGCTGCGTTGAGAGTTTGGGCGAACAAGCAAAACATGCCGCTCAACTCACAGCATAAAAAAACAGTTGCCGCACTATAAGTTGCGTGCCATCACTTCAGTTGTCGCACAAACACGATTATGACGCTTTCTTGCGACGAAACTACAAAAGCCCACCAAGAGGCGCCTGAGGACAGATGAACACGAGCACATATCAACCTTCGCCAGGCTCAATTGCTAGCACAATCAGTGCGAACGCAGCACGCCTGTCTGAAGCTCTAAACACCCATATGCGCAACAGCTTTCAACCTGAAAGCCGAAAAACTCTGCGCAAGTTCCATCCCGCCGAAGTCTCCGAGCTGACGGGCATCAGCATGTCTAACCTTCGAACGCGACACCAGGAAGGCGACTTCCCTGAAGTCGAGACTGACGCGCGCGGCCGGCGCCTTTACACTGCAGAAGAAATCGACACCATCCGCAAGGTTATGGCGCGCACAGGTCGCAATGGCGATGCCTACCTGCCCGGGCGCCGTGACGGCGACGGACTACAGGTCATTTCTGTCGTGAACTTCAAGGGCGGTTCCAGCAAGACAACCTCGGCCATCCATCTGGCTCAGCGCTATGCACTGCGTGGCTACCGGGTTTTGGCGTTGGATATGGACCCACAGGCGAGCCTGACCACGATGTTTGGCTACCGCCCAGAGATCGAGTTTTCAGAAACTGGGACGATCTACGATGCTTTGCGCTATGAAGATCCCGTCCCACTCAGCCAAGTCATTCGGAAAACTTACTTTCACAATCTCGATCTCGCCCCGGCTGGTCTAATCTTGTCTGAGTATGAAACCGAAACTGCTTATGCTCTGCAGCATCGGGTTGATCCGCCTTTTACTCAGCGGCTCGCCATAGCATTGGACGAAGTTGAGAAGGATTACGACCTCGTCTTGATCGATTGCCCACCGCAACTTGGCTTCACCACCATGACTGCACTGCTGGCTTCGACTGGACTTCTTATAACTGTCGTTCCAAGCATGTTGGACGTCGCATCAATGGCACAATTCCTTGAAATGGCTGGAGAAACTGTTCGGATTCTTGAAGAGTCGACGGGTCCGACCGATTGGAAATTCCTCAAATTCTTAATCGCACGCTATGAACCGACAGACGTTCCGCAATCTCAGATGGCGGGCTTTCTCCGATCGATCCTACTGGATCAAGTCTTGAACACCCCGATGCTGAAATCCACCGCGATTTCCGATGCCGGCATGACCCAACAGACAATCTATGAACTCGACCCTACTCAAGTCATCCGCAAGACGCTGGATCGCATCCTCGAAAGTGTGAATGGCGTCGCGGATGAGTTTGAAAAGGTCATCCAGGAAGCCTGGGGACGGAGAACTGACTAATGGCTCGTCGCAACATATTTCAGCCACCACCGCCTCCCGATTCCGGTCCGGAGGCTAGCCAACCGGACAGCAAACCCCGGTTCCCCAACACCGGGGCGATGTCGGGCGTCAAGTCGACGCTTCGCGACCTGTCTTCGAACGCTGTCCGAGAAATTGATCCATCATTGATTGACGACGGCGGCCCGAAGGATCGCTTGGCCATCACTGATGCCGATGTTGCCGATCTTGTGCAGAGCATTCGGGCTCATGGTCAGCAAGTGCCTATCATGGTGCGCCCGCTCCTTGAAAACCCGGGACGCTATCGCATCGTCTATGGCAGACGGCGGCTTCGTGCTCTGAAGCTGGCGGGCATCCCGGCTAAAGCCTTGATTCGAACGCTCACCGACGAACAGGCGATCTTGGCGCAGGGCCAAGAGAACAGCTTGCGCCTCGATCCAAGTTTCATCGAAAAGGCAATCTTTGTCACTGATTTGACCGATGGTGGATATGACCAGTCCGTCGTGTTGGATGCCTTGGCGATCGACAGGCCCATGCTATCTCGAATGACCAAAGTAGCGCGGACGCTGCCACTTGGCGTGGTTCAGTTCATTGGCGCTGCTCATGGAATCGGACGCCGTCGCTGGGAAGAGCTGGCTGACCTGGTTCGGGACAAAGGGATCGACCTCGACGCTCTCGTAGCTTCCCTAGATGAAGCCTCTCGTACGCTTACGTCAGATGAACGGTTCGCATTTCTATCTGATGCGGCATTGAAAGCAGGACAATCGGGCCCCTCACAAGCTGGTACGCCCCCTGCCCTACCGGTCATCTACAAGGGATCCAAGGTTGCCGAGATTAAAGACACTCCGCGATCATTGATGATCCGCTTTGCAGGCTCTGACCAACCAGAGTTCACAAAGTGGATGAGAGAACATGCTGAAACAGAGGTCTTGCGCCTCTACGAAGCCTGGCGGTCGGCAACTGAAGCCGATTGAGATGAACCGAGCAGATCAACAACAAAGGGAGCACTCGCAACCAAAGTAAAAGAAAGAGCCCCCCAAGGTCACCCTCGGAGAGCCCAATCTGTTGCCTAGCATCACCAGATTTACCAGCTTCTCCCTGTCAGTCAAGAACAACCGATTCGGTTGATTCTATAAGTTTTGCCTAAACAGGCGAACTAATCGGTGCCTTGCTGTGGCAGCTTTTGCCTAGGCTTGCCGTGAAAAAACATGCGCTTTCAACATATTACTGCACCTTTGGGGTCGCGGTCCGCAGAAGCTTTGCCTACGACTCATAGTCAGCCCGATCGGTTCAGCCTCATCGAAGTTGTCCGAAAGGCCAGCACAGCCCTCGGGCTCAAGGCTCCGATCGTTGCAACTCTGGATGCATTGCTGTCCTGCTTGCCCCCAAAGCGAAGCCACAACTTCGTCTTTGCGTCAAACGCAACGATTGCTTTCAAGCGCAACGGTATTTCCGACCGAACGATCCGTCGACACGTCGCTCAACTAGCAGAGGCTGGCTTGCTCGTTCGATCCGATAGCCCTAATCGCAAACGCTTCTCCAAGAGCGACATGTCCACTGGCAGTGTCCTTCGCTTCGGTTTTGACCTTTCTCCGCTATTCAAGAGCTATGACCAGATTTGTGCGGTGGCGGAAGACTGCGCCAAACAAGCCAGTCACATTTCCTTCCTACGGACAAAAGTGCGGTGCGCGATCGCCCGAACAATGGACTTAGATGGGCTAAGCATCGATGCGGAAAACGCACTTCGCGCCTTGAGGCGCAAGCTAACGGCTGAAGAACTCTACAGCATCCTGGATGACCTTGTCTCCGTTGAGGAAAACCAAGGAATGGATTGCAGTGCAAAGATGTCGATTGAGGCCGAAATGTCCGCAACTGACGGACAAAATGTCCGGCACCATCATAACTCAAAAAAAGAACTTATAGATTCTGATGTCGCTGAGAAGACCGAAGACCCCCACCTACAGCATCACCAGATATCTATTGGAAGCCTAGTTGGTGCATGCAAAGAGGCAGCAAGCTACCTCCAACGCCCTGCCGAGAGCTTATCTGACGTAATCGGTCACGCCCGTACTCTTGCTCCAATGATGGGCATCGACAGTACGACTTACCGCGCAGCAGAAGACAGGCTTGGAGAACTTAGAACGGCCGTTACCGTTTGGGGCCTGCTTCAGATGCAAGGAAAAATTCGACAGCTTGGAGCCTACTTTCGCGCCATTACCACCGGAAAACGAAGCGCGGCTTTCGATCCTTGGGCAATGATCAATACCCTTGTAAAGCAGAATAGGCTGCAAGGATGTTAGAGTTGTCCGCGGACAACGGCGAGCAAGGGCCAAGAACTGAAGTCTCTGCTTCAGAAAAAAGTTGTCCGCGGACAATCTTCACGGAGTGGCGTCAGATCGTTATTCGACGACGGTTCCACGGTTGAGAGTGAAAGGAATGCTTGTTTGAGGGGTGACGGGAAGTGAGATCGGGAGAGTGGCTCCCGGCGCCCGTCGTGGAGAATACCTGATGGCCCAAGCTGCCCAGAAAATCACCCTATCGTCCTCACGGGACATCCCCTTTGACAAGCTGGTGCTGAGCCAGTCCAACGTCCGGCGCATCAAGGCCGGTGTGTCGGTGGAGGAGTTGGCCGAGGACATCGCCCGCCGTGGGTTGTTGCAAGGCCTCAGCGTGCGGCCTGTGTTGGATGCCGATGGCGTCGAGACCGGCAAGTTCGAGATCCCGGCTGGCGGTCGGCGCTTTCAGGCACTGGCACTGCTGGTGAAGCAGAAGCGTTTGGCGAAGACCGCACCTGTGCCTTGTGTGTTGCGTGATGTGACATCAGATATTCTGGCCGAAGACGACTCCTTGGCTGAGAACATGCAGCGCGTTGCCTTGCACCCGCTCGATCAGTTCCGCGCCTTCGTTGCTTTGAAGGAGAAGGGTCAAGGCGAGGAGGCGATCGCGGCCGCCTTCTTTGTGACGCCGCAGATAGTGAAGCAGCGGTTGAAGCTCGCATCCGTGGCCCCCGCCCTGCTCGAGGTCTATGCCGAGGATGGCATGCCGCTGGAACAGCTGATGGCCTTCACGGTGAACCCAGATCACGTGCGTCAGGTGCAGGTTTGGGAAGCGGTGAAGAATTCCTGGAACAAGGAGCCCTATGCGATCCGGCGCATGTTGACTGAGACCTCTGTGCGGGCTTCGGATCGGCGCGCAGTGTTTGTCGGTGTTGATGCCTATGAGGCAGCGGGTGGCGTTGTCCTGCGCGACCTCTTCCAAGGCGATGATGGTGGCTGGTTGGAGGACTCTGCCCTGCTTGACCGATTGGTCGCGGACAAGCTGCAAGCCGAGGCGCAGGCAATCGCCGCTGAAGGTTGGAAGTGGATCGAGGTATCCACCGATCTACCCTATGGCTATAGCCACGGTCTGCGGCGTCTTGCTGGCGATCCCTCACCGCTGAGCGCGGATGAAGCTGCAGAGCACGCCAAGCTGCTTGCGGAGTATCGCGCGCTTGAAGATGAATACTCTGGTCAGGACGAATACCCCGAGGAGATCGACACCCGGCTCGGAGAGCTGGAAGGTGCCATGGAAGGCTTCGCGCGGCGCCCGCTGATCTTTGATGCGGCCGAGGTTGGTCGTGCCGGCGTATTCGTAACGCTGGATCGGGATGGTAACCTGGCTGCCCATCGCGGCTATGTCCGGCCGGAGGATGAGCCTCGCGAAGAGACCGTGGCCAACTTCGGCGATGAACTGGACAAGGAAGGGCAGGGGGCTGATGGCAGTGTCTCCGCCGATCAGCTTCCCCCTGGCACGTCCGCAGCCACTGTCATCACTTCCGGCGGCCAGCCGTTCAGTGCCGGTCTTCCAGACGATGAGGACGATGGCGCGTTGAAGCCTTTGCCGGAGCGTCTGGTCATGGAGTTGACCGCCCATCGCACCCTCGCCTTGCGTGAGGCGATTGGGCGTTCGCCCGACGTGGCCTTGACGCTGCTGCTCATGAAGCTCGTCAATGACACCTTCCGCAGTTCCGGGGCTTCGGGCAGTTGCTTGGAGGCTTCTGTGCGCACCGTCTACATGTCGGCTCAGGCGCCTGATCTGAAGGACAGCCCGGTGGCAAAAGCCGTCGACGATCGTCATGCTGCCTGGGAGGCCGATCTGCCGCTTGGCGACGATGCCGTACTTTGGGACTATCTCTCAGCCCTCGATCAAGCCAGCCGATTGGCACTGCTGGCGCATTGCCTGAGCTTCGGGATCAATGCGCTGCATGAGAAGGTGAACCCTTACGGCGCGGGCATCTCGCGCCAGCGGCTTGACCCGCCGTATAGCGCAGTCCGAGATCGTGGCCCAAGCCGTCGATCTCGACATGGTCGCGGCGGGCTGGGAGCCGACCGCGGACAACTATCTGAACCGAGTTCCCAAGGCGCGCATCCTTGAGGCTGTGCGTGAGGCGAAGGGGGAGGGCACCGCGCAGCTTCTCGATCACCTGAAGAAGGGCGAGATGGCCACCGAAGCCGAACGGCTCCTCAAGGGCAGCGGCTGGTTGCCTGAGGTCCTGCGCCGGGCCGATCTGGTGGCACTCGACGGCGAAGCGATCGCAGAAGGGCAGTGGGAGGACGCGGGCCAGCGCGAGGATGTCGATCTTCCGGCCTTCCTGACGGCTGATCTACCGGTGAGCGCCGCGTCGATGATGGCGGCGGAGTGATCTAAGCCATCCGGGGGCGGGGAAACCCGCCCCAAATCTCACAAAACGCAGTAATATCAATATGATGAATGCGGATTCTCGCATTCGGGATGAGGAAACATGTCTGCAACAACCATCATCGACACAGCCCCTTTGGGGGCGCTGATCCGCTATACCGACGGCAGTCCTAAGCCGCCGACACGTTTCACCAAGAAGCTTGCCGCTTGGGAGCGCTCGAACGGCGTCGGCCGTCTGGTGAAGAAGGAGCCGCCCCGGGTCTACCCGACCTGGACGGCACCGGCCTCCTTCACATTGCATGAGGGCAACTTTTCTTCGGACGGGGTGATCCTCGTTACCATCATGCGCAGCCATTCGGCGGACAGCCGGTTGGTCTTTGAGGTGGCTGAGGAACCCAAGCTGGGGCAGGTGCGCGTGCTTCTGGATTTTGGTGGCAACACCGAGTTGCTGCATCTGGCGGAATCCATCACTGCGGCCGAGCTTTGGATCGCACGGGAAGGCTATCGCAACGCGCGGATCGAGATCGTCGGTGCCGAGGACGGCGATAGGGCAGGGCGCGCGGACCTGGCCGCCTGAGCCCGGACAATGCGTGAGGGGCCTACCCATGGGCGGGCCTCTCACCGACCAGACCCTCGTCCCGCGAAATCGCGGGGCACCAAAGGATCCATACCCCAAGAAGGAGGTCTTCGACTTAGAGCCTGGCCGGGAGGCTGGCAGCGTTACGTGCATAAGTGGGACAACCGGCTCCTGACGTTGGGGCACCATCCCCCGCTCGCCATTCCCTTCCTTGCCCCGAATCCCGTCTTCGAGATCAACCCGCGAGGGGTCGGACTACGGGCGAGCCCGTGCCGCCGGGTGGATTCGGGCGAGCCGAACGCACCCGGTGATGTCAGCCAGTCTTCGGGCCTGCGGGGGTCCTGTCGCGCGGGGGATGGTCCCCCGCCTCCCAGACAGGAGCCAAACAGATGTCCCGCAAAGATGCTCACGCTTTCGCCGCCTCCCTCGCCGCCACGCTCATGGTTTCGATTGTCGTCTTCCAGGCAGGGGATGGAACCTTCGGCGCCGTCCCCGCCGATGAAATCGACGGCGATGAGGTTCATGTGATCGCCGAGGTCGACCCGTGGGCATGATGCCCACGGCCTCAACGAGGGCTCGGCGTCGGGGCAAGGGCCCCGATCCGGGCCTGTCGCCTGTCCGCTGTTCTAGGCGACCGGCAGAATGTGCCGACGATGGTCGGCATGGCGATCCTGACACGATCGAAGCACACGCCTCGGCACTCGGCGTCTCTTTCGGCATTATCCGTCAGTGAGGGCGCCGTGAAAGCCGCTTGATCATGGGCGGGCTTCGTCGGAAGCTGTCGCGTGTCAGGTTGAGGGCTCATCGCATGCTATATAAATCATTGATTTCATTATATGGATCATCGCTGGCGGGTAAATCGGCTCCCACTGACGACTTGGTCTGGCACTTCACGCCGTCCGAAGACTTGAAACTATTTCGCGAGTATGCGCTCGAGGCTTTGCAACAGGCCAAAGTGTATCTGCTTGATCACTTGGCAGCAGCCTATGCCGATACGCTTCATGACGCTGTTGCCAAACAGGCCGCCGAAACCGGTTTGCCGGCGATGGCTATTCTTGGTGAGGTGAAACTACCTGCTGACGTCGTTTGGGTAGAGTTCGACGATCGAGAGCTGGGCGTTGCACGCTTCGAACGCGCTTCACCGGTGACCAAGCATGACGACAAGCCATTGGGCACTGGCTTGCGCGGCTACCTCCTTGATGACCGGAACGATGGCCATCTGCGGATCACGATGTTCCATCGCCGCGAAAATTCGCGTGTCGTCGACCCGATCTGCGCTCTGCTTGTCAAGCGCACGCCAACGGGAGAGCTGAATTACGACGACGTCGAAGTCGAACTCAGCCGTTCCGTGGTCGATTTCCGCGTCCGCAGCGGAGACACTATGGAAATGATCAACGGTCGACGCACGGTGCACCAGGTTGAAACGGGGTACGACCTGTTCATTCCTTACGCGCTCTTTGCCATGTTGGTTTCACCGGACCTAGGCGGGATCATCCCCACGGAAGCCGAAACCTTCACCCCCAAGGACACGAAGACCGCACGGAAGTTCGGCAAGTCGTGGATCCTTGGCGCCCAGAGATCACATCTGACGATCCGGATCGGCCCGCAGGCGGCTGCGCACATGGCGGAAAGAACTGCTCGCCTCGAATTCGAGCGGCAAGCACTTGAGGCTCGGAATGGACCCATCCGACACTGGGTTGCCGAGCATGAGAGGCACTATCGGAGCGGCAAAGTGGTTCTGGTCAAAGGACATCACCGAGGTCAGGTGCCGATGCCAAATCTGCCGACGCGCGTGATGGGTCCGAAGTCTGATGGGGCCAGTTTTGAGTTTTCGGCTACCGAGCCGTCAAACCAAGACTGACCCGGCATTTTCCGGCCTTGATTTCAGACCGCCAGGTCGCTCGGGTCTTTGCCCGAATTGATGTGATCCGCGAACCACTGCGGTTTCCGGCCACGGCCCGACCAGGTGAGAGCCGCGTTCTCAGGGTGACGGTATTTCGCCACGGCTGGCGCTCGGGTGGTTTTCACCTCGACTCCGATCAGGTCGGCGAAGGAGTAGCCCATCTCTTTGGCGATGACCTCCAGCTTGGCACGGGCATCTGCCTTGTGCCGGCCCTCGTAAGTGGAAATCGCCTTGGCGAGGTCCTTCTGCATTTGCCGCAGTTCCTTGAGCGACATCGCCTCGAGATTGAAATCAGCCATTGAGCCCTCGTGTCCTGAATGCTGCATCCGGGATAGCCGTCAGGTCGCAACACCGCAACTCCCACGGAGTTCATCGCGATCGGGCAGGGGATGAAGTTGGCTTGGGCCGCGGGGTCGTTTCTCTCAAAGAGCTTCAACTCCGTTGCCTGAGCAAGGAGGGACGGGTTCTGCAAATGCCCCAGGTCGCTCCCATCCCCGGCTCCATCCCTTCGACTGACAATCCCCTAAGCCTGTTCGGCCTCTGGCGCGCAACCCCGCGTCAGTCCGGGCCGTGTTGCCC
>QFQS01000007.1 GCA_003243455.1 Cereibacter sphaeroides | reverse complement strand
CGATATGCGCCGATCTCGCCGTCGAAACGACCAAACCGCCCGCATATCCCTTCATTCATCTACAGTTTCAAAGAGCGTGGAGACAAAATTAAACCGGACCACCAATCTTACTTGGTGCACCCGACCAATCATCTCTCCAGATTTCCGCGGTTCCCTTCCGGCCCGAAGGCGTTTCCGTTCCCGCTTCCCTCAGCGTTTCCGCTTTGGTGAGGGGCTATTTACGGAGCGACTCCCGAACCCGCAAGAGGAAAAAGACAGAACAATGACATTTTTTTCGGCGCGCAGGAATCTTCATCAAAATCTGGGGGCTTGCGCAACTTTCGCCACAAGAAACACTTCGCAGGCGCAGAAAAATGTATGCTGCGCCTGCTCAAACGCGACCCGGGGCGACTCGCCGTGAAAGCCACAAGAGCCGCATCGCCACCAACACAACCGCCGCTGCCATGTAAAAGACCGGCTCCTTGGGCCAAGCCTTGACCAGGATAAGGTAATGCAAGGCCCCTGCGATGACCGCCACGTAGGCAAGCCGGTGCAGCTTGCCCCAGGTTGCCGCCCCCATCCGCCTGATGGACAGATTGTTCGAGGTAATCGCCAGTGGAATCATCGCCAGAAAACCGATCATTCCCAAGATGATGTAGGGCCGCTTGACCAGATCGGCCCCGATCTCGCCCCAGCGCAGCTGAAGATCGAGCGTAAGCCAGGTCAGGAAATGCAGCGTGATATAAAAGAAGGCTATCAATCCGATGGCCCGGCGATACCGGATCAAGTTGATACCCAGAAAGCGCCTGATCGGCGTGACCAGCATGCTGCCCAGCAGGAACTGCAGCCCGGTCAGCCCAAGCGCACGTTCCACTTCCTTGACCGGATCGGCGCCAAGATCGCCGAGGAACCCGTCCCAGATCAGCGAGGCCAGCGGCAAGAGGCCAAGCAGATACACCAGCCAGGGCGGAACGCGCCGCAGCCACTGGTTCAGCGAAGCGGAGATATCCATCAATAATCCTTTGCCAGGTCCATCCCGGCATAAAGACTGGCGACCTGATCGCCGTAGCCATTGAACATCTGGGTATCTATGCGCTTGGCGAAAAAGCTGCCGCCCAGTCGCCGCTCGCTGGCCTGACTCCAGCGGGGGTGGTCGACCTGCGGATTGACGTTCGAGTAAAAGCCGTATTCGCGATAGTTCTGCATCTGCCAGGTGGTTTCGGGCTGCTTTGCCACCAGGCTTATCTTCACGATGCTCTTGATCGACTTGAACCCGTATTTCCAAGGCACGATCAGCCGGATCGGCGCGCCGTTCTGCTTTGGCATCGGCTCTCCATAAAGCCCGGTCGCAAGGATCGTCAGCGGGTGCATCGCCTCATCCAGCCGCAGCCCCTCGCGGTAGGGCCAGTCGAGCGAGCGGGTTTTTTGCTCGAACATCTCCTCGGGGCGCAGCAGGGTCTCAAACGACACGTATTTCGCGCCTGGCTGCACGCCGACGCGGTCCAGCAGCGCAGACAGCGGAAAGCCGATCCAGGGCACCACCATCGACCATGCCTCGACGCAGCGGAAGCGATAGATCCGCTCCTCCAGCGTTATGCCCTGCAACAGGTCATCAAGGCTCAGCTCCGCCGGCTTGTTGACCATGCCGTCGATCTTGACCGACCAGGGTGAGGTCGTGAGTGCGCCCGCATACTTGGCGGGGTCCGACTTGTCGAAGCCGAACTCGTAGTAGTTGTTGTAGGTCGTGATGTCTTCGAAGGTGTTCGGTGGCTCGGATGTCGAATAGGGGCTTGGCACCGCCTCGATCTTGGCCAGCGCGGGCGAGGCCAGGGCAAGCGCCGTGGCCCCTGCGATCAGCTGGCGGCGGTTAAGGAAAAGCGATTTCGGTGTCACGTCCGACCATTTCAGGTCGCTGCGGAAACGTTCCGGCATGATGTCTCTCCTCACTGTCCCCGCGTCAAATCTGCGCTGTGCAGACGCCAAAACCAAGCCAACTCATCTCACATCTGCGGCAGGTGGCTGAAATGTTTTGACCTTAGGTCAGCGCCGGATCTGCAAGATCGGACGGCGACGCGCATAGTCGTATTCGCAAACGATCTGGCGCGGTTTGCCCTGGATATAGGCGCCAATCAGCACGGCCCGGCCCACGATCTGGCCACGCGAATTGCGCATATCCGTCTCTTTCAGCACGCGGTCATAGACAAGGCGCTGATCCTTTACCGCGCGGACGCAGGCATTCCTCGCGGCGCGCGGGTCGGCCTGTCCCGGCGGAACCAGCACCGGCCCGCCGGGGCGCCCGCGCTCCAACCGGACCCGACCGGTCTTGATCTCATACGTGCAGGTGATGCGCACCGTGCGGCCCCCGTCGCGCATGTCCATCTCCACTTGGCGGGCAAAAACCCGGCCGCGTTTGTCGCTCAGATCACGCTGATCGACGACCCGCCGCAGGATCAGGAAATCCTTCAGTGCAGTATTGGCGCAGACGCTGACCGCCCGGTTCGCCTGGGCCACGACCGGAGTCGAGACCGACCAGCCCGCCATCAAGACAGTAAAAAGCATCAATATGCGCAGCATGAACGTGGACTGCCTTCTGCCTGAAATGCCGGCAGCATAGCGATGATCGCTTTGGTCCCAAAGAAAAAGGCGGCCCGGATCGCTCCGAACCGCCTTCTTTCGTCATGTCAGCCTCTCAGTGAACGACCGCGTCCTGCGGACGCTCGCGCCGCGAGGAAGAGACCCGGTCGCCGATGATCAATCCATCGGCACCGGCGCTTACCGTTACAGTCGAGCCGTCCAGCACATCACCCGCCAGGATCATCTCGGCCAGCGGGTCTTGCAGAGACCGCTGGATCACCCGCTTCAGAGGACGCGCGCCATAGACCGGGTCATAGCCCTCTTCCGCCAGCCACAGCTTCGCAGCCGGGTCGATATCCAGCGTGACCTTGCGGCTTGCCAGACGCTTCTCCAGCTGCCGAAGCTGGATCGCAACGATGCCTTCCATGTCGTGCCGTCCCAGACGATCAAAGATCACCGTCTCGTCCAGCCGGTTCAGGAACTCGGGCCGGAAATGCGCCCGGACTGCTTCCATCACCTCGCGCCGCGCCGGGCCGGGATCGGCGCCGTCGGGCAGCTGGCTCAGCGCATAGGCGCCAAGGTTGGACGTCAGCACGATCAGCGTCTGCTTGAAGTCGACCGTGCGGCCCTGACCATCGGTCAGGCGACCATCGTCCAGCACCTGCAACAGCACGTTGAAGACGTCGGGGTGCGCCTTCTCGACCTCGTCGAACAGGATCACCTGATAGGGACGCCGACGAACCGCTTCAGTCAGAACGCCGCCCTCGTCATAGCCGACATAGCCGGGCGGGGCGCCGATCAGCCGGGCGACCGCGTGCTTCTCCATGAACTCGCTCATGTCGATGCGCACCATCGCCTGGTCATCGTCGAACAGGTATTCGGCGACGGCCTTGGTCAGCTCGGTCTTACCCACGCCGGTCGGCCCCAGGAACAGGAACGACCCCAGCGGGCGGTTCTCGTCGTTTAATCCCGCACGCGCACGACGCACGGCATTGGCGACGGCAGTCACCGCCTGCCGCTGCCCGATCACGCGCTTGCCGAGTTCTTCCTCCATCCGGAGAAGCTTCTCGCGCTCGCCTTCCAGCATGCGGCTGGTCGGGATGCCGGTCCAGCGTTCGACGACCTCAGCGATCTGCTCGGGCCAGACGGCCTCGGACACCAGAAGATCGCCTTCGCGCGCCTCGGCCTCGGCCAGCTTCTTCTCGAAGCCGGGGATGATGCCATAGGACAGCTCACCCGCGCGGCCAAGATTGCCCTCGCGCTTCGCCTGGTCAAGTTCCGCCCGCGCCTTGTCGAGCTGCTCCTTGATGTCCCGCGCGGCTTCCAGCTTATCGCGTTCGGCCTGCCATTTGGCGGTCATCTCGGAACTGCGCTCGATCAGATCCGCAAGCTCCTTGGTCAGCTTTTCCAGCCGGTCCTTGGAAGCCGCGTCATCTTCCTTCTTCAGCGCTTCGGCCTCGATCTGGCCCTGCAGGATCTGGCGATCCAGCGCATCCAGTTCCTCGGGCTTCGAATCCACCTCCATCCGCAGACGGCTCGCCGCCTCGTCGACAAGGTCGATCGCCTTGTCGGGCAGGAAGCGGTCGGTGATGTAGCGATGGCTCAGCGTCGCCGCTGCAACCAGCGCCGAGTCACTGATCCGCACGCCATGGTGAAGCTCGTACTTCTCCTTGATGCCGCGCAGGATGGAAATCGTATCCTCGACCGTCGGTTCTTCCACCATCACGGGCTGGAACCGGCGAGCCAAAGCCGCATCCTTTTCGACATACTTGCGGTATTCATCCAGCGTCGTCGCACCGATACAGTGCAACTCGCCCCGCGCCAGCGCCGGCTTGATCAGGTTGGCCGCGTCCATCGCGCCATCCGACTTGCCCGCGCCAACCAGCGTGTGCATCTCGTCGATGAACAGGATGACTTCACCGGCAGCGGCCTCGATTTCCTTCAGGATGGCCTTCAGCCGCTCCTCGAATTCACCGCGGTATTTGGCACCGGCGATCAGCGCACCCATGTCCAACGCCATCAGACGCTTGTTCTTCAGGCTTTCGGGCACGTCGCCGTCCACGATGCGCAGGGCAAGGCCCTCGGCAATCGCGGTCTTACCCACGCCCGGTTCCCCGATCAGCACCGGGTTGTTCTTGGTCCGGCGAGACAGCACCTGCATCGCGCGGCGGATTTCCTCGTCGCGGCCGATGATCGGGTCGATCTTGCCCTGCTCGGCGGCCTCGGTCAGGTCGCGCGCATATTTCTTCAGCGCGTCATAACCTTCCTCGGCGCTGGCGCTGTCGGCCGTCCGGCCCTTGCGGATATCGTTGATCGCCGCGTTCAGCTTCTGAGCATTGACGGCACCCGAATCCAAAGCGTCCTTCGCCTTGGACGGCACCATGCACAGCGCCATGAGGATACGCTCGACGGGAACGAAACTGTCGCCCGCCTTGGTCGCAACCTTTTCCGCCTCGTCCAGCACCTTGGCCAGACCGGGGTCCATGAAGGGCTGGGCATCGCCCGAGACCTTCGGCAATTTCGAAAGCGTCGCATCCACGGCCTCGACCACACGCAGCGGCTCACCGCCCGCGCGGCGGATCAGGTTGCTTGCCAGCCCCTGATCGTCGTCCATCAATGCTTTCAGAAGATGTTCGGGGGCCAGACGCTGGTGGCTCTCCCGCATCGCAATCGTCTGCGCAGCCTGCAGGAATCCCCGCGACCGCTCCGTGAACTTCTCAAGGTTCATCGGTATCTCCTTTCATTGGCACCGGGTTCCGAACGCCCTGAAAAGGCACGCTCCACCCAGCCTCGGTTCCCATGTGGGAGGCGCCGTTGGCTGATGCAAGATTGCCACAAGGAATCCCGCAGCAATTTTCGGGCCATCGCAACCTCAGGACGCGACGACAACCGAGGCGCGTACCGGTGCCTCGATCCGCCCTGTTCCGAACCGGGCTTCCATCGCCTCTGCAACCCTGGCCGTAATCTCCGCCACATCGCCCCCGCGTTCCTCGATTTCGCCCCGCATCGGGGTGCCCTGGCAATAGGATGTCGCCGCATCCATGGCCGAGAGGACGCGCGCGATCTTCCTGACCGAGGTGATCTCGATCTGGCTGAACCCGACCCCCTCCAGCTGGCTGCGGATCAGATCGGGGTTGTGATGGCCATGCGGCGTGCGCCGCGCAAACTCGGGCGGGGACTGCGGAAAGATCTCGGCAAGCGCATTGACAGCGGTCAGCGCCAGCGGATTGGCTTCGATCAGGTCCCAGACGTTGAACAGGAAATGTCCACCCGGCCGCAGCACACGCCGCGCCTCGGCATAGCCCTTGGGTTTATCAGGAAAGAACATCATGCCGAACTGGCAGACCACCACGTCAAAGCCGCCATCCCGGAACGGCAGGGCAAGCGCGTCGGCCTGCTGCCAGACCACCCGGGGATCATTCGCCCGCACCCGCCCCCGCTCGATCATTCCGGGATTGAGGTCGGTCGCCACGATCTCGGCATCCTGTGGCAGCGCCACCAGCATTGCCCGAGTGACCGCACCGGTCCCCGCCGCCGTCTCCAGCACGCGACGCGGCCTCAGGGCCGCGACCCGTTCCGCCATATCGGCGGCATAGGGATCAAAGATCATCGGCACGGCGAGCTTGTCGTACATCTCGGGAACCGATCCCGCAAACACCACATCCGAACTCTTCATTGCAATGTCCTCCCGTCGAAATGCTGCACCCTATCACAACCCGGCCGGGCGCTGACGGACATTTGGCAAGCATCGGTGCGCATAGGCTAGCCTTGGCCGATGTCCCCGGTTGACACTGATCGCCAGCCAATCCAGACCGGCTGGCGGCTCAAGAGGCGGCCATGATGCGTCCGCAAGCAGGCTCGGGAAAAACGCGATGCGCTTTCTTCGCACCCTGATCATCCTCGTTGTCCTGACGGCTGCCGCAGCCTTTGGCGCGGGGCTGTTCTACCTTGACGACAAGCCCGCCGTGGCCCGGCTCGACCCGCCCACGCCAGATGATGTGGCCGCCGCGCGTGCCGCCTTCCACAAGATCCGACAAGCAACGGACGATGCCGATGCTTCGGAAAACGCCATCGCGCTGCCGCTGGAAACCATACAAGGCGCTCTCCGCATGAGCGCCCGCGCCATCCCGGGCCTACGCGCCGAAACCCGGATAGACGGCGATGCCGTCGGCGTATCGGCCTCAGTTCCCGTTCCATGGATCGACGGCACCCGCTGGTTGAACGTCAATGCCGTAATCCCTTCGTTTAACGGCGAACTCACCCTGTCGCGCGTTACGCTCGGCGGCCATGACCTGCCACCCGCACTGGCCCTGCGCATGGGCCAGATCGCCGCCAACCTCGCGCTTGGCGACCAGACCGGCGACCGCATCCGAGACAGCGCCTCGGCGCTGCTCGTGCAGGACAAGACCCTGAACGTCACGCTCCGCCTGAACCGGGAAGGTCGGGGAGAGGTCGTCGATGGCGTCTTCGGTGCGCTCCGCAACGCCGACATGCCCGCGCCCGAGGATATCGACCGCTATTATACGCTGATCCGCACCGCGATGGACGACGGCACGCTGCCCGCCAGCGGCAGCTTCCTGCCTTACCTACGCTTCACCCTGAACGCGGCGTTGGAAGGCAGCACGTCCGAGACGCTCCCCAATGCCTATACCGCCGCGATCTTCGGCCTGACCCGCGTCTGCGGCGCCCGCGATTTCGCCATTGTGGTGGGTCGACTGGCAGCAACCACCCCAGCCGCTGAAAAGCGCTGGACGGTCGATTGCACCAGATTGCGCCTGGCCGACCGCGCCGACTCTCGCCTGCACTTCGTCACCGCCGCCGCGATCAAGGCCGCCGGCAACCGGGGCCTTGCCATCTCGATGGGCGAGTTCAAGGAGATGAGCGATTCCCGGCAAGGCGGCAGCAAGTTCGACTTCACCGATATCGCCGCCGACAATTCCGGCGTCCGCTTCTCGGACCTGTTCATGGCTGCCCCGCCCGAGGCGTGGCCGGATCTGATCGCGCGCATCGGCACTGACGCCGACCTTATTGCCAGCTACGACGGCCTGCCGGATCCCATGCCCGAGGATGAATTCCGCGCCACCTTCGGCGATGTCGACAGTGCCGCCTATGCCGCCCTGATGGCAGAGATCGAGGCGCGGATCGACCAGACTGCGCTCCACGCCACCCCGGCTGGCGGCTAAGGCCTAGACGCCCAGAACCATCACCGGCTGCGCCACCGCGCCGCCGCCCGCCTGCCAGTCCTTCAATCCGCCAAGGTTGAAGACCTGCGCAAACCCCATGTCCTTCAGCGTCTTTCCACCCAGCGCCGACCGTGCACCGCCTGCGCAATACAGAACCACCGGCCGATCTTTGCGCAGCTTGGCGTCATGCCAAGGCGATGTCGGATCGGCCCGGAACTCCAGCATACCCCTCGGGATGTGATGCGCCCCGGCCGCGCGGCCCGCTGCCTCCAACTCCGGCGCGTCGCGCACGTCCAACAGCAGCGCACCCCTCTCGGCGATCAGCCGCTTCGCCTCAGCGACGCCAATGCGCGGCACAATCGCCTCGGCGGCCTCGACCAATTCCTTCACAGTGACTGTCATACCCAAATTCCTGCAGCTCGGAAAATCAGATTCGACGGGTCCTCAGACACTATAAAACTACCGCGTGAACATGGCGATTGTCCATTAATCACCTTCGCCAGCAGTCAGCCCGCCTCGCTTTGCCCGCTAAAGCTACAATTAAGGCTATCGCGTCAGCGCAACGTCAACCGATCAGCCCTCGGGCGCATAGCGCACATAGGCGAAAGCCGTGCCATCCGGCGACCAGTTCGGCACGTTCATCGTCCCCTGCCCGCCGTTGAACCGCGCCAATACCCGACGGTCACCGCCATCCGAGTCCATCAGCACCAGTGCCACATCCTTGTCGCGCGGGTGCCCCTCGGTCCCCTTGGGATAGGCGAGGTACAGCACATGCCGCCCCGTCGGGCTCGGATGCGGAAACCAGTTCACAAGATCGTCCCGGAACACCTGCTCATGCCCCGTCCCGTCCGGCCTGACCCGCCAGATCTGCGCATGCCCCGTCCGGTCGCAGTTGTAGTACACCCAGTCCCCTCGCGCCGAGAAACCCGGCCCGTCCGAATGCCCCTCGCCAAAGGTTAGCCTGACCTCTTCGCCACCCTTGGTCGGGCAGGCCCATATATCCACCACCCGGCTGCCCCGCGCCGCCGCATAGACGATCCCCGCCCCATCCGGCGAAACCCCATGCCACCAGCTTGGCGCGTTCTTCGTCACCGGCTGCGAAACCCCGCCGCCCGACGGCATCACATAGATCTCCGATCCCCGGTCGGTATGCGAGGACAGGAAGATGGACTTCCCGTCCGGCGAAAACCCGTGGTCATTGTTGCAACGCAACGCCTCGCCGCTTTCCAGCGGCAAAAGCTCCGGCTTGTCCAAAGGCACCCGCCACAACCGCCCGTCGCCATTCACCAGCAGCCATCCGTCAGGATGCCAGTTCGGCGCCTCGATCAGCCGTTCGGTCGCCAGAACCGTCCGGGATCGACCCGTCGCCAGATCATAAATCTCCAGAAAACTTCTCATTTCCCCTTCGGCGTCAGCAGCCGCTTCGGCCTTACCGCCTCAGCCGCCTTGAACAGCGAGAAGGTCTGGTTGACGTAGTTCACCACCCCCGACAGCTTTTCCAGATAGGCGGCGAGCTCCGGCGTCCGCTCGGCCTCAACCATCTGCACGGGGCGTTCCGGCCCTTCGGCCTCGAACTGCACATAAAACAAAGGCTCGCCCCGACGCAGGACGATATCCTTCGACGGGTCATGCCATTCGAAGGCCCACATCAGCGGCCTCGGCCAGATATGCACCGGGAACCGCCCGCCGAATATCGTCCCCGGCAGCGGCTCGGCCCGGTAATGCGCGAATGTGCCAAGCTGCGTCAGCCACAGGGGCTCATCAGCGATAAAGCAATAGGGCAGCGACATTTGCACCGTGGGCCGGTCCGGGAAACGCCACTCCGCCTCGTTCACCAGCGTCAGGATCTCGCCCAGCTTCGCCGCGCGCACCGTGCTGGCGGCACCTGCACGGTTGACCAGAACCGCCTTGCCCTTGTCGTCGCGCTTGAACCCGATCTGCAGATCGAAGGGGCAGTTCACCACGAAATAGCGGCTTTCCATCTGCACCACCGCCGGACAGCGGGACGCCGATTTCGCATGGGTTTTCTGCATGCCGCGCGATGTCAGCCGCTCGGGCGCATCGTACAAAACCGCCCCTTTATCGCTTGCCAGGAACCAGCCGACCGTCACCGGACCGCTCTTGCCGCCCTCCGGTCCCTCGACCGAGATGTTGATCTGCATTGCCCGCCCCCCTTTTGCCCAAGGTCAGCGCGAACCCCGGCCAAAGTCAATCGCTTGACAGCCCGCCCCGATAACCCCATGACCCCGGAAATATAGGAGCTTCCGATGACCGCAGATGACCGCCTGATCGTCGCCCTCGACGTGCCGAACGTCGTGCAGGGGCTGGAGCTTGCAAACCGGATCGGCAACGCGGTCAGTTTCTACAAGATCGGCCTCGGTATGCTGACCGGCGGCGGCTTCGCGCTGGCCAACGAGCTTAAGCAGGAACATGGCAAGCGCATCTTCCTGGACATGAAGCTTTTCGATATCGGCGCCACGGTCGAGGCGGCGGTGCGTGGATTTGCCCGGCATGACCTCGATTTCCTGACCGTCCACGGCGACCCGCAGGTCGTCCGCGCCGCGGTTCAGGGTCGCGCGGACAGCCCGCTCAAAATCCTTGCCGTCACCGTCCTGACCTCGCTCGACCGCGCCGATCTGGACGACAACATGATCCGCGCAGGCGATCTGGCCCAGATCACCGTGGAACGCGCCGCCCGCGCTTTGGAGGCCGGGACAGACGGCGTCATCACCAGCCCGCATGAGGCTGCCGCGATCCGCGCCCTGCCGCAAGCGAAGGGCAAGCTGATCGTAACTCCGGGAGTGCGCCCCGAAGGCGCAGCGGCGGGCGACCAGAAACGCATCGCCACCCCGGCAGAGGCGATCCGCAGCGGTGCGGATCATATCGTCGTCGGCCGCCCGGTCTGGTACGCCGCCGATCCCCGAGCGGCAGCCTTGGCCATCACGGCAACCCTGCCCTGAACCGGCCCGCAACTTGGTATGGCGCAAGCGCTGCTGCTAGATTGAAATCTGTTTCGCAAGGAGGCAGGCATGGCAACGCAAGATGCGGAAGATTTCGTCAAAGGGGCGGTCGATCCCATCGTCCAGACGGTCGATCAGACCGTTGTCTTTGGTATCCACAATCCTGGCCCCCTGGCCGAACTGGCCTTCGGCACGCTTGTGCTTGTGGTGATCATCGTCGTCCATGGCTGGTCGATGACGCGCATATCCCGCCGCTTCGCGCGCAAGTCCGCTCTGCTGCCGATCGAATCGCCGATATGGAGGGTCAACCTGCTGGTCGGGGTCACGATCAGCCTCCTCGCGCTAACCCACCTGACCGAAACCTTGCTCTGGGCCATCCCGATCTGGGCCTCGGGCATGATCCCGAACTTCCGCGACAGCTACTATTTCGTGCTGGAGACCTACACCACGCTTGGCGATGCCAATCTCTCGCTGCCCGAGGCCTGGCGACTGGCCGGGCCGATGATTGCGATCTCGGGTCTTTTCACCTTCAGCTGGACCGGCTCGGTACTGGTCTACGTCGTGGGCGAAATCGGCCGCCGTCACAGCGCAGCGGCGAATACCGCGGTCGGCGCACCCGCCAAGCCTGGTCGGACAGACCATGGCGGATAGGGGCGCCGTACGTCCTAGTTGTCGTTGATATCCCGGTCCCACCGTTTCACTTCACCAAGGTTCTTGCCAAAGACCAGCCGCAACCCGGCCCAGGCCAGAACCGAGATGACCGCAAAGACCGCCAGCATTACGGCCAGGTTGCCACCCAGCAGCCCCAGCCAGATCAGCCCACCGTTGACGACCGCCGCCACCGCGAAACCGGCAAAGATATAGCCCGGCAGGATCACCTCGATGATGGCAAGGACCAGCCCCGCCACCATCCAGACCCACCACAGCCCAGCCATCACGCCCTGCCTTTCAGCAGCTTGAAGGCATCGCCAAAGGCCTCCAGCGCCTGTGCGGGCACGATTATGGTCTGCTTGCCGGCGCCCTGGCCGACCGTCGTCAGCGCCTCGACCTGCTTCAGCGCCACCTGATACTGCGCCGCCTCGATGCCGTTCTCCTTGATCGCCTCGGCGATCACGCCCGTTGCATAGGCCTCGGCATCGGCCAGCACGCGCCGCGCCTTGGCCTCCTGCTCGGCCGAGTAAAGCTGCGCATCGGCGTTCAGTTCGACCGCCCGCTTCTTGCCCTCTGCCTCGGTCACCTGCGCGCGCCGCGCTCGCTCTGCATTCAGTTGCTGCAACATCGCCGCCCGCGTCGCATCGTCGAGGCTGACGTCAAGGATCTCGGCCCGCGTGACCTCGATCCCCCAGTCCTCGACCATCGTGGCCACCTGCTCGCGCACCTTCTGGATCAGGTCCGACCGGTTCGACTGCACCTGGTCCAGTTCCAGCTTGCCGATCTCGCTGCGCACTATCCCGGCGACCGTCGTCGCAATCGCCCCGTCCACATCGCGGATCCGGTACACCGTCTTTTCCGGCTCGGTGATGCGGTAGAATACGCTGGTTTCCACCTTCACCAGCACGTTGTCCGCCGTGATCGCATCCTGGCTGGCCGTCGGTAATTGCCGCTCCAGCACCGAGACCCGATGCGCCACCCGGTCAAGGAACGGCACGATGAAGTTGATCCCCGGCCCAAGCACCTTGTTCAGCCGCCCGAACCGCTCAACCACATGCTTTTCGCTTTGCGGCACGATCCGCACGCCCAGGAAGATGCTGAGGATGATGAAGGCCGCAATGGCCAAAAGTACGGCGTTCCCACCAATAAACTCATTCGGATTCACAATATCCCCCCTGGAAAACCCATGCCCACCATGCCGAAGCGGCGTCAAAAGCGCAACGACGGGCTATCTCGCGTCCTCGCCCTGCCCCGCAAGGCGCGAGTGCAAGAGATCGGTGGTCGAGACCAGTTTGGCCCGCAGGTCGCCCGCGATGCTGCGTTCCATCTCCGCCGTGACATCCGGGTTGCGCGCCAGGAATGCCAGCAACTCTTCCCGCCCGATTAGGAACAGCCGCGACGGCTCGGTCAACCGCACCGTCGCCGTCGCGGGGCCGCCGGTCGCGAAGGTCAGTTCGCCCACCAGCGCATTGGCCCCGATGGCGGCTACCACCGTGGTCCCCCGCTCGACGGCGGCCTGCCCCGATAAAAGCATCGCGAGATCCTTGATCGGCACCCCTTGCGTCGCCAGCACCTGACCCGCCTCGCCATCGACAAATCGCCCCAGCTTCAGCACCTGTTTGGCCCGGTCGGTCTTCAACCCCGGCACCAGCCGCGCCACCACCTCGGCCTCTTCATCCGAATGCCGCAGGTAGTTGTTCACATAATACAGCCGCGCCAGCCCGATCAGGCTGATGACGATCCAGGAGCTTTCGATTGTCGCAGAGAACGGGTTGAAATGCGTGGTCAGGCTGATCAGCACAGCGCTCGACCCCGCAAGGTTCAGCGCGGGGTAAAGATAGCCGTCGCCCTTCAGCAGCCCAAGCTGCAGCGAAAGATAGGAGCCAAGATAAAAGATGACGCCAAGCACCCCGACCTTCTCGGGAATGCCCGAGGTCACGAACCACTGTGACCATTCCGCCAGCACTTCATTCGCCCCACGTCAGACCTGCGCGCAACGGTGGCGGCTTGCTAACCTTGCGTCAACTACGATTGCGGAACGTGGCAAGACTTGAGTGGCACAGGCCACAGACGCCCTTGGCCAATCTGCGGCGTTAATGAAAAGACGGGGCCGACCGAAAGCCGCCCCCGAAAGCTTTTGCCTCGCGCGGCTTATGCCAGCGCAAGGTTCATCGCCGACTCACGCCCGTTGCGGTCACGCTCGACGTCGAACGACACGGCCTGGCCGTCGTCCAAACGCTGGATACCGGCACGTTCAAGTGCCGAAATATGGACGAAAACGTCCTTCGAGCCGCCTTCCGGCGCGATAAAGCCGAAGCCTTTGGTTTGGTTGAACCATTTCACGGTGCCCTTGGCCATCGTGATATTCCTTACATAGGTGCCACCCACAAGATGCGGCGGCCCGGCAAAGCTGAAGATCGAAAGCTGAGCCGAGTATGGACAGGTCCGAAAATAAGATATGCACACGAAACATAGGACACATGCCGCTATGTTACGAGGAAATACACGAAATTTTCCGCCGCGGTCTTGTTAGAGCTTGAATAGGCAGGAAACTATCGGCGCGCCTTGGCAATGCGGCAAAGGGCTATTGTTCCTCATCCTCCGGCGTCGGCGCGGCCTCGGTTTTTTGATCTTCATCCTCAAGGGTGGCGGAAGACTGCCGTTTCCATGTGGTCCTGCGTGAACGGCCAGTGCCCTTCTGGCTAAGGAATTCGGCAAGGTTGAATGGCTTCTTGGGGGTCGAGAAACCCATTTTCTTCCCTTTCTAGGGAGTGACAATGCATGGCAGAAACGACGCGTCCGGCCCGCCGTCTGCTTTGCCTATCTGCCCTTTTGCCCGTTGTGGCAACCTGCAAATTCGGCGGCCGCGCACGTCGGCCGCATCGGATATGTCGGCATTTAACTGACAGGTCCGCAGCGTTATAACTTGCCCATGTCCGCCTTCTGCCGCGAATGCCTGACCCGGTTCGACAGCGCAGCCCGCTGTCCTGCCTGCCGCTCCCCCCGGGTCGTGGCCCATGATGAGCTTGCCTCGCTCTCCATCGCCCACATGGACTGCGACGCCTTCTATGCCTCGGTCGAGAAACGCGACAACCCTGCCCTTCGCGACCAGCCCGTCATCGTCGGTGGCGGCACAAGGGGGGTCGTCTCGACCTGCTGCTACATCGCCCGTATCCACGGCGTCCGATCCGCCATGCCGATGTTCCAGGCCCTGAAGCTGTGCCCTCAGGCCATCGTCGTGAAACCCCGCATGGCCACCTACGTCGCCGTCTCGCGCCAGATCCGGGCCATGATGGAGGATCTGACCCCCGCCATCCAGCCGCTGTCGCTGGACGAGGCCTTCCTTGACCTCTCCGGCACCGAACGCCTGCACGGCGCCCCGCCCGCGCTGCTGCTGGCCGGACTTCTGAAGCGGATGGAGGATGAACTCGGCATCACCGGCTCGGTCGGTCTTTCCCACAACAAGTTCCTCGCGAAGATCGCGTCAGACCTCGACAAGCCGCGCGGGTTCTCGGTTATCGGGCGGGCCGAGACGGCGGATTTCCTGCGCGGAAAATCCGTGCGGATCATCTGGGGGGTGGGCGAGGCCACGCAGACCTCGCTCGACGCCGCCGGGATCAGGACCATCGCCGACCTGCTCCGCTGGGACCGCCGCGACCTGAACGCCCGTTTCGGCAGCATGGGCGACCGCCTCTGGCATCTGGCACGGGGTGAGGATCACCGCCCCGTCAACCGCAACGAACCGATGAAGTCGATCTCTGCCGAGACCACTTTCAACGAGGATACGGGCGACCCCGACATCCTTGACGGCCACCTCTGGCGGCTGGCCGAGCGTGTCTCGGACCGCGCGAAGGCCAAGGATCTGGCGGGGCGGACCGTGACTCTGAAACTGAAGCGCGCCGACTTCAAACTCGTCAGCCGCCGTCACAGCCTGACCGATCCCACACAAAGCGCCGACCGGCTGTATCGCGAGGCGCGGGCCCTTTACGATGCCGCACGGGATCCCGGCCCGTTTCGCCTGATCGGCGTGGGGCTGTCCGATATCTCGGAGGCAGGCGATGCCGACCGCACCGGCGACCTGCTCGACCCGCAGGCCACCAAGCGGCAGGCGGCCGAGCGGGCGACCGACGCCATCCGCGCACGGTTTGGCAAAGAGGCGATCATCAAGGGCCGCGCTCTACGCTAGCCGCTTCTATTCGGCGGCAAGCGGCAGGCGATGCCCACCGATGGCTGCAATCCGGGCGACGACGCCGTTCATCAGCGCGGCGAACTCGGAAAAGTCCGGGCGGCGGGCGATTCGCGTCTCGTCCATGTAAAGTGCGCGGTCGATCTCGACCTGAACCACATGCTGGTTGCGCGAGGGGCGGCCATAGGCCTGCGCGATATAGGCGCCGGCAAAGGGTGCGTTGCGGGCCACCTTAAGGCCGGCCTCAGCGAATGCGGACTCGACCGCCTCGACCACATCGCGCCCCGCAGCTGCGCCGAAGCGGTCGCCCAGCACCACGTCAGGGCGTGGCTGACCCGGGCGGGCATGGGCCTCGATGGCCTCATGCGGCATGGAATGGCAGTCGATCAGCACCGCCTCACCAAATTGCTGCAGGCTTTGCTCGATCAGATGGCGCAGGGCTGCATGATAGGGGTGCCACAGCCGATCAATCCGCAACTGCGCCTCGCGCAGCCCGATCTTGCCGCGATAGATGGCGCGACCATTCGCCACTACGCGGGGAATGACGCCCAGACCGGAATTTACACGCGGATTGTGCGCGGCGCGCACGACGCCCTCGATCAGCGCAGGGTCAAGCTCATCCGCCGCGCGGTTCAGGTCGATATAGGCGCGCGGAACCTTCGCCGCGATCAGCGGTGCGCCCATGTGCGGTGCGCTCATGAATAACTCGTCCACGAACGCGTCCTCGGACGAGCGGATCGCCGAGGCATCAAGCGCGCTGCGTGAAAGAAGCGATGGCGGATACTCCGTCCCACTGTGCGGAGACGAGAAAATGACAGGCGTCTCGCGCCGGTCGGGCTGGAAAAGGCGATAGGCTGATGACGGCATCGAGGACCCCATAGCACAGGTATAACGCGATTTCGCGCGCCGCCGAAAGCTCTTGAACAGCCCAACGACTCCTTTTATAGACCCCTGACCGACGCGGTACCGCCCGCGTCCTTTTCATTGGGGCATGCCCCCGGGGATGTGGCGGAACGATCGGCGTGGGCGGTTAGCTCAGCGGTAGAGCACTACGTTGACATCGTAGTGGTCACTGGTTCGATCCCAGTACCGCCCACCATGAGCCGCCCCGGCATTGTCCGGGGCACGTTGTTTTCAAGGCGCGGACGCGCCGCGAAGAAGGAGAAGTGCGATGAAGGTTGCGAACTCGCTCCGCTCGCTGAAGACGCGTCACCGCGATTGCCAGGTCGTGCGCCGCAAAGGCCGCGTCTATGTGATCAACAAGACGCAGAAGCGCTACAAGGCCCGTCAGGGCTGATCGCTTCCGGCTAGCTGGACAATCTGGACCGCCGCGGGGAAACTCCGGCGGTCTTTTCATATCCGCAGACCAGGCGCAGCCATGCATCCCAATCCGGCCTTCCGTCAGACACCCGCCGACGCGAATCTGTCTTTCGCCCGCGAAAGGGGCTTTGGAGTGCTGACCATCAACGGCGCAGAGGGACCTTTGGCTTCGCATGTGCCGTTTCTTATGTCGGATGACGGCGCGATGGTTGACCTCCATCTGGCGCGGTCGAATCCCATTGCGCGCGCGGCGCTGCCCGTACCGGCGCTGCTCGCGATCTCGGGTCCGGATGGCTATATCTCTCCTGACTGGTACGGGATGGAGGATCAGGTTCCGACCTGGAACTATGTCGCCGTCCATCTGCGCGGAACGCTGAGCCCACTGCCGCCCGAATCCCTGCGTGGCCACCTTGATGCGTTGTCGGCAAGGTTCGAGGCAGAGCTTCTGCCGAAGAAGCCGTGGACGTCTGACAAGATGTCGGAAGGCTCGATGGAGCGGATGATGCGCATGATCCTGCCCTTCCGCCTGACCATCACCAGCGTCGATGGCACATGGAAGTTCAGCCAGAACAAGCCCGAGGAAGCGCGCCTGTCGGCCGCCGAAGCGCTGGGTCGGCGCAAGGGAGAGGCCGCGGTCTCGGTCCTTGCGCGGATGATGCGCGAGGCGAACTGAGGCCGGCTTCGCGCCGGATGGACAGCATCGGGCGCGATGATAGGGTGGCGCGGTCATCGAAAGGACCGACCATGCGCCTGTATCACGCCCCGACCTCTCCTTATGTCCGCAAGGTCATGGTCCTGCTGCACGAGACGGGGCAACTGGACGATGTCGAACTGATCCACGCCACCGGCAACCCGGTCGATGTCGGCTCCATGCCGCTTGCGCTGAACCCGTTGGGCAAGATCCCCGCGCTGGAACGGGACGAAGGACCGGCCCTGTACGACAGCCGGGTGATCTGCCGCTTTCTGGATGATCGTGCGGGCGGCAAACTGTATCCGCAATCGCGGCTGTGGGATGTGCTGACGCTGGAGGCGACGGCAGACGGGATGATGGATGCCGCAATCCTCATGGTCTACGAGATTCGCACGCGGCCAGAAGAGCGGCGTCATTCGGACTGGGTCGAGGGTCAATGGGGCAAGATCGACCGGTCGCTGGAGGCCATCGAACAGCGCTGGATGAGCAATCTGAACGGCCCGCTCGACATGGCGCAGGTCGCCGTGGCCTGCGCGCTTGGCTATCTCGACTTCCGCCATGGCGACCGGCCCTGGCGCAACGGCCGCCCGGCGCTGGCGGCCTGGAACGACGCCTTCGCCGCGCGCCCCTCGATGCTGGCCACCCGGCCCGACCTGTAGCGCATGACACTGCCGCTGGCGCAGTTCTTTACGGTCTGGGCCTTTCTGGGCGTAAACATCGCTTCGCCGGGGCCGAATGTGCTGAATACCATTGCGACCTCGATGGGATCGGGCCGCGCTGCGGGGATGGGATCGGCCATCGCCGTCGGCGCGGGCGTGGCGCTATGGTGTGTGTCGATGTCCATGGGAATGGCCGCACTCTTTGCGGCCATTCCTGTTCTCGAAACGGCTTTGACTCTGGTCGCAGCAGGTCTGCTGTTCTGGTTTTCCCAAAGATATTTGCGTGTAGCCTGGTCGGCGCGCCACGGCGGGCTGGCGCTGCCGCGAGGTGCAGATGGATTGGATTTTGCCACGGGTTTCCGGCGGTCTTTGCTGGTCAACGTGCTGAACCCGAAGGCACTGGCAAGCTGGCTGGCGATTCTGACCTTTTTCCCTGTCGCTACCGCCTCCCCTGCCGACATTGCCCTGCTCTGCGCGGGTGCGGTCGGGGTGGCCATAGCGCTGCACTCCCTCTACGCGCTCGTGTTCTCGACCCCGATAGCCGCTCGGCTGTATCTGCGCGCCGGTGCAGTGCTTTCGCTGGGGGCCGGAATCTTCTTTTCTGTCTTTGCGTTACGTCTTGTCATGGAAATTCTGGGCGGCTGTGGCTGACCCGCCGTGCCCTGCATGCCGCAGGCGCGGAAAAACCCCCGCCCTTCTCTACTCTGCGCGGCTTTGTCCGCTGGACGATTGCGATATGGCACACTAAAACCGCTGCCATCAGGGTGTCGGGCAACCGTCGCCCATACCGAACATGGGCTTGTCACAGGGCCCTATAGGGAGAAGGTTTCGTGTCCCACGCAGAAGACCACGCAGGCACCCGTCGAGATTTCCTGTTGTATGCCACCGCCGGTGCAAGCGCCGTCGCCGCAGGAGCCGCTGTCTGGCCGCTTGTGAACCAGATGAACCCCTCTGCCGATGTGCGCGGCCTGTCGTCGATCTTCGTCGACATCAGTGGTGTGTCCGAGGGCACGCAGCTGACGGTGAAATGGCGCGGCAAGCCCGTGTTCATCCGCCGCCGTGCACCGGACGAGATCGAGGAAGCCCGCGCCGTAAAGCTGAGCGAACTGGTCGATATCAATGCCGAAAACGCCAACCTGCCGCCCACGGCAGAGGCGACGGACGAGAACCGCACCCTTGACCCGGCAGGAACCTGGCTGGTCATGATCGGCGTCTGCACCCACCTCGGCTGCGTGCCGCTGGGCGATGCGGGCGATTTCGGCGGCTGGTTCTGCCCCTGCCACGGCTCGCACTATGATACTGCCGGGCGTATCCGCCGTGGCCCTGCGCCACGCAACCTTGCCGTGCCCGTCGCGGAATTCACTGACGCAACCACGCTGAAGCTCGGGTAAGGACGCATCATGGCTGGCATTCCGCACGACCATTACGAGCCCAAATCGAACGCTGAAAAGTGGCTCGACCGCCGTTTGCCCATCGTGGGCATCCTGTATGACACGCTGTTCATCCCGACGCCGAAGAACCTGAACTGGATGTGGATCTGGGGCATCGTCCTGGCATTCTGCCTGGTGCTGCAGATCGTGACCGGCATCGTTCTGGCGATGCATTACACGCCGCAGGTCGATATGGCCTTCGCCTCGGTCGAACACATCATGCGCAACGTGAACGGCGGCTACATGCTGCGTTACCTGCATGCGAACGGTGCCTCGCTGTTCTTCGTCGCCGTGTATCTGCATATCTTCCGAGGTCTTTACTACGGCAGCTACAAAGCCCCGCGCGAGATCACGTGGATCATCGGCATGCTGATCTATCTTGCGATGATGGCGACGGCCTTCATGGGCTATGTGCTGCCCTGGGGTCAGATGTCCTTCTGGGGCGCAACCGTTATCACCGGCCTTTTCGGCGCCATTCCCGGCGTCGGGCCGTCGATCCAGGAATGGCTGCTGGGCGGACCGGCGGTGGACAACCCGACGCTGAATCGCTTCTTCGCGCTGCACTACCTGCTGCCCTTCATCATCGCGGCGCTGGTCGTCGTGCACATCTGGGCCTTCCACACCACCGGCAACAACAACCCCACCGGCGTCGAAGTGCGGCGTGGGTCGAAGGCCGAGGCAGAGAAGGACACGGTGCCATTCTGGCCCTACTTCGTGATCAAGGATCTGTTCGCCCTGGCGGTTATCCTTGTGGTGTTCTTCGCCGTCGTCGGCTTTATGCCGAACTACCTTGGCCACCCGGACAACTACATTCCGGCAAACCCGTTGGTGACGCCCGCGCATATCGTGCCCGAATGGTACTTCCTGCCCTTCTACGCCATCCTGCGCGCCTTTACGGCGGACGTCTGGGTGGTGCAACTGGTGCAATTCGTGACCTTCGGCATCGTCGATGCCAAATTCTTCGGTGTTCTGGCGATGTTCGGTGCAATCGCGGTCATGGCGCTTGTGCCCTGGCTCGACACCTCTTCGGTGCGCTCGGGCAAATATCGCCCGATGTTCAAGTGGTGGTTCGCGCTCTTGTGTGTCGACTTCGTGGTGCTGATGTGGGTCGGCGCACAGCCTGCGGAAGGTATCTATAATTGGATCTCGCTGATCGCTGCCGCTTACTGGTTCGCCTATTTCCTGGTGATCCTGCCTCTTCTTGGCATCATCGAGAAACCGTTGGTCCAACCCGCGACCATCGAACAGGACTTCAATGCCCACTACCCCGAGGCGGCGAAGACCGTCGCGGCAGAGTGACAAAGGAACGGATCCCAATGATCAGGACATTCGCCCTCACCACCCTGGCCGCGCTCGCCCTGCCCGCCAGCGCTTCGCTGGCAGCCGAAGGTACGTTCGAGCCGCATACCACGGACGTTGCCTTCAGCTTCGAAGGCCCGTTCGGCACATTTGACCGCAACCAGCTTCAACGCGGGCTGCAGGTCTACACCGAGGTCTGCTCGGCCTGCCACGGTCTGCAATACGTGCCGATCCGCACGCTTGCCGATCCGGGCGGCCCGCAACTGCCCGAGGACCAGGTTCGCGCCTATGCCGCGACGATGGAGATCGACGATCCGTTGACGGACGAAACCCGCACGCGCACGCCGACCGACAATTTCCCGCATTCCTCGCTGCCGAACGCGCCGGACCTCAGCCTTATGGCCAAGGCACGTGCTGGCTTCCACGGCCCCTATGGCACCGGGATCAGCCAGTTGATCAACGGCATCGGCGGGCCGGAGCATATATATTCGATCCTGACCGGCTATACCGGCGAGGAAAAGCAGGAGGCGGGAAGCACCTTCTACGAAAACCACGCCTTCTCGACCGGGTGGATCGCCATGACACCGCCGCTCAGCGACGGGCAGGTGGAATTCGCCGATGGGCATGACAACAGCGTCTCCTCGATGGCCGAAGACGTTGCTGCTTTCCTGATGTGGACGGCCGAGCCGAAGCTGATGGCGCGGAAAGAGGCCGGGTTCCAGGCCGTGCTGTTCCTCGGTGTGCTGGCGGTGCTGCTGTACCTAACCAACAAGCGCATCTGGGCTGGCGTGAAAGGCAAGAAGAAGCACGTCTGACGGACGGCCTTCGGTAACAGAAACGAAAGCCCCGCCCTCAGCGCGGGGCTTTTTCATTCATGGGCTGCCTAGATAGTCCCGCAGGGCCTGCGGCGGGTCTACAAACAATGACTCTGTATCGACCGGCGCCGCTGCCTGGCCGTCGGCCACCAGCACGGTCTTGGTCGAGAAGTGTCGCGCATCATCTGGGTCATGCGTGACCATCAGGATTAGCGCGTCTGTCTCGCCCGCGATCTGTGTGACCAAGTCCAGCATCTCGCCCTTCAACGCCGGTCCCAGCGCGGCAAACGGCTCGTCAAGTAACAGCACCGGACGCTTGCGCAGCAGTACGCGTGCCAGCGCAGCCCGGCTTTGCTGCCCACCTGACAGAGAGGAGGGGCGGCGCGCTCCAAGACCACCCAGCCCGACACGCTCCAGTGCCGCCTCGATCCTTGACTTATCTTCGGAGGTCAGCCGCAGCCTGGGCGAGATGCCCAGCCCCAAATTCTGCGCCAGCGTCAGATGCGGGAAAAGGTTCTGATCCTGGAACAACACGCTAACCGGCCTGTCGCCGGGCGGCAGCGGCCCAAGGTCACGATCCTGCCACAGAATGCGCCCCTGCGTCAGCTCCAGAAACCCAGCGATGGCCATGAGCAGGGTCGATTTTCCCGCGCCCGACGGACCGATGACGGCCACGCGCGCGCCGGGTTCCAGCGCCCAATAGGCGGACAGGTGGAAATCGCCTTGCTCCAGAACCACCCTTTCAAGCGCCAGCATGGCGTCCCCCGCGATCAAATATCCAGAACAGCCCGAAGCTGAGGCCCACCAGCAGCAGCGACGCACCAGCCGCCGCTTCCATCCGGTAGGAACCCATCAGCCCCTGCACAACCAGCGGCAATGTCGCCTGCGCCCCGCCCGCGAACAGCGCAATCACGCCCAGATCGCCCATCGACAGCGCCGCGACGATCCCTGCGGCAAAGCCGAGCGGCGGGGCGAGACGTGGCAGCACCAGCCAGCGCAGCCGCGACCAGCCGGAAAGGCCAAGCGAATCCGCCAGCCGCCCATGCGCCGCCTCGATTGCCCTCAATGGCGGCAGGATCACACGCAGCGCATAAGGGAGCGCCATCACCGCATTGACCAGAGCCGTCACCGGCAGGGCCAGGCGGTTGGGCGCGGCAAAGGGATAGACGATCAGGAACAACCCCGTCCCCAGGACCAGTGACGATGCGGCAAGGGGCAACATTCCCGCCGTCTCGATCCACCTTGCCGCCCGTCCGCCGACGATGGCCGTGGCCAGTGCCAACGCCGCGCCGGCACCAAGCACCGTCGAGGCGAGGGCAACCATCACCGAATGCAAGGCGGCGGGCCAGACCGAGGGCGGCATCGCGCCAAGGCCCCGCACCCCCTCGACCAGCACCGCCGACAGCGGGATCAGCAGGAACAGCCCGGCGGCACCCAGCACGGCGATATCCTGGACCTGCAACCCCAGCCCAGCAGCATCCCACCGTCTGGCCTGACGATCCAGCCCTGCGCCAAATCCAGCGGGCATGGCGATCTGGCTTGCCGCCAGAACCGCGACTGCGCAAAGCGCGAACTGGATTGCCGCAAGCAGCGCCGCGCGGCCCAGATCGAAGTCGAACCGGATCGCCTGATAAATCCCCAACTCCAGCGTCGTGGCCCTTGGCCCGCCGCCAAGCGTCAGCGGAATGACGAAGGCGGTGAGACAAACGAGGAAAATTGCGATGAAGGCCCCCGGCAGAACCTCTCGCAGCATCGGCAGTTCCAGATGGCGAAAGATCGGGCCGGAACCCATACCCAGAGAGGCCGCAAGGCGCAACCGCTCGGACGGGATGCCCTGCCAGCCGGTCAGGATCATCCGCGTGGCCAAGGGCAGGTTGAAGAACACAAGGCCCATCAGCACGCCTTGGAAACCATAGATAGACACCGGCGGCAGCCCCAACGCCGTCAGCCCCGCATTGACGAAGCCAGACCGGCCAAAGACCGTCACCAGCCCCAGCACCGCGACCACCACCGGCAGCAGGAATGGCGCGCCCATAAGCGAGACGAACAGCCCTCGCCCCGGAAACCGCCGCCGCGCCAGAGCCCGGGCGGCAGGAACCGCCAGTCCCACCGAGACCGCCGCCGCCGACAGCGATGAGACAAGCGTAAACCACAGCGCGGCCCAGTCCGCAGACCCGAGCCGCGCCGTATCGGCGCGCAGCACCACCACCCCGAGCGTGCCGAACATCAGCAGCGTCAGGGCGATGGCGACCGCGGCGCCGGGCCGCCCTATTGCGCCAGTGCCGCGCGCCATTCGTCCACCGCCGCGGCCCGCATCACCTCTGCCTCGTCCGCCGAAAGCAGCAGCGACTTGGCAGGTTTGATCAGCGTCTCGAACCCTTTCGGTAGGCCACCTTGCGGCATGACCGCCGGATACATCCAGTTGGTCGTCGGGATGACGGACTGGAACGCATCGGTCATCATGAAGGCCAGGAACTTGTCGGCCAGTTCCGGCTGCTTGCTGGAGGCCAGCTTTCCCGCCACTTCGACCTGCAGGTAGTTGCCTTCGTCGAAAGCGGCCGCGGCCTTGGTGTCGTCGGCTTCTGCGATCAGGTGATAGGCGGGCGAGGTGGTGTAGCTGAGCACCATGTCCGCCTCGCCTTTCAGGAACAGGCCATAGGCCTCGGACCAGCCGGGTGTGACCGTCACGATATTGTCCGCCAACGACTTCCACACCTCTCCCGCGCGGTCTCCATAGGCGTCCTTGACCCACATCAGCAGGCCCAGTCCCGGGGTCGAGGATCGCGGGTCCTGGATCACGATCTTCAGGTCGGATGCGGCCAGTTCCTCGAACGATTTCGGTGGGTTGGCGAGTTTCGTCTTGTCATAGACAAAGGCGAACCAGCCCCAGTCGAAGGGCAGGAACAACGGATCGTCGAAGGCCACCGGCAGATCGGTTTTCACGCTCGGACCATGGGGCGCGAAAAGCCCGGTTGCGGCGGCGGCGGCGGTGAGGTTGGTATCGAGGCCAAGCACCACATCGGCGTCGGACCTTGCCCCTTCCAGCTTGACCCGCGCCAGAAGCGCCGCTCCGTCACCCGCCGTGACAAAGCGAAGGTCGCAGGCGCATTCGGCCTCGAACGCCTTTTCGATCGCAGGCCCCGGACCCCATTCGGGAACGAAGCTGTCATAGGTCAGGACAGTCAGAACAGGTGTTTCCGCTGCCGCCATCGTGGCGACAAAAGAGACCCCCGCAGCATAGATAAAAGACCGCATGTCTTCCTCCAGTTGCGACGGGACAGGTCGGGCAGGAGGATTTCCATGCACCTTCCCTCCGCCGGTATGAGCCGGTTCAGGTTCAACGGGTCCGCTTTCGCATCTCAGCCCTTTGACAAGGGCACCCCGAGGTAAGGCGTGAGGATAGGGATTTGGCGGGCGGGCACAAGGGGGTGGGTTGCGGTTCGGCAAGCCATTGGGCGCGCTGCATTAATCCTTGGAATGCGAGGCAATCCGGCGGACTGGCACAGGCATGGAAACGGTATGGCTTTCGCCCATACCGCCAGCCGCGTAGCCGAAATTAACCATGATTCCGACCACGACGAATCACCACGCATGGCGCGCAGATTCCGGTTTATCGCGGCGGGGGCATGGCTTATGGCTCTGGCCTAGCAAAGGATGCGTGCCCATGAGCCTGAATACCTTCGGCCACCTTTTCCGCGTTACCACCTGGGGCGAAAGCCACGGCCCCGCCATTGGCGCGACCGTCGATGGTTGCCCGCCCGGCATCGCGCTGACCGAGGCCGACATCCAGCCGTGGCTTGATGCCCGCAAGCCGGGGACATCGAAGTTCACCACGCAGCGCCGCGAGGATGACCTAGTGCGCATCCTGTCGGGCGTGTTCGAGGGCGTGACGACCGGAACGCCGATCCAGCTGATGATCGAGAACACTGACCAGCGGTCCAAGGACTACGGCGAAATTGCCCAGAGCTTCCGCCCCGGCCATGCCGATATCACCTATCACCAGAAATACGGCATCCGCGATTATCGCGGCGGCGGGCGATCCAGCGCGCGGGAGACGGCAAGCCGCGTGGCGGCAAGCGGTGTCGCGCGGGCGGCACTGCGGGCGCTGGTTCCGGGGCTGAGGATCACCGGCTATATGGTGCAGATGGGCGAACGCGCCATCGACCGCGCGCGGGTCGATCCCGCAGAGATCACTCGGAACCCGTTCTGGTGCCCTGATGCGGTGGCTGCGGGCGAATGGGCCGAATACCTGGACGACCTGCGCCGCAGCCACAACTCGGTCGGCGCGGTGATCGAGGTCGTGGCCGAAGGTGTGCCGCCGGGACTTGGCGCGCCGCTGTATGGCAAGCTGGATGCAGAGCTTGCCTCGGCGATGATGTCGATCAACGCGGTCAAGGGCGTGGAGATCGGCGCGGGCATGGCGGCTGCTTCGCTGACCGGCGTGGATAATGCCGACGAGATCCGCATGGGCAATGACAGGCCGCTGTTCCTGTCGAACCACGCGGGCGGCATCCTTGGTGGCATTTCGACCGGCCAGCCGGTCGTGGTGCGCTTTGCGGTCAAGCCGACCTCTTCGATCCTGACCCCCCGCCGCAGCATCAACACGCGCGGCGAGGAAATCGAGGTCATCACCAAGGGTCGCCATGACCCCTGCGTGGGCATCCGTGCCGTGCCGGTGGGCGAGGCGATGATGGCCTGCGTGCTCTTGGACCAGCTTCTGCTTGACCGCGCGCAGACCGGCGGGCTGCGGGGCGCAATCGGTTAGCGCGGTCGCTTAAGCGTCGAAAGTTGCGAGGCTGGCTTGGTGGCTGGCTTCGCGGGCTTCACCGCACGGAGCGGCGTGACAAGGCTTACCTGTGCGGTCAGCAGACGAAAATCCTGACAAGTCATGGCGCCCCTTTCTGGCGGAGTGATTGATCCGCGCTTGGCCAGTCTGGCCCGTCTCGCTTTCACATAGAAGCCAAGCTTGCGTGATCGGCCTGTTACCGGGGGCCTTGGCGCAGGACACGGATGAATTCGCGCAGCATGGCGACGCGGCGGGGGCGGAAGCTTTCCGTTCGGCGCTCGGCGGCGGTGATGCGGTTGATGTGGAAGCGGCGGAAATCCATGCGCAGCCGGCAATGGGCGAGCAGCATCAGCGAGCGGTCGAGGAAGACGATGCCGAGAGGCCAGATGTCCCGCTCAGTCTCTTTGCCATCCTTGTCGAGATAGCGGATGTGGACGACCTGTTCGTCCCAGCAGGCCTCGCGCAGCAGGGCCATAACCGGCGAGGGCGGATCGCGTTTCTCGTAGCGATAGCTCATATGGACGGTGTGGATCGCCTGGCGCTGCACCCGCTCGGGCAGGGTTGCGGTGATTTTCGCCAGCGCGCCGTCGGCGGCCTTTTGCAACGCCGGGTCGCCGCTTTGGCGCACCTCGCCCAGGCCCAGCACCAGCGCCTCGACCTCGAGCCGCGTGAACATCTGCGGCGGCAGGGCGGGGTCTTCGACCAGCGAATAGCCAAAGCCCGGCGCGCCGTCGATCAGGGCGCCACCCGCCCGCAGGGTGTCAATGTCGCGGTAGAGCGTACGCTCGGACACTTCGGTCTCTTCCGCAAGGCGCGCGGCGGTCACCGGCTGCGGCAGGCGGCGCAGGGTGTCGAGCAGGCGGAAAAGGCGGTCGGGTCTGGCCATCGGCTCCTGCCGGGAACTGTCAGGAGGGTTCGATCATAGTAGGGGCATAGGAAATCACAACCGGAGCCTTTCAGATGCTTACGCTGTTCCACGCCCCACAGTCGCGTTCGTCGCGGATCATCACCCTGATCGACGAGATGGGTATTGCCGATCAGATCGACATCCGCATCGTGGACATCATCCGCCAGGACGGCAGCGGCGCCCGCGATCCGGCCAATCCGCACCCCGAGGGCAAGGTTCCGGCGCTGGTTCACGACGGCACGCTGATCACCGAAACCCCGGCGGTCATCCTGTACCTGACCGCGCTGTTCCCCGATAGCGGCATGGCTCCGAAGCCCGGCCATCCCAAGCGCGGCGAGTATTTGACCTGGCTGCACTGGTACGGCGGGGTGATGGAGCCGGTACTGATCCTGGACTTCCTGAAGTTCGAGCATCCGGCGCTGACCGCCACTTTCCGTGGAGCAAACGAGGTCACCGCGCGGATCGCGAAGGCGCTGGAAAACGGACCTTACCTGTTGGGCGATACCTATTCGGCGGCGGACCTGCTGATCCATTCGCCCTATGCGTTCTTTGGCAATACGCCGGACGTCCCGTCGATTCGCGACTGGGTCGAGCGCTGCAGGTCGCGCCCCGCAGTCGCCCGGACCATCGCAAGCGATGCGGCGCTGATGGCAAAGCGGAAAGCCGGTGCTGCAGCCTGAAATGAAAAGGGCCGCCCCGGGGGGCGGCCCTTAAACCAGAAGGCGGTTCACCTTAGCCGTTGACGCTGTCTTTCAGCGCCTTGGCGATGGTGAACTTCACCTGCTTGTCAGCGGGCTTGGTCAGCGTCTCGCCGGTCGCCGGATTGCGGACCTGACGCTCGGGGCGAGCGCGGCAGGCAACCTTGCCAAGACCCGGCAGCGTGACAGCGCCACCAGCGGCCATTTCACGGCCAACGAGCGTCGCGATCGCGTCCAGCGCCGCGTTGGCGGTCTTTTTGTCCGACCCCATTTCTTCGGCCAGCGCTGCTACCAGTTGCGTCTTGGTCATCGGTTTCGACATGGCTTAAGTCCTTTTTCTTGCCCCGAAGGATGGGGACTGTCCCTGCCCCGGACGGGGCGCTGCGGCCCGTTCCATCGTGTTTTGCCGAACAAATCAAGCCTTTTCGCGAACAGGCGGTAGGATTTCCCTTAAGGAAATCGTTGCCAGCCTAAAGGAAGGCCGTCTCTTCGAAACTGCGCAGCTTGCGGGAATGAATGCGCTCGATCGGGGTTTCGCGCAGCAATTCCATCGCCCGAACGCCGATCTGCAGGTGGCTTGCCACCTGAGTGCGATAGAACTCGCTGGCCATGCCCGGCAGCTTCAACTCGCCGTGCAGCGGTTTGTCGCTGACGCAAAGCAGCGTGCCATAGGGCACGCGAAAACGGAAACCGTTGGCGGCGATGGTGGCGCTTTCCATGTCCAGCGCGATGGCGCGGCTCTGGCTTAGCCGGGCAACCGGCCCGGATTGGTCGCGCAACTCCCAGTTGCGGTTGTCGATGGTGGCGACGGTGCCGGTCCGCATGATGCGCTTCAGCTCATACCCTTCCAGCTGCGTCACATCGGCAACCGCCTGCTGCAGCGCGATCTGGATCTCGGCCAGTGCCGGGATCGGCACCCAGACCGGCAGGTCATCGTCCAGCACGTGATCCTCGCGCACATAGGCATGGGCCAGCACGAAATCGCCCAGGCTCTGGCTGTTGCGCAAACCCGCGCAATGGCCGACCATCAGCCAGGCATGCGGGCGCAACACGGCGATATGGTCGGTCGCCGTCTTGGCGTTCGAAGGGCCGACGCCGATGTTGACCAGCGTGATCCCCTGCCCGTCGCTGCGCTTCAGGTGATAGGTCGGCATCTGCGGAAGGCGGGACAACTGCGCGATCGGCGCATCGGGCTGTTCGATCACCTGGTTGCCGGGTGCCACAAAGGCCGAATAGCCCGATTTAGGATCGGCAAGCGCGGCGCGGCCAAAGGCCTCGAACTCGTCCACATAGAACTGATAGTTGGTGAACAGGACGTGGTTCTGGAAATGGTGCGGGTCGGTCGAGGTATAGTGGCTGAGCCGCGCCAGCGAATAATCCACCCGCTGCGCGGTAAAGGGCGCCAGCGGGAAAGAGCCATCGGGGTTGGTCAGCCGCGTGCCGTTGACGATATCGTCGTTTGTCGTCGAAAGATCCGGCACGTCGAAAACATCGCGCAGGGAGAAATCCAGAACGCCTTCCTGCGGCACCGAAACGCTCGGGTTGCCCGCGACCGCGAAATGGATCGGGATCGGCGTATCCGACACGCCGATCAGCACCGGCACACCGTGGTTCTGGATCAGCAGGCCGATCTGCTGGATCAGGTAGTTCCTGAACAGGTCGGGCTGGGTGATCGTCGTCGCATAGGTTCCGGGGCTTGAGACATGGCCAAAGCTCAGCCGGCTGTCGACCTTGTGGAAGCTGGTCGTGGTCAGCCGGATCTCGGGGTAGAAGGCGCGCACCCGCGTTGCGGGCTTACCACCCCGCACCGCGGCGCTGAAATGATCGGCCAGGAACCGGGTGGCAGTGCAGAAAAGCTCTTCCAGCCGCGCCACCGCAGCCGTCGCATTGGTAAAGGCCCCGGCCGGTGGATGATCCGGCGTCAGGATCGGCAGATTGGTCTCGTCGCTCATCTTGGGCATCTTTCGGTCATCCGGCATCGTATCACGCAACATGGCCTGCGCTGCAAGGTGCTCCTCCCTGCACGGCTTCTGTGTCAGGGCGATGACCCGGCAGCCCTTGCGCCCGCCAGCGGGCGCTAGGATAGTCGCCGCCATGACCGGAACGCTTCTTTCCCTTGGCCATGGCTATTCAGCCCGCGCGCTTGCCCGCAGGCTGATCCCGCAGGGCTGGACGGTGATCGGCACCACGCGCGACCCGGCGAAGCTGGGGCAGCTGGAGCAGGAGGGCGTGGAGCCTATCCTGTGGCCGGGCGATCTGTCCGGGGCGCTGAGCCGGGCGACGCACCTGTTGTCTTCGATTGCGCCGGACGCCCAGGGTGACCCGGCCCTGCGGGCGCATGGGCGGCAGATTGCCGGGGCTTCCCTTGACTGGGTGGGCTATCTGTCCACGACCGGCGTCTATGGCGACCATGCGGGAGCCTGGGTCGATGAGACGACGCCGCTGACCCCCGGCACCGAGCGCGGGCGCCAGCGGGTCGCGGCTGAGGCGGAATGGCAGGCGCTTGGCCTGCCGCTGCACATCTTCCGGCTGGCGGGCATCTATGGCCCCGGTCGCGGCCCGTTCGAAAAGGTGCGCAACGGCACGGCGCGGCGGATCATCAAGCCGGGTCAGATGTTCAGCCGCATCCACGTCGATGACATCGCGCAGGTGCTGGAGGCCTCGATCCGCCATCCCGCGCCGGGGCGGGCCTACAACGTCTGCGACGACGACCCGGCCCCGCCCGAGGATGTGCTGGGCTATGCGGCGGAACTGCTGGGCCTGCCGCCGCCCCCCGCCATTCCCTACGAGACGGCCGAACTCACGCCGCTGCAACGCAGCTTCTATGCCGAGTCGAAATGCGTGGGAAACGAAAGGATCAAGCAGGAGCTTGGCGTGCGCCTGCTGTATCCGACCTACCGCGAGGGGCTGGCCGCGCTCAAGGCCGCCTGACTGCGCCGGGCATCCCATAGCGTGATGCCGTAGACGATCATCCCCGTTGCGCACAGCGCCGCACCGACATAGCCGGAAACGGGGAAGCCATAGCCCGCCGCGACGAAGATTGAGGCCAGGAACGGCCCCAGCGCATTGGCGGCGTTGAAGGCGGAATGGTTCATGGCAGCGGCCATGGTCTGCGCATTGCCGGCGACGTCCATGAGCCGCGTCTGCAGGATCGTCGCGAAACCGCCGGTCAGGCCGATGCCGAATAGGACCAGCGTCATCATCCAGACGCTGCTGACGGTCGAGGGATAAAGCGCCATCAGGATCACCGACCCGGTCAGGATCGTCCAGGCCGCAGCATTGGCGTTGCGGTCGGCACCCCAGCCGGCCAGCAGAGTGCCCAGTGTCATCCCGATGCCCATCAGCGCCAGCACCGGCGGCACCGAAGCCTCGCCCGAGCCGGTCACTTCGATCAGGGTCGAGGCGACGTAGGTATAGACGGCGAAGAAACCGCCAAAGCCGATCGCCGCCGTGGCCAGCGTCAGCAGAACCTGACGGTTGCCGAGGGCAGCCAGTTCTGACAGCGGGTTGATGTCGCGGCGCGGCGCATCCTTTGGCGCGCGCAGGAACACCGCAACTGCGGTCATCACGGCCAGCACCGCCACGATGCCAAAGCCCCAGCGCCAGCCCAAGGTCTGGCCAAGGATATTCGCGAAAGGCACGCCGATGACGGTCGCCACGGTCAGCCCGATCAGCATCCGGGCGACCGCCTTGTTGCGCTGGCTGATCGGCACGACGCTGGCCGCTACCAGCGCGCCCACGCCGAAGTAGGCGCCATGCGGCAGGCCGGACAGGAACCGCGCCGCCATCATTTGGCCATAGCTGTCGGCCAGCGCCGAGAACAGGTTGGTCACGGCATAGGCCAGCATCAGCACGATGAGCAGCAGCCGGCGCGACATGCGCGCGCCCAGCACCGCCAAGACCGGGGCGCCGATCACCACGCCCAGCGCATAGGCGCTGATCACATGGCTCGCCGTCGCCTCGTTGATCCCCAGATCGCGCGAGAAATAGGGCAGAAGGCTCATCGCGGCGAATTCGGATGTGCCGATGGCAAAACCGCCAAGCGCCAGCGCCAGGTGCACGATCATGGGGTTGTCGTGAAGTGGCGTTTCCCGCGTCTGGGGATTGCAGTCGAGACTGGTCAAAGGGCGCGCTCCGGGCTGGCGCGGCAGGCGTGAAATTCGCTGACGCCGCAGCGCAGAATAATCGCGCTAAATCGCCGCATGGCAAGGACTTACCTGCGTGCTGGACGCATGGCTGCCCTGCCCTGACGGAATGGCTTTTCTCAGGCCCTTTTGCCCACCACGGCAACGCCCAGGGTTTCCAGCACCTTGGCCTCGATCTGCGGCGCGTTCATGCCTGCGACGGCGTACATCGCCTCGGGGCTTGCCTGGTCGATGAAGGTGTCGGGCAGCACCATCGAGCGGTATTTGAGCCCGTGGTCAAAGACGCCCTCATCCGCCAGAAGCTGCGCAACTTGGCTGCCAAAGCCGCCGACCGCGCCCTCTTCGATGGTGATCAGCGCCTCATGCTCTCGCGCCAGCCGCAGGATCATATCGCGGTCCAGCGGCTTGGCGAAACGGGCATCGGCGACGGTGGGCGAGATGCCCCGCGCGGCCAACGCCTCGGCGGCCAGCAGGGTTTCGTGCAGCCGCGTGCCAAACGATAGCAGCGCCACCCGGGCACCTTCGCGGATCACCCGGCCCTTGCCGATCTCCAGCGGTATGCCCTTTGCCGGCATTTCCACGCCCACCCCTTCGCCACGCGGGAAGCGGAAGGCGATGGGGCCGTCGTCATGCGCCGCCGCCGTTGCGACCATATGGACCAGCTCCGCCTCATCGGCGGCGGCCATCACCACCATGCCCGGCAGGTTCGCCATGAAGGCGATGTCGTAAGCTCCGGCATGGGTCGCGCCGTCCGCACCGACCAGCCCGGCGCGGTCGATGGCGAAACGCACGGGCAGGCGCTGGATCGCCACGTCATGCACGACCTGATCATAGCCGCGCTGCAGGAAGGTCGAATAGATCGCACAGAACGGCTTCAGCCCTGCCGCCGCCATTCCGGCGCAGAAGGTGACCGCGTGCTGTTCAGCAATGCCGACGTCGAAACAGCGTTTCGGGAACCGTTCGGCAAACAGGTTCAGGCCGGTGCCATCGGGCATGGCCGCCGTCACCGCCACGATCCGCTCATCCGTCTCGGCCTCCTTCGCGAGGCTTTGGGCGAACACCTTGGTATAGCTTGGCGCGTTGGGCGTGGCCTTGGCCTGCGCCCCGGTCAGCACGTCGAACTTGGCCGTCGCATGACCCTTGTCCGCCGCCGCCTCGGCCGGGGCATAGCCCTTGCCCTTCTTGGTCAGCACATGGATCAGAACCGGCCCAGTGGCGCGCGATTTGACCGTGCGCAAAACCGGCAGAAGCTGGTCCATGTCGTGCCCGTCGATGGGGCCGATATAGCTGAACCCCAGCTCTTCGAACAACGTGCCGCCCATGGCCATGCCCTTGAGCATTTCCTTGGCCCGCCGCGCGCCTTCCTGAAAGGGCGGGGGCAGCAGGCTGACCGCGCCCTTGGCCGCCGCCTTCAGCTCCTGGAACGGACCCTCGGCATAAAGCCGGGTCAGGTAGGACGACAGCGCGCCGACCGGCGGGGCGATACTCATCTCGTTGTCGTTCAGGATCACGATCAGCCGCTTGCCCATGTGGCCCGCGTTGTTCATCGCCTCGAACGCCATGCCGGCGCTCATCGCGCCATCGCCGATCACGGCGATAGCGTCGCCCGTGCTCATCCCCAGATCGCGCGCCACCGCAAAACCCAGCGCGGCTGAGATCGAGGTCGAGGAATGCGCCGCCCCGAATGGGTCATAGGCACTTTCCGACCTTTTGGTGAAGCCCGACAGCCCCCCCTCCATCCGCAAGGTGCGGATACGGTCGCGGCGGCCAGTGATGATCTTGTGCGGATAGCACTGGTGGCCGACGTCCCAGATGATCTTGTCGCGCGGCGCCTGAAAGACGGCATGCAGCGCCACTGTCAGTTCGACCACGCCAAGGCCAGCACCCAGATGCCCGCCCGTGACCGAGACGGCAGAGATCGTCTCGGCCCGCAGTTCGTCCGCCAGCGTCCGCAGCTCGCGGTCACTCAACCCCGCAAGGTCAGAGGGCAGCGTCACGCGGTCAAGCGTCGGTGTCTTCGGTCGGTCGGTCATCCCTGCCTTCTTAAGCGTGGTCTCAGTTGTCGCGCGCAATAACGAACCGCGCGGCCTCCTTCAAGTTCGCCGCCCGCGCGCCGTAAGGATCCAGCGCCGCCTCGGCCTCTTCCACCAGAGCCTTTGCCCGCGCCTTGGCCCCGTCAAGCCCCAGCAGCGACACGAAAGTGGCCTTGCCCGCGCCTTCGTCCTTGCGCAGGCGCTTTCCCGCCTTCCCGGCATCGCCCTCGACGTCCAGAATGTCATCGGCGATCTGAAAGGCTGCTCCAAGCGCCGTGGCATAGCGGGACAGCGGCGAGCGGTCCTGACCGGCGATCACCGCCCCGGCCTCTCCCGACCAGCGGATCAGCGCGCCGGTCTTGCCAGCCTGAAGCCGCACGATCTCATCCAGCGTCAGCGGCCGCCCGGCGGTTTCCGCCGCGATGTCCAGCGCCTGACCCAGCACCATCCCCTCGGCCCCGGAGGCACGCGCCAGCCCCTGCACCAGATCCAGCCGCACCTCGGCAGAGCCCAGCGCCGGATCGCAAAGCAATTCAAAGGCCAGCGTCTGCAAAGCATCGCCTGCCAGCACCGCCGTCGCCTCATCCCATTTCACATGCACCGTTGGCTGGCCACGGCGCAGATCGTCGTCATCCATCGAAGGAAGGTCATCGTGGACGAGCGAGTAAGCGTGCAGCGCCTCGACGGCCGCGGCCGCGCTGACAACACGCTCAGCGGGAAGCCCCAGCATCGCAGCCCCCTCCAGCACCAGGAAGCCGCGCAGGCGCTTGCCGCCCCGCGTGGCATAGCGCATCGCATGGATCACCGGCTGGTCATCGAGACCTGCCATCGCCGCCTTCAGCCGAGTCTCGACCGCCTCGGCCGCCCGGGCCAAAGCATCAGTGAAACTCACAGCCCCTCCGCGGGTTGCGTGCCGGTGGCGCGGCCTTCGGCGGCGCGGATCAGTTCGACCTTCGCCTCGGCATCGCGCAGCTTGTCGGCGCAATGGGTCTTCAACGCCGCGCCGCGTTCATAAAGCGCGATGGACTGCTCCAGCGCCACATCGCCCTTTTCCAGAGCGCCGACGACCTTTTCCAGCTCGGCCATCGCCTCTTCGAAACTCATCCCGGCAATCGCCCCCGGTTGGCTAGCTTCGCTCATCGGCCCCGCTCCTGCAAAACGCCCACATGCGCGGCCACCGACCGCTCAAGCGCGCCAAGATCATAGCCGCCCTCCTGGACCGATACCACCCGCCCGCCGGCATGAGCATCGGCAAGGTCGCAAATCCGCCCGGTCAGCCAGGCATAATCCGCCTCGCGCCAATTCAGCTCCGCCAGCGGATCGTCGGCATGGGCATCGAACCCGGCAGAGATCAGGATCAGTTCGGGCCTGAATGCCTCGATGCGCGGGAACACCTTCGCCTCATAGGCGGCGCGCATCTCAGGTCCGCCCGATCCGGGCGGCAGCGGCACGTTCACCACCTGCCCATGCGCGCCTTTCTCTGACGGATCGCCCGTGCCCGGCCAAAGTGGCATCTGCTGGCTGGTGATGGTCAGCACGCGCGGCTCATCCCACAACAGCGCCTGCGTGCCGTTGCCGTGGTGGACGTCGAAATCGACGATGGCCACGCGCGAAAGCCCGTGATGCTCCAGCGCCCGCATCGCGCCGATGGCGACGTTGCCGAAGATGCAGAAACCCATGGTGATTTCGGGCTCGGCATGATGCCCCGGCGGGCGACAACCGACATAGGCATTGGACGCGCCGCCCTCGATCACCAGATCGACCGCCGCGCAGACGCCGCCAACAGCGCGGAGCGCCGCCTCCATCGTTCCGGGCGACATGAAGGTGTCGGGGTCAAGCTGCACCACCCCCTCGTCCGGCGCAGCCTTGCGTATACGCGCAAGGAAAGACGCCGGATGGCAGCGCAGGATGTCCGCATCCTCACCAACCGGGGCCTCTCTGCGATCCAGATCCAGCCCCGCCAGACCGCGCTTGATCGCCGCGAACCGCGCCACCTGCTCTGAATGGCCGGGCGGTGTCACATGGCGCCCGAAGGCCTCATCCGAAAAATATGCCGTCGTCACGAAGCGACCTCCCTCTGCGAAAGAGCCTGCGCCCTTCCATCTCCTGTTTCCAAATATCCTCGGGGGTGGGGGTGATGAGCAATCAGAAATCGTCCAGTGGACGATTTCTGCGAAGAACGCCCGGCCCGTGGCCGGGCCGGACTGGGGAGGGGGCCGACAGCCCCCTCCCCAGCGCTTTCAAGGAAAATCAGTCCGGCGCCAGCATATACCCCTCGCCACGCACCGTCTGCAGATAGCGCGGCTGCTTCGGATCGGCCTCGATCTTGCGCCGCAGCCGGGTGATCTGCACGTCCACCGCCCGCTCCTGCGCGCCGCCATCGTCGCGGCCCAGATCGCCCACCAGCCGCTCGCGACTGACCGGCGCACCGGCGGCAGCCGCGAATATCCGCATCAGCGCGGCCTCGGTCGCCGTCAGCCGCACGATGTCGGCGCCATGCCACAACTCGCCGCGGTCCACGTCATAGCGCACCGACCCCAGATGCAGGAACTTCGGCCCCGCGTCGGTCGCCTTGACCTGTGGCACGCGGCGCAGGATGGCGTTGATGCGCAGCAGCAATTCCTTCGGCTCGAACGGCTTGACCAGATAATCGTCCGCCCCGGCCTCAAGCCCCTCGATCCTGTTTCCCGTCTCGCCCTTCGCCGTCAGCAACAGGATCGGCGTCGTGGCCTTGGCCCGCAGATCGCGGGTCAGCGAAATGCCGTCCTCGCCCGGCATCATCACGTCCAGCACGATCAGGTCGAAGTCGAGGCCCGCCAGCAACCGCCGCGCCTGCGCCGCATCCCGCGCGACGGACACGAGATAACCGCTGCGCATCAGGAATTTCTGCAAAAGCCCGCGGATACGCTCGTCGTCGTCGATCACAAGAAGATGCGGTTGCAGATCAAGGCTCATGCGCCGCCCTCCTTCAGGGTCTCATACTGGCGCCGCAACTCGGGGTCCATCATCGCTTCCAGCACCTGGCGGAACCCCTGGACCGCCACCGGCCCCGCCGCGCGATAAGCCGCCCGCATCCGCGCCCGCTGCGCATCCGACAGGCCGCGCTCCAGCGCCGCGCCTTTTTCCGTCAGGTACAGATGCCGCTCGCGCTTGTCGGCCCGGCCGACGCGACTCTCCACGAGACCGTCCTCGATCAGCGTCCGCAGCACCCGGTTCAGCGACTGCTTCGTCACCCCCAGGATCGACAGCAGGTTGTTCACCGTGGTGCCCGGACTGCGATGGATGAAATGGACCGCCCGATGATGCGCCCGGCCATAATCCAGCCCTTCAAGGATACGGTCCGGGTCGGCGGTAAAACCCCGATAGGCAAAGAACATCGCCTCGATCCCCTTCCGAACCTGCTCGTCCGTCAGGAACAGAAGGCTTTCACCCCCGCCCGGCGCGCGACCGCCCTCAGCCATCCGAAGCCTCCCTTTGACCCCGATTTTATGTCAGCCTTGTTGACTTTCCAAGACTCAACTGATAGCCAGCCGGTGATTTTGCGCAAGATTATGTCCGATATGGACCTAGATTGCGCAATTTTCGCAAAAATGCCACCGCCTGCAGGAGGATATGATGGCTGGCTACGACGACCGCGACGGCAAGATCTGGATGGACGGCAAACTCGTGGAATGGCGGGATGCGAACGTCCACATCCTGACGCACGCGCTGCACTATGCCTCATCGGTGTTCGAGGGCGAGCGCTGCTACAACGGCACGATCTACAAGGGCCACGAGCATTCCGAGCGGCTGCGCAAATCGGGCGAGTTGCTCGACATGCCGCTGCCCTGGACCGCCGATGAGATTGATGAGGCCAAGGCTGCCGTTCTCAAGGCCAACAACATGACCGACGCCTATATCCGCGCGATCGCCTGGCGCGGCGTGGGTGAGGACATGGGTGTAGCGGCGAAACGCAACCCGATCCGTCTTGCCGTCGCGGCCTGGACCTGGGGCAACTACTACGGCGACGCCAAGTTCAAGGGCGCCAAGCTCGACATCTCGAAATGGAAGCGGCCCTCGCCCGAAACCATTCCGTCAGCCGCCAAGGCCTCGGGCCTCTACATGATCTGCACCATGTCGAAGCACGCGGCAGAGGCGAAGGGCTGCTCGGACGCGATGATGTTCGACTATCGCGGCTATGTGGCCGAGGCGACCGGCGCGAACATCTTCTTCGTCAAGGACGGAGAGGTTCATACGCCGCTGGCCGACGCCTTCCTGAACGGCATCACCCGTCAGTCGGTGATCGGCATGCTCAAGGACATGCAGGTCAAGGTCCACGAACGCCACATCATGCCGGAAGAACTGGAAGGCTTCCAGCAATGCTGGCTGACCGGCACGGCGGCCGAAGTCACGCCCGTGGGCCAGATCGGCACCTACAACTTCGAGGTGGGCGATCTGACCAAACGCGTCGCGACCGAATACGAAAAACTGGTCCGCGCCTGAGTCCCGGCCTCAGGTCGTCCGACCGCGGTCGATCCGGCAGAACTCGACAACCCGGCGGTTGCCCGCCGGGGTTTCCGCCCGATGCCATGGGCCACGCTCGGCGCGCGCAAGCCGCAGGAAATGCTTCAGACGCCCGCCCTGCGTCACGGTGCGGCGATCCGCGATATGCTTGGTCATGGCAGTCCCTCCCAAGGTCTGGCGGTCAGAATAGCACCGAATCGGACCAATGCGAACCCGCACCGGCCAAACAACAGGCGGCCTACCGCCGAAGCTGATGCCGCTCAGCCGTTCTCGCTGCCCGGACCGAACCGGCGGGGAAGCGGCTTCGGTTCCGGCTCGGCGCTCTCCGCCTCAGCCGGCTGCGTCGCGGCCAGCGCTTGTTCGGCGAGGGACCGCAATTCGCCCATGTTCATCTGCGGCATCACCCAAAGGCCCAGGACCAGCAATACCTGCACAACACCAATCCCGTTCAGCAGCGTCCTGAACGGCTGTTTGCGTGTCTTGTGGCGGAAACGATGCTGCGCAAGCTTGGCACCTGGCCAGCCGCCGAAAATCGCCAGGATCAGCAACGTCGTCTCCGGGATTCGCTGCTCGCCCGCTTCGGCGCGCTTCTTGTCGATGCCAAAGGCCAGCCAGGCCAAGCCATTGGCGAGCAGGAGATACAGCACCACCGCCAGCAGGAACGCGGTCTCGGATGAACCACCGGACAATGACGAAAGGCTGAAATTCATGGCAACACCCAGGGCACGGAACAAGGTCGCCGACGCCATGCCAGCCTATCGTGGCAGAATTCAGACCAGCCGTGCGACAGCCCAGCGCGCGGCATCCGCCACCGTTGCATCTTCGTCGGACAGAAGGCCTGCGGCAACCGGGGCCAATCCGGCCTCAGCCGAATTGCCGATCGCATACAGCACGTTGCGCACGAAACGGTTGCGCCCGATGCGCTTGATCGGACTGCCCGAGAATCGCTGGCGAAACCCTGCATCATCCAGCATCGCCAGCTCGGCCAGCGGCGGCGCGCCGACGCGCGGGCTATAGCCGATCTCACGCGCCTGCGCCGCGAACTTGTTCCAGGGGCAGATCGCAAGGCAATCGTCGCAGCCATAGATGCGGTTGCCCATCAAGGGCCGCAACTCCTCGTCCACCGGCCCGTGATGCTCGATCGTCAGGTAGGAAATGCAGCGCCGCGCATCGAGTTGATAGGGCGCTGGAAAGGCGCGCGTCGGGCAGATGTCGAGACAGGCGGTGCAACTGCCGCAATGGCTCACTTCGGCCTCGTCCTTCGGCAGGTCCAGCGTGGTGAAGATAGACCCCAGGAACACCCAGTTGCCGATGTCGCGGCCCAGCAGGTTGGTATGCTTGCCCTGCCAACCCAGCCCCGCCGCCTGCGCCAGCGGTTTTTCCATCACCGGGGCCGTATCGACAAAGACCTTCACCTCACATGTCAGCCCCTGCCGCCGCGCCTCGTCGATCAGCCAGCGCGCCAATCGCTTCAATCGCCGCTTCACGAGGTCATGGTAATCCTTGCCCTGCGCATAGACGCTGACCGCAGCGCGGTCACGCTGCTCCAGCACCGCCAGCGGGTTGATCTCGGGCGCATAGCTTTCCGCCAGCATGATCACCGACCGCGCCTCGGGCCACAGCGCGGGCGGACTGCCGCGCCACTGCTCGCGCTCGGCCATCCAGCCCATCTGGCCGTGTCGTTTCTCGCCCAGCCACTCGCGCAGCCGCCCTGCAGTCTGCGGCGCTGCATCGGGTGCACAGACGCCGACCTTGGAGAAGCCTTCCTCCAAAGCACGCGCCACGATCCACTCTTTCAGCGAAGGCTCCATGGCCCTTCTTCTGTTCAAAAATATCCCGGGGGGTGATTAGCGTTTTAGCGTAGAACGCCCGGCCCGTGGCCGGGCTATGGGGCAGCGCCCCCGTGCTCGGAATCAGAAATCCAGATCTGCGTAGTGCGCGGGCGGCGGAAACCCCGGCACCTGATCCGCCAGCAGCGGCCGGAAACTGGGGCGCGACTTGATCTTCGCATACCAGTCCTTGACTGTCGCCGAACGGTTCCAGTCCACGTCCGAAATATAGTCGAGGCAAGACAGATGAGCGGCAGCGGTGAAATCCGCCAGCGTCATGTCGTTCCCGGCCAGCCAGCGGCGCTGGTCCAGCAGCCAGCCGAGGTAGTCGAGGTGGTACTTGATCCGCCCCGCGCCCGCCTTGACGTTCTTTGAATCCGGGTAGCCCTGACCCATCATCTTCTTGTTGACCCGCTCATAGAGCAGCTTCGACGTCACCTCGTGGTGGAACTTGTCGTCGAACCACGAGCACAACCGCCGCACCTCATACCGCCCGTCGGCGTCGCGCGGCATCAGCGCGGGGCTTGGCACCGTTTCTTCAAGGTATTCGCAAATCGCCTGGCTTTCCGACATCACCCGCGCGTCCAGCCGCAGCACCGGCACCTTGCCGGCCGGGTTGCGGCGCAGGAATTCCGGCGTCGGCTCCCAATATCGCTCCTCGATCAGCTCTACTTCGATACGCTTTTCCGCCAGCGTCAGGCGAACCTTGCGGCAAAAGGGGGAAAGGGGCGAATGGAACAGGCGGTTCATGAAGCTTTCGGTCTCTGACTGCGGATAATGCCGTCATGCCGCGCCGGGGGCCGGAATTCAATCCCGCTGCCCGCCAAACAGGCATCAATCCGCGGTATTCGTCTCAAAACAAGCGGCGCGGCCATCGACGCGGATCGTCTCGGCCCCGCTCATGATGGCCGACGTCCGGTTGCGAACGAAACGGGATGGCTTGGCGGCATCGCGCCCCTTGGGATCGGGCAGCACTGCCGCCAGCCGGGCCGCCTGCGTCGGCGTCAGATTGGCTGCCGATACCCCGAAATAATGCTGCGCCCCCGCCTCGATGCCGAAGACGCCTTCGTCGAACTCGGCGACGTTCAGGTAGACTTCCAGGATCCGCCGCTTGCTCCAGAACACTTCGACGACGGGCGTGATCATCGCTTCCATCGCCTTGCGCGACCAGCTGCGCCCCTGCCACAGGAAGACGTTCTTCGCCACCTGCTGACTCAGGGTCGAGGCACCGCGCCTGCCACCCTGATCGACGGCCTGCCGGATCGCGGCCATGTCGAACCCCCAGTGCAGGCAGAAATTGGCATCCTCTGCCGCAACCACGGACCGCAGCACCACGGGCGCCATATCATCGGCATCGACCCAGGTTTGCTCGACCCCGCCCAGCCGTGCACCTTCGGACAGCATGTACAGCGTCGTCGGCGGATTGATGATCGTGTAAAGCAGGATCAGCACCAGGACGAATCCGGCAAAGCCCGCAACGCCCCGCACAACCCAGCGCAGGATGCGGCGAAAGCGGCTCTGCGCAGGCGCATCATCCTTCGCCGCAACCTTTTCCTTTGGCGCGGCGCGGGGTTTCTTCGGCTTGTCGGATGTGGTGGCCATTGCGGCTGATTGACCACGAGCCATGGCCCGTGGTCAACCCGTGCCGCCGATGCCAATCAGACGGCAGGACGCTCGATTACCGACTTCAGCTTGTCTTCCTGCTCGTTCGACAGCGAGGTCTGCAGGACATGACCCTTGTGCGCGAACTCGCCCAGCGCGGCCAGAACCTTGTCGCCGGTCATCTTGCGGACCAGAACGAAGACTGCCGCACCGCCGTTCTTCAGCGTGGCGCCGGTGTCCTTCATGAACTGGTCGTTGATGCCGATGTCGGTCAGCTTGCCCGAGATCGCACCGGCACCCGCGCCAACGGCGGCACCCAGCAGCGGGTTCAGGAACAAAAGGCCGATCAGCGCGCCCCACATGCCGCCGCCGATGGCGCCCGTCGCGGTCAGGTTCACCGCCTGATGCAGCTGGACCTTGCCGTCGTCCGATTTGGTGACCACGACAACGTCATCCATCTCCAGCAGATATTCTTTCTGCAGCTTGACCAACGCCGTCCGCATGTCAAAGGCGGTGGCGGCGTCATCGAAAGAGACAACAATAAGATCGGACATAGCTTTTCTCCCATGAAACAGGTGGCGCAACTTAGACGCGGGTTTCGTTACGCGAACAAGACAGTTTCGCGCGAGCCGCCTGCGACCAAGCGCGCCCCGATTTCTGGTCTGGGGACAGGGTGCGGGCGCAACCGCGCCCGCACCCTGTCACTCTGCCGGAACCGCCCGTGCCTCGTCGCTCAGCGGGAACGGGATGTGCACCAGCATTTCCTTCGGACAGACCTGCAGGAAATTGCCCCGCTCGTTGGCCCAGTCGGACAGGATCGCGCGCGCCTTGCGGCTGCCGGTTTCCGCGGCGTGACGCTCGATCAGACCCAGAAGCTGCGCCTCCCAATGCGGATGGCTGATGGCACAGGTGACAAGGCTTTCGAGGTTCATCATGTCCTCGGCGTTGCCCGCCGGGTCATAGACATAGGCCATGCCCCCGGTCATGCCCGCGCCGAAGTTGGCACCGATCCGGCCAAGGATCACCGCAACACCGCCGGTCATGTATTCGCAACCGTTGGTGCCGCAACCCTCGATCACCACCTTGGCGCCCGAGTTCCGGACCGCGAACCGCTCGCCCGCACGACCGGCGGCGAACAGATGCCCCGCGGTAGCGCCATACAGCACGGTGTTGCCGATGATCGTGTTGTCTTCGGCCACCAAGGGGCTGGCCATCTGTGGCCTGACCACGATCAGGCCGCCCGACAGGCCCTTGCCGACATAATCGTTGGCGTCGCCCTGCACCTCGATCTTCAGTCCCGGCGCGGCAAAAGCCCCCAGCGACTGGCCGGCGTTGCCCGTCAGCCGGATCGTCAGGTGGTCGGGTTGCAGGCTGTTGCGCATTCCGAACTTGCGCACGATATGGCTGGCCGCCCTTGTGCCGATGGTGCGGTGGGTGTTCCGCACGGCATAGGAAAGCTGCATCTTCTCGCCATCCTCGAAGAAGCGCGCGCCATCCTTGACGATCTCGGCGTCCAGTGTATCGGGCACATGGTTGCGCGGTTTGCTGCGGTCGTAGGTGATCTTCTGCGCGCCATCGACCGTGATCAGCAGCGGGTTCAGGTCCAGGTCATCCAGATGCGCCGCACCGCGCGAAACCTGCGTCAGCAGGTCGGCCCGCCCGATGATTTCGTCGATCGACCGCGCTCCGATCTGGGCCAGTATCTCGCGTACTTCCTGCGCGTAGAAGGTGATCAGGTTCACCACCTTGTCCGCAGTGCCGGTGAACTTCTGCCGCAGCGCCTCGTTCTGCGTGCAGACACCGACCGGGCAGGTGTTCGACTGGCACTGGCGCACCATGATACAACCCATGGCGATCAGCGCGGCGGTGCCGATGCCGTATTCCTCGGCCCCCATCATCGCCGCCATGACCACGTCGCGGCCCGTCCGCAGACCGCCATCCGTGCGCAGTGTCACCCGCTCGCGCAGGTTGTTCATCGCCAGCACCTGATGCGCCTCGGTCAGGCCCATCTCCCACGGCAGGCCTGCGTATTTGATCGAGGTGCCCGGAGAGGCTCCGGTTCCGCCGTTATGGCCCGAGATCAGGATGATATCGGCCTTGGCCTTCGCCACGCCCGCCGCGATGGTCCCGACGCCCGAAGCCGAGACCAGCTTGACCGTCACCTTGGCGCGCGGGTTGATCTGCTTCAGGTCGTAGATCAGCTGCGCCAGATCCTCGATCGAGTAGATGTCGTGGTGCGGCGGCGGGCTGATCAGCGTCACCCCTTGCGTCGAATGGCGCAGCCGCGCAATCAGCGCCGTCACCTTCATGCCAGGCAACTGACCGCCTTCGCCGGGCTTCGCCCCCTGCGCCACCTTGATCTCAAGCTCTTCACAGGCGTTCAGGTATTCGGCTGTCACACCGAACCGGCCCGAGGCCACCTGCTTGATCTTGGCGCTGGGGTTGTCGCCGTTCGGCTCTGGCGTGAAATGCGCCGGATCCTCGCCACCCTCGCCCGAGTCCGACTTCGCGCCGATCCGGTTCATGGCGATGTTCAGCGTCTTGTGCGCCTCTGGTCCCAAAGCCCCAAGGCTCATCCCCGGCGTGACAAAACGCTTGCGGATCGAGGTAATGCTCTCCACCTCGTCGATGGCTACCGGCTTGCCCAGCGGCTTGATGTCCAGAAGGTCGCGAATGTGGATCGGCGGGTTCGCCCGCATCGCGGCCGAATACTGCTTCCACAGGTCATAGCTCGCCCGGTCACAGGCCGATTGCAGCATGTGCATCGTCTGCGCTTCCCAAGCATGCTTCTCACCCGACCGGCGCGCCTTGTAGAATCCGCCGATGGGCAGCACGTCCGCGCCGCCCTTCCAGCCCTTGGCGTGAACCTCTTCCGCCTTTTGCTGGATGCCCGAAACACCGATGCCCGAGATACGGGAATGCATGCCGGGGAAGTATTCCGCCACCATGGCACGGCTAAGCCCCACAGCCTCGAAGTTCAGGCCACCGCGATAGCTGGAGATGACCGAGATCCCCATCTTCGCCATGATCTTCAGCAGGCCCGCGTCGATGGCATCGCGATAGCGCCGCATCGCATCGGTCAGCGTGCCTTCGATCAGCCCGCGCCCGATCCGGTCGGCGATGGAATCCTGCGCCAGATAGGCGTTCACCGTGGTCGCGCCGCAACCAATCAGAACGGCGAAGTAATGCGGGTCGATGCACTCTGCCGACCGCACGTTGACCGAACAGAAGGTGCGCAGGCCCTTCCGCGTCAGCCAGCTATGCACCGCACTGGCGGCAAGGATCATCGGCATCGCGACCTTCGCCGGCCCCTGATGCTGGTCCGTCAGCACCAGATGACCCGCGCCCGAACGCACCGCATCCTCTGCCTCGGCACGGATACGCTCCAGCCCATGCCGCAGCGCATCGGCGGTGGCCTCTGCCGGGAAGGTGCAGTCGATGAAGGCGACCTGATCGCCGAACTGCTTCACCATCACGTCGAATTCGGCGTTGGCGATGAAGGGGCTTTCCAGCACGAGGATCTCGGCCTGGGACGAGTTTTCGTCCAGCACGTTCTTCAGGTTGCCGAACCGCGTCTTAAGGCTCATCACCCGGCTTTCACGAAGCGAGTCGATGGGCGGGTTGGTGACCTGGCTGAAGTTCTGGCGAAAGAAGTGGCTTAGGGGACGGTAGACCGAGGACAGCACCGCCGCGGGCGTATCATCGCCCATCGAGGCAACCATCTCTTTCCCGTCCTCGGCCATCGGCGCCAGAACCTGTTCCAACTCTTCCAGCGTATAGCCCGCCGCGATCTGGCGATGGCGCAACTCACCGCCCTCGAACAGCGTACTTTCCGGCACGTCGCGCAGCAGCGCGTTCAGGTCCACAACCTTCTCGATCCAGTCGCCGAACGGCTGGGCCGCCGCTAGTTTGTCCTTGAGTTCGGTGTCGTGGTACAGCTTGCCCTCGGCCATATCGACAGCGATCATCTGCCCCGGTCCCAGCGCGCCCTTCTCGCGGATCGTGGTCTCGTCCACTGGCACCATCCCGGCCTCCGACCCTGCGATCAGCAGCCCGTCGCCGGTCACCACATAGCGCATCGGACGCAACCCGTTCCGGTCCAACCCGCCGCAAACCCAGCGACCATCCGTCATCGCCAGCGCCGCCGGCCCGTCCCACGGCTCCATCACCGCGTTGCAATAGGCGTACATATCCGCCCAGGCTTTCGGCATCTCGCCGGTCATCTTCGACCACGCCTCGGGCACCAGCATCGTCTTGGTCATCGGCGCGTTCCGCCCCGACCGCACCATCACCTCGAACACCGCGTCCAGCGCGCCCGAGTCGGAGGTTCCCGACGGGATTATCGGCTTGATATCCTCGGCCGCGTCGCCAAAGGCGCCCGAGGCCATGCGGATCTCATGGCTCTTCATCCAGTTGACGTTGCCCTTCAGCGTATTGATCTCGCCGTTGTGCGCCAGCATGCGGAAGGGCTGGGCCAGCCACCATTGCGGGAAGGTGTTGGTCGAATAGCGCTGGTGATAGATCGCGAACGCGCTCTCGAACCGGTCGTCCTGCAGGTCGGGGTAGAACACCGCCACCTGCTCGGCCAGCATCATGCCCTTGTAGATGATGCTGCGACAGGACAGCGAGCACAGGTAGACGCCCTGAATCTGCGCCGCCAGCGCCGCCTTCTCGATCCGGCGGCGGATGATGTACAACTCGCGCTCGAAGGTTTCTTCGTCGATGGCCTTGTCGCAGCGGATCAGGATCTGCTCGATCTCGGGCCGCGTCGCATTGGCCTTCTCGCCCAGCACTTCGGTGTTCACCGGAACGTGCCGCCAGCCGTAGATATAGTGCCCCATGCGCAGCACTTCGGTCTCGACGATGGTCCGGCACCGCTCCTGCGCGCCGAAATCGGTGCGCGGCAGGAACACCTGGCCCACGGCAATCAGCTTTGCCGTATCCGGCTCATGCCCGGTGCGGCGAACCTGATCGTAAAAGAACCTGACCGGGATCTGCACATGGATCCCCGCCCCGTCACCGGTCTTGCCATCGGCATCCACCGCCCCACGGTGCCAGACAGCCTTCAGCGCATCGATCCCCGCACTGACCACCTTGCGCGACGGCTTGCCCGAAATCGACACGACCAGCCCCACCCCGCAGGACGAATGCTCATCCTCGTCGCGGTAAAGCGAATTTTCGTTCATGAAAGCGCGCTTCGCCTCTTCGGCGGCAACCCAGGCTTCATCGTAGGTCATGATACATCTCCCTGAACGAAAGGGTTTTTCTGTTCGTATTCGGCTTGCGTGGCGCGGCGATGATCGCCCGCCAGATGAACCGAGTTCATGGCGCGATCCGAGTAGACCTCGGACCGCAGCGGCGCGCTTAGCACGTCATCGAATAGGCCGGGCATCAGGTCATAGCTGTGATCGCCCGGCCGCGTATTCCGCATCCACAGGTGGCTGCCGCAGACCGAGCAGAAAGCCCGTTCGGCGAACTGGGACGACTGATAACGAGAAACCGGACCCGTCACGGTCACGCCCGAAGCCTCGGCGTTGAAGCACAGGAACAACCCGCCCGACCAGCGCTGGCACATCCGGCAATGGCAGGCGCCAGGGCGCGGATCGTGCGGGCCATCGACCGTGATCCGCACGGCCCCGCACAGGCAATGTCCGTGAAGCTCGGTCATGGCGCGGCATCCCCGCCTTCACCGCTATAGGCCGCAAAGAATTCGGCCTCGGTCTTCCGGTCGGCGGTGCCGTCGGTGACAAAGGCTTGCGGCTGGCAGTCGACAAAGATCTCATGCCCGACCTTCATACCCGACAGGTCGTCCAGCAGGCCCGACGCCATGTAATAGTCACGCGGCGCGCCCTCACCCGTCAGCCGATACCAGAGCGCGCTGCCGCAGGTGTCGCAAAAGGTCCGCTCGGCCCAGTCAGACGAGACATAGGATTTCACATGGCTTGCGCCTTCGACTGCCAGCGCGCCCTCCGGCACCGTCAGCGACGGCGAAGACCCCGACCAGCGGCGGCACATGCTGCAATGGCAGATGCCCAGCTCATGCGACGGATCGCTGACGGTGACTTTCACCGCGCCGCACAGGCAATGGCCCGTCCGCGCCTCGGTCATGGCTCCGCTCCAACACGGACCAGCGGCGCCGATTGCAGGACACCGGGCAGGCTGGACGTGATCGCATCGCAGTCAAAGATCGGCTCGGTCGAAAAGAACCCCTTCTCGCCCGGCATGATGAACTGCATCGGCGTGCCGTCAATCGGCAGATCGCCCTCCGCGCTTTCCCAGGTCGATTTGCCCGAGAAGAACAGCCGCCAGTCAGGCTGAATCCATTCATGGCCATTGGCCTTGCGCAAGACCGTGCCGTCACTGGTCGTCTCGGTGAAATCGAACTCGGTCTCTTGCAGTTGCACACCGTCGATCACCGTCGAATTGCCGGTCAGCTTGTCAAAACCCTTCACGTTCGTTTTGCTGCCCGCGTCGTCGCTCAGGTTGAAATCGAAAGTGTCGATGCCAGTGGACAGCAGTTCGGAAAACGAAGCCGGATCGGCCGCACCCGGCTCCAGCCACTGCCGTACCGTCGGGAACATGTCGTAGCTCTCGACCCACTGCGTCTCGCGGTCGATGTGGCTGACGAAGAAGATGCCTTCCTGATCGAAGTCGGCCCGCCACTGGTCGCCCGCCGGATCGGCCTCGCACTTGTAATGGTTCGACACCCGGCAACCACGCGACTGCACGGTCAGCCAGCCGGTGCAGCCGGGCGGCGGGTTGAAGACGCCCGGCACCGGCGATTGCGCGGCGGCGGGAACAGGGGTGACGATCATCAGCGCGGCGAAGGCGGCGGTGAGCGGCGCGAAAAGGTCAGACAGCCTGACATGACGGCCAATGCCCAACCATTTCGGTCTACATACCGTTGCCATAGCGATGCCATACGAGTTCCAGACGGCCATTTGCTACTCCGCTGCGACCTGTGCCGGCTGTGCAATATAGTCCAGAATCGCGTCAGCGGCCTCCCGACCATCGCGAATTGCCCAGACGACAAGGCTTGCGCCACGCACGATGTCGCCCGCTGCATAAACGCCGGGCAGATTGGTCTCATGGGTGCGGAAATCGGCCTTGATCGTGCCCCAGCGCGTCACCCCAAGCTCTGGCACGCCCCAAAGACCGGGCAGTTCCTCGGGCTCGAACCCCAGCGCCATGATGGCCAGTTCGCAAGGCTCGACATAATCCGCGCCCTCGATCAGTTCCGGCATCTGGCGCCCCGTCGCGTCCGGCGCGCCCAGCCGCATCCGCTGCACCATCACGCCTTCGACGGCGGACCCGCCGGTAAAGCCGCGCGGGGCGGTCAGCCAGACGAATTCCACGCCTTCTTCTTCGGCGTTCTGCACTTCGCGCTGGCTGCCCGGCATGTTCGCCCGGTCGCGCCGATAAAGGCACTTCACCGATACCGCACCCTGCCGGATCGCCGTGCGCACGCAGTCCATGGCCGTGTCGCCTCCGCCGATGACGACCACACGCTTGCCGGCGGCATTCAGCGCGCCGCTGTCGAAAGCCTCGACCTCATCGCCAAAACTCTTGCGGTTCGAGGCGGTCAGATAATCCAGCGCGGGCACGATCCCTTCGGCCCCAACGCCGGGAGCCGCAATGTCGCGCGCCTTGTAAACGCCGGTCGCGATCAGAACCGCGTCGTGCTGACCCCGGATGGCGTCAAAGCTCAGATCCTCGCCAACCTTGCAGTTCATCACGAACTGCACGCCGCCTGCCTCAAGCTGTTCGATCCGCTGCATGACCACCGGTTTTTCCAGTTTGAAACCGGGAATCCCATAGGTCAGCAGACCACCCGCGCGGTCGTAGCGGTCATAGACCGTCACCTGCACGCCGCGACGACGCAGCACGTCAGCGGCGGCAAGGCCACCCGGACCTGCGCCGATGATGCCCACGCTCTCCGCACGCTCCTCCATCGGGCGGATCGGCTTGACCCAGCCTTCTTCCCAGGCGGTATCGGTGATGTATTTCTCGACCGAGCCGATGGTAACGGTGCCATGGCCCGACTGCTCGATCACGCAATTGCCTTCGCAAAGGCGGTCCTGCGGACAGATGCGGCCACAGATCTCGGGGAAGGTATTGGTCGCCTGGCTGATCTCATAGGCTTCCTGCAACCGCCCCTCGGCGGTCAGGCGCAGCCAGTCGGGGATGTTGTTGTGCAGGGGGCAATGGCTCTGGCAGTAAGGCACGCCGCACTGGCTGCAGCGCCCCGCCTGCTCTGCCGCTTTGGCATCGGCGAACTCGCGGTAAATCTCGTGGAAATCCTGCGCCCGCAAAGATGGCGGACGTTTTTCCGGCATCTCCTTCTCGACGGTAACGAACTGGAGCATGCGTTGCTTGGCCATGGCTGCGCTTTCCGATGGGAGTAACCGGGAGCGTCTTGATACGGCCAGTGCGGCAGGATTAAAAGTCAGTAATGCTGACCTGTTTCCCGCTTTATGGCAGCTAAGGTCAATTTTTCTGCCCTATTCTCTAGAAAGTAGGTAATATGAGCTGACCTATAAGCCTAAAAGCCCAATAAAAGCGCAGCCAAAGCAACCGACCCAACGATGATTCGCCACCAGGCAAAGACGGTGAACCCATGCTGGCTGACGTAGCCAAGCAGCCAGCGCACAACCAGAACGGCACTTATGAATGCCATGACGAAACCCACGGCAATCTGGTTCATTGCAGCCCAGTCCAGAACGTCACGGCTTTTGTAGATGTCATAGGCAAAGGCGCCGGCCATGGTCGGCATCGACAGAAAGAACGAAAACTCCGCCGCGGCCCTGCGGCTCGCGCCCAGCCATAGCGCCCCCACAATGGTGGCCCCCGACCGCGACACGCCGGGGATCATGGCCAGGCATTGTATAAGGCCGATCTTGAATGCCATACCCAGCGGCAGCTTCATCGCATCATCCTGCGTCGGCTCGCTTGCAATCCGATCCACGAACAACAGCACGATCCCGCCAAGGATCAGCATTATGGCGATCAGCATTGGTGTTTCGAACAGCACCGTCTTGATGAAGTCACGCGCCAGAACGCCGACCACGACCGCTGGCAGAAACGCAATCAACACCGACAGGATGAACCGTCTCGCCCCGGGATCGCTGGAGGCGGCGGCGATTACGGCCCACAGTTTGTGCGCATAGACCGTCAGGATCGCCAGCACTGCCCCAAGCTGGATCACCACCTCAAACGTTTTTCCAGCGCTTTCAAAGCCCAGGAAATGCCCCACCAGCAACAGGTGCCCGGTCGAGGATACCGGAATGAACTCGGTCAGCCCCTCGATCAGCCCCAGAAAGGCTGCGACAAGGGTAGAGTTATCGGCCATGGCGGCCCCTTTTCAGACTCAGGTTTTGAGGTTCTTGGCCGAGGCCTTGATCGCCGCGAACTGTCCCGAGGGGCGGTAGGGCCAAAGGTATTCCGGCAGAACCGCATCGACCGGCGTTGGCTTGATCCCAAGCTCTGCCAGACCAGCCGCACCTTCGGACACCACATTGTCATGGGCCAGGTTGCGCACCTGATCGCGGGTCAACATGCCGTTGTGGATCAAACCCAGCGTCACCGCCTGCACCGCATCAAGGCCAAATGCAGCGATGCGCGCCGCAAGGAATGGAACATTCATCACCAGACGCCGACGCTGGATAACCTCCAGCATCTGATGCATCAACTCGCGGAAAGTCCGCACATCCGGCCCACCCAGTTCGTAAAGCCCCGGCGCAGCAGCGCCCGTCACACCCATGACGGCAGCCTGCGCCACGTTATCCACATAAACCGGCTGGAATTTCGTGTTCGCCCCAACGACCGGCAGAACCGGCCCCATCCGAGACATGGCGGCAAAGCGATTGAAGAACTGATCTTCCGCCCCGAAGATGATCGAGGGGCGCAGGATCATCGCCGATGGAAAGGCCGCCAGGACCGCAGCCTCACCCGCCGCTTTCGTGCGGGCATAGACACTGTCGGACTCTTCATCCGCACCGATCGCAGACAGATGCACCAGCCTGCTGACGCCCATTTCGGACGCGATACGCGCGATCCGGCCAGCCCCCTCGGCCTGAACGGCGTCGAACGTGTTCCGCCCCGCCTCGCTCAGAACGCCGACGCAGTTGACGACGGCTTCCGCGCCGATCATTGCCGCACGAACCGAGGCCTCGTCACGGATGTTGCACAGGATCGGTTCGACCTGACCGACAACGCCATAGGGCTTGACGAACAGCGCCTCGTTCGGGCGACGCACCGCGACACGCACACGCCAACCCTCCTTGGCCATCCGCCGGGTGACATAGCGCCCGACAAAGCCCGAACCGCCATAGATCGTGACCAGCCTGTCCATCTGCATCGTCCTTTCGCGTCCGCAGCGAAGATGATCATCGGCATAGCTTTTCAGCCACCCGCAAACAAGCGCCAAACCGGGGCTGAATTTTCATGACACCCCGTTGACACTCCCCCACCCCCCCGGTAAATCGCCCGGCACAACACCTAGCCCAGGTGGCGGAATTGGTAGACGCGCACGGTTCAGGTCCGTGTGCCGCAAGGCGTGGAGGTTCGAGTCCTCTTCTGGGCACCATATTCAAAGAAAAGCCCTGCTTTTGCAGGGTTTTTCTTTTTGGCTGGCCCATTGGACTAACCAAGCGCCGAATAGTCCGTCTCCAGGAAATCGGCGACCTCGGGCACCCAGCGGTCGCGCACGAAGGCCTCGTGGATCGGGTGGATGTTGTAGGCCTGGTATCCGGCCTGATCGTCGAACTCCATCGAGAAGCCGAAATGATAGGCGTTCTTTGGGCTGACCTGGCGCAACCTTTCGAACTTTTTCACCGAAGGAATATCGGCAAGGGCCCGCGCGTCCCGCAGGAAGGCCGCTTCCTTTGCAGAGCCTTGCGGATGCTTGAGCGTGAACGAGACGGTATGCCGGATCATAAGCAACTCCCTGCTGTTGAGGCGGCAGGTCGCTTGAAGCTGCCGCCGATCAGGCATCTAACGTTCTTCACGAAACCCTCGTCAACGCTGGCATCACGCCAAAGGAGAACCTCATGACGAAACGCGCCCTTGGCCAGTCCGGCATCAGCATCGAGCCCTTCGTGCTGGGCACCAATGTTTTCGGCTGGACGGCAGACGAGGCCACATCCTTTGCCGTCATGGACGCTTTCACGGCCGAAGGTTTCAGCGCCATCGACACCGCCGATGTCTATTCGCGCTGGGTGCCGGGCAATGACAGCGAATCCGAGCGCATCATCGGCCGCTGGATGAAGGCGCGCGGCAATCGCGACAAGATCGTGCTTATGACCAAGGTCGGTTCCGACATGGGTCAGGGGCGAACGGACCTGCGCGCATCCTGGATCGAAAAGGCAGTCGAGGATTCGCTTCGCCGGCTGCAGACCGACTTCATCGACCTGTATCAGACCCACTGGCCCGACCCGCAAACGCCGGAAGAGGAAACGCTTGGCGCCTATGACAAGCTGATCAAGGCGGGCAAGGTGCGCGCCATCGGGGCCTCGAACTACGACGAAAAGCTGCTGACGCATGCTCTGGATCTGTCGCGCGAAAAAGGGCTGCCGCGCTATCAGGCGGTGCAGAACGAATACAACCTTTACGCGCGCGAAAAATACGAAGGTCCGGTGCAGGAGATCGTTCTGCGCGAAGGCATGGCGGCGATCCCCTACTACAGCCTCGCTTCGGGTTTCCTGACGGGCAAGTATCGCAGCAAGGCCGATCTTTCGAAAAGCCAGCGAGGCGAGGATGTTGCGGCTTATCTCGATGCACGCGGAATGCGGATCCTTGCCGCACTCGACCAGGTCTCGGCCAGCGTTGGCGCCGCCCCGGCAGAGGTCGCGCTGGCCTGGATCAACGCACAGCCGGGGATCGTCGGCCCTCTGGCCTCGGCCACTTCTGTCGCGCAACTCGAAAGCCTTGCGCGTGGGGCACGACTACACCTGAGCGCAGACCAGATCGCGCTGCTGACCAAAGCGGGAAACTGACAGAGCTGTCGTGAGGCCACCGACAGGAAACCTCACGATATGACCTATTTCGTGGCCAGCTTCGGGTTGTTGGCGATGGCGAGCTTGTGCCCACTGTCGAGCAATGCTTTCGCCTCTTGTCGCCATTCCTCGGTCAGATACAGGATCTTGCCGTAGCTGTCCCCCAGCCAGATGTTGTCGAACCCCGCAGGCGGGAAGTAGGCTACGACGAAATGTCCCTCGCCCGTATAGACCAGCACGAAGGCCGATTTCAGGTTCCAGTCCGGGCTGCCACCCGCAGGCTCGAACCGGATGTAGACGGGTGATTTCGAGAAGTTGGCGGTGTCCAGTACATCGCCGACGCGCGGGTCATTCCGGCTGGGGTTGTTCACCCTGATCTGCGGGCTTGGCAAATCGGGTTCGACCGGACCGCAGCGGACAATTTACCACTTTCCGCCGGTTTTGCTTAAAGCATTCCCCCCGTTCCTCTTTCCATTGGTGGAATCGCGTAGGCGCTGCTACCCTTGGTGGCATGACGCCCGACAGCCCCCATATACTGACGCATCGACCCGTTATCCGACAGCTTGATGAGGCCGCGATCAACCGCATCGCGGCAGGTGAAGTGGTGGAACGGCCGGCATCAGCGGTGAAGGAACTCGTTGAAAACGCGCTGGACGCGGGCGCGCGGCGGATCACGGTGGACTATGCCGAAGGCGGTAAGACGCTGATCCGGGTGACGGATGACGGCTGCGGCATGACGGCGGAAGACCTGCCCCTGGCACTGTCGCGCCATGCGACGTCGAAGATCGACGGATCGGATCTGCTGGCGATATCGTCCTTCGGGTTCCGGGGAGAGGCGCTGCCTTCGCTGGGCGCTGTGGGGCGGTTGACCGTTACCTCGCGCGCCGAAGGCGTTCCGGGTGCTTCGTTGCGTGTTGCGGGTGGACGGGCCGAGGCGGTGCGTCCAGCAGCCTTGGGACGCGGGACGGTGGTGGAGTTGCGCGACCTGTTCTTCGCAACTCCCGCGCGGCTAAAGTTCCTGCGCAGCGACCGGGCCGAGGCGCAGGCGATTGGCGAGATCATCCGCAGGCTGGCGCTGGCTGAGCCTCTGGTCGGCTTCACGCTGCGCGATGTCTCGGGCGGCGGGGAGGGGCGCGTGATGTTCCGCGCCGATACCGAAAGCGGCCCCGATGCGCTGAAGACGCGGATCGCGAACGTGCTAGGGGCGGAATTTGCCGACAATGCGCTGGAGGTCGATGCGGAAGAGGATGGACTGCGACTGACCGGTTATGCGGCCCTGCCCACCTATTCGCGCGGGTCGGGTGTCGCGCAATTCCTGCAGGTCAACGGCAGGCCCGTCCAGGACAAGATGCTGATGGGTGCGCTTCGGGCCGCTTATTTCGATTTCCTTAGCCGCGACCGCCACCCGGCGGCTGTGCTTCGGCTGGACTGCGATCCGCAAAGGGTCGATGTGAACGTTCATCCCGCCAAGGCCGAGGTCAGGTTTCGCGAACCGGCACTGGCGCGCGGGCTGATCGTGCGCGGGCTGCGTGATGCATTGTCGGCGGGCGCGCGGCGCGCATCCTCCACCGTGGGTGACGGCATTCTGGCCGCCATGCGACCCGAGCCGCGCGTCTATCAGATGGACCGCATCGCGCAGCCGACGATCAGCCGTGTGATAGGTTTTGCCGAGACCCAGGCAGCACGGGTGGAGCCTGTCCTGCCCGCCGAAGGCCCCTTAGGCGCAGCGCGGGCGCAATTGCATGAGACCTATATCCTTGCGCAGACGCCGAACGGCCTTGTCATCGTCGATGCCCATGCCGCGCATGAGCGGCTGGTCTATGAACGGCTGAAGCGCCAGATGACTGAGAGCGGCGTGACCGCACAGGCGCTGCTGATACCCGAGATTGTCGATCTTTCCGCAGGTGACGCTGCGCGGCTGCTGGAACTGGCGCCCGATCTGCGGCGGCTTGGGCTGGTCGTGGAACCCTTCGGCGGAACTGCGGTCGCTGTGCGGGAGACGCCCTCCGTGCTGGGGCAGGTCGATGCCAAGGGGTTGATCGCGGATATTCTCGATGAACTGTCCGACCTTGGCGACAGCCAGCTGGTGCAGGCCCGCATTGAAGCTGTGCTGAGCCGGATGGCATGCCACGGTTCGGTCCGCTCAGGCCGCGTCATGCGGGCCGAGGAAATGAACGCACTTCTGCGCGAGATGGAGGCGACGCCCCACTCCGGCCAGTGCAACCACGGCCGCCCGACCTATGTGGAACTGCGCCTTACCGATATCGAACGGCTTTTCGGACGCACATGACCATAGAACTTCCCCCCGGCATCGACCCCTTATGGATTGTCGCAGGTGCTGCGGCATTGGTGCTGCTGATCCTGCTTCTGACGCTGCGCGCCGCTGGACGTTCCGCACGAATGGCAGAACCGATGATGCAGCAACTTGGCTGGCTGGGTCAGCGGGTGCAGCTTTTGTCCGATGGGCAAGAGAGGCTGTCGGGCGGGCTGAGCCATGTCTCGGAGGCGCAGGCGGTCAGCCAGACGGCGATGTTGCAGCTGATGGAACGACGACTGGCCGAGGTTCAGGCGGCGATGGGAGAGAACCTGCACGGATCAGCCACGCGCACCGCACGTAGCCTGGGCGAGTTGCAGCAGCGGCTGGAAACCATCGACCGGGCGCAGGCGAATATCGAGAAGCTGTCGGGGAACGTGTTGTCCCTACAGGACATCCTGTCGAACAAGCAGACGCGCGGGGCCTTTGGCGAAATCCAGCTCCACGACATCGTGCAAAAGGCGCTGCCTCCCGGCAGTTTCACCATGCAGGCCACGCTTTCGAACGGCAAACGCGCCGACTGCCTGATCCACCTGCCGAACCCGCCGGGGCCGATCGTGGTCGACAGCAAATTCCCGCTTGAGGCCTATGAAGCGTTGCGCCGGGCCGAGACACAGGCTGCGCTGGCCGACGCGGCGCGAGCGCTGCGCACTGCCGTCCGCACTCATATCCGGGCCATCGCCGAGCGCTATATCCTGGAGGGCGAGACGGCGGACGGGGCGATGATGTTCCTGCCCTCGGAAGCGGTCTATGCCGAGCTTCACGCGAACTTCCCCGAGATCGTGCGCGAAGGCTTCGCGGCGCGCGTCTGGATCGTCTCGCCCACCACCTGCATGGCGACGCTGCATACGATGCGGGCGATCCTGAAGGATGCGCGGATGCGCGAACAGGCAAGCTCGATCCGCCGCGAGTTGGCGCTGCTGCATGGCGATGTGGAACGGCTGGGCGGGAGGGTGGAAAACCTTGGCCGTCATTTCGGGCAGGCGGCGAAGGATATCGAAGAGATCAAAATCTCGTCCGACAAGGCCTCACGCCGGGCGCGACGGCTGGACAGCTTTGATTTCGAGGAACTCGCGCCCGATCCGGTGCCGACGCCGCCCCTGATCCTGAAGGATGCGGCGGAATGAGGCACCTTACCCATGCCGACTATGTCAGCATGCCTTGGGCCAATGGCAGGGGCATCACCATCGAGATGTTGCGGATCGAGATTGGCGGCGGACTGCTGCTGCGCCTGTCCATGGCGACCGTATCCGAGGATGGACCATTCTCGGTCTTTCCGAATACGGAACGCTCGCTCACGGTAATCCAAGGTCCGGGCTTTCGCCTTCAAGGCAAGGATATTTCGCTCGAATGCCGGCCTCTGGTTCCGGTCGCCTTTCCGGGCGATGTGGCTGTCCGCGCCGTAGGAACCGGCGGCAAGGTATCGGAAGATTTCAACGTGATGACGGCAGCCCATCTACCGAAGCCAGAGGTGACGGTCCTGCAAAATGGAGGGACTATGGCCGCGAGGGGCGGCAGGCTTTGCCTGCTGGCGCTGGCGCCTGTCACAGTCAACGACCGGCCTGTGAAACGCCACGATCTTGTCGTGTGGGAAGACGATATGTCGGTCGGACCGGGTGGGCCCGCAATTGCGGTGCGCACGGTGGTGTGAGAAGCGCCCCGATTTTCCTAGAAACAATCGAAGCGCTTTGCCGACAGGTCAGTCCTTGCCGACCATCACATCCGAGGCCTTGACGACAGCATAGGCCTTTTCACCGACCTTCAGGCCCAGTTCTTCAACCGCCGCATTGGTGATCGAGGCAGTGACGACGGTGCCACCGACGTCGATTTTGACGTGGCTGGTGACGGCCCCGGTGACGATCTCGGTCACTTTGCCCGGCAGGACCTTGCGTGCGCTGATCCGCAAGAAAATCTTCTCTCCAAAGGCGAATTTGCCGCGCCAGCCTTCGCACGACGCCACGATTCGACACAAGGGGCAACGCGGGGGAAGGGCGACGGGCAAGCAATCGCCACTTTTGCGTGAGCGTTGCCGGATCACGGGTTGCGGTTGGTTTCCGAACGGGCCTACCCATGGCACGAAGGTTGGGAGATTTGGGCGTGGATCAGACGTCCGTTACCGTGCCGCCGCAATCCCTGTTCGCCAGACGGGCGATACCGCTGATCGTGGCAACTGCGCTTTTGATGGAGAACATCGACGGGACGGTGATCGCCACCTCGCTGCCCCAGATTGCGCGTGACCTGGGTGCCGATCCCATCCATCTGAAACTGGCGCTGACATCCTATCTTCTGGCACTTGCCGTCTTTATCCCGGCCTCTGGCTGGGCAGCGGACAGGTTCGGCGCGCGCAAGGTGTTCCGGCTGGCGATCCTGATCTTCGCACTGGGATCCATTGCCTGCGCGCAGTCGGATTCGCTGATCGAGCTTATCGCCTCTCGCGTGTTGCAGGGCATCGGCGGGTCGATGATGGTGCCTGTGGGTCGGCTGATCGTGCTGCGCTCGGTCCCCAGAACCGAGATTGTCAGCGCGCTGGCCTGGCTGACCGTGCCCGCGCTGATCGGGCCTATCCTGGGGCCACCCTTGGGCGGGTTCATTACTACCTTCTTCGACTGGCGCTGGATCTTCTGGATCAACGTGCCGATTGCCGTCTTGGGTCTTGGTTTGGTGACGGTGTTCATCCCGGATGTGCGCATCGACAATGTTCCAGGGTTCGACTTCACCGGATTCCTGTTGCTCGGGCCGGGGCTTGCGGCGTTTCTGACCGGGGTGACGCTGTCGGGGCTGTCCATCGCGCCAACGTGGTTCGTTGTTCTGCTGATCCTTGGCGGTATCGGCCTGCTTGCGGCCTATGTCGTTCATGCCCGGCGAAAGATCGAGCCGATCGTCGATCTGCGCCTGCTGTTCCTTCCGACCTTTCGGGTCAATGCGACCGGCGGCACGCTGTTCCGCGTCGGAGTGGGCGCCCTTCCCTTCCTTCTGCCGCTGATGCTGCAATTCGGCTTCGGTTTCAGCGCGTTCCAGTCGGGGATGCTGACCTTTGTCACCGGCGTCGGCGCCTTCGGTATGAAGTTCATGGCCCAGCCCATCCTGCGTCGCTTCGGCTTCCGCCGTGTGCTGATGGCAAATGCGATCTTGTCCTCGCTGCTGCTGATGGCACCGGGGCTGTTCACGCCTTCGACCCCTTGGATGCTCATGGCGGCTGTGCTGGTGGTGGGCGGTCTGTCGCGGTCGCTGCAGTTCACCAGCGTAAATGCCGTGGCCTATTCGGACGTGCCGTCGGAACGTCTGAGCAGCGCCACATCCTTCAACAGCGTGCTGCAACAACTCGCGGGGTCGATCGGCATCACCGTCGCCGCCTTTGGCCTGGAACTGGTGCAGGTCGCGACCGGCACCGAAGGCCTGTCACGAGAGCTGTTCCCGCCAGTGTTCGTGATGATCGGCGCGGTGTCGATGCTGTCGGTATTCATCTTTGCCCGACTGTCACGCGATGCCGGCGCGGCCCTGCTTCCTGCATCGGGCCGCACCAGCGACTAACCCCTTAGTGCAGATGGTCGATACGGGCGAGGTATTGCGCCAGGTGCTCGACCTCGCCCAGCCAGCGCTGAAGCAATTTCGGATCATGCGGCGCGGCGTGGACGCCAACCGGTATCTCATGCGCAATGACCGCCTCGACGGCCAGCGACACTGGCACCGACACCAGCCGCCCCATGGCCGTGCCGCGCGCATCGCCCCAGGCATCCATCGCCCAGGTCTGGTGGAACACGGGGCGACCGTCATGATCGGCCTTGAGCGACACGAACAGCACCACGCGGTCGGGATCCTCCGGCCCATAGGCGTTGTCGCGCCAGAACTGCGCTGCCATCTCGGCAAGCCGCGCATCTCCCTCTGGTCCCTTCAGCGTCTCGATCTCGGCAAAGACCGGCGCCCAGGCATCGGCCCAGCCGTTCAGCCGGATTGTGCCACGCACAAAATCGCGCACCTTCCACGCGGGGTCGAAACGATAGTCCTCGATGAACGGCAGGCTGTCGCGGTTCGGATAGACCTCGAATGTCTCATGCACCGGCAGCGGCGCGTCGTAGGAGGTGATCGCATCCCATGGCCTGCTCACCCGTAGTTCGCTGAAATCCCGCAAGGAGCGGGAGGGTGAGCGCAGCGCCTTCAGCACACCCAGCGGCGACCAGCTGAATTTGTAGCGGAAAGCATTCGAGATTTTCGGGACACCACCGCAGTAAGAGGTAAACGACAGGACGTTGGCCGCGTCATAAGCCTTTGACGCGCGATAGCGGGCGACAAGATCATGCGCCATCAGGTGGTCGATACCGGGATCCAGCCCCACCTCGTTGATGCTGACCAGACCCGCGCGACGGAAGGTGTCGTCCAGTGCCTTCATCTCGGGGGCGATATAGCTGGAGGATACGAAATGCGCATGGCGCGACAGGCAGGCCTTGGCGATGGACACATGCTGATCGGCGGGCAGCATTGAAACCGCGATATCGCCCGATTGCAGCGCATCGGTCAGCGCCTGCAGCGAATAGGGGCGGATATCGTCGGTCAGATCGCCCACTGCCTCGCGCGCCTTGTCTACGGTGCGATTCCAGACCGTCACCTTATGGCCGTTCTCGATCAGCCGCCGCAGCCCCGGCACAGAGGACAGGCCCGTGCCGCACCAATGGATCGTCATGCCGTTGCCTCCTTCAGACCTGCGGTATGGCGTTCAAATTCCACCTTCGCACGCCCCCAGACACCCCGATCGAGCCGGTCCAGCGTCAGAAGCGAAGGCAGAAGTTGTGCTGCATAATCCTCGCTGCTTTCAACCGGCAAAAGCGAGGGCAGGTTGTCGATGGCGGTCACATCCAGCGGCGGATCGTCGTGAACCCGCAGGACGGGCGAATCCCAGTCCGTCGCGCGGTCATAGACCTTGATAGGCGAGAAATCCGATGTCGGATCGCAGGCTATATCGCCGATCACCCTCAGCGCGCGTGGGGCAGTTGTCGCCGATGCGGACACGAAAACCGGGCAACCGGGGCGGGCGAGGATGCAGTTGAGGAAAATCTCATGCTCCAGCACCTCGGGAAAAGGTCCTCCCGATGCCGTCTCGGCCATGTCCCACTTCGTGACCGTCACACCCATCGCCGCGCAAAGATCCGAGGCGCCCGTGCCGACCCGGCCTAACGCACCGATGACGATGGCGCGCGGACGAACGCCCGATCCCAGCTCTTGGCCAAGATCGGCCAGCAGACTAGCCTTGCCGGAATACTTGCTGACCGGACCGGCAATGCCGCCCCGCTGTTGCGCGGCCCAGCATTTCAGCGCAACCGCGGCGCCTGCATAGCCCGCCCAATAGCCAAAGGCCGCGACGCGACGGCCGGTCTCGTCGACCAGATACTCAAGGTCATACATGGTGCCGCCGCCGGCAGCAAAACGGCGCAACAGAACCTGCCCCGCCGGTTGTCCCTTGTAGGCATGGCCGAACATGATGTGGCGGTGCCGTAGCGGGGTTCCGTCCTCGGGCAGTTCCTTCAGCCCGAAGATGATCGCGTCGCCGGGGGCCCCTGGCCAAAGGTTCTCCGCCACGATCTCGCATCCGGCAGCGCGGTAGCCGTCGATCAGAATGGCGCGGACGCGGCTTTCCTCGACCGTCACCCGCAGACCCGTGCGGACCAGTGCCGCCGCACCCTCAGGCGTCAGACCCACACGTTCCTCGTTCGGCCGCTGCTCGGCCCTGACCCAAAGATGCGTCACTTAGGCTTTCCCCTTTTTGTCACGCGAGCGATAGCAGAAATCGCGCGCGGGGAAAGCCCGTCGGGTGTTAGTCCCAGCCGCGATACTGGGGCAGTCCGTCGTCTATGTCGTAATAGTCGCCCTTGTCGGCCACGAAGATATGGCTTTCCAGTCGCAGCCCGGTCGGGCCATCGACCGCCCCCGCCTCGACCGAAAATCCCCCATCGCCGGACCTGAAATACAGGCTCGACCCGCATCCCGTGCAAAAGCCGCGCCGACCACCGCCTGATGTCGCGTATTCGGCAAGAGTCGCGCGTCGCTGATACTCCACTTGCGCCTCGTCGCAATCGAACGATGCGGTAAAGTGACCCGAAAGCTTGCGGCACTGGTGGCAATGGCAGGCACCGATCCCGCCCGAGGGCGCAGGCAAGGTGAAATGCACCTCGCTGCACAGACAGCTTGCCGATACCCGGCCCTTTGCGGATGCAACCTGCTGAGGTGCCCGCTCCGGTGCGTAGTAATCCCCTCCGTCCTCGACGAAGATATGCTTCGCGATCCGCAATCCCGTCGCGCCGTGCAGCGCGCCTGCCGCAAGGCTCATGCGATCTTCATCTTCGGGCTTCCAGAAAAGGCTGGAGCCGCACAGCCAGCAAAAGCCGCGGGTCGCGGAGGGGGATGAGCGATACCAGGCAAGCCCATCGTCATTGGTGAAGCGCAGGTTCTCCAGCGGCACGCTCGACGCGGCCCAGTAATGGCCGGATGTCTTGCGGCATTGTGTGCAGTGGCAGACGACCACATCGCGCAACGGCGGGTCAACTTCGAAGGCAACCGCGCCACACAGGCATGATCCTTGCATATATTCCCCCGCCAGATCACAGAAAGATTAGCCTTTTTTGCCTTGTCCTGTCGTCAGAATTTCGTCAGACCGCGTCGCGGAAAGTCTCGGCCAGGATTGCTGTCAGGGCTGCAGCATCGACTTCCGTAAAGGCGGCGGGCGTATCGCTGTCCAGGTCCAGCACCCCCAGAAGCCGACCCTGTCCGTTCCAGACCGGCAGGACGATCTCCGACCTTGTCGAAGATGCGCAGGCGATATGGCCGGGAAACGCATCGACATCCGGCACGATCTGCACTTCGCCACTTCGTGCCGCCGCGCCACAGACACCTCTGGAAAACGGGATGACAAGGCAGCCGTGCCCGCCCTGATAAGGGCCAATCTTCAGGATTTCCCGTCCGGTCACGCGATAGAAACCTGTCCAGTCGGACAGGGGATGGGCCTGATGCAACTCGCAGGCGACGGTGGCCATCAGGGCCACCGCATCTGTTTCTTCGTAGCAAAGCGCCCGGATCTGGGTCGCAAGTGTGTCGTAGTCCATCAGTCACCCCCGCATCGGTCGGCGCGAAGATAGAGACGGCGCGCGCCGGGCAAAAGAGGGCGCTCACGATTTGCTAAGGCAGTCGTCCTAACCTTTGGCCCGTGCTGGACAAGAACGGTAGGGCCGATGGAGCTTTTGGTGGAAGAACGGGGCGAAATGCTGATCGTCCGGGTGATGGAAAGCCGCATCGACGCGGCCGTCGCCATCAGGTTCAAGGATTGCATGCGCGAACTGGCGGCCGCGCCACTTCCCCGCGTGGTGCTGGATCTGTCGCGCGTGATGTTTCTCGATTCCAGCGGCCTCGGCGCGGTTGTCGCTGTGATGAAGCTGCTCGGCCCCGACCGGAAGCTGGAGCTTGCGGCCCTGACCCCCGGCGTTGAAAAGGTGTTCCGTCTGACGCGCATGGACAGTGTTTTTCCGATTCACCCGGAGGTGCCCGACGGCCTGCGTGATGCCGTCTGATCCAGAGGGCAGAACAGTAAGGCTGGTGCTGCAGGGCGATCCCTATTCGGTGCGCAACGCGCTGCGCCAGCTTTTCGCCAACGAAAGACTGCGTTTCCTTCGACAAAGCGACCGCAACGCTGCCGAACTGGTGTTGGCAGAGGTGCTGAACAACGTGGTCGAACACGCCTACGCCCACGCAAGCGGCGAGATCGAGATACTGGTACAAGTGGGCCACGGCAGTCTTGTCTGCACTGTCGTCGATCATGGCGTCGGCATGCCCAACGGGCGCATCCCCCAATCGGACACACCCCCCGGATGTGCCGATCTGCCCGAGGGGGGCTATGGCTGGCCGTTGATTCGGGATTTGTCGAGCGATCTGTCCTATCGCCGTATTGGCGATAGAAACGAATTATCATTCCGGCTCAAGGCGGAACAATAATAATGCAGTCGCAGCAATAGTTTCTGAAATGCCCATCAGGCCACAATCTTGCCACACTTTCCCCCAATCGCCGCCCCAGCCACTGATCACTTTTGAACGGTAGCTGCACAGGCTTCACCTCGGCGTCGCGGCAACAGCCCCCACCCAGTCCGCGATGCCGAGGGTCTGCGCCTTGGCTTTCCCCCATCCGGCCTCTAGGTTCTCTGGTCAGACGAGGAGAGCAGATTTGCGCGACTTTCAGCTTCCCGGCCGTTCGGCCGTATACGCCACCAACGGCATGTGCGCGACGTCACATCCGCTTGCCGCAAAGACCGCCATCGACATCCTGCAGACCGGGGGCAACGCCGTGGATGCGGCGATTGCCGGAGCAGTGCTGCTTGGCATTTGCGAACCGCAAATGACCGGCATCGGCGGAGACTGCTTTGTGCTGGTGAAACCGGCCGGGGAAGAGCGTGTCATCACCCTGAACGGATCGGGCCGGGCGCCTGCAGGCCTGTCTGCATCCGAGATGCGCGCGCGGGGCCTGGACGCGGTGCCTGTCCTTGGACCAGAGGCGGTGACGGTGCCGGGCGCCGTCGATGCCTTTTGCCGTCTGTCCGCCGACTGGGGCAAGCTTGGCCTTGCCGCCTCGCTCGCGCCCGCGATCCGCTATGCGGATGAGGGCGTTCCGGTGGCGCCAAGGGTCGCAATGGACTGGGCCGAGGCAGCCGGTGATCTGAAGGGAGACGCGCGCGGCTATTACCTGATGCAGGGCACGGCACCCTCGATTGGTCAGATGTTCCGCGCACCGGGGCAGGCAGAAGTTCTTCGCCGCGTGGCCAAACAGGGGCGCGCCGGTTTCTACGAGGGCGAGGTGGCCGAGGATATGGTCGCCTCGCTGCGCGCCCTGGGCGGAACGCATACGCTGGAGGATTTCGCGGCGACCGCCTGCACCTATGGAGAGCCGGTGGTGGGATCTTATGGCGGCCTCGACCTCATCGAGCATCCGCCGAACGGTCAGGGCGCCACAGCGATTCTGCTGCTCAACATCCTTGCCAACTTTGACCTGGCCTCGCTCGATCCCTTTGGTGCGGAGCGTGTGCATCTGGAGGCCGAAGCGGCGAAGCTCGCCTATGACGCCCGCAACCGCTTCATCGCCGATCCCGATCACATGCGCAGGCTGGACCACATGCTGTCGCTGGACACGGCCGCCCGGCTGGCCGCGCTGATCGACCCGCGTCGCGCGATGCCTGCCGCCGCCCCGCTGTCCGAGGCGGTGCATCGCGACACGATCTATCTGACCGTCGTGGACCGCGACCGCATGGCGGTGTCGCTGATCTATTCGGTTTACTACAGCTTCGGCTCTGGGCTCGCCTCAAGCCGTTTCGGCATCAACTTCCAGAACCGCGGCGCGGGGTTCACCCTGACCGAAGGCCATCCGAACGAGGCGGGCGGCGGCAAGCGGCCGATGCACACGATCATCCCCGCGATGCTGGCGAAGGAGGGGCGGATCAAGATGCCGTTCGGCGTCATGGGTGGAGCCTATCAGCCGAACGGTCATGCCCGCTTTGTCAGCAATCTGACCGACTACGGCATGGACCTGCAGGATGCCATCGACGCCCCCCGCAGTTTCACCACCCCCGAGGGGCTAGAGGTCGAACGCGGTTACCGGCCCGAGGTGCGCGTTGCCCTGACAGAAATGGGACACCATGTGATCGATGCCTACGGCCCGATCGGTGGAGCACAGGCCATCCTCATGGATGACAGCGGTGTGCTGCAGGGGGCATCCGACCCCCGCAAGGACGGATGTGCGTTGGGATACTAGCTGATCAATTCAGCTGGAACTGCAGCGGATAGCGACCATCCTCGAAATCGCCGAACAGGTCGTGCAAGTCGGGGTGGTCTACCGGCTCGCCCGTATCGTCCGGGACAAGGTTCTGTTCGGACACATAGGCGACGTAATAGCTTTGGTCGTTTTCCGCCAGAAGGTGATAGAACGGCTGGTCGCGGTTCGGACGGCTTTCCTCGGGGATGGCATCATACCATTCCTCGGTGTTGGAAAACATCGCATCGACATCGAACACAACGCCCCTGAAGGGGTGTTTTCGGTGCCGCAACACCTGGCCCAGATGATACTTAGCCTGCGTCTTTAACATAGCACTCAGCCCCCAGCATGTAGCTACTCCGCCGTCGGGTAATTTGTCCATCGGCATAGGCCGGGTTTCGGGGAAACAGTCTGTAAGGCATGATCCGACAGTAAGGGCATAGCCCAGGAAATGGGCGCGACAAGGGCGTCATTCAGTCAGCGGTTGCGCGGAAGCGGTGATTTTGTTGCCGAATTTCGTCACGCTCTCGCATTTCTGATGTTGCGCGCAACCCGCGGGCCATTTCCCCTGCCGTCGAATTCGCTTATTCTGCCCGCAAAATAAAAACTGCGAGGGGCACATGAGCAGACTTCTTCGCGCGCCGGTCATATTGTTGTTGCTGTCGGCCTGCGGAGGCGGCAACTTTTCCGCGCCGCGCAACCTGGACAATGCGTGCAGCATCATTGAGGAACGCCCGCGTTATTTCAACGCGATGCAGGATGCGGAACGGAAATGGGGGGTGCCTATCTATGTGCAGATGGCGGCGATCCATCAGGAATCCAAGTTCATCGGTAATGCCCGCACACCGCACCAGTTCGCCTTGGGCATCATCCCGCTGGGCCGGCAAAGCTCTGCATACGGCTACAGCCAGGCGATCGACGGCACCTGGGAGGAGTATCAGGACGACCAGCGCCGCCATGGCGCCAAGCGCGACCGGATCGAGGATGCGACCGATTTCATGGGTTGGTACATGGATGGCACGTCGCAAAAGCTGGGCATCCCCAAATACGACGCGCGCAACCAGTATCTCGCCTATCACGAGGGGCGGACGGGCTTTGCCAATGCAAGCTACAAGAGCAAGCCCTGGCTGATGGACGTCGCCAACAACGTGGCTGCAAGGTCAGAACTTTATCGTGTGCAACTGGAAAGCTGTCGCTAGGCGCCAGCGGGCGGCGCTATTGCGAGCGCCGCTCCTGCTCTGCCGCAATGTCGAACAGCCGCATGGGATAGTCGCCGCCGCTTTTCAGGTCGGACAATTCGACACGCGTTTGGCCGCCCTGATCGTCGGTGATAATCCATTGCCGAAGCGTCGTCGGATTGGGCGTGAAAACCAGCTCGATGGTGCCGTATTCGGGGTTCTTCGGATCCTGCGCGACGACCCGCGTCGTGCCATCCACTTCACCATGCCCGACCACCATCTTAGCCTGCGCCAGGTCGATCTTCTGCGCCAGGATCAGATTCAGCGGCGTCCGGCGCAGCGGATACTGTTCGGGTGGCTGGTTCGATTTGGAATCGAAGATCGCAACATTCCCGGCGCCCGCCATGACCAACGCCTTGTCCGGCGGGTTGTATTCAAAGCGCGCCCGCCCTGGACGCTTGAGATAAAGCGTGCCGGTCGAGCGGGAGCCATCGGCGTTGAACTGCGTAAAGGTCGCCTCAGCGGTGCCAAGGCTGTTCAGGTATCGTGACAGCTCGGTAAGCGGAATCTCAGCGGCCCCGGCCGGAACGGCAAGGGCGAAGGCAAGCGGGGCGAGGATCGCGCGGAACATCTTCATGAGCGTTACTTAAGCCTTTTGTCACAGCGCCGCATCCCCGACCGTTTCACGATGCAGGGAGGCGGCTTGCAACAACGCAAGCGAAGCGGTCAGTGTTCCGGCAGCAGGATCTCGCGCTTGCCGACATGGTTCGCCGGGGTGACGACGCCCTGCTCTTCCATCTGCTCGACCAGGCGCGCGGCCTTGTTATAGCCGATGCCAAGCTTGCGCTGGATGTAGGAGGTCGAGCATTTGCGATCCTTGGCCACGATCGCGACCGCCTGATCGTACAGCGCATCGTCGCCCCCCTCACCTCCGCCAAGGCCCAGAACCAGGTCGATATCGTCGGCCTTGTCATCCTCGACACCTTCGACCACGCCCGACATATAGACCGGCGGACCGAAGCTTTTCAGGTGGTTCACGATTTCCTCGACCTCTTCGTCGCTAACGAAAGGTCCGTGGATACGGGTGATCTTGGCGCCGCCCGCCATGTAGAGCATGTCGCCCATGCCCAGCAGTTGCTCGGCGCCCTGCTCACCCAGAATGGTGCGGCTGTCGATCTTGGACGTAACCTGGAAGGAAATCCGCGTCGGGAAGTTCGCCTTGATGGTACCGGTGATCACGTCAACCGAGGGGCGCTGCGTCGCCATGATCAGGTGGATGCCACTGGCCCGGGCCATCTGCGCAAGGCGCTGAATGCAGGCTTCAATCTCTTTCCCGGCGACCATCATCAGGTCGGCCATCTCATCGACGATCACGACGATATAAGGGATCGCCACGGGCTGGAATTCGTCCGTCTCGAACACGGGATCGCCGGTTTCCTCGTCAAACCCGGTCTGGATCGTACGCTTGAACATCTCGCCCTTGGCCAGCGCCTCGCGGACGCGGCCATTGTAGCCCTCTATGTTGCGAACGCCCATGCGGGACATCTTGCGATAGCGTTCTTCCATCTCACCCACGACCCACTTAAGCGCGACGACCGCCTTCTTGGGGTCCGTGACGACGGGCGACAACAAATGCGGGATGCCGTCATAGACCGACAGTTCCAGCATCTTAGGATCGATCATGATCAGCCGGCATTCCTCTGGCGTCAGCTTGTAAAGCAGCGAGAGGATCATCGTGTTGATTGCCACCGACTTTCCCGAACCGGTGGTCCCGGCGATCAGCAGGTGGGGCATCTTTGCAAGGTTGGCCACCACAGGATCGCCGCCGATATCCTTCCCCAAGGCCAGCGGCAGGCGCATGCCGGTATCCCCGAAGTCGCGCGCGGACAGGATTTCGCGCAGCACCACCTTCTCGCGCACCGCGTTGGGCAATTCGATCCCGATGACCGTCCGGCCCGGCACGGTCGAAACACGCGCGGAAAGCGCGGACATCGAGCGGGCAATGTCATCGGCAAGACCGATCACGCGGGACGCCTTCAGGCCCGGCGCAGGTTCCAGCTCGTACATGGTCACGACCGGGCCGGGGCGGACCGAGACGATCTCGCCCTTCACGCCATAGTCGTCCAGCACGGATTCCAGCATCCGCGCGTTTTCCTCAAGCGCCTCGTTGCTCAGATGCTGGGTGCGCACCGTTGGCGGTGCGGTCAGCAGCGACAGCGGCGGCACCTCATAGACCGGCGCGGCGTCATCGAACCGCAGGCGAGGCTGCGCCTCTGACACGGCCTGACGCGACGGGGTGGTGGATTTCTTGACCGGCTGTTGCACCACGCGGCGTGGCTCTTGCGTCAGCACTGCCTCGAAACGGGCGACGCCTTCCGGCTCATCTACCGACAGTTCCTGTAGACCGTCGTCCAGGTCATCAAGCTCGTCCCAATCGGGATCGACTGAGGCATCGGCAAGCGACGGCGCACCCGGCAAGGTCGCGGGCGGCGGCGTCTGACGCGCGACTAGCGGTGGCTCCTGCCGCGCCGAGGTGATGCGAGCAGCAGCAGTCGAGGTGCCAGCCATAAGTCCAGGGCGCACGCGACTGCGGATCGCATCGCTGATCCGCGCGCGAACGCGGTCATCGACCATAGGATCTTCTGGTTCTGCCGGGTGCGCGGGTTGCAGCAGTTCTGCAATGGGAGAGCGCTTCATCAATCCCAAGAGACCGCCGCGAGGGCGAACCGCAACGGCCGCCAGCCGGGCAGGCGCCGAAAAGCCGATGGGTGCCGCGGGCATTTCCACGACCGGCTCCGGCTGGGTGTAACGCACATCGGCACGCAGGCCGGCATTGGCTCCGGCGATGCGGGCACGAGACTGACCAGCCATCGGCGGCGGCGCGGAAAGCGAGACACGTTCGGGCGCGTCTGTGACGAGTGAGGGACCGGCCAGCCTTGCTGCCTCACGCCGCTCGCGCAGGGCCTGGGCCGCCCGGCCGGTCTGGGCAGCGCCATAACCGACGGCGTCGATCAGACGGGCGTAGGTCGTGATCAACCCGATCACCAGGAACCGCGCGATGGACCGCAGTTCGGATTTCTCGAAACCGGTGACGTAAAGCCCCATCGCGATGAAGGCCGCACCCGACAGGATCGAAAGCAGCTTCAGCCCTGCCCCCGCGCCCAAAGGCAGGATGCCAAGCAGCGCACCCACGATCGTGTCGCCGAAAAGCCCGCCAAGGCCAAAGGAATGCGTCCAGGTCAGCCCCGGTACATGGGTGGCCGCAAAAACCGACCCCAGCGCCACGGCGATGACGGCAAAGATCATGCGCCCCATGGCGCGTTCAGAGCCGCGGTGCAGAACAAAACGCGTGCCCCAGGCGAACAGGATGACCGGAATGCTCCACGCGCCTTTGCCGCAGATGATGATTAGCGTCGAGGCGGTCGAGGCGCCAAAGCGCCCCATCGCGTTCTGCACCGCGCCATCCGTCGCGACCATCCAGCCCGGATCTTCGGGTGTGTAGGTCCACAGCATCAGCATCGCCGCAAAGGCGGCAAGGATCAGGGCCAGGCCGAACAGCTCTCGCCCCCGGCGTTCCAGCATGGCCTGCACGTTCTGGTCCAGAAGCGGGTCGCGCTGTCTCGTCTGATAAGATGCCATTCGCTGTCCGTCCTTACGCATAGAGGCAGTCGCGCAGCCGTGTCAGGCCTCGGCGCGTTTCGTCCCGCGGCGCGACAAGCGCCACGCGGATGTATTCCTTGCCGGGGTTTTCCCCGTTCACCGTCCGCGACAGGTAAGCGCCAGGCAGCACCCGCACCCCCGTTTCGCGCCAAAGCCGCAGCGCGGCCTCCTCACCGTCCTCGACCGGCAACCACAAAAAGAAGCCGCCATCGGGCAGGCGGAAGCCCTGCAACCCAGCGAAAACCTCGGCCGCGTCGGCGAACTTCTCATGATACAGTGCGCGGCTGCCCGTGACGTGCGCCTCGTCCTGCCAGACCCGCTCGGAGACCTTCTGGACGGGCAGAGGCAGAGGGGCACCCGCGAAGGACCGCAACTTGCGTATCTGGGCAATGCCCTTAGACCCGCCCGCGACGAAACCCGACCGCAGCCCCGGCAGGTTCGACCGCTTGGACAGGGAATGGAAAGTGAAAACCCGCTCGGGGTCCGTGCCAAGGGTCGCAGCCACTTCAAGGATGCCAGGGGGCGGCGCCTCTCGCCAGACCTCGGAATAGCATTCATCGGCCAGGATCAGGAAATCGTGCTTTTCCGCCAAACCCAGCAATCCGGCCCAATAATCGCGCGAGGCGACAGCCCCTTGCGGATTGGCGGGCGAGCAGATGTAGACGGCGGTCGTGCGATCCAGCAGCGTGGGGTCCAGCCCCTCGAAATCCGGCAGAAAGCCGGTGGCGGCGGTGGCGGGAACGTAGACCGGATCGGCCCCCACGGTCAGCGCAGCCACGGCATAGACCTGATAAAACGGGTTCGGCATCAGGATCGCCGTCTTTTTCCCGGCCTTGGTCTCGGGACACAGCGCGACGGCTGCGTTGAACAATCCCTCGCGCGTGCCGTTCAGCGCCATGATACGGTCGGGCGCAATTTCCACCCGATATCGACGCTTCAGCCAGGCAGAGACCGCCGCCAGCAACTCCGGCGTGCCGTCGTTCGGCGGATAACCCGCAAAGCCATCCAGATTGGCCGCCAACACCTCGCCCACGAAAGCGGGCATGGGATGGCGCGGCTCGCCAATAGTCATGGCAATGGGATCGCCGCCCGGTGCATGGGCGTCGAGCAGCGCCCGCAAACGCGGGAATGCATAATCAGGCAGGTTCGAAAACCGCTCCGGAAACGCCATAAACTGCCTCGTGACCGGGGTCGTGTCGCCCCGTATGCACAAAGGATAGCCAGAGTTTCGGCTCGGGTCCAGAAAAACGCCGTGAGAAACCGCTGCGCCTTCGAAAAATTGTGACTTTTTCGCCCTTTGGCCTGATTTACCCCAGCGCCCGCTCGGTTGCGAAGGCCAGCCGCAGCAGCGCCGCCTCTCTCCCTGCAGGCCCCATAAGGCTGATCCCGCAGGAAGGTTCGCCCGCAGGAAGCGAAATCGCGCAAAGGCCCAGCAGGTTGCCGATCCGGGTATTGCGCAGCGCCAGCAGGTTTTCGGTGACGTAATAGGCATCATCCGTCATCAACCGGTTTGCGTCCGGCGGCAGGATGGCAGAGGTCGGCAAGATGACGGCATCGGCACCGGCCACCCGGTTAGCCCAGCTGGCGCGCAGCTCGCGCAGCCTGTGGCGGGCATTCACATAATCGGTTGCGGCAAAGGTTCCACCGCCGCGAAACCGCTCAAGAATGCGGGGGAACATCTTTTCCGGCGCAGCCTCGATCTTGTCGCGCCAGATTGCGTAAGCCTCTGTCGCAACAAGAATACCGGCCAGACCCAGAACCTCCGGGACTTCGGACGCTGACAGCTTTTCCACCTGCGCACCGGCCGCGATAAGCCGGGCGACGGAATGGTCAAAAGCCCTGGAAGGAATTGGGCGCATGTCATCCAGCACCACAGTCTCCAGCACCAGCAGACGCGCGCCATGCAGGCTTGCGCCGCGAAGGTCGGGTGCAGCGCGGCCCTGCATCGCCGCCAGCAGCAATGAACAATCCTCGACGCTTCTGGCCAGCGGGCCAACCGTGTCCATGCTTTCGCAAAGCGGCACCACGCCGGTCAAAGGCAAAAGGCCTTCGGTGGTCTTCAACCCCACCAGATCATTCCAGGCGGCAGGAATGCGCACAGACCCCCCCGTGTCCGACCCGATGGCCGCAGGTGCCAGATCGAAGGCTATGGATGCCGCCGCCCCCGAGGACGATCCTCCAGGCACCGCCGCAGGATCGTTGACGCAAGGCGGCGTTGCGGTCACCGGGTTCAGGCCAAGACCCGAAAACGCCAGTTCAGACATATGCGTCTTGCCAAGGCAGACCAGCCCGCCCTGTGTCGCCCGCGCCAACACCTCGGCATCCCGTGCTGGTGTGCGACCGGCCAGCAGGGCCGATCCGGCCTCTGTCGCGACGCCGACCGTATCGAACAGGTCTTTCCAGGACAGCGGCACGCCATCCAGCGGCCCCTTGCGCAGACCTGCCTTGGCCCGCCCCGCTGCCGCCATTGCCTCCGCCCGCGCGCGGGTGGGGGTCAGGCGGGCATAGATACGTGCGGCAGCCGGATGGGCATCGATGGCGGCGAGGTATTCTTCAACCAATTCCACGGGATGGATCTTTCCGGCCTCGATCCCCCGACCCAGATCCGCCGCCGTACGTCTTGCCATCGCCATCTCCTGCCCTGACGGCGGGACGGTAGCGGCAAGGCGGCGCATGGACAATCCGGGTGCTGCGCCGGATAGTGAAAGCCATGGACAGTGACATCCTTATCGCAGGCGGCGGGCTGAATGGACCTGCCCTGGCGCTCGCCTTGGCGCAGGGCGGCTTCCGCGTGACGGTGATCGACGCGCGCCCGGCACCCGACAGGGCCGAGCGCGGGTTCGACGGGCGCGCCTATGCGCTGGCCATCGCCTCGAAACGGCTGCTGTCGGCGCTGGGAATATGGCCCGGCGTGGCGGCAGACTGCCAGCCGATCCTGCAGATCAAGGCCAGCGACGGGCGCGCGGGTGAAGGCGCCGCGCCATTCTTCCTGACCTTCGATGCCGCCGAGATCGAGGAAGGTCCGATGGGTTTCATGCTGGAGGACCGCTTTCTATATGCGGCCTTCCTGAAAGCCATGCGTGCCGATCCGCGTATTACCCTGATTTCGGGCGATGCCGTGGCGGATCAGGCGGTCACCGCCAATGGTGTCGTCGTCACGCTTTCCTCGGGCCGCTCATTGCAAGGTCAGATGCTGGTCGGTTGCGACGGACGCGGCAGCGGCACCGCCGCCCGCGCAGGGATTACCCGTATCGGCTGGGGTTATGCACAGACGGCACTGGTGACAGCGGTCGAGCATGACTTGCCGCACGATGGCACAGCGCATCAGTTTTTCATGCCCTCCGGTCCCCTCGCCATCTTGCCGTTGCCCGGCAACCGATCCTCCATCGTCTGGACTGAGGGTGAGACACAAGCGGCGGCGATTCAGGCGTTGTCCGACGAAGACTATCTGGCCGTTCTGCGCCCGCGCTTTGGCGATTTTCTGGGCGACATCAGTCTCGCGGGCGACAGGTTCACCTATACGCTGTCACTTAGCCTCGCACAGCATTTTGTCGCTCCGCGGATCGCGCTTGTCGGCGACGCGGCACATGGGGTTCACCCCATCGCCGGGCAGGGGCTGAACCTTGGTCTGCGCGATGTGGCGGCCCTGGCGGAAGTGCTGATCGAGGCGCGGCGGCGCGGCGAGGATATTGGCGCCATTGACGTGCTGGAACGCTATCAGCGCTGGCGGCGGTTCGACTCGACGGCGCTCGCCATCGGGATGGATACGGTCAATCGACTGTTCTCCAATGATAATCCTCTGCTGAGAATGGGTCGTGACCTTGGGATAGGGCTGGTCAACGCTGTGCCGTCGCTTCGCCGTGGGTTCATGCGTCAGGCTGCCGGACTGACCGGCGATCTGCCGAAACTGCTGGCTGGCCGTCAGATCTGACGCGCCTCGCTGACCAGCATGATCGGAATGCCGTCGCGGATCGGAAAGGCCAGAGAGGCCGCGCGAGAGATCAATTCCTGCCGCTCGGCATCATAGGTCAGCACCGCCTGCGTCACCGGACAAACCAGCGCCTCCAGCATGCGGCGATCGTGCAGCGGCTGCTGCGGTTCATCGGTCATTGCATCACCTCGTCCCCATCGCCGCTGCGCAGCGCAAATTCGATCAGCGTCACCAGCGTCTCGCGCCGCGTCGGCAGCGACGGCGCCTCCAGCAGCGCCTGCTTGTCCTCCGGTGCAAAGGGACACAGCATGGACAGCGAGTTGATCAGCAACTCTTCGTCCGCGCCCTTCAGGCTGCCCCAGTCGGTCGAAAGCTGCATCGCTTCGAAATAGCGTTTCAGCGCCGACATGAACTCATCACGGCGGAACTCGGCATCCGTTTCCGCCGCGCCCATATCGCGGCTGAACGGCGTCCAGTCCACCTGCGCGCGGCGGTAGGGGGTAAAACCCTGCACCTCTTGCACCACCCGGAATCGCGAAATGCCGGACAGGGTAATCATATACCGCCCGTCCTCGGTCTCTGAAAATCCGGTCAGCCGCCCCGCGCAACCGATCGCGTGCAATCGCTTCTCCCCCGAACCCGGCATTTCTCTTGGGACGTCACGGGGTTGCACCATGCCGATCAGGCGATGGCGCGTCTTCATCGTGTCGTCCAGCATCTGCAGATAGCGCGGCTCGAATATGTGCAGCGGCAACCGCGCCCGGGGCAAAAGCAACGCTCCGGGCAGAGGGAAAATCGCGACGGTATCGGGCAGGTCGGTCGGTCTCATCATGACCACCAACCTAGACCGTCGCGAGGTTCAGGCAAATATCATCGACGACAGCCGACGGCGGCCTTTCAGCACAGTCGGATCGGTCGGCTTAAGCGCGTCAAAGATGGTCAGAAGCTGCGTCTTGGCCGCCCCGTCGTTCCACTCGCGATCCCGTCGGAACAGATCCAGCAGTTCGTCCACCGCCTCATCGACCTTGCCTCCGGCGTGCAGGGCCTGAGCCAGATCGAAACGCGCCTGTAGGTTCGCCGGATCGGCAGCAACAGCCGCGCGCAGTTCCGTCTCTGGACCAGCATTGGCGGCCTGACGCGCCAGTTCGATCTGGGCGCGCACGGCCTCGATCTCTTTCGCCTTGGCGATGGCGGCAGGGGCGGCATCGACCAGTTGCTGCGCCTTGTCGACCTCTCCCAGCGCCAGATGCGCGCGCACCAGCCCGCCATAGGCGGCGGCATTCTCCGGCTCTTCGCCGAGGATCGCGGCAAAGGTTTCGGCCGCGTCTACTGCCGCGCCCTCGGTCAGCATCTCTTCGGCCGCCGCGATGGCATCGGCCAATCCGCCGTCACCCGCCAACGCGGCGACACGCTCGATGAAGCTCTTGATCTCCGAGGGGGGCACGGCACCCTGGAACCCGTCAACCGGCTGTCCCTGCCAGAAGGCGTAGACGGTCGGTATGGACTGAATTCGCAGCTGCGCCGAGATGCGCTGGTTCTGGTCCACGTCGACCTTCGCCAGCTTCACCTTCCCGCCGGCGGCAGTCACCGCCGCCTCAAGCGCGGGGGTCAGCGTCTTACACGGGCCACACCATGTCGCCCAGAAATCGACGATGACCGGCACCGTCTGGCTTTGGTCGATAACATCGGCCATGAACGTCGCCTCGGTGACGTCCTTGATCAGGTCATTCGCGACCGGCGGTTTTTCTCCGAACCCGAACATGGGCTATCTCCCTTGGAAAATGGGTCTGGCCTATATGAGGCGCGCGACCGCAAAGGCCAAGGGGGATCAGAGATCGAAGGTCGCGAAGACCGGAACGTGGTCGGAAGGCTGGTCCCACCCGCGCGCCACGCGCAGGATGCGGCTGCCATGCGCCGATCCCGCAATATCGGGCGTGGCCCAGATATGGTCCAGCCTGCGGCCCTTGTCGGCGGCATCCCAGTCCGCGGCGCGATAGGACCACCAACTGTAAAGCAGGCCCTGCGGGATATCCTTGCGGGTAATGTCTACCCAATTGCCCGCCTGTTGCGCCGCCAGCAGGTGTTCGACCTCGATCGGCGTATGGCTCACGATCTTTAGCAATGCCTTGTGGTTCCACACATCGTCCTCACGCGGGGCGATGTTCAGGTCGCCGACAAGGATGGCGCGGTCGGGCTTGTTCCAGCGGAAGTAATCGCGCATCTCGGTCAGGTAATCGAGCTTCTGGCCGAATTTGATATTCTCTTCCCGGTCTGGAATGTCGCCCCCCGCCGGAACATAGACGTTGTGGATCGTGACGCCGTTTTCCAGCCGGGCGGCAACATGTCGGGCGTGCCCAAGCTGCGCCCAGTCATTGTCACCCCCGTCGATGATTGGCAGTTTCGACAAGATGGCGACGCCGTTGTAGCCCTTTTGCCCCCGCGCTACGATGTGGTGATAGCCAAGGCCCCTGAATATCTCGAGCGGGATTTTCTCGACAGGGCTCTTGCACTCTTGCAGGCACAGAATGTCGGGCAATTCCTCGGACAAAAGCCGTGCGACCAGCGTTTCGCGCAGACGGACCGAGTTGATATTCCAGGTGGCGAGCGTGAAAGCCATGCGGACGTCTCCCTTGTGCCCGCGCGACCCTAGGGGGCGGGTGGGAACCGCTCAACCCCTGCCCTGCGAAAAAAATGGCCGGGCTATTGCCCGGCCAGGACCAACAGGGAGGTTGCCGCGTCATAACCCCGGCGCGGCCAAGGGATAGTCACGTCACAGTTGTATTACTTTACAATTCTGGCGTGATTCTGTCGTCATTCCGACAGTTAAGCAACCAATCTGTAGCCACCGCTTTCGGTAACCAGCAGCCGCGCGTTCGACGGATCGGGCTCGATCTTCTGGCGCAGACGATAGATATGCGTCTCCAGCGTATGCGTCGTGACGCCCGCGTTGTATCCCCAGACCTCGTGCAGCAGCACGTCGCGGGCGACAACGCCCTGGCTCGCGCGATACAGATACTTGAGAATATTGGTTTCTTTTTCGGTCAGGCGGATTTTGCGCTCTTTCTCGTCGACCAGCATCTTCTGGGCCGGCTTGAAGGTGTAGTGTCCAAGCTGAAAGATCGCATCTTCGGACTGTTCGTGCTGACGCAGCTGCGCACGGATGCGCGCAAGCAACACCGGAAACTTGAACGGTTTGGTCACATAGTCATTTGCGCCCGCATCAAGACCCAGAATCGTGTCGCTGTCCGAGTCGTGGCCGGTCAGCATGACGACCGGGCACTTGACACCCTGCTTGCGCATCCGGCGGCACAGTTCGCGCCCGTCGGTGTCCGGCAAGCCCACATCGAGGATGACGAGGTCATAAATCGCCGCCTTGGCCTTCTCCATGCCCTCGGCGCCGTTGCGCGCCTCGAACACGTCGAAATCCTCGGTCATGACAAGCTGTTCGCTCAGCGCCTCGCGCAGATCGTCGTCATCGTCGACCAGAAGAATCTTTCTCAGGTTTGCCATGATCGTCTCCTCTTCTTTCGTCGCAGATGCTCCGGGTTCACATTTGCCGCAAGATTTGCGACAGGTTTCTCACGCGGACGTGTCGCCAGACGGGGATATGTTTCAATTTGCGTCGTCGCTCCCTAGATGATGGGGCCAAACCGCAGGTATCCATGACACTCGGCCCCTCGATCATAGAACGCCTTGCCCGTGCGCGGGCCGACATTCGCATGGGGGTTCCCGTCGTGCTGACCGCGGACGGCCATGGCGCGCTGATCGTGGCGGTTGAGACGGTTTCCCCGACGAGACTGGCCGAATTGCGCGCTCTGGGATCGCCCGAGCTTGCCATCACCGCCTGGCGGGCCGAGACGCTGAAGGCGCGCGCCTATGACAACGATCTGGCGCGGATCGCAATCCCCGAGGACGCCGATCTGAACTGGTTGCATTCGCTGGCCGACCCCGCCGACGATCTGCGTGCGCCGATGAAGGGGCCGCTGCGCTCGCTGCGCGATGGATCGGCCGACCTTCACAGGGCAGCGATCCAACTGGTGAAATCGGCGCATCTTCTGCCCGCCGCAATAGTCCTGCCAGTGGCGGGCGCCCTCGCGCTGGCAAATGCAGGCGATCTGACCCTGATCCCACTGGATCAGGCCGGGCCGGAACTGTTGCGCGCCTCGCCGCTGCATCCCGTGGTCTCGGCGCGGCTGCCGATGGTCGCGTCCGAGGCGGGGCGGGTTCACATCTTCCGCCCGGAGGACGGTGGAGAGGAGCATTACGCGATCGAGATCGGACGGCCCGACCGGTCCAAGCCGGTTCTGGCGCGTCTTCACTCGGCCTGTTTTACCGGTGATGTGCTCGGCAGCCTCAAATGTGACTGCGGCCCGCAACTTCGCGCGGCGTTGGGTCAGATGGGGGGCGAAGGCGCAGGCGTGCTCTTGTATCTGAACCAGGAGGGGCGCGGGATCGGGCTGGCCAACAAGATGCGCGCCTATTCGCTGCAGGATCAGGGGTTCGACACGGTCGAGGCGAACCACCGGCTGGGTTTCGAGGATGATGAGCGCGATTTCCGGCTGGGCGCGTTGTTGCTGCGCCAACTCGGGTTTTCGTCGGTTCGGCTCTTGACCAACAACCCGCGCAAGATGGCGATGCTGTCCTCGCAGGGGATCGAGGTGGTGGAACGCGTCCCGCTGAAGGTGGGGAGAAACGAGTTCAACGCCGACTATCTTGCCACAAAGGCCGCGAAATCGGGACACCTGCTATGAAACGCGGGGATATTCTCGTGACCCGCTGGGGCGCGCGGTTCAAGGGACGGCGCTTTCCCTGCGCGATCGGGCGTGGCGGAACAACCTGCAACAAGTGCGAAGGCGATGGAGCCACTCCGGTTGGGGTGCACCGGATTGTGGCGACCTTTGCCCGCGCGGATCGGACGGTGGGCCGGCGTGCGAAGCTCGCACCCAAGGCAATCGGCCCGGCTGATCTGTGGTCGGATGACATCCGGGATCCGCGCTACAATCACCACGTCCGCGTCCCGCACCGCTTCGGACACGAACAGCTTCGCCGGTCCGATCCGCAGTATGACCTGATCCTCGTTACCGACTGGAACTGGCCGCTTGCGGTGCCGGGAAAGGGATCGGCGATCTTTGTGCACATCTGGCGACGGCCGCGATCGCCCACCGCCGGATGTGTGGCATTTGCGTCCCACGATCTTTTGTGGATCGTCGGGAAGCTCAACAGTCGGACCAGATTGGTCGTACGAGGCTGATCGCCCGGGCTAGGACTGCGGTTGGCGCGCCGAATAGTCGCGTTCGCCGAAGATGGCGCTTCCTATACGCACATGCGTGGCGCCCTCGGCAATCGCCGATTCGAAATCACCGCTCATCCCCATGGAAAGCCCATTCAACCCATTGCGGATCGCGAGCGTGGCCAGCTTGGCGAAATGGTGGGTGCTGTCCTGATCCTCGGGCGGGATGCACATGAGCCCGGCCAGCGGCAGGTCCATCTTGCGCACCGTTTCCAAGAAGGCATCGACACCGTCAGGCCAGACGCCGGCCTTTTGCGGCTCGCTTCCCGTATTCACCTGCACGAAAAGCGGGGGGCAGGCACCCCGATCCTGGGCGATCCTTGCCAGCTTTTCTGCCAGCGACAGGCGGTCCAGCGTGTGAATCGCATCGAAAAGCCCGACGGCCTGCTTGGCCTTGTTGGTCTGAAGCGGTCCGATCATGTGGACCTCGACCCCGCCCAAACGGGCGCGCAGGTCCGGCCACTTTGCCGCCGCCTCTTGCACATAATTCTCGCCGAACAGGCGATGCCCCTGCTCCAGAACCTGCTCGACCCGGTCCAGCGGCTGCACCTTGGATACGGCGATCAGCTTGACCGAGCCGGGCTGTCGCCCTGCCTTGGCCTCGGCCTTGGCGATGCGGGAAAGGATGTCGCTTAGGGACATGGCGCGCGGACCTTTCGCTTTGCCAGCAGTTAGGCCCAGACCTATCGCGCAGAGATTCCGAAGGCAAACGGCGAGCCCTGCCCAAAATGAAAAGAGCGGGCGCATGGCCCGCTCTTTCCGAAGTCTTGCTGATCTGGGATCAGAACGTGAACTTCACACCGACGTCGGCAGAGTAGTTGCCGTTGTAGCCGCTGCGGACCGAACCCGAGAGGGTCGCGCCGCCGAGGTCGTAGTCGGCACCGATACCGTAAACGGTCGAGTCTTCCACGTCGTCGTTGTCGAGGTTGGAGATGTAGCCGCGAACGATGACCTGGTCGAACTTGTAGTTACCGTACAGGGTGAACTGCGAGCCAACGTCGTAGTCGGTCACACCGTTGATGAAGCCGTCTTCATCGTAGGTGAACTCTTGGGTCTGACCGTTGTCGAAGTACTGCAGACCGACAGCGCCCACGTCCGCGAAGGCATATTCGCCGCCGAGGAAGAACTGGTCGTTGTCGGAGATGCCGTTACCGTTCATGACGGCCGCACCGGAGATGGTGAAGGCGTCGAAGGTGTAGTCGGCCGAGATGCCATATTCGTCATCGTAGCCGAAGCCAGCAGCAGCTTCGAAGAACTTCGCATCTTCGTCGGTCAGGTAGTAGTCGGTGATCGTGCGGGTCTGGTCAGCGTTGACCCACGACAGACGAACGTTGAACGCGTCGACCGAGTAGGTGAACGCAACGCCCATGCGATCGGTCTGACCGATGCCGTAGGGGGTGCTGTTGAACGAGTAGAACGAACCCTGCGGGTCACCAGCCGAGCTGTCTTTGAAACCCATTTCCGAGTTGTACATCAGCGCCGCCGAGTCATAGGCGGTGTCGACGTTACCGGCTTCCAGACGCATGCCGCCGTAGCTGGCATACAGTTTGGCTGCCGACAGACCGGCTCCCGATTCACCAGCGTAGTCCGAGTCGCCCGAAGCGTATTGCATACGGATCCGGCCACCGAAGGTCACGCCCGAGTCGGTTTCCTTCGACGCGTCGATGTTGAAGCGCAGACGGAGGCTGATCGTGGTTTCGTTCGGGTCGATGGTCGCAGGACCTTCGTCGGTTTCAGCGATGAAGCTGTCTTGCTCGTTGTATTCAAGACCGAAGCGGCCGTTGCCGCTGATGGTGACGTCGGCCATCGCCATGCCACCGGAAAGGAGCATTGCCGTGGAGGCAAAGAGGACCTTTTTCATTTCGATTCCCTCGTGGTTTCTTAGGTGCCCAATTCAGGGGAATCCGAATTGGGAATGATTGTGTTTCGCTCGTGGACCGATCAATTGCAATCCGAACCGGGGCCGCCGGGGGAAAGACGCGGGCGATGGTGCAGCTTTGCCACAGTGCGTTTACATGGCTAAAAGCGGTCCGCAAGGCCCTGCAAGGACTGGCTTACAAGCCCTTGTAGAGACCGAAGGCCCTTGTCGCACCCCCCATGCTCGGCTAGACAACGGCAAAGTTTCCGGAGGAACGGATGATCCTGAACCGCTTGGCCCGCACTGTGGCCCTTACCGGCCTCGTATCAGTAATCACGGCCTGCAGCATGTTCGGAAACAGCAAGGTGGCCCAGGCGCCAAACCCGGTGGACAATCAGGATCTGCGGGCCAAGCAGACTTCGGGCGGCACCTCGGTCTGGGATCTGTTCAACAACGACGCGAACCCGAACACAACGGTAGAGGTCAATAAATACCTCTGGCAGGCATCGCTTGACGTGTTGAACTTCCTGCCTGTCGAATCGGTAGACCCTTTCACTGGCGTCATTTCAACGGGTTACGGCACACCGCCGGGCGGCGGCCGTTCTTACCGCGCCACGATCTATGTGCAGGATCCCGCGCTTGACGCGCGGTCGCTGAAGGTCGCGCTGCAGTCTCGTGGCGGTGGCGCCGTTCCGGTCGAGACCCAGCGCGCGGTCGAGGATGCGATCCTGACACGGGCGCGCCAGTTGCGTATCCAGGACAGCAAGCTCTAGTCCCTGCGGCCTCTGGACCTTAGCCGCGCAGCTTGTATACCGCTCGTGCCGCAGAGAAAGCACGAGGTCCGGCCCGCATGACTTACGATCCCGCCAGAAGCGAACCCCAATGGCAGGCCGCCTGGGAAGAGGCCGCCGTCTTTGTCGCGAAGCGGGACGAGCGGCCGAAATACTATGTGCTGGAGATGTTCCCCTATCCGTCGGGGCGTATCCACATGGGCCATGTGCGGAACTATGCGCTTGGCGATGTGGTGGCGCGATACAAGGCGGCCTGCGGGTTCAACGTGCTGCACCCGCGCGGCTGGGATGCCTTTGGCCTGCCCGCAGAGAATGCGGCGATCGAAAAGGGCGTGCCGCCGGCCGAATGGACCTATCGCAACATCGACGCGATGCGCGAGCAGATGAAGCCGCTGGGGTTCTCGATCGACTGGAGCCGCGAATTCGCGACGTGCGACCCCGAGTATTACGGCCAGCAGCAGGCGATGTTCATCGACATGCTGGAGGCGGGGCTGGTCTATCGCAAGAACGCGGTGGTGAACTGGGACCCGATCGACATGACCGTGCTGGCGAACGAGCAGGTGATCGACGGCAAGGGCTGGCGATCCGGCGCGCCGGTGGAACGGCGCGAGCTGGCGCAGTGGTTCTTCCGCATCTCGGATTATTCGGCCGAGTTGCTGGAGGCGCTGGACGGGCTGAAGGACTGGCCCGAGAAGGTGCGGCTGATGCAGGCGAACTGGATCGGCAAGTCGCGGGGGCTGCAGTTCGCGTTTTCCACGGTGGATGCGCCCGAGGGGTTCGACCGGCTGGAGGTTTATACGACGCGGCCCGATACGCTGCTGGGGGCGTCTTTCGCGGCGATCAGCCCGGACCATCCGCTGGCCAGGCATCTGGAGCGGCATGATCCGAAGGTGGCCGCGTTCGTGGCCGACTGCCGCCGGATCGGCACCAGCGAAGAGGCGCTGGAGACGGCCGAGAAGAAGGGGATGGATACGGGCATTCGCGTGCGCCATCCCTTTGACAGCGCTTGGGAATTACCGGTCTATATCGCGAACTTCATCCTGATGGACTACGGCACCGGCGCGATCTTCGGCTGCCCGGCGCATGACCAGCGGGATTTAGAATTTGCGCGGAAATATGGACTGCAAGTCCGTGAAGTCTTTCGGCATATCCTAGCAACAGACGATCCAAGCATTCCCGACAGCGCTTTCGCAAATGATAGCGTATTTTGGAGCGAAACCATCGCGCCCGACGGAACCGTTGGGCGAATCCCATTTCAGAGGATTGTAGGTACAGCCTATGTGCCGATGAAATCGGAACCCGTGCGCTATATCCGCGGCTTTGCGGGCAATGAGGTGCAGACAGGCGAGATCGCCGTCGCCGCCGCCATTGCGTTCTGCGAGAGCAAGGGCGTGGGGCATGGCGTGACCAACTATCGCCTGCGCGACTGGGGGTTGAGCCGCCAGCGGTATTGGGGCTGTCCGATCCCGGTTGTCCACTGCCCCGATTGCGGCGTGGTGCCCGAGAAGAAGGCGAACCTGCCGGTGCGCCTGCCCGATGACGTAAGTTTCGACAAGCCGGGCAACCCGCTGGACCGGCATCCGACCTGGCGGAACGTCCCCTGTCCGCAATGCGGCGGCAAGGGTCTGCGCGAGACGGATACGATGGACACCTTCGTGGACAGCTCGTGGTATTTCGCCCGCTTTACCTCGCCACATGCCGCGACGCCGACGGATGCCGAGGATGCGGCCTATTGGATGAACGTCGACCAATACGTCGGCGGGATCGAGCATGCGATCCTGCACCTGCTGTATTCCCGCTTCTTCGCCCGGGCGATGCACAAGACACATCACCTGCCCGCGAAGTCGATCGAGCCTTTCGACGCGCTGTTCACGCAAGGGATGGTCACGCACGAGATTTATGAGCGGACGCTTCATCAAGGATCGGGACTGCTTGGTTTTGGACCTTTAGCTGGAGGTCCAATAGCTACTGCGCCAAGACCCGAATACATCCTACCCGAGGACGTTTTTACGTTTACAGATGGGGATCAAAGGCGAGCCGTCTTGCGAGCGGACGTCGTCGCTGCCAACCAGTCTGAACCCGATGTGGATAGGCTAAAGTTGCAAGCGGCCGCCGACCGTGCAGAGGGGAAGGAAATACGCATTATCCCCTCCGCAAAAATGTCGAAATCAAAGAAGAACGTAGTCGACCCAGAGAGCATTGTGAAAAACTTTGGTGCCGACACTGCCCGTTGGTTCGTCCTCTCCGACAGCCCGCCCGAGCGTGACGTGGAATGGACGGCCAGCGGCGCCGAGGCCACGGCCAAGCACATGGCGCGGGTCTGGCGGCTGGCGGATGAGATTTCGCGCTCGGACGTGGCGGGCAATGCCGAGGATGCCTTGCTCGACCGGGCGACGGCGCGGGCCATTGCCGATGTGACGGCGGGGATCGAGAGCTTTGCTTTCAACAAGGCGGTTGCGGCGCTTTACGGATTCACCAACGCGATCAGCCGCTCCACGGCGGGCGCGGCGGCCAAGAAGCGCGCGATGACCGTCATGGCGGTGCTGATGTCGCCGATGGTGCCGCATCTGGCCGAGGATGTCTGGGCGATGATGGGCGGAGCGGGTCTGGTCGCGCAGGCGGCATGGCCCAAGGCTGATCCGGCGCTGCTTGTCGAGGACAGCGTGACCCTGCCGATCCAAATCAACGGCAAGCGGCGGGCGGAAATCACCGTTCCGAAGGACATGGGTGCAGCCGAGGTTGAAAAGCTGGTGCTGGCAGACGAGGATGTGATCAAGTACCTCGGTGGGCTCCCGCCGAAAAAGCTGATCGTCGTGCCGGGCCGCATCGTCAATGTCGTCATCTGACCGCCGCCAGTTCCTGTCTCTGCTGCTGACGCTGCCGCTGGTCGGCTGCGGCTTTGCCCCGGCCTATGGGCCGGGCGCACCGGCGAAGGCGCTATTGGGCAAGGTGCAGGCGGACGAACCCGGCACGCGCGACGCTTTTTCTTTCGTCGCTCGCATCGAGGAACGCTTTGGTCGCCCGCAGGAGCCGACCTTTCGGCTGAGCTATCAGATCAGCATTCAGCGGGTGGACCTTGCCGTGACCACGGCGGGGTCGATCCTGCGCTATGAGATGGTCGGCAACGTCAACTGGCAACTGATCGACATTGCCACGGGCAAGGTTATCACCACCGGCACCGCCCAAAGCTTTACCGGGTCGGCGGCGACCGAGACGACGACCGCGGCGCAGGCGGCCGAGGATGACTCGCGCCTGCGGCTGATGCGCATTCTGGCGGATCAGGTGGCAAGCAAGCTGGTGGCGACGGCAACCAACGCGCCACCCAGCACCCCATGAAGATCTCGGCAGGGGAACTGCTGCGCACCTATTCCCGGCCCGATCCACGCCGGATCGGGCTTTTGATCTTTGGCGCGGACGCGATGCGCGTGGCGATGCGGCGGAAGGAGGTGATCGCCGCCGTTGTCGGACTGGAAGGCGAAGCCGAGATGCGGCTCGCCCGAATGGCCGGGACCGATCTGCGGCGCGATCCTGCGATGCTGGTCGATGCGCTGAAGGCGCAGGGGTTTTTTCCGGGGCCGCGCGTGGCCTTTGTCGAAGATGCGACCGATGGGCTGGCCCCGATCATCGGGGCGGCGATGGAGGATTGGCGCGAGGGTGATGCGCTTATCGTCGTGACCGCCGGATCGCTGGCTGCGAAATCGGCGCTGCGCAAGCTGTTCGATGGCAACCCGCAAGCCCATGCCTTGGGTATCTATGACGACCCGCCGGGGCGTGAGGAGATCGAGGCAGAACTGGCAAAGGCCGGTCTGCGCGATGTGGGGCGCGAGGTGATGGCCGATCTGACCGCGCTCGCCCATGCCATCGACCCCGGCGATTTCCGCCAGACGCTGGAGAAGATCGCGCTTTACAAGGCGAGCGATCCTGCGCCGCTTTCGTCGGCCGATATCGCCGCCTGCGCGCCCGCCACGCTGGATGCCGAGGTGGATGACGTGGTCAATGCCGCCGCGACCGGTCGGACTGCGGATATCGTGACGCTGATGCGGCGTCTGGACGGGCAAGGCGTGTCGCCGGTCACGCTGTGCCTGACCGCCACCCGGCATTTTCGCACGCTGCATTCTGCGGCGGCCGATCCGGCCGGGGCCGCCGCCGCGCTGGCCCGCGCCCGCCCGCCGGTATTCGGCCCTCGCCGCGATGCGCTGCTGCGGCAGGTGCAGCAGATGGGGTTGCGCAAGATCGAGGATGCGCTGGGGATGATGGTCGAGACCGATATGATCCTGCGATCCTCGTCCCGTCCGCCGGAAATGGCGCTGGTGGAGCGGACGCTGATCCGGCTTGCAGAGATGGTGCGGCGTAACTAGCGCCGGGACAGCTATAGTGCGTGCGAGCACGCACCCTACGGGGGTGGGTGCCCAAATTTTTCGGCGAAAATTTTGGGCCGCACTCAGATCTCTTCGACCTGATCGACGTAGTCGCCGTAGCCTTCCCCCACCATCTCGTCCCGCGGGACGAAGCGCAGCGAGGCGGAGTTGATGCAGTAGCGCAGACCGCCCCGGTCTATCGGGCCGTCGTTGAACACATGGCCCAGATGGCTGTCGCCATGGGCCGAGCGCACCTCGGTGCGGATCATGCCATGCGAGATGTCGCGCAGTTCAGCCACGTTCGCCGGCACGATGGGCTTGGTAAAGCTGGGCCAGCCGCAGCCGGAATCGTACTTGTCTGACGAGGCGAACAGCGGCTCGCCCGAAACGATGTCCACATAGATGCCCGGCTTCTTGTTGTCGTAATACTCGCCCGTGAACGGACGCTCGGTTCCGCTTTTCTGCGTGACGCGGAATTGTTCGTCGGTCAGACGTGCGATTGCTTCGTCGGTCTTGGCATATGCCATAGTACGCCTCCATTCGCTGTTGCTGGAATCTATGGGCCGCCATGCGTTGTTCAAGGTGCCAGGCGGGCAAAGGTCGCCCGTGAAACGTGATGATGGCGCTGGCGGCCTTTCTTGACTGCGCAACGGTTGCTAGGCTGGCCACAACCAGAACAGGGAGCCAGCATCATGAGCCTTTCCGAACTGAAGCCGCGCGTGAATTTCGACCACCCCGAAGAACGGGTGGATATGGCCGCCGCCTTTCGCTGGACTGCGCGTCTGGGAATGAACGAGGCGGTCGCGAACCACTTCTCGCTCGCGGTCAGCGACGATGGAAAACGGTTCCTGATCAACCCGAACCAGCGCCACTTCGCGCGGATCAAGGCCAGCGACCTGCTGCTGCTGGATGCCGATGACCCGGACGTGCTGAAGCGCCCCGATGCGCCGGACCCGACCGCCTGGGGCCTGCATGGCTCGATCCATCGGCTGGTGCCGCATGCGCGCTGCGTGATGCATGTGCATTCGATCTTCGCCACCGTGCTGGCATCGCTGGAGGATTCGCGACTGCCCGCAATCGACCAGAACACGGCAATGTTCTACGGTCGGCAGGTGATCGACGAGAATTATGGCGGGCTGGCGTTCGAAGAAGAGGGCACGCGCTGCGCCGCGATGCTGAAAGACCCGAATGTGCAGGTCATGATCATGGGCAGCCACGGCGTTCTGGTCCTGGGGCAAAGCGTGGCCGATGCCTTCAACCGGCTGTATTATTTCGAGCGCGCCGCCGAGACCTATATCCGCGCCCTGCAGACGGGGCGTAAACTGCGGCAGCTGAGCCATGAGATCGCGACCAGCGTGGCGATCGAGATGAACGACTATCCCGAGATGGCGGACCGGCACCTGGCCGATCTGAAGGCGATTCTGGATGAGGAAGAGCCGAACTATCGCAACTGATACGATGGTATGCGGGATGCTGCATGTGCAGAAAATGTCACGCCCTGTTCATCCCGCAGGCCTAGTATCGCGGCCATGGTCCCTTAGCCAGACAGGTGCTTTCGTGAAGCGACCCGCTTCCTTGCTTAGACTTGCCGCCATGGCAGCAGCAGCCTTGGCGGCGGCCAGCCCCGCCGCGCTTGCCGAGGTCAAACCAATCGTCTGGACGTTTACGCCCAAGAGCAAGCTGACCTTCTACGGGCAGGTCGATCTGGGTATCCTGAGCTATGACGACGGCAAGGATACCGATGTCTATGCCCCCGTCGACAACGGGAACTCGACCAGCCGTCTGGGCTACTGGATTCAGAGCGACCTGAACGGCGGCTGGACCTTCCGCGGAAACCTTGAGATCGAATACACACCCTCGTCGTCGAAGCTGGTCAACCAGAAGACCGATACGACAGACTGGGATATTAACAAGAGCAACGTCCGCAAGGCCGAGATCACCTTCGGCAACAAGACCTATGGCGCGGTCTGGCTGGGCCAGGGCAGCATGGCGACCGACAATATCTCGGAGATCGACATCTCGGGAACCTCGGTGGCCGCTTACTCGGCCGTCTCTGATATCGCGGCCGGCAACTATTACCGCTTTGTCGATGCGGGCCTGTCGAACATCAACGTCGGTTCGACCTTCTCGAACTTCGATGGCAGCCGCCGCTTTCGCGCGCGCTATGACACGCCGACCTTCCTTGACGGCTTTACCGCCTCGATCGCCTATGGGCAGGAGCAGATCAAGGACAACGACGACAACGACTATTACGACGCGGCGCTGCGCTATACGGGCGAATTCGCGGGCTTCAAGGCACAGGCCGGGATCGGCTATAGCGACCTTGGCAGCGACACCACCATCTGGTCCGGCTCTGCCTCGGTCATCCATGTTAAGACCGGCATCAGCGCAACCGTGGCGCTGGGTGAGCAGGACAAGAACGGCGCGACCAGCAATTCCGGCTATCTGAAGCTGGGTCTGCTGCGGCCCTTCTTCAAGGTGGGCAAGACCGGCCTTTCGATCGACTATCAGAAGTCGGATGAGGTCAAGGCACAGAATACGTCGGCGGACAGCGTTGGCCTGGCAGTTGTGCAGAACTTCGACAAGCAAAACCTCGAGGTCTATGCGGTTTTACGTCAGTACGACTACGATGCGCCGGGGACGTCTTATGACGATGGTCTGGCGCTGTTCACCGGGGTTCGTTTCAAATTCTGATCCGGAACCGAGCCGCCTATGCGATAGTTGCGTCGGAAATAGGGAGGAGACGCATGAACTACGTTGATGGCTTTGTTGCAGCCGTGCCGACTAAGGGCCGCGAAGAATATCTGAGCCATGCCGCGGAAGCTGCCAGGATATTCAAGAAATACGGCGCATTGCGGGTTGTCGAGAACTGGGGCGACGATGTGCCGGAAGGCAAGCTGACGTCGTTCCCGATGGCGGTGAAGCGCGCCGAGGATGAGACGGTAGTTTTTTCCTGGGTCGTCTGGCCCTCGCGCGAGGCGCGCAATCAGGGCTGGAAAAAGATGATGGACGATCCCTGGATGAGCCGCGAACAATCCATGCCCTTTGATGGAAAGCGCATGATCTACGGCGGATTTCAGACCATTCTTGAGGTCTGAGCGCCGCTTGCGCTTTGCCTGCGGCGCCGGATCGGCTAGCGTTGCCGTCAAAATAAACAAGACGGTGGGCAGGATGCAGGCGACACGGCGGCATGTGACATTCGGGCTGGCGGCATTGATGCTGTCGGCATGCAGCGGCGGGGTTAGCAGCCGTGGCGGCGCGGGGCCGTCGCAGGTGGTGATGCGCCCGGTTCCCAATGCGGGGTGGGACGCCTGGGTTGCAAATTTCAAGCCGCGCGCGCAGGCGAAAGGCATTTCATCAGGCACACTCGACATGGCCTTTCGCGGGGCAGGTTTCCTACCTGATGTGATCGAAAAGGATCGGAGCCAGACCGAATTCACCCGCACGCTGGAAGACTACCTTGCCATCGCGGCCTCGGAAGAGCGGATGTCCAAGGGCAAGGCGGCGCTGCGGAGCTATGGATCGGTTCTGAGCCAGATCGAGGCGCGCTATGGCGTTGAGCCGAATGTCGTCGTCGCCGTCTGGGGGATGGAGAGCTTTTACGGCGAAAGACAGGGCAACGTCCCCGTCGTCTCGGCGCTCTCGACGCTGGCCTATGAAGGGCGGCGGGCGGATTTCTTTGAGCAGCAGCTGATTGCTGCACTGAAAATTTTGCAGAATGGGGACATCACGCCGGAACGTATGACCGGAAGCTGGGCCGGGGCGATGGGGCATACCCAATTCATCCCGACCTCTTACCTGGGCTATGCCGTCGATTTCAACGGCGACGGGCGGCGCGATATCTGGTCGAGCGATCCGACCGATGCGCTGGCCTCGACCGCGAATTATCTGGCCAAGGCGGGATGGACGCGGGGCCAGCCGTGGGGGGTGGAGGTGCGCCTGCCCGCCGGGTTCACCGGACCAACGGGACGCGGGACTACGCGCAGCCCCTCGGCCTGGGCCGCGATGGGTGTGCGCGACATGAACGGCAATGTGGTGCGCGACTATGACCCGGCGTCGATCATCACGCCGCAGGGGGCGTCCGGCCCGGCCTTCATGATCTTCCGCAACTTCACAGTGATCTCTCGCTACAACAATGCCGAGAGCTATGTGATCGGCGTGGGGCACCTGTCGGACAGGCTGGCGGGCGGCCCGGCGATCCGCGGCAGCTTCCCGCCGGATGCGCAGGGCATGACCATTGCCGACCGGCAGGAATTGCAACGGCGGCTGACCTCTGCCGGGTTCGACACGCAAGGCACGGATGGTGTAATCGGGGCCAAGACGCAGGCCGCAATCAGCGCCTATCAGGCGCAGTCGGGATATTCGGTGACGGGAGTGCCGTCGATGGAGTTGCTGAACAGCCTGCGATAGCGGGCGTCTGCAGCAATTGCGGCAGCGCAACCTCTGGGCGGGCGGGAAAAGAAACGCGATCCGCGTTTCCCCCTGCAGCGCGACGTGCCCCGGCGGGTGCGAAGCGCCCGCCATGGGCGGGGCGGGCGCTGGCCGCGGCCTTTGGGGCCACGGCCGGTGCAACTTGGTCTTCACAGCATGGCGAAGGCGATGGCCTTCGCCAACCCGACGCAGGGGGCCATCTTCAATCCTATGGCGAGAGCCCTGCCGCGGCCCGCCCCGCCCAGCGCCCCGTGGCGAGGCAGGCGGTCAGCAGATAGCCACCCGTCGGCGCCTCCCAGTCCAGCATCTCGCCGCAGGCATAGATGCCGGGCATGTTTCGCAGCTCCAGATCGGGCGTCAGCGCATCCCGCGTGATGCCACCCGCGACCGATATCGCCTCGTCCAAGGGCCGGGGGCCGTCGTGGCGCAATGGCACGGCCTTGATGCTCCGCGCCAGCGCATCGGGACCAGCGGGCGGGGTGCCTGACTCGAACAATAGCGCGATGCTGATCGGCGGCAGGCCCAGCTTGCGCAGGCGGTTGGACAAGCTCTCGCCTTTTTTGCCCCGCGCAAGGCGTGCAACAATTTCCGCTTCGCTCAGCTCCGGCATCAGGTCGATGGTCAGCGCGGCACCCTCTCGCAGACAGCGCGAGATTGCGTAGATGCCGCCGCCTTCGATGCCACGGACGGAAATGATCCACTCTCCGCGCTCCCGCCGTCCGGCCACGCAAAGGGCGGCGCCCTTGACCGGCGTGCCGAAATGGCGGGCCATTTGGGGCGACCAGTTGACGCGAAAGCCCATGTTGGCGGGTTGCCAGTCCCTTACCTCTACGCCCTTCTCGCGAAGCCAGGGAACCCAGGCGCCATCGGACCCGAGCCGCACCCAGCTTGCGCCGCCCAACGCCAGTATAGTTCGTTCGGCGTGCAGCGGCACTTGCCCCGCGGGCGTGTCGAATAGCAGGGCCTCGCCCTGAAATCCCCGCCAGTGCCAGCGGGTACGCAGGGTGACGCCGAGCGTGTCCAGCCGCGCGAGCCAGGCGCGCAGCAGGGGCGATGCCTTCATCGCGACGGGAAAGACGCGACCCGATGATCCGGTGAACAGGGGCTGGCCCAGCCCCTCGGCCCAGCGCCGCACATTGTCGGGGCCGAAGGTGTTGAGCATGGGGGAAAGCCAATCGGCGGCCTCGGCGTATTGTGCGGCAAAGGGGCCAGACGGCTGGTCCTTGGTCAGGTTCAGCCCGGACTTGCCCGCCATCAGGAATTTTCGCGCGGGCGAGGGCTTGGCTTCGGCCACCACTACCCGCCACCCGGCAAGCGCCAGTTGCTCGGCGACCATCAGCCCGGCGGGGCCGGCTCCAATGACGAGGGCGTCGATCTGTTCCATGTCGCCGTGGTGCAACCGATCAGTCGGCTTGGCAAGGGCGCGGCTATTTGCGGGCAGCCTCGGAAATGGCGGCGACGACCTTGCCAATCTGGTCATCGGCCCCGTTCACCGCGCTGTTCATCGCGACAGAGACCACCACATCGTCCTTGGGAATGTAGTTGTAGACGACGCGGTAGCCCATGGTGCCGCCTTCATACTCCCACCCCTGCCCCAGCGGATCGATGTCATAGCCCATGACGCCCAGGCCGAAGCCGCGCGGGTCGTCCTTGGTGGCCGAGCCGATTGTGTCGCCGGTCTTCATCGAGACCACGGTCATCAGCTCGGACCGGGCCGCCTCGGTCAGCATGTCCGACTGGAACAGCGCGCGCGCCCAATGTGTGACCTGTTCGGGGCTGGAGACCAGACCGCCCGCCGCCCCGGCCCAGGACATGTCCTGCACCTTCATGTCCGTGCCCATGAGCGGCTTCAGGCCCGGCAACTCGCTTTGCCAGAAATAGCCCGAGGCCATGCGGTCGGTTATGTCGGCGGGATACACACCCTCGACGTAATGCGTGTCGGCCAGACCGTAGCGGTCCCCCAGGAAGCGGCTGCGGAATTCGTCGCCCACGCTGTTGCCGGTGACCTTCTGGATCACCATCCCGGCGAGGATGAAGTTGGTGTTGGAATAGTCATAGCCCTTGGTCGGCTTCAGCGCGCCCGGATAGGTCGGGTCGGCGAAGCCCACCAGCACGGCATCCGAGAAATGCCGGCCGATGCCGACCTTGACCAGCGTGGCGGTGATCGCGTCGTTGTCGTCATAGGTCGGGATGCCGCTGGTCATGTTCAGAAGGTGGCGGAGCGTCACATCCTTCCACGCCGGATACTGCGGCAACCATTTGCCAAGAGGGTCTTCCAGCGACAGTTTGCCCTCGGCCTGCAGCTGCAGCAGGGCCGCGGCGGTCATGGATTTGGTGATGCTGCCGATCTGGTAAAGCGTGGCGGGCGTGATTTCGGCTGCGTCCGCCTCACGCGAGACCTTGCCCGCGACGACGTTGATGTTCTGCGGATCGCCCGGAAGGCTGACGCTGATCGAGATGCCCGAGGCGTGATCCTTTTCAACGAGGCTCGCCATGTAGTCGGCTGCGATTTTTTCAATCTCTGCCGTCAGCGCGGCGCGGTCGGCGGCATGGGTTGGCAGCGTAAGGGCGAGCGTTGCAGCAAGGGCAAGGAAAAGGCGCATGGAAATTTCCCCAGAGATTAATGCAATGCAACAAGAAGGCGCGGGAAGGGTGTTCCCGCGCGGCATTTGCGTCAAGCTTTCTGTCGGGTGCTAGATCAGGCCGATCCGGCGGCGGATCGCCTCGTCCCGCAGCACGATCTCTTGCCCACGGAAACCGTCGGCATCGGCGCTGCACATCCACAAAAGCGCCCGCGCGGGCCAGTCGGCAGGAATGTGAACCGAGGGGTCCAGCTGGCTGACCGGGTTCACGCCGCTCGCCTTGATCGCCACCTGCATATCGGTCGCCACAGTGCCCGGCGACAGGCCCATGATGCGCAGACCGTTCGCTTGTTCCTCGACATGCGCAACGCTGGTCAGCATCGCCGCGCCGGCCTTGGCGCTGCAATAGGCGCCCCACCCTTCCAGCGGGTTATGCGCCGCACCGGATGAGACCGAGATGATGGTGCCGCCGCCCTGCGCGCGCATCATCGGGATGGCTGCCCGCATGCCATGGAATACGCCCTTAAGGTTGATGTCGATGGCGCTGGAGAAGGCTTTTGCATCCACATCACCAAGATGTGCGATGGGTTCGATGACGCCTGCATTGTTGATCAGCACGTCCAGCCGACCACCCCAGCGCCGCACCTCTTCCAATGCCGATGAAACCGCGATCGCATCCGCGACATCACAGCGCAGCGCCAGCGCCGCAGGGCCGATTTCCGCCGCCAAACGCTCGATTTCGGTCGTGCTGCGGGCCAGCAGCGCCACCTTTGCACCAGCGTTGGCAAAGATTCGGCCTGCCGCCGCCCCGATGCCCCGGCTTGCTCCTGTGATCGCCACAATCTTGCCTTGCATATCCGTCTCCATCGCTACGCTGCACATTCTTACCGATTGGCCCGGGATACGGAAACCCTTGACCCATGCTGCCGCTCGTTAGAAAAGTGCGCTTAAAGAAATTCATCAGGAAGGCTTCGTTATGACCAGACCTCTTTTCGGCGGGGCGGGCCTGCTCGCCGCGCTTCTTTGCTCGTCCGCGGCATTCGCGGAGGTCACGGCCGAGCAGGTCTGGGCAAGCTGGCAAAAGCTGACCTCTTCCTATGGCCAGACGCTTACAGCCGAATCCGAAGCGCGTTCGGGCGATACGCTGGTCGTGTCGGGCGTGAAGATCGCATCCACGTTCGAGGGTGGTTCCCTGAACGGGTCGATCGAAAAAGTGAACTTCCGCGAACTGGGCGATGGCACGGTCGAAGTCACCATGTCGCCCGAGTATCCGGTCGCGATCGAGGCGACGGACCCGGAGGGCAAGAAAAACACGATCAACCTGCTGGTGCGCCAGCCAGACCTGAAGGTGATTGCCTCGGGCAGCGATACTGAAACCAAGTACGTTTTCACCGCACCGACGATGAAGCTTTCCGTCGAGGACATGACGGCTGCCGAAAAGCCATTCGACATGAAGCTGGATGCGGACCTTACCGCGCTTTCGGGCGATTATCTTGTCACGTCGGGCGAGACCACCACTGTCGTGTCGAACATGAAGGCCGCCAGCATGGGGTTGGTCATGTCGATGACCGAGCCGGAAACCAACAATGTGGTGAACATAAAGTCGACGGTAAATGAACTGGCCGGAAGCTCGACCGGTACGCTGCTGGACATGGCAGCGATGGCCGATATGGCAGCGGCACTGAAGGCAGGCTTCAAGACCGAGGGTGATTTCACCTATGGCACCGGCACGATGGATTTCGACACTACCTCTGCCTCGGACAACGTGAAGGGCAGTGCGACGATCGGCAGCGGCAGCATCAACTTCGCGATGGATGCCGACAAGCTGAACTACGGCGGCGGTGCCAAGGATGTGGCGATCAAGGTTTCGGGATCGACCATTCCGGTGCCGGAACTGAGCCTGAGCTATGGCGAGGGGTCGTTCAACCTGCTCATGCCGGTGTCGAAGTCCGAGACGCCGAACGATTTCGCCTTCCTGACCCGGGTGATCGACCTGAAGCTATCGGACGATGTCTGGTCTCTGTTCGATCCGGCTTCGGTGCTGCCGCGCGATCCAGCTACCGTCGTCATCGACACCAAGGGCCAGATGAACTGGCTGATCGACATCATGGACCCCAAGCAGACCGAGGCGGTTCCCACGGAAACTGTTCCGGCAGAGATGCACGCGCTGGACGTGAACGAACTGACGGTCAAGCTTGCCGGCGCATCGGTCGAGGGCAAGGGCGGGTTCACCTTTGACAACACCGACACGACCACCTTCCCCGGCGTCCCCGCTCCGACGGGTAAGATGGACCTGAAGGTTGTCGGGGCGAACGGTCTGCTGGACAAGCTGATCCAGCTGGGCTTCGTGCCCGAGGATCAGGCGATGGGCGCCCGCATGATGATGGGCCTGTTCGCGAAGCCGGTTGAAGGCCAGGAAGATACCCTGACCTCGACGCTGGAGTTCAAGGACAAGGGCTTTTACGCCAACGGTCAGCGCCTGCAATAAGGCCACTTCCGCGTGATAGGGGCGCCCTTCCCGCCGGGAGGAGCGCCCTTTGCTTTGGCGGGTGCTTGCGCGCCGGGCCGCCTGGGGCTACCTGACATCCCCAATGCAACAGGAGCGCGCAATGACCCAACAGCTTGAAATGCTGACCAAGGCCCTGCTCAAGGCCGCGCGCGATGCCGGGGCCGAGGCCGCGGATGCGCTGGCCGTCGAGGGCGCCTCGATCGGTATCGACCTGCGCGCCGGTCGGCTGGAACAGGCAGAGCGCTCGGAAAACACCGAACTGGGCCTGCGCGTCCTGATGGGTCGGCGGCAGGCCTGCGTCTCGGTCTCGGACACATCGCAAGCGACCATTGCTGCGGTGGCGGAACGCGCGGTTGCGATGGCGCGCGAGGCGCCCGAGGACCCTTTCGTGGGTCTGGCCGATCCCGACCAGCTGGCGCGCACATGGGATCTGGCTGCGCTGGAGCTTGAGGATCCGACCGAGGATCCGGGTGCAAAGGCGCTGGAAGAGGAGGCGCGCCGCGCCGAGGCTGCGGCGCTGTCGCTGACCGGGATCACCCAGGTTGAGGCTTCAGCGGGCTTCGGACGGCGTCGGATGCACATGGCGGCCAGCAACGGATTTTCGGGCGGATACGGGCGCACCTCGCGGTCCTATTCCGTCGTGGCCTTCACCGGCGAAGGCACTGGGATGGAGCGCGACTGGGCGGCGGAGAGCCGCGTGTTCCAGCGCGATCTGCCCGAGCCAGACGAGTCGGGCCGGCTGGCCGCCGAGCGTGCGCTGGCGCGGCTTGGCGCTCGAAAGCCTAAGACGGGCGCCTATCCGGTTCTGTACGACGAACGGGTTGCAGCCTCGCTGATCGGGCATCTGGTGGGTGCGGCGAATGGTTCCGCCATCGCGCGTGGATCAAGCTGGGCGCGCGATCTGCTGGGCAAACAGGTGCTTCCGACGGGGCTGTCGATCATCGAGGACCCGCTGCGCCCGCGCATCGGCGCCTCGCGCCCCTTCGATGCCGAGGGGCTGGCCACGCGCCGCCGCGCCATCGTGCAGGACGGCGTGCTGATGGGCTGGACGCTGGACCTTGCGACGGCGCGCAAGCTGGGCATGGAAAGCACGGCCAGCGCCACGCGCGGGCCGTCTGCGCCACCTTCGCCCGGCACGACCAACCTTGATCTGACGCAAGGCGCGGTCAGCCGCGAAGACCTGATCCGCGAGATGGGGACGGGGCTTTTGATCACCTCGATGATCGGCAGTTCGATCAACGCGACGACGGGAGACTATTCTCGCGGCGCGGCCGGGTTCTGGGTCGAGAACGGGCAGATCACACATGCCGTGAACGAGATCACGGTGGCGGGCAACCTGCGCGAGATGCTTCTGCGGATCACGCCCGCCAACGACGCACGGGCGCACCTGTCGACGCGAGTGCCAAGCCTGCTGGTCGAAGGGCTGACCCTTGCCGGCGCATGACCTTGCCCTGCTGACAGAGGCGGCGCTGAGCGCGGGCGAGATCGCCCTGCGCTACTGGAAGCGGAAGCCGAAGTTCTGGGAAAAGGACGGCGGGCACGGGCCGGTGACGGAAGCCGACCTTGCGGTGAACGAGATGCTGGTGGCGCGGCTGCGCTCTGCCCGGCCCGGCTATGGCTGGTTGTCGGAAGAGACCGAGGATACAGCGGCGCGGCAGGAAAACGAACGGGTGTTCATAATCGACCCAATCGACGGGACGCGAGCTTTCCTCGCGGGCGAGAACACATTCGCGCATTCGCTGGCGGTCGCGGAATGCGGTCGCGTGACGGCGGCTGCGGTCTATCTGCCGGCGCTCGACCGGCTTTACACCGCCTGCGTGCAGGGGCCCGCAATGTGCGACGGGACCGAGATCAGGGCAAGCACCATCTCCGGGATGGACGGCGCGACGGTTCTGACCAGCCAGCCGAACCTCGCTCCGCAGCATTGGCCGGGGGGCGTGCCGGAGGTCAAGCGCAGCTTCCGCGCCTCGCTGGCCTATCGGCTGTGCCTTGTGGCCGAGGGGCGGTTCGACGGGATGCTGATGCTGCGCGACGCCTGGGAATGGGACATCGCCGCCGGAGCGCTGATCGCCGAACGGGCGGGCGCGGTGGTTAGCGACCGGACCAGTGCGCCGATCACATTCAACGCCGCACGCCCGCAATCGGCGGGAGTCATCGCCGCCGCGCCGGGGCTGCATGCGGCGCTGATGATGCGGCTGCGACCAGCGGTATAAGAAAAAGGCCCGCTGGCGCGGGCCTTGCCTTCGGCGCTGATATTTCGTCAGAACGAAAGCTTAGCCGCGCGGCTTCTTCGGCGGCACGAAGCGCTTGCTGGTGTCGGACGGGTCAGAGGCGCGCGGCGCGGGTTTCTTGCCGAAGGCGGGTTTGCCGTGCGACTTGCTGCCCGCCGCGCGGTTCGGGGCGGCGGACTTGCTGCCCTCGGCCTTCCCCTTCCAGCGCGGCTTGGACTCGGCACCCTCACTGGCTTCAGCACGTTTGCCGAAGGGCTTGGCACCATCGCGTTTGGGGAAGGGTTTGACTTCCGAGGGTTTCGGATACGGTTTGCGGTCGCCATCAGCGCGCTTGCTCAACGGTTTGCCACCATCTTCGCGCTTGCCCAACGGTTTGCGATCAGAGTCGTACTTGGCGCGCTCGGAGCGTTCCTTGCGCTCTTGCGAGCCATAGGGCTTGCGATCCGGGTCGTAGGGCTTGCGCGTCGCCGGTGCCGCATCATCGCGAAAGGGTCGGGGGGCAGGCGCGCGCGCGGCGTAGGGCTCTGGCGCATCCTCGCGCGGCGGTTTCGGGATGTAGGGTTTGCGGTCAGGCTTTGGTTCGTAGGCTTTGCGCTCAGCTTTCGGCTCGTAAGGCTTGTGGTCCGGTTTCGGTTCATAAGGTTTCGCAGCGCGCGGTTTTGCACGGGGTTTGACTAGAGCATCGAGGTCGGGTTCGCCATCGACACGTGTCAGGATAACGCCCGATTCGATCTCTAACCCCTGACCGAAGCGCGAAACCTCGGAAACGGCGATCTGCACGAAGGTCTGGTCTTCCTGCACGCGGATCGCGCCGATGCTGTCCTTGGTGATGCCGCCGGCATCGCAGATCTTGGGCAGCAGCCAGCGCGCCTCGGCACGGCCAGAACGGCCGACCGACAGCGTGAACCAGACCGAGGGTCCGAACTCCGCGCGCGGTTTTGGCGCGGCGGAGGCGGGGCCGGAGGTATCCGTCAGCTCTTCCGGGGCCGAGCGCGATTCACGCCACAGGCGGGCGAAAGCGGCGGCTGCCTGCTCTGCGCCGAAGCGTTTCAGGATGGCTGCCACCATGGGCTGTTCATCCTCGGTCACTTCTTGCGCCAGTGCGGGGTTTTCCAGCAGGCGCACGTCGTCCCTGGCGCGCACCTCGTCCGCCGAGGGGGCCTTGGCCCATTCGGCGACGACCTTGGCGCCCTGTAGCAGGCGCTGCGCCTTGCGGAAATCGGGCGGGGTCACGATCAGGGCCGAGACGCCTTTCTGACCGGCGCGCCCCGTGCGGCCCGAGCGGTGCAGCAGGGTTTCGGAGTTCGACGGCAGATCGGCGTGGATCACGAGGTCCAGACCCGGCAGGTCGATGCCCCGCGCCGCCACGTCGGTAGCGATGCAGATGCGGGCACGACCGTCGCGTAGGGCCTGCAGAGCAGAAGTTCGCTCCTGCTGGCTAAGCTCACCGGACAACGCCACGACCTGAAAGCCGCGATTGCCCATCCGGGCGAAGAGATGATTCACGTTCGCCCGTGTCTTGCAAAAGACGATGGCCGTGCGCGCCTCATAGAACCGCAGGACGTTGAAGATCGCATGTTCGCGGTCGCGGGTGCTGACGTTCAGCGCGCGGTATTCGATGTCGACGTGCTGGCGCGCCTCGCCCTGTGTCTGGATGCGCAGCGCGTCGCGCTGGAAGTCCTTGGCGAGTGCAGCGATGGCGGGCGGCACGGTGGCCGAGAACATCAGCGTGCGGCGTTCGGGCGGGGCGGCGGCAAGGATGAACTCCAGATCCTCGCGGAATCCGAGGTCCAGCATCTCGTCCGCCTCGTCCAGTACGGCGGCGCGCAAGCCCGAGAGATCGAGGGAGCCGCGGTCGATGTGGTCGCGCAGACGGCCCGGCGTACCGACGACGATATGCGCGCCGCGGTCGAGCGCACGTTTCTCGGTGCGGTAGTCCATGCCGCCGACGCAGGTCGCGATCAACGCGCCGGTTGGGGCGTAAAGCCAGTCAAGCTCGCGGGCGACCTGCAGCGCCAGTTCGCGCGTCGGCGCGATGATCAGGGCGGCGGGGGTGTCGGCGTAGAGCAGGCGATCGGCGCCTTGCAGCAAGTCGGGCGCGATGGCGATGCCAAAGGCCACGGTTTTGCCCGAACCCGTCTGGGCGCTGACCAGCGCGTCGCGGCCCGCCATCTCGGGGGCGAGCATCGCCTGTTGGACGGGGGTCAGGGTTTCATAGCCCTTGGCGGAAAGCGCCGCGGCCAGCGGCGCGGCAATAGCATCGTTCATGTGTCATCAGCCTTGAAGGAGGGCGCGAAACCTTGGGCGCCCGGAGAATGGTCTCCATCCCCTTCGCGGTCGGGCCTCCTCGCCCTTGACCGCCCCGGTACGCGGAGCCGTGGGCTGGCCTTACCCGCAAAAGTCCGCAGTGTATAGACCTTGCGCCCGGATGCGCGGCGCGCATTCTGTCACAACATCTTGCAAGGAGACTGCCATGACCAGCGCCCGCACCGTGATCATCGAGAAAATCGGCGGACCCGAAGTGATGCAGATCGTTCAGCGGGACGTGCCTGCCCCCGATGCGGGAGAGGTCACCATTGCCCAGAAGGCGGCGGGTCTGAACTTCCTTGATGTCTATCAGCGGACGGGGCTGTATCCACGGCCCCTGCCGACTGCGTTGGGAATGGAGGGTGCGGGCGTCGTGACGGCAGTCGGCGCTGGCGTTACCCATCTGCGGGCGGGTGACCGGGTAGCCTATGCCTGCAACCCGCCGGGGGCCTATTCCGAGGCGCGGACGATGCCTGCAGCGCAGGTCTGTCCGCTGCCGGACGGAATATCCTTCGAAGAAGGCGCGGGAATGATGCTGAAAGGCATGACGGTGCAGTTCCTGTTCCGCCGCACCGTTCCCCTGACGCGCGGGGATACGGTGCTGTTCCACGCGGCGGCCGGGGGTGTTGGCCTGATCGCCTGCCAATGGGCGGCGTCCGAAGGCATCCGCCTGATCGGCACTGCGGGGTCAGACGAGAAATGTCGGCTGGCGCTGGAAAATGGCGCGGCGGAATGCATCAACTACACGACCGAGGATTTCCCCGCCCGCGTCAAGGAACTGACGGGCGGCAAGGGCGTGGATGTGGTGATGGATTCGGTCGGCGCCTCGACCTTCGAGGGTTCGCTGAACTGTCTGCGGCCCCTTGGCATGATGATCAGCTTTGGCAATGCCTCGGGCAAGGTGCCGCCCTTTGACCTCCTGACGCTATCGGCAAAGGGTTCGCTGAAGATCACGCGGCCCACCCTGTTTTCGCATATTGCCGATCCCGCAACCTGTCAGCAGATGGCGCGGGAACTGGGCGACAAGGTGAAATCAGGAGCGGTCAAGATCAGGATCGACCAGCGATTCCCGCTGGACCGGGTTGCCGATGCCCATCGTGCGCTGGAGTCGCGCGCCACAACCGGGTCAACGATCCTGACATTGTGATGCAGCGGGGCGCTTGACCGTCCTGCGGCATAGACTAGGGTGCGCGCAATCCAGCGCAACTCTGCGGAGGCCGACATGGCGCAACAGCTTCACCTCGTCTTCGGCGGCGAACTGACCGATCCTACCAGGACCGTGTTTCGCGATGTGTCCAAGATCCACGTCGTCGGGATATTTCCGAACTATGATGAGGCCTATCGCGCCTGGAAGGCCGAGGCGCAGCGCACGGTCGACAATGCGCATATGCGCTATTTCATCGCCGAACTGGGTCGGCTGCGCGAAGGCGCGGCAGGCGAGCCTTCCAGTAAAGCCGGGGCTTGAGCGCCCGGTCTGAATGCGCCGCTCGCTTGGCCTGATCCTTTACAACCTGACCTCGGGCGGCACGGCCGCGCCGGTTGCGGACTGGCCGGAACGGCCCAAGGGCCAGTTGATATGGCTGCACATTGCACAACCAGAGTCGCAGAGGGCCATGACGGAACTCGCTCGGCGGCTGCATGAGGAAGATGGTGCTGCCATATTGGTCACCTCTACCGAACCGCCACCCCCCCAGCCGGGAATGATCGTGGTAGCGCCCCCCCCCGACACGCAGCTTGGCGCGCGCGCCTTTCTGGATCACTGGCAGCCCGACGCAGGCGTTGTGTCGGATGGACAGATGATGCCGGTCCTGTTCGATATGGCCGATCACAAAGGCATACCGCTTGTTCTGGTCAACGGGCGCGAGCCGGTTCTGCCGGCCCGCATCAACTGGTTCTGGCCGGGTCTGATCCGCGATGCGCTAAGCCGGTTCAGGCGGATTCTGACGGTTGACGAGATTTCGGCACGCCAGTTCCGGCGACGTGGTGCGCCGAACGATGTTCTTCTGGTCGATGGCAGGATGGAGGAACGCCCCCACGTCCTGCCCTGCACCGAGGCCGAACGCGCGGCGCTGGTCAGACAGTTCCAGACAAGGCCGGTCTGGCTGGCGGTCTGTGTCTCAGAGGCAGAGGATGCCGCAATCATCGCTGCCCATCGCGCGGCCCTGCGCATGGCGCACCGGCTGCTGCTGATCCTTGTCACCGATACGCCCGACCGCGCCGAGGCGCTGGCAGCCCGCATGACCGAGACCGAGGGCTGGACAGTGGCCCGCCGGTCGGCGGATGAAGAGCCGGATGAAGAGACCGAGGTTTTCCTGGTGGATACTCCGACGGAACTGGGCCTGTGGTATCGTCTGGCCCCGATCACCTTTCTGGGCGGCAGCCTTTTCGGCGGGGGGTGCCAGCGCGATCCTTTCGAGGCGGCGGCGCTTGGTTCGGCGATTCTGCATGGGCCGCAGCCGGGCGAGTGGAAGTCCGCCTTTGCGCGGCTGTCCGAAGCGCGCGCGGCGCGGCTTGTCGTCAGTCCGACCGATCTGGCCGAAGGATTGTCCGATCTCTTGTCGCCCGACCGCGCGGCGCGTCTGGCGCAGAGTGCCTGGGCGGTGGCCTCTGCCGGAGCTGAGGTGACGGACCGCGTGGTCCTGCTGATCCGGGAACTGGCGGAGGCGCGGGTATGAAATCGCCTGCCTTCTGGTTTACGCCACCGGAAAGCCTCACACTGGCAGCGCGGATGCTGGCACCTCTGGGTCGGCTATACGCCGCAGCCACGGCGCGGCGCATGGCGCAGCCCGGCTATCATGCAGCTGTGCCGGTGATCTGCGTGGGTAACCTGAACGTGGGTGGCACCGGCAAGACACCTGCCGCAATCGCAATTGCCGAACGGCTTGTCGCACGCGGTGTCCGTGTCTGGGTCGTATCACGCGGCTATGGCGGCAAGCTTGAAGGCCCGGTCAGGGTCGATCCCATGCGGCATCGTGCGGAAAATGTCGGCGACGAGCCTTTGCTGCTGTCGGCTTTTGTCCCGGTGATCGTCTCTCGCGACCGCGCCCAGGGAGTGCGCATGGCCGAGGCTCAGGGAGCGGGAGTCGTGGTTCTGGACGACGGATTCCAGAACCCTTCCGTCGCCAAGGATCTGTCGTTGATCGTGGTGGATGCGGGACAGGGCTTTGGCAATGGCCTTTGCCTGCCCGCAGGCCCCTTGCGAGAACCCGTTCCGGCAGGGCTGGCGCGCGCCGACCTTGTCCTGTCGATAGGGGGCAAGACGGCGCAGCACGAATTCGACCGGCGCTGGTGTGCCGCGATCTCCCTGCCAAGGTTGCGCGGCAGGCTTGATCCATTGGCTACGGGTATGGATTGGCGTGATGAACGCGTGCTGGCCTTCGCCGGCATCGGTCAGCCCGAAAAGTTCTTAGCGACACTGCGCGCCTTGGGCGCGGACGTGGTGCGTGGAGAGGCGCTGGACGACCATCAGCCATTGTCAGAGTCGCTGCTGGCGCGGCTGGAGCTGGAGGCTATGGCAAAGGGCGCACAACTGGTCACGACAGAAAAGGATGCCGTCCGCCTGCCATCTGGCTGGAGGGACAGGGTGCTTACCCTGCCCGTCCGGTTGCAGCTTGACGACTGGGCCCCGCTGGACGCCGCGCTGGCGCGCTGCGGGCTATAGCGGATCAGCCGAGCTTTTCGTCAAGGATCTTCTTCAGATCCTCATAGCTCATATTGCCGTATTTTTCGCCGTTGATGATCAGCGTCGGCGTGCCTTCGACCTTATCCGCCGTCGATGTCTCCTGGAACTTGGCGACCAGCGCCTGGGCCATCACCGCATCGCCAAGGCAGGCATCGATGGTTGCGTCGTCCATTCCGGCGGTGCGACCGATCTTCTTCAGGCTCTCGACAACCTTGGTCGGATCGTCCGAGGCGGCCCATTCCTTTTGCTGCTCGTAAAGCATGCCCGAGATGCCGAAATAACGCGTCTCGCCGCCGCAACGCGCAACCATCGAGGCCCACAGACCGTAACGGTCGAAATAAACCTCGCGGAAGACGAACTTGACCTTGCCGCTGTCGATGTAGTCCTTTTTCAGATCCTTGAAGACGGTTTCATGGAAATTGGCGCAGTGCGGGCAGGTGTAGGATGCATATTCGATCAGCGTCACCGGCGCGTCGGCATTGCCAAGCACCAGTTCAGGCACTTCGGGAAGCGGTGCGGTCGCCGCGTCGGGGGTGGTCTCTTGCGCCATGGCTGCATTCGGGGTCAGCGCGGTCATACTGCCTTGGCCCGAGGTGCCAAAGCCCAAGGTCGCAATTGCGAGCGCGGCAGCGGTAAGCGCCGCTAGGGCGAGTTTCTTTGCCATGGAAAGCCTCATCATGTCTTCTTACGGGAAAGGTAATTGCGGGTCAGCGTCTCAAGCGCAAGGCGCAAGGAGTCGTCACGCACGTCGGCTGTGCTGGACTTTGCCTCAATTCCGATTGCCGGATCCTCGGCATGCGGGGCGGCGTCGGGGAGGAACGTGAACTCTGCCTGCCCCTCGGCAAAACCGGTGGGCGCAGTCTGCGTCAGCGATATGCGCGAGATGGCGGCATAGCCGTAGCAGGCGTTGACCCGATCCTTCAGACGCGGCAGTTGCATCTGCACCATGGGTGCCTGCGCCGAAGTTGTGAGCAACGTCAGGGTCGCGCCAAAGCCGTCGCGGCTGTAGCCGACCTTGACGGGCCGGGTGACGGCGGAAAGCTCTGCCCCCGCGATTTCGGCCCAATGGGTCAACAGGCGGGCGACGGCGAAGCCACGCTTTTCGCCCGCAATGCGGATACGTTCGCCCAGAAGCGTTGAGGCCGCCTCGAACCCGCGCATTCTGCGGATCGGCTGGGGGGCAGGCGCGCGGGTCATCTGGTCTTGTCCATATTGGCGACTATTCTAGACAAGCGGGCGGCACATGCCAGTCCCATGGCAACCGAGGGCATAAACATTGCGTGACAATGATTTGGCGGTCGATCTGTTGGCCTGGTACGACCGCCACGCCCGCGTGATGCCCTGGCGCGTCGGTCCCGCCGAGCGTGCAGCGGGTCAGTGGCCTGATCCCTATCGCGTATGGTTGTCCGAAGTCATGCTGCAACAGACGACCGTCGCGGCTGTGCGGGACTACTTCCGCCGTTTCACCGAACGTTGGCCGGATGTCAGGGCGCTGGCGGCAGCGCAGGATGCCGATGTCATGGCCGAATGGGCCGGGCTTGGCTACTACGCCCGTGCGCGCAACCTGCTGGCCTGCGCGCGCGCTGTTGTCGAATGGCACGGTGGACGCTTTCCCGAAATGCGCGAGGGGTTGCTGAGCCTGCCGGGGATAGGCCCTTATACCGCCTCTGCTATCGCCTCGATCGCCTATGACGCGCCGGAAACGGTGGTGGACGGCAATGTGGAGCGGGTGATGGCGCGGATGTTTCTGGTCGAAACCCCGCTGCCCGCCGCCAAGCCCGAACTGACCCGTCTGGCCGCACGGCTCACCCCACGACACCGTGCAGGTGATTACGCTCAGGCCGTCATGGACCTGGGCGCGACGATCTGCACGCCACGAAAACCCGCCTGCGGGACCTGCCCATGGACCGACCCTTGCAAAGCCCGGGCCGCCGGGGTTCAGGCAGAGCTTCCGCGAAAGACGGAAAAGGCGAAAAAGCCGATACGTCTTGGCACCGTCTGGCTGGCCCGGCGCGAGGATGGCGCATGGCTTTTGGAGACGCGGGCGCCGAAGGGGCTTTTGGGCGGGATGCTTGGATGGCCGGGGTCGGACTGGGATGGCGGCGGGGGCGTGGCGCCGGTTGCGGCCAACTGGCAGGATACGGGGATGGAGGTGCGGCATACCTTCACACATTTCCACCTGCGCCTGCGCGTGCAGATCGCCGATATCGGGATGGAAGCGGTAGCCAGCCGCGGCGCTTTCTTGTCGCACGCCTGTTTTCGCCCCTCGGACCTGCCGACCGTGATGCGGAAAGCCTATGACGTGGCAGCAGCGGCGCTTTGCCCGCGTTGAGCAGGGGGCATTGTCGGCTAAGGTGATTCCATGACGACTCTGACACAGCCTTCGAGCCTGCCGCGCGTTCTGCCCTTCTGGCTGTCGCTGGGGTTGGTGCCGATCGCGATTCTGGCCGCGCTGCATGGCGGCTGGACGATTGCGCTGGTGCCACTGTGTTCCTGGGGCATGTTCACAGTGCTTGACGCGATTGAGGGCCCTGATCCTTCGAACGCCGAGCCGGGGACGCCCGAGAGCGCGCTATTTTGGTATCGGCTGGTGACGCTGATCTGGTTTCCGGTGCAGTTCGCGCTGCTGGTCTGGTTGTTGTGGTATGTGCCGCGCGCCGGGCATCTGGATACCTCCGAGCGGATCTGGCTGTTCTTCGGCATGGGCGTGATCTCGGGCACCATCGGCATCAACTATGCCCATGAGCTGATGCACCAGAAGCCGAAGGTCGAACGCTGGCTGGGCGATCTGCTGCTGGCCTCGGTTCTATATTCGCATTTCCGGTCCGAGCATCTGCGCGTCCATCACCTGCATGTCGGCACGCCGCGCGATCCGGTGACGGCGCGCTACAACGAGGGCTTTCACCGCTTCTTCCCGCGCGTGCTGCGCCAGTCGGCGCGGTCATCCTTCCGTGCCGAGAAGGCGATGCTGGCCCGGCGCGGTTTGTCGGCATGGCATCGGTCAAACCCGTTCTGGCGCTATGCCGCCCTTCAGATCGGGTTCCTGTTGCTGGCACTAGCCCTCGGCGGCTGGAGCGGGCTTGCGCTGTTTGTCTGGCAGGCCTTCGTCGCCATCTGGCAGCTGGAGCTTGTGAACTACATCGAGCACTACGGCCTGACGCGTCGGCATCTGGGCAATGGGCGCTATGAGCATGTCCTGCCGCGCCATAGCTGGAATTCGGACTATCGCGCGTCGAACTGGCTGCTGATCAATCTGCAGCGCCATTCCGACCACCACTACAAGCCCGACCGGCGCTTTCCGCTTTTACAGACCTATGCCGAGGATGAGGCGCCGCAATTGCCCTTCGGCTATCCGGTGATGACCATGATCGCAATGATCCCGCCGTTCTGGCGTCGGGTGATGAACCCGCGCGTGCGGGCCTGGCGCAAGCGGCACTACCCCGACATTACGGATTGGCTGCCCTACAACAAGGCGTTGAACCCCGCGCCGCAGGATCGTTAGGATGCGTCCTCGCCCTGCTTGATCGCCTTGTATTCGGCGACGATTGCTTCGGCGATTGCCGAGACCGTCAGCACGAAGGTGCCAATGCCGATCAGCAGGTAGAAGATGGTGAAGATCTTGCCCAGCGCCGTATGCGGCGCGAAATCGCCATAGCCGACGGTCGACATGGTGACGAAACAGAAATAGATGGCGTCCAGAAGGCTCCAGCCTTCAAGGATCATGTAGACGATCGCGCTGAACGAGACGATCCCGGCAGAGATCGTCAGCGCGGCCACGACACGTGGCGTGCGCATCGCGACGCTGATGGCGCGGAACAATTCGACATAGACGGATGCGATACTAACGGCACTATCAACAGGCTTCATTGCGACCTCCTGACAAAAAAGAGACCCGTCATGCTTTGGGCATGACGGGTCAGGACGCGCGCCTCGGGTGTGAGCGAAGCGCGCGGGCGGTAACTCTGTTGCGGGACTTGGATCAGCTTTGGAAACTGCCTTCCATTTCGGCCCTGATCTGCTGGCGCAGGATGTCGATCGGGATCATCTGGCCATCGCGTTTGAAGTGCCAGTAGGTCCAGCCGTTGCAGGAGGGCGCCTTTTCCAGCGCGGCACCGACCTGATGGATGGAACCTTTGACGTCGTTGCCGATCAACGTGCCATCGGCGCGCACGGTGGCACGGTGGCGTTGGTTCATCGACCACAGGCTTTCGCCGGGGCGCAGCATGCCACGCTCGACCACCTGGCCGAAAGGCACGCGCGGCTCCGAGCGCTTCGATCCGGTGATCTCCAATGCGGCGCGATCGTAGGGGCGGACCTTGGCCAGCCGGGCGGTGGCAGCGGCGCGATAGACTTCCTCGCGCTCAATCCCGATGAAGCGGCGGCCCAGCATCTTGGCGACAGCGCCAGTAGTGCCGGTGCCGAAGAAGGGGTCAAGGACCACGTCGCCGGGGTTTGTCGTGGCGACGAGGATGCGGTGCAGCAGCGCCTCGGGCTTTTGCGTCGGATGTGCCTTGTCGCCGTTTCCGTCCTTCAGCCGTTCATTGCCGGTGCACAGCGGGATCAGCCAGTCCGAGCGCATCTGGACACCGTCGTTCAGCTCTTTCAACGCCTCGTAGTTGAAGGTGTACTTGCTGGATTCCTCGCGGCTGGCCCAGATCAGCGTCTCATGTGCATTGGTCAGGCGCTTGCCGCGGAAGTTCGGCATCGGGTTCGACTTGCGCCAGATCACGTCGTTCAACAGCCAGAACCCCTGGTCCTGCAAGGCCGCGCCGACACGGAAGATGTTGTGATAGCTGCCGATCACCCACAGCGCGCCGTTCGGTTTCAGCAGCCGCCGTGCGGCCGCCAGCCAGTCGCGGGTGAAAAGGTCATAGGCGGCAAAGCTGGAAAACTGGTCCCAGTGATCGTCCACCGCATCGACCATCGAATTGTCGGGGCGATGCAACTCGCCCTTCAGCTGCAGGTTATAGGGCGGGTCGGCGAAGATCAGATCGACCGAACCTGCGGGCAGGCCGTTCATCACCTCAATGCAGTCGCCCGCAACTATCTGGTCCAGCGGAAGCATCGGCGCGTCCGTCGTCTGGTTCGTTTTCATCTGCCTGTCCCGACGGCTTCATGTGCCGTTTTGTTGCAAGCAGGATGAGTCATCACCGATTCGCCGTCAAATTCTTTTTTGAATCAAGAGGTTACTGAAACCGCTTGATACAAGATGTTGTGGACAGGTTTGAAGGACCGCCTATGCGCTGGGGTGACACCGAATTTTTCCAATGCTTCGACATGTTCCCGTGTCGGGTATCCGGCGTTCCTTTCCCAGCCGTAGCCGGGGTGCTGTTGCGCCAAATCCACCATCATCCGATCCCGCGTCACCTTGGCCACGATTGATGCGGCGGCAATCGACAGGCAGCGGGCATCGCCGCCGATGATCGCCTCGGCCCGGATCGTCAGGTCGCGCGGAATCATGTTGCCGTCGATCAGCACGTGATCTGCGGCACAGGGCAGGGCCGCGATGGCACGGCACATGGCCAGATGGCTGGCGCGAAGGATGTTGATCGCGTCGATCTCTTCGACAGAGGCGTGTCCGATGCCGACCTCGGCGGTGGTCAAGATGATCTCGCACAGTTCTTCGCGGCGCATGCGGTCAAGTTGCTTGGAATCGTTCAGACCGACAGGGATGCGATCCAGATGCAGCCTTACGGCGGCGGCGGTCACCGGCCCGGCCAATGGGCCGCGACCCACCTCGTCGACACCGACGATGACGGATGCGCCAGCGGCTGCGGCAAGGCGTTCAAACTCGAAATCAGGAAAATCCATGGCGCAGGATGATCCCATCCCGCACCAAAAGAAAAGGGGCGGACGCTGCTCGTCCGCCCGCCCCACACGGCCCTTGGGAACATGAAGGCCGTGAACCGAATTCAGCGCCAGCGTTCGCTGCGATAGCCGGCATCGCGCAGGCATTCGCCTTCGAACACGCGGCCCCAGTAGCCGCCGCCACGCACCTGTTCGGCGCAATATTGCGGCAGCCCGTAGCCTACGCCTGCGCGCTGCAGGCATTCCTCGGCATAGTAGACGGTGGGGTAGCGACCGTTGCCGACCTCCATCGCGCAGGTATCGGGCAGGCGCGGGCCACGGCGGTTGTGGCGGGGCTTGGGTTCCGCCGGATAAAAGCCGGGCTGGGTCACATAGTTCTGCAACGCCAGCGGTTGTTGCGGCGGCGGGGAATAGCCCGTCAGTGGTTGGGCATTCTGGTTGCGGACGTTGTTCTGATTGATCACGCCCGCAATCGCCGCGATGGCGGCGATCCCTGCGATGGCGCGAAGGACGTCCTTGTCGCTGTCTTTCGCAAGGGCGGGACCGGTGCCGGAGGTGATCGCGGCAAGCGTGACCGCCCCGGCAGTGACGGCGCTGGCAAGGCGGGATCGAAGTATGGACATCGTATGGCTCCTGTATGGGTCCGGTATGGCTTCCGGGTCGCATCGGCATGGCGTTGCGGTCCGATGTCCCAAAGCTGGGTCCGACCCCATCGGACAGGCAATATCGGCGGTTTGTTATCCGATAGCAGCCCACCCGCAGGGCGGTTGTCATTGAATGACAGCGCGGTTCCGCGCAAACATGACGTCAGTTTCCGGAGGCCCCATGATCGCCCGCCTTGCGCTTGCCCTGATCGCCCTGACCTATGCCCTGCCCGCCCAGGCCAGCTGCTATGCCGATTACAAAGCAAAGCAGGACCAGCCCCTGCGTCTGGCCTATGGCGTGGCCGAAATACCTGACAGCGGTTGTGGCAACACCCAGGCCGCCGCTTCGGTGTTGGCACCCCGGCTTGCCGCCGCGGGATGGACCTTGCTGACGGTTATGTCACTGTTCGGCCCTGAAGGGCTTGAGGAAAGGAAAGCGAGTGCCGGAGACTTCTTCCTCCGCTACTGATCCGCTGAAGGCTGGCAACCGGGTCGTCGCGGGCGGGATCGCGGCCATCGTCGCCATTTTGCTGGCGGCGGCGGTGTTCCTGTTCGTGAACCTGCCCGACGCAAATGCATTTAACGCCCGAGTCGAGCGGATCTTTGTCGAAAACAACAACCTGCGCACGGGTGCCGAGATTCGACTTCTTGAGATTCTGGCACAGTCGGGCACGTCCTTTTCCGAGGTGCTGCAAAGCTACCGCGTGGTGATCTTCGTACTCCTGGTCTTTGCCACAGCGCTGCTGATTGCCGCCCTGGTGTTTCTGGTGACGATCATCGCGCTGAACCGCCGCATTTCGGCGATCCAGCGGTCCGGCATCCAGGTGTCATCCCTGCTTATCGCGCGGGAAAGCCGGTCGGTCTATATCAACGACATGGAGTTCAGCCTGACCGAAGCCGCCATCGAGACGCTGAGCGTTCTGGCCGAGGCGCGGATGGACGATGAAGTGCTGAGCGGCGCAGCGATCGAGGCCGTCATATCTGGCCGCAGCGAGGCGGATTGCGAAGAGGCGGCCGGCGCCACCCGCATCAAGCGGTTGCGCGATGCGTTGGGCAACCAGATGGTCAGCGAATTGCTGGTCAAGAACATCGCCCGCCGGGGCTATGTGCTGGCCGTGGGCAAGGATGTGATCCAGGTGGTGTAGGGAAACATTTCGGTCCCGATCCGCGTTGTGCTTTGCACACCGCGAAAAGGAGGGGTGAAATGGACGAACGTGAACGCCGTATCCGTGAACGCGCCTACCAGATCTGGGAAGAGGAGGGTCGCCCCGATGACCGAAGCCATGACCATTGGCAAAAGGCATCGCGGGAGGTCGAGACGCCAGACGCCGTCAATGGAGACGAGAGTGCGGTAGGCGACCTGCGGCAGCCCGAGCAGAATGTGATCGACCAGCGTCAACAACAAATAGACCCGGCAGGGCGGAGCAGGAAGGATCCGAACGAACGCCCAGACGGAAATACCAAGCAGCCGGGCCGAGCCCGGAAGGCTAAATCGGCAACGCCGCCTGTCGAATAACGGCCATCGACTGCGGAAAATCTCGCGGTTTCAAACCACTGTTTCCGTCCCAACGACAAACCTTCGCCCCAGTTTGGCCAGACTCAAGGGGTAGCACCAAGCCAGCGGTCGTCGGACGCCATGGGGGCATCTGCCGCGATACGCCGGGGCTTGGAAGATGGCCACTAGACTTAAGCGCACCCCGCCCGGTCCGATGGGCAAGGCAGGCGCCGAAAAGATACTGCTGTCAATCGTCGTTCCCGTCCTGAACGAGCAGGCTGCCATTCCCCTGTTCCTGCAACGGCTGCGGACAGAGCTTGAAGGCCTGTCGGGCGATCTGGATCTTGAGATCATCTTCGTCAACGACGGCAGCACCGATGCCACGGAATTCGTTGTGCGCAGCCTGATGCGCACCGACAGCACGCTGCGCCTGATCAACCTGTCGCGCAATTTCGGCAAGGATGCCGCGCTTTGCGCCGGGCTGAGCCATGCCAAGGGCAATGCCGTGATCCCGGTGGATGTGGACCTGCAGGACGATCCCGCCGTCATCCCCGAGATGGTTGCCAAATGGCGCGCCGGGGCCAAGGTGGTGAACGCCCGCCGGGTCGATCGCAGCAGCGACGGCTGGCTGAAACGCAAATCGGCGCAAGGCTTCTACTGGCTGTTCAACCTGCTGGCCGACCATCCCATTCCGGCGAACGTGGGTGATTTCCGCCTGCTTGACCGCCAGGTCGTCGACATCCTGTGCACGATGGGAGAGCGGGCGCGTTTCAACAAGGCGCTGTTCAACTGGGTGGGTTTCCAGACCGACGAGGTGACCTTCATCCGCGCCGCCAGAACCTCTGGCAATACCGCCTGGACCTATTGGCGGCTGTGGAACTTTGCGCTGGATGGCATCCTTTCGTCCTCGACCAAGCCGCTTCGGGTCTGGAGCTACCTCGGCAGCATCGTGGCGCTTCTGGCTTTTGCCTATGCGATCTTCATTTTCGCAATGACGCTGCTGACTGGCATCGACACGCCCGGCTATGCCTCGACGGTGATCCTTATCCTGCTGTTCGGCGGGCTTAACCTGACGGCGATCGGCATCCTGGGCGAATACATAGGACGGATCTTTACCGAGGTACGCGCCCGCCCGCTTTACGTGGTGCGATCGGTTCATGCAGGCGAGGAAGCGAACTGATGGACAGGCTGGTTTATGACCGGATGGACGAGCAGGAGGCGAAGCACTGGTGGTTCGCCGCCCGCCGCGACATCCTGAAACAGACGATCACCCGGCTGGGCCGGATGCCGGCAAGGGCGAGGCTGCTCGAGGCCGGTTGCGGCACCGGCGGCAATCTTGCGATGCTGCGCTCACTGGGCGATGTGCATGCCTTTGAATTCGACGAGGCGGCGCGCGCGAGGGCGGCTGAGAAGGCCGGAATGGAGGTGCCTTTCGGCGCCCTGCCCGACCAGATTCCTTATGCCGGGCAGACCTATGACGTGATCGGGCTGTTCGACGTGCTGGAACATATCGAGGCGGATGTAGAGACGCTGCGCGCATTGGGCGAACGGCTTGGCCGCGACGGGCGGCTCGTCGTCTCGGTTCCCGCCTTTCCCTGGCTCTGGTCGGCGCATGATCGCCGCCACCACCACTTCCGCCGCTATACGCGCCGCTCGCTTACCGAGGCGGCAGAGGCTGCGGGGCTGCGGGTCGAAAGTTCGTTCTACTTCAATACGCTGCTTCTGCCCGTGGCCATGATGCTGCGTGCGGCGAAGGCAATCCTGCGCAGCGATGCGCCCGATGACACCATGCCGCCGTCCTGGCTGAACGGCGCGCTTTACCGCGTGTTCTCGCTGGAGCAGCACCTTGTCGGCCGCCTGCCGATGCCTGTAGGCCTGTCGGTCTGCGCCGTGATGGTCAAGAGTTCCGCGTGATGATGACGCGTGAGGTGGGTGCGTTTGCCGGTGTCGGGCTGTTTGCGACGGCG
>QFQS01000038.1 GCA_003243455.1 Cereibacter sphaeroides | reverse complement strand
AACCGTCTTCGCGAACCCCTGTAAAATCGGTGCTGGCGACGATCCTGGATCATGGCCGGGAGCGTGGCTGGAACCATCTGTTTTTGATTGCGGTCTGAACGATCCGTGAGATCGTCGAGGCATGAAGCGCGTCGCACTCTATGCCAGGGTCTCGGTCGCCCGCAGCAGCCAGACCACCGAGAACCAACTGCGCCTGCTTCAGGACGCCGCTGCGCGCCTGGGCTGGACCATCGTTGCCGTACACGTCGATGAGGGTGTCTCGGGCGCGAAGGGCCGCGAGAAGCGACCGGGCTACGACGCATTGTTGAAGGGCGTCACCCGAGGCGAGTACGATCTCGTCGCAGCATGGTCGGTGTGCCGCCTGGGGCGATCGCTCCAGGACCTCGTCACCTTCCTCGCCGATCTCCAGAGCCGGGAGACCGGGCTCTACCTGCACGTCCAGGGGCTCGACACGAGCACGCCGAGCGGCCGGATGTTGTTCGGCATGATCTCCGTCTTCGCCGAGTTCGAGAGGGCGATGATCCGCGATCGCATCCTGGCCGGACTAGACCGGGTTCGGGAGACGAAGCGGCTCGGCCGCCCGCCCATGTCGAGCGAGAAGACCGAAGCCATTCGCACCATGCTGATGCAGGGGCTGGGCGTGCGCGAGACGGCCCGCAGAACCGGCGCAGGCACCGCCACGGTGCAACGCCTGAAGCGCGCGATGACGGTCAGAGACGGTGAGGAGACCGTGGCCGCGTAGCCAGCTTCTTCCTGGTCTACATGGACATGTACACCGACCTGGACATGCCCCTGTTGTCCATGTCCTCGTTGGTCCTCATGCACGAGAGTCAGTCAAAAACGACCCCTCTCAGGCTGCGATCCGCCGCAGGAACGGGAAGTCGATCTGGTCGATGTGCCGCTTCAGCAGCGGGAGGTCGTCCTCGAGCAGGAGGTAATGCTCCTCGCTGATATCACCCGGCTTGTGGCCCGTGATCGCGTTGATGGTCGCCTTCGGGACGCCCTTCACATAGGCGGCATGCTCGAAGGTCTTCCTGAGCGAGTGCACCGTCAGCCGCCGATCGGTCCCGAGCGCCGCGTCGATCTCGCGGTTCAACTTCATGCTAATCGCGCTGCTCCAACTCTCAGCCGAGGCCCGGTACTTCAGTTCCGTGAACAGCCGATCAGGTGAACATCGGACCAGATCGAGGACGCCGAGTCCGAGGAGATCGCGGTGCAGCGGAATGTACCGCTTGTTGTGCGGGTTCTTCACCTTGGCCTCGTGCAGGTCGATCACCTCGACGCCATCGCGCCGGACGAACCATGCCGCACGAAGCTGGGCCATCTCTTCGAGCCGGGCACCGGTCAGCAGCAACAACCGGGGCAACCACAACACCGCACCGTCCTCCCGCTCGGTCCGGCCGAAGAACCCGGCAAGCTGGTCATGGTCGAAGCGGGAGTAGCTGCGGCGCGCCGCGACGATGGCGGCACGATCGGGGCCGAGGCCCCGGAATGGATTGCTGGTGATCACCCCAGCCGCGAGCGCGGCGTTGCAGATCGTCGAGAGGCAGGTGACGGTCTTCTTCATGGTCGCGACCGAGCCAACCTTCAGCGAGCGCACGAACTTCTCGGCGTCCTTCCGGGTGATGGTGTTGACGGCGAGGTCCCCGGCCGAGGCCACGAAGCGGGTGATGGCCTTCTCCATGTCAAGCCTGGACCGTCGCCTGGGCACGGCTCCCTTCCGCTCCTGGCGGCGCGGCAGGTAGACCTCCTTGTACACCCGGCGCAGCGTCATCCCCTTCGACTTCGAGGTGACCGGGCCGACCTGCTTGGCGAGGGACTGCTTCCGGCCGGTCGCCGGAATGATGATCCTATCCTGCCGATATGCGGCCGGATCGAACTGCCAGAGCGGGATCGTCCCAGCCCGGACCGCCGAGATCATGTCGGCAACATCGGCCGCAGCGCGCAACGCCCGGCTTCGCGCCGCCAGCGGATCACGGGTCTTGAGGGAGAAGGTCACCGTCCGGCGCGCGCCACCGATACCGGCCGCAACCAGGGCCTCGAACACATCGACGGGAAGCTGGAGCCGGAAGCCGAAAGTACCGCCTCGCGTCCACTGTCGAGTGAACGGCACCAGCCCCAAACGCGCCATCCTCGATCCCGACCTCGCTCAACTTCTTCGGCCACATTGATGGACCGATCTGCCTCGAAACGAGGAGAACGCTACTTCGAATCGGGAATCCCGCAATCAAAAGAACACCTTGCTGCCGCCCCCGAAATGAGCCACGAGGCGTCCTGCCGGGCTCGCCA
>QFQS01000037.1 GCA_003243455.1 Cereibacter sphaeroides | reverse complement strand
GCATCGGGGAAGGTCACGTCGACGACGGCGCCGATGACCTGCGAGATGCGGCCTACATTGTTGGTGGTTGCCATTGCTTCGTTTCCTTGCCTTCTACGTCGCTTCCGGATTGGATTTTTCCGCTTCAACCCAAGTCCGTGTCCAAAAATTCTTCCTGAAGCTGCGCCTGACAGGCTTCCAATCGCCGAACCTTGTTCCTTGCAAATCGAGCGCGGGGCGCATCTCGTAAGAACAGGTCACGATCTCTGCCTTCTGGTCCGAACAATTAAGGTGCTGAATTTCGACATTGAGCTGAAATGCCGCACCCCTGCCCGAATTTTCCGCTTCCTCCAGTGCTAACTTCGTTGCTTCAAATTGACCGAGCGAAAAATCGCTCAAATCTGGCATTCCTTCATATGCGCATCCGCTCACCGCGATGGAGAGCAGAAGTGCATTCTTTCTCAAAGGGCTTCGGCGCCCGAGATGATTTCGACGAGTTCGGTGGTGATCGCGGCCTGACGGCTGCGGTTATACTGGATAGTCAGCTTGTTGATGAGGTCGCCGGCATTGCGGGTCGCATTGTCCATGGCGGTCATCGATGCGCCCTGTTCCGATGCATTATTTTCCAGCAGCGCCTTGAACAGCTGGATGGACACGTTGCGGGGCAGCAGGTCGTCCAGAATCGCTTCCTCGCTCGGTTCATATTCCACCGTCGCGCCGATGGCGTCGCGGTCGGCATCGGCGGGGATCTTCACCGGGATGATCTGCTGCTCGGTCGGAATCTGCGCGAGCGCCGACTTGAAACGCGAGTAGAAGAGATGGGCGATGTCGAACTTGCCGTCGAGGAACATGGCGCTGAGTTCCTGGCCGATGGCCTGTGCCTGCGCGAAGCTGGGTTCCTTGACACCGGTGGTGTCATATTGGGCGACGATCTTGCCCGGATAGGTGCGGTTGATGACCGGGCGACCCTTGCGGCCGATGAGGTAGAAGAGGACGGTCTTGCCCTCCAGCTCCAGCGCGCGGGCCTTGGCCAGGGCGGCCTTGACGATATTGGCGTTGAACGCACCCGCAAGGCCACGGTCGCTGTTGGCGACGACCAGCAGATGCACCTGATCCTTGCCGGTGCCGGCCAGCAGCGGCGAGGCGCCTTCGCCCGAACCGCCCGCGATCTTCGACGCGAGGCTGGCAACGACCGCTTCCAGGCGGCTGCTATAGGGGCGAGCGGCTTCGGCCGCAGCCTGTGCCTTGCGCAGCTTGGCGGCGGCCACCATCTGCTTCGCCTTGGTGATCTTCTGGGTCGATTTCACCGACCCGATCCGCAGCTTCAGTTCCTTGAGGCTAGGCATAAATCAAATATTCCGAGCAAGGGCCAGACGGCCCGCGAGACCAAAGAAACCGACGCCCATGGCGCCTTCGAACCAGCGCATTGCGCGGCTTTGACCGACCGACCGGCCCGCCTTGGTGGCGAGCGCCGCGAGCAGCGCGCACCAGAAAAAGCCCAGCACATAGACGATCGCGATCAGCAACATGCCCTGCCATGGCGCATCCGGGCCGGTGCCGACAAATTGCGGCAGCGCGGCAAGGAAGAAGATCGCCACCTTCGGGTTCAGCACGGTGCTGATGAAACCCTGCATGAAGGGCGATCCGCCGATCCGCAGCTTCGGGCTTTCCGAAGCGGGGGCGGGCTTGAGTGCGCCGCGCAACAGGCCGACGCCCATCCATGCCAGATAGAGCGCGCCTGCGATCTTCACCGCCATGAACAGCCCCGGCACCGCGTTCAGCACGCTCAGGAAGCCGAAGCCGCACAGCAGCATGTAGAACAGGCCGCCCAGCTGGATACCGCCGATCGCCGCCATTCCCGCCCTGAAGCCTCGGCGCGCTGCGTGACCGGCCACCAACATGGTGTCCGGCCCCGGCAACAGCACCAGACCGATCGACATCACGGTCCAGGCAAGAAGGGAATGGGCGGTCAGCACTGACTTAGGCGAAGGTCTTGCCGAACGAGTCGAGCGCCGCCTTCAGCTTGGCCTTGGGCTCGTCGCCCAGATCCTTGCTGTCGCGGATCGCGGCCAGCACGTCGGCATGGTCGTGACGCAGATAGGCGAGCATCAGCTCTTCATAACGGGTCACGTCCTTCACCGGGATCGCGTCCAGATAGCCGTTGGTGCCCGCGAAGATCGACGCGGTCTGCTCTTCGAAGGGCAGCGGCGAGAACTGGGCCTGCTTGAGCAGCTCGGTCAGGCGCGCGCCACGGTTCAGCAGCTTCTGGGTCGAGGCGTCGAGGTCCGAACCGAACTGGGCGAAGGCCGCCATTTCGCGATACTGGGCCA
>QFQS01000036.1 GCA_003243455.1 Cereibacter sphaeroides | reverse complement strand
ACAAAACCAAAGAGTCCTACCTCGGCTTCGTCAATCTCGTCTCAGCCCTGCAATGGATACCCTTTGTCCACGAAACCTAAATGCACTTTCCTCGAGGATCGATGTTTCGTTGGAATTGGGGGCTAGTCCCTACCGATGGCGACGTTGTTCCATTCAGCCGACTCAAGTCCGGTAGCGGTGGGGCGGGGAGAAAGCTTCGCAAACATCACTATCTGTCGATCACCTATATGGCGGGCTTCACAGGCCCGGATGGCCGAGTCTGGGCTTACTTTGACGACAAACCTGATGATCCGCAGCCATCACAGCCTAGCTCGATCGCGTATCGCAAACTATATTATTCGCTCCCATCCAAGGATGCCGGACGTGATGACACGTCTTGGGAAGATCATTGGAATCGTGTAGAAACTGTGTGGCCTATCACTGTCGCCGCCGCGCGTGCGAAGCGCCTGTCGCCGGCTATTTCCTTCAATCTACTTGGCATGGTTGCGATCCTAATGGCGCGTGTGCCGGCGGCGCGTGAACGACATGAATACCTGTTGGCACAAAAGATGCGCGCGGAGATCCAGACTTTAGAAGCGGTCGGGGCGCTGCCCGCGGATCTGGCGGAATATGCTGGGAAGCTCGACCGCGTCCCCGTCGGCATCAATCCCGAGCAGAGCCTAGCCAATATGCCCCAGGATATTATGGGTAGCGGCGATTTGGCCTTCCGGATGGGCTTTGAAGTCCTCCACAACAAGACCGACTTGCCGTTCCTGACTACCGACAATCCAGTTTGCTTCTACGATCCCAACCAACCAGTTCATGCTCGCATACCCTACCCCGAGGATGGAGAGATCGAGCTCATTTTCCCAATCGATGCACGTATGGTGCTACGCGGATCGACGCGCCTTCGTCCGGTAAACAGCGTTATGCGGCACCGTGTGTTGAGCGACAAGGCGAAAGTTCGCAAGATCAACAGGACGGTCGCCCAGTTCGGCTATCGGCTCTATATTGCTCGGGACCGCTCTTGCGACGACCTGGTGCGGCATTACGCCGCGACCGTACCCACGGTGCATGTCGATGTAGAGTTCGAGCCTGGCCATCTGCGAATGATTTGGCGGCATCTATTTGGGAAACGGCCCATTCTGTCGCCCTATGCTGATACGCCAGAGAAGGCTGCGCGGTTGACAGAGACTATGGAGCAAGATGGTTTCTTTAATTAGCACTCCCCGTTGTGTGCCGGTAATCGATACTTGCCACCCGGAACTTGTTCACTCGCTTTCGGCCCCTTCTAAGCCGTATGCCGAGCATCTCGTTTACACCGGGAGGGTCAGTGTCTCGGATGTGTGCTTCCTTGTTTCTTGAGCTGAAAGCTGCCTTGCAGCTACCGACGGACGATTTCAGGGCTGCGAACGGCGGCTCCGTCGGCGGCTCCGGTCGTCGGAGGCCATCTGAATGAATGACCGCTATCGGGTAGCGTCTGAGCGACCACGAATGTCCGATATCCGGGGCGTTCACGCCTTCGCGCGAAAGGCACGGCCGCCTATTTCGGCGAAGTGCAGGAGGTGAACCGGCGGCGGAAGATGCTTAAGCGATCCCAAAAATGCCGTTGACGCGCCATTCCCCGAGGCCGCCGAGTTTTCCGTCGGCATAAGGTGACGGCAGGCTGCCGCTATCACCACGCCACGCCGGGTAGATATCGACTCCGCCTCGAATGCGCCCAAGGTGGAGGTAGCCACCGATGTCACCAGCGATCTCTTCCTCTATCACCGATTTGATCGCAAGCGCCGGATTATATTCGAGGTCGGCGGCGAACCCGTCCGCGATCATTCTTCCAATGGCGGCTTGGTTGCTGCCGAGCAACGCGAAACTGCCGTCGGGCATAAGGTCAAGAAGTTCGGGATTGCGGGGTGTACCGGTAGTGTCAAAGCGAAGCCGGTACGCATGATCTTTGTTGTTGCGATGATGTAGTGGGCACATGCCGACTAGAAAGGCCTCGAACGCCTGGCTGGTTTCGGCCGCATAGGTCGTGCCAATCCGGCTAACGAGGCCAACGATGTTGCCAATTGTTGGAAGGTCCACATCGTAAGGACCCGTGAGCCCGCGAAAGTAAGACACCAACATCGCGTAGGTCATTGTGGCAGGCAGGACGCCGCCTGCAAAAGCGAAAGCAAGTTGTCCCTCATAGACCGGGACGCTGCCCGGCCCGTACTCATACTCCTGGAAGAGCTTGAGATTGATTGGCAGGATCTTGAGCGCGGCGTCGGTCGGGACAACGCGAGAGCCACTATTGGTTGGAGAGCTAATACGGCTGTCAGCGGCGATCCAGATATCACCGACATGCTTCGACGTTGCCCCACCAAATTCCGATAAATCCATCAGCTCTCGCCGACGCCAGATCACCACACTTGTCATGCTCAGGCTTTATCACGAACGGGTTGGAGAGCGAACAATGCTAGGCGGCGTGGACAAATTTGAGCCAGTATCTGGCGGTGGCGAGATGGACCATGCCGAGGAAGCTGTTGGCCAGTTGGTCGTAGCGGGTCGCGACGGCACGGTTGATCTTGAGGTGCCCGAACATGCGTTCGATGCGGTTGCGCCGCTTGTAGAGCGTTCGGTCATGCTCGATTTTCACTCTGCGGTTTGAGCGGCCCGGAATTACGGGCGCGATCTGCCGTTTGGCGAGGTCGGCACGGATTGTATCAGCATCGTAGCCCTTGTCGGCCAGCAGTGCATCGGGTGCGCGTTCTGGCAGGCCGATCAAGGCATCATACGCCTTGCAATCTGCTGCTTCACCGCCCGTCAAGATGAAGGCGAGTGGTCGTCCGATGTAGATTTGCACTGAGAAGTGACCCGGGATTTTCATTGAGAATTGACCCGGCTACTGGTCTGTCCCGCAGCGCGGGA
>QFQS01000035.1 GCA_003243455.1 Cereibacter sphaeroides | reverse complement strand
GGTGTTGTACAACACGGCGACGCAACGCCCACGAACCCGATATCCGGGAAGTTATCTATCAATGGCACCCCTGGAGGGGTCGGCAGATCCACGTGCATCAAGCCGTGGAACGCGCCGGGGGGATTGTTTTTCGGTGCAACCTCACAGGTACGACGTCCGATCGCTTGCTTGAGATTCCGGCGTGGATGTTTGACCGCGCTGTTTGTACCATGACGTGCCTTGAAGCTGCATCTCGCGTGGATATCGGCGCGCTGAGCGCGCTGTCCAGACTCCTGCAGGTGGCAGCCAAGAAGATTTCGGCTTCATCGGTTTCGAGCGCAGCATTCAGCCCTCACGACTCGTATTCGGGAGGTCTTGATGGCACGCAAGCCGATGACAGTGCAGCTCGATCTGTTCTCCAGCCCCAGCGGTTCCGGGATCGCGCAGCTTCCGCGATGGCAGACCCTGCCGCCGCCGACACGCCAAGCGTTGATGCCGCTGATCGTACGCCTGCTACTCGAGCATATCGACAGCGATCCCGTCGCGGAACCACGGGAGACGTACGATGAACTTTGAGAAGATCGGCCCGCAGCATCTCGAACGCAAGGCGATCCTGTATGTGCGGCAGTCCTCCCCCCATCAGGTCCTTCACAACCGGGAGAGTAGCGCTCTGCAATACGCAATGCGCGATCGCCTGGTCACTCTGGGGTGGTCTCGCATCGAGACCGTCGACGAAGATCTTGGCCGATCAGCCGCAGGAGGTGTGACACGCGCCGGTTTCGACCGGATGGTTGCCGAGGTCTGCCTTGGCAAAGTCGGTGCAGTCGCTGCACGGGAAGTTTCGCGCTTCGCCCGCAACAGCCGTGACTGGCAACAGCTTATCGAGATGTGCCGGGTCGTCGACACGGTGTTGATCGACCAAGAGACCGTGTACGCCCCGCGCCAGGGCAATGACCGACTGCTGCTGGGCCTGAAGGGCAGCCTCAACGAGTATGAACTGGATCTTCTGCGCCAGCGTTCGCTCTCAGCCCGCTACGAGAAGGCTCGACGCGGCGAACTGATCGTTGCGGCCCCAGTCGGCTTCGTGAAGGTCGGTGACCGGCTCGAGAAGGATCCCGATCGTCGGGTCCAGGAAGCCATCGTCCTGGTTTTTGACAAGGTGGCCGAGCTCGGCAGTGCACGGCAAGCGCTGCTCTGGTTTATCGAGCATGGGCTGGACCTCCCAGCCAAGCGCAACAACGGCGATATCGAGTGGCGCAAGCCGAACTATGCAACCATTCACCGGATGATCGAGAACCCGATTTACGGTGGCGCCTATGCCTATGGTAAAAGTCGCACTGCCGCCGGATATAATGGTGGTGGCATGCGATCGCAGAGTCGCCGCAAGCCACGGAACGAGTGGCTGGCGCTAATCCCTGGTTCGCACGAAGGCTATGTCAGTTGGGAGCGATCGGAGATTATCCGCAAGATGGTGAGCGACAATGTCCCCACCAGTCGGCACCATGGGGCGCCCAAGCATGGCGATGCACTGCTCACCGGGCTCGTCCGTTGCCGGCGGTGCGGCCGCAAGCTGACCGTGCGTTACACCGGTGCCAGGCATGATATTCCCCGCTATTCCTGCTGGCGGGGCCTGCTCGACAATGGCGAGCCGCGTTGTATCGCATTCGGCGGATTGCGCGTCGATGATGCGATCGAGCAGGCGCTCATTCCGGTCCTCGAACCCGGAGCGATCGCGGCTGCGGTTGAAGCCGAAGCACAGGCAGCCAGTCGCCGCGATCAGGTCCGCGACGCACTGATGCGCGATTTCGAAGCAGTCCGTTACGAGGCCGATCGGGCCTTCCGACAATATGATGCCGCCGATCCTCAGAATCGGTTGGTAGCGGCGGAACTGGAAGCGCGATGGAACCGCGCACTCACGCGCGTCAGCGAAGTGGAGGCCAGGATCACCGCGCATGATGCCTCAATGCCGCAACCAGCGTCGACGTCCCTGAAGGAGATCGACGGCCTTGCCGCCGATCTCAAAGCCGTCTGGAAAGACCCGCAGACCGATGCACGATTGAAGAAGCGCATCGTGCGCACTCTCATCCAAGAGGTAATCGCTGACATCGACGGCGACGCATCCGAGATCGTTTTGCTGATCCATTGGGCGGGCGGCGTCCATACCGAGTTACGACTGCCCAAGCGCCGCAAGGGACAGCGTAACAGCACCCCGGCCGACGTCATTGTCGCCGTGCGCCAACTCGTGCTCATCGCCAATGACGACCTGATCGCTGGTATCCTCAACCGGAACGGGCTGATGACCGGGCACGGCAACCGCTGGACGCGCGAACGGGTCACCGCGCTGAGGTCTCATCACAAGATTCCGGTCTTCCGCGCAGGAACCGATGGCGATGTTCCATGGCTGAACTTGGGTCAGGCGGCCCGCCAAATCGGCGTGACCCCGAAGACTCTCCGGGTCGCAGCGGAAGCCGGCGAGATCGAAGGCATCCATCCTCTACCAGAAGGACCATGGATATTCAGCCGGGCCGAACTTGGTGGCTCTTCCGCCCATCAACTCGTAAACCGCGCCCGGAAAAACCCAAAATACCCCACGGGATCGCATCCCGATCAGCAAAGCCTATTTACTTCAACAACATAGACAGATGGGTGTTATGAAGCAGGATTGTAGT
>QFQS01000003.1 GCA_003243455.1 Cereibacter sphaeroides | reverse complement strand
GTTCCGGCCCCGCCCACACCGCCGAAAGCGGGATCATGTGGGCGAGATTCAAAGTGCTGATGGGCGGCTGGCGGACATTGGCGTAGGCGTGTCCGGGCAGGCTGCCGAGCCATGCGTCAACCGCGTTGACGCTCTCGGGCATGGCGGTGAAGTCGCGGCCCTGAACGATCTTCTCGACCAGGCGCAGCTTCTCGTCGGCAATGCGCGGGTCGGCATCCCAAACGGTGACGGTGGCCGTGACATAGGCCATGCCCGCCACGTCCGCCCCAAGCTCCTGCAACGCCATGTCCGCGTCGAGCGCCTTGTTCGCCGCGTCGGTGTCCACCAGCGCGGACGCCTCGTTGGTCATCACCTCTTTCAGAATCGCGGCGACGGACTTGCGCTTGGCGAACCATTGGCGACGGATGCGGGTCAGCAGCCGGGTCGCGTCGGTCTTATCCATGAGGATCGCGCGCGTGCTCCACCGATAGGGGAACGGCAGGCGGTTCATCTCGTCGAGCAGGCCCGGCGTCGTCGCGGTCGGGAATCCCACGATGGTCAGCACGCGCAGATGCGCGTTGCCAAGGCGCGGCTCCAGTCCGCCGGTCAAGGGCTGGTCGGCGAGCAGCGCGTCGAGGTGCATCGGCACCTCGGGCACGCGGACCCGGTGCCGGTTGGTCGAGATGGTGGAATGGAGATAGGTCAGCGTCGCGCCGTCATCCATCCAACGGCACTCGGGCATGAAGCCGTCGAGCAAGGCCAGCACGCGGTCGGTGCGGTCGATGAAGCCGCGCAGCAGCTCCCACGGGTCCACGCCGGTTTTCTCGCGGCCCTCGTAGAGCCATGTTTCGGCGCGGGCGGCTTCCTCGGCCGGGGGCAGCCAGAGAAAGGTGAGGAAATAGCCCGACACGAAATGCGTGCCGGCTTCCTCGAAACCAGCCCTGCGCTCGGCATCGACCAGCGCGGATGCGGCATCGGGAAAGGCGCTGTCGGGATAGGTCGCGGCCTCGCTGCGCTGCGCCTCGACAAAGATGCTCCAGCCGGAGCCGAGACGGCGCACGGCATTGTTGATGCGGCTGGCGACGGCGACCAGCTCGGCCGCGACGGCGGAATCCAGATCGGGACCGCGAAACTTCGCGGTCCTCTGGAAACTCCCGTCCTTGTTCAAGACGACGCCCGAGCCGACCAGCGCGGCCCATGGCAGATAATCAGAGAGGCGCGCGGCGGTGCGGCGGTATTCGGCAAGGTTCATCATGGCCGCGCCCTCACGCCGCAAGGTTGGCGGGGATGCGCAGATGCCGCCGCCCGACTTCGACGAATTGGGGATCGCGCTTCGCCGCCCATACGGCGGCAAAGTGACCGATGGCCCATATGGCGATGCCGACCAGCCAGAGGCGCAGGCCGAGGCCCACGGCCCCGGCCAGCGTCCCGTTCATGATGGCGATGGCGCGCGGTGCGCCGCCGAGCAAAATGTGCTCGGTCAGCGCCCGGTGGACCGGGATCGCGAAGCCCGGCACCGCGTCGAGCTGTTCGAGGCCGCCCGCCATCAAACGAGCGCCCCGCCGCCAAACGAGAAGAACGACAGAAAGAAGCTCGACGCCGCGAACGCGATGGACAGGCCGAACACAATCTGGATCAGGCGACGGAAGCCACCGCTGGTATCGCCGAACGCGAGGGTCAGGCCGGTCACGATGATGATGATGACGGCGATGATCTTGGCGACCGGCCCCTCGATGGACTGGAGGATTTGCTGCAAGGGCTGCTCCCATGGCATCGACGAACCGGACGCATGGGCGGCCGGGGCAAGCATGAGGCTGATGGCAAGGGTGGATGCGGCGGTCGCGGCGAAGCGATAGCCGCGCGAAATCGTGCGGATCATGAAGATTCTCCTGTGTTGGTGGGGATTGCCGAAGGGATGGGATGCGTGATGCGGTAGTCGCCGTCCGGCCCCAGCCCTTCGACGCGGGCAAGCTCGGCAAGCCGGCGCGCGGAACCACGCCCGGAAAGGACGGCAACAAGGTCGATTGTCTCGGCGATCAGGGCGCGCGGGACGGTGACGACAGCCTCTTGAATGAGCTGTTCAAGGCGACGGAGCGCGCCGATGCCGGTGCCGGCATGGATGGTGCCGATCCCGCCCGGATGGCCGGTGCCCCACGCTTTCAGAAGGTCGAGGGCTTCCGATCCGCGCACCTCGCCAATGGGGATGCGATCCGGGCGCAGGCGTAGCGAGGAACGGACCAGATCGGAAAGCGTTGCCACGCCGTCTTTCGTCCGCATGGCGACAAGGTTCGGCGCGGCGCATTGCAGCTCGCGCGTGTCCTCGATGATGACGACGCGATCCGCCGTCTTCGCCACCTCGGCGAGCAGCGCATTGGTCAACGTGGTCTTGCCGGTGCTGGTGCCGCCCGCCACGAGGATGTTGGCGCGGGAAGAAACGGCCGCGCATAGCGTCGCGGCCTGATCGGCGGACATGATGCCCGCCGCCACATAGTCGTCGAGGCTGAACACCGCGACTGCGGGCTTGCGGATGGCGAAGGTCGGGGCGGCGACCACCGGCGGCAACAGGCCCTCGAACCGCTCCCCGTTCTCCGGCAACTCGGCCGAGACGCGCGGGCTGCGGGCGTGAACCTCCGCGCCGACATGATGCGCGACCAGCCGCACGATGCGTTCGCCATCGGCGGCGGACAGCCGTTCGCCCGTATCGGAAAGCCCTTCGGACAGCCGGTCCACCCAAAGGCGGCCGTCCGGGTTCAACATCACCTCGGCCACGGCCGGGTCTTCGAGCAGCCGGGCAATGACGGGGCCGAGCGCGGTGCGCAACATGCGCGCGCCGCGCTGGACCGCTTCCTGCCTGTGGTGGTTGGTGGTCATGTCGGCCCCGCTTCTTCATGGGGCGCGACATGCGATCCCCGGATCGGGGTCGATTAAAAAAGCCCGGAATTGGGCTGGTTCAACAAGTATCTAGCTGCGTGCGGTGATCGGCGGCTATCGGCGGTAAATAGGATGGGTCCGAATACTTACTCTTGATCGCCGTTGGTCCCGGCCTCGTCTCGCACCGGATCGTCGTGGAGTGAGTCGAGGTCACGCGACAGCTCTTTGAGGAACCTGTCGCCCGTCGCCAGTCGCTTGCCGAGAGTCTGTATGAATCCCTCGAACCGTTCCGCGCCTTTTGCTCGGGCAGCGGATTGAGTGGCTCCTGAAAGCGGCGGCGTGAGGGACATCCAGAAATGGATGAACTGCGCGACCGTTTCGCCGAGAACGGCAAGGTCCATGTCGAGCGTGTCGATCTGACGGCCGAGCTTGTCCAGACGGCGCGACATGGCTGCTTCAAGCCGGTCGGCGGAATCGCCGGACAGGTAGGACATGACCGCCGCCTCGACGATGGCGGATTTCGAGACCTTGCGGCGCAGCGCCAGCGACTCGATCTGCGGCATGAGCGCCGGGTCGAAATAGAGATTCAGGCGGGTTCGGGTTGCCATGGGCGTGTCCTCAAAGGTCGATTCCGTCATCGGGGTTCATCGCCACTTGCCGCGCCACCATCCTCATGCGCTGGCGCATGGCGCGGGCCTTGGCCGCGTCAACGTCCGGCTCGTCGTCCAGAAACTCGAACTCCTGTTCGGGCGATGGTGGCGGCGGGATGATTTCCTCATGCTCGGGCAATTCCGGCTCGCGGCGGATGCCGGCGTTGGCCGGATCGCCTTCGGTCCCATTGGCGGCGTCCTTCGCGGAGCTGCCATCCGCCGTAACCATGCGACCGGACCAATCATCGGTGGATGGGCTGGGCGTCAGCGGAGCGGCGACCAGGTCGGGTGGCGGCAGGATGCGTTCCTGAAACCGCGCGTCCTCGTAGTAGCGGGCCTTGGTGGCGCGGATCGGCGGGGTGCCCGCCACCATGACGATTTCGTCGGTCGGCGGAAGCTGCATGATCTCGCCCGGCGTGAGCAGCGGCCGGGCCGTCTCCTGCCGCGACACCATGAGATGCCCCAACCATGGCGCGAGACGATGGCCCGCATAGTTGGTGGAATCGCGCAGCTCGGTTGCGGTGCCGAGCGCGTCGCTCACCCGCTTGGCCGTGCGTTCGTCGTTCGTGGCGAAGCTGACGCGGACGTGGCAGTTGTCGAGGATCGCGTTGTTCGGCCCATAGGCCCGCTCGATCTGATTGAGGCTCTGCGCGATTAGGAAGCCCTTGAGGCCGTAGCCCGCCATGAAGGCTAAGGCGGACTCGAAAAAATCCAGACGGCCGAGCGCCGGAAACTCGTCCAGCATGAGCAGCAGCCGATGGCGCGTGCCGGAGCTGGTCAATTCTTCCGTCAACCGCCTGCCGATCTGGTTGAGAATCAGGCGGATAAGCGGCTTGGTGCGGTTTATGTCGGACGGCGGCACGACCAGATAGAGCGTGACGGGCTGGCGGCTGCCGACCAGATCGGCAATTCGCCAGTCGCAACGTGCGGTGACGCGCGCCACCACCGGATCGCGGTAGAGGCCGAGAAAGGACATGGCGGTGCTCAATACGCCCGACCGTTCGTTCTCGGATTTGTTCAGCAGCTCGCGGGCCGACGACGCGATGACAGGATGAACGCCCGCCTCGCCGAGATGCGGTGTGTCCATCATGGCGCGCAAGGTCGCCTCAACCGGACGGCGGGGATCGGACAGGAAGTTGGCGACGCCCGCCAGCGTCTTGTCCTTCTCCGCATAGAGAACATGCAGGATCGCGCCGACAAGCAGGCTGTGGCTCGTCTTTTCCCAATGGTTGCGCTTGTCGAGGGAACCTTCCGGGTCCACTAGAATATCCGCGATGTTCTGCACGTCGCGGACCTCCCATTCCCCTTGCCGGACCTCCAGCAGCGGGTTGTAGGCCGACGATCTAGCATTGGTTGGATCGAACAGCAGGACACGGCCATGCTTCGCGCGAAAGCCGGCCGTGATGGTCCAGTTCTCGCCTTTAATGTCATGGACGATGCAGCTTCCCGGCCATGTCAACAGTGTCGGGACGACAAGGCCGACGCCTTTACCGCTGCGGGTCGGGGCGAAGCATAAGACATGCTCGGGACCGTCATGGCGCAGATAGTCTTGCGTATGCCGGCCGAGCACTACGCCATCGGGGCCGAGCAATCCGGCCGCGCGGATTTCCTTGTCTTCCGCCCATCGCGCCGATCCGTAGGTGGCGATGTTGCGGGCTTCCCGCGCTCGAATGATCGACATGAGGATGGCGGCGGCGATGGCGATGAAGCCGCCGGACGCTGCGATGATCGCCCCTTCGACGAAGATCGCTGGCGCGTAGGCATCGAACGAAAACCACCACCAGAAGAAGGCCGGCGGATAATAGACCGGCAAGCCGCCCAGCTCGAACCATGGCGATCCAAGCTGCGGCTGGAAGCCGAGTCGGAAGGCGACCCATTGCGTCGCCGTCCACGTCATCACCAGAACGATGGCGAAGACGACAGCGATCTGACCCCAAAGGATTCGGCCTCCGCGCAATGCAGGCTCCAGTCGGCAAAAGAGACGGAGCCGATCAAAGAGTAGGCAAAATCGGGACGGGCAACAGGAAAGAGGATGCCGGAGGGCTGCCGGATACTATCGGCGGCAAATAGGACGGATCGCACCGGGATCGTCGTTGCTGGTGCCTATGCTGGCTGGCAGAAACGAATCGCGGCGGAAAATCAGTCCGTGCGGACCGGCCGGCCCATGTCGCTGGCGAGGGTGAGCAGGTTGCGAAGCGCCGCGCTGCGGTTGGACGGCGACCAGACAGCCGAGAACGTGATCGGCTTTGGCTCGTCCGCGAACGACAGAAAGGCGACGCCGGACGTTGGCAGCAGCGCCGTGGCCGCTCCGGCAATGGTGACGCCGAAGCCTTGTCCGACCATGGATAGCAGCGTGGCGCGCTCCACATCGAAGCGCAGGATCGACGGTGCAGGCCAGCGCCCGGCAAGGCGCAGCACGATATGGTCATGCGCCTGCGGGCCGGTGCCGCCATGGCGGACAAGGAATGTCTCACCGACCAGATCGGCCCAAGTGATTGCCAATTGCCCGGCAAGGCGATGCCCATCCGGCAGAATGGCCATCAACGGTTCGGTCCAGATCGGGCGCGTATGGCAGTCAGGCAGTTCGGGCTTCCCGGCGACGAACACCACGTCCAGCCGGTCGGCGCGAAGCCGCATGACTGCATCGCGGGCGGTGCCCTCCGTGATTTCGACCTCGATACCGGGATGATCTTCCCGATACTGCCCAATCAACTCGGCGAGGAAGCTGTGGGGGATCAACGCATGGACGCCGATGCGCAGGCGGCCCCATTCCCCCGCCGCTGCCATGCCGGCAGTCTTCACTGCATGGTCGAGTTGATCGACGCCCGCTGCTATTTGCTCGACGAAATGGCGTCCGGCCTCGGTCAACCGGACGCCGCGTGCGTGACGCTCGAACAGGAGGATTCCAAGGTCTTGCTCCAGAGCCTTCACGCGCGCGCTGACGCTGGATTGTGCAACCCCGAGTGCGTTCGCCGCGTGGCGGAAGTTCAGATGCTCGGCGACCGCAAGCGTCTGGATCAGCGACATGAGAGGTATGCGCGACCCGAGCAGCGTTTCACTTGATCGGAACGCGTCGTTCGCATGTCTTCTCGAACGCCGCATCCCGCGCTCCTGCTATGCGGCCTGCGTCGCGGCTCCACGTTTCTCGACAGGGATGCCGCGCAGATCGCGCAACCAGAGCTGACCGCATGCTGCCGAAATATCCCGTCCCTGTGTATCCCGCACCACCACGGGCACACCGGCGCGATCCAGCATCTCACGGAAAAGCCCAAGGCTGCGGTCGCTTGTTCGATCAAGCGCGATTCCATCGACGGGATTCCAGCGCATAAGGTTCACGCGTGCCCGTCGCTTGTTCATCAGACCGGCAAGCCGTTTCGCATCAGCAAGCGTGTCGTTGATACCGGGTAGGACCAGATAGACAAAGGTGACAATCCGGTTGTGCCGTTCTGCCCATGATGAAGCGCGTGCGATGACTTCATTGATGTCGTGCTTACGCGATCCGGGGATGAGACGGTCGCGAACTTCCTGCGTCGTCGCATGCAGCGATATTGTCAGGTTGATCGCCAAATGCTCTTCTCGCAATTGCGCTAGAGCCTTCGGTATGCCTATGCTGGAAAGCGTGATCCCCGTGGTGGGGAAATTCATCCCTCGCCGGTCGCGCAGGATGCGAATCGCCTTCATCACCTGCTCGTAGTTGTTCAATGGCTCACCGATGCCCATGAACACGATCCGATTGACCTTCGGCCCGAGTTGAACGACCTGTTCGACGATCTCGCCCGACGAAAGGTTGCGCTTGAGGCCGGCTTGGCCGGAGGCGCAGAACTGACAGGCGAAGGCACATCCAACCTGTGATGAAATACAGGCGGTGTGTCCGTCGTGGCGACGGATCAGAACGCTTTCAACGGCATAACCATCGTGAAGGCCGAAAAGCACCTTCTGCGACCGGCCACCGCGCTCATGCGTGATTTTGCGAAGGCTCCGCAACTGGACGCCCCGAGCCTCTGACCAGTTCCGCAAGGCGCGCGGCAGGTCCATGTGTGGACAGAACAGGTCGCGATAGGCGATTTGCGGCCCGCTGCCCGCGTTCAACGCATCGAACTCGTCGGCCATGAGGTTCAGCGCCAAGGTTGGCGCGGGCAGTGCTTTTTGTCGTTCGGCCCCCAAGGGACTTGGTTTTTGTATAGGCATGATAGTCGTTCCGGGTTTCCGAGCCCGGTGTTACCGTGGCACATGCCTTATAAATAACCGACACGACTGTTATAAACAACCCTCCAGATGGTGTTACCCGAACACATGGTCGGGATAGAGGACGGATAGAAGCATGTGGGTGCGCTTGGTCATGAAAGCCGCTAGCTCGCCTTCCGGCTCAACAAGCCACTGCATGCAAGACCCCTGAATGACCGTCTGAATCAGGCCAGCGGTATGCTCGGGGGGGGCGCGGCCCGGCGGGCAGTCGTGCCTCGATAGCTTTCAGGACCAGCCTGTTCCGCTCCGCCGCAAGGGTGCGAAGCGACGGCTCCTGAATGTCTCCCCACAATAGAAGGAGGTAGCCTTCCGTTCCGACACCGGCACCCATACCGGCGATGAGGTCCTTGAGCATCGCCCATAGCGGATCGAGGCCCTTTTCGGGACTCGCGCCCGCGAAATAGTCGCGCACCTCCTGTGTGGTGCGCTCCATGACCTTTCGATGCAGCGTCGCCTTGTCCTTGAACCGCTGGATCAGCGCAGCCCGCGAGATGCCGACAGCTTCCGCAACATCGGAGAGGGTGAAGGCCGATGGACCTTTCTGAAGAAGGATGCCTAGCGCGGTATCCAGAATGAACTCGTCGCTGTGAAGTTTCGGTCTCGGCATATCTTCTTTTCTACTGAACGCTTCAACGAAGGCTCTACAATAGCCGTCATCCAGCGTGAGATACACGGGGCATGATAGATGCCGTATAAAACACGCGGACGTGCTAAAGCCCAAGGTCGTGCCTTCGCCCGAACTGCCACGACACCGATCCGCCCTGCACGACGCCCATGACCTCGCGGCCGAGCTGACGGTCGATGACAGGTCGCCACGGGACAAGCGTGAACTCATGGCTCTTTTCGACCACGGCGAACTTGCCGCTAGATAGCTGAACGGTGCCGGTGAACTTGCCGCTCACGTTCTCGCCGTCCGTGGCGGCGCGGAACGGCAGCCCTTTGCCCTCGGCCATCTCCGCGCCAACGCGGACAACCTCCCGCTCGCGCAGCGTGGCGAGAAGGTTGCGCCGATAGAAGATGCGGCCGTCCCGCGCTCGGGTGGCGTCGGCCTGTGCAATGTGGTGCTCGCGGCGTTGGTCCATGGCGTCGCGCACCTGTTGGCCGAAGCCGGTCGGCGCAAGGTCGGCCGTCTCGCCATGGATCAATCTCCGGTCCAGCCAGGTCGCGCCATCCGATCCGATCTGCCTTTGCAGATCGACCGGGGAAGGGACGCGCACACTGGCTTGCCGGTCGCGGCCGGCGTCATAGGCGGCGGCGCGGCTGACCAGATCATCGGGGATGCGCCATTGGTCGGCGTCGATCCGCTCGACGATACCGGCCCGGCGCAGCGCCTCCAGCCGGCGCACATGCGCATCGACATAGCCCTCATAGTCGCCGCCGGGAACGCGGCCCTCGAACTTCGCCTGCTCCAGATGGCGGCTCGGCCGATAGATGCCGTCCTCGGCAATGGCCGTGATGGTGCGGTCGGACGGCCGGGCCGTCACCTCGGCCGGGCCGATCTGGACGACGCTGCCGATGCGGGCGTCCTCCAGCCGCTCGGGCGCGATGCCGGCGATGTGGTGGGTGCGGCCGTCGATCCCGTCCACCACAACGGTCAGGTTCTCCCCCAGCTCGTCGGACAGGTGCTTGTCCACGACGCGCCCGACGATGGGCGTCTCGGGTGCTCCGTCATGGATTTGGAAGCTCATGGGATCGCGTTCGCCACCCTGCGGGCCGAGCGCCTTCTGCATGGTGCGGATAATGTCACCACGCTCGCCCAGCTCGCGCAGGGCCGGTTCCATGTCCTTGCTCAATTCCCAAACGGCGGGCGCGTGCTCGGTCGCCAGCCCCATCTTCTCCAGCTTGCCGAGCCTGCGCAGGCGCAGCGTTCGCTCGAACTGCCGCCTCGGCTCTGCCGGTTCATGGCGCAGGTCGAGGAAACGGGCATCGGCTTCCTCGACCATGGCGCGGTCGATGCGGGTGAAACGGTCTTGGTCGATCTCGGCCGACAGCTTGCGGGTCTGCTCGATCTCGGTGACGGGGCCGAGTTCCAGACTGGCAAGCTCGCTGGCGCGCTCGCGCAGGCCGGCGGAAAGGTAGTCGCCGTTGATGACCAGATCCCCGCCCATATCGTCGCGGCCGTTGACGATGACATGCACATGGGGATGGCCGGTGTTGTAGTGGTTGACGGCAACCCAATCGAGTTTCGTGCCAAGGTCGGCTTCCACCTGCTTCATGAAATCGCGGGTGTAGGCCGTGAGGTCCGACAGCTCCGCGCCGTCCTCGGGCGAGACGATGAACCTGAATTGGTGGCGGTCGTCCTTGCCGCGATCAAGGAAGGCGTCGCCATCGGCGCGGTCCTCGGTCGCCGAATAGAGCCGGCCCCGCTCGCCGTCGCGTGACGTGCCGTCGCGCTGGACATAGCGCAGATGCGCGCGGGCGCGGCCGCCCTTCCACGCGGCCCGGACGCTGCGCTGCTTGACGATCACGCGGCGGCTGCCGGGCTGGCGATGATGCCATTGGCCGGAGATGTTCCGGGCGCGCACGAAGCTCGCGCCCCGGCCGCGCTTCACGCCCTTGCCGCTGGCGACCACGGCGCGGGAACGGCCCGGCGATGACGGGCGGGCGGATGACGGCATGGAAGGATCGCGGGAGGCTGCCGCCTGATGCTGCCGGGTGATCTTCCTGACCTGCGTGAAAAAGCTCTTGGTCTTACCGGCCTTCGGCGTGTCGGATCGGATGCGGCCGGGCTTTGGTCGGAAGCGATTTTCGTCGTCGGCGCTCAAGGGCGCGACTCCAGCCAAAACCGTCGAAATACGGCCAATCTGCGCCTATGGTGCCGCTCGAAACCCAGCAAAGCCAAGGCTTTGTGCGAAATCGCGGCACGCGGCCCCTCAAAACCATGGTGCCGGAATCGGTCGCCTAACCAGTGTGCAGACAATAACAATTTCCAGAAGCGGCCCGACATGGTGCCGTCTTCTTTAATCTTGCCCTCCGCCCTTTCTGTCTTTTCTGCCCCTCCTGCCGGGAATCCTGCCGGGCGCAAACCTGCCCGACCGGATGCCGAAACCAGCGCCGCCGAGCGCGGGAACGCCGCCCTCATGGCGTTCCCCCGTCGCTGGCGCTCGCCACGAAAATGCTGCCGTCCTGCGGCTCCGCACGGGCGGGGTCGCGCGCCGGAACGGCAGCGCGGCCGTCGCCTGTTTGCACCTCGGACGGCGGCGCGGCGGCAGCTTGCGTGTCGGCCGGGCGCATGACGAATAGCGGTGCCTCGCGCCAGTCGGGCGGCGGTGCCGGTGGTTGCAACGGCGCATCCGATGGAGCCGCGCCGCCAAGGATCGGGGCGAGCGCGGCGACATAGGCGCGTGTCTCGGCGGGAAGCGGGCGGCCCGTCGCGCGGTGCTCGTCGTAGCGGCCGGGGCCGGCGTTATAGGCCGCAAGCATCGCGCCGACATTGCCGTAGCGGTCGAACATCTCGCGTAGATAGGCCGTGCCTGCGAGGATGTTGTCGCGCGGGTCGTAGGGATCGCGGCCGAGGCCGTAGCGGACGCGCAGGCCCGCCCATGTGTCGGGCATCACCTGCATCAATCCCATAGCGCCGGCCGACGAAACCGCGCGCACATCGCCCGCGCTCTCGGCGCGTAGCACCGCGACGATCCAATGCTCCGGTATGCCGAAACGCTGCGACGCCTCGGCGATGTGAGCCGCATAGGGATGGGCGGCGGCCGGGCGCTCGACGGGCGCGGATTGCGCGACAGCGACGCCCGATCCGGTGCAGACGGAAAGCGCCCCCGCCAGCCTGCCAGCGTGCTCGCTGCGGTCAAGGGCAAGGCGCAAGCGCCGGCCGATGGCCGCCCCTGACCTTCGCTGCGCGCGCCGGCCGTCTGGTCGCCGAGCGGGACGAAGGGATGAGACGGCTTTTCCGCGAACAAAGGGATGCCGATCTTTGACCGGATGGTGGGCCGGACGCGCGCGGCCTTCATTCTTCATCCTCGATCTTCCGGGCGTGTTTCCAACGCAGGGTCCAGACCGAAGGATCGTCGTTGGACTGGAACAGTTTGGCCCGGATCGGGAACGGGAAGATTGGCCCCTCCAATCGCATCGACACGAACTCGCCAGCGTTCTCGCTGGAGTCTTTCCATGCGGGGCCGGCGTCCGGGCCGTCCTCGCTATCGAGGCGCACGCGATAGTCAGGTGCGTTTTTTACGTCGCTCGCTTTGGCCGGGACGATGAACAGCTTTTCGTGGAGGCCGAACGAATGAAGCTCTCCCGCATAGCCGGTTTCGGTGCGGGTGAAGGTGCCTATTTCTGCCATGGGAAATCTCCTGCGGTTGATTTTCGGGGGGTGGTTCAGTGGGTCGGCGCGCGCCACTCGTAGCGGCCGACGCCTTCCTCATCGGTCCAGAGCGGGACCGCTCGGCCGATGACGGAAGCTGCGGGGATGGGTCCGAAATACCGGCCGTCGAGGCTGTCGCGGACTTCCCAATTCATGAGGAAAAGCTGGTCGTCGCCGATGACGCGGCAGCCCTGCCAGATGGGCAGATCGCGGCCGAGGCTGTCGCGCTCCAGCGCCTCGCCCATCTCGATCCCGTCAACCGTGATCGTGCGGCCGGCGCGGCAAACCCGCTGTCCCGGCAGGCCCAAGACGCGCTTCAAGAGCGGGACGCCTCGCGCGATATAGCCCCGCTCGACCATGAAGCCGGCGAGCGGTTCGGGCGGCATGACGGCGACCAGCTCGGGCACGTCGATCCGGTCGGCCGGCTCGACGGTGTAGAACCCGACCGGCGCGCTGGCGGTGGCGTTCCATATGAGTTTCGTCGGCGTCTCGACCGCGCCTGCGGCGGCGATACCGATGACGGCGAGCGCCGTCACCGTGAGGGTGCGGCGGCGCGTCATGGCTCGATCCTTCGGCGGTGAAGCCACGCGGCATGTCGCTCGGGCGTGTAGGCGTGCGGCTCCAGATTGGCGGTCAAACGGTTGTGGACATGCCGCCAGTGTTCCGGTGCAGCGTCGGCCGGATCGAGGCCGAGCGATTCCACGGCGTCGATGGCGGCAAGCCCGCGCTGCACCTTCGGCCAGCTATCGAGGCGCAACAGGATTTCGCCGCCGGGGCGGACAAACGGCAATGTCTGGAAGGGTTCACCGCGCCCGATTGCCCGCACAATGTCGATGCGGGAAACGACCGTGCCATGGTCGCCGTTCGCCCATCGGACGAAGGCGAAGACGCTGCCCGGTGCGAAGCCGACGACGCTGCGGCGGCGGTCGATGATCTGTTCGTAGCTCTTGCGGCCGAACCTGATCCAATGCTCGATGCGGCGTTTCTCGAAAGTCAGCTCGACCAATGTGGTGAAGGGCGCAGGCCCGTCCGGCAGCGGACGGCCGTGCGCGCTGCGATGGGCGCGACGGGTCATTGTGCGTCTCCGGCGATGTGCTGGTGGGGATTGCGCGCGTGCGCTGCGTCAACGGCGGGCGTCATGGCTCGCTGTTCCCGGCAGAACCGGCACCACGCTTCGCCTGCGCGCGCGTCAAAGAAAAAGAGTTAGATTCACTGTTAGATAAGTTAGCGGTCGGATTCCGCTTTTGAGGCCAAAGCGTTAGCTGCGGTTCGTGCGCCTGATCTGCCGATAGTGGTGCGCCTGATGTGCCGATACCCCGTGCGCCTGATCTGCCGATGGCATTAACAGGGTTATCAACAGTGCCTGTTGATAAGTTTCCGGGGCGGATGCGCAGCAGCTCGCGGCCGTCTTCCCGCTCGATCTGGAGGCGGTAGCCGGGGAGTTGCTGGCGGGCCGCGATCCGGCGCAGGTCGAGCGCGAAATCAGACGGCCGGGCGAGGCTGCCGGATTTCTGATGAAGGTGCGCGACCTCGAAAATCCAGCCGTGGCGCTGGTGCCCGGCGTGCTTTCTGGCGACGCGGTAAAGCCATCGCTCGATGCCGCCAGTCAGTCGGAAATAGGCCGGGTCGATGGTCAGGACCAGCGAACGGTCGATGACGCTGTTGTAGAACCATTCGGGCAGGACGAACTCCATGCCCTCGACGCGGCCGGTGCGCGTCGTCATTTCTTCCCATTCGTTGATCCATGAGAATTGCCGCCGCCGCCAATGCGGGCCGTTGCGGATTGTGGTGGCGATGACGGTCGATTGCAGCCGCGCCAGCGCGGCTTTCAGAAGCCGGTATTGGTGATTGCCGGTCGGGCGTCCGATGGCGCGCAACAGATGGTAGGGCGTGAAGCGGACGAAGCGCGATGTGGCGAGGCCGTCATTCTCGGCCGCGACGATCTGCGAGGCCGCCCATATCAGCACATCGGCGTCCCATATGGTCGCCATGCCGTGCTCGGGCATCCCGAACACCTGCACCTCTATGTCGGCAGCCTTGTAGAGAATCGGCTTGGTGCGCGGGGTCTTCGCCAGCGAGAAGAACGGCCGTTCCATCAAATCGCGCTGGTCGCGCGGCGGCGCATCGCCCGTTGCGACCACGAAGGGGTCTAGGCGGCTGCGCTCGCTGTCCTCGGTCGGCTGCGCGGGGCTATGGTCGTCCTCGCGCAGCATCTAGCACTCGTCCCGTTCTTCGGGCGTGAGCGGACGCGCCGGAAAGACCGTGCCGGCGGTCTTGTCGCGGGTGGATTTCCGTTCGCCGGCCGCACTCCAGTCTTCCAGATCGCGGACGGTGTAGAGGACGCGACCGCCGACCTTGCGATAGGTCGGGCCGGTCCCGTAGGTGCGATGTTTCTCAAGGGTGCGGATGGATATGCCGAGGAAGCGCGCGGCTTCCTTGGTGCGCAACAGGCGCGGCGGCAGGCCCGCAAGCGGGTTGGGCATGGATCACCTCCAGTCGGGATTGGGCTGCCGGGGGCGGCAGCGGACTGTGGCGAACCATGGCGAGGGATCGGCGGCGCGTAGCGTGCCGCATTTGCGCCTATGCGTTGGCGGCACCCCCCTCGCGCGTGTCGCTGGCTAATAGGTGAGGGATTTTAGAGGCTCGTTGCCTGCCCCGCCGAATAGGCAAAGACATTCGTGCGCCGCTCGGCTAAGATTGTGGGTGGAGCAGACGCGCTGCTCTGGGGCGTAGTAACCCCTCACGGATGGCCGGTGCCAGCCAGAACGGCACCAACTCCTTGACCTATGGTCGGGGAGCCTGTGGCGTATACAACAGGCTTTCCGAGCTAAAGGCCATGGGGCCGTTTCGTGACGGTTACTAACTCCCCGATCACCAAGAGTCAGAGAGAATCGTTTGCGGGGGCGCACCGCAGACAAGCTCTCTCGGATACGGGGAATGACTATGCGGGTTCCCGTCGAACTCGATCCCGATGTGGACGACGAAGCGCCGACCGGCGACACCATAACCGTCTATGACGAACGGCATTTCGTGACCTACCTGCGGCTTCTCGATGCCAAGGCCGAGGGCGCGGACTGGAAGGAAGTCGCGCGGATCGTGCTGCACCGCGATCCGGGCGGCGAGGAATTTCGGACCTATCGTTGCTGGCAAAGCCATCTCGAACGCGCGCAATGGCTCTCGCGCGAGGGCTATCGGAAGATTCTGGAGCAGGCGGCAGCCAACAAGGCGTGAAGATCGCTGATGCTTGCAGCTTGCTTCGCGTCGCAAGTTTTGGGACATTTGCGAAAAGAGCTAGGAGCGCCGGATGACGAAGTATGACAACCATGACGCCTACATAGCCGCCGCACCGGAGCAGTTTCGTGCCATGTTAGACCAACTGCGTGTGCAGCTATCGCGAGCACTACCAGATGCGGAAGAAGTTATTAAATACGATCTGCCCGGATTTCAGATCGAAGGAACGATCATCGCGGGCTATGCTGCCTTTACTAAACAATGTGGTCTATATGTTGATCCGGGTGCAATTGCCGCCCATGCCGGCGAGATCGCTTCTTTGAAGCTCAAGGCAACAAAGACCGGCGTTACGTTCTCGTTGAGTAATCCTATCACTGATGAGCTTGTTGAGAAATTGGCAGTTAGTTCGCGCCGCAAAAAGGGGTTTTAGAAAGCCCTTGTCGCGTAACTCCTATAACCCGCGACAGATCGGTCGCCCCTGAACACCAGCAGTTTCTTCGTGCCGCATATCTTTGTCGCAAATAGTCGAAAACTTGCGACATGCTTCCCGACAGATGGTGCTCGGCCGTCCGTCAACGCTTACCGGGCTTGATCGGATAATGGAGCAGCAGGCGATAGCCGCCCCGCATCATCTTGATGCCGTGCGCGACCAGGCGGCGGGCCTTGTTCTTGCGCGGATCGTTCTCAAAATCTTCCTTGGTGCCGCGAAAGCCGAGCAGGACTTCGGCAATGGTGCGATAGCTCTCGCCGCGCAGCCGGGCGTCGAGCGCGCGCAGGGAAAGGATGTGCCACTGTCGGAGCTGGGCGGGAACGGCCCGGAAGTCGGGACCGGGCGCGCGGCCGTTGAGGGACCGCCAAAGACGGCGGGCGGCATGGGCACGTAGCTCCAGAAAGGAATCCATCGGCAGGGTGACGGCATAGAAAGCGGCTGCGTCGGGCACCGCCTCGGGCAGCCAGAATTGATGTACGACGCCATCAACCTGCCAGATACCATGCCAGCCATCGGCAGCGCGGCGCAGGTCGAGGCCGTCGAGATGCGCCAGCGTCAATATCGGTTCGGTGTCGCCGTCCTTGTGACCGACCGGCGACAGCACTACCGCTTGCGGTTGAAGGCTTGGCGTCCAGATCGGCGATTGCTGGTCATGCGGCGCGTCGGGATCGCACGGGAAATCGCAAGCCCCAGCGATGCGCGAACGCTTCGAGGTCGCGCCCGGTCGGCTCGCCGGTCAATGCGATGGTCTGGAAGTCCTGACGATACTCGTCGTTGCGGCGCAGGTATTCCCAAGCGAAACCGGCGGCCGGAATGTGCTTCGCGTGCCTGTATGCCGCCGGCAAACGCCAGTCGATGCTAAGCATGACGTCACCTCCCAAAGCCGGGGCGTGCGAGGCAACGCCCGGACCAGAGAGATTCAAGTATTATTTGAAGTATTAGGAGCCGTTCAAATCAGATACGTTGAGCGACTAACCCGATCATTATTGGTTATTTTCTTCTTAACACTATCGTCGCCGTCTGGCTAGTCGCCCGCCCGCAAGTGCGGACAGGCGACCATGTTTTCACCTGTTGGAAAACACATGCACCTCGCCGTGCGCCGTCTCGATGGTGAACAGATCGCCCCCCATCTCTGCGTCGCGCGCCATCGCGTCCCAATCGACATAGTAGCGCAGCGCCTCTGGGATCGTGACGCTTTCGGTGGTCAGCTCCTCCATGTAGTCGGCAAGGCTGGCGAACTGACCATGATAGCAGTCCTCCAAGGTGGATTCGGCTTGGTCCATGTCGCCGCTGAACTGCTCCAGCAGGCCCGCGCCGAGTGCGCCATGTTCTGCGATGAACGCGGCCATCCGCGCCACGCTGTCGATGCCGGCATATTCGGAGATGCTGACGCTCTCGAAGCCCTCATAGTCGTGAATGGCGTATTCCTCCGCATCCTCGACGGGGGAACGGGCAAGCATCGCGGTAATCTCGTCCCTGATTTGGTCGGCGTCCTGATCCGCGTCGATCCAAGCCCCATGCAGATAGCCGCTATTGTAAGCTGCAAGGCAGGCAACATAGATGCGGGGGGTGCTGTGGGATACGTTGGTCATGTCTCTGATCCTCGGGTCTGAAGGTCAGCGAAGCGGAACGCCGCGCCTGACCTTCTGGCCGTCGCCGAGACTGGGGTAGCAACGAGCAAGGGCGGCCGGGGTGGAGGGGGATCACCCGGCCTGCACAAGCCCCTTGGGCGCGGAAGGCTGGGGATACCGCCCCGGACGGTTCCACTTACCTTGCTGGCGCGAGGGCAAGGCCCTTAGTAAATCCAATCAGTCAGTCGCCGCTTCGCGGCGTCATTGTTAGGTTTCTGGCGCTGGAAACAGATGGTGCGCGCAGGGTCATCGGCTTTCGGTGACGACGCGAAGGCGCGAGCCGGTCGATGCCGCACTCGCCTTCGTTCGATCCCTGCCGGCAAAGTAGGCCACTGCGGCGCGGCGATAGCCGCGCCGGCCCGGAGGCGAACGCGCTTCCAAATTGCGCTGTAGAGAGCCGGAGGGCCGCTATGAAAAAGCCCCGGCGCTCTTGCGCCGGGACCGCATTTCATACCTTCATGTCAACGGGCAAGCGCGGGGCTGGAGGGCAACGGTGCGGCCAGTCGCATCAAAGCCGATACGCCAACGAAACCGCCGCCGACCAGACAGAAGATTTGCCGCCAGATTTCAGAGGGCACCGCCTCTTTGGTGATGCCATAGACCAGCGCATAGCCTGCGACGGCGGCGGGTGCGGCAAAGATCAGCGCCACAATCAAGCGCAGGATGGGAGTGCGCAACGTCTCGAACAGCAAAGCGAGGATGCCAAACGCCACGCCAGCGGAAACGAGGCCGACCAGCCCGGCACCTATCACGCCGGAGCCGGTCTGATAGGCGAATTGCGCAGCAGTCAATCCGAGCATGAAGGGCAGAGCATAGACTGCGAGCTTATAGGCCACGACGCAAAGGACGGCGACTAGCGCCACGCTCATCAACATCACGGCTACCATGGTTCTGCTCCTTCACGGTCTGCGCGGATTGCCGTTGCGTCGCTCCTGCGGTTGGGCACGGGCAACATAATGCCAACCCGTGCCCCGTCTGTCGACCATCGACGGCTTTCAGGTGTCATTTTGGAGGGCTATAGCGTAGGTGTAGTTCTCGGTTTCTTCGTCTCCCGCCCGCCACTTGAACATTGCAAACCCGAAAACAGGTCCCTCGCGGGGCCTTTTTCTTTATGTGCCAAAGGGGTTTGCAGGGACCATCCGCCCTTCGGAGACTGGCCTGCCGCGCAAGATCGGTCTCTGAACGCCCACCGTCTCTTTCCACCCGCCCTGCGCTCTCGGCGAGACGCATTCAAAACCTCCATGCATTTCAAGGAACTGACGGGATCGCGTTGCGCCCCTGTTTCGCTGGTTCCGGCTTGTCTCAAAGCAGGCGGAGAAACGACACGGGCGGCGTGGTGGTTGGTATGTCTTGGGAGTTTTGCGCGAAGTCTCTGATGACAAACGCAGTTTCGGCCCCTAGCCTGGCGCGATGTCGAACGGGGCCTGGACAGATCAAGAGAACGACCTGATCGTCGCGGATTACTTCGCGATGCTGGCCGACGACGTCTCTGGTCGCCCCTACAACAAGGCCGAGCACCGGCGCGGGCTTCTGCCCCTGTTGAACGAAAGGTCCGAGGGATCGGTCGAGTTCAAGCACCAGAACATCAGCGCCGTGCTGAAGGGGCTGGGTGAGGACTGGATCCCGGGCTACAAGCCCGCCTTCAATTTCCAGACGACGTTGGTGGATGCCGTGGCGCGCTGGCTGGAGCTGAACCCGGCCTGGCTCGACCGTCATGCGGGTGCAGGAGCGCCGACCGGCTTGGCAGAGGCACGGCCGATCTGGATCGGGCCGCCGCCCACGCTGTCGAACCAGCCGCCCCCGCAGGAGCTGGAGCAGATGCTGCACATCGCCCGCAAATTCGATGTCGCGGCGAGAGACGAGCGAAACCGCGCCCTCGGCCGTGCCGGTGAGGAGCGCGTGGTGGCGCACGAACGGGCCGCCCTGAAATCAGCGGGCCGCGACGATCTTGCGCGCAAGGTCCGGTGGGTGTCGGAGGAGGATGGCGATGGTGCCGGCTACGATATCGCCAGCTTTGCACCAGACGGTCGTCCGCGCCTGATCGAGGTGAAAACAACGAATGGCTGGGAACGCACACCCTTCCACATCAGCCGCAATGAGCTGGCCGTGGCCGAGGAGCGGCGTTCGGAATGGTCCCTGTTCCGGCTCTGGAACTTCGCCCGCGAGCCGAAAGCGTTCGAGCTGCACCCGCCGCTGGACGCGCATGTCTCGCTGACCGCGACGTCCTTTCAGGCGAGTTTTCGATAATTAAGTTGATCGCGCGCGCGGTTAGCAAATTGTCTGCAACAGGCGCAGCCGTTGGGTGTGTAGGCCGAATGGCGCGTTGTCGTAACGGTGGCGCACAGGCATATCCCTCTGACTTCTAGGGGTTTTTGCGTTGCATTTCCGCCTGCAAGCATGCTTGTCTCCAGCAGTATCATAATTGCGCAGGTTTTTTTGATGGCGGGGTCAGCCCAAGCTGGTTTGGCGGAAAAATATCTTGTCGATGACTTGCCGGGCGCGGCCCTCGTCGGCGCGCGGTTGAATGGAATTCTGCAGAAGATCGAGGCGGGCGAGAAGCTGACCACCTTGGCGGAAGCGTTTCTGACTTCCGGCGGTCTGAATTCCCTCTTGGCTTTGTCGACCGGACAGATCGATCGCCTCACTTTCGAGGAGACCGCGGAGCGCGAGCGGTCAGAGCGTATCCAACGGGCGAAGGAAGACGCTGACAGGGCGGCAGCCGAACAAGCCCAAAAGGCCGAGGCGATGAATGCGGCAATCAAGGCACGTTTTGCTGCCATGGAGAACGACCCCGTGCTTCGACGGAAGCGTGAAGCACGCGAGTTGCGGGATCGGTTCGATATCGGCTTCATTGAGACCGAGCAATATCCGCGTGTAATGAGGTTGCTGCAACAGGTCGCGAGCGGAATCCGCCCGACGCCCGAGGACATTGCCTGGTTGGCAACTGAGGCGGACGACTGTTGGACCGACGCGTTGCAGAAAGCATGGCATCGGCTGGAAGCCGAAGCGCTAACGAAAGCATGGGCCGAAACCGGCGATCTCTGGGATGCGGTGAATGCCAGTGCGCATTGGCGAAAGGCTGGCGAAGCCTCTCAGGCGTTGGAGGTAACAGGCGCAGCGCTCGACAAGGCAGGTCGAAATCCGAAACCCCAATCTGCGCTGCTGACGACGCGCGGAGGCGCGATGCGCGATGCCGGCCGCCTCAACGAGGCACGAGCACTCGGGCTGGAAGCGCACGAGATGACCCCGACCGATTTCCGGCCCTGCACGCTGCTTGGCGCCGTCTCAATGGAGCTTGGAGACCTCGCTGCCGGTCACGAATGGTATGCGAAGGCTGAGGCATTGGGTGCCGAACGTCGGGCTATCGACCAAGAACTAAAGGCGCTGCTCATCCGCTTGGAACCCAATGAGCGCAATCGAATCCGCGCCTATCTGCTTGAGCAGGATCCTGGGCGTTTCGCTTGGCTTCGAAAGTGAAACCGCAAGATCGGTTCGCCGCAATCTCGATAATCGATGAGAAGTGAGGCTATCGCTCGACAGCCGATCAAGCGCTCAATGCCGCTCGATCAGCGAAACGTGCGCTCTGCCTGCTCCTGCCATGTCTCCCCGGCCAGAAAACATAGGTCGTACAAACTGACCGCCGATGCTTCGCGGCCGCAGGTCAGGCGCTTCAGCACCTCTGGCGCCAGATAGGCGAGGCGCAGCTGGCGGCTGACATGACGTTCGGCCAGACCGACGGCCTCGCCCAGTTCCTGGATCGTGGAGAACTCACCTGCCTCCATGCGCCGCCGCCAGCCCCATGCCCGGCCGATGGCGCGCAGGATGTGCGGGTCCTGTGTCTGATCCTCGCTCGGGCTGTAATCGACGGGCGGCATAATCTTGGGCCGCCCGTTCTTCTTCCGCAGCTTCAGGGGGATCAGCACGCGGATCGTGTCATTGCCGCGGGTCATTCGGCGGCCTCCATGTCACGCGGCGCTATCATCTCGCGGATCACGCCCGCGACACCTTCGCGCCGGATGTCGACTTCGAGCCCGGCGGCGGTAACAGTGACGCGCCGGACCAGAAGCTGGATGATCCGCGCCTGCTCGAGCGGAAACAGCTGCGCCCAGAGCGTGTTGAAATCATGCAGCGCCGCGATGGCCTCGGCTTCGGAGACCTGATCGCGCTTCAGCGCCGCCAGAACCTGCGTGACCACCTCGGGCGTCTGCAAGATGCGCCGCACCTCGGTGACAATGGCATCCTCGACCATGCCCGCAGGCAGGCGGACCGGTGCGAGGTCGCTGCCGCTGTCGTCCTCCGTCGTGCGGTTCTTGATCACGTCCATCGAGACGTAATAGCGGTAGAGCTTGCCGCGTTTCTTGGTCGCGGTCGGGGTCATGGCCGCGCCGGTTTCGGTGAAGATCAGGCCCTTCAGCGGCGCGGGCGTCTGCATGCGGCTGTTGCTGGACCGGGCGTGGCGGTTGCCCTGCAGGATGGCGTCGACCTGATCCCAGACCTTGTCGGTGACGATGGCCTCGTGCTCGCCCGGATAGGCCTTGCCCTTGTGGACGGCCTCGCCGCGATAGACGCGATTGCGGAGCACCCGATAGAGGTAGCCCTTGTCGATCAGCGTGCCCTGCTTGCTGCGAAACCCCTCCCGCCGCAGCTCCTTCGCCAGCATCGTGGCCGAGCCGAGCTCGACGAACCGGTCGAATATCCGGCGTACCGAGGCGGCCTCAGTATCGTTGATCACCAGCTTGCGGTCCTGCACATCGTAGCCGAGCGGCACATAGCCCCCCATCCAGATCCCCCGCTTGCGCGAGGCGGCAACCTTGTCGCGGATGCGTTCGCCAATGACCTCGCGCTCGAACTGGGCGAAACTGAGTAGGATATTCAGCGTCAGCCGTCCCATCGAGGTGGTCGTGTTGAAGGACTGCGTGACCGAGACGAAGGTAACGCCGTTGCGGTCGAAGACCTCAACCAGCTTCGAGAAATCCATCAGGGCGCGGCTGAGCCGGTCGATCTTGTAGACCACCACCACATCGATCAGCCCGTCGTCGATGTCGGCCAGCAGCTGTTTCAGCCCCGGCCGGTCCAGATTGCCGCCCGAAAAGCCGCCGTCGTCGTAGCGGTCGCGGGTGGCAACCCAGCCTTCGGATTTCTGGCTGGCGATATAGGCCTCGCAAGCCTCCCGCTGGGCGTCGAGGCTGTTGAACTCCATGTCGAGCCCTTCCTCGCTCGACTTGCGGGTGTAGATGGCGCAGCGCAGGCGGCGGCCGGGGCGCGTGTTTATGTCCATGGTCAAACCTCCCGCGATCGGACCTGCAGCCCGAAGAAGCGATAGCCGTTCCAGCGCACGCCGGTGATCTCACGGGCAATCCCCGAGAGCGATTTGTATTTGCGGCCCTGCCACTCAAAACCGTCCTTCAACACGGTGATGGTGTGCTCGACCCCGTTCCATTCCCGGATCAGCCGCGTGCCTGCCACCGGATTGCGGGGATCCGCGATCTGGTTCTTGCGGCGGGAGACGCCCTCGACCTCGTCGGCGAGCAGGTCCAGCATGCGGCGGGTCTCGTGATCTGGACCGCCATAGGTCAGTTCCTGCAGGCGATAGGCAATGCGGGCCTCAAGAAAGGCGCGGCTGTTGTTCGGTGCGGCGCTGCCGAGGAGCCGTTCCCATTCGGCCTTCAGCTCTTTCACCGACATGGTCTTGAGCGCGGCGATGCGCGACAGGACGCTTTGGTCCAGGCGCGCGTCCTGCCCGGGTTTGGGCGGCGTTATCTTACTGTGATGCTTCATCAATTCCTCCGATCCGGATGCGTTTCCTGCGACGACCACCGCTCTTTCGGGGCGGGTAGTCCACGGAACTGTCTCCGTCGGCGGGCAATAAAGAACTGGAATTCCCGGCGTTCAAACGAACGACGCCCGCGGCGAGGATGCGGCCCAACTCGGCAAGCCGGGCATCAGGGGACATGCGTTCAGGGCAAAGAGGATTGGGCCCGGAAACCGGGTCTTCGGGGGGAATGGACATGGCGGGTTTTCGCGACTGTTGTGATAGGCAAAATGTGTCGCGAAATCAGAAAAATATCAAGTAAATCAGTTTATTGCGGTCGATGGGGGCATCTGCGCTGCGTGGCGAAAATCTGCGTAGCAGAAATGCCCCCGCACTGACCTGTCGGTCGGGCGGTCGTGGCGAATCATCTCGTCCGGCCGTCCATGAACTTGTCGAAGCTGTCGAGGACCGGCTCCTCTTCCAGATCGGCCATCTCCCATCGCGACGGGGCGCGGTCGGGGTAGAGCAGAAGCGAGATCGTCATCTGGTCATTGCTGGGCGAGAACACCGTCATCTCGTGGACCGGTTCAGAGCCGGGCCAGACGCCGCCCGGATGGCGGCAGCCGTAGCGCCCTTCATCCCCGTCCACCTCTTGTGCAGCAAGCGAGGCGGGCGGCAATTCGATCACCTCTTGCCGCGCCCGGTAGAAAACCCCGGACTTCAACAGCGGTTCACTGGACCAGGCCCAATCGATGAAGCCCTCCTTGCCAACCACGATCATCGCGCGCTTGTCGGTGATGGTCATCCATTTCAGGATCGCGGCGGTCAGCGATACGGCATAGCGTTCCGCGAGCTCGGTCATCACGTCGATGTCGATGATCCGGCCTTTAATCTGCTCACGGAAATCGTCGAGGGGCATCAGCAGGTAGGAGGCGAATGTGTTCGCCTCCGCCTCGATCCTGTTCCGGGCCTCATCCCAGTCGGCCATGTTACGGCCGGTGCATTCCAGCCCACGCGGGTTGGCCTGCCGGTGCAGGAGGTAGTGCCCCAGCTCATGCGCCAGCGTGAAGTTGCGTCGCCCCGGCGACCGGATGGTCTCGTTGTAGACAATGCCCCACTCGCCGGAGCCGCTGGGATGCGGCATCAGCATGCCTTCGACGCCCTTGGACAGCGCAAGCCCCTTCACGATGGTGATCGGCGCGGCCGGAAAAACCTGACGCGAGAAATCCTGCGCGAGCGCGGCCACATCGATGGGGAACCGCGGCAGCCCGTGCACCGCTTGATGCACGGACAGGATCTGCGTCAGGCGAATAGCCCACCCCTTCGGCGTCGTCGGCAGGCTCAATCCTTCTTCCCCCACATGTCGATCATCTGGTTGATTTTCTGTTGGTCTTCGGGGTCGAGCTTGCTGAATTTGCGGAAGAAGGCCTCTTTCAGAACCTCGTCGCTGGGCTCCGCGCTATCATCGAGCAGGTAGTCGGTCGTGACCTCCAGCGCCTGGGCGATGCGGGTCAGCTTCTCGCCCGACGGTTTTCGCGTATCGCGGTTCTCGAGTTCCCAGAGGTAGCTCTTGCTGGAGTCGGTCAGCTCGGCGAGCTTGTCCAGGGAATATCCCTTTTCCTGACGGTGGCGCTTGATCTTCGCGCCGAGGGACGTGGTCATCGTATCATCCTTGGTTTCCTTGGTTGCAGGACGTTTGTTCGCTATGCCGAACAAAATTGTGCCGCGCAAGTAGACGTGGCGATTTGTTCGATATATATCGAACAACATCGTATCGCATTTTCGCGATTCTGCCTCCTCCCCGGCCAAAGAAAGGGCTCTCATGACCGCCATCGCTGCGTTCCTCCGCAAGACCCCCGTGATCCGTCTGCAGGATTACTTCACTGCTGGCGGGTTCACCTCGCTTGCGCCCATCGACTGGACGAAGCCCGAGCCCGAGGTGGTGGAGCCGCTGATCAAGGCCGTCGACGCCATGTCCGATGACGAAAAGCAGCGCGTCGTTCTTGATGCGGCCCGCGTGGCGGCGCTGGCGGATGAGCCCGGCCAGAATGCGTTGCAGAACGTCGTCGTGAACCGCGCGGTTTTCGATGCGCTCGAGGGGGCCAACAACCGCTCACTCTGGGTTTTCCTCAACGAGAACGACCGGTTCCGCCTGGCCGAAGAGGTGCGCTACAATGACGAGCGCCGCCGGGGACGGTCGTGGAGCGGGTTCGGCGTCGATCCCGATCTCGCGGTGAAGAAAGACCCGGTCTCGCTCGCGGCATTTACGTACTCGATCCGCGCGCGGTTTGAAACGCCCAACGTCCATGTCGACATTTTCGACCGCCACCGGGTGATCCTTGAGGGCGAGGAATGCGAACTGGTCCAGGTCGCTGTCTATCGCGAGGGCCGCCCCGAGGACACGCTGGGCTTCGACGCCAACAGCACCCTGTCGCGTCGGATCGTGAAGCCGGTCTTCGAGGCGGCGCTGACCTACGAGGCTGCGACCGGCGTGATCGAGGTCGTGGCCAAGACGCGCGAAGACCGGATCGACCTGACCCGGTACATGGCGCGCGACCTGCTGGGCATCACCCTTGATGAAGAGCAGTCGCTGCCGCTGCGCGAATACGATCTCAGCATGCTGCTGCGGCCGTTCGACTTCCCGACTGACCCGGCCGACGGGATTGCCGGCGTGACCGTCAAGGAACTGCGCCTGATGGATCTGGGCGATGCGAAGGAGCGCATCACGCTCGAATCCATGTCGGGTGCCGACAGGACGATCTGGCAGATGGCGGAACATCGGATCGGCCTCGACATCGGCGGCGGCGCGCGTGTCTTGGGTGGTGTCGGCGACGTCGCGGAATGGGTGGTCACCCGTGCCCGCTTCACCATCAAGTTCCACCCGGGCCCCGATGGCGGGCGGGGCAAGTCGCTGTCGCTGACCGTGACCATGCCCCATGGCTGCAATCTGAAGGACATGACCCCGCAAGAGCGCCTGATCGGCGAGAAGTATTTGCGGCTCTGGGGCATCCTGAAAGACGACAACGACGAAGGCGACGTCCTTGAGTAAGCGTATGATCGACCTTCTGCTGCGGGCCATGGAAGCCCGCAGCATGTCGCTCCAGGCATCGGCGTTGCACCAGGTTTCGCGCAGCGCGACCGACGCTTTGATCGCCGCCAAGCTGCTCGTGCCGAGCGGGCATGTTCCGGTCGTCGCCGGGATGGACGACTATGAGGATGAACCGCTTGAGGCCACCTGGTCGGCCGAGCTGAAATCATTCGGCTATCACGACAGCGCCGGCCGTTGGATCAAGGTCGCCCATGAGGACATCGCGGCGTGCAGGGTCGACTACGGTCTGGCCCTTGCCAAGATGCTGGTGGCGTTCGAGCGCGCCAGGCCTTCGCGCCCGACTCCCTTGGTCACGGATCTCGTCTGGGAGGTGGGAACCATCAAGCTCGTCGGAGCGAAGGCCCCTGTGCCCATTTGGTTTGCCCGGCGGCTTGGCGATCCGGGGGTCTGGGCGCAGCTCGAGGCGCTGATCGGGCGCAAGCCGCCGCAGGAAATCCGCATCATCCTGACCTCCACACCCGGCGAGCGTATCCCGGCGACCGCCCAGAAACGCAACCACATCATCAACGTGGCGGATGTTGCGGGTGATCCGGCGAAGCTCGCGATCTCGCCCCAAGTCCTCGGGGCTCGGGTGTTCCCCGGACAAGTGCAGCGTCGTTTCCCGATCGATCATTCGGATGACTGCGGACTCGTTTGGCATGGTGACAAGACCCTTACCTTCGGCGGCGACAAACAGCGGCTACTTCTCCAGATTCTGTTCGCCGCCTACTGGTCCGGATCACCGGTTCTGCGGGTGGCCGCCGTGCTCGAAGAGGCAGGCTATGGCGGACAGGTGAACTCGCTCAAGAAAGCCTTCGGCCGACGCGAGGATTGGCAGGCCTTCATCAAATTCGACGATGGGAATTGCTGGATTGAAGCTTGAAAACAGCTTTTTCAGGCTGTTGGACGTAATCCTTGGTGGACCAATTCATGACCCAGTAGAGCCGCGCGCAACCATGAGCCGTAACGCGATGATCATTTCAAGCCTGGCTTGCCTACTGCCACGCCTTGCAGCAATCTTTGCAACCTGAGCAGATGGCCCGATGACAATTACCCCAACAGATGAAGGCATGTCCCGATCCCATGATAGCCGCACAATGAAAGGCCGAGAGAGAAACGCCCCGTGTTGGTGTGGCTCTGGCAAGAAGTATAAGAAGTGCCACCTTGATCGTGATGGTCAGCCAAAAGAAAATCCTTGGGCTGCGGTCGATGTAAATCGCAAGGCGTTTTCCCAAAAGAAATGCTGCGCACGGGACGTGGGCTTGGGAGATTGCGAAGGCGGCGTAATCAAAGCACACACTGTTTCTCGGGGCCCGAATCTCGCCAAGATCGCCAAGAACGGACATGTGCTGCAGTACGGTGCCAGCATTCCTGATATGAATAAAAATGGCGGCAAATTATCTGTGAAGAGGATTGGCATCAAGGACGCGTCGGTTTTCCATGGTTTTTGCAGCAAACATGATCGGGAGATTTTTTCTTGCATCGAGAATGAAGTCTTTACCGGACGTCCCGACCAGTGCCTTGCCGTTGCTTATCGGACTATGAGCCGAGAACTCTATGGGAAAGATGCTGGCTCTCACTTGCGCGAAACGTTGAGGGGCGCCGATAAGGGGCTGCAACCTTTCGACCAGTTCATGCTTCAGATGATGCTTGATGACATAGACACGGGCAACGAAGCTGCTCGACGCGATCTGAAGGCCACTCATGACGCATTAACCGCAGCATTGGTGGCCGCCCGGACAGATGCTCTTAGTTCTCTGATCTTTGAATTTGCGGCGCCTATTCCGTTCATGTTTGCAGGCGCGTGGTCGCCGTTTACCGACCTCCACGGCGCAGAACTTCAAAAAGGATACGTAGACGAGCTTCTCGAGCAGGTTTTTGTTTCTTCATTTGCGGGTGAGTCCAGCGCAATGATCTGCATTTCCTGGCGGAATATCGACGATGCGCCCGGAAAGGTCATCGCAGATCAGCTCGAAGAACTGGCGGACGAGACACGAGCCTCGGCATGCCTTCAGTTTGTGATGAAGCATGTTGAGAATGTTTTCTTCAATCCGGATTGGTTCGGGGCATTGGATGAAAAACAGAAAGAACGTCTTGACCACCTTGCGGCCGACGGCATCGATCCAATGGGCAGCGTTCCCTCAATGCCTGTTCGCTTGGATGTGGATTTTCGATTGCCGCGGTCAATAAGATCGTTCCACGCTTGACCAAAAGGCCGTCCTTCGGGGCGGCCTTTTTTAGTTTCGACGCGAAGATCTTTCCGACTCCCTGTTTGCCTTCCGGCTGCCTCCCCGGCGCCTCCCGCCCCCTCCGCCATGTTGAACCCGCAAGTGTTCGCAGAAATCCCAAGGAGGTTCACATGGCGACCAGGCACCTTTCCCAGATCGAGCTGGCGGCTCGCTGGAACATTTCGCACCGCACGCTGGAGCGCTGGCGCTGGACGGGCGAAGGCCCGAAATTCATCAAGCTCGGCGGCCGGGTAATCTACCGGCTCGAGGATGTCGAGGCCTTCGAGGCCGAACAGATCCGCGGCGTGGATCACGAACCCCATCGCCCGATGTCGGCGTGAGGGGGCGGAACATGACGATCTCCAACCACATCACCCTGGCCGATATCCACCGCATGCCGGTGGGCCAGATCGCGGCGCTGCCCGCTGATCAGCTCGCGCTGCTGAAAGGCGCGGCGGACGAGCAGCTGACGCAGGCGAAGTCGGTCGCGGACTGGCTCGACGGCGCCATCTCGCTCAAATACGCGGACCGCGCCCAGGACACCCGCCAGGAGGCGGGCAAGGACACCGGCACGATCCGGTTCGAGGATGACGGCGTCACCGTGATCGCCGAACTGCCCAAGCGCATCGACTGGGATCAGGCGTTGCTGGCGCAGATTGCCGAGAACATCGCATCGGCGGGTGAGGACCCGGCGGAGTTCATCGAGACCAAGCTGTCGGTGTCCGAGCGCAAATACGGCGCTTTGCCGGAAAGCTGGCGCAAGGGCTTCGAGCCCGCGCGCACGGTCCGCACCGGCAAGCCGAAGTTCCGCCTCGTGCTTAACGAGGAGGTGCGCTGATGGCCATTTCGCTCGCGTCCCTGCGCACGACCTCGGTGCTGACCCCGCCGCGCATCCTGATCCACGGCGTGGCCGGGGTGGGCAAATCCACCTTCGCGGCCGATGCTGACCGGCCCGTCTTCCTCATGACCGAGGATGGTCTGGGCAAGCTGCAGGTCCCGCATTTCCCGCTCGCGACCAGCTATGCGGAGGTGGCCGAGGCGCTTGATGCGCTGCTGAACGAGGACCACGACTTTGGCACGGTGGTCGTCGACAGCGTCGACTGGCTGGAGCCGCTGATCTGGGCCGAAGCCTGCAAGCGCAACGGCTGGGCCTCGATCGAGGCGCCGGGGTTCGGGAAAGGCTATGCCGAGGCGCTGACCATCTGGCGCGAATATCTCGACCGGCTCAACGCGCTGCGCGACCGCAAGGGCATGGTGGTCATCCAGATCGCCCATACCGACATCAAGCGCTTCGACAGCCCCGAGCACGAGCCCTACGACCGCTATGTGATCAAGCTGCAGACCCGCGCTTCGGCGCTGCTGCAAGAGCATTCGGACGTGGTGCTCTTCGCTAACTATCAGATCTCGGTCGCGAAATCCGATGTCGGCTTCAACAAGAAGGTGACCCGGGCGCTCGGGTCCGGTGCGCGTGTCATGCACACCGAAGAGCGCCCCGCCTTCCTCGCCAAGAACCGTTACGGCCTGCCGGACACCCTGCCGCTGATGTGGTCGGAGTTCCTCGCGGCCATGCCCCAATCCCAATGAACTGAACAAGGACAAGACCATGGCACGTTTCGACACGTCCTTCGACGCCACCAGCGTCGAGCCCACCACCGCCTACGAGCTGCTGCCCGCAGGCAAATACCGCGCCCAGATCGTCGAGAGCGAGATGCGCGTCACCAAGAACGGCATGGGTCAGTTCCTCTGGCTGATGCTCGACATCCTCGAGGGGGAGCACAAGGGGCGGAAGATCTTCGACCAGCTGAACCTGGTGAACCCGAACCCGACCACGGTGGAGATTGCGCAGCGCACGCTCTCGGCGATCTGCCACGCTACGGGCCGGATGCATGTCAGCGACAGCGAGGAGCTGCACCTGATCCCGATGACGATCCAGGTGAAGATCCGGCCGCCGAAGAACGGCTACGGCGAGAGCAACGCGATTGCCTACCTGCCGCCCGAGCGCGGTTCGGCCCCCGCCACCCGTCCGGCCAAGCCCGCGCCCGATCCGGCCAGCTCTTCGGTGCCGCCGAAAATGGCCTCCGCGCCCTGGAACAAGAAAGGCTGAGCCTTCGCGCTGCCCTGCGCCCTGACTGACGGGGCAGCGCGCAACCCCATCTGAGGATACTCCCATGACTGACATGACCAACGCGGCCCCTGCTGCTGCGACCAGCCCCGGCTTGCCTGATGATCAGCGCCGATTGATCGAGCTCGACGATGCCATCGCCAAGATCCGCACGCAGATCGCGACGGCCGATCTTGCCCGCCAGCGGGGCCAGAAGCCGATCGATCCGGACTGGTTCCACCGGGCCCGCACGGCGCTCCGCCACCTGTGCCGCGAGCGCGCGGAACTCTTGGCCCAAGGCACCGGCCGCCGTCGCCGCGAAAAGCTCAAGGACGCGCTGATCGGCATCCTGCGCGAACGCCATGACCCCGAAACCTGGGATGGCATTCTGGCCGAAGCCCAGGCCCGCAGTGAACGGGAGGGTCTGTGATGGCAGAACTTCCCGAAGCCCCCACGCCGACGCTGACGGCGATCTATGCCGACTATGAGGCGCGCCAGGGCGATGGTTTCCGCGATCACCTCGGGGCGTCGATCATCGGCAAATCCTGCGCCCGGGCGCTCTGGTATGATTTCCGCTGGGTCACGCCCGCGCGCCATTCCGGCCGCCTGCTGCGCCTTTTCGAGACGGGTCAGCTGGAAGAGGACCGGCTCGTGCGCAACCTGCGCGCCACCGGAGCGAGGTTGCTCGAGGTCGATCCCGAGACCGGCCGCCAGTTCCGGGTCGAAGCCCATGGCGGCCATTTCGGCGGCTCGCTCGACGGCGTGGCCCTCGGGCTCCTGGAGGCGCCCAAGACCTGGCATGTGCTGGAGTTCAAGACTCACTCGGTCAAGAGCTTCAAGGAGTTGACCGCCAAGGGTGTCGTTCTGGCCAAGCCCCAGCACGCCGCGCAGATGCAGATCTACATGCACCTGACGGGCATCACGCGCGCCCTCTACGTCGCGGTCTGCAAGGACACCGACGCGCTGCATGTCGAGCGCATCGAGGCCGACCGCGCCATGGCCGAGCGCCTCTTGGAAAAGGCTGGGCGCATCATCTTCGCCCAGCATCCGCCCGCGCGGATCAGCGAGGACCCGGCCTGGTTCGAATGCCGGTTCTGCGATCACCATGCGGTCTGCCATGACGGCGGTGGGGCCTCGGTGACCTGCCGGTCCTGCCTGCATGCGACGCCGGTCGACGGTGGTTGGCACTGTGCGCGCCACGACCGGATGCTGTCGTCTGCCGGGCAGCGCGCCGCCTGCGGCCGCCACCTCTTCATCCCCGATCTCATCCCGGGCGAGGTCATCGATGCGGGCGACGATGTCGTCACCTACCGCATGGCCAATGGCTCGACCTGGACCAATGACGCCCGTTCCCCGGAGGCCGCGCCATGCTGATCCTGCGCCCCTACCAACAGGCCGCGATCACCGCGATCTACGGCTATTTCCAGACCCACACCGGCAATCCGCTGGTGGTCATTCCGACCGCGGGCGGCAAGTCGCTCGTCATGGCCTCCTTCATCGAGGGCGTGCTGAAGGCCTGGCCCGATCAGCGCATCATGATCGTGACCCACGTGCGCGAGCTGATCGCCCAGAACCATGCCGAGATGATCGGCCTCTGGCCCGATGCCCCGGCTGGCATCTATTCGGCGGGCCTCGGCAAGCGCGAGGCTCAGGCGCGGATCCTCTTCGCCGGTATCCAGTCGATCCACCGCCGCGCGGGAGAGATCGGCCACACCGATCTGGTGCTGATCGACGAGGCGCATCTGATCCCCGGCAAGTCGAGCACGATGTATCGGCGCTTCCTCGACGCGCTGAAAGCGATCAACCCGGCGCTCAAGGTGATCGGGTTGACCGCCACGCCGTTCCGGCTCGACTGCGGGATGCTGCACGAAGGGCAGAATGCGCTCTTCACCGACATCGCCTATGAGGCCCCGGTCCGCGAGCTGATCGATGTGGGGTATCTGAGCCCTCTGGTCTCGAAGCAGCCCGCAACCCGGCTCGACGTCTCGAAAGTAGGCACCCGCGCGGGCGACTTCATTGCGCGCGATCTGGCGGCGGCGGTCGATCAGGACGCCATCACCCGCGCGGCCGTCGCCGAGATCATCGAGCATGGCCGCGACCGGAAATCCTGGCTGGCCTTCTGCTCGGGCGTCGAGCATGCGCGTCATGTGGCGGAGGAATTCGGCCGCCAGGGCATCAGCTGCCGCACGATCTTTGGCGACACGCCGAAGGACGAGCGCGATGCGATCCTTGCCGCCTTCAAGCGCGGCGAAATCCGGGCGCTGGCCTCTATGGGCGTGCTGACCACCGGCTTCAACGCGCCGGGGGTCGACCTGATCGCGCTCCTGCGTCCCACGCAATCGGCCGGGCTCTATGTGCAGATGGTCGGGCGCGGCACCCGTCTTGCGCCGGGCAAGGAGAACTGCCTGGTGCTGGACTTCGCGGGCAATGTCCGTCGCCACGGGCCGATCGATCTGGTGCGGCCCAAGCGCCCCGGTGATGGCGGCGGGGGCGAGGCACCGACCAAGGTCTGCCCGGAGTGCGACAGCATCATCGCGCTCTCGGCGACGGAATGCCCGGATTGCGGCTATGTCTTCCCGGCGCGCGAGGTGAAGATCGCCCCCACGGCCGCCACGCTGCCGGTGCTTTCGCCAAAGCAGCAATGGCTTCCGGTCACGGGCGTTTCCTACAGCCGCCACGACAAGGCAGGCGGGCGTCCGTCGCTCAAGGTGACCTATAGCTGCGGCCTTGCCACCTACAGCGAATGGGTCTGCCTCGAGCATCAGGGCTATGCCCGCCAGAAGGCGGCCGAGTGGTGGCGCAAGCGCGCGCCCGGCTGCCCCGTGCCGCTGAGCGTGGCCGAGGCCCTCGCGCAGACGAGCCGCCTTGCGCGCCCCAGCGACATCTCGGTCCGCCCCTCGGGCCGCTATCTTGAAATCTCCGGTTACAGGTTCGCCCCATGTGCCCATCCGACCCCGGCCTCTGCGCCGTCTGCCACCGGGAACCTCGCGGGTTTGGCTGGTTCGAACCGGGGTTCCGCCGCACCGACCCGCGGCGTGACGCCAGCCGCAAGCGGCTCTGCAGCCGTGCCTGTCAGGACCTCTGCCATGGGAGGCAGGGCATGATCGATCCGACCCCGAATGAGACGGATGCCATGGCCTTTGGTGGCCAAATGGGCGGCGAATATCTGGAAGCCATCGCCAAATCCGACCTCGCGACCCTGTCCGAGGAGGAATGGGCCCGGTTTCTCGATGCCGTCGTCACCGGCTATTGCGACCACCTGCGCGCGCTGGCGGCGAAGGATCGCAACCGGCTCGACGCGATGGCGCCGGAGGTGCCGTTCTGATGGCCGACACGTCCTGGATGGCGCGCTTCGGCGCGCGGCTCGTCACCAATGGCTATGCCATCCTGCCGATCGGCCCGGGCACCAAGAAGCCCGGCCGGTTCCAGCGCGGCGGCTGGGCCGATTACCCGGAATGGAACCGACATGCCGAACGCCCGACCACGGAGGTCGAGGTCGCGACCTGGGCTACTTGGCCTGATTGCGGCATCGGAATCGTCGGCGGAGCGGTGGCGGCGGTCGATATCGATATCGCGACGGACGCCGAACTGGCGTTGCAGATCGAAGCGCTGGCCCGGGCGCGCCTCGGTGACACGCCCGCGCTGCGCATCGGCCGCGCCCCGAAGCGCATGCTGGTCTATCGCACGGCCGCACCGTTTCGGGGCATCAAACGCCATCCGCTCGAGGTGCTCTGCCTCGGGCAGCAGTTTCTGGCCTATGCCGACCACCCCGACACCGGCGCGCCCTATGTCTGGCCCGACGAGGGGCTGGCCGATCTCGATATCAGCGGTCTTCCGGAAATCACGGCGGAAGCGGCGGCGGCCTTCATCGAGGAGGCTTATGCGATGCTGCCCGAGGCCCTGCGTCAGCGCGGGCTGCGCACGGCCGCACCGGCCACCGTGCTGCGCAACCACGGGCAGATCGGCACCTTGCCGGCCATCCGGTCGGCGCTCGACTGGCTGCCGAATGACGAGCTCGATTACGACAGCTGGATGCGCATCGGCATGGCGCTGAAGGGGGGGCTTGGCGATGAGGGCGGCGAGGTCTTTGCCACCTGGTCGGCTCAGGCGGCAAAGGATGTGCCTGCGACCACGGCCCGCGCCTGGACGAGCTTCAAGCCCGGCCGGATCGGCGCAGGCACGATCTATCATCTCGCCATGGAACGCGGCTGGCAGCCCGATGCTGCCCTGCGCCTCGATGGCAGCGTCGATCCAGACGGCCCGCATCCGGCCGCCGATCTACTGGCCCGGCTGGAGGGGAGCGCGCCGACCGTCGCCGACCCGGAAAGGCCCACCTGCAGCCTGACCATCCCCGATGGCCTCGTGGGCGATCTGACCGGCTACATGCTGGCCACCGCCCGCCGCCCGCAACCGCTTCTGTCGCTCGGGGCGAGCCTCTGCGCCATCGGCGCGCTGATGGGGCGGCGGTACCGCACGACCAGCAACCTGCGCTCGAACCTCTATGTCGTGGGGATCGCGGACAGCGGCTCGGGCAAGAACCACGCCCGCGAGATCATCAACGAGGTCTTCTTCGAGGCGGGTCTCGCCCACCATCTCGGCGGAAACAAGATCGCTTCGGGTGCAGGTCTCCTGACTGCGCTCCATCGGCAACCCGCGATCCTGTTCCAGATCGACGAATTCGGGATGTTCCTGTCGGCCGCCGCTGACCGCAAACGCAGCCCGCGCCATATCACCGAGATCCTCGACAACATGACCGAACTGTTCACAGCCGCCGGCGGGATCTTCCTCGGGGCCGAATATGCGAACCGCGACGGCACCAATGAGCGGCGCGACATCAACCAGCCTTGCCTTTGCGTCTATGGCACCACGACGCCGCTGCATTTCTGGGGCGCGCTGCAGGGCGCGAATGTGGTCGACGGCTCGCTTGCGCGCTTTCTGATCCTGCCGAGTGATGAGGACTACCCGGACGAGAACCTCGCCGTCGGCATCCGGCAAGCCCCGCCCGCGCTGATCCAGGCGCTCCAGCTGGTCGCCAAAGGCGGCGGGGCCGTGAAGGGCAACCTGACCGGCAGGACCGCCGATCAGAACACCGCCGTGAACCCGATGACCGTGCCGATGTCGGATACGGCAAGGGCCCGGTTCGCCGAGCTCAGCGACGCCCTGACCGAGGAGCTGCGGGCAGCGGCCGGCACGGCCTTCACTGCCATCCTCGCCCGCATCGGTGAGAACGCGCTGAAGCTGGCGTTGATCGTCGCCGTCGGGCGCGATCCTGTGCGCCCCGAGATCGACATTACCGCGGCGGACTGGGCCATCGGCTTCGTGCGCCATTATGCGCGGCGCACCATGGAAGCGGTCGAGCGCCATGTGGCGGATACCGAGACCGAAGCGCATCTGAAGCGGCTCAAGGAGATCGTCCGCGCGGCCGGGCCAAAGGGGATCACCAAATCCGAGATCACCCGCGCTTCTCAATGGCTGAAATCGCGCGACCGCGACGAAATCCTGCTGACGCTGATCGAGAGCGGCGACATCACGACGGGCATGCGCGGCTCCTCGACCAAGCAGGCCATGGTCTACCGGATGGCCCGGTGGGGCGGGTAAGCGGAGATCCTTCAAGCCGCCTGAAGCGGCCCTTGAAGCCGAAATTCCGTCAAGCATCAGAAACGAAAAGGAAAAACCGAATCCTTCAAATCCTTCAATCTTTCAAGAGGACCCCTTTCCCCTATACGCGTGCACGCGCGTTCTCAAAGAGAGAGACAGGTACCTATTGAAATATTGAATAATTGAAAGATTATATATTAGACATACAGGACAACCACTTAGGGGCGGAAATCTTTCAAGACGCCCCTCTGAAGGTTCTGAAGGATTTGCCGGGCGGCACAGCTGCCCAGCCCATGAACTGACCAGACCACCCTTCGGGGCCTGGCGAGACCGCAGCCTTCACCGGCCAGCCCGCTCGCCTCGCTCATAAACGCGAAGAGGAGGTCTCTCATGACCCAATCCAACGAATACCCGCGCTGCATCCTGGCGCTCGATCTCGGCACAACCACCGGCTGGGCCTTGCGCAGCCACGACGGGCTGATCACCAGCGGCACCGCCAGCTTTCGGCCCGGGCGCTATGACGGCGGAGGCATGCGCTATCTGCGCTTCACCAACTGGCTAACCGAACTGGACCGTCTGTCCGGTCCGATCGCCGCGATCTGGTTCGAGGAGGTCCGCCGCCACGCCGGAACTGACGCGGCCCATGTCTATGGCGGGCTGATGGCCTCTCTCACCAGCTGGGGCGAGTTGCGGGGCATTCCCTACGAGGGCGTGCCGGTGGGCACGATCAAGCGCCACGCCACCGGCAAGGGCAATGCGCCGAAGCAGGCCATGATCGATGCGGCCCGCGCGAAGGGGTTCAGCCCCGAAGACGACAACGAGGCCGATGCCATCGCAATCCTGCTCTGGGCCCTCGACGCCCGTGGAGGTGCGGCATGAGGTTCCATCCCAAGGGCTATGGCGGCCAGCGCCGGTCGCCCGATGAGGTCAAGCGCGACGGCTGGCGCGAACAGGGTGTGCTGGCCGTCAGCGTGGATGACCAGCGCCTGACCTGGCCCGAGCGTGAACTCGTCGAGCAGCTGGGCACGCGGCTCTATGGTCCACGCCCGGCCGAGGATCTGCGCCATGGCTGAGCACAACTGGACCGCCGAGGACGTCGCCGATCATTTCGAGGAGGCGTTCCGCACCCTGCGCAAATTGCCGCCCGTGAAGGTGCAGGGCTATTTCAACGCCTGGCCACAGGTGATCCGCACCGGGCGCGAAATCCTCGCCATGGAGCCCGAACCGATGCGGGTCTGGCCCTCGGCCGCCGCTATCTCGCGGCTCGAGCAGACCTTCGACTGGGTGCTCTGGCTTGGCGAGAGTGAACGCCGCCTGATCTGGTGGCGTGCCGCCCGGCGGCCGTGGAAGCAGATCACCCATGAGCTGGGCGTCGACCGCTCGACCGCGTGGCGCCAGCACAAGCTCGCGCTCACCAAGATCGCCGCGCGGCTGAATGCTGCGGCTGCATGAAGTGTTGCAACACTTTGATCTTCGACAGATGCAACAGATCCGTGCTATCTGAAGGATATGATGGGGAGAGTGCGTCGGAAGACGGCTCTCCCCGTTTCCGTTCGCGCGGACCCGCGACAGCAGGGCCGCGTTCACGCCCATTTCCCTGAAATCGGCGGGTCCTTCCCGGCGTCCATCCTATGCGGGCGGGCGAAGCGCGAGGGTTTCCCAGTGACGCCCCTGAAAATAGCCGTTTCGTTTCGCTTGGGCCCACGCGGCAACACGCGAAGGGCCTGACGGCCCGACACCCCATGCCTGAACCGAAACAGCCCTGCGGGGGCATTTCGGTTCACGCCCCTCATTTCGCCGCCCGGCACCCCAAGGACATTCCCATGGACGTCGTCGACCTGCCGCTCGAGCAGATCATTCCCTATGCGCGCAATCCCCGGCGCAACGAGCAAGCAATCGCCACGGTCGCGGCCTCGATCCAGGAGTTCGGCTGGCGTCAGCCCATCGTCGTGGACGAGGCGATGGTCGTACTTGCCGGACACACAAGGCTGGAGGCGGCGCGCAAGCTCGGCTTCAAGACCGCGCCGGTGCATGTCGCCAAGGGGCTCACCGCCTCGCAGGCCCGCGCGTTCCGGATCATGGACAACCGTTCTGGCGAGAATGCCGAATGGGACAAGGACCTCTTGAACCTCGAACTGGCGGACCTGCTGGAGGCGGATTTCGACCTCGGCCTGACCGGCTTCACCGAGGACGAGGTGAACGCGTTGATGTCGAGCCTCGATGCGGGCACCGGTCCGCAGGAAGGCGAAGATGAGATCCCAGAAACCCCGGAAGATCCCGTCAGCCGCCCCGGCGATCTGTGGCTGCTCGGGCACCACCGGCTTCTCTGTGGCGACAGCACGGTCGCCACCGATGTCGAGCGGCTGCTCGGCCCGGTGAAGCCGCTGCTGATGGTCACCGATCCGCCCTACGGCGTGGAATACGACCCGGGCTGGCGTAACCAGGCGGGGGCGGCCAAGACCAAACGCACCGGAAAGGTGCTGAACGACGACCGCGCCGACTGGCGTGAGGCCTGGGCACTGTTCCCGGGCGATGTCGCCTATGTCTGGCACGGCGCGCTGCACGCGGCGACCGTGGCGGAAAGTCTCGAGGTCGCGGGCTTCACGATCCGGTCCCAGATCATCTGGGCCAAGGAGCGGCTGGTTCTGAGCCGGGGCGATTATCACTGGCAACATGAGCCCGCTTGGTACGCCGTGCGCAAATCCGGCAAAGGCCACTGGGCGGGCGACCGCAAGCAGACGACGCTCTGGCATATCTCGGGCAAGGATCAGGACGAAAAGACCGTCCACGGCACCCAGAAGCCTGTGGAATGCATGCGTCGGCCGATCCTCAACAACTCGAGCCCGGGTCAGGCGATCTACGAGCCCTTCATGGGTTCGGGCACCACGCTGATCGCAGCCGAGACCACGGGCCGAGTCTGCCACGGCATCGAGCTGAACCCGGCCTATGTCGATGTGGCCGTCCAGCGCTGGCAGAAATTCACCGGGAAACAGGCCGTCCTCGACGGGGATGGAACGCCCTACGACGACCTCAAGACCAAAGACCGCTGAGGGATGGATGACCTGGCTTTACCTTCCGCAGGCCTGCCTGACGGAACAGGCGACGCATGCCTCTTCGGCCTCTCGCTCTGCTCCGGCGCCGGTGGCATCGACCTCGGGCTCACCATCGCCTTGCCCGCATATCGAACTGTGGGCCATGTCGAACGGGAGACCTTCGCCGCAGCCACTCTCGTGGCGCGGATGGAAGACACGTCCCTGGATCGCGCGCCTGTCTGGGACGACGTTGCCACCTTTGACGGCCGCCCGTGGCGCGGCGCGGTGGACATCGTCACTGCGGGCTATCCGTGCCAGCCATTCAGTGTGGCGGGCAAGCGCCGGGGCGCGGAAGACCCGCGCCACCTCTGGCCGCACGTCGCCCGCATCATCGGCGAAATCAAACCGCCCTTCGTCTTCCTCGAGAATGTTGCCCATCATCTCCGCCTCGGCTTCCCCGAAGTCGCCAGCGGACTGGTCGGCATGGGCTACCGCCTTGCGGCAGGCCTCTTCACGGCGGCGGAAGTCGGCGCGCCCCACAAGCGCGAACGGCTCTTCATCCTCGCCATCCGAGAGGAGGACGAGCTGGCCGACCCCGCGCGCCTGCTCTGGCACCCGGTCGAGTGGCGGGAACCGGACGGAGCTGTTGCGGCTCTGGCCGACGCCCCGCGCCAGTGCGAACGAGAACCGGCAGACGAAGCCGACACCCTTGCAGGCAGCGGGTCAGCACGGCATGAACCTTGCGACGACGGCCGCGATGTGGCCGACGCCGCAGACCGACAGCTTTCGGAGCCGGGACGGCGACAGGCGCGAGGAGAAAGGTCTCGACCGGATGGCGCGGGACTGGCCGACGCCGATGGCAACGGATGGAAACAAGCCGAGCGCGGGCAATCGCCGGACGGCAGATCTTACCCATGCCAGTCAGATGTGGATGACGCCGACGGCACGGGATCACAAGGATGGTGCGACGACGCTGGCGAACACTCCGGTGAACGGCCTGCTTGGCCGCCAGGTCCTGGTGACGCCGATGGCTGGGAGCGATACCTCCGAGCCGCGCCGGACCTTGAACCCGCTGTTCGTCGAGGCGCTGATGGGCTGGCCCACCGGGTGGACCGGCTTCGCCTCTGTGGCAACGGCGTGGTCCCCCTGGTTGCGGCGCATGCGCTTCGAACTCTCGCAGCTGAACTGCTGGCCGATGGATGAGGTGGCGGCATGAAACAGTCCCGCCTCATGTCGCTGGTCGAGTCCGTTGCCAACGTGATCGTCGGCTACGGCGTCGCCGTCGTCACGCAGATCTTGATCTTCCCGATCTTTGGCCTGCACACGACGCTGGCCCAGAACCTGAAGATGGGCGCTGTCTTCACCATCGTCTCGATTGTGCGCTCGTACTCCATTAGAAGGATATTCGAAGCAGTTGGGCTCAGGAACGACCGAACTATCTGCTTCCCCAAAGACCCTTGATTGCTGTGTGAACTCACGATGTCCCAATTCCTTATTTCGCCAGCAGAATGCCTCGCCGCATTGCAGTCGCAGGAACTGAGACGGATTGACGATCTTCCTGATGCTGTCGGGGTATACGCGCTCGCTGATCACCGCGGAGATCTACACTATGTCGGAATCACGGAAGCCAGCTCGTTTCGGGACCGGATCTATAGCCGTCACGTCAATGGGAGTGAGGAGCGAAGCCACAAACTGACCTGCAATTACAATATTGGTAGGATGTGGCGAAACCGGAAACTGAGTTGTCACGTAGGCACCGACGCGCACTTGGCCAAACTCGTCCGCAAGGAGTTCATTCGTCGCCATTGCCGCGCCGCATGCGTCCCGTTGACAGGCTCAAAACCTGAACTCGAAAGCCTCGAGAAAGCAATAATCGCTCTGGCGCCGCCGGAAATGGTGAGCTGGAACAAGACGCGAAAGCGAGTCAACCAACTGCCGGAGCCGCGAGAAATGGTCGACAAAATCGTGGCCGACCTCGGGTTCGGAACCCACGAAATAGCCGCGCTTGAACGGCAGGCCCAGCTATTCGACCTTCATGGTCACTTGGACTTGGCCGATTGATGTATCTAGGAAATCGCCGGGTCGCGCCTCAAAGGAATCCGTAAGCTGCGTTCAACGCGGGTGCATGGCAAATCATTGCCGCTCAAAGCCGGTAGACCCTTCCGCGCCCCTCGACTTTCTCCGAGGTCACCTCGAGCCCGAGCCTCTTTTTCAGCGCCCCGGCCATTGCGCCGCGCACCGTATGCGACTGCCAGCCCGTCGCGGCCATGATCTCCTCGATGGTCGCGCCGTTCGGCGCGCGCAGCATGGCGATCAGCGTAGCCTGTTTGGTGCCTGCGCGCGGCGTGCGCACCTTGGGCGCGGGTTCGAGGGCAGCCGAGGTGTTCGGCTCGATGCCGATGGCGAAAAGGCCTGCGTCGGTGGCAACCAGCGTGACGCCGTGCCCGTCGCCGGTCTCGCGCCAGACGGGTTCGCCCTTGCGCATGTCCGCCTCGGCCTCTTCGAGGAAGCCCTTCGCGAGCATCGTGCCAACCACCTTGGCGGCAGCGCCACCCCGCAGGCTCTCGGGCAGCGGCAGGGCGATGTGCTCGGGCCGCTGTGCGGCGGCGCTGAGGATGATGGCTTGGGTCTCGGAAAGCTGGATCATGGGGTCGTCTCCGTATTCGGGTCGCGTCCGTCGCGATCCCTTCTACGACGCCAAGCCGCGCCCGCGCGCGGCAGAGGTCCGGAGACGCCGGAGGTCAGTCTGCGAATTCGCCTTCGCCAAACGCGCTGTCGGCGATGCGCTTCAACTGGCTGGCGTAGTGTTCGAGGGTGCCGACGTGGCCCCAATTGATCTCGTCGGGATGGGCGTTGAAGTGGTCATCGCTCAGCCTCTGCAGGCGGGCGAGCATCGTGTCGATCTCGGCCTTCTTTTCCATGAAAGCCGCCAGTGCGGCTTCTTGGTTCCTTTGGGCCTTTTCGGCGCGGAGTTGGTGGCGTTCGGTCATCATCCTGCCCCCTCAGTTCTTCTGCTCGATCATCGCGAGGATGGCGCAGGCCATGCCGCCCAGAAACTCGCCGCGCCGGAAGACGATCTCGTCGATCTCGGCCGCACGGGTGATGACGGGATCGACCTGAAGGTCGGCGGCCATGTGCGGAAGCAGGCGGGCGGCTTCAAGATTGTAGCGTTCGGCGAGGGTCATGGCAGGCTCCGTGGGGTGCATCGTTTTCGTAGGATCAGCTTCGCTCGTCCGGGGCGCATCATCCAGTATAATCGCAGCAATTACATAGCTTTAATCGGATCGCGCGGATCATCTCATGTCGTCAGCCACGCAACCCATCGGCGTGATCGCGCGGCTCCTCGATCTCTCGGAGCGCCGGGTCCAGCAGTTGAGCCGAGAGGGCGTGATCCCGAAGGCCGAGCGCGGCCAGTACGACCTGATCGGCTCGGTGCGCGGCTATGTCCGCTACCTGCGCGATCAGGCCACGAAGGCGCAGGCCGGTGCGCCGGATTACGCGGCCGAGCGGGCGCGCTTCATTCGGGCGCGGGCTGATCTCGCCGAGATGGAGGCCGAGGAAAAGCGCGGCGCGCTGATCGCGGCCGAAGAGATCGAGGCCGCCTGGATCGCCGTTCTGGCGCTTCTGCGCACCCGCTTGCTCGCGCTGCCTGACCGGCTGGCGCCGCAGGTTTTCGAACAATCAACCGTCGGAGACACCCGGAACCTGATCCGAATGACCATCCGCGAGGTGCTCGATGATCTCGCGCAGCCAGATGTCCAACTCGAAGCCAGCGCTGACATTGACGGGCTCGCCGATCCTGAAGCGGACGGTGGAGACGGCGCTGAAGGTGCTGCGCCCGCCGCCGGAACTGACGATCAGCGATTGGGCGGACCAGAACCGACGGCTGAGCTCTGAGGCCAGCGCCGAACCCGGGCAATGGCGCACGAGCCGGGCCGAATATCAGCGCGGGATCATGGAGGCGATCTCGGACGCATCGACCGAGACGGTGGTCATCATGTCCTCCGCGCAGGTCGGCAAGACCGAGGTGCTGAACAACGCCTGCGGCTATCACATCGATCAGGATCCCGCGCCGATCATGGTGGTGATGCCGACCGAGCGCGACGCGGAAACCTGGTCGAAGGACCGCTTCTCGCCGATGGCCCGCGACACGCCCTGCCTGCAGGGCAAGATCGCCGATCCGCGCTCGCGCGACGGCAACAACAAGATCCTGCACAAGCGGTTTCCGGGCGGGCATCTGACCATCGTGGGCGCGAACGCTCCCTCGGGTCTGGCCAGCCGCCCGATCCGCCTGCTGCTTTGCGACGAGGTGGACCGCTACCCGTTCAGCGCGGGTGCCGAGGGTGATCCTGTCAACCTCGCCAGGAAACGCACGGTGACCTTCTGGAACCGGAAGATCGTGCTGGTCTCGACGCCCACCAACAAGGGCACCAGCCGGATCGAGGCGGCCTTCGAGGAAAGCGATCAGCGCCGGTTCTGGGTGCCATGCCCGGACTGCGGGGCAGAACAGGTGCTGACCTGGACACAGGTGCGCTGGAGCAAAGGGCCCGAGGGCGACCACCGGCCTGAAACCGCGCGCTACCACTGTGCAGAATGCGATGCGGCTTGGCGGGACGAGACCCGCTGGGCGGCCGTCTCAAAAGGACATTGGGTGGCGGAGCAGTCCTTCGCGGGCGTGGCGGGCTTTCACTTGAACGAGATCTACTCGCCTTGGGTCAGACTGGAGGCGATGGTGCGGGCCTTCCTTTCGGCCCGCTCCGGCGGGGACGAGACGATGAAGACCTTCGTTAACACGTCGCTGGGCGAGACATGGGTCGAGACCGGGGAAGCCCCAGACTGGCAGCGGCTCTACGACCGGCGCGAGGCTTGGAAACCGGGCACAGTGCCCGCGGGCGGTCTGTTCCTGACGGCCGGGGCTGACGTGCAGAAGGACCGGATCGAGGTCGATGTCTGGGCCTGGGGTCGTGGGCTTGAGTCTTGGCTGGTAGATCACGTCGTGATCGAGGGTGGGCCGGACCGGCACGACGCGTGGTCGGAACTGACCGTGCTGCTGGACAGGTCCTGGCCACATGAACGCGGCGCGCATCTGCGCATCGCGCGGCTGGCCGTCGACACGGGTTACGAGGCCCCGGCGGTCTATTCCTGGTCCCGGGCGCAAGGCGCTGCGCAGGTGTCGCCGGTCAAAGGCGTCGAGGGCTTCAACCGCTCGAGCCCGGTGTCGGGGCCGACGTTTGTCGATGCGACCGAGGGTGGGAAACGTCTGCGGCGCGGGGCGCGGCTCTGGACCGTGGCGGTGTCGAGCTTCAAGGCCGAGACATATCGCTTTCTGCGACTGGAACGGCCGACTGAGGAGGAGCGCGCCGAAGGCGCGGCCTTCCCACCCGGCACGATCCACCTGCCGACGTGGGTGGAAAGCGAATGGCTGAAGCAGGTAGTGGCCGAGCAACTTGTGACCGTCCGCACCAAGCGCGGCTTCGCCAAGCTCGAATGGCAAAAGCTGCGCGAGCGCAACGAGGCGCTGGATTGCCGGGTCTATGCCCGCGCCGCCGCCTGGATCGCGGGCGCAGACCGCTGGCCCGACGAGAAATGGCGCGACCTCGAGGATCAGCTCGGGGTCGCGCCTTACGGTGACACCGATCCGGCCGGTCAAATTCACCGGCCGGGACAGGCCCCACAGGGCAAGCGCCGCTCCGACTGGCTTGGACGGCGGGAAGGATGGTTTTGAACATGACCGACTGGACGGAAACCGAGCTTTCGGCGCTGCGCCGGGCCTATGCCAGCGGCACGACGCGGGTCAGCTATGACGGCAAGTCGGTGGATTACGGCTCGGCCGAGGATCTGCTCGCCCGCATCCGCACCATTGAGCGTGCCATCGCGGGGACCACGCGGCCCTTGCCGGTGGCCGGGCTCGCGGGCTTTAGCCGCGGGGATCGCTGATGTCGGCGAACTGGTTCGACCATGCCATCGCCTCGGTCGCCCCGCGCATGGCGGCCCGCCGTGTGCTGGCGCGTCAGGCGTTCGAGACCCTGACGCGGGGCTATGACGGGGCCGCGCGCGGGCGGCGGACGGAGGGTTGGCGCGCGCCGGGATCCTCCGCCGACACCGAGATCGGCGTTGCCGGGGCGCTGCTGCGCGACCGCATGCGCGACCTCGTGCGCAACAACCCGCATGCGGCCAAGGCCGTGGCGGTGCTGGTCAACAACATCATCGGCGCGGGGATCATGCCGCGCGCTGCCAGCGGCGACGACACGCTCGACCGGAAGGTCGACGCCCTGTTTGAGCGCTGGACGGTGGACTGCGACGCCGACGGCCAGCTCGACTTCTACGGGCTGCAGACGCTGATCTGCCGCGAGATGGTCGAGGCGGGCGAGGTGCTGGTGCGCCGCCGCCTCCGGCGCGCGAGCGACGGCCTGCCCGTGCCGCTGCAGTTGCAGGTGCTGGAAGCCGACTTCCTCGACGCCACCAAGTCCGGCGCCCTCGGCGCGGGGCGGCTGGTGCAGGGGATCGAGTTCGACCCGGTCGGCAAGCGCCGGGCCTACTGGCTGCACGCGGCGCATCCGGGCGATGCCTATGGCGCCTTGCAGAATGGCCTGCAGAGCCGCCCGGTCCCGGCGACCGAGATCGCACATGTCTACGAGAAGCAGCGCACGCAGGCGCGCGGCGTTCCCTGGGGCGCGCCGGTGATCCGGTCCTTGCGCGATCTCGACGACTATGAGGTGGCCGAACTGGTCCGCAAGAAGACCGAAGCCTGCGTCACCGCCATCGTCTTCGGCGACGATGAGGCGCAGCAGGGCATCGCGCCCGCCGTGGTCGATGCCGATGGCAACCGCGTCGAGCAGTTCGAACCGGGGCTGATCGCCTATGCCCGCGGCGGCAAGGACATCCGGTTCAACCAGCCCGCCGCCACCGGTGGCTATGGCGAATACAAGCGGGCGAGCCTGCACACGATCTCTGCGGGCTTCCGGGTACCCTACGAATTGCTGACCGGCGACCTCAGCCAGGTCAACTATTCCTCGATCCGGGCCGGGCTTGTCGAGTTCCGCCGCATGATCGACGCCGTGCAGTGGCAGCTCTTCATCCCGATGCTCTGCGCCCCGGTCTGGCGCTGGTTCACCGAAGCCGCATGGGCGGCAGGCCAGATCCCCACGCCGGACGTTCCGGTAGAATGGTCGCCGCCAAAGTTCGACGCCGTCGATCCGTACAAGGACGCGATGGCCGACCTGCTGGCGATCCGGACAGGCACCATGACGCTGGCGCAGGCCATCGCGCGGCAGGGTCATAACCCTGACGCGGTGCTGGCAGAAATCGCAGCGACCAACGCCAAGCTCGACGGCCTCGGTCTTGTGCTCGACAGCGACCCGCGCCGCGTCACCAAGACCGGCAGCGCGCAGGCGGGCGATCCGACGAGCGATCCGACAGGTGGCTCGGCCGCCCCCGCATCCGAACCAGAGAAGGAATAGGGCCATGCCCGAGACCATCATGGCGGCCCCGGTCGCCTTGCCGATGCAGCTGCGGCGCGCGCCGATCCTGCCCGCGACCGTCAATTCCGAGGCCCGATCCGTCGACGTGGTCTTCACAACCGGCGCGGCTGTCCGGCGGCGGCGCTGGACCGGCTGGGACACCTCCGTGCCCTTCGACGAAATCCTCGAGGTGAGCGACAGGGCCGTGGACCTGACGCGCCTCAATGCCGGGGCACCGGCGCTCGACAGCCATTCGGTCTGGTCCTCGCATTCGCAGGTCGGCGTCGTCGAACGCGCGTGGATCGAGGGCAAGGAAGGCAAGGCCACCATCCGCTTTCCCCGCGAGGGGCTCGACGAGGCCGCCGACCGGATGTTCGGCCTGATCAGTGACGGCATCATCCGCAACGTCTCGGTCGGCTATTCCATCGAGCGAGTGAAGGTGGTCGAGCCCGCGGCGAAGGGCGAGGTCGAGCAGCGCATCGTCGAACGCTGGACGCCGCTCGAGGTCAGCTTCGTGACCGTTCCCGCCGATCCCCGCGCGCAAGTCCGCGCCGCGGATCAGGCCAGCTATCCCGTCGAGATCGTCGACACCCGCATGCAAAAGGAGGAATCCATGCCTGAGAACACGACCATCGTGGCCGGGGATGTCCCCGGCACCCATGAGACCCGCCAGGCGCCCGTCGCTGTACCGGCGAACCCCGAGCCGACCGGCGCGCGCATGCCGGATGCGCCTGTCGTGCCCGACAGCGAGGCCATCGCGACCCGTGCCCGCGAGGCCGAGCGCGACCGCGTCTCCACGATCTACGATCTGACCAGCCGTCTGAACCTCGAGCGCAGCTTCGCCGAGGATCTGGTCAAGCGCGGCGTCAGCGTGGACGAGTCCCGCCGTCTGATCCTCGACCAGGTCGCCGCGAAGTCCGACGAAACCCGGACCTTCCCGCATGTCGCCGTGCCCCTCGGCGGCCGGGACGAGCGGATCACCCGCCGCGATGCGGTGGCGAACGCGCTCCTGCACCGCTACAGCCCGACGCTGTTTCCGCTGGAGGATGCCGCGCGCCAGTATCGCGGCATGACCCTGCTGGAACTGGCCCGCGAGAGCCTCGGCAACTCCGGGGTCAACACGCGGGGCCTCTCGCGCGACGAGGTGGCGACGCGCGCGCTGCACTCCACCTCTGACTTCCCCGAGATCCTGTCTGCCGTCACCAACAAGACCCTGCGTCAGGCCTATGACGCCTATCCCCGGACCTTCGCGCTCTTCTGCCGCCAGGTGCTGGCGACCGACTTCAAGTCGATGCACCGCGTCCAGCTAGGCGAAGCGCCGCAGCTTCTGGAAGTCGGCGAGAGCGGCGAGTTCAAGCGCGGCACGCTCGGCGAGAGCAAGGAGAGCTACAAGGTCAAGACCTATGGCCGGGTCGTGGCCATCACCCGCCAGGTGCTGATCAACGACGATCTCGACGCCTTCACCCGGATCCCGGCGATGTACGGCAACTCCATCGCCCAGCTGGAGTCGGACGTTGTCTGGGGCATCATCACCTCGAACCCGGCGATGGCGGATGGCAATGCGCTGTTCCACACCACGCACAAGAACCTCGCAGGCAGCGGTGCGGCGCTTGATGTCAGCAGCGTCGGTGCCGCTCGAGCTGCGATGGCCAAGCAGACCGGCCTCGACAAGAAGACGGTGCTGAATGTCCGCCCCGCCTTCCTGATCGTGCCCGCCTCGCTGGAACTGAAAGCCGAGCAGCTGGTCGCCCAGAACCTCGTGCCCGCCGCGACCGCGAGCGTCGTGCCGCAGTCGATCCGCACGCTCGCGCCGATCAGCGAGCCCCGGCTCGACGCCGCCAGCGAGACTGCCTGGTATCTGGCGGCCAGCCCGAACCAGATCGACACCATCGAGTACGCCTACCTCGAGGGTCAGCAGGGCGCCTACATCGAGACCCGCAATGGCTTCGACGTCGACGGGGTCGAGATCAAGTGCCGCCTCGACTTCGGCGCCAAGGCCATCGACTGGCGCGGCCTCTACAAGAACCCGGGCGCGTAACCGGCACCCCATGCTGAACCCTGACACACGGGCGGTCCTCACGGGCCGCCCTTCGTCTTTCCACAAGGATCCCCCCATGAAAACCTACGTCCAGCCCGGCAACACCATCACCCTGACCGCGCCTTATGCCGTCGCCGCGGGCGATGGCCTGCTCGTCGGCTCCATCTTCGGCGTGGCCTCCGGCACCGCCGCCCTCGGCGAAACAGTCGAAGCCGCGCTCGTCGGCGTCTACGAGCTGAAGAAGCTCGGCTCGCAGGCTTGGGCCGTCGGCGACCGCATCTACTGGGACAACACCGCCCGCCAGACCACCAAGGTCACCACCTCGAACACGCTGATCGGCGTGGCGACCGAGGCGGTGGCGGGCGGCGCGGGCGATGTGGTCGGCCGAGTGCGGCTGAACGGGGCCTTCTGATGAGTGCCTTTGCCGCCGCCGGCGGCGCGCTCTTCGCTGATCCGAACATCGGGCGGGACGCAGTCTACATCGCCGAGGGCGGTGCGCCGATCCTCGTGCGCATCGTCGCCCGGCGTGCCGATGCCGTCACTGACTTCGGCGACGCGAGGCTCTGGTCCGAGACCACCCGGATCGACCTGCGCGTGGCTGAGGTGCCAGCGCCGCGGCCCGGCGACCGGATTGAGCTCGACGGCGATGCCTTCCTCATTCAGGGCGAGCCCGTCCGGGACCGCGAGCGGCTGGTCTGGACCGTCGACCTGCGCCCGGCGTGACCGCGATGAAGCTCAAGCTCGCTATCGATCCCGACATCGTCGCGATGATGGCGGCCGAGGTTGCGGTGGGCGAACGCGCCGTGTCGGCCGCGATCCGCGAGGCCGGGACAGGGCTGAAGGCGGCGTGGCGTTTGCAGATCACCGGCGCGGGCCTCGGGCCCCGGCTCGCCCGCACCATCCGGTCGGAGCAGTTCCCCAAGGCCACGCCCAGCCTCAACGCGGCGACCGTGGTCTGGTCCAACGCCCCCGTCATCGTCAGCGCGCACGATACCGGCCCGCTGATCCGCTCGAAGAATGGCCTCTGGCTGGCGATCCCCACGCCCGCCGCAGGCAAGTCCCTGCGCGGCGGTCGGATCACCCCGGGAGAATGGGAACGCCGGACCGGTCTGCGCCTGCGCTTCATTTATCGCCGCCGGGGTCCGAGCCTGCTGGTGGCCGAGGGGCGGTTGAACACCAAAGGCCGCGCCGTCGCGTCCCGGTCGAAAACCGGCCGTGGCTTGGTGACCGCGCCGATCTTCCTGCTGGTGCCGCAGGTCAAACTGCCGAAGCGGCTGGATCTGGCGCGGGATACGGACCGGGCCTTGGACAGCGTGCCGGGGTTGATCGTGGCCAATTGGGTGGAGGGGCGGCTCTGAGGCGCGGGTGGTCGCGCGGAGGGCCTCACAGGTCCTCCGCGCGTTTCTCAGCCGCGGGGCGGGAACGGGTCGTTTCCGTAGCTGTTGCGCTCGCGGATCCGGCCGTCACGTCCATGGATCAGAACTTCGCTCTGCTGGTTGCGCGCAATCTCGGTGGCCCGATTGATTGCTTCGGCCTGAGTGCCGTAACGCGCCGTGTCGCGGTTGTTCCCAGCGCCAAGGACTGCCCAACCGTCCTCGCGCCGAACCACGTGCTGGTTCTTGCCTGCCATGTCCATCACCTCCTTTCAGTGGCATGCCGACGATGTGGTGTGCGACAATCGAACGTTCAAGTAAGAATTTGACGTTATGGTTCTGACAGCCTATCTTGTGCCCATGCAGGGGCCGGGAGAAGCCCGACATGCACACCGAGGAACCCGTCATGAATCGCATCGAATTGTCCCGTCGACTGAGGGAGGCACGAGAACTCGCATCAATCAGCCAGGGAGAAGTGGCTGAAGCTCTTGGCCTTCCCCGTACGGCTGTCACGCAGATCGAAGGAGCGAACCGCGCGGTATCCACCATGGAACTTGCGCGACTGGCGGACCTCTATCGTCGGCCAGTCAGCTGGTTCCTCGCAGACGTTCCGGACGCTGATGAAGACGTAGTAGTGGCGCTGCACCGGATTGCGCCGGGCATAGATGCAACTCCGGAAATCCGGATCGAGGTAGACCGCTGCGTGCAGATCTGCCGCGAAGGTGTCAGTTTGGAAGAGTTGCTCGGGCGTGAAGAGCGCGATGGGCCGCCTGCGTACCGTGAGCCGGTACCAAGATCGACCGGGGAAGCTGTCGCTCAGGGCGAGCGGGTCGCTGAACAGGAACGGAGACGCCTCGAACTTGGTAGCGCTCCGATTGCCGACATGGCGGGACTGCTGGGCGATCAGGGGATCTGGGCATCGGTGGTGGATCTTCCTCACACTATGTCAGGACTGTTCCTGCATCATCCGAGCATTGGCATGGCAGTGCTCGTGAATGCGGCGCATGTACGTGCGCGCCAGCGTTTCTCACTGGCGCATGAGTATGCGCATGCCCTCCTTGATCGCGACCGTGTGGTTGGCGTGAGCAGCGCCGACAACAGCCGCGAGCGCATAGAACAGCGCGCGAACGCTTTCGCCGCAGCCTTCCTGCTTCCCGAGGCCGGTCTCGAGGAAGAGCTGCGACAGCTCGGCAAGGGTCAGCCTGCACGTACCGATCAGATCGTCTTTGATGTGGCGACCGGTGGCAGCATACAGGGCCAGCTGCGTCCGGCACCTCGCTCCCAAACGATCGGCTTTCAAGACGTCGCGTTTATCGCGCACAGGTTCGGCGCAAGCTATCAGGCGGCGGTTTATCGACTGAAGAGCCTGCGCCACATCAATCAGCCGGAAAGCGACCTGCTGTTGTCTCCCGAGCAGGAGGAAGCGGGAAAGGACTACCTGCGGGCTTTGGACCTCTTCGAGGATATTGAGGCGCCAGTCAGCAACAAGAGAGGAACCCGAGAGCTTCGGAGCCGCGTGGCTCACCTGGCCCTTGAGGCTTATCGGCTGGGCGAGATTTCGCGAGGACGCCTTCTGGATGTGGGCAAGACCATCGGCGTCGATGGGCGCAAGCTGCTCGAACTTGCCGAGGCCGCGCGAGCTGAGTGACGTCCAACATGCTGAATCCTCCACCCGTTGTCCTCGTCACAGACACCTCCGTGCTGGTGAACTTCCTCCGGATCGATCGGATGGATCTGATCCGGAACCTTTCACCGCAGTTCCTCGTGACAGACCATGCCGTCGGGGAAATCACGGAGGTCTATGGGGACCAATTGGCGCGGTTCGAAGCTGCGTTGACCGCAGGATGCTGCGAAGTTTGTCGGGTGGAGAGCGATGCAGCCTTGGAGATGTTCGGGCAGCTCACCGGTACGCAGCGCCTTGGTATCGGCGAAAGTGCGACGATCGCACATGCGGTGTCGATTGGGGCCGGCGTCGCGCTGGATGACAGGCGTGCTGCGAATGAAGCCCGCCGCATCAGCGATGGCTTGGTCGTTCTCGGCACGGTCGACCTGACCAGACAAATGATCGTCGAAGGTTTGCTGAGCGTAGAGGTCGCTGACGCCATCAAGGACGATTGGGCGACGAACCACCGTTTCAGACTGAAGATCGGGAGCTTCAGGGAACTTCTCTGACCGTGCACAGCGCTCACGTACCAAGGCGGAAACATGCCCACCCATCGCGAAACCATCCTCGTCGCGCTGCACGCGCGGCTTTCGGCGCTGCCCGCCGCCGCCCTGCGCGGTGACGTGCTGCCCGAGCGCGTCCCCGCCACTGGCCTCCTGATCCTGCGCGACGGCGAGCCGGGGGAACCCGAGGTGACGCTCTCGCCGCTGCGCTACCACTACCAGCACCGGGCCGAGATCGAGGCGGTCGTGCAGGGCGCAAGCCGTGACGTCACATTCGACACGCTCTGCGCCAGCATCGGCACGGCGCTCGCCGCCGACCGCACGCTGGGCGGTCTCTGCGACTGGGTCGAGGCGGAAGCGCCGCGCCCGGTCGATCTGCCGGTCGAGGGTGCTGCCAGCCTGAAGGCAGCGGTGATCCCCGTTGTCCTGCACTACTCGATGGCCGACCAGTTGGCTTGATGCCCATTTAGCGGAAAACCATGCGTCGTAAGGACAGGAGCGTTGTCCGCCAAAACAGTCAGGCATTGCGATCGGGAGCGTCGCCCACCAGCCACAGCAGAAAGACGGCCAGAATGGGCGAGAAGAAAAGGCTCACAAGAACCCAGCCGATAGCACTGCGCCCTCTCGCTTCCGCCATCCTGGCGGGCAGCAGGATGAACAGCCAAAGGGTGATGTAGAGAGCCGCCAGCCCGACGATCAGAAAGAAGATCCCTTCGATCATGCTCCGGCAGCTCCTCGCGATGTTAGGGTCTCTGCCATGCCCGCTCAGCAGGTTCCGTAGAACCCGCGCGAATACCGGCAGTACTCGGTAGCAGCGCCGGAGCGGATCATTTCGGCCGCGATGTCGCGCCCGTCCGGCAGGAAACACTGCCCGACGAGTCGTCCGTACCGATCAATGTCCAGAACGTTGCACCGCAGGGTTTTGCCGGAGATCAGGCTACGCAGCGTGGCAGTTGCGTTGGAACCACCTTGCTGGTCCCATTCAGGCGCATCGAGCCCCCAGACACGGATCCGACGCGACTCGCCACTCAGGGTGAAGGTGTCGCCGTCGAGGATCTTACTGACCCGCGCCTCCAGCGCGCTTGACTGCTGCGCTTGTACCTCAGTCTTGGCCATGAATGCCGCTGCAATCGCGACCCCCATCAAGAGAATTGCCGCGCGACGCAACGGACGCGTGAAGCGGCGAATGAGAAATCGACCAATCATCTGGACAGATGACCCGATTGCCGACCCCGCCGCAAGACATCCACCAGGTATTCAAAGAAGTGAGGAACCCCTTCCATGGCACGTGCGCAAGGCGCGCGGGCGCAGATGGCGCTTGCGTTCGAGACCAGTTACGGCACCCCGCCCACGGGCGGCTTCACGAAGATGCCGTTCGCCAGCACCACGCTGGGATCGGAGCAGCCGCTCCTGAACAGCGAACTCCTAGGATACGGTCGCGACCCTCAGGCCCCGATCAAGGATGCGGTGACGGCCGACGGCAATGTGGTCGTGCCAATCGACGCAGCCGCCTTCGGCTTCTGGCTGAAGGCGGCGTTCGGGTCGCCGGTCACGACCGGCGCCGCACCGGGACCCTTCACGCATGAGTTCCGCTCCGGCGCCTGGTCGCTACCCTCGATGTCCATCGAGACCGGCATGTCGGAGGTGCCGCGCTATGCCATGTATTCGGGCTGCGTCCTCGACAGCCTCAGCTGGCAGATGCAGCGATCGGGGCTGCTGACCGCTACGGCAAGCCTTGTCGCCCAAGGGGAAGGCATCGCCAGCACCTCCGCCGCAGGCACACTGGCTGATCTTGAGCTTCAGCGCTTCGGGCATTTCAACGGGGCGATCACGCGCAACGGCCAGCCGCTCGGCAACATCATCTCGGCCGAGATCACCTACGCCAACAACCTCGACCGGGTGGAGACCATCCGCTCTGACGGCCGCATCGACGGGGCAGACCCCTCCATTGCCGCGCTGACCGGCAAGATCGAGGTCCGCTTCGCCGATCAGGTGCTGGTGAACCAGGCCATCGCGGGCGATCCCTGCGCCCTGACCTTCGCCTATGTCCTGCCCTTGGGCGAGAGTTTCACCTTCTCGGCGCATGCCGTCTATCTGCCGCGCCCCCGGATCGAGATTCCGGGGCCGCAGGGCATCCAGGCCACCTTCGACTGGCAGGCCGCACGCGATGCCACCTTGGGTCGGATGTGCACTGCCACGCTCGTCAACGACATCGAGGAGTATTGATCTTGTTGCGTCTGAACCTTGCCCGTGAAGCTGAATGGCTCGACCTTGCGCTGGGCGTGCGCGTGAAGGTCGAGCCCCTGACCACGGCCATCATGGTCGCAGCCCGCACCGATCCGGCCGTGCGCGCCATCGCGCCTGGCACGCCCGACGACAGCATCGCGGTGATCTTCGCCAAGGCTATCGCTGCCCGCGCCATCGTCGATTGGGAAGGCGTGGGCGACGCCGATGGCGCCCCGATCCCGGTCAGCCCCGAGGCCATCGACGCGCTCCTCGATCTCTGGCCGATCTTCGAGAAGTTCCAGACCGCCTATGTCGCCAAGGGTCTGGAGCTCGAGGCAGAAAAAAACGTCTCACCGCCCTCGCCGACTGGGTCTTCGGAGGGGGCGAAGGCTACTGCCAGGCCTGCGACGGGCATTGCCCGGACTGCCCGCAAATCCTGAACGCGCCCCTGAGCCATGAGGGCTGGCAGGTCTGGGATCTGGCGCAGCGCATGGGTGGCCAGATCCGCGCCATCCCCGGCGCTGTCCTCGGATGGGACATGACGGCCGCACTGGCCATGGCCGCCGCCATGGGCATTTCCCCGCGCGCCGTCGTCGAACTGTTGCCGGTGATCGAGGCCGCGATGGTGCGCAAGTTGAACGAAGAGAGAGAAGGTCGCCGCGATGGCTGAGAAACGGGTCTCTGTCCGCCTCGCGGTCGTTGGCGGTCGCCAGGTGCGCGCCGAGCTGGAAGGGATCGGTGAGGCAGGGACGCGCGGCTTCGGCCGTCTGTCGCGGGAGATGGAGGCGGCCAACACCCGGCTCGCCGCCTTCGCGCGCCGTGCCGGGATCGCCATGGCTGCGGCCGCCTCTGCCGCGACGGCAGGGCTTGGCATCATCGTGCGCAACGCGGCCCAGAGCGCCGACCAGATCCGGCAGTTCGCACAAGTCGCCAATGCCACGCCCGAGAGCTTCCAACGCTGGGCGGCGGGGGCCCGCACGGTCGGGGTCGAGCAGGAGAAGCTGGCCGATATCCTGAAGGACGTGAACGACCGGGTCGGGGATTTCCTGCAGACCGGTGGCGGGCCGATGAAGGATTTCTTCGAACAGATCGCCCCGCGTGTGGGCGTCACGGCCGAAGAGTTTGCACGCCTGTCGGGACCGGAAGCCCTGCAGCTTTACGTGACCTCGCTGGAGAAGGCGGGGCTCAGCCAGCAGGAGATGACCTTCTATCTCGAGGCCATGGCCTCGGATGCTACGCGCCTCCTGCCGCTGCTGCGCGATGGCGGGGCCGAGATGACCCGCTTCGGCGATCAGGCCCGCTCGGTCGGCGCGATCCTCGACGGCGAGGCACTGTCCTCGCTCCGCCAGACCCAGATTGCGCTGGGCAGTCTCGGCATGGTCTTTGACGGGATCCGCAACCAGATTGCCGTCGCTGTGGCGCCTGCCGTCACCTGGCTTGCCGAGGCCTTCGTGGCGCTTGCCTCCGAAGGCGGAGCCTTGCGGACGGCCCTTGATGCGCTGGGCGAGAACCTCGGCCGTATGGCCTCCTATGCCGCGGCCTTTGTGGGCGTCATGGCGGGCCGCTGGGTGGCGGGTCTGGCCGCAGCGGCGCTCTCCGTCCGAGGCCTCGCGACGGCCCTCGTTGTCCTGCGTGGCGCCTTGATCCGCACCGGCATCGGGGCGCTGATCATCGGCGCGGGCGAGTTGATCTTCCAGTTCGGGCGGCTGGTTCAGGGTACGGGCAGCGTCGGAGCCGCGCTGGGCCTTCTGGGCGACGTAGCTCGCGAGGTCTGGGACCGCATGAAGCTTGGCATGGTCGCGCTGGGTCTCTCGATCCTGGCGGGCTGGGCCGAGATCAGTGCGGGCATCATCGCCGCCTTGCAGACCGGTCTCGAGGCGGTGGTGGGGTTCGGCAATGCGACACTGAACACGTTTCAGGGGGCGATGGAGGCGGTGAAGGTGCTCTGGTCGGCCCTGCCTGCCACCATTGGCGAGTTCGCCTACGGCGCGGCCAACGCGCTGATTGGCGGGGTCGAGGCCATGCTGAATGGCGTGGCGGCGCGGATCGACGGCTTCCTCGAAGGCATCAATGCCGGTCTCGATGTGCTGGGCATCGAGAAACGCGTGCCGCTGATCGGAACCATCGAACTCGGCGGGATCGAGAACCCCTTTGCAGGGGCTGCGGCCAATGCCGGTGCGGAGGCGCGCACAGCCTTCGAGGCGGCCTTCAACAGCGATCCCTTCGCGCCGCCCGATCTGGGCCTGACCACTGCAGCCGAGGCGGCACGGGGCGAGGCCGCACGTTTGCGCAACATGATGGGCGAGGTCGCGGCGGCCGCGACCGCGCCCCTGCAGTCCGTGGCCGCGCTGCGGGATGCTGTCTCGACCTCCGGCACCGAGGCTGCAGCTGGACTCGAGGACGCGCGCATGGCTGCGACCGGCCTCGGCACTGCCCTGCAGGGGGCTGGCGAGGCTGCGGAAGCCGCTGGCAGTTCGGGACGCGGCGCGGGCAACGCCCTGCGGGAGGGGGCTGACGCGGCAAAGAATGCTTGGGAGGCCACGGCAGATGCTGTCCGCAAGGCACAAGAGAAGTCCCGCGAGATCGCCCAAGGACTCGCGCAGGACATCACCGGACCCATCAAGGAAGCGCTCACCTCGGGCGAGTTTACCTGGGAGACATTTGCGGGGGCGATTTCGCGGATCGCGCAGAACCTCGCCACCCGACTGATCGATCTGGCCTTCAAGCCAATCGAGAACGCGCTGATCAACGCATTTTCAGGCGGCGGCGGGTTCTTCGGGAGCCTCTTCGGCTTTGCCAAGGGCGGAGTCTTTGCCGGGGGCGCAGAACTGACCGCTTTCGCACGGGGTGGCGTCGTGAACCGGCCGACGGTGTTTCCCTTCGCAAAGGGTGTGGGGCTTATGGGCGAGGCAGGACCCGAGGCCATCCTGCCCCTGCGTCGTGGCAAGGGCGGGAGGCTCGGGGTTGAGATGAATGGCGATGGCGCGGCCGCGGCATCCTCCATGTCGACGCGCATCATCAACGTGCTCGACCCGTCCGTCGTCGGCGACTACCTCGCCACGCCCTCGGGCGAACGGGCCATCCTGAACGTGATCCGCCGCAACCGGGGTGCCATCAATGCCTGAACCGGATGGCCGGCCGCAGCTCTGGCCCTTACCGGCGGCGCAGGAGATCACCGAGGTTCTGGAATGGCGCACAGATGTGCTGCAGTCCCGGGCGGGCGAACAGCGCATCGCACTCCGGTCACGCCCACGCGAGATCGTCACCTTCCAGCATCGCCGCGACGCACTGGGCATGGCGCGGGCGGCGGAACTGGTGCGCGCAGGATTCGCGGGAGAATGGCTGGTGCCGCTCTGGCATATGGCGGTCCAGCCTACGGCGGATCTGGTGCAGGGGGCGACGGAGATTACCGTCGACACCAGCGTGGCGGATTTCCGGATTGGGGACGCTGTGGCGATCGCGGTGGATGGACGTGAGGCATCCCTCGCAGAGATCGCCGATGTCGCGGCGGATCGGCTGATCCTGGTGGAACAACTGGGCGCGCAGCTGCCCACACCAAGCGTGGTGGCTTTGCGTGTCAGCATCGCACCTGTGCGGTCGGGAGTTCTATCGGCGCCCGTCGAAATCTCACGTCGCCGCCAGAATGACGGCCTCGTGACCGTCACCTTCCTTTTGCGCGATGCGCCTGAACTGACAGCGCCGGTTCTGCCCAGCTACCTCGGCCGCCCGGTCCAGACTGACCCCAGCCTGACCCGTTCGCCGATCACCGCAAGCCTTCGCCGTGCCGTCGAATACGTCGACAACGGCTTCGGGCCAGTCGTAGTGGAACCTTTGCGGGACTTGTTTGAGAGGGGGGAGGCGATCAACCTAAAGGCGCAGGGCGCGGCGGAACGTTGGGCCTTGCGCTGCTGGCTGTGGGCGCTGCGCGGTAGGCAAACCAGCTTCTGGTTGCCGACCTGGGGTCGCGAACTGCAGTTGCGTGCGGCCATGACCTCCGGTTCCACGCTGATGCGCGTGGCGCCCGTTGCGGAACTGGCGGCCTATGTCGGTCGCGCCATCCTGCTCGAGATGCCAAGCGACTTCCGGTTCCGGACGATCAACGCTGCTGTGGCGGAAGGCGCGGATCATCGGCTGACACTGTCCTCGAGCCTCGGCGAGCCGGTGGGCATTGGGACGAAGGTACATTTCCTGACGCTGGTGCGGTCGGATGCAGATCGGATCGAGATCCGGCATGGGGCCGTGGCGAGTGAGGTGAACCTGCCAGTCGTGGAGGTGTCCGAATGACCTACGCCACCATCGAGTCCTCCCCCGCCGAGGGCCGCCCTTACTACCTGTACCAGTTCGTCGAAGGCGATCAGGTCTGGCGCTTCACCAGCCGGTCCACTGACTGGACCAGTGCAGCCAGCGAGGGCGACACAATCAGCTGGGAAGCGGCGGCCATTTCCCATGGCGATGCCGTTCAGACCAGCGAGATCGAACGCGGGCGGCTGGAACTTACCTGGCCTCTGTCGCTCCCCTTTGCGCGGCGGTTCCTCGCGCCCTTGGGCAACACGCCCGTGACGCTGACCATCTTCCGTGGCCATGAGCAGGTGTTGGGTGAGACCGTGGCGCATTGGAAGGGTCGCGTAGTCGGTGCCGAGGTCGAGGGCGTCCGGATCCTTCTCAACTGTGAATCCGTCTTCAGCACGCTCCGTCGGGCCGGGGTGCGCGCGAAGTACCAGCGCCTCTGCCGCCACGCGCTCTATGGCCGTGGTTGCGGGCTCGACATCGGGTTCCACTGGCAGACCGGCACCGTGACGGCCGTCTCGGGCAATGCCCTGACGATCCCGGAGGCGGCGGGGCAGCCCGATGGCTGGTTCCGGGGTGGGGTACTGAGGTTCGGGGCGCAGCTTGGGTTCATCATCGGCCATGCCGGAGCAACCCTGACGCTATCTCGGCCGATGCCTGAGGTGGCGGCGGCGCTGGCCGCACCCGAGGTCGATCCCGAGACAGGCGATCCGATCCCACTCGTCGCCGACATCGCTCCCGGCTGCGACCTGCGCGCCTCCACCTGTGCCGCCAAGTTCGGCAACCTCCCGAACTTCGGTGGTTTCCCCGAGATCCCTGGCCGCAACCCCTTCGGCGGCGGTTCCATCGTCTGAGCATCCCCCATGGTCTGGACCTTCATTGCGCGGCTCGTTCTCGGGCTCGTGCTTTCCGCGATTTCCTATGCGCTGAGCCCGCGGCCCAAGGTCGAGAAGCCACAGGCTGCAGGGCTCGACGATTTCACGCTGCCCACGGCTGAAGAAGGCCGACCGATCCCGGTTGTCTTCGGCACGGTTCTGATCACCGGCCCGAACGTCGTCTGGGCCGGGGACCTGAGGGTTGATCCCATCCAGAAGAAAGGCGGCAAGAAGTGACCCGCGTGACGATCCAGGACCTGCGCGCGGCACGCTACTGCCTCGCGGGCGTGCGGCCTTGGTTCCGGCGCCATGGGCTCGACTGGCAGGCGTTCCTCGATGCCGGCATCGAGGTGGAGACCTTGCGCGCCACCGGCGACGCGCTGGTGGTACCGGTGATCCTGCAGGCCGAAGCACGTGCGGCGACGATGCCGGAGGCCAGCGATGGGCGGTAGGAGCAAGGCCCAGACTGTCGGCTATCGCTACTCGCTGGGCGTGCATCTGGCGCTCTGTCACGGGCCGGTCGACGCCATCCGCGAGATCCTCGTCGACCGTCGCACCGCATGGTCCGTCACGACAGGTGGCGGTTTTGCTGGCGGCGGCGCGGCAGTTGAGACGCGTATAGGCACTGTCGCAGGGATGGCCGCCACGGCGGCACTGGCAGGCGATAGCGGTGCAACCCTCAGCTTTCCCGGCACCCGCGCGGGCGTGCGCATCGGACGCGATTACCGCCTCGCCCTTGCCAACGGGTCGAGCCAGACCATCACCCTGCAGGCCGTCACCTTCGATGCAGCCGCAAACATCACACGTTGGACCGTCCTGCCGGAGGCCCTGAGCTTCCCGGCGCAATCGGTCGAGGTGTTCGAGGCCACGACCGGCGCCAGCAATACCGGCGCGGGTGGCGGCCGCATCCGGATCGACAAACCCGACCTCTTCGGCGGCGAGAGCCGCGAAGGTGGCATCCGCGGCGATGTCGATGTGCTGATGGGCGGGCCGGGCCAGGGGCTGAACGACTACCTAACCGCGCGCATGGGAGGGGATGTTCCCGCCTATCGCGGTCTCTGCGGCCTCGTGCTGCGGCAGGTCTATCTCGGCATCAACCCGTACCTGAAGCCATGGGCCGTGCGGGTGACCCGCGTCCTGACCGGAGAGGCGGGCAGTCCGCAATGGTATCCCGAGAAGGCCGCCATCGTCCCAGAGGCGAACATTTCGGATGCGGCGATCTACATCGCCCTCGACGTTTCGGGCTCCATGTCCGGCACCCGCATGTCGGCGCAGAAGGCGGGCGTTGCCGCCCTTATCCGCGAGATCGCGGCGGGCGTGGACCCCGACCGACCAAACGATATCCGCATCGTGCTCTGGAACGCAACGGTCGCTGGATCCATCGAACGGCGCAACATGGGGCCTGCGGACTATGCCGCGCTCGAGGCCTGGATGCTGGGGCTCTCGAACTTCACGAATGGCGGCACCAGCTTCAACGCGGCCTTTACCGAGGCAAACGCCTTCTTTGCAGGCAGCGGATCCAAACGCCGGATCGTCATCTTCGTGACCGATGGAGAACCCGCACCCGTCTCCTCGGTCGATGCGGCGCTGGCGATCATCCGCACCCTGCCGCCTGCCGACATCTTCGGCTTCAACATCTCGCTCGCGAACACCACCTACACCGCCCAGATCGACAACACCCCCGTCGACGGAGTGCCAGTTATCCCGCCCGGCAACCCGCAGGCACTAGTTGCCTCCCTGCGCGGCGCCTTCGGCAACGGCCCGGACATGAACCCGGCGCATATCATCCGGGAATGCCTGACCAACCGGGACTGGGGTCTGGGATATTCCTCGGTCGAGATCGGCGCGAGTTTCACGGCGGCGGCGGATGCGCTTTACACAGAAGGCTTCGGCCTGTCGCTCATCTGGCAGCAGGACAGCTCCATCGAGGAGTTCATCGCCAGCGTCCTCGACCATATCGATGCCACGCTGTTCATCGACCGGCGCACCGGGCTCTGGGAGTTGAAGCTGATCCGGGCGGATTACGTGAGCACAACGTTACCCCTCTTTGACGAGACGAATGTCGTGGATTGGGGACGCCTAGGCCGCCGGTCGCCCTCCGATCTGGTGAACAGCGTGACCGTCCGCTTCACCGATGCCTGGACCGACGACACTGGCGCGGTTTCAGTGACGGACACCGCCCGTGTCCAGGCGATGGGCGAGGTCCTGGCGACCACGCTCGACTATCCCGGCATCCGCTATCAGGGGCTTGCCGTGCGCGTGGCCGAGCGCGACTTGCGCGCGCTGTCCGCCCCGCTCCTGACTGGCGAGATCGTCGTCAACCGCGAGGGGGCCGATCTCGGCCCTGGGGATGTGATCCGGCTGCGCTCGACGCGGTTGGGCCTTGCCGATGTGGTCATGCGGATTTCCGAGATCGGCCAGGGCGACGGCCGTGACAACGGCATCCGGCTCAAGATCGCCGAGGATGTCTTCGCGCTGGGCGCCACCGCCATCGCAGGCGGACGGATGCCCACGGGCTCGGGCGTCGCCGCACCGCCGCGGGCACTGTCCCGCCGCATGGTCGAGGAAGCCCCATACTGGTTGCTGGTCCGCGAGCTTGGCCACAGCGAGGCCGACCGCCGCCTTGCCGAGGATCCGGACGCAGGCGCGCTGGTCACCACCGGCGAACGCCCCAGCGCCGATGCGCTGGCGGCCCAGCTCTGGATCGACCCCGGCACCGGCCCCGCGCAGGAGGGCATCGTCGCCTTCGCCCCGACCGCTCTGCTCGCCGCGGATGTGACCGACAGCCCGGAGGCGCGCGTGATCGCCGTGACCGGCTGGCGCGACATCGGCGAGGTCGAGATCGGGACGCTGGCCAGCATCAATGGAGAACTGGTCCGCGTCGACGGGATCACGCCAACCAGTATCACCTTCGGTCGCGGCTGCCTCGATACCGTCCCGCGCGTGCATCCCTCGGGCACGCCGGTCGTCTTCTTCGACGACGTGGCACGGATCACCGAAGACAGCTGGGCAGCGGGCGAGACCCTGGCTGCACGGCTCCTGCCCGAGACCGGACGCGGCACGCTAGCCTTCGCGATGGCGTCCGAAGATGCCGTGACGCTCGACCGCCGCGCCATCCGGCCCCTGCCGCCCGGCCGTGTGCAAGGCAACGGCAGTTATTCCCCGAATGTTGATGCGCTGGTCACTGGCTCTCTCGCCTTGAGCTGGGCCCATCGTGACCGGCTCACCCAGACCAGCCCCGTCATCGTCGACCACACCGGAGCCTCCATCGGGCCCGAACCGGGGGTCGGCTACATCATCGAGGTGCGCTGGGTAGACCCGGATAGCGGCATGGCCATCCTGCCCGCAGGCGTGGTCATTGATGCCGGGACCGCCGCCACCTGGAACCTGGCGCCTGAGGCCATTCCGGAACTCGGCGCCCCGGATCGGACGGCCGAGATCGAACTGGCCGTCCGGTCCCGGCGTCTGGTCGAGGGCAGCTGGGTCACGGATCGCGAGGCTCGGTGGTTTCGGCTGACGGCGCCCTTCGCCGCCGGATGGGATCGCGGCTGGGGTTTCCTCTGGGGCACCTGATCGAGACCAGATCGGCCAGCGCCAGCGCATCAACCACGACTGCAACGAACGAGGACGAGCATGCCGGAACGGATCATGCCGGGATTGGGGCTGCGCGCCTTCTACGATCTTGGCCAGCGCAACTGGGGCACCAGCCTCAGCGAAGACCTGCGCCGCCTCTCGGCCCTCGTGCAGGCGCGCACGACATCCCGCACCACGCCGCTGCCTGCGACGGGCAACACGGGCCAGATGCTGATCGTGCCTGCCGCAGCCGGGGTCAACGCCAATGCGCTGGCGCTCTGGGACCAGTCGCCAGCCGGGGCAGCGGCATGGGTCTATCTCACCCCACAGGAGGGCTGGCAGGTCTGGATCGCCGATGAGGCGCGGCACGTTCGGTTCACGGCCGGGGCTTGGGTCGAGGTGCCGCGCCCGGGGATCGTCCGCATCCGCACCCTCACCGCGACCAGCCACACGCTGGAAGCCGTCGATCTCGGCAGCATCATTGAGACCACCGGTTCCTCGGCTGTCACGGTGACCATTCCCCCCGAGGCGACCGTTCCCTTCGAGTTCGGCGCGCTGATCAACGTGACGCAGGTTGGCGCCGGGGTCGCGACAGTGACAGCAGCACCCGGGGTGTCGCTGAATGGCGTGGTGGGCGGATCGGTTGCCCTCGACGGCCAATGGTCCGGTGCCGCCCTCGTGAAGCGCGGCGCCGATGCCTGGATCATCCAGGGCGCGCTGGCGGGGGCCGTCGCATGAGCCTTCTGATGATGCGCGGCGCGCTCCTCGCGCAAGGCGGGGATACCGGGCCCCCGGTCGATATCGGCGCAGTCTGGCAGCTGGACACCACCCGCCGCCCCTCGGGCTACACCCTGTCCGACGGCAATCAGACCGCCGTGAACATCTCGGGCGGCACGAACTACACGCGCTGGGTGCCGACCGCCAAGGCGATCCTGCCGACGGACGGGCGGCGCTATTGGGAAGTCCTTTGCGCCCCGGGTGCCGCAACCTTCGACGGCTACATGGGCGTCATTGCGGCCGCACAGCGCGAGGAATTCAATGTCGGGCTGAACCCCATCACGCTGGGCTCGATCGGCTGGCGTGGCACCGGCGCGCTCTGGTCCTCGGCCACCGCAACCGCCGAACAACGCCTGACCGGTCTCCCGACCTTTGGCGCGAATGATGTGCTGATGTTCGTCCTCGACCCGGCCCTCGGCCGCCTCTGGATCGGCAAGAACGGGATCTGGCGCGACGACCCGGTCAGCGCGGCCGCGACCTGGACCGCAGGCGGAAGCTCGGCCTTCTATCCGCAAGTCCAGGGGCGGAACCCCGGTGATGGCGGCACGATCCGCTCGTTGCCCTCCCAGTTCAGCTATCCGGTGCCCCCGGGCGTGACGGCATTGGGCTATCTCGATCCCGATCTGCGTTTCTTCGCCGCCGCAGCCTTCCTCGAGATCGGCTGGGATAGCGGCCTCAGCGTCGCAGGCGCCTCCCTCTGGATCAGCCGGGGCGGCGGGTCGCATCTCACCGCCGCAGATGCCGCGCTCGTCCTCGAGCACGGTGGGGGTCGCGGCGCCACCTGGACGCAAGCCAACCTTTACATCGAAGTGGAACTGCCATGAGCTACATCCTGCATCTCGGCCATCAACCGACCGACGTCTCGGGCATCTCCGGGCTTCTGAACACCACCGCCATCGGCTTTGATGCCAATCTCGACGTGAACGGCATCCGCTTCATCGCCTCGCGCAGTTATGCCATGCCGTTTTCCCTCGGATTTGCGGCACCCGCAGGCGATCTCTGGCTCGGCTTCCGATACGTGCCGCCGAACGGGGATGCCGACCTCCTCACCGAAGCCAACGCCAGTTTCATCGAGTTCTTTGACGCGAACCAGGTCCGTGTCGCGCAGATCCAGCCGATTGCCAGCACCGATCGCTATCACGCCATCGCGCGGGGCGACACGACCGTGCAGGGCAACTCGAGCTACACAGCCCCGAACGGCCAGCCGCAATGGATCGACGTCCGCGTGGCGGTGGGGTCCAGCATCACCATCGACTTCTATGTTGATGGCGTGCTGCACAGCTCGGCAACCGCTGCCAACACACAAGGCAAGGGCAAGCCGGTGCAGATCGTCTTCCCCAATGTCGGGCTGCACGGCACCAGCGCCACGCGCACTTGGTACTACGCGCATTTCGCGGTGCTGGATGGGGTGTCGACCATCGGACGGCGCTTCGTGCGGCGCACGCCCAACGCCATCGCGACCTTCAGCCAGATGGCGGGCAGCATCGATGCGCTGAAGGACGAAGATGTCGGCACGCGGGTGTCCAGCAATGCGGCCGGGCAGCGGCTGTCCTTCTCGCTGACAGGGCCGACCGGACCTGCGGCGGTCGCGGCCATCGCGGGCGTGCATGTGAAGCAGGTCGCGCAAGCCGGAACGGTCGGGCCGCAGGCCGCGGCTGGTTTCCTGCGCATGGGCGGGGTCAATCATGATGCGGCCCCTATCACCGTGCCGACGCTCGCGCCGAGGTCGGTCTATTCCACTTGGGCACTCAACCCCACGGACAGCAGCGCCTGGACCTCGGTCACGGTGCCTGCCGAAGTCGGGATCCTATCCGCATGAGCCCGCGCCGTTCCGGAGAGGGCCATGTCCGCATGCCGGATGCCGAGTTCGAGGAGCTGCTGGCCCGGGCAGCTGAGGAAGGCGCAAAGCGCGCACTGGCCGACGCAGGCCTCGACGGCAAGGAAGCCGCCCTCGATATCCGCGATCTCCGCGCGCTGCTCGATGCCATCCGTTTTGTCCGTCGTACGGCCGTCCAGAGTGCGGTCCACCTGATCACCACGGGCGTGATCCTCGCGCTGCTTGCAGGCATCGCGATCAAGCTGAAGATCTTCGGCAACGCGCCCTGACGGGGAGGCGCTGCCGATTTCACCACCGACACGACCACCCGGCCCGCCCCTCGGCGGGTTTTTCCATTTGGAGGAACCACCATGCCGACTCTGTCCTTTCCCACCTGGCGCGACGTCCCCGAGAAGGCGTGGCGCTGGCCCAGCTTTTCGCCCGCCGAAATCGCCTGCCGCGGCACCGGTTCGATCAAGATCAACACCGAAGCCATGGACAAACTGCAGGCCCTGCGCGACCGGCTGGGCAAGCCGCTGATCGTTCGCTCGGCCTATCGCAGCCCGGAACACAACCGCGCCGTGGGCGGGGCCCCGGCCTCGAAACACATGCAGGGCACTGCCTTCGACATCGCCATGGCAAACCATGATCCCGTGGCCTTCGAGGCGGCGGCGCGGGCGGTTGGCTTCCTCGGCTTCGGCTACTACCCCCGCTCCGGCTTCATGCACATCGACCTCGGGCCTGCCCGATCTTGGGGCGATCCCTTCCCGGTGCGGCCTGTGCCCTTCGCGCCGGAACTGCCGCCTGCGCGCGAAGTTCTCTCGGAAAGCCGCACGCTGCGCGGTGGCGGGGCGGCCGGTGCTGCTACGGTCGGCGCGGCTGGGGTCGAGGTGCTGCAGGACGTCCTTGCGGAGACGCAGTCCACGATCCAGCCACTGGTGCCCCATCTCGACACCCTGCGCTGGGCGCTCATCGCCATCGCCCTGATCGGCATCGCCGTCACCATCCACGCCCGGCTGGACGATTGGAAACGGGGCCAGCGGTGACCCTTTGGCTCCTGACCCACAGCCCGGCGCGCAAAGCGCTGGGCCTCATCCTCGCCGCCGCAGCAATCCTGCTGTTCCTTCTGAACCTGCGCCGTGCAGGCGAACGTGCCGGGCGCGCTGCCGAACGGCTTGATGCCCAAGAGAGAAACGATGCCATCCATCGCCAGATGCTCGACGCCGCCGCCCGCCGCCCTGCTGATCGTGACGCTCTGGCTGAACGCCTGCGCGATGGGCAGTTCTGACGTTCGAGCGCCTTGCCCACCCGTGGTAAATTACACCACAGCCGATCAGGCGCGCGCGGCCAACGAGGTCGAGGCACTGCCGGAAGGTGCCGTCATCGTCCGGATGCTCAGCGACTATGCGGTTTTGCGCGACCAAGCGCGGGTGTGTCGGAAATAATTCTGCAGGCTCTGTGGGTACAGATTACCGAACACTGTGCATACAGCGCTATGAAACGAGCTCGATGTACCCAATCAACTCAGCTGAATAGCTACCTTCGCCCGCAGCGGCACCTTTGTGCTTCAGCTCCCGCTGTAAAGTCGGTTCCACATGCTGAGCAAACAACTCAATCCGCCTTTCTGCCGAAAGCATAGCGCGAGTTGGATTTGATCGGAGCACAATCTCTAATTGACGCTCAGCTGCCGGCAATCTGTTGCCTTCAAGATTCACGGCGATTGTTTGGATTGTGGACCTGTGCTCCCCAGCGCTATTTGACGTTTCGATCATCCAAAGAGTAAGGACTGCTGGCCCATAACCGCTGCCTTCAAGGGCGACGCCCAAGGACTCGGGAGCAACGCTGCGCCATCGACCCAGCTCTTCCTGGAGCAACGGGTGATCAAGTCCCATTAGATCGCATTTATCATTTTCAGTGGCAGTATCTCGGTCGAGTGTGAACCTTTTTCTCAGGTTTCCTTCGGAGGTGATTAGATCGACAGTTCGATCATCAATCTTGACCACTCGCAAGTTCTGATTGCTTACTGCTGTCGACAGGAAATCAACCAGACGCCCCATACCGGAAGAAACATCCGAGAATGGCTTATATTCGTCCAAGCTGAAACCATCGAGGTCTTGGAAAAGGTCGAACACGACTTCGCGTGCCTCACGGGCATTGGATAGCGCTGCCTCAAGTTCAACCGCTGTCCGCTTTAGTTCTGGATCACCAAGCGCTTCTTGGTACAGACGATCATAATTTAGGCGCTCCGAAAGCTGTCCAAGTATTTGTGACCGGAGATCTTCGGCGACATTCCCTTGATCGTCGACTTTGCCAAGGGTACGGGCGATCTCCGTGAGCTTGTCGTCAAGCAACAGAAAAATTCTGCCTTCAATCGTATCAGAAAGAACAAGATTGTAGACTTGTGCCGTGTGGTTTTGACCGTAACGATGGATGCGTCCAATTCTTTGCTCCATATCCATCGGATTCCAGGGCAGGTCGAAATTGAACAGGATCCGCGCAAACTGAAGATTTATCCCTTCTCGGCCGGCTGCTGTGCAAACGAGGACCCTCGGCCCATCCTTTTGCTTGAATCGGCGCTCCGCTGCTACCTTTGCGCCGTGGTCGCCGCCTCGCAACACAGCCACACCTTGACCTGGATAGACCGCTTCAATTTCCTTTGCGATCAGATCGACAGTGCCAAGATACGTGGCAAAAATCACAATCTTTTCGTTCGGGTTTTGTCGCCAGAGCACACCCAAGCCGTCGATTAGCTTTTGAGCCTTGGTTTCGCGCTGGGCTGGGAAACTGTTGAGCAAGTCCGCAATTCGAAGACGCTCTTCAGGAAGGTGCAGATCAATCGCGGCGGATGCCAGATCTTCGAGATGCGAAGACACGAATTCGCTGCCGTAAGGATCAGACGCCAACTCCAGCTCGTCCTCGTCAAGCTTTTTGGCTAGGCGATGTTTCAGGTCTGCCATCACCCTGTCGACTTCGCTTCTCGAAATTGGATCTCTGCCCAGACCCCATTCAATATGGATCAGCTCTCGGGCTTCATCGTAAAGGCGCTCGCGTCCCTCGATGTCGAGTTCGCGATCTCTCAGCAGCGCTTCATGCAAGGTCAACATGAGCATCCGGCGCTTCAAAGTGCGTCGAACCGCCGCGAAACTGGATGCCGCAATCTTCTGGAAGATTGCCATGAGGAAGCCGAGGGCGCGGCCTTGATTGCCTTTGCGCTTAGCTAGGTCAAAGCCGTCCTCGAGGTATTCACGCAGTTTTTCGTAGAAGCCCCGTTCTTCCTCGCTCATCAGGAATGACTCCGTGTGTACCCAGCGGCGGGCAAACAGCGGTTCGCCATCGGGCTTGCACGCGTCAGCTTTTGTCCGGCGGAACATCACCGTGTTCAGACGATGCCGATTCTCCAGCATGTCTTCGGGGCTGCTGAAGAGTGTTGGGTTCAGCAGTTGGATCAGCATCCAAAACTGGAAGTGATTTCCTTGATGCGGGGTTGCTGAAAGCAGAAGCAGGTCGCGTGCATGACCTTTCAGGGCTTCGCCAAGCTTGTAGTTCTCAGTCTTTCGCACCTTTCCGCCAATGCGGTGGGCAGTTACGTGATGCGCTTCGTCAAAAACCACAAGATCCCAACGTGGCGCATCCAACAGCCGCTTGATGCGCGCCGGGCGCTTGAGGGTGTCGATGCTGGCGATCAGCCGGTCATGTTTCGCAAATGCGTTGGTTTTCCGGTCTGTAATGTCTCCCTCGGAACCGAAGACCTCGAAATCGAGATTGAACACTTCGTTCAGTTCCCGATGCCAGTTATTCACCAGACCGGCTGGAACGACCATCAGGGCACGGTTTAGTTCACCCCGGCTGGCCAGCTCGCGAAGGATCAAGGCCGTCTCGATAGTCTTGCCGAGCCCAACCTCGTCAGCGATCAAGAACCGACGGGGCGACGCTGTCGCGATCCTGTGTGTCAGGACAACCTGGTGAGGAAGCAGATCGATGCGCGCAGAGGTCAGTGCCGATGCGCTTTCCATGATTGGCAGGGCATGGGCTTCGTAGGACAGCCACACACTCCGGGCTCTTTCGGCGGTCCCCTCGACCGAACCGAGGATTCGCTCGGTCCTTGACCGTTCCTTTTTGATGCTGCCGAGTGGAACTCGGCGCTCGCCGCCGGTGAAGAATGCCCGAAGGTAGCCCTCGCGTGGGGGCTCAAGCACGACGCCAGCGCCGTGGTCGGGGTGGGTGATCCGCTCACCCGGGCTGAAAGTGATCTCAGTTGACAACATCAGGTGATCCGGAGGTGGAAGAGGCCGGCAGGCTTGCTCCCTTGCGTCAGGACGATTTCCTGCGGGTATTCCCGGGCTTCGCCCCAGAGCAACCGTCCGAACTCGATCTGTTCGTCTGAGTAGGGGGCTGAACAACGCCAATGAACTGCTTCGGTCGCTGGCGAGACACCGAGCCGCCGATGGCCGTTGGGCAGCCAGAACACAAGAGCGGCCTCTCCAGAATAGAAATCCTGGAATGACAACACGGTGGCTTTAAGCTCGCTGCCCAGCCACGCCTCGGCATCTGTCGGCGTCATCAGGTCGAGGCAGGCATCAAGACCGGCCACGACCAGCGTGTTGCTTCCGTTGCTAGGCAGGTCATCCGGCCAGCTTCTTGAGGCCCTGACCAGCTCGCGCAAGCTGAACACCTCGCTGGCCTTCGCGACAGAGGAGAACGCGTCGTTTTCCCAGATCCAGCTGACGCCGCGCCGCTGCCATACGCTGTCGAGAAGCTGCTTCATACTCAGTCCTCCTGGAACAGCGACAGCTGCCGCACCTGGTCTTTGTTGCTGGCGGCCCAGTTGTTGTAGATCGTCAGCGCCCGCGACGCGGCGTTGCGCATCGTTTGGGTCTGGCCCCTCTTGCTCAGCCATTCGAGAAGGCTTTTCAGCGCCGGGTGCGGCTTGAAGTTCTCATTCTTCAGCGTGTCCGAGGCGTTGATGCCGCTGCCGTCATAGCACGCACCCACCATGACCAATGCCTGATCGAGGTCGGCTGTCAGCTTCCGCCGATGTTTGCCCTGCCAATCGCGGGCGAAGGCCAGCGGGTCGACCAAGTGGAAGACCTTCTTGTCCTCGTTGCACCAGCCCCGAGTTTCGAATTCGTCCGGGGCGATGCCAGAGCCGCGCAGCAGCTTCTGGATTTGATCGCGGGCCAGTTCGGTTTTGCTGTCGAAGATGCGCAGGAACTGACGCGAGATCGGCTCGGCAATCACCGGCGGCGGCTCGGCCGTCTTGTTCGCGTCTTCGTCGATCAGCTGGTTGATGCCGACCAGCGCGTCCTTGACCGAGATCGGCCGGCCCTCGTCGACGTAGACCTTGCCGTAGTGGCGCGAGAAGTATTCGAGCGCCTTGCCGCGACGGATGACCTGAAGGTCGGCAGCAGGCAGACCGGCGCGCGCGTGGTTTTCGAGCATGCCCTGCAGTTGGCGGACGTCAGCCAGAACCTCGCGGCGCATCCGGCCCCAGCTCACGGCCTTTGGTTCCTCGGTACGTTTGCGGCAAACATGGATAATGTCGTACTCAATGGTTTTCGAGCCGAATTCGCCGTCACCCTTGGTTTCGTCAGAGCGAATTGGATAGGTCGCTTCGAGGTAGAAGCCCGCATCGAACAAAGACTCGAGGACTGCCACCCATGGATCGTCCTCGCTGTGGTGAAAAGTGAAGGCAAGCATTCCACCAGGCTTCAGTATTCGATGCGCTTCGGACCAACATCCGGTTAGCAGTCTTTGATAGAAGCCGTCGGCGTCCTCTGGCTCACGCGCTCTGTTTGCCACGGCTTCCATAGATTTTGGAGTGTACTCAGAGCCAAATATTTCAGGATATTTCTCTTTGAGAACCAAGCGCATCCAAACATAGAAGAAGTCTGAAAGCTCTGAATAGTGAAGTAGGCCGCCAAATGGTGGATCAGTGATAACAAGATCTATTGAGCCGTCGCGGTAATGAACAAGGTCAGTCGACGATGCTTGGTATACGTCCCCTTTTATTCCCGCGTCATGTGGAAATACTTTCTCACTTTTTCCGCTTATTTCAGAAGCAATTGCCTCGCCCGAATTCTCAAGATTGTCTTTACTGACAATCTCCCACGGATCTTGGGTCCAATCGTGTGATTTGTGGAGGACCTCTATAGTTGAGCTCCATGGGCCATAACCCATTGGCGGAAAAAGGCCGACCTCAACCACATTATTTTTCGGATGGAAGTTGCTGTTCGACATCGCTGGCGCAAGTTTGTCCATTTTGAGATGCCAAAATGAAAGCGAATTTTGGTTTCGGAGAAAGTTCTGAAAGGCGCCAAGAACATATTCCCTCGCTGTGTCGGAGTAGCTACCCACCTCCGAAATTGCCTTCAGCAGCAATGCAAGGGAGAACAATTGTCTAGGATTGAACATCGTCCACCAGTGAGTGAACCCATGATTGGGAACGCCTCCCTGCAGATGATGCGTCATGAATCCGTAGGCTAGAGCTGACCGTGGCCAGTATTTCGCAAGATCAGTGTCTTTACGACTATCCCATTCTGCCAATGCGGAATTGTACTGCCGACACGCCCTTTGATCGAACGGAAGAAAGTACCTACCGCCATAGGGTGCGCTGATGTCTTTTCTGCTTGGTGAGAATGCCTGAATGGCATACCCAGCCATCGGCCCGGTCTTTCCTGACGCTTTGATGGCATCAAGCACATCATTCTCTTTGCCGTCTGCCTGACAAGTGAACGTCGATTTCTTTGGAACAGTGCCGCCCTCCTTCCCAGTTGGAAAGGTAACGTGAGTTTCCGGGCATGTCACTTCGTCGGGTAGTGTTCCCCTTACCTCAAGAAGTCGAAGCTGTTTGGCTCGTTCCTCATTCCAACGAATTGTGTCGGTAACTTCATCTTTGGCAGAGCCACCAAAATCGTGCCCGTTGGCATCCTGCCGTGGTGTTCCTGCCATCCACTGCGGGTGCACCAGAAGCGATAGATCAACAGATTTATTCTTTCCTTTTCCTAGGCGAATTTGTGCTCTCCCACCGTCAATATGCAGCCCTGTTTTCGGGTGAACGTGAGCCGCGTAGGATTTTCCGCAGCTTGGGCAGATCACTTTTCCGCTGCTCAAAAGTATTGCGAATGGGGGCTCCTCTGGCGCGACATACAATGGCACGTCAGGCGCCATCCGTGCGTCGGACTCCTCGATATCGAATGCTGTTTCGCAGGAAGGGCATTTGTGAGCCCAGCTCTTCACAGAAATGGTTTTGATAGCCATGACAGGGCTTGTCATGATCGGTGTGCGGTGGCCGCAGCCCGTCACCTGGCAAGGGCCGTGCTTGGCCCAGAAGGTGTAGATAATCTCAGGCCCTTCGTAGCTGTAGTCATTCCGCTCCTCGGGCTTCAGGGCCAGCGGGTCGAAATCCGCACCCATCACCTTGCCGGAAGGTTTATGCGTCCAGGTGCCTTTCTCGCCGTTCGGGCCGTCGCAATAATAGAACGGCATGATCTGCGGCTTCACCTCGGCCTCGATGTCGGCCAGCAGGCGCTTCACCTCATCCAGATCGACATCCGCCAGTTCCTGTTTGACCACGAACCAGGCAACGGGGTTCAGGTCATTGCCTGACATCTGCATGCCAAGGCGTGAGCCCTCGACCAGCGTGGTGCCGCCCCCCATGAAGATGTCGGCGACCTTCAGGTGCTTGAAGGCACCCTTCTTCTGGTGGTTGGCATAATAGTTGTCCCAGACCAGCTTGGCCGCATGGGACGGATCTTCGGGCGCCTTGGTCGCGGCCGCGATAAGCATCGAGCGGAACACGCTAGACCGACGTCGCGCCCACCATTTCGACATCTGATAGATCGGCTTGCCCGCGTTGCCCTCGATCACAGCGACCTGGTTCACGGGCAGGATAGGAAAATCCACCTCAAGGCAGGTCTTGGGCCGGTTCGGGTCGCTGAAATCGACGGTCTCCATGGCGACGGCTTTACCGGCACCCACCGCACGCGCGACCTCTTGGGCAATCTGTTCTTTCTTGGTCGCCATGGGCGTCAATTCCTTACTTCGTCAATTCAACAAATGGGCAGAGCATCTCGAGCAGGGAGAGGCCGCCATGTGCGAGGGTGGGGTAGCCTCCCTGGCTTTTCCATTTCCAGCGGCCAAGGGCGAGGAGGTGCTTCCCGTGCGGGCTGTCAACCTGCAGCGTGACCGGGGGAACGAACGGGCCCGGGTCGTGATCGCCAGCGGCGAGGCGGCCGCTCTTGAGGGCGTTCTTCAGGAAGGTGCCCTGATCGTCTGCCGCGTCGAAGAACAAGCCGGTTGCGGCGTAGCCGTGGTCGGAGGTGATCACCAGGCGGCGACCGGTTGCCAGCCGTTCCACGAACGACCAAAAATCATCGCTGGTCAGCTGCGCCGCGATGTCCCGTGTGAGCACATCCAGACCTTGGCCGGCACCGGCGCCATCGTGGAGCTTTGTGTCTGGCCATTGGTGCCAGAATAGCCAGTTGGGTGAGGCGTCGATCAGCCCGGCACAGTCCTTCCAAGGCATGTCGATACACTCGGTCCTCGCAGGCGCAAGGCGGTGCAACAGGCCACCCCCGTTGTTCTGAAGCTGACCGCGGCTGTTCAACCCGAGCGCCTTGGCGAAGGCGTTTGTTTCACTGGGTATCTCGGCCGCGTAAGCCGTGGTGGTATGCAGCGCGAAGCCGCGTGCCTTCGCTTCCTCGATCAGCCAGGGCAGTTCCCGCAAGCTGAGGCCGTCCAAGACCAGCACCGCTTTAGCGCTGTATGGTTTTCCCCACCATTCGCTGACCTTGTCCGAGTTCCGCGGGACGACATCCCCAAAGGCCCGCCACAAATCCCAAGCCACCGACGAAAGGAAATGATCCAGCTCACCGATAGCTCGGTCGCGCCTTGTGACCTCTGCAGATGCACTCGCGACATTCAGCGGACTGCCACAGACTTCCAAGGCGCTTTCAATGACGGTCTGCCAAGCCTTTTCGGGCGAAGACTTGGTCAGATCTAGCAACTGTTGTGCATCCAAAGCCATCAGCTGCCCTCCTTGTCCAAGGAAAGCTCGAACGTCATGCCGTCAGGAAGCTTCTTGAGCAGCTCCTTGAGCTGAGCGCCGGTGGCTGCGGTCACCTTGATCGTCACTTCCTTGACGGGCGTTGCTGGCCCGATGCCCCAACTCTCAACTTTGCCGATGAGATTCAAAGGGGAAGTTGCTGAGCTGGCGAAAGGAGTACGACCGCTTCCTGCCCCCCCACCAAAGATCCCGCCCGGTGTGGGCGTTGGATCTGGGGCGGTTGTGGCTGGCGGGTCTCCAATGGTCCCGCCGACCGGAGGGGTTGGTGCAGGAGGGGCACGGCCGAAGAGACCACCAGTGGGCGGATCTGGTGTCGGAGGCGTCACGGGTGACAAGCCGCCAGTCGACGGAACCGCAGAAGGTGGCAGAAGGAAGACTTCATCCAGCTGACGACCAGTGAAGGACAACTTTGGTTTCAGACGTCTCCAAGCGGCATCTTCATCTTCGCCAGCCAGAGCCTGCAAGTACTCCATGCTACGTAGGTTGATCGCGATCTTGCCACGAGCACACAGCCGGACAATGCGTTCCTTCATGGCAGTTTCACCAAGCCATGGGATGCAGTCTTGGCCAGAGGGCCGTGGTTCCTGAAGTTCCTTCAGGAGCTTGCCAACCGAGCTGTTGCTGTTCGCTGCTTCAAGAACGAGGTCCTGGAAATCCTCCGGTACAAACAGATCGTTCGTCAACGCGTTCTCGATGGCGTCGGGGATCTTTGAACCTTGCTCTCGCAAGGCTTCAACGTGAAATTCACACTTCGAAGGGTCCGCGAAGTTCCACCGGTACATCACAGCAAAGCGGTCGAACCGCTTCCGCAAGATGTCCCGCAGTTCGCTTTGATACTTCGTGTGGAGCTTGCGATATTCAGCGTTCTGGTTGCCCCACTCCCGCGCTTTCATTTCTGCGCGTGCAAGGATGATCAGGTCGCGGTCGTAAAATGCGTTCGTAAAGCCCGAGCGCGGCAGCAAGAAGCGCACGGTGTTCCTGCGCTTTTGCATGTGGTCTTTGACCCAACGCCCAAGACGTTCATTCAATCGGTCGGGTTCTTCGGGAAGAACCAGGATAGGGAGTCTGTCGTCCCATTGATCTGGGTGTTCACTGTCTTCGAGACCAGTCCAAGGGTCGGTTTGCCAGCTGCGCGGCAAAGCAATCACTCGGAAGTTTCGCGCTACCTCTTCGGTTCCGCTGATGACGTAGCGAACTTCTTTCGCGAGCTGGGCGAGATCTGCGCCGTCAGTGAACAGCCTGTCGTTGCGGGCGGATGCCATCACTTTGGCTTGCGGGTTCTCTTCCTCTTTGAAGACAAGCCGCGTTCCGTCTTGGTGTATGTTGAAGCTGTTTTCGATGATGGTTGCCAGCTCAACCTGGAAAGCGTTGTCGTCTACCTTCTTGGTTTTCGTGATGTCGGCCTGCAGGATCGCGGGGTCAGCCCCAGCCAAGTTGCCGACGGCAATAGATCGCAACCACAGAGCACCGACAATTTCTTGAAGGTGGGGCGCTTTGGATGCGTGATCCGGCACGGCCTCGACCACAGAAGTCAAGTTTCGTAGCGCCTTATCCCGAAGGGCCCGATGCTGTTGGTTCGCGACCGAGTCAAGTAATGCACCAATACCGGTTGTATCGTCGTCGAGCTTGAAGTCCGCAGAGGTCAGGACCGGGGTTGCATCTCCCCGGCTCTTGAAAAGGTTTGCAAGAATGCGGATGAGGTCTCGCGTCTCTTGCGCATCAGTTGCAACCAATACTTGGTCTTCCAGTAGCTGCAGGAGATGCGGCGCGAATGGCCATGCATCGAGAAAATCGCGCTGCTTTCGCTCCTGCTCAGCGGCAGGAACGGTCGTGAGCCTGATGAACTCCGAAACGTGTGTCGCCACCATGCTCTCAATCGCAGACACTGTGATCTGAAGCCTGTTCTCAAACAAGCGATGTAGCAGCATTCTGCGGCGGTCTGACTGGATCCTGTCGGGGCTGCCACCCGCCCGGAAGTCAACCTGAACCGGGTTCACCCGGTGGATCTGCTGGTAAGCATCGCTTGTTCCGTTTCGCACGGACACGACAAGCACAAGAAGCTCTGGATGTTCCTTCGCAATCTCAGAAAGGATCTGGATGAAGTTGAACGCCCAGTTCTTCCAAGGATACTGCTTTGTGTTGGTCAGGCTGTCGTACCAAGTCTGAAACTCGTCCAGCAGCAGCATGGTCGGAGTGTGGCGCAACAGTTCCAGAATGAGCTGATCTGAGGGTATGTCGGTCTTGGCCGACCCCATCCCTTCCCACTTTCCCTTGATGTAAGTGCCATGCGGGTGGCGCTCAAAGAGCATGTCCCACAAGAACTTATACCGGTGACGGTGAAGGCTTTCACCAAGCACAAGCATACCATCTCGTAGGGGTATTGAGCCGATCTTCGGATCGCTCAGCGTCGCTGACCAGTTGCCCAGCCATGCTTTTGTTGAGGCTGGATCATGCACAGCGTGATACAGGGCGGCCATCAAGTGCGATTTGCCCAGGCCCCGTTCCCCGATAACCACGACAGGGCGCCCTTGGCCGGGCCCGACGGCCTCGATGCCCTTCAGAAGATCGAGCGTTGGATATGTTATCTCCAAGAAGCTCTGCGCCGGCATTTGCGTGGCGCCGGTATTACTCTCGTTGGAGAGTTCAATCGCGGTGCCCTGTAAGCGGCGGCCTAGAAATTCCGCGCGTAGTTTAAGCCCCAGCATAGAGCAACCCCTTCACATTTCAGTTTCAGCGCCACGCACTTCCGCGCTGGATGTCAGCAATACAATCTGTTGTTCTTCCGGTTTTCGCGAACCCGGTGGTGAATCCAGGCCCAATCGTCGCAAGGCATAATGCAGGAGTGCCCGCCGTACGGTTATTCTGGCACTGCCGTCTTTCATCCCGTAATCCAGTTCAACGACCCGGCGTTGCGTATCCGATAGATCCGGATGCGGACCGATCACCAGATCGACCTGCTCCGCCCAATCCATGTCCGCAGCGCTGCCGCTTGGGGATGGCTGAATGCCGCGAGTGTCGAGGATTCTCGAGAGAAGGAAATCCTTGAAACAGTTGTCCAACAGGCAGAAAGCACGAGTGTGCCAGCGGAAGCCATCGAACGCGATGGCATGTGGAGCAATCCAGCGCCAAATCGGTTCCGGACGAGACAACGACTGGTACTGCACCTCGATTGCTTCGGTCCGATGAATGGCGCCGACGATCGAGCGAAGTGTCGTGGGGTGCACCCCCCGAACTGGTGTTGGTGCCGCATCGAAAGTGGGATGGACAGCGATCCATGAATCCTCTGGATCAAGCAGTCCGTCGGCCAAGGACCGAAGCTGCGCAAGATATCGGCCCGCATCGGGTTGCAGAAACTGTGCCTTGAACCCGGGCCCGCGGACATAGGTCCGCGCACTTTTGTCGTAGACCATGTTCTCCGGGGCAAAGCCGATGTAGCGATTCAGGTCAGATGACGCCTGGTTCACCGACAGCCCAAACTGCTCCATTACGTCGCTGCGGTTCACATGCCCCTCCCAGAACAGGCGGAACTCGATGAACTCGAGCCGCTGCTCGACACCCCAACGAAGTTCCACGCCGCCGTTTTCCAATGCGTCCCCTTACCCGGCTGGATACGTACGAAAAATATGCGCGCCCATTTTTTGGACCTGTTTGGAGGCTACTTGAGCAAAGCGGCGCAATCAATCGAAAACTCGCGCAAAGGCTGACACCGATGCGAGTAAAATACGTGTTTTTGCAATAGGATAGGGCGTGCCAGGAGCAAACGCGGGCTCAACCGGCACGCCCGACGCTAAACATGGCAGGTTGAATCCTCGCCATGCGGTCGGCGAAACCTCGAGCCGACCTGGTGGGCTCCGAGCGGGTTCGCCACCATCCCCACCGCCGCGCTTGATCCGGCCCATAGTCCGGCGTCTCCTGCGGTCCCCGCGCTTATCGGGTCCGGGTCCCCGTCTCGTGATCGTCAATTCTGGACCTCAGTCGGTGGGGCCGGTCTCGCCCGCTGTGACTTCGGTGATCGTCTGAAACTCGCTTAAGAAGTCGGCGTGGCTCTGCGCCAGGTACCGCACGACCCGTGTATTTCCGAGCAGTTTGCAGACGTATCCCTTGATCACTGTCAGCTGCAGATGATCTTGGCCGTAGGTGTCCTGGATCGAGGCAATCCCTTCCTGCAAGCGGGCCAGTTCGCGCTCCATGCGCGCCATCGCCTCAGGCGTGATCCCTTTGACCTTCTTTGGCTTCGACGCCTCGACCAACTGCGCCTGAGGCGTGCCGGCCAAGATGGCATTGGCATAAGCGACCGAAAAGTTGTTCGCGTTCACAAGGAGCTCTGCCGACTCGATTTGGCGCAAGGTCTTCATTTTGCGCAGAGCGTCGAAAACGGCAGCAGTGCAGGGTTTGTCCTTGAGGATTGCGACAGCTTCTTCACAGATCCCGTCCAGCAGCTTTGCCTTTCGCATGATGCTACGCGGGCTTAGGTCGAGCGCGGCCGCAATTTTTTCATCGGGCACGCCTCGCTCGATCGCCTTGAGGATCATCTTATGTTCCTGAATCGGCGCAAGGCGGCTGATCTGGCGATTGTAGGTGAAGGCTTCGTCATCGGTTGAAATCAGGCATTCAACCTCGTGTGCGCCCGAGTCCTTCAGCACTTCGATACGCATGTGGCCGTCCAAAAGCAGCCAAGTGTCCGCGACCTCGGGGTGTCGCGCAACGACCGGCGGCTCGACAAGGCCGATTTCGGTGATGGATGCGGCGATCTGCCGGTACTTCCTGCTGGATTTTGCAGTCTTGCTCATTGTCCGGAGGGGCAGGATCGCTTCAACGCGCAGGGTGATACACTGGTCCTCGAACCCTCGCGTTACCCCACGGGAAGAGCTGGGCTCCCGCCTCACGGCTGTGCCCCGTCGATAACGGCCTGCGCCAGGTAGCCTGGCATCGTCTGCAGCCCCTCGGCGCGGAGCAATGTCAGGAAGTGGTCGTCGGTGCATAGCTTGCGAAAGGCCTCACGGACGAACATGAGCCGACTCTGGGTCAGCTCGGCCTTCTTGATCAGTAGCTTCTGGCGGGCCGCCTCTTGCTGATACGCCCGGACGAGCCCTTCGCTCGTCAGCGCTCGCTTGGGGCCCTTCCGGCCAAGCGGGTTGCTGCGAAGCTGAGGTCCACGGGCTTCCCGTTGCTGGATCAGACGGCGCACGAGGGTCAACTTTCGGCCGCGGAGTTTATTTTGGGTGTAGGCATCCATCAGGGCGTCTTGAGCGCCCTTGGCATCCGTCTTCGATATCTCGATGGCCAAGTTAAGTGGCAACATCCCCGTTTCCACAGCCGAGACGAGGCGTTCTTCACCTTTTTCCAGCAGGCCAGCGATCATGCCGACATAGTCACCCGTCACGCCGATCTTGGCCCCAATCTGGCGGTCGCTGTAGCCGCGCTGCCGCAGGGTGCCAATCTCCCGCATCAGGTCGATCGGGTTGTGCTGTCGACGTGCGCAATTTTCCACCAAGCTCATGACAAGGCACTGACTCTCATCGGCGTCGATCACGATCGCAGGGATTTGCGTCTGCTTTAACTCTATGAAGGCTTCGAGCCGCCCCTGACCGCACACTAGATCATATTCTGTCGGGTCGGTCCCCGGGCGCGGCGCGACGGTGATGGGCCGCTTCAGGCCAATGCTGGCGATGTTGGCGACCATCTCTTCAAATGCCCTTCGATTTCTCACACGGGGGTTCAGGATCCTGATCCGATCCGTCGGGATCATCGTTACCTGCTTGTGGCCGCCATGCTCCTGGTCGTCATCCATCACGCTACCTCCGAGATCCGCGCCCGCGATGCGAGCGAGTAGAAAAAGTCAAGCGTTTCAAACCTGTAGGCATCCAGTGAAAGGCCGTTCTGTTCGGCAAGTTTCAGGCGCCCAACGGTCATGTCGATGCTGGGCAGAAGGTAGTAATCGCGCGGCGTCCCATTTGCTTCATCCATGCGGACGGCAATCGTGATGTCTGGAACCAGCCCAACATCGAAGCGAATGTGCCAGCGCAAAGCCCCTGCCGCCGTGATCTGGCATCGTGCAAGGACAATCGAGATCGTGAATTCGTCGTTGACCAGCACCAAGTCGGTGTCTTTGTTCCGGACGGTGGTCCCGCCGTGCCGGACAATGCCAGAAATGATCTCGGCGACCGTTTTCGGATAGGTTTCCCGCAGTGCGCGGTTGATCTCGATGTATCGATAGTCCCGGTCCGGCTGATAACCGACTAGCCGATAGGCGCGGAGCAGGCTTCCGAAACGGCTGCGATATGCGCTGGAGGAGGGCAGCCCTTCCTGCTCATCGATGATCAGTGCGGAAAGCATGCCTTGCCGCTCCAGGATGGAGCGCAGCGCTGCGAGCAATTCCTCGTCCGTGAAATGACGGCTTCGGGTATCAACGATTTCTCGCGCGCGCACGAACAGGGCACGATCGACGATAGATGGATATGCACCTTCCGCGCGGATCCACATGTCGCGCGGGTTCACGACCCGACGCTGCTTCAGCTTGAACGATACCTTTGCGAAAACATTGTTCCCGATGTATTTTTCATTGGTCAGCACCTGATGCACGGTCGCCCGTGTCCAGAGGCGGCCAAGGTCGGTGCGGTGCCCTTCGGCATTCAAGATCTCCGCGATCTCTCTTTCTGGGCGCCCCTCGGTGACGAACATCTCGTACATGCGCTGAACGACCCGCTGCTCCTCATCAGGGCCGGGCACCAATATCACGCGGTCGGTCTGCAGGCTCTTCTGCTCGCCGCGCGACAGTTCGCCCTTCGGATTGCCCTGTTCGTCGATCAGCACCCGCCGCAGCCCATATCCGGCCGCGCCGCCCTGGCGATAGCCCAGCTCGACGAGGCGGCATTGCCCGGCGAAGACCTTGACGGAGAGCTCGCGGCTATACTCGCCCGCCATAACCCGCTTGACGGTCTTCAGGAGGTTCGAGCCGATGCTGCCGTCATTTTCGAACTGCTCTCCGCAGTAGTGGACCCGGATCCCGGCGCGGGAGCAGACGTGTTCGTGGTATGCGCCCTCGTCTGCGTCCTGAAACCGGCCCCAGCGGCTGACGTCATAAACAAGGATCGCCTTGAAATCGGCACGGCCGGACTGAACCTCGGCCATCAGGTTTTGCAGTGCCTCGCGTCCGTCCAGCCGTAACCCAGAACGCCCAGAGTCCTCGAACACGCGTAGGATCTGCAGGCCGCGCTCGGTGGCGTAGCTTCGTATCACGTCGAGTTGGTTCTCGGTGGAGTATTTCTGGTGATCGGTCGACATCCGGACATAGGCGACCGCTGGCACATCCATCTCTGGCGCGCTCTCGCTCTTGCCCGAAGTGGTCACCAATCGACCGCTCACACATCCATCTCCACGGTATCTCCGGCAAATCCATTCGAACCGCCTGAATCCAGGGCTGAATCCCTCGCATGCATTAAAATAGAGGGAGGTCGGAATGTCGTTTCCGAAAAAGGGCAAGTTCTTTCCGAAGACAAACGGGTATGTTGGCAACGACCAGCACGAGCCAGACAAAGTGTTTGCCGTCGAGATCGCGGCAGCGCTTCGCAGATCCCTTGGGGACAGCAACGCGGGTGCGAAGGTCGTCGCATCCTGGACCGGGGCGAACGAGAAGACGGTGAAGAACTGGTTCGCTGGCAAGTACGGCCCCAGCGGCGAACACCTCGTCTCGCTGGTCAGGCACTCCGATGAGGCGCTGGGGACGTTCCTCGCGCTGGCGGGACGGCAGGACCTGATGGTGGCCGTGAAGCTCGCCGCCGCGGAGCAGGCGATTGAGGACCTTCTGACGGCTGTGCGCCAGTTGGGGGCGCGCGGTAAGGACGGCCTGTCAGAATAGTACCGAGTAACTGTCCGCCTGTAATGCGCAGGATTTCGCGGTGATCTCGTGCCGAAGTCACTGGCACGGGAGAGAGTTGGGCGTCTGCCGCACTCCCTCCGCCACAATACATCATAAATTTTAATAATATCAATATGATAGGTCAGAATCGTGGCCGCCTCGACTTACACAGCCATGGTCTCGTGAGCAAAATTGGTTGCGTTGAGTGTCGTGTGCCGTCACCTTGAGTACGAATATCCCACCCTTAGTGTTTCCTCCTTGAAGAGGCTCTGTTCCACAAATCGGCTGAGGGTCGGAATTCCCCTTTTTCCGGACAGACCTATCCTGCGACCTCTGTGACGGGTGTGCCGAGCGCGGTGAAGCCGTTCAGGACGGCGACGCGAACCTGACTGATAATGGCATTCAATTCGCAAAGCAGCGCCGGAACCGTAACACCATCTACTCTCGACCGATGCGCTTCGACGTGATTTACGAAGCCAATGGGATAGAGTGCCGCCTGACAAAGCCCAACCACCCGTGGACCAATGGCCATGTCGAGTGGATGAAGCGGACCATCAAAAACGCGACCGTCAAACGCTTCCATCAAGACAACCACGACCAGTTGCGCGCGCACCTCGCCGACTTCATGGCAGCCTGCAACTTCGCACGCCGACTAATACACTCAGCGGGATTACCCCCAGCGAATACATCTGCAAGGTATGGCCTCAGGGCCGGATCGATTCATCCTCGGCCAGATCCACCAGATGCTGCGAATAAACAATCAGTCGACCAGATAAGATCGCACCCTGCCCAGGCCCTTCAGCGTTTGCACCTGTGTCTCCGCGCCCGTGATGAATCCCGCCAAGGCGGCATGGGCGCTTTCCGAGATGTGTATGCGTCCTGGCGAGCCTGAAGATTCGAGGCGGCTGGCAAGATTTACGGTATCTCCCCATACATCGTATACGAAACGCTTCCGCCCGATCAGGCCGGCAATGACCGGGCCGCAATTGATCCCCACCCGAACGGCAAGGCCGAGACTATTTTGTTCATTGGCGGTGCGGATCATGTCGCGACCGAAGTCCAGAGCGCGGCGCGCATGATCGGGAGAGGCTTCTGGAATTCCGGCTGCGGCCATATAGGCATCCCCAATCGTTTTGATCTTCTCAATGCCATGCCTGTCGGCAAGATCGTCGAAGGCGGAAAAGATCTCGGACAGGTGTCGAACCAGGACATGCGGTTCGGTGCGCGTCACCAAGGCTGTGAAATCAACAAAATCGGCAAAGATGATCGAGGCGGCGTCGAACCTATCGGCAATGGTCGTAGCACCATCATTCAGGCGCCGGATAATGGGCGCTGGCAGTATGGTGTGCAGTAAGGCATCGGCGCGATCACGTTCGAATTTTATGCGGACCTGGAATTCTTTCTCGCGCCGTGTCCAGCGCACGCGATCAAGGCTTGCTCCCACGCGGCTGTGCAGCAGGATCGGGTCGATAGGCTTTTGAAGATAATCCTCTGCCCCGGCCGCAATACAGCGGACCACAGCGGATGTTTCCTTCAAGCCCGATACCATGATGACCGGAATCTCACGCAACCGGGTATCGTTCTTCAGCTTGGCCAGCAGTTCGATCCCGTTCATGTCCGGCATGAGGATATCCACCAGCAGCACATCGAAGTCGGCTGTTGCCATCCGCGCCAGTGCCGCCGCCGCGGAGGCTTCCACCTCCACAACATGGCCACGCTGCACGAGTTGACGGCGCATCAGGTCGCGGTTGGCCTCAGCGTCGTCGATCACCAGGATGCGGCCCCCCTGGACCTGCACTGTTGCGACTGATTCAAGCGTGCGCTCCAGCGAAACAGCAATATCCGCGTCGCTTTCAGTGCCTTGCATCTCGGCAGCCCCGCGTGACAAATCCAAAAGACCGTCGACCTGCAGAAGGAAGCGCCCGCATTCAGCTATCACTTTTGCGATGTCCGCCTTGGTTGTCTCTGCCAGGACCGGCGTGAATTCCTCCAGCAGCAACTCGGAATAACCCAGGATGGCGTTTACGGGGGTGCGAAGATCGTGGCGCAGTTTGGCCTCGTCCGCCCCTGCCCCGCCGGAATTGACCAGATGCGCGACAAGCACATCCAGCGATCGCGCCGCCTTGAGCACGGCCTTCGCGTCCTGCCGCGCGCCTTCCTGACCCTCGCGGCGAAGTTCTTCGACGATTAGCTCCTGATATCCCAGTATTGTCTGCGCGGGTTCGGAAAGGCGTTGCGCCGCTTGCGTGGCTATTGCCTGCGCCCTGATCCGCGCTGAATTCTTCATGACACAGACAAGAGCCGTTCTATCTTTTCCAGCAGTGCAGGCAAATCTATCGGCTTGGTCTGGAAGTCATCACAGCCTGCCGCCATCGCTTCGGCTCGGTCGCTCTCCATAGCGTGCGCGGTCAGCGCGATGACGGGAATGTCGCGCGTCGCAGCTTCGGCTTTCAGGGCACGCGTGGCATGCCAACCATCCATGATGGGCAGGCTCATGTCCATCAGCACAAGATCGGGAAGCTCGCGGCCCGCAGCCTCGACCCCCGCCTGGCCATCCCGCGCAGCAACAATTGCATAGCCTTTTCGCTCCAACCGCCGCGACAGCATGTCCAGGTTCAAATCGTTGTCCTCGACAATCAGAATTTTCGGCATGGCATCATCATCCTGTCCTATCCGGTCGCCACAGGCACCGCATGACGCCGGATCGCCGCGATTAGCTCCGACCGCCCATCCTTGCCCTTGCTTACCACCTCCTTCGCATGGGCACGAAGCCAGTCGATCTCCTCGCGGTTCAGGTCTTTGGAAGTTACGACAATTACGGCAAGGTCCGAGAGGTCTTCCATACCGCGAAGGGCACGAAGCGTCTCGAACCCGTCAAGGTTAGGCATCATCAGGTCCAGCACTACAAGCGAAGGGCGTTTGGATGCGAGTTGGGCAAGCGCCTGTGCGCCATCCGCCGCCTCACGTACCGACCAGCCTTCACGAACCAGTATCCTTCGGAACAAGGTCCTGCTTGCGGGATCGTCGTCCACGACAAGCACCTCGCGCTCGCCCTGTGCGGATATCTGGCGCAGACGCTGCACCAGGATTTTGGCGTCAATGGGCTTTGACAGGAATTCGATCGCCCCAAACGCGAGGCCCATCTCACGATCTGTAAGTATCGTGGCAAGGATCACCGGAATTTCGCAAAGCTCGGCATCCTCCTTGATCTCGCGCAACATCGACCAACCGTCGCGTTCCGGCATGATCACATCCAGCACGATTGCGACGGGGTGATGCTTTCGCGCAAGCGACAATCCCGAATTGGCGTCGGAAGCCGTCAGCACGCCATAGCCTTCCGCAGAAATGAGCTTTGCCAGGCCGCGTCGCGCAACTGGATCGTCGTCGACGATCAGAACGTTTGCTGCGTCGGGAAGCGGCGCCGCCGTCTCCTCTGGTACATGATGGAAGGTGACGGGCAAGGCCATCGTGAATGTCGACCCCTTGCCCGGAGAAGAGGTGACGGCGATACTCCCCCCAAGCATTTCCGTGAACTGCCGGACGATAGCCAACCCCAGCCCGGTTCCCCCATAGTTCCGCGTCGTGGAACTGTCAGCCTGAACAAAGGCCTGAAACAGCCGCACCTGCTGTTCCTCAGTCATGCCAATACCTTCATCGCGAATTGCAAAGGTCACAAGGCCGGCTGCTACATGGACCGAAAGCTCAATCGTCCCGTTCTTGGTGAACTTTGTCGCGTTCGACAGAAGGTTGAACAGGTTTTGCCGCAGCTTGGTCTTGTCGGTTTCCATGCTGCCAGTATCCGGCGCTACATTCATTACCAACTGGTTCGCGTTCTTCTGCACCATGGGCATCACGGTAGCAGCGACGTCGGAGATCAGCTCGGCAATATCGAAAGTCTCGACAAACACCTCCACCTTGCCGGCCTCGATCTTGGACAGATCAAGGATGTCGTTGATCAGGGACAGCAGGTTCTTGCCAGAACCCATGATCTTTTCCAGATCGGCTATCTGGGCTGTCTCGCCAGTGTCTTTCGCTTCTTCGATCAGCATCTCGCTATAACCGATGATCGCGTTCAGCGGCGTTCTGAGTTCGTGGCTCATCGAAGCGAGGAAGCGGCTCTTTGCCTCGTTCGCAGCCTCGGCCCCCTGCCGCGCCTCTTCGATCTCGGCCTGACGGTCCCTTATGTCGGTGATGTCGCTGTAAACCACAATCGTACCGCCATCGGGCGTCGTTCGGCTGCTGACCAGCAACCAACTGTCGCCCGCCTGCTCCTCATAACGCTGATCGCTTGGATCATTGTGGCGGGCAAGGCGCGTCTCAATCCATTCCTGGGGCAACATATCGCCGACCAGTTCCGGTTCCCCGGCGAGTTGTGCACGGAGGATCGTATCGAAAGCGGTTCCGGGCACCAATAACTCGGCAACTTCGGCAAACATCTGGCGATAACGCTGATTGACCAAAACCAGCCGATCCTCTGCATCGAACAGGGCAAAGCCGTCCGGAATAGTCTCGATGGCCGCCACGGTCGTGCGCTGTTGCTGCGCCGACACCGCTTCCAGCGCACGTCGGGCACTCTGACTATCGTGCAAAGCTCGCAACGCCCTCGCCATGCGGCCAAACTCGTCCGGACCCTCTGCGGGCAGGGTGACGATCTCGTTTCCGTCGTTTAACTGCTGGATCGCACGGTTGATCCTACCCATGGGCCGAAGGATGGACCGCAACACCATCGCGGTCAGCGCCGCACCGATCAGCACGATCAACGCGCAAGCGATCATGGCGCGACGCAGCGATCTTTCCGCTTCTTCGGCAGCAAGGCGATTGGCCTGATCGGCGTCGGCGGACAGATCAGCCACCAACTGACTAAGCGCCGCATCGACAGTATCACTGCCCATCCTGGCCTGAGCCAGAAAGGTATTGCCCAGAATCCTGTTGTCGGCGGTGTAGGCGTCAGCTGCCTTGAGCGCGTTCTGCATATAGGCGTCAGTCGCAACCCGAATTTGCTGCGCGGCATCGGGCGCAAACCCGGCCATTTCGGCAAGATCTGTATCAAGCCTGCCCCTTGCTTCATTTGCCCTGCGTTCGGACAAGGTCAGCAGGCTGACCGCAAGATCGGTCATCCAGTAACGCACCGTCCCAAAATTCCGGTCAGCCCGGGCCGCGGTCTGCAGGCGGTGAAAACGCTCTGTAGCATCGCTGATCCTTCGTTGGTTGGCCGCGTAGTCCCACGCCATGATGGCGGTCGAGACTATCAGCGCCCCGAGCAGCAGCGCCGATAGCGAGCCAATGCGCGCCGGAATCGAATGCCTGCGCAACGTTGCGATCAGGGACTTTTCCGGCAAGTTGCTCATGGGCGCAGGATGATGCTTATCGCGCCGCCCAGATCACCTTCGTGACCGCCCTCCTTGGGGAAGCCGGTCACATCCATCTCGCCTTTCGGCTCGCCGTGGCAGCTAAGGCATGAGGAGCTGTAGTATTCCGGGATCAGCATCCGAAAGACGGTTCTGTTGCCTTCGGTAACTTCCTCCGCCCAAGGTTCGCCCTTTGCCCAACCGGCGGACTGAAACTTGTCCGCGATAACGGCGGCCTCCCAAGGGTCGGGTAACGCCGTCCGGTTCCTGACCAGATCGGCAGGCGCCGTGACCTTGACCTTCGCCAGGTCTCCAACCTTTTCACTGAAACGCTCATTTACCAGCCGCCCGAAAAGCGCAGGAATAAACCCTTTGAAGCCCATCTCGGGTGTGTTGATCAGCACCTGCTGTTCCCCAATGACTTCGGCCATAGCGTCAAGCTGCGCTTGGGTAAGATTGCGCTGCCGTTCGGAAAGGTCGGGGACCAAAGGCGGCTCGCCGTTCTTTTCCAGGTAGGCCGCTGTCAACTGCGCCAGGAACACTTCGGGGCTTAATCCCTTGTCGCCCTTCGTCGGATCATTGATCAGATCCTGGTTTGCAGAGACAACTGTTCGGCCCGCCCGCAGAACCTTGGCGAGACGATCTCCTTCGATAAACAGCTCATCTTCCCCGGCAGCAAAAAGATTCCCGCCTCCGGCAAGCACAGCCAGAAACAACAGCAAGGTGCCAACTCGCTTTTTCAACCGTTACCCCCTATGCGTTCGCGACCAATAATTTGTTCAACAGACTGACCGATGATTTACGCAGCGTAAAGAGTGATGCAAAGGCGCAACCGATCACGGCCTAATGCCGCGAGATGCGCGAACCTTACCCTCGATGGCTTGCCCCCTTGTATTTTGCCGCGTTCCTGAAATGAATTAGGCATGCCCAAACATGACGACCCAGCCGATCTGAATTCCGCTCTGAATCTTTTGCCTCAGCGGTTTCATGGTCCAGGAGGCGTAGCGGCGGTCCTTAGTGACGGTCACGTTGTGGCCAGCCGCGCCTGGGGCTATGCCAGCCTCGAAGATCGGGGTGCGATGGGGCAGCAGACCCGACTGCCGATCTGCTCGATCTCAAAGCAATTCACCTGCGGCGTGCTTCTGGCCGCCGGGGGCGAACCCGAAGCGTTCGACGCGCAGATACCTGCTTTCCTTCCATCACTGCTCGATCCGATGCCGACCACGCGTCAGCTTTGCCACAACCAGTCGGGTCTGCGTGACTACTGGGCCATGACGGTGCTTGACGGCGCGAAGGCCGAACAGACATTTCATCGCGAAGATGCGCTGCCGATGATCTCCAGCGTTCGAAGTGGACACTTCCCGCCCGGGTCAGGATATTCCTATTGCAACTGCAACTACCGCATCCTTTCGGAAATGATCGAGACGATGGCAGGCGAGACACTGGAATATCTCTACCGCCGCCATATCTGGGGTCCGGCTGGAATGAATTCGGCGGTTCTTACCTCGGACACGCGGCATCCGGCCGACGGGGTCGTCGGTTACGAAGGTAACGACCTGACCGGATTTTTCCCCGCTGACAACGGCATCTACTGGATCGGGGATGCCGGCATCTCGGCCTCGCTTGAGGACATGATCGCCTACGAAAGCTGGATCGATCGCACCCGCAACGAAGTCGATAGCCTATATGGCCGGTTGTCTGAACGACCGTTCTTTGCCGATGGCACGCCGGCCAGTTATGGATTTGGCCTGGTCCACGAACAGATTTCTGGCGTCGATGTGACGGGCCATGGCGGAGCTCTGCGGGGATTTCGCGCGCACAGGATGCACTCGCGGGAGCATCGGCTTTCAGTGATCGTGATGTTCAACCATGAGGCAAGCGCTCATGACGCGGCAGAGATGCTGTTCCGCTCGGCTTTAGGTATCACACCCAAAGCGGCGCGTTTGCCCTCGCGCGACTGGGATGGGCAATGGCTGTGTCCTGAGACCGGGCTGCTGGCGCGGATTGAAACCAAGGACGGCGAACCAAGGCTGCACTTTGCTACCTCACCAGAGGACATGCGCGAAGAAGCGACAAACCGTCTTGTTTCCGAGGATGTGGTGCTGGAGCAGGAGGGCGATGCACTGCGGATGCGGCGTCTACGCGACAACCTGACGACGCTTATGCAGCCGGTTGCGCGAGTCAAAACTGCGGACGAAACAGAGATTGCCGGCAGCTATCTTTCGACTGAAACAGCCGCGACAATGACGCTAGAGGCGCGCGATGGGGCGATCTTTGCAATCTTTTCCGGCCGGTTCGGTTCAGGCAGACCGGAGCCTGTCTACCCGGCAGCACCGGATATCTGGCTTATCCGCACCCGGCGCTCGATGGATGCGCCTGCCCCCGGCGACTGGACATTGCGGATCAAGCGCGACACCTCCGGTCGGATATCAGGGGCAGAGCTTGGTTGCTGGCTGGCCCGTAAGCTTGGCTACGAAAAACAGCGCTGACAGGTCACAATGACGGAAGAGATGGGATGAAAGTCACGGAAGGCATCGCGCCATTCGACGGATATGAGACCTGGTACCGGGTGACGGGAGATCTGGCTTCGGGCAAGACGCCTCTCGTTATCGCTCACGGCGGCCCAGGTTGCACCCATGACTATGTCGACAGCTTCAAGGCCCTGGCCGAAGCCGGGCGGGCAGTTATCCATTACGATCAGCTAGGCAACGGCAAGTCGACGCACCTCAGTGGTAAAGATCCTTCATTCTGGACGGTCGAGTTGTTCCTGGCCGAACTACGCAATCTGCTGACCCATCTGGGCATCACTGATCACTACCTTCTGGGGCAGTCGTGGGGAGGGATGCTTGGGGCAGAATATGCCGTGCTGCGGCCAAGGGGGCTGAAGGCGCTGGTCATCGCCGACTCTCCTGCCTCGATGGAGCTTTGGATCAGCGAGGCGAACCGCTTGCGCGCCGGGCTGCCGCCGGAGGTCCAGGCGACGCTGTCGCGGCATGAGGCCAACGGGACTACCGACCACCCAGACTACAAGGCCGCAACGGACGTGTTCTATGCCCGTCACGTCTGTCGGATCGTGCCAAACCCGCCTGCGGTCGCGCGCACCAACAAGGCATTGCTGGAAGATTCGACCGTTTATAATGCGATGAATGGCCCGAATGAATTTCATGTGCTAGGCAGTTTGAAGAGCTGGAGCGTGATCGACCGACTTCCTGCGATCGACGTTCCTACGCTGCTCATTTCCGGGGCACATGACGAGGCGACGATGGCAACCGTGCAGCCATTTGCAGACCATATCCCCGATGTCCGCTGGCATATCTTTCCGAATTCAAGCCATATGCCGCATGTGGAGGAATTCGAGGACTGCATGCAGGTTGTGGGGGATTTCCTTGCGGCCTGCGACGCAAAGGCATGAATAATCAGCGGGATAAAGCCCGTAAGAAACTAACCAACAAGGAGAACAAAATGAACGAGAAACATCATCCGCCGCTTCGCCAGCGTATGCTGCGCGGCGCGGCCACGATCGCGCTTTGCGCGATGCTGCAGCCAGCGTACGCACAGGACGACGCGCATCGCGGCGGCACCATGCGTCTGGTCAGCGTTTCTTCCGAAGGTACGCTGGACCCGCAGATCAACTACACGGCCCGCTACTGGCAGCTTTACAGCTTCCTCTACGATGGCCTGATGTCTTTCAGAAAGGCTGGCGGAGAAGGCAGTCTGGACGTCGTCCCTGATCTTGCTGCCGAAATGCCGACGATAAGCAACGACGGCAAGACCTATACGTTCAAGCTGCGCCCGGGCATCAAGTTCTCGAACGGCAAGGAAGTGACACCGGATGATGTCGTGGCTTCGTTCCAACGCATTTTCAAGGTGCTGAGTCCGACCTCGGGCGCTTTCTACAATGGCATTGTCGGCGCCGACAAATGCCTTGCCGACGCCGCAACCTGTACGCTGGAAGGTGGCGTGGTTGCCGACAGTGCCGCTGGCACGGTCACGATCAACCTTGTCCAGCCGGACGCGGAATTCCTGTTCAAGCTCAGCGTGCCCCACGCTTCGATACTGCCGGCGGATGCGCCTGCAAGCGATGCTGGCAATACCCCGATCCCGGGCACGGGGTCCTATATAATCGAAAGCTATGACCCGAACGCCTCGCTCATCATGGTGCGCAACCCCGAGTTCAAGGAGTGGAGCAAGGATGCCCAGCCGCTTGGCTACCCGGACCGCATTGAATACACCTTCGGAGGCACAGAAGAGGCTGCGGTGAACGCAATCATGAACGACCAGGCCGACTGGATGTTCGACCCCCCTCCCGCCGACCGTCTGGCCGAACTCAGCGTCAGCGCGCCGGACCAGCTGCGCGTCTCGCCGCTGGCCGCATGGTGGTATGCGCCGATGAACGTCAACATTGCGCCCTTCAACAACGTCAAGGCGCGTCAGGCCCTGAACTATGCCGTCGACCGTGACGCGCTGGTTTCGGTTTTCGGTGGTCCGGCGCTGGCCCAGCCGGTTTGCACCATCCTGCCACCTGAATTCCCCGGACATGAGGAGTCCTGCGAATATACGCTTGATCCAGGCACGACCTGGTCCGCACCCGATATGGACAAGGCTCGGCAACTGGTCGAGGAATCGGGCACCAAGGGGCAGAAGGTCACCGTGGTTACCGATGACAGCGCGTCGTCGCGTGGTGTCGGAACCTATCTGCAAACGGTGCTTTCGGACCTGGGCTATGACGCCACGGTGCAAACCGTTTCGGGCGATATCCAGTTCACCTACATCCAGAACACCAACAACAACGTGCAGATTTCAGTGACGCAGTGGTATCAGGATTATCCGGCCGCATCGAACTTCCTGAACGTTCTGTTCGGATGTGACTCGTTCCACCCCGGCACGGATGCCTCTGTCAACATCTCGGGTTTCTGCGACAAGGATATCGACGCGCGTATGAAAGCGGCGATCGCCCTTGGCGCGACCGATGCTGAGGCCGCGAACAAGGAATGGGCCAAGATCGACCAGGACATCATGAAACTGGCACCAGCCGTTCCGCTGTTCACGCCGAAAGATGTGGACCTGATAAGCAAGCGCGTCGGGAACTATGAGTTCTCCAGTCAGGCGCGGTGGCTGATGGCGAATTCCTGGGTTCAGTGACGGGCCGGGAATGACCGATCGCAACGATATTTCTCCGGCCGCGCAGGCCGGAGAGGGTGCAGCCTTGCACGCCGGTCCGTGGCGGCGCGTGTGGCTGGGGCTTCTGGCCAGTCCGACCGCAGCTATCTCTGCGCTTGGACTGGTTCTGATCGTGGTCGCGACGCTGATGGCACCGCTTTACGCGACCTATGTCTCCAAGACCGATCCCTACCGCTCGGGCCTGAGCGCCAAGATCGAGATCGACGGCAAGCGCGTGCCGGTCATGCAGCAATCGACCGAGGGTCTGGCCCTCGGCGTAACGCCGATTGGACCCACATGGCAGGGACAATACTTTCTTGGCGCCGACACACAGGGCCGAGACGTAATGGCGCGCCTGCTTTATGGTGGCCTGAACTCTCTGCTGATAGCGGGAGCCGCAACGCTTTTGTGTCTGCTTGTCGCAGCAGTCATCGGTATCGTCGCGGGCTATGCCGGCGGGATTGTCGATGGCGTTTTGTCAAACATCATCGACATCATATGGGCCTTTCCAGTTTATCTTCTGGCAATTTCCCTATCCATCGTGATGATCGGCAAGACGTTTCAAATAGGCCCTTTCGAGATTTCGTCGGGCAGTCTTATCGTGCCGATCCTGATCATCGGGCTGGTCTATGTGCCTTACGTCGCCCGACCGATCCGGGGTCGGGTGATGGCGATCAACCAAAGCGAGTTTGTCATCGCGGCGCGCGGCCTTGGTATTCGGCCTGGCTGCATCCTGTGGCGGCATATCCTGCCCAACGTCTCGACCACGCTAATCGTCTTTGCGCCGATGCTGATGGCGTTGAACATCGTGACCGAAAGCTCGCTGTCCTTCCTGTCGGTCGGCGTGCAGCCGCCGAATGCAAGCTGGGGCACGATCCTGCAGGACGGGCAGGCGCTTATCTATTCGCGCCCCGTCGTGTCATTGGCGCCGGGTCTGGCGATCATGTTCACGGTGCTGCTGCTCAACCTGTTCGGGGATGTGCTGCGCGACGTGCTCGACCCCAAATCGGCACGGGGACGCTGAATGCTGGCCGCTGTCCTTTCGCGTCTGGTGCGCATGGTGGTCGTTCTTTTCGGGATCAGTGTGATCACATTCCTGATCTTCTTCGCGACGCCGGGTTCCGATCCCGCCTCGCGCATCGCCGGGCGCAATGCGGCGCCCGAAACGGTCGAGGCCGTTCGCAAGGACTTCGGGCTGGATCGACCGCTTTACGTCCAATACAGCATCATGATGACACGGCTTTTCGTCACCCGCGACCTGACCTCTTTTGCGAACCGGGGACAGATGATCATCCCCACGGTCGTTGCCGCCGCGCCGGCGACACTTTCGCTTGTGACCGGCGCAGCAATCCTTTGGATGATCGGGGGCTTTCTGACCGGCGTTATCGCCGCTGCCTACAATAACGCATGGCCAGACAAAATACTTATGGGCATCTCGATGATGGCAGTCGCAATGCCGGTGTTCTGGGTGGGCGAGATGGTCAACCTGGTCACGCAAAGCCGACTACATGACACCTGGGCTTTCTTTTGGGTGCCGCCGCTTGGCTATACACCGCTGACCGAGGATCCGTGGCTGTGGTTCAAGTCGCTGGTGTTCCCCTGGCTCACGCTCGCCTTCCTGTATATCGGGCTTTACGGACGGATGTTGCGCACGGGCATCATTGAGACCTATCAGGAGGATTTCATCCGCACTGCGCGGGCCAAGGGCCTGTCCGACCGCAAGGTGCTGTTGAAACACGCGACCCGCACAGCGATCATCCCCATCATCATCATGTTCGGTATGGATTTCGGTGTGCTCGTTGGCGGGGCGGCGGTGCTGACCGAGGTGGTGTTCGGCATAAACGGAGTAGGACGGCTGACCTATCAGGCGCTCAAAGTGCTCGACTTGCCGATGATCATGGCGACGGTGCTATACGCCTCTTTCTTCGTCGTCATCGCGAATGCCGTGGTTGACATGCTGTGCATCCTGATAGACCCAAGAATGAGGCGCGCATGACCATGGATTTGTCTGCTTCTGCAGCCGCGCCGATCCTGTCGATCCGTGCGCTTAATGTATCGTTCCGCGGCGCGCGCGGATTATGGACCAAGGTGGTGGAGGATTTGACCTTCGACATCGCCCAAGGTGAGACGGTTGCATTGGTCGGCGAATCTGGCTCGGGCAAAAGCGTTACCTCGCTGTCGGTGATGCGTCTGCTCGATCCGACGACCAGCCGGATCGAGGGCAAGATCCACCTTGCCGGGCATGACGTGCTGGCGCTTGACGAGGCGGGAATGATCCGGGACATACGCGGGTCTTCCGCCGCAATGATCTTTCAGGAACCTATGACCAGCCTGCACCCGATCTACAGGGTTGGCGACCAGATCATCGAGGCGATCACCACGCACAGCAACGCCTCTAAGGCCGAGGCGCGGCAGCAGGCGATCGCGCTGCTGGAACGCGTGCGCATTCCGAACGCAGCGCGGCGAATGAACGACTATCCGCACGCCTTCTCAGGCGGAATGCGCCAGCGGGTGATGATCGCCATGGCGCTGGCCTCGCGCCCCAAACTGCTGATCGCCGATGAACCGACGACAGCGCTGGATGTGACGGTGCAGGGAGAGATCCTGGACTTGCTAAAGGATCTGCAGGACGAATACGGCATGGCCATGCTGTTCATCACCCATGACATGGGGGTCGTTGCGGAAATGGCCGACCGCACAGTGGTCATGTATCGCGGACGGTCGGTGGAACAGGGACCGACCACCCGTATCTTCGCCGCGCCAGAGCATCCGTATACGCGAGCCTTGCTTGCCAGTGTCGCAACACTGGGGAGCATGACCGGCCATCCTACTCCCCTGCGCTTTCCCGTCGTGGATATGGCTACGGGCGTCGCCTCTCCGGGACTGCCGCTGTCGCGACAGCCAGAAGGCGGCAAGCCCCTGCTCGACGTGCGCAACCTTGTAGCGCGCTTCGACATGCGTGGCGGCCTTTTGAACCGCAGGATCGCGCGGGTGCATGCAGTGGAAGATGTCTCGTTCCAGATCCACTCGGCTGAGACATTGTCGCTCGTTGGGGAATCTGGTTGCGGTAAATCGACCACCGGACGCTCGGTAGTTCGTCTGAACAACAATGCGCGCGGAACGGTGCTGATGAACGGCGATGATCTGTTCCACCTCTCATCAGAACAGATGCGGCGCAAACGGCGAGAGATCCAGATGATCCCGCAGGATCCTCTGGCCAGTATGAACCCCCGGATGACCGTGGGCGCGGCGCTGGTCGAGCCGTTCTGCGAACACAAGATGGGTACTCTGTCCGATGCCCGGGACAAGGCCGCGCGCCTGTTCGAGCAAGTTGGCCTGCGTCCCGCGATGCTGGACCGTTTCCCGCATGAGTTTTCGGGCGGTCAGCGCCAGCGCGTCTGCATCGCGCGGGCGCTGATGCTGGACCCGCAGGTGATCGTCGCCGATGAAAGCGTCTCGGCACTGGATGTCTCGGTCAAGGCGCAGGTGGTGAACCTGCTGCTGGATATACAGGACAGGCTTGGCATCGCCTTCCTGTTCATCTCGCATGACATCGCGGTAGTTGAGCGGATTAGTCATCGCATCGCGGTGATGTATATGGGCGAGATCGTGGAGATCGGACCGCGCGCAGCAATCCTGGAGCGTCCGCAGCACGCCTACACCAAGCGGCTGATCGGCGCGGTCACGGTGCCCGACCCCGCCCGCCGGAAACTGCGCCGCAACCTACCGATGCTGGAGCTTAAAACTCCGGTGCGTCCGCTGAATTTCGTCCCGCCTGCACGACACTATAAAGAGGTCGAACCAGGACACCTGGTGCAGATCGAAAATTAAAGGGCGGCGGGCCAGCAGTCCCGCCGTCAATCTATCAGACCGCTAAGTTCTTCAGGTCCGGGCCGCAGGCATGGATCCACTCCTCAAGAAGTTGTACGCCAAACCCGGTGCCACCACTGCGCGACAGCGCACGATCCTCGTCGATCATTTCCTTGCCTGCGATGTCCAGATGCACCCAAGGGATGGCTTCTGCAAAATTACGCAGGAAGGCAGCGGCAACAGGAGCGTCACCATCCTCCAGGTCGCGACCATGCTGGCGCAGATCGGCGATGGGAGAGCGAAGGTTTTCGTCATAGGCCGGGTCAAGTGGCAGCCGCCAGAACCGTTCGCCCACCGTCTCACCCGCCTCAAGCAAGCCCTTTGCCAGCGCATCGTGGGTTGCAAACAGACCTGCAAAGACATGGCCGAGCCCACGCATCACCGAATAGGTCAGTGTGGCCAGATCGACCATTGCGCGCGGCTGGAACCGGGTGGCGGCGTAATGCAGGACATCAGCCAGAACCATGCGGCCCTCGCAATCTGTGTCAAAGACCTCAACCGTACGACCGGACATTGTCGTGACGATATCGCCGGGCTTATAGGAATTTCCCGACAGCATGTTCTCGGCGACGCCCAGCAGGCCGACGACATGCACCGGGGCCTTTTGCCGCGCCAGCGCCAGCATGGTGCCGATCACCGCCGCAGCACCGCCCATGTCGCCCTTCATTGCGAACATCTGCGGCCCGGTCTTGATGCAAAGCCCGCCTGCATCGAAACACATCCCCTTGCCGATCAGCGCCAGCGGCTGTGCACTCGATCCCTCTCCGCGATAGCTCAGGACAATCACACGTGGTTTGCGGTCCGAGCCATTTCCCACGGCCAGAACGGCGTTCATCCCCAGCCTTTCCAGATCGGCGGTCTCCAGTACTTCGACCGCCACACCGGCATCGACAAGCGGAGCGAGGTGATCGGCGAAGTTATCGGGGTTCAGGTGGCTGGCGGGAAAGTTGACCAGTGTCCGCGCCAAGGCGACGCCCTCGGCAATCGCTTCACCCCGCTGCAGTTCGGCGGGCTTGTGACCGGTTACAAGGGTAACACGCAAATCAAAGGGTTTTTCAGCCTTGGGCATTAGTTGGAACCGATAGTTACGAAGACGCATACCCAGAAGAAGGCGGGCGAGGATAACGTCACTGGCAAGCGCAGAACCGGATGGTACATCGAATAGGATCGTGGCCTCGGTCTCTTGCTCGGTTTCCAGATGCTGCGCCAGCGCAGCCCCCGCCCGGACGGCGGCGAGAGCCGAGATTGCGGCGGGATCGCCAAGGCCAAGAACGACGACCTTGCGTGCGGAGATACCAGACGGGGCCAAAAGGTCGATGCACTCGCCGACAGCGCCGCTAAAGCGCGGGGTGGCGCAGGCTCGGACAATCGCCCCGCCTGACTGCGCGTCTATGCCACTGGCCTGCGGGCCGAGGGCACTGCGACCCGCGCGCAAAACCACCAGGACAGGAGAGTTAGCAGTTGCATCCGTGGACGCTTGCAGGCGGAGGGTAAGGGTCATGGCAGGATTTTCCTTGCTGGCTGCCCATGGAGTGACGGAACAGCACGCCAGCTTCAAGTGTCCGAGGCCGTTTGGGCCTTTCCACGTTGCCAATTGGCAAGTCCACTACACATTCGCTCGGCTCCTCAACCTTGCCAAGAGCTGAAGCGGCAAACTCCGGAGCCGATCCGGGGTTTCTCTTTCGGCATTCAGCTCTGATTGGTCAAACGGACGTAAAGCGCCGTGACTGCCAGAATGATCAGGCCGAAAAGGATGCGTCGACCGCCCTCAGGTATCTGCATCAACGTCAGCATTGTCGCCAGCACCGTAAGGATCAGCGCGCCGACGATCGTGCCCCCATACCCTCCCCGCCCACCAAAGATCGAGGTTCCACCTACGACGGCCGCAGCGACAGAAGGTAGATCCATAGGCAGGGCCAGTGACAGCGAGGGCACCTTGACCACGCCCAGGTACACCAGCCCGGTCAGGCTGGCGATGCTACCGGACAGGGCGTAGAGCGAAAGATAGACCTGCCAGCGCCGTACGCCGGAAAGACGCGCCGCAGTCTCGTTGGATCCCAGTGCATAAAGCAGGCGCCCGAAACCTGTTCTCCGCTGCAGCAAGATCACTGCGGTGGCGAAGGGGATGAACAGCACCAGCCCATTCGGCAGGCCGAAGCTGCGTCCTGTCCCAAGCCACACGAGGAAATCCGGTATCTTGGTGCCTGTGGCGATGACGAAGCGCTGATAGACCAGCAGGCAACCGCTGGCGATCAGGGACGTGCCCAATGTCATGATCAGCGGATGCACGCGGCACACTGCCACCCCGAAGCCATTGATCAGCCCGATCAGCAGGCCGACGCCCAGCGCCACGGCAATTGCCGCCGGCACCCCGATCAGCGGCGATAGGGTGGCGGTGGCAAACGCGCTTATCGTAGCAACCGTTCCGGCCGAAAGGTCGATCCCGCCGGTCAGCATCGTCAATGTCTGGCAGGCCGCCAGCATGGCAAGCGGAATCGCCACCTTCACGGTGTTGCCAAGCCAGCGAGAGTTCACGATGCCGGGTTGCATTATCTCCAGCACGGCGACCAACCCGAAAAGCAGCAGGATCAGCGGGATCAGTGGGTTGTCCGCCATGAAACGAACGATGCGGGTGACGGGCGAAGGCCCGGCAACGAAAACCGTCATATTCGCTTTCCTCTCATCGCCAGAACACCGCCCAGCATGACAACGCCCACCATGATCGTGCCTTCAATGATGGCGGTCACGTTCGGATCAACCGACAAAAGGGTCAGGTCCATTCTCACCAGACGCAGTACGAAAACCGCAAGGATAGGCCCCACGATGCCACCTCTTCCGCCTCCCAGCACGACGCCGCCGAGTACCACGGCAGCCACCGATGCCAGTAAATAGGGACCCGGAATGGGTTCGCCGATGCCCGTGCTCATCGTGACCGATATTCCGCCCATGGCGGCAAACAACCCCGCAACCGCATATGCCGCAATGCGCGTCAGCCCGACAGGCACGCCCGAACGGTAGGCCGCAAGCTGGTCACTGCCGATCGCGTAAAACATGATGCCGAGTTTGGACCGGCGGATTGGCCACCAAATTAACGTCACACAGATCACAAGGAACACGACAGCCTTTGGCAGCCAAACCGTCAGTGCCGCCGGAATACCCGGCAATGCCAGGCCGCCAACAATCAAATTCTTCAGCCATTGGGCCGCGCCCCCGCCGGGGGCATTCAGGATCAGCAGCGCCACCCCCTGCCATACGAAAAGCATGGCGAGCGTCACGACGATATCGGGAACTCGGGTAACGACGATCAGCGCTCCGTTTATCGCACCCATGGCAAGCCCGACCGCGAGCACGAACAGGACGACGAATACCGCCTGCCCTTCGCTCGCCCCCGCCATAAGGACGGCGGCGGTGACGCTTGCCACGGCCATCATCGCCGCCATGGAAAGGTCGATCCCGCCTGCAATAACGACGATTGCCATACCTACCGTCGCGAAAGCGAAAGGCAGCACGGCGCGGGCAAGGGATTCGATCCCCGAAAGGCCAAAGCCCGGCTGGATGATCTTTGTCGCGACCAGCAGCAGCACGAACAGGACGGCAAGTCCCACGGTCCAGCCATTCTTGGACAGAAGGCGCGTCATGCGGGCTCGGTCCTTTTTTCAGTCAGACCGTAGGCTGCGCGCATCAGCGTGGGTTCATCTGCATCTGCAGCGTCGATCACATCCACCACCCGCCCCTTGAAGATCACGACGACCCGGTCGCAGGCCTGCGGTATCTCGGCGAGTTCAGAGGTGTAGAACAGGATCGCAGCGCCCTGCCCCGCAAGTTCACGCACCAGTTCATAGATCTGGCGCTTGGTGCGCACGTCGATGCCACGCGTCGGGTCGAACAGCAGCAGCGTCTGCACTCCCTTCGCCACCCAGCGCGCGATCGTGACTTTCTGTTGGTTACCCCCGGACAGCCTGCGCACTTCGCCTTGGGCACGGGTATCGATTTGCAGGCGCTCAATTGCGGCGGCAACGCGCGCCGTCTCTTCCCGCATCGGGATCGCGCCCCAGTTGCGAACCCGCGCAAGAAGCGGCACGGCGATGTTCTCCCGCACAGAGCGCGACATCAGCAAGGCATGCGCCCGGTCACCGGGAACGAGCGACAACCCTTCGGCAATGGCATCGGCAGGATGGTGAAAATCGACTGGCTTGCCATCCACCTCGATGCTGCCGGTATCGGGACGGTGATTGCCTGCGAGAATCTCGAACAGCTCGTCCTGACCTTGTCCCTCAAGGGCGACGACGCCCAGCACCTCGCCTTGCCGCAACTCGAAGGAAACGTCGGAAAGCCTTGTTCCCGCAGACAATCCGCGCACGCGCAGTCTCGGCTGATCATGCGTGCGGAGGTTTGAGCAGGCGGGGTCCGAGGCATCGCGAACCAGCGGCTTCACCGCCAGACCGAGCATCATCTCGACCACTCGATCTTCGACCCCGGGTTCTATCTTAACGTTGCCGACCGTCGACCCGTCGCGCAGCACGGTAGCGCGATCGCAGATCTCTGCGATCTCGGCAAAGCGGTGGGAGATGTAGATAATTGAACGCCCCTCGTCCGCCTGCCGGCGGACAACCTTCAACACCCGCTCGACCAGATCGGTCGGCAAGGCCGCAGTCATTTCATCCAGCAGCAGCACATCCGGCTCGACCGCCAAGGCGCGCGCGAGGTCAAGCGTTCGCAGCGTCGCCAAAGGCAGCTGGCCGATCATGTCGTCGAGACGCAGATCCTGTATTCCAAGTTCGTTTGCCCAGTGGCGAAAAGGCTCCACAGGCGTATCGCCAAGACGCAGATTGTCAGACACATCCAGATCGGGGATCAGCGACGGTTCCTGATATACCGGCACCAACCCCGACTTCCGCGCCGCAGCAGGCGACGCCAGATATGCATCGCGGCCTCGGATGCGGATATGGCCGGTGTCCGGGCGCAGGGCACCCGTAAGCGCCTTGACGAAGGTAGACTTGCCCGCCCCGTTTGCGCCCATAAGGGCAACGATCTCACCCTTGTTGAGTTGCAGCGAGGCGTCTCGCAAGGCAATTACCGCGCCGAAACGCTTTGATACGCCTTCGGCATCCAGTACCGGAACCGTCGTCTGGTTATTGGCCATAGATCAACTGCATCGGTCGCCGTGGGTGGGATGGGCTTCCGGCTGTCGCCGAAAGCCCACTGCTATCACTCGCCCGGACCTTTGCAGGCGATGATCTGGTCCATAGTGTAGTTCGTCCATCCGGGGATGGAGACACTGACGGGCCACTCGGGGCTGAGGTTCGGGTTTGCAGCCCCTGCCAGCAGCGCCTTGCCATCATCCGACGTATTGTCCCACAGGACGGGATCGACAAGCACCAGTTTCTGCTCCGGTGCCTTGCCGTCCAAAATCTGGATAGCCAGCGCCACGCCTGCGCCACCGACCGAACCGGGGTTGGTCACGGCTGCGCCCTTCAGACCCTCGACGCTGGACAGTTGGCCGACGAAGCCCGCGTTGTCCGCACCGACGATCGGCACCAAGGGCGTGCCGGATTCAACGAAGGCATCGACGATCACGTTGTCGATCCCCGAGGTCCACACACCCTCGAACGGCACTCCCGCCGCGATGATGTCGTTGATCTGCTGCTTGGCCTGGTCCTGCTGCCAACCGGTGAAGACCTCTTGCCCGACCTCCACATCCGGGAACTCGGCCAGAGCGCGCTTGAAGCCCTTGTCACGGTCATTATCCGCGCCAGCACCGGCAGCGCCGCGCATGTAGATCACGGTGCCCTTGCCGCCCATCTGCTCGAATAGCCACTTGGCGCCCAGGTAGGCATATTGCTCCTGGTTGTTCGACAGGATGTAAGCTGACGGCTCGGTCACGGCCTGATCGACAGCGACGACCACGATGCCCTTGTCGGTGGCTTCCTTGATCGCAGCATTGATGCCATCGGCGTTGGCCGGGTTGACCACAATGGCGTTGACGCCCGCCTGGATCAGGTTGCGGATGTCCTCAAGCTGTCCGGCAGCGTCGGTGTTGCGGTGCGCGATGTTCAGCGAGGCGACCTTGCCCGAAGCCAGCGCCTCGGCCTTCATGGCGCAGATCATCTCTTCGCGCCAGCCGTTACCCTGAACGGTGTTGGAAATGCCGATCTTGTATTCCTGAGCGGCGGCTATGCCAGCCATGCCGACAAGCATGGACAGGGCTGCGCTTCCAAGTAGCAGAGACTTCATTCTGATCCTCCCGATCTGAGTTTTGACGTCGTTACTTGTCTCCTATCCCAGCGATCGACCATCGCGGGATATTCCCTTTCGACAAACGTTGGCGTCCCCTCCCCCAACGTGCCGGTACTTCAGCCAAAGATAGCGCATCCTTCCGGATATGCGCTCGATTCCCTGATATTTTCCAGATGTAAAGCTTTTCATTGACTATGTAAAGGTTTTCACCCTTACTGTCCCTCAACCATCGGCCGGCACGTTTGGTGCTTCGCCGCGGCGAGGAGCGCGCAGGATGGGCCGGCCCACCATAGAGGATGTCGCTCGCATCGCGGGGGTGTCGATCGCTACGGTCAGCCGCTGCCTGCACAAACCCGAAGTCGTCGCCGAAGCGACCCGCAACCGTATCCTGACCGCCGTGCGCGACACTGGCTATGCGCTGAACACTGCGGCCCAGTCGCTGCGCGTCAGACGGTCCTACAACGTTCTGGTCGTGGTGCCGGACATCGGCAACACCTTCTTCTCCGTGATCCTGCGAGGAATTCAGCAGGTCGCCTCCGAAGCGGGAATAACCATGCTGATCGGAGACACGGGCCGAAGCCCGGAGCGAGAGGAAGGTTACATGCGCAACCTTCTGAACGGACGGGCGGACGGCGTTCTGCTTTTGGCCGAGCCACAGGCGCCCTGGCTGGACCTGCCCATCGCCAATTCGGAAGGCGTCTTGCCGGTCGTGGCAATTTCCGAGGTCCTGCCAGGCGGCGAGGCACTTTCGGTCGGGATCGACAACGTAGGCGCGGCGCGGGATGCCGTCGCATATCTTCTGGGCCTTGGGCACAAACGTATTGCGCATCTTGCCGGTCCCGAGACGAACATCCTGACGGCGGCGAGACGAGACGGCTATCGCCGCGCGCTGAACGAGGCCGGTATCCGCAATGATCCGGCGCTGGAGCTTGCGGGCGATTTCGGCGTGGCGAGCGGCGCGGCCGCCTTCGAACGCTACCGCACACTCGAGCCTCGACCGACCGCCATCTTCTGTGCCAACGACGAAAGTGCGATGGGCTTCATCTCTGCGGCCCATGCTGCGGGGCTTCAGGTGCCGCGCGACATCTCTGTCGTGGGTTTCGACGACATCCATTTTGCACAAGCCTTCCTTCCGCCCCTGACCACTGTCCGTCAGCCACGGACCGAGATGGGGGCCGAGGCAATGCGCATGCTGCTTGCGATCTGGGCGCAGGGTCAGCCGAAGTCGGTCGTGCTTCCGACGCAGATGATCCTGCGCGACAGTGTGGCACCTGCCTAGGCGCCACAACCGCGCTTCGCCAGTTCTGGTGTCGTCGCAGCCTTTATGACGCTCGCGCAACACTGACCCGCTCTACTTGATAAAGGGCGACAGCACGTCACGCGCCAGAAGGAAGCCACGTTCGACCTTTTCGCGCGTTCCTTCAAAGTTGCGATCTTCATGCTCGATGATCACCGGCCCGTCATAGCCCTCGCGATAAAGCGCGGCAAAGATCTTGGCCCAGTCCACTTCGCCCAGGCCGGGCATACGCGGCACTTGCCAGCCGATGCCAAGCGACATGATGCCGTTTTCGTAAAGCCCATCCCGGTCGATCATCAGATCCTTGGCGTGGACATGAACCATGCGGCTGCCGAATTCTTGGATGAAGCGCATCGGATCAATCATCTGCCAGACCAGATGGCTGGGATCGTAGTTCATCCCCACCGCATCACCCCATGCATCGAAAATCCGACGCCAGACCTTTGGCGAATAGGCGATGTTGTGTCCGCCCGGCCATTCGTCGTTGGAAAAGATCATCGGGCAGTTTTCGAATGCCAGTGTTATGCCCTTATCCTTGGCGTGCGCCACGATAGCCGGAAAAATCTGCTCGACCCGATCCCAGTTCTGATCGACGGTCAGCATCCGGTCGCCCCCGATAAAGGTGTTGACCACGCCCAGTTTCATCATCGCGGCTGCCGAGATGACCTTCTTGAGATGCCCAATGACATTGTCCCGATACGCGGCGTGAGCGTGCAGCGGGTTCGGATAATAGCCCAGGGCAGAGATCGACAGGCCCGTGGCTTCGATCTCTCCGACTATCTCACTCGCCCTGCCGGGCGTCATATCTTCGATCGGAAGGTGAGCCGTCCCCGCATAGCGTCGTTTCTCACCGCCCTCAGAGGGCCAGCAGGCGATCTCCAGCGATTGAAATCCCACGCTACTGGCCCAATCGGCGACCGCGTTCAGTGGTTGATCGGGGAATGGCGCGGTCAGGATGCCGAGTTGCATGTGGTATTTCCTTTCAGATCGAGTCGAGATCGACCCAGCGCGCCTCGCGGGCGCTTTTCAATACGGCGTCGCAGAACAGCATCTCCTGATGCCCGTCTCCGAAACTGGCGTAGGTGGCCGCAGCGGATCGTGCGCCTTTGGCAACGTCCGAATAAACCTGCGCAAACAGCGCCCGGAACGTATCGGCAAATCCTTCGACATGCCCGCCCGGCAGGTTGGCAGCCGATGCGCCGGTTCGGTTCATCAACGCCCCGTCGCGCTGAAGGATCTGGTTCGGTGCGTCGCGATGACCGATCCACAGATGATCGGGCGTTTCCGAGTTCCACGCGGCAGCGGCACGAGAGCCCGCAATCTCCCAGACCAGTGAGTTCTTGCGTCCCTGACTGATCTGGCTGGTCGAAAGAACGCCACGCGCTCCATTGGCAAACCGCAAAAGGATCGTCGCGGCATCGTCAGTCTCGACCCGCCGCGCCTCGGTCGCCCCAGTTGCTGCGGAGAATGTCTCTACCGGCCCGACGGGTTTCTGCCGCTCGGCGATAAAGGTGGCAAGTTCAGCAAAGACGGATGTCACCTTCTGACCGGCGATGAAACTGGTCAGGTCTACCCAATGCGTGCCGATATCGCCGACCGAGCGCAGTTCTCCGCCCGCCTCTTTCTCCAGCCGCCAATTCCAGTCGGTCGGCTTGGCCAGCCAGTCCTGGTGATAGTGCCCGGTGATCAATCGCACGTCGCCAAGATCGCCTCCGGCAACCATTCCGTGCGCATGCTGGTTCAGGGGATAGAAACGGGTGTTGTAGCAGACTGCTGCGACCTTGCCGCTAGCGTCCGCGAGCCGAACCATCTCGGCCGATTGCGCGGATGTCATCGCCAGCGGTTTTTCGCAGATGACGTGCCGCCCGGCACCAAGAATGCGCATGACCTGATCGTAGTGCGCAACGTTGGGCGACGTTACATGCACGACCTCGACCGAGGTATCTTCCAACAGACCATCTAAAGAGTGGTAAGCGCGCGCAGCACCCAGTGCTGCTGCCCGCGCCGCGCCGCGCTCTGGGCTGGAACCCATGACGCCGCGAACGTTGACGCCAAGACGCCGCAGTGCCTCCAGATGCACAGTTCCGATGAAACCCGTGCCAATGACGGCGGCACCGATGCGTCTGAAGTCAGTCATTTGCCTGTGTCCTTCGAAGATGCTCGCTCATGCTATCGAGTATCCACCGTCGATTGCGAGGCAGGTTCCAGTCATGAACGCCGACGCGGGCGACGCCAGGAACAGGACCGGTCCCGCTATATCCTCTGGCTCGCCCCAGCGCCCCATCGGCGTGCGTAAGTTTACCGCAGCGACATGCGCAGGATCGGTCCGGCTTTTTGCCGATTGCTGGGTGATGATAAAACCGGGCGCTACCGCGTTCACCCGGATACCGTCCGGTGCCCAGGCAATCGCCAACGACTTGGTCAGTTGCACGACCGCCGCCTTGCTGGCGCCATAGGCCGGGTTCCGCGGGCTGCCGAACATCGCATACATGGAGGCGATGTTGATCAACGTGCCCTTCTGCGCCTTCAGGTGCGAATGAAAAGCCTCTGCGGTCCGAAAGGTGCCGTGAAGGTTGATGTTGATGACCTTTTCAAAGAACGCAGGCGCCATCTCTTCACCGCGCGAGGTGATGGCGGCGCAATTGACTAGCACATCAAGCCGCGTTGTGGCTGCGGCAAGCGCGCGGACGGCATCCAGATCGGTCACGTCAAGCTGCGTATAGGCAAAGCGCGCACGATCTTCTTCCGCGGGTTCCGGTTCAGCCCCGGTAATGGCAACCGTGGCCCCCGCATCCTGGAAAGCGCGGGCAATGGAGGCGCCTATGCCTGCACGGCTCGCGCCCACCACAAGCACCGAGGCGCCGGAAAAATCGAAACCGTCTGGCATGAAAAACCACTCCCCTTCGGTCGATCTTTGACCGGGGTCGCGATTCTTTGCAACGAAATTTTCATTTTTCAGTTTATGGATATTCCATTCCACAAACCGCTTTCAGAAATCCCTGCTCAGGTGTTCGTCGCATCGGTTGGCGTCAGATCAAACACCTCGTCGGGGTAGAATTTCTCCAGCCGCACATCTGCCGTTCGTGCATGGCCCTCCATCCCCTCCATGCGCGAAATCCTTGCTGTGGCGATAGCCAGCGGACGCGAGGCGGCGCGGGTGGCGCGCTGCCAGGTTACGGTCTTCATGAACTTATGAACCGACAGCCCGCCGGTATAACGCCCAGCACCCGACGTAGGCAGGACGTGGTTCGGGCCTGAGCATTTGTCGCCGAAGGCGACCGTCGTTTCTTCTCCCAGGAACAGCGAGCCGTAGGACCGCAGGCGCTGCAACCACCAGTCCAAATCTGCGGCCTGCACATGAAGATGCTCTGGTGCATAGGAGTCTGCGACCGAAGCCATCTCTTCAGCACTGTCGCACAAGATCACTTCGGCATATTCCGCCCAGGCCGCCCGCGCATTCTCCGAGTTCATCGCGGGAAGGTCCGCAATCATCTGCGGCACCAGCGCCATCACCTGATCGGCGAGCGAGCGATCTGTGGTCACTAGCCAGACAGGGGAGTTGAACCCATGCTCCGCCTGCCCCACCAGATCGCAGGCGACCAGCCGAGGATCGGCCCCGGCATCGGCTACCACCATGCAGTCGGTCGGCCCGGCGAACATGTCGATCCCGACCTGCCCATAGAGAATACGCTTGGCTTCAGCTACATACTGGTTGCCCGGTCCCACCAGTATGTCGGCCTTGGGCAGCCCGAACAGACCGTTTGCCATGGCGGCCACACCCTGCACACCGCCAAGGTTCAGGATGACATCGGCACCGCAAAGATCCATCGCATAGACGATTGCAGGAGGCAGTCCGATACCCGGTCTTGGCGGCGAGCAGGCGGTTATATGCGGCACCCCCGCCACCTTGGCGGTGGTAATCGTCATTATTGCGCTGGCGATATGGCTGTATCTGCCACCCGGCACGTAGCAACCCGCCGAAGATACCGGAATCTGGCGCTGGCCTGCCGTCAGGCCGGGAATGATCTCGATACTGCAATCCATGATGGTCGCGCGCTGCGCCTCGGCAAAACGCGTTATGTTGCGATGAGCAAAACGGAGGTCTTCTTTGACTTTTTCAGGTAGCTGTGCAGCGGCTTCGACCCTTGCGCGGGGCGACATGACGATGTCGCCTTCCCATTTGTCGAGATCCCGCGCGAACCGGACAGCCGCCGCATCGCCGTCCCTGCGGATTTCGTCAAGCATCGCCTCGACCGCCGCCCGAACGTCGGTCTGGCCTGTCTCGGCGGTGCGGGTAGCCTTTTTAAGATAGATCATCGTGTTCCCTAAGGTCTACATGCGCCCCTTCCAGGGCACGACCTTGCGCTCGACAAGCCGCATCAGAAGGTCGAAGGCATAGGCGATGGCGGCAATCACGATGATGCCCATCACCACGGTCGAAGTTTGCAGGAACTGGCTGGCCGTCAGCACCATGTAACCAAGACCCTGCGTTGCCGCGACCATTTCTGCGGCGACCAGAGTGGTCCAGCCAAAGCCGATCCCGATCCGCATCGCCGTCAGTATCTCGGGCAAGGCCGATGGCAGAATGACATGACGCATCACCTGCCAGCGCGACGCGCCGAACGAGTAGGCCGCATGTATCTGCTCGATCGCGGCTGACCGCACCCCGGCCCGCGCACCAAGTGCAACGGGTGCCAGAACCGATAGGAAGATCAGCAGCACCTTCGACATCTCGCCAATGCCGAACCAGATGATCATCAGCGGCAGATAGGCCAGCGGGGGGATCGGCCTGTAGAACTCGATTGGCGGATCGAAGATGCCGCGAACGAAGGGGCTTATGCCCATCGCGATACCCAAAGGAACGCCCACGAGACAGGCCAGGAAGAACGCGCCGAATACGCGGCCCGTCGAAACGGCGACATGTGTCAGGAACGGCGTGTTGGTGAAGCCATTATTCCAGACATCGACGAACTTGCGAAAGACGGCTTGTGGCGAGGGCAGGAACAGCGGCTTGATCCAGCCAAGGTAAGTTACCAGCCACCAGATAAAAATGATCCCGGCGATTGAAAGGATCGACAGCAAAAGCGTATCGCCCTGACCGGGAACGCCGTAGGTCTCACCGGGCTTGGTCGCCTTGGCCTTTCGCAGAAAGCTGAAAGGGCGTCCATTGCCGGATCGGGTTGAAGGATCGGGCCGTTCGGTCATGCGACGGCTTCCTCATCGGCAAAGATGATGCTCAGGACTTCTTCGCGCAGAGCGATGAACTCTCGGCTTGCCTTAACCGTTCGGGCCGGTGTGCCGGCAAGGAACTGGCGCGAGAACGGCAGATCGAAGCGGTGGGTGATGCGGCCGGGGCGCGGTGACATGACGATAAGCCTCGTCCCCATGAACAGCGCCTCTTCCACCGAATGGGTGATGAAGAACACAGACTTTCCGGTGCTGTGCCAGATGTTCAGGATCAACTCCTGCGCCTTTTCTCTCGTCAACGCATCAAGCGCGCCAAGCGGTTCGTCCATAAGCAAAAGCTTGGGGTCACAGGTCAGCGCGCGGGCAATACCCACGCGTTGCTGCATTCCGCCCGACAGGTTGTAGACGCGCGCAGTCTCGAACTCGCCAAGGCCCAGCAGGTTGATGAAACCCCGCGCAACCTCATATCGCCGCGACTCTGGAACACCCTGCAGCTTCAACCCGAAGGCCACGTTGTCGATCACATTAAGCCAGGGCAGCAGCGCATGCTTCTGAAATACGACCGAACGGTCGGCGCCCGGCCCCTGAACAGGCCGGCCGTCGAGCAGGACTTCTCCAGAACTTGGCGACAGAAATCCGGCGATCAGGTTCAGAAGCGTCGACTTCCCGCAACCCGATGCGCCCAGCGCCACAACGAAATCGTCGTCGACGATCTCAAGCTCGATTTCGTTCAACGCCCTGACAGGCGACCGTCCATCGGTCGATGGATAGACGACCGACGCGCGGTTTATGCTCAACCCCATCTGTATTCCTTGCAATGCATCGGTGGCGGGGGCGGGATATTCCGCCCCCGCCACCGAAAGGATCACTTTGCCGCTTCGGCGATGCTGGTGTTCACGAAGGGCGCATAGTCGTCCAGTGCCGCATCAATACGGCCCGCCTTCACCAGAAAATCCGCCGTCGCCTTCATGTTGGCCGCCGCACCGCCCATCCAGGTGTCACCCATCTGGTCAGCCAGCGGGATGAAGGTGAAGCCTTTCAGGATGTTCGGCACCTGATCCGCCTGCGCGCCCGTTACTTTGGCAATTGCCTGCACCTGCGGGCTGTCGGCGGTCCAGACGGCGGGGTCGGACAGGTAAGCCATGTTGGCTTCGTTCATGGTCTTGGCGAAGGCCACCATCGCATCGGGGTTCTTCTCGGCAAATTCCTTGTTCACCACCCAGCCGTCAAAGGTCGGATAGCCCCAGGCGGCTGTCTGATCCGCACCGATTATAAAGGTACCGGTCTGCAGGATCTGATTCTGCACCGGCTCCCAGATGAATGCGGCATCGACCTGGCCTGAATCCCAGGCGGCGGCGATCTGGTCGGAAGCGAGGTTGACGATGGTTACATCCGATTCAGAAATGCCCGCATGGGCCAGCGCGCCCATCAGCGAGTAGTGAGAGGTCGAACCGACCGGAACCGCGATGCGTTTTCCCTTCACATCTTCCAGCTTGGCAATGCCCGAGTCCTTCTTGGCAATCAGGCTTTCAGCCGTGCCAAGCCCCTGCGCAATCATGAAAAGTTGATAATCGACACCCTGGCTCGCCCCGATCGCCAGCGGCGAGGATCCAAGTTCGGCCACCTGCACGTCGCCAGAGGCCATTGCGGCGATCACCTCGGTTCCCGAGCCAAACTGGCGCCATTCGATGGTCCAGCCGGTCGCGGCATCGAATTTACCCTCGGCGCGCGCAACCTGCATCGGCGTCGGGCTGCCGAAGTTGCCGATGATGACGGTTTCAGCCTGGGCAAAGCCGGCAGTGATGGCGGCAAGCGCGGCCCCTGTAAGAAGTCTCTTGATGGCAGAGGTCATGTTCGTCTCCTTGCTGGTCATGTGACTGGCGCCTGCGCGCCTATTGTTGCGACTTTCCCGTCGCCCGTTCTTGGCCTATGAGGCCGGTCTTGGCAAATGCAACGACGGCATCCACAAGTTCGTCAAGCGTGTCGATTGCTGTCACCTCTTTGGGGACTGCCTCTGCGACAAGCGAAAATTCGGTGCAGGCGATGAGTTGAACTACCGCCCCTTGCCCCATAAGATCGGCAGAGCCCGCAGCAAGCGCAGCGCGCGCCGCATCCGACGGACCTTTGGATTTTATGCTGCGGATCGCGGCTAGCATCGCCTCTTCATCGCGGGGATAGACAGTCTTCAAACCCGCCTTAGCCAGCGCGGCATCGAAAAGCCCGACAACACGAACGGCGGGCGAAGCGAGTATTCCGACGGGTGCATCGCGCGCCACAAGCGCTGCGCGGTCGGCTGAAAGCGCCACCATGTCGAGGAATGGAATTTGAACCGAGGCGCGTATCTCAGGCGCAAAGTGATGCGCCGTGTTGCAAGCCATGGCCAAGGCCTCGGCGCCCGCAGTCTGAAGGCGCTGCGCCATCTCGACCAGCGCCGGTGCGGGGCTTGGACCACTACCCTCCACCAGATGGCGGATGCGAGATGGCACCTGAGTATTCTGATCCACGATCAGGGGGATGTGGTCAGCATCGTCCTGCGCAGACGTGGCAGAAACGATCTTGTGCATCAGCAGGATCGTCGCCTCTGGCCCCATGCCGCCAAGTATGCCGATGCGCCGCATTATCTATCCAGTTGCCGAAAAGGCAGCGTCATAGCCGAAAAGTGCAGCTGATCCACCTGTATGCAAGAAAACCACCCGGTCACCCTTTCCAAATCGCCCCTTGCGGCAATAGTCGACAAACCCCGCTGCCGCCTTGCCCGAATAGACGGGATCCAGAAGTATCCCCTCAAGCTCGGCGAACATGCGAATGGCCTCCAACGTATCGTCGCGCGGAATCCCATATCCCTGACCAACATAGCTTGCATCGGCCACAACATCATCGCGCTTTACCACGCCTGCGCAGCCAAGCTTTTCCGCCGTTCGTAGCGCCAGATTGAAAACGTTCTCTTCTTGCTTTTCCTTCGGCGCCCGCACCCCGAACCCCAGAAGCGGAATTTGCGCATTAATCGCCTTCAGCCCCGTGACCAACCCTGCCTGCGTTCCTGCGCTGCCTGTCGCAGTCACCAGATGGTCAATAACAAGCCCTCGATCGTTCGCCTGCCCCACCAGTTCGAAGGCGCAGTTGACATAGCCCAATGCACCAGTAGCGTTCGAACCGCCGCCGGGGATCACATAGACTTTATGACCCCGGGTCCGCATGGTTTCGGCGACAGCGTCCATCTCGGCCTGCATGTCCGCGCCGCCAGGGCGTTTTTCCGTCGTGGCGCCGTGCAGATGGTCCAGCAGCACGTTGCCATTCATGTTGTAGTTGGCATCGTTCGATCCGGTCCTGTCCTCCAGCAAGAGGTGGCAGGCCATGCCGAGCTTTGCGGCAAAGGCTGCCGTCTGGCGCGCATGGTTCGACTGTGTGGCACCTTGCGTCATCACCATGTCAGCGCCCATTGCCTGCGCTTCGGCCATCAGGAATTCCAGCTTTCTCGTCTTGTTGCCGCCGGTCGACAGCCCCGTACAGTCATCTCGCTTGATCCAGATTTCCGGCCCGCCCAGTTCCTTTCCAAGACGGTCCAGCCGTTCAAGAGGTGTCGGCAGATGGGCTAGAAAAACGCGTGGGAACCGGGAAAGCAGCATTTTCAGTCAGACCTTTGGAAAATTGCGTAAAGCAATGATTGCAAAGCGCAGCGGCCTAGGCAAATGCGAAAAACAGCTGCTAACATGCAAGAAAAGCAACTCAGGTGTCAGAATGCGGTTGGAATGGCTGGAGGACATACTCGCCGTAGCCGAAACCGGATCATTTGGCGAGGCCGCCGAGCGCAGGCATCTGACCCAATCCGCCTTTTCCAGACGGATGCGAAATATCGAAGACTATATGGGGGTCGAACTTTTTGATCGAAGCCGCAAGCCGATCCAGCTTCGGCCAACGACCGAGGATCAACGCGACCGGATCACCCGCCTGTCATCCGAACTGCGCCAGCTTGTCACTGATCTACGCAGGGCAGACCGGAGATCGTCCAACAGGATTGTCATCGCCAGTCAACACGCCCTGACCGCAACGCTGACGCCAGCGATACTGGATGGAATTCTGGGTGGCGGCGCCGAAATCTTCATGCGCCTGCGCTCTGCTAATCTGGACGGCTGCTTTGCCCTGCTGCTGTCGCGTCAGGCCGATATCGCGATTGTTTATCGGCTGCCCGGTGAACAGCATCCAATCAGCGCAGGATATATCGAGACAGCTCTTATCGGCGTCGATCGCTTGCTTCCCGTCTATGCAATGGCGAAAGTCAGTGAACTAAATGAACGCTTCGCGTTGGGACGATTGCCCTACATCGCCTATCCAAGCGACGTGTTTCTGGGCCAGGTAATGGAACGAAAGATTGCTCCGCGGCTACACCGCATAACCGATCCTGTCCCGAACGCAGAAACCGCGCTGACGCTTGCCGCGCTGGAAATGGCAGTGGCAGGCGTGGCAGTCGCCTGGGTTCCTGAAACTCTGGCGCGACCGGGCATCGAGGCCGGCAGACTGGCCGATCTGTCTGAGACGCTGCCGCATGTAGAACTGGAGATAACGGCGGTGCGTCTGGTCGGCGCCGCAGGGCAGGTCGAAGATCGTGCATGGGCGCATCTGTTGTCGATGCACTCTTAGAAAACCTTATTCGTTCGGCAGGTTCTCGCGAAAGATCACCTGCAGACGCAGCGGCACGAAGGAATACGGATTGCCTCTGGCCGCAGCAGACAGCAGGTTGAGCGCCTCGCGCGCCTCGACTCGAGGGTTCTGGTCGATCACTGCATCAAGCGTGCCGTCCAGAAGAAGCTGCTTGTTGTCCTCAGTTGCTTCGTGCCCCACAAGCAGCAGGCGACCGTCCAGCCCCCTCGTCTTCAGCGCTTGGGCGATACCGTAGGTGCCCGCACCGACGTTGTAGATCGCGGCAAGGTCCGGGTGCAGGTCCAGCAGAGCTTCTGTTTCGGCAAAGGCTTTTTGGCGGTCGTCCATCACCTCACGCCGTTCAACGATCCGCAGATCGGGAAACTCTTCGCTGAGGATGTGGCGAAATCCCATCTCGCGCTCCTCATGACCGCGATAGGACATGGATCCTGCGAACAAGGCCACCTTTGCATCGGGCCTTTGCCCCAGGAAACGACCCAGAAGATGGCCCGCCAGCCTGCCGGCCTGTCGGTTATCTATGCCCACATATGCGATGCGCGGCACACTCTGGATGTCAGAGGCAAGGGTCACGATATGCGTGCCGACGGCCGCTGCCATGCGGATCGCCTCTCGCACCAGGGGATGGTCCTGAGCGACCAGACCAACACCAGATACCTGCCCTCGCAGCTCGGCCAGACGGGCGGCAACGGTTTGCGGATTGAACCCCTCGATCATCTCGACCTCGACCCGAAGGTCCGCCCGCTCCGCGCTCTGCGTCTCGATCTGGTTTCGCAGCACATGCATGAAGGCGTTCGTGCCAGCCGGCAACAGAAACACCAGGTGCAGCGCGCCTACCGCTTCGCCTGCATCAGGAATGGCTCCGGGCGTCTCGATATAGCCAAGCCGCTGCGCCGCACTCATTACGATTTCACGTGTCCGATGCCGCACTCCGTCGCGTGCGTTCAGCACCCTGTCGACGGTCGCGGAAGAAACCCCTGCCTCTCGCGCGACGTCCTGCAATGTAACCCGGCTGTTCATGTTTCTCGCACAAGGGACTGTTCTGTGATTCTGTTGCCATTGTTCGCGCACGATGTAAATGATGCGATCTGATGTATTTTGACTTACTTATGCCGCAACTGCACTGCGATATTTAGATTTCCGGCACCCGACGCGCTAAAAACTGAAGCTATGCCCCAATTCCGCAACATATTTAATGCGGTCCGGGCCTCAATTTGCAATCGCATCATCATTCTGCATCGCAGAAATGCCGCATAATGATGTATTTTGAAGTTGACATGATGTGATCCACACCCCTAATCCATCAAAGCGTCATTGGGTGGAGGACTCGATGTCGAGGGAGGACGTCATGGACAGAAACGACCGCTTCACGCGGCGCCAATTGCTCACGACCGGCGGAAAGCTGGCGGTATATGGCGCAGCGATCAGTTTTGCTCCGAAGTATATTCGACCGGGACGCGCTCAGTCCGCGGATGCGCTGGCGCCCGGGATGATCGGTGGGCCGACCGGGTTTGAGGGAGCCGAGCGCTATCAGTATGGCCCGGACACGCCCGAAGGCCGCGCCATCGAGGGGGCGAAGTCGATGAAGGCCGCAGGCAAAGCCCCGGCGAAGATCGTTATTGGCCTGTCCGATGGATCAATAGGCCAGTTGACCCAGCCCTTCCCGGCTGGCGCACCCTCGATCAAGGATCTGTGGGAGAAGGAAACCGGCATCGCGCTGGAAATCGTGGGCCTGCCCAACGGGCAGGAGTTTACCAAGACGATGCAGGATATTTCGACCAAGGCTGGCGGATACGATATCTATTCGACCGACTGGAACCGCCTGGGCGACCTGGCAGAGTCCGGCGGGATTGCCAAGCTTGACGACTACGTGGCCCAATACAAGCCAGAGTGGGATGACCCGGTTCGCGGCTATGTGAACGGCGAGCAGGGTGTCTCGCTGATGAACAAGTATCGTGGCGCGACCTATGGCGTGTCGCTGGACGGCGATTTCCAGACCTGGGTCTATCGCACCGACCTGTTCAACGATCCTGCTGAGCAATCGGCGTTCAAGAGCAAGTATGGCTACGACCTGGCCGTGCCGCGCACATGGAAGCAGTTCAACGATATCGCCGCTTTCTTCCAGCGCCCCGACAAGGGCCTGTTCGGCTCGACCGACCTGCGCAATCAGGGTTGGGGCTATACCAACTGGTATCAGCTTTACACCTCGCTCGCCTCGCCCAATCAGTTCCTGTTCGACAATGACGCGAACCCGCTGATCAACGGCGAACAGGGTATTGCCGCAACGCAAGCCTATATCGACTCGCTTGCTCACCACTCGCCCGACGCGATCAGCTGGGGCTGGCCCGAGCAATACGGCAACTTCGCCGCAGGCGGTGCGGCGATGACCTGCGCCTTCTCGAACCTGCCGAAGTTCCTGGACAACCCGGGCAATACCGGCTCGACCGTGACGGGCAAGATCGGCTCGATGCTGCCTCCGGGGAACGAGATCGACGGCCAGATCGTCAGCCGCTCGGTCCTGTGGTTCTCTCTGACCGGGATGGTCAGTTCGCAATCGCAGAACCCGGAACTGGCCTATCTTTTCCTGCAATGGCTGGGATCCAGCCGTATCTACTCGTGGATGACGGCCAACCCCGGCGGCTATTTCGACCCGTTCAGTCTGAACGACTTCGCCGACCCGCTCGTGCGCCAGACTTACCACGACTATCACATGGACGTGGTGCGCGAGACGGTGGCGCGGTCTGTCCCTACTATCAACTACGCCGGCGCCACCGCCTTCAACAACGCGCTGGACGAAAACCTGATGGCGGCGCTGACCAAGGCCAAGACGCCCGAACAGGCGATGGCCGACGCGGCGGCGGAATGGGAAAAGATCACCCGGCGGACCGGACAGGAGAAGATCGTCGAGGCGGTTCGCGGCAACATGGCCGCCTGGCCCACTGTGCTTGATCCCGTCTAGGCCAAGCAGGCCGGCATTGGCCGGAGCGGGCTTCCGCTCCGGCCTTACCCACCACGACAAGACCTGGACGATCTGATGAACCGCTCGCTGACTTTCGAGATTTTTCGCTACCTGGCAATTCTCGCCGCCATTGCGGTGACGCTGGTTCCCATCCTCTGGATGGCCTCGATGGCGTTCAAGCCGATCCCGGAATGGCAGGCGACGGGTGACGCTCTTACATGGATTCCCAAGGCGCCGACGCTGGACAATTTCCGATTCATATTTGGTGAAAGCACATCGAACCTGATCGTCGCTCTGGACCGCACAGCGGCGAAGCCGATCCTGTCGTCTTTGCTCTCGGCCAGCATCGGCACTCTGATCGCCATGTCGGCGGGGACAGCTGCTGCCTATGGCCTTTCCCGCTTTGGTTCTGGGGCAAACCTGCCGCTGGCGCTTATCCAGCTGCGGCTGTTTCCCCCGATGGCGGTGATGATCCCGGTGATGATCATGTGGGCCTTCCTGAACATGATGGACACCTGGTGGGGCCTGGCCCTGATCTACGGCATCGTCACCCTGCCCTTCGCCTTCTGGCTGATGAAGACATTCTTCGATGACATGCCGCGCGAGATCGAGGAGGCGGCGCTGGTCGAAGGCTGTTCGCGTGCCCGCGTTTTCTGGCGGATAACCCTGCCGATGATGCGCGCCCCGCTCGCATCCGCCGCACTGTTCGTCTTCATTCTGAACTGGTCGGATTACCTCATCGCGCTGCTGCTGACGACGCGGGAATGGGTGACAATCCCTGTCTATATGGCGTCGCTGTCATCCTCGATGACCGGGCAGCTTTACGGGGCCAAGGCCGCGCTCGGCCTGATTGCTGCCGTGCCGCCGGTCATCATGGGCATCCTGATCCAGAAGCACCTTGTGCGTGGGCTGACCTTCGGGGCGCTGAAGCAATGACCATGACTGCCGAGCCGTTGAAGGAAATGCCAAAGCCTATGTCCGCACCCGCAAATTCTCAGGACGAAGGTCGCAAGCTTGGGTTCCGGCTGACCCTGCCTGCGCAGGTGCTGGTGCTGTTCATCTCGCTCTTCCCGCTGCTGATGCAGCTTTACATCTCGCTGACCGACTGGTCGCCGCTGTCGGGCATGGCCTGGCCCAGCGCGTGGGAGATGTGGAACAACTTCGCCAACTACACGGACCTGATCAGTGATGATCGGCTATGGGCCGCCCTTGGGCGCACAGGACTTGTGATGGCAGTTTCTGTGCCGCTGGAGTTCCTGCTTGGCCTTGGCCTTGCCACGCTGTTTGCCGACGATTTTCCGGGCAAGCGGTTGTTCTACTCAATCCTGATCATGCCGATGATGGTCGTCCCGGCCGTCGCCGGATACATGTTCTACATGCTCTTTCAGTCGGGAGGGCCAGTGAACGACATCCTGTCGTCCATCCTCGGAACGCCTGTGACCGTCGCCTGGCTATCCGATCCGACACTGGCGCTCGTGGCAGTGATGGTCGCGGACATCTGGCAATGGACGCCGCTGATGTTCCTGATCCTTCTCGCCGGTCTGGTGGGTGTGCCGGAGGATCAGATGCGCGCGGCGACGCTGCTGGGAGCAAGCCCTTGGCAGAAATTCCGCACCATCGTCCTGCCAAGGATGAAGACGATCATCATTATCGCGCTGGCGATCCGGGTGATCGAATGCTTCAAGATCTTCGACACGCTCTACATCATGACCGGCGGTGGCCCCGGTGTCGCGACCGAGACGATCAGCGTCTACATCTACAAGATCACCACGCAGGATCTGATCTGGGGCTATGTCGCGGCCATCGCGCTGGCGATCCTGATCGTGCTGTCCGTCGTCTGCGTCTGGGCCATGAAGCGGATGGCGCGCGCCTCGCAAGGAGAGCGGGCATGAGCGCGATCCGGCTGGAAAACCTGGTCAAACGCTTCGGGGCCTTCACGGCGCTGAAGACGATGGACCTGACCATCGAGGATGGAGAGTTCATGGCGCTGCTCGGCCCGTCTGGCTGCGGCAAGTCCACCACGATGAACATGATCGCCGGGATGGAACGACCGAGCGAGGGGCGCATCCTGTTCGGCGATAACGACATGGCCGGTGTGCCGATGGGCAAGCGCGGCGTGGGCTTCGTATTCCAGAACTACGCGATCTTCACCCACATGACCGTGCGCCAGAATCTCGACTACGGACTGCGCATGGGGCATCGGTCGAAGGCAGAGATCGCGAGCCGCACCAAGTCCATCGCGGACCTGCTGCAACTGACCGAGCTGCTGGATCGTCCGGCGCAAGGTCTGTCGGTGAACATCCTGCAGCGCGTCGCCATTGGCCGGTCGGCGGTAATGGAGCCGGCGATTTTCCTGCTGGACGAGCCGCTGTCGAACGTCGATGCCGCTTTTCGGGCTGTGATGCGGACCGAGTTGAAGCACCTGCAGCGCCAGTTCCGCCAGACGATGGTTTATGTGACCCATGACCAGCTAGAGGCGATGACGATGGCGGACCGGATCGCCGTTATGGATCACGGCGTGCTGCAACAGGTCGGGACGCCACTGCAGGTCTATAACGACCCTGCCAACATCTTCGTCGCCCGCTTCATCGGCGCGCCGGGGATGAATCTTCTCAAGGGGCGTCCGGTCGAGACCGCATCCGGCGTCGCGATTGATCTTGGCCCGATCGGCCATTCGCCTGTCCTCGCACCGGAACAGGCTGCCGCCGCAAGGCAGGCGGGGGGAGATGTCTGGTACGGCTTCCGGCCCGAACAGGTGCATCTGGTCGAGGCGGGACAGGGGATCGCCTTGCCTGTGACCTTTGTCGAACGGATCGGTGCGCGCAGCATTCTGCATCTCGGTGACGGCGACGCCGCGATGAAAGGTGTGTTCGACAACGACCTGCGCGCAGCACTGACTGAAACCGTCCATATTGCCCCCGTCGCCTCGTCCGTCCGTCTGTTCGACGGCCAGACCGGCGCGGCGTTGCGGGGAAACTGAGATGGCCGAGATTTCCTTCCGCAACGTGACCAAACGCTACGGCAAGACGCTGGCCGTTGACGATGCCAGCTTCACCGTCGCCGACAACGAGTTCTTCTGCCTTTTTGGCCCGCCCTTGTCTGGCAAAACCACGATCCTGCGCCTGATCCTTGGTCTGGAGACACCGGATGAAGGCGAAGTGCTGATCGACGGCAAGGCCGTCAACAACGTGCCCCCCGCCGCCCGCAACATCGCGATGGTGTTCCAGAACCTCGCGCTGTTTCCGCATATGACGGCGGAGGATAACGTCCGCTTCCCGCTGGTCGAACGACGCGAGCCCGAGGATCGCATCCGCGCGCGCCTGTCGCAGGCGGCGGAGAAGCTGCATATCGGGCATATCCTGCACAAGATGCCGGCCCAGCTTTCCGGCGGTGAGCGCCAGCGCGTCGCCATCGCCCGCGCCTTGGTCCGCGATCCGGCAGCCTTCCTGATGGACGACCCGATCTCGGCCCTTGATGCTCGCCTGCGCGAGGAAACCCGCGTCGAACTCAAGCGCATCCAGCGCGAGGCAGGGCGGACGCTGATCTATGTGACACACGACCAGGAAGAGGCAATGTCGGTCGCCGACCGCATGGCGATCCTGGAACATGGCGCGATCCGGCAGATCGGCAGCCCGGTGGAACTCTACGACCGCCCAGCCAGCGCCTATGTCGCGCGGATGCTCGGCTCGCCGGTGATGAACATCGTGCCAGCCATGCGCAGCGAAGGCCGGATCGAAGCGGCGGCTGGCGCGATCCGCATCGCGCTGCCTTCGGCGCCGCAGGGCATCGCCGATCTGGGTGTCCGGCCCGAAGACCTGCGCGTGCGAGCGTGGGACGGCAGCGCCGAAGGTCGGCCCGCGACCGTATTCGAGGTCGAACCGCTTGGCGGGTTTACCGTGGTCACGCTCGATGCAGGCGGCACGCGCCTGCGCGCGCTGCTGCGCGGGCAGGCGGATATCCGCGTCGATACACAGGTCGCACTCGCCTGCGACCCGTCACGCGTGCAGTTTTTCGGAGCGGGCGGCCAAACGCTCGCCCGATCCTGAGGAGGAGGATCGAGATGACCGATGCATTGGGGTTTCAGCCGGACCCGCCCGTTCGCACCAACAGCCTGAAGATCGGCTGCATCGGCGCGGGTATGATCATGGCCGAATGCCACCTCGCCGCTTACAAGGAGGCAGGATTTCCCGTCGCCGCCATCGCTAGCCGCACGAAATCACGCGCTGAGAGTGTGGCGCAGCGGTGGGGCATCCCCAAGGTCCATGACACGCCAGAGGCGCTGATTGCCGACCCTGAAGTCGAAATCCTCGACATCGCCTACCCGCCGGACCAGCAGCCGGACTTGATCCGCGCCGCCCTGAAGCAGCCGCATATCAAGGGCATCCTTGCGCAAAAGCCGCTGTCGCTGACGCTGGCCGAAGCGATCAGGCTGCGGGACGAGGCAAAGGCGGCAGGCAAGATCCTGAGCGTCAACCAGAACATGCGCTACGACCAGTCGGTGCGCGTGCTGAAGCAGATTCTCGACAAGGGCGAGTTGGGCGACATCGTTTTCGCCCAGATCGACATGCACGCGATCCCGCATTGGCAGACCTTCCTGCAGGATTACGACCGCCTGACGCTCGCCAACATGAGCGTCCATCATCTGGACGTGCTGCGCTTCCTGTTCGGCAACCCCAACGAGATCACCACCCAAAGCCGCACCGACCCGCGCACCACCTTCAAGCACAAGGATGGGATCACGGTGTCGACCATGCGCTTCCCATCGGGCGTGCTCGCCCTGTCGCTGGAGGATGTTTGGCACGGCCCCCGAGCCGAGGGCTACGACAACGACCAGCACATCACCTTCCGCATCGACGGCACCGAAGGTGTGGCCAAGGGCACCATCGGCTGGCCGACAGGCGCTGCCTCGACACTGACCTATGCCAGTCGCAAAACGACGGGCGGCAAATGGGTGACGCCCACATGGGATACGATGTGGTTCCCCCATGCCTTCATCGGCGTGATGGAACAACTGCAGCACGCGGTGAAGACGGGCGAGAAACCCGCTTTGACTGTGGAGGACAACGTGCGGACGGTTCAGCTGATCGAGGCGGGATACCGTTCGATGGCGGAGGGGCGGACCGTCAAGCTATCAGAAATCAGCATCAACTGAGGAGGAACAGGTCATGATGCAAGCCGGTATTTTCACGGGATACTACCCCTACGGACTGGAAGAGACTGCCAAGAAAATTCGTGCGCAGGGCTTCAACACCGTTCAGCTCGACCTGCATTTCAAGGATGTAGACCTGTCGGCAGGACAGATCACTGCCGCAAAGGCGAAAAAGGTGCGCGACACCTTCCGCGCCCATGACCTGCCTGTGTGCTGCATCTCGGGCTATACGAACATCATCCATCCGGACAAGGCCGAGCGCGAGCGTCGCGTGGGCTATCTGAAGGAAATCATCCGCAATGCGCGGTCCTTCGGCTCGCCCTACGTGATCTCGGAAACCGGCACCTACAACACCGAGTCCGATTGGGTCCACCACCCCAAAAACAAGACCGAGGAAGGCTTTGAGGAATGCCGCAAGGTCATCGCTGACCTTTCGCAGGTCGCATACGATCACGGAGCGGTCTTTCTGCTGGAAACTTACGTCAATAACGTCGTCGGCAGCGTCGAAGAAACGGTGAAGATGTTCGCGCAGGTTGACCATCCGGGCCTTGGCCTTCTGATGGATCCGACCAACTATTTCGAGACGCATAACATCGACAAGATGGATGCAATCCTCAATCAGGTTTTCGACACGCTGACTGGGCATATCAAGATCGCCCACGCCAAAGACGTGAAGCGTTCGGGTGACGACAAATCCGAGAAACACGCAGATATCGGTGACGACGACGCGCTGGAAAGCCACACCTTCCGGGGCGTGGGAGAGATTGAATTGCCGGCCCCCGGCCTTGGGTCGCTGAACTATGACCTTTATCTGAAACGGCTGGCTGAAAAGCACCCGAACATCCCGGTCATCATCGAACATCTGTCCGAGGATGACATCCCGCGCGCCAAGAAATTCCTCGACGGGAAGTTCACTGCGAACGGTCTCTGACCCCTTCCCGGCCCTGCAAAAGCGGGGCCGGGTATTTGAAAGGAAACGACTTGCCCAAGCTATTCGGCCAATTCCTGACACGACGCGAGATCGCGGCCCGGTCCGGCGCGCTGTCGACCTTCGGCGGCGTGAGGCTAATGACGTTGGGCGACGGGCTGGAGCGTGGCATCAGACAATTGGAGTTTCGAACCGGCACCGGCCTGCGCTTTACAGTTCTGGTCGACCGGGCCATGGATATTGCCGAGGTCGAGCACAACGGCCGCGCCATTGGCTGGCATTCGCCCTCGGGGTTCCGCAATCCGGCACTGCATGAGTATGAGGGTGAGGACGGCTTTGCCTGGGCGCGGTCCTTTTCGGGCTTTCTTGTCACTTGCGGGCTGGATCACATCCTTGGGCCGCAAACGGTTCCTGCCGACAACTACAGCTATCCGGGGCGGGCAACGGCCAGCCATTCGCTGCATGGCCGCGTCTCGACCATCCCTGCGCGCCTGACGGGCTATGGCGAGGCGTGGGAGGGCGACCACTGCATCCTGTGGGCCGAAGGGATCGTGCAGCAGGCGGCGGTTTTTGGCGAGAACCTGCAGCTGATCCGCCGGATCGAGGCCGATCTGGGCGGCAACGAGATCAGGCTGACGGATCGGGTGGTCAACGCAGGCTTTTCGCCCACTCCGCATATGTTCTTCTACCACGTCAACGTCGGCTACCCTCTGCTGGACGACGGTAGCCGCTACCTTGCGCCGATTTCCGAAGTGCTATGGGCCGCTCACGCGGGCGAACGGTATCAGGCGCAGGACATCGGCTATGACCGAATTCCCGCGCCTCAAGCGCATTTTGTCGAGCAGGTCTGGCAACACGAAACCGCAGCCAACGCGGATGGGGACGTGCCGGTCGCGGTGGTCAACGACCGGCTGGTGTTGGGGATCGAGGTTGTGACGCGCAAGGCGCAACTGCCTTGCCTGTATCAATGGCAAAACTTTCAGGCGGGCAGCTATGCCCTTGGCATCGAACCATCGACGCATCATGTGATGGGCAACCTTGCCGCGCGTGAGCGGGGCGAGATGATCTGGCTCGATGCGATGGACGAACGCCGCTACGAAACGACATTCCGTGTGCTTGACGGGACAAGAGCCATCTCCGACTGCGAGGCTGCCATAAGGGCGATCGCGTCCCAGCCGTCAGAGAGTTACCCCACGCCGACAGGGAACTTCCCCACCCTGACCGGCAGACCGCAATATCAAGACTGACAGAAAGGCAGGTTTTGCGATGACAGTCGCATTTGTCGGCGGCAGCCAGCCCCGCGATTACAGCCTGAACGGCGAAGATACGCGCCGCGCGAAGGAATCCGGACTGGCCTCGGCCGATTGGTATCACACCGAAGTCCCGCGCAAGGTCATGAAGGAACTGATGCAGCGGACAGATGGACCGGCCATCCGCGATACGGCGATCTGGTTCGGGCTGATGGCCATCGGCATCGCGGGCGGTATTTACTGGTGGGGCACCTGGTGGTGCGTGCCGTTCTGGGCGATGTACGGCGTGCTTTACGGATCAGCCTGCGACTCTCGCTGGCATGAGTGCGGACACGGCACAGCATTCCGCACCCAGTGGATGAACGATGCCGTCTATCAGATCGCATCCTTCATGGTCGTGCGGAACCCGGTGACCTGGCGCTGGAGCCATGCCCGCCACCATACCGATACGATCATCGTCGGACGCGACCCGGAGGTCGCCTGCAAGCGGCCTCCGAACGTCTTCCGGCTGATCCTGGCTTATGCCGGCGTCATCGACATGTTCGATTCCGTGAAGATCCTAGTGAACAACGCGCGTGGCAAGCTGAGCGCCGATGAAAAGGACTACATCCCCGAAAGCGAATGGGCGAAGACCATGTTCGCGGCCCGCGTTCACATGGCGATCTACGTTGCTACAATCATCGCTGCCCTGGCCTTCCGGTCGTGGATTCCGCTGATGGTGATCGGCGGCCCGCGCATCTACGGCTGCTGGCACATGCTTATGACAGGGCTGATCCAGCATTGCGGTCTGGCCGAGAATGTGACCGATCACCGGCTTAACAGCCGCACGGTCTACATGAACCCGCTCAGCCGCTGGGTCTACTGGAACATGAACTATCACGTCGAGCATCACATGTTCCCGATGGTGCCCTATCATGCTTTGCCGAGGCTGCATGAGATCATCAAGCACGACCTGCCAATGCCCAACAGCTCGATCCTGGATGCCTACCGTGAGGCGATCCCTGCAGTGCTGCGGCAGGCGCGCGAGCCCGACTACTATTTCCGAAAGCCGCTGCCGCCGACGGCACGTCCGTACAAAGAGGATATTGTGAATGTCTGAGTGGGTTGCCGTTTGCGACACCGACGAGATCGACGCGGAGGATGTTCTTCGGTTCGATCACGGTGGCAGAACCTTTGCCGTCTACCGCGCGCCCGATGGCACCCCTTTCGCGACGGATGGGCTGTGCACGCATGAACACGTGCATCTGGCCGACGGGCTGGTGATGGACGACACAATCGAGTGCCCCAAGCACAACGGGCGTTTCAACTACCGCACTGGCGCCGCCCTGCGCGCGCCGGTCTGCGTCAACCTTGCCACCTATCCGGCCCGCATTACCGACGGGCGCATCGAGATTCAAATCTGAGGCCCATATGACCCGCAAGCTTCCCACGATTGCCGATCTTCGCGCCCGGAAGGGCAAAGGTCAGCTGACCATGCTGCGCTATTTTTCGCTTGAAGAGGCTGCGGCCGCCGAGGAGGCGGGCATCGACATCGCCTCGGTTCCGGACGACATCCTGACGCATCCCGACTACCGAAAGGTCGCGCCCTCGATCTTCTCGATGACCGGCATGGATCATCGGGGTGCTGGCACACGGGACGACTACCTGCGCTATTCGGGCAAGATGCTGATGGCAGGGGCTGACGCGCTGTATTGCTCGGCAGGTCTGGGAACGGTCGAGTATCTGGCCAAGGAGCATATCCCGATCGTCGGCCACGTCGGGCTTGTTCCCTCTCGTGCGACCTGGACAGGCGGATTCCGGGCCGTTGGCAAGACCGCGGAAAGTGCGTTGGCTCTTTACGAAGAGGTAAAGGCCTATGAAAATGCGGGCGCCTTTGCCGTCGAGATCGAGGTGGTGCCGGTCGAGGTCGCGACCGAAATATCAAAACGGGTCAACATCCTGCTCTGGTCGATGGGATCCGGTCCCGGCTGCGATGCGCAATATCTGTTCGCCGAGGACATCCTTGGAACCAATCGCGGCCACATGCCCCGCCATTCGAAGGTCTACCGCAACTTTGCGGCAGAGTTTGACCGGCTGCAGCAGGAACGCATCGCCGCGTTCCGCGAATATTGCGACGACGTCGAGACCGGGCGCTATCCCGAGAACCAGCACGTGGTCAGTATGGCCGAGGAAGAACTGGACGCCTTCCGAGCCCGTATCGGGAGTTAAGGCGTATCAGTCCTCATCGCTGGCAAGCTGCGACAACACCCGCCCTTTGCCTCGCCAGCGCAGGAACATCGGCACGACCAGCGCCAGAAAGGCACAAGCCAGAAGCCCCGCGGAAACGGGAGAAGACACCAGCGTCATCACGTCGCCCTGACTGATGGAAAGCGCGCGGCGCAATTGCTGCTCTGCCATCGGACCAAGGATAAGGCCGACGACAACCGGGGCTATCGGATAGCCATAGACGCGCATCAGAAAGCCCATCACGCCAAAGATCAGCAGCATCGCAAGTTCGACGGGTGAGGGGTTGGCGCCAATCGTGCCCAGCGTGGCGAACAGCAGGATTCCGGCGTAAAGCCAGTATTTGGGGATGGTCAGCAGTTTCACCCACAACCCGATCAGGGGAAGATTCAACACCAGCAGCATGACGTTGGCGATCAGAAGGCTGGCGATCAGCCCCCAGACCAGATCGGGATGCGTCGCGAACAACAGCGGGCCCGGCTGCAACCCGAACTGCTGGAATCCAGCCAGCATGATTGCTGCGGTTGCGGAAGTCGGCAGGCCCAATGTCAGCAATGGTACCAGAGTTCCTGCGGCGGAGGCGTTGTTTGCGGCTTCGGGACCGGCAACGCCCTCGATTGCGCCATGGCCGAATTCCTCGGGGTTTTTCGCCAGCCGTTTCTCGGTCGCATAAGACAGGAAGGTGCCTATCTCCGCCCCGCCCGCCGGCATGGCACCGATCGGAAAACCGATAGCGGTTCCTCTGATCCAGGGCTTCCATGAACGCGCCCAGTCGCTTTTGCTCATCCAGATGGAACCCTTGATCGCCTCCACCGCCTCCGGCCCACGGCGGTGCTGCGATGCGACGAATAACGCCTCGCCCACCGCGAACATCGCCACGGCAAGGGTTGTGACCTCGATACCATCCAGCAACTGGGGAACACCGAAGGACAGCCGCGCCTGTCCGGTCAACTGGTCGATCCCCACCATGGCCAGGGCCAGCCCAACGAAAAGCGAGGTGAGCCCCTTAAGCGTGGAATCACCGAAAGCCGCAGAAACGGTGACAAAGGCCAAGACCATCAGCGCGAAGTATTCACGCGGGCCAAACACAAGTGCTAGTTTGACGACGTAGGGCGCAAGGAAGGCAAGCATCAAAGTAGCGATCAGCCCCGCGACAAACGACCCGATGGCAGCGGTTGCAAGCGCAGGCCCGCCCCGCCCCGCCCGGGCCATCTTGTTCCCCTCCAGCGCCGTGACGATCGAGGCGCTTTCGCCGGGCGTGTTCAGCAGGATCGACGTGGTCGATCCACCATACATGCCGCCATAGTAGATGCCCGCAAACATGATCAGCGAACCGGCAGGATCCAGACCATAGGTGACGGGCAGCAGCAGCGCCACGGTCAGCGCAGGTCCGATCCCCGGCAGAACGCCAACCGCCGTGCCCAGCACGACGCCGATAAGGGCGTAAAGCAGGATCATCGGATCGAAGGCTACCGACAGGCCCTGCAACAGGAAGTCGAAAGTGCTCATGTCAGCCGCCGAAGATCAGGGTTTCGATTGGACCTGCGGGAAGATGCAGTTTCAGTAACTGGTTAAAGACCGCATAGACCATAAAAGCGAACACCAGACCCAGCGGCAATGTCACCGCGAAGTTCCGCTTGCCGAAAGCGGCAGCGGCACAGGCGAAAAGAACACCCGAGGCAATCGTGAATCCTGCTGTCCGCAACAGCATCAGTTGCACGAAAAGTCCGCCGATAATCCACAGGACTGGTCCGACCTCGATTTCCTCGGGTGCAGACTGGCGGCTACGAAAGGCATCAATCGCCGTCCAGACGGCCAGAAGCATCAGCCCCCAGCCGATCAGCCGCGGCACATCTCCAGGGCCGACGCCGGAATACCCGCCCCTGTCCGGAATTCTGCCGCCTTCCCAGATCAACAGCGCCCCAAGCACAGCCAGCAAAAGCGCAATGACAATAGCCGCCCCGGTGGGGCGGCGTCCTGTTCCCTGAGGTGATCCGGTCATTTCACCAGGCCGACGTCCTGAAGGATCGTCGTGGTCGATGCGATTTCCTTGCCAAGCTGAGCGTCGAAATCTGCTCCGGACAGGTAGGTGTTAGCCCAGCCTTTGGTTTCCAAGGCGGTTTTCCAGCCTGCCGAATTTGCCATCTTATCCACATCCGCCAAGATTGCGGCTTTCTGATCGGCGCTGATTCCGGGCGCTGCTGCGACCATTCGCCAGTTCTGCACGTCGACGTCGAAACCGGATTCTTTCAGCGTTGGGGCATCCGTGTTCGGCCAACGCTCCGCCGTCGACACTGCAAGAATGCGCATCGTTCCCGCCTCGACCTGCGGCAGGAATTCGCTTACGCCGGAAATACCGGCGGTAACCTGATTGCCAAGGATGGCCGCAAGCGCCTCGCCACCGCCCGAATAGGCGACATAGTTGATCTTCGTCGGATCAATTCCGGCGGCCTTCGCAAGAAGGCCTACGGTGATGTGGTCCACGCCACCGGCCGATCCACCGGCCCAACTGACCGCACCGGGGTCGGCCTTCATCGCCGCAACCAGATCGCCGATGGTATTATAAGGCGATGCGGCAGAAACCGCGATCGCCTCGGCCTCGCCGGTAAGGCGTGCAATCGGTGTCACGTCTGCAAGGGAAACGGGGCTCCCGTTGGTCAGGATCGCCCCCACCATGACATAGCCGCCGACGATCAGCTGCGATGGATCGCCAGAGGCAGACGAAGCGAACTGGGCTAGTCCCACCGTGCCCCCGGCACCCGGTACGTTCTGGACCTGAACAGTGCCGGAAATACCTTCGGCCTGAAGGACTTCCTGCATGGTCCGGGCTGTCTGGTCCCATCCGCCGCCTGGCGCCGCAGGAGCCATAATGGTATAGTCGGCCGCAAGGGCCGGTACGGCCAGCGACACGGCAAAGACGGCACCAAGAATGGCGTGTTTCATTCTGTTCTCCTCCCTAGGGGTATGTCATCCCACCCGCCGTCACGAGTGGTGCCTCCTTGCACCGGCCCGCAACCTATTCGCAATCCTGTCACCTAGCCGCCCCCGACGCAATTCGGTTGTGAGAGGGGCCAAGCGGTATACCTCACAAGTCTTCGCTTTGCTTTTGGTTGTGTGGCACACTTCCTCCCGCGCGTGAAACGAGGCCTTGAACTATTCGAACCAGTGCGCCTACTGGGGTTTCCAGTAAGGCTGCCGATATAGAAGATTTGAAAATGACCACAGTCCCCGCCAGTGGAATCGCGGTTATCATTCCCTTCTACAACGGATCGGCCTTCCTCGAGCGCTCGCTGGCCAGCGTGCTGGACCAATCGCTCCAAGCCGATGAGATCATCGTCGTCAATGACGGTTCCCGGCCGGAAGAGACGGAATGGCTTCACAAGCATTGTGAAAAGCGTGGCGTGGCAGTTCTGGACAAGGAAAATGGCGGCCAAGGATCGGCACGAAACGCTGGTGTAGCGGCGGCCAAGTCGCCCTACATCTGCTTTCTGGATCAGGATGATTTCTTTCTAGAGCATCACAATCGTATCCTGCGAGATGCGGTTCCTGCCGACGACCAACGGTTCGGCTGGGTCTATGCCGATCTCTATCAGGCAGATGCAGCGGGACAGGTATACAAGACCGAGACGGTTAAGGATCGAGCGCACCACCCCAAGAAATTCCTAGTCAAGATGCTGGTCGAGGATATGCACATCCTGCCCTCTGCCGCCTTGATTGATCGTGCTGCCTTCGAGGCGGTCGGCGGCTTCGACACCCAGTTCCGCGGGTATGAGGATGACGACCTGTTTACGAGGCTTTTCCGCGCGGGGTATACGAACATCTTCGTCGACCGGGCGGTCACCGTGTGGTGCGTAAACGAGGGCAGCACCTCCTTCGGCATTCACATGGCGCGGAGCCGACTCCGCTACTGCCTGAAACTGACGCGCGCGCTACCGGATGTCAGGGATCTGAACTACATGTTCATGCGCGATTGTATCGTGCCCCGGTTCGGCAAACAGATCCTGCGCGATGCCCGCCGCGCCCAACGCCCTGATCACAAGTTCTATGATTATCGTGACGAGATCTATGAGACGGCGAAGGAGTGTTTTTCCCTTATGGTAGGCAACAAGCACGTGACATGGGGGCAGCGTCGGTCACTCAAAGGTCGTTGGTTTATCGTCCGCGCCCGGCGATTTGGCCTGTTGCAAGCGTTAATGGGACGTACTTGAGCATAGGGTGCTTATCGTCGTTCGCCTACGAAAAGAAGGTCTGTTCGCTGTGGCTGTCGATCTTGTCAATCTGTCAATGACTGTAACCGGTCATTGACCGCGATCATTCCCGAATTGAGGGGTTAGGTTCAAAAGGGCCTATAAGCCTCCAAAGCTGTATCGTGGAATATGTTCCTAAGAACCGCCTCGCCATGCTTTTCCGCGGCGGCGTGGTGCGCGGCGATGAGGTTGGCGTGACTGGTCCAAAGCTTTTCGATGGGAAAGTTCGAACCGAACATCAGCCGTTCGCTGCCAAGTATCGCTATTGCATTGTCATAGATGAACGAGATCAGCGCAGGATCGTTGTGATGGGCGAACGTGCCCAGGCCCGACAGTTTGGCATAAAGGTTTGGCACCTGAGAAAGAGTCCGCAAACCATTTTGCCATGCGGCCACGGTTTCAGTAGTCATGTCCGTCAGCATTCCGGTGTGGGTCAACACGAAATTTGTCTCTGGATTCTCGCCTACTAACTGCAAGCCATCCCGCATCTGCGCCGGGAATAATTGCAAGTCGAAGCTGAGGCCATAATCCTTCAGATGCGCCACATTCCGCCGCACTTTGGGGTCGATCACCTGATCTGCCGAAGCCGCAAAACGGAAAGCAGGCGTTTCGTGCCAATGCAATTGCATCCGCACCCCACGTAAAAGTGGATACTTCATCAGCCGGTCGATCTGCGGCCGAGCGTCTTCCACCGTCATGTCGCAATAGCCGACGATGGCATGGGGCCAGCCAGTTCGATCGGCGGTTTCCTGCAGGAAAGCGACCTCTTTTTCGAAATCCTCCTTCGCCCAGTTGGTCTGGACGTAGACGCCTTTGGTAACCCCCGAACCTTCATTATCGGCAAGGAATTCCTCGATCGGATAGTCGCGGCGGATCGGCTCGTAAGGACCGAATATGCGAGGCACCATCGGCCCCACCAGCCATGGCTGGTCCTTTTGGCGCCAGATGTGGAAGTGGGAGTCGATCATGTCCATCATGCAGCCTCGCGCCAGATGTCGCGCGCGGGCCGCGCGGGCCGCGCAAGCGACAGGATGAATTGCGTCAGTTCGGGGATGGATGCCCCGCTGACCAGATCGTCGAGCAGCGACAGGACGGAAGAAAGCGCCGCCGTTCGCGGACGGTAGCGCGGATCGGCGGCCAAGGGCGTACACAACGACAGGCGATAAGCCCGCGACGAAAGGCGCCGGAAAGCCAGTTCCATCTCGACGGGACTTCCACGTTCCAGACCGTCGGTCAGTAGCAGTATGGCGGCACCTCTGGCAAAGGCAGCAAAGCGCGGCACCGACAGGAAGGCGAGCAAGGCCGACCCGATCCGCGTGCCCCCGTCCCAGTCGTCCACCAGTTTAGATGCTTGTTCCAGCGCCCTGCCCCGGTCGCGGATGCGCAAAGCGGTTGTTATACGTGTCAAACCTGTGCCGAAAGTGAACACCTCGGTTTGCGGCGCGCCTTGCACGGCAGCATGGGCAACCTTCAGATATTCTTCGGTATGCATTCGCATCGAGCCGGAAATGTCGATCAGCAGCAGAAGCTTGCGCTGTACCGACCGACGCTTGCGCATCAGCAGATCAGGCACATCGCCGTCGGCCTTGACGATTACGCGCAACGATCGGCGAAGGTCGGGTTTGCCATGCGACGGCGCGCGGATGCTGCGAAAGGATTGCCGCACAGGCAAGGCGTGGGACAAGGCTCGCGCAAAATGCTCCAGCCGGTCGTCATCACTATCAAAATCGCGCATTCCCTTCCGATGCTCGCCTGCCGCGATCTCGCCCCCTGTCGCCTCCTCCGGCTCGGCAGCGGGAAGCTCGGTTTGGGGCGCATCATCCTTGACCGGTGTTTCCTCGTCTTCCGACGCTGCGCCAATCAGGCCGGCATCGCCCCAGAAATAGCTTTGGAACAGCGCTTCGAACTCTACCCGGCGATCTGGTTGGGGGGAAAGGGTGGCCAGAGCGGCCTGCCGTATATCCTCCATAGACCGCGGCCCCAGCAGTGCCACCGCATGCATAAAGCCGATCCCCTGCTCGGGCGCCACTCGAAATCCTGTCGCCCGCATCGCCCCTGCAAACCCGACCAGCGTCGATGCGGCTGCCGGCAGGCCGATCATGCCATCGCCCTTTCGACGATGTCGCCCAGTTCCGGGGAAAGATAGCTCAAGTCTTCCTCATCCTTCACCAGCACCCCTATCGCGCGGCGGAAGGCCACCGGCCAGGGGCTGCCGCCTTTTTCCAGGATCGTCGCCGCATTGGCCCATTCGACTGCCTCGGCAATGCCCGGCGGCTTGGCCAGTGGGCGGGCGCGGATCTCTTGCACCGCCAGGGCGACGGCTCGCGCGCAGATTTCGGCAACATCCCCCGCGCGCAGCATGATGATCTGCGCCTCTCGCGCGGCATCAGGATAACCAATCCAGTGATAGACGCAGCGCCGCCTTAGCGCCTCGGCGAGTTCCCGTGTCCGATTGGAGGTCAGCACCACTATGGGGCGCTTTTGCGCGATCAATGTACCGCGTTCGGGGATCGTGATCTGGAAATCCGACAGGAATTCCAGCAGCAGTGCCTCGAATTCATGGTCTGACCGGTCAATCTCATCGACCAGCAAGACCCGCTCGTCAGGCGCTTTCAAAACCTGCAGCAGCGGCCGCGCAACAAGAAAACGGTCATCGTATATATCAACTTCTGCCTCACCGGCACGGCGAATGGCCAGCAATTGCCTCTGGTAGTTCCATTCGTAAAGAGCATGGGCTGCGTCAATGCCCTCATAGCATTGCAGCCGCACCAGTTCGCTGCCGAACACCTGCGCAATGGCCTTTGCGGCCTCGGTCTTGCCGACACCGGGCGCGCCTTCCAAAAGCAGCGGCTTGCCCAGCCGCAACGCTAGAAAGACCGCAGTGGCCAGCCCGTCGTCGGCCAGATAGCGCGCGGCCCCTAAGCGGCGCGCAATGTCCTCGGGGGATATGACCGTATCGGTCAGCAAGGCTCAGGCCTCCGCGCGCTGCGCCTTCAGCGCGCGCAGTATCCGTTCGGGGGTTATAGGCATGGTGTCGATACGCACCCCGACCGCATCGAACACGGCATTCGCCAAGGCCGGAATCTGCGGGTTGGCACACATCTCGCCCGGCCCCTTGGCGCCATAGGGACCATCGGTGGCGGGGCGCTCGAGCACAATTGTCTCGGTCTCGGCTAAATCGCCAGGACCCGGCATCAGGTAGGTATTAAAGTCGGTCGGACCGTGTTCGCGCGCGGGGTAATAGGGTTCGGTCGTCTCATACAGCGCATGGCTGATACCCATCCAAGATCCACCGACAAGCTGCTGCTCGACCATCTTCGGGTTCAGTGCCCGGCCGATCTCGAAGACGTTCTTGATCGACAGCACATTCACCTCGCCCGTCTCGTCGTCCACCTCGACATCCGCCACGGTGCAGGCATGAGCATAGCAGGTCGCGGGCTTCATCGCCCCCGTCTCGGTCTCGGGAAAGGAGCGTGGCACCAAAAACATCCCCCGGCCAGAGATCGAGCGTCCCCGTTTGAAATGAGCGGCCAAGGCCACGTCGAAGATCGAGATCGACCGCTGCGGCGCGCCGATGACCTGGATCTTGCCGGTCCCGTCCGTCTCAAGATCGCCCGCGTCCACCTCCAACTCTTCGGCGGCTACTTCCAGCATCACCTGCCGCGCCTCTTTCGCGGCCTGCATCACCGCATTCCCGATCCGGTGCGTGCCACGCGAGGCAAAAGTGCCCATACAGTGGGGGCCGGTGTCAGTGTCAGCGGTGTCGATCGTCACCTGCTCGGTCGGTACGCCAATCGTCTCGGCGCAGATCTGCGCCATCACCTGCCGCAACCCCTGCCCCAGATCGACGCTGGACAGTGTGACCATGAAGTTGCCGGTCGGCGTCGAATGCACAAGAGCTTGGCTTGGATCGCCGCCAAGGTTCATTCCCGTCGGATAATTGATCGCGGCCACGCCGCGCCCGCGTCGGATAGCCATCAGAAACCCTCCCTGTTCAGGGATGACATGCGGAAGAACCGCTCGTTAATCGGCCAGTCGGTCGCCCGTGCAGCCTCCTGCATACACTCGACCAGCGCCGCACCCTCGGTCTTTTGCCGATGCGCTTTCATGTCGCCGTCGCGATAGGCGTTGATCATGCGAAACTCGATCGGGTCCATCCCGATCAGGCGCGCCAGCTTGTCCATCTGAACCTCCAGCGCGAAGTCTGCGATGGTCACGCCAAAGCCGCGCATGGCCGAGGACGGGGTGCGGTTCGTATAGACGCAGTAGGTGTCGATCCAGACGTTCGGCACTGTATACGGCCCCGGATAATGCGCGGCCCCCTTCTGCGCACCATAGGGCGAATGGCGGGAATAGGCGCCGGCATCGGTATAGCCAGTGACCTTGCGGGCAAGAATGCGCCCGTCTTTGGTCACGCCATCCTTCAGGACGATCTTCTCTGCCGCGCGGGGTGAGGAGATCTGCATCTCTTCTTCGCGCGAGTAGACAAAGCTCACAGGTCGCCCGGTCAGCTTTGCGCCAAGGATGGCCAGCGGCTCGACAATCACATCGACCTTGCCGCCAAAGCCACCACCCACCGTGCCGCCGACCATGTGCAGCTTGTGCCCCGGCATCTGCAAGATGATCGAGGTGTTATCGAGGGTGAAAAACATCGCCTGCGTATTGGTGTAACAGGTGAAACGTTCGTTCCCGTCCGGCGTCACCACGCAGCCCGTCGTCTCGGTCGGCGCCTGTTCGATGGGTGATGAACTGTAGGTCTGCTCAAGAATGTGGTCGGACTCGGCGAAGCCCTTTTCCACATCGCCGAAGCGGACCTTGCGGCATTCGCCGCTGTCATAGCGATAATAGTTCTGCCCGTGGTATTCGTTGACCACCGGCGCGCCGGGTGCCAGCGCCGAGTCAATGTCCAGCACCGACGGCAGTACTTCGTAGTCGATCTTCACCTTCGCGGCCGCTTCCTGCGCCGCGCGTTCGCTGTCGGCCAGAACGGCAACCACCGCTTCGCCCTTCCAGCGCACCTTGTCCGCAGCCAGAACCTGTTCATCCTCGGGTCCGACGCCGATCAGGATCAGGATCGTGTAGACGTTCTGCGGTACATCCTTATGCGTCAGAATCCGCGCCACGCCCGGATGCTTTTCGGCTTCCGAGGTGTCGATACTGCGGATGCAGGCGTGGTGATGCGGGCTGCGCACCATCTTCAGGTGCAGCAGGCCGGGAAAGGTGCGGTCGGCAAAGTAGGTTGTCTTGCCCGTCACATGGCCACGGGAATCCAGCCGCTCCATGCTTTTGCCGACTTCGTGAAGGTCTTCCTTCCGCTCATCGGCGAAGTAGCTTTTTGCCAGACGCATGCGCTTACCTCCTCAGGCCACGACGTGCGAATTCGCACGTGATGCGGTCAGAACCGCCTGGATGATCGGCTCATATCCGGTGCAGCGGCAGATGTTGCCCGACAGAGCCTCGACCACCTCATCCCGGTTCGGGTGCGGCACACGGTCCAACAATGCCTTTGCCGCCATGATCATGCCGGGCGTGCAAAACCCGCACTGAGTTGCGAAGCCTTCAGCGAAAGCGCGCTGCAACGGGTCCAGATCACCGTTCCGGGAAAGGGAGGCGGCCGTGATCACCGAGGCACCCTCGCAGGTCTCGGCAAGCGTCAGGCAGGACAGCCGTAACTCCCCGTCGATAATGACGGAACAGCCGCCGCAGGTGCCCTGGTGGCAGCCGCCCTTGGGTGAGGTGTCGCCCATCTTGTTGCGCAGCACATTCAGCAGGGTGGTGCCGCTGTCGACGAATTCGGCGCGATCTTCGCCGTTCAATGTCAGTTGCAGGGGAACTTTGCGCGTCATCACGACTCCCTTCCGCGATGTCTAGCTGAGCAACAGGCGACGGAAATGCACCGGCAAAACCTCTCGCCGATACCAGGAACTTGCCAGTGCGTCGGTCGGCGGATCGGTTCCCTCGCCAACCACGGCGACAGCACTAGCTATCCCCTCTGCGGTCAGTGTCGCGCCAGTCAGAGCGCCTTCCGCCGCCTTCGCGCGCATCGGTCGATCCGCCATGCCGCCAAGCGCGATGCTCGCATGACTGACGCGGCCATCAGCACCGGTTCGAAGCACAGCCGCCAGGGTAAGCACAGCCACACCTTTCGGCTTGATCCGCGACACTTTCAGGAACCGAAGCACACCTGGCTCGGGCAGGCGAAACCGCACGGCCGAAACGATGTCCGCACTGCTTTCGCGGGCGGCAAGAAAGTCGTCGATGCCGACCCACTTGCGGCCCACCAGCAACTCGGCTTTCAACGCCACCAATGCGGTTGCGAAATCGCCGTAGGGGCTTGGCGCGAAAAGGTTGCCGCCGACGGTCGCCATGTTGCGGATCGCAGGCCCGCCGACCGCGCGGGCCGCCGCAGCAATGAAACCAAGACGTTCGTCACTGGCGATACGAGACATCGTGACAGAGGCGCCCAGCGTCACCTGCCCCCCATCCAGCTCAATTCTCGAAAGACCGGGGTCATTCGATCGGACATAGCGCGTGATCGAGACGTCGCCTTCGTTCACTGCCCGCACGACCAGCGTGCCGCCGCCGATATAGGCCGCGCCGGCCTCTTTCGCCGCGGTCGCCGCCTCTTGCACGGTCGGGAAAGACCAAAACTCCAGTGTCATCGGAGTGCCTCCCGATCAGGCGCTGAAGTGTTTCTTTAGCGCGTCGAACCCGCCCTGGAACACATTCGTGCCCATGCCGGAAGCGACCGCATCCGCCTGATCGGCGGGGCTATCGAACTCGGCCGTCCAGACGGCAAAGGTCCGATCACCATCCGTGATTGGATGCAGTTGCAGGGTTGCCTTGTGGTTCGAGATCGGCTGCGGCGTCTCGATGATCGAATAGCTGACGAGACGGTCCTTGTCGGACAGCGCCAGAAGCTTCTCCCGGATCGTCGCGCCAGTCACGACCTTGAAGTTGCGGACACAGCCGATCTCGGTGCCCCTGCGTCCCTCCTCGATGGCGCTTTCCGTCATTCGTGGGTGCCAGGTTGGCAGCCCGTTGAAATCCTTGATCCGCTCCCAGACCTTTTCCACCGGCGCGTCGATGACGCTGGAGATATAGACGTTTGCCATTGGCCCTGACCTCGCTATTGGCATCAGAGCTAACGCTAGGCCCGGTAAATTCGGGCCGCTTATCAATCAGTCTTGCGGGTTTATCACTGCGTCTGAAATTACGCGGCGCGCGACGCTTCGCGATAGATTGTCGGCGTCACCCCCGAATGATCGCGGAAAAAGCGCGTGAAGTTGCTCTGGCTGGTGAAGCCCAGATTACATGCGACCATCGTCAGCGACTCTTCAGATACCTCAAGCTGCCGTTGCGCCTCTTCCATGCGCAGCGTGTTCCAGTAGACATTGGGCGTCAGCTTCATGTGTTCCTTGAACAGCGCAAAAAAATGAGGGCGCGACAGGCCCACGCTGCGCGCCAACTCGTCCAGACCCATCCGCCTGGAGATATGCGCCTCCATCACGATCAGCGCCTTGCGCAGGCGATAATCCGTCGGATCGCCCGGTGCTCGCCACGAACGGCGCACAACCTGCGCCGGGGCTGCCGCGTCTATCAGGCAGTCAATCAACCGTTCGACCTCATACTCCGCAAGATCCTCCGCACGGTTTTCACCCGCGTGAGGTTCAAGTAGATCTAGAACGGCTTTCCGCAGCCAGTCGTCCAGCGGGATAACCTTGTCGCGGAAAAGCCTTGGCCCGGCCCCGTGGCGCGCGGCCAACCAATCGGGATCTATGTAGAAATTCAGAAACCGGCCCGGCTGGCTGTCATCGCGGAAGCTGTGGCTGTGGGGTTCAAAGGAATTGACGCCAATCGCCACACCCGGCCCCGGACAGACGCATTGGCCACCGACCGTCATCGTTCCCGATGCACCGCCGACATTTATGACCAGATGCAGTTCCGCATGGGCATGGGTCACAAGATCGCTTGTGACATCCAGCAGCGACACATGACCGAACGCGCCCCGAATGAGCCGGATCGACGTCATCTTCTCCTCCCTCGGCGCATTGGCCAAGCCGTCTTTTTGGAGTGATGTTCGGACGAGAGAGGAGTTGCGTCAAGCCGCTCTGTCAGATGCAAAGCGAACGGGCGGCGATAGTTCGCGCCGCCCGTTCGTCAATGTCGGCGATACCGACGGTCAGGACTTTTGCTTGATCAGTTGTTCCAGCAGCTTCTCCTGCCGTGAAAGCACCCTCAGCAGCCGACGACAGCAATCGCCGCCCTCACCACCTCCGCCACCGCCGGGTCTGCCGTCACCGTCGCCATTGCCGTCATTCGGCGGGCGACGCGGGTCATAGACCGGCTTGGTGCGATGTTCCTCGCGGTGGAACGGGCGGCTGCCCTGGTAGCCATCTGCGACGAAGGTAAGCTGATAGTTGCCGGCCATGTAAGTCTGCATGAAGGTTCCGCCGTAGTCGCCGTCGTCCGGCTGGCCATCCTGATGCAGCCCGTCATCGAGCAAGGCCACCGAATAGGCCGCTCCGTTCGGTGCCACCACGTTGCACCGCACATTCGCCCCCTTTACCGGCAAACCAGCCTCGGACACGACGGCATTCAAACGGATCGGATCGCCCACGTATTTGACGCCCGGATCGACGAAAGGCTGCATCCGCAGGTTCGATCCCGCGCCTATCGCGATGCCATAGTCCACGGGATTTCCGTTCTTGCGGCACTTCTTCGGCAGGAAGCCGTCGCCGGTCTGGCCATCGTCACGCTTGCCGCCGATTTCGCCCGCACAGGTGTAGCCGGGATGAACGATCCAGACGGTCCACATGCCGACATAGCGGTCCGGTTCCTTGTTCGGGAAGTAGAACTCGGCAAACCGGGCGGTGGGGGTGGACCGGAACCGCACACTGAAACCGGCGGGCAGCGTCGTGCCCGACAGGATCTCTCCCTTGGGACTTTCGATGTAGAACGGCAGGCGCTGGCCCGGCATGTCATAGGTCACGACCATGGCATTCACGTCACCCGGCAGGATCGAGAACTGGTGGGGGTGCTTGTCGCCCGCTGCGATCGTGTAGAAGGGGTCGGCGATCTGCGACAGGTTCGCCGTCTTCATGAAGATCTGCGTAAAGTACTTTTCAAGCAGGAAGTAATGCTTGCCCGTCAGATCCTCGGCACCCTGATAGCTGCCGTTGGTGGTCGCCGAAATCGCGGTCAGCGTGGCGCTGTCGATGTCGTTGGGCTGTCCCAGCCCGATGCAGTAGGTCGCAGGGTCTGCCGGCGGCAGATAGACATCCGTATCCTGCACCGTGATGTTATCGGGCCGCGCCATGCCATCTGCGGCATCGCGACCGGTTATCGAAAGCCATGGACCCGCCCCGCCCTGCTGGAAGCAGCGGTTTTCCTTGCCATCGGTCAGCACTACCAGCGCTCGCTTCAGACCAGGCGGTGCGCTCGGGTGCGGGGTCGCCAATTGCTCGCGCCCGATAATGATGCCGCCGACAATGTTCGTGTTGCCGCCTGGCGCGAAGGTCGGAGGCGCCAAAGTCCCCAGAAGCGCCGCCCGGTTCGGGCCCGCCAGAGCGATGGGTTGATGCGCAACAGGCAGTTCGTTGAACCCGACGATGGCGCAACGATCCTCGGCCGTGTCGCGCAGCATCTGCACCAACAGCTTGCTGCCCGCCAGTGCGGCTTCCATCTTGTTCCGGCTCCAGGCCGGATCGTTCATGCTGCCCGATCGGTCGATCACCAGGGCAATATCCACTGGAATGGGGTCGATGATCTCGGCGCTCAACGGGAAGGTCCAGGTCATGCCAGCCGGCACGTTCGTAGCGTTATGGCCTTCGATAACAAGGTTCGCCCCGAAGGTGCCGTTTGCGCCATCTGCAAAGAAGCTGACCGCCACCGGCACAGCATTTTCACCGACAGGCCCCGCACCACACCTTACCGCAGGCAGCACAGAGTAGGTCCGCTGCGAAGGCGCGTCGGTGATGTCGTTCTCGGGCAGCACAAGGCCAAAGTTGGCGGCCTGTGCAGGATTGGTCCCGGCTGTGATCCGCGCGGTAAAGGTCAGGTCGTCGTCGCCCCCATTGATAACCTCGATCAACCGGACCGTACGAAAGCCCCGCTCGATCTGGCCATAGCTTAGCGGGGTGATCGCCGGGACCTGTATGGTCGCATTGGGGATGCAGCCCGCACCCGTGCAGGTTATGGTGCGGACCGCGCCCAGCGAAGGTGTGATCGTGATCGTCTGCGGCACAGATGCGCCATCCGTCGCGGTGGTGAATGTGACGTTGCGTGCGGGCGTCGTGGCCCCCACAGCCAAGGCCAGGGGGGCCGCCGTCGCAGCCCAGGTAAAGTCCGACATGGGGCCTGGACCGGCGATGCTGATGGTGAGGTCGATTTCACCATTATTCGTAACGGTATAGCTGCTATTGGCAGTTCCCGGCGGAATTTCGATCGTTCCGAAAGCGAGCGTGGAGGGGCTTGCCGCGATCTTGGCCTCGGCATTGCGTGCTTTGCCCTTGCAACTGATCTGGCTGTCGCCATTCGCCGGAGATCGGGTGATCGCCATGTTGGCGGTGATGTTGTTGTTGGGTGCAGACGGCGAGAAAACCACGTCGACCGAAATGGTCTGCGACGGAGACAGCGTGACCGGCAGCATCGAGGCAGAGGCGGCAGTCAGAGCAAAAGGCGCACTGTTCGCGATGGCGCTGATCGTCAGGCAATCCGTCCCATCATTGCGCAGGGTCACGGATTTGGTCTTTGTGGCCAGCCCCGGATTGCTGGCTCCCAGCACGGCCTCGCCGAAATCGACCGTGCCGCCCACCACCTTGCAGGTTCCCGTTGGACGCGGACCAGCGGTCTCATCGCTGAACCCTGTATTGGGGTGGTGCATGATCACTTGGGTCGAAGTAATCTCTGCGCTGATGTTGCCGTTGACGCCCGACAGCGTCACCGGACCGGCCAGCAGGACATCACCGTTGTCGCTGCGACATATGGCAAACCGTTGCAGGTCCTGCGCAAAGCCCGTCGCGCTCCAGACGAACACAAGGCTTTCCGGTCCCGGCGCAAGCATGATCTGCGGGCGACTGACGGAATTCTGCACGGTGCCCTGCTCGTGGATTTGTTCCAGGCCAGGTGTTCCGCTGCCTGCGGTGAAATCGACGATGAAAATCGTCCTTTGCGCCGACCCCGGGGCACCATCGATGAATCGCAACAGTGCAACAAAGGCACCACCTCCGAACACTAGGCTTTCCCAGCGACCGTTCAGGAAAAGATTGTTGAACCCGACGCGTTGAACGCTGATCGAGGTCGCCGTTCGCGTGATAGTCAGCTGTCCGGCGTTGGCGTTTGCGGTCGTGAACTGGGCAAGAGAGAATGCACCATTGACCAAATTGAGACAGGCCATGACAAAGCTCCTTCCAAGAGGAACAGAAAATGGATTACAGAAAACAAATTAACTAATTTGAATAGAATATGCCCATTGATGGGCAAGTCAATTTCAATTTCAGCCTAGGGTAATTCTTGAGGGGGCTAACGAATTACCTTTGTAACCAATGCCTTAGAACATCTCATTCTTCCGCATCTGGCTCAGGTAGCGCTTCATGCGCAATAGGCGCTGATTCTCAACCCGGTCCAACCTTCTTGCAACGAGCGTCGAGATGATATCAACTGCGACCAGCGCCGCTATTCTGGAAGTCGTAGGGGTAAATAGGTCTGTATTGTCAAGCGTTTCGACGTTGATCAGGATGTCGGAATAATTCGCCAATGCGGTCATGCTCGATCCCGTGATCGAAATAACCTTTGCCCCCTGTTCGCGCGCAAGCCGGGCAAGTTCCACTATGGACAGCGTCTCTCCGGTGTTCGAGATTGCGACTGCAACATCACCCGGCTTCATCATGGACGCTGCCATCAACTGCTGATGGCTGTCCATGGTCGCGTGGCAAGGCACACCAAGCAGCGGGAATTTCTGCTGAAAATCTTGCGCGACGATGGCAGATGCGCCGAAACCAAAAATCTCGAGGCTGCGCGCGTTCTGGATAAGCTCGACCGCCTCATTCACCTGGTTCATGTCCAGTTTGTGCCGCGCCCAGTCGAGCGAGGTCATCGTATAGTCGAATATCTTTGCCGCGACCTCTTCCGGCGTGTCGTCAACCGCGATGGCCGATTGCGTGGCGGGCGTGCCCAGGACAAGACTTTGCGCCAGCCGTATCTTGAAATCCTGGAACCCCTCGCAGCCTATGGCGGTGCAGAACCGGATCACCGTGGGCTGGCTGACCTCGGCTATTTCGGCAGTTTCGGCAACCGTCGCGTTCATTATGCGATGCGGATTTTCCAGTACGATGTCGGCCACCTTGCGGTCCGACTTTCGCAATTCGCTCCGCATCATGCGGATGACTTCAAGGATGTTTCGCGGCGCGAACGCTTCGGCCTGGTTGTTCATGCTGCTGGCTCGGCTGGCTTTGGCGCAAGACTATAGGCCACATCGGTCCTTGCCGCCAAGGCGTGCGGAATGGTCGACAGGCTGGCCAGCACCTCTACTTCGCTTCGTGAAACAGTATTAAAGCTGAACATGTCGAAATGATGCGCAATCATCGTGCCAATATCCGCCGCGCGCGAAAACTCAAGCGCCTCGGACATGCTCATATTGCCCGGCACACCGTTCGCCGCCCGCTCTGCATCGCGCCCATTCACCGGAAACAACGCCAGGTCGGCCCCAAGCACGCGCAACTCCGCGACCTGTCCTTCGAAGGGGATCGTGTCGCCGGAATGAAAGATCGTCTTGCCCGCGATCTTCAGCCCAAGTCCGAGGAAGCGGTGGTTGCCATCGGCATCCCTCTCCAAAGCCTCGTGCGCCGCCCGTGTGGCCGCAACGACAATACCAGCATGCTCGACCGTTTCCCCGGCTTCAATCAGCATCAGCCGATCCGGCCCGATCATGGTCCGGTTCAAGGCTGTCTCACGGGCCGAACGCGGCGCGACTAGCAAAGCTTCCGGGTTGGCCGCCAATAGCACAGGCAAGGTTCCCGGATCGAGGTGATCGGTATGAGCATGGGTCGACAGCACCAGATCGACATGTCCGATGCCATCCGGCGCGACCGGCGCGGGCATCATCCGGATATGCGGGAATTTCTTGCCGCGATACTTCTCGGCCAGCGAGTCCGACAGGTAGGGGTCGATGACCACCCGCTTACCTCCGCCTTCGATGACAAAGCCCGCCTGCCCCAGCCAGAAGAGGCGCAGCTCCTTCCCGGGGGGCAGCGCCATGATGCGCCCCAAAGGCTCTGTCAGTGGTGTTTCAATCAGGCGCATGGTATGAGCGTGGCAGGTGTGCCAGCAGGTTTGCAACAGCAATACTCGTCGCCCGCCTTACACTCGCATCCGTCAGGCCGCCGATATGGCTGGTTGCGATCACCCGAGCGTGAGAGGCCAGCCCCCCCGGCTCCGGCGGTTCGGTTGCGAAGACGTCCGTTGCATAGGCGCCGATCTGACCGCTATCCAGTGCCGCAATCAAAGCCGCCTCATCCACAAGACCCGCGCGGGCCGTGTTGATGATGATGCTGCCCGACCGCATCGCCGCAATCGCCGGACCATCGACGATCGGCAGGCCGTTCGCCGGCATCGGGCAATGCAGCGAGATGATCTCTGATTGCGCCAGAACCTCGGGCAGTTCGGCATAGCTGACGCGACCTGCCAGTGGTCCCAGATCGGGACGGAACGGATCAAAGCCCAGAACCTTCGCCCCAAGCTCTGCCATCACGCCCGCCACCTTGCGCCCAATTGCGCCCAGACCAATGATCCCCACGGTCGAGCCTTCGATCTCTCGCCCCTTCGGCCTTGGCCATTGGCCATCGCGCACGCCCTGGCTTACGTCGGGCAGACGGCGGCAAGCGGCCAGCGCCAGACCGATGGCCAGTTCGGCCACCCCCGCCGCATTTGCGGCCATGGCGCGCTCCACCCGAATTCCACGGGCCTCGGTGATCGCCAGCGGAATGTTGTCGACTCCCGTTCCGTTACGGCTGATGACCTTCAGGTGACAGGCCTTTGCGATGACTGCAGGCGAAACCGGCTCCACCCCTGCCAGCCAACCCTCGACCTGTGGGACAAGTTGCAAAAGCTCTTCCTCGCCCGGCGTCTGTCCCGGCGTGGAAAAGATCAGCTCGAACCCAGCCTGCCGCAACGGCTCCAGCTCGGGAGGCGGGTCCAGCGTCAGCGACCTTGGTGTGATCAGGATGCTCGCCATGTCTTAGGCTTTCGCCGCCGTGCGAGCGATCTCGGTCAGACGGCTAATGGTCGCGTCATCCGTGCCGATCCCGATGTGGAAGACCTCGGCAATTACCTGCGTCCAGCCGTGAATGAAGTAGGTCCAGCCATCGACGACGTTCAGATGCCGCGTGACCTCCTGCGCGCGAGCCTGATCCAGGAAGACCAGATCGCCACGGTAGTTCAGATCCCAGACCACTGCCTGTTCAGGAAACACGGCGGCATTGCTCAGCGGAGAGCCGGGGGAATCCTTGCCCAGTCCCGTCGCGTTTATGACCAGCGAACCCGGCTTCAGCCCCGGCAGCACGGCATCGTTGTCCGCATCCGTAGGGGCCAGCACATAGTCGAGTTCAACATCGGTCGGGATCTGCGCATGGATATGCCGGATTTCATCCAGCCGCGCCTGCGAGCGGTTTGAAACCACGATCCGCGCGGGCAAGTTGTCGCCCCGCTCCTTGCGCATCAGATGCCAGGTCAGCGCGATAGTCGACCCGCCCGCCCCCATCGAGAACACATCGGCGCCCGTCCGCGCGAAGTACCCGTCTCCCAGGAAACCGTCGATCGACAACCCCGAGGAAATCGGGTCCTTCGCGTGGCAGACCAGCTTGCCATCCGCCTTGGAGATGCAAGAGGTTTCCTGCATCAGCATGGCGAAGGGGTCGATCACGTCGAACATGTCCCGACAGGCATGGAACAGGTCGATCTTGTGCGTCGTGACCAGCGCCCCAAGCGACAGCTTGTCGTCGCGAATGAAAGCCACCGCCTCGCGATAGGCCGCCGGGTCGGCATGCAGCGGAAAATCCATTCCCTTGATCTGCACATCGCCCAGGCCAAGATCTTTCGCCCAGGCCGGAAAGACCTTCATGATCGAGCTTTTCGCGGTGGTGACACCGATGAAATACAGCGTCGGCTTTTCGGCAGGCGTGAAGCTGGTCATCCGCGAATCTCTCTTACCCTTGCAACCGCAGCCCTGGCGCGGCTGGCGATCCCTGCCCAGTCGCCGTTGCGCATGTCTTCCGACCGCGCAATCCAGGTACCGCCAACAGCCGCCACTTCGGACAGCGACAGCCAGTCCTTCATCGTATCCAGCGTCACACCGCCCGTCGGAATGAACTTCAGTCCCAGATGGGCGAAGGGCGCATTGATGTTCTTCAGCATCGACGGACCACCAGCGGGCATAGCCGGAAAGAACTTCATCAACCGGCACCCGCGCGCCGAGGCGAGCGAGATATCCGAGGGCGTCATGATGCCGGGCGCAAAGGCGATCCCCACCTTCTTCGCCGCAGCAACCACCTCGGGGTCAAAGCCCGGAGCCAGCCCATAGGTCGCACCCGAGCTTGCCGCGAGGGCCGCCTGATCCGCAGACAGAATCGTACCCGCCCCGGTCAAAAGCTCGGGCCGGTTGTCACGCAGCACGGCCATGACTTCTGCGGCCGCCGATGTGCGGAAGGTTATCTCCGCCGTCGCCAGACCACCTTCCAGCAGAGCATCCGCCAGCGGCACGGCATGGGCCACATCCTCGATGGCGATCACCGGGACGACACCGATTTCGGCTATGCGCGCGAATACATCTCTCATGCCACCACCCCGGCATGGTCTAGGATAGCGCGGACTTCCTCGGGGCTGCGGTTGCGCCATGCCGGGTTATCCTCGGCCACCCACCCACCCTTGCCGTCATCCATGATCCGAACGCGCATCCCGCCCGAACGCTCGATGATGCCGTAGTCCTGGCCCGAGTCGGCAGGATAGGAGAAGAACATCACCAGGTCTTCGTTGCCAATGTTGATCGAGCGGTGGATCCAGAATGGCGGCACGTAGCAGACCTGCTGCGGTCCCATCTCGACCAGCCGAACCTCACCATCGGGGCTTTCCATCTGCATGATTCCGCGGCCCGACAGCGTGTAGTAAATCTCGGGCCGGTCACCGTTGGCGTGGATATGACCGCGGGTCAGGAAGTATTCCCGACCCACCTTGCCCGGCTCCATCCGCGTGACTCCCATGATCATGTCGGATGTCTTCTTTCCAGGTGTGTAGGAAGTCACCTCATAGGCAATTTCGTCTGCTTTACCGGTCAGAATTGCTCCGAAGGCTGCACCGTCGGCATAGAGACCGGTCAGGTCGCGGTAGGTCTTGCGATAATGGCCGTCGCCGTTCCCCAGCATCCCTGTTTTCAAAGAGATTTCGCACAGGTGCGGCTCAGCGAACACCATTTCATCCTCCCATGTTATAGGTAGCACAATTACCAAAGTAGGCAAAAAACTATGACTATACGCGCATCATTTCAATGATTTTGTTCCTTCACTACATTTTATTGTGAAAAATTGTTGACGCAGCCGGATCACGATCCTAGCATCATTGCCGACCCACCACTGCGGCCTGCGTCTTACGGCAGCGTTGGCGGGCTTTAATCCAAGGGAGGATATTATGAAATTCAGGACGATCGCCGGCGCCCTTCTGGGTGCCACGATGATGACTTCCGTCGCCTCGGCCCAAGAGGCCTGCTCGGTCGGCGTGTCGATGTATACGCTGGGTGCGCCTTACTTCGCCGCGCAGGAAGTCGCCGCCCGCGCAGCGGCAGAAGCCGCCGGTTGCACCGTTCGGACCGCTGACGGCCAGAACGACATGGTCAAGCAGATCGGCGACATCGAAGACATGGTGGCGTCGGGCGTCAACGTCCTGATCGTCAACCCGCGTGATGCTCTGGGTCTGGTTCCCGCCGTCGACGCCGCCACCGCTGCCGGCGTGCATGTCGTCGCGATGGACTCGATGCTCGACCCTTCGGCGAACTTCATCACCAACGTCTCGGCCTCGAACGGCGCCAACGGCAAACTGGTGGGCGAGTGGCTGGCCAAGGAAACCGGAGGCAAGCCGCTGAAGATCGCGCTGCTCTCGGGCTCGCAAGGCAACGTCGTGGGCCAGGCCCGCCGCCTTGGTGTGCTGGATGGCCTGATGGATGCGCTTCTGACCAACTACGCCAGCGCCAACGTCGAAATCGTAGGCCAGGGCTGGGGCAACTGGGCGACCGAAGGTGGCCTGACTGCCATGGAAGACCTGCTGACCGCGCACCCTGATATCAACGTGGTTCTGGGCGAAAACGACTCGATGGTCATCGGCGCGCGTGAAGCCCTGAAGGCCGCGAACCGTCTGGACGGCGTGCTGCTGGTTGCGGCTGCCGACGGCCAGAAAGAAGCCTATGAGATGATCAAGAACGGCGAATACGGTGCTACCGGCCTGAACAACCCGGCGGCGCTGGCCAAGCTGGCTGTCGAGATCGGCGTCAAGGCGCTGAACGGCGAAGAGCAGAACCTGACGAAGTTCACCTTCACCGACCCTGCGGTTGTCACCAAAGAGAACGTAGACCAATTCTACGATCCGAACTCGCTGTTCTGATAAAGTCGGCTGCCCGGGCAACCGGGCAGCCATCACTGCCATTCGGCCGGAATGGGGAGGCGCCAATGGCGGCATTGATCCAGCTTGAGGACATCACGAAGTCCTTCGCGGGCATTCATGCCCTGACCAACGTTGATTTCGACCTTAACGCCGGAGAGGTTCATGCCCTCTGCGGTGAAAATGGTGCGGGTAAATCAACCCTGATGCGGGTTCTCGGCGGCGAGATGCGCCCCGACTCCGGCCGCAACCTGATCGAAGGTCAGGAAGTTCGCCTCAGCGGCCCGACCGACGCAATTCGCCGCGGTATCTCTGTCATTCACCAGGAAATGGCGCTCGCCCCCGATCTTTCGGTGGCCGAGAATATCTTCCTTGGTGACCTGCCTCCCGGCATCAACTGGCCGCGCCTTCGCGAAAAGGCGCGCAAGCTTATCCAGCGTCTTGGCTTTGACATCTCGCCCGGCGCGCAGGTCTCGGACCTGTCGGTCGCCCACCAGCAGGTTGTCGAGATCGCCAAGGCGCTGTCGCGCGATGCGCGCGTCATCGTTTTCGACGAACCGACCGCCGTGCTGTCCACCGGCGACGCCCGCCGCCTGCTGCAGATTATCAAGGATCTGCGCAACCATGGCGTTGGCATCGTCTATATCTCGCACCGCCTGGATGAGATCTACGAGATCGCTGACCGCATCACCGTGATGAAGGACGGCCGCCGGGTGGACACCGTGACCCCGCAGTCCACGCCCATCGATGATCTGATCCGCATGATGGTTGGCCGCCCTCTGTCGCAACTGTTCGGCGACAAGCCTGAGACGACGCTTGGCGAAGAGGTTCTGCGCGTCACTGATCTGAACCTGCCGAACGGCATCAGCAACATCAGCCTGTCGATCCGCCGGGGCGAGGTCGTCGGGCTGGGCGGCCTCGTGGGTTCGGGCCGCACCGAACTCGCCCGTGCCATTTTCGGAGCTGACCCGATCTCCAGCGGCGAGATGACGTTGTTGGGTCAGAAATACCGCCCGCGAACGCCGCGTCAGGCCGTCCGTCGCGGCGTGGGCCTCGTGCCAGAGGATCGCAAGGGCCAGGGCATCGTGCTGGACATGGCGATCCGCAAGAATGCCACGATGGCAAACTCATCGCCAGTTACGACCGCCGGTTTCTTCCGCCCCACGGCTGAACGGAAACTTGTGCAGAACCTGATCCAATCCCTGCGGATCAAGCTCGGCACGATGAACGATCCCGTCTCCAGCCTTTCGGGCGGCAACCAGCAGAAAGTCGTGTTGGCCAAATGGTTCAACGCCAACCCCGACCTGATCATCCTCGATGAACCGACGCGCGGCGTCGACGTGGGGGCCAAGACTGAAATCTACACGCTGATCCACCGCCTCGCATCCGACGGCAAGGCCGTCATCGTCATCTCGTCCGAGCATGCCGAACTCTTCGGCCTGTGCGACCGTGTTCTGGTCATGGGCGAAGGCGAATTGCGGGGCGAACTGCATCCCGGGGACTACGAAGAAGAAAAGCTGCTGACGATGTCGATGAACCGCCGCCAGCAAAGCAATACGGAGAAGTCGGCATGACCGAACAGACAGCCACCTTCAAGGAAACCGAAACCCGCCGGCGCTTTGATTTTGGCAAGGCGTTCCGGCAATACGGCACATTCATCATCTTCCTTCTGCTCATCGCCGTGGCGCAGGCGCAGTCGGACGCCTTCCTGACCGAACGCAACATGACCAACGTGCTGCGGCAAATGTCTGGCATCGGCGTCATGTCGATCGGCATGCTCTTCGTCATCCTGACGCGCGGCATCGACCTGTCCGTCGGCTCCATCGCGGCACTGGGGTCCGTGTCAACCGCCCTTCTGGTGCAGACCTATCCCCTGCCCGTGGCGCTTCTGATGGTCGTGGGAATGGGCGCCGCCTGCGGTCTGATCTCGGGCATCTTCATCGCCTTCTTCCGCCTTCCGGCCTTCGTCATCACGCTGGCCATGATGACCGCCGCGCGTGGCTTCGCACTGATCCTGTCGAACGGACAGCCGATCACGCTCGGCGCACCCGGCAAGGCGCTTCAGACGTTCGGTACATCCTTTAGTTTGGGGCTGCCGAACCCGGCTCTCTTGATGATCGCACTGTTTATCCTGGCCTTCATCGTGCTGAACTTCAGCCGCTTCGGCAGGCTCGTTAAGGCCATCGGCTCGAATGAAGAGGCGGTTCGCCTCTCGGGTATCTCGGTTCCCTGGTACGTTCTGGCGGTCTACGTGATCTCCGGCGCGCTGGCGGCGATTGCAGGCGTTCTCGTCACGTCGCGCTCTGGCGTAGGCTCGGCCTCGGTCGGCGACGGCAACGAGCTTGACGTCATCGCCGCGGTCGTCATCGGCGGCGCCAGCCTGATGGGTGGCCGTGGCGGCGTGATCAACACCTTCATCGGCGTGCTGATCCTTGGCGTCATCGGCAACATCATGAACCTTGCGGGCGTTCCGGGCTACCATCAACAAGTCTATCTTGGCGTCATCATCGTCGTCGCCGTGCTGATCCAGAACGGCTCAACCCTGTTCCGCAGATAATCATGTGGACGACGGTCGCGATCGACATCGGCACGGGATCGACCCGCTCTGCCCTCATGGGGCCGGATGGCCGTGTGCTTTTCGTCGCGGCCCGGGAATACGAGCAGCTCGTTCCGGCCTTCGGCTGGTCGGAACAGCGCCCTGCCGACTGGTGGGCCGCCGCCTGCGCAACGCTGCAAGAGGTGGCTGGTTTCGCCAGGGCCGAAGGCTACCAGATCGACGCCATCTGCGCCTGCGGCCAGATGCACGGCACCGTCCTGATCGACGCCGCCGGAAACCCGGCGCGGGACACTGTCCCGCTCTGGAACGACAAGCGCACGCTGGACCATGTCCGCGCCTTTGAGGCTGCCGAGAACATCGCCGACTGGTTGCCGCTGACCGCAAACCCGCCTACCCCCGCCTGGCCCGCCTTCAAGCTGCAATGGCTGCGCGACAACGACGCGCAGGCTTGGGCGCGCACCACTTCGGTCATGATGCCCAAGGACTACGTGAATCTCCGCCTGACCGGCGAGCGGGCCATGGACTGGACCGATGCCGCCTGTTCCTTCCTGGTCGATCCGAACACCAGCAAGTGGTCGCAAAAGGTCTTCGACCGGCTGGGGCTGGATCCCGCGCTAATGGCCCCCATCCGCCTGCCGTCCGAGATACTGGGCCACGTCACCCCCGCCGCCGCAACAGCGACCGGCCTCGCCTCCGGCACCCCGGTTCTGGTCGGCGGCGCGGACTATCCCGTCGCGCTGCTCGGTTCCGGCGTCTGCCGTCCCGGTCTGGCGTCCGAGGTCGCGGGGACGTCCTCCATCGTCACCCTCGTCGCCGAAAAGCCCGTGCTGGACGCCGAGATCAGCAACGTCGGCACGCCCGAGGGCAATTGGGGCGCCTTCGTTTTGCTCGAGGGGGGCGGGGACAGCGCCCGCTGGGCGCGTCGCGCCTTCCATGACAACTCGGTCAGCTATGCCGACATCCTGACCGTGGCGGGTTCCGCCAATGCCGGGTCGGACAGCCTGTTCTTCCTGCCCTTCCTCGTCGGCGAACGCCTTGGCCGCCACCGCAATTCCCGCGCGCAGTTCTTTGGCCTGAACGCCCGCCACGGCCTGCCGCAGATGCACCGCGCCGTGCTGGAAGGCGTGGCCTTCGCCGTCAACCGCCACCTGCGGATCATGGAACAGGCGACCGGCACCACGCCCGAGGTTCTGATTGCCTCCGGCGGCGGCGCCAAAGCCGACCTCTGGCTGCGGATCAAGGCCAGCGTCTATCAAAAGACCATCACCATCCCGGCAGAGCCGGAATGCGGCCTTGTCGGCTGCGCCATCCTGTCCGCAGTGGCAACCAGCGCGGCATCCGATGTGGCAGAAGCCGCAGGCCGCCTTGTGAAATACGAACGCGAGGTCTTGCCCGACCCGAAGTGGAGCGAGACCTACGCCCGGATGCAGCCCGTCTTCGACCGGCTCTATGCCTCGTCGCAGGCCTTCTACAACGATCTTGACGCACTCGACGCCGCCAAGGCGTGAGCACTGGAGAACAGACATGACCTACATGGATCGGTTTCGACTGGACGGACGCATTGCGCTCGTGACCGGCGGCGCGCGCGGCATCGGCCTTGCCACCTGCGAGGCGCTAGCCGAAGCAGGCGCCAAGGTGATCCTGACCGACCGCGATGCGGATGTGGCCGAAACCTCTGCCGCCGGATTGCGCGAAAAAGGCTATGACGTCATCGCCGACAGACTGGAGGTCACGGATTCCGCCGCCGTCCAGGCGCTGGCCGACAAGTACCCGGGTGTCGATGTCCTCATCAACAATGCCGGCATCGCCCGCTCCAACGTTCCCGCCGAGGTGATGAGCGATGATGTCTGGAACAGCGTCATCGACATCAACCTGAACGGGCTGTTCTGGTGCTGCCGCTCCTTCGGCGCGCATATGCTGGAACGCAAGAAGGGCTCCATCGTCAACGTCGGTTCCATGTCCGGCTTCATCGTGAACCGCCCGCAGGAACAGGCGCAATACAACGCCTCCAAGGCAGCCGTTCACCAGCTGACCCGCTCCCTGGCCGCCGAATGGGCGCCGCGCGGCGTGCGAGTGAACTCGGTCGCGCCAACCTACATCGCGACAGAGATGAACAACTACGTCTACAACGACCCGGAACTGATGCGTCACTGGGTCGGCGGCACGCCGCAAAACCGCATGGGAAACCCTGATGAGGTTGCCGCGGTTATCCTATTCCTGGCCTCCGAAGCGGCAAGCCTGATGACCGGCTCGATCGTCCTCGCGGATGGCGGCTACACCTGCTGGTAAGGAGAATTCGATGTATGTGACGGGCGCCCGCTTTCCGGGCAGGTATATTCAGGCGGCCGGGCTGCTGGCACGGCTGGGCGAAGAATCCAAGTCGCTGGGGAAAAAGGCGCTGATCCTTCTGGACGGCAACCTCGCCACCCGGCTTGACGGCGCGGTGCGCGCAGGCGCCAAACCGCTTGAGATCGAACTTCTGGTTCACGGCGGCGAATGCTCCGAGGCCGAGATCGCCCGCGCGGTCGCTGCGGGCAAGGCCGCAGGTGTTGACATGGTCGTCGGCATCGGCGGCGGCAAGGCGCTCGACACGGCCAAGGCCGTTGCTTTCCGCCTTGGCAGCCTGCCGACCGTAATCGTACCGACCATCGCCGCCTCCGACGCCCCGTGCTCGGCACTGGCCGTGGTCTACCGCGAGGATCACACCGTCGATTACGACTACTTCCTGCCCCGCAACCCCGACCTCGTGCTGGTGGACACCCAGATCGTGGCCGAGGCCCCTGCCCGTTTCCTCGCCGCCGGGATCGGCGACGCGCTGGCGACATGGTACGAGGCTGAAAGCTCTCGCATCGCCGATGCGCCGAACTGCTGGGGCACCCACGGCTCGCCTCTGGCCTTTGAGATCGCCCGCTTCTGCCGCGACACGATCTTTGAACATGGCGCGGCGGCTCTGGCAGAGTGCGATGCCAACAAAGCCGGTCCGGCGTTTGAAAAAGTGGTCGAGGCCAACATCCTTCTCTCCGGCGCAGGCTTTGAATCCGGCGGTGTCGCCGGTGCCCACGCCATCCACCACGGGCTTTGCGAACTGCCCGACGTTCACCATCACCTTCACGGTGAAAAGGTCGCAATCGGCGTTCTGGCAACCCTGCTGATCCACGGACAAAGGGACGAATACGCCCGCGTCCGCGACTATTGCTCCTCGGTCCGTCTCCCGACGAAGCTCTCCGACATCGGTATTACTGAAGTCACCGAGGACAAGCTGCGCAAGGTCGGCGAACGCGCCTGCCGCCCCGGTGAGATCATGGAAAACGAACCGATCAAGATCACGCCGCAGATGGTGGTCGAGGCGCTGCGCGAACTCGCCTGACCAAGCAATCACAAGGATCGAACATGAAAGACATCAGCCAGTCAGAAATTCTTGGCAGTTTCCGCGCCGATCTTTTCAAAGGACAACATATCATCCTTTCCGGCGCGACCAGCGGCATCGGGCTCGACATCGCCCGCGGCTTTGCCTCGCTTGGCGCCGACGTGACCGCCACGGGATCGTCCCAGACCAAGATCGACGGCCTGACCCAGGAAGACCCCCGCATCCGTTTCGAGGTGCTGGACGTTCGCGACCGCGAGGCGGTGAAGGCATTCTGCGCCAAACAGACCCGCTGCGACGTTCTGGTGAATGGCGCGGGCATCGCACGCGGCGGCGCGGAATGGGAAGAGGACATCTGGCTCGACACGATGGAGGTCAACCTCAACAGCCAGTTCCGGCTGGCCATCGGGCTGAAGCCCCTGCTGGCACAATCGCGCGGCTCGATCATCAACATCGCCTCGATGCTGAGCTACATGGCCGACGCCGAGGTTCCCGCCTACACCGCCTCCAAGACCGGCGTGCTGGGCCTGACCCGCGCGCTTGCGCATAAATGGGGGCGTGAGGGCATTCGCGTGAACGCCATTGCGCCGGGATATCATCAGACCGACATGACCAAGCCGATCTGGTCCGTCCCCTTCGGCAACAAGGCCGTCGCCGACCGCACCGCGCTTGGCCGCTGGGGCACGACGCTGGACCTCGTCGGCCCGGCGCTGTTCCTGGCCTCGCCCGCTGCTGCCTATGTCACCGGCATGTGCCTGGAAGTCGACGGTGGTTTCGTCAGCGGCAACCCACTGGCCGAGTAACCGCAGCCATCGCAAGACAAAGGGCGCCTCTTCGGAGGCGCCCTTTCGTTTGCTTGCCATCTGCTCAACACCCCATGGCCAATGCGCCATTCTACATGGGTGATTGAAACGGCGCCCGGCATCACGAGCGTGACTTACGGACACAGATGTGATTTTTTATTGCATCGCACCACAATGGCCGATATCACATCCGTGACACTTAATCACATGTGTATCCAAGCGAGGAATCCATGCGCGCGATCGTTCTCCATGCCCCCAAGGACATCCGACTGGAAGAGCGTCAGCGCCCCGTAGCGGGCCCGGGCGAGGTCGTCGCCCGCGTCGCATCGGTCGGCATCTGCGGCTCGGACCTGCCGCGCATGCTGGTCAAAGGCGCGTGGAAGATGCCGCTGATCACCGGGCATGAGTTTTCGGGCCGCATCACCGACATCGGCGAAGGCGTGGATGGCTGGGCCAAGGACGAGCTCGTCGCCGTAGCACCCCTGATCCCCTGCAACGGATGCGACCAGTGCCTCACCGGCAACTTCTCGCGCTGCCGCGACTATGACTATTTCGGCAGCCGCCGCGACGGCGCCTACGCCGAATATGTAGCGATCCCGCAGGGCAACCTGCTGAAAGCGCCCCAGCACGTCGACCCGCGCGCCATCGCCATGACCGACCCGGCATCCATCGCGCTTCACGCGATCTGGAAAGCGGGCGGCATCCGCATCGGCCAGACCGGCGGCGTCATGGGCTGCGGCCCGATCGGCCTGTTTGCCATCCAGTGGATGCGTCTGATGGGCGCGTCAGAGGTCATCGCCGTTGACGTCTCCGAAGAAAAGCTGGCCCTCGCACGCGAGGCTGGCGCCACCATCACCGTCCTCTCCGCCGACCTTGCGAACAACAAGGCCCGTGCCGATCTGGTGATCGAGGCTGTCGGCATCGACCCGACGATCAACGCCGCCGTCATGCTGGCTGGCCCCGGCGGCCATGTCTCTTTCATCGGCATCCCGGTGCCGGACGTGAAGCTTGCCAACGCCACGTTCCAGTATTTCCTTCGTCAGGAAATCTCGCTGCACGGATCGTGGAACAGCTTCGGCGCCCCCTTCCCCGGCCCGCAGTGGACGACCACGCTGGAGAAGTTCGGCACCGGCGAGCTGAAGTGGGAATTCATGATCTCGCATGATCTCGATCTTGCAGAGTTGCCGGGAATCTTCGAGCGTCTGGACAAGAAGGATCTGCATTTCTCCAAGATCCTGTTCCGGCCGTAAGGCGGACGCTGGCGTGGCACAGGGAGGGCGCGCTTGACCAAGGTTCTGACGCTTGATCTCGGCACCAATGGTGCAAGGGCGGGGGTGTTCGACATCCAGGCCCGCACCCTGATCGCCAAGGCCGAGGCCGGCTATCCGACGCGACACCTGCCGCCCAACAAGGCAGAGCAGGACCCAGAGGACTGGTGGCAGGCCCTTGGCGATGCCGTGCGGCAGGCGATTGCCGCCACCGGGAACCCCGAAATTTCGGCGATCACCGTCGCCGCCTTTTCCTCGACCGTCGTGGTCTCGGACAAACAAGGCACCCCCCTCGCCCCCGCGATCCTGTGGATGGACGCCCGCGCCTCGGCCGAGGCGCTGGAATCCGAAACCATAGACCATCCCGTCCTCACCTATAGCGGCGGCTCCAACGCCGTCGAATGGCTGGTCCCCAAGGCCATGTGGCTGTCCCGTCATGAACCTGAACTCTGGTCCCGCGTCGAGGTTATCTGCGAGGCGCTGGATTTCGTGAACTTCCGCCTGACCGGCGAATGGGCCGGCTCGCTGATGAACGCGACCTGCAAATGGAACTACGACAGCCGCGCCCGCGCCTTCTGCAATGACCTTTACGCGACCTTCGGCGTGCCGGAACTGGCCGACCGACTGCCGCAGCGGATCGTCGACATCGGTGGCGTCATCGGCAATCTTCGGCCGGATGTCGCGCAAGCCTGGGGCATCAAGGGCAACCCGATCGTCGTTCAGGGCGGCATCGACGCCCATATGGGCACCTTCGGCGCCGACTGCATCGCGCCGGGTGACATGCTGCTGATCGGCGGCACCTCGAACGTCCATCTCACGCAGGTGCCCGACGACAACGCAGCGATCTCCGGCGTCTGGGGTCCATATCCTCATGCCCTCACACCGGGACTGCGGATGATCGAGGGCGGACAGGTTTCCGCAGGCTCGATCCTGAAATGGCTGTCGCAGGACATCTTCGGCATCAGCAACGATGACCTGCCCGCGCTTCTCGCCGCAGCCGAGGCGATCGAGCCTGTCGATACCCGCCTGCTGGCGCTCGATTTCTGGATGGGCAACCGCACCCCATATCGCAATGCCCGCCTGCGAGGCGCCTTCCTTGGCCTGTCGCTGTCGCATGACCGCGCCGCGATCTACCGCGCCGCCGTCACAGCTGTGGCGCTTGGCGCGGCAAACGTGATCTTCGATCTGGAACGGCAGGGCGTGCCGATCGACCGGATCGTCATGGCGGGCGGCATCATGCGCAACCCGCTGTGGCTGCAAGCCACCGTCGACGCCATCGGCAAACCCGTCGGCCTGACGCAGGACGACAACCTGACGCTTTACGGCAATGCCGTTGCCGCCGGCGTCGGCCTCGGGCTTTGGCCGGACCTTACGAAAGCCGCCCGCGACCTGCGCGCCCCGGTCACGATGGTGACACCCGACCCCGCGCGCCATGCGCAGTACCGCCGCCTTCTGGTACAATACCGAGACGCGGTGGACCTGCTGAAACCGCTGCTTCAATCTTTGGCCGACGGCACGGCAACGGAGGCTCTTGCATGACAGAGGAAGCCGAACGCAGCGCCAACCGCCTGCCGGTTGACGACAGCCGCGAACACCTGATGATCCGCATCGCGCGCATGACCTATCAGCAGGACAAGACCCTGACCGAGATCGCAACCGAAACCGGCCTGAACCGCTGGCAGGTCAGCCGTCTTCTGCAAGAGGCGCGCGATCTGGGCGTCGTGCGGATCGAGATCGTTCCCCGCACACTGCGCCACCCCGACCTTGAGGCGCGGCTGGCCCATACCTTCGGCCTGCGCGATGCCGTGGTGGTCCCCGGCCCGCTGGAACAGGGGATCGAAGGCGTGGCCCAGGCCGCAGGCCAGTATATCGCCACCATGAAGCCCAAACCCCGCGTCATCGGGGTGTCGTGGGGCCGCACCATGGCCGCCGTCGCCCACTGGCTGCCGCCGGACTGGGCCGATGGCGTGACCGTCGTGCAGATCAACGGCACGGTCGCCCCGGTGCCCGGTGTCGCCTATCACAACGATGTCGCCGAAACCTTCGCGCGCAAGGGCAAGGGCCGGATGATCCCGCTGCCCGTCCCCGCCATCGTCGGCGAACGCCTGACGCGAGAGGTGCTGGAGAAAGACCGCATCGTCGCCGACGTGCTGCGCAGCGCCCGCTCGGCGCAGGTGCTCACCTTCTCGCTTGGCGTTGCGGGCGATGCCTCGGTCCTGATGCGGTCGGGCAATATCACCAAGTCCGAGATGGCAAGTCTGGTCAAGGCAGGCGCGGTGGGCGACGTCCTCGGCCATTTCATCAACAAACGCGGCGAGCCGGTCGACCCGGAACTCGACGCCCGCACCATCGGCCTGAACCTTTCCGACCTTCGCCAGCGCGAACGCGTGATCGGCATCGCCGCAGGGCCAGAAAAACACGAAATCACGCTCGGCACCCTGCGCGCCGGGCTCATCAACGTCCTCGTCACCGACGAGGCAACGGCAACCTTCGCACTGGAGCATGCACATGACCGTTGAACCAGCCCGCACGGCCCCGGCTGCGCTTGTTACGCCGCACGCTGGCGCGAACGACACCCGCAACCCCGGAATGCCGCTGGATCTGGCGATGTTCGAGGGGCACGCGGTCAACCGCAGCGCCGCCGAACGCCGCGCCGCATCGCTGGGCGCCCGCCGCACTGTCAAGAAGGAATGGCAGGCCGCCTGGCTGATCAACGCGATCCGCTGCATCGACCTGACCACGCTTGCCGGCGACGACACCGCCGACCGCGTCCGCCGCCTTTGCGCCAAGGCACGCCAGCCGCTGGCGGGCCATATCGCCGACGGCCTCGGCATCGCCGACATGCACCTGACGACCGGCGCAGTCTGCGTCTATCCCACCATGGTTCCCCATGCGGTCAAGGCGCTGCGCGGCACCAACATCCCCGTCGCCTCGGTCGCGACCGGCTTCCCCGCCGGCCTGATGCCGCTGAAGCTGCGGCTTGAGGAAATCCGCTACGCCGTCGGCGAAGGCGCGGATGAAATCGACATCGTGATCACCCGCGAACACGTCCTGAACGGCAACTGGACGGCGCTTTACGATGAGGTCGCGCAGATGCGCGAGGCTTGCGGCGAGGCGCACCTGAAAGCGATCCTCGCGACCGGCGATCTGCAAACCCTGCGCAACGTCTACTCGGCCTCCATGGTGTCGATGCAGGCAGGTGCGGACTTCATCAAGACCTCGACCGGCAAGGAAGGCGTCAACGCGACGATCCCGGTCAGCCTTGTCATGGTGCGCGCGCTTCGCGACTACCTTGACGCGACCGGCTACAAGATCGGCTTCAAACCCGCAGGTGGCATGAAGTCGGCCAAGGACGCGCTGAACTGGCAATTCCTGATGAAAGAGGAAATGGGCCGCGACTGGCTGGAACCCCACCTGTTCCGCCTCGGCGCCTCCTCCATGCTGGGCGACATCGAACGCCAGCTCGAACATTACATCACCGGGCGCTACGCATCCTCGTCGCGTCACGCCATGGCTTAAGGGACGAGAAACATGACCAAGATCACGGATATCCTGAACACCATGGATTACGGCCCCGCCCCCGAGGATAGCGCCATCGTCCGCGAATGGCTGACCCGGCATGAGGCAGGCTTTGGCCACTTCATCGACGGCACCTTCACCGCGCCGGGCCAGACCTTCAAGGTTACGAACCCGGCCACCGGCAAGGCCATCGCCAACGTGACCCAGGGCACCGAGGCCGACGTGGATGCAGCCGTCAAGGCCGCCCGCGCTGCCCAACCCAAATGGGCCGCCCTGCCCGGGCATGAGCGTGCCAAGCACCTCTACGCGCTCGCCCGCCACATCCAGCAGCACGCCCGCTTCCTCGCCGTGCTGGAAACCATCGACAACGGCAAGCCGATCCGCGAAAGCCGCGACATCGACATTCCGCTGGTCGTCCGCCACTTCTACCACCACGCCGGCTGGGCCGAGATCCTGGCCGACGAATTCCCCGGTGCGACCCCGCACGGCGTCTGCGGCCAGGTCATCCCCTGGAACTTCCCCCTGCTGATGCTGGCCTGGAAGGTCGCCCCCGCGCTTGCCGCCGGGAACACCGTCGTGCTGAAGCCCGCCGAATACACCCCCCTGACCGCGCTCGCCCTCGCCGAGATCGCGCGCGAGGCGGGCCTGCCGAAGGGCGTGCTGAACATCGTGACCGGCGACGGTGCCACCGGCGCCGCCATCACCGGCCACGCAGGCGTCGACAAGGTCGCCTTCACCGGATCGACCGAGGTCGGCCGCATAATCCGCAAGCAGATCGCGGGCTCGGGTAAGGCGCTGACGCTGGAGCTTGGCGGCAAGTCGCCCTTCATCGTCTTTGCCGATGCCGACCTCGATGCGGCGGTCGAAGGCGTCGTCGACTCGATCTGGTTCAACCAGGGCCAGGTTTGCTGCGCAGGCTCGCGCATCCTGGTGGCCGAATCCGTCGCCGAGCGCTTCACCGAGCTTCTCCGCCGCCGCATGGCGACCCTCATCACCGGCGACCCGTTGGAGAAATCGACCGACATCGGCGCCATCGTCCACCCGGTCCAGTTCGACCGCATCAAGGGCCTCGTCGAAAAGGGCCGGGCCGAGGGCGTGACCATCTATCAGGGCAACGCTCCGTCGGGCTGCTTCTACCCGCCGACGCTGGCGACCGAGGTCGAGCCCGCCTCGATCCTCGCCTCCGAGGAAATCTTCGGCCCCGTCGTCACCCTCACCCCCTTCCGCACCCCGGAAGACGCGGTGGCGCTGGCCAACAACACCCGCTACGGCCTTGCGGGGTCCGTCTGGTCCGAAAACATCAACCTCGCCATCGACGTCGCGGCCAAGATCAAGGCGGGCGTGATCTGGATCAACTCCGCCAATATCTTTGACGCCGGCGCAGGCTTTGGCGGCTACCGCGAAAGCGGCTTCGGCCGCGAAGGCGGGCGTGAGGGGATGGGCGCCTACCTGTCCCACCCCGCCCCCAAGGCCAAAAAGCCCGAAGAGGCCCCGGCCGCCCTGGTCTCGACCCCGGTCGAGGGCATGGCAACCACGGCAATCGACCGCACTGCGAAACTCTACATCGGCGGCAAGCAGGCCCGCCCCGACAGCGCCTATTCCTATGCCGTCAGCGGCGCCAAGGGCCCTGTCGGCCTCGCGGGCTTGGGCAACCGCAAGGACATCCGCAACGCGGTTGAGGCGGCGCATGCCGCCAAGGGCTGGGGCGCGCAGACCGGCCATAACCGGGCGCAGGTTCTGTACTACCTCGCCGAAAATCTGGCCGCCCGGGGGGCCGAGTTCGAGGACCGTCTGCGCAGCTTCGGCCAATCCGCCGCTGCTGCAAAAACCGAAGTCGAAACCTCGATCCGCCGCATCTTCTGGTATGCGGCGCAGGCCGACAAGTTCGACGGCGCGGTCCACCAGACCAAGTCGGCGCATGTGACGCTGGCGGTGAATGAACCCATCGGCGTGATGGGCATCGCCTGCCCCACCGCGCTGCCGCTCCTGGGCTTCGTCTCGCTGGCCCTGCCCGCCATCGCCATGGGCAACCGCGTTGTCGCCGTGCCGTCGCAGACCCATCCGCTGGCCGCGACCGACCTCTACCAGGTCATCGACACCTCGGACGTCCCCGGCGGCGTCATCAACATCGTCACGGGCGAACGTGACGTGCTGGTGAAAACGCTGGCCGACCACGATGACGTCGACGCCGTCTGGTACTTCGGCACCGCAAGCGGCGCCGAACTGGTCGAGACCTCCTCTGCCGGCAACCTGAAACAGACCTGGACCGAGGACGCCGCCGCCCGCAACTGGACCGGCCCCGAGGGCCAGGGCCGCCTGTTCCTGAACCGCGCCACGCAGGTCAAGAACATCTGGGTGCCCTACGGCGAGTGATTGGGGACGGCCATCTGGGATAAACTTGGGTAGGGGCAGATGAAGTAGTGATAAGCAGAGTTGGCAAACGCTTGACTTATCAGGACTCTAACGCAGTGTAAGGCTGTTGCCCCTACCCGCCGGAAATACGTGTCTCCAGAAATCGACCTTCTGACAGAGCAGTTCATTTCGGCCATCAAGGTCGTGTCGGCGGACATTCGATGGACTCACCCGCCAAACACCGATACCGCGAAGTGCGTTGTGCCGGTGTTCGTCCCGTCTCGCCCAAGCTTCAACGCGCGCTTGTATTTGGCGGCGCATGTGTCTAGAATCCCAGAGAAATACAGCTTTGCGTTGGTTCTTGGTAGTGAACGTGTAGCGGCTTTGGACGTAAACCCTGGTCGGGCACACACCAATTTCAAGGCGGCAAAGCGCGAGACGGTTTGGGAAACTCATTGGCAGAAATGGCCGACGATGGACCACGCCGAAATTGATACCAGAGAGATGTCGCACCGAAAGTGGCTGGACGCCTTCTCTCAAAGATTCGGTATTAGACTTGAAGGTGGCTATAGGAAACCACCACACTCTGGAGGCGAACAACTCAGCTTGTTTTGAGAAATGCTCGAAGTTAACCCCGCCACAATCAAAAACGCACTCCTTTCGCTGATTGACATCAGACGAACAAATCTTGGCTGCGAAGTTCAGTTGCCACTCTACTACCCGGATGGCGGTTCAGTCACTGTAACGGTGACAGTTCAGCGAGACGAATACATCGTACACGATGCTGGAAATGGCACGATGGTCCTGAACGCTAGCGGTGTTCAGATGACTCGCAAACTCAGCCAAAAGATCAAGGGCCTTGCGGAACACTACGGCTGTGAGTTTTCATCGGGCAGGGTTGAGCGGCGCTGTTCTCCAGAGGATATCGGCGTGTGTGCAGCCATAGTTGCAAATGCTTCTAGGGCCGTTGGAGACCAGCTCTTTGTCAGGCAAGCGATCGGTCCGATAGATTTTCGCAAGGAAGTCTTAGGCAAAGTGCGCGACCTAGTTGGCGATAAGCGCTTCCGCGAAAACGAAGAGGTGCATGGCGAAAGTGGCTACAGCTATAACGTCAGTGCGGTGATTTTAGACGGCGTTGCATCACAACCTATTGGCTTTGTGGAGCCTATCAAGGATCATGAAACCGCAACCAAGAAGTTCCGGGAATTTTGGGACATTTCCCGGTCTGAACGCTTTGGCAGCATCAATAGAATATCATTGTTTGACGACAGCCGATCATGGGACCGCGCTGACCTGATCATTCTTCAAGAGGTCAGCAATTTGGTCAGGATCTCCGACGCGGCAAGCCGGATGCAAGAGATTCTGAATGCCTGATCGCATTATTCGAGGCGCGTCGAACGACTACTGGATAGCCGCCTCCCTCGGATCCACCCCATGCGGCTTCCCATACAGCCCGATATTCGCGTCGCCCCATTGCTTCAGCGCCAGCAGGATCGGCTCCATCGTCTGACCCAGCGGTGACAGCGAATATTCCACCTTGGGGGGCACCTCGGCATAGACCTTGCGGGTGATCAGGCCGTCCTCCTCCAGCTCTCGCAACTGGTTGGTCAGCATCCGGGGCGTGCAGTTCTGGACCTGCCGCTTGATCTCGCTGAACCGCAGCGTGCCCGACAGCAGATGCCACAGGATGATCGACTTCCACTTGCCGTCGATCAGCCCGATCGCCGCCTCGACGGAACAGCCGGGGGTGCAGTTGAAACGGGCGTGGCGAACCTTGGCCATTTTACAGTATCCTTTTTGATACTATAGGCTGATTTTGTGCCTATTGCGTGTCTCGACACATAGGGACATCTTCCGCCCATAGCAACAGACCAAAGGCGCAGCCCCATGAAAGCCATCGGATACCAGACACCCGGCGCGATCGACCGCAGCGACGCGCTTGTCGACATCGACCTGCCGCGCCCGGTGGCGACAGGCCATGACATTCTGGTCGAGGTGCAGGCGATCTCGGTGAACCCGGTCGATACCAAGGTCCGCCGCAACGCGCAGCCAGAGGCCCGTCAGTGGAAGGTGCTGGGTTGGGATGCCGTGGGCCGCGTGGTTGAGAAGGGCGATGCGGTGACGGAATTCGCCCTGGGTGACGAGGTCTTCTACGCAGGCTCGATCACCCGGCCGGGCGCGAACAGCCAGTTCCATCTGGTCGATGCGCGGATCGCGGGCCGCAAACCCGCCAGCCTGTCGAACGCTCAGGCCGCCGCCCTGCCCCTGACCACGATCACCGCATGGGAAATGTTGTTCGACCGGCTCGATATCCGAAAACCCGTTCCGGGCGCGGCCAATGCCATCGTCATCATCGGGGCCGCAGGCGGCGTCGGTTCCATCGCCGTGCAACTGGCCCGCATCTTGACCGACGTAACCGTGATCGGCACCGCCTCACGGCCAGAGACGCAAGCCTGGGTGCGAGACCTGGGCGCCCATCACGTCATCGACCATTCCAGGCCGCTTGCACCGCAGGTCGCGGCGCTTGGCCTTGGCGCCCCGGCCTTTGTCTTTTCCACGACCGAGACGGGACGCCACCTGACCGATATCGCCGAGATGATCGCCCCGCAGGGCCGCTTCGGCCTGATCGACGATCCCCAGGGGCTCGACATCATGGGTTTCAAGCGCAAGGCGGTCTCGATCCATTGGGAGCTGATGTTCACAAGGCCGATCTTCGGCACGCCGGACATGGCCGAACAGGGCAAGCTCCTGAACGAGGTCTCGCGCCTTGTCGATGCCGGGCGCATCCGCACGACGGTCACGGAAACCCTGTCGCCGATCAATGCCGCGAACCTGAAAAAGGTGCACAGCCTGATCGAGAGCGGCAAGGCACGCGGCAAGATCGTGCTTGAAGGGTTCTGAAATCCTAAGATTCAGTTAACAGAATTTGGAAAGCCAAGCGTTTTCATGCGCTTGGCTTTCCTTGCACGCGTACAATCACGGGTGTCAGAAGTCGAATTTCACACCCTGGGCCAACGGAAGCTTCGTCGAATAATTGACCGTGCTGGTCTGCCGCCGCATGTAGCCCTTCCAGGCGTCCGACCCGGACTCGCGCCCGCCACCGGTCTCTTTCTCGCCCCCGAAGGCGCCGCCGATCTCGGCCCCCGAAGGCCCGATATTCACATTTGCAATCCCGCAGTCCGACCCGGCAGCAGACAGGAAAGTCTCCGCCTCCCGCAGGTCCAGCGTGAATATACAGGAGGACAGCCCCTGCGGGACATCGTTCTGCAGGGCAATCGCCTGCTCCAGATCCTCGTATCCCATCACGTACAGGATCGGCGCGAACGTCTCTTCCCGAACCGTCTCCGTCTGCCCCGGCATCTCCACCAGCGCCGGCTCCACATAGGCCCCGCCCTGCGGACCCTTCGCGACGCCGCCGCCGTGAACCACGCCACCCTCGGCCCGCGCCCGCTCAAGCTGCGCCAGCATCCTTTCCTGCGCGCCCGCGTCGATTAACGGCCCCACCAGCGTCCCCGCCGCCCGCGGGTCCCCGATGGGAAGCGAGGCGTAGGCCTTCTTCAGCCGCCCCACCAGATCGGCCCGAACCGAGTTGTGAACGATCAGCCGCCGCAACGAGGTGCAGCGCTGCCCCGCCGTCCCGACCGCGCTGAACACGATGGCCCGCACCGCCATGTCGAGGTCCGCCGAGGGCGCCACGATCATCGCGTTGTTCCCGCCCAGTTCCAGTATCGGCCGCCCCCAGCGCGCCTGAACCTGCGGGCCGACGACGCCCCCCATCCGCGTCGATCCCGTTGCCGACAGAACCGGCACCTCCCGCGACGCAACCATCGCCGCGCCAACCTCGGCCCCGCCGATGACAAGCTGCGCCAACCCCTCCGGTGCGTCCGATCCGAACCGCCTGATCGCACGCTCCAATATTTTCTGCGTCGCCATCGCGGTCAGCGGCGTCTTTTCCGACGGCTTCCAGATCACCGGGTTGCCGCAGACCAGCGCCAGCGCCGCGTTCCAGCTCCACACCGCGACCGGAAAGTTGAAGGCCGAGATCACACCGACCGGCCCCACCGGATGCCACGTCTCCGTCATCCGGTGCCCCGGTCGTTCCGACGCGATGGTCAGCCCGTAAAGCTGCCGCGACAGGCCGACGGCGAAATCGCAGATGTCGATCATCTCCTGCACTTCACCAAGGCCTTCCGAGGTGATCTTGCCGACCTCCAGCGTGACCAACGCGCCCAGCGCCTCTTTCGAGGCCCGCAGTTCCTCGCCCAGCAGGCGCACCAGTTCGCCGCGACGGGGTGCAGGCACCTGACGCCACAGGACGAAGGCCCCCTTGGCGCGCGCGATCACGGCTTCCATCTCCGCGGGCGCAGTCTCCACCACCCGCGCAAGCTCCGCACCGTCGATGGGAGAGCGGACAATCCGCTGGCCCCCGGTCAGATCGGCCTTGGTCAGACCTGCAGCGGCAAGCGTATCGGTATGGCTCATCTCTTTTCTCCCTTGGTAACGAGGCTGCGCTGGTCGTCCATTCCCATTGAGACAAGAAATGGCTCGCGATCCTGCAGCCCGCGGAACGTCGTTTTGTCCTGCATCCCCCGCCACCCGGCGAGGATAAGTGATTGCGCGACCGCACCACCCAGTGTCGTGCCCGGTCCGGTCACGACAAACAGATCAGGCGCGAATTCCCGCGCGGCGGTGCGTATGGCAGCGGTGAAGTCATAGGCTTCCACCACCTGATGACCGAAGGTATAGGAATGCGCCGTTGCCGCATCATAGGCCCCCGGCCACCAGACATGCCCCCGTCCGTCGATCATCGGAAGCTGCGTTCTTTTGAATAGAACGGGCGGTAGAGTGGCGCCTCCTTCAGCGGCGACAGGCCCCTGAAGCGGCGTGTGAAAGGCGGCGTGATTGCCAAGGCGCATCGGAAAACGCCCCTGGACCGGCTCAACGGATGCTTCAAAGGCCTTCAGGCCCTCTTCGTTGCCGGCCAGCACAAGCAGACCACCTAGGTCGATCGACAGATACAGATGGTGCCCGGGTCGAGCGGCTATCTCGGACACGAGCCTCAGAAGTTCCGCCTTGCGCTCGGGGCGCGGATGCCAGTCCTCTTCCAGCCAGGGATAGACAAGCTGCCCACCGATCATGGCGCGCTGCATCAGTGTGCCCATCGTGTTCGAGATGCGGAACCCGTCTTCAAGACCGACCGCTCCGGCGCAGGCAAGCGCCGAATACCATCCCATGGAATTGCCCGTCACCGCGACGACACGCACTGCCTCTCGGTCAATCGACAGAAAATCGCCGACCGTTGCCGCGTAGATCAACCCGCTTGCGTTGTCGCCCCGACTATGAAGCGCCAGCGAGAATTTCGCAGCCCCGTCCAGCTCGCTCAGCGCAGGCTGGTTCATCTCTCGGCGCATTGTGTCGAAACGCGACAGCAAACCGGCATCGGGGAAATGACGCGCAAGGTATCCGAGTTCGGTCGCATTATAGGTGCCGCGACCGGGACAGAGGACGACGGCGGTCTTCATGCGCCGCCCTCCACCAACGCCTTCGCCGCCGCGACTATTCTGTCTCTCGACGGCATGGTGACGGCATAGGCCGGGCCGGTCGCAATGAAACTATCCTCGGCAGTAAGCCGCGCCAGGCGCGCATCCGTCGCCTCATGCAGATGCGCCATCAAAGCCTCGGCCACACCGCCGGAGTGCCGCGTCTCATCCACGACCAGCACGTTGCGGCACCCCCTGACCGCCTGGGTCAGCGCCTCTTTCGGCAGCGGCGACAGCCAGCGCAGATCAATGATGCGCGTATTGATCCCTGCCTCCTCAATCTGTGGCAGCGCCTGATGCGACAGGTAGGTGCCGTTGCCGAAGGTCACGATGGCAAGGTCTGTCCCTGCACCAACCACGCCGACCTCGCCCAGAGGGATCGTCAGCGACGGGTCGGGATAACGGCGCATCCAGCCGCCGTCCTTCTCCGCAGCCAAATCACGCATTGGGTAAAGCGCGATCGGCTCAAGGAACACCACCAGCCGCTGCTCTTCCCGCGCCAGCCGGACGCATTCGCGCAGCATCATCGCGGCATCGGAGCCGTTCGACGGCACGGCGACGATCATTCCCGGAATATCGCGCAGGACGGCGACCGAATTGTCGTTGTGGAAATGCCCGCCGAAACCCTTCTGATACCCCAGCCCCGCGATGCGCAGCACCATCGGATTTGTGAACTGCCCGTCTGAGAAGAAGGGCAGCGTCGCCGCCTCTCCCCTCAACTGGTCCTCGGCGTTGTGTAGATAGGCCAGGAACTGGATTTCCGGCATCGGCACGAAACCGTTCTGCGCCATGCCGATGGCAAGACCCAGGATCGACTGTTCGTCCAGCAGCGTGTCAATCATCCGGTCCGGGCCAAACCGCTGCGTCAGCTTTTGCGTGACGCCATAGACGCCACCCTTGCGGCCAACATCCTCGCCCATCATCACGATCTCGTGGTGGGTCAGCATCAGATCTGTCAGTGCCCAGTTGATCAGGCGCGACATGATCTGCGGCTCTTCCATCGCCTTCATGTCGCCGCCAAAGGCCGCTGCCCGCGCCTCGGCGCTCGGGCCGTTCGTAGGCTGGCAAGCGCGTTTCGGCGGGATCAGGCTTGCCATCACCTCGGCCGCCGTCTGCAACCGGGGCCGCGTCACCGCATCGGCAGCGACACGGGCAACGCGATCGTTAGTCTGGGTATAGACCGCCAGCGCGTCGGCGGGGTCCATCACGCCCGCCTCGGCCAACAGGCGCACCGAATGCAGCAGCGGATCCTGCGCCTCTTCGGCCTCGACCTCTTCGCGAGGCAGATAGGTTGTCGGCACATCGGCACCGGCATGGCCGTAAAGCCGGATCGTGTGCAGATGCAGGAAGGCGGGCTTGCGGCGGCTGCGGACATAGTTCGCCGCCTCGCTGGCAACGCGGAAGGCGTCGTAGATGTCCAGCCCGTCCGCCTTGAAATACTTTAGCCCAGGCCGCTGCGCGAAATTCGCCTCGATCCAGCCCTTCGGCGTCTTGGTCGAGATGCCGATGCCGTTGTCCTCGCACACGAACAAGAGCGGCATCGGAACCGACTGATAAGATGTCCATTGCGCGGCGTTGAACGCCCCCTGCGCGGTAGAATGGTTGGCAGAGGCATCACCAAAGCTGCACATGACCACCGCATCATCCGACAACATCGCATGTTCAGGTCGGTGACGTCTGCCCGCGCCGATGGAATAGGCGGCCCCCACCGCCTTTGGCAGATGGCTGGCGATGGTCGAGGTCTGCGGCGGGATCATCAGAGGCCGCGAGCCCAGCACCTTGTGCCGCCCGCCCGAGATGGGATCATCAGTGGAGGACGCGAAGGACAAAAGCATGTCCCATGCAGGCGTCTGCCCCGGCACCTGTCCCGCGCGGGCGATCTGGAACGCGGCATCGCGGTAGTGAAGAAAGGCCATGTCGGCTGGACACAACGCAAGTGCCACCGCCGCCATGCCCTCATGTCCAGAGGATCCAATGGTGTAGAACCCCTGCCCTGCCCGTTGCATCACGCGGCTTTGCCGGTCCAGCGCACGCGTCAGGCATCCGGCACGATAGGCGGCAACGGCCAGTTCCGGCGTCAGCGGTCCGACGGGCGGGCGCCCGGACGGCAAGTCACCCGACGCGACGCGCCGCAGGAAATTCTCGTGAACTATTTCGGCGCGATCCATGCAACCCCTGCCCGGTTTCCGGCGCGCCCACATTGCCGGGCGGCACGGCGGGGTCAAGCGGTGGCAAGGTTTCCAAAGCGATTGCGGAAGACGCCGCGCTGACTATTTTCAGGCCAGCGACAGTATCGGCCCGTCAAGCAACCGCATCAGCGCACCGAAATACCCTTCGGATCGGGCGGGCTGGTTGGGATCAGAGGTTAAAGCGACCGCCAGACCGCGGCCAGGATGGGCCGCGATGATCTGCCCCCCGTATCCTCTTGCGATGACGTAACCGGAAGAGCTGACAAACCAGCCATAGCCATAGCCCAGCCCGGAATAGGGCGACTGTGTCCTTGGAACTTGCGAGGCTTGCACCCAGGCCTCGGGTATCACTTGCTGCCCATCGAACCTGCCGCCATCCCGCATCAGCAGCGCAATTTTCAGCATTGCGCGAGGGGTCAGGGCCATCTCGTTGCCACCAAGATAGAATCCCTGTGGATCGCGCGTCCAGGGTGCGACATCGAAATCCAAAGGCTCGCCCAGTCGCGATCTTGTCAGCGACAGCAAGCCGTCGCCAGTCACTGTCGCCAGAACCGCACCCAGCACATGGGTAGTGCCGGTCGAATAGATCATGCGCGTCCCAGGTTCGCTGATCATCGGCCTGCGCAGAGCATGCGATACCCAGTTCCGGGATTCGACCCAGGCCCCGTAGTTCGGCCCCGACGTGCCCTCAAGACCGGCGCGCAGGGTCACAAGGTCAAGCATGGTCAGGTCCACAACGCCCTCGGTCGCATCGCCGGGTATGAGCGGTGAGGCGATCTGGCCCAAAGTGGCATCGAGGTCAGCTATTTCGCCTTGCCCGATTGCGGAGCCAAGAAGCAGGGCCAGTATGCTTTTCGAACAGGACTTGATGTTGGCGGCATGTTCCAGGCCAGGCCCGCGCGGGGCCTCGGAAATAACGACCTCATCGCCGCGCTGAACGACCAGAGCGTGCAATTGCGTAAGTTCGGCTATCGCGGAGTCCACCTCGGCAACCTGCGCTCTGGCGGGCGTGACAAAGGGCGTTGCAACACCGGCAGCAAAAAAGGCGGTGAAGCAGCGGCGGGTCAGCATCGTCGGCCCCATGGAATGGTAATGCGCCCATCATGGGCAATCCTGATCCGACCTGAAATGCCGCCGGCGCGGGAAAGTGCTCTTTGCGGATAAACTTGCGGTGAAGTTCCTTCGACCTCTCACCTTGCGATACAGTTTGATCGCGAAAGAAAAAGTATTTGCACTAATCTGCCATACATGATCAAGTCCAATCATCGCAGAGGCTTTGGGAGGGGCTCGTGAACGACTTAGAGCGCCAATCCCGCATCCTGGGCGTCCTAACTGAGCGACCTTTTGCATCGGTCCGCGATTTGCAGATCCAGGTCGGTGTCTCTGGTGCGACAATCCGGCGTGACATCGAAAAGCTGCACGAGGCAGGCCGCGCGCGTAAGGTCTATGGCGGAGTGGCGGCTCTTGACGGACTGCCGCCTCGCGCGGCGGCCCTGCCCTTTTTCGAGAACCGAGACATTGCGGTTGCTCAAAAGCGTGACATCGCCCGTGCTGCGGCGGCGATCGTTCGCGACGGCAGCCTGATCATCGTTCATGGCGGATCGACCTGTTTCCAGTTCGGCTGCGAGATTGCACATCGGAATGTGCGCGTCTTTACCAACTCGCTGCCGCTCGCCGGCTATCTGGGCGAGCATGGCACCTGTCAGCTGACCGTCGGCGGCGGCGATCTGCACCGCGAGCCGGGTATCCTCTATGACACCAGCGGGGCGGGCCACACCTTCTACGCCGCGCAATTCTTCGTAGGCGCCCTGGGCATCAGCGCCGAAGGGCTGCTGGAGCAGCACCCGCTTCTCGTGCGCTTCACCGCAGAGATGGGTCGGCTGGCCAACGAAATCGTGGTGCTTGTGGACAGCCGCAAGTTTACCGCACGCCCCCCCACCGTGACGCTGCCGCTGAGCCGGATAGGCAGGCTGATTACGGATTCGGATCTAAGCGACGAGCACGCGCGCATGCTCGAGGACGAGGGTGTTGACTACATCATCGCACCCCGCGGAGGCGAGGCATGACCGCTTCCATCCTGCAGATGCGCGGCATTTCCAAGACCTTCGGGCCGGTCAAGGCATTGCGCGACGTCAGTCTGGACGTGCGACCGGGGGAACTGCACGCGCTGATGGGCGAGAACGGCGCAGGCAAGTCGACGCTGATGAAGATACTCTCGGGGGCCTATACCGCCGACCCGGGGGGCGAGATCACCTTTGCAGACCAGCCGCGCCATGGGCGTGAAGAGGGAATTGCGGTCATCTATCAGGAGTTGTCACTGGCACCTAACCTGACAGTGGCCGAAAACATGTTCCTTGGCCGTGAAGGCCCTGCCATTTCGATGGTGCGCCGCCGCATCATGGCAGATCGGGCGCAGCCGGTCCTCGACCGCCTTGGTGTTCTTTTCTCGCCCCTGACTCCTGTCGGCAGACTATCCCTTGGCGAGCGGCAGCTGGTCGAGATCGCGCGCGCACTGTCCAGCGACGCGAAACTGATCGTGATGGACGAACCGACGACTTCACTTTCCACGCGTGAGACTGAGCGGCTGTTCGAGGTGATTGCGACGCTGAAGAAGCAGGGCATCGCCATCATCTACATCAGCCACCGGATGGAAGAGGTCTATGCCCTTGCCGACCGGGTGAGCGTGCTGCGCGACGGTATTTTCATCGGCACGCTGGAGCGGGCCGAACTGTCCGCAGCCCGGCTTGTGTCGATGATGGTCGGACGAGACCTGGGCAGCTTCTATCGCAAGGAACACGGTGCGCCGCCGCCTTCCGGCGTGCCGCTATTGTCAGTGCGCGGACTGCGCGATGAGGCGCGGGTGCGGGATGTCTCATTCGATCTGTATCAGGGTGAGGTTCTGGGCATCGCTGGGCTCGTCGGCTCGGGCCGCACGGAAATGGCGCGGCTCATCTTTGGCGCGGATGCCCGCAGCGGCGGCGAGATCACCCTTGCGGGCCGCCCCTTCACCGCGCGCTCGCCCCGCGAAGCACTGGCGCAGGGCCTGGCTTACCTGACCGAGGACAGGGCCGGACTGGGCCTGTTCCTGGACATGACGATTTCGGACAACATGAACATCGGCGTGATCCAGCGGGATGCGCATGCCGGCGGCGTGATCGACTTTCGCCGCGCGGCGCAACGTTCGGCCCAGGCAATCCGATCGCTGGGGATCAAGGCCCCCTCGGGTCGGGTGAATGCCGGGTCACTGTCGGGCGGCAACCAGCAGAAGGTGCTTCTGGCCCGCCTTCTGGAAACCGAGCCGCGCGTCATCATCCTTGACGAGCCGACGCGGGGCGTCGACGTGGGCGCGAAATCGGAAATCTACAAGCTCATCGACACGCTGGTCGGGCGTGGGATGGGCGTGATCATGATTTCGAGCGAGCTGCCAGAGATCATCGGCGTCGCCGACCGTGTGCTGGTGATGCGCGAGGGGCACATTGCCGGCGAGGTGCGCGGCCAGGCAGGCCGCCCCATAAGCCAGGAAGAAATCATGGCGCTGTCGACCGGCGCAACCGTCGCAGAGGAGACAGCGCATGAGCAATGAGGCGGCAGGCAAACCGACCGATCCGGGCGCGCTCGGCCTGCGAGGGATGATGCAAATCCTTGGCATGCTGCCGGTGCTTATCCTGCTTGCCATCGCCTTCCACATGATGAGCGGCAAGTTCATCAGCGTGAATAACCTGTCGATCGTGATGCAGCAGGCGTCGATCAACATCGTTCTGGCGGCGGGCATGACCTTTGTCATCCTGACCGGTGGCATCGACTTGTCGGTGGGTTCGGTTCTGGCCACCTCGGCCATGGTGGCGGTGATCGTGTCGCTGATGCCGGGGATCGGCTGGCTGGGCATACCTGCGGCAATGCTGGCCGGACTGGCCTGCGGATTGGCCAACGGCGCCCTGATCGCCGGGCTTCGACTGCCGCCCTTCATCGTGACGCTGGGGTCGCTGACCGCCGTCAGGGGCATTGCCCGCCTGCTCGGAAAGGATACGACCGTATTCAACCCCGACTTGCCTTTCGAAATCATAGGCAACGGATCGCTTTTCGGCGTGCCGTGGCTGGCCATCATTGCCATCACGGTTATCCTGCTTTCCTGGTTCGTGCTGCGCCGGACAGTGCTCGGCACCTGGATTTATGCCACTGGCGGCAACCCCGAGGCCGCGCGTCTGGCCGGCATCAAGGTGCCGCTGGTGCTTCTGTTCGTTTATGGCGTGTCGGGCTTTCTCGCGGGGCTGGGCGGCGCCATGTCGGCCGCGCGCCTTTACGCTGCGAACGGACTGCAGCTTGGCCAGGCTTACGAGTTGGATGCCATCGCCGCCGTCATTCTGGGCGGCACCAGCTTTGTCGGCGGCGTCGGGTCGATCTGGGGCACGCTGGTCGGGGCGCTGATCATCGCAGTCCTGTCGAACGGGCTGATCCTGATCGGGGTTTCCGACATCTGGCAATACATCGTGAAGGGGCTCGTGATCATCGCCGCCGTGGCCCTTGACCGCTATCGGCTGCGCGGAGGTGCGCGGACATGACGACGCCCATCACCGCCAGAAACTGCCGATCCGGGGGCAACCCCGGCCCAGACGTCACCACGCAATCAACATGGAGGAGAAAATGCGCGTGACCAAACTGCTGCTGTCCACAGCGGCGCTGGCCCTTGGGCTGGCATCGCCCGGCGCGGCCAAAGACCTCAACAGCGTCGGCATTTCCGTCGGCCTCTTGGGCAACCCGTTCTTCGTGGCCACCATCAAGGGCATCGAGGACGCGGCCAAGAAAATCAACCCGAATGTCCAGGTTACTTCGGTGTCCGCCGACTATGACCTGAACAAGCAGGTTTCCCAGATCGACAGCTTCATCGCCGCCGGTGTGGATATCATCATGCTGAACGCAGTGGATGCCAGCGCCATTGCCCCCGCCGTCAAACGTGCGCAAGACGCTGGCATCATCGTCGCCGCTTTCGATGTGTCCGCACCGGGCGCCGACGTCACCGTGATGACCAACAACGTCCAGGCAGGTGAAAAGGCATGCCAGTACATCGTCGATAACATCGGCGGCAAGGGTAACGTCATCATCATCAACGGTCCACAGTCCTCGTCGATCATCGATCGGGTCAAGGGCTGCAAGAATGTGCTGTCGCAAAATTCCGGTATCACCATCCTGTCCGACGACCAGAACGGCCAGGGTTCTCGCGATGGCGGGCTGAATGTCATGCAAAGCCTTCTGACACGCTTTGATGACATCCAGGCAGTCTTTGCGATCAATGACCCGACCGGGATCGGCGCCGAACTGGCGGCCAAGCAGCTTGGCCGTTCGGGCTTCATCATCACTGCGGTGGACGGCGCCCCGGATGTCGAGACGTCGCTTGCCGACCCGAGCTCGATGGTCAAGGCGTCTGCCTCTCAGGATCCCTATGTCATGGCGGGTATGGCGCTCGACATGGGATACAAGGCGCTACAGGGTGAGAAGCCCGATCCTTCGACAATCCTGCTGGAGCCCGAGTTGATCACCGCAGACAATCTTTCCACCTACAAGGGCTGGACCGCGCCGCGCTGATCGCGCGACCTGGGCCGCGCCGAGCTCCCGCGGCGCGGCCCGAACCGTCAGGAAGTGCCAAGAGAAAACCATGTCTATCGAAGAGCTGCGCCGCGCTGTCCTTGACGCCAACATCGCCACCGTAAGGCATGGCCTTGTCATTTCGACCTTCGGCAATGCCAGCGGTCTGGACCGGGATACGGGCCGTATCGTGATAAAACCTTCCGGCGTGCCATATGAGGACCTGCGCGCCGAGGACATGGTCCTTGCCGACATGGACGGGCAGACACTGGATAACAAGTTCCGCCCTTCATCCGATCTCGCGACGCACGCGGTGCTGTATCGCGCCTTTACCGGCGTTGGCGGCATCATTCACACCCATTCGAGCTTCGCCACCATCTTCGCGCAAGGCCATTGCCCGCTGCCGCCCCTCGGGACGACCCATGCGGATTATTTTCGTGGCACCATTCCCGTGACACGTCCGCTGACCGATGCCGAGATCGCTACGGATTATGTGGAGGCGACGGGCAATGTCATTGTCGAGACCTTTGTCGATATCGACCCCCTGGAAATACCTGCCGTTTTGGTGGCAGGCCACGGGCCTTTCGTCTGGGGCCGCAACCCGGAGGAAGCGGTGCACAACGCACTCATGCTGGAAGAGGTCGCGCGCATGGCATGGCACACACTGATGCTGGCGCCTGCGATCAAACCCATTTCCCCGGCGCTGCTCGACTGCCACTATCTGCGCAAACACGGCAAGAATGCCACCTACGGCCAATAGGGAGGAACCATGGCTGTTGTCGCGGGCGTCGATTTCGGGACGCTGAGCGTCCGCGTGACGCTGATGGAAACGCAAACCGGCGACAGGCTGGCCTCTGCGTTTGCCGAATATCCGCTGAAACGATCCGCTGCCGATCCGCTGCTGGGTACGCAGTCGCATGATGACCAGATGGCGGGTCTTGTCCGCGCCATGCGCGCGGCTGTTGCCGAGGGGGGCATCGACGGCGCAGCGGTCGCCGCACTGGCCTGCGATACGACCGGCTCCAGTGTCGTCGCGGTGGATGCCGCGCTGCGCCCTCTTGGCGAGTATTACCTCTGGTGCGACCACCGCGCCCATGCCGAAGCGGCAGAGATTACCGAGCTTGGCCGGGCCGAGGGGATCGAGGCGCTGAACTGGTGCGGCGGTGTTTATTCGCACGAGTGGGGCTATGCGAAGCTCCTGCATTTCCTGCGCCACAACCCCGACAAGCGCGACCGCTTTGCGACCGCGCTGGAACATTGCGACATGGTCGCGGCTACGCTGTGCGGCACCACCGATCTGGCGCAGCTTCCGCGGTCGGTCTGCGCCATGGGCCACAAGTGGATGTGGGGTGCGCGCTGGGGTGGGCTGCCGCCACAAGACTTCCTGTCGCGCGTGGACCCTCTGCTAGACGGGATCAACGCCCGTCTGTCGGGCCGTTACCTGACCTCGGATCATCTGGCGGGACGGCTGTCCCCCTACTGGGCCGATCAGATGGGGCTGGCCGCTGGCATCCCCATCCCCATCGGGGCCTTCGACGCGCATTGGGATGCCATCGGATCAGGCGCGCGGCCCGGCGATGTGGTGAACGTCGTCGGCACCTCGACCTGCATCATCGCTCTGGCCGACCGCGATTTTCCGCCCGTTCCCGGCCTTTGCGGCGTGGTGCCGGGCAGCGTCCTGCCCGACATGGCGGGGATCGAGGCGGGCCAGTCGGCAACCGGCGACGTGTTCGAGGCAATCGCCCGCCGCGCCGGAACCACCGTGGCAAAGCTTGCCGAGGGGCTTGATCAGTTCGGCCCCGGCCAGACCGGGCTGATGCGGCTCAACTGGGACAATGGCGACCGCACCATCCTGGTCCGCCCCGACCTTGGCGCTGTCACCTTGGGATGGGATCTGAACCACGGACCGCAGGACGAACTCCATGCCGCGATGGAGGGGATGGCGCTGCATCTGGGGATCGTCTACGACCGGATGCTGTCGGGCGGGCTGAAGATCGCCCGCGTGATCAACGGCGGTGGAATTCCCGGCAAGAATCCCGTCCTGAACCAGATCTACGCCGATGTCCTGGACCGAGAGGTCCACGTCTGCGAAACGCCCCCGGTCGGCATCGGCGCCTGCGTTTTCGCCGCCGTTGCCTGCGGCGCCCTGCCCGACATCGCCAGCGCGCAGGAACGGCTCTGCCCACCCATGCAGGTGTTCCGACCCAAGGCCGAAAATCGCGCGGGCTATGGCCGTCTTTCGGAGATTTATAGCCAGCTGTATTACGGCTTCGGCACTCCCGGCGCGACCGACCTGTCGCAGGTTCTGCCAACCTTGCGCAGTTTCAGGGTTGGCAGCGCTGCGGGGCATTAGACGGGCCATCAGGCCCCTGGACGCTATCCTGCAAGATGGCACCATCGCAGGTCACAAGGATTTGACGTGAAAGCAGGGCCTCAAAAGTCGCAGCTTCAGCCCGGCTCGACCTGTTCTGCGGGTCGTGGCCGAGGAACCTCGTCTGAACTTTCGACACGGTCGCGGTGCAGGGCGGCACGGCCAAGCAGCATAAGCGTCACGGGCGTGGTGATCATGATGAATGCGCCAATCACAAGCTCATGCAAAACCAGTCGCCCCTCTCCGAAGGTAAAGACGGCCATAGAGGCCAGAAGGATACTCGCCGTTCCCCAACTGGTGCCAAGCGTAGGGGCATGGATACGCTCATAAAAGCTTTTCAGACGGAAAAGCCCCACCGTGCCAAGAAGGGTAAGGGTGCTGCCCACCACAAGCAGCGCAGCAACGGGAAGCGCGATCCAAAGCGGCAGAAGGTCGAGATGCTGCGTCACTCGATCACCTCTCCCCGGATCAGGAATTTGGCAAGCGCCACGGTCGCCACAAAGCCCAGCACTCCGATCACCAGCGCGCCTTCAAAGAAGTAAAGGGTGTTCATGCGCAATCCGGTCACGACGAACAGCAGCATCGTCGTTACATACAGCGTGTCGATCCCCAGCACCCGGTCCTGCGCGCGCGGGCCACGCAACGTCCTCAGGCAGGCCAGACAGGCGGCCAGCGCCAGGGCGATCTGTGCGTATGTCAGTGCTGCTGAAAGAATGGTTCCACTCATGCGAATACCTCCAGTAGCAGGGCCTCATACCGGTCGCCGATCAGGCGGCGCCATTCGTCTTCCTCGACCAGATCAAGCACGTGCAGCAAAAGACTGCTTCGTTCCGGGTCATACTCCACCCAGGCGGTGCCCGGCGTCGCAGTGACGATGATCGACAGGATTGCCAGCGGAACCGGATCGCGCAGGCGCAGCGGAATCTCGACGAAACCGGGCTGCCGTCCATTTCCACGCCGGTCGGTCAGGATCAGTTTTGCCACGGCGATGTTGGACCGGATGATGTCCAGGAATACGATTCCGAACAGCCGCGCAGACGTCAGCAACCTTCGCGGCCGCGGGCCCGCAGGTTCGATCGCGCTAAGCGCCCAGCCCGCAACAAGCGCAATGGCAGTGCCCAGAACCAGATGGCCCAGCGAAAAGCGGTTCAGCAGCAGCCACATGAACAGCAGTGCCAACGACAGCAGCGGATGGGGAACCAGCCGCCTCATGGCAACGTCACCTGGGTTTTATCGACACGCGGCAGATTCATCACCTGCTCGGCGCTGCGAACCGGGTCAAGTAACTGATTGGCCGCCGACTGCATGTAGCGCAGCGTATCCTGTGCCTCGACTGTCAGCAGGAACAACATCGCCAGCAGGACAATGACGGGTGCGATTTCCAGCGCCAGCACACGGGGAATATTTCCCTCCGTCACCCAGAAGGACTGGATGCCGACACGGATCAGCCCGATCAGCGCGCAAAACCCGGACAAAAGAAGAATGACGACAAACGTCCAGCCAACAGCGGCGGGAAGGCCGGTTGCGGCCAGGATGCCCGTGAGGATCGCCAGCTTTCCTATGAACCCCGACAGTGGCGGCAGACCGGACAGCACCAGCAGGCAGACGCCAAAGCTAAGGCCCAGCACAGTCAGGGTTCCCGGTATGGCGATGCCGACTTCCGGCTGATCTTCCTCATCCGGGTCAAGGCCATAGGCATCCGCCGTCAGGGCCAGCATCGCGGCGATGCCTCCCTCTTCCCGGCCCATCGGCTCGATCAGAAGGAACAGGGCGCTGGTCGCCAGCGTGGAGCTGACAAGGTAATAGAACGCGCCTGCCAGAAGCATGGCCCCTCCGCCCGCCAGAACAAAGCCGGTGACGCACAGCAGAGTTCCCGAGGAGATCAGCACCAGATGTGCCGCCATCCGGCCCAGCCCTTGCGAGGCCAGAACACCCAACAGGCCAAAAGCGATTGTCAGGATCCCGGCGGCGATCAACATCTCGGCCCCGAAACCGGCGGACGCGCCCGCCGATGCGCCGAACAGCAGCAGCGACAGGCGCATGATCACATAGATGCCAACCTTGGTCATGATGGCGAACATCGCCGCCACAGGTGCAGCCCCCGCCATATAGGTCGTCGGCAGCCAGAAGGACAAAGGCCAGATCCCGGCCTTTACCAGAAAGGCCAATCCCATGATCGCCGCCCCGGCATGCAGAAAGGGCCGCTCGGATTCGGCCAGCACCGGGATGATCTGCGAAAGCTGCGCCATGTTCAGCGTGCCGGTCACGCCATAGATCAGGCTGACCCCGATCAGGAACAGCAGCGAGGCCGTCAGGTTGATCGCGATATAATGCAGCCCCGCCCGAACCCTCAGCTGCCCCGTGCCATGCAGCAGCAGTCCGTAGGAAGCGGCCAGCAGAACCTCGAAAAAGACAAAAAGGTTGAACAGATCGCCGGTCAGGAAGGCCCCGTTCAGTCCCATCAGCAGGAACTGGAACAGCGAATGGAAATGCTGCCCCTGCCTTTGCCACCCGGCCATGGAATAGATCAGCGCCGGGACGGCCAGCAGTCCGGTCAAGACCAGCATCATCGCGGAAAGCCGGTCGATCACCAGCACGATGCCAAAGGGCGCGGACCAATTGCCCAAAAGGTAAAAGCTGATATCGGTGCCGCCCGGCAGATTGTAGGTCTTGGACCGGTTCATAAGCTCGATCGCCACCACCAGCATAGTGACGGCGGCAGCAAGGCTGATCGCGGCTTTCGCGCGCCGCTGCCGCTCATCGTACAGCAGCATCACCGCGCCCGCGAAGAACGGGATCAGGATCGGCGCAATGATCAGGTGTTCGGTTCCCGGCATCATGCCTCCGGCTCTTTGCCGTCGACATGGTCGGTGCCGGTCAGACCGCGCGAGGCGATCATGACCACCAGGAACAGAGCGGTGGTGGCAAAGCTGATGACGATCGCTGTCAGAACCAGCGCCTGCGGCAACGGGTCGTCATAGGCCGTCGGATCGACAAATCCACCCTTGGGCATGATCGGCGGCGCGGCCACCGTCAGGCGGCCCATGGAGAATATGAACAGATTGACAGCATAGGACAAAAGCGAAAGCCCGATGATGACCTGAAAGGTCCGGGGGCGCAGAAGCAGCCATATCCCTGATCCCGCCAGGACACCGATGGCCAGAGAAAGCACGATTTCCATCCTATCGGCCCCCCGCCTCGGCCGTGTCCACCTCGTTCTGCTCTCGCAGGCGTGCCGAACGCAGCGACTGGTGCGCAAGTGCGATCAGCATCAGAACCGTCGCCCCCATGACCAGCGCGAACACCCCCAGGTCAAAGAACATGGCGGTCGAAAACGGCACAGGACCGATCAGCGGAATGTCGAGATAGCGCGCATAGGACGACAGGAAGGGATAGCCGAACAGCCAGGAGCCAAGCCCCGTCGCCCCGGCGATCAAAAGACCGAAGCCCATCCAGCGGATCGGCAGGATGGTAATGCGCGCCTCGATCCAGCGCACGTCGCTGGCGATGTACAAAAGCAGGAAGGCGATCGCCAGGGTAACGCCCCCGGAAAAACCGCCGCCAGGCTGGTCGTGTCCACGGAAGAACAGATAGGCGGAGACGACGATCATTGGCGCGAACATCCAGCGCATGATGACCGAGGGGATCAGCATGTAATCCCCTGCACCTTCGCCGCTTTTCCCCGGCCGCTGCTGTTCCGGCACATCGGCGCTTTCCGCGGCGGGTCTGAAACGGCGCAGAAGCGCATAGATGGTCAGGCCCACGATGGCCAGGACCGAAATCTCGCCGAAGGTGTCGAAGGCGCGGAAGTCTACAAGGATCACGTTGACAACGTTCGTGCCGCCGCCCTCTTTGTAGGCGTTGCGCAGAAACCAGTCGCCGATGTTGGGAACCACAGGCCGGGTCATCACGACATAGGCGATAGCGGCCATTCCGCCGCCACCGATGACGGCGATACCCGCATCGCGGATACGGCGGACACGCGCGGACAAAAGGTTGTCGGATGGAAATTCCGCCCGCCGTTTCGGCAGCCAGCGCAGGCCCAGAAGCAGAAGCACCGTCGTCACCACCTCGACCAGCAACTGCGTCACGGCAAGATCCGGCGCGGAAAGCCAGGCGTAGGTAAGGCAGGTCACTACCCCCGCCCCGCCCAAAAGGACAAGCGCCGCAAAGCGATGGTACTTGGCCTGCCAGGCCGCGCCCAATGCGCTGGCCGCACCCACCACCCACATCAGCGCGAAGGCGGGATTAAACTCGTTCGAAACGGCTTCCGGCACGACCCTGATCGCAGACCAAAGGATGAAACCGGCCGCAACTATGGCCAGGCCAATCACCAGCCGCAACTGCGTCTGCAACCGCTCGGTCGACATCAGCCCGTACAGTTGCCGCGGCGATTTCCAGGTCAGCTCCAGAAGCAGCCATTCGAAAATGCGCTGCGCCCGGACCCGGTATAGCAGCGGCGGCCCTTCGGGCCCCGCAGCGATACGCCGCGCGAAGGCCAGATACAGGATTAGCCCAGCCGCCATGGCGAACAGACTCATTTTGAAGGGCAGATTGAAGCCGTGCCAGAGCGCGATGTCGAAGTCGGGCACATCCGGCCCGACGATTGATCGCAGGGCCATGTTCAGCGTCGGGCCAAGCGTCATCGCCGGGAAGATGCCTACCAATATGCACACCAGCACCAGAAGCTCGACAGGCCGCCGCATCCACGGCGTCGGCTCATGCGGCGTTTTCGGCAGATCGGTCGGAGGCGGGCCGAAGAACACCGTCAGGATGAAGCGAGAGGAATAGGCGACTGCGAAAATGCTGGCCAGAACCGCAAGGTAGGGAAGCGAGTTGTCGAGCCATGTGCCGTTGTGCCAATCGACCGCCTCGGCAAAGAACATCTCTTTCGAGATGAAGCCGTTCATAAGAGGCACGCCCGCCATCGCGGCGGCGGCAATGATCGCCAAAGTGCCGGTTATCGGCATCAGGCGATACAGACCGCTGAGCTTGCGCATGTCGCGCGTCCCGGTCTCGTGGTCGATGATCCCGGCCGACATGAAGAGAGATGCCTTGAACACCGCATGGTTCACGATGTGAAAGATCGCGGCCAGTATGGCCTCGGGGCTGCCGATGCCCGCGAGTGCCGTGATCAGGCCAAGATGGCTGATGGTGGAATAGGCCAGCAGCCCTTTCAGGTCGTGGCGGAACAGCGCGATCACTGCGCCGAGTATTAGCGTCACCATGCCCGTGCCCGTCACGGCATAGAACCACGCCTCGGTCCCGCCTATCGCTGGCGAGAAACGCACAAGAAGGAAAACCCCGGCCTTCACCATGGTGGCGGAGTGCAGATAGGCCGATACAGGCGTCGGCGCGGCCATGGCGCCGGGCAGCCAGAAATGAAACGGAAACTGCGCTGATTTAGTGAAAGCACCGATCAGGAACAGCACAAGGATAGGCATATACAGCGGATGGGCGCGGATGATGTCGCCCGACGCCAGCACGCGGTCGAGGTCATAGCTGCCGACGACCCGCCCGATCAGCAGCATGGCGACCAGCAGGCACAGGCCCCCTGCCGCCGTGACGATAAGGGCCATCCGCGCGCCATCACGCGCAGCCTGGCTTTGATACCAATACCCGATCAGCAGGAAAGAGATGACCGAGGTCAGTTCCCAGAAAACCACCAGCATAAGGATGTTACCGGACAGAAGGATTCCCACCATGGCGCCTGTAAACGCCATCAGGAAGGAATAGAACCGCGGCACCGGATCGGCCTTGGACAGGTAGTAGCGCGCATAGATGACGACCAGCACGCCGATCGCCAGCACCAGCGTCACGAACATCCATGTGAACCCGTCCATCCTGAAGGTCAGGTTCAGCCCCAGCGCCGGTATCCATCGCACCTCGCTGCGCAGCACCGTGCCGACGGCTATGGGTTCAAGCAGGACAGCCATAACGCCAAGGCCTGCGCACATGATCAAACCTGACGTCCAGGCGGCCGCATTATGGGCGTGCAACGGCAAAGTCGCCGCGATCATCGCGCCAAGAAACGGCAGCAGCACGAGTATTAGGATCAGGTTCTGCTCGATCATCGCGGGCGAAGACGCTCCTTCACATCATGGTTGCGGGTCCACTTCAGACACACCAAGCAAATGGCCGCAACACCGGTTAACCCGTGCCGGGCGACGAGGAGAGAGTTCTGTCGGTGAAGCCGATGCCACACATGACAGGCTAGAGGCGAAAACTTCAAGGGTCTGCGCGGAAAAAGGCTCCAAACACCTGCGTGAGGTGAGGCTGGGCCGGATGCAGGATCTGCATGCAAAACCGCGTCTTGACCCTGCCAGTTGCGGCTGCATGCTGAGACAGGGCGGGTTTTTCCGATAACTGTCCTTTCGAAGTCGATCAGCAAGGGTGACATTGATGCAATCATTTACGCAGGCCTCGCAGAATGAGTAGCGAACCCCTGTCCGCCGCAGCCGAGACTGCATCGCAGGGTGGCTTCAACCTTGTCCCGGTGGTCGTCCTTTTGGGTGCAGCGGTCGTTGCCGTGCCGCTGTTCAAGCGTCTGGGCCTTGGATCGGTGCTAGGATATCTGGCTGCCGGGCTGGCAGTCGGGCCATTTGGCTTTGCTGTCGTGACCGACCCGGAAGCCATCCTTCATATCGCCGAACTTGGCGTCGTCATTTTCCTGTTCGTCATCGGGCTTGAGATGCAGCCTACACGCTTGTGGTCGATGCGGGGCGAGATATTCGGCCTTGGTCTGGCTCAGGTCGGCGTCTGTATTGCGCTTCTGACTTGTGTCGGGCTGGTCCTGGGCTATCCGGTCGCGCAAAGCTTCGTCGCCGGAACCGGCTTCGTGCTGACCTCGACCGCCATCGTCATGCAAATGCTGGAGGAACGGCAGTCGATCGGGCTGCCCAGGGGGCGGCGCATTATCGCGATTCTTTTGCTGGAGGATCTGGCCATCGTGCCGCTGCTGGCGCTGGTGGCTTTCCTTGCACCCAGCGGCGGAGCGACGAGCTTGGGGGGCCGGTTCATAAGCATAGCCATAGGAATTGGTTCCATCATCGCGCTGGTGCTGGCGGGGCGCTATCTGCTGGACCCGATGTTCCGCATCCTTAGCAAAGCCCGCGCGCGCGAAGTCATGACGGCGGCTGCATTGTTCGTCGTGCTGGGTGCGGCGCTCGCAATGCAGCTTGGCGGGCTGTCGATGGCGATGGGCGCTTTTCTTGCCGGCGTGCTTCTCTCCGAATCCTCGTTCCGTCACCAGCTTGAGGCCGACGTCGAACCCTTCCGCGGCATCCTGCTCGGGCTGTTCTTCCTCGGCGTCGGCATGTCGCTGAACCTGTCGGTCATCGCCGCCAACTGGGGGCTGATCGTCGTCGCGGTCATCGCCTACATGGTCCTGAAGATGATCGGCATCTACGCCGTCGCCCGCGTGCTCGGCACAGGCAATCGAGAGGCCATCGAGCGCGCGGTGCTGATGGCGCAGGGCGGCGAGTTCGCCTTCGTGCTTTATGCGGCGGCCGCCTCGGTCGGCATCATCGACGCCGATGCCAATGCCATCCTGACGGCGACGATCATCGTCTCAATGGCGCTCACGCCCGTCCTGATCATCCTGCACGACCGCTACATGCCGAAACCCGCCCCCTCGCTGGACGGGATCGAGGTGCCCGACCACCTGCGGGCCAGCGTGCTTCTGATCGGGTTCGGGCGGTTCGCGCAGGTCGTGTCGCAGCCGCTGCTGGCCAATGCCTGCACGATAACCATCATCGACACCGATACCGACATGATCCGCGCCGCGCATGATTTCGGGTTCAAGGTTCACTATGGCGACGGTTCTCGCCTCGATATCCTGCATGCCGCGGGCGCGCAGGATGCCCGGCTGATCGTCGTTGCAGTCAACGACCGCGCGGCCAGCCTGAAGATTGCGGAACTTGCCAGAACCGAATTCCCGCTGGTCCCGGTACTTGCACGATCCTTCGACCGCGAGCATGCGGTCGAACTGGTCGAGGCAGGCGTACTGTGGCAGATCCGCGAGACATTTGAATCTGCACTTGCCCTTGGCGACAAGGCGCTGGAGGTGCTTGGGGTCGAGCCAGAAGAACGCGCCGACGTTATACAGGATGTGCGTCGCCGAGACGGCGAGCGCTTTGCGGCCGAGATCGTAGGTGGGCTTTATGCTGGCAGGGATTTCGTTCGGGGGAATGCGCCGGGCGCCAAGCAACCGTCATGATAATCTGGCAATTCTGACGGGAGGCTTATGCCCGACCCACTTTTTTGTCACCGATTGTAGTCGCGGTCGTAACAGCCATCTAAGGTCTCGCGCAGGGCCACCAGCATGAAAAACCTGGAAAGCGGATATCGGGTGATCGACCGCCGGATGGCGATATCTGTGGCTTGCGGCCTGTTGGCGGCCGCTACGCTTGCATTCGCACCCCCGGGCCAATTCCTGGCGCTCGTACTCATCATGGTGACGGGAGCAATCGCGCTGTCTACACTCGGTCGTCGTATACCGGTTTTGCGCGGGCTTGGGGGGGATGCACTCCTGACCCTGCTCGTTCCCTCCTGGTTTGTCCATATAGGGGCGTTCCGACCTCTGGACCTCCAGACTATGGCGCATGCTTTCGAAGCTGCACATGCGCTTGAATTCTTTGTGACCGTGATTGTCGCGGGCGGAATCCTGTCGACAGATCGCGCCGGGCTTCGGCGCGCTGGAGCAATGATCTTGCCCTTGGCCGCCATGACGACACTTGCAGTCATCGCATTTGGTTTGACCGCCGGGCTGATGACGGGACAGGACATGTCGAAAGTATTTTTCTTCATCCTCTGCCCAATGCTGTCGGGCGGGTTGGCCGTAGGTCTGGTGCCCTTGTCGATCGGCTATGCTTCCGCCTTCGCGACCACGCCGGCGGCTGTCATGGCTTCGATACTGCCGCCTTTGCTGTTGTCCAACATCGCCATGATACTGATCAGCGGCGCCTTATCCTACCGCGCAGACAAGACGACAGACATCGGCCCGCAGACAAAAGAAGCAGTCAAGGCCACTCTGTCGGACTTGCCCAATCTCGCAATCGGCACGCTGTTCTTCCTGGGTTTTTTCTTGCTGGCGCTGATTGTTAGCCGACATACGGCCATCAACCTGCCTCTGGGGGTCATCCTTATGGCGGTTGCGCTTGGGTTCACGGGGCTGCTGCCGGGGTGGTTGGCAGATGCCGTTGCAACGACCTACCGACTTGTCGTCCGCTATTTGACCTTTCCGCTGATATTCTCGGTCGGGATGATTTACACCCCCTGGGGGCCATTGATCGAAGGTCTGGCGCCCGCGAGGTTGGTGGTGATCTGCGCTGGATTGGCGGGGGTCTGTGCTGCCGGGTTGGCACTTGCACGCATCACAAGTCGCCCCGTCAATGAAATGGTCACGCTGGCGGCAACCCGGGTTGCGATGGGCGGGTCGGGCGCACTGGCCATTCTTCAGGCCGCGCGGCGGCTGGACCTGATGCCGCAGGCGCAGATTGCCCTGCGCATCGGTGGGGTGGCCATGGTCAGCATCGCCCTGCTTCTCGCCTGAGGCAGAATGGCGGCGCGCAACAGTTGAGACTTGACTTTGACCGCCCTAACCAAGGTGATTGTGACAAAGGCACCTGGCCTTTCGGACCGCCGGAGCATCGCATGTACGTCAAACGGGGCAATCTTGAGGTTGCCGAAAATCTCGCGCGTTTTCTTGAGGATGAGGTTCTAAAGCCGCTTGGCCGCGATCCCGCGCCGGTCTGGCAAGGGTTTGAAAAGCTGCTTGCCGAACTTCGTCCGGTCAACGAACGGCTGCTGAAGAAAAGATCGGACCAGCAGGCGCAGATCGACCTCTGGCTGGGCGCACGTAAGGGGCTGCCATGGGATCAGGATGCATGGCTAGGGCTCCAGACCGAGATCGGGTACATCGGCGATGACGCCGATCCGGTTCCGGTCCGCACCTCTGGCGTTGACGCGGAACTCGCGACGCTTGCTGGCCCGCAGCTTGTCGTCCCGGTCTCGAACGCGCGTTTCGCACTGAACGCCACCAACGCGCGCTGGGGATCGCTGTATGATGCGCTCTATGGCACCGATGCGCTTGGTCATGCCGCACCCGGCGGCCTTGACCCCGAACATGCGCGCAAGGTGATCGCCTGGGTCGCCGAGTTCCTCGACGCCACCTTACCGCTTGAGGGGGTGTCGCACGCCGAAGTCACCGGCTATGCCATGGTCGGCTCCGCACCTGTCGCCCTGAGCGGCGACAGGAAGCTTCGCTTTGCGAAGGGCACCCAGTTCGTCGGCCACTCCACAACCGGCAAGGCGCTGCACCTCGTGTTCCGCCATCATGGTCTGCACATCGAGCTTGTGGTCGATGCAGGCCATCCCGTAGGCAAGCTTAACCCCTCGGGTCTGGCCGATGTCATCCTGGAAAGCGCGCTGACCGTCATCCAAGATCTGGAAGACTCCGTCGCCGCCGTGGATGCCGAGGACAAGGTGGCGGCCTATGGCGTCTGGCTGGGGCTTATGAGGGGAGATCTGTCGGTCAATCTGGAAAAGGCAGGCAAGACCATCGAGCGCCGCCTGAACGCCGACCACCCCTTCACCGCGCCCGATGGCAGCACCCTCACCCTGCCCGGTCGTGCCGTCATGCTTGTGCGCAACGTCGGCCACCTGATGACGACCGACGCCGTGCGCCTCGATGGCCGCGACATTCCCGAGGGGATGCTGGATGCGCTGGTCTCGACCGCCTGCGCGCTCCACGACCTGACCCGCACCGGTGGTGCACTCAACACCCGCACCGGCGCAATCTATGTGGTCAAACCCAAGATGCAGGGGCCGGAGGAAGCCGCGCTGACCGCCACGATCTTCGACCGGGTGGAGGCGATCCTTGGCCTGCCGCAGAACACAGTGAAGATCGGCCTGATGGATGAGGAGCGTCCGACCTCCGCCACCCTCGGCGCCTGCATGTCGCAACTGGCCGACCGGCTGGTCTTCATCAACACCGGCTTCCTCGACCGCACGGGCAGCGAGATCCACACCTACATGCAGGCCGGTCCCGTCCTGCCCAAGGCCGCGATGAAGAATGCAGCCTGGCTTTCCGCGTATGAGGATCGCAACGTCGATTTCGGCCTTGCCGCCGGACTGGTCGGCAAGGGCCAGATCGGCAAGGGCATGTGGGCCAAGCCCGACGCCATGGCGGAAATGCTGGCGACAAAGGGCGGCCACCCCCGTTCCGGCGCCACCACCGCCTGGGTGCCCTCGCCCACCGCCGCCACGCTGCACGCCATCCACTATCACCAGACCGACGTCGCCGCCCGCCAGGCCGAGATCGCAGGCCGCCCGCGCCGTCCGCTCGGCGAACTCCTGTCTCCACCACTGCTGGGGGCCGAGCGCCCCACGGCGGACCAGATCGCGCTGGAACTGGACCAGAACTGCCAGTCGATCCTTGGCTATGTCGTGCGTTGGGTCGATGACGGCATAGGCTGTTCCAAGGTGCCGGATTTCGACAACGTGGGCCTGATGGAAGACCGCGCCACGCTCCGCATCTCGGCGCAACTGCTGGCGAACTGGCTGCACCACGGCCTGATCACCAAGCCCGGCATCGAGGACAGCCTGCGCCGCATGGCGGTCAAGGTCGACGCGCAGAACGCGTCCAACCCCGCCTACCGGCCCATGGCGCCTGCCTGCGACGGTCCCGCCTTCGACGCCGCCCGCGATCTGATCCTGAAAGGCGCGGCCCAGCCCTCGGGCTATACCGAGCCGATCCTGCACGCGGCCCGGCGCGAGGCGAAGCGGCGCGCCCATAACCAGCGCAGATAGCCCCGGGATGGGCGGGCGCATCGACCTGAACGCGGATCTGGGCGAGGGCATCGGAGACGATGCCGCCATGCTGACCATCGTCAGCTCGGCCAACATCGCCTGCGGTGCTCATGCCGGCGGGCCGGACCTGTTGCTCGCCACCCTGACCACGGCAAAGGCCAACGGCGTCGCGGCGGGCGCGCATCCGGGCTATGCGGATCGCGCCAATTTCGGCCGGAACGTCGTCCCGATGTCCGCGGCGGAACTCGAATACCTCGTCGCCTGGCAGATCGGCGCGGCACTGGGCGTGGCCGCGCTGGCGGGCCACCGCATTGCCTACGTCAAGATCCACGGCGCGCTCTACAACCTCGCCGCCGTTGACGCAGACGTGGCCACAGCGATCGCGCGCGGGGTGACGGGCGTCGATCCGAACCTCACCCTGCTCTGCCCCGCCCTCTCGCAAGCCGAACGCGCCGGAGAGGCCGCCGGCCTGCGCACCGCTGCCGAGGTCTTCGCGGACCGCGCCTATCGCCCCGACGGCACGCTCATGCCGCGCAGCGAACCGGGCGCGGTGATCCATGACCCGGATCAAGTCGTTGCCCGCACACTCGACATGCTCGACAGCGGACGCATCCGCACCTCGGACAACGGCCTGCTGCCATTGCGGATGGACAGCATCTGCCTGCACGGCGATACCTCCGGCGCGGTGCAGATCGCCCGCCGCCTGCGCAGCGCACTCGAGGGCGCGGGGTGGCGCATCGCGCCCTTCGCGCAATGACCGCCCCGCGCTTTCTCGACGCCGGAGAATGCGCGCTCGTCGTCGAATTCGGCGACCGGATCGACGATGCCATCGCCGAAAAGGTGCTGGCCCTCGACGCCGCCCTGACCTTGACGACACCTCCGGGCATCGTCGAACTCGTTCCGACCTACCGGTCGCTGATGATCCACTACGACCCGTTGATCACGACGCGCGCCACACTGGTCGATGCGGTCACCGATGCGCTCCGCTCGACCACCAGTGCAGCAGCCAAACCCCGCCTCTGGCACCTGCCCGCCTGCTACGACGCCTCCCTTGGCGAAGACCTCGAACACGTCGCCGCCACGACCGGCCTTTCCGTCGCAGAGGTCATCCGCCTCCACGCCTGCGCCCGCTACCGCGTCGTCATGTATGGCTTCGCCCCCGGCTGGGCCTACCTCAGCGGCCTGCCGCCCGAGTTGAAACTGCCAAGGCGAACCAGCCCGCGCGACCGCATCCCCGAGGGCAGCCTGATAATCGCCGGGGGACAGGCCATCGTCGCCGGAGGCGCCATGCCCTCGGGCTGGCACATCCTTGGCCGCACGCCCGAACGGCTGTTCTCGCCGGGCCGCGACCCGACCTTCCTAGTCGCCGTGGGCGATATCCTGACCTTCGAACCGGTCAGCCTTTCCACCTTCGACCAGCTCCAGCGCAGCGTGGCCGCGGGAGAAGTCGTCTCGCAAAGCGAGCCCGCCTTATGACAGGGCTGCGCATCCTTCGCACCGGTCCCGGCACCACCCTGCAGGATGCAGGCCGTCGCGGCTGGCTGCGCTTTGGCGTAACTCCGGCAGGACCGATGGACTGGATCGCCCATGCGACCGCCAACCTTCTTGCAGGCAATCCTGCGGAAGCTGGCTGCATCGAATGCGGGCCCGGCGGAATAGAACTTGCCGCCGAGGATGCCCCCCTGCGCCTCGGGATAGCCGCCACGGGCTTTGATGTCGCGAAAGACGGCGCCGCCTTTCCCGCCCGGTCCGCCCTCACCCTCCATTCCAGGCAGCGGCTGACCATCCGCCCCGGCGGCGACTGCGTCTGGGCCTATGTCTCGGTCGCAGGCGGTTTCCGGTTCGACGCAGTCATGGGCAGCCTTTCCACCCACCTGCGTTCCGGCATAGGCCCGCTCGGCGGGCGCGCATTGCAGACCGGCGACCTCCTGCCCTGCGATACCGCGCCCGATGCCGCACCCCTTGCCCTGCCGGATCAGGCGGCGCCACGCCGGATCATCCGCTTCGTCCCCGGCCCGCAGGCCGACGCCTTTACCGAACAGGCGATGACGACCTTCACCACCACCGACTACACCATCACACCGCACAGCGACCGCATGGGATACCGCCTGTCGGGCCAGCCTCTTGCCCATGCAAAGGGCCATGACATCGTCTCGGACGGGATCGCCATGGGCGCGATACAGGTGCCGGGCGACAGCCTGCCGATCGTCCTGATGGCGGATCGCCAGCCGACCGGCGGCTATCCAAAGATCGGCACCGTCATCCGCGCCGACCTGCCCACCCTCGCGCAATCCCGCCCCGGCACTCCCCTGCGATTTACCCCGGCGACGGTCGACGAAGCCGTCGCGGCTCTTCGGCGAGAGGTCGACGCGCTCGCCGCCCTGCCGCGTCAGACCAGGCCCCTGCAGTCCGGCCCCGACCTGACGAAGCTTGCCTCGGGCGATCACGCCAGCGGCTTCATCGACGCGAGAGATGGCGAAGACGGCTGACCAGCCGTTGCAAGCCATGGGGTTTTCGGCTCAACCTGTCCGGGTTCAAAGTCACTCAAGGGGCGAAGGCATGTCGGACGCTGAAACGGCACATTGGATTTACAATCAAACGGTTCGGATGTTCGCGACCCCGGGCGATCCGCCCTTCGAGGATACGGCAGAGCTTGAACGCTATTGGGGCCGCGTCTGGGGCCTGAACAACGACGTCGGCCGCATGCGCTCGGTCCTCGTTCACCGGCCCGGCCCCGAAATGAGCGTCGTCGATCCGAAAAAGCGCATCGAATCCATCGGCTCCTACGGCGATCTGGAGGCTGGCTGGTACTTCCAGCACGACAGCCTGCCCGATGTTCCCGCGATGCAGTCCCAGCATGATGCGCTGGTCGCCGCGCTGACCGCGCGTGGCGTCGAGGTGCATTATGTCGACGGGGTCGACAACGGGCGGCTCAAATCCTGCTACACGCGCGATCCGCTGATCATGGTCAACGGCGGCGCCATCATCTGCCGCATGGGCACCCGCGTGCGCCGGGGCGAGGAACTGGCCATCACCCGCACCCTTGCGCGCCTTGGCATCCCGATCCTGCGCACCCTGTCCGGCACGGCGGTGATGGAGGGCGGCAGCTTCGCCTGGATCAACCCCAAGACCGCCGTCATCGGCTGCGGCATCCGGGTGAACCGCGAAGGTGCGGCACAGATCGGAGAGGTTCTGGCACGTCAGGGGGTCGAACTGATCGTGATCGACCTCGTCGGCTATGACATCCATATCGACGGCTATTTCCTGATGATCGACCGCGATCTTGCGCTGATCAACACGCAGGGCCTGCCCTTCTCCTTCCTCGAACGGCTGGATCAGCTTGGCGTGCGCACCATCGAGGTCTCGCCCGCTGACAACCCGTGGATCGTCAACTCGCTGACCGTCGCGCCGGGCGAGATGCTGATGCCCGAAGGCGCCACGAACCGCACGCTGGACCAGCTCGCCGCAGCGGGCGTGAAGTGGGAAGTCATCCCCTTCGACAAGATGCACCCGAACGGCGGAGGCATCCACTGCTCGACCACGCCCCTGTCGCGCGATCCGATCTGATCGCACGGGGTGGTGCCAAGCTTGATGAAGATTGGGTTAACGTAAAAGTCGTAACCAATATAAATCAATAGCTTGCACGGCATTGCACGCGTGCAATGCCGTGCAAGAAACACCAGTGCGGCCAAAAAACAGCGGGCTGGTCAAACCGCCCGCGCCGCTGCACTCTGCGCCCAACTCGGCACCGAGTCTCACAGGGGGGAAAGCTTGGCTGCGGAATACGATCTCGTCGTCGTCGGCGCAGGTATCGTCGGGCTCGCCCACGCGCTGGCCGCGCGCCGCAAGGGTCTCTCCGTTGCCGTCGTCGACCGGGAAGCCGAGGCGATCGGCGCCTCCGTCCGCAACTTCGGCTTCGTCACCGTCACCGGCCAGCAGGCGGGCGACTGCTGGCGCCGCGCCATGCGGTCCCGCGACGTCTGGATGGAAGTCGCCCCGCAAGCCGGAATCCCCGTCGAACATCAGGGCCTGCTCGTCGCCGCCCGCCGCCCCGAAGCGATGGCCGTGCTGGAGGCCTTCCGCGCCACCGACATGGGCGCCGAATGCCGCCTGCTGTCCGCCGAAGATTTGCAGCGCGAGCACGGCATGATTCTCGCCGACGCTCCCTTTGAAGGCGGGCTGTGGAGCCCTCACGACCGCCGCGTCGAAAGCCGCCATGCCATCGGAAAGCTGGCAGGCTGGCTTGAATCCGCGATGGGCGTCACCTTCCATCGCCGCACGCTGGTCAAGTCCGTCGAGCGGAACCGTGTCGAGACCACCGCAGGCACGCTGAAAGCCCGGCGCATCGCCGTCTGCCCCGGCGATGACCTGCTGACACTCTTCCCCGACCGTATCGCAGCCATGGGCATCACCCGCTGCCGCCTTCACATGATGAAGGTCATGCCCGCCGATCCCAGCTTCCGCCTGCCCGGATCGGTGATGACCGATCTCTCCCTCGTCCGCTATCTCGGCTATTCCGAACTCCCCGAAGCCGCGCCGCTACTGGCCCGCCTCAAACGCGAGCAGGGCGAATACCTGGACCAAGGCATCCACCTGATCGCGGTTCAGGGGTCCGACGGCGGCCTGATCGTCGGCGACAGCCACCACTACGAGTGGAGCCCCTCTCCCTTCGCGCGCGACCGCGTGGACCAGCTGATGCTGGAAGAGATGCACGCCACGCTGAACCTGCCCGGCGCGACCGTTACCGAGCGCTGGATGGGCACCTATGCCTCGCTACCGGACAAGCTGATGATCCGCGACACGCCCGCCCCCGACATCCGCCTTGTGATCGTGACCAGCGGCACCGGCGCAAGCACCGCCTTCGCCATCGGCGAGGAAACCGTGGCCGAGCTTTTTGGAGACTGACATGACCCAGGTAAAACTCAGCGCCGTCGTATTCGACTGGGCCGGAACCATGATCGACCACGGCTCGCAAGCGCCGATGGGCGTTTTCGTCAAAGCCTTTGCCGAGTTCGGCGTGACGATCACGGTGGACGAGGCGCGGGGACCGATGGGCATGGCCAAGCGCGATCATATCGCGACGCTGCTGCGCATGCCCCGCATCGCCGCCGCCTGGGCCGCTGCCCATGGCCAGGCCCCGACCGAGGCTGACATTGACGCCGTCTACAAGGTCTTCGTGCCAATGAACGTGGCTGCGGTCACCGATTTCGCCGACCTGATCGAAGGCGCCGCCGAAACCGCCGCGCATATTCGCGCACGCGGGCTGAAGGTCGGCTCGACCACCGGTTACATCCGCGAGATCATGGCACCGCTCCTGCCGGTTGCCGCCAAACAGGGTTACGCGCCCGATAACCTCGTCTGCGCCGGTGATCTCGCAGAAGGCCGCCCGACGCCGCTCATGATGTACAAGACCTTCCTCGATCTTGGCGTCTGGCCTGCCGCCTCTGTCGTGAAGGTCGACGATACCGAGGTCGGCATCGCCGAGGGGCTGAACGCAGGTTGCTGGACGGTAGGCGTCGCGATGACCGGCAACGTCTTTGGTCTGAACCCGGCAGAGACCGACGCACTGGACAGCGTTGAATATCACCGTATGCGCGATGTCGCCTATGCCCGGCTGACTCGCGCGGGCGCGCATTTCGTCATAGATTCCGTCGCAGATCTGGAGCCGGTTCTGGATGAAATCGAGGGTGCCCTGGCACGGGGCGAGCGGCCCTGAAACGGGGTGGAATTCCCAGATTGAAGGCTTCGGCCAGCAGCGGCCTTCTACTGCTTCCCTTGACCTACCAACAGCAGAACCCGCCATCGACCAACAGATCGACGCCGGTCACGAATGTCGCCGCGTCGGAGAGTAGAAATACCGCAGGCCCCACCATCTCATCTACCGTCGCCATACGTTGCATGGGCGTCTGTTCTTCGAATTGCTTTGTTTGGTGAACCATTTCCGGGCGCGTGTTCATCGGTGTCGCGGTGTAGCCAGGGCTGATGGTATTCACGCGGATGCCGCGCTGCACCCACTCCATCGCCATCGACTTCGACATATGTATCACGCCTGCCTTTGAGGCGTTGTAATGGCATTGGTTCAGGCCACGATTGACGATCACACCCGACATGGACGCGATGTTCACAATCGAGCCGCGTCCGTTCTTCAACATCGCGCGTGCTTCCGCCTGACAGGACAGGAATACGCCCTTCAGGTTGATGTCCATCATGGACTGGAACTGATCTTCTTCCATTTCCTCGGCAGGGTTCGCGTTCGCGATGCCGGCGGCGTTCACGGCGAGAGTCAGCGCACCCAGTTCCGCCTCGGTCTGTTTGACTGCTTCGTTCAATGCCGCACCGCTTGTTACGTCAGCGGCGATCTGAATGCAGCGTCGACCCGTGCTTTCGATATGCTCCGCCGTTTTCGACAAGCCATCATCGGTCCGGCGATCGAGAAGCGCGACGTCGGCACCGCACTGTGCCAGGCCGATTGCAATGCGTTGACCTATACCGCTGCCAGCGCCCGTCACCAGGGCGACGTTGCCGGAAAGGTCGAACAACTTCGGAGCATTTAACGAGATATCTAACATAGCGGTATTCCTGCTATTACTAATTCAGACCGTCGCCAGTTCCATGACGGACACGTCATTGGCATCCTTCCGATCCAGAATCCCGGCCTGTTTGCCTTGAGCCATGACCATGATCCTGTTCGAGACGCCCAAGATCTCTTCCAGGTCGGAACTCACGACAATGACGGCCACGCCATCCTTCGCCAGTTCCATGATCAGTTCGTAGATTGAAGAACGCGCACCCACGTCGATGCCCCGAGTCGGTTCGTCCAGAACCACGACTCGCGGCCCACGGGCAAGCCATTTTGCAAGAACCACTTTCTGCTGGTTCCCACCGGATAACTCACCTGCATTCTGGCGGCCGCGCCCCTTAACGCCGAACTTTCGGATAAACTCCTCGGCAAAGGAGTGAACCTTGCGGGAAGAAATCCAGCCGGAATGGGAAATTTTATCCAAGTTCGCGTAGGCGATGTTTTCGGCGATCGAATGATCAAGCACGACACCTTGAAGCTTTCGATCCTCCGGCACCAAGACAATGCCATTGCGGATTGAAGCGATAGGCGAATCCGGGGACACGTCGCGACCTTCAAGCAGAACCTGCCCCTGCGAAATCGGGTCAGCACCGGTAATCGCCCGCACCAGCTCTGTCCGCCCCGCCCCCATAAGCCCCGCTATGCCGAATACCTCGCCCTTGCGTACCGAGAAGCTGATGTCGCGGAAGGTATCCGCGGGGGAAGAAAGACCGCGAACCTCCAGCATCGTCTGGTCCTGCGGCACCGGAATTGCCGGGAACATTCGTTCTAGAGATCTGCCGACCATGGCCTCGACAATCGTGCGGACCGGCACATCGCCACTGTCGAACTCTTGCACCTTCGCACCGTCGCGCATGACCACAATGCGATCGGCGATCTGACGGATCTCTTCAAGTCGATGGGAAATATAGATAATGCCGACACCGTCTGCCTTCAGACGCTCGATCTGCCGGAAAAGAAGCTGGGTTTCGGCACCGCCCAGCGCAGCCGTAGGTTCATCAAGGATCAGCAATCTTGCGTTCAGCGTCAACGCCTTCGCGATTTCGATAAGCTGCTGATTGGCCGTCGACAAACCCTGAACCAGGCGCGACGGCGGAATATCAAGACCAAGCCGTTTGAGCCCGCTTTGCGCGCGCTCTTCCATGGCCTTGCGGTCAATACGAAGGCCCTTCTTCAGATACCGCCCCACAAAGACGTTTTCGGCTATGGAGAGCTGAGGCAGGACCTTCAGTTCCTGATGGATCATGCCCACACCGGCATCCATCGCCTCTCTTGGAGAAGCCGGGGCATAGGGCGCTCCAAGCCAGGACATTTCGCCGGAAGAGGGTTGAACGGTGCCGGAGACGACGTTTGATACCGTCGACTTCCCGGCACCGTTCTCTCCCAAAAGCGCCACGACCTGTCCGGGGAAAATATCAAGATCAATCCCGTGGAGAACCTCGATCGGACCATAGGATTTGCATATCCTGCGGAGCGAAAGAAGTGGGGCTGGACCTGCCATGGCGCCGCCTTTTCAGCTTAGGGGTGTTCAGTGACGTACTTGGCGGCATCGTCGCCGCAAGGAGTAAGGACCGCGTTCGGCGTCTGCCGCTCGTCGACCTTTTGACCTGCAGCTACAGCAATCGCGGAATCAACGGCCATTACACCCATCTTCCGCGTGCTTTGGGTCGCAGTGACGATGAAGGGGCCATCGCATTTCGACAGGTATTCCAGCGCCGAGATATCACCGTCATAGCCGCCGATGATCACCTTATCGGAAAGGCCTGCCACATCGACCGCCTTTGCCGCGCCCATCGCCAGGCCATCGGCCTGACCGAAGATGATGGTGATGTCAGGGTTAGCTTGCAGCATGTTCTGGGCGATGGTGAAACCTTCATCCGCCGACCACATGTTCGACCACTGCTGGTCGACAAGTTCGATACCCGCATTCTCGTCAATGGCGCGTTTGCAGCCGGTGAAGCGATCTACCTCTGGCGTGGTTCCCTTCTGGCCGTGGATGATGGCCATCTTGCCCGAACCGCCCGATTTTTCGATAATGTATTTGCAGACGGCATAGGCACTTTCAACGCTTTCGCCCGCGATGAAGGTATCGCCCGGCTCACCCTCGGGAAAGCGGTCAACGTTTATCACAGGAATGCCCGCTTCGCGAGCCAGCCGGGTTGGCACGGCAGCGGCGGCTGCACCGGCAGGAATGTAGATGAAAGCGTCGATGCCTTGGGTCATCAAGTCCTGCACCTGGCTGACCTGAGTAGCCGTATCATTCTTGGCATCGACCACGATGATCTCGATGCCCTTCTCCTTGCCGTAGTTTTCCACCCCGAGCTTGATCTGATTGAAGAAGTCGGCTTGAAGATTGGGAACCGCCAACCCGATCTTTTTAACTTCTTGGGATGAAGCCGAAAGAGGGTACATCATGGCCGAAGCCGCCGTTACAGCTATCAGCAGTCTGGAAAGTTTCATCTCGTCTCCTCCACGTTGGTTCCGGGGATCGCGTCCTCGTCCGTCCCCTTGCTGCCGTCCGGCGTCATTGCCGGGTGGCATCCTCCCTTGGGGCAACCCTGCCCTTTCGGGAATTCCTTAGCCGCGCTTTCGGTAGGTTTCGGCGACAACCGCAAGCAGGATGACCAGACCGATGATCACTTGCTGCACGAAAGGCGAAACGCTGAGAAGATTGAGGCCGTTGCGCAGCACACCGATGATGAGCACACCTATGATCGTGCCCCCGACCCCGCCGGTGCCACCCGACAGCGAAGTGCCCCCGATTACGACCGCCGCAATGGCGTCGAGTTCGTAGGACATGCCCGATGAAGGCTGAACCGAGTCAAGTCGGGCAGCGATAAGCATGCCGGCCAAACCAGCTAGAAAACTGCAGACCACATACACGAGCATTGTGGCTCGTTTGACATTGATCCCGGCCAACCGCGCCACCTCGGGATTGCCGCCGATGGCATAAAGCGCGCGACCGCCGCTGCTGTAGCGCAGAAACAGAAAACCCAGGACGAAGATCACAAGCATGACCGCGACAGTCACCGTCAGGAACCCGCCATACCGGACGATGGCCAAGGGGTTGAACCACGTCGGAAAGCCGGTCAGCTGCTGGCCGTTCGATATCATGTTCGCGATGCCGCGCGAGATGGACATCATCGCCAGTGTCGCAATGAAGGGCGGCACATTGAAACGCGTTATGAGCAAACCCGCAACAACACCGTTGGCCGCCGCAGCGATCAATGCGAGGGGAATTGCAACCCCCATTGGCAGACCAAGCTCTATGTTCAAATAGCCCAGCACCATCATCGCCAAGGCCATTACAGAGCCGACCGCAAGGTCGATACCGCCGATCAGGATGACCATGGTCATTCCTACAGCCATGATGCCAAGGACTGTAATCTGGTCGAGGATGTTCAGAAAATTCCGGGTCGCAAAAAAAGTGTCGGTCCCGAACGTCAGGAAAAGGCACAGAAGAACCAATCCGATGAGGGGACCCGTAGCACCTTTCACGGATGAGAACGCCTGCATCGCAGCGCCAGCGGTTCGCTCTTTCGACGATGTTAGCATGAAAACCCCCCTCGCGCGCCCGTGAAGACGAAAATGATACGCATATTTATTCACTAACGCCTGTAAATTCGTATCCGAAAACTTACTGATGTGTCAACATGATTCAAGCCTCAGCACCGCGCCTTGAGTCATATTTTAGCTTGACTTGCGATCACTCTGTGCAACTATATATGCACATGCATATTTATGCCAGCGCAGATAACATGTGAGTCACCTGGATGACATGGTGCAGGCATGATGATTTGCGCTGCGCAATCAACCGCTCGACCTGAACCCTCGCTTCGCTTAGTGGTGCATAAAAATTCACTGGAGAGGCACATGGGCCGGATCAACGAACTTCGCCTGATCGCTCGAGTCGCACAGATGTATCATGGCGAAGGCCAGCGCCAGACGGACATAGCCAATACCTTGCATATGTCGCAGGCGACCGTTTCGCGTATGCTCAAGCGTGCCGAACAGGAAGACATCGTCAGAACGACCGTCATCCCTCCTCCGGGAACATTCGCCGATCTGGAGCAGGCGCTGCGGGATCGCTACAGCCTGACGGAAGCCATCGTCATTGACTGTTCGGAAGACCGAAGCGGTGCGATCATGGCGCGCATTGGCGAAGCTGCCGCCCATTTTCTGGAAGTGACCATCCAGCAGGGAGAAATCATCGGCGTTTCGAGCTGGAGCCAGACCATTCTGCGAATGGTCGACAACATCCACCCGCTGAAGAATGCAAAGGCTAAATACATCGTCCAGATACTGGGCGGAATGGGCGATGCTTCCGTCCAGACTCACGCCACAGAGTTGACGGCCCGTCTGGCCAAACTGACCGGAGGTGAGCCGCGGCTGTTGCTGGTCCAGGGTATCACCTCATCCCGCGAGGCCAGGCTGGTCATGCTTTCAGATGCCTTTGCGCGCGAGACGATGGATCTTTTTGGTCGGCTCACTCTGGCAATTGTGGGAATAGGCGCGGTAGAGCCGTCGGAGCTTCTGGCGCGATCCGGAAACGTCTTCTCAAAGCAGGAAATGGCAACTTTGCATGAGGCCGGTGCGGTCGGAGAGATTTCATTCCGGTTTTTTGACAAGGATGGAAAGCAGGTCGTCACACCGCTGAACGAACGCGTGATCGGCATTTCGCTTGAAGATCTCAAACGGGCCGATCGTGTCATGGCGCTGGCTGGGGGCGAATCCAAGACTGATGCCATCGCTGGTGCCTTGAAGCTTGGAATCATCGACGTGCTTGTCACCGACAAGTTCACCGCAGCCAGACTGACAGCCTAGCTTCAGGACGCGCCGCAAGTATGCTCAAAGAGGAGAGACAGTCATGAACCGCTTCGCTGGCCAGACGGTATTCGTTACCGGCGGCAACAAGGGTATAGGCCGCGGCATTGCAACCCGCTTTGCGCAAGAAGGCGCGCGCGTCGCAATCGCGGCGATCGAAGCTGAGACGTCTGACGCGGCGGCAAGCATCGCCAAAGAAACAGGCGCTGAAGTTCTTGGTCTGGTTCTGGATGTTACCGACGCAAAGGCCGTCCAGGACGCCTATGGAAAAGCAGAAGAGGCATTCGGTCCAATCTCTGTCTCGGTGCAAAATGCGGGGGTGATCACCATTGCCAAGATCGAAGATCTGACAGAGCGCGAGTGGGATCTGAACCTTGATGTGAACACCAAGGGTGCCTTCCTCTGCTGCCAGGAGGCGATACGCCGTTTCCGCGCAAGTGGCATCCGCGGCAGGTTGATCAATATAGCATCGGGTCAAGCGCGGCAGGGGTTCATTTTCACGCCACATTATGCGGCGTCGAAATTTGGCGTGATGGGATTGACGCAAAGCCTTGCCAAAGAGCTGGCAAAGGAGGGCATTACCGCCAACGCCATCTGCCCCGGTATTATCCACACCGAGATGTGGGACTACAACGACCGGGTCTGGGGCAAGATGCTTGGCGACTACGGCCCTGGAGAGTTGATGGCCGAGTGGGTTCGCGGCATCCCTATGGGCCGGGCAGGCACCCCTGCCGAGGTCGGCGCATTGGTAGCTTTTCTGGCGTCGGAAGATGCAGCCTATATCACCGGCCAGACAATCAACATCGATGGTGGGCTTATAATGTCATAGGTGACGGGCCGCCTGACGCTTTTCAACACGCGCGCGGATCGAGGCTACGTCGGTGATCGGGGTCGCAGCGAACAACTGCCGTGTATAGGGGTGCTGCGGGTCGGCAAAGATCGCCTCGCGGCTACCTTGTTCGACCGCCTCGCCCTTGTTCATCACCATCACGTCGTCAGCAATGTAGCGGACGACGGAAAGGTCATGGCTGATGAAGACATAGGTCAGGCCGAATTCCTCTTGCAGGTCGGCAAGCAGGTTCAGCACCTGCGCCTGCACTGACAGGTCGAGGGCCGAGACAGGTTCGTCCAGCACCAGCAGGGTCGGGTTCAGCATCAGCGACCGCGCAATGGCGATACGCTGGCGCTGACCGCCCGAGAACATGTGGGGATAACGGTTGAAATGCTCAGGCCGCAGGCCGACCTTGGTCAGCATCGCCTCGGCCCGATCCCGCCGCTCGGAGACGGAAGCGCGGGTATTGAGCAGTAGCGGCTCCATTAGAACGTCGCCCACCTTCTGGCGTGGGTTCAGGCTGCCGTAAGGGTTCTGGAACACCATCTGCACCTTGGAGCGCAGCTCGGGGGTCGGCTTACGGGCCGAGATGTCGACAGGTTGCCCCTCGATCTTCAGTGTGCCTCCGGATTGCGGATGGACCAGCGCGATGACGCGCGCGAGCGTCGATTTGCCCGATCCGCTTTCGCCCACGATCGCCAGCGTCTGGCCCTTGGAGACGGCGAAATCCACTCCCTTCACCGCACGGACGGTGCCGGACTTTGCGAAAAGGCTGCCAGGAACATGGTAGTCCTGGGTAATGCCCTTGCCTTCGACGACATAGGTCATTGGATGGCCTCCGTCATGAAATCGGCCACGGTCGACAGCCGGTCGCCCGTGGCATTTTCTGGCAGCGAGGCCAGCAGGGCGCGGGTGTAGGCATTCTGCGGCGCCTCGAACAGGCTGACCACGTCGGCCTCTTCCATCTTGCGCCCCTTGTATTGGACCACGACGCGGTCGGCGGTTTCGGCCACCACGCCCATGTCATGCGTGATCAGGATCAGCGCCATGCCATAGCGTTCCTGCAGGCTCATCAGCAGGTCGAGGATCTGCTTCTGGATGGTCACGTCCAGCGCGGTCGTCGGCTCATCTGCGATCAGCAGGCGCGGGTTGGTGGCGATGGCCATGGCGATCATCACGCGCTGGCACTGGCCGCCCGACATCTGGTGCGGATAGGCGTTCAGCTTCTTCTCCGGTTCGGGGATGCCGACGGAGTTGAACAGCTCGATGGCGCGGGCGCGAGCCGCCCTGCGGTTCATCTTCATGTTCAGCCGCAGCACTTCCTCGATCTGGAAACCTGCGGTGAAGGACGGGTTCAGCGAGGCGATGGGTTCCTGAAAGATCATGGTGATCTGGTGCCCGATCAGCTTGCGCCGTTCAGAGGGCGACATGGCCTTCAGGTCGCGACCGTCGAAGGTCATCTCGTCGGCGGTGACGGTGGCGGTGTCGGGCAGAAGGCCCATGACGGCCAGCATGGACACGGATTTGCCCGAGCCGCTTTCGCCGACGATGGCCATCACTTCGCCCCGGTCAACGGAGACGTTGATGCCGTCGACGGCGGTGAACGGGCCAGCGGCGGTTTCGAACCTTACGGTTAGGTTCTTGATGGTCAGAAGCGCCATGTCAGCTCCGCTTCAGCTTGGGGTCGAGCGCGTCGCGCAGCCCATCGCCCATGAGGTTGATCGCCAGAACCGAGATCAGGATGGCAAGACCGGGCAACGTCACCACCCACCAGGCCCGCAAGATGAACTCACGCGCTTCCGCCAGCATGGTGCCCCACTCCGGCGCGGGCGGCTGCGCACCCATACCAAGGAAGCCGAGTGCAGCGGAGTCAAGAACGGCGGAAGAAAAGGAAAGTGTCGCCTGCACGATCAGGGGTGCCAGACAGTTCGGCAGGATGGTCTTGAACATCAGCCGGATGTTGCCCGCCCCGGCCACACGGGCGGCAGTTACGTACTCGCGGTTCTTCTCGCCCATCACCGCAGCCCTTGTCAGACGGGCGAAGTGCGGCTGGTAGACGATGGCGATGGCGATCATCGCATTGGTCAGCCCCGGCCCGAGGATGGCCACCAGCACCAGCGCAAGAAGCAACGACGGGAAGGCCAGAATGACATCCATCACCCGCATGATGACCGAGTCGATCCAGCCGCCGAAAAAACCCGCGATCAGACCGATGATGATTCCGCCAAACAGCGCGATGGCGACGACGACGACCCCGATGAACAGCGAATACTGGGCACCATAAATCAGGCGGGACAGCATGTCGCGCCCCACGGCGTCGGTGCCCAAAAGGAAGCTCGGATTGCCGCCTTCCTGCCAGAAGGGCGGCACCAGAAGCGCATCGCGATACTGTTGTGTGGGGGAATGGGGAGCGATCAGCTGGGCAAAGACCGCGATGAAGACCAGCGCGATGAAGATCCACATGCCGATGACGGCGCCGCGGTTCTGGCGGAAGTAGAACCAGAACTCGGCAAGCATCCGGCGGCGGATGGCGGCGTCAGAGAGTTTTACAGTTGTATCGGTCATTTGTGCCGGATCCTCGGGTTGATCAGGCCATAGGTCAGATCGACGATAAGGTTGACGGTCATCACCAGCGCCGCGATGAGCAGAAGGCCGCTTTGCACTACGGGGTAGTCGCGACGGGAGATGGAGTCGATCATCCACTTGCCGATGCCCGGCCAGGAAAAGATCGTCTCGGTCAGGATCGCCCCCGCCATCAGAACGCCGACTTGCAGCCCTATGGTCGTGACCACGGGGATCATTGCGTTGCGCAGGGCGTGCACGCCGATCACGCGCGATTGCGGCAAGCCTTTTGCGCGCGCGGTGCGGACATAGTCCTCGCCCATCACCTCCAGCATGGCAGAGCGGGTCTGCCGGGCGATGACGGCCAGCGGAATGGTGGCCAGCACGATAGACGGCAGGATCAGGTGTTGCAGGGCCGAGGCGAAGGCGCCCTTCTGGCCCGACAACAGGCTGTCGACCAGCATGAAGCCTGTGACCTGCGGAAAGAAGTAGATCAGCGAGATACGCCCCGAAACCGGCGTCCATTGCAGGATGCCGGAGAACAGGATGATCAGCAGCAGGCCCCACCAGAAGATCGGCATGGAAAAACCGATCAGCGCACCAGCCATGGAAATCTGATCGAACCATGATCCGCGCTTGATTGCGGCGAATACGCCGATCGGCACGCCGACAAGAACGGCAATGATGATGGCGACAAGGCCAAGTTCCAGCGTCGCGGGGAAAAGCGTCAGGAATTCGCTCAGGACAGGCTTCTTCGTGACCAGCGAATTGCCCAAGTCACCTTGCAAGAGCCGCCCCAGAAAATCAAAATATTGCAGGTAGATAGATTTATCGTAGCCGAACTGCGCCGTAAGCTGGGCATGACGTTCGGGCGAAACGCCACGTTCGCCGGCCATCAAGAGAACCGGATCGCCTGGCAGGACGCGCACGAAGCTGAAGGCGATGATCGTGATGCCGATGAAGGTCGGTATCAGATAGAGCAGCTTGCCAAGGATGAACCTGATCATTTGCGTTTTCCTAAGCCAGACGCGCAGGAATTACATCCTGCGCGTCTGCTTTTCATCTGGGTCTCGGGCTTATTCGGTGACGTCGACGGTGTCGAAGGTGAAGTCGCCCAGCGGGCTCATCACAAAGCCGGTCACGTTCTTGGCCATCGGCACGTACTGGGTAGAGTGGTCAAGGGTGGCCCAAGGGGCCTGATCCTTGAAGATCACCTGCGCCTGCTCGTAGAGCTTCGTCCGCTCGGCCACGTCCGAGGTCTGCTTGGCTTGCGACAGCAGGCCCGAGAACTCTTCGTTGCACCAGAAGGCACGGTTCGCACCGCCTTCGGCGGCCGAGGCGCAGGACAAGAGTACGCCCATGAAGTTGTCAGGGTCACCGTTGTCGCCCGTCCAGCCCAGGATGACCGCACCGTCGCGGCCCGGCTCCATGGACTTGGAGAGATACTCACCCCATTCGTAGGACACGATCTCGACCTTGACGCCGACCTTGGCGAAGTCTTCCTGGATCAGCTCGGCGGTGCGGCGGGCGTTGGGCATGTAGGGACGCTGCACCGGCATCGCCCAGATCTTCATGGACAGGTCCTTGACGCCAGCATCTTCCAGCATCTTCTTGGCCGCAACGGGGTCATAGACATCGTCCACGATCGCGTCGTTGTAGGACCACATGGTCGGCGGGATCGGGTTCTTGGCGACCTGGCCGGCACCCTGGAACACGGCGTCGATGATCGCCTGCTTGTTCATCGCCATGTTCAGCGCCTTGCGCACCTCGGGCTTGTCGAAGGGCGCCTGCGTGGTGTTGTAGGCAAGGTAGCCCACGTTCAGACCGGCCTGCTCGTCCAGCTTGAGGTTCGGATCGGCCTTGATCGCGGCAATATCTGCCGGGGCCGGATAGGGCATAAGTTGGCATTCGCCGGCCTTCAGCTTTTGCAGGCGCACGGCGGCATCCGGGGTGATCGCGAAAACCAGATCGTCGATTAGTGGCTGGGTGCCCCAGTAGTCGGCGTTCTTCTGATAACGGATCGCCGCGTCTTTCTGATAGGCCACAAACTTGAACGGGCCGGTGCCGATCGGCAGGTTGTTGAAGTCTTCCTTGGTGCCAGCCGCATCCAGAGCATCGGCATATTCCTTGGAAACGATAGAGGCGAAGGGCATGGCAATGTTGGCCATGAAGGGCGCCTCGGGGCGCGTCAGCGTGAACTTCACCGTCAGATCGTCAACCTTCTCGACCGACTTGATCAGCGAAGGCATCTCCATCGCGGTATAATATTCGTAGGTGATGCCAGCGATGTAGTTGTGCCAGGGATTGGCGTCGTTGCCCTGGCGATCAAAGCTGAACACCACGTCATCGGCGTTGAGGTCGCGTGTCGGGGTGAATTTCTCGTTCGAGTGCCACTTCACGCCCGGACGCAGCTTGAAAGTATAGGTCAGGCCGTCGGGCGACACTTCCCAGCTTTCCGCCAGAGCGGGCTCGACCTCAGTCGTGCCCTTCTTGAACTCAACAAGGCGGTTGTAAACCGGGTGTGCCGAGGCGTCAAAGGTGCCGCCTGCGGTATAGGGAGCGGGGTCGAACCCTTCGGGCGACGCCTCGGAACAATAGACAAAGGTTTTGGCTGCTGCAGGCATCGCCGCTGCCATGGCAACGGCCGACGCAACCAGCAGGCTGCGGGAGAAGAGTTTCATGTATCGTCCTTTCACTCTCTGTCGGTTTTTAAGGTCACGCTTTTCGGGTGGCGCTGACATCATTCTGACGGCGGGTTGTCGCCCGCTCTTAGTCCGGCTCTCCGATAGCTGTTCAAGCGCGTTAGTGTCATGTTTGACCACTGACCTACCATTGCACAAAAAACGGGCGGGATAACAAGGCAAAACGCCACGTCAACTACAGGGTGTCGCATTGCGGGTTGGCGAGCCATCAACCTGGTCGTCTTTGCTGCCCGGGAAGCCCAGGTCCCCGCGGTGAAGATCGGCCAGCCAGATTGCGTAGCGGTGAGCCAGCATTCTGCCGCTGAAATCGGAACGCCAAGACATCGGTGAACGCTAACCAACCCCCTGCTCCGACTCCAGATCGTTTCCTATGGCTGCGTCCAGATCACGCTTGAGCGTCAGGATTTCCTTCGCCCCGACCACCGGCCGTGTTTGAGCCGTGCAAACTCTGGCAGCCAAGGGGCCGATGTCATCATGCAAACGAGCGCCGTGCAGATGAGGATGAAGGCGGTATCGCCCGGGTTGATATTCTGCATTCCCCGGTCCCCTCGCTTGCCTTTACCGGCTTGACGTTGTGTTCTTGTGCGCATCACTGACGATATGGCCCGACACCGCGCTGTGCGGATGCGGCGCCAGCAGTTTCTTCGGCGTGATGAACAGGTACATTGTCAACACATATGGCCCGGTGAATGACGGCAGCCCGGAGGGCTGCATGATCACGTCCAGCGCCCCCTGAACGAAAACCGTCGTCACGGTAGCCAGCAGGGCATAGAGTGCAACCTTCAGCGAGGGTTGCAGGAACACCACGCCCACCGCGATAGCCGTCAGCACCGGGCTGAAACCATACAGACCCGCACTGACAATCGCCGGATCTGCGCCCATCAGGATCGCGACGGTCATCGCAATAAGCGATCCGGCGCAGGCCGCGATACCGGCAGGAACCGAGGCAATGAAGATTGCCGCAAGCACGATCGCCCCGCTGACCTCGCTGCCCAGCAGATAGACCTGCCCGATGTTGCGGAAGAATATCTGCACCAGTTCAATCGGCGCGGGGATGCTGACCAGACCCTGTATGTAGTCGGACCCGAGCCTTGGCGCATCACCCATGACCTGCAGTCCGCCAAAGGAATAGGCCCCAGCGACCATCAGCCAGCCGGTCAGCACGAATGGCCCCGTGGACCCCGGAATGCCCCAGGATTTGGTCAGCGTGGCGCTGAAAGCCGCCGTGAACACCGTGCTCGCCGCCGCACCGACCACGATGTAGAACCAAAGCTGCGGTGAAGCCTCGATGAAGGTCGGCAGCGCCGCCCCAACAAGAATGCCGTTAAAGCCGAACAGACCGGTGTTGATCGAGTTCTCGTCGCAGTCGAGCAGTTGTGCCGTCAGCGTGGCAACCACGATGCCGACCGCCGCGCCAATCGTCGTGGCCCAGACGCCCGAGACGTAAGAGGCAACGGCCATCGCAACAAAGAACAGCACGCCAGTGATGACGTTGTTCTGAAAGAAAACCTGACTGGTGCCGCGCAAACAGGTGAAAAGAAAATTGTTATTACTTTCCGCCATGTCTGCGCCCTTTCTTATGTCAGCGCCAGTGGGTCTCTTCCGGCAAGCTGCGCCCGCGTGCTTCCTCTCTGACGATCTGCCAGAAACGGCGCACCTGCTTGCGCACGTCATAGGTCTCAACCCCGACCACTCGCAGCATCAGGCCCGCGTTGTTGGGCAGCCGCGATACCCCCGCAAGCGCGCGCACATCCTCGGTCGGAAAGTGGTTCTCGAACCTATCCTTGACCCTTGCCGCGATGTCGGGAGGAGAAATGCACATGATGTTGGCAAAGGTGTCAAAGCCACGCATCACCGCAGCGTAGTCGACCGTCGGGTCATTCTTTTCGATCAGAATCTTTTCGGCAAACAGCTTGCGCCCGCCCGGGCGACTGATCGACACGGCGACCGACAACAAGTCCAGGCCAAAGCGCTCATCGACATGATGATGCTTGCGCCCCGTCATCATCATCTCGCCGTAAAGAACGGTCGCATCCTCGGCGACGATCAGGTCGCTTTCGTTGATGAACCGCGATCCGCGATAGGGGATGGTGAAGTCGGGCAGGTATTCCAGATAGGCCCCAGCCTCGACCCGTACCGTCTGGGCTTGCGAGGCATAGTTGGCATCCATCCGGTGAATGCGGTTGGCGCTCTGGCTATGGACGTGGGCGCAGGCCCCCTCGCCCACCGAAATGTCGATTTTGTAGCGATCCCCTTGCAGGATGCCGCCACCGATCGAGATGATCGAGCAGATCGGCAACTCCGGCATCGCCTCGTCCCAATACAGCGCCTGCTGCACCAGAAGCGGCGTCACCCGATACAGGTCATTCAGAACGGACCGCCCGTGGCGCAACGAAAAGCCTAGCCGCAGTTGTCCGACCTTGCCCGGCGCGCCTGCGCGCATCTGCGCGGGCTGGTCCTGAAAGGACTGAACCTCGCGGGCGCCATCAAGACGGCTGAGGTGCTTGTGCAGCGTCATAACCCTATTCGGCGGCCGATGCGTTCGGGGTCGGCTTCACGTCGAACAGCGCCATGTCCATGATCAGCGCGATCAATTCGTCCACGCCCTCGCCCGTCTTGCAGTTGGTAAAGATGAAGGGCTTCTTGCCGCGCATCAGTTTGGAGTCGCGGTCCATCACCTCAAGGCTGGCCCCGACGTAAGGCGCCAGATCCTTCTTGTTGATGACAAGGATATCCGACTGGCAGACGCCCGCGCCGTTCTTGCGCGGGATCTTGTCCCCCGCCGCCACGTCGATGACGTAGATATAGAAATCGGCCAGGGCCGGGCTGAAGGTCAGCGTCAGGTTGTCGCCGCCTGACTCGATCAGGATCACATCGCTGTCGGGGTATTTCTCTTCCAGCTCCTCGACCGCCGCAATGTTCATCGACGGATCTTCCCGCACCGCCGTATGCGGGCAGGCGCCGGTTTCGACGCCGACGATCTTTTCCTCGATCAGAACGCCCTTGAGGGTGCGGCGCACCTGCTTGGCATCCTCGGTCGTCACCACGTCATTGGTGATGATCAGCGGCTTGATCCCCATGTCGATCAGGCGCGGCGTGATGACCTCGATCACCGCCGTCTTGCCCGAGCCTACGGGGCCGCCGATGCCGATGCGGGTGATCTTTTTCATCTGTCGTTCCTTTCGTCAGTTCATGAACAGCCGGACATGGGCCGTTGTGTGATGGGCAACCAGCACATCGAACACCGGCGCAAAGACCGACATCTCATCAAGGGTAAGGTCGCGCACCGCGAGGTAGTCTTCTTCCACCCGCTCCTGCACGGCGAAAAGGATGCGCTGGGTTTCCATATGGTCGATCCGCATCAGGCGCAGCGCAGCGCTCAGGACCATCGCGGCGATGGCATACTGGTGGACGATGAAGGCCTCTTCCTCATCCGCGCCCATCTGGGCAAGTCCGATCGCCTGCCCGACCGGAAAACATCCCGGCGTGCCGCCCGCCTTGATATCTGCCAGCCAGCGCTCCAGCACCGGAAAACTGCTGATCTTCAGCGCCAGTTCCGCAAACTTCCGGCCCATGCGGGACAGCATCATTTGCTGCTCCTCGCCCACCCGGCGGCACCAAAGCGCGCCGTCGGCGGCCAGCAGCGCCTCGTAGTCGCCAAGGGCAGCGGCCCGATGGGCGTGCAGCAAGGCAATCCCGTCCATGCGGGCGGCCTGCCGGACGATCAGTTCAACGAACTGCTGCAGGCTCGCTCCGTCGGTGACGACCCCTATCTGCACCGCGGATTCCAGCCCGTTGGAAAAGGCAAATGATCCGACCGGCAGTGTGGAGTCTGAGAACTGCAGCAGCCGCGCCAGATGAACCATGTTCCGCGCGTTGGTCCGTTCCCTGATGTCGTCCCGTGCCATCGTCTTTTCGTCAGTGGCTGTGATCGTGGTGATGGTCGTGGTCATGGGAATGCGCATGATCGCCATGGTGGTGATGTGGCGTGGCATCCGCCCCGGCAAACAGCATCCGCACCTCTTTCGCGTCCAGTTTGGCCGCGATCTCTTCCCCCGGCGCGAAGTGGGTCTTCACATGCTCAAACGCATGCGTCCGCATGACCGATGCCATGACCTTTTGATCGACCGACAGCGGCACATAGACCGTGTTGCCCTTGATCACCGCCGGCCAGTGCTGGTTGCCCAGCCCATGACCCAGCTCGAAACAGGTCCGCAGGATCTCGGTCGGCGAAAGCTTTTCCAAGCCCTCCATCTCGATCACCAGCACTTCCTTCAGCGCAATGCGGGCGACGACGATATGACCCTTGGCGTCGTCGTAGTACAGCACGTCACCGTCATGCAGATGCTGGTCGCGCGGTAGCGAGATGGCGAGTTCGACGCCACTCTCGCTGGCCTTGCGTAGGCGGCTCTTCGGCGCCTCCCACTGCTCCAGCACCAGGAGGTCCAGCTTGGCGTGGTGCGACCGGTCGTGCCAGACCGGCTCGCGCAGGTTACCAAGCGTTTTCTCTACCAGGATCATCCTACCTCCGAACGTATTCCCACGGCGCCACCGCACCAGGATGCCACCCCTGCCCGACCTCCGACCGCTCCGCCCAAACCTAGCTGAAGAAATACAACTGGGTCAGCGGCACATGCGTCGCCGGTTCGACCGTCGCATGAACTCCGTCGACCGTCACCGCAAAGGTCTCGGGGTTGACCACGATCTCGGGCTGGGCCGAGTTGCGGATCATCGAACTCTTGGTGATCGTCCGCGTGCCATAGACAGGAATCACCTGCGATTTCAGCTCATACCGATCGACAATACCTGCGTCATAGCCAGCCCGCGAGGTGAAGGTCATCCGCGTCTTGGTCAACGCCGAGCCCATCGTGCCGAACATCGGGCGATAGAACACCGGCTGCGGCGTCGGCAACGAGGCGTTGGGGTCGCCCATAAGCGCCCAGGAGATGATGCCACCCTTGATGACCATCTTGGGCTTCGCGCCAAAGAACGCCGGTTCCCACAGCACGAGGTCCGCCATCTTGCCGACCTCGACGGAACCTATCACATGCGCTACGCCCTGCGCGATGGCCGGGTTGATCGTCACCTTGGCGACAAAGCGCAGAACCCGCTGGTTGTCGTTGCCCGAGGTATCGCCCGCATAGGCGCCACGGCGATCCTTCATCAGATGCGCGGTCTGGATCGTACGGCTCCAGTTCTCGCCCACCCGGCCCATCGCCTGGCTGTCGCTCGACAGGATCGAGATCGCGCCCAGATCGTGCAGCACGTTCTCGGCGGCAATCGTCTCGGCCCGCACCCGGCTTTCGGCAAAGGCCACGTCCGTGGGAATCTTGGGGCTGAGGTGGTGACAGATCATCGTCATGTCGAACAGCTCGGCCTGCGAGTTGATCCCATAGGGCAGCGTCGGGTTCGTTGAGCTGGGGATGACGTTCGAAAGGCTCGCCACGCGGATGATGTCCGGGGCGTGACCACCGCCTGCACCCTCGGTGTGGTAGGTGTGGATCGTCCGCCCTTCCAGCGCGGCGATCGTGTTTTCGACGAAACCCGCCTCGTTCAGCGTGTCGGTATGGATGCAGACCTGCACGTCCATCCGGTCAGCGACCGTCAGCGCGCTGCGGATCGTGCCCGGCGTGCTGCCCCAGTCTTCGTGGATCTTGAAGCCGAAAGCGCCTGCGTAGATCTGTTCTTCCAGCGGGGCGATGCCCGAACTGTTGCCCTTGGCCAGCACGCCCGCATTCACGGGCCAGCTGTCAAATGACCGCAACATCATCTCGATGTTCCAGGTGCCCGAGGTGATAGTTGTGCCATTCGTGCCATCGGTCGGTCCGAAACCACCGCCGAAAAGCGTTGTTACGCCATTGCTCAACGCCGCCTCGGCCTGTTGCGGCGCGATGAAATGAACGTGGGCGTCGATACCACCCGCCGTCAGGATGTAGTGTTCCCCCGCAATCGCATCCGTCCCCGGCCCAAGCGCAAGACCCGGCGTCACACCGGGCATGACCGAGGGGTTCCCCGCCTTGCCTATGGCCACGATCAGTCCGTTCTTGATACCGACGTCGGCCTTGATGACACCCTGCACAGCGTCAAGGATGGTAACGTTGGTGATAATCAGGTCCGGCGCACCAGCCGCGCTGGTCAGCTCGTTGTCGTATCCCATGCCGTCGCGCAGCACCTTGCCGCCGCCATAGACGGCCTCCTCGCCATAGGTGGCGCGCAAGTCTTTTTCGATCTCAATGAAAAGGTTGGTATCGCCCAGACGGATCTTGTCGCCCGTCGTCGGCCCATAAAGGTCTGCATATTGCTGCCGCGAAATCTTGGCCATCTCAGCACTCCAAATCCCGTTGCGCGCTGCCGATCAGGCTTTGCTTTTGAAACCCAGCCTGGCGGCACTATCCATCGCGTCGCTCAGACGGGGCCGATATGTGTCGTAATTCTCATTCCCAACCCAACCATCGGTCAGGTTGTTGAATCCAACGACCCGCTGCTTGCCTTGATATGGCACAAGAGAAACTTCCTTTTCATCGCCCGGCTCGAACCGAAGCGCCGTCGAGGCCGCTATGTTCAGCCGCTTGCCGAAGGTTTGCTGGCGGTCGAACTCCAGCGCGGCGTTCACTTCGAAGAAGTGGAAATGCGAACCAACCTGGATCGGGCGATCACCGGTATTGCGGACCTTCAGCGTGGTCACGGGATAGCCTGCGTTGATCTCGATATCGCCCGAAGCCAGAACAAGGCCCCCGACCGGCGTCTTCTTGGTAGCTTTGGCCATGGTCGAACCTTTCTGAATTACTTGATCGGATCGTGGACGGTGATCAGACGGCTGCCGTCGGTGAACACGGCCTCCACCTGGACGTAAGGGATCATGTCGGCGACGCCTTCCATGACGTCGTCCAGCGTGATCACCTTGCTGGCCAGTTCCATGACCTCTTCCAGCGTCTTGCCGGCGCGGGCGCCATCCATGGCAGCAGCCGCGATCAGCGATACCGTTTCGGGGTGGTTGAGCTTAAGGCCGCTGTCCTTTCTACGCTGCGCAACCATGGCGAGCATATAGATCATCAGCTTGTCCTGTTCGCGGGGAGTAAAATGCATGCGCGCCCTCCGAGCTGCAGCGAAGAAAATCCAGACTTATTAAGCAAATGCGGCCTGTCTGCACCTTGGTAGGGGAAGCACGGCGCGCATGTCAAAAACAAAAGCCGGGAAATCGCGCGCCGCACCGTTCCATATCCGAAACAGCTTAGAAAAGCACCGCCGCTTCGGCAGCGCAAAAAACCGTGTGCCTTGCCACGCCACAATGCCGTCATTCCACCAGTCGCCAGATTGTCGAAATCATGCTAGCCGCGATCCTGCGCAGGGCGACAGGGCCTGCACAACGAGTTGAGAACAAGCGGCACTGGCGAAACCGAATGGACCTTACGTTTCTGATTTTCCTACTTGTCTATGTTGCGATGGCCTTCGGTACCCTTCCCGGCTTCAAGGTCGACCGGACTGGCGCAGCCGTAGCCGGCGCGATGACGATGATTGCCGTGGGCAGCATCGGTCCGCAGCAATCCTGGAATGCGATCGACTACAAAAGTGTCGGGATGCTGTTCGGCCTTATGGTTGTGTCCGCCGCCTTCATCGTCTCGGGCTTCTACGCTCATGTCGCGAAATGGGTGGTGACGCTCAAGGTATCGCCACCCATGCTGCTGGCGATCCTGATTGCCGTGTCGGGTACGCTTTCCGCCGTCCTGACGAACGACGTGGTCGTGGTGGCGATGACGCCGCTGCTCGTTTCGATCACGCTGGCGCGGGGCCTGAACCCCGTGCCATTCCTTCTGGCCTTCTGCTTTGCCGCCAATACGGGCGCGTCGGGAACTCTGATGGGCAGTCCGCAGAACATGATCGCGGCGCAAGGACTGCAGATGTCTTTTGCCGGGTTTCTGAAAGCCGCCCTTTTGCCCGCGATCATATCATTGCCGATCGTGTGGCTGGTGGTCGCTGCATTTTATCGCGGCCACTGGCAGCTTGTGACGCAGCCGGACGGCAACGCGTCGGTATCAAGCGCTCCCGTCCCCCTCAATCGTCTGGAAACCGCCAAGGCCATCGCGGTTGCTACAGTCGTGATTCTTGCTTTCGCTTTCACCGACTGGCCGAGAGAGCTGGTTGCGCTTGGTGCGGCGGCTGTCCTGCTGGTAAACCGGACAGTATCCTCGACAGACATGATGAAACACGTGGACGGCAGCCTGCTGCTTTTGTTCATGGGGCTGTTCGTCGTCAACGCCGCCATGGCATCGACCGGCCTGCCGCAGCATCTTCTGGCCTATCTGCGGGGCGAAGGTGTCAACCTGAACGAGCCGATAACACTGTTCTTCGTCAGCGGCGTGCTGAGCAACATCGTCGGCAACAACGCCGCCGTGATGCTGCTGGTGCCATTCCTGGAACCTGGGGTTTATCGCGACGCGCTTGGCGCAGCGCTGGCGCTGGGAACAGGATTCTCCAGCAGCCTTGTCATCTTTGGCAGCCTTGCCGGGATTATCGTCGTCGAACAGGCGGCGGCGCATGGCGTGAAGATCTCGTTCAAGGAATTCTCGCGTGCCGGCCTGCCGGTCGCCATAGCCTGTATGATGATGGCGGCAGTCTGGATCTTTTACCTCGAAACGTAAGGCCTTCGATATCGCGCCGATCAGTCGTCACCCGAGCCCGATCGGCTCTTTCGGCTCTGCGGGGTGCTTGATACCCGCCTGCGCCAGCGTCCGATCCAGAAGCTGCACATAGATCGGCTTGCCGCCGGTCCACTGCGCGACCAGATCTGCTGCCACGCAAGTCATCATCAGCGGCAAAGCCAAACCATAAGAACCGGTCAACTCCAAAGTCAGGACAACGCCTACAATGGGCGCACGCACCGATGCGGTGAAAAGCCCCCCCATGGCAGCAATGCCAAATGCCATGGGAACCACATCGCTGTCCGGCAACCACAGGCGCATGCACTCTCCGAATGCCATCCCGACACACATTGCCAAACTGAGGATCGGGGCAAAGATGCCGCCCGGCACGCCGGTCGAATAGCTGGCAACCATGGTAAAGAATCGCAACGTCGCAAGCAGCAACAGTATGGTCACGCCGGGACTATGCACGGCCAGTTGAAGAATGACGTTTTCGCCGCCAGTGACAGACTGCGGCAGCGTTGCGAAAAGCGCCCCGACGGCCAGCCCAACCAACGCCGGGTAGACGAAAGGCGCGCGCGCATGGCTGCGGGCACTGAAATCGACGGCCCACATTATGCTGGCGTTAAGAACAGTGCCGAGCACACCCAAGACTATACCCAGCGCGAGAAAAGCCGGCAGCAGGGACAAGGGCACCGCGTTGGTCAACAACGGCAGATCGGGCCTAGGGCCACCGATAATCTGGGTCACGATGGTTGCCGAGATCGCGGCGATGGCAACGCCAAGATAAGAGCGGAAAGTGAAGGAAAACTCACGGTGCGTTTCTTCGACGATGAACAGAACGCCGCTAAGCGGGGCGTTGAAAGCGGTGGCAAGCCCGGCAGCAGCACCCCCGGCAAGCAGCCCCCTCCGTTCCAGTTCGTTTGTCTTGAAACTTCCCGAAACGGCGGCCCCGACGGATGCGCCGATATGGATGGTCGGGCCTTCGCGCCCCAGCACCAGACCCGAACCGATGGCTATTATCCCCGCGAAAAACTTTACCGGAAGGACGCGCCACCAGCGCACCTCGCGCAGCCCTTCCATCGCGCCTTCGATTTCCTGAACGCCACTGCCACCAGCCTCCGGTGCAAAGCGCCGCACCAGGACTGCTGCCAGAACGGTGCAAATCATGGTCACAACCGCTATGGCGGCAACTGCCGCCCAGCCGTCTAAACGACCGGAAATCAGCGTGGGCCAGGTCACCGCCTTGTTGATGGCAAGATGAAAAAGCGATCCGATCAGCCCCGCAAAAACCCCCGTCAAAACGGCGAGCATCATGTAGCGCAGCTCTCTTCCGGTATTCCCTGGCGCACCTTCGGCCAGCAAATCTTCTTCTACCTGCGCCACCTGTCTGATGTTCCCGCATTAGACCCGAATTGTCCCATTGCTCATCACGCTTTGCCCGGAGAGGTCAACGAATTCACGAGAAACTCGAAGCCGATATACAAGATCAACACAATTGCAGTGTTTTTCAGCCCCCAGCAGTCGCGCCTAGCGCGCTGGGTCTTTTCAAAATCCTGTCGCAGAGCTTCCGTTTCACACCAAGAGCCGAGAGCGGTCCCGTCACGAACCATCCATCTGATTTAGTTCGTCGAAATATTCATTTCGGCCTGCTTATACCGGCGGCAAAGTTTGCTTTGCCGCCGGTTAGCACTTATTAGATTTCAGCGGTCCAGGCAGCAGCCTGGGCGTCCTTCAGCATGTCCTCGACGAACTGCGGGCAGACGTTGCGGAACTTGCCCGTATCCGTCGGCACGATCGCGATCATGCGGTCGATCATCTCTTTCGGATCAAGATGGCCCTGGGGCGAGGCGAGCAGCGCATCAAAGGTGGCGCGGAGATTGTCGCGCTTGGTGAAATTCCTGCTGTCGTCCAGCCAGCGGAAGGCGGTATCAGCCATGGTCTCGTTGTAGCCCGTCAGATAGGCGCCGGGGTTGATGGTCTGGACCTTGATGCCAAAGGGCGCGACCTCTTGCGCGATGGCCTCGGCGATCGACTCCAGCGCGTGTTTGGTCGAGACGTAGGTGCCCCAGCCGGCTGGCGTAAACAGTCCGCCCATCGAGGAGGTAAAGACGATCTTCCCCTTCTTCCCCTCCGCCACCCAGCGTTTGATGAAGCCCTGGGTCAGTTCCAGCGGCTTGAACACGTTGGTCTCATAGTTGCCGCGAACAAGGTCGATCGGAATCTCGCTGACTGGGCCGCTTTCTCCGATGCCGGCGTTGTTCCACAGGATGTCGATGTCGAAGCTCTGCGCAAAGGCCATGTCGTAGGAGTCGTGCAGATCGAGCTTCTCGACGCGCACGTTGCCCAGGCCCAGATCGGCGACCTTGTTCCGCAGCGCCGCCACCTGCGGCGAAATCTGCGCAGTGGCGATGATGTTGTGGCCCGCCTGGGCCATGCCGATTGCGGCGGCCTCGGCAAAGCCCGAACCGGCGCCGGTGATGAGAATGGTCTTGGTCATGGAGTTTTCCTTTTCGATTGAAGATTGATGTTTGGAGGGCGGTCTAGGCCGTCAGGGCGGCAATCGCGGCCTCGGCGATGTCGAGGTCCTGCGGAACAGCACCGCCGGACACCCCGACGGCGCCGATCAGCACACCGTCCGACGACAAGATCGGCAGGCCCCCGGCGAAAGGGAAAAGGCCGCCATTGCTGGCTTCGAGATTGTGCGCCGGGGCGTCGGGCTTGCAGTAGTCCCAGACGGCTTCGCTACTGGCGGCAAACAGGACAGCCGTCCGCGCCTTACCGATTGCGATGTCGATGGCGCCAAGCACCGCGCCGTCCATGCGGACGAAACCCTTGAGATGCGTGCCTGCGTCAATGACAGCTACGTTGACGGCGATACCGATGGCAGCGGCGCGATGCTGCGCGGCAGCGATTGCCCTGGCAGCCCGATCGGTCGTGATGGTTTCCGCGACGATGGCCATGTTCATTTTCCTTTTCGGTGAGGTGGTTGTTCCGTGAGCATCAATTTGCCCCTTCTCGATTGATCGAATTAGCCGGATAGTTTTCCGATCAATCCTGAGTGAGGATCAGCAATGCGAACTACCGACCTGTCAGAACTCGCCGCATTTGACGCAGTCGCGCGACACAAGAGTTTCCGGCGTGCGAGCGAGGAACGTGGGGTGACCGCATCCGCGATCAGCCATGCCGTGTCGAGCCTTGAGGCGCGAGTCGGGATACGCCTGTTCAACCGGACGACGCGGAGTGTGTCGTTGACCGATGCCGGCGCAATGCTAATTGCCCAACTCTCTCCTGCGTTCAGCGAGATCAGCGCCGCGCTGGACAGTCTCAATCAGTTTCGCGACACACCATTCGGCAAAGTGCGGATCAACGCGCCCAATTCGATAGCGCCGTTCGTTTTGGGTCCGGTGATCGGCAGGCTGATCGAGCGAAACCCTAATCTTGAGCTGGAAATCATCGCTACCGACCGGCTTGTCGATATTGCCGAGGAGGGGTTTGATGCGGGCATCCGGCTGGGGGAAAGCCTGCGAGATGGCATGACGGCGGTGAAGATCAATCCACGACTGCGCTTTGCGGTCGTCGGCTCGCCTTCCTATTTTGCGGGCCGGTCGGTGCCGACACGTCCCGCGGATCTGACAGAGCATGTCTGCATTCAGAACATGTTTGAGACGGGAACGCGCTACCCCTGGACTTTCGAACGCATCGGCCACCGGGTGGATTTTGAGCCTAAGGGCCCGCTTTCCCTGCATGATCATGAACTGATGATCGAAGCTGCGCTGTCCGGCATCGCCCTAGCATATGTCTGGGAAGATCGTGCACGACCCTACGTCGCGGACGGTAGATTGATCCGATGCATGGAAGACTGGATCGTTTCTGAAGACTGGCTCTACATCTACTACCCCACGCGAAAATACATGTCCGCCGGGCTACGGGCGGTGATCGACATGCTGCGCACAGGCCGGACGACGGCCTCTGAATAGGACCGCCATCGGTTAAGTCTGGATTAACGGCCCAACCACGCCCAAGCCTACTTCACCAACCGGTTCTGGCGGTCATGCCTGATCCGCAATTGACTAACTTCATAACTATACGATAAATTGTAAAGTAAGAGGAGAATCAGATGCTCGGACAAAAATTCGCCACGCGGATTAATTCCTTCGCGTCCGCGGCCGAACAGTATTGGCCCGACCTGAAGGGTAAGCCCTCTCTCGCGCAGATGATTGCGCGGGCCGCAACCGTGGACGGCCTGACGGAACTGGACCTCAATTATCCTGATCACGCTGCCGGAGATCCGGCCGAGATCGGGCGCATCGTTTCCGACAATGGGCTCGAACTGAATGGCCTGGCGATGCGCTACTACTCCAACCCAGCCTTCAAGCGTGGCGCCTTCACGAACCCGGACCCAGCCGTTCGTCGGGACGCGATCGACCTGACCAAGCGCGGCATCGACGCCGCGCGCGCCATGGGCGCGCCGATGATGACGCTTTGGCTGGGCCAGGATGGCTGGGACTATGCGTTTCAATGCGACTATCCGGCGCTCTGGGCGGCAGAGATCGCCGGAATCGTCGAAGTCGCAGCGCATGACCCCGACTGCCTGATCAGCATCGAATACAAGCCCAACGAACCGAGATCGTTCAGCCTTCTGCCCGATGCGGCCACCACGCTGTTGGCAATCGACGAAGTTGGGCTGCCCAACCTGGGCGTCACAGTAGACTTTGCCCATTCCCTTTATGCGAACGAGCAACCGGCGCTGGCGGCCAGCCATATCATCCGCCGCTCTCAACTGCTTGGGATGCATCTGAACGATGGTTATTCGAAGCGTGACGACGGTCTGATGGTCGGGGCCGTCCATCCGTACGAGACGATGGAATTGCTGCGGACGGTCAAGCGTGCCGGATACGAAGGTGCGGTCTACTTCGACACATTCCCGGATGCCTCGGGCCTCGACCCCGTCGCGGAATGCGCGGCAAACATTCGCACGGTTTGGCGGATGCTGGACGCAATCGAGAAAATGGATGCCGACAACCGGCTGGGGGAAGCGCAAGCCCACCAAGATCCGGTGGTCGCCCTGGAAATCGCGCGGCTCGCCACGGAGGGAAGGCCTGCGACCGGCTAAGACACTACCAACCTTGGGAGGAACAAGATGAAAACTACTCTGATCGGCACACTGGTTGCCGGGCTCTGGCTAACGGGTGCGGCAGTGGCCCAGGATCTGGCTCCGTTAAATTCGGACTCGGAACCCGACCGCATGGACTGGTCCCAACTCGACGTCAAGTTCGGAGCGTTCGCCGCTCCAGCAGCAGGCACCAAGGTTGGGGGCGTCTCCAAGACGCTTACGAACGAATACTGGCGCTCGCTCGGCGAGGGATACGCCAGCTTCGCCGGGGCACATGGTGTCGAGGTGGTCTATCAGGCAGCGCAAAGCGAAGGCGACCAACTCGGCCAGCTTTCCATTGCAGAGAACCTGATCAGCCAAGGCTTCAACGCCCTTCTGTTCTCGCCACAGACAGATGCCAACCTGGTGCCGGCGATGGAAAGCGCCGAGGCGGCCAATGTTCCGGTGATCAACGTCAATGATGCGGTGATCCCGACAGCGCGGCACTACGTCGGCAACGTCCAGAAAGACAACGGCGTTCGCGTGGCAAAATGGTTCATCGAACATCACCCTGACGGCGGCAAGGTAGCCGTCATCGAGGGTCAGGCGGGCGTCTATGCTGCCGGACAGCGGACCGCAGGCTTTACCGAGACGATCAACGCGGGTGGCAAGTTCGAAGTCGTGGCTTCGGTTCCTGCGGACTGGAGCCGGGAACAGGCGTTCAATGCAGCCGCGACGATCCTGCAGCAGCACCCGGACCTTGTCGGCTTCTATGCGAACAATGACGGCATGGCGCTTGGCGTCGTGGAGGCCGTAAAGGCCGCTGGCAAGCAGGACCAGGTCGCGGTTTTCGGAACAGACGGTATCTCGGACGCCTATGCCGCAATCCGCGCTGGTGATCTGACCGGAACCGTGGACAGCTTTCCGGTTCTGACCGGCGAAGTGGCCATGGAAGTGGCACTGCGTCTGGTTCAGGGGCAGGAACTGCCACGTGTTGTTGCAACGCCGCAGGCGCTGATCACCAAAGACAACGTCGAGACTTACGCGACGACCGACATGCAAGCGCTGCGCAAGGCGCTCGCAGCACAGTAATCTCCCCAGCCCGCCACCAAGGGGCGGCGGGCTGTCACCTCAGCGGAAGCCAGATATGACCCCGCGTCTCTCCCTCGTCGGCATCGAGAAGTCTTTTGGCAGCCTGACCGTCCTGCACGGCGTTTCGCTGACGGTTCAGCCGGGCGAGGTGCATGGGCTTCTGGGCGAGAATGGTGCCGGAAAGTCGACGCTGCTGAACATCCTGTGTGGCGTCCTGCGCCCGACGGGAGGTCAGATCGAGGTCGATGGCGCCCAAGCTTCGATTCACTCGCCACGCGACGCCAGCGCGGCCGGGATCGCGATGATCCATCAGGAACTGCAACAGGTTCCCGAACTGACCGTAGCACAGAACATCTTCCTCGGCGCGTCGCTGCGCAGTCTGGGTGGAGCGATCGTTAACCGTCAGGCGCAAGAGGCCGAGGCGCGGCGGCTGCTGGCCGATCTCGATCCCACTATCGACGTCACGGCCAAGATCAGGACATTGCGCGTCGCCCAACGCCAGATCGTCGAGATCGCGAAGGCGTTGCGCGCGAATGCGCGGCTGATCGCGATGGACGAGCCGACATCCAGTCTTATGCCTGCTGAGTTTGAGCGGCTGACCGAAGTGATCCGGCGGCTCGCGTCGCAGGGCGTCTCGATCATCTACGTCTCACACAAGATGGACGAGGTCTATCGCCTGTGCAGTTCTGCAACCGTGCTGAGGGATGGTCGTCTGATCGGCAGGGTCGCGCTGGCGGACACGCCAGTGTCGAAGGTAATCGAGATGATGGTGGGTCGAGAACTGGCCCATGCCAGCCACCGGAGCTTTGCTACAGATCGGCCGGTGCTCAAGATTAGCGGTCTAACACGCGACGATGCTGTCAGGGACGCGAGCTTCACGCTTCATGCGGGAGAGGTTCTTGGCATTGCCGGTCTGGTTGGAGCGGGGCGGACGGAGTTGCTGCGCCTGATCGCGGGTGTGGACGCCGCGGACGCCGGAACGGTCGAGGTCGCGGGCAAGGTTATCGCAGGTCACAACCCGCGTTCCAGGATCCGCGCAGGTCTGGGCCTAGTACCCGAGGAACGCAAACGCGACGGCATCATCCGCCATCGACCAGTCACGTCCAACATCGGCCTGCCCTCCATGGCAAAGTTCTCGCGCCTTGGCCTGATCCGAAAGCGTGTCCTTCGCCGCCGCTCGGAAGAGCTTATGAAAGAGGTCCGCCTGCGCCCCCTCGACGTTTCACGACCGATTGGCAGCTTCTCCGGGGGAAACCAGCAGAAGGCCATCATCGGCAGGTGGCTGGCAGCTGACACCCGTATCTTCCTGTTCGATGAGCCTACCCGCGGCATCGACATCGGCGCAAAGGCCGAGATCTACGACTTGATTGAACGGCTGGCTCAAGAAGGGCGCGCAATCATCGTCGTGTCCTCGGAGTTGACCGAGGTGATCCGCCTTTCCGACCGCGTGCTTGTCATGCGCGAGGGCAGGATTTTTGCCGAACTTGGCGCGGGCGAGATCAGCGAGGCAGCAATTGCCCGCGCCGCCATCCCCGCCGCCTGACCTCCGGGAGGAACTCCATGACCACTGGCACTGCCACACCCTCGATCTTGTCACGCATCCGATTTCGCGACGCGGGCACGGCTCTGGGCCTGATCCTAATCGGTATCGTGTTCACGCTGCTGACGCCGACCTTTCTGACGGTACCCAACCTCATCAACATCCTGCAACAATCCTCGATCAACGCCTGCATCGCGCTTGGCATGACGCTGGTGATCATCTCTGGCGGGATAGATCTGTCCGTTGGTCCGGTGGCGGCACTCTCTGCGGTGTTGTCCGCAGCGATGATGGTTGCGGGCGTTCCAGTGCCGCTCGCCATCCTGGCTGCAATCGGCATCGGTGTATTCTGCGGCTTCCTTAACGGCGCACTGATTGCCTGGGGTGGCCTGCAGCCGTTCATCGTGACCCTCGGCGGCCTGTCGCTGTATCGGGCTTTGGCGCTGATCTATACCGGAGGAACGCCGATCTTCGGTTTGCCACCGGGTTTCAGGGCGTTCACCAACGGCGCACTTCTGGGCATTCCGCATTCGGTCCTGATCGTGGCCGTCCTGGCGATCTGTGCATGGATAATCCTTAACAAGACACCGCTGGGTGAATACTTCATGGCCGTGGGCGGCAACCCGGAGGCTGCGCGCGTTGCCGGTGTTCCCGTCACTTTGACAAAGCTGTCGGCCTACATGATTTCCGGCGCAATGGCGGCAGTCGCGGCGATCATCCTGATCGGGCGGCTTGGCGCAGCGGAACCGACCCTGGGCGGCCTGTGGGAGCTTGATGCCATCGCGGCGGCCGCCATCGGGGGAGCTTCGCTCATGGGGGGGCGTGGCTCGATCTTTGGGACACTGGTGGGCTGTGTGATCCTTGGTTCACTGCGCAATGGGCTGACCCTTATGAACGTGCAGGCCTTCTACCAGTTGCTTGCGACCGGTATCATCATCATCGTGGCGATGCTGATCGACCGGGCGACCAGCGGCAAGCAAGGATGATCGAATGGGGGACGCGAGAGCGGTGGGCGCGCAGATCAGGGTGAAGCTGCCCAGCCTCACTCCACTGGAGGGAAAGGTTGCTGCGGCGATCCTGGCGCGCCGGGACATCACCGACGCGACACCGTTAAAGGAGATCGCCGAAAACGCGGGCGTCTCTGAGCCGCTGGTTGTAAAGGTTGCAAAGAAACTGGGCTTTGCCGGCTTTCGCGAGTTTCGACAGGGGCTGATCGAATATTACCAGTCGGAAAGTGCGGCGCTGCACAATGAGATCATGCCCGATGATACCGCCGGGGCAATCGTGCAGAAAGTATTCCGCACAGCGATGCAAGCGCTGGAGGAAACCTTTGCGATCCTGGATCTCGAGGCCTTTGAGCGCGCGGTCACTTACGTCCACAAAGCGCGGCAAAGGGATCTCTACGGTCTGGGCGGGTCGGCACAGATCGCCCGCGATGTGTCGCACAAATTCCTGCGGATCGGCATTCGCTCATCCGTTTTTGATGACTCGCACATGATGATGATGTCGGCAGCGCTGCTGGGGCCCGAGGATGTGGCGATCATCTTTTCGCATTCAGGCGAGACCTCTGCCGTGATCGATGCAGCAGAACTTGCGCGCAAGAATGGCGCACGCACTATCGCGGTAACAAACTATTCCGAAAGCACGCTGGCCCGCTCGGTTGATGTTGTACTGTGCTCGACGGCCGAGAACTCACCACTTCTGGGAGAGAATGCCACAGCTCGGATCGCCCAGCTTAATCTGCTCGACGCGCTCTTCGTGGCGGTCGCTCAAAAGGACCGCGCGGCGGCCGATGCCAACCTGGCCCGAACGATGCGGGCCGTTCAGTTCAAACGCAAACTTTAGGAAACAACCGAGTGTCGCCCGTCAATCCTGCCGTCCTTGTTGTCGGCTCGCTGCACTATGACATCGTGGTGGAAGCGGATCACCTGCCGCGCCGGGACGAGACCGGCGTCGGTCATCGCTGGTTCCCGAAATTCGGAGGCAAGGGCGGCAACCAGGCCGTGGCGGTCGCAAAGGCGGGCGTTCCCGTAACCATGCTTGGCGCGGTCGGAGATGACGACTTTGGAAGGTTCCTTCGCGCCGCACTCGATAGCGCCGGGGTGGATCATTCCAAAGTGCGCACCGTGGACTCTGGCTCCGGTATGAGCGTGGCGATTTCGGACGCCGCCGGCGACTATGCTGCGACGATCGTATCGGGCGCAAATCTCTTGATTGATCCAGAGTGGCTTTCAAATCTCTCATGGGAAGGTTTATCGGTTCTGGTCCTGCAAAGCGAAGTGCCCGAAGGGATCAATGTCACGGCAGCTCGGTTGGCCCGGCAGAATGGTATCCCCGTGTTGCTTAACGCGGCGCCGGCACGCCCGCTTTCGCAAGAATTCGCAAAGCTCGTCGACATCCTCGTCGTTAACGCAATCGAAGCCGAGATGTTCGGCAGTGGTGTCGTTTCCAATCTCCCGAGCGCAGAGGCTGCGGCAAGGAGCCTGTCCATGCGCTTTCCAACGGTAGTGGTGACGGCGGGCGGGGCTGGCCTTTCCTACGCATGCGGCGATAAGTCAGGCGCATTGGCTGCGGAAAAGGTCCACGTCGTCAGCAGTCACGGAGCGGGCGATTGCTTCACGGGGTCGCTCGCCGCCTGTTTGGCAAGGGGCGAGAACCTGGAAGGAGGCTGCCGCATTGCATCCCAGGCAGCAGCGCGCCACGTCGCCGGAGAATAGTCGGCGTACCTACCGCCAGAGCTGAAAGTTGCAGGCGACAAGCACCAATTGGAGTGCGGTCAATGCAAACTCGTCTCAGTTTTGCGGGCATGAGAATTTCAAGACACAAAAAGGCCGCTCGACTCGACAAGAGCGGCGGTGCGGGCAGCCTTATAGCTTTCACGGTATGAGTGCGTAAGCTCCTCAGCGCCACACGGTCTCGGGGCTGATTCAATGCCGCGCTCGTGGACCTTCCAGATTTTCGCAACGAGAGCGGGAAGCGGGTATGCATCATCGCCGCAAGGCAGATGATCTTCTCGGGGCTTTCAGTGCCGTCCCGACCCTAGTACCCTTTACTCTTCCGCCAGCCCTCGATCATTGATCGCATTGCTTCTCCCGAGAAGCTTGGGAAATGACCGCCATGGACGACGCGCACTGGCAAGGCCGCCAAACGGCGCATTGACCCAATGTAATCCTCCTGATCCTTCGGGCTGGTAGCCTCGATCAGCGGGCCATCATAGACGATATCTCCAGAGATCAGGATTCCGCTCGCCTCTTCCCACAGCGCAATACCGCCGGGACTGTGGCCGGGCGTATGGATCACCTCAAAATGGCGATCGCCAAGATCGATCATGTCGCCATCCTCGAGCACGCGCGTTGCAGGAGCGGCTGCCACGGAATAGGTGGCTGACTGGTATGGCTCTGGTGGCAAAGCATCGAAAATTTCATCGGTCACGTACTTGTCCGCGAAAGTATTCTCCCGCGTGGGCGCTGCCAAAAGGTGGGCCTCTGCGCTGTGGCACAAGCGGCAGGGAAACTCGTGGTGGCAGCCGATGTGATCAAAATGGGTATGGCTGGCCACCGCATCCATTGGCCGTTCAGTCACCAACGGCACCCATTGCCGCAACGAGACAACGCCCATTCCGCTGTCTACGAGCATGTCACGGTCTCGGCCCCGGACATGCCAGATGTTGCAGCGGTAGAATTCCTGGATGAACGGCTCGTCGATCCAGGTCACGCCGTCGCCGACATGTCGGATGCGGTACCAGTCTTGCGGCGCGATGCGTCTCATGCCGCTTCGATTTCCGGCAGGATAACGGGATGGCTCGCGAACAGGGTAATTTCGGCACCGGGTTGCGGGGCCGCTCCTTGCGGCAAGTGCGCAATCAACCGCATTTCTGGCGCGGTCAGCGGGGCGAAGTGACAGCGATGATGAGTTCCGAAAAACGCACTATCAACAAGCCGGGCCTGGCACAGTGGCAGATCGCCGGTCAGCCCGACGGACTCGGGCCGCAGACATAGAGTTCCGCTCGTGGGTGAAAGTGGCAAAGAGCCGAAGGGCGTCTCGACGCCCTGCCCGGCTGGGCGCACCGGTATGCGGTTCATCTCGCCCATGAAGGAAGCGGCGAAGAGTGTCGCCGGCTGAAGATAGATTTCTTCCGGCGCACCGCACTGCTCGATCCGGCCCTGGTTCATCACCACGATGCGGTCAGCCACCGCCATTGCTTCTTCCTGATCATGCGTCACATGGACAAAGGTCGTCCCGACCCGACGCTGGATCGCCTTTAGCTCGTCCTGCATTTGCCGACGCAGTTTCAGATCAAGTGCGCCAAGCGGCTCGTCCAGCAGCAGGACGTCGGGTGAAACGGCCAATGCACGAGCCAGCGCGACACGCTGCCGCTGACCGCCCGACAATTCATGCGGGCGGCGGCGGGCCTTATCAGCCAATCCTACCATTTCCAGCATCTCGAACGCCTTCCCCTGCCGCTCGACCTTCCCCTCGCCCCGCATACGCAAGCCAAAGGCCACGTTTTCGGCAAGGCTCATGTGCGGGAACAGCGCATAATCCTGAAACATTGTCGTCGTGGGACGTGCGCGCGGCGGCATATGCGTCATATCCTTGCCGCCAATCATCACGCGGCCCTCGGTTGGCGTCAGGAAGCCGCCAAGGATTGATAACAGCGTGGTCTTGCCGCAACCCGATGGGCCGAGAAGCACGATGAACTCGCCCGCCGCGATTTTCAGGTCGATTTGGTGCAGGGCGGTAAAGGTCTCAAACCTGTGCTTTACACCCTCGAACTGCACATCTGCGGTCATTTTCGAGCCCTCCTGAAAAGCGTGAGTTCCAGCGCTATGACCATTATTGCGGACGCAAGGAAAACCAGCGAGCCGATGGCATTGGTCTTGGGCGACAGGCCCGAACGCAGCATCGACCATATCTCGACTGGCAGCGTGACGTCGAACCGGGTCAGCAGGAAGGCGATGATGAACTCATCCCAGCTGAAGGTGACCGACAGGAAGAAGGCGGCGCCAAGCGCTGGCGCCAGCATCGGTGCCGAGACCAACGCCAAGACCTGCCATTCCCGTGCGCCAAGGTCTCGCGCGGCGCGCAGGGCATTCCGCTGATGCTCTCCCATCGCTGCATAGATGATCGAAAAGCATAGCGGCAGGTTGATGACGACGTGGCCGATTCCCGTGGCAAACAGCGAAGGACGCAGGCCGATCGAGCTGAACATCTGCAGCAAGCCAAGCCCGATGATCAGATAGCTGACGGTCATCGGCGCGATCAGCACCAGACACATGAACGCTGATCCCGGAAGGGTCACGCGGGCAAGGCCCGAGGCGGCCAGAAACCCCAGCAGCAACGCGATGGCCGAGGATACAATTGCAACAATCAAAGAGTTGAGCAGCGCAACCATCAGGTTTCGGTCGGACAATATCTCGGCGTACCATTTCAGCGTCACGCCTCGAAACGGCGGCACGGGAAGTCGGCCATCCTGAAACGAGAAGACAACCAGAACGACCACTGGCATCAGGATGAACGCGAACATGGCTATGAGATATACCCAAGCGAGCAGTCTCATCAGACCCGCTCCATCTTCAGCCACCGCGCGCAGGCCAGATAGGCCAGTGTCACAAGCCCCATCAACACAACCGACAGGGCCGAAGCCAGCGGATAATCACCGCGCCGCCCGAGTTGAAGCATGATCAACTGCGGCAAGGTCAACTCGTTGTTGCCGCCCAGAATTTGCGGGGTGATATAGTCTCCGATGCACAGGACGAAGGTGAGAAATGCACCCGTTACCACGCCCGGCAGCGTCAGGGGCAAAATGACAAGCCGGATCACCTGCCACCTGTTCGCGCCAAGGTCCTCCGCAGCACGAGCATAGTTCGGTGAAATCTGTATGAGGTTCGAATAGATCGTCAGTGTCAGCAACATTACGAAGAAATGGACAAAACCGATGACGGTCGCGCTGCGGGTCGCCATGATCTGGATAGGCTCGGCCAAAATACCCAGCCCGATCAGCGCCTTCATCAGGACGCCCTGCTGGCCCAGCACAAGCGCCCAAGAGTATGATCGTACCACATAAGACGTCCAGAACGGCAAAACGGCTAGCAACAATGCCGCGCGCCGCCACCGCTCTGGAACGCGCGTTGCGATGATCCACGCCAGAGGCCAGGCAAGAAGCACCGAGACAACCGTGACGATGAGCGTGATCTGAAGCGAAACCCAGATGCCTTTGCGCAGTGCAGGATTGGTGAAGATGTTCAGGTAGTTTCCGGCATCTGGCCCCGGCACAACCTGCCGGCCATCCAGATGCGAAAGGCTCATCCAGACCATTGCAGCAAAGGGCAGCACAAAGAACGCCAGCGTCCAAAGCAGCGCAGGGGCGGCCAATGCCGCCCCCTGCCGTTTCTCGATACGCTCGATGCTCATGCCCGCGCGATCAGTTCTGCAACATCTCGGTCCAGAGATCCTGCATTGCTGCGTCGGTGTCGGCATCCGGCACCGGATACAGCTGTGCGCGTTCCAGATAGGCGTCCTGGTCATCCCAGCGAAGGATGGCCTTCTGCTCATCGCTCAGTTGCTCGGCCGCTTTCTTGTTGGCGGGCATCCCCCAGTAGCAGGAAGAGGTAGCCAGACGCGCCTGCCCTTCTGGCGACGTGATGTATTTGACGAATTCCAGCGCCAGCTCGGGCTGGGTCGAATCCTTCAGCATCGCAATCGATTGCGTCCATAGCAGCCCACCCTCTTCCGGGATGACCCAATCCAGATCAGGGTTTTCTGCATTCAGCACTGCGGTCAGCCACTCCCCGCCTCCCAGCAGGATGTCCACCTCGCCCGTTGCAAGTGCCGTCTGGCTTGCAACGACATCCGACACTTGCTTGGAAGCTTTTTTCAGGGCGAACAGCGGGTCTTTCAGCCCGGCGACCGCGTCCTTATTCAGGTCAGCGGTCTTGATTCCCTGTCCCAGACCAACGATGCCAAGAAGCGGCAGGTAGTAATCGTAGATGGCGATGCGGCCATCGTATTTTCCCGACCATATGGACTTAAGGCTCTTCATATCCTCCGGGTCCACCTTGGCCTTGTTGTAAGCCACAGTGTTGTAGCCATACTTCTCAGTCACCGCGTAGGTGACGCCATCAACCTTGTTGTTGGCTTCCAACACGACTTGCGGAAAGAAGTCAGCGGTTGGCAACTGGTCGTCCGGCAGGGGGGCAAGCAGCCCGCGTTCGACCGCGCGACCAACGTCAACGCCGTCGATCACCATGACATCCCAGTCGCCAGGCTGCGACTGCTCCAGTATTGTCAGGCCCGCAGCGGTGCCCTCGAACTCCTTGGTGTTGACCTTGACCTTGTGGGCTGTCTCGAACGGCTCCAACAGCGCCGGGTCAGCATGGTCGCACCAGATCAGCGCGTTCAATTCCTGGGCAGTTGCCGTCGCAGCAAAACCTGCAAAAAGCGCGCCCAAGGCGCATGTGGCTTTCAGATTCATCACGATCTCCCTTGTGGTCCGGCCTTCTTGGCACCGGTTGAGAAAAAAGTTGAACGAGTTCATTTTTGCAGTCAATGATAATTTTCTGATTGCTGAGGATTGGCGATGCTCGGATTGCGGGAAAGACAGAAAGCCAAGCGAAACGGTAGCATCCTTGAGGCCGCCAGCACACTATTCGGGCAAATCGGATATGAGGCAGCCAGAATCGACGCTATCGCCGAAATGGCCGAGGTTTCTGTCGGAACCTTTTACAATTACTTTGAAACCAAGGCCGACCTCCTGCTGGCTATCGTATCCATGGAGGTGGAAGAGGTCCTGCGCCGCGGCGCGGTTGTCGTCGACAACCCCCCATCAGATCCTATTGCAGCAATGCAGACATTGATCGCGACCTACTACGATCACTCATTGGTCTGGCTGACCAAAGAGATGTGGCGCACCGCAATGGCCATGTCGATCCAACACCCGGAAACGCCATTCTCGCGCCGTTATCGTGAATTGGACCAAGCTCTGTGCACGCAGGTCAAGGCGTTGCTCCTAGGCCTGAGGGACCGCGGCGCAATTCAGCCCGACGTGGATGTCAACGCCCTGGGCGAGATGCTGTTCAACGATCTGAACACTGCATTTACGGTTTTTGCCATGGACAAGCGGCAGGAGATGGAAAGCCTCCGCAATGCCGTCTTCGCGCGAGCGGCAGCTGTTTTGGGTTTGGTCAAGGTCATTGCACAGATCAAACCTTCATCGACTTAGCGGCCTAGGCGACAAGTCTATCCGCTCAAAAATTTTACCCTGACAGCACCGCAGCGCTTGCTCAGTGCGTCGCCTGCAGCCAGCGCCAGGTCTCGGCCATGCCTTCGGGCAGCGCTGTAGCTGACCTCCAGTCAAAATCGGCGGCAGCGCGCGTCACATCCAGCACCGACTTCGGCACGTCGATGGCACGGCCCGGCTTATAGGCAGCTTCGATCTTTGCGCCCGTCACCTCGCCTACAAGCCGGATGATCTCGTTGATCGATGTACCCTTCCCGCTTCCGGCATTGTAGGCACCCTCGGTACCGCCTACCGCCGCAAGCGCGCAAAGTTCGGCGAGGTCGCCGACGTGGATGTAATCGCGCACCACGCTGCCGTCGCCCCAGACCTCAATCGGCGCATCCGTCAGCACGCGGCGCAGGAAGGTCGAAATCACCCCCTGTACTCCGGTATGCGCCTGACGCGGGCCGTAGGGGTTCGAGGCACGCACAATGACCGGGGAAATCCCGCGAGTCCGGCGATACATCTCCAAGTAATGCTCGATCGACACCTTCACGATGCCATACGAGTTGATCGGACGCAGCGGATGGGTTTCGGCAATAGGCAGGCTTTCAGGAATGCCGTAAACTGTGCCACCCGATGACAGGAACATGATCCGCCTGATCCCAAGGCTCACCATCGAGTCGAGCAGGTTGATCGTGCCCACCAGATTGTTCTGCACATCGGTCTTCGGATCCAGATCGGCCGTTCCTGGGAAGGTGCTGCTGACCAGATGCAGGACAACCTCTGTACCGGCCAGAGCATCAATCAGCGCCATCCGATCCGAAAAGTCGCCAAAGCGATAATCCACGTCTGCGCGCGGCGGTCGGAACCGCTCTGGCTGACGGTCGAACACGCTGACCGAATGGCCCTGAGCTATCAGAGCATCGACTACATAGGATCCGATGAAGCCATTGCCGCCTAGAACGAGTGTCTTCATCTTGTGACTGCAATAGTCTTAAAGCTCATTCCGTATCCCCAATGCCAGCCCAACAGCGTCTCGTGCAGCCTCCACCGGCAGGTCCAGTCATTCACGGGTCAGGCCGGGGATATTCGTTACAACGCTTCTTTTCCCGTCCAGCCCGGATACCAGGCCGAAAAGCCTTTCGATCGCATGCAACATCGTTCCGTCATAAGCGAGGGGCTCCGGTGGGTAATCTGCCCATGTCAGCTTCAGATCGACAAGCGGTTTGAGCGAACTCGAACGCATCCAGAACATGCTTCCAACCGGAAAATTCGTTGCGTCCGGCAAATGCTCCGAGCCCAGCGCTCTCATCAACTCTTCTGCAACTTTGCGGTTGCCTCCCCACCCAAGAAGATGCGGATCGTCGGGGTATACAACTCCAATGCTGGCATCATGTGCCATCTCGGAAAGTATCAGGTCAACCATGCGACCACCTTGTGCCCCACCTAGCATGTTCTCAAGATTGAAATGGTTCCACGACTCAACGAATGCTGCGTTTTCCAGCCCCATGCTTCTCTTAGTATGGAGATGGCCTACGACATCATATGAAGTAACAAGACTTGGGCCAAACTCCGTAAGTAACGGGCCAATGTCCCGCCCCACGTTCGGCACCACGCGAACATCGATACGCCCCAACGCATAGGGCAGCAACGTCCTTCTTGCCTCCGCTGCAGCGCGCTCAGACGAAACACTGAGAAACAAATCAGGCTTTGATGCGTTCCGACTCAAACGACCGAGCAATTCATCAAGCATGTCTGGGTAGTATGCATGTATATGCAAGGCAACACGCAGGGCATCCGGCACACCCCGCGCATCAGTTTGATCACCGACCATCCCTCCCACGATAACCTGCTGCAGCCACGGTCCAGCGGGCTGCTCATGCCGAATAAAGTCTGCAAACGGGTCGCACGTGATCAGCCTGTCATTCTGCTGTTCTCGGCTGTAGATATAAGGGTGGAAGCCTGGCATGGGTTTACGACTACCAATGCCAGACGCCGTCGCAGCGAGGTAGTAGGTCACAGCCTCCTCGGCCTTCCTTGCTTTACTGGACGCGGGCACGTTGAAGTCCTGACGAAACAGTCCAGAAGCCAGAATGGTCTTCGCATCATCCTCACGCTGCTCCAAAGCCCGTCCGGCATCCAGCGCAATTCTTTCTACTTTTGAAACATAGTCGAAGAAGTTGAAATACTCGGCGGCGAGCTCCTTGGACTGCGTCGCCACATCCGCGCGCAGATCCGGCGACGACTCAAGCGCCATCAATTTCCCGGCGATATCGTGAGTATCAATGTAATTCGCGACGCAGTAAGGCCCTAAACCTTTCTGAACCAAGAAGTCTGCAATGCCCGTAGTCTCTCTGAAACAGAGCACAGGCAAACCGACAGATAGTGCGTCAATAGCCACATTTGGCAGCGGGTCGAGTCGGCTGGAAAGCAAGAATACATCCGCAAGCTCATAGGCGAATTCGATCTCCGATGTCTCGCGCAGAAACACCACCTGTTCTTCAATTCCGGCACGGCGAATCTGATCCTGCAAGTACACGGAGTAAGCAAGGTCGCGCTCCGGATCATAACCGTGTCCGATCCAGGCAAACTGAAATTTCTGCCCGCCTGGGCTCTTTATGACCCGTGTCGCAGTCTCCAAAAAGAGGTCGACGCCCTTTCGTATCTGGACGGCACCCGCACCAAGTACCAGAAACGGCTTCCTGCTTTGATCGGGCCGCAGGCTTTTCTGAAGCCACGCGCGCTCGGCCTGCCTCTCCGGCTCGGTCGATATCGACATCGGAACTGCGCATTTTCCCTGTGGCAGAACATGCAGGCGCGCAGGCTGCTGGGTCGGGTGCTCCTGCAGCGCATTCCGAAGTGTGACCTCCGTGGAAAAAATAGTTTCTGTCGACCACTTGAACACTTCCAGAAACGCGTTCTTTGGTCGCGTGTATGCAGCAAATTCGTGCAACAGTGTTACTGTAGGAATATCAAACGTTGCCAGAGGCTTCAGTACTGCACGTGACTCGACGCTATTTACAATGGCAAAGGCGAAGTTGAAGGTTGTGCACAGGTTCTCGATCAGTCCCCTATACTGCGTGTCATCATGGTGAAAAGTGTCGGCCACATGCACTTCGATAGACGAAGCGCGAAAACTGCCCAGGATATCGCCACCCCGAAGCCCTAAACTGACAACATTGTATCGCTTTGCAAGTTCCATGACGATGTTCAATGCGAGTATCGGCGCTCCGGTTCGGCCGACTTCGTGGCTGACAACAAGAATTGTCGGCTTTGTCGGATCTGCGGGGATGCTACCTGAATAACGGATTGACCCATCCTTCCCAAGCTTTGCAGGCTCGAGGCTTTGTGTTCTCGCGTTCGCTGATTGACTCAAACCGATCCAGCCGGTCGTCGATCGATTGGGATCCCTTTTATTCGCGCTTCGTGCAAAACGTGCCGCCATCCGAGGTGGAATGACCTTGGTCTGCCGGGACAGAAAAGATAGCAATTTGAATCGCAGAAGGTCGCGCATCTGTTTAAAAGGCCGTCCTCGCGCCCTTGCAAGTTGCATCTCGAGGTCGACCATGCGGTGCAAGGCATCGTTCCGCTCTGACACAGCGGTCTGAATCGTGTTTTGCAGGTCGGAAATCCAGATCTGGGCGGTCTTGGCCCCGATCCGGGCGCTCTCGACCGCGATCCGGGCGGTCTCGGCGATGCCGGCAAGAAGACTGATCGCCAATGCAGGATCGTTGAGCCGACCGAGACTTTCCAATTCCTGATCGACCCGCACAGATGGTTCGTACACCATCTGCTTCGACCACCAGTTGATCCGGGCTGTACGTTGCAGGAACAGCATCTGCCGTTGCGCGTCATTCAGCAGCGGAGCGACCCGGTCGAGCATCTGGAGCACGTACATGACCTGCGTCGGCGGGCTGAGGAACGACCACGATCCCCCTGCATGCACCCGCTGCACCGACATGTCCTGCGCCACGAAACCGACGCGCCCGCGCGACCCCAGCATCAGGCACAGCGGCCAGTCGCCCAGTTTCAGCCCGCCCAGCCAGTCTTGCCAGCCCGACAGCAGCGCCGTGCGCGCCACAACCGAGCCCAAGGCCACCGGGTTCGACTCCTGCATCAGAAACTCGAAGCCCGACAGCATAGGCGGATCTTCTGGTGGCATCACCGTCGGCAGGGACCGGCCCGCCGTATCGACATACCGCGTGCGATGAAAACAGAACGACATGTCTGGATGCGCGTCCAGCATCTCGACCTGCCGCTGCAGCTTGTCGGGCGAGGTCCACCAGTTGTCGCCTTCCAGAAAGGCGATGTACTCGCCGCTGCATTCGGAGATCGTAGTGTCAAAGTTCTTCTCGGCACCAAGGTTCACGGCGCGATGCCGGATCTTAAGAACGCCCGGGTGTGCGGCGGCAAGCCGTTCCAGGATCGCAAGCGTGCCGTCAGTCGAGCAGTCCTCGCCCACGACAATCTCGTAATCGAAGGACACCGTCTGGTTCAACGCGCTGACGATGCATTGCTCGATGAACCTTTCCTGATTGTAGGTGACGATACAGACACTCAGTTTCAAGGAATTTCTCCACCAGAAGGGTCCTGTTCGCCAACCGCCGAAGGGTTGGCCGGAGTGACCGCTCACAGCCCCGTGAATACGGCCCTGCGGATGCCGGATCGACCGTCGGATTGCAAACCAATTCGCATTGTCACGTCCGCCCGCGTTCGCAGATCAGATAGATGCTGGAACAGAGGTCGGGATACTGCTGACCCAGCGCATAGCACCCGTCTAGATAGGCTGGACTAATGATGTCGGTTTTCAGAAGCCGGTCCCACTGGAAATTCGCGAGCGCCTTGAAGAAGATGCCCGACCGGCAGACGACATTCAGGCCCGCCGCGACGGCATCGCGTTCCAGCGTGTCGAGCGAATAGGTTATCCGATGCCCGTGTTCCGCCTCGGACGCGGTGATGGCCGCATTGTGCGAGATCAGCCCCATCTTCACCGCAATCTGGCGGGACGGCGCATTCGCATTGGGACACACCAGAAACAAACGCCCGCCGTCGGCAAGCCACTCATCATTGATCCGCCGCAGCGTGCCGACCGGGTCTTCCAGATGCTCCAGCACATGCGCCAGGATAACATTGTCATACCGCTGCGGCAATTCGGCTTCCTCGAACAGCGCATGAACCAGCGTCACCGTATCGCCCAGCCGTTCTCGTGCCACATCGACCGCCATCGCGGACGCCTCTACGCAGGTGATATCGTCATGAGTTCCAAGCAGGCGACGGGTGAAATCCCCCTTGTAGCTTCCCAGTTCAAGCACGTTGCCGGGCCGCCGAAACGCCTCGTAGGCCCGCATCATGTACCCGTGCATGACATCGAAATCGAAGTCATATGCGTATTTGTGATCGGCCGTGTCCTGAAACTCGGCATCATAATCGCGCGGTGCAGTCATTCCGATTTCCTCCTGCAGGTCCAGTCGCATAGTCAACGCCGTCCCGTCTTGTCCGATCGAGTCAAAACCCATCGACTGGTAGAGTGCAACTGCCTTTGGTGCCCTGATGTCGGACCGCAGTTCGATGCGGGCAAACTGTCGCCCGCGGATGTGGAAGATGGCCTCGCTCAGCAGGTGCCGCGCAATACCCCTGCGGCGATGATCCGGATGCACGCTGACATTCGACACGAAGGCCAGGATGCGGTCAGGATCGTTGCAATAGACCGCGACCAGCCCCACGAGGTTGCCCTCCTCCCATGCCTCCGAAAGCCAGGCGGATTGCGCAAGCTGCGCGGCATAGTCCGCTATCGCCACGCGCTGGCCAAGCGGCGGAACAAATCCCGCTTCGCACGCCTCAAGATGCATGCGGATCGCATCCGCTGAGGCGCTGCAAGAGCGGAAGGCAAGCCCGCTCATGGCAGGACGCGTGCCAGACCGAACCCGTCTCGGCCAAAGGCATTGCCGTTGTAAAGCAGCATCAGTCGGTCATCCAGCACGAAGAGGTGCGGATAGCACTGCATGTCGGCATCCCAGTCGCCGCGTGTACCGACAAGACCCAGCGCCGCATCGTCACGCGTCCACCGCACCAGATCGTCCGACCGCGCATATCCTATCCGGTAGCCAAGCGTGGGATCTGTGCGAAAACCATGGATGGCGCGGTAGCAGAACGCCATGTGATAGGTGCCGCCGAACCGTACGACGCTGGGTAGCGCCTGACATTCGTCATCGCCGAGAACGTCGGGAATGATCTGCATGCCATCCTTCTTCACCCAGCCGATGCCGTCTTCCGACACCGCATGACCGATCTTGTAGACACGGTCAGGGGGTAACCCGCTATCCTCGCGCCCCCAGCGCACACCGAAGATATACCACATGTGAAAGCGCGCACCTGCCTTCAGCACAAAGCCGTCCCCCACCAAAAACGGCTCGTGCAGGCTCGGCCCCAGTACCGGCCCATCTCCCTGCCGCTCGAAGGTCGCGCCACCATCGCGGCTGATCGCCAGACCGATTGCCGTATCGACCGAAACCGAGACCCGCCGGTTCCAGCCGCAGGTATAGCCCCACACCTCGTCTCCGTTGCGGATCACGTTCATCGGGAATATCCCGTGCTCGTCAAAGCAACCCAATCCGCCCAGCGGGATCACGGTGCTGTCCGACACGCGCAGAATCTGCTCCAGCCCGGGAGTCATATCGACAAAGGCGATGCGGCTGCGGAACTTGCCCCCGGCGGCATCCAGCGATCGGGTCGAAAAGTAGATTCGCACACCCTCGTCGGTAAGCAGGGTCTGCGGCGACTGCGCATGGGTGATACAGCCATCCGGCAGACGATGGTCCCGCGGATCGAAAATCCGCCCGAGTTTCTCAATCTGCATCGCCTGTCCCCACAAGGCGCGCAAGGCCGAAGCCTTCGCGCCCGACCTGATTGCCGAGATATGCCATGTACGTTGTGTCATCGACATCGAAGACATGCGGATAACTGACCATCTCGCTGTCCCAGCCTGTCTCGGACGGTGCCAGCCCTGCCTGCGTGTCATCGCGGTGCCAGTCGGTCAGATTGTCGCTGACGGCATAGCCGATGCGGTATCCCCGTTCGTGGCTGCGAAAGCCTTCGCTGTGGCGGTAGCAGAAGAACATGTGATAGCGCCCGTCGCGAAAATGAACATCGGGACTCGCCTGCGCCTCGTCCGGCTCGATCCGGGGGGGGATCAGATCGCGGCCCAGTTTGGTCCAGTTGATCCCGTCGGGTGACGTTGCCATCCGGATGCGGTAGACCGGCTCGGGCCGCCCGCCCACCAGTTTCCACAGACGCCCGGCGATGTAGAAGAGATACCACAGATCGCCGAAGCGGCGCACCTTCGGGCCGCTCATCACGAACGGCTCGTCAGGCGAATAGCCGATCACCGGCCCCGGACCCAGCTTGCGGAACGTCCGCCCTTCGTCTTCGCTGATCGCGCAGCCGATGGCCACGTTGAAGGGCACGCTTTCACACCGTGTCCAGCCGGCATAATAGACACGCATCAGCGAACCATCGCGCAGCACCGAGACTGGATAGGTTCCGAATTCGTCGAAGGTGCCAAGGCCCCCCAGTGCAAGAATCGGTTCCGCTGCGACATCGCGTACGTGAAGCAGGTTCCCACGATCCAGATCGACATAGGCCGAATAGCTCACGAACTGACCGTTGGCATCGGGATCGGGGCGGCACGAGAAGTAGACACGGACGAAGCGGTCATGCAGCACCGCCGACGGGGCCTGCGCAAACTGCCTGATCCATGGCCTGCCGGTGACCTCGAGCGGATCGAACACCTTACCGAGTTTCTGCCAGCGAAACATCGCTCTCCTCTCTGCCATCGACAATGTCAAACCCCTCACGCAGCATCGTGCGGATATCCTCAACGGGGTTGTGCATCATCACATCAATGATCGACAGATAGGGCTGAAACGGCTCTCCGCCCTGCGGGTAGGGATCGGGCCTGCTGCGCAGAAAACGCAACGCTATTCCCCGCGCTGCAAACTCCGACGACCGGTAGAGATCGAGCCCACCGATCGCATTGGTGTAGCGATCCGCGCCAAGAGCATCGCACAGCGACAGAACGCGCGCGGTGCCGCGCAGCCCGCTCGAGGTCTCAATCTCGGACGATGCGACAATAGGCGTCGTAATCCCCAGATAGTCACAGCAGCGGTCGAGCGAATTCCGGATATAATCGAACAGGTTCGCACTCTTGTAACTCAGGATCTCGCGCAGCACCGGCATGACCAGGTCAAACTGCTGCGCTTTCCGGTAGGCCCCCGCAAACTGATTGCCAAGCTTGACCGGATCAAAGTCATCGGCAAGACGACGGTCGCGCACCTGCAGGAAGTCGGAATCCTTCTTCAGCGGCACTGAAAACATGACCGCCTCACCGTTGCGCAGCATCCGGTTGCGGTTGATCCATCCCTTCTTGGTGTATTCGACGGTATCATAGACGACAAAGCGATCCACCGCCTCGACAAGCTGGAAATACCCGATGTAGGGCAGGAAGTAAGGTTGCATGATCGCGACGTGCATCTTGAGGCTTTCCTGAACCGGGCGGACCAGACGGCCTATTCCGAGGCGATCAGCGCGATGATCCGCGCTACCGACGCATCGTCAAGGTCGGGATAGATCGGCAAGCACAGAATCTGATCCGCCGCCTGCGCCGCCACAGGCAGCATGTTCCGGTTGGAACTGGGAAAATCTTGATACATCGGAAACTCGGTGATCAGCGGATAGAAATAACGCCGCGGATGCACCCCCCGCGCCTTCATGTGATCGTAAAGCGCGTCCCGCGACATGCGGTATCCGGGCCCGACAAGGATAGGGAAATACGAATAGTTCGCAACCGTCTCGCCCGAGTCGCCGAGGCACTTGATGCCCGTCACGCCCGCCAGCCCGCGCCGGTAGGCCGCGTCGATCTGGGCGCGCCGGGCGATGGCGGCATCAATGTGCTTCAGTTGCAGCAGGCCGAACGCGCAATTGATCTCGCTCATCTTGCCGTTAATCCCGGCCTCGACGACACGGATTTCGCCGTCGTGGCCAAAGTTCTTCAGCTTGTCGATGTACAGCTTCAACTCGCGCGTGGGACTGACGATCGCACCGCCTTCGAAAGTGTTGAAGACCTTGGTCGCGTGAAAACTCAGCACGGACAGATCGCCATGGTTCAACACGCTCCCGTTATGACACTTCACTCCGAACGCATGGGCGGCATCATAGATGACCCGCAGATTGTGCCGCGCCGCGATGGCGTCGATGGCATCGATGTCTGCCGGATGTCCGTAGCAATGGACCGGCATGATGGCGGTGGTTCGCGGTGTGATCGCCTCTTCGATCCGCGCCGGATCGAGGTTAAGCGTGTCGGGGTCGATATCGACGAAAACCGGCGTGATCTTGTTCCATAGCAAGGCATGTGACGTTGCCACGAAGGAGAATGGCGTGGTGATGACCTCACCCGTCACCTTCAGGGCCTGCAACGCCGTGATCAGCGCGATCGTCGCATTGTTGAACAGCGATATATGCGGCACGCCAAGGTACTGCGTCAGTTCCTGCTCCAACTGCGCATGATAGGGTCCGCAGTTCGTCAGGATACCACTCTCCCATATATTGCTGAGATATGTCTTGAACTCTTCCAGCGGCGGAAGATGCGGGCGCGTCACATAAATGTCGTCAGCCATCGCCATGTTATTCCTTGAGGATCCGGCACACCGGCTCGCGAGTGACAGTTTTGCCAAAGCTGCCAGCTTATGCATATGGCTTGGGGGGTCGACCGATTTCAAGGGAAATTCAGGATCAGCCGAAGGAGCACGACGCGCGGCCGCGCGCCCCTACGCCCGAACGGGCTTTCCCGGACGCAACAAGCATCGACTAATTTTCTGACGATGTCGAAAATGTTTGATCTTCCGATGCGGCTGATGTCTGCCCTCACTACACCCCGCAGGCAGGCCGGCGCCCCTGCCAGGTCGGCGACCGTGGCGCTGCACCGTGCGAGGCAGGGAGGAGGTCGTGTTGAAAGTTTCGGTCGTTGTTCCTGTCTACAACAACTCGGGCTCGCTGGCTCCGACGCATGCAGGTCTCTGCGATGTCTTCGCGACCAGGCTTCCCAGCTATGAGTTCGAACTTGTCTTCGTCAATGACGGTTCTGCAGACGCCTCGCTCGCAGAACTCCGAGCGATCCGGGACGCTGACAGCCGCGTCAAGGTTATCGATTTCACCCGCAATTTCGGTCAGATGGCTGCGATGCTCGCGGGCTTCAAGGAAGCCACAGGTGACGCAGTCATCAATGTGTCGGCCGATCTGCAGGATCCGCTCGACCTGATCCCCGAAATGATGCGTAGCTGGGAAGCGGGCGGCGAGATCGTGGTCTGCCACCGGTCCGACCGTGCCGACAGCCTCTCGGCTCGAATTTTTTCCCGCATGGCTTACAGCATCCTGCGCCTGGCCCAACCCAATATGCCCGATGGCGGTTTCGACTATGTGCTCATGGACCGAAAGGTTGTCGATGTCTTCAACTCCATCGACGTGCGCCACCGCTATTTTCAGGGTGACCTGCTGTGGACGGGGTTCCGCACCACATTCATCCCCTATGTCCGGCAAGAGCGGAAAATCGGCCGGTCGCAATATAATTTCAGCAAAAAGCTCAAGAATTTCCTCGATGCGGTGCTGGACGTTTCCTATCTGCCGATTCGTCTCATATCGCTTGCCGGCGCGACAACATCGATGCTCGGCATGCTCTACGGCATCACAATCGTTATCGCCTGGTTCATGGGCACTACCCCGTTCGAAGGGTGGGCACCGCTCATGATCGTGCTTCTGGTCGTAGGGGGGCTTATCATGCTGATGCTGGGGGTTATCGGCGAATACGTCTGGCGCATCAACGAAGAGGTACGAAAGCGTCCGAACTACATCGTGCGCGAAAAATTCGACTGATGGCCGCCCGCGCCTGTCCGCGATGACCGAGGCCAAACAGGGATGCGAACGGGGTAATGACGACGCGTATTGAGGTGTTGAAGTATCTGCTCTTGGGCGGTGTAAATTTCTTCCTGACACTCGCGATCTTCACCGGAATGTTTCGCGTTGCCGGGGTCAACTACATCGTTGCGCTGGTCGGCGCATGGGCGGCCGGAATGCTGTTTATGTATGTCACCAATTTCGTCTGGGTGTTCCGGCACGACGGCCCGTTGCGCTTCGACGACCGCTTCCGCAAATTCGCCGCCGTCGGTGTGCTTTCGATATCGGCAAATACCGTCATCCTCTCCATGATCGTCGAAGTCTGGTCTACCGATCCGTTCTGGACGCAGATGGCGCTGCTGCCGCTGGTCGTCGCGTTCAACTTCGCCGCGACGAAGCATTTCTCGCTGCGCACACGACCTCGGGGCTTCGATGACAGGACGTGAGCAGGCGCCTGTATGGCGCACGATGACGGTGGTTGCGCAAATGCTGGAATACCGGGCAGGACTTTTGCATGCTATTCTGGCCGGGCTCGCCATCGCCGCTGCGCTCTTTGTCTCCGACCGGGGCTATGACATCTCGGACGAGGCCTATTACGTTCTGTCGGCCAGCCTGCCCGGCAGCGTCGAGGCCTATATCAGCCCGCAGCACTGGCTGCTGGGACCATTGTGGCGGATCAGCGGCGATCTGCAAAGCTTCCGCCTTGTCGGTCTGTCGGTCCTGATCCTTTCCTCGGTCGTGCTTGCCATTGGCGTCACTGCGGTGGCGCGAAAGCTTCGACCCGCACATGGCCGGGCTTCTGCCCTGTCGATCTTTTCGATCAGCATTGCCGGGGCGCTTCTGTATCTGACGACGATCAATCTTTCGCCCAGCTACAATCTCCTCGCCTCGGCAGGGTGCGCCGCCGCCATCGGCTTTTCCCTGCTCGCCACCGTTGCAAGGCGGATCGGCCCGGCTGCGATCTTCGGCGCGCTCGCCGGGCTTGCGCTGACCGTCGAGTTTGTGAGCAAACCCTCGTCCGCCATCTGTACCCTCCTCATCCTGCCGTTGTTCCTGTGGTCGGGGACAGGCCGGTTCGGAAGGATGTTGGCACTCTGGGTGCTGACCGGGGCCGTCTTTGCGGCCAGCCTCACCGGCGTCGTCCTTCTGCAAGGGCCATGGTCGGAAACTCGCGATGCGCTGGCTGATGGCTATGCACTGTTTCGCAGCGTGCAGAGCGAACCGGTCGCAGACAGGCTGCTCCGCTATGCCCGCGAATACACGGCCGATATCTTTTGGATGCTGAAAGGTTTTCTGCCGTTCGTATTGTGCTTCGCACTCTACATTGTCCGGCCCCTGGCGCTGACCGCCTGGATTGCTGTCCTCTCCCTCCTAGCCACCCTCATCATCGGTCGGCACCTCTTGGGCGGGTCACCAGACGGCATGGATCAGTATGGCCTCCAGATCGAGGCGCTGCTTGTCATGCTGCTGGCGTCTGCCGTGCTGGCCCGGCGGTCGCTCGGATCCGACTGGCGCGTGGCGGCGCTGGCAGCGGGCCTCTTCATCGCCCCGTACAGCGTGGCGGTCGGCACTGGAAACGCGATCTTCACCCAGGTCATCGTGACGGCCGCCCCGTGGGCTGCGCTGATGGCGCTGATGCCGAGTCTTTCGCAATCCGGCCCGGACCGCTTCATCAGCCTGACGCTGACCTCGGTCTTTGCAGCGACAATCACCAGCCAGATCGCGACCAGCCTGTACGGCCCAGCCTATCACCTCGGCGCCCCTCTTGCGGCTCAGACCGAACCGGTCAATATCGGCACTCTCGGCAATGTTCGCCTCGACCCCGCGACAGCGGCCTTCGTCGCTGATCTTGGTAAAGCCGCCGCGATCTGCGGATTGCCGCAAGGCCTGCCGTTTCTCGGCTTCTATGACGTGCCGGGTGTCGCGCTCGCCTTCCGGGCAGTCCCCGTGGGATCGCCATGGATCAACAATCCCCCTCAAGCCAGCGCGATCCTCACCCCCGAACGCCTGTCAACGCTAGGCCCTGTGATTGTCGCGCGCCGCATCGGGTGGGATGGCGTCTGGCCTGACCTGCCGAGGGAACTTGGTGCATTCAGTGACTTCCAGCTCTGCGGCACTGCCGTTTACCCATTCGGGGCGCAAAAAATCGAGATCTGGTTCAGGCGCTGAGACACGCCAGGGCTTACGCAGGTTTCCTTGCGACGACGACAAGCCTTCCGCCGAACGGCAATGACAGCCCGATGCGGATCAAGAATTCGTCAATCCGCATCACGGCATCAAACAAGCTATTTGAAACCGACGAGAACATCACCCGCTTCTGAAGCGCCTGATCGTCCTGAACCTGCGCCGCACTCTCGCGGTCCACCAACCGCGACAGCACCATAAGCGGGAAGAGTGTGAACACAAAAGAGGTTGCGCGCTCTATTTCAAAGCCGGATGCCCGAAGCTTGCCAGTCATTTCCCGTCTTGAATAGCGCCGCTTGTGCTTCACTATGGCATCAAGGTTGCTCCACAGAAACATGTATTGCGGGACGCTGACAACAAATCGGCCGTTTTCAGACAGCATCTCGTAAATATTCCCAATAGCTTCCTGATCCCGCTCGACATGTTCCAGAACATCGAAAGCCGCAATAACATCGAACTTCTGATCCAGTACGCCCTCGCTGACATCATACTGGACAAAGGTTATCCCGGGCATCTTTGCCTTTGCGTAACGCAGTCCCTTCCGATAGATCTCGGATCCTGTGACATCCAGATTCTTTTTAGCAACAACTCTGCTGAGGAAATCCCCGGTGCCACAGCCGATCTCAAGAAAACGATCGCCCTTTGATTTTCTTAGGGCGCGCTGCACAAGAAACAGAAACAACCTGTTCCGGGAACTGACCCAGAAACTTTTCACCGCGTTTTCTTCGGTTATATCAAAGCCACTGTCAGGATAGTCCGCGTAATCATCGGCCTTTTCACGGCTATAACAATATATACCGTCCACCAGCGTCGGGTTCAAAATTCTGGTCATTTTAAACCACCTCGTTCATAGCCCCCGATGTCGCCAATTGAAATTGGCCCATGATGTCGCGGGGCAGGCTTCCATGGCAGGTAGCACCGGCATTTTATTCCTTGCGTGGCCAGGCCGCAGTGTCAAGGCGCGCATAGGCGCGACCAACACGCGACCTCGATTCCGAAGGGCAATTCTTTCGGCCGCCCTCTTCTGGCTGCAAGGCTTTTGTTCTACTGTTGTCATCCCCAGCGTGGGTGGATAAGACTACTCACCGATTTTCCGCACAACGTGCTTGTCGCGGATTTTTGTAGGTTATGGAGCAAATAGATGCTTTCCAACGTTCTTTCAGAGCACTTACCAAAAGCATCCGCGGCGCATGTGCACCGGGTTTCGCTCGAGCTCCACGCTGACGACGGAATGTATCAAGGCAATGATTACCACTACCTCAGCTGTGGTGCCTCAGCGTTCGCCGTTATTGATGCGGCTGTTGCGATTGCCAACATAGCACCGTCGCACATTCTCGATTTCGGCGCGGGCGCGGGCCGGGTTACCAGATGGCTGCGAGCAGGCTATCCGCAGGCGGAACTTTCCGTAACGGACATCCGACCCGACGACCTGGCTTTCTGCGCTAGGGAGTTTGGGGCAAACACCTTTCCTTCTGCGACGAGTACCGAAAGTCTTCACGCTCCAGACCGCTATGACCTTATCTGGGTCGGATCCGTGATTACGCATCTATCGGCCGCGCAAAGTGAAAAACTCGTGCGAAAACTCGCTTCGTGGCTGAGGCAGGACGGCGTGCTTGTCGTCAGCTTCCACGGTCGTTTTGCAGCGGCCCGTGCCCCGTCATTCCAAAACTACGGGATTGCGGCAGGATGGGATACCCTACTGCAGGACTACCGGTCATTGGGGTTTGGCTACGCCGACTATCCTTCTCAAAGCGGGTACGGCATTTCAATATGCTCCACCTCTTGGACTGCGGCCTTAGTAGAGCGGATCGACAACGCACGGCTTGTTTTGTTATCGGAACGAGCGTGGGACGCCCATCATGATGTGTTTGCGCTTCAAAACCGGCCCGTTTTGGATGGGCTGCCGACTTTTTCTAACACAGACAGCTTTTGAGATAACCGGCCTAGCCTTGTAAATGATTCAAGATGTGCCGCCCGCCATTTGGGCAACGAACTGCGTGTTGAAGTTTCGATCTCTTTTCAAAATGCATGCCAACCCATCTCGGCAAATAACGGAAAGGCGGACACTGGCCATCGTTGCCGTTGACGCTAGAAAAGTCGACCGCTTCAATCTCTTAGAATCCTTTCGATCTAGTTTCAGGACTCATTGATCATATCCAGAAGATAGCGATGGCCGCTATGGCGATGGCGGACATGAAGCCGTGGGCGCATCGGTCGTAGCTGATGTGGATGCCCCTTGAAATTATCCCGGTCGGATAGCGCGCGCTCCACGCTGAAGTGGTTGCGTAATGAGAAACGGACTTTGGCCTGCTGTTGGTTTCGTGGACCCGAGGTAAGGTGTTGCCATGGAATCGGAGTTTTCCATGGAGAGACGCAAGCACAGCCGCAGGTTCAAGCTTGAGACAGTGAAGTTGGTGAGGGATCGGGGCGTTACTGCTGTGCAGGCGGCGCGATATTTCGATCTGCGCGAGAAGGTCTTGCGCAAATGGGTGAAGGAACTCTTGGAAGACCCGCAGCATGCCTTTCCGGGCTATAATCAGCAGAAGCCGGAGCAGCTTAAGATCGACCGGTTGTGCAAGAAGGTCGCCAAGGTAAAGCTCTGTGCGACGGACAGACCAAGCTGCCATCCTGATAGATCGTTGCCAGACCTAACGACCGCGCAAGGCTCTGGTCGGGATGGGTCAGCGGCTGACCTGCAATGGTCACAGTGCCGGAATTGGGGGCCACGGCGCCTCTGGCGATCTTCATCAAGCTGGATTTGCCCGAAGCGTTCTCGCCCAAAGTCGCGTCAACCTCGCCCGCGCGGCAGTCGATCAACACCTGATTCAGGGCGCACACGCCGAGATAGGGCTTCGAAACATTCTCGGCATTCAGCACAAGTTCGGTCATGATCTTCCCCCGCTGGGCAGGTCGCATGTCAGAAAGGCGCGGCCGGTTTCACGACTCCGCGGCAAAGATCACTGCCCGGCGAACATCGCCTTCAGCATCTCTTCATCGACGGAGGTCGAAACGGACGTTTCCATCGGCAGGGCGGTGTTGCAAAGCCTGTCCTTGGCCGGCCTCATCAAGAAGGGCACGTCGATCCTGGGTGCGATTTCCGTCCCGGTGATGGGCATCATCGCGGCGGTCAGGACAAAGCTGGATCAGGATCCAGAGCGAACTCACCAATTCCGGTGCTTGCGCGCGGTTTCGCTTCAAAGCCGAGATCGACCGAGGCGGTAAAGTCGGAGTGTCCGGCAAGCCGGGCCTGGATCATACTCACGGCGGTTCTCCCGATTGTATAGCGAGGCGTACTGATACTTGTCAGGGCCGGAACTGCAGCCGACATCATCTCCAAATCATTGAAGCCGCAGATGCCAAGCCGGGTAGGCACGTCGATCCCGAGATGCTGACAGGCGAAGAGAACGCCCAAGGCGAGGTCGTCATTATTGCAGAATACCGCGTCCAGATCAGGCCGGCGGGATAGTGTTTCGTGGAGAAGCCGCGATCCGAGTGTGACGCTTGAGGATTGAGGCGTCGTGACCATCAATTCCGGATCGAAAAGTCCTGCCTCTGTCATCGCCTGGACATAGCCCGAGAGCCGGCGCTGAGACCGGGGGTCCATCCTGGCCCCAAGAAATCCGATCCGCCGATAGCCGGCCTGAATCAGGTGGGTCGTCGCGGTCCGACCGCCTTCCAGTTGTGAGAAACCTACCAGCATATCGATCGGGTCATTGGTGGTTTCCATGATCTGGACGATCGGGCAGCCGGCATTCTCCAGCATGAGCCGCGTGCTGGCATTCTGGTCAATACCCGCAACGATGAGCGCAGTGGGCCGCTGGCTGAGGAACATGCGAACGAGCCGCTCCTCCTCCTCAACCGAATAATGCGTATTCCCGAGCTGAATCTGCAGCTGCGCGCTGCCCAACTCGTCATAGATGCCCCGAAGAACGTCCGCGAACACGATGTTCGTCAACGACGGCACCAGCACGCCTATCACGTCGGCCCGCGAAGAGGCGAGCGCCCGGGCATTGGAATCGGGGACATAGCCCAGCTTGGCGATGGCATCAGAGATTCTGTCGCGAAGACTTTGTGAGACATGGGACGGATCGCGGAGGGCACGAGAGACGGTTATCGCGCCGACACCGGCCAACCTTGCAACATCGGCAATCGTCGGCCGACCGCCTCCCCGCCTGCCGCTCTTTCGCGCTTCGCCCGGTCGCCTGTCCGCTTCGTTGTCCAATAGCTGATCTCACCTGCTGTCTTTTCGCGCGGACCAGACCCTAATTGGTGCCGCCAGGCAATGCCAAAACCCTCGACCACGCCGCCAATTTCCTGCAAGAATGGCAGCGCTACCAAATTCATCCTATCAGACGAACAAAGCAATTTACATAGAAGTTTGGTAGCGCTACCATATACAACGTCGGCCTAGCTCTGGAGGAGGCGCCGATGACGAAAACTGGAATGGGCCACGACGCGTGCCGCGGGCATCATTCGCCATCACGAAGGCCCCTGGCGCATCTCGCCCGAAGGCCAAAGTCAATCGCGCACGCCAAAAACTGGGAGGAGACTGCAAATGCTGAAGTCATTCGCCGGCGGCATGCTTGCTGCTGCGACCTGTGTAATACTGAGTTCCGCCGCCAAGGCAGAACCAGAGATCGTGGCTGGCCCGCCAGCCGAACCCGATTGCTTCGCCCCCTGGAGCAGCGACACCAAGTTCTTCAAATACCCGGCAAAGGAAGGGCCGTTCCGCATCGCGCTGGCCAATGGATACATCGCCAATACCTGGCGTATACAGATGGTTCAGACCGCCAAGGCCTATGCTGCGCAACCGGACGTTGCCGCGAAGCTGAAAGAGTTCAAGGTCGTATCCACGGGCGAGGATGTGCCAGCCCAGATCGCTGCGATCAACAATTTCATCGACTCCGGCTATGACGCGATCGTCGTGAACGCACAGAATCCGACCGCATTTGCGCCCGTCATCAAGCGCGCGAAAGAGGCGGGTGTCGTCCTGGTGGCCTTCGACAACATTCTGGACACTGAGGATGCGATCAACGTGAACGTAGACCAGAAGGGGCTAGGAGGTCTCTGGGGTAAATGGCTGGTCGACCACCTGCCGGATGGCGGCAAGATCCTTGAGGTCCGCGGCGTGGCCGGCACATCCGTCGATACTGACCGGCATGACGGCATCCATGAAGTTCTAACCGGGTCCGGCAAACCCTTCGAGGTGATCGAGGTCATGGGCAAATGGGACGACGGCGTGGCGCAGAAAGTCACCGCCGACGCCATCGCAACAAACGGGCCCTTCGCCGGGATCACCGGACAGGGTGGTGATACCGGAATCGTTCAGGCGATGATCGATGCCGGTCATCCCTTCGTGCCATTCGGCGGCGAAACGGAAAACGGATTCCGCAAGTTCTGCGCCAAGTACTCGGCGGAAGGACTGAAATGCACTTCAGCCGGAACGGGGCCTGCGCAGGTGGCAGTGGCGATCAAGACGGCGATTGCCGCCCTGGAGGGGCAAGTCGTTCCGCAATCGGTCAAGCTGCCCCTCGCCGTTGCGTCCGACCCGAACTTCAAGGAAGGCACCGACTATTTCCCTAACGACTCGGACAACTTCTTCGTCGGCAACTCCTTCCCGACCTGCAACATCAACTTCTCGGCGCAGGAGATCATGGGGCAGACCAAGGAAGACCAATAACCCCAAGGCATGACAACGCCGCCGCGGCAATCAGGCTGCGGCGGCCCTCTAGGGACATGTGAGGGTGAATGAACGAAAACGCTGCCCCCCTATTTCAGATGCAGGGGATATCGAAGTCCTATGGCGGGGTCCGCGCCTTGGAAAAGGCGGACCTTACATTGAAGGCAGGGTCGATCCATGCGGTGCTTGGCGAAAACGGTGCCGGGAAATCGACACTAATCAAGGTGATGGCCGGTGTCATCTCGCCCGACGAAGGGCAGATGTCGATGCAGGGGCAGCCGATCTCGATAGCTTCTCCGGCTGCGGCCATATCGGCCGGGATCGTCTGCGTGTTCCAGGAACTTTCGCTCGTCCCCGATCTCAGTGTCGCCGAAAACATCATCATATCCAATCCGCCGAGGCGCCTTGGTCTGATCGACCGCGGCGTGCAGCGACAGATGGCCGAAGAGGCCCTGGCGCGGGCGGGAGCCAGCGACATTCACCCGAGGGCCCTGGTGCGTGACCTGCCGTTGTCCCGGCGACAAATGGTAGAGATCGCCAAGGCGCTGGCACGCAAGCCGCGCATCCTGATCCTTGACGAAGCGACGTCTGCCCTAGGCTCGGCGGACGTGGAAAAGGTGTTCCGCGTGCTGAAAGGGCTGCGGGACGAGGGCCTGGGCCTTCTCTACATTTCGCATCGAATGAACGAGATAAAGGAACTGGCGGATCGCAGCACCGTGTTCCGCAACGGCCGTAAGGTTGCCGATTTCGCAGCCGGCACGCGATCGGATTCCGAGATTGTCGAGATGATGATCGGCCGCGATTACCACAGCGCCTATCCACCCAAGCCGGAGACCCCGCCAGCCGGAGCGCCGCTTCTCGATATCCGAAATCTCGGCTGGATCGACAAGTTGCGCGACATCAGTTTTGCCGTCAGGCCGGGCGAAATCGTTGGCCTCGGCGGGCTTGACGGTCAGGGGCAGCGCGAACTGCTGCTGGCCCTGTTTGGCGTTCTGCGAAAGACTACCGGCGAGGTCCGTGTAGCGGGAAATGTCACCTCGGTGAACAGCCCGACCGAAGCGCGAGATGGCAGGCTTGGAATCGCCCTGATCCCCGAGGATCGGAAGACCGAGGGGTTGATGCTTCCCATGACGGTCCGCGAAAACCTGTCCTTCGCCGCGCTCGATCTCGTTTCGAAGCGAGGTGTCGTCGACCGGACGACCGAAAACCAGAAGATCGAGGACATGGTTGGACTGCTGAAAATCAAGACTGGGAGTGTCGATGCCCCAGTGGCCTCACTGTCGGGTGGCAATCAGCAGAAGGTCGTCATCGCCAAATGGCTTATGCGGCAGCCGAGGATCATTCTGCTGAACGATCCGACCCGCGGCATCGATGTCGGCACAAAGCAAGAGATATATCAGTTGCTGCGCGATCTTGCCGCCAAGGGTGCGGCGATCCTGTTTTACTCCACCGACTATGCTGAATTGATCGGCTGCTGCGATCGTGTCGAGGTTCTCTACGACGGCGCAATCTGCCGCGAACTGGTGGGCAACGAGATTACAGAGCGCAACCTGATCGCTGCTGCTCTGAACATCAAGGCGCTCGATGGGGCGACCAGGCGGGCCGCGTCGGAAACCGAACAGGGAGCTGCTTGATATGGCTGAATGGCGATACTGGCTGGCGGAGCAACGCGGCACCTTGCTGGCGCTCGCCATCCTGGTGGTGATGTTTGCCATCTACACCTCGAACCATCCCGCAGGCTTTACCCCCAATGTCGTTCAGACCGCAGCCAACAAGGCGACGCTGCTGGCCTTCGTCGCGATGGCGCAAACCCTCGTCGTCATCACGGCAGGCATCGACCTGTCGGTCGGAATGATCCTCATCCTGACGAATTGCCTTGCGTCCTGGCTGGTCGTGGGATCGCCGGTGCAGACCACATTCGGAGTGCTGGCGGTGCTTGCGGTCGGAGCGCTTTGTGGCGCCATCAACGGCGCGATCGTGATCTGGGGGCGCCTGCAACCGATTGTCGCGACAATTGCGACAGGCGCGATCTTCTTCGGTCTTGCTTTAATCCTGCGGCCTTTTCCGGGCGGGTCAGTCAACGAAGATCTTGCCGATGCGCTGACGGGGAAAATTTTCGGGATCTTCCCTGCAAGCCTGCTGACCCTCGCCCTCTCGGTCCTTGTGATCTGGGTGCCGTTCAGCCGCTCCGTCACCGGGCGTGCCGCTTATGCTGCCGGATCGTCCGAGGCCGCCGCCTATATGTCGGGGCTGCCAATCGCCCGCGGCAAATTCGTGGCCTATACCCTTGCGGGGCTGACAGCGGCGCTCGGCGGGCTGTTCCTGACGTTCTTCACGTATACGGGCGACGCCGCCTATGCGAGCGGCAATGCCTATACGCTGTTTTCCATCGCATCGGTGGTGCTTGGAGGCGTCTCTCTGTTCGGTGGCAAGGGCAGCGCCATCGGCGCCATCTTTGGTGCGCTCGCCTTTCGCACGATAGGCGATATGCTGTTCGTCTTTGACTTCGATCCGCTATGGCAACCGCTTTTCCAGGGGCTGATACTGCTGGTCGCCATCAGTCTGGGGGCCTTTGCCCTGATACGGATACGCAGCCGGCTCGACTGGTTCATGTAGGGAGAACTCCTTGTCCGCCCGGATCGCAAATCGCTCCAACTGGCTGCGCCGCTATGACCCAGCGGTGTTGATAGCCTTTGGCTGCATTTTCCTGCTGCTTATGATTGGCAGCATCTACAGCCCGAACTTCCTGTCGGCGGAATACCTGCTGCAACAACTCAAGGTGGCTTCATTCCTCGGCATCATCGCCACAGGGACCATGATCGTCATCCTTCTGGGCCACATAGACCTGTCGGTCCCCTGGGCGGTGACGGTGGGCGCCATGATGGCTTGTGCTGCGGCCGGCTTCGGTCCTTTCGGGTCGGCAATGGCCATTCCGTTTGGCATCCTCTGTGGCGCAACGATTGGTCTGGTGAACGGTATCGGCGTGGCCTATCTGCGCATCCCTTCGATGATCGTGACATTGGCCACCAACGCGGTCGCCCAGGGCGTGATGGTTGTCTACACGGGGGGCTTTGCTCCGCAGGACTCCGCCACGCCCGCCATGAGGTTTCTTGCCACTGGGACAATCCTGCCGGGCATCCCTAACGCTGTCCTGATCTGGTTCCTGACCGGTCTGGCTGCATGGTTCCTGCTAAGCCGGACGGTATTTGGCCGCTCCGTCTACGGGATCGGCAACCGCGAACGCGCAGCCTACTTGTCGGGGATAGATACCCGGCGGGTGGTGCTGATCGCCTTTATCCTCGCCGGCGCCTTGTCGGCCTTCGCCGGCATTCTCCTTGCCGGCTATGCGTCGAAAGCCGCACAGTCCATGGGCGACGTCTATTTGCTGCCGGCGATCGCTGCAGTCGTGCTGGGCGGCACCTCGATCCTTGGCGGGCGCGGTTCCTATATGGGCACCGTCGCCGGGGCCATCCTCGTGACCTTGCTGCAGTCTATCCTGTCCGTCATGCAGATGCCGGAAGCAGGCCGCCAGATCATCTACGGGGCCGTGATCGTCCTGATGATGCTGCTTTACGGACGAGCCCCCAGGATCAGATAGAGACTGGCAGACAAGGCACAGGCCCTTCTCGCACTGAATCAGAGCTTCATCTGTATTTCACGTTGGTGGTCCCGTTCAGGTCTGAACCTGGACAGGTGAATTTGACGCGAGCCATTCCAAATGGGCTGGGCGCTGCAGCTAAGGCATCAAGCCAGCAGAGAGGTCACGACGGCAAGCCGCTTCCCAACCCCAGGGGCCTGAAGAAACTCAGGACGTCCTTCATTTGTAGGAATGCGGCAGATTCCTTGTTTGCTGGCAAAAGAGATCATGTCTGCCGCTTACCTGGCAGAATCCAGGAAAGATGGAGAGAACTCATGTGGTAGAAACATTATCATATATAAAAACATATTATTATCAACATTTTGTTGATGAGGCGGAATAGTGGCGGAGAAGGTGGGATTTGAACCCACGGTAGGCTTTCACCTACGTCGGTTTTCAAGACCGGTGCAATAAACCACTCTGCCACTTCTCCGTTGCCCCAGTCCCCTAATGACACAGTCGTGATTCGGAAAGAGCGTGCCTTGCGCAGGGGAAATCCGCCAAGGCTGGCTGGCGCCCTTTCCACGGGCGATGTGCCTCGGTATGATGGCGCGCGCGGAAGCGCATCGGGCAGAGCCTGCCGGAAGCGGCGGGGGGACAAGCGCGACACAGAACGCGCGAAAACATGGGGGCTTGGGCATGGCAGGTTTGGCGAGCAGGCATCTGGCAACTCTATTGATCGCAACCCTGGCGCTCGGCGGCTGCGTGGAAGGTGCAGGCAAATCCGCGTCGACGGAGGCTGACGGCGCTACGCCTTCGGCGCAGTCCAAATCGGTAAAGCTTGTCGATCGCGACGTCGAAGCACCGCAGGTGTTCCAGGTGACCGAGCAGGGGCTTTGGGATGGCCGCCCTTCGCTGGGGGGGGTCTGGGTCGCAACCCCCGACGCCAAGGATCCTGAACGGGTCATCATCCGCAACACAGCGAACGGCAAGTTCGTGATCGGGGCGCTGTTCCGCCGCGAGCGTGACAATCCGGGACCAAAGATCCAGATCTCTTCGGACGCGGCAGAGGCGCTCGGCATGCTTGCGGGCCAGCCGGGCCAGTTGAACGTGACTGCACTGCGCCGCGAAGAAGCGCCTTCGGACGCGCCGGACGCAAGCCAGCCGATCCTCGACGGGCCAGAGACCGTCGCTTCCGAAACCACCGTTGCAGAAGCCGCGCCTGAAGGCAAACCCGCAGCCAGCGATGCGACGCTCGATACGACCGCCGTTGCCGCCGCCATCGACAAGGCCGATGGCACTGCACCCGCCGCAGGTGCCGGTGACGCCGCAACCGACATGGCAGCCGCCACCCAAGAACCCGAACCCAAGAAGAAGTGGTGGCAGCGCAAGAAGAAAACCGACACAGCCGAACCTGCCGCCGAAATGGCTGCTGATGGCGCGGCCATAGATACCGAAGCGCTGGCGGCAACGGCACCAGCCGCCGGGGCGATCACTTCCTCCGCCCTGCCCTCTGCCTCTGCATTGGCTGCGCCTGCTGTGGCACCAGCCGCAGCGGCTGCGTCGTCGGCCCCCAAGTCGGGCGGCAAATCGCTGATCCAGCTTGGCTTCTTCAGCGTCGAGGAAAACGCCAAGCGTGCCGCTGAAATGGTGACGAAGGCCGGCAGCCCCGCAACCGTTCGCAAGGAATTGGGCAAAGGTAAGATCTATTGGACCGTCACGGCTGGCCCAGCCAACACCTCCGCCGAGCGCGAGGCGCTTATGAAGAAGGTCAAAGGACTTGGCTTCACAGACGCCTACTTCGTCAACGGCTAGGCCCCGACGCCTGAACTGGAAAGGAAACCGTCACCGATGATCACCCGCCTTGCCCTTGTGCTCAGCGCGCTGTTCGCCCTGCCTGCCAACGCATTTGAGACGCGGGCGACCGCTGCGTGGGTATTCGACGACACCACCCATACGGTGCTGATGGACAAGAACGCCACTGTGGCGCTGCCGCCCGCCTCCATGTCAAAGCTCATGACGCTCTACATGCTGTTCGAGGCGCTGAAGGATGGGCGCGTGACCATGGACACGACATTCGCCGTGTCCTCGCGGGCGAAGGCCATGGGCGGGTCAACCATGTTCCTGAACGAACTGGACCGCCCGACGGTGCGCGACCTGATTCACGGGATCATCATCAACTCGGGCAATGATGCCTGCGTCGTGGTGGCCGAAGGGCTGGCCGGTACCGAAGAGGCCTTTGCCGCCCAGATGACCGAGCGCGCCAAGGCGCTTGGCATGACGCAATCCACCTTTGCCAACGCTTCCGGCTGGCCAGATCCGAGGCACCGGATGAGCATGCGTGACCTTGGCATCGTCGCCCAGCGCATCATCGAGGATTTTCCCGAGGAATACGCAATCTTCGCCCAGACCGAGTTCAACTACAAAGACCGTGCCGCCGCCAACCGCTTCAACCGCAACCCGCTCTTGAAGCTGAACATCGGCGCCGACGGGCTGAAGACCGGCCATACCGAAGAGGCAGGCTATGGCCTTGTCGGATCGGCCGTGCAGGGGGGACGCCGTGTGATCTTCGTCATCACCGGGCTTGAAAGCGATACCGCCCGCGCCGAAGAGGCAGAGCGTATCGTCAATTGGGCCTTCCGCCAGTTCGTGCAGAAAACGGTCGCCAAGGCCGGCCAGAGGATCGCCGAGGCAGACGTATGGCTTGGCAGTGCGCCGACAGTTGGCCTTGTACCCGCGCAAGATATTTCGCTGCTGGTTCCCGCTCTCGTCCAAGAGGGCGTATCAGCGGAGGTCAGCTACACCGGACCTCTGCAAGCCCCGCTTGAGGCAGGGCAACAGGTGGCCGAGCTTGTCATCAAAGTGCCGGACCTGCCGGAGTCCCGCGTGCCCCTTGTGACCGAGACGGCCGTGGATCGCGCGGGGATTCTGAGCCGGCTGGAGACAGCCGCGCGCGTCCTCTTCGCCCGGATGACCACCGAAGCCCCGGCGAGCTGAGGCGGCCGATGCGTCATACCAATCCCTGCGCCCAGTTTAGATGAACGGCGGGCTATTCATCAGCTTTGAGGGGATCGACGGCTCGGGCAAATCCACCCAGGCCAGGCTTCTTACCGAAACCATGCGTAATGCGGGTCATGTCGTCACACTGACCCGCGAACCCGGTGGCAGTCCGGGGGCCGAGGAAATCCGACGTCTGGTGCTGGAAGGCGACCCCGCGCGCTGGTCGGCCGAAACGGAAATCCTGCTTTTCACCGCCGCCCGCCGCGATCATCTGGAACGCACAATCCGTCCCGCATTGGCCAGGGGAGAAATCGTCATCACCGATCGTTTCGCGGATTCGACGCGGCTCTATCAGGGCATTTCCCGCGGCGACCTGCGCGGGACCGTAGACCGCCTGCATGATCTGATGATCGGGATCGAACCGGACCTGACCTTCCTGATCGACATAGATCCCGCCGTCGGTCTGTCGCGCGCGGTGGCGCGACGCGGCCCCGAACAGAGGTTCGAGGACATGGGGCTGGATCTGCAAACCGCGATGCGCGCCGGTTTCCTGCAACTGGCCGCGAAGGCCCCTGCCCGCTTCGCCGTCATCGACGGCGCCCGGCCGCCTGAGGTGATCGCAGCCGATACCGCGCGTATCGCCGCCCAGCGCCTGTCGCGCTAATGGCACGCGCGCCCGTTGATCTTTCGGAACCATTGCCCGAAGCCGACCGGGTCGAGGGCGCACCCCACCCACGCGAAACACGTCTGCTCATCGGACAACAGGCCGCAGAGGCTGCCTTCCTCGACTCCTATCGGCGGGACCGCCTGCATCACGGTTGGCTCATCTCGGGGCCACGCGGCGTAGGAAAGGCCACGCTCGCCTGGAAGATCGCCCGTTTCCTGCTGGCCACGCCCGAGGATGACGGCGGCATGTTCGCCCCGTCACCTCCCGAAAGCCTGGACATTCCCACCGAACATCCCGTTGCCCGCCGGATGCTGGCGCTGTCCGAACCGCGCCTTTTCCTGCTGCGCCGCCCCTGGAATGACAAGGCCGAAACGCCGCGCCACGCCCAGGATATTCCGGTGGACGAGGTGCGCCGGATGAAAAGCTATTTCAACATGGCCGCGGCCGATGGCGGACGCCGCGTGGCGATCATCGACGCGGCGGATGAGCTGAACACCAGCGCCGCGAACGCCCTGCTGAAACTGCTGGAGGAGCCACCAAAGGGTGTTACCCTTCTGTTGGTCAGCCACCAGCCCTCTCGCCTTCTGCCGACCATCAGGTCGCGTTGTCGCGATCTGCGGCTTGGCCCCATAGATGCCGAAGGCATGGCTCAAGCCCTACGCAACGCAGGGATCGAAACCGAAGATGCCGCGGCGCTGGCCGAACTGTCTGGCGGCTCGGTCGGCGAGGCGATCCGGGCAGAGACGCTGGACGGCGTCGCCCTCTATGCACGCATCGTCCGCCTTTTCGGCACCCTGCCTCGTCTGGACCGCATGGGCGCTGCTGCACTGGCAGAGTCTGGTGCGGGCCGGGGCAAAGAGGCCAGCTTCGATCTTATCCTTCGCCTCATCGAGCTGTTCCTCGCCCGTCTCGCCCGGGCTGGCGCGACCGGCCAGTCCCCGCCCGAGGCCGCCGCTGGCGAGGCCGCCTTGATTGCCCGACTTTCACCCGATGCGCCCTCTGCGCGGGCATGGGCCGATCTGGCGCAAGGGCTTTCGGCGCGGGTGCGGCGCGGGCGGGCGGTCAACCTTGACCCTGCCGCGCTTCTCATGGATATGGTGCTGAAGATCGACGAGACGGCGGGCAAGCTCGCCCCGAGGTAAATTCCATGTCCGCGCCGCCCGAGCTTGTCGATGCCCACTGCCATCTGGACTTCCCCGACTTCAACGGCGAACTTGACGCGGTGATCGCCCGTGCCCGCGCCGCTGGCGTGACCCGCATGGTCACGATCTGCACGAGGCTGGATCAGGAACCAAAGGTGCGCGCCATCGCCGAGGCGAATGAGGGCATCTTCTACGCCGCAGGCACCCATCCGATGCGCGCGGGCGAAGAGCCGCTGATCAGCGTCGAAACCCTGACCGCCCTCGCCCACCACCCGAAATTCGTCGGTATCGGCGAAACCGGCCTCGACTACCACTACAGCGCCGACAGCAAGGCGCAGCAGCAGGAAAGCCTGCGCATCCATATCGAGGCTTCGCGCCGGACCGGGCTGCCGCTGATCATCCATGCCCGCGATGCGGATGACGACATGGCGCGCATCCTGACCGAGGAATTCCGCGCGGGCGCCTATCCCTGCATGATGCACTGCTTCTCTTCTGGTCCCGAGCTCGCCCGTGCGGCGTTGGACCTCGGGTTCTACCTGTCGATGTCCGGTATCGCCGCTTTCCCAAAATCGCAGCACCTGCGCGACATCTTCCACGCTGTCCCGCTCGACCGCATCCTTGTCGAGACCGACAGCCCCTACCTCGCCCCGCCGCCCTATCGCGGCAAGCGCAACGAACCCGCCTATACCGCCCATACCGCCCGCGTCGGAGCCAAGCTTTTCGGCCTGTCAGAAGCCGAGTTCGCCGCCCAGACATCGGCCAACTTCGACCGGCTGTTCAGCAAGGCGGCCCGCGTCGCGAAAGCCGCCTGATGGGGTTGCGCGCCACCATCCTTGGCTGCGGCTCATCGGGGGGCGTGCCTCGGCTGGGCGGCCTTTGGGGTGACTGCGACCCCGCCAATCCCAAAAACCGTCGCCGCCGCTGTTCGCTGCTGCTGGAACAGACCGGACCCGACGGCACCACCCGCGTCCTGATCGACACCTCGCCCGACATGCGCGACCAGCTTCTGGATGCGGGCGTGGGCGAGCTTGATGCTGTCGTCTATACCCATGCCCATGCCGACCATGTGCATGGCATCGATGACCTGCGCCAGATCGTCTACAACACCCGCCGCCGCTTGCCCGTCTGGGCTGATCCACCGACGCAGGAGTCGCTCTACGCCCGCTTCGGCTATGCCTTCATCCAGCCCGAAGGCTCACCCTACCCCGCGATCCTCGAGATGCATACGATCCACTGCCCTTTTGAGATCGAAGGCGCGGGCGGCCCGATGCGGTTCCAGCCCTTCCGTGTCGATCATGGCTCGATCGAGGCGCTGGGATTCCGCATCAACGATCTGGCCTACCTGCCTGATGTGCTGGCCATACCCGATGCCTGCTGGCCACATCTGCAGAACCTCGATGTCTGGATCCTCGATGCCCTCCGCCGCACGCCACATCCGACCCATGCCCATCTAGCGCTGGCGCTGGAATGGATTGCGAAGGTGAAGCCGCGCCGCGCGGTGATAACCAACATGCATATCGACCTTGACTACGCCACCCTAGCGACCGAGCTTCCGCCCCATATCAGCCCGGCGTATGACGGGTTGACCATCGACAGCGACTGAGAACATGGAAGCGCTGCTCGATGTCATCCTGCCGGTCTTCGTCGTGATCGGTTTCGGCTGGACAGCAGCGCGCGCAGGCATCTTTTCCGATGCGGCGGTCGACGGGCTGATGAAGTTCGCGCAGGGTTTCGCGGTTCCCTGCCTGCTGTTCCGCTCCATCGCTCATCTGGACCTTGCAGCGGTCTATGACACCAACTTGTTCCTGGCCTTCTACCTTGGCGCGTTCAGCTGTTTCGTCCTTGGATTCCTTGGTGCCTTGCTGATCTTCAAGCGACCGCTGCCCGATTGCGTGGCGATCGGCTTTGTCTGCCTGTTCTCGAACTCGCTGCTGCTCGGCCTGCCGATCACCGAGCGCGCCTATGGCCGGGATGCCCTGTCGGGAAACTATGCAATCCTTTCGGTCCATGCTCCCCTCTTCTATGCCTTCGGCATCACCATCATGGAGGTGGTGCGCAGCCGCGGCGCGGGCCTGTCCGCGCTCAGTCTCGGTCGTCAGGTGATCGTCGCCATTTTCTCGAACTCTCTGGTCGTCGGCATCGTCGCGGGATTCCTGGTGAACTTCGGGATCATCCCCCTTCCGAAGGTGGTGTTCTCCGGCATCGACATGCTGGCAAGCGCCGCCATTCCGGCCGCCCTGTTCGGTCTGGGAGGCGTCCTGAACCGATACCGGCCATCGGGTGATTTCGGGACTATCGCCATGGCCTGCACGATCTCGCTGATCGTGCATCCGCTCATCACCTGGGCGCTTGGCCGCAGCGTGCTGGGCCTCACGACCGACCAGCTCCGCTCGGCAGTGATGACCGCCGCCATGGCCCCCGGCGCCAATGCCTACATGTTTGCCAGCCTTTACGGCGTCGCGATGCGGGTCGCGGCATCCTCGGTGCTGATCGCCACCGCGGCCTCGATTGTCACCATCTGGTGCTGGCTGCAAATCCTGCCCTAGCAGGCAGCCAACCCTGAGAAGAGGGTTAGTGCGGCGTCACGCCCCGCAACCGCTCCGACCGCCGCCGCAGTAACTCGACCGTCGCCAGAAGCGCAATCGAGATGATGACCAGGATTGTCGCCACAGCCAGGATCGCCGGGCTGATCGCCTCGCGGATACCGTTCCACATCTGACGCGGAATGGTCTGCTGTTCCGGCCCGGCAAGGAACAGCACAGCCACCACCTCGTCGAAGGATGTAACAAAGGCGAACAGAGCCCCCGAAATCACCCCCGGCAGGATCAGCGGCAGGATCACCTTGAAGAAGGTCGTGCGCGGGTTGGCCCCAAGACTGGCCGCCGCGCGGATCAATGATTGGTCAAAGCCCGAAAGCGTCGCGGTCACGGTGATGATGACGAAAGGTATGCCCAGTGTCGCGTGGGCAAGGATCACCCCCAGATAGGTTGACGTCAGCCGTCCGCAGCTAAGCCCTACGATGCTGCATGGGTTCGAGTAAAAGAAAAACAACCCCGTCGCGATGATGATGATCGGCACGATCATGGGCGAAATCAGGATCGCCATGATCAGCCGCCGATAGGGCATCTCGGGCCGGCTCAACCCCAGCGCCGCCAGCGTCCCAAGGATCGTTGCCACGATGGTGGCCCAGAACCCGATGATGACCGAGTTCTTGGCTGCATTGACCCATGTCGAATTTGCCCATGCATCCGACCACCAGGCGCTGTCCCTGGGCGCCTCGGGCGCCTGCATGCCAAGGCTCAGCAACAGATCGTACCAGCGCAGCGAATAGCCGGTCGGATCGAAACTGAGCATCTTCTGGGTGAAGGTGAAGTAGGGCTCGGCGTTGAAGGACAGTGGGATGACGATGAGGATCGGTGAGATCAGGAACAGGAACACCGCGCAGCAGATGACGATATAGGCATAGTGCCAGATACGCTCCAGCGGTGTGGCATAGGCGGGAAGGGCCATCTGCGCTGCTCCCTCAACCAAGCTTCAGGTTGTCGATGCCGATCAGGCGGTCGTACAGCCAGTAAAGCACCATCACGCCCGCCAGCAGCATCGCCGACAGCGCGGCGGCCATCGACCAGTTCGACTTGTCCATGTGGAAGTCGATCATGTTCGAGAACAGCTGACCGTCCGCACCCCCGACCAGCGCGGGCGTGATGTAATAGCCGACCGCCAGGATGAACACCAACAGCGCCCCCGCCCCGATCCCCGGCAGGGTCTGCGGCAGGTAGATGCGCCGGAAGGTGGTCCAGGATGTCGCACCCAGACTGCGCGCCGCGCGCGCATAGCTGGGCGGGATCACCCGCATCACCGAATAAAGCGGCAGGATCATGAAGGGCAGCAGGATATGTGTCATCACGATGATCGTGCCGGTCTGGTTGTACATCATGTTCAACCGGCTCTCATCGCTGATCAGGCCCATGGCCAGCAGGGTCTCGTTGATCACGCCCTTGCCCTGCAACAGCACGATCCAGCTTGTCGTTCGCACCAGAAGTGAAGTCCAGAAAGGCAGCAGCACCAGGATCATCAGCAGGTTTGCCTTTGCCATCGGCAGCGTCGCCAGCAGATGCGCAACCGGAAAGGCCAGAAGCAGGCACAAAACAGTGATGATGCCAGAAAGGATGAAGGTCTTCACGAACAGGTACAAGTATATCCGCTGGTTCTCAGCCACTCGCTCCAGGCTGCCGTCATCGGCGCGCTTCATGTCGGTGGCCACCATGTAGAAATCTGTCGTATAGGGGTTCGACGCACTGCGCATCGCCTGCCAGACCGCAGGTTCCCCCCATTTCTTGTCCACAGCCAGAAAGGCATCGCGATAGGGTGCGGCCAGATCGTCCGCCTTGCGCGCGGTCGCAGTGAATAGTGATCTCGACTCCGGCAGGGTGTAGTTGACCCGGGTGCCTGCGTTCCCGGCGGTCTTTTCCGCCTTCATCGTGCGGAAGTCCTCGGCCAGCGCGGCAAAGGCAGCCTCGTCAGGCTCCGTGCCCGCCGGGTTGGCGGCAAACCAGGCACCTACAGCCGGGGCATTGGCAGAAAAGCCATCATGATAGATTGAGCGATTCAACATCTGCCCGATCGGCACGACGAAAGAGAAAATTACAAAGGCGAGCAGAGGCGCGACCAGAAAAAAAGCCCGTCTGCGCGCACGGGACTGCGCCTTGGCCAAGGCTTGCTTCAGCGGACGGCCATCGCTTGTTGTCAGCTTGCCCAGGGGGACCGGGGCGGAAAGGGGCAGGTCGGCAGGCATGCGGGCATCGGTCCTTCGGGTCGGGATGGCCGCCAGGGGATAGCCCCTGACGGCCGTTGGATCAGTTCGAGGCCAGCCAGGCGTTGAAGCGCTCGTTCAGCTCCGAGTCCTTGTCGACCCAGAATTCGAACGAGGATTCCAGCGCGTTGGTCATGTTCGCGGGGGCGGTGGGCAGGTTCGGACCCATCACCGTCTTGCCGTCCTTGAAGATGATCTCGGTGGCGTTGGCCGAATGCCGGGCCGGCCCATAGCTGATCTGCTTGGCCTGCGCCTGCAAGCCCTCGGTCGAGGTGGCATAGGCGATGAATTCCTTCGCCTGTTCCAGGTTCGGCGCGCCTTTCGGGATTGCGTACATCTCGTTTTCGTAGATCTGGCCGTCCCAGACGATGGTGAACGGCTTGCCTTCGCCCACGGCGGCGTTGAAGATCCGGCCGTTGTAGGCCGTCGTCATCACCACTTCGCCATCCGCCAGCAGTTGCGGCGGCTGCGCGCCCGCTTCCCACCAGACGACATCGCCCTTGATGGTGTCGAGCTTGGCAAAGGCGCGATCCACGCCTTCGGGCGTCGACAGAACGGTGTAGACATCGGCCGGCGCCACCCCGTCACCCAGCAGGGCGAACTCCAGGACAGCCTTCGCGCCCTTCTTCAACCCGCGCTTGCCGGGGAATTTCTCCAGGTCGAAGAAGTCGGCCACGGTCGTGGGAACGGTGCCGGTCAGCTTGCTGGAGTCATAGGCAAAGATGTTGGCCCAGATGTCGGTCGAAACGGCGCAATCCGTCACCGCACCGGCAAGGAAGTCCTCGGAGGCAGGTTTGCCGTCGGCCCCGGCGGGCAGGGTATTGATATCGACGGGCTCCAGCAGACCCTCGTCGCAAAGACGGATCGCGTCGGCATATTCCAGCGAAGCCACGTCGATCGTGACGTTGTTGGCCTCGACCATTGCCTTGATCGGGGTCGCCGGGTTGTCGCTGTCGACCATGGTCGTCTTGATGCCGGTCTTGGCGGTAAACGGCTTCAGGTGCGCTTCGGTCTGGGCTTCGCCATAGGCGCCGCCCCAGGACATCACGGTCACGTCGGCCTGCGCGGCAAAACCGCCAAGGCTCAGGGCCGTGCTCAGGATAAGAAGTCTTTTCATCTGGTAGCTCCCTTGTTGATCTTTTTCTTCTCTATCGGGCCAGGGGGTTTCCCCTTGGTCACGTAGCCTAAACCGGATCAAGCGCACGCGCATCCGCAGGTGCCCAGCCGATCCGGATCATCTCGCCCGGCGACAGCATGCGCTGCCCGGCAGTATTGCGGGACTTGATCACGAAGTCGTCCGATCCCGCCACACGCAGCCGGGTACGGAACAGATCGCCCATGTAAATAAACTCCAGCACCTCGGCCTCCAGTGTATGGGCGCCGGCAGGCAGCATCTCGGGCTTGTATTCCACACGCTCTGGCCGAATCGAAACCAGCGTCGCCTGCCCCTTGTGGCTGACGTTCACCGGCGTCGCGTCGATCATTTCGCCCGTCGGCAATCGCACCAGCGCCCGCCCACCGGCGATATCCTCGACAGTCCCTTGCAACCGGTTGTTCTCGCCGATGAACTGGGCGACGAAACTGTTCGCGGGGCGCTCATAAAGCTCTGCCGGGGGGGCCAACTGCTGGATACGCCCGTCGTTGAATACCGCGATCCGGTCGCTCATCGTCAGCGCCTCGCCCTGATCGTGGGTGACGTAAACCACCGTAATCCCAAGGCTTTCATGCAGATGCTTGATCTCGAACTGCATGTGTTCGCGCAATTGCTTGTCCAGCGCGCCCAAAGGTTCGTCCATCAGCACAAGCTTCGGATCAAAGACCAGCGCACGGGCAAGTGCTATGCGCTGCTGCTGGCCGCCCGACAACTGCGACGGGCGGCGATGGGAAAACGCACCCATCTGCACCATGTCCAGCGCGCGCTTGATCTTTGTCTCGCGCTCGTCCTTGCCCATGTTCCGCACTTCCAGCGGAAAGGCCAGATTCTCGCCCACAGTCATGTGCGGGAACAGCGCATAGTTCTGGAACACCATGCCAATGCCCCGCTTGTGCGGTGGCACCTGGTTGATCGGCCGCCCGTCCAGACGAATCTCTCCGTTTGTCGCCGTCTCGAACCCGGCAAGCATCATCAGGCAGGTCGTCTTGCCCGACCCTGACGGCCCAAGCATCGTCAGGAACTCACCCTTCGCGATGGTCAGGTTCAGATCCTTAACGACAAGCGTCTCGCCGTCGTAGCTTTTCTGGACGTGCTCGAACTGGACGAATGCGTCGCTGCGGGCCGTAGCGTTCAACCCAAATCTCCCCAGGTAAATCCGGCAGGTTTTCCTGCGCTCGTCTTGCCCTCGACTAAAGCGAAAGCCGCCGGGCAATGCAACGGCGATGTCCGTGATTTGGGCAGATCGCACTACTTGCTGCAGAATTGAGCAGTTTGTCTGAGTTTTGCGCCGGGTCACGTATCGGCGCCCGCCTCGACATCTGTGGCGCGGAAGCGCCAGGCAAAAGGATCAAGGCCCAGTGCGCCGGTTCTTGCTGACTTTGCCCGGCTTCCACATCAAGACTGTAACCGGATTTCCGAAGGAGTTTCCTGCCCGTGGTCTCTCATGATCGAACGTCGCAGCTTGTTGCCATCGGATTGGCCACGGTAGCCGGTTTTACTGACGCCATCGGATTTCTCAGCCTCGGGGGCGCCTTTGTCTCCTTCATGAGCGGGAACTCGACCAGCTTCGCCGTGGCTGTCGGCGGGGACACAGGAATACAGGCAGCGGCGCTTCTGATGCTTATCATCCTGCTCTTCGTGCTGGGGGTTATGGCAGGAACGCTGATACGCCACTTCGAAGCGCGCTTTGCGTCTGCCGTCATACTGTTGTTCATGGCCATTGTCCTGACCATCTCTCTTGCCCTGTATGCCTACTGGCCCACATCTTTTGCCATCGCGCTGACAGCGGTCGCCATGGGGGCGGCAAACAACGTTTTCGTCCGCAAGGGCGAGGTCAGCATCGGCGTAACCTACATGACAGGCACGCTGGTCAAATTCGCGCAATTGCTTGCGGGCAGGTTGCTGGGATACCCGGTGGCACACTGGCTTCCCTATCTTGGACTTTGGCTGGGTCTGGTCGGCGGCGCTATCCTGGGCACACTCTGCTACCGGCATTTCGGGTTTCCCAGCATAGTGGTCAGCATCGTCGCCTGCCTGCTTTTTGCGACCGCTTTCCGACACGGCAACGGTCAGACCGACCTCGCCACCACAGTAAAGTAGGGTCTGTGCATCAAACGCCCGCGTCCGTCTCACGCAGGCGGTAGCCTACCCCGGTTTCGGTGGTGATGTATTTCGGCTCGTCGGTGCTGTCCTCGATCTTCTGGCGAAGCTGGCGGACATAGACCCGCAGATACTGGACCTCGGCCAGTTCACCCCAGACCTGCCGCAGCAGGTGCTGGTGGGTTATGACCTTGCCCGCATGCTGCACCAGGATGCGCAGGATGTCGTATTCCTTGGGGGACAGTTTCACCTCGCGGTCATGGACCTTGACGATGCGCCGCACCAGATCGACCGAAAGCGCGCCCGTCTGAAAAACAGGCCGCTCTCCCTGCTGTTGCAGCCGGTGACGCAAGGCAACGCGAATGCGGGCCGCAAGTTCTTTCATGCCAAAGGGCTTGGTCACATAGTCGTCCGCCCCAAGCTCCAGCGCCTTGACGATTCCGCTTTCGTCGGTGCGGCTGGACAGGATGACCACCGGCAGATCCAGCGCCTGCGCGCGCCACTTCTCCAGCAGATCGTGGCCCTGCATATCGGGCAACCCAAGGTCCAGCAGGATCAGGTCCGGCCGTTCACTGGCGACAAGCTCCACAGCCTCGCGGCCGTTTCGCGCCTCGACCACCGCATAGCCCTCGACCGCCAGCCCGGTCCGAAGCAGCTTGCGGATAGGCTGTTCGTCGTCGACCACAAGGATCTTCACGTCATTCGCACTCATCACGCAACCTCCGGCTGTTTGATGTCGGACGGGATCGGCAGCCGGATGGAAAAGACGGCGCCGCCGCGATCGGTGCGGTTCGCGGCGCGGATGGTGCCGCCCATCGCCTCGACAAAGCCGCGGCAGATCGCAAGGCCAAGCCCGGTGCCGGCCTTGACCTGATCGCCCTTTCTGGCGCGATAAAAGATGTCAAAGACACGCTCCAGATCGGCCTCGGGAATGCCGGGGCCTTCGTCGCGCAGTTGCAGATGAACGCTGCCGCCATCCTGCCGGGCCTCGATCTCAATACGCGTACCCGCTGGCGCGTATTTCGCCGCATTGTCCAGAATGTTGAACAGGACCTGCTCGAACAGCACGGGATCAAGCCGCAGCATCGGCAGCCCCTCCGGCATCGTTACCAGGGTTTCGTGGCCCGCCAGTATCTTTTGCGCCCGACGCAGCGCCGCGCCCACCACCTCGTCAAGGTATATGGGCGACAGGTTCGGCGACATCGCCCCGGTCTCGATCCGGGTCATGTCCAGCAAGTTGGCGATAAAGCGGTTCAGCCGCTCTGATTCCTCGACAACGGTGGCAAGCAGGTCGTCCCGCCCCTCTTTCGGCAGTTCCGCGAAATAGTCTCGCAACGTTCCGGCTGCCCCCATGATGCCCGCCAGCGGTGTGCGCAGATCGTGCGATATGGATGTAAGCAGCGCCGAACGCAGCTTGTCAGCCTCGGCGGCAAGTCTGGCCCCATCCAGATCATCGACAAGCTGAATGCGCTCGATCGCAAGCGCGGCCTGATCGGCCAACGCATCGAACAGACGCTGCTGATCAGGGGTCAGCAGCACGCCGCTGCGATCGCTGTCCAGCCCCACGACTCCGATCGTGGCGCGGCCCGACCGCAATGGCAGATACAGACGCTTTGCCCTCGGCAGCGTATCTGCGCCGCGGCCCGCGGGATGACTGTGTTCGAACGCCCATTGCGCTGCAGCAATGTCATAATCGGCCAGCGTATCGTCCGGGGGAAATCCCGCGCGCACGGCAACCGTCTTTCCTTCCGGCAAAAGCAGGACGGTGTTGACGCCCAGCATCCGTGCCATCTGGTTGACCGTCACCCAGAGCACGTCATCCAGCGTGGCTGCCGCCGACAGGCGTTTCGAAAACATATAAAGACTCTCGGTGGTCCGCGCCCTGGTCCGCGCCACCTTGGCCTGACGATGAACGCGCGCCGTCAGGTTGGAAGTAAGTGCAGCGGCGGCAAGAAACGCCACGAAGGCCACGACACTTTCGGGATCCCTTATCTCCAGCGTGTAGAGCGGCGGCAGAAAGAAATAGTTGTAGGCCAGCGCCCCCAGCACCGAAGCGAACAGCGCCGGCAAAAGACCGGCCGTGGCAGCCGAGGTCAACACCGCCATCAGGAAGACCAGGCTGAGGTTGCGCACACCCAGCACATGATAAAGCGTCATGCCTATGCCAACCGCCGCTGCGACATAGGCAATCGCAAGGGCAAAAGGCATGGGGCGGAAGCCGGTTGTTTCCGGCAGCGTGGATGCGCGCAGAGCAACAGGTTCGCGCCCCGCCCCTGCGACCACATGTATGGTAATGTCGCCGGCGTTGCGGATCAGCTCATGCGATACCGAGCGTCCGATCCATTCCTGCCAGCGCGATTTTCCGCTGCGCCCGATGATGATGTGGCTGAAATTGTTGGAAAGGGCATGGCGCAGGATTTCTCGCGCGGCACTTTGGCCGAGCAGGGTTACAGCCTCGCCGCCCAACTGTTCCGCCAGACGCAATGTTGCGGCGAGACGGTCCTTGTCGGCTTCCGACCTGTCGTCTGCCAGTTCCACATGCAGCGCCGTCCATGAGGCGCGCATCCTGTCGGCCTGCCGTTTGGCATAGCGCACCAGCGCAGGGCCCTGGGCGCTCGCATCAATGCAGACAAGTATGCGGTCCCCGCTTGGCCAGGGCCCGCGGATTGCATGGGCCTGCATATGGCTCAGCAGTTGCTCGTCAACCCTTTGCGCCGTGCGCCGCAGCGCCAATTCGCGCAAGGCGGTCAGGTTGCCGGGAGAGAAGTAGTTGCGGATAGCCCGCTGCGCGGTCTTGGGCAGATAGACCTTGCCCTCGTTCAGGCGCTTGATCAGATCGTCCGGCGTCAGGTCGATGATCTCGATATCGTTCGCCCGGTCGATCACCGAATCCGGCACCGTCTCGCGCACGCGGATGCGGGTGATCTGCGCCACGACATCGTTCAGACTTTCGACGTGCTGGATGTTCAGCGTCGTATAGACGTCAATGCCATGGTCCAGGATCTCCAGAACATCGAGATAGCGCTTGGGGTGGCGGCTGCCGGGCGCGTTGGTATGGGCCAGTTCGTCCACCAGCACCAGCGCGGGGGTGCGGGCGATGATCGCGTCAAGATCCATCTCGTCAAGCTTCTGCCCGCGATAGGCGATGACCTGGCGCGGGATGACCTCGAAACCATCTACCAGCGCGGCCGTTTCCTCGCGGCCATGGGTTTCGACAATGCCGATCACCACATCCACACCATCGTCACGCTGTTCACGGCCGGATTGCAGCATCTCGTAGGTCTTGCCGACACCCGGTGCGGCGCCGAGGAAAATCTTCAGCCGCCCGCGCACTTCCTGCGTCGCCCTTTCCAGCAGGGCATCCGGCGATGGGCGGCTGTCTTCGTTCAAATCGGACATTCGCGGTCTTGTATCCTCGGTCGGTCGGACAGCGGAAATCCATGCGCTGCAGTTACACTTGCATCAATCTGCCAGGCAGGCCAACACCAGTGGCTGGCCAGCGCAGAAAAGCCGGGCACAACCTGTGCCCGGCTTTTCTGCTGTCCTCAGCCCTGACTGGCCGCATCCAGCGCCAGATTCAGCTTCAGCACATTCACCACCGGCTCTCCCAGCACACCCAGGCTGCGGGGTTCAATATGCCGCTGAACCAGTTCGCGAACCAAAGACGGGTCGATTCCACGAGCCGTTGCAACCCGGTCCGCCTGGAACAATGCCGCCTCGGGAGAGATATGCGGATCAAGCCCGCTGGCCGAAGTGGTCACAAGATCCATCGGAACCTGTTGGCCACCATTCTCGGCGCGCAACCGCTCGGTCTCGGCCGTCACACGTTCGACCAGCGCCGCGCTGGTCGGGCCCAGGTTCGAGCCGCTCGATGCCCCTGCATCATAACCCGCACCGGCGGCCGAGGGACGACCATGGAAATAGGTCGGGCCGGTGAAGGCCTGCCCGATCAGCTCGGATCCGATGATTGCTCCGTTCCTTTCAATCAGGCTGCCATTCGCCTGATAGGGGAACACGGCCTGGGCGATACCGGCGATGGCAAGCGGGTATGCGATGCCTGTGATGACGGTGAACCCAAGAAGCATCAGGATCGCAGGTCTGACTTGTTTCAGCATGATTGCCCCTCCTTACACGAGGCCGATGGCGGTGATCGTCACGTCGATGATCTTGATCCCGGCGAACGGCACCAGGATGCCACCAAGGCCGTAGACCAGAAGGTTGCGCGACAAGAGCGCCCCGGCCCCGACCGCACGATACTTCACGCCGCGCAGTGACAGCGGGATCAGCGCGACGATGATCAGCGCGTTAAAGATGATGGCTGACAGGATCGCGCTTTGGGGCGAGGCCAGCCCCATGATGTTCAGCCCCTGAAGCTGCGGGTAGAATGCCAGGAACATCGCCGGGATGATGGCGAAATACTTGGCGATGTCGTTGGCAATGCTGAAGGTGGTCAGCGCACCACGTGTCATCAACAGCTGCTTGCCGATCTCGACCACCTCGATCAGCTTGGTCGGATCGCTGTCCAGATCGACCATGTTGCCCGCCTCGCGCGCGGCGACGGTGCCGGTGTTCATCGCAACGCCGACGTCGGCCTGTGCAAGCGCCGGTGCGTCGTTGGTGCCGTCACCGCACATGGCGACCAGCTTGCCCTTGGCCTGCTCTTCGCGGATCAGGGCCAGCTTGTTCTCGGGCGTCGCCTGCGCAAGAAAGTCGTCCACCCCGGCCTCCGCCGCGATGGCGGCGGCGGTCATCGGGTTGTCGCCGGTGATCATCACCGTGCGGATGCCCATGCGGCGCAACTCGGCGAAACGTTCGCGGATACCGCCCTTGACGATGTCCTTCAGGTAGATGACGCCCAGCAGGCGGCCATCCCTGGCCACGGCCAAAGGCGTGCCGCCCTGCTTGGCGATCTCGTCCGCTATGGTCTGCAATTCGCGTTGGCTGGCCGGGTCGCGGCCGCGTCCGGCCTCCATGTATTTCAGCACGGCATCGACCGCACCCTTGCGGATCGACGATCCGTCGACATCAACGCCGCTCATCCGTGTCTGCGCGGTAAAGGGCACGAAGGTGGCGTTCAGCCCGGCCATGTCGCGGCCACGGATTCCATACTTCTCCTTGGCGAGCACCACGATGGATCGTCCCTCGGGCGTTTCGTCCGCCAGCGAGGCAAGCTGCGCCGCATCGGCTAGGTCGCGTTCGCTGACGCCTTTCACCGGGCGAAACTCCGACGCCTGGCGGTTGCCCAGCGTGATCGTGCCGGTCTTGTCCAGCAGCAGCGTATCCACGTCGCCCGCCGCCTCGACCGCGCGGCCCGACATGGCCAGCACGTTGAAGCGCACTAGCCGATCCATCCCCGCGATGCCGATGGCCGACAGAAGCGCGCCGATGGTGGTCGGGATCAGCGTGACGAACAGCGCGACAAGAACGATCACCGGCACCGCGCCCCCGGCATAGGTGGCAAAGCTCGCGCGATTTCGTTCGGGGTTTTCTGCCGCTCGGCGCCCTCGACCAGCGCGATCATCTTGTCGATGAAGGTAGACCCCGCCCCCGCGGTGATCCGCACCTTGATCCAGTCCGACAGCACCTGCGTGCCCCCGGTCACGGCCGAACGGTCGCCGCCCGACTCGCGGATCACCGGCGCGGATTCGCCCGTGATCGCAGCCTCGTTGACCGAGGCCACCCCCTCGACCACCTCGCCGTCCGACGGAATGATGTCGCCGGGTTCGACCAGAACGACATCTCCCACTTTCAGGCTGTTGCTTGGCACCATGCGATACCGGTTGTCGTCACCGATCAGCAGTTTCGCCTGGGTCTCCGAGCGGGTCTTGCGCAGGGATTCCGCCTGTGCCTTGCCGCGGCCTTCGGCGACCGCCTCGGCAAAGTTGGCGAAGAGGACCGTGAACCACAGCCACAGCACGACCTGCAGCGAAAAGCCGGTATTCTCTGCGCCCAACGTCAGATCGCGGACCAAAAGCACGGTTGTCAGCGCCGAGACGACGGCGACCACGAACATGACCGGGTTCCGGGCAAGGATCCGGGGGTTCAGCTTGCGAAAGGCGTCGCCGATCGCGGGTAGGACGATGCGGGTATCGAAGATACTCGCGGACTTGGACTGGTCCATGAAAGACTCCAGCAGTTGTTTCTTTGGATGCGGCGGGACCGGATCAGGCTGTGATGGCCAGATCCGTGATCACCAGGGCCAGGACGGCCGTCGCACCCGCGATCAGGGTCAGTGCGATGATGATGCCCGAGGCCATGACCGGCCGACCGGACCTCCGCCCCGGATCGGGGCGGAGAGGATCATGTGTGCTATCGGGAGGGTTCTGCGCGGTCATGGCCAGCCTCAGAAAGTCTGGCCATGACGCATCGCCAGATGCTCGACGATGGGACCAAGCGCCAGCGCCGGAAAGAAGGTCAGCCCACCAACGATCAGGATCACGCCCACCAGCAGCCCCACGAACAACGATCCATGCGTGGGGAAGGTGCCGGCAGAGGCCGGAACCGACTTCTTGCCGACCAGAGATCCCGCGATGGCCAGCGCCGGGATGATCACCATGAACCGCCCCATCAGCATCGCGATTCCAAGCGTGACGTTGTAGAAGGGCGTGTTCGCGGAAAGCCCCCCGAACGCCGACCCGTTGTTCGCCGCAGCCGAAGTATAGGCGTAGAGAACCTCCGAGAAGCCGTGCGGTCCGGGGTTCCAGATCGCCCCGGTCCCCGCAGGGATGACCACCGCGATGGCGGTCAGGCACAGCATGGCCAGCGGCAGGCACAGGACCGCCAGCACCGCCATCTTCACTTCCTTGGCCTTGATCTTCTTGCCCAGATATTCGGGCGTCCGACCGACCATCAGCCCGGCCACAAAGATCGCCAGCACGACGAACAGCAGGATGCCATAGAAACCCGCGCCGACACCGCCCACGATGATCTCGCCCAGCATCATGTTGATCATCAGGATCATGCCGCCAAGGGGCATGAAGCTGTCATGCATCGCGATGACCGCGCCGCAGGACGCCGCCGTCGTGATGACTGCAAACAGCGATGAGGTGGCGATGCCGAACCGTGTCTCCTTGCCCTCCATGTTGCCGCCATCCAGCCCCAGTGCATGCAGCAACGGGTTACCCGAGGCTTCGGCCCAGTAGGTCACGGCGACACCGGCGATGAACAGGACACCCATCGCCGCAAGGATCGCCCAGCCCTGCTTCGGATTTCCAACCATCCGGCCAAAGACGTTGGTCAGGGCAGCGCCGATGGCAAAGATCGAGACCATGTGGATCAGGTTGGTGATGGCATTCGGGTTTTCGAACGGATGTGCCGCGTTCGCGTTGAAAAAGCCGCCGCCGTTGGTGCCCAGATGCTTGATCATCATCTGCGAGGCGACAGGCCCCTGCGCGATGGTCTGCTGACCGCCCTCCAGCGTGGTTGCCGCCGTATAGGCGTTCAGGTTCTGCGGCACACCCTGCCAGACCAGGACCAGCGCGCCGACGATGCAGATCGGCAGCAGCAGGTATAGCACCGACCGGGTCATATCGACCCAGAAGTTGCCCAGCGTTCGTGCCGATTTGCGGGAAAAGGCTCGGATCATCGCAACCGCAATGGCAATGCCGGTCGCGGCCGAGACGAAGTTCTGCACCGACAGCCCGGCCATCTGGGTGAAGTAGCTCATCGTCGTCTCACCGCCATAGCTCTGCCAGTTCGTGTTCGACACGAAACTGGCGGCGGTATTGAAGGCCAGCTCGGGCCCGATCGCGCCCAGTCCCTGCGGGTTCCATGGCAAAGTGCCCTGCAGGCGTTGCATGAAGTAAAGCAGCACAAGCCCGGCAAGGTTGAACATCAGCATCGCGCCGACGTAGGTCGTCCAGTGCTGCTCCTCATCCTCCCGAACGCCGGAAATGCGATAAAGCCCGCGTTCAAGCGGACCAAGAGCCGGCGATAGAAAGCTCCTCTCGCCAGCCATGACGCGGGTGAGATAGCCGCCGAGCGGCTTCACCAATGCGATGACGATCCCGATGAAGATCAGGATCTGAATCCATCCGTTGAGTGTCACGATCGCCCCCGTCAGAACCGCTCGGGGCGGACAAGGGCGTAGATCAGGTAGCCACCGATAAACAGGGCCACCGCACCGCCAAGCATATAGTCAAAAGCCATTTTTCTCTCCGCCTCAAAGCTTCTCGCAAACGCCGATGTACAAAAACATCAGGGCGAAGAAGCCGGCCGCGATTGCCAGAACGACAAGATCCATTCCGCGCACTCCTGCATCAGGTTGACTGCCGGGGACGTCTTGCCCCGACGGCGAAACCATCCGGTCGGACCCCCGAGCCGGACGGCAAGTGGACAGAAAATAGGCGCAGAGCGCATAGGGCTTCGAGATGAGTGGGAATACGACTTTATAGGAATGCCATAAAGAAAACCGCCACGGCGGCCCTGCGGATCAAAGACGTTGGTGCCGGGGAAACGGTGCTGCCCTGCCCCGGTGTCACGCTGACCCGCGCGCTTTCCCGCCGCGAGGTTCTGGAACCCAGGCCGGGCTTTCGGTTATAGTCGACCGTCCCATCCGGACAGGCTCACGTGCATGAAAGCTGGCAAAGACGCTCCGTCACCCTATGCCTCACCCGCCTGTCTGGCGGGCGAGATTGCGCCGGGCTATTTCGATCCCTTGGGGGTCGAGCCACAGCAAGCCACAGATGTCGCCCGCTGGCGCAAGGCCGAGCGTATCAACCGCCTGGCCGCCCGATCGGCGATCAGCGTGGAAATGCGTCAGGCGATTGCGCGGTCGATTGCCCAGCATCTGGATCAATTGCTGCAGACCGCCTTCCCCGATTTGATCGGAAAGGTCGTCTCCGGCTACTGGCCGATCAAATCGGAACCCGACCTTCGGCCCTGGATGACAAGCGTCGAGTCACGCGGGGCGAGGCTGGCCTTGCCCGTGGTCGATGTGCCCAAGACCCCGCTTGTCTTTCGCCCCTGGACCTCTGCCGCCCCGATGGAGCGCGGACACTGGAACATCCCCGTTCCCGCGACGCGGGACAGCGTGATACCCGACATCGCGCTTGCTCCGCTTGTCGGCTGGGACCGGCAGGGTTTTCGGCTGGGCTACGGCGGCGGTTACTTCGACCGGACCCTCGCCGCCGCCTCTCCGCGTCCGTTTACGATAGGGGTGGGGCTTCAGGAGGCCCGTCTGGCCACGATCTTCCCGCAGCCGCACGATATCCGACTGGATGCGATCGTCACCGAGACAGGATTGCAATGGATGGCGTAGCGCCAACCGAAATGGCTCACGCCTGAAACAGCAGCAAAAAGGAAGATACCCTGGCCCCTGGTGCGGTCGAAAAGACTCGAACTTTCACGGGAGTTACCCCACAGCGACCTCAACGCTGCGCGTCTACCAATTCCGCCACGACCGCAAGCCGGGGCCAGGTGGCGGGCTTTTAGCGGCTTGGCATGGCGAAGGAAAGAGAGAAAACACGCTCTCTTTCCCTCGAAATGCCTCAGGGCGAAACCGTCTTGGGGACCATCGTAGGGGCGGCGCCTGCGCCCGTCGCGGGTGCCGCCGGGTCGGCGGCCACATCTGCGCCACCAGTGCCAAAGCTCGGCATCTTGGCCGGAACGACTTCGGGAACGGCCTGCGCCGCACCTTGCGTGGCCCGGCCTGCCATCTGATCCACGGCGGCCTTTATCACAGCCATCCGGTCGGCTCCGGCGGCGGCAAATACCGGCACGGGCGCGGCCAGTGCGGCATCATACCAGTCAACCGCCAGATCGGGCCGTGCCGGCACCCCGAACCCCTGCGACAGTTGATAGCCGACCAGTTCGGCATAGCCCGTCTCGCCCAGCGCGGTCAGCACCATGGCGGACCCAAGCGCCACGTTCATGTCGTCGGCCTTGTAGCCAAGCCCCAGACAGGTCCGCGCCGTACCGGAAAGCTGCGCGGGCTTCATGCCGCTGGACAGCGCGAAACCCGATACCCGCTCCATGACCTCGGCCTGCGGCTGTTGCCCAAGGGCCGTCACATAGTCCTTCAGAAGCGGGCCGAATCCGGCGCATTGATCGGCGATCTGCTGCGCCGTGAACCCCGGCACCTGCGCGGCAAGCTTGTCGCTTTCCGCAATCGCCAGCCCGCGTGCCGCGCAGAACTGTTCGGACAGCGCCCGCAGCGGATCGCCCGCAGCGGCGGCATCCGTCACCGTCGCCTGACCCGAGACCGAATCGCACTGCCCTGCAAGCGAGGCGGTCGCCCCGTCCTGCCCCAGGAACGAGGGCATGACCGCGGCGCCGGGCGCGGGCTGCACCGCCGCCTGCACTGCGGGCTGCTGAACGTTTGCTGCGGGATCGACCACCAGCTGCGTTGCGGGTGGGGCCGAAGCGTCGGGCTGCTTGGCCATCTGGCCCTGTGCCCCGCCATCCGGCACGACCAGCGGCTCGGGCATGACTTGCGGCTGCACGGTCGCGCCAGCCGCAAGCTCGTTGCGATACCCGATCAGAAGGCCCTGCACGCCTTGCGGATTTGCGGCAACCGCCTGCGCGGTCACGGCACCGCCCGCCTGCGCCCGGTAGTAGGAATTCAGCAGGAAGTCCTTTTCATAATCCGTCAGTTGGCCGGTCGTCGGATAGCCCAGCAACCCCTGATACTGGCCAATGGCCGCCCGCGACCTGGGGCCGATGGAGCCGTCGGGCGTCCCGACCGGGAAGCCGAAATAATTCAGCGCCGTCTGCACCTGCGTGTTCTCTTCCCGCTGCGCCGAGGAGACGCTGTTGTTGCTGTAGCTCTTGCGGGAAACCTGCTGCTGCTTCTTGGCCTGGTTCTTTTTCTGGATGTCGCGCACCACCGCGCTGCCGACCACGCCCGCCAGGATACCGGCGGCGAAATCGCCGCCATCCGCCGCAACACGGCTCGCTGGCGTAAGGGCCAGGGCAAAAGCCACGCTTACCGTTGCAATTCTTTTCGACATCATATCTTTAAATCTCCGCGCCAAAGGGGATCGCAATTGCGACAGAATAACGCCCAAAACGCCTTGTCTCAAAGCGCAAACTTCCCGGCGAAAGACGACCTTCCGCCGCCGGAATGGCAGATTCTGCCCGGTCTTTCCCCCTATACCCAAACCTTGGCCGCGATGGAGGCGCGCGTGGCCGACATCGCCGCCGGTCGCGCGCCAGAGGCTGTCTGGCTGCTGGAACATCCACCCCTCTACACCGCCGGAACCTCGGCCAGGCGTGAGGATCTGACCGACCCCGACCGCTTTCCCGTTCATGAGACGCGGCGCGGCGGGCAATACACCTACCACGGTCCCGGCCAGCGGGTGGCCTATGTCATGCTGGACCTCAACCGGCGCGGTCGCGACGTGCGCCGCTTCGTCTGCGCGATGGAGAACTGGGTCATCGCCACACTCGCCGAATTCGGCGTGAAGGGAGAGCATCGCGAAGGCCTGGTCGGCGTCTGGGTCTCACGCCCCGACCGCCCGCCCAACCCCGACGGATCGGTGCGCGAAGACAAGATCGCGGCCATCGGCGTCAAGCTGCGCCACTGGATCAGCTTTCACGGCCTGTCGATCAACGTGGAACCCGATCTGGACCATTTCGGGGGCATCGTGCCCTGCGGCATCCGCGACCGCGGTGTGACAAGCCTTGTGGACCTTGGTCTGCCCGTCACCATGGCCGATCTTGACCTGGCGCTGCGCGCAACCTTCTCGCGCGCTTTTCCCGACTGACCCCGGCTGCGACCTTGCCGCATCTTGCGGGCATCCACCTCGCTCTGCCAAGATCGCAGCGACCCCGCCAGCCAGAGGCCCGCACCATGCGTCCTGCCATGATACTCCTGCCGATAGTCCTTCTCGCCGCGCCCGCCTTTGCCCAGGATGCGGCCAAGGGCGAGGCAGACTTCCGCAAATGCCGCGCCTGCCATTCGATCACCGCCCCCGACGGCACCCAGATCGTCAAGGGCGGCAAGACCGGCCCTGACCTTTACGGCGTCATCGGCCGCCCGGTCGGCTCCGCCGCCGGTTTCAACTACGGGCCGGGCCTGGTCGAGGCCGGTGCGGCGGGCGTTGTCTGGGACGAGGCCGGGCTTGCCGAATATGTCGCCGACCCGACCGCATGGATCAAAAAGGTAACCAACGACAGTGCCGCAAGGTCCAAGATGACCTTCAAGCTTGCCAAGGGCGGCGCGGACATGGCCGCCTATCTGGCCTCGGTTCCGAATGCCGCGCCCTGAGCGCTACTCCCTTCGGAAAACTTCATACTGCGGCAAAGTCAGAGATTGCCGAGGCAACCGCCCGCATCTAAAAGCGGGTTTGTCTGACTGGGGCATGCCCTCCGTCGCCCCACCAACCTAAACGGGAGGCAAGAATGGCCGACGCAGCCATCCATGGCCACGCACACGATCAGCGCGGGTTCTTTACCCGATGGTTCATGTCCACCAACCACAAGGACATCGGCATTCTCTATCTCTTCTGCGGCGGTGCGCTCGGGCTCATCTCCGTAACCTTTACCGTGTATATGCGGCTGGAGCTGATGTATCCCGGCGTGCAGTACATGTGCCTTGAGGGCGCACGGCTTTTCCCTGCGGCAACGGTCGCGGAATGTACCCCGAACGGCCACTTGTGGAACGTGATGATCACGGCCCACGGGGTGCTGATGATGTTCTTCGTCGTCATCCCGGCCATGTTCGGCGGTTTTGGCAACTATTTCATGCCGTTGCAGATCGGTGCGCCCGACATGGCGTTCCCGCGCATGAACAACCTGTCATTCTGGTTGTTCCTGGCGGGCGGCACGCTGGCCATCGTTTCGGTCTTCGCGCCGGGCGGCGACAACCAGCCGGGCGCGGGTCTTGGCTGGGTTCTGTATCCACCGCTTTCCACCACGGAATCGGGTTACGCGGCCGACCTTGCGCTGTTCGCCGTCCACCTGTCGGGGGCGTCCTCGATCCTGGGTGCGATCAACATCATCACGACCTTCCTGAACATGCGCGCGCCCGGCATGACCATGCACAAGGTGCCGCTCTTCGCCTGGTCGATCTTCGTTACCGCCTGGCTGATCCTGCTGGCCCTGCCGGTTCTGGCCGGCGCGATCACAATGCTGATCACCGACCGCAACTTCGGCACCACCTTCTTCACCGCCTCGGGCGGCGGCGACCCGGTGCTGTATCAGCACATCCTGTGGTTCTTCGGCCACCCCGAGGTCTACATCGTCATCCTGCCCGCCTTCGGCATCATCAGCCAGGTCGTCTCGACCTTCTCGCGCAAGCCGATCTTCGGCTACCTGCCGATGGTTTACGCCATGGTCGCGATTGGTGTTCTGGGCTTCGTCGTCTGGGCGCACCACATGTATACGGCCGGTCTCTCGCTGACCCAGCAGGCCTATTTCATGACCGCGACGATGGTCATCGCCGTGCCGACAGGGGTCAAGATCTTCTCCTGGATCGCGACGATGTGGGGCGGCTCGATCGAGTTCAAGACGCCCATGCTATGGGCCTTCGGCTTCATCTTCCTGTTCACCGTGGGCGGCGTGACGGGCATCGTGCTGAGCCAGGCCGCCGTGGACCGGGCCTATCACGACACCTATTACGTCGTGGCCCACTTCCACTACGTGATGTCGCTGGGCGCCATCTTCGGCATCTTCGCGGGCATCTACTACTGGATCGGCAAGATGTCGGGCCGCCAGTACCCGGAATGGGCGGGCAAACTGCACTTCTGGGCGATGTTCATCGGCTCGAACCTGACCTTCTTCCCGCAGCACTTCCTCGGACGTCAGGGCATGCCGCGCCGCTACATCGACTACCCCGAGGCATTCGCCTACTGGAACTGGTTCTCGTCGATAGGCGCCTTTCTGTCCTTCGCCTCGTTCCTGTTCTTCATCGGTGTCGTCTTCTACACGCTGCGCTACGGCCAGCGGATCACCGTGAACAACTACTGGAACGAACACGCCGACACGCTGGAATGGACCCTGCCCTGCCCGCCGCCCGAACACACGTTCGAGCAACTGCCCAAGCAGTCGGACTGGGACAAGGGCCACGCCCACTAATCCCGGCCAAGCTGAACAAAGGCCCCGGGGAAACCCGGGGCCTTTCGCATTGAAAGACCGCCCATGACGCCGCCCCTGACCATCGTCATCTGCACCACGCCCCGCAGCGGCAGCACGCTCCTCTGCGCGCTGCTCGAGTCCTCCGGCGTGGCCGGTCGCCCCGAATCCTGGTATCGGGCCGAGGATCGTCAGGAATATGCCGACGACTGGCAGGTCGCGCGCGATGCGGCGGACCGGATCGACCCGGCCACTTACCTATCTGCCGCGATCAGCGCTGGCCAAAGCGCCAATGGCGTCTGCGGCCTGCGCATCCAGGCCGTGACGCTGCGGGAAATGCTGGTCGAGCTTCGCGCCCTGTTCGGCCCCGCCGACACCGACCGCGCCCTGCTGGAACGCGCCTTCGGCCCCTGCCACTTCGTCTACGCCCGGCGTCTGGACGACGTGGCCCAGGCCGTGTCCCGCCTGAAGGCCGAGGTCAGCCAGGTCTGGCATCTGGACGGAACCCAGCCCGACCGGCCCAAGAGCCGCGCCACCTACGATGCGCAAAGGCTCGACGCCTTCCGCGCCGAGGCCGCACAGGGCAATGCCGAATGGCAGGCGTGGTTCGCCGCCGAAGGCATCCAGCCGACGCGGCTGGTCTATGAAACCTTCGCCACCGATCCCGCCGCCCATGTGCGCGCACTTCTGGCGGAACTCTCACTGCAACCGACGGGTCAGATCACGGCCCCCAACCGCCGCATGGCCGATGGCGAAAGTGCCGAGTGGTCCGCCCGCTACCGCGCCGAACGCGGGCTGCCTGCTGGCGGAGCTGATGCCCTATGAAGGCCGGCAGGCCAATCCGCACTGGGTTCAGGTCACGATCTGCCCCGACAGCGGCCCCGTGCCGCAATACCTCACCCTGCACGGCGCAGAGAGAGATCGGCACCTTCCCGTCGGAATAGCGCACTGCCCTTGCCCCCGGATCCGCGCGGCCCTTGCCCGCGCACCCTGACCGATCCCATGCCCGCTTCGCTGGGGATGTGTTATGTTGCGCGCGTCCGGCCTGTCGGACCGCACCCCGCGCCGACCGCCGGCATCCTCGGGAGGACGAATCACATGGCACATTACATCGTCACCGGCAGCTACACCGCCGCCGGCATGAAGGGCATGCTGGCCAAACCAAGCGACCGAGAAAAAGCCGCCCGCGCCATACTTGAGGCCAGCGGTGCGAAACTGCGCTCTTTCCTTCTGACGACAGGCGACACCGACTTCAGCATGATCATCGAGGCGCCCGAGATCGGCGATGTCATGGCAGGCCTTATTGTCGTGGGCGCATCGGGCGCAGTCACGAACCTCAAGACCGTCCAGGCTTTTACTGCCGATGAATTCCGCTCGGCGCAGAAAAAGGCTGGCGAGTTGACCGCAAATTACAAAGCCCCCAACGCCTGACCCTCGCCCCCGCCGTTACGACGGCGGGGGTTGACAGTTCCGGCACCCCATGTGCTCTTTGCCGCCGGCGGATCGGCAAAGGGCAACAGGCCCGGCCTCCCGCGCGTTCATCTTCTCCAACCTCGCCGGTGCGACGACCGGCGATCCCCGCCCCGGACGGGGTCCAGACCAACGGGCGCAAAGGGCAGCAAGGCAGGCCATGACCGGGCAGAAATCGCAGCGCGCACTCTGGGTTCTGCTGTTCGGAAACCTGATCATCGGCACCGGCGTCCTCTTGCCCGCGGGCATGCTGACCGCCTTCATGTCCGAGCTTTCGATCCCCGCCTCGCGCGCCGGCCTGATGATGACGGTGGGCGGCCTTGTCGTGGGCTTTGGCGCGCCGCTTCTGGCCGCCAGCACCTCGCATATCGACCGCCGCCTGCTGCTGGTGGCGGCGCTCGTCTGCTATGTCGTGGGCCATGCGGCGGCGGCGGTGACGCAGGATTTCCGCCTTTTGCTCGCGCTGCGCGCCCTGACCGTAGCCGGGGCGGCAATCTTCACGCCGCAGGCCGCCGCCACCGTGGGTCTGCTGGTTTCGCCCGAACGGCGCGGATCGGCCATCGCCTTCATCTTCATCGGCTGGTCGCTGGCCTCTGTCCTTGGCATTCCCGCCGGTACCGTGCTGGGGTCCATCATCGGCTGGCGCGCGACGTTCCTTTTGATGGCGGGCCTGTCTGGCATCGGCGCGATCATGGTCTGGATGGTCCTGCCCGCAGGGCTGCGCGTGGTTCCGCTTCAGCTTTCCTCGTGGCTGCGCGTGCTGGGCGACCTGCGGCTGATGACCGTTCTGGCCGTCACGATGTTCGCCATGTCCGGGCAGTTCGTGCTTTTCACCTATATCTCGCCGATCCTGTCGGGCGTCTATGGGCTGGACCCGCAGCATATCGCGCTTCTGCTGATGTTCGGCGGCGTTGCAGGCGTGCTCGGCAGCATGGCCGCCGCGCGTTTTGCCGCAACGCTGGGGCAAGAGCGCTGCATCTTCTGGGCGCTGGTGATGCTCGCCGCCGGGGTGGCGCTGGTCTGGATCGGCTGGGGCGACATCCGCGCCTTCATACCGGCGATGCTGATGTGGCAGTTCGGCGGTTTCCCCGCAAACTCGCTGCAACAGGGCCGCCTCGTCTCGCTCGCCCCGCCGCTCGCCTCGGCGACCGTCGCGCTCAACACCTCCTTCGTCTACCTCGGCCAATCCGTGGGTTCCGCCACCGGGGGTCTGCTCGTGACTAACGGCCCCACCCCAGATCAGGCGCTGGCGGCGGTGGCGTTCATCATCGTCTCAATCGCCCTGTCCCACATCGCCACCCTCATCCGCTCAAAACCCGCCTGAGGGCGCATTCATCGACATTCGCCACCTTTTGTGGTAGCCTTTCAGCATCGAGGGAGGGTGCTGCGATGGCTGTTCTCGATGAAACCAGGCTTAATGAATTCATTGGCAAGATGTTGGGCGACCTTGGGGGTGCCTTCAGCGTGCCGAATGTCCGCATCGGCCTGCGACTCGGCCTGTACGACACCCTTTCGCGCGACGGCCCCATGACCGCGACACAGCTTGCCGCCAGGTCGGGCGGGCTGACCGAACGCTACGTCCGGGAATGGGCGCTGGGTCAGGCGGCGAGCGGCTATATCGACCACGATGAAAAGGTCGAGACATTCAGCATCTCTCCCGAACAGGCGATGATCTTCGTCAACCGCGACAGCCCCGTCTACCTCGCCGGTGCCTTTGACCTTGTGGCCGCGATGATCGAGGGCGAACCCAAGGTCGAACGCGCCTTCCGCACGGGTCAGGGCGTGCGCTGGGGCGACACTGCAGGCTGCCTGTTCTGCGCGACCGGCGCGTTCTTCCGCCCCGGCTATGTCAACAACATCGTCCAGAACTGGATACCTGCGCTGAACGGAGTTGCCGACCGGCTGAAGGCGGGGGCAAAGGTCGCCGATGTGGGCTGCGGCGTCGGCTTTTCGACCCTGCTGATGGCCGAGGCTTTTCCGAAAAGCCGCTTTGTCGGCTACGACTTCCACGAACCCTCGGTGCAAGAGGCGCGCCGCCACGCCAGGGCGCATGGGCTGGGCGACCGGGTCAGCTTCGAGGTCGCGCTGGCCAAGGACATCAAGGACCGCGACTTCGATCTGGTCACAACCTTCGACTGCCTGCACGACATGGGTGACCCGAGGGGATGCGCCGCCAGCATGCACCGCATGCTGAAACCGGGCGGCGTCTGGATGGTGGTCGAGCCGATGGCAGGCGATGCGGCGAAGGACAACATGAACCCCGTCGGCCGCCTCTACTACAGCGCCTCGACCATGATCTGCGTTCCGACCTCGCTGGACCAGGAAGTAGGCGAGGCGCTTGGCGCACAGGCGGGCGAGGCCAAACTGACCGAGGTGATCCGCTCCGGCGGTTTCGCCCATGTGCGCCGCGCGGCGGATGGGCCGTTCACCATGGTGCTGGAAGCTGCGGGCTAAAGGTGCAATGCCCGCGCCCGGTCTGGCGAAGGCAGGTGACTTCGCCATGCGATGCCATCCGGCTTGCAGTAGGCCGGTGACCCAAAGCCACGGGCATCGCCCGCCCCACCATCGGCGGACCCCTACCTCTGTCGTCTCTCTGCACAAGCGGTCCCCGGAGCGACGCTGCGCTGGAGGCGGGGAAACGCGGGTCGCGTTTCTGGTCCAGCCCGGACTGACCTGACGCGCCTGTCTGATTACTCTGACAGTTTCACTCTACATACCAAAGCCATACCGAACCCATAACGGATCCAGCCGCCCGGCAAACCTACCCCAGCATTTCCTTGATCCGCGGACCGACGGCCCCGAAATCCATCTGCCCGGTGTATTTGCCTTTCAGCACACCCATGACCTTGCCCATGTCGCGGATGCTCGTCGCACCGGCCTCGGCAATGGCGGCCGTGATCGCGGCCTTCACCTCGGCCTCATCCAGCTGGCGCGGCAGGAATTCCTCTATCACCTTGATTTCGGCCAGTTCCTTTTCGGCTAGGTCGATCCGCGCGCCCGTCTCATAGGCCCGCGCGCTTTCCTGGCGCTGCTTGACCATCTTGCCGAGAATTCCAAGAATATCGGCATCCGACACCCCCTGATCCTCGCCATCGCCGCGTGCCGCGATGTCTCGGTCCTTGATCGCCGCGTTGATCAGGCGCAGCGTCGAAAGCCGCGCCGCCTCCTTGGCGCGCATCGCATCCTTCAACGCCGCTTGCAGCCGCTCGCGCATATCCATCGGTAATCGCATCCCCATGCCTGTCCGAAGTGGCGACCATACATGCTGCGGTCAAACAACACAATCGCGCGCCAAAGGCCCAAGATATTGTTCTGAAAAGAAAAGACATTTCCTCCGGCACCTTGACCCCACCCGCCGCAAGTCATAGTTTCCGGCCGTTTATCCAAAGGGGAGTCGCGCCATGTCCGCCGCCAGCCAACAGCCCGGCACCCGCCCTACTGCCTGCCTTGCGCTGGCAGACGGCACGATCTTTTACGGCCAGGGTTTCGGCGCCACGGGCGAGACTGTGGCCGAGCTTGTCTTCAACACCGCAATGACCGGCTATCAGGAAATCATGACAGACCCCTCTTATGCGGGGCAGGTCGTGACCTTTACCTTTCCCCATGTCGGCAACGTTGGCGTCACGGATCAGGATGACGAATCCGCCGATCCGGTCGCTGCCGGAATGGTGGTGAAATGGGACCCGACCGATCCGTCGAACTGGCGTTCGACCGGCAATCTGGTCGATTGGCTCGCCTCAAAGGGCCGCATCGGCATGGGCGGCATCGACACGCGCCGCCTGACCCGCGCCATCCGCCAGCAGGGCGCCCCGCATGTGGCGCTGGCCCATGATCCCGAAGGCAAGTTCGACATCGCAGCCCTGGTCGCAAGGGCCCGCGCCTGGCGCGGCCTCGTCGGCCTGGACCTCGCGAAGGACGTCACCTGCGCCCAAAGCTACCGCTGGGACGAAAAACGTTGGGCCTGGCCCGAGGGCTATCAGCGTCGCGACGGCGCAGGCCTCCGCGTCGTTGCCATCGACTACGGCGCGAAACGCAACATCCTGCGCTGCCTTGCGTCATCAGGGTGTGAGGTCACCGTCCTGCCCGCCACCGCCACCGCCCAGGATGTACTGGCGCTGAACCCGCAGGGCGTCTTCCTGTCGAACGGCCCCGGCGACCCGGCGGCGACCGGCAAATATGCGGTGCCGATGATCCAGGGCGTGCTGAAGGCGGACCTGCCGCTGTTCGGCATCTGCCTTGGCCACCAGATGCTGGCCCTCGCGCTTGGCGCCACCACGGTCAAGATGAACCACGGGCACCACGGCGCGAACCACCCGGTGAAGGATCTGGAAACCGGCAAGGTCGAGATCACCTCGATGAACCACGGCTTCACCGTGGACAGCCAGACCCTGCCGAAAGGCGTGATCGAAACGCATGTCAGCTTGTTCGACGGTTCCAACTGCGGCATCCGCATGGCCGACCGCCCGGTCTTCTCGGTCCAGTACCACCCCGAAGCCAGCCCCGGCCCGCAGGACAGCTACTATCTGTTCGACCGCTTCGCCGAGGCGATGCGGGAACGGGCAGAGGTGTGATCTAAGCCCGGTGGCAGACGGGTTCGAAATCGGTAGGTTTCCCCGCGCTGCCAGCGATACCTGTGCTTGGTTTCCATCATCGCAGCCCGTATATTGACGGGGAAGGAGCAAGACATGAAGAACAAGGATCAACACGTCGTGCCCCGCGGTAACAAGTGGGGGGTACGGAGTTCAGGCGCCGAGAAAGTATCCCGCCTTTACGGAACTCAGCAAGAAGCCATAGATCAAGCTCGCGACAAGGCGCGTCGCGATGGAGCGGAACTGTACATCCATGGTCGAGATGGACGTATCCGTGAGCGCAACTCCTATGGCAGCGATCCTTTCCCCCCGAAGGGATAAGCATTGCCGTACGAAACGGATGTCTTCGTCAACTGCCCATTCGATGAAGACTACGCCCCATTGTTGGAGGCAATGCTCTTCTGCATTACGTATGCCGGACTGAATGCTCGTCTCGCTACGGAAAGTTTGGAGGCCGGTGAAAACAGGTTAGACAAAATCTACAGCCTCGCGCGTGGGGCGCGCTATTCGATTCACGACTTATCGCGCTGCCAGAGCCGGGCGGCAGAAGAATATGCGCGCATGAACATGCCGTTTGAGCTCGGCTTGGATGTGGGCATCCGACGCACTGCCCATGATCTGCCAAGCCCGAAGAAGTTTCTCATATTCGAACGCCGCCCATACGAGCTGAAGCGCACGTTGTCAGACTTGGCCGGTCAAGACGTCGATGCCCACCATGACAACTATCAGGAAGTTATACGAAAGACGCGGGACTTTCTCAAAGTAGAAGCACAGCGGAATCTGCCGGGGACAGCTCGCATCATTGCAGACTACGAAACCTTTCAAGCCTGGATGATCGAAAAGAAACTCGGCGAAGGACATGCTGAAAAAGATGCCATGCGATTGCCCACCTCCGAACGCCTTGAGGAAATGAGGGCTTGGGTGGCCGCAGGAAAGCCGCTTGGTTAACGCGCAGGTCGAGGCAAACGCCCAGCCACTTTGCCGAAGAATCAATCATCCACGGATTTCAGGCCCTGCCGCCCCCTCTCTTTGGCCGGCAAGCGCCCCTCTTTGCGCTCATCTGTTAACCACATAGTAACCACCCGTTAACCTTCGGCAGGGAAACCTTACGCGTTCCTTCGCCACCCCGAGAACGCATGTCCGTAGTCCCGCTTCGACTGGTCCAGCCAATCCTACGCCCGGTTCCTGCGCCGGCCTTGCCGGTCGAGACGACGCCTGTCCGGCGGAAGCGGGTCGAGGGCGGGGCTTTTGCGCTGTTCCTCTTGGAACAAGGGGCGATCTCGCCCGATGGTCTGGTGCATATGCTGGCGGAACAGGCGGGCAGGCCCTCTGACCTCGGTGCGACCTTGCTGGCGCAGGGAATCGCCAGCGAACCCGCCTTCACCAAAGCGCGCGCGGCATGGCACGGGCTGACCTTCGTCGATCCGATCATCGACACCCCCGATATCCGGCTGATAGATCGTCTCGGAGTCCTAGAATGCCTGAAGCACGGCCTCTTGCCGTGGCGCGCGCCGGGTGGGGTCACGGTCGTGCTGACCGACCGGCCTGAAAGCATCCTGCGCCACCGCGCGCGGATTGAGCAGGTCTTTGGCCTTGTGACCTTTGCCCTCGCCCCTCGCCACCGGATCGAGACAGCGCTGCAGGGCCTGCGATACTCCGCGCTTGGCAAGGCCGCCCTGAGCCGCACGCCGGAAGAGCTGAGCTGCCGCAGCCTGCCCGCAAGGCCGGGTGGCGTCGGCGTGATCTTCGCCGCAGCGGCGATGGCTGCGATGGTACTTCCCGGCGGTGTGTTCGGGCTGATCACCCTCGTCGCGCTGACCGCGATGCTGGCCAGCATGGGCATGAAAACCCTCGCCCTTTTCGCGGCTCTGCGCCCCACCTCGCCAGCAGCACCACCGGCGGCGATTGCGCATCTGCCCGTCGTCTCGCTGATCGTCGCCTTGTATAAAGAGGCCGACATCGCCCCCCGCCTTGTCCGCCGCCTGGGCCGCATCGACTATCCGCGCAACCTTCTGGAGGTCATCCTTGCGGTCGAAGAGGACGACCACGCCACCCGCCGCGCGCTGGCCAACTCGGGCCTGCCGCCCTGGATGCGGGTCATCGTCGTGCCGCACGGCAGCCTCAAGACCAAGCCACGCGCGCTGAACCATGCGCTATCCTTCTGTCGCGGCAGCATCGTCGGCGTCTACGATGCCGAGGATGCTCCCGCCCCCGGCCAGATCCGCGATGTCGTGCACCGCTTTCACCAGCGGGGGGCAGAGGTCGCCTGCCTGCAAGGTGCGCTCGACTTCTACAACCCCGCGACCAACTGGATGGCGCGCTGTTTCACCATGGAATACGCCAGCTGGTTCCGCGTCATCCTGCCGGGGCTGGAGCGTCTTGGCCTGCCGATCCCGCTTGGCGGCACCACGCTTTTCTTCCGCCGCAAGGCACTGGAACAACTGGGCGCCTGGGACGCCCATAACGTTACCGAGGACGCCGACCTTGGCATCCGCCTTTACCGCCAGGGCTACCGCACCGAGGTGATCGAGACGACGACCGAGGAAGAGGCGAACTGCCGCCCGCTGCCTTGGGTCCGCCAGCGGTCACGCTGGATCAAGGGCTACATGATGACGTGGCGGCTGCATATGCGCTCACCCCGACAGCTGTGGCATGACCTTGGCCCTCGCCGTTTCGTGGCGTTTCAGGTGCTGATCCTGGGTTCCGTCCTGCACGCCCTGACCGTGCCCGCGCTGATCAGCTTCTGGTTATTGACGCTCGGCCTGCCGCATCCGCTGGCGGCGGTGCTGCCCTGGCCGCTGCTGCTGGCGCTGGTCGGCATGTTCCTGGCCAGCGCTGCGATCAACCTGACGCTCGGCTACATCGCGTTAAAGCGCCGGGCGCGACCGATGAACCCGCTCTGGCTGCTGACGCTGGGGTTCTACCACGCGCTGGCGACGCTCGCCGCCGTCAAGGCTCTGTGGGAACTGGTGTTCCGCCCGTTCTACTGGGACAAGACCCAGCACGGCAAACACGACCCCGCTATCTGAGCTTCAGCTCGCCCGCATCGACCCGCAGCCGTGTCTCGAAGGCCTTGGAGATATGGGTTTTCAGCGCCTGATCGGCGGCGTCGCCATCCCTTGCGCCGATGGCCGCGACGATGGCTCCATGCTCGGCCAGCGCCACCTCGTCCCGTCCCTCTGCGGCAAAGCTGGTCGTCGCCATGAGCGCCATCGACCGCTGAACGAGGTCAAGCTGCTGGATCAGGAACCGGTTGTGCGAGGCCAAGTGAATCTGGCGATGGAAGCGCTTGTTGGCCCGCGCCAGCGCGCGCGGATCACCGCCCTGCAGGCGCATGTCATCGGCCACCATCCCTGCAAGCACCCGGATCTCCTCTTCCGAGGCATGCCGCGCCGCCAGCCGTGCGGCCAACCCCTCAAGCTCGGCCCGCACGACGTAAAGCTCGGCCAGTTGCGTATGGTCCAGCGAGGCGACGATCAGGCTGCGCCCGTCGCGCGTCAGCATCGACTGGGTCTCCAACCGCTGCAAAGCCTCGCGCACCGGCGTGCGCGACACGCCGAACCGCTCGGCCAGTTCCGATTCGACCAGCCGGTCGCCGGGTTTGAAAACCCCGGCCTCGATTGCCTCGAGGATCAGCATATAGGCGTCCTTTTGCACGCTGTGCGGTCCCTTCCCTGTCGCGCCCCGTCTCCCGCGGCAGAGTAAATGCCAATCCGCGCAAGGGGGAAACCGCTTTCGCAACGGTCGATGCGGAAATTGCCGCAGGCTCGTGAATTGATCCCGACCGGATGAGGGGTTAGGGACGGGGCATGACAACCGCCACCGCCTTCGCGCATGTCGAAACCTGGGTCTTTGACCTGGACAATACGCTGTACCCGCCCTCCGCCCGGCTTTTCGACCAGATCGAGGTGCGGATGACCACCTGGGTGATGCAGGCCCTGTCGGTGGAACGGGCCGAGGCCGACCGGCTGCGCCGCCATTACTGGACGACCTATGGCACCACGCTGGCCGGGCTGATGCAGGAACATGGCGTCGATCCCGGCCCCTACCTGAATGAGGTGCATGACATCTCTTTCGACGCGCTTCTGCCCGATCCGCTGCTGGCCTCGCGCATTGCCGCCCTGCCCGGACGCCGCATCGTCTATACCAACGCCTGCGTGCCCTACGCCGAGCGGGTGCTGGAGGCGCGCGGCCTGTCGGGCCTGTTCCACGCGGTCTATGGCGTCGAAAGCGCCGATTTCCGCCCCAAGCCCGAACGCGCCGCCTATGAGGCGATCTTCGCGCTCGACGGCGTGACCCCGACCCGCGCCGCGATGTTCGAGGATGACCCGCGCAACCTTGCCGCGCCGCATGAGATGGGTATGCGCACCGTGCTGGTCGCGCCCGACCACCAGCCCGCGCCGCATATCCACCACCACACGACAGACCTGTCCGAGTTTCTCTCGCGTCTGAGGGCCTGAAGCATAAGGAGCCTGCCATGACGACCCGCCCCAGCGCCGCGTCGAAGTTTTTCTACAGGATCCCGGTCATCGGCTGGATCGCTCGGGATATCTCACGCGATATCAACAACATCTGGTATGCGCTCGTGATCGTCGTGACGGCGGTCTTTCTGGCTGTCTGGGCCTGGGGGATTGTCGCGCTCGCCATGGTGGCGCTGGCGACCGTGCCGGTCATCTTCGCGCTGCTGCTGGCGATCACCTTCGGGTAAGCAGCCGCGATAGGCGGAGCTCTGCTTTGGCGAAGGCCATCGCCTTCGACACGCGGTGCCTTCCGAGTTGCACCGGTCGGTGGCCCAAAGCCACCGGCCAGCGCCCGCCCCGGCGGGCGCTTCTCGCCCGCCGGGGCAGGCGCCGGCCTCTCTCACCTCTCGGCACACACGGTCTTGGGGCGTCGCTGCGATGCGGGCGGGGAAACGCGGGTCGCGTTTCTGATCCCGCCCGGCCTTGGCGATCAAAAGATCCGCGTCCGAATGCCCCCTGTGCCTCGTCCGCATAGGCCCCTATGCTGCACTCAAAGGACACCCAAGATGACGCGCACCCCGACCGACATCCTCATTTCCGGCGGCGGTATCGCCGGACTGACTGCCGCTGCGGCCTTCGGCGCCGCCGGTTTCCGCGTGATCTGCGTCGATCCCGAAACGCCAGTCACAGCGCAGGACGCCCCCGGCGCGGACCAGCGCAGCACGGCCTTCCTCCAACCCTCTGTCGCCGTCCTTGCCGTCGCCGGCCTCTGGGACCGCCTTTCCCCCCATGCCGCCCCGCTCCAGATCATGCGCATCGTCGAGGCCGGGGCGGACGGCGAGCACCGCATCCACGACTTCGACGCCAGCGAAATCTCGGACCAGCCCTTTGGCTGGAACCTTCCCAACTGGCTCTTGCGGCGCGAGATGGTGGCACGCCTGGCCGACCTCCCCAACGTTGACTTCCGCCCCGGCATCTCGACCCGCAGCCTGACCACGCGAGAGACCGAGGCGCTCGTCACCCTCAGCGACGGCGCCCGCATCTCTGCCCGCCTCGTCATCGCCGCCGATGGCCGCGCCTCGCCCATCCGCGAGTCCCTCGGCATCGCCGTCCGCACCACCCGCTACGGGCAAAAGGCGCTGGCCTTCTCCGTCACCCACCCCGAGCCGCACCACAATATCTCGACCGAGATCCACCGCTCGGGCGGCCCCTTCACGCTGGTGCCTCTCCCCGACCGCGACGGCAGCCCCTCTTCCGCGGTGGTCTGGATGGAGCCAGGACCGGAGGCGCAGCGCCTCGCCAACCTTACCGTCCCGGAGTTCGAGGCCGCGATGACCGACCGTTCCTGCGGTCTTTTCGGCCCCCTGACGCTCGCCAGTCCGCGCAGCGTCTGGCCGATCATCAGCCAGCTGGCGGGTGCAATGTCAGGCCAGAGGACAGCGTTGATGGCCGAAGCCGCGCATGTGGTCCCACCCATCGGCGCGCAGGGGCTGAACCTCAGCCTCGCCGATCTGGCGAAGCTCCTGGAACTGGCACAGGCCGATCCCGCCGGGCTTGGCGGGGTGAAAATGCTCGACGCCTATAACCGTGCCCGCCACCCGCAGGCGCTGGCCCGCATCACCGCCATCGACGCGCTGAACCGCGCCTCGATGGCCGGCAGCCCCGCACTCCGCGACCTGCGCGCGGCGGCGCTGCAGGCGCTCTACGCGCTGGCCCCGGTCCGGCGAGGGTTGATGCAAGCGGGGCTGGGACTGCGCTGACGGCCTTAGTGCGGGTCTAACTCCGCCCTGCCGGACCAAGATTCACTCATCGAAATAAGGCTCACCAGTAAGCCAAAAAATATCGTACTTTTTGTGTAGCCATTCCAAAAGGTGCTCGACATCCGAGGCGAGATTCACCGCTTGCAGAGAGTCCATGCCGAATATTGTCCGCGCCTGCTCGTCCAGACCCTCGAAATAGATTCGGCAGCAAGAAGCAGACTCGCCTATACCGTCGTCCACAATGTACGGCATGCCAATACGAACCGCGAATTCGAACCGCGCTTCACTATCCTTTTTGGAGTACAGCAGCTTCCTTTCCGCGACAAACGAAGTCATCGGCTACAACTCGTCTTGGTCATTGCCCGCTCCATCGATAGAAATACATTCGGACTTATTTCGGCAGGAAATCACTACCATTACCGCGTGCAAAGAATTGGTTAGCAACTAGTAAACCTACTTTTGAATATAGCATTTTCAATGCCATGCCCGGTCTTGCATGCGTGCAAAGCTCACAGCACCCGGTCGACAACCGCCTGCAACCGCCCCAGCGTCGCCGGAACATCATAAAGCTTGTCCAACCCGAACAGCCCGATCCGGAAGGTCTTGAACTCCGCCCCTTCGCCGACCTGCAAGGGCACCCCCGCCGCAATCTGAACCCCCTTGGCGGCAAAGGCCCGCCCGGTCTGAACCTCGGTGTCGTCGGTATAGCTGACCACGACGCCCGGCGCGCCGAACCCCTCGGCGGCGACCGAGGCCACCTGCCGCGCCGCCAGCATTTCCCGCACGCCCTCGCCCAGTTTCCACTGGGCCTCCTTCAGCCGCCCGAAGCCGTACTTCTTCGCCTCGACCATCGCATCCCGCAGGCCGGCCAGCGCATCGGTCGGCATTGTCGCATGATAGGCATGCCCGCCGCCCTCATAGGCCGCCATGATCGCCCGCCACTTCTTCAGATCCAGCGCGAAACTCGTGGACTGGCTCGCCCCCAGCACCTCTTCCCCCCGCGCCGACAGCATCACCAGCCCGGCAGCGGGCGAGGATGACCACCCCTTCTGCGGCGCCGAAATCAGCACGTCGACCCCCGTCGCGCTCATATCCACCCAGATCGCGCCGGAGGCGATACAGTCCAGCACCATCAGCGCGCCCACCTCATGCGCCGCAGCTGCCATCTCGCTGATATAGCTGTCCGGCAGGATGATCCCCGAACTCGTCTCCACATGCGGCGCAAAGACCACCTCCGGCCGCGCCTCGCGGATTTTCGCCACCACCTCCGCAATCGGAGGCGGCGCATACGCTGCCCGCCCGCCCGATCCCTCGGTGCGCGCCATCACCACCACGGTCTCGCCCGCAAAGCCGCCGGTCTCGAAAATCTGGCTCCAGCGGTAGGAAAACCAGCCGTTCCGAACGATCAGCACCCGCTTGCCCGTCCCGAACTGCCGCGACACCGCTTCCATCGCATAGGTTCCGCCACCCGGCACCAAGGCCACCGCCGCCGCACCATATACCTCGCGCAGCAGGGTCGAGATGTCCCGCATCACTCCCTGGAACCTCGCCGACATATGGTTCAGCGACCGGTCGGTGAAAACCACCGAGAACTCCTGCAGTCCGTCCGGATCAACGTCGGGCAAAAGCGCGGGCATGTGGGAACCTCCATCGAAAGACCTCAAGGTGTTCTAGCATGCGTGCTCATGACAGCGAACCCTGCCCATCTCCTGTTTCCAAATATCCTCGGGGAGGTGCAGGAGGGGCGGAAAGCCCCTCCTGCCGGCGAGGGGGCGCGGGGGAGGGGCCGCCCCTCCCCCGCCTACCCGATAGGCCCCGGCCTGCGCTCTTCGCTGAGCAAAACGTTCGCCTCGACCTGCCCCACCCCCGGCAGCGTCATGATCCGCCGCCGCAGCACCCGTTCAAAATCCGCGATGTCGCGGGCAACCACGCGCAAGCGATAGTCGAACAACCCCAGCACATGCTGCACCACCTGCACCTCGGGGATGGCCGTCACCGCCCGCTCGAAATCCTCAAGGCTGACCCTGCCGCGCGTAGCGAGTTTGATCCCCAGAAACACTGTCACTCCGAACCCCAGCGCCGCGTGATCCACCGCCACCCGTCGCCCCGAGAGTATCCCCGCCTCCTCCAGCCGCCGCACCCGACGCCAGGCGGCAGGTTGCGACATCCCAAACCGGCGGCCCATAGCACCCGCGCTTTGCGTGGCATCCAGCGACAAGGCCCGCAGGATCGACCGGTCGATGTCGTCAAGATCGATCACAGTGGCAGCGCCCCTTCATCCTTGATGGTGGCGACCAGCATCAGCGCCTCCAACTCGGCGATGTGCGGCAGGGTCAGGATGCGGCGACGGTAGATTTCCTGATACTGAGCCATATCGCGGGCGATAACGGTCAGGCGCACGTCCACACGGCCAAGGAAGGTTTCGATCGACACGACCTCTGGCACCTCCCGCGCGGCCACCAGGAATTCGTCGAAGGCGCGCGGATCGGTCTTGTCCAGCGTGAAGCGCATGCTGACTTCAACTGTATAGCCCATCGCCCGCCAGTCGATCACCGCCGTGCGTGCGCCGATCACACCCGCCTCTTCCATCCGCTCGATCCGCCGCCAGCAGGTGGCCGTGGTCACCCCGGCTCGCTCGGCAAGCTCCGATGTCCCCAGCGATGGTTCGACCAGCATGTGACGCAGTATGCGCCTGTCGGTATCATCAAGCATGAAAATCACCAGAAATGCGACAATGACGCATAACTTTTTTATCCTTGGAAAGAAAGGACGAAACTTCGCACGGGTATTCGCACGGCGATCCATATGCTGCCCGCCAGATCATCACTGGAAAGGGGCCGCCAATGCGCGTCTATTACGATCGTGACTGCGACATCAACCTGATCAAGGACAAGAAGGTCGCCATCCTCGGCTATGGCTCGCAAGGTCACGCCCATGCGCTGAACCTGCGCGACTCGGGCGCCAAGAACCTTGTCATCGCGCTGCGCGAAGGCTCGCCCTCGGCCAAGAAAGCCGAAGCGGAAGGGCTGAAGGTGATGGGCATTGCCGAGGCGGCCAAATGGGCCGACCTGATCATGTTCACCATGCCCGACGAGTTGCAGGCCGAAACCTACAAGAAATACGTCCACGACAACCTTCGTGAAGGCTCTGCCATCGCCTTTGCCCACGGCCTGAACGTCCATTTCGGCCTGATCGAGCCCAAGAAAGGCGTCGACGTCATCATGATGGCGCCGAAAGGCCCCGGCCATACCGTGCGCGGTGAATATGTCAAAGGCGGCGGCGTGCCCTGCCTCGTGGCTGTCCACAACGACGCATCAGGCAAGGCCATGGAAATCGGCCTGTCCTATTGCTCCGCCATCGGCGGCGGCCGCTCGGGCATCATCGAGACCAACTTCCGCCAGGAATGCGAAACCGACCTGTTCGGCGAGCAGGCCGTGCTGTGCGGCGGTCTGGTCGAACTGATCCGCATGGGCTTCGAGACCCTGGTCGAGGCGGGTTACGAGCCCGAGATGGCCTATTTCGAATGCCTGCACGAGGTGAAGCTGATCGTGGACCTGATCTACGAAGGTGGCATCGCCAACATGAACTACTCGATCTCGAACACCGCCGAATACGGCGAATACGTCTCGGGTCCGCGTATCCTGCCCTACGAGGAAACGAAGCGCCGGATGAAGGAAGTCCTGACCGACATCCAGACCGGCAAGTTCGTCTCGAATTTCATGGCCGAAAACGCGGTCGGCCAACCCTTCTTCAAGGCCACCCGTCGCCGCAACGACGAACACCAGATCGAACAGGTCGGTGAGAAACTGCGCGCCATGATGCCCTGGATCTCCAAGGGCAAGATGGTCGACCGCGCGCGGAACTGATCGGTCACGAGAACCAAATAAGCCATCGGGGGAAGGCGCTGAAAACGCGCCTTCCCTTCTTCATTAAGAAAAATTGCGAAATCGGGCAGACGAAACGCCTGATATTGGTAAGTGCTCAATGGCCCTGATGAGGCTGCGCCTTCTTGTTCAGGTCGCCAGTCCAGCCAAATGGACGTTTGGGCCTGAAGCAAGCCATGCGCCAGGCGCAACTCCGTCATTCTTGATGCATTAGCTCTTTCGCTGAGACCATCAAGCGCGTAACGCGCAGGCCGCATGCCGGTTCAAAAACCGGCTCGAAAACGAAATAATATTGCGGACTAAAATGGCCAACGCAAACACCGCTCATACCCACACTGCAGCCCCGAAGAATTCGCCTGCGCGGGTCCTGCTTGCCAGCCTGATCGGCACGACGATCGAGTTCTTCGACTTCTACGCCTATGCCACCGCCGCCGTGCTGGTCTTTCCGGCGTTGTTCTTCCCGGCGTCTGATCCGATGACGGCGCTGCTGGCAAGCTTTGCCACCTTCTCGATTGCCTTCTTCGCGCGACCCTTCGGCGCGATCGTCTTCGGCCACTTCGGTGACCGCGTTGGCCGGAAATCGACGCTGATCGCGGCGCTGCTGACCATGGGTGTCTCGACCGTCATCATCGGTCTGCTGCCCACCTATGCCCAGATCGGCGTCCTCGCGCCCTTGTTGCTTGCGCTCTGCCGTTTCGGTCAGGGCTTTGGACTTGGTGGCGAATGGGGTGGCGCGGTGTTGCTCGCGACCGAGAACGCGCCAGAGGGCAAGCGCAGCTGGTACGGCATGTTCCCCCAGCTTGGCGCGCCGGTGGGGCTGTTCCTGTCGTCAGGCTTCTTCTGGGTGCTGCTGCATTACATCAGCGAAGATGACTTCCTGACCTGGGGCTGGCGCCTCCCCTTCCTCACCTCGATCCTGCTGATCGGGGTTGGGCTTTGGGTGCGGCTTTCCATCACGGAAACGCCCGAATTCGCCAAAGCCATCGAAAAGGAAGAGCGTGTCAGCGTTCCGGTGGCCGAAGTGTTCAAGTATCACAAGCGCAGCCTGTTCCTGGGCACCTTCGTGGCGCTGGTGACGTTCGTTCTGTTCTATATCTGCTCGGCCTGGCTGCTATCGTTCAACGTCAAGGTGCTGAAGATTCCCTTCGTCGACGCGTTGCAGGTGCAGATCTACGGCTCGGTCATCTTCGGTATCGCCATCGTCATCGCCGGCAAGGTGGCTGACCGCACCGGGCGTTATGCTTTCCTGATTGTTGTCACGGCGTTGATCGGCGCCTTCTCGTTCACGCTTGCGCCGCTCATGTCCGGCGGCCTTGCCACAATCTACGTCTTCGTCACGCTGGGCATGGCCCTGATGGGGCTGACCTATGGCGTGATAGGTGCAACGCTGTCCGCCCCTTTTCCAACGCGGGTGCGCTATACCGGGGCGTCCATCACCTTTAACTTCGCAGGTATCTTCGGCGCCTCGCTGGCTCCCTATGCGGCGACCTGGCTGCAAGCGAATTACGGGATGGAGTTCGTCGGCTACTACATGCTTGCCGCCGCCATCATCACGCTGCTCTGCGTGCTGGCGATGGGACGTGAGAAGGTGTGAGTAAAAAGCGCCGAAAGGCGGCGTCGACGTCTCCGACGCCGCCTTTCAGTCTCGCCCCGAATAATGCGCTAACCAAAAGCGCACCGCACCAAGTCGGCATCAATGTTGAAGGTTCTGCGAATCAGAAGATCGGCATCCGGAACGCTGGATTGCCTGTCCTTGCCTTCCAGCCCGCGGCCGGAATCATTGTGGACGTGCGCAGATATCAAATGGGCGTCTTTCTCGGGAAGTATCAGGGTGGCGTTGTTCTCAAAAATCCGCTCATGACGACCGCAAGAGCCAATCGTGCCAGGCGTGTCAGTCATTTCCTCAATATAGGCCAATCCCACGGCCATGAACGGCTTTGATTGGGCGACAAGGCGGGTCATTCCGCGCCCAATCCAAAAAGTAAAACCCGCATGAGTTGAAACGACGACATCCCGATATCCTTTCTCGGCAGCGCTCCTTATCCAGCCGATATATTGAAGATTGAGAGCATCGTCGTCATCAAGCCTGATGGTCGCCAGCCAGGTTTCCTTACACGGCAGCTGCTTGTATAAATTCCGGCAATATTCCTGATACTTTTCCGCAAAATTCTCCGCAGGGTTCATCGGGACAAGTTCAAAGCCATATCTTTGGCTCAACCCGGATAACCTTTGCATCCACTTTTCCGGCAGGCTCGGGGAGTAAAGCACTACGTGCAAAAAATCCCTGTCACTCTGCGCCTGCAAGGAAGGAAGCGTGATTGTTTCAAAACAGGTGAAGCGAAACTCCATCCTTTCATCCGAAAACAAACTTGCTTTCTTGTCTTCTGCCGTCTTGGCCGCAGCAATGGATTTCTTAAATTTATTTTTTAGTCGCCTTACCAGCCTTGTCATGCGGGACCCGCCGCGAAGCTGCTTGGGTGCGCCGTAGTTAAAGCCCCTTGACTCCGTTAGAACTGAGAAACGTGTAAATATCACGATCATTGCATGGTCACCGAATTGACGTCACTATTCGGCGATAGATGCTATACTTTAAATTTAAACGCCAACAAATTCAAAAGTATAGATCAGCGTATTCATGAATAACTTCAAACCTCTCAAGCGGAGGTTGGCAAATCCACTACTTTAATTATGCGCTTTCGCAGCTGAGCAAAGGCATATGGCAGCGACCACTGGTCGCCTGCCGTTAAACCGCCGCCCTTACCGCCGCGACAATCCCGTCAACCACACTCGCCAGCATGGCCTCGTCCTCGCATTCGGCCATGACGCGGATCAAGGGTTCGGTGCCGGATTTGCGGATCAGAAGCCGACCCTTGCCGTTCAGAGTGGCCTCCGCTCCAGCAATTGCCGCCTGCACGGAGGCGGCCTTCAGCGGTTCCTGTCCGGCAGCATAGCGGACGTTCTTCAGCATCTGCGGCACGGTGTCGAAACTTTTGACCAGATCGCTGGCAGGCTGGCCCGTCCGCGCCATCTCGGCCAGGAATTGCAGCCCCGCGATCAGCCCGTCGCCGGTCGTTGCATAGTCGGTCATCACGATATGGCCCGACTGCTCGCCGCCCAGGTTCCAGCCGCCCTTGCGCATCGCCTCGACAACGTAACGGTCACCCACCGGCGCACGTTCAAGCCGCAGGCCGCGCGCAGTCAGGAACCGCTCCAGCCCCAGGTTCGACATTACGCTGGCCACCAGGGTGCCGTCGTTCAGCCGGCCCTCCTCGGCCCAGCGGGCGGCGAACAGCGCCATGATCTGGTCGCCGTCGGCTACTTGCCCATTCTGGTCCAGGATCATCACCCGGTCAGCGTCGCCATCCAGGCAGATGCCCACATCGGCGTGATGGGCCACCACGGCAGAGGCCGCGGTGTCGATATGGGTCGAGCCGCAGTTCAGGTTGATATTGGTGCCGTTCGGCGTCACCCCCACGGGAATCACCTCTGCCCCCAACTCCCACAGCACCTCGGGCGCCGCGCGATAGGCCGCGCCGTTGGCGCAGTCGATCACCACCTTCAAACCGTCCAGCCGCAGGCCCGATGGGAAGGTCGTTTTGGCATATTCCTGATAACGACCGCGCCCGTCGTCGATCCGCTTCGCACGTCCGATCCGCTCGGGTTCGGCCAGCCCGTTGTCTTCCTCTACCATCGCCTCGATTTCAAGCTCGGCCTCATCCGACAGCTTGAACCCGTCGGGACCGAAGAACTTGATGCCGTTGTCCTGATGCGGGTTGTGGCTGGCCGAGATCATCACCCCCAGATCGGCGCGCATCGAACGGGTCAGGAATCCGACCGCAGGTGTCGGCACCGGACCCAGCAGCAGCACATTCATGCCGGTAGAGGTCAGCCCCGCCGTCAGCGCGTTCTCCAGCATATAGCCCGACAGGCGCGTATCCTTGCCGATCACCACCCGCCGCGCGCCCTTGCCCGCGCGACCGAAGTAACGGCCCGCTGCCGCACCAAGGCGCAGCGCCATCTCGGCGGTCATGGGATAGGTATTGGCCGTGCCGCGCACGCCGTCGGTCCCGAAAAGCTTTCTTACCATCCGCCCTCTCCCACCGTCACGGCCTGCCACAGAGCCAAGGCGCCCCGCGTTTCGGCCACATCATGCACGCGCAGGATCTGCGCCCCCTGCGCCACCCCGGCCAAAGCCACCGCCAGCGACCCAGGCATACGCCGCTCTGCCACATCCTCGCCCGAGATCGTGCCGATGAACCGCTTGCGCGAGGCGCCGAGCATAATCGGACAACCAAGGCCGTGAAACAGCGACAGACCCCGGATCAGCGCAAGGTTATGCGCGACGGTCTTGCCGAAACCGATACCGGGATCGACAACGATCCGGTCGCGGGAAATGCCTGCGGCCTCTGCCGCCGCAATACGCTCGGCCAGAAAATCATACACGTCCAGCAGGACATCCTCATAGACCGGACCCTGCTGCATGGTTGCGGGCGTGCCCCTGGCATGCATCAGCACCACCGGCGCACCGGAAACTGCGACAACCCCGGCCATTGCCGGATCAAAGCCCAGTGCCGCCACATCATTCACGATGGCCGCCCCGGCCGTCAGCGCCGCCTCGGCGACCCCGGCCTTGCGTGTATCTATGGAAAGCGGAACGCCAAGGTCCGCAATTGCAGCGATGACCGGTGCGGTGCGGGCAATCTCATCACCCACTGACACTTCCGACGCACCGGGCCGGGTGCTCTCGCCACCAATGTCCAGTATCTCCGCCCCCGATCCGGCCATCGCCCGAGCCCGCCCGACCGCCGCATCGCGGTCAAGAAACTTGCCACCGTCCGAGAAGCTGTCGGGCGTCACGTTCAGGATGCCCATGATCCGCGGCCGGTCCATCGCCAGCCCGGCGAAGGCGGGGCGGGGGGCGCTCAACCTTGTGCGCAGATCGCCATGCAGATCGCCCGCCGCGATCATGAAGGGCGCGCGGCCGCGTTGCAGAACCTCGACCGCCGCGAACCAGCACCATCCCCCGGCCAAAGACAGCGCGCCCGGCGGCCGGGCGGGGTCAGTCATCGCGATGGGGCGAAAATATTCCATTGGCGCACCTGTGCCGCGCGCCGCCGCCGTTGGCAAGCGGGTGGCCCTAAAGCCTTTCGATCGGCACGCGGCTTCCCGCCGGGACTGTTACAGAGCCGTGAAGCACCAGCCGCGAGGCGGCAAGGCTTTCGGCCAGCCACAGCGCCAGCGCGACGGGATCGGTGCCCTTCGGCCCATCCACCGCGTCCAGCACCAGCTTCGACGGCGCCCAGACGACCGTTTTGCCATGCTTCATCGCCCAGTCGATCTCGGTCCGGGTCGCGACGACCACGCAGCGCGGATCGCGCGCGGCCAGAACCCAGGCGTTCTGCTCGATGGCCAGCAGGTCGATGCGCCGCTGCGTCGGACGGTGGCCGGTGGCGGGGCGGGCAAGATCGGGCAACCCGACCGTCAGGATCAGCGGCGCGCCCTGCGCCTCGAATTCGTCCAACCGGCGGGCGAGATCGCCGGCGCCGATCGTCGCGTTGTCCAGAAATACGACCACCGGGTGCAGCGCCATCCCCTCGTCGCCCACATGTGTCGGCACCTCGGCGCGGGATCGCACGATCTCGACCCCCAGCGCGCCCGGGCCCCGATCCAGCTTCTCGACGCGCACAAAGGCGCGCATCGCCTGCGGTTCGGCCAGGATGCGCTCGGCCACCTTCTCGGCCAGCGTCTCCAGCAGGTTCAGCCTTTCCGAGCCAAGCTCGGTGGCAATCGCCTCGGCAATGCGGTCATAGGACAGGATGCGGTCCACATCGTCCTGCAAGGGTGCGGGATGGGGTCGCACCTCGACCACCACGTCAAAGCGCAGACGCTGGCGGGTGCCGCGTTCCTGCTGAAACGCACCGATCTCCGCCTCGACGACATGATCGCGAAGCGAAATGCGGTCGCGCGGATCGGCGCTGGCCGAGGCTTCGGCCCGCTCCTCTGGATGGGCGAAGGCGTGGCTTATGTCGCTGGACATCTGGGTACTCGCTGGACCAAGGCGACAGGATAATATCGCGCCGCCGCCGCCCTATCCCGGTTGCGACCGGCATGGCAAGGGCCGCGACATATCAGTCGCGGCTGGAGACCCGATAGAACATGTGCTGCCCGATGGAGGCGGTGCGCTCCATCCGGCCCGCCCAGTTGGGACGCACTTTGCGGGTGTGAAAGCTGGTGGCCCCATCGGTCAGCGTCCGTGGCGCGCCATCCAGCATCAGGCGCGCGATCCGCCCGGCGGTGCGCCATGCATCCTTTTCGCGAATACGGTCAGAGATGCCATCGCAGGTGAAGGAGAACTGGCAACCGCCTGATCCGCCTTGGTTTACCACGCGGCAGACAGAACCGGGATAAAGGCGGGATTCAACCCGGTTCAGGATCACTTCCGCGACCGCGAACTGACCCTTGATACTTTCGCCACGCGCCTCGAAATAGACGGCCTTCGCCAGACATTCCCATTGCTCGTCGCCTTCGGCCAACGGTTGGGAGTCCAGAAAATCCTGCGTGTAGGTGATTTCAAGCGTCGAGGGTTTTTGCATCCCGCTGTCGATAAGCGGACGCAGATCCGATGGCACCCCCAGGTTTTCGGGCCGGATCGGTTCCAGCGACATCCGCCCGGGGTCGTATAGCGCGGACAGGCTGTAATCCATGCCCGTAAGCGGCACCGAACCAATGTCCGATCCCACGTTCGCATAGGCAACACCCGTCAGCCCAGCCAGCCCCGAAAGGCTGCCGATCCACAGATTGCGCAGTCGCATGATAGGTCGTCCCGGTCAGTTTTCACACCGTTGCCAGACCCGGGAAATGCCCCACCCGATGGCAACAGGGGACGTAGATAGTCCAACTTTTAAGCAAGGTAAATTGCGGTGGCAGATTTGCCACAGCAAAATCAAGCACTTGCGCGAACATCCGCCGACACCGCTTTAACTGGAAAACCTGTGGTTGAAGCCGCTCTGTCAAGTGGCTCTCAAAAACCTCAGGCTTGCCCGCCTATGTTGCGCTCAAGCAACGCAAGATGGGCTGCTGCCAGCCGCGCCTGTGGTACCCGGTAGGGCGAGCAAGAGACGTAATCGAACCCGGCGAAGCGGCAGAAGGCAATCGATTCGGGGTTCCCGCCATGTTCACCGCAGATCGACAGAGTCAAGTCGGCGCGCGTTTTGCGTCCCCGTTCGGCGCCGATGTGCAGCAACTCTCCCACACCATCCACGTCCAGAATGTGGAACGGATCCTCAGGGAAGACGCCCTGCTGGACGTAGGTATTCATGAACCGGCCTGCGTCGTCGCGCGACAAACCATAGGTCATCTGGGTCAGGTCGTTGGTGCCGAAGGACAGGAAGCTCGCATGCTGGGCAATCTCGCCCGCCCGCAGGGCAGCGCGCGGCGTCTCAACCATGACGCCCAACTTGTAGTCGAACTGCGCGCCGGTCCGCCCACGAACGGCGGCGGCCACCGTGTCGATATGGCTTTTCACCAGCTCGACCTCGCGCTTGGCCGAAACCAGCGGGATCATGATTTCCGGCACCACGGTCGCCCCGCGCCGCCCGGCCTCGACCGTCGCCTCGAAGATCGCCTGCGCCTGCATGGCATAGATCTCGGGCAGGACGACACCCAGACGAACGCCACGCATCCCCAGCATCGGATTGACCTCGGACAGTGCCTCGGCCCGGCGGGTGACGGCCGATAGCGGAATATCCAGCGCCTCGGCCAGTTCGCGCAAGCCCTCGCGGCTGTGCGGCAGGAACTCGTGCAGCGGCGGATCGAACAGGCGGATGCAGACTGGCAGCCCCTGCATGATGTCGAACAACTGGATGAAATCCTGCCGCTGCATCGGCAGCAGCAAGGCCAGCGCCGCCGCCCGGTCCTTGGGCGTATCGGCAAAGATCATCTCGCGCATGACCACAAGACGGTCTTCCTCGAAGAACATGTGCTCGGTCCGGCACAGGCCGATCCCCTCGGCCGCGAAATCACGCGCGGTCTGGGCGTCTGCCGGTGTGTCGGCATTGGCACGCACGCCGATGTCGCGCGCCTCGTCCGCCCAGCTCAGCAGCTTTCGGAAATTGTCGTCCAGCGCCGGGGCCAGCATCTCGGCGGCACCCGCAAGCGCCTCACCCGTCGCACCGTCGATGGTGATTATGTCGCCCTCGGCAAAGCTGCGTCCGTCCGGCACGATCAGCTTTTTCTCGCGCACATCCAGCCGCATCTCTGATGCGCCGACGACGCAGGGCAAACCGATGCCGCGGGCGATCACCGCGGCGTGGCTGGTCATCCCCCCACGCTCGGTCAGGACACCGACCGAGGAGTGCATTCCGCGAATGTCCTCGGGCGCGGTTTCCCGGCGCACAAGGATGCAAGGCTCGCCCCGAGCCGCGCTGGCCTGAGCCGCATCCGCCGAGAACACGATCCTGCCCGTGGCCCCGCCCGGAGAGGCGGCGATGCCCTTGACGATCCGGTCGCGGCTTCCGCGCGGATCGACCTGGTGGTGCAAAAGCTCTGGCAGAGACCTGGGCGCCACGCGCAGGACCGCCTCATCGCGCGAGATGATCCCCTCTTCAGCCAGCGCCACCGCGATGCGCAGGTTCGCGCGGGACGACCGCACCACCTTGACGGCATCCAAAACGGCGAGCCTGCCATCCTCGATGGTGAACTCCACCTGCATCTCTTCACGCAGTTTCGCCCGGCACGCGCCGCCATAGCGCACCAGTTCTGCAAACGCCCCCGGCGCCAGTTCCTCCAGCGACGGCCCGCGCGGATCGCGCGTCAGGTAGATCGCCCCCGGCCGCGCCAGCGCATCGCGCCCCTGGCTTTGCCCAAGATAGCGCCCCGTCAATTGCGGCTGCCCCGTCACCGGGTCGACATACTGGATCACGCCAGAGCCAGAGATCCCCTGCCCGATCCCCTGCGCCATCGACTGCACGACAAGACCCAGGCCGCCATCCTCTGGCGCACCCTTCGCCTGACGCAGCAGCCGGGCCGATGTCCCCTCCCAGGCCCGCGCCATCGAGCGCAGGACTTCGGAAAGTTGCGCCGCCGGGTCCTCGGGGAAGGGCTCGTCCATTTCCGCCTCATAGGCGGACAGCGCCTTGTGGATGGCGGCAGCCGAAGGCGCCACCTCATCAAAGTTCTCGGGGTCAAGCCGGGCGACGTGGATCGCATAGCTCTGGATGAACCGCAGGAACAGTGCGTCCGCCGCGTCGGCTCCATGCGTCTTGACCAGGGCGGCGTGGCGAGAGGGGTTCAGCCCGATGTTCAGAACCGTCGCCGGGCCGCCCCAATCGGGGTTTTCCGGGCTGGGCCGAACTGAGACGAGTGGCGCATCGCCGAACAGCGCCAGAATGCCTTCACAGTTCACCTGCCCGCCAGCGGCGATCCCGCGCACGGTCGTCGAAGGCAGGGCAACGGTATGGGGAACAGGCAGATCCAGCCGGATCAGCCTTTGCAGACATTTCGCCCTCCAGCCATGCGTCACCGTCGCGATACGCGCGCTCGGTGTCACTTCCGCATAGTCAAGGATCGGATCGTATTTCTGCACCGCGGCATTTCCTTTTCACTTGCAGCATACGCCGGTTCGGCGGTCAGACAAGCCTGACATGTCAGATTTTTGACGTTCCGTGACTGCTTTACGACCAATGTATAGGCAATGTGATCACGACAGGGCGCATCGCGCCCGCTTTCAAAGCCCGCCGCGCCGATCTAGGGTCGCCCGCAAGGGAGAGCCAGAATGACCGATTTCGACGCCACGCGCGCCATGTTCCATCTGCCCGAAGGGGTGATCTACCTTGACGGAAACTCGCTGGGTCCGTTGCCGAAAGCGGCGGCCGCCCGCGTCGCCCGCACGGTGACCGAAGAATGGGGCGAGATGCTGATCACCGGCTGGAACCGCGCCGGGTGGATGGAGCAGCCCTCGCGCATCGGCGACCGGATCGGGCGGCTGATCGGCGCGGAACCGGGAAGCGTGGTGATGGGCGATACCCTGTCGATCAAGGTCTATCAGGCGCTGGCTTCCGCGCTGGAAATGAACCCGTCGCGCCGGGTGATCCTGTCGGACACGGGCAACTTCCCCTCGGACCTTTACATGGCTGACGGTCTTTGCCGGACACTGGGCAACGGGTATCGTCTCGTCACGGTGGAACCAGAGGCGGTGGCAGATGCCATCAATGAGACCGTCGCGGTCACGATGATCACCGAGGTCGATTATCGCACCGGTCGCAAGCATGACATGGCGGCGCTGACCGCCCGCGCCCATGCGGCGGGTGCCCTGACCGTATGGGATCTGGCGCATTCCGCAGGCGCCGTGCCTGTCGATCTTGCCGGCGCAGGTGCCGATTTCGCGGTCGGCTGCACCTACAAATACCTCAACTCCGGTCCCGGCGGCCCCGCCTTCATCTACGTCGCCCCGCGCCACGCCGACCGCGCCCGCCCGGCGCTGTCCGGCTGGCTTGGGCATGAAGCGCCCTTCGCTTTTGACCTGACCTATCGCCCTGGTGAGGGGATCGAGCGGATGCGGGTCGGCACGCCGCCAGTGCTGCAGATGGCGGCGCTGGAGGCCTCGCTCGACATCTGGGACATGGCAAGCATGGCCGATGTGCGGGCGCGTTCCATCGAACTGACCAATGCCTTCATCAAAGCTGTCGAGGCCGCCTGCCCCACGCTGACGCTCGCCTCGCCCCGCGATCCGGCGCTGCGCGGCAGCCAGGTCAGCTTCCGCCACCCTGAAGGCTATGCGATCATGCAGGCCCTGATCGCGGCGGGCGTCATCGGCGACTTCCGCGCGCCCGACATCCTGCGCTTTGGCTTCACGCCGCTTTACACCAGCATGGACGACGTGAACCGCGCTGCCGAGATACTCGGCGGCATCATGGCCAGGAACATTTGGGACCGCCCGGAATACAAGAAACGCGCGCGCGTCACCTGAACCCACCCGGAAGGACGACATATGACCACGATCCGACGCTGGAATCCCGAAGGCATTGCGGCCCCCGCCTCGCGCTATCAGCATGCGGTGCTGACGACGGAGGCGAAGCAATGGCTGCACCTGTCCGGCCAGATCGGGGTGCGCCCCGATGGCACCACGGCGGATGGCTTGGCGACGCAACTCGACGCCTGTTTCGCCAATATCGATGCCGGACTGGCCTCTGCCGGGATGGACCATTCCAACGTCATCAAGATCACGGTCTACCTGACGATCGGCACGCCCGAGGCCATCGCCACCTATCGCGCCCGCCGCGACGCCTGGGTCGGCGACGGTCCGCTGCCCGCCGGCACCCTGCTGGTCGTTGCAGCACTGGCAGGCCCGGCATGGCTGGCGGAAGTCGATTGTATCGCGGCGGCCTGACGCGCCCCCCGATTGGAAGGAGCCAGCCATGGCCAGCTATGACCCCGCCAGCGACGGCGCCGAGATGTCCTTTGACGGCCGCATGTCGTATGGCGACTACCTGTGCATCGACCGGCTTCTGTCCTCGCAGAACCTGCTGACCGGCGCGCATGACGAGATGCTGTTCATCATCCAGCATCAGACCTCGGAACTGTGGATGCGCCTCGCCCTGCACGAGATCGACGCGGCGCGAACGGCCATTGCCGTGGATGCTCTGCGCCCGGCTTTCAAGCTCTTGTCGCGCGTGTCCCGTATCTTCGAGCAATTGAACAGCGCCTGGGACGTGTTGCGCACCATGACGCCCGCCGACTACACCCGGTTTCGCGACGGGCTGGGTCAATCCTCCGGCTTCCAATCCTGGCAATATCGGCTGATCGAATACGCGGTCGGCAACCGCAACCTCGCGATGCTGCGCCCCCACGCGCACCGACCCGACATCATGGCGCGGCTAGAGGCGGAACTCGCCCGCCCCTCGCTTTATGACGAGGCGCTGCGCTATCTGGCGCGAACGGGCCACACCATCCCGCAATCGGCGCTGGACCGCGACCTGCGCGCGCCATGGTCGTTTGACGCGGGCGTTCAGGAGATCTGGATCGAGGTTTACCGCAACCCGGATGCGAACTGGGAAGCCTATGAACTTGCCGAGAAACTGGTCGATTTCGAGGATTACTTCCGCCGCTGGCGCTTCAACCATGTGACCACGGTCGAGCGGGTGATCGGCCTGAAACGCGGCACCGGTGGCACGGGCGGGGTCAGCTATCTGCGCCGGATGCTGGAGGTCGAACTGTTCCCCGAGCTTTGGCGGCTGCGCACCGAGCTTTAGGGGGCCAAACGCCAATTCGCCACGCCTTTCAAGCGCCCTTTGACCAATACCGCCGCTTCGTTTAGGTTTGCATCCTGTTCTGCGACAGGGCCGCTATTCAAAGGCCCGTCGGCCTTGGCGGAAGGTGCTTATGCGAAACTCATTTCTTCGGCTTTTTGCCGCAGGTCTTGTGACCCTGACCATCGCGGGCTGCGTCGAAACCTCGCCGACCGCCAGCACGACCCCTGCCGCCGCGCCAACACCCGTCGCCGACAATGGCAACTATGTCGCCCGGCAGGACGGCACTTTCACCATCCCGGCGATCCCGCTGGAAAAGGTGCCGCCGCAGTATCTGCGACAGACCGTCGACTATCCCACGACCGAGGCGCCGGGCACCGTCATCATCGACACGGCCCAGCGATACCTTTACTTCGTCACCGGCAAGAATACCGCGACCCGCTATGGAATTGCGGTCGGCAAGGCCGGGTTCGAATGGTCGGGGATCGCCAATGTCGCTGACCGCAAACCCTGGCCAACCTGGACGCCGCCGCCGGAAATGATCGAGCGCAAACCTGAACTCGCGAAATGGGCGGGCGGCCAGCCCGGAGGACTGACCAACCCGCTGGGCGCCCGAGCGATCTATCTCAAGACCAATGGCGTCGATTATGGCTACCGCATCCATGGCACGCCGGAATGGCAGTCGATCGGACGCAACGCCTCGTCCGGGTGCATCCGCATGATCAACCAGGATGTGATCGACCTTTACGGCCGTGTGCCTGACGGGGCGAAAGTGATCGTTCTGACCCATGACGGCAAGGTGCCGACAAAGCTGAACTTGCCGTCGCCCGCACCGAAAAAGGTGGCCAAGGCCGAACCGCCGCGCCCGCAGCCCTCGCCCGTGGCCGATCCCGTGGTGACGCCTGCGGCGGATACCGCGCCAGCAGTTACCGACCCGTCTCAGGCAACGCCGACCGTGATCCCGCCCGTCAACGGAAGGGTCTGAGGCGCCTCACTCTGTCTGCCAGCGGAACCGCAGGGTCAACGCGACACCGGCGATCGACAGGCCCAGCGCGAAGCCCAGCCAGATCGCAACTGGTCCCACGCCCATCGGCCAGGCAAAGAAGTAACCCAGCGGCAAAGCCACGCCCCAATAGGCAACGATCGAAACCATCGCGGGCCAGGCGGTATCCGACAGCCCGCGCAGCGCACCCAGCATGGTGGACTGGACGCCATCCGACAGTTGCATCGCCGCAATTGCCAGGAACAACTGCGTCGCCAGCGCCACGACCGCCGGATCGTCCGAGATCGCCCCGGCAATCATGCCGCCACCGAACATCAGCACCAGCACCGCAATCGACAACCAGCCGCAGCTGATGGCCAGCGCCGCCAGCGCGGTCGGACGCAGCCGGTCATGGTTTCCCGCCCCCGTCTCTTGCGCGATGCGCAGCGCGACGGCCCCGGCAAATCCCAGCGGCACCATGTAAAGCAGCCCGCCGACCGAAGAGACAACCTGATTGGCCGCCAGTGCGATGGTGCCGAAGGTGCCGATGATCAGCGTCCCCACCGCCATGGCCCCGGACTCCGCCGCGTAAAGAAACCCCAGCGGCGCACCTTCGCGCAGGGCGCTGACGATCTCGGCCCAGGACAGCCTGCGCCGCAGCCGCAGCCGCCGCATCGACCGCGCCCGCATCCAGAAGGTCCAGGCGGCCGCCAATGCCAGCACCTCTGCCGTCAGGCTGGCGATGCCCGCCCCCATCAGGCCCAGCGGCGGCACGCCAAGCCCGCCCCAGATCAGCCAGTAGTTCAGCGGCACGTTCAGCCCCACGGCGAGAAAGGCGAAAGCCGTGCCCAGCCAGGGCCGGTTCACCGCCTCGAAAGCCGAGGAGAATACGGTCAGGACCGCGAAGGGGATCATGTAAAGCGCGATGCAGGCCCAGTAGAATGGCAGCGCCGCCAGAACCTCGTCAGGCTGTCCCAGATAGGGCAGGAACAGCCACATCACAGCCATCGCCAGCGCGCCCAAAAGCCCCGCGACAACGCCCAGCACCAGCCCGTTGCGCAGCATGAACGGAATGCGCCGCCCCTCGCCCGCGCCCCAGGCCGCGCCGATACGCACGCCCATGACGGTCAACAGCCCCCAGACCGAGGCAAAGATCACCCCGGACGTGGAATAGGTCAGCCCGACCGCCGCCAGCGGCACCGGCCCAAGCGGCGCCAGCATCAGCGAATCCGTGATGCCGGGCAGCATCGAGGCCGAATACCCGCAGATGATGGGCACAGCCAGCCGCACCAGCGGCAGCGCTTCCGCCCGCGTTTGTGCAACCAGAGTCGTCATCTTGCATCACAGCCTCAACTAACATACGCTTCGTATGTGACTGGATACTAACATACGGCCCGTATGTCAATAGAACAGCGACGAACCCGCGCCGACATGCGCGAGGAAACCATCGCGCGCCTGCTTGCCGTCGCCCGGGAAAGCTTTGCCGAACAGGGCTTTGCGGCCACCTCTCTGGACGACCTCGCCGCCCGCGCCGGGCTGACAAGGGGCGCGGTCCACCACCACTTTGGCAACAAGGCGGGCCTGTTCGAGGCCGTCCTGCGCCAGGTGGATGATGAGATCGACAGCAAACTCGACGCCCAGTGGAACGCCGAACCCGACCACTGGCGCGCCTTCCGCACCTATTACGCCAGCTATCTGGACGAGGTTCTGGACCCGTCCCGCCGCCGCATCCTGTTTCAGGACGCGCCCGCAGTGTTGGGTTCACGCGCCTATGAAATCCTGATTGAGGAAGGCGCGGGCACCCTTGTCGCCGACCTGAAAGAGCTTATCGCCGCAGGCCGCGTCGCCCCGGTGGACCCCGAGGCGCTGGCCCAGTTGCTCATGGGCGCGATCAACAACCTGGCCTATTGGGCTGCCGCGGCGGAACCCGGCGAAGACCGCCTGCCAAGGGCGCACCGAACACTGGCGATCCTGCTGGACGGGATGGCGATGGCGAAACGACCGTGACGCCCCCAAAATTTTTCGGCGAGAGCTTTTTTGGCCTGAACCCGATTACGCCCGCTTGCGCGCCGGCATCTCCCGCTCCGACCATTCCTGCGCAGCCTCGCCAAAGGCCCGGAACAGCGGCCGCGACACCGGATCGTCCACCGCATTCCACTCCGGATGCCACTGCACCGACAGCGTGAAACCCGGTGCATCCCTGACGAACAGCGCCTCGGGCGTGCCGTCGGGCGCGTATCCGTCAATGGCGATCCGGGCGCCGGCGCGGTTGATTCCCTGCCCGTGCAGCGAGTTGGTCATCACCTCTTCCGCGCCCATCAGCCGGTGAAACACCCCGCCGGGCGTGAACCGAACCGAATGGCGCAGTTCGAATTTCTCTTCGATCGTCCCCTCCGGCGGCATCCGGTGGTTCATCCGCCCCGGCAGGTCGCGGATCTCGGGGTAAAGCGTGCCGCCCATCGCCACGTTCACCTCCTGAAACCCCCGGCAGATGCCAAGGAACGGCTGCCCGCGCTCGACACAAGCCCGGACCAGCGGCAGCGTGATCGCATCGCGCGCCCGCTCGAACGTGCCGTGGGCGGGCGTCTCCTCCTCGCCATACTCCGAAGGATGCACGTTCGGACGCCCCCCGGTCAGCAGGAAGCCGTCGCAAAGCTCCAGCAGCTCTTCAACCGAGACAAGGCGCGGGTCCGTGGGAATGATCAGCGGCAGGCAGTTCGAAACCTCGGCAACGGCGACCGAGTTCATCATTCCCCCCGCATGCACCTGATAGGTATCGTTCAACAGCGTACTGTTACCGATGATGCCGACGACGGGGCGCTTCAAGACCATATCCTTCCGCAACTTTCCCAAAGATAGCATAGTGATTCGCAGCGTGAAGGGGTCTGTCGCGCACAAGGGTCGTGCATTCCGGGCAAAAGCCTGTGAGCACGGCAGAAACGGCATGCCAGGCTGACTTTCCGTGCGTCGAAAGACTTAGCCTTCAAGCTAATCTTTTACTTGCGACGCACTACATTCCGACTTAAAGTTAGCCAAATGGCTCAGCATGATCTCAACCTGTCGCGCATCTTCCAGGCGCTGTCCGATCCCACCCGGCGGGACATGCTGGCGCGGCTGATGGAAGGCCCCGCGCCCGTCGGCGAATTGGCCCGCCCCACCGGCATGGCGCTGCCCACCGTGATGCGCCACCTCTCGGTGCTGGAAGAGGCGGAACTGATCGACACTGAAAAGACCGGCCGCACCCGCATCTGCCGCGCCCGCCCCGGAACGCTTTCCGCCGTGACCAGTTGGCTCGACGCCCAGCGCGCCATCTGGGAGGCGCGAACCGACCGGCTTGAGGCTTTCGTGATGACCCTGGAGGATGACGATGACCCCCATGAACCCTGAACTGGATCTGGAACTGACCCGCCTCATGGCAGCACCTCCGGCCAAGGTCTGGCGCTGCTGGACGGAACCGGAGCTGCTCAGGAAATGGTGGGCGCCCGCCCCGTTGACGACCCGCCATGTCGAGATCGACCTGACGCCCGGCGGTCGTTTCCACACCATCATGGTCCTGCCCGACGGCAAGGATCACCCGACCGATTGCTGTTTCCTTTCCGTCGAACCGCAACACCGGCTGATCTGGACCGATGCGCTGCTGGGTGGTTTCCGCCCGGCGGAAAGCCCGATGTTCGGCTTCACCGCGATCATCACCATGACGCCAGAGGCAGGCGGCACCCGCTATCACGCCCGCGCCATGCACCGCAGCCGCGAGGTGCGCGACCGGCATGAGGAAATGGGCTTTCAGGAAGGCTGGGGCACCGTGACCGCGCAACTCGACGCGCTGGCCAAAGGGCTTGTCTGATGTCTGCCGACCGCATCCTCACCCTCTCGCGCTTCATCGCGGCACCGCCCGCAAAGGTCTGGACCGCCTGGACCGATCCAACCCTGTTACCGCGCTGGTTCGGACCCGAGGGGTTTTCCTGCCGCACGAAGGATATCGACCTGCGGCAAGGCGGGCAGTGGCGGTTCGACATGATCGGACCCGACAGCAAGGTCTGGCCCAACCGGCACCGTTATCTGGTGATGGAGCCGCAGACCCGCATCGTTTTCCTGATGGACGACGACGGCGACGCCCACCCGCCCTCAGAAGTCACCGTGACGCTGGAGGCCCAGGGCGGCGGCACGCGGATCGCCCAGGTGATCCTTTTCCCCGACGTGGCGACGCGCGAGGCGGCCGAAGGCTTTGGCGCGGTGGAGCTTGGCAAGACCACGCTCGCCAAGCTCGCCGCACTGGTCGAGGGGTAACGCCACGGTATATTCTGGCCAAGGCCGTCGCCGTCGCCAATCTGTGAAGATCGGGTTGCTCGGGCCGTGGTCCCAAGGGCCACGACCAGCGCCCGCCCCGTCCATAGCGTAACGGAGGGTAAACGCGGGTCGCGTTTCTGGTCTCGCCGGGCCCGGCCCCACGCAATTCCTGACGCAATCGCTCTACATACCGAAGCCATACCAGTTCCATACTCCTTCCAGCCCCGCCCTTGCGCCCGGCCCCTGCCCCGTTAGGCTGTCCCGGAACGAGGGAACCCAATGACCGAAATCCGCCTGTCCGACTATCAGCCGCCCAGCCACCTGATCGAAAAGGCCGAGCTGACTTTCCGTCTGCATCCGACCCGGACACGCGTGCTGTCGCGGCTCCATCTCGCCCCGAACATTGCGCGCCCGGGCAAGCATGACCTGCGACTGGATGGCGAAAATCTGCAACTTATCTCATGCAATATCAATAATATGCCTGTTTCCGTCGTGCCAGATGAGACCGGCCTGACACTGCCCGCCGCGACCTTGCCAGACGGCCCCTTCATCTTCGAGGCAGAGGTCGAAATCGCGCCGGAAGGCAATACCGCGCTGGAAGGTCTTTACATGTCGAACGGCATGTATTGCACCCAATGCGAGGCTGAGGGCTTTCGCAAGATCACCTACTACCCCGACCGCCCCGACGTCATGGCACCCTTCGACGTCCGCATCGAAAGCGACCTGCCGGTGCTCTTGTCCAACGGCAACCCACTGACAAATGGCGATAATTTCGCCGAATGGTCCGACCCTTGGCCCAAACCTTCCTACCTCTTCGCCCTCGTCGCAGGCGATCTGATCGCCCATTCCGACAGCTTCACGACCGCCTCGGGCAAGGCAGTAGAACTCAACATCTGGGTCCGTCCGGGCGATGAAAACAAATGCGCCTATGCGATGGACTCGCTCAAACGCTCGATGCGCTGGGACGAGACCGCCTATGGCCGCGAGTACGATCTGGACATTTTCAACATCGTCGCGGTCGATGACTTCAACATGGGTGCGATGGAGAACAAGGGGTTGAACATCTTCAATTCCAAATACGTCCTCGCCCTGCCCGAGACAGCGACCGACGAGGACTTTGCCCGGATCGAAGCCATTATCGCACATGAATATTTTCACAACTGGACCGGCAACCGCATTACCTGCCGCGACTGGTTCCAGCTTTGCCTGAAAGAGGGTTTGACCGTTTTCCGCGATCAGCAATTCTCGGCCGACATGCGTTCCGCCCCGGTCAAACGCATCGAGGATGTCCTGACGCTGCGCGCCCGTCAGTTTCGTGAGGATAACGGTCCGCTGGCCCATGCGGTCAGGCCCGATCACTACGCCGAGATTAACAATTTCTACACCGCCACGGTGTATGAGAAGGGCGCCGAAGTCATCGGCATGCTGAAACGGCTGGTGGGCGACGCCGACTATGACCGCGCGCTGAATCTTTATTTCGACCGTCACGATGGGCAAGCTGCGACGATCGAGGACTGGCTGAAGGTTTTTGAAGACTCGACGGGGCGCGACCTGTCGGCTTTCAAGCGTTGGTATACCGAAGCAGGAACTCCGCGGGTCAAGGTCTCCGACGACTGGAAAGATGGAACTTACGCCCTGACATTCGAGCAGGTAAACTCGCCAACTCCGGGCCAACCCGATAAGCAGCCCAAAGTCATCCCGATCTCGGTCGGCCTGTTGAACCCCAACGGCGACGAGGTTCTGCCAACCACCACGGTCGAGATGACGGACCTGAGTCAAACCTTTGTTTTCAAAGGACTTGCAAGTCGCCCCGTCCCGTCGATCCTGCGTGGCTTCTCCGCCCCGGTGATCCTTGAGCGGGCCAGCACGCCCGAAGAGCGCGCCTTCCTGCTGGCCCATGACACCGACCCTTTCAACAAGTGGGAAGCGGGCCGGGCACTGGCCAAGGACGTGCTGGCGGGAATGATCACCAAAGATGCCCAGCCGGGGCCGCACTGGCTCGATGCCCTTGCGAGGGTGGCAGAGGATGAAAGCCTCGACCCTGCCTTCCGCGCGCTGGCCCTGCGGTTGCCGGGTGAGGATGACATGGCGCAGACCCTGTTCGACGCCAATGTCACGCCCGACCCCGACCGCATCCACGCCGCGCGCCGCCGCATGGCAGAGGCGCTGGCGAAACGTCTGGCCCCCGCATTACCTCGCCTGATCGAAGGCCTTGCCGAACCCGGCCCCTTCACGCCCGAGGCGCGGGCAGCGGGCCGACGCTCGTTGCGCCTGTCGCTGCTGGGCCTTGTCAGCCGGATGGACAGCGGTGCGCGAGCCGAGGCCGCTTTCCGAGCGGCGGACAATATGACCGAGCAACTGGGCGCGCTGGCCTGCCTGCTGGACGTGGGCAGGGGCCAACCCGAACTGGCGGCGTTCGAGGCGCAATGGCGCGACGACCGGCTGGTGATGGACAAATGGTTCGCGCTGCAGATCGGTTATGCGGACCCTCAAGTCGCCGTAACTACGACGGAAAACCTTACCGGCCATCCGTTGTTCGACTGGAAGAATCCGAACCGGTTCCGCTCGGTCATCGGCACGATCTCGGCCAATCACGCAGGTTTTCACCGTGCAGACGGCGCGGGATACAAGCTTGTCGCGGACTGGTTGATCCGCCTTGATCCGCTGAACCCGCAAACCGCCGCGCGAATGTCGACGGCATTCGAGACCTGGGGCCGCTACGATGCAGACCGCCAGGATCTGATGACGACCGAGTTGCGCCGCATCTCGGCAAGCCCAGGCCTCAGCCGCGACCTGCGCGAAATGACGGCAAGAATGCTGGGAACAGAGGTGTGACAGCGGGGCGTCATGCGCCCCGCATCATACAGGTTCAGCTTGCCTTGGAGGCTTTCGGGACCGACAGGCCGCCAAGAATGCTCGCGGGTTTCTTCTGGCAATAGCTTTGCGCGCGGGTCCAGGCGGCCATTTCGGCGCGTTTGGAACTGTTGCGGAACGGCGCCCAGTCGCGGCCCATGCCACGCGCACCGCCCCCGGCCACCATGCCGTCGCGCTGCACCTGGACCGAAGCGATCTTGACCGCACAGCTCAGGTTAGCAGCCCCATCCTTCAGCGCCGCCGAAGTCGTCGCTTCGCAGCCATACTGGCGCGCCGTGGCCGGAGAAATCTGCAAAAGCCCGATCCAGGCCCCGCCACCGCCCGAGGCCCGGGGATTCCAGGTGCTTTCATGCTTGGCCAGCGCCGACATCAGCCCGGCCCAGAAAGCTTCGCGGTCGGTTTCCTTGGCGTCGGCATAGCCAGGGCACCACGTTCCGATATCCGCCGGAATTACGGAAGGCAGGCTGTCGGAATTGTCGATGGCAGCCAGAGCTTTCGTCGTCCAGAGGCTCGCTTCGGGCCGGTGGTCCCACCGCATCGGAGGCAGCGCGTCATTCTTGGCGTTCATTTCGGCACAGCCCATGGGCAGAGCGAGAAACAGGCCAATAAAAGCCGCTCTGATCCGATTTACCGTCATTACTTCTAACCTGCATGGCGTCGCAGTCCTGGCGCGACCGGCAGGTGATGGGCAAGTTCCCGAGTCAAGGCAAGCCTTTAGCCCGTTTCGTTAGTATTGTAGGCGGTGATCCGCCCGCAGGCCCGGATTCACGTCGGCGGATTCCCGCCCGCCCCGCTTGGGGCTTCAAACCCTTGCCGCGCGCCTGTCCAGTGCCTAAAAGGTCCGCCAGTGCCGCGACAGGCCAAGGAGTTCCCGATGCTCGACCTGACTTATGAAGCCCCGAAGCCCAAGGTGATCTCGGGCGCGAAGCATGACTGGGAACTGGTCATCGGCATGGAAATCCATGCGCAGGTTTCGTCGAATGCCAAGCTGTTCTCAGGTGCCTCTACCACTTTCGGGGCCGAGCCGAACTCGAACGTCGCCTTTGTGGATGCGGCGATGCCGGGAATGCTTCCGGTCATCAACGAGTTCTGCGTGGAACAAGCGGTGCGCACCGGGCTGGGGCTGAAGGCGAAGATCAACCTGACTTCGGCCTTCGACCGAAAGAATTACTTCTACCCCGACCTGCCACAAGGCTATCAGATCAGCCAGCTTTACCACCCCATAGTCGGCGAAGGCGAAGTCGTGGTCGAAATGTCGCCCGGCGTTGCCCGTCTTGTGCGGATCGAACGCATCCATCTGGAACAGGACGCGGGCAAGTCGATCCACGACATGGACCCCACGATGAGCTTTGTCGATTTCAACCGAACCGGCGTCGCGTTAATGGAGATCGTCAGCCGGCCCGATATCCGTGGCCCGGAAGAGGCGGCGGCCTATGTTACCAAGCTGCGCCAGATCCTGCGCTATCTGGGCACCTGCGACGGCAACATGCAGAACGGCAACCTGCGCGCCGACGTCAACGTCTCGGTCTGCCGGCCCGGCCAGTATGAGAAATATCAGGAAACGCAGGATTTCTCGCATCTTGGCACGCGGTGCGAGATCAAGAACATGAACTCGATGCGCTTTATCCAGGCCGCCATCGACTATGAGGCGCGTCGTCAGATCGCGATCCTTGAAGATGGTGGCAAGGTCGATCAGGAAACCCGCCTGTATGACCCCGACCGGAATGAAACCCGCTCGATGCGGTCTAAGGAAGAGGCGCAGGATTACCGCTATTTCCCCGACCCCGATCTTCTGCCGCTGGAAATCGAGCAGGCCTGGGTCGATCATATCCGCGACACGATGCCGGAACTGCCCGACGCCAAGAAGGCGCGCTTCATGGGCGATTTCGGGCTGACCGACTATGACGCCAACGTGCTGACCGCCGAGCTGGACGCAGCCAGCTTCTTCGAAGCGGTCGCTTCGGGCCGCGATGGCAAGCAGGCGGCGAACTGGGTGATCAACGAGTTGTTCGGACGTCTGAACAAAGAGGGCCGAGCCATTGCCGACAGCCCGGTTTCGACCGCGCAACTGGGCGGTGTTCTGGAACTGATAGGATCGGGCGAAATCTCGGGCAAGATGGCCAAGGATTTGTTCGAAATCCTGTGGACCGAAGGCGGCGATCCGAAAGAGATCGCGGCCGCGCGTGGTATGAAACAGGTCACCGATACGGGCGCGATCGAGGCGGCGGTCGATGAAATCATCGCGGCAAACCCGGCGCAGGTCGAAAAGGCCAAGGCCAACCCCAAGCTGGCAGGCTGGTTCACTGGCCAGGTGCTGAAGGCCACGGGAGGCAAGGCCAACCCTGCGACGGTGAACGAGTTGGTGGCGCGCAAGCTGGGCCTTTGACCGCGCAGCTTGCCAAGCCCTGAATGCGAAAAGAGGCGGCCCTTTCCGGACCGCCTTGCGTTCTTGAAAAGTGCTTGTGGGTGAAACTCAGCTCTTGCTACGGCGCAATACGCCAAGCCCCCCGAGTGCTCCGATCAGCAGCAGCCCCGCGGCCGGGACCGGAACTGCTGCCGGCTCTTCTGCGGTGATCGAGACATTGTCGATCAGCCCGCCATAGCCGTTGCTGGTGCCAATCGCGCCAAACCGCAGCGCGTAGGTTCCGGCCTCCGTCACGATGAAGGGCGACGAGATCAGCGTCCACAGGCCAACCGCCGTATTCTGGCGTGCGCTGGGGCCGACCACGACGCCATCCAGCAGATCGCCGATCGCATATTCGATGCCGTTCGTCAGGCTGTCGGCACTGCGCGGGCTGTACCAGAAGCTCAGCAGGTAGCTGCCCTTGGCCAGCGTGACGATCTGCTCCATCACCGAATTGCCGCGCGCGTCCAGTTCGACGTAATACTGACCGTCCTGCGCATCGACCTCGCCGATGGTCCCGTTGGTCTGGATCTCGATCCCGTCGCCCGAAACCGCCGACCACCCGACCAGGTTCTGCCAGATGTCCCAACCGCCATTGCCGGGCATGTTGGTGAACGACTGACCGTTATGGTTTCCGGCAACGTTACCCGGCACGCCAGCTTCGAAGCTGCCGTTCACGACGAGGGTGCTGGCGGTTGCGGGAAGGGAAAGGAAAAGGGTGGCGGCGCACATCGCCAGGGAAATCTTCACGTCACACACTCCGTTCAAGGCGACCCGTTCAGTCTGGAGACCGCGTCTTTGCCGGAATGCTTATGGCCTTCAGGTCAGGTCGAAAGTTTAGAGAATTAAAGGCGATTTCGTGTGAATTGCGGCATTCTGCGGTGCGGCGACAGCTATGGCCGAACAAAGCGAGGCGAGCCGGGTGATTGCCCTTGTCGCGGAAACAGATGCGAAAGGCGCACATTTGCGGGATCGAATCGCAGAGGCATTGGAAACCACAGCCTCAAGCCGCTATGGTCGCCCCCGAAAAGCCAACGCGAGTCGCTTATGCCTTTTTATGAATACAAGGTCATTCCAGCCCCGCGCAGGGGCGAAAAGACCCGCGCCGCCAAGACCACTGCCGAGCGTTTTGCCCATGCGATGAGTATGGTCATGAACGAGTTGGGCCGCGAAGGCTGGGAATACCTGCGCGCCGACACCCTGCCCTGCGAAGAGCGCGTCGGACTGACCGGCAAGACGACCGCGTTCCAGAACGTCCTGGTGTTTCGACGCGCCGTTGAAACCGCCGAAGACATCATCGTGCCGCCCGCATCCGTCAGCCTGACAATCGACGCTCCGGAAGGCCCTGCACCCCGGCTGTCCGCGCTTGCGCCAGAACCCGCCGCCGTTCCGGCGCTTGGCCCCGCCCGCCCGGATGGTATGGCCGCTGAGTAAGGTCAGGCGCTGATTTCCAGCGCCAGCGCGTGGATCCGGCCAACCAGTTCCGGTCCGAGCGCGGCATGGACCGCACGATGCCGTGCAATGCGGGTCATCGGGCCGAACGCGGGCGCGGCGATCATCACGCGGAAATGGCTTTCGCCCGAGCCGTCATCGCCCGCATGTCCGGCGTGGCGATGGCTTTCGTTGACCACCTCCAGCCGTTCGGGGGCGAAGCTTGCGCTCAGGCGGGAATGTATTTCGTCCGCAACCGTCATTTTCGCCCGTCAACCCCCTTCAATCCCACGCCGGAAACCCTAAACTCTTGCGTCCGAGTCAGAAAGGCAAGTGCGATGGCAGACCGCCCTCCGTTCGAATTCGACATCCGCGTTTCGTCCGATAAGAAGCGGCGCAAGACGGGTCGTCGCGGCATGTCTGGCGCCTTCGACACATCAAACCGTCCGTGCGACCATCCCGGCTGCGAAGAGGCGGGCCAGTATCGCGCACCCAAATCACCCGATTTGCTGGATGAATTTTTCTGGTTCTGCCGCGACCACGTGCGTGAATACAATCTGAAATGGAACTTCTTCCAGGGTCAGACGGACGAGGATTTCCAGAAGTTCCTCGACAAGGACCGTCTCTGGGGCCGCGAGACGCAGCCGTTCGGGAAACGCCCTGATGAGGGGCGCGCATGGTCGCGCCTAGGCATCAACGACCCGATGTCACTCTTGGGTGACAAATCCACCCAGAACCCTGCCAAGCCCACCAGCAACGCCACCCGCAAACTGCCCGCGACCGAGCGTAAGGCGCTGGAAATCCTGGATGCCCGCGACACCTGGACCCGCACCGAAATCCGCAAGCAATACAAAAGCCTGGTCAAGGACCTGCACCCCGACATGAACGGCGGCAACCGCGACGACGAGGATCGTCTGCAAGAGGTCGTCTGGGCCTGGGACCAGATCAAGGACAGCCGGTATTTTCGGGAATAGCCCTCAGTTCGGCACAAACACCATCGCCACCCCGTTCATGCAATAGCGCTTGCCCGTCGGCTGTGGGCCATCGTCGAAGACATGGCCCAGATGCCCTCCGCAGCGGCGGCAATGCACCTCGGTCCGGTCGCCGAACCAGCCGGGATCGGATTTAGTTGCGACCGATCCAGGCAGCGGCGCCCAAAAGCTTGGCCAACCTGTGCCGCTGTCGTATTTTGTCTTGGATGAGAACAGCGCAAGATCGCAACCCGCGCAATGGAAAGTGCCGCTCCGCTTTTCGTGGTTGAGGGGGCTTGTTCCCGCACGCTCGGTATCTTCCTCGCGCAGGACGGCATAGGCTTCGGGCGACAGGCGTTTTCGCCATTCTTCAGCGGTCATCGAGACCTGGAAAACCTCATCAGCGCGCAATGGATGCGTGGAGAGGGCCAGACCCGCACCGCCAATGGCAAGCTGAAGGAAGGATCGACGTTTCATTGATCTGTCTCCTTGGAAATATTCTTCACGCGGAAATACGGATCAACCGACCCAAAAGTTGCATTCAAATGCAAATCACCTGTTGCGGCGCGGGCTGCCTTCCCCTTGCACCCCCGCGCGTTATGTTCCATCAAGCGGCGGATAAAAGCGGGACTGGATTAGGCAGGGCGGAACATGGCTGACGGCGTCTTGGACAGGAACATGAAACCTACCGAGGAGATTTCCGTTCGCGAGGTGTTCGGCATTGATTCCGACATGCACGTCAAGGGCTTCGCTGAACCTACGGACCGCGTTCCGGTCGTAGACAGCACCTACAAGTTTGACCCTGATACGACGCTCGCGATTCTCGCAGGCTTTGCCTACAACCGTCGCGTCATGATCCAGGGCTATCACGGCACCGGAAAATCCACGCATATCGAGCAAGTCGCGGCGCGGCTGAACTGGCCATGCGTCCGCGTGAACCTCGACAGCCACATCAGCCGGATCGACCTGATCGGGAAAGATGCGATCAAGCTGCGCGATGGCAAGCAGGTGACCGAGTTCCACGAAGGCATCCTTCCCTGGGCGTTGCGTAACCCCGTCGCCATTGTCTTCGACGAATACGACGCAGGCCGCGCCGACGTTATGTTCGTGATCCAGCGCGTATTGGAGCATGACGGCAAGCTGACCCTTCTGGACCAGAACGAGATCATCACGCCGAACCCCTGCTTCCGGCTGTTTGCCACCTCGAACACCGTCGGTCTGGGCGATACGACCGGCCTCTACCACGGCGTCCAGCAGATCAACCAGGCGCAGATGGACCGCTGGTCCCTGGTCGCGACGCTGAATTACCTGAGCCACGACGCAGAGGCGGCAATCGTTCTGGCCAAGGCACCGCATTACAACACCGAAAAAGGTCGCAAGACGATCAACCAGATGGTGACCGTCGCCGATCTGACCCGCACCGCCTTCATGAACGGCGACCTGTCCACTGTTATGAGCCCCCGGACTGTCATCACCTGGGCCCAGAACGCGGAGATTTTCCGCAACGTGGGCTACGCGTTCCGCCTGACCTTCCTGAACAAATGCGACGAGCTTGAGCGCCAGACGGTCGCCGAGTTCTACCAGCGCTGTTTTGCCGAGGAACTGCCTGAAAGCGCCGCCAGCATGGCGATGCGGTGAGGTTCTGGGCAGCCGCCACGGCTGTCCTTGCCCTGCCTGCCTTTGCGGCTGACGACCCCGCACTATATCCCGCCGCGCAATGCGCGGCGCTGTGGTTCGGGCAAGATGACTATGCCCATGCCTCAAGGCTGATGAAACCCGACCCCGGCGATCTCGTCATGGCCGAAGCCTTTCGCACCGTTGCGCTTCGTCTGACCACCGTAGGGCCAGAAGCAATCGACGCCTTCATCACCAAACAGCGTCGCCTGATGGGCTTCATGATCGACGACTATATATCGGGCGATGATCAAAGCCAGGATTTATACCAAAGCCTCATGCAGGACTGCGACGCTTTTGCAGCAACGCAGCCCGAGACACAAAATCTACGCCAGAAGTAACGGCTTACGCCTTCGGCGCTCGCATCGACGGGAACGCGATAAAAGGCAGCGCGATCTCTACGATCAGGCTGATCAGCCAGACGATGAAGGTGGCCGCCAGCCAGTTCGAGACGCCATCAATCGTCATACCCGGATTGGCAAGATCGGCGATCCAGAGGCCAAGGAACACCGCGATCAGCGATATGCTGCCCATCAGCTGCGGCAGGTTCCTTGCCGAAACCATTTCCAGCATCGGCTTTGCCAGTGCCTGCACAGCGGTAAAGATCAGCACAGCCAGCAGGAAGCCCGTGAAATTGATCGTAAACCCCGGCCCCAGTATGAACGCGGTCAGCAACAGGGCGACGGCATTCGCGATCAGATAGGTCAGGGCCGTCAGGGCATATCGCTTCATCGTCAACTCCTGTGCCATCTCCGGTCAGCCTAGCCTGCCGTCCCGTGCCCGACAATCGCCATCGCGTCCCTTGTCGGCCCCATACGCCCGCGTCAAAATGGCCCGTGATGCAAAGGGAACTGCCATGCATATCGGCCTGATCGGGGGCATCGGGCCCGCCGCCACAGTGGTTTATTATCAGCGCCTCTGCGCACGGATGCGGGAATTGGGCGCGCCGCTGGAACTGACCATCGCGCATGTGCCTGACATCTACGTGCTGATCCGCAACAACCTTGCCGACCTGCGGGAAGAACAGGCACGCGAATTCGCCCCCCTCATCGACCAACTCAAGGCGGCGGGCTGCGACTGCGCAGCAATCACCTCGCTTGGCGGGCACTTCTGCTTTGAAGAGACAAAGGCGATTTCCTCGCTTCCGCTTGTGTCGGCGGTCGAGCCTTTGGATGAAGCCTTTGCTGACATGGGCATCCGGCGGATCGGGCTGCTTGGAACGCGTGTCGTGATGCGCACGCGGCTATATGGGCAGCTTCGCCGGACCGAAGCCATGGCGCTGGACGACCGGATCGACGAACTGGGACAGACATATCAGGATGTCGCAGTAGCGGGCACCTGCACCAAGGCGCAGCGCCAGACCTTCATCACGGCAGGGCGCGAGATGATCGACAAAGGCGCGGATGCCATCGTTCTGGCGGGAACCGACCTGAACCTTGCGTTCGACGGAGAAAGCCCCGGTTACCGCGTTATCGACGCGCTCGACATTCATGTCGATCTGCTGGCCGATCTTGCCTCTGGTCGCAAGACACTTCGCGACATCGGATAGTTTTCAATTTGCCGTATTTGTAGGCGGAACATATCATGATACCGTGCATTCATGTGCGGTTTGCGAAAAATATTCGCGGCTTCCGTCCTGACCCTGGCAATGCAATTCCAGGCCTTCCCGCTTAGTGCGCAAACGCCAGACGCCAGAACCTTCGCCTTCTGCGCCGGACGGCTTTCCGCCCTGATGGAGCACCAATGGCTGTTTTCGGACCCGCTGGCTGACCAGACCATGGCGCAGCGTGATGCGATGCTGGCGCTGACCGAAGCGATAGCTGCGCCAGCCGATCAGGCAAAACTGGTCCTCTGGCGCGTCGAGGCGAAGACCGCGCAGGCAGAGCTTTTGAACATCGCAAGTTTCGGCACGAACAAAACGACCGCCGCGCGGGCTGCGCAGCGGTCGGAGGAACTCGTCAGCGCCTGTTCGGCGCTATTGCTGGGTTAAAGCCGCGCTCAGGCCTTCCGGGCGGCCATCGTGGCCTTGGCCCACCAGACCAGATCGTCCAGCGTCGATTTCGCGGCGGGCAGGATGTTCGCCTCGATTTCCGAAATATCGGCATTGCTGCCAAGCGGGTGGATTTTGAAGAAGTCGCCCATGCCGATGTGAACCGCGCTGCGGACCGGAACCATCTGAAGCTCCACCGCGATGTTGCGCAGATGCTCGACCGCGCGCACACCGCCGACCGAGCCATAGCCGATCGCGGCCATCGGCTTGTGGTTCCACTCGACGTAAGACTGATCGAGAGCGTTCTTCAGCACGCCCGTGATCGAACGGTTGTATTCGGCCACGACGAAGATGTAGCCGTCGAACTCGCCGATCTTTTTCTGCCAGGCAACCGCGCGCGGGTCGGAACTGGGCATCCACAGATTCGACGCCATCTCGGCAAAGAACGGCAGGTCGAAGTCGCGCAGGTCGACAAGCTCGACTTCCATGTCGTCACGCGCCTGCGCCTGTTTCAGCATCCACTGCGCGGGCTTGTCGGCGAAACGGGTGGGGCGGGTCGATCCGATGATAAGGGCGATACGGGGTTTGGACATGAGGACGCCTTCCTTGGTGTTCCCGAAGGGTGAAATCGCCTGTCACCATTGCGCGGCGCACAGCATGCAGCAATAGCACGCCATGCAGCCCCTGTGTGCGGGGCTGCACATGAGCTTTTCACAATCTTCCGCCGTCTTTCCCGGCGCGATGCACAGCGGGACTTGCCGTTTCCACCGTTGCGCGCGAAAAACACCCTTATGTCCAAGCCCAATGACAACCCCGCCGATCCGTTCAAGAAGGCCCTCGCCGAAGCGACGAAGGTCATGGCGGACGACCCAGAAATGACCGTCACCTATTCGGTCGACCCGCCGGGTATGACCAAGGATGGCGTTCGGCTGCCGCAGGTCAGTCGGCGAATGACGCGGGACGAGGTTTTGCTGGCGCGCGGCACCGCCGACGCCTTTGCACTGCGCCGCAAGTTCCACGACGATGCCACCGATGCGCGCTATGCCCCGACAGGCCAGATGGCGCGCGAGATTTACGACGCGATGGAGACCGCGCGTTGCGAGGCGGTAGGCGCCCGCGCCATGCCGGGAACGGCGGGCAATATCGACGCCAAGATTTCCCACGAGGCCGACCGGAAAGGCTACAGCCAGATCACCCAGGCCTCGGACGCGCCGCTCGCCACCGCGGCGGGCTATCTGGTGCGCCATCTGGCGACGGGCCGCGCGCTGCCCAAGGGTGCCGCGAACGTCATGGAGTTGTGGCGCGGCTTTATCGAAGAACAGGCAAGCGGATCACTGGAGAATATCGACCACGTGCTGGGTGATCAGGCCGCTTTCGCGCGGCTGACGCGCAAGGTGATCGCGGACCTCGGGTATGGCGATCAGTTGGGTGACGATCCCGATCAGGACGAACCGCAGGACGGCGACGACGAGGCGGAACAGGATCCCGACAGCCCCGACAGCGCGGGCGAGGAACAGGACCAGTCCGAAGAAAGCGAAGCCTCACCCGAGCAAAGTCAGGACCAGCAGGACGACGCCGCCCAGGCGCAGGTCTCGATGGAAGACAGCGCCGACATGGAGCAGGGCGACGAGGCCGAACTGCCCGAGGGCGAGGCGCCGCTCGACCCTCCGCCCCCTGCCCCGCATTCCGACGCCGATCCGAACTACAGCGTCTTCACCACTGATTTCGACGAAGAGATCCGCGCCGAGGATCTGGCGGAACCGGCCGAGCTTGAACGCCTGCGCGCCTATCTGGACCAGCAGCTGGAACCGCTGAAAGGTGCCGTCAGCCGGCTGGCCAACAAGCTGCAGCGCCGCCTGCAAGCCCAGCAGAACCGCAGCTGGGAATTCGATTTGGAGGAAGGCATTCTAGACGCAGGCCGTCTGGCCCGCGTCGTCGCCAACCCCACGACGCCCCTGTCATTCAAGGTCGAGAAAGACACCGAGTTCCGCGATACCTGCGTGACGCTGCTGCTTGACAACTCCGGCTCCATGCGCGGGCGCCCGATTTCAATCGCCGCGATCTGCGCCGATGTATTGGCGCGGACGCTGGAACGCTGCGACGTGAAGGTGGAAATCCTGGGCTTCACCACCCGCGCCTGGAAGGGCGGCCAAAGCCGCGAGAAATGGCTTGCGTCGGGCCGCCCGCAGCAGCCGGGCCGCCTGAACGACCTGCGCCACATCATCTACAAATCGGCCGATGCCCCCTGGCGCAGGGCAAGGCCGAACCTTGGGCTGATGATGAAAGAGGGCCTGCTGAAAGAAAACATCGACGGCGAGGCGCTGGAATGGGCGCATCGCCGCATGACCGCCCGCCCGGAGGCGCGGCGTATCCTGATGGTAATCTCGGACGGTGCGCCGGTGGACGATTCCACCCTGTCGGTCAACCCCGCGAACTACCTCGAAAAGCACCTGCGCGACGTCATCGCACTGGTCGAGCGTAAGCGTCAGGTCGAACTGATCGCCATCGGCATAGGCCATGACGTAACCCGCTATTACAACCGGGCCGTCACGATTACCGATGTGGAGCAGCTTGCAGGCGCGATGACGGAACAGCTTGCCAGCCTGTTCGAGGCCGATCCGCGCAAACGCGCCCGTGGCCTAGGCGGGCGCAGGCTTGCGGCCCGCTGATATATCAGACTCGAAACATTCGAATATCCAGACGGCCATTGGCCGTAACTTGTAAACGATCGACGCATCACATGTGTTAAACGGTCAATATGCCGCGCGGTTGGGCTCGCCCAATTGTTGACACATTCTGTAAACCATTCTACCCAAACGCATCTCTCCAAGCGACCGCAGCCAGGACGAGCGAATCACATAAGCGTGACTCGCCGTGGGTCGCGCATATAAATGCGGAGTGAGTCATGAAAATCTCCAGGACCGCCGCCGGGCTTTTGCCCGCGCTGGCCCTTTTTGCCGCGCCCGGTTGGGCCGCGACCTCTTCCTTCCTGACCAGTGACCAGACGCTGGACCAGATCCTGCTTTCGGTCGATCTGGACGGCGACGGCAAGATGAACAGCCCGGGGGAAACCACGGTATTCTTCGGCAATGGCAATGCCTCGGGGCTGGTAAAGCCCGGCAACGTCTTTGCCCTGTCGCAGACTAAGAACGGCTCGGTTGTCATCGGCGATGGCGACAGCGACACCGTTTACCGCCTGTATGACAAGGACCGGAACGGCGACGCCATGGGTGAAGGCGAGGCGCAGGTCTGGTTTTCCAGCCTGACCAACGCTGGCGGCTACAAGCTCAATACCCCGAATGGCATTGCCGAAGGGCCGGACGGCGCGGTCTATGTCGTCGAAGCCGACACCAACGGCTCGCCCACCGGCGACTGGGTTTATCGGACCATCGACCTGAACGGCGACGGTGACGCGAACGACCAAGGCGAAGTCACCCGGTGGCTGAACCTCAAGGCCGCCAACCCGACCTCCTCGCCCTTCGAGATCCGCTTTGACGGCAACACCGCCTATATCACCGACACGGTGGGCGCTGCGGCCAACGTGATCTATTCGGCCCGCGATCTGGACAATAACGGCGTAGTCGAGGGCGACGAACTCAAGGTCTTCGCCCAGCAGGGCAACGCCTATGATGCGATCTTCGACTTCGCCATGGACGTCGGCATGGGCTCGGTCTGGACGTGGCAGTGGCTGGCAGAGGGCGGCGTTTCGTCAGTTTTCCGTTTCACCGATCTTGATGGCTCGGGTGTGATTGATGCCGCGAACGAGGTGGCAGAAGTCTGGAACACCAGGTTCCTTGATCCCGCCTACACCTTCCTCGCCGGCTTCGGCATGGATGTGAACGAAAAGACCGGCGAGATCTTCCTGACCTCGAACGCGGGCGCGGACAACGGCACATGGATTCTGCGTCTGCTGGATCTGGACGGCAACGGCGACTTCTTCGGCCTTGGCGAAAGCGAAGTTGTTCTCAGCCTGTCCGACAACGGCGCCTATCCGGTCCGTCCGCGCAACGTCGCTGTCTATTCGACGCCCGTTGACCCGGTTGCCCCGGTTCCGCTGCCCGCCGCCATGCCGCTGATGATCGCTGGCCTTGGTGCGCTTGGCCTCCTGCGTCGTCGCGGACGCAAGGCCTGACGCCAAAACTGTCCGCCGCGCTCCACGCGGCGGACAGCCACACCGGGCAGGCACCCCGTTGCACCTGCCGCACCCGCTGCTAACTTCGCGGGAAACGCGCGCCGACCCGGCCCGCGATCCGTGCGAAGGACCGACCCGGTGTTCCAGAACTTCACCACCACAGCCCGCCCCGATCTTGGCCCCGCCCGCCTGGCGCAACTGCGCAGTGAACTTGCGCGCGAGGGCCTTCAGGGCTTTATGGTTCCGCGCGCAGACGCCCATCAGGGCGAATACGTCGCCCCACGAGACGAACGGCTGCAATGGCTGAGCGGCTTCACGGGGTCTGCGGGATTCTGCATCGTTCTTCCCCAGATCGCTGGCGTCTTTGTCGATGGCCGCTACCGCACTCAAGTTAAGGGGCAGGTCGATCTTGCCCATTTCACACCGGTCGATTGGCCCGAGACCAAACCCGGCCAATGGATACGCGACCATATCTCGGAAGGTGTCGTGGGCTTTGACCCCTGGCTGCACGGCGAAGAGGAAATCGTAAAGCTGACCGAGACGCTTGACGGAACCGGCATCACGCTTCGCCCCGTCAAAGGCAACCCGGTGGATGCGATCTGGCCGGATCAGCCTGCGCCGCCGCAGGGCCGCGTCTTCCTGCATCCCGACAATATTGCGGGCGAAACCAGCGCGTCGAAACGCGACCGCCTTGCACGGTCGCTGCGTGAGGAGGGGCAGCGTGCTTCAGTCCTGACCATGCCCGACAGCCTTTGCTGGCTGCTGAACATTCGGGGGGAGGACGTGCCCAAGAACCCCGTCGTCCATGGCTTCGCCATCCTGCACGACGATGGCCGCGTCGATCTGTTCAGCGACCCGGCGAAGTTCGACACCGAGGTGCTTGCGCATATGGGTTCGGAGGTGACGCTATCCCCGCCCGAGGCGCTGCTGCCCGCGCTGGACAAGCTTTCCGGCCCCGTGCGGCTTGACCGTGGCACAGCCCCGATTGCACTCAGGCAGCGGCTGGAGGCTGCGGGCGTATCAGTCGCCTGGGGCGATGACCCCTGCAAGATGCCCAAGGCGCGCAAGAACGCCGCCGAGATCGAAGGCGCGCGCGAGGCGCATCTGCGCGATGGCACCGCGATGGTCGAATTCCTGTGCTGGCTGGACGGCGAGACGCCGAACGGAGGGCTGACCGAAATAGATGTAGTTAAGGCGCTGGAAGGCTTCCGGCGGGCGACCAACGCGCTGCATGACATCAGCTTCGATACAATCTGCGGATCGGGTCCGAACGGCGCGATCATGCACTACCGTGTGACCGACGAAACCAATCGGCCAGTCGGACAGAACGAGTTGCTGCTGGTCGACTCTGGCGGCCAGTATGTTGACGGCACCACCGACATCACCCGCACCGTGGCCGTCGGCGATCCGGGCGAGGAAGCGCGCACCGCCTTTACCCGTGTTTTGCAGGGCCTGATTGCCATATCCCGTGTGCGCTTTCCAAAAGGCCTTGCGGGCCGCGATCTCGACCCGCTTGCTCGGGCTGCGCTGTGGATGGCGCAGCAGGATTACAACCATGGCACGGGTCATGGCGTCGGTGCCTTCCTGTCGGTTCACGAAGGCCCGCAGCGGCTAAGCCGCATTTCGGAGATAGCGCTGGAACCGGGGATGATGCTGTCGAACGAACCCGGCTACTACCGCGAGGGCGAATTCGGCATCCGCATCGAGAACCTGATCGTGGTGGCCGAGGCGCCCGACCTGCCGGGCGGCGATCCGCGCCCGCAATATTGCTTTGAAACGCTCACTTTCGTGCCCATCGACCGCCGCCTGATCGACGCGTCGATGCTGTCTCCGGGGGAGCTTGCCTGGCTGAACGCCTATCACGCCGAGACGTTCGAAAAGCTCTGCCCCCGCGTTTCCGCGCCCGCCCGAGCCTGGCTGACTGTCGCCACTGCGCCGCTTTGACAATCGGCGCGACGCGCGACACTCTGCATCATCCTGGATCGAGGGGGCGGCACCAAGATGGCTATGGCAGATCATATCAGCATCAAGAAGGCGTCCGGCACCTGGGTGATCCGGGCGGGCGACGCCGTGCTTGGCGAAAGCCGCAATGCGCTGGAACTGATCGAGGGCAGCTACCCATCGGTGATCTATTTCCCGCGCGCCGATCTGGCAATGGCGATGATGGACCGAAGTGCCAACAGATCGACCTGCCCGTGGAAGGGTGAGGCAAATTATTTTACGCTGGTCACGCGGAATGGCCAGATTACCGATGCCGCCTGGTCTTATGAAACACCGACCGACGGGATGGAGGCGATAGCAGGCCACCTTGCCTTCTACCCCGACAAGGTGACGATCGAGCAGCTTTGACAAATCCGCGACCATGCTGATCTCTCCTGACGATTTCTCGCGCGCTTTCGTGGTGGGCTGGGGCCGCCGCGACGCAGCCGCCCTTGCCGCGCTTTGCGCCGAAGATGCCGAGATGCTGACCATCACCGGCCTCTGGTGCGAAGGCCGTGCGCGCATCGCCGAGGTGCTGGAGACGGAATTGACCGGGACCTTCGCGCAATCTCGCCTCGTCACCGGGAAGGGCCGCCTGCGCCCGCTTGGACCGGGCGGCGCAATGGTCAGCCAGCGCTTCGTCCTCAGCGGCCTGATCGATGCCGAGGGCCGCGATGCAGGTCGGGTGGCCGCGATGCTCAGCGCCGTTCTCCTGGCCCGCGCCGACGGTTGGCAGGCCGCAACCGTTCATTTCGTGGCACTGGCGGGCTGACCTTCGCTTCTTCTTGGAAAAATACCCTCGGGGGGAAGGCCGGGGCCTGGTCCCGGCCACGGGGGGCAGAAAGCCCCCCGTCTACCCCTCCAGCAGCGCCGCCGCAGCCGCCCGCGCCGCCTCGGTCACCGTATCACCTGCCAGCATCCGGGCGATCTCATCCACCCGCGCATCGGGCAAAAGCGGGGTCACGACCGAGGTAGTCATGCCGCCCGCTACCCGCTTTTCGACCCGCCAGTGATGCCCGCCCCGCGCCGCCACCTGCGGTGAGTGGGTGACAACCAAAACCTGCGCTCCATCGGCCAGCGCCTGCAACCTGCGCCCGACCGCATCCGCCGTCGCCCCGCCAACGCCCCGGTCGATCTCGTCAAAGATCAGCGTCAGCCCCTCGGTTCCCCGTGTCAGGCAGACCTTCAGCGCCAGCAGGAATCGTGAAAGCTCGCCGCCTGAGGCAATCCGGTTCAGGGGGCCTGCCGGTGCGCCCGGATTGGTGGCCACGGTGAAGGTCACGGCATCGCGCCCTTCGGGACCGGCTTCCCCCGCCGCGATGTCCGTCGCGAAAACCGCGCGCTCCATCTTCAGCGGCGCAAGCTCTGCCGCCATGGCCGCATCCAGCCGGCCCGCCGCTTCGCGCCGCGCGGCACTCACGCGGTCAGCCTCGGCCGCATAGGCTACCTCTGCCTCTGCCACTGCCTTCGCCAGCACGCCAAGGCTGCGCGCACCGCCGTCCAGAGCCTCGAGCCGCTGGCGCAACCCATCGGCAAAACCGCCCAAATCGTCGGCCAGAACGCCATGCTTTCGGGCCAGCGCCCGAATGGCGAACAGCCGCTCTTCCGCCGCCTCCAGCTCTGACGGATCGAAGTCCAGCCCGCGCAAAGCTGCCTCGACCCCTGCTTCGGCATCGCTGAGTTCCATAAGCGCACGCGCAAGCGCCGAAAGGGCAGTGTCAAGTTGCCCTTCCGCCGTCTCGGCAGCCCCCTCCAGCCAACGCTGCGCGTCGATCAGAAGCCGTCCCGCGCCCTCTTCGCCCAAGGCGCCATGCGCGCGCGCGATGTCTGCCCGGATCCGCTCCGCAGCCTGCATCAAGCGGCGGCGCGCGTCCAGCGCAGCATCCTCACCGGGCTGCGGGTCCAGCACGTCAAGCTCGGCCACCGCGTGACGCAGGTAATCCTCTTCCGCCTTGACCGCTGCAATCTGCGCTTCGGCCTCGACCAGCCGCTTCCGAGCGGCCCCGACTGCCGTCCATGCCGCGCGCAAGGGGCCAAGCGAGATTTCGGCAAAGGCATCCAGCAGTTCGCGATGGCCGCGCGGGTTCAAAAGCCCCCGGTCATCCTGCTGTCCATGAAGTTCGACCAGCGTATCGGAAAGGGCCCGCAGGACCTCGCCCGTCGCCCGCCTGTCGTTGATCCATGCGGACTTGCGGCCATCGACGGTATTGGTGCGGCGCAGGATCAGCTCATCCTCGGCCTCGATCCCGGCATCGGCCAGCACAGTCCGTGCCGGATGGCCTTCCGCGATGCCGAACACGGCCGTGACCTCACCTTGGGCCGCCCCGGCTCGGACCAGTTCCGCCCGTCCGCGCCAGCCCAGCACGAAGCCCAGCGAATCCAGCAGGATCGACTTGCCCGCACCGGTCTCTCCGGTCAAGACATTCAGACCCGGCTGAAACTCAAGGCTCAGCCGCTCGATGATCAGCATGTCGCGGATGTCCAAGCTGCGCAGCATGGCGCCGCCTTACAGCCAATCGCCGCGGACCACCTGGCGATAGACACTGCTCAGCCAGCTGTTGCCGGCGACTTCCGGCGCGAGTCCCTGACCCTTCAGCAAACGATAGGCATCGTCATAGAACGGGCTGGAACGGAAGTTGTAGCCCAGGATGGCGCCCGCCGTCTGCGCCTCGTTGCGGAAGCCGAGCGCCAGATAGGATTCGACCAGACGCAGCAGTGCCTCGGGCGTGTGGCTTGTCGTCTGATATTGCTCGACCACCACGCGGAACCGGTTGATCGCCGCCGTGTAATGCCCGCGTTTCAGGTAATACCGTCCGATCTCCATTTCCTTGCCCGCAAGGTGATCGAAGGCCAGGTCGAATTTCATCATGGCCGAACGGGCATAGTCGCTGTCGGGATATTCCTCGATGACGTCGCGCATCCCCTGCAGCGCCTGGAAGGTGATGCCCTGGTCGCGACCTACCTCGTCGATCTGGTCGTAGTAGGACAGGGCCAGAAGATACAGCGCATAGGGCGCATCCTCGTCCCCCGGATAGAAGTCCAGATAGCGTTGCGCAGCCGCCCGCGCCTCTTCGTATTTCTTGGCCTTGTGGTTGGCATAGGCCTGCATGATCAGCGCGCGCTTCGCCCATTCGGAATAGGGGTAAAGCCGCTCGACCTCTGCAAAATACTTGATCGCGCTGTCCGGCTTGCGCTGGGTCTCAAGCTCCATCTCGCCAAGCTTGTAGATTTCCTCGGGCGATGAGTTTTCAAGCTGCTGCTGCTTTTGCGCAGCCGAATTGCCGCAGGCCGCAAGCATCAGGACAAGCATGGCCGTGCCGACCCAGCGTGCCCCGGTTCTACCGCCTGTCATCAACTCACCTCGATCGATCCGTCCGGCCTGAACGACTTGCGTTCCGGCTCTGTTGATGCGTGTCCTAGCACAGATAAATCCGGGGCGCAAAACGCCTTTCGGCATTTCCCGGACGCCCCGGCAAGCCTTTGACACGCAGTCAGAAATGCGCAGGAATATCGGCCGCGACAACCCCTGCCCCTGGCAACTTGCACCCGGCCTGGATACCGCAGTCGATCATCTCCCAGGCGTCGGGCCGCGCGAAAAGCGCGTGCAGCAGGCGGTTGGTCATCGCGTGACCAGCGCGGATACCGGTGTAACGGCCCAGAACCGGGCCGCCGGCCAGCGCCAGATCACCAAGCGCATCCAGCATCTTGTGGCGCACGGGTTCGTCGTCGTGACGCAGACCGCCGGGGCTGAGCACGCGGTCGCCTTCGACCACAACGGCGTTGTCCAGCGTGCCGCCCAGTGCCAGGCCACGCGCGCGCATGTCGTCCACGTCCTGCTGGCGGCAAAAGGTGCGGCTGTCGGACAGTTCGCGAACGAAGGCGCCATTCGCCATATTCAGCGACTTTTGCTGCTTGCCGATCGCCTGATCCTCAAAATCAATGCGGAAGTCGATTTCCAGCATATCCGCCGGCTCCAGCCGTGCCACGGTGTCACCTTCGCGGACTTCGACCGGCCTCAGGACACGGATCGCGCGCACGGGCGTCGCCTGTTCGCGCAGACCGCGCGCAAGGAACGCCTTCACGAACTGACCGGCGCTGCCATCCAGGATCGGCACTTCCGGTCCGTCAATCTCGATCAGCGCGTTGTGGATACCGCAACCCGCAAGCGCGGCCATCAGGTGTTCGACGGTCGATACGGTCACACCGGCGGCGTTACCCAAAAGCGTGCAAAGCCGCGACGGCACAACCGCATCCCAACGGGCGGGAACCATCACGTCCATGGCGCGCAGGTCGGTGCGGCGGAACCAGATGCCATAGTCCGCCGAGGCGGGGTTGACCACCATACGCACAATGGCCCCCGAATGAAGGCCGACACCCGTGAAGGTCACCGGAGCTTTGAGGGTATGTTGCACAGGGTCGTTCCTTTGGCAGTATCACTTGTCGCCATCGTCAGCTAAGCGCGCACCCCGGTAAGCTCAATTCACTCTTTGTGACGCCTTGTAACACGGGCCGCGCAGTCTGGCAGTTTTCCGCTGCGCATGCAGAAACCAATTGATTTTAAAAAGAAAAAGGCCCAATCTCTCGGGCCTTATCCACAGAATTCGTTACCGGAATATTTCCGTCCTCAGTTCGCCTGGCGACGCAGGAAGGCCGGAATTTCGATACGTTCCTCGTCTGCGTTAAGCTCGACCTCGTCGTCATAGCTCGTCACAGGAGGTTGCTGCCGGGCTGGTGCAGCGCGCTCGGCGGTCTCGGAATGACCTGACATCCGGTTGATCAGCGACCCGATTCCAAAGCGCGGTTTCTCTGCTGCGCGAGGGGCAGCTGCTGCGGCTGCCGGACGTGCCTGGGCGGCAGCGGCGGCCGTGCGCGCGGGCACTTTGCTTGCCGCGGCCTGAAGCCGCGCCATCGCTTCTGCCGACGGCTGGCCGATCCGGGCGCGCGGCGCCACGAAGGCTGCGGCGTCATCTGTCATCGCAGGCGCAGCAGCGGCGCGCGGAGCGGGCGCCGGCTGCTGCGGGCGATACGCGGGCGGCGGCAGTTCGTCGCTCGCGCCTTCGTCGAAGAAGTCTTCTTCAGCTTCTATCCCTGCGAAAAGCGTTTGCTCTTCGGCCGCCGGTTCGGGCGCGCGCACTTCTTCGCGCAGTTCCATCCGCGGTTCGGCACGAACTTCGGTGCGCGGCTCGGGCGCCGTGAAGCTTGGCTGCGCAACCGGATGGGCTGCGGCAAGCGGGGTGGCCATCGAGCGGCGCGCAACCGGCGTTTCGGCGCGGTTCGCAGCGGTAGCGTCGATTCCGGTCGCCACGACCGAAACCCGGATCGCGCCTTCCATGCTGGTGTCCAGCGTCGAGCCGACGATGATGTTCGCGTCGGGATCGACCTTTTCGCGAATGATGTTCGCGGCCTCGTCCAGTTCGAACAGGGTCAGGTCGTAACCGCCGGTGATGTTGATCAGAACGCCCTTGGCGCCGTTCAGGCTGATTTCGTCCAGAAGCGGGTTGGCGATAGCTTTTTCGGCCGCCTGAACCGCACGATCATCGCCGCGCGCTTCGCCCGTACCCATCATCGCCTTGCCCATCTCGTCCATCACCGCGCGGACGTCGGCGAAGTCGAGGTTGATAAGGCCGGGGCGAACCATCAGGTCGGTCACGCCCTTGACGCCCTGATACAGCACATCGTCGGCCATGGCGAAGGCTTCGGTGAAGGTGGTCTTTTCGTTGGCCAGACGGAACAGGTTCTGGTTCGGGATTATGATGAGGGTGTCGACGACCTTCTGCAGGGCTTCGACACCCTCTTCGGCCTGACGCATACGCTTGGCGCCCTCGAACTGGAAGGGCTTGGTCACGACGCCGACCGTCAACACACCCAGCTCACGCGCGGCCTGCGCAATGATCGGGGCAGCACCCGTGCCGGTGCCCCCACCCATACCTGCGGTGATGAAGCACATATGCGCGCCAGCGAGGTGATCCACGATCATCTCGATCGATTCCTCGGCAGCCGCCGCGCCGACCGTCGGCCGCGCCCCGGCGCCCAGACCTTCGGTGACACGGACGCCCATCTGGATCGTCGCGTTGGCGCGGCTTTGCATCAGCGCCTGGGCGTCGGTGTTGGCGACGACGAACTCGACCCCCTCAAGGTTCTGGTCGATCATGTTGTTGACAGCGTTGCCACCAGCCCCACCAACACCAAAAACGGTGATGCGGGGCTTCAGCTCTTCCCGTTCCGCGTTCATCACAAAGTTCAAAGTCATTGCCAATCCGCCTACGTTTTTGTTGCCCCGGCCGCGCAGTTTTCGAGCGCGCTTCTGTTCGCGCCGAAGAAGGGTTTTCCCCAAGTTATCCGCGAGTCTATCCACAGTAGGTCCTCAGGTCACGAAAAAAACGCAATTTGCCCCACAAAATATGGGCAATCGGCACTTCAGGTCAGCGGGATTTCGCCGCCGACCGCTGTATCTGGTGGTTACCAGTTGTCTCTGAACCATCGCATTGCCCTTTTCAGCGACCGGGCGGGAATGCGCTCGGTCGGTATGTCGAAATCCCACCACTCGTCCTGCGGGTGCGCCGCGAACAGACACAACCCCACGCCTGCGGCAAAGGCAGGCCCCGTGGTCGCCTGCGGCAACCCCTGTACGCGCAGCGGGCGGCCAAGGCGCACCCGCTGGCCAAGGATTCGCGCCGCCAGTCCGTCCAGCCCCGGGATTTGGCTTGCACCCCCGGTCAGCACGATTTGCTGGCTTGGCAGATGGTCGAAGCCCGCCGCATCCAGCCGCGCACGGACCTCTTCCAGGATTTCCTCGACCCTCGGTCGCATGATGCCGATCAGCTCGGTCCGGCTGACGGTGCGGCGGTCTTTCTCCCAGTCGCCGCTGTCGCCGCCGGTCTCGATCATCTCGCGGTCGTCCATGCCGGTGGCGTGGACGCCCCCGTGCCGGGTCTTGATCCGCTCGGCGACCGACACCGGTACCAGCAGACCCTTGGAGATATCGGACGTCACATGGTCCCCGCCCATGCGTACCGCATCGGCATAGATCATGTGTTTCTTGATGAAAATCGAGATGCCGGTGGATCCGCCGCCCATGTCGATGCAGGCCGCCCCCAGTTCCTGCTCATCCTCGACCAGCGAGGAGATGCCCGCGACATAGGCCGAGGACGCAATTCCGGCCAGCTCCAGATCACAGCGCTTGATGCAGTAAAGCAGGTTCTGGATCACAGACCCGTCGGCCGACAACAGATGCAGGTCGCAGGCCAGCCGGTTGCCGATCTGCCCGCGCGGATCGCCAAGGCCAGAACGATGATCCAGCGCAAAGTTCACCGGCTGCGCGTGCAGGATCTCGCGCCCGTCGCCGATGTTCGGCACGTCGCAAGAGGCCAGCACCCGCGCCACATCCTGCTCGGTCACGACGCTGTCCTGCAACTCCCACTCGCCCGCCAGCCCATAGCTGCGGGGTTCCGCGCCCGAGAAGCAGACGATGGCATGGTCAACCCGCACGTTCGCCATCTTCTGCGCCGCCTGCACGGCGGTGCGGATCGCGCGCTCGGTCTCGTTCATCACGGAAATCTCGCCAAAGCGAACCCCGCGCGACCGCGTCGTGGCAGCGCCAATCACCCGGAACGAGGACTGACCGGCCATCGGCCCCACGCCGTCAGCCTCACGCAGATGGTCCGGTCCGTCGAAACGCAGGATCAGGCAGGCGATCTTCGACGTGCCCACGTCCAGAACGGCGATTACACCGCGCTGCATCGCGGCCTTGCGCATGTTCCGCATCATGCGCTGCGATTGATACAGATCGGTCATGGCGTACTGGCTCCGGTTTGAACAAGCCCCCGCGCGACGCGCAGTTGGCCCAATGCATTTCGGCTAAGGCGCAGCACCGGGCGTTGGGCGTTGCGCAGATCGACCGCGACCACATCGCGGTCCAGAAGTTTCTCGGCCTTGTCCAGCGCGATCACGCGTTCCAGCGCGCGCACGGGATCGAGTTCGGGCAAAAGGATGCGCTGGTCGCGGTCCAGAACCACGTCCCAACGGCGATCCCCCATGCGGACCAGACCGCGCAGGCGCTTTTCGATCGGCTCGGCGGCGGCAAGGATCGCCATCGCCTCGAGGACGGCATCATTTGCTCCGTCGCCCGCGATCAGCGGCAGGTCGGGACGGTCCGTGCGTCCGAACACGCGCGCCACCCTGCGCCCCTCGGCATCCAGCAGCGACAATTCATCCGTGGTGCGCCAGATCACGACCGGAATGCGTTCCGTCACCATGACCTGCAAGACGCCTCCCGAGCGCACCCGCAGATCGGCACGCGCAACGGCGTCGAGATCTTCGATCTTGGCCCGCAACGCCTCCATGTCGATCTCGAACGACGACAGCGGGAATTGCAGCGCCAGCCGGGCGCGGATCGCCTCGGCCAGCGGCGGCGAGGCGCCATCGATCGCCATCATGTTCACCAGAAACTCCGGCCGCTTCTCGACCTTGGCCCAGGTTCCGGCCCAGGCAGCGGTGATCCCCTGCCGCCTGCCCTCATCCGACAGATAAAGCCCTACCGAGAACACCAACACAAAGGTCGGCAGCCCCACACGCATCAGCGCCCGGAACACCGGGGTCAGCCACAGCCGCTGCAAACGATAGGCGGTGCGGCTTGGCGCGGGGTCGCGCATCGTCGGAACGGTCTGCCTTATCGGTTGCATGAGGCATCCTCCACCATCCAGTGGCACAGCGCGGGAAAGTCGTAGCCCGCCCAGGCCGCCTGCTCGGGGGCAAGCGAGGTCGGCGTCATCCCCGGCTGGGTATTCGTCTCCAGCAGGATCAGCCCGCCCAGACCCTTCGCCTCGTTCCAGCGGAAATCGGTCCGGCTCACACCCCGGCACCCCAGCGCGTTATGGGCGCGCAGCGCATAGTCCAGACAGGCATCTGTGATCTCTGCGGGAAGGTCCGCCGGCAGGATGTGGTGCGACCCTCCGGGCTTGTATTTGGCATCGTAGTCATACCAGCCCTTGGTGATGATGTCGGTCACGCACAGCGCCCGATCCCCCATCACCGTCACGGTCAGCTCGCGCCCCGGCACATAGGCCTCGACCATCACGGCCGCAGGCATGTTGGCGGCAAGTTGCGGCGGGGCATTCGCGCCCTCATGCACCAGATAGATGCCGACCGAGGAACCTTCGTTATTCGGCTTGACGACATAAGGCGGCTCCATCACATGACGCGCGCGAACCTCTGCCGCATCGGCCATGATGCTTTCGACAACCGGCAGGCCCGCGATGATGTAGGCCGCCTTGGTCCGCGTCTTGTCCAGCGCCAACGCCGAAGCCAGAACGCCGGAGTGCGTATAGGGAATGCGCATCCACTCCAGCATCCCCTGAACGCAGCCATCCTCGCCCCAGCGGCCATGCAGCGCGTTGAAGCAGACATCGGGTTTCAGCTCGGCAAGGCGCGAGGCGAGGTCAAGGCCGCAATCGACCTCGATCAGATTCGAATATCCCGCCTCCCGAAGGGCCTTGGCGCATTCACGCCCGCTGGCGAGCGAAACCTCCCGCTCGGCGGAAAGGCCACCCATCAACACTGCCACTTTGGGGGCTGCCCTGCTCGACATGCCCGCCACCGCCTTTAGACCGGGCCTTTGCGGCCCTTTTTCATTCGTTCACGCCGCCGGTTCGCCGACGCGCATGATTTCCCACTCTAGTGTCAAACCACTGTTGGCGAAAACCCTTTTTCTTACTTCTTCGCCCAATTCTTCGAGATCGGCGGCTGTCGCCCCCCCGGCGTTGATCAGAAAGTTCGAGTGCATCTCGCTCATCTGCGCGCCGCCCCGCCGCGCGCCGCGCATTCCGGCCTCGTCGATGACCTTCCAGGCCTTTAGTTCATGCGTGTCATCGGCCTTGCCTGTGCTGGAAAAACCCGCCGGATTGCGAAACGTCGACCCCGCCGTGCGTTCCTTGGTCGGTTGGCTGGCATCGCGCCGCGCAAGCTGATCCTCCATCTTGGCGACCAGTTCTGCGGGATCGCCCGCCTTCGCGCGGAAAACCGCCTCAACCACCACCGCGCCATCGGGCAAGTCGCTCTGCCGATAGCGCAGATGCAGGTCGGTGGCGGGGATCGTCACGATTTCCCCATTGCGCAGCACCACACGAACCTCGACCAGATGATCGGCGACGTATGACCCGTAACACCCCGCATTCATCCGCACCGCACCGCCGATGCTGCCAGGGATCGTGCGCAGAAAGGTCAGGTCGCGCCCACCCTCCGCCGCCTTCCGCGCCACATGCGCATCCAGCGCCGCCGCCCCCGCGATCACCCGATCGCCCTCGACGGCAATACCGTTGAAGCCCCGCCCCAGCCGGATCACCACCGCCCGGATACCGCCGTCGCGCACGATCAGGTTGCTTCCCACCCCCATCGGAAACACCTGCACATTGGGGTCCAGATCACGCAGGAAATCCGCAAGGTCCACCTCATCCGCCGGTTGCAACAACCAGTCCGCCGGCCCGCCCACGCGGAGCCAGGTCAGATCGGCAAGAGATCGGTCCGGGATCAGGGTGCCTCGCGGCGCGGGAATGGTCATGTATCACAGCCCTTGGCAGGTATCAGCGCGTGCCAGATGCCACGGATGGGGCACCGATAACAACCGCCCTGCGTTCGACATAAGACTACGGTCGGACCCATCTACTCCGCCGGTTCCTGCCCCGCCTTCTTGCCGCGCAGCCGACGGAACAGGAAATAGACCGGCCAACGCAGTACCGAAGCCCCGGCGGCCAGCATCGCCAGCCCCCACAGCGGCCCGCTCTCATAGGTCACCCAGCCAAGGATCGGGATACCCACCGCGATCAGCACATAGGCCGCGCGCCAGTGGTGGTCCCGGCTCGGCAGCATGCCGATGACATTGGCCACGACCAGCCAGAGGAATGCCGCAACAAGCGCCCAGGTCATGATGTCTCGCCGCTCCTCGGGTCGGTCACTTCAAGGCCCATCGCGCGGCGGGCGAAATAGATCAGCGGGCGGCGGAACATCGACAGGAACGCGGCCAGTCCGATCAAGACCCACCAGATGCCATGCTCCCAGCCGATCCAGGCAAGCAGGAATGGAGCCGAGATCAGCAGCGTCAGCCCTGGCACCATCTGGCGGCGCATCGGCAGCATGGCGGTGATACTCGCCAGGATCGCCCAGACGCAGGCAAGGGTCAGCGATGCGGACATGCGCAGATTTCCTTTCGCCCCAAACCCCATACCGTCAATAGCTTGACCATCATGGGTCTGGCGACGTCTCTTTCGGATAGCGCTATCATCACGCCCCCAGCGTCTGGGGCAGAGAGTTCGCCCACGCGCTGATCGTACCGGCGCCAAGGCACACGACCATGTCACCCGGCCGCGCCTGTTCCCTGACCAGCCGCGCCACGTCCTGTTCGTCCAGCACCGCGCGCGCATGCCGATGGCCGTGGGCGATCAGCCCTGCCACCAGATCGTCGCGCGTCGCACCCGGAATCGGATCCTCGCCTGCGGCATAGACCTCGGCGATGGCCACGACGTCAGCCTCGTTGAAACAGGTGCAGAAATCCTCGAACAGACTCGAAAGCCGCGTATAGCGGTGCGGCTGGTGGATCGCGATGACACGACCCTTCGTCGCCTGCCTCGCGGCGCGCAGTACCGCTGCGATCTCGACCGGGTGATGGCCGTAGTCGTCGATCACCGTCACGCCGCCCAGAACCTCGCCTACCTTGGTGAAGCGGCGATTGACCCCGGCGAAACCCGCCAAAGCCTCGCGGATCTCGGTCTTCTTCATCCCCAGGAACCGCGCCACGGCGACAGCGGCCAAAGCGTTCGAGACGTTGTGATCCCCCGGCATCGGCAGGGTGCAACCCTCGATCACCTGACCCTCGCCTTCGCCTTGCAGGGCGACGTCGAAATGCGCGGTGCCATTCTCATAGGTCAGGTTCAACGCCCGCACATCGGCCTGAGCATTGAAGCCGAACGTCACGATGCGCCGGTCCGTGACACGGCCAACCAACGCCTGAACCTCGGCATGGTCGGTGCAGCATACAGCCAGCCCGTAAAAGGGAATGTTCGAAACAAAATCAAAAAAGCCCTTCCGCAGCGCGTCGAAGGTGCCCCAATGTTCCATATGTTCAGGGTCGATGTTCGTCACGATGGCGATCGTCGCGGGCAGGCGGTTGAATGAGCCGTCGCTTTCATCCGCCTCGACCACCATCCACTCGCCCGCCCCGGCCCGCGCGTTCGAGCCATAAGCATGGATGACGCCGCCGTTGATCACGGTCGGGTCAAACCCGCCCCGGTCCAGCAGGGTCGCCACCATCGTCGTCGTCGTCGTCTTGCCATGCGTCCCGGCAATGGCGATGTTCGACCGCAGCCGCATCAGCTCGGCCAGCATCTCGGCCCGACGCACCACCGGCAGGTCGCGCCGCCGCGCCTCTTCCAGTTCCGGGTTGCCCTTCTTGATGGCCGAGGAAATCACCACCACCGCAGCCTCGCCTATATTCTCGGCCCGCTGTCCTTCAAAGAAGGTGGCGCCAAGGCTCACCAGCCGGTCGGTGATCTTCGAGGCTTTCGCATCCGACCCTTGCACCCGATATCCCAGCGTCATCAGCACCTCGGCGATGCCCGACATGCCGATGCCGCCGATCCCAACGAAATGGATCGGCCCCAGTTCTACGGGAAGTTTCGTCGCCGCGTTCATGCCGCCTCTTGCCTCAACCGCTCAACCACCTCGACCAGACGCTCCGTTGCATCAGGCCGACCCTGCCCCAAAGCGTTCAGCGCCATACGCAGTGCCGCCTCCGGCTGTTCCAGAACCGACGCGATGTGCCCCGATAGCAAGGCGGGATCAAGCAGGTTTTCCGGGATCAGGATCGCTGCCCCAGCGTCAACCAACCCCCGCGCATTGGCGGTCTGATGATCGCCCGTCGCCGCCGCATAGGGGATCAGGATCGACGGCCGCCCGATCACCGAAATATCGGCGACCGAGGAAGCCCCCGAACGAGAGATCACCAGCTGCGCCTCGCTCAGCCGCCTTGGAATGTCATCGAAGAACGGCCTGATCTCGGCATCCACGCCCGCCGCCGCATAGCCCGCCTCGGCCGCTTCCGCATCCTCGGCCCGCGCCTGATGCGCCACGCGCAGCCGGGCCTTGATCGGCTCGGGCAGCATCGCCACGGCACCCGGCATCACCTCGGACAAAATCCGCGCGCCCTGCGACCCGCCGATCACCAAAAGGCTCATCGGATAGTCGCCCGGCGGAATATACCCGGCGCCGGCCCGATCCAGCACCTCCTGCCGCACCGGGTTGCCGGTGTGAATCCCCTCTACGCCTTCCGGCAGCGCCGTTGGCCATGTCCCGCAGCACACCGCATTGACCCGCGACGCAAACCGCGTGTTCACCCGACCCAGGATTCCATTCTGCTCATGGATCATCCGAGGCCGCTTCAGGATCACCGCCGCCGACAGCGCCGGGATCGTCGGATAGCCACCAAACCCCACCACCACGGCAGGTTTCGCCCGCATCATCGCGAAAACCGCACCAGCCACCCCGCCTGCGATGCGAAATGGCACCGCCGCCTTCTCGACCACGCCGCCGCGCGCAAAGGTGGCCGAGGCCACCTGCTCGATCACCACCGCCTTCGGAAACCCGCCCGCATAGCGCGCACCGCGCGCATCGGTCGACAGCTTGACCCGCCACCCGCGTCCGATCATCGCCTCGGCCAGCGCCTGGGCCGGGAACATATGCCCGCCCGTGCCACCGGCTGCGATCATCAGAAGGGGCTCGGCCACGTCCTAGCGTCCCCGCTTGAACAGGATATCGCCGATCTGCCCCTGCGGACGCTGGCGGGTGAAGGCCAGCAACATCCCCACCGTCACGCCTGCCGCAATCACCGACGACCCGCCATAGCTCACGAACGGCAGCGTCATCCCCTTGGCAGGCAGCAGACGCACCGCCACGCCCATGTTGATCATCGCCTGCACGCCAAAGATGCAGGCCAGTCCCGTTCCCGCCAGCCGGATGAAGGGATCACGCTCCTTCATCAGCCGGAAAAGCGACCGGACCGTGACCGTCGCGTAAAGCGCGATGATCACCAGCACCAGGATCAGCCCGTATTCCTCGGCTGCGACCGCGATGATGAAGTCGGTATGCGCATCGGGCAGCGACCACTTCACCTGCCCCTCGCCCACGCCGACGCCAAAGAACCCACCCTCCTGGATCGCGTTCGCCGCATAGCCGAGCTGCGTGCGCGGATCGACATCTGGCGTCAGGAACCCGTCGATGCGCCGCGCAAAGTGCTCTGACGACGAATAGGCGAACATGCCCCCCGCGCCCGCCAACCCGATGACCGTCCCGATCAGCACCATCGGCGCTCCGGCCACGAAATAGATCACGCCCCAGCCGAACAACACCAGCATGGCCTGACCGAAATCGGGCTGCAGCGCCAGCAAGACCACGATCACTACCGCCATGATGAAGGTTACAGTTTTGCCCCGCGGACCATTCACATCCTGGCTAGCTGCGATCAACCAGGCAGTGACGATGACGAAAAACGGCTTCAGGAATTCCGAAGGCTGGACCGAGGCGAAACCCATCGAGAACCAGCGCACCGCCCCCTTGCCAAAGTCGGTGCCAAAAAATGGCAACAACGCCAGGGCCGAGAAGGCACAGGCAAAACCGATCACCCCCAGCCGCCTGACCAGGTGCGGCGTCATCATCGACGTGCCGAACATGGCAAGCAGCGCCATCCCGCCGAAGAACGCCTGCCGCTGAACGTAAAAGAACGGATCAAGCCCGTTCCGCGTCGCCAGCGGAACCGAGGCCGCAAGCCCTAAGAGCAGCCCGATGCCGAACAGCATCAGGACGCAGGTCATCGACCATTTGTCGATCGTTCGCCACCAGCGCGGAAGCACCGGCTCGCCCACCCGTGCGGGCATCGAGCCATAGACCATCTCAGTCATGGATATTCGCCTGCTACTGTCTCGCCGGAACTTGCCTCGCCCGGCGACTGCCTCGATCCGCCCGGTTGTCCGGGTCTGATCCGAACACTAGCCCAGTTTCGCCGATGTGGCTAGGGGCGCTTGCGGCCGCCGGCGTATTACGAGCGGTCACTTATCCTTGTGGTGGCCGCCATTTGGCCCAAGGCTTAGAAAGCCGATTCATCGCAGGGATTGCCCATGAAACCATTTCTCCTAGCCGTCGCGCTTCTGACCCTCGCAGGGCAATCCGCCTTCGCACAGGATTGCGCCAATGCGCAGGACCAGACGACCATGAACATCTGCGCTGGCCAGTCCTACAAAGCGGCCGACGCAGAACTCAACGCCACCTACAAGACGCTGATGGTGTCCGTCAGCCCCGACGGCGGAAAGCGACTCAAGGCCGCACAACGCGCCTGGATCGCCTACCGCGACGCGGAATGTGCGTTCGAGACGCTCGGCACCGCCGATGGCAGCATCCACTCGATGATCGTCTCAGGCTGCCTCGAAGACCTTACGCGCGCGCAAACAGCCCGGCTGAATGCCCAGCTGAACTGTCAGGAGGGCGACCTGTCCTGCGGCGGCCAGTAAGCCGGAACTTGCCCATTCAACTTGGCGAAAATATCCCCGCCGGAGGCACGCGCGCGGCAGCGCGCCCTGTGAAGGCTTGCGCGCGAAAGCGCGCTCCGCCTGATATTTCCCGATGGTTTCAGTCTACATACTGTTGCCATACCGGAACCAGACTGTTTCCATCCGTCAGTTTTCCAGCAACGCTTTGACCCGCGCCACAAAATCATCGCCGCGTTTTTCAAAGTTCGGATACTGGTCAAAGCTCGCCGCCGCCGGCGCAAGCAGGACAACCTCACCTTCGACGGCTTCGGCGGCGGCGGCCCTCACCGCATGCTCCATCGTCTCGCAGATCTCATGCGGCACATCGCCGATCTGCAGCGCGAAATCGCGTGCCGAATGGCCGATCAGATAAGCCTTCAAGACAGAGCCAAGATGTGGCGTCAGGGCCGCGATCCCACCTTCCTTGCCCAGACCCCCGGCAATCCAGCGAATGCGGGGAAAGGCCTGAAGTGCCTTCGCGGCCGAATCCACATTCGTGGCCTTGCTGTCGTTTACAAAGCGCACACCGCCCCTTTCGCCCACCAGCTGGCTCCGATGCGGCAACCCGGCAAAGCTGCGCAACCCCTCTTCGATCACACGGGGGCTGATCCCCAGGGAACGGACGGCCGCATAGGCCGCACAGGCGTTCTGGTGATTATGCGCGCCCGGCAAACCATTGATCTCACGCAGGTCTATTGAGGTCACCTGCTTGCCCTTGCGCCATTCGGCCAGGAAACCCTTGCGCGCAAAGACCGTCCAGCCCGGTCCGGTCAACTTGTGGTCAGCAGACACCCGGATCACCCGATCGTCTGCCGGTCCCTCGGACATCTGGTTGGCCAGGAACCGCCCTTCGATCTCATCCACACCGATCACGGCCCGGTCGGGACCGCCTTCCGCGAACAGCCGACGCTTGGCCGCGAAATAACCGCCCATTCCGCCGTGACGATCCAGATGGTCCGGCGACAGATTGGTGAACACCGCGATGTCAGGCGTTAAGGCTCTGGCAAGATCTGTCTGATAGCTGGACAGTTCCAGCACCACCACTTCACCATCCTGCGGAGGTTCCAGATCCAGCACCCCACGCCCTATATTCCCCGCCATCTGCGCAGGCTGCTCGGCCACCTGCAGAATGTGATGGATCAGCGCGGTCGTGGTTGATTTTCCATTCGATCCCGTCACGCAGATCACGCGCGGTGCCTGGTCGAAATTGTCCCATTCCTTTGTCGCAAAGGATCGAAAGAACAGGCCGATATCGTTGTCGACCGGCACGCCCGCATCCCAGGCCGCCGCGATCACCTTGTTGGGGCTTGGGTAAAGATGCGGGATTCCGGGGCTGACAATCAGCGCCGCTACATCCTCGAACGCGCCCGAACGGGTCAGATCGGTCGTCGCAAACCCTTCGGCCTCGGCCGCCGCCCGTGCCTCTGGGCTGTCGTCCCAGCACAGCGCCGTAGCCCCTCCGGCGACCAGCGCGCGGGCGGTGGCAAGCCCCGACCGGCCCAGCCCCAGCACGGCGACGCGCCTACCCTCATAGCCCTGCACCGGAATCATCTGCGCCCCCTTTGAATTGCCGTGCAGCCTAGATTGACCCCTTGGCGGACGAAAGCCCGTAGCGGGCGCTTCGTCGCTGCGCCACCTCATGGCGGCGTTATGCCGAAGGGCATCACAGCCTTCGATCAAGGGCTTGCCGCCTTGCCCCGTCGGATGCAACGTCACGCCGACAGACCGCATGGGAGGATGCGATGGCCCTGACGCTGTACCTTCATCCGCTTGCCTCTTTTTGCCACAAGGTGCTGATCGGCCTTTACGAAAACGGCGTGAATTTCACCCCGATCACGGTCGATCTGGCCGATCCCGCATCCACCGCGCCGCTGCTTGCGGAATGGCCGGCCGGCAAAATTCCGGTCCTGCATGACTCGGATGGCGACCGCTCGCTGCCCGAGACAACGATCATCCTCGAATATCTGCACCTGCGATATCCCGGCCCCGTCAAACTTTTCCCGGCCGATCCTGAAGGGGCGCTGGAGGTTCGGTTGTGGGACAGGTTCTTTGACCTCTACATCCATCAGCCGATGCAGAAGATCGTGATCGACCGGTTGCGCGCGCCCGGCACTGGTGATGCCCTGGGCGTGAGCGAGGCCTACGCAACGCTGGATACCGCCTACGAGATGGTGGAAACCCGAATGGCCGGGCGGCATTGGGCGGCGGGCGAGGCTTTTAGCCTTGCCGATTGCGCGGCCTCGCCTGCGCTGTTCTACGCCGGGATCATTCACCCTTTCGGGCCGAACCGGCCTGTTCTATCGGCTTATTTCGAGCGGCTGATGGCACGCGCCTCAATCGCGCGAACGATTTCCGAGGCGCGCCCGTATTTCCAGTTCTTTCCGTTCTCCGACGCCATTCCCGCCCGTTTCCTTGCCGCCTGACCCTTACCAGGCAGCAGGCTGGCGCCGGCGGAAGAAGCCACCAGTCGGGCCATCCTCGGGCAGAAGCGCCAGCCAGACCGGGGTATCGGCGCCCTCCTCCGGCGTCAGAGGCGCGCCCTTGCCGCCCATGCGCGTCTGCACCCAACCCGGATCGCAGGCATTGATCTTGACACCTTCGGGCAGGTCTCGCGGCAGCGCCTTGGTCAGCGCATTCAGCGCCGCCTTGGCAACCCCATAGGCACCCGGCCCGCCAAGCCCCTGGGCAAAACTGCCCCAGCCCGAGGACAAATTGACGATCCGGCCCCATCCCGTTCGCCGCCACCGCGGCAGGTTCATGCGGATCAGGTCCAGCGGACCGGCCACCATCACCTCCATTGCCTGATCGAAGTCCGATTTCCGATCCAGCAGCGAAATATGGTTCAGGATGCCCGCGTTGTTGACGAGGATGTCGAAGCCACCCGCCTTGGTCATCACGTCAAAGGCGGTATCCGGCTCCGCCAGATCCAGCCGCGCGAAGGCCACGCCCAGTTTCGCCGCGGCCGCCCGCCCCTCGACCTCGCTCCGCGCGCCGATGGTCACGGTGCAGCCCTTGCCCTTCAGCCCGGCGGCAATGGCGCGTCCGATGCCGCGATTGCCGCCGGTGACAAGTGCCGTGGGGTGCAGCGGGCGGGGCATTGGTGTCTCCTTATCACTTTCAAGGACAATGCTCCGCCCGCAGTTCAGCGACAAGGCAACTCAGTGACGCGAATTGATAACCGCGAATGTCTCGTCGAACCGGCCCTCCGCCTCGGCCCGGCGCAGGAAATTCACCCGCTGCACCAGCACCTCGGCGGGTGTCGGCTGCTGGGCGAAGATGCTCATCGTCTCGGAGATATAGTCCTCAAGCGGCAGTGCGGTCGGACTTTTCGACTGGCCCGGCATCAGCTCGGTCCCCACTTCCGGCGGGGCCAGTTCCAGCACCTCGACCGGTGTGTCGCGCAACTGGTAGCGCAGCGATTGCGTATAGGAATGCAGTGCCGCCTTGGTCGCCGAATAGGTCGGCGTCAGCGCCAGCGGCACGAAGGCAAGGCCAGAGGTCGTATTCACGATGGTCGACTTCGGCTGCGCCAGCAGGTGCGGCAGGAACGCCGCCGTCAGCCGGATCGGCCCCAGCAGGTTGATCGCAATCGTCGCCTCGGCAATCGCCGGATCGGCATCCAGCAGCTTTTCCGCCTGCATGATGCCCGCGTTGTTGAACAGCACGTTCAGTTTCGGATGCGCCGCCATCACCTTTGCCACAAAAGCGGGAAAAGATGCAGGCTCGGCCACATCCAGCACATAGCCCTTCAGGCCGGGGTTTTCGGCCACCGCCTGATCGACCGCCGACTGCCGCCGCGAGGCGATGATGACCTCATTGCCCTGCGCCAGAAACGCCCTGGCCAGAGCGAGACCGATGCCCGAGGTTCCGCCGGTCATCAGGATGGTATTGCCGCTGGGGGTCATGGAGAAAATCCTTTCGGTTTGCCTTGTGCGATGTTATCTGCGGCAAGTGCTCTCCGATGGAAAGAAGGCACCCAAAATATTTATACTCACCGAAAAGAGAGTGTAAGGATGACCGCCGCCGCGCCCAAGGCCCCGCCACTCGACCAGATCGACCCGCGGATAAACGAGCTGGTGAACGAGCTGATCGGCAGGGTCGCCGACAAGTGGACCATGCTGATACTCGAGGTTCTGGCAGAGAATGGCCGCATGCGTTTCACACGCGTGGGCGAGGCGGTGGGCGGTATCAGTCAGAAGATGCTGACGCAGACTCTGCGGCAGATGGAACGCGACGGGCTGGTGACGCGCACCGTCCATCCGGTGATCCCGCCCCGCGTGGAGTATGAGCTGACCGACCTTGGCCTGACCCTGGGCGCGGCCTTCTGCGGCGTCTGGCTGTGGGCGGAAGAGAACCTCGCCAGGATCGAGACGTCCCGAGCGGCCTTCGATACCCGTCAGGCTGAGGTGGGCTAGCCCCTCAGCGCACCTTCAGCGTGGCCAGCCCGATCAGCGCCAGGATCAGCGAGATGATCCAGAAGCGGATGACGATCTGCGGCTCGGCCCAGCCCTTTTTCTCGAAATGGTGGTGGATCGGGGCCATCAGGAACACGCGGCGTCCGGTGCGCTTGTAATACAGCACCTGGATGATGACGCTCAGCGCCTCGACCACGAACAGACCGCCGACGATGGCCAGAACGATCTCGTGTTTGGTGCAGACCGCGATGGCGCCAAGCGCGCCGCCGAGTGCCAGCGACCCGGTATCGCCCATAAAAACGGCGGCGGGGGGCGCGTTGTACCACAGGAACCCAAGGCCGCCGCCGATAAGCGCCGAGCAGAAGATCAGGATTTCACCCGTGCCTTCCACATAGTGAACGCCGAGGTATTCCGCGAAATTGGAGTTACCGACGAAGTAGGCAATCGTCCCAAGCGTCGCCGCCGCGATCATCACCGGCATGATCGCCAACCCGTCGAGGCCGTCGGTCAGGTTTACCGCATTGGCGGCGCCCACGATGACCAGCATGCCGAAGGGCACGAAGAATATTCCAAGGTTCAGAAGGACATTCTTGAAGAATGGCAGCGCCAGTTGGTTCGTCAGCCCTTCGGGGTGAAACCGGGCGGCGGCAAAAGCCGCAAGCGCGGCGATTACCAGGCCCAAAAGAAAGCGCACGCGGGATGAGACACCCTTCGTGTTCTGCTTGGTCACCTTGGCATAGTCGTCGGCAAAGCCGATCAGACCAAAGGCGAGCGTCACGAACAGCACGATCCAGATGTAGGGATTGTCCAGCCGCGCCCAGAGCAAAGTCGAGAACGTCAGGGCAGACAGGATGAGCAACCCGCCCATGGTGGGCGTCCCAGCCTTCACGAAATGGCTTTGCGGACCGTCGTCGCGGATCGGCTGGCCCTTGCCCTGCTTTCGGCGCAGCATGTTGATCAGCGGCTTGCCGAAGATGAAGCCGAAGATCAGCGCGGTAAAGAACGCGGCCCCTGCCCGGAAGGTGATGTAGCGAAAGAGGTTGAAGAAGTCCCCGCCGTCCGAGAATTGGGTAAGCCAGTAAAGCATTCAGTCCGTTCCTTGTTGGTCGCGCGCGACCGCCTGCCCCAATTTGCGCAGGGCGTCAACGACGAGCGAGACCTTGATGCCCTTTGATCCCTTGACCAGCACGATATCGCCGGCATCGACCAGCCCGCGCACCTGCCCGGCCAGATCGGTCGCAGTTTCCGTCCATATCCCGCGCTGGCGTGGCGGCAACGCCGCATGTAGCGCGCGCATCCGCGGGCCGACGCTGTGGATCACCGCGATCTTTTCCAGCGCGGGCAGGCGCGCGATGGCGGTGTGCAATTCCGCCTCGGTCGGTCCCAGCTCCAGCATGTCCCCCAGAACGGCGATGCGCCGCCCGGCACCCACGCGGCCTACCCCATCCACCGGGTTCAGCACCGACAGCACCTCAAGACTTGCCGCCATCGACGCGGGATTCGCGTTGAAGGCATCGTCGATCAATTCGAACCCCTGATCCTCGACCGGGTCCAGCAGGATACGCTCTCGGGTACCACGCCCGGCGGGCGGTGCCCAGCGGCCAAGGTCCATGGCGGCCAATGTGGGGTCCAGCCCCAGTGCGGAAGCAACGGCGAGGACCGCCAGCGCGTTCGGCGCGAAATGGCGGCCGGGTGTCATGATCTTGAACAGGATCGGCCTGCCTTCGGCACTGGCCTGCACCACGGTAGCGTCGGGAGTCAGTTGCACGTCGGTCAAACGAAAATCGGCATTCTCGGCATATCCGACACGTATCACGCGCGCACCGGTTGCCCGGGCCTTCGCCAGCAGGACACCAGCGGTTGAGATATCTGCGGGCAAAACCGCGGTTCCGCCCGCGATCAGCCCATCCATGATCGTCGCCTTTTCGGTGGCGATGCCTTCAAGGCTGTCGAAAGCTTCAAGGTGGGCGGGTGCAACCGTGGTGATCAGCGCCACGTCAAGCTGAGCCAGAATGGCAAGCGGAGCGATCTCTCCGGAATGGTTCATGCCGATTTCGATGACCGCGAAATCGGTATCGACAGCCATCCGCGCCAGCGTCAGCGGCACACCCCAGTGATTGTTGTAGCTCGCCTCGGCGGCATGGGTTTTTCCCTGCCCGCCCAGAACCTTGGCCAGCATGTCTTTGGTCGAGGTCTTGCCAACTGACCCGGTGACACCCACGACCTTGGCCTTGGTCCGCGCCCGCGCGGCCCGCGCCAGATCGCTAAGCCCCGCCAAAACATCCGGCACCACCAGCAGCGGTGCATCGGTCGCCACGCCCTCGGGCCGATGCGTCACCAGCGCCGCCGCCGCACCCTTTGCCAGGGCTTGCGCCACGAAGTCATGCCCGTCCCGCAGATCCTTCAGCGCCACGAACAGATCGCCCGGCTTCAGCGTGCGGGTGTCGATCGACACACCAGTCGCCTGCCAATCGACCGCCACCGCGCCGCCGGTCGCGCGCGCCGCCTCGGACGAGCTCCAGAGCGGTGTCATATCACCCCGTCCAGCGCGGCAACGGCGACGCTGGCCTGCTCCACATCGTCAAAGGGGTAGACGTGACCGGCGATGGTCTGGCCGGTCTCATGCCCCTTGCCCGCGATCAGCAGGGCATCTCCCGGTTGCAAGGCATCGACGCCACGCAGGATCGCCTCGGCACGGTCGCCGACCTCGCTGGCATCGGGGCATGCCGCCATGATCGCCGCGCGGATGCTGGCCGGATCCTCGCTGCGCGGGTTGTCGTCGGTCACGAACAGAACATCCGCATTTGCCGCCGCCGCCGCACCCATCAGGGGGCGCTTGGCACGGTCCCTGTCGCCGCCAGCGCCGAAGACGATGATGATCCGCCCCATCACATGCGGTCGCAGCGCCTTCAGCGCCGTCTCGACGGCATCCGGTGTATGGGCGTAATCAACAAAGACCGAGGCGCCGTTCACCCGCGTCGCCGCCAGTTGCATCCGCCCGCGAACCGTCGTCACCGAAGGCACCGCGCGAAACACATCATCCGTCGCACCGCCCGAGCCAAGCGCAAGGCCCGCCGCCAGCGCCACATTCTCAGCCTGGAAACCGCCGATGAGCCCAAGCCGAAGCTGAAAGAACCGTCCCTGCCAGCCATAGCGCACATCCTGCCCTGTCGCATCGAACCGCTGACCGAGGATGCGCAGCTCGGCCTTGGGGCTGCGACCCACGCGGATGATGCGCTGGTCGCGGGCGGCGGCGATTGCGACAATGTCCTCGCCCCGTGGATCGTCGATGTTGATGACCGCCGTGCCCTCATCGGGCAGAACCCGGTCGAACAGGCCCGCCTTGGCGGCGAAATACGCCTCGAACGTCTTGTGATAATCGAGATGGTCCTGCGTGAAGTTGCTGAAAGCCGCTGCTTTCAGCCGCACGCCGTCCAGCCGACGCTGGTCAAGCCCATGGCTGGACGCTTCCATCGCGGCGTGGGTGACGCCAGCGGCGGCTGCCTCGGCCAGCATGCGGTGCAGGGTTATGGGTTCGGGCGTGGTATGGGGAGACGGCGCTTCCCATGCGCCCTCCACGCCGGTCGTGCCGATGTTGATCGCTGACAGCCCCATCGCCGTCCAGATCTGGCGGGTAAAGGTCGAGACCGAGGTCTTGCCATTGGTGCCCGTAACCGCCACCGCCGTTTCGGGCTGCACGCCGAACCAGAGCGCAGCGGCCCAGGCCAGCGCCGCCCGTGCATCTTCAGAAACGACAATCGCCACCGACTGATCCGCCAGCGCATCTTGAGCCATGCGCGCACCCGTCGCATCGGTCAGGATCGCCACCGCGCCTTGCTTCAGCGCTGTCCCGATATATTCGGCACCGTGAACCGCCGCACCCGGCAGCGCTGCGAACAGGAACCCCGGCCGCACGGCCCTGCTGTCGACAGCCAGCCCCGTAATCTCGGCCTCGCGCCCGCCCCGGGCGGTCAGGCCCAGGTCGGCGAGGGATCGTGTCGGTTGCGCCATCTGCTTTGCCCCGTGCCCATCAATCTCGGATCAATTTCGCACGAGTGTTACAGCATCGGCAGGAGCAGGTTCAACGGCTGGCCGCAGACCCAGCAAGGGCGCCACGCGCCGGATGACCTCGGCGGCAACCGGCACTGCGGTCCAGCCGGCGGTGCGTCGCGGGATCGGGCCGGTGGTTTCCACCGGTTCGTCCAGCGTCAGGATCAGCACGTATTGCGGGTCGTTCGCCGGAAACATGCTGGCGAAAGTGTTGATAACCTTGTCATTGTAATACCCCCCCGTCGCCTTGGGCTTGTCCGCGGTGCCGGTCTTGCCGGCAACCATGTAGCCCTTGACCTCGCCAAGGCTTGCCGTGCCCTCGGTCACAACGCCGCGCAGCATGGATATGGCATTTTTCGCCGTGTCCCCGGACATCACGCGGACGCCTTCCTGCGGGTTCGGGTTCTTCAGAAGGGTCGGCTTCACCAGCAGCCCGCCGTTGGCGATTGCCGCATAGGCCTGGGCAAGGTGCATCGGACTGGCCGACATGCCATGGCCGTAGGAGGTGGTAATCGTGACGATATCCGACCAGCGCTTGGGGATCAGCGGCCTGGCGTTCGGCGCCTCGATCAGCTCGACGGGCGTGGACTCGAAAAAGCCCAGAGATTTCAGGAATGCCTGCTGGCGAACCGCCCCGATCCGCAAGGCTATGTTGGCTATGCCGACGTTCGAGGATTTGACGATGACGTTCCTGACCGAAAGGAGCGGGCCATAGTTCTTTCCTTCGAATTCCTTGATCTTGAACTTGCCCCAATACATCGGCGCATCCGCATCGACCATTGAGTCCGGGTTTACCAGCCCCAGTTCCATTGCCTGCGCCGCCGCAAAAATCTTGAAAGTCGAGCCAAGTTCGTAAACCCCCTGTACAGCGCGGTTGAACAGCGGACTGTCTGCCGGATCACCCTTTACCAGCGGCTGCGGACGGTTGTTGGGATCGAAGTCGGGCAGCGAGACCAGGCTCAGGATCTCGCCTGTGCGCACATTCATCAGGATGGCCGCCGCCCCCTTGGCGTTCATCATCTTCATGCCGGCCTCCAGCACTTCCTGCGTGGTCGCCTGCACGGTCAGATCAATCGAAAGTGCAACCGGCTTGCCCGCCAGCGCCGGGTCGCGCAACTGTGTATCCAGTGCCTTCTCGATGCCCGCCGTGCCGATGACCTCGGCCGAATTCACGCCCTCGGCGCCAAAGCTCGCGCCGCCCAACACATGCGCGGCCAGCCGCCCGTTCGGATAAAGCCGCATCTCGCGTGGGCCGAAGAACAGGCCGGGATCGCCGATGTCATGCACCTGCTGCATCTGCTCGGGGCTAAGCTTCTTGCGCAGCCAGACGAAACTGCGCCCGTCGGTGAAACGGTTCAACAGCAGCTTTGCATCCATGTCGGGGAATATTCTGGCAAGTTCGGTTGCCGCCCTTGCAGGATCGACCATGTCCTTTGGCTGTGCATACAGCGAATAGGTCAAAAGGTTGGTCGCAAGCACCCGGCCGTTGCGGTCGGTCAGGTCTGCGCGGCCCGCAAGGATCTGCGCACCAGAGTTGGCGCTGCGGGGCTCGGTCGGTTCGGTGGCCGCCATCAGGCCCATGCGCCCGCCGATAACGGTGAAGGCCATGGCAAAGACCACGCCCAATACCAAGAGCCGCCCCTCGGCCCGTGTGCGCGCCTTGTCGCGCGTCTGCTCTTGCCGGATGCGGATGTTCTCGCGCTCGATCGAGTCGGGGTTCTCGCCGCGCGCACGCGCCGACAGGATGCGGGCCAGAGGGCGAAGCGGCGTGCGGGTCATGGAATCTGGACCTCGTTCGTGGGGACGACTTCGGGCTTTTCGCCTTGCAACGTGCCGGACAGATCGGTGGTGCCGATCACGTCGATGGGGCCGTCAATTGCAAAGGCGGCTGGCGGGGCGGGGTATGCCACCTGATCGGACTGGCCGAACTGCTCGGGTTCGAAGGGCAGAAGACCCAGCTTGTCGAAATTGATCGTGGACAATTCGCGCAGCCGGTCCGGTCGGTTCAGATAGGCCCATTCCGCGCGTTGCACCGCCAGCGCAGCGCGCAGATCGGCAATCTCATTCTGCAACCTGTCCACGGTGTTAAGCGAGGCCTGCGTCGCGTAATTTTCGCGATATGCCCAGAAGGCAAGGCCCATGACGGCAAGGAAGGACATGGCATAAAGCAAGGTTCGCATCAGCGGCGTCCTTTGCGTTGAAGAAGGGGAACGCCAAGCGTTGACGGGTCGACCGGCCCTGCCGGAGCAGCGGTGCGCATCGCCACGCGCAGCTTCGCCGAACGGGCGCGCGGGTTGGCATCGACCTCCGCGTCATCCGGCGCGACGGCACGACGGGTCAGCATGTCAAAACGGGGGGAAAGCGTCTCGGTGGCGGGTGCGTAGCGGTTCGCATTTGCCTCGGCGCCGGACCGTGCGGTGAAGAACCGCTTCACGATGCGGTCTTCCAGCGAGTGAAAGGTCACGACCGCGATCTTGCCGCCCGGCTTCAGCGCCCGCTCGGCCGCCATAAGCCCCTCGGCCAGCTCGGTAAATTCGGTGTTCACCGCAATGCGCAGCGCCTGAAAGCTGCGCGTCGCCGGATGGCTTTGCCCCGGCTTCGGACGCGGAAGGCAGCGCGACACGATCTCGGCCAGTTGCAGCGTGGTCTCGACCGGCGCGGTCGCCCGCACCGCGACGATGGCCCGCGCGATACGGCGAGAGACGCGCTCTTCCCCATATTGGTACAGGATATCCGCCAGTTCCTGTTCGGATGCCGTGTTTACCAGATCGGCGGCGCTATCCCCTGACTGGCTCATCCGCATGTCGAGCGGTCCGTCCTTGGCAAAGGAAAACCCCCGCTCTGCCTGATCCAGCTGCATCGAAGATACGCCAAGGTCCAGCACAACCCCGTCCAGCGGCTCTCCGGCCAGTTCGTCGAGGTCCGAGAACGTGCCCGCGACCAGCTTCAGCCGGTCGCCATACTGACCGGCCCAGGCTTCGGCCATCTGCAGCGCCAGCGGATCGCGGTCGATACCGATGACCTTTGCAGCGCCCGCCTCCAGCAGACCGCGCGCATAGCCGCCCGCGCCAAATGTGCCATCCAGCCAGACACCGGAAACCGGAGCAACCGCCTCAAGCAGCGGCCCAAGCAGCACGGGAACATGCGGCGGGCGGGCGTCTGCCGGGCCGCTCTGCACCATGCTCACGCCTCCGGTTCGTCGTCTTCAAGCAGCGAGAACATGTCGCTGCCATCCGCAAGCTCTGGGAGGTCGTCTGCCGATTGCGATGCGACTTCATCGTCATAGGCGTCACGCTTCCAGACCTGAAAGGATTCGAGCGTGCCGGCAAAGATCGCCTCGAACCCGCCCTGCATGTCGTCCGTGCTGACGCCGATCTTTTCGCGAACCTTTTGGGGCAGGACGATGCGACCGTCCTCATCAACCTCGACCGTCACGGATTGCGAAATCACGTTGCGCTCAAGGAAACGCCTTGCAGGATCGCCCTTCTTGCGCCGCGCAATAGCGGCCTCGATCCGGCGCATCTCGGTAATGGTAAAGCATTCGGCGAAACGGCGGCGCGCATCGCCATAGACCATGACGACACGCGGACGCGGAGAGTCGGGGAATGAGGGGTCGCCGGATTCGAGTACACGGCGGAAGGCTGCCGGGATCGAGACCCGCGCCTTGCTGTCAACCTTCTGGCTGAGCTCGCCTCTGAAACTCTCCGACATGGGCCTTGCGGCTCCTTGAAAAACTGTTCGTCCCCGGCCCTGAAACGGACAACGGCGGATCGGGAAGCTGCCATTCCCGATCCGCCGCCCTCGTCCCATTGCTGGGCTCGTCCGACTGCGCGCGCCACCTGGGGGGATGTCTGCTCGCGAACGCGCCGGATCTTCTATCGTATCGAAAGCGGCGGTTGCCTGTATGAAACTGCCTTCGCCGGTTCGGGGTCTTTGGTTCGCCCCTCTTATCGTGTTCCCGTCCGCTTTCGATGGAAACTGGATGCCATGGGAAATCATGGGAGGCAATGGAAAAGATCGAGCCAATTTTCTTTGTCCAGCATGGGTTTTGGCAGGACAGCGGGCTTCGAATCGCCAAAAGAAATCATGTGACACAATAAGCGGCATAGATTGGCGTAGCGAATACTATATATAGGCGGAGCGGGTGACTGCCGATCAATCCCGTCAAATCCCGCCAACGCTTCTATATGATGTCAGGCAACCAAACCTGCGGAGAACAAACAACGAAACCTCAGGCGTAACGTCGAAGTTCCGCTGAATCCCATTGCCGTGATTCGACGTGAACCGGTGCGACCAGCTCATCCGTCCCATGAAATCCCAATCAGGCCATCCCGCCCGCAACAAGCCTTGCGGCCATGGTGGCATAGGCCTGGGCCGCCGCACCCTCGCCCGCTGCGACAGGAGTGCCCGCATCGCCCGCCACCCGCACATCAAGGCTAAGCGGCAGTTCCGCCAGCAGTGGCACGCCCAAACGCTTCGCCTCGGCGGCAACCCCGCCATGGCCGAACAGATGTTCCTCGTGCCCGCAGTTCGGGCAGACATAGGTCGACATGTTCTCGATCAGGCCCAGAACTGGCGTCTTGAGCTTGTCGAACATGTCCAGTGCCTTGCGCGCGTCCAACAGCGCGACATCCTGCGGCGTCGACACCACGATTGCACCCGTCAGATGCGTGCGCTGGCATAGTGTAAGCTGTATATCGCCCGTCCCCGGCGGCAGATCGACGATCAGCACGTCCAGCTTGCCCCAGTCCACTTGCGTGATCAGCTGCTGCAGCGCCCCCATGATCATCGGTCCACGCCAGACGACCGCCTCATCCTCTTTCAACATAAAGCCGATCGACATCACCGTGACACCATGCGCCTGAAGCGGGATGATCGTCTTGCCATCAGGCGAGGCAGGGCGGCGGTTGACGCCCATCATGCGCGGCTGCGAGGGACCATATATATCGGCATCAAGCAGGCCGACTTTACGGCCCTGCCGCGCCAGCGCCACTGCGAGGTTCGAGGAAACCGTGGATTTCCCCACTCCACCCTTGCCCGAAGCGATGGCAATGATCCGGTCCACGCCGGTCACACGTTGAGGTCCGCCCTGCTGCGGCGTCGGATGCTGGCCGATCTTGAGGTTCGGCGGCGGAGCCTTGGCCGCCGGTCCATGCGCCGTCAGCACGACCTGCACCGCGCCAACGCCCGGCAGTGCCCGCACCGCAGCCTCTGCCGCCGCGCGCGCGCTATCCAGCCCGCGCGCCTGTTCCGCATCCGGCGCCTCGATCACGAATCGTACCGTTTCGCCTTCTATCACCAGCGCGCGCACCAGATCCCGGCTACTCAGCGTGCCTCCGCCCGGAACAGGAATCCCCGCCAGGGCCTGCATCACGGCGTCACGGGTCGTCGGCATGGGTCTCTCCTTCGCCTTTACCTTGGGCATAGGTCATCATTTCCGCGGCAAGCGGCAAGGGGTCGTTTACCAAACGATTAAAAAACGGGCGAAGGGGCTGTAAACACGTGAATATTTCATGATTTCAGCCATGCAGTTGCTGCATGGCAGCATTGAAGCTCTGGCCATTGTGCATCTGCAGCATCGGCGTATGTTTGCCCTAACGGTTCGAAAGACAACAACCCGAACCGAGAACCTGATGAGGCTTTGTAAGATGGCTTATGTTAACGCGTCCCGTGCTGCGAGTGGCAGCTTTTCCGATCGGCTGAACGCCCTGCTCGCTTCTCTGAAAGAGGCCGCCGTGCGTCGCCAGATGTACACCCGGACCTACCGGGAACTCAACAGCCTGACCGAGCGTGAGCTTGGCGATCTGGGCATCCACCGCTCTATGATCCGTGAGATCTCGCTGGAAGCTGCCTACGGCAAATAAGTTTCTTTGCGGGGCGTGCCTACCTCCTCCCAGGCGCGTCCGTAGCAAAAGCGGCGACACCTCTCCTCCTCCCTGGTGTCGCCGCCCTTTCTTCCGAAGCGAAAGCTTCGATCCGGTGTTTCGGCGGCCCTCCTCCTCCCTGGGCCGATCGGAATCGCGGCGGCCCCCTCCTCCTCCCTGGGGTCGCCGCACAAGTTTCCGAAGCGCAAGCTTCGACACGATGTTTGAGCGGCTCCACCTCCTCCCGGAGTAGCTCAGACCTGCGGCGGTCCCTCTCCTCCTCCCTGGGATCGCCGCCTATCCATTCCGAAGCAAAAGCTTCGACACGGTGTTTCGGTGGCCCCTCCTCCTCCCTGGGCCAGTCGGAATCGCGGCGGCCCCTCCTCCTCCCTGGGGTCGCCGCACAAGTTTCCGGGCTTCGGGCCTGTCCCGCCGCCCAAACCGCATACGTCCGGCCTCTCCTCCTCCCTCAAGGCCGGGCGTTTCCTGAGCGGCGACCCCAACCTCCTCCCTGGGTGTCGTCGCTGACATAAGGGGGCTCCTCCCGCCCTCGCACGAAACACCGAGCCCTACTCCTCCCTGGCCCGGTCGTCTCGGACGGCGGCGTTCCTCTTCCCCGGAACGCCGCCGTTTTTGCTTTCGGGTGATTGCGCAAGGCGCGCTGCCTGCGGATAGTCGCCGCAAAAGACGGGGAGAAACTTCATGCGCTTGTCGCTGGTCTCGGCCGCCCTTGTGGCGGCGCTGGTTGGTTTCGGCTCGACCATCGCGCTGGTGCTGGCGGCCGCCGCCGCTGTGGGCGCCAGTCCGGCGCAGACCGCCAGCTGGGTTCTGGCCGTCTGTCTGGCCAAAGCCGTGGGCAGCGCCTTCCTTGGCTGGTATTCGCGGGTGCCGGTGGTGCTGGCCTGGTCCACGCCCGGCGCTGCGCTGATCGCAGCATCGACCGGCATCTCGATCAACCAGGCAGTCGCGGCATTTCTTGTGGCCGGAGGGCTGACCGCACTGACCGGTGCGATCAAACCGCTTGGCAAGTTGGTGGCGATGATTCCCGACGGAATTGCTGCGGGCATGCTGGCGGGTGTGCTGCTACCCTTCGTGCTTCGCCTGATGCCAGCGATGCAGGGATCGCCGGCCATCGTGCTACCCGTCGTGCTGGTCTTTGCGATGGTGCGGCTGTGGAACCCGTCCTTCGCGGTGCTCGCGGCACTCGGCCTCGGGCTGTTTCTTGGGCTGGCGGGCGGTCACTTTCCGGACGCGCCGTTTGCCCTACCCACAGCTGTGTTCATCGCGCCAGAATGGAACCTGAGCGTGATGCTTGGCCTCGGCCTGCCGATCTATCTCGTCACCATGGCCGCGCAAAACCTTCCGGGCTTCGCCACGCTTCGCGCCGCCGGCTTTGAGCCACCCGTGCGCCCGGCACTGGTTGTCACCGGCGGTCTATCCGCGATCAGCGCTTTGTTCGGCGCGCATCCCGTCAACATGGCCGCGATCACCGCCGCCATCTGCCTTGGCGACGATGTGCATCCCGACCGCAGCCAGCGCTGGAAGGTCAGCCTCGCCTATGGCGCTATCTGGCTGGCGCTTGGCCTGTTCAGCCCGCTCGTCATCCTGCTGATCGGCGCCCTGCCCGCAGAACTCGTGACCGCAATCGTCGCACTGGCTCTTTTCGGCCCGCTGACCGGGGCCCTGGCCGGCGCCTTCGCCCACCCCTCCCAACGCTTCGCCGCCGCTGTCACGCTGGTTGTGACCGCCTCCGGCGTCACCTTCTTCGGCATCGGCGCGGCCTTCTGGGGGCTGCTGACCGGAATCATCATTCAATTGCTGGAACACGGCAGCGTCCGCCTCAAGGCAAGATAAGCCCTCTAGCCTTCTTCCGTTCTCAAATATCCCGGGGGGTGCGGGGGGCTGGCCCCCCGCTGCTTCGCCTCAGAACGGCACATCATCCGCCGCAGCCGCCGACCTGACAAACCGCGCGACGATCTTCTTGATGCCTGCCTTGTCAAAGGCGATGTCCAGCTTGTCGCCTTCGATCCCCACGATCGTGCCATAGCCGAACTTGTCATGGAACGCCCGGTCGCCCATCGCAAACGACGACACCGCCGTCGCGTCGATCACCATCTCCCGCGCCTCGCGGGGCTGCGCCATGGGACGGCTCGTCGCCCGCTCCTGCATCCGCTTCCAGCCCGGCGAGTTATAGACATCCGCGCTCGCCGCCTTCGCCTCGATGGTTGAGGCCATGCCGGCCGCGCCAAACCCGCCGCCATACAGCCCCGGCGGCGTCAGCACCTCGACATGACCCTCGGGCAATTCGTCGATGAAGCGCGACGGCAGCGCCGACTGCCATTGCCCATGGATGCGCCGGTTCGCCGCAAAGGAGACCGTGGCCAGTTCCTCCGCCCGCGTCAGGCCGACATAGGCCAACCGCCGCTCCTCCTCCAACCCCTTCAGCCCGCTCTCGTCCATGCTGCGCTGGCTCGGGAACAGCCCGTCCTCCCACCCCGGCAGGAACACGGCGGGAAACTCCAGTCCCTTGGCCGCGTGTAGGGTCATGATCGAGACCTTTTCCTCGGCCTCATCCGTCTCATTGTCCATGATCAGCGAGACGTGTTCCAGGAACCCCTGCAGGTTCTCGAAATTCTCCAGCGCCTTGATCAGTTCCTTGAGGTTCTCCAGCCGGCCCGGCGCCTCGGGCGTCTTGTCCTCCTGCCACATCCCAGTATAGCCGCTCTCGTCCAGGATCATCTCGGCCAGTTCGATATGGCTCTGCCCCGGTTTCAGCGTCAGTGCGTGCCAGCGGTCGATCCCCTCGACAAAGGCGCGCAACTGCCCCGCGCCCTTGCCGGAAATGCCGCCCTCGGCCAGCAGCATCCGCGCGCCCTCGTGCAGGCCCAGCCCGTTATCCCGCGCCATCCGCTGGATCGTCTGCTGCGCCTTGTCACCAAGCCCACGCTTCGGCGTGTTCACCACCCGCTCGAACGCCAGATCGTCATCGGGTGAGACCGCCAGCCGGAAATAGGCCATCGCATCGCGGATCTCGAGCCGCTCATAGAACCGCGGCCCCCCGATCACCCGATAGGGCAGCCCGATCATCATAAACCGGTCCTCGAAGGCGCGCATCTGGTGGCTGGCCCGAACTAGGATGGCCATTTCTTCAAAGCTGAACTTAAAAAAAGCCGGGTCTGGTTCTTCGTTTCGGTTGAAACGCTCTGACAGTTCCCACATCAACTTACGTGTCTTAAACTCTCGAAGCGGGCTGTTTTGCTGGCGGAATTTCTCGAACAATTGCCCGACGGAAACGATGCCGCCTAAGGCTCCCTTCTTCGCAAGACGTTCAAACTCCTGCAGTATGGTTTTCGATCTCGGGTTGTGCCTAGTTCGGGCAAGTGGATGAGTACCATTCTCGAGTTGGAGAATCTCATCTCCGATCCACCGCGCTTCTTCCTCGCCATCCCAATGACCGATCAGTCGTACCTGATTGCCGTCGGTTTCTTCGGTCCACAGCGTCTTGCCCAGCCGCCCCGCATTCGTGGCGATCACGCCAGAGGCGGCAGCCAGGATATGCGGGGTCGAGCGATAGTTCTGCTCCAGCCGGATCACCTTGGCGCCCGGAAAATCCTTCTCGAACCGAAGGATGTTGCCCACCTCGGCCCCGCGCCAGCCGTAGATCGACTGGTCGTCGTCGCCCACGCAGCAGATATTCCGATGCGCCTGCGCCAGCAGTCGCAGCCATAGGTACTGGGCCACGTTGGTATCCTGATACTCATCGACCAGAATATAGCGGAACCAGCGCTGATACTGCGCCAGCACGTCCGGGTAGGTCTGGAAGATCGTCAGCACATGCAGCAGCAGGTCGCCGAAATCGGTGGCGTTCAGCGTCTTGAGCCGATCCTGATACGCCTCATACAGCTCGGTCCCGCGATGGTTATAGGCGCTGGCCTCGGAGGACGGCACCTTGGCGGGCGTCAGCGCCCGGTTCTTCCAGCTGTCGATCAGCCCGGCGAGCATTCTGGCGGGCCAGCGTTTTTCGTCAATGTTGGCGGCCGAGACCAATTGCTTCAGCAGCCGCAATTGGTCGTCGCTGTCGAGAATCGTGAAGTTCGACTTCAGCCCCACCAGTTCCGCGTGACGGCGCAGGATACGCACGCTGATCGAGTGAAAGGTGCCCATCCAGGGCATCCCCTCGGCCGCATGACCAAGCATCCGGCCCACGCGGTCCTTCATCTCGCGCGCGGCCTTGTTGGTGAAAGTCACCGCAAGTATCTCGTTCGGTCGCGCTCGGCTTGTATTCAACAGGTGCACGATCCGCGCCGTCAGCGCCTTGGTCTTGCCCGTCCCTGCCCCCGCCAGCATCAGCACCGGCCCGTCCAGCGCCTCGACCGCCTCGCGCTGCGCAGGATTCAGGTCATCCAGATAGGGTGCAGGTCGCGCGGCCATCGCCCGCTGCGACAAGGGAACCGCCGCCTCGAAGGCGTCGCTTTCGTCAAATCCGTTCATAACCTTCAGTATAACGCCTTGAACGGTGAATTAAAGGTTTGTTCGTAAAATGTTCTCAATCGAATTGTCACCTTATTCCGCCCGTTGATTCCCGCGAAACCCGCCGCCACCCATCGCGCGGCGCATTCGCCTAAAATTATAGCGCTAACAGCCCGACCCCTGGCGCAATCTGCCGCTTTCCTTTGCAAATCCTTCCCCAAACAAGACTGCACGCTCTTGCGCTGCATTGCAGCAAGCCTAGAGTGATGCGTCGTCAGCCGATACGCGAGAGAACCCGCTTCATGCCCGAATTCCAAAAGATCCTTGTCGCCAACCGGGGCGAGATCGCCATCCGCGTCATGCGGGCCGCCAACGAGATGGGCAAGAAAACGGTCGCGGTCTATGCCGAAGAAGACAAGCTGGGCCTGCACCGCTTCAAGGCGGACGAAGCCTATCGCATCGGCGAAGGGCTTTCCCCCGTCGGCGCCTATCTGTCGATCCCCGAGATCATCAAGGTCGCAAAGCTCAGCGGCGCCGATGCCATCCATCCCGGCTACGGCCTGCTGTCCGAAAACCCCGATTTCGTCGATGCCTGCGATGCCGCCGGGATCGTCTTCATCGGCCCGCAGGCGGAAACCATGCGCGCCCTTGGCGACAAGGCCAGCGCCCGCCGCGTGGCGATGGAGGCGGGGGTGCCGGTCATCCCGGCAACCGAAGTGCTGGGCGACGATATGGAGTTGGTAAAGAAACAGGCCGCCGAGGTCGGCTATCCGCTGATGCTCAAAGCGTCATGGGGCGGCGGCGGTCGCGGCATGCGCCCGATCAACGGTCCCGAGGAACTGGCCGACAAGGTCCGCGAAGGGCGGCGAGAGGCGGAAGCCGCCTTCGGCAATGGCGAGGGCTATCTTGAAAAGATGATCCTGCGCGCTCGCCACGTCGAGGTTCAGATCCTCGGCGACAAGCAGGGCAACGTCTGGCACCTGTGGGAACGCGATTGCACCGTGCAGCGCCGCAACCAGAAGGTCGTCGAACGCGCCCCCGCCCCCTATCTGACCCAGGCGCAGCGCGAAGACGTCTGCGAGATGGCAAAGCGCATCTGTTCCCATGTGAACTACGAATGCGCGGGCACCGTCGAATTCCTGATGGATATGGATTCCGGGAAATTCTATTTCATCGAGGTCAACCCCCGCGTCCAGGTCGAACATACCGTCACCGAAGAGGTGACAGGCATCGACATCGTTCAGGCCCAGATCCTGATCGAAGAAGGCAAATCGCTGGCAGAGGCCACGGGCGTTGCCAGCCAAAAGGATGTGCTGCTGAACGGTCATGCCCTGCAATGCCGGGTAACGACCGAAGACCCGCAGAACAACTTCATCCCCGACTACGGTCGGATCACAGCCTATCGCAGCGCGACCGGCAACGGGATCCGGTTGGACGGCGGCACCGCCTATTCGGGCAGCGTGGTGACGCGCTACTACGATTCACTACTGGTCAAGGTCACGGCCCACGCCCAGACGCCGGAAAAGGCAATCGCCCGCATGGACCGCGCGCTGCGCGAGTTCCGTATTCGGGGTGTCAGCACGAACATCGACTTCGTCATCAACCTGCTAAAACACCCGACCTTCCTCGACAACACCTATACGACCAAGTTCATCGACACGACGCCCGACCTGTTCCAGTTCCGCAAGCGGCAGGACCGGGCGACGCGCATCCTGACCTACATCGCCGACATCACCGTGAATGGTCACCCAGAGACGGCAGGCCGCCCCCTGCCCGCCGCCGACCTGCGCACGCCGAAACCGCCCGCATTGCGTGGTGAACCGGCGATGGGTACCCGCAACCTGCTGGAACAAAAGGGCCCGCAGGCGGTCGCCGACTGGCTGAAAGCGCAGAACAAGGTGCTGCTCACCGACACGACGATGCGCGACGGGCATCAAAGCCTGCTCGCCACCCGGATGCGGTCGATCGACATGATCAAGGTCGCGCCCGCCTATGCCGCCAACCTGCCGCAGCTTTTCAGCGTCGAATGCTGGGGCGGCGCCACCTTTGACGTGGCCTATCGCTTCCTGCAGGAATGCCCGTGGCAACGCCTGCGCGATCTGCGCGCGGCCATGCCGAACCTGATGACGCAGATGCTGCTGCGCGGCGCGAACGGCGTCGGCTACACCACCTATCCCGACAACGTCGTGCAGGGGTTCGTGGCTCAGGCCGCCAAGACCGGCGTCGACGTGTTCCGCGTGTTTGACAGCCTGAACTGGGTCGAAAACATGCGCGTCGCCATGGATGCCGTGCTTGAAACGAACAAGGTTCTGGAAGGCACCGTTTGCTACACCGGCGACATGCTTGACCCGAGCCGGTCGAAGTATGACCTCAAATACTATGTCGACCGCGCGAAAGAGCTGAAGGCAGCCGGATCGCACATCCTTGGCCTCAAGGACATGGCGGGCCTGCTAAAACCCGCCGCAGCCCGCCAGTTGGTCAAGACGCTTAAGCAGGAGGTGGGCCTGCCCGTCCACTTCCATACCCACGATACCAGCGGGGCCGCCGCCGCCACGATCATCGCCGCCTGCGATGCGGGCGTGGATGCGGTCGATGCGGCGATGGACGCCTTCTCCGGCGGCACCTCGCAGGCTTGCCTTGGATCCATCGTCGAGGCGCTGAAGCATACCGATCGCGACACCGGCCTGGATATGTCGGCCATCCGTGAAATCTCGAACTACTGGGAAGCGGTCCGCAACCAGTATGCCGCCTTCGAGTCGGGCCTGCAGTCGCCCGCTTCCGAGGTCTATCTGCACGAGATGCCCGGCGGCCAGTTCACCAACCTCAAGGCCCAGGCCCGCAGCCTCGGTCTGGAAGAGCGCTGGCACGAGGTGGCCCAGGCCTATGCCGACGCCAACCAGATGTTCGGCGACATCGTCAAGGTAACGCCCTCGTCCAAGGTCGTGGGCGACATGGCCCTGATGATGGTCTCGCAGGGGCTGAGCCGCAAACAGGTCGAGGATCCGGGCGTCGACGTCGCCTTCCCCGACTCGGTCGTGGACATGATGAAGGGCAACCTCGGCCAACCCCATGGCGGCTGGCCCAAGGGCATTCAGGCCAAGGTGCTGAAGGGTGAAAAGCCTCTCACCGACCGCCCCGGCGCCCATGCCACCCCGGTGGACATCAAGGCCGTCCGCAAGAAGCTGGCGAAGGAACTCGGCATTGGCGCGGGCAACGGCGACCCGGAGGACAAGGACGAGATCATCGATGATGAGGATCTGAACGGATACCTCATGTATCCCAAGGTCTTCACCGACTACCGCGCCCGCCACCGCACTTATGGCCCGGTCCGTGTCCTGCCGACCAAGACCTTCTTCTATGGCATGGAGCCGGGGGAGGAGATCACCGCAGAACTCGACGCCGGCAAGACGCTGGAAATCCGCCTGCAGACCGTGGGCGAGGTCGGCGACGACGGCGAGGTGCGGGTGTTCTTCGAACTGAACGGTCAGCCCCGGGTCATCCGCGTGCCGAACCGCGCGATCAAGGCCAAGACCGCCGCACGCCCCAAGGCCGCCGAGGGCAACTCTGCCCATATCGGCGCGCCGATGCCCGGCTCGGTCGCCTCGGTCGCCGTCAGTGTCGGACAGAAGGTCAAGGCGGGCGACCTGCTTCTGACCATCGAGGCTATGAAGATGGAAACAGGCCTTCACGCCGACCGCGCCGCCACGGTGAAGGCGGTGCATGTGACGCCCGGCACCCAGATCGACGCGAAGGATTTGCTGATCGAACTGGATGTCTGACAGTCCGGGGCTAAGTGTCCGGTAGGAAACTGAACCGGAGGAACTTTGAGCCTCGTCGTCACACCGTTTTACGCCTCCGCGCTGACCGCCCTGTTCATCCTTCTGTCGGTCCGGGTGATCGGGTTTCGGCGCAACCAGCGGATATCGCTGGGGGACGGCAACGATCCAGTGCTGCGCCGCCTGATTCGTGCCCAGGGCAACTGTGCCGAATACGCGCCGCTCGGCCTGTTGCTGCTGCTCATCGCCGAACTCAGCGGTGCTACTGTCTGGGCACTGCATCTGTCGGGTGTGATCCTGCTGTTGGGACGTGTTGCCCATGGCCTGGCGCTGTCTGGCGGCATGCATTTTGGATTGCGCACCCTTGGCATGGCTCTGACCTTCACCTCGCTTGGCCTCTCGGCTGCCCTGATGATGCTGTGAACCTCGGGCTGGATTCTCGCGCAACCGCGCAATTTCCCCCTTGCGGTCCCGATCGCGACTGAATAGATCACCGCCTACCCAAAGGATGCGGGCGTAGCTCAGGGGTAGAGCATAACCTTGCCAAGGTTAGGGTCGTGAGTTCGAATCTCATCGCCCGCTCCAACACACTGGAAGAAGCGCGCCTTCGGGCGCCTTTTGCTTCTTCAGGCCAGATTTCTCTCAGGGCGGCGACGTAGCCACCATTCAACCGCGATGAGGCTTGGCACCCAGGACGCCCAGGCAGTGATGTCATAAGTCTCGAGATAAGTCATGCCCGAGGCCATCAGCCCCGGCATCATCAGCCGCAGCACGACCGCGGCAAAGCTCAGCGCCACCGAACGAAGCATCCATTGGCGGTGCCGCAAAAAGTCGCGTCTGCGCGCGGCGTCGATGCCAAGCGCGGTGAAGCCGATCCAAAGCACGGCCAACACCGCGAAACCCGCCAGCGCCCAATAGCTGCCACCGAACTCGGGGAGCAGCGCCAAAGACGCCACGGCAGCTACAGCAATCGAAAAAGCATAAACATAACCCGACAGCCTGTGCAGTCGGGGATGGCGGTTTCTCAGTTTACCGGACAACTGGAACGGCGCCAACGCCAGCGCAAGAGTCGCGAAGATGATATGCGCCAACACCGCAGAGCGCAGATCGGCCATGTAGGGCGCCATTGCCGGCATCACCTCGGCCACCGGAAGAATCAGGACACGCAGTGTCGCTGCCGCAATCACGAGGCACAACACGCGGAAAGTCCAGACACCCGCAATTCCGACCATTTTCCTTCTCCTTGACACTGTCAACCTCATCTTAGCTATCCCACACGCCTTGACACTGTCAAGCTGACTTGCGATCAGATGTCATGTCCACAATACAACCCCTCTCAACCCGCCCTTCCGGCACCCGCGAGGCTCTTGTCGAGGCAGGGCTGGCGCTTCTGGCCGAAGACGGCAGCTCGGGCCTGACGCTCCGCCGGGCGGCGGCGCGGGCCGGTGTTTCGCATGCCGCGCCAGCGCACCACTTTGACGGGCTGCAGGGGTTGCAGACCGCCATCGCAACCCGTGCCTTTGCGCAGTTCACCCGGACGATGACCGAAGCGCGCGACGCCGCCGGACCCGAACCCTTCGTGCGGCTGCTTGGTCTCTGCGAAGGCTACCTTGCCTTTGCCCGCAACCGGTCAGGCCTTTTTCACCTGATGTTTGTCGAACCGGCAATTCGCCGCGACGACCCGGACCTTATGCGAGAGGCTAAGGCGGCCTATGGGCTGCTCGCGGAAAATTGTGCGCCCTTCGCCCAAGGCGATCCACAAACGGTAGAGGCGGCCGTCTGGTCGCTGGTCCACGGCTACGCCATGCTGGGCCTGGACCTGCCGGTGGCCGCAGGCCGTCCCTTTAGCCAGCAGCCCGCCTTTCCGCTCCTGCTCAAAGCGGTGGTCGGTCGGGTCTGAACCCGGCTGGAAACCCGCTTGCCCTCACTAAGTACATGCGATACTGCCAGCCCACGGTGCGGGCGTAGCTCAGGGGTAGAGCATAACCTTGCCAAGGTTAGGGTCGTGAGTTCGAATCTCATCGCCCGCTCCAAAAATCCCGAAAGGGAAGCGGTTAAAGGGTCGCCTTCGGGCGACCTTTTGCTTTTCCGGCCCGATTGCGGACCATATCGGAACCGTGGACTTGCCAATCCTGTTTAGTGCAGGGTGCTCTGGCACTCTGGGAGATAACGGCATGTATCGCGCCATTGCTGGACTTACCGTCGCATCTGCCCTTCTGGGCTGCACCCAGCCGCAGACACTCATCCCCGTCGACGTGGCCGAGGCGCAGTGCGTGCGCCAGGTGCTGGACGGCGGGAACAGCAATACCGCCGTTTCGGTCGGCGTCGGCACGGGTGGCGGCGGGATCGGCTTTGGCGGCTGGGGCTGGGATGACGGCTGGGGATGGGGCGGGTCCGGCGTCGCCGTTTCAACCACCCTGCCCGCGAACCAGCGCAACCCCGAGGCCGCCTATAATTCCTGCGTCATGCGCAAGGCGGGACAGCCACCAAACACCCCGCTGGACAAACGGCCAGAGGTCAGGGGCTAGGGCGGACCGATATTTGTCACCGCATGGCTAGATCATCGCCTTCGCCATGCCTTGCTCCCTTGCACCTCCCGCACAGGGCGCGAAGCACCGGCCAACGTCCGCCGGTATTGGCGGGCCTTTCTCGCCCGCCGGGGAAGGCTTTCTCGGGATTTCTGATGAGGATGGAACTCGGGCGTAATGTCTATCCGGCATTGCAATTGCCCCGCCTTGCCCCCGCACCGCGTCAGATCAGCCCGTGCGCCTCATCATCCGTTGGAATCCGGCCCTGAGGCGTCAGGCGATTGACCGTATCCGGCAATGCCGCTGCCAGCTTGCGCAGCAATTCCGCGCGGCTTAGCCCGGTGCGCTGCATCAGCGTGCCCAGTGTCTCTTCGCCGATCACCTGTTCGATGTCCTGCTCGGCGACGGCATCGCTCGGCCCGCTGCCGACCCAACTGTCGGCCAACTGGCCCTTGCCTGCCTGGCGGAACCTGTCGACCAGTTCTCCAAGGCCACCGGGAACGCTGGATTTCCCGTCATCGCCCTTCTGTCCGAAAAACTCGGCCAGCTTGTCGCGGTTCTGATACCCCGCGACCGCCGCCAGCCCCAACAGGGCCAGCAAGGATGGTGTGGATTTCGCCATGATATTTCCTCCCTCAGACGTTGCGGCGGCTGGCATAACCCCAGACGACCAGCACGATGATCGCCCCTATGGCCGCGCCGATCAGGCCCGCGCCCTCGTTCGGGCCGTAAAGGCCCATGGCCTGCCCCAGCCATGTCGCGACAAACGCGCCCACGACGCCCAGAAGCGTGGTCATGATAAATCCCGAAGGTTCGTTGTCGCCCGGCATCACGAATTTCGCGATGATCCCGGCGATGAAACCGATGATGATGGTCCCGATGATGCTCATGGATGCCCCCATTGATCCAAAGCCGTAACGCGATACCCGCCTCGCTGGTTCCATGGCTCTTTCGCCCCCGTCCTCACCTGCTATAAGGCCCCGGAAACACAAGCGGAGGGCGCGGAATGCGCAAGGCAGAGATCAGCCGCAAGACCGCCGAGACCGAGATTTCGGTCTCGCTCGACCTTGACGGCACCGGCGCGCGCCAGATGGCGACCGGCGTCGGCTTCTTCGATCACATGCTGGACCAGCTTTCACGCCATTCCCTGATCGACATGGATGTGTCGGCCAAGGGTGATCTGCACATCGACGACCATCACACGGTCGAAGATTGCGGCATCGCCTTGGGTCAGGCCCTGACCCGCGCTTTGGCCGACAAGCGCGGCATCCGCCGCTACGGCGAATGCACGCTGGTGATGGACGACGCGCAGGTGCGCGCGGCGCTCGACCTGTCGGGACGGCCCTATCTGGTGTGGAACCTGACCTTCCCGACGCAAAAGATCGGCACCTTCGACACCGAACTGGTGCGCGAGTTCTTTCAGGGCCTGTCGACCCACGGCGGCATCACGCTGCACATCGACATGGTCCACGGGATCAACAGCCACCACATCGCCGAGGCCGCGTTCAAGGCCGTCGCCCGCGCCCTGCGCATGGCGGTCGAGCCCGACCCGCGTGCCGCCGACGCCATCCCCTCGACCAAGGGAACGCTGTGAGCGGGCTGACCATCCTCGTCGACTACGACAGCGGCAACCTGCACTCGGCCGAGAAAGCCTTTCAGCGCATGGCGGCCGAGACGGGGGGCGGCACGGTTCTGGTCAGCTCGCGCCCCGAGGATGTCGCCCGCGCCGACCGCATTGTGCTGCCCGGCGACGGGGCTTTCCCGTCCTGCCGCCATGCGCTTGACGACCACCGCGGCATGTTCGAGGCCATCGAGGACGCCGTCCGCAACAAAGCCCGCCCCTTCCTCGGCATCTGCATCGGCATGCAGATGCTGGCCACCCGTGGCCTTGAATACGAACCCACCCCCGGCTTCGACTGGATCGGCGGAGAAGTGGCCCGCATCACCCCCGCCGACCCTGCGATGAAGGTGCCGCACATGGGCTGGAACGACCTGATCATCGACCATCCGCATCCGGTCCTTGACGGCATCGCCACCGGCGACCACGCCTACTTCGTCCACTCCTACCATTTCCGCACCGCCGACCCGGCCCATCGCCTTGCCTATGTCGATTACAGCGGGCCGATCACCGCCATCGTGGGTAGGGACAACGTCATCGGCACCCAGTTCCACCCCGAGAAAAGCCAGGCGACCGGCCTGCGCGTGATCGCGAACTTCCTGAACTGGCGTCCTTAAGATGGACCTGCAGGCCATCCTTGACGAGATCGCGCAGGAGATGGCTGCCGAAACCAACCGTGGCCCTGTCGCGGACTACATCCCCGAGCTTGCCCACGTCGATCCGAACCAGTTCGGCATCGCTCTCTGCCTGCCCGACGGCGCGCTGCTGACGGCAGGCGATGCCCATGTGCCCTTCTCGATCCAGAGCATCTCAAAGGTCTTCATGCTGGCCATCGCCCTTGGCCGCATCGGCGACGGGTTGTGGAAACGCGTCGGCAAGGAACCCTCGGGCCAGGCCTTCAACTCGATCCTGCAACTCGAGCTCGAGCATGGCCGCCCGCGCAACCCCTTCATCAACGCAGGTGCCATCGTCACGACCGACGCCGTCCTCGCCGGCCGCACGCCCAGAGAGGTGCTGACCGAGCTTGTGACCTTCATCCGCTCGGCCGCCGGCGACACCGACATCCATATCAACAAGTCGGTGGCGAAATCCGAGGCCGAGACCGGCTTTCGCAACATGGCGCTGGCGAATTTCATGCGCGCCCATGACAACATGCGCAACGCGCCCGAGATGTCCCTCGGCGTATATTTCCACCAATGCGCCATCGAGATGACCTGCGCCCAGCTGGCCCGCTCGGGCCGCTTCCTGGCCGGTCTGCCCGACGCGCCGCATATGGTCTCGGCGGCGCGAGTCCGGCGCATCAATGCGCTGATGATGACCTGCGGCCACTACGACGCCTCGGGGGAGTTCGCCTATCTTGTCGGCCTGCCGGGTAAAAGCGGCGTCGGCGGCGGCATCCTGTCGGTGGCCCCCAAACGAGCCTCCATCGCCGTCTGGTCGCCGGGCCTCAACGACCGCGGCAATTCCAAACTGGGGTCCGAGGCGATGGAGCGGCTGGCCCGGCGCACCGGCTGGTCGGTCTTCGGTTAGGTCAGTTGCAGCCTGCGTTCGGGTCGGCCTCGGCGCAGATCGAGTTCTCGATATTGTCCGAATCCTGCTGGATCATATCCGCTACGTCCTGTGCCGGGTCAGCCGGTTGCGGCTGGTTGTCGGGGCTGTCGACCAGCGTGCCAAGACCATTTCCACCAATGTAATTGCCATCCTCATCATAGTTCGGATTACCGTTGCGGTCGAACTTCGGCGGCGGCTGGGTCGATCCCTCCTGCACGACCTGCTGCGGGATGAACGACCCCTGCTGCGACCGGTTGGCATATTTGCCCTGCCCCGTCCGCGCATCCCATGCGTCCTGATCGGCGGCATCCTTTGCCGCCCTGGCCTGAATACTGGCGGCGTCTCGCTGCCCCTGCGCCCGTGCCTGCGCCGCCTGCTGGTTCGCCCGGTTGGTCTCAAGCTGCAGCAGGCAGTTCGAGAAATCGCGCGTGCCCTGCCTGAAACCCATCTGCTGGCATTTGCGGTTGTCCACCCGATGGGCGTGGTCGGCAAACGCGGGCGTAGAAAGCGCAAAGACCAGAAGGCCGACTGCGAAAATCGAGGAACGCATGAATGTCTCCGACCCCAAAACCCGGACGCAACCTAACACCCGGGATCGATTCGTCACATCTTGCGCTGGCAGTGCCTATTGCACCCGCGTCCAGGTGCCGCCATCGCGGCAGATCCCGAACACACAGCCGGAAACCGACAGGCTGTTGCCGCTCAACTGCATCTTCGAGCTATAGGTCTTGTCCCGGTCCGGTGACCACACCTTGCCATCGCCATAGGCGCCGCCGCCCTCGGCCACCATGTCCCACACGATACGCTTGCCGATATTGGGCGAGGCGATCTGGGCGCCGCTAGCGTCAAACGCCTTCACCAGCGTCCCACAGAACGCGGGCCCACAGGGCACGATCTGCACATGGCCGAAGTTACCATTGTCGTCGGCCTTGGTCTTCCACGTCCCTTCGACCGGATCGGCCATCGCCGCCCCTGCCGCCAACACGAAAACCGCTGTCAAAAGAAACCGCATCCCGAACTCCTCCCTTTCAGGTATCGGGGGATTTTCAGCCCGGCCCCGGAATCCGGCAAGCGTGACGTTGGGTTCGGGCGCGGCGATCCGCATGCGCGATATGCCATCCGCATCAGCGTTCCGCGCTTCCATCGCGGGTGCGGTCATGTCTACCTGCCAAAATGACCGCACCCGCTGAACGCCCTGCTAACCTCAACCTCCCCGCCGCCTTTGGCGGAGGCGCCGTCATCGGCGCGCTTGGGGGTCTCATCGGTCTGGGCGGGGCAGAGTTCCGGCTTCCCTTGCTGATCGGCTTGTTCCGCTTCGCTGCGCTCGAGGCCGTCATCTTTAACAAGGCCATGAGCCTCGTTGTCGTGGCCACAGCTTTGCCATTTCGGGCGGGAACCGTTCCGTTTGCCGAGATTGCCGGACATTGGCCGATCGTCGCGAACCTGCTCGCGGGCAGCCTTGCCGGGGCGTGGTTCGGTGCAGGCTGGGCAACCCGGCTGAAGTCGGACTCGCTTTACAAGGTAATAGCGGTCCTGCTCGTCGTGATCGCCGTTGTGCTGGCCTTCGGCCATAACGCTTCGGCCTCCAGCCCGTTGCTGACCGGCTCAGCACAGATTGCGGCCGGAGTCATTGCAGGCTTCGGCATCGGCGTGGTCGCGTCCCTCATGGGTGTGGCCGGAGGTGAATTGCTGATCCCCACGCTGGTCCTTCTTTTCGGCGCGGACATCAGACTTGCGGGATCCTTGTCATTGGCCGTCAGCCTGCCGACGATGCTGGTCGGCTTCGCCCGCTACAGCCGGGATCAAAGCTTTGCCGTCCTTGGACGCAACAGGTCCTTTCTCATCACGATGGCTGCAGGCTCCATTGTCGGCACGTTCATTGGCGGGCTGCTGCTTGGCCTTGTGCCAGAAAGTATATTTCTCCCTGCCCTCGCACTGATCCTGCTGATCTCCGCCGTGAAGGTGTGGCGGCACAGGTAGGTTTGCCGCAAAACCTGCTGCCTTGGCATCTGTCGCCTCGCGTGCCAAACAGCGCGGAATCTCCAGGGTGGCCCAACATGATCCTCTATCCCGCAATCGACCTCAAGGACGGCCAGTGCGTCCGGCTCTTGCGGGGAGAGATGGAGGCCGCGACCGTCTTTGGTGACGATCCGGCGGCGCAGGCGGCGGCCTTTGTCGACGCGGGCTGCGAATGGCTGCATCTGGTCGATCTGAACGGAGCCTTCGCGGGCAAGCCGGTCAACGCGGCGGCGGTCGAGGCGATCCTGTCCCGCGTAAAAGTCCCCTGCCAGTTGGGCGGCGGCATTCGTGACATGGCAACGATCGGGGGCTGGCTGTCGCGCGGCCTCGCCCGCGTGATCCTTGGCACCGTTGCCGTTGAAAACCCCGATCTGGTCCGTCAGGCCGCCCGCGCTTTTCCGGGCAAGGTTGCCGTCGGCATCGACGCCCGCAAAGGCCGTGTCGCAACGCGTGGCTGGGCCGAGGAAACCGACGTCATGGCAACCGACCTTGCCAAGAGTTTCGAAGACGCAGGCGTTGCCGCCATCATCTACACCGACATCGACCGCGACGGAGCCATGCAGGGTCCGAACGTCGAGGCGACCGCCGCACTTGGCCGCGCCGTAACCATCCCGGTCATCGCCTCGGGCGGGGTGTCCTCGATGGCCGACCTTGCCGCCTTGCGCGATACCGGCGTCATCGCGGGCGCGATCTCGGGCCGCGCGCTCTACGACGGGGCGATCAACCTTGCAGCCGCGCTCGACCTTCTCAAACGCTGACCCTTCTTCCGTTCGAAAGTATCCTCGGGGGTGAGGAGCGCAGCGACGAGGGGGCAGACAGCCCCCCTTTCCGGTCGCGGCTGCCCGTTTCCGACCCAATCTGTCTCCATACCAAAGCCATACTATTCCCATACCGGTTCCAGCCCCCCCTTTCCCCGACCGCCGCGACATGGCACATCGGCGCAAAGGACATCCGCCCATGCTCAAGACCCGCATCATCCCCTGCCTCGACGTGGCCGACGGCCGCGTGGTCAAGGGCGTGAATTTCGTCGACCTGATCGACGCCGGCGACCCGGTCGAAGCGGCCCGCGCCTACGACGCCGCCGGCGCCGACGAGCTCTGCTTCCTCGACATAAACGCCACCCAGGAAAACCGCGGCACCATGTTCGACCTCGTCGCCCGCACCGCCGAACAGTGCTTCATGCCCCTCACCGTCGGCGGCGGCGTTCGCACCCCCGACGACGTCCGCGCCCTGCTGCTGGCCGGGGCCGACAAGGTCTCCTTCAACTCCGCCGCCGTCGCCGACCCCGACGTCGTCGCCCGCGCCGCCGACCACTTCGGCTCCCAATGTATTGTCGTCGCCATAGATGCCAAGAGCGTAAGTCATGGAAAGTGGGAGATTTTTACTCATGGCGGCCGCCGCCCGACAGGGATCGACGCTCTCGAATTCGCCCGCACCGTGGCCGAAAAAGGGGCTGGAGAGATCCTTCTGACCAGCATGGACCGCGACGGAACCCGCGCCGGATTCAACCTGCCCCTGACCCGCGCGGTCAGCGATGCCGTTCCCATTCCCGTCATCGCCTCGGGCGGTGTCGGCACGCTTGACCACCTTGTCGAAGGTGTGACCGAAGGCCACGCCAGCGCCGTCCTCGCCGCCTCGATCTTCCACTTCGGCACCTTCACCATAGCGCAGGCCAAGGCCCACATGGCCGCCGCCGGCATCCCGATGAGGCTGACATGAACGCCCTCGACCGCCTCGCCGCCACCATCGCCGACCGTAAAGGGGCCGATCCAGAGACCAGCTGGACAGCGAAGCTTCTGGCAAAAGGCCCTGAAAAAGCTGCAGAAAAATTCGGAGAGGAAGCAGTTGAGGCCATCATCGAGGCCGTAAAGGGCGACAGGGCAAGGCTGACATCGGAGGCCGCCGACGTGCTGTATCACCTGCTGGTCATGCTCGCCGCGCGCGACGTGACATTTGCCGAGGTGCTGATGGAGCTGGAACGCCGAGAGGGCACATCCGGTATCGCCGAAAAAGCCTCTCGCGGCTGATCAGGCCCAAGTGCGCGGCGTCGGGATGTTCAGGCGAGAGATTTCGATCAGCGGACAACGATCCTGCACCACGCGCAGACCCTGACCTTCGGCCAAAGCCGCAGCGCGGTCGTTGGTGACACCCAATTGCATCCAGACCACTTTCAATCCCGTCAGCGATTGAACCGCCTCTTCGACGGCAGGCAAAACAGCATCCGACCTGCGAAAAATGTCCAGCATATCAACATGCTCCGCAATCTCCGAGATGCTGCTGCGCACCCTTTCGCCAAGCGCCTCCGCCCCCGCATGGCCTGGATTGACCGGAATGACCCGATACCCGTTGGCATGCAGAAACTGCCCCACGCGATGGCTCGGCCTTGCCGGATTGGGCGACCAGCCGACCATCGCGATAGTGCGGACAGAACTCAGGATTTCGATGCTTTCGGCGTCACTCGACATGGGCCGAACCTAACACAAAAATGCGCCCGAGCCATAGGCCGGGCGCAAGTCGCGGAACGAGGGACAGTGTAGGTGAAACGGTGGTGTTCCGACCGACCATTTCTTTTTCAAAGATAGGAGGTCGGCGCGACCTTTAAAGAAGGGTCGCAAATAAGTGATCAGCGTCGGGTTGCGGCATATAGCGCGATGGCCGCAGCGTTCGAGACGTTCAGCGATCCGAAGCCGCCCTGATAGGGGATTTTCACCAGCCGGTCGCAGGTCTCTCGCGTTTTCTCACGCAAACCTGGCCCTTCGGCCCCCAGAACAATCCCGATGGGCCGCGTCCCGGCCTCGACCACAGCATCCGCCAGTGTCGCCACTGCCTCGCCGTCAAGGCCAAGCAGGACAAAGCCCATATCCTTAAGCGTTTCCATGGCATCAGACAGGTTCTGCACCCGCAGATAGGGTTGCCGCTCCAGCGCGCCGCTCGCCGTCTTTGCCAAAGCCCCGGTCTCGGGCGCGGAATGCCGGTGCGGTGCAATCACCGCCCTTGCGCCGAACACCTCGGCCGAACGCAGCACTGCACCGACGTTATGCGGATCCGTCACACGGTCGAGCAGCACGACCAAGGGCGCGCCCGCTCCTTGCGCGCAGACCTCGTCCAGACTGCCCCAGTGCAGCGGTCGTGCCTCCAGCGCCGCGCCCTGGTGCACCGACCCTTCGTCGATCGGCACGTCAAAGCGGCGCGGATCGACGATTTCCGGTGGCATACCGCTGGCGGCAATGGCCTCCGACAGTTTGTCTGCGGCGTTCTTGGTCAGGACCAGCCGCAACCTTTCGCGGGCCGGGTTCATCAGCGCATCCCGCACAGCATGCAGACCGAAAAGCCAGACCGTCTCGCGTGCCTCGCGCGCGCGGGCACGTTCCTTTTCGATCACCCATGCCGGTTTCTGCATCGCCCATCCCCATTTTCGGGCGTGACAATGGGCTTGGGCCGGGCCACGCGCAAGCGGAAAGACCTTACGGAAAACCCCGCGCTTTCGCGCTTGACGCCCCATGGGGGCTTCGCTATCCACGCCCCCGTCGGGCGACGAGCTGCAAGGTGCGGCAGCGGACTGTAACTCCGCCGGGGAGACCCACGCCTGGTTCGATTCCAGGGTCGCCCACCATCCCGACACACCGATGGGCATTGCCGGGTCAACCGTGCGGAAGGGCTGGACTTTTGGCGCGGTCGCGTCATCGTCAGGCGCAGCGGCTGTTCCGGAGGGAAAGAATGGAAGACGCGCAGATCGGCTGGATTGCGGCCATTATCATCGGCGGGCTGGCAGGGTGGATCGCCTCGGGCCTGATGAAAAGCGATACGGGGCTTTTGTTCAACATCATCCTTGGGATGATCGGCGCGGCAGTCGCCAGTTTTCTGTTCGGTATGCTTGGCGTCAGTTTCGGTGGCTGGATCGGCTATCTGGTTGCCGGTGTGCTGGGGGCCTGCATCCTGATCGGGATCGGTCGAGCGGTCAGGCGTTAGACCAGACTTGCGGCGGCAGGATCGGCAGGCTAGGCGAAAGCGGTCCATTTTGCGGAGCGCCTTGCCATGTCCGACCGTTCCTATTGCTTCACCCATGCGCTGACCCGCAAGCCCTCGCGCAGCATCACGGCGGGGCTGCGGGCGGTCGATACCGGCAATCCTGACCTTGCGGTCATGCAGGCGCACCATACCGATTATATCGCCGCGCTGCGGTCGACCGGGGCGCATGTTATCGAACTGGACTCGCTCGACGCTTATCCAGATTCGGTCTTTGTCGAAGATACGGCGCTTTGTCTGCCTGAAGGCGCTGTCATCATGCGCCCGGGTGCACCGTCGCGGCTGGGCGAGGCGGCAGAAATGGCACCGAACCTGCGCGCACTATATGCCGAGGTCGTGACGATAGACGGGCCGGGCTTCATCGAAGGCGGCGACATCCTTGTGACCGAAACCGAGATCCTCGTTGGCCGTTCGGCGCGCACTGATGCCGCCGGGATTGCCGAACTTGCCCGCAAGGTCGAAGCTTGGGGTCATAAGGTTCGCGAGGTTCTGACCCCGCCCGGCGTGCTGCATTTCAAGACGGATTGCTCGTTGCTGGATGCCGAGACGATCCTTTCGACAGAAAGACTTGCCGCATCAGGCTGTTTCGAAGGCTATCGCGTGCTGCCGGTGGCAGAGGGCGAAGAAGCGGCGGCGAACACGATCCGCTTCAACGACATCGTGCTGATGCCCGCCGGTTTTCCCCGCACCGCCGCGCGCATCGCCGCAGCAGGTTACGACGTGCGAGAGATTGGCAACAGCGAATGCGCCAAGATCGACGGCGGGATGTCCTGCCTGTCGCTGCGCTTCACGCCCAGGGGGTAAACCGCTATTCTTGCCCCGGTGGCAGGGGCAGGCGTGGTGGCGCGGCAGGTTTTCAACATTCTAGCGGTCGCTCAGGCCGGGCGGCTGCAATACGAGGCGGTGCTGCTTGCGGCTTCGTTGCGGGCGATGGATCCGGATTTTCCAGGCAAACTCTTCATCGCCGAACCGCAGCCGGGCAGGTTGTGGCGCAGCGATCCGCGCATTCCCGAAGGACCGACGCGTGCTTTTCTGACCGATCTGGGAGTCGAGTTCCTGCCATTCGAGGCACGTGATTTCGGCGCGAGCTATCCGCAAGGCAACAAGATCGAGGCGCTGGCGGCGCTGCCCGAGGCGCCTTTTTTGTTTCTGGACACCGATACGCTGATAACCGGCAGTTTCGAATCGCTGCGTTTCGATTTCGACCGGCCATCCGCCTCGATGCGACGAGAGGGAACCTGGCCGCAGACAGAACTTTACGGTCCCGGCTACGGTGCGATCTGGAGTTCGTTGTATCGTCGCTTCGGGCTGGACTTCGAAAGTTCGCTCGATCTTTCGCAGCCCGATGAATACTGGAAACGCTACCTGTATTTCAACGCGGGCTGGTTCTTTCACCGCAGCCCCAAAGCCTTTTATCAGAGGTTTCGCGACTATGCTGTCGCGATCCGGGATGATGCACCGAAAGAGCTCGTGGGACAGGTGCTCGATCCATGGCTGGACCAAGTTGCTCTACCGCTGGTGATCCATTCGCTGGGTGGTGGGCGACCGGGGGGCGATCTGGCCGGGCTTGACGGCGACGTGACCTGCCATTGGCGCACCTTGCCGCTGCTCTATGCGCGGGAGCCCAACAGTGTGGTCGAGGTTCTTGAAGCGGTCTGCTCGCCGAACCCGGTCAAGAAAGTGCTGAAGGAAAGCGATGCTTTCCGAAAGATGGTCTTCCAAGGCAAGGGCGCCGAGGTGCGGGCGCTGTTCAACCGCGCCGACTTGCCCCGCCGCGAGCAAATGATCCGCAACACGATCAAGCGCGCAGGGCTTTGGGTAAGGTGAGGCTCAGCTGTCGCCAAAACCCAGGCGCGGTTCCACCTCTTCCGGCTGATATCCATCGGCCAGGCGGCCGAAAGATAGGGCACAGAAAAATGGCCGAAGCGGATCGACAGTTCACGCTCCGCCACCTCCTCCCTCTGGAATATCGCTGACGAAGCTATTGCATCGCTTCGTAAGGTTTGCACCGACAAAGCGCCATAGTCGCGCAGTTGTGCCTTACTGCCCGAACAGAACCGGTGCCAGCGATGCAACCAGCAGCGCCGCCATTACCCAGTTAAAGGTGCGCAACCGGACAGGATTCGTCAGGATGCGGCGCAGTTGCTGGCCGACCATCGTCCAGACGCTGACCGAAGGCAGGTTGATCAACCCGAAGATCAGCGCAACCACGCCCACTGCCGCAAGACTGCGCGAGGGCGCATAGACCGTGACAGCGGTCAACGCCATCGCCCAGGCCTTTGGATTGACCCATTGGAATGCTGCGGCCTGCAGAAACGTCATCGGCCGCCCACCAGCCGCGCGCTCACCCGGCGCGGAGGCATGGGCGATCTTCCAGGCCAGCCATAGCATATAAAGGACACTCACGACCTCAAGTATCGTCACGGCCAGCGGATAGGTCTGGAACAGCCCGGCCAGCCCTGCACCGACGATGAACGTCATCAGCATGAAGCCAAGGCCGATCCCCAGCATGTGCGGCACTGTGCGCCGGAACCCGAAGTTGGCGCCCGAGGCCATCAGCATCAGGTTGTTCGGCCCCGGCGTGACCGACGTCACGAAGGCAAAGAGGAAAAGCGCGGAAAGGGTTTCATAAGCCATGCGCACAATCTGCTGTGATTGAAGCGGCATAGGGTTGCTTATATTGAGATATTTCGCCACTAATCACAATAAATGGCCAAAACTGACCAAATAGACGCGCGAATATTGCGCGAGTTGCAGCGGGATGGTCGCATCACCAACCTTGCTTTGGCAGAACGTGTGGGACTTTCGCCCTCTGCCTGCCTGAGGCGTGTGCAGGAGTTGGAGCGCACGGGCGTTATCACAGGCTATCGCGTCGTGACCGATCCGGTTAAGCGCGGGATCGGTTTCGTCGCTTACGTCACCGTGCGCCTTTCGCTGCACACCAAGGCGGCTCAAGAGGCGTTCGAACGCGCCATGTCCCGCGCACCCGAAGTGACCGAATGCCACAATGTCACGGGCAATATAGAATACATCCTGCGCGTCGAGGCGGCCGACCTTGCCGCCTACAAGCACTTTCATACCGACGTGCTGGGAACGGTGCCGGAAGTTGCAGCAATCTCGACCCATGTGGTGATGGGATCACCAAAGGACGCACGGGCCTGACGAAAGGCGCTCGAAAAGAATGACGTCATGGCGCGGGGCTTTTCGGCAGCGACTTCGTTCCTTTGTCTCCGTTCACCAGGGCAAGGGTTTCCTCCGCAAAGCTGCTGACGGGAATTTCGAGAGTGGCCGCCCGCACAAAGCCGATCATCTGATGATTGTGCGGTGAAGGCCTTGCCCCTAGTGTCGCGGCATTTATTGGGAGGATCACATGACCAGAACCCTCGGTTTCGATACGCTTCAGGTTCACGCGGGTGCCAAACCCGATCCGGCGACGGGTGCGCGGCAGGTGCCAATTTATCAGACCACCGCCTATGCACTTGGCGACGCCGATCGCGCGGCCCGTCTCTTCAACCTGCAGGAAGTGGGTTACATCTATTCCCGCCTGACCAACCCGACCGTTTCGGCATTGGCCGAACGCGTCGCGGCGCTGGAAGGTGGCGTTGGAGCGGTCTGCTGTTCTTCGGGCCATGCAGCGCAGATCATGGCGCTGTTCCCCCTGATGCAGCCCGGCAGCAACGTCGTTGCCTCGAACAAGCTTTATGGCGGCACAATCCAGCAGTTCACCAACACCATCCGCAAGTTCGGCTGGAGCGGCAAACTGGTGGATTTCGACGATCCCAAGACGATCGAAGCCGCCATCGACAAAAATACCCGTGCCCTGTTCTGCGAGACGATCTGCAACCCCGGCGGCGCGATCTCTGACCTTGACGCGATTGCGCGGGTGGCGAACCAGCACGGCATCCCGCTGATCGTCGACAATACGACGGCCACGCCCTATCTGTGCCGTCCGATCGAGCACGGCGCGACGCTGGTCGTCCATTCGGCAACGAAATACCTGACTGGCAATGGCACAGTGACTGGCGGCGTGGTCGTAGACTCGGGCAAGTTCGACTGGTCCGCTTCGGACAAGTTCCCCTCGCTCGCAGCCCCTGAACCCGCCTATCACGGGTTGAACTTCCACGGCGCGCTTGGCGGTATGGCCTTTACCTTCCACTCCATCGCCGTGGGGCTGCGCGACCTGGGCATGACCATGAACCCGCAAGGCGCGCATTACACGTTGATGGGGACTGAGACGCTGTCGCTGCGGATGCAGAAGCATGTAGCGAACGCACAGATCGTGGCGGAGTATCTGGAGCAGGACAAACGGGTGGAGTCCGTGACCTATCCCGGCCTCAAATCCTCGCCCTACTACCATCTGGCCCAGATGATCACGCCCAAAGGTCCGGGGGCGCTTTTCACCTTTGCGATCAAGGGCGGATACGAGAACGCGGTGAAGTTCGTCGGCGCTCTGGAACTGTTCAGCCATGTCGCCAACCTTGGCGATACCCGCAGCCTGGTGATCCATTCGGCCTCGACCACGCATCGTCAACTTTCCGACGAACAGCGTCTCGCCGCAGGGGCCGGTCCGAACGTGGTACGCCTGTCGATCGGGATCGAGGATCCGCACGATCTTATTGCGGACCTTGATCGGGCGCTGGCCACGGCTGTCGGATAAATGAAAATCTCCGCGCGCCGAGGGTTCGGCGCGCGGAGACCTGTTCTCAGTCCTTGAGTTCGAAGACCATCGTGACGCTGGCAGAGGTCGACACCTCGCCCGCCGCGACTGGCACGGTCGAGGCCGCAGCGGCATCCATCCGGTACATAGGCTGCGGCATTCCCATATCACCACCCTCGGCAATCGACACCACCGGACCAAGCGTCAGACCGGCCGCGCCCACCAGCACCCTGGCCCGCGACATCGCATCGGCCACGGCGCGCTTGCGCGCCTCGTTCAGCGCGGGCGCCGGATCGGACAAACCGAAGGTCAGGCCGTTGAACGTGTTCGCACCGTCGGACACGGCGCGATCCAGAACCCCACCCAGCTTGTCCAGCGCGCGCACCCGAACCGTCAGCTGATTCGACGCCTGATAGCCCGCGATCTTTGGCGCGGTGCCATCCTGCGGCTGCGACCATGTCGGGTTCAGCGACAGGCCCGAAGTCTGGATATCACGATCCTCGATCCCACCCGTGCGAAGCTGCTCCAGCATCATGCCGAGCTTGATCGAATTCGCGGCCATAGCTTCGGCCGCCGTCGCGCCTTCGGTCGTGACGCCCAGCATGACTGTGGCGAGGTCGGGCGCGCCATCGACTCGGCCCTCGCCGGTCACGGTAATGCGGCCGTTGTCGGCCATGGCGGGCACGGTCAGAAGTGCGGTCAAAATCAGCACCGAGATGCCGGTAGTAAGCTTGCGCATGAATATCTCCTTAGCACTTGCGCGACATTTCTTGGCTTTGACGCGTCCCGCAAGGCCATCCTTGGGTGTTTTTCTTCCATTTGGCAAAAAGCTGCTGTAACGGTGTCGCATGGCGTGCCACGGACTCCCCGCTGGCCGACGATCTGTGTTAGACCGGCCGTATGAAGCCCAGTTTCGCTCTGAATTTTACCGATGACTCGATCGGACTTCTGCATCGCACCTCGCGCGGTTGGCTCGAGGTGGGCGCGGTTCCGCTTGACGAACCCGATCTTGGCCGCGCCGTGGCCTATCTGCGTGGCTCTGCGCTGGGGCTGGAACCGCGGGGTGTCACGACCAAGCTGGTCATCCCGAATTCGCAGGTGCGCTATCTGACGCTGAAAGCGCCCGGTCCGGATGCCACGAGCCGCCGTGCGCAGATCAAGGCAGAGCTTGAGGGTCGGACACCCTATGCGGTCGAGGATCTGGTTTTCGACTGGTGGGGCAAGGGTTCGGCCGTCCAGGTGGCCGTAGTAGCGCGCGAGACGCTGGAGGAAGCCGAGGCGTTTGCCACTGAAAACAGATTGAATCCGGTCTCCTTCGTTGCGATCCCCGAACCGGGAGAGTTTGGCGCCGAGCCGTGGTTCGGCCCAACGGCGCTTGCGGCGACGCTTTTGCAGCCGGGCGAAAAGGTCGACCGAGATCAGGATCCTGTCCAGGTCGTCGGGCGCGCGCCAAAAGCAGATTTCACCGAACCGACACCGATCGCAGAGCAGGACGCAGATAAGGCCGCGCCAGAGCCAGAAGCAGGCATCGGATTACCCGTCGAAGCGGTGCTGGAGCCGGTCATCTCGGTACTGGAGCCAGCCTTGGCCCCGGAACCCAAAGCGATCGCCGAGCCAAGGGTCGCTGCGCCGGCAAAACCGCCGCTGTCCGAAAAACCTGCCCAGCACGACGAGGTCAAAGAGACTCTGGCCGTTGCTCCGCCGCCTGACAGCCTGCCAGAAAGCCGGCCACAACAGGCGCCGGAATTGCCGACGCCGGAAGTCGTTGTCGAAGCCCCGGCTGCGACACAGCCCGCTTCAGAGAAAACTGCAAACCTGCTGGTCGAGGACCCGCTTGACGACATTCCACCGCCTCGCCCATCAGTTTTGCCGCCGCCTCCGCTGCGAGCAACTCCGACAAATGCGCTTCCGCGCAAGCCCGTCGCCACAGCGCCACATCCCGCCGCAAAAGCAATAGTCCAGCCACCACAGGCACCAAAGCGCAACCTACCTCCGGCGCCAAGTCGTCTCTCGCCCGTCCCGGGTGGGGGTGGCGACCGGGGTGCCAAGCTAGCTGTGCCGGTGCCCGAGGCCGAATGGCCTCTCGAGCGCGTTACCAACGCCGCAAGAATGGCGCAGGGCAAGGGCGAAGCCGCCCGCGCCTCTGTCGTCACCGCGCCCAGCATTCCTATCCAGCGCGAGCGCCGCCTGTCCGTCGTGCCGCCCGCCGCCGAGGATCGCAGCGAGGGCACCGCAGCAGCCAGCCGCGCGGCACAACAGCCGTCCACCGTCTTTGGAACGCCGCCGGTGCGCCAACGTGGCAAGCCGCGCTTCCTTGGATTGATCCTGACGCTGATCCTGCTTGGCATCCTTGCGGCGGTTTTCGTCTGGTCCTCGATCTTCCTCGCCTCATCCGGCGATGGCGAAGCACCAGCAGTCGCCGCCACGAGTTCGGAGCAGGCGGAAACGGTTGCGTCGATGGAGGAGCCTGAGGCGGCTCTGCCCGATGCCTCGGCGCAGGAGGTTGCGCTTGGGCCTACGGATCAGATCGAGACCAGTGCCGATGACGAGATGCTGGCGGATGGACAAGACCCGGAATTGCTGGGCTCCGAGGCCTTTGACAGCCCGGATCTGGCCCTCGATGTCGAGCCCATTGTGGCTGAAGGAGCGGTCGTCGAGGCGGCACCGATTGAGGTGGCGGCAGAACCCGAGGCTGCCGTCGAATCTGCAATTTTTGCCCAGCCCGATACCAGCGACACACCAAGCCCGAACCCGTCCGACGAACCGCAGGATGAGATATTCCTTGCGATGGTCGACCCTGCAGTGGCGACCTCGGACGCAGTTGCCTTGACACCACCAATCGCAAACACCGATTCCGCTCCGCTGTCCCAGGGCGCACCGCCGCCCTTTGGCACGTTGTACCAATTCGACGCCAGCGGGCTGATTATTCCCACGCCCGAAGGCGTGATCACGCCGGATGGCGTGCGGCTTGTCGCCGGACCGCCACCCCGCATTCCGCCAGAGCGGCCTGCCGCACTGGCCGAACCCGCAGAGGCAAGCACTGCCGCAGCCGCCGATCCTGTGGCAACGGCTGGGGCGGCGACCGTGGCTGAGCCAGCACCCTTGCCCTCCGACCCCGCGCTCGCCAACGCGCGCCCGCGGTTGCGCCCTGCCGAACTGATGCCGCCGGCAACTGCTGAAAGCGACGACGATGCCTCGTTGGGGGGGGGCGAACCGGCCGTTCGGGTAAGCAGCCTGAAACCGCGTGCCCGCCCGGCCGAAATCATTGCCAATGGCGAAGCGCAGCTTGCTGCGGCAGATGCCGCGATGACTGCTGCAACCTCGGCCGCAGTGCAGGCCGCTTCGGCCTCGCTGGTCGTCAGTGCCGATCCTTCGAACAGCCAGCTTGCCATCGCCGTATCGCGCAAGCCGGCGCCACGTCCCAAGGACTTCAGCCCGGCAATCGAGGCTGCTGTTTCCGCCGCCGCAGCGGATGCGACACTGAGCATCGCCTCACCGCCTGCCGCTCAGCCAGCGGCAGCGGAACCCGAAATCAAGCTAGCAAGCCTTTCGCCTAGCGAGGATGCGAGAAACGCCGAGGTTGATGAGCCGGAAGTGACTAAATCGGCGCCGTCGATCCCCACCAAGGCTTCGGTGGCAAAACAGGCGACGTTCAAGAATGCCATAAACCTTGGCAAGACCAACCTTATCGGGGTCTACGGCACCTCGGCAAACCGTTATGCCATGGTCCGGAACGACAACGGACGCTTTGTGAAGGTCGAGGTCGGCGACCGCATCGACGGCGGTCGCGTTGCCGCAATTTCGGACCGCGAGCTCAGCTACATCAAGAATGGCCAGACGGTTACGCTGAAGCTGCCCAAGGGCTGATCCGTTCAGACGAGACCCGTAACTGCGGGCCTTGCGATTGCTTGCGACAGGGCGCAGCTTGACGGCGCGATATGCCGTAGTGGCATGTTCTGTCCCAGGGAAACTGCTTGTGGAAAGTCTTCTGTCCCAGGCCATCATCTATCTTGGCGCCGCCGTGCTGCTGGTTCCCATTGTCGTGCGACTGGGGCTTGGGTCGGTTCTGGGATACCTGTGCGCAGGCATTGTCATCGGTCCGGTGCTTGGCCTTGCGGGGGCCGAAACCCAGGACGTGCAACATTTCGCCGAATTCGGCGTCGTCATGATGCTGTTCCTAGTGGGCCTGGAACTGGAGCCGCGCGCACTTTGGGACATGCGCCAGCGGCTGGTCGGGCTGGGTGGATTGCAGGTCGTGTTGACCAGCCTTGCCATCATGGCGGGACTCCTGGTGCTTGGTCTCGACTGGCCGGTGGCGCTGACACTGGGAATGATGCTGTCGCTATCCTCTACAGCGATCGTGCTGCAGACGCTGGAGGAAAAGAACCTCATCCGCAGTCGGGGCGGGCGGTCGATCTTTGCGGTCCTTCTGACACAGGACATCTCGGTGGTGCCAATTCTGGCGCTGATGCCGATCCTGGCAGGCATGATGCCAAGCGCGCCGGTCGAGGCGATAGAAGGTCTCGAGACAGATCCCAGTCTGGTCCAGTCCTTGCCTGGCTGGGCAGGTGCGCTGCTGATCTTGGCAGTCGTGGGCGGGATCGTCTTTGGCGGCCACTACCTGTCGCGGCCGGTGTTCCGCTTTGTTCACGCGGCGCATATGCCAGAGATGTCGACCTTCACCTCGCTTCTGATGGTTGTCGGCATCGCCGTGCTGATGTCCATGGTCGGGCTTTCACCTGCGCTTGGCACATTCCTTGCCGGTGTTGTTCTGGCCAACTCGGAATTCCGGCACCAGCTTGAGGCCGACATTGCGCCGATGAAGGGCCTGCTGATGGGCCTGTTCTTCATGACTGTCGGCGCGAGGATCGACTTTGCCGTTCTGGCCGCACAGCCGTTCACCATCATTGGCCTAACGCTTGCCATACTGACACTGAAAGTCGGCATCCTGATGGGTCTGGGGCATCTGTTCGGTCTGCGGGGTTCGGATCGCCTGCTGTTCGGCTGCAGCCTGGCGCAGGGCGGTGAGTTCGCCTTCCTGTTGGCGGGCGTTGCCCTTACGCAAGGATTGCTGACCCCGGAACTGGCCCAGATGGCGCTTCTGGTCATCGGTCTGTCCATGCTGCTGACGCCTGCGCTTTTCCTTGCCGAGGACCGACTGGCGCTGCGTCTGGTGGAAAAGCCCAAAGCGCAGCAGCCCGACGACATCGACCAGACCGGCCGGGTCATCATTGCGGGGATCGGCCGGTTCGGTCAGGTGGTCAACCGACTGGTCAGGACAAGTGGGGTAGAAACTGTAGTGCTCGATGCCGACATGACGACGCTGGAAACCATGCGTCGCTTTGGCGTGAAGGGATTCTTCGGCGACCCGACACGGCTGGAGCTGCTGGAGGCGGCAGGGCTTGCCAAGGCGCAGGTGCTGGTCGTCGCGGTCGACACGCGTGAGGCGGCGACCAGGATCGTGCAGCTTGCCCGCGCGGCGCGGCCGGACATCCACATCGTCGCCCGCGCTCGCGACAGGGTGCATGTGTATGAATTGTATCAGGCCGGGGCGAACGACATCGTGCGCGAGTTGTTCGACAGTTCGGTTCGCGCGGGCCGTTATGTTCTGGAAAACGTGGGCTTCAGCGAATACGAAGCCTCGCGCATGGCGCAAACCTATTGGCGGGTGGATCGGCACGCCATGCGCGAGTTGGCCGAGCTTTGGGTGCCGGGCCAGCCAGTGCATCTGAATGCGGCTTATGTAGAGCGTTCAAAGCAGCTTGAGCGTGACTTCGAGACGGCCCTGATCACCGATCTGGACGAGGCCGAGGCGAAAGCCGCCGAGTAGTCAGCCCTCGGAAACTCCGGCCTCGCCAAAGGTTGCCATGCCCGAGTGGCAGGCGACAGCCGCCTTGACGATGCCGATGGCGACCGCCGCGCCAGACCCCTCGCCCAGCCGCAGACCCAGATCCAGAAGTGGCGCCTTGTCCAGCAGCCCCAGCAGCCGCCGGTGCGCGCCCTCGGCACTAGCATGACCGGCCAGCGTGTGATCCAATGCGCCCGTCTCCTCACGCTCCAGCACAGCCGCGGCAGCGGTGCAGATGAAACCGTCCAGGATCACGGGGATACGCTCGACCCTTGCCCGGGCAATCGCGCCGGTCATTGCGGCCAGTTCGCGCCCGCCAAGGCAGCGCAGCGCCTCGAGCGGTGTCATCGCTCCATGTAGGGCGACGCCTTCTGCAACAACGCGGGTTTTCAGCGCAAGTCCTTCATCCGTCACGCCGGTTCCACGACCTGTCCATTCCTGTGCCGCGCCGCCGAACATCGCGCAGGCAAGGGCTGCGGCGGAGGTGGTATTGCCGATCCCCATTTCTCCGGTCACCAGCAGATCCGCACCAGGATCGACCGCGTTCCATCCGGCCACCAGTGCCGCGACGACCTCGCCTTCGCTCATTGCCGGGCCAGCGGTGAAGTCCGCCGTCGGGCGATCAAGCTCCAGCGCGTGAACCTCCATCCGCGCGCCGAAAGTGCGGGCAAGCTGGTTGATCGCCGCTCCACCCGAACGAAAGTTTGCAACCATCTGCACGGTCACTTCCGCTGGGAAAGCCGATACCCCGCGCGCCGTGACGCCATGGTTTCCCGCAAAGACGAGTACCAACGGGTTTTCGACTGCGGGTCGCGCGCGGCCCTGCCAGCCCGCCATCCAGATCGCGACCTCCTCCAGCCGCCCGAGCGCGCCTGGAGGCTTGGTGAGCATCGTATCGCGTGACCGTGCCGCAGAAATTGCCGATACATCCGGCTGCGGTAGGGAACGAAGCAGGTCGCGGAATTGGGCGAGCGTGGCGAAAGGCGCAGACATAGGGGCTTACCTCGTTGAAGATGGTCGCGCCCCTCGTTACCGATTGTCGGCGGCATGAGCCAGCATGGAAGGGGCATCCCGATGAACAGTCACGACACGCCCGGATCAGAGTGGCCGCAAGGGTTCGACGTTCTGGCGGCACTGGGCCTGCTGACGCGGCTACCGATCCTGATCGACGCAGGCCGCGCGCGGCAGCGGGGGGCGTCGGCAGCCTGGGCATGGCCGCTTGCAGGCGCCGTGGTTGGCACGATCGCGGCGCTGACCGGGGCGGTTTCCCTTGGCCTTGGTCTGGCACCGGGCGCCGCTGCGGCCCTTGTGCTTGCGGCGCAGGCGATTGTCACCGGGGCTTTGCATGAGGACGGGCTTACCGATACAGCCGATGGATTCTGGGGCGGCTGGGACAGGTCGCGCCGCCTTGCCATCATGAAGGACAGCCATATCGGCAGTTATGGCGTGCTGGCTCTGCTGCTGACGGTGCTGATGCGCTGGTCGGCTTTGACCACGCTTATGGCGTCGGGCACCCCTTGGGCGGCGCTGATCGCCACGGCCTGCCTCAGCCGCGCGCCCATGGCGGTGATCATGGCTATCCTGCCCAATGCACGTGGCACGGGTCTGGCGCATACCGTGGGCCGACCGGAGGGAATCGTGGCCGGGAACGGCGTTATCGTTGCCGTGGCGCTATCAACGCTGCTGCTGGGATCGGCGGCGCTTGGCGCTGCGATCATTGCAGCGCTGGTAGCGCTTGGCGTTGCATTGATCGCAAGGGCGCGGATCGGCGGGCAGACCGGCGATGTGCTGGGCGCCACGCAGCAACTGTGCGAGACCGCCATCCTGACGGTTCTGGCGGCGCGGGCATGAAAAAACCGCGGTCTGGCAGCAGACCGCGGTTTCTAAAGACTAGCTACTATGCTCAGGCGGCGCGCGAAACCAGAACGTCGTCCACGGTCTTGGCAGCACCGGCCTCGTCCACGCCGCTGACTGCGGCGACTTCGCGGGTCAGACGCTCCAGCGCCGCTTCGTAAAGCTGACGCTCGGAATAGCTCTGTTCGCGCTGGTCGTCAGTGCGGTGCAGGTCGCGCACGACTTCGGCGATAGACAGAAGATCGCCCGAGTTGATCTTTTGCTCATACTCCTGAGCGCGGCGCGACCACATCGCGCGCTTGACCTTGGCTTTCCCCTTCAGCGTGTCCAGCGCCTTGGTCACCACGTCGGGCGACGACAGCTGGCGCATGCCGATCTCGGTCGCTTTGTGCGTCGGAACGCGCAGTGTCATTTTGTCCTTTTCGAACGAGATCACGAACAACTCCAGCGTGATGCCGGCAATTTGCTGTTCTTCGATCGAGATGATCCGACCGACGCCATGCGCCGGGTAGACCACGAACTCGTTGGGACGGAATTCCGGCTTCTTCGATTTGGTCATTAAGGTCGCTTCCCCAGATGCACACCCTCTTCCGACGACAATTCACCAGCCGCGGCAGCGTGCCTCGGTGATGAAAAAGTTTTATCGCTGGAATTCCCGCCCCCGGAACAGCCGGTCCGGGGCCAGTTTCAGGCTTCCGTGCTTGTTTGTAACAAACATATAGCACAAAAAAGCGCCGATTCCAACTGCGCCAAGGGCAATCGGAGTCCAGCAATCATTCACGTAACGTCACGGAGAGGCGATTTTTTCGCTTCTTTCCGAACTTGCGTGACGAATCGCCGATAGCGTTCTCAGCCGCCCGGACCCGCCGCCTCGGAGAAGTATTTCTGCAGCTTGTCAGCCTCGCCGTCGCGCTCTTCCGCCTCTGGCAACGGGTCTTTGCGAGTCACGATGACCGGCCAGGCCTCGGCGTATTTGCGATTGAACTCCACCCAGGTTTCCAGGTTCGGCTCAGTATCGGGTCGGATCGCATCGGCGGGGCATTCCGGTTCGCAAACACCGCAATCGATGCATTCGTCCGGATGGATGACCAGCATGTTCTCGCCTTCATAGAAGCAGTCCACCGGACAGACTTCTACGCAGTCAGTGTATTTGCAAGCGATACAGTTGTCGGTCACCACATAGGTCATGGCGCAGGCCTCTTCGTCTCAACCGCGCCTTGCTAGTGCAGGCGGACGGATCATTCAAGCGGCGAAGGTCCGCCCGACGGCGCGACAAGATCAATGTAAAGCGATTGCGCCTCGGTTGCAGGGCCACGGCGCAGCCCAAGACCCGTGATGCGGACGACCCGAATGCGCGATCCTTGCGGAAAGGTCAATGTATCACCAATCTCCACAGGGTGCGCCGGCTTTGCGCCGCGTTGGCCGTTCAGCCGGACATGACCCGCCTGCACCTCTGCCGTGGCCAGGCTGCGGGTGCGAAAGAAGCGCGCATGCCAAAGCCATTTGTCCAGGCGGACCGTTTCGCGCGGCTCGCTCATGCCCCCGACCGAAGGTCAGTTGCGCAGCTTGAGTGCGGCCAGCGCGGCGAAGGGGTTGTCCGGGTCGATCTTCTGTTCGCGCGGCGGGCGCGACTCGAAGACCTTGGGCTGGTTGTCGCGCGGGCGGTCGCCTCGATCGGAGCGGTCCTGTGGTTTACCGCCCTTGCCCTTTGGCTTGCCCTTGAATCCTTCGCCACGATCGGGACGAGAGCCTTCCTTGCGGCGCTCTCCCTCCGACCGACCCTCGCGCGTCTTGTCGTTGCGCGGGCGGTCACCGCGCGTGCGATCGCCACGTGGCTGATTACCCTCGGCGCCCGGCTCCGGCGCCGACTCTGCGCCTGCCGCCTGTGGTTGACCACGCCTCTGCAGCCCCTCATTGCGGGGCCGACGGGCGCCGCGCGCCTCGCCACCACGCTGACGGGGTGCCCAGGTAAAGGTGTAGTAAACCTCGGTTTCGACCGGCGTTGGTTCTGTCACCGCAGCCTCGGCTTGCTCGGCAACCTCGTCAGGCTCTGCTTCCGCCACGACGACAGGCTCGGCAGCAACATCTATCAACACGGGCTCGGGGATAGCGCCCTCAATGAATGTCGCGCCCTCCGCAATAGCGACTGCTGCGGGTTCTGGCCTTTGCTTGGGCCGTTCGCCCTTTTCACCGCGATAGCCCAGACCGGCCATCAGGTCGGCGAACTGTTCCAGCGTCATGCCAGTGATCGACAACATCTCGGGCGTTGCTTCAAAGCCCGCACGGCTGTCCTTGGCCCGAACCAGATCGGCCAGACGCTCCAGCATGTCGATGCGGATCGAACGCGCCCCAGCCGGGTGATATCCCGCCAGCGTATAGTGATTCTTCGGCACTTCCGGCAAATTCGGGATGGTCACAAGGCCGGGCGGCGGACTTTCCGGGAACTCCTGCAAACCATTTGCCAGCGACCAAAGCACAAGCCGCAACCGCGTCGGCGCGGGCTTGAGCAGCAACGGCAAGAAGATCGTGAACTGGCCGAAACGTACGCCATGCTTGCGCAAGGCAGAGCGCGCATCCTGATCCAGCGCCTTGACGTCCTCGGCCACCACCTCGCGCGGCAGAACACCCAGACCTTCGACCAGTCGGAAGGCAAAGCCGCGCGCAAGGCCGGTCAGCGTCTCGTCGCGCCCCATGGCAAGTAGCGGCTCGAACAACGTGGCCGACTTGCGGTCGATGAAATGCTGCAAACGGCGGCGCACCTTTTCGGCGACGTCAAAACCAGCTTCCTCATCCACAAAGCCCTCGACCGTCGGCCTCAGCGCCTCGGATCCCGCGACCAACTTGCCAACGGCATGGGTGCCCCACATCAGGCCGCCCTGCTCGGTGAAGTCCAACTCGGTATCCGGCGCATTGTAGAAGCGATCCGCGCGCAGATGGAACTCGGGCTTCAACGCCTCATAGGCCGCTTGGCGCAGGGTGCGCGCCTCGTCGGGGCTTGCCGAGGCATCCTGCTTGAACCGGAAGCCTTCCAGACGGCCGACGAATTCGCCCTCGACCACCACCTCGCCCTTGTCGTTAACCTCGGCCACGAGGCTCTCCTTCTGCTTCAGCCGGCGCATAAGCACGCTGGTGCGCCGGTCTACAAATCGCTGGGTCAGACGGGCGTGCAGCGCATCCGACAAGCGGTCTTCTACAGCGCGAGTCTCATCGCGCCAATGGCTTTCGTCGGCAACCCAGCCTTTGCGCTGCGCGACATAGGTCCAAGTGCGAATATATGCCAACCGCTTGGAAATTGCGTCGATATCTCCATCGGTCCGGTCAATGCGCGACACCTGGCCCGCCAGCCAGTCGGCCGGAACCTGTCCTTCGGTCAGAAAGCCGAAGATCCGCGCCAGAAGCCCCGCGTGTTCCTGCTCGGAAATCGAGCGGAAATCGGGGATGCGGCAGACATCCCACAAAAGCCTGACCGCCGCGGGAGAACCCAATCTGTCCCGAATCTCGGGCATCTCGGACAGTGCTTTCAACGCCAGCACGTCGTCGCCATCGCGTGAGCGGGTCAGCCATTCGTCAAAGGTCGGGGCTTCAAGGCTGGCGATCAGTCGCGCAGCAGAGCCGAATTCCAGACGATCATTGCGCCAGTGCAGTTTCTTGACCGGGGCAAAACGGTGATTCTCGATGGCGTCGATCAGTTCTTCATCAAAGGGCCGCGCCTCGCCCGTGACCCCGAAGGTGCCGTTTTCCGTATGCCGACCGGCACGACCCGCAATCTGGCCGATCTCCTGCGGGTTCAGCGCGCGCATCCGGCGACCGTCAAACTTGGCGGTGGCGGAAAAGGCGACGTGCCGGATGTTCAGGTTCAGCCCCATCCCAATGGCATCGGTCGCCACCAGGTAGTCCACATCGCCATTTTGATACAGTTCGACCTGGGCGTTCCGTGTTCGGGGAGACAAGGCGCCCATCACGACCGCGCAGCCACCCTTCTGCCGTCGTATCAGTTCGGCGATGGCATATACATTCTCAACCGAAAAACCCACGATGGCGCTGCGTTCGGGCATCCGGCTGATCTTTTTAGAACCAGACCACGTCAGGGTCGAGAAACGGTCACGCTTCAGGAAGGTGACACCTGGAACGAGCGAGGCGATGGCGCCCCGCATCGTCTCGGACCCCAGAAACAACGTCTCATGCAGGCCGCGCGCCATAAGCAACCGGTTGGTGAACACATGGCCGCGTTCAGGGTCGGCACAAAGCTGTATCTCGTCAACGGCGACGAAATCCGCGCCAATCTCCAGCGGCATCGCCTCGACTGTGCTGACCCAGTATTGCGTCCGCTCGGGCACGATACGCTCTTCGCCCGTAACCAGCGCCACGACCGATGGCCCCCGCGCGGCGACGATGCGATCATAGACCTCTCTTGCAAGCAAGCGTAGCGGCAGGCCGATGACGCCGGTGCGATGCGCCAGCATCCGCTCAATGGCGTAATGGGTCTTGCCCGTGTTCGTCGGGCCAAGGACCGCGACGACCCTTGCAGATGCGCGCATTGGGGCCGGATACCTGTCTGGTTAAAGTTTCTGACCCGCCGCAGCTGTTTCCAGCCGCTCGACTGCGGCCTTTACGCCGCTCATCTGCGGATTGATCTCAAGCGCCGCCTTATAGGCCGCAAGCGCACGATCAGTATCGCCGAGTTCTTCCAATATCATGCCCAAGCCCGACAGCGCCCCGAAATGCCGGGGGTTCAGCGTCAGAGTCCTGCCAATATCCTCAACCGCTGGGCCATATTCTCCCGACTGGAAATAAGCAGTCGCCAGCGCATTCCAACCCTCGGCAAAATCTGGCGCATGGTCGGTCAATGCGGTCAGATGCTCGATGGCGGTAGGCAGGTCGCCTTCCTGCATAGCTGCGCGCCCGCGTTCAAGTAGAAGATCCATCGACGGCGAACCCGATTTCGACCATTCTGCCCAAATCTCCCGTTCGATCTTCGGGGCCGTCGTCTCGGTGGCATCTGCAAGCTGGCTGAACAGCTCATCCAGCTTCGGCGTCTGCGCATCTATCGGAGCGGCAAAAGCAAAAATCGGCAGAAGTGCCGCAACGGTACAATTGAGCAGGGCGGAGGTCGCTTTCATAACGACTGAGAGTGTAGCGCAGGGCGGGGGAAGGTCCATATCTCTCTTGCTCACGGATTACGGAGGAATGGACATGAGTGATGTGATCGACGCGGCTGTCGCTGCTTTGCAGAGAAAAGTATCGGGCGGGTTCGATGGTGTCGCAAAATTCGTCATCAAGGATGAAGGCGCGATCATGATCGACGCCGGTGGCGTCCGCGCCGGGGATGAACCCGCAGACGTGACCCTGACTGCCAGCGCAGATGTGTTCCGCGCGATCCTGGAAGGTGATATGAACCCGACCACGGCCTTCATGACTGGTAAGCTGTCACTCGATGGATCCATGGGTATGGCGATGAAACTGGGCAGCCTTCTCGCCTGACAGCATGGCAGCAGAAACCGCGCCCCTTTACGACGACGTGGCGAACGGGCCAATGGGCGGCTTCGCACTTTGGCTGCGCACGACGGACGGGGTGCGGATCAGGATCGCGATCTGGCCCGAAGGGGAAAAGGGCACGGTCCTGATCCTGCCGGGACGCACCGAAAGCGTCGAGAAGTATGGCCGCGTTGCCGCCGACCTGCATGATCGCGGCTATGCCTCGGTCTCGGTCGACTGGCGAGGACAGGGGCTTGCCGACCGACCTGCGCGTTCCGCGATGACCGGACATGTGGCGCGGTTCACGGATTATCAGATCGACCTGTCGGCGGTGATGACCGCCCTGCCCTCATTGTCGTTGCCACAGCCGGTTTACCTTCTGTCGCATTCCATGGGCGGGGCAATTGCGCTGCGCGCCCTCATGGAAGGGCTGTCGGTGCGCGCCGCCGTTTTTACCGCGCCGATGTGGGGCATCAGGATGACGCCTTCGCTGCGACCCGTCGCCTGGGCGCTGTCGACTGCCGCTCGCGCGGCGCGAATGGGTTTCACGCTCGCCCCCGGCACCGATCTGACCTGCTATGTCGCGGTTGCGCCATTCGAAGGGAATGTGCTGACCACAGACCCTGAGACTTTCGCCTGGATGAAGAACCAGTTGCAACGCCACCCCGAACTCGGGCTTGGTGGACCCAGCCTCAACTGGCTGCACCAGGCACTGTTGGAATGTCGCCGTCTGCGCACAAAACCCTCTCCCAAAGTTCCTGCGCTGACCTTCCTCGGGGCGCAGGAAAAGGTGGTGGATGTGGCGCCGATATTCGAACGGATGCGCCATTGGCCTGGCGGCGAACTCGACGTTGTCGAAGGCGCAGAGCATGAAGTTCTGATGGAGAAACCCGCGCTTCGCACCCCAGCCATCGACCGGATGGCCGCACTGTTTGCCGCGCACCAGCGCCTAGGCTGAGATCACTATCTGCGTAAACCCGTCGCGCAGCGCCTTCGACCAGGCCTCGCTCATCGCCTTGAACTCCTGATCGCCCGCCTCGATCCGGCGGCGCGAGGCGACGCGGCACTGGTCGCGCTCGATCGTCAGAAGATCCAGCGGCATCCCTACCGACAGGTTCGACCGCAGCGTGGAATCCATCGACAACAGCACCGCCTTCTGCGCATCGGCGATGCTTGTCGTCGGCTTGACCACGCGGTCCAGAATGGGCTTGCCGTACTTGTGCTCGCCAATTTGCAGGAAGGGCGTATCCTCGGTCGCCTCGATGAAGTTGCCCTCTGGATAGATCAGGAACATCCTCATCGCGCCATCGCGCCGCTGGCCTGCGACGATCATCGTGGCACTGGCACCCTGGTTCATCGTGGCCAGCTTTTCGTCGACGTCGCGGCGCACCGCAGACAGGCAGTTGCCCACCAGTTCGGCCACCTTCAACATCGTCGGCGCCTTCATGATCGAGGTGCGCTCGCTCGCGTCAGGATCCTCGATCGCCTCGCGCAGCCGCGCAATGGTGGTCTGCGTGACCGAAAGGCTGCCCGCCGTCAGAACGACGATGACCCGTTCACCCGGTTCCTCGAAGACAAACATCTTGCGGTAGGTGGCGATATTGTCGAGGCCCGCGTTGGTGCGCGTGTCCGACAGCAGCACCATGCCTTCATTCAGCAAAAGCCCTACGCAATAGGTCACGAGTCGCTCCTTGGTCCCCGATGCCCGCGACCCTATTGCTGCACGGCCTGAACCGCAACGCTCACATCAAGAATTTCTGCGCCTATGCCACGCGCGCTGCCCTTTATCGGCGCAGCATCCTGTGCATCCACCCCGGATCCCAACCGGATATAGCGGTCGTCGGGGCAGCATTCGTTGGCCGGATCGAACCCCACCCACCCCAGCCCTTGCACCCAGATTTCGGCCCAGGCATGGGCCGCCTGCCCCGGTTCGCCGGACATGAGATACCCCGAGACATAGCGTGCCGGCATCCCTGCGCGCCGCGCGACCGAGATCAGCGCATGGGCATGATCCTGGCAGACCCCCTTGCCCAGAGACAGCGCTTCTGCAGCCGTAGTCTGCGCCTGGGTGACGCCCGGAGTATATTCGATGGCCGCCGCCACCGCCGCCGACAGGCTGTGCGCCGCGTCCAGCACATCGCGCGCCGGCTTTGCAGCCTCGGCAAGTTCCGCCAGCGCCGCATCCGCCCGCGTGGGGGCGGTCTCGTTCATATAGGCTTCGCGCGGGATCGTCTCTTTGTGCCCGCGCAACAGGCCAGTCAGGTCGAACGTCTCGACAATGCCGCGCACGGTCACTGTGATGTCGCTGACCGGGCCAAGCACTGACCAAGACTGCACCCAGTCGCCCGCGCCATCGCGAAATCCGCCGCCCTTGATGCCGTCAGATACCGTGACCTGCCAGTCCCGCACCTTCTGGCCCTCGAATACCGAAGGCGTCATGCGGTGGCTTTGCACCACGCCGCGCACAGGCTGCGCATAGCGGTAGACGGTGACATGATCGACGGTCAGGATCATCGCACATCTCCGCTCAGGTATCCCTCATGCACCAGACCGGCGATAGCCGCGAACTCGATAATGAAGCGGGTCAGGAATTCGTGCATTCCCTCTTCGAAAACGTTCTCGACCGTGCCTTCGGCCAGCTCCGACAGCACGATCCGGGCCCGCGTCTGCGCGTCGGAATGGCGACCATATCCGCGCGCCAGCCTGTCGAGATGCGTATTCAGCCCCTGAACGCAGGCAATCAGCGACCGAGGACATTGCGGGTTAAGGATCAGGAAATGCGCGATCTTCCGCGCCGTCACGTCACCGCCATAGGCCCAGTGGAAGGCGCGATGCGCGCTCATCGCGCGCAGCAATGTCGTCCATTGATAGTTGTCCAGACCGGAGCCGACATACTCAATGCCCGGCAGCAGCACATAATACTTCACATCCAGAAGCCGCGCGGTGTTGTCCGCCCGCTCCAGATGATAGCCAAGGTTCAGGAAGTCCCAGCCATCGTTGCGCAATAGCGTCGCGTCGATAGCGCCCCGCAACATGGCGGCATGGCGCATCATCCATTCGGTCAGCTGCGTCAGCTCCAGTTCGCTCCGCGGCTGGCGCTCCAAATGCCGCAACTCCTGGAACGGCGTGTTCAGCGCATCCCATACCTGCGCCGTCAGCGCCGTCCTCACGATCCGCGCGTTTTCCCGCGCCCGAAACAGGCAGGACGCAACGGACGAGGGGTTGTCCCGGTCGAAGAACAGATAGCTCTCGATATTCCGCTGGATCGGGTCGCCATACTTATGCGCAAAGCCCGTCGCCGTCCCGCTGGCCTGCAACAGCGAGTCCCATTCGCTGCGATACCCGTCGCCGGACGAAGGCAACAGCGCGATCCGCGCCCCCACCTCCAGCAGACGTGCCATGGTCTCGGCACGCTCCACATAACGGGCGATCCAGTAAAGGTTGTCTGCGGTCCGGCTTAGCATCGCGTCACTCCGCCAGCACCCAGGTATCCTTGACGCCCCCGCCCTGCGACGAGTTCACGACAAGCGATCCATCCTTCAGCGCGACACGCGTCAGCCCGCCGGGAACCAGTTCGATCCGTTCGCCCACCAGGCAATAGGGCCGCAGGTCGACATGGCGCGGCGCCACCCCCTGCTCGACAAAGGTCGGCACGGTCGAAAGCGCCAGCGTCGGCTGCGCGATGTAATTGCCGGGGTCCGCTTTGATCCGCTCGGCGAATGTCGCCACTTGCTCGGTCGTCGATTTCGGGCCCACAAGCATGCCGTAGCCGCCCGACCCGTGCACCTCTTTCACCACCAGTTCGGCCAGATGCTCCATGACATAGCGATAATCGTCATCCTTGCCGCATTGCCAGGTCGGGACGTTCTGCAGGATCGGCTCCTCACCCAGATAAAAGCGCACCATTTCCGGCACATAGGTATAGACCGCCTTGTCGTCGGCCACCCCAGCGCCGGGCGCCGAGCAGATCGTGACGCCGCCCGAGCGATAGACATCCATCAGCCCCGGCACGCCCAGCATTGAGTCCGGGCGGAAACACAGCGGGTCGATGAAGGAATCGTCGATCCGCCGATAAATCACATCGACCTTGCGTGGCCCCTCCGTCGTGCGCATCCAGACGAATTCGCCCTCGACGAACAGATCGGCCCCTTCGACCAGTTCGACGCCCATCAGGTCGGCCAGGAAGCTGTGCTCGTAATAGGCGCTGTTGAAATGCCCCGGCGTCAGGATCACCACCGTCGGCTCGCCGTCGCATTTCGCAGGGGCCACGCTGGCCAGCGTCCGGCGCAGCAGCTCAGGATAGCGGTCCACCGGCTGGATGCGGTTGTTGCGGAACAGGTCCGGGAACATCCGCATCATGATCTCGCGGTTCTCCAGCATGTAGCTGACACCCGAGGGTGTGCGGCAGTTATCCTCCAGCACAAAGAAATCGTCCGGTCCCGTGCGCACGAGGTCGATGCCAACGATATGGGAATAAACCCCCTTCGGCGGCACGAACCCCGCGACCGCCTTCTCATAGGCCTCGTTCTGATACACAAGTTTCGCCGGTATCCGCCCGGCCTTCACGATCTCTCCCCGCCCATAGACGTCGACTAGGAAAGCGTTCAGCGCCCGCGCGCGCTGCTTGATCCCCCGCTCCAGCCGCGCCCATTCGCCGCCGGTGAACACCCGCGGAAACATGTCGAAAGGGATCAACCGGTCGGGATCGCCGCCCTCGCCATAGACGGCAAAGGTGATGCCGATGCGCCGGAACAGTGCTTCGGCCTCTGCCTGCTTCATCTGGCGCAGTTCGGCGGGCATCGCGCGGGTCCAGTCCTCTAGCCGCGCATAAGGGGTTCGTACCGCGTTGCCGTGATACATCTCGTTGAAATAGCTGATCACCGTCGATGCATCCCCTTGGCCGTTCCCATCAGTTAATCAGCCAGATTTGCCGGGGGGAAGCCCCACGAATAGCTATCAGGCCGTGACATTGTGCAGGCGCCCATTTTTTGGGCAGTGGCTCGCGCGTGACCTCGGCCCCCAGCCGCACTACCTTTCCCCTATGACACGCGATCCGGTCCTTACCTTCACCGACAGGGGAATCTATTGCCCCGCAGGCGATTTCCACATTGATCCGTGGCGTCCGGTGGATCGGGCGCTTATCACCCACGGCCATTCCGACCACGCCCGCCCCGGCCATCGCGCCTATCTTTCCACCGTTCAGGCGGCACCCGTCATCCGCCATCGTCTGGGTGCGATCAGGCTCGACACCATCGCTTTCGGAGAGACACGCCAGATCGGCGGGGTCACCGTGTCCTTCCACCCGGCAGGCCACGTCCCCGGTTCGGCGCAGATCAGGGTGCAGCGCGGCGGCGAGGTCTGGGTGGTCTCGGGTGACTATAAAGTGGTCCCGGACGGCCTCTCGGAACCATTCGAACCCGTTGCCTGTCACACCTTCATCAGCGAATGCACCTTCGGCCTGCCGGTCTTTCGATGGCAGCCGCAGGCCGAGGTCATGGCGGCAATCAACGGCTGGTGGTCGGCGAACGCCGCCGAGGGTCGCGTTTCCATCCTCGGCGCTTACGCGCTCGGCAAAGCCCAGCGGGTGCTGGCCGCGCTCGACCCCGGCATCGGCCCCATCCTGACGCATGGGGCTGTCGAGGCGACCACCGAAATACTGCGAACCCAGGGCTACACCCTGCCTGACACCACCCACGTCACGGCGGCAATCTCTGTCCGCACTCATCCCGGCGCCATCGTCGTGGCCCCGCCTTCGGCCGAAGCTACCCCATGGGCCAACCGTTTCGGCCCAACGGCGCAGGCAGCATTCGCTTCGGGCTGGATGCGGTTACGTGGCGTTCGCCGCAGGCGTGGGGCGGAACGCGGGTTCGTGCTGTCCGACCACGCTGACTGGCCCGGCCTGAACCAAGCAATTCGCGAGACCGGTGCAGAGCGGATCTTCGTCACGCATGGTTACACGTCTATTTTCCGGCGCTGGCTTGAAACCCAGGGATACGACGCGGGTGTCGTCCAGACGGAATGGGAAGGCGAGGGCTTCGAAACCCCCGAGGCGGAGCCTATCACTGAATGAAGCCTTTTCATCTTTACCCAAATATCCCCGGGGAGAGCCTGCATCGCAGGCGCGGGGGGCAGACTGCCTCCCGGCAAGGTTCGTCATGAAACGCTTCGCGCGCCTTTTCGCAGCACTCGACTCCACCACCAAGACCTCGGCCAAGACGGCTGCGCTGGCCGACTACTTCCGTGAGGCGCCCGAGGATGACCGGCTCTGGACGATCGCGCTGCTTTCGGGCCGCCGTCCCAAACGTTCGGTCAATGCAACCGAACTGCGCGAATGGGCGTCCGAGGCGGCGGGTTTGCCGCTGTGGCTGTTCGAGGAATCCTATCCGGTGGTCGGCGATCTGGCCGAGACGATCACGCTGATCCTGCCGCCGCCTTCGGGCGAGACCGCGACGACACTCAGCCAGCATATGGCAGCTCTGATAGGGCTCACGGGCCGGCCCGCGCTGGTGCGCCGTGCCGCGATACTGGCGGCATGGGATGTGCTGGAGGACGACGAGCGGTTCCTGTTCAACAAGCTGATCACTGGCGGCTTCCGCATGGGGGTCAGCCAGGGGCTGATGACCCGCGCGCTGGCCAAAGCGACGGGGATCGAGGAGACGCTGCTGGCACACCGGCTGATGGGAGACTGGTCGCCCGAGCGGACGACCTATGCCGCGCTGGTCGAGACGGAGGATGGCGCGGCAGAGGGGGCGCGGCCCTACCCTTTTGCCCTGGCAGCGCCGCTTGAGGATGCGCCGGAGAATTTGGGAGATACTGCCGACTGGATTGCCGAATGGAAATGGGACGGCATCCGTGGCCAGCTCATCCACCGCTCTGAGGCTTTCGCTGTCTGGTCGCGGGGGGAGGAGCTGATCACCGACCGTTTCCCGGAGTTTGGTGCGCTGGCGGATTTCCTGCCCGCGGGCACGGTGATCGATGGAGAGATCCTCGCCTGGGGTGACGGTCGTCCCCTGCCCTTCGCTGCGCTGCAAAAGCGGATCGGGCGCAAGACTGTGTCGAAGAAGCTTCTGGCGGACACTCCGGTGCGGATGCTGGCATATGACCTGCTGGAAGACGCGGGCGAGGATATTCGGTCCGCGCCGCTGTCGGACCGTCGGGCGCGGCTGGAGGCACGGATCGCAGAGCTACCGCCGGGGATGCCGCTAGGACTGTCTCCGACGGTTCCGTTCAACGACTGGCAGTCGTTGTCCCGAACCCGCAAAGGCGCGCGAGACGATACGGCGGAGGGTCTGATGCTGAAGCGCCTAGCGGCCGCCTATCATGTCGGGCGGAAGCGGGGGGACTGGTGGAAGTGGAAGCTGGACCCCTATACGGTCGACGCGGTGATGATCTATGCCCAGGCGGGGCATGGGCGGCGGGCGACGCTTTACACCGATTTCACCTTCGCGGTTAGGGACGGGGATGAACTGGTTCCCTTCACGAAGGCCTATTCGGGGCTGACGGACGCGGAATTCCGGCAGATCACGGACTGGGTTCGGCGGAACACGCTGGAGCGGTTCGGGCCGGTCCGAAGGGTGTCGCCGGAGCAGGTGTTCGAGATCGCCTTCGAGGGAATACAGGCCAGTTCGCGGCATAAAAGCGGGATTGCGTTGCGGTTCCCAAGGATGTCCCGGTGGCGGCAGGACAAGCCGGTGGCGGAGATAGATACGATCGAGAGTTTGAGGGCGCTGCTGGCAATTAGTCAGGGAAAGTCGCAAGGCACTGTTACAAATAACTAATTTATGGACTTCCTGCCGGAAAAGATCAGATCAACAGTATTTGCTTGGCCCATTACTCGATAGCCCGACCCAGCTTTTCCAGTTCAAGAGAATAGCAGAATAGTGCAAAAAGGATTGCCATGAACCCAAGCGCCTTGACGCGCCCTGTTCCATGGGCGGCAGGCTTTCGAGTTGCGGCAGGTGACGAAAGAAGATCGCCGAGAAAAGCGCGCCGCCAAAGAAAAAGCTTGCCCGGCTGGCGAACATGAGGATGTGGCCAATCAAAGCGCTGCGGAATGGCGTCCACAAGGGAACGCGCAGATACCTGATCCAGTATCCGACCTGGAGTGTCAGCGCAGCCGCGATCACCAAGGCGAGAAATGAGGCCGGCAGATGCTGGGGCTGGCCTGAATTCTGGATCACATTCTGAAAAACCGGGAAAATCATCAAAAACAACGCTGTCGCCGCCACGGTCTGTAGACAGACCAGAAAGATATAGGCAATTGGACTTTGCTTCACGCGGATGGGGTGCACGTCGTCATTCATCGCTGTCGGCCTTGATCAAATCCCCAAATCCCCCGGCAAGGTCGCTTGGTTCGACGCCCCCGACTATTGCCGATTGCACTACGAAACCCAGGATCCCGGAAAGGACCGCCTTTGCCACGTCGGACGCGGACGCCGCCTGTTGAAGATGGCCCGCTTCTTTCCAGACTTCGGCCATGCCAATGAGCATTTCCCGGAACGCCAGATAGAAATCTTGCATGGTCAAACGAAGGCGATCGTTGCGCTGCGCCTCGCTCCAACCGAGCAGGGCTATGCGTTTGAGATCGTAGCCCTCTCTTGCCGTGAAACCCGCGATGGCCTCGGCGATCTGACCAATGAAAATATCCGGGCGGGCGATCGGCCGTTCTTTCAGGATCGGCTCAAGTCGTTCCCTCAGACCGCTGAGCGAAGCCGTGACCGCTGAAAAGATGATGTCCTCTTTGCTGGCATAGTAGGAATAGACGGCCCCAGCCGACAGGTCGGAGGTCTTTATGATGTCGTCCATCGTAGTGGCGTGCAGTCCGTTTTTTTGGAAACACCGCCAGGCGGCTTCCAAAATCTGCGCTCTTCGGGCGGCTCTCTGTTCATCCGATATCTTTGGCATATCTCTTAATAAAACGAACGTCCGTTCTTTACAAGCGGATTTCCGCGATATATAAAAAGAACGTTCATTCTTTATGGAGAAAGAAATGATCAAGGTGACTGCAATCGAAACGGGCAAAGCGCGGATGAAAACCGCACAGCAGATTGGTCGCGAAGACCGCGGCGGCGTCAGACGTAAGATTGACATCTTTCGGGACAAGGATTGGGTCGATCCCCTGCCAATCCTGTGTTTTCTGATCGAGCACCCTGAGGGCCGTTTCTTGGTCGATACGGGAGATACCTGGCGAAATTCTGTTCCGGGATATCTGCCCGGATGGAATCCATTTTACAAACAGGTATCGATCCGTGTCGCGCCCCAGGAAGAAGTCGGACCACGCCTGTCAGCGATTGGCATCGACCCGGCGCGCGACATTTCGGCTGTCATCCTGACACATTTCCATCACGACCATACCGGCGGCCTGGATCATTTTCCGCACAACCGGATCATCGGGCCGAAAGCTAACTACGCCATATCGACGGGCTTGCTCGGGATGATGACGGGATGTCTGCCGCAACGTTGGCCTGTGTGGCTGAAACCAGAGCTTGTTGCAACTGACGGCTCGCCGATAGGTCCTTTCGCCGGATCCTATCCGATCACTCAAGACGGGCGCATCGCACTTGTGCCAACTCCGGGTCATGTTGGCGGGCATTGCTCGGTTGTCGTAAGGGGCGATGACGTGACCTACTTTCTGGCGGGCGACGCGACCTACTCTCAGGACAACTTGCGGGCAGAGCGCACGGATGGCGTCACCAATGATCCTGCACTGGCCAAAGCGACGCTGCGCCGTATCAAAACCTTTGCCGCGCAGCAGCCGACGATCATTCTGCCCGCCCACGACCCCGATGGCCCACGTCGGCTTGACGAACGCGAGGCCTTTGTCTGACGCCTGCACGCAGGCTGTCGTCATCCATTTCGTGAACCGCCTTGAGCGCCACTCATGGCCGCCTCGCCTTGCGCATCCCCCTGCCCCGCGCCTAGATGACCTTCAGTCCAGTTCCAGGAGCCGCACATGCCGCTTTCGCTTCCCCGCCCCGTCTTTGATGCCAATGCCTCTGCCGGGGGCCTGGGCAAGTTGCCCGACTGGGATCTGACCGATCTCTACAAGGCGCCCGACGCGCCCGAGGTAGGGCGGGATCTGGAATGGCTGGAAAAGGCCTGCGCCGATTTCGCGGCGGACTATGAGAGCAAGCTGGCCTCGCTGGATGCCGCCGCGATGTTGGCCTGCGTGCTGCGTTATGAGGCGATCGACGTGACCGCCGGGCGGCTCATGTCCTACGCTGGTCTGCGCTATTACCAGAATACCATGGACAGCGAGCGCGCGAAGTTCATGGCGGACATGCAGGACCGCATCACCAATTTCACGACGCCGCTCGTGTTCTTCACGCTGGAGTTCAACCGGCTGTACGAGGGGCATCTGGCGGGGCTGCTGGCGGCTAATGCCGATCTGGCACGCTATAAGCCGATCTTCGACCGGATGCGGGCGATGCGGCCCTATCAGTTGTCGGACGAGCTGGAGAAGTTCCTGCACGACAATTCGGTCGTCGGGGCCAGCGCGTGGAACAAGCTGTTCGACGAGACGATGGCGGGCCTGATGTTCAAGGTCGCGGGCGAGGATGAGGAATTGAACCTTGAATCCACGCTGAACCTTTTGACCGACACCGACCGGGCCAAGCGCGAGGCAGCGGCGCGGGCGCTCGCGGAAGTTTTCGACAAGAACATCAAGCTGTTCGCTCGGGTCCACAACACGCTGGCGAAGGAAAAAGAGGTCGAGGATCGCTGGCGCAAGATGCCGACGCCGCAGACGGGGCGGCACCTGTCGAACCATGTGGAGCCGGAAGTGGTCGAGGCGCTGCGGAATGCGGTTGCCGCCGCCTATCCGAAGCTGTCGCACCGCTATTATCGGCTGAAGGCCAAGTGGATGGGGCTGGACAAGCTGCAGGTCTGGGACCGGAACGCTCCGCTGCCGATCGAGACGCCGAAGACGGTGGGCTGGGACGAGGCGACGAAGACGGTGATGGACGCCTATGCCGCCTTTGATCCGCGTATGTCCGATCTGGCGGATCCGTTCTTCAGGAAGGGATGGATCGACGCGGGGGTGAAGCCGGGGAAGGCTCCGGGGGCTTTCGCCCATCCGACGGTCACGACGGTGCATCCCTATGTGATGCTGAACTACCTTGGCAAACCGCGCGACGTGATGACGCTGGCGCATGAGCTGGGCCACGGGGTGCATCAGGTGCTGGCGGCCGGACAGGGCGAGTTGCTGGCGGCGACGCCGCTGACGCTGGCCGAGACGGCGAGCGTCTTCGGCGAGATGCTGACCTTCCGCAAGCTGCTGGATGGCGCCAAGACCAAGGAAGAGCGCAAGACCCTGCTCGCGGGCAAGGTCGAGGACATGATCAACACGGTCGTGCGCCAGATCGCCTTCTACGATTTCGAGTGCAAGCTGCACGCTGCGCGGGCGGAGGGGGAGCTGACGCCTGACGACATCAACGCGCTGTGGATGTCGGTGCAGGCGCAATCGCTGGGCGATGCCTTTGAGTTCATGGACGGGTATGAGACCTTCTGGTCCTATATCCCGCATTTCGTGCATTCGCCCTTCTACGTCTATGCCTATGCTTTCGGCGACGGATTGGTGAACGCGCTTTATGCCGTCTATGCCGAGGGCAAGCCGGGGTTCCAGGACAAGTATTTCGACATGCTCAAGGCGGGCGGATCGAAGCACCACAAGGAGTTGCTGGCGCCGTTCGGGCTGGACGCGAGCGATCCGAAGTTCTGGGACAAGGGCCTGTCGATGATTGCGGGCTTCATCGACGAGTTGGAGGCGATGGAGGGGTGAGCCTTTCCTTCCAGCGGCTGGGGCCAATGGATGGCGCGCGGGTCATGCACCTGATCCCGGGGCCGCATGAGCATATCTTTACCGCGACGCCCGCCGACCGGCTGCGCGCACTTGGCCATGCCGAGACGGGCTGGGCTATCCTGGAGGGTGACGACGTCGTCGGCTTCTTCGTGCTGGACGGCGATTTCGCGGCGTTACACGACTTTGCGAGGGAAGACGAGATCGGGCTGCGGTCGCTGCTGATCGATTCTGCGCGCCGGGGCGAGGGCCTTGGACAGGCCGCGATGCTGGCGCTGCCGGGGCTGGTGGCGCGGGAATACCCGCAGGCGCGGGGGGTCGTGCTGACCTGCAACCTGCGGAACAAGAAGGCCTATGAGACCTACCTGCGCGCGGGCTTTGCGGATACGGGCGAAGTGTACCTCGGCGGCTCGGCGGGGCCTCAGCACATCATGCAGTTGAGGGGACCGGAGACGAAGGAAATTCCGGGGTAGGGTTTTGGCCGCGTTTTGGCGGCTGTGCCGGGTAGGCGGGGTGAACCCCGCCCTACGCAGGGCGACCAGTAGGGCGGGGTTCACCCCGCCATTGCCGCAAGTTTCCCGGTGAACTTCCCTTGCCCGGGACAAGGCGCGTAAGCGCCGCCGGGCAGCGCCCGTCCGCCCCCAAGGGCGGGCGCTTTTCCAAGCTCACAGCGAGGCTGAGCGTCGGTAGTATCGGCACCATAAAGTGACGACCACGCGTGGTGGAGCGCCCTTCCGTGGCCGGGCGCTGCCCTCTGTTGCGCCGTAGGCTTTACCTCAGATCCGCTCGGCGACCTCGAACACGCGGTCGATCAGGGCCTGGCTTTTCTTCGCCTCTTCCAGCGGCCAGGCGTAGGGTTCGCCTGTCGTGACGCTCCGACCAAATGCCTCGACCTGAAGCTTGTACTGCTTGGCGTCGGGCCAGCGCTCGGTCGTGACCGAGAGGCCGGGTCGGTGCAGTTCCAGCCGCGACTCGCCGAAGACGTTGGCGTTATAGGGGGCGGAGAGGCGGATCATTCCGGTTTCACCGTGATAGCTGATCTCCTGCCGGGGAAAGAGCCGCATCGAGGTGATCGAGGAATAGGTGAAGGGGCCGCCGGGGCCGTCGAACTGACCCGTGACCTGAGCATAGACGTCGACGTCATTCTCGAAGCGGATACGCGAGCGGATGGTATCCATCACCGGTTCGGCCCCCGTCACCCAGCGTGTGGAACCGAAGGTATAGACGCCAATGTCGGGCAGGCTGCCGCCGCCAGTTTCGGGGCGGTTGCGGATGTTCTCGGTGTCGGTGCGGTTGTCGTAAAAGAACGCCACGTCGACATGCTCAACCCGCCCGATCGCGCCGCCCTGCACCAACTCGCGCGCCCGTCGGAACTGGGGATGCTGCACGATCATGAAAGCCTCGGCGGCCATCAGGCCGGTCTTGTCGCGCTCGGCGATCAGGGCGTCGATCTGGTCCGCCTTCATGGCGATGGGCTTTTCTGTCAGCACATGCTTGCCGGCCTTCAGCGCCTTCAGCGTCCATTCGATGTGAAGGTGGTTCGGCAACGGGATATAGACCGCGTCGATATTGGGATCGGCCAAAAGGTCATCGTAGCTCGGGATGACCCGAAGCGAGGGGCAGAAGGCCTGAAACGGTTCGGCCTTTGCCGGGCTGGACGTGGCCAGTGCCACGAACTCGGCACCCTCGGCCGAATGGATCGCGGGCGCCATGAAGCGGCACGCAAAATCCGACGCCCCAAGGACGCCCCATCGCATCGTCATCGCAGTCTCCTCCCGCTGTTGGCGGGCAGAGGCTAGTGCAGGATGGGTATTTAGGGAAGCAAAGGGTTTGGCCCCGCAGCCCTATGGCGCCGGGGCCTTTTCGCATCAGGCCGGGATCAGCATGCCTTTGCCGCGGGCAAGCTCTCGCATGCGGTTCTGCAACTTTTCAAAGGCGCGCACCTCGATCTGGCGGATACGTTCACGGCTGACGCCGTAACTTTCCGACAGTTCTTCCAGCGTCACCGGATTATCGGCAAGGCGGCGTTGGGCGAGAATGTCCTTCTCGCGGTCGTTCAGCGCGCCCATCGCCTGCATCAGCAGTTCTCGCCGCGTATCCAGTTCGTCGCGCGCCTCATAGTCGCCGGCCTGATCGGCATCCTCATCTTCCAGCCAGTCCTGCCACTGCGTGACCGAGTCGCCATCCGAACCGACCGTCGCGTTCAGCGAGGCATCGCCCCCCGAAAGACGGCGGTTCATGTCGATGACCTCTGTCTCGGTCACGTTCAGATCCTTGGCGATCTGGGCCACGTTCTCGGGGCGCAGATCGCCTTCCTCGAGCGCGCCAAGCTTGGCTTTCGCTTTGCGCAGGTTGAAAAACAGCTTCTTCTGCGCGCTGGTGGTGCCGAGTTTCACAAGGCTCCACGAGCGCAGGATATATTCCTGGATCGAGGCGCGGATCCACCACATGGCATAGGTCGCAAGGCGGAAGCCCTTTTCGGGGTCGAACCGCTTGACGGCCTGCATCAGGCCCACGTTGGCCTCGGAAATGACCTCGGCCTGCGGCAAGCCGTAGCCACGGTATCCCATGGCAATCTTGGCGGCGAGGCGCAGGTGAGATGTCACCATCTTATGCGCCGCCTCGGTGTCCTGATGATCGACCCAGCGCTTGGCCAGCATGTATTCCTCTTCCGGTTCCAGAAGCGGAAACTTGCGGATCTCCTGCATGTAGCGGTTCAGCCCCTGTTCGGGGCTGGGCGCGGGAAGATTTGCATAACTACTCATCTGACCCTCCTGTCCCGGCGGGATACGTTGCCCCGGCGGAAAGCTAATCTATGAACCCAGATGACCCCTCACAAGAGCCAAACTGAACTAAACGGTTTAACGGACGATGAACCCGTTTCTGTCGCGATGAAAGGTGTATTTCGGTCGGATCATGCGGATGTGACCGCGTGTTACAGTGCAGGCCCGATCTCATTGTGCTCTGACCCAGTGGCACCGAGCCGGGCATGATCGCGGCGGTCCGACAAGGGGGATGCGCCATGCAGTCTGATCCCGCCGAGCGCGGATATGTTCGACCTGATGGTCGAGCGACGTCGCCTCGATTGCAAAACTATGCAGATAAGCGCGCTTAGAACCGTATAGCGCCGTTAGCCCGCGCCCAACAGCGCCACCAGCGCCCGCATATCCGGCGGCAGCGGTGACGCGAACTCCAGATGTTCGCCGCTGACCGGGTGTTCGAAACCCAGCGTCGCGGCGTGCAGCGCCTGACGGGGGAATGTGTTGGCGGCTTCGGCGGCGGCCTCGCCCACCGATTTGGCAGCAAGGCGGCGGCGCCCGCCATAGGTCTGGTCGCCGACAAGCGCGTGGCCGACATGGGACATGTGGACACGGATCTGGTGGGTGCGTCCCGTCTCAAGCCAGCATTCAAGCAGCGCGGCGGCAGGAGGCGTGCCGTAAGCCTCGACGGCACGAGCTCGGGTCACGGCATGGCGGCCGCCGGCTGCCACCACCGCCTGGCGCTGGCGGTCAATCTTGTGGCGGGCAAGCCGGGTCGCGATGCGCAGGATGCCGCCGGATTCGAAGCTGACGCCCGCGATGCCTCGCAGGCGGGGATCGGCGGCGTCTGGGACGCCATGGACCAGAGCGAGGTAGCGCCGGTTGACCTCATGCGCCTCGAACTGGGCAGCAAGGCCATGATGCGCACGGTCGGACTTGGCGACGACCAGCAGGCCCGATGTATCCTTGTCGATGCGATGGACGATGCCGGGACGTTTCTCGCCGCCGACGCCCGACAGCCGCCCGCCGAAATGGTGCAAAAGCGCATTGACAAGGGTGCCGCTATAAGATCCGGGCGCGGGGTGGACGACCATGCCCACAGGCTTGTCGATGACGATCAGGTCATCATCCTCCCACACCACGACCAAGGGGATGTCCTCGGCCTCGGTTGCCACATCGGCGGCCTCGCCCACGGTGATCTCGAACACATCCCCCTCGGCCACCCGCGCCTTAGGGTCGGTCACAGCCAACCCGCCGCGCAGCACCGCGCCCTCGGCAATCAGGCGCGTAAGGCGCGAGCGCGACAGCGCCGCCTCCTCTGGCACGTCGCGGGCAAGCGCCTTATCAAGGCGGTCGGGAGGGGCCTCGCCGATGGTGACGAGGACAATGCCCGCAGGCTGAGGGGGGTTCGCCATGGAACAAGCTCCGGCACCGGAAGGGCTGCCGCCCGGCCTGCGGTTTCTGAAGGCTCTCGTGATCCTGCTGACGCTCACGATGATCGTGGGCGTCATAACCGTGGTTTGGCTGCTTGTCACCCGGATGCCGACCGCACTTGCGCGCCTGCCGCCCATGCCCGACAGCATCACATTGCCCGACGGCACCCGCGCCACCGCCTTTACCCAAGGACAGGGCTGGTACGCGGTCGTCACCGCAGACGAGCAGATCATGATCTTCGACCGTGACAGCGGCGCGCTGCTCAAGACCGTCGCAGTCAGGGACTGACCCCCTCATTCACCTTGGCTCAAATATCCTCGGGGGTCCGGGGGGCAGACAGCCCCCCGGCCTCTCCGCCGGGTGCTGCCGCTTTCGGCGCATGGCGCGACGGAACGGGGTGGACGCCGCCGCCACATCGCACCAACCTCGCCGCGACAGGAAAGGAGACGGCGATGATGGATGCATATGGGCGAGACGCCACCGAGATGGCGCAGAATGTGGCGCGGGGCGAGGTCAGCCCGGCCGAACTGCTGGAGGCCGCGCTGGCGGCGACCGAGCGGCTGAACCCTGCCATCAACGCCGTGGTGCTGGTGCAGGAAGAGGTGGCCCGCAAATCCATCGCCGACGGATTGCCGCGCGGGCCGTTCCGGGGCGTGCCGTTCCTGCTGAAGGATCTGGGCGCCGAGGCGGTGGGATTTCCCGGCCATAACGGGTCGCGGCTGCTGAAAGACACCGTCTATACCCGCAACTCGGCGATCTTCGACCGGATGCGTGCCACCGGCGTCGTGACATTCGGGCGCACGACCGCACCCGAGGGCGGCGTGGGGCCGGTGACGGAGGCCGCCGTCTATGGCGGGCCGACGCGCAACCCCTGGAACCTTGACCATACGCCGGGCGGATCGTCCGGCGGGGCCGGAGCGGCGGTGGCGGCGGGAATCGTGCCCTTTGCCCATGGCTCGGACGGGGGCGGGTCTGTTCGTATTCCAGCCTCCTCCTGCGGGTTGTTCGGGTTCAAGTCGACGCGGGCGCGCCTGCCCGACGGGCCGTTCTCGGGCGAAGGCTGGGGCGGGATGGCGATCGACGGATTTCTGACGAGATCGGTGCGTGACACCGCCGTGATGCTGGACGCCTGCGAGGGCGCGGACCTTGGCGCGCCCTACTACGCGCCACCGCTGGGCCGTGGCCATGCCGCCGCGATCAGCCGCCCGCCGCGGCGGCTGCGTGTGGCGCTTTGCGAGACCACTTTCACCGGTGAAGCGATCCACCCCGAATGCAAGGCGGCCGTGCATGACGCCGCGCGGCTGCTGGCCGAACTGGGCCACCATATCGAACATGCGCGACCTGAGGCCGACGTGCTGGGCATGATGCGCGCCTGGACCGATATCGTGGCCTGCGGCACGGCGCTGAGCATTTCGCACTCGCTTAAAGGGCGCCCCCTTACCCCCGATCTGGTCGAGGCGACGGGTCGCGGCGCGGTCGCCCACGCGGCGTCGATTTCGGGCGCGGATTATTTGCAGGCGATCGGCACGATACACGCCTTTGGCCGCCAGATGGCCGCGTTCTTTCAGCCCGAAAATGGGCATGGCTATGACATCCTGCTAAGCGCGACGCTTGCCGAGCCGCCCGCGAAGGTCGGCCGCTTTGCCCATGTCAGCGAGGACTATGTCGACTACCGGATCGGGCCGAAGGGCGTCTTTGCCTATTCGCCGTTCTGCGCCGTGTTCAACGCCTCGGGCCAGCCTGCGGCCTCGCTCCCCCTGCACATGACCAAGGATGGATTGCCGGTGGGCGTGCATGTCGCGGCCCGGTTCGGCGCGGATGAGCAACTGATCGCGCTTTGCGCCGAGATCGAGGCGGCCCGCCCATGGATTGGGCGGCAACCGAAGATGGCGACTGGAATTTGATCAGTAGTGCTTGCAATGGCAGAACTCCCGCCCGTAACCTTCGATAAAAAGGTCAGGGGGAAGTTCCGGTGAAAGCAGACGTCGCGGTTGAAGCCCGCAACGCCGTCAAGGCCTTCGGCCAGGGCGACACTGCCGTTCGCGCGTTGGATGACGTGTCTGTCGAAATCAAGAAAAGCGAGTTCTTTACGCTGCTTGGCCCTTCGGGCTGCGGCAAGACCACGCTTTTGAGGCTGATCGCCGGGTTTGAGGCGCCCACTTCGGGGGCGATTCTGCTGGACGGGCAGGACATCACCAATGATCCGCCGAACAAGCGCCCGGTGAACACAGTATTCCAGAGCTATGCCCTGTTTCCGCACCTGACGGTTGCCCAGAATATAGGCTTTGGCCTTGAAATGCAGGGGCGACCCAAGTCCGAAGTCTCTGCCGTCGTCCAGAAGATGCTGGGCCTCGTGCGGCTGGAGGCGCTGGCGGGACGCAAGACCAGCCAGTTGTCGGGCGGGCAGCAGCAGCGCGTCGCTCTGGCCCGCGCCTTGGCGCCGCAACCGAAGGTTCTGCTTCTGGACGAGCCGCTTTCGGCGCTGGACCTGAAGCTGCGCAAGGAAATGCAGATCGAGTTGAAGCGGCTGCAGACCGAGACCGGGATCACCTTCATCTTCGTGACCCACGATCAGGAAGAAGCCCTGACCATGTCGGACCGGATCGCGGTCATGAGCGCGGGCAAGATCCAGCAGATCGGCGTCCCGCGCGAGATCTACAACCACCCCGTCAACCGCTTTGTCGCAAGCTTCATCGGCGAGACGAACTTCCTTGCCGGAACAGTGGTGCCTGGCGGCGTAAAGCTCGACTGCGGAGATACGGTCGAGGCGGGGGGGACCGAGGGACGCGCCGGCAAGGTCACGCTGGCCGTCCGGCCCGAGCAGGTCCGGCTGGTCTCGGCGAACGAGCCGGACAGCCTGCCCGCCACCATCGACAGCTGGGTATATTTCGGCACCGACACCCATTGCCACCTGCGCCTGTCCGACGGCGTGGAGGTGGTTGCTCGCCTGCAAAGCCCGGCGAGCGGCGACGCAGGGCTGGAAAAGGGCAAGGCTGTCGGCCTGCGCTTCGTTCCGGGCGCGGCACAGGTTGTGGGGGACTAGGGCGATGTCGGCCAACGAGGATCGGCTGGAGACAACGAGCCGCCGGAACGCCTGGCTCTTGTCCGCACCCGCTCTGGTCGTGCTTTTAGTGGCCGCTGTCGGGCCACTGGCGATCGTGCTGATCTATTCCTTCTTGACGCCCGGACAATACGGCAACGTCGTCTGGCAATTCTCGACCGATGGCTGGCTGGGCATCCTGTTCACGCGGGATATCTTCGACGGCACGCTTGGCTTTGCGGACGCGCACCTGACCATCTTCTGGCGCTCGGTAAAGCTGTCAGTTCTGACCACTCTGATCACCTTTGCAGTGGGTTTCCCGACCGCCTGGTTCATTGCGACACGGCCGGCACAGGCGCGCGCCTTCTGGCTGTTCCTGATCACGATCCCGTTCTGGACCAACCTTCTGATCCGCACCTTCGCGATCAACGAGGTCATCCGAAAAGAGGGTATCCTGAACAGTTCCCTGCTATGGCTAGGCGTGATTAAGGAGCCGTTGCAGATTCTCTATACCGACACGGCGGTGCTTATCGGCATGACCTATGTCTACTTGCCCTTGATGGTGTTGCCGCTTTTCGCGGCGATCGACCGGTTCGACATGAGGCTGCTGGAGGCGGGTTACGATCTGTACGCCAGCCGCTGGAAGGTGCTGCGCCGGATCATCCTGCCCATCGTCAAGCCGGGAATCGTGGCTGGCTCCATCCTTGTCTTCATCCCTTCGCTTGGCGCCTACGTAACGCCGCGCGTGCTGGGTGGCGGCAAGAACATGATGATCGGCAACTTCATCGAACTGCAGTTCGGGCAGGGCCGCAACTGGCCGCTGGGTGCGGCGATCTCGATCACGCTGCTGGTCATCGTCACGGTTGCGCTGCTGTTCTATGTTCGCGCCGCAAACGCGGGGTCGAAACATGGCTGAGCGTGTCTTCTCGGCCAGCAGGCTGCCCGGCTTCGGGACTATCGCCATTCTGGTCTTTGTCCTGCTGTACCTGCCCATCGTCACGCTGGTCGTCTATTCGTTCAATTCGGGCAATAGCGTCGCCATGTGGGAGGGGGTATCGCTGCGCTGGTATCACACGGCCTGGGCCAACGATCAGGTGCAGCAGGCAACGCTGCGTTCGCTGCTGATCGCGACTTCGGCGGCCGCAATCTCGACCGCGGTCGCCACCATGGCTGCCATCGGCACCACGCGGCGCAAGCCCTTTCCCGGCCAGACGCTGATCTATGTGATGATCAACCAGCCCCTGATGGTGCCCGAGATCGTCACCGCCGTGGCGCTGCTGATCCTCGTCGCCTCGATCAAGGTGGCGACGGGATATACCGGGCTTGCCTATCTGATCATCGCGCACTCGGCCTTCTGCATTCCCTTCGCCTATCTGCCGATCCGCGCAAGGCTTGAGGGGATGGACCTGAGCCTTGAGACGGCGGCGGCGGACCTTTATGCCACGCCGTGGCTGACGTTCCGCCGGGTGACGCTGCCGCTTTTGATGCCTGGGATCATCGCGGGCGCGATGCTGGCCTTCGTGATCTCGCTTGACGATGTGGTGATCACTGAATTCGTGAAATCGGGGGGACAGGACACCTTGCCCACCTATATGCTGGGCCAGTTGCGCCGGGGCGTCACGCCCGAGGTCAACGCGATATCGACGGCGCTTCTGGTGCTGACGGTCCTGCTGCTGACAGCCTTTTTCCTGCTGACGCGCAAACGGGAGTGAGGTGTCGGCCACTATCAAGAAATGCGGGCGAAAACCCGCAAAAGTTCAACAAGGAGCGACTTACCGATGAAACGACTTCTGACCGCAACCGCGCTGTTGCTTGCCAGCGCCTCGCTGGCCTCGGCCGAAGGGGTGCTAAACCTCTACAATTGGGGCAACTATACCAGCCCGGAATTGTTGGCGAAATTCGAGAAGGAGACGGGAATCAAGGTCACCGTCACCGACTATGACAGCAATGACACCGCACTTGCCAAAATCGAAGCGGGCGGCGCAGGTTTTGATTTGGTGGTGCCCTCGGCCAACTATGTCGGCATCTTCCGCGACAAGGGTCTGATCCAGCAGCTGGACCTGTCCAAGCTGCCGAACCACAAGAACATCGCACCGGAATGGGCGGATGTTGCTTGGGATCCGGGCCGCAAGTTCTCGGTTCCGTGGCAATGGGGAACGACGGGCGTCGGTGTGAACACCAAAGTATACGGTGGCGACATCAACACCTCGGCAATCTGGCTTGACCCGCCGCCGGAGTTGGTCGGCAAGGTCAACGTCACTCCCGAGATGAACGATGTCGTGGCACTGGCCACGATGTACGAGGGGGGGCAGCCCTGCACCGAGGATACAGAGGTGCTGAAGAAAGTCCGCGACGCACTGATGGCGGCCAAGCCAAAGTGGATGTCCATGGACTATGGCATGGAAGACAAGATGGCGGCGGGCGACGTTCCTGCCTCGGTCTACTGGAACGGGGCGATCATGCGTGCGCGTCTGAAGAACCCGGACGTGGCCTTTGGCTATCCCAAGGAAGGCTACATCGTCTGGATGGACTCGGTAGCACTTCTGTCCGATGCGCAGAACATCGACAACGCCTACAAGTTCATCGACTTCATCCTGCAGCCGGAGAATGCCGCACTGGTCTCGGCCTTTGCCCGCTATGCCAATGGCGTGGCCGGATCGGCGGAGTTCATGCCCGAAGATATGAAGACTGCACCTGAGATCGTGGTTCCGGAAGAGTTCAAGGCGGCTGGTCACTTCCTGCCCGCCTGCAGCCCCAAGGCGCAGGAATATATTACCGCAATCTGGACCGAACTTCAGAAGTGATTTTTGCGGGCGGGGCTATTGCCCCGCCCGCCCCACCGGGGGCTTTGCCCCCGGACCCCCAGGATATTTGAGAACAGAAGAAGAGTTCAGGAATGGACCTTACCAAACTGTCCGCCTGCGATCTGTCGCGCATGATCGCCGCGAGGGAAGTTGCGCCTTCGGAAGTGATGATGGCGTTCCTTGATAGGATCGAGGCAGTAAATCCGCTGATCAACGCCATTGTGGCTTTGCGTGACCATGAGGCGCTGATGGCAGAGTCGCGCGCGGCGGATGATGCAGAGCCGCGCGGCTGGTTGCATGGCCTGCCGTTCGCGGTAAAGGATCTGCAGAACGTCGCCGGTATACGCTCGACGCAAGGGTTCCCCGGTCTGGTGGATTTTGTGCCCGAAGCGGATGAGATGCTGCCCCGGCGGCTGCGGGCCGCGGGGGCGATCCTGATCGGGAAAACGAACGCGCCCGAATTCGGGCTGGGCAGCCATAGTTTCAACCCGGTCTATGGGGTGACTGGCAACCCCTATGACCCGTCGCGTTCGGCCGGGGGATCGTCCGGAGGGGCGGCGGCGGCGCTGGCGGCGCGGCTGGTGCCGGTGGCGGACGGATCGGACATGATGGGTTCGCTGCGCAACCCGGCGGCGTTTTGCAACGTCTACGGGTTCCGCCCGACCTTTGGGCTGGTGCCCTATGATCCGGGCGGCGACGCTTTCCTGAACACTCTGGCCACCGACGGGCCGATGGCGCGGAACGTCGAGGATCTGGCGCGGTTGCTGGAGACGCTGGCCGTCCCCTCGCCCGCCGATCCGCATGCAAGAGGCTGGGAGCCCTTTGCCGCCGCGCTGGACGTGGACGTGCGCGGCACGCGTATCGGCTGGTTGGGAGACTGGGGCGGTGCCTATCCGATGGAGCCGGGCATCCTTGAGACCTGCGGCGCGGCCCTGAAGGCGCTGGAGGAGATCGGCTGCGTCATAGAGCCTGTGGCGGCGCCCTTCCCCGCCGAGGCGCTTTGGGAAAGCTGGGTAACACTGCGCAGCTGGGCCAATGCAGTCGGCAAGGCCGAGCTTTACGCCGACCCGAAGCAACGTGCGCTGCTGAAGCCCGAGGCGATCTGGGAGATCGAGCGCGGGCAGGGTCTTTCGGCGGTGGATGTGCATCGGGCGAGCGTGATCCGGTCGGACTGGTATACGGCGCTGTCACGACTGTTCGAGCGTTACGATGCGCTGGTGCTGCCCTCGGCGCAGGTCTGGCCCTTTCCCAAGGAGTGGCGCTGGCCGGAGAGCGTGGGGGGACGGGTGAGCGACACCTATCACCGCTGGATGGAGGTGGTGATACCCGTCAGTCTGGTCGGCCTGCCCGCGCTGGCGATGCCTGCGGGGTTTGGTGCGGGTAGCCTGCCGATGGGGGTGCAGGTCTTTGGTCCTAAGGGCAGCGACAGGCGGTTGCTGCGGCTGGGGCAGGCCTATCATCGGGCGACCGACTGGCCGGGAAAGCGCCCGCCGAAGCTTATGTAAGCGGGTAGCGCGCCAGTGGCTCGTAGCGCGAGCCGCCCGCGTGACGGATCGACTCGAACATCACGAATTCAGGCACCGACATCGGCCCTGCACGGAAGTCTCCGCTGCTGGAAATGGCACGCTCCAGCCGCATGGTTTCCTCGATGCCGGGCGGGCGAAAGCGACCAAGCGTGACGTGCGGGATGAAGCGGCGCGCCTCGACCTCAATGCCGGCACGACGGGCGATAGTTTCGACCTTGCGTTGCAGGCGCATCAGGGGTTCATCCTGCGTGACGGCGGCGTAGGCCACACGCGGGCGGTCGCCGCCGAAGAGGCCGAGACCTTCCAGCCGGACCGCGAAGGCGGGCTGGCGTAGTTCCATCAGCGCCTCATGCGCATCCTCAAGGCTGCGCTCGGGTTGTTCGCCCAGGAAGGCGAGGGTGATGTGGAAGTTCTCGGGCGGCTCTTTGCGCGGCAGGGGCAGCAGGAACTGCTGCACGACCAACGCCGAGCGGGTGGCCTCGTCGAGTTCAAGGGCGAGGAAGGCGCGGATCATCGGGCGGCCAGTTGTGTAAGGCGGCCGTTTATCTCGGGGCGGATAGGCCCTTCGCGGGGAGTATCTCGAAGGGTCGTGAGCATGCGAGGCGCAGGGGTGCGGCGGAAGACCGGCAGGGCGGTGAGCACCTGCTGCGCGGCATCAGGCAGTTGGTCGGGGATTTCCTGCCCCGAAAGGGTGGCCCAGACGCCGGTCCAGCAACGCCCGACCGACCAGGGGTCGTAGCCGCCGCCACCAAGCACCAGATAGCGAGGTGCGATGTCACGCAGGGCGGCGACCACCGACCAATGCGCGTTGTTCGACAAAGACAGGCGCGACAGCGGGTCTTCCTCCAGCGCGTCGGCACCGCATTGCAGGACGACAGCATCGGGACGAAAGGCGGTGACGCGCGGCAGGATGAGGCGGTCGAGCACCGCCCGCATCTCGGTATCGTTGAAGCCGCGCGGGACCGGCAGGTTGAAGCAATTGCCGCCGCCATCATCGGCAAGGTGGCCGGTGAAGGGCCAGCGCCCCTCTTCATGCGTCGAGATCAGCAGCGTATCGGGATCGCCTGCAAAGGCCGCCTCGACGCCGTCGCAGTGATGCGCGTCGATATCGACATAGGCGATGCGACGCGCGCCGCCCCGGCGCAGCACCAGCATCGCCAGCACCGGATCGTTGATATAGCAGAACCCGTTCGCCCGCGCCTTCATGCCGTGGTGAGTTCCACCCGCGGGGACGTAGACCATACCCCCATGCGCCAGCATCTCGGCGGCCAGCATCGCCCCCCCGGCAGAGGTGGCGGGGCGGCGATAGACCTCGGCGAAGACCGGGTTCGACAGGGTGCCAAGGCCAAAGCGGGCGGTATCCTCGGGCGTCGCATGGCCGCGCGCCTCGGCGGCCTGCAGCGCGGCGATGTAGGCAGGGTCGTGCCATAGCGCCAGTACCGCCGGTCTGGCGCGCGGACTGATGCGAAAGCGATCCGGCGGCAGCCAACCCATTGCGCGGGACAGGTCCATGACCGTCGAGACGCGAGGGATGCGCAGGGGGTGCTGGCCGCCATAGGTCGAACGGCGATAGATTTCCGATCCGATCAGGATCGGCCCGACAGAGGTCAATTCAGCAGGGGCTCGATCTTCGACACGATCGCCTCGGATGTCGGGCTGGTTATCGAACCCCATGTCGCAACCACCTCTCCATCCGGTCCGAGCAGCACCTTGTTGAAATTCCACCCCGGTGCAAAGCCATGTTCGGATTTCAGCCAGGCGTAGAAAGGATGCGCGTGTTCGCCAAGGACCGGGGTTATTGCCGTCATCGGCAGGGTCAGGTCGAAGTTCACCGCGCAATAGCTTTTGACGGCGGCTTCGTCGGCCAGTTCTTGTCTGAAGTCGTTCGAAGGAACGGCCAGCACCACCAGGCCGCGCGGGCCGTAACGGTCCTGCAAATCCTGCATGTCGTCGAACTGGTTGGCAAAGCCGCAAAGCGAGGCCGTGTTCACGACCAGCACCGGTTTGCCCGCGAAACCGTCAAGGTCGATGGTGCCGCCCTCGATCCCCTGGAAGGAGAAACCGGCGTTGGCCGCCATCGGCGCTATCGCCACGGCAAGCGCGGCAACCGCCGCGCGAATGCTGAAATTCATCGCTACCCCCGGGAATGCGATGCAATGTTACATCAAACCTAGGCCAAGACCTATCCACGTCAACGAGATGGCCAGCTTTGCTTGCGATCATTGAACCTTCATGCCATCTCAAAAGGATAGTTTGAGGTTATTGCGGGTGGCCGCGAGGCTTGTGGACGACAAAGCCGACAATCGCTTTCTGCTGAATCCGGGCACGGTTCGCACCCAGTATGGAGCGATCTGCTGGCGTGTGATGCGAGGAAAGCTGGAGGTCTTGCTTGTCACCAGTCGCGACACCGGACGCTGGGTGATACCCAAGGGCTGGCCCATGGCCGACAAATCCCCCTCGTCAGCTGCGGTTCAGGAAGCCTGGGAAGAGGCAGGCGTCGAGGGTGAGGTGTCGGACATTTGCCTTGGTCTTTTCAGCTATGACAAAGTGATCGGACCGGCCCTGGCCGTTCCTTGCGTGGTTGCCGTCTATCCACTGAAGGTGACAAAATTGCGCGACCGTTTCCCCGAGCGCAAGCAACGCATCAGGAAGTGGTTCAGCCCGGAAAAGGCCGCCAAAAAGGTGGTCGAACCCGAGCTTAGCGTCATTCTGGCCGAGTTCAAACCGCCGCCAGAGCCTGTGGCACAGATCACGCCCCCGCCGGAAAACCCGGGCGGAAAACCTGCAAGCAGTTGATTGCGCGGGGCCACTGCTTATGTCTGTGGCTTCGACGATCCGGTGCCAAAAGATGATCCGCTATAACCTCAAATGCTCTTCCGACCATGGTTTTGAAAGCTGGTTCCAGTCAGGTGAGGCCTGCGACGGTCTGATTGCGGCTGGTCGCGTGGCCTGCCCGGTCTGCGGCACCGCCGAGGTTGCGAAAAGCCTGATGGCGCCCGCCGTGCGCCCCGCCCGCAAGGTTACCGCCACCGCGCAGGAACGTCCGCTCGCCACCCCCGGAAATCAGGTGGAAGAAGCCCTTGCGGCGCTACGGCGCGAGATCGAGGCGAATTCGGACTATGTCGGCATGAACTTTGCCGCCGAGGCTCGCCGCATCCATGACGGCGATGCGCCCGAGCGGTCGATCTATGGCGAGGCCAAGCCAGAGGATGCGCGCGCGCTGATCGAGGACGGGGTGCGGGTCGCGCCGCTGCCCTTCATGCCGCCGCGCAAGGTGAACTGAAGCCCCAGCCTCAGATCTGCTTTTCCGGCATCTGCACGACCAGCCCGTCAAGCGCAGCCGAGACTTTCAACTGGCAGGTCAGGCGTGAGCGCTCAGGATCGGGATTCCAGGCGAAATCCAGCATGTCCTCTTCCATCGCATCCTTCTTGGGCAGCTTTTCCACCCAATCAGGGGCAACATAGACGTGGCAGGTCGAGCAGGCGCAGGCGCCGCCGCAATCGGCCTCGATCCCCGGAATGCCGTTGTCGCGCGCGCCTTCCATCACCGTCAGACCATTCGGCACATCGACGACATGCTCCTTGCCGCCGAATTCGATGTAGGTGATTTTTGCCATCCCGGTCCTCGTGTCGCGTCGAAACTTCGCTCGCCGACATAGGGCATCGGCGCGGGATTTGCCAGAGCCGCCCCGTCGGCATCCTCTGCCTTGCGTGCAACAGCAGTGGTGCAATCGACGCACATGGGCCGCCTGCCCGTTCACAATCGCGCGTGCTGCTGCTCTAAGTTGCGCGCCCGCAACTGCCGCCCGCGAAAGGCCCATGATCCGCGTCTTACTGCCCATCATCGTGACAATAGCCCTTGCAGGCTGCAACCCGACCTCGGGCGGCTTGTCCGACGCGAAACTGTCCGATGGCCTGATTCCAGCGAGCGGCGACAACCCGCCCTCTGGTCCCGATGGGGCCTGCTGGGCGCGGGACGTCACCCCGGCGGTGATTGAGACCGAGATCGAGCAGGTCATGGTCGCGCCGGCAACCGATGGGTTGGCGGCAACCTTTCGCAGCACCACCCGTCAGAAGATCGTGCAAGACCGCCGCGACGTCTGGTTCCGCACCCCCTGCGAAGCCGAGATGACGGTGCCCTTCGTCGCAAGCGTCCAGCGGGCGCTCAAGGCGCGCGGGCTATACCGCGCCCCCGTGACCGGAGAGATGGACGCCGCCACCCGCCTTGCCATCCGGCAGTTTCAGGAGCCAAGGGGGCTGGACAGCGAGGTTCTGTCGCTGGGCGCGGCGCAGGCGCTGGGGATTTCGGCAACGGATATCGACCGGCTCTGAACGCTTGCCGTGACGCGGTTTGACACCCTGTGGCGAAACCAATATTTCACCGGTATTCCGTCCTACGCAGGAATTGAAAGATGCTGGAGCTTGTTCTGAACCACTGATCGCCGCCGGTTGGCCGCGGTGATCAGAAGCCGGGCGAGGCGCATTTGCGCTGACGCCTGGTCTGTCATGGTTCACGAAACAGGCTACATCATGAATATCTCACGGGAAGAACAGCGCGTGCTGCACGTGCTGGCTCAGGGCGGGCTGATCCGTTATGAGCGCGGGCCGAACGGCAGGCTGATCCACACCGAATGCTTTACGCATGACGGATCGCTGCTTGTCGGCTGCACGATCGGCGTGGTTGCAAAGCTGCGGCGCAAGCGGCTGATCGAGTCGCACAATTCCAGTCCCTACCGCATCTCTGCCGAAGGCCGCCGGTCGGTCCGTGCGCAGGCTGACAATCGCGTGTGAAATGAAAAAGGGCGCCCTTTCGGGCGCCCTTTTTAACCAGCCACTAGTTAAAGCTTATTTTTCGACAGACAGCGCGACGAAGCGCGGATCACCGTCGCGGCGGACAAGCAGCAGCAGCGACTTGCGGCCGGCATCGCGGGCTTCCTTGATCCGGTTTTCCAGATCCTTCAGCGTCTCGATCTTCTGCTGGCCAGCCTCGGTGATCAGGTCGCCTTCGCGCAGACCCTTTGCATAGGCTTCGGAAGCCGGATCGACCTTCATCACGGCCAGACCTTCGGAACCTTCGGGCAGGCCAAGTTTCTGCGCAGCCTCGCCGGACACCGGCGCAACCGTCAGGCCCAGCAGTTCTTGCGTCTGCGGCTCCGCTTGCGGCGCTGCCGCGGCGGGAACTGCTTCGGCCTCGGCCTCTTCGCGACGGCCAAGCGTGATGGTCAGCGTTTCGCTTTTCCCGCCCCGCAGCACCACAACCTCGGTCGCCTTGCCGATGTCGGTGTCAGCAACCTTGCGCACCAGTTCGCGGGTGTCCTTTACATCGACGCCATCGAACGAGGTGATGACGTCGCCCGCCTGCATGCCAGCGACCTTGGCCGGGCCTTCCGGCACGTCGGTCACCAGCGCACCCTTGGCGTCGGCCAGGCCCATCGCCTCGGCCACATCGGGGGTCACATCCTGGATGCGGACGCCCAGCCAGCCGCGGCGGGTCTCGCCATACTGGCGCAACTGATCCGTGACCTTGCTGACGACGTTCGACGCCATCGAGAAGCCGATCCCGATCGAGCCGCCATTGGGCGACAGGATCGCGGTGTTCACGCCGATCACGTCGCCGTCGAGGTTGAACAGCGGCCCGCCCGAGTTGCCGCGGTTGATGGCGGCGTCGGTCTGGATGAAGTCGTCATAGGTGCCGGACAGCGCACGGTTCCGCGCCGAAACGATACCGGCGGAAACCGAAAATCCCTGGCCCAGCGGGTTGCCCATCGCCATGACCCAGTCGCCGACGCGCATCTTGTCGCTGTCGCCGAACTTGACGAAGGGCAGCGGATCGGGGCTGTCGACTTTCAGCAAGGCAAGGTCGGTGTTGGTGTCGGTGCCGACGATTTTCGCGTCAAGTTTCTTGCCCGAATAGAACTCGATGCTGATCTCGTCCGCGCCGTCGATCACATGGTTGTTCGTGACGATATAGCCGTCGGCCGAGATGACAAAGCCGGAACCCAGTGCCTCGCTGCGACGGGGCTGTGCGGGCTGGCCGTCGCCCTGACGGTCCTGGAAGTCCTTGAAGAAGTCCTCGAAGGGCGAACCGGGGGGAACCATCGGCCCATCCTCGGTCGAGGCGGCGACGACGGAAGAGGTGGTGATGTTCACCACAGAGGGGCTGACCTGGGTGGCCAGATCGGCGAAGGATTCAGGCGTGCCAAGTGCCGCCGCCTCCATCGCCGGTGTGACCGCCAAGGCAAGGCCCAGCGCGGCTGCCGCGGCAAGACGCCGGGCGGCTTTTGGCCGGGCAAAATTGATGGCGATGGACTGCACTCCGAACTCCTTTTCATGTGTCAGGCAGGCCCGGCGCGATGCCGGGTATGGAGCGTGTTACACAGCTATAAATACAACACTGCAATGCAAACCCGGTCGCGGCGTCTCAATTCGATGTGAGTCCGCCGTGACATGGTGGCAGGGCCGGAAGGGCCGCGCAAGACCGCGATGGATCGCCGGGTTGTCGGGTTGTTGTCGGGGGAAATGTGCGCTGGAACGCGCGTGTGTCTTCCGGCGGCATGCCAAAGCCGCCGCCGGAAGAGAACAGGTGCGACCTTATTCGGTCGCGGCAGTGCCAACCTCGGGCGTCGGGGCCGGGGTCGCGGCTGCACCGGTGTCGGGCGCGGGCGTCGGGGTGATCCCGCCGCCGGGCGTGCCATAGCCGTTCAGGTATTCGAAAAAGACCGAATTCGGCGCCAGCACGATGGAAGAGTTCGTTCCCTTCAGCGACCGCTCGTAAGAGGTCAGCGACCGCGTAAAGGCAAAGAATTCCGGGTCACGGCCGAAAGCCTCGGCATAGATTCCGTTGCGCTGCGCATCGGCCTCGCCCCGGACCACCTCGGCCTGACGGCGCGCGTCCGATGTCAGCTCGACCACCGTGCGGTCAGCGCTGGCGCGCACCCGGCTGGCAGCCTCGTTACCACGTGCGATCTCGTCCGTCGCTTCGCGTTCGCGCTCGGCCCGCATCCGCGCATAGGTCGCGGCAAGGTTCTGCTCGGGCAGGTCGGTGCGGGTCAGGCGAACGTCGATGACGTTGATGCCCAGCGCCGCCGCCTCGCGACGCGCCTGGTCGCGGATGCGGTTCATCAGGCCGGTGCGGTCTTCGGACAGCACGGCGTTGGACGGAACCGAACCCAGAACCTCGCGGATGGCGGCGTTGATGATGTTCTCAAGCCGGCTTTCCGCCGCGCGAACGCCCTCGCCGCCAACCGACTCTCGGAACTCGACCGGATCGACGATCTGCCAGCGGGCAAAGGCGTCCACTACCAGACGGCGGTCGTCCAGCGGCGTCACCTCAAGAGGCTGCGTCGGCAGGCCAAGGATACGCGCGTCATAGGTGACGACTTCCTGGATCACCGGGATCTTGAAGCCCAGACCGGGATCCTCTTTCACCGACTTGACCTGACCGAATTGCAGGACCAGCGCCTTTTCACGCTCGTCCACGATGAAGATGGATGAAAGCCCAAGCGCCACGATGATGATCAGGGCCGGAATGATGATCGAAAGGCGGCTCATCAGTTGTTCCCCCCGGTTGTCGTGGTCGCCGATGCGGCGGGCGCATTGCCTTGCTGCATCCGGCCAAGTTCATTCAGCGGCAGGAAAGGCACGACGCCCTGTCCACTTGCCCCACCCTCGACGCCGTCGAGGATGACCTTGTTCATGTCGCCGAAAACGCGCTCCATGGTTTCAAGATACAGCCGCCGCCGCGTTACTTCGGGCGCCTTGACGTATTCGTCATAGACCGACAGGAACCGGCTCGCCTCACCCTCGGCCACGTTGACCGCCTGGGCGCGATAGGCTTCTGCCTCTTCCAGCACGCGCGCGCTTTCCCCGCGCGCACCCGCCGTCACCCGGTTGGCATAGGCGTCAGCCTCTTTCTCCAGCCGGTCGCGTTCCTGCTGGGCCGCCTGCACCTCGCGGAAACTGTCGATGACCTCGCGCGGCGGATCTGCCTTGGCGAAGTTCACCCGCACCACGTTCACGCCGGAATCGTAGCTGTCCATCGTCTGCTGCACGGCTGCGCGCAGGTCGGCCGCGATCACGCCGCGGTCGCGGTTCAGGATCGGCGAGAGTTCCGACCGCGCGATGATGTCGCGCATGGCGCTTTCGGACACGGCCTTGATGGTATCGGTCGGGTCGGCGAGGTTGAAGAGATACTTCGCGGGATCGGAGACGTTCCAGATCACCTGGAACTCGATGTCCACGATATTCTGGTCGCGGGTCAGCATGAGGCCGGTATCATTGGCGCCGCCCTGCCCGGTGCCGACGTCGGTCTGACGCTCGCCGGTCAGCTGGACGATCTCTGCCTTGACGAAGGGCCATGGCGCGAAATTCAGACCGGGCGTGCCGACCGCTGAAAACTTGCCAAGAAACAGTTCGACCGAGCGTTCCTGCTGCTGGACCGTATAGAAGGACATGAAGGCCCAAAGGCCCACGGCGGCTATCGCGCCGATGACCAGCCCCTGACGGGTAAAGATCGGGCCGGTGCCAAAGCCGCCGCCCCCGTTTCCCCCACCGTTGCCGCCGCCACCCTGACGCGGACGACCGCCCATCAGCACGCGCAGCTGCTCCTGGCCTTTCTTCACGATCTCTTCGATCTCGGGAATCTGGGGGCCTTCGCCGGGACGGCGTCCGCCACGCGGGTCGTTGCGCTTGTCATCGCCCCGATTGTCGCCGCGGTTGTCGCCCCCCTGACCGCCTCCGCCGCCCCATGGTCCTCCATTACCCGCCATACAGTCCTACCTTTTCTTTTCTCATGTCCGCCAAGTGGTCATTCCGCCGGGAAAATCAAGCGGTCCTGACCGGCTTGCGCAGGGTTACAAGTTCCTCGCTCATGGTCGGATGCACGGCCACGGTGCGATCGAAATCCTCTTTCGTGGCGCCCATGCGCACGGCGATCGCCGCAAGCTGGATCATTTCGCCCGCCTGCGGCGCGACGATATGGCATCCAAGCACCCGGCGCGTCTCCTTGCTGACGATCAGCTTCATCAGCACGCGATCCTCACGACCGGCAAATGCCGTCTGCATCGGGCGGAACGCGGTGGCATAGACCTCGATTGGCTCACGCTCTCGCGCGGCCTCCTCCGTTAGTCCGACAGAACCAAGTTCCGGCTGGGTGAACACGGCCGAGGGGACAAGCTCGTGATCCGCCCTGGTCGGCACGCCGCCAAAGACCGTATCGGCAAAGGCATGACCCTCGCGGATCGCCACGGGTGTCAGGTTGATCCGGTCGGTCACGTCTCCGACGGCAAAGATCGACGGAACACCGGTCTGGCTGTAGTCATCGACCACGATCTGTCCCCGGCGCCCCATTTCAACGCCCAGAGCCTCCAGCCCCATGCCGCCGCTGTTAGGAACACGCCCCGTGGCATACATCACCGCATCGACTTCGCGCACCTGACCGTCGGTTCCCGTGACCTCGATGCCGCCAGCGGTGCGTTCCAGTTTCATGACGCTGACGCCGCAGCGCAGGTCGATACCCCGGTCGCGCATGGCTGTCGAAACGTGGCCCCGCGCCTCATCGTCGAAGCCGCGCAGGATCTGCGCGCCACGATAGAACTGCGCCACCTTCGCGCCCAGACCATGCAGGATGCAGGCGAATTCCGAGGCGATGTAACCGCCCCCCACCACCAGAACTCGCTTTGGCATCTGGTCCATGCCAAAGACCTCGTTCGAGGTCATCACAAGCTCTGAACCCGGAAACTCCGGCACGAAAGGTCGCCCACCCGTTGCGATCAGGATGTGCCGCGCCTTGTAGGTCTCGCCAGAAGACAGCCGGACGGTATGCGCATCCTCCAGCACCGCGCGCGCCTTGTGGACGGTTACGCCCGCCTTTTCCAGACCGGCGGTATAGGCGGCCTCCAGACGGTCCAGCTCATTGTTCAGCCTGGCGCGGAACTTGGGCCAGTCGAAATCCCCGACATTCGCCTGCCAGCCATAGGCGGCCGCATCCTCGATCTGGCCCGGATAGGTCGAGGCAAAGACCATGATCTTTTTCGGCACGCAGCCCCGGATCACGCAGGTGCCGCCCATGCGGTCTTCTTCGGCCAGCCCGACCTTCGCGCCATGCTCGCCCGACGCGATCCGCGCGGCGCGGACCCCGCCCGAGCCGCCGCCGATCACGAACAGGTCATAGTCGAAGGTCACGGGTCAGTCCCCTGCGTCTGAAAAGATGTTGTCGCTGGGCGCGAAGATCACGCGATCAGTTTCCTCGGTGCCCTCGTTGATGTCGCGCAATACCACACGGCCATCGCCATGGCCGATGATGACGACATCGCAGATGTCGATGAAGAGGCCATTCTCGACCACGCCGGGAATCTGGTTCATCACCAGCGCCAGCTGTCGCGGACTGCCGATGCGCTTCAGGTGCAGGTCGACGATATAGTTCGCCTCATCCGTCAAAAGCGGACGGTCGCCGTTCATGCGCAGCGTGCAGTCGCGGCCCAGAACGTCCATGCCTTCCAGCATTTCCTCGATCAGCGCCTTGGTTGTCTGCCAGCCAAAGGGGATGACCTCGACCGGCAAGGGAAAGGCGCCAAGCTGGCCAACCTCTTTCGCCGCATCGGCAATAACAATCATGCGGTCCGAGGCCGTCGCCACGATTTTTTCCTGCAAGAGCGCGGCTCCGCCACCCTTGATCAGGTTCAGGTCCGGGTCGAACTCATCCGCGCCGTCGATGGTCAGATCCAGCCATTTGACCTCGTCAAGGCTCGACACCGTGATGCCCACCTGGCGAGCAAGCTCGGCCGTGCGGCTGGAGGTGGGAACGCCCACGACCTTCAGCCCCTCTTCGCGCACACGCTCGCCCAGGCAGCGCACCATCCAGGCCGCCGTCGATCCCGACCCCAGGCCAAGCCGCATTCCGGATTCGATGAATTCCACCGCGCGCTTGGCGGCAACGAATTTCGCCTTGTCGATCGGGGATAGGTCGGCAGCCATCGGGGTCTCCGCAGAAAGATGCGCAGACCTTATAGGAAACAATGCCACGGGGGGCCATCGGAAACCGCCCGGACAGATCGCTGCGCTTGACAGTGGCGGAGGGCCGACCATATTGCGAATAATTCGCATTATCATGATCGGCGCAATGCAGGACAAATTCACTCTCGACGGCCTGCGTGCCGAACCCGTTTCCACCGACGGGCAGTGGCGGGCCGACCGGGGCGCGCCGCCCCTGCCCGAGGTGCATGGCTCGGTGCTGGTGCCCAAGGGCGGCTGGCGAAAGCTTTTCGCCTTCATGGGGCCGGGCTACATGGTCGCCGTCGGCTATATGGACCCCGGCAACTGGGCGACCTCGATCGCCGGCGGGTCGAAGTTCGGCTATACGCTGCTGGTCGTCGCCCTTGTGTCGAACATCATGGCGATCGTGCTGCAATCGCTGTGCGCGCGCCTTGCCATCGCCTCGGGTCGCGATCTGGCTCAGGCCTGCCGCGACGCCTTTCCGCGCTGGGTGAATATCCCGCTGTGGCTGTTCGCCGAGATTGCGATCATCGCGACCGACATCGCCGAGGTGATCGGCACGGCCATCGGTCTGAACCTGCTGTTCGGCATCCCGCTGGAAATCGGGGTCATTCTTACCGCCTTCGACGTCTTTCTGATCCTGTGGCTGCAGACCAAGGGGTTCCGCTGGCTTGAGGCGTTCATCATCACGCTTCTGGGCGTGATCGCCGTCTGCTTCGGCATCCAGATCGCCATGGCCGACCCCGAATGGGGCGCGGTGATCCGTGGCTTTGCGCCGACGACAGAGATCGTGACCAACCCCGAAATGCTCTATCTCGCACTGGGAATCCTTGGCGCGACGGTTATGCCGCATAACCTCTATCTGCACTCGGCCATCGTGCAGACCCGGAAATTCGGCAACACCCTGCCGGAAAAGCGCGAGGCGCTGAAATACGCGACCATCGACAGCACGGTGGCGCTGATGTTCGCGCTGATGATCAACGCCTCGATCCTGATCCTCGCCGCTGCCAGCTTTCATACCACCGGCCAGACCGAAATGGCCCAGCTCGAGGATGCGCACGAGCTTCTGGGGCCCTTGCTTGGCTACACCATCGCACCGACGCTTTTCGCCATCGCGCTTTTGTGCTGCGGCCTGAACTCCACGGTCACGGCAACGCTTGCCGGTCAGGCGGTGATGGAGGGATTCCTGCAACTGCGCCTTGCGCCCTGGATGCGGCGGCTGATCACGCGGGGCATCGCCATACTGCCAGCGGCGGGGGTCACTCTGATCTACGGCTCGGCGGAAACCGGGCGGCTACTGATCCTGACGCAGGTGGTGCTTTCGCTGCAGCTCAGCTTCGCCGTGGTGCCGCTGGTTATGTTCACGACCGACCGCCGCAAGATGGGGGCGCTGGTCGCGCCGACATGGCTTGGCGTCTTTGCGGCCATCATCGCCGCAGTGATCGTGGTGCTGAACGTGAAGCTGCTGTGGGGCAACGTCTCTCCAAGACCACTAGTCACAAGAGATCACGAGAGGCCAGTGCCTGCCCCGGCGGGCGAGAAGCGCCCGCCATTGGCGGGGCGGGCGCTTGCCGGTGGCTTTGGGCCACCGGCCCCTGCAACTCGGATAGCATCGCATGGCGAAGGCGATGGCCTTCGCCACCCGCTCCCCCCAGCGGCTTTCGCCCCCCAAGCGTCGCTTTTCCGGTGGCGCTGCCTGCGCTCGCTGCCGATAGTGGGCCGTCCAAGAGCGGAGCCGCCATGTACGTCCTGCACACCATGCCCGACACGGCGGGCCTTGCTGTCCACCTGATGCTGCTCGAACTCGACCAGCCCTTCCTGATGGAGGTCAGCGAGCGTGAGGGCGTGCAGCGCGACCAGCCCACCTATCGCGCCCTGCACCCCTGGGGCCAGGTTCCCGCGCTGGAAACCCCCGAAGGACCGATATTCGAGACGGCGGCGATCCTGCTGTGGCTGGCCGACAGGCACGGACAGGACATGGCCCCCGCCACGGATGACCCGGAGCGCGGGCAGTTCCTGAAATGGCTGTTCTTCACCTCGACGAACGTCCACGCCACGGCGATGTGCCTGTTCTACCCCGACCGCTACACCGGCGATCCGGCGGCCAATGAGACCTTCCTGCGCACCAATGCCCGGCGGCTGGAGGATGCGCTGGCCCGCGTCAACCTCGCCCTGTCGCGCCACCCGAAATGGTGTTCGCCCGAGGCGCCGACGGCCCTTGGCATCTATCTTGGCGTCATGATGCGCTGGCTGGGCCAGACGCCGCCCGACAGCCCCGGCTATGTCGACCCCACCGCCTTCCCCTCGATCCTGAACGTCGTGCGGATGATCGAGGCGCGGCCCGCAGCGGCAAAGGCGTCCGAGGTCGAATTCCTTGGCCCGACCATCTTCACCGCTCCGTCAGCTTTGGGATAGCGCCATGTTCCTGTCCGTATTCGACATGTTCAAGGTCGGCGTCGGCCCATCCTCGTCCCACACGATGGGGCCGATGGTGGCGGCGGCGCGCTTTCTGGATACGCTGCGCAAAAGCCCCTTCCACCCGGCAGGCCTTCGCGCCTCGCTGCACGGCTCGCTGGCCTTCACCGGCGTCGGCCATGCGACCGACCGGGCCACCATCCTTGGCCTCGCTGGCTTCGAGCCCGCGACCTATGACGCCGCCAAGGCCGAAACCGCACTGGAGGCGATCCGCGAGACCAAGACCATCCACGCCCCCGGCCTGCCGTCCCTGCATTTCGATCCGGCGACCGATCTGGTCTTCGACTATGGCCCGCCCCTGCCCGGCCATGCCAACGGAATGATCCTGCGCGCCACCGACGCGCAGGGCGACGTGATCCTGTCCGAGACCTATTATTCCATTGGCGGCGGCTTCGTTCTGACCGAGGCGGAACTGGCCGAGACCGGCGAGGCGAAGAAGAAGGCCAAGGCAGCCGTCCCCTACCCGTTCGAGACGGCGGAAGAGATGCTGGCGATGGCCAAATCCTCGCGCCTCTCCATCGCGCAGATGAAGCGGGCAAACGAACTGACGGTGCGCTCCCCCGCCGACCTTGACGCGGGGATAGCGCGGGTCTGGCAGGTGATGTCGGATTGCATCGACCGGGGCATGGTGGGTGAAGGCATCCTGCCCGGTGGGCTGAAGGTCCGCCGCCGCGCCAAGGGCATCCACGATGCGCTGATGGCAGAGCGCGGACTGAACATGACCCCGCCGCATACGATCAACGACTGGATGAGCCTCTACGCCATGGCGGTGAATGAAGAAAACGCCGCCGGGGGTCAGGTCGTGACCGCCCCCACCAATGGTGCTGCGGGCGTGGTGCCCGCCGTCATCCGTTACTGGCTGGATCATGTGCCGGGCGCGGCACCCTCGCGCGTCGGAGAGTTCATGCTGACCGCAGCCGCCGTCGGCGGGCTGGTCAAGCACAATGCCTCGATCTCGGGCGCCGAATGCGGCTGCCAGGCCGAGGTCGGCTCTGCCGCCGCCATGGCCGCTGCCGGTCTTGCCGCCGTCATCGGCGGCACCCCCGAGCAGGTTGAGAACGCGGCCGAAATCGCGCTGGAACATCACCTTGGCATGACCTGCGACCCCGTGCGTGGTCTGGTGCAGGTGCCCTGCATCGAACGCAACGGCCTTGGCGCGATCAAGGCCGTCTCCGCCGCCTCGCTGGCGCTGCGCGGCGACGGCATCCATCTGGTCAGCCTCGACGTCTGCATCGAGACGATGCGCCAGACCGGCAAGGACATGCACGAGAAGTACAAGGAAACCTCGCTGGGCGGGCTGGCCGTGAACGTGCCGAACTGCTGATCGTAGGGTGCGTGCTTGCACGCACCACCCCCCGCAAAGGTGCGTGAAATCACGCACCCTACATTCTGCGACAATGGCAAACGCCCTGCCCTGCCGCCCGCGCCTTCGGGCAATCGGACCGGAAAACCATCTACTGGACGGTTTTCTTTCGATCCCCCCGCCAGCTAAAGGTCGCTTTCAGACAGGACACCCCCGTCTCTGCCCCGCTACCCAAGGTGGATGACACAGGACCGCACCCTTGCCGGCGTCGCGCTGATACTGATCTTCTGCGCCATCGCACCACTGCTCGACGTCGCATCGAAGCTTGCCGCAGCCACCATCCCGGTCGGTCAGATCACCACCGCGCGCTTCCTTCTTCAGGGACTGATCATGCTGCCGGTCGTGCTGTTCATGGGGCTGAACTGGCATGCATCTGCGCGCGTGTGGTGGCTGATCACCGTCCGCGCGGTCTTTCTTATCCTGTCGACCTACAGCTTCGTCGCGGCGATCCAGTACATGCCGCTTGCCGATGCGCTGGCCATCGTCTTTGTCGAACCGTTCATCCTCTTGATCCTCGGATCGCTTCTGCTGGGCGATGAAGTCGGCCCCCGCCGGATCGCCGCCTGCATGGTCGGCTTCTGCGGCTCGCTGCTGGTCATCCAGCCCTCGCTGATGGTGTTCGGCGCAATCGCGCTGTTCCCGCTTGGGACCGCGTTCTTCTTCGCCTTCTACATGCTCATCACGCGCAGCCTCGCCAGCTCAATCCATCCCGTGACCATGCAGTTGCACACCTCTATCGCAGGCACCTTGATCTGCCTGCCCCTGCTCGCGTTCTTCGACGGCACCGGCATAGCCTCCCTGGACCCCGTGATACCGCAAGGCTGGGCCTGGCTCTGGCTGGCGGGCGTCGGCTTCTGGGCGGCGGTCAGCCATATGTGCATGACCTACGCGCTGAAATTCGCCCCGGCCAGCACGCTGGCCCCGCTGCATTACCTTGAGATCATCTCGGCCGTCGGTTTCGGCTATCTTGTCTTCGGCGACTTCCCGAATGCGCTGACCTGGGCCGGGATCGCGGTCATCGTCGCCTCGGGGATGTACATCATCCTTCGCGAACGGAAGGTCGCGCGCCAGCGCCGCGCGGCGGCCGCCACTGCGGCACCAGTCCACTAAGCACCGCATCCAGCCGCGCGCGCGGCAGGATCGCCAGCATCCCCGGCCCGTCGAAGCGCAACGTCACCTCCGGCTCGCTCACCACGTTCGAGGTGCCGATCATCCCGTCGGGCGCAAAGCTCAACCCCTGGATGGGCCAGCGCAAGCCCAGGCTTTCGCCCGTGACCTGCCCCATCGGGAACAGCGACAGCCTGTCACCCACCTTCAGCCGCAGCATCGTCAGCGGCGGACAGGCAAAAACCACATCCTTTGGGCCAAGCACGATGCAGGGCCGGTCCCAGTGGCGCACCAGCGCGTTGAAGACCGCCAGCCCATGGTCGATCCGCGCCCCCGCGAATCCCAGCGCCAGAACGAAGGGCGCCGCAATGGACCGCAGCGCCTTGTCGAAATCGGTCGTCTCCTGTTCCCCGATGACATGCTGGCGGGAAAGGGGAATCCGGCGCCGCGCATCGGTCGAAAGCGAATCGAAATCGCCGATCACGGCTTCTGGCATATGCCCAGCCGTCAGCGCCCGATCGGCGCCGCCATCCGCCGCTACCAGAAAAGGGGCCCGCGACAGCGCCAACTGCAACATACGGGGTCCGACAGGCCCGCCACCCACCAGCGTGACACCATCGCTTGAATCGACAATCCTTGCTTTCACGCTGATACTGTTCCCAATTAAGGCAGGTTTGCGGGTCCGGGGCCACGATCTGTCCTTCAAATTACCCCCATCTGTCCATTGAATTGAACAGGAGGGGCTGGATACGTGCCCTAACGGACATGAGCAGAGGCGAGCATCCGATGATCGGTGCGAGTAAGATCCTTACGGTCAGCTACGGAACCTTTTCCTGCACGTTGGAAGGTTTCGACGATCCGTTCAACACCATGAAAGCCATCGCGGAATACTTCCGCGACCTGGCTGCCGACGACCGGTACTTCGGTGCCGAGCCGCCGACCCCCGACGCCGCGATGCTTCACCGCATCGCCGAGCGCGAGGTGCAGCGCCGGGTCGAGGCCAAGATCCAGGACAACGGTGTGATCCTGCGTGCCGGCGACTATGCGGCCCCGCCGGTCGCTCAGCCCGCGCCGCAGCCGGTGCATCAGGCAGCGCCCGCCCCTGCGCCCCAAAGCAACATCCTTGCCGAGGAAAGCGTCGCGGCGAAGCTGCAGCGCATCCGCTCTGCCGTGGCCCGCGCAGCAGCGGCTCCCGCACCGGTCGTTCAGGACGCCGTCTATGTAGAGGACGAGGTGGCACCCCCCGCCGCCATCGTCGCGCCCGTCGCCGTTGCAGCGGTCGTGACCGCCTTCGCACCGCCGCCCGCGCCGGTTGCCGTTCCCGAACCTGTGGTCAAGGTGGCCGCCGAGCCGGAAACCGGGCCGGAGGAAGACGAGCGCACCGTAGATACCCTGCGCGACGAATGGGAAGCGATCGAAGCCGCCGATGAGGCCGCCGAAGACGCGGAACTCGCCATCGCCGAAGACGATCTTCGCGCCGTTTTCGAAGAGCCCGCGCTGACCGAACCGCAATCGGAAGAACCGGTCGAGGCGCAGGACGAAGCCCCGGTATTTGCCGAGGCCCAGTTCGAAGAGGCCCAGGAAGAAGCGCCAAGCGTCGAGGAAATCGCGGCAGACGACGCCCTTATCGCGGCCTTCGCAGAAGACACGCCCGTCGAGACCCAGGAAGAAGCCTACGAACCGGCTGCCGACGAAAACGGCGCGCTTTTGGCAGCGCTGGCCGAGGCAGAGTCCGAAAATCCACTGGCCGACACGGCCCCAGCAATCGAAGCAGAACCCGAATCCGACCCGAATCTGCACAACCTTCTCGCCAATCTGTCCTCGGATGAGGAAGACGTCGCAGAAGAGCAGACGCATGACGTCGCGGCCGTTACCCCGGCCGAAGAGGATTACGAGGAAGATTACGAAGTCGCCCCGGTGGCCGAAGAGGCTCATGCCGACGAGGTCTTCCCCGAGGATCTGGATGACGGCCTGCCGCTGACCGCTGGCCCCAATCTGCCGGAATGGGACGACAACGCCGAGGAATTTTACGAGGAACCCGTAGCCGACGTTCCGGCGGCCGCAGCGGAGTTCCACGACGAGATCGAGGCCGACGAAGTTTTCGAAGAGCTGTCCATCGTCTCCGAACCCCCACCGCCGCCGCAGCTCGAAACGATCGACACCTCGCCCGCCTCGGAAAAGCTGCGCCGTGCCCGTGCCCGCGTCATCAAGGTCCGCCGGGCCGACGCGCCCGCCGATACCGGCACAACTCCCGAGACTCTGTCGCCAGAAGCCGAAGCCGACCTTCAGCGTGAACTGGCCGATGCTGGCGACGAGTCGGGCAAAGGCGAACGTGAAGGTCTGAGCATACTGGCCGGCAGCAATGACGACGAGGATGTGACCCGCCTTCTGCGTCAGGCAAATACCGAGATGGACGTGCCCGAGAACAAGCGCCGCATCTCGACGCTGGCGCACCTCAAGGCCGCCGTCGCCGCGACCGTGGCAGACCTGCGCGCGCCGAACCCCTCCGCCGGCACGGGCGAGCCGTCGCGTCTGGAACGCTATCGCGCCGACCTGGCCCGCGTCATGCGCCCCAAGCGCACCGACGACATGCCGGTCACCGAACGCCCGGCACCGCTGGTGCTGGTCTCGGAACAGCGCATCGACCGCCCGGCAGAGCGTTCTGTCGAACGCCCTGTCGATGCCGCCGCTGGCCGCATCATTCCGCGCCGTATCAGCACGGGAAACCTGGCGCTGCATGAAGAGGATGACAGCGACGAAGCCGATGCCCCTGCCGATGCCGATGCCGATGCCGAAAACATCTTCGGCACGTCCAAGAACTTCGTCGAATTCGCCGAACGCCTTGGGGCCTCGGAAATGCCCGACCTGCTGGAAGCCGCCGCCGCCTATACCGCCTGTTTCGAAGGCCGGCCCAGCTTCTCGCGCCCGCACCTGATGCGCCATGTCTCGACCGTCACCGACGACAACGATACGGTCCGCGAAGACAGCATGCGCAGCTTTGGCCAGCTGCTGCGGCAGGGCAAGATCGAGAAGGTCAAGCGTGGCCAGTTCGCGATCACCGACTCAAGCTACTTCCTCGCCGAAGCCCGCCGCATGACGCGCTAAGACGGAAACGCCATTGAAAGGGGTCAGACCTCGCGGTCTGACCCCTTTTTCATTTCATCCGGGTCCGCCTGCCCCACGCCCTTGAACACCGCGCGGAAGGGCAGGATCCAGACCACGCCCAGAACGATGTAGACCAGCAGCTCGATCCAGAACGGCGGGCGATCCAGCAGGCTCAGCAGAACCCAGGCCGCGATGATGTAGGCCGGCATGCCGACCAGCAGGATCAGCAGTGACAGTCTGCGCCTTGCGCGATAGCTCAGCGCCATCGGCTCAGTCCGCGAAGGGGTCGGTGACAAGGATCGTGTCGTCGCGCTCGGGGCTGGTGGACAGCATGGCGACGGGACACTGGATCAGTTCCTCGATCCGGCGAACGTATTTCACCGCCGCCCCCGGCAGATCGTTCCAGGATCGTGCGCCCTGGGTGGACTGCGACCAGCCCTCCATTTCCTCGTAGATCGGCCTGGCCCGGGCCTGCAGCGCCGCTTGCGTCGGCAGATAGTCGTAATGCTCGCCGTCGACCTCGTAGCCGGTGCAGATCTTGATCGTCTTGAACCCGTCCAGAACGTCCAGCTTGGTCAGCGCGATGCCCTTCATCCCCGACAGCGCGCAAGTCTGGCGCACCAGCACCGCATCGAACCAGCCGCAGCGGCGCTTGCGGCCCGTGACCGTGCCGAACTCATGCCCGCGCTCGCCCAGCCGGTCGCCATCGGCGTCGAACAACTCGGTCGGGAACGGTCCCTGACCCACGCGGGTCGTATAGGCCTTCACGATGCCCAGCGAGTAATCGACCGCATTCGGCCCCAGCCCCACGCCCGTCGCCGCCTGCCCCGCGATCACATTGGAAGAGGTGACGAAGGGATAGGTGCCAAAGTCGATATCCAGAAGCGAGCCCTGCGCGCCTTCGAACAGGATGCGTTTGCCGGCACGGCGCATCTCGTTCAGCACCTTCCAGACCGGCTTGGCATATTGCAGGATCTCGGGCGCAATCGCGCGCAGGTCGGCCAAAAGCGCCTCGCGGTCGATCGGCTCCAGCCCCAGCCCGGCCCGCAGCGCGTTGTGGTGGACCAGCGCGCGGTCCACCCGCTGTTGCAAGGTTTCCTCGTCGGCAAGGTCCGCGACACGGATCACCCGGCGCCCCACCTTGTCCTCATAGGTCGGCCCGATGCCGCGGCCCGTGGTGCCGATCTTGGTGTTAGACCCGGACGCCTGTTCTTCCCGCGCGCGATCCAGTTCGCCATGGAACGGCATGATCAGCGGCGTGTTCTCGGCCACCATCAGGTTGCCCGGATTGATGTCGACACCCTTTTCGCGGATGCCCGCAATCTCTTTCACCAGATGCCAGGGGTCCAGCACCACGCCATTGCCGATGACCGACAGCTTGCCGCCCCGCACCACACCCGAGGGCAGCGCGTTCAGCTTGTAGACCGTGTTGCCGATGACCAGGGTATGGCCGGCGTTATGCCCGCCCTGAAAGCGCGCGATCACGTCGGCCCGCTCGGACAGCCAGTCGACGATCTTGCCCTTCCCCTCGTCACCCCACTGGGCGCCCACGACGACGACATTGGCCACGGCTGATCTCCTCGGGCGATTTCAAACGCACCCGCTATAGCCGCCATGGCAGCCAAGCGGAACACCCGATTTGCCGCAGCACACGACGGCATGGCCCGAAGGGGTTGCGGGGCGCGGCGGTTGGGCCTAGATAGGCGCGTCAGTTCCGCCGAAAGCCTAACGCCCCCATGGAAAACGTCGTCCTCATCATTCACCTGATCCTTGCGCTGTGCCTGATCGGCGTCGTGCTGCTGCAGCGCTCCGAAGGTGGCGGGCTTGGTATGGGCGGCGGCGGCGGTGGCGGCGTGATGACCGGCCGCTCGGCCGCGACCGCGCTTGCAAAGCTGACCTGGGTCTTTGCGGCGGCCTTCATCTGCACCTCGATCGTGCTGACCTTTCTTGCCTCGCAAGGCTCGGGCGGCAGTTCGGTGATCGACCAGATCGGCGGCACCGCCCCTGTATCGGCACCCGTCGCACCCTCTCTGCCCGAAGGCGGCAATCTGCTGCCGCCGTCCAGCAGCGACGCGCCTGCGACCCCGCCCCGCGCCGATGATCCGGCGACGCCACCTCCGGCCGAATAACCCACCATCGCTAGACAGTTCGCGGTTATTTCAAACAGCATCTAGCGGTGCGGTTGCGGCGGCCTTGGTTTTAGGCTAAGCCTCAACTCCCGTGATCCTGCGATTCCTTTTGTGCGAATCGCCCCCATTTATTCAGGCGCGGGAGCCCTCATGGCACGATACGTTTTCATCACCGGCGGCGTCGTGTCATCGCTTGGCAAAGGCCTTGCGTCAGCCGCGCTCGGCGCGCTTTTGCAGGCGCGCGGCTTTTCCGTCCGCTTACGCAAACTTGACCCCTACCTGAACGTCGACCCCGGCACGATGTCGCCCTTTGAACATGGCGAGGTCTTCGTGACCGATGACGGGGCCGAGACCGACCTGGACCTTGGCCACTACGAACGCTTTACCGGAGTCTCTGCCCGCCAGACCGATTCCGTCTCGTCCGGTCGCATCTATTCCAACGTGCTGGAAAAGGAACGCCGCGGTGACTACCTGGGCAAGACAATCCAGGTCATCCCCCACGTCACCAATGAAATCAAAGACTTCATCAGGATCGGCGATGATGAGGTCGACTTCATGCTGTGCGAGATCGGCGGCACCGTAGGCGACATCGAGGGTCTGCCCTTCTTCGAGGCCATCCGCCAGTTCAGCCAGGACCGCCCGCGTGGCCAGTGCATTTTCGTCCACCTGACGCTGCTTCCTTACGTGACCGCCAGCGGCGAACTGAAAACCAAACCCACCCAGCACTCGGTCAAGGAACTCCGCTCCATCGGCATCGCGCCGGACGTGCTGCTGCTCCGCTCCGAACATCCGATCCCGGACAAGGAGCGCGAGAAGATCGCGCTCTTCTGCAACGTCCGCAAGGACGCGGTCATCGCCGCCCCCGACCTGAAAACCATCTACGAGGCGCCCCTCGCCTATCACCGCGAGGGGTTCGATCAGGCCGTGCTGGACGCCTTCGGCATCTCGCCCGCGCCGCGCCCCAACCTGTCGCGCTGGACCGACGTGATGGATCGCCTGACCAATGCCGAGGGCGAGGTCCGCGTCGGCATCGTCGGCAAGTACACGCAGTTGGAAGACGCCTACAAGTCGATCGTCGAGGCCTTGACCCACGGTGGCATGGCCAACCGCACCCGCGTGAAGGCCGAATGGATCGACGCCGAAATCTTCGAACGCGAAGACCCCGCGCCCTATCTTGAGGGCCTGCACGCCATCATCGTCCCCGGGGGCTTTGGCGAACGCGGGACCGAAGGTATGATCAAGGCCGCCCAGTTTGCCCGCGAACGCAAGATCCCCTACTTGGGCATCTGCCTTGGCATGCAGATGGCGGTCATCGAAAGCGCCCGCAACCTCGCGCAGGTCAAGAACGCAGGCTCCGAGGAGTTCGACCTGGAAATCGGCGCGAAACGCTTCACGCCCGTGGTCTACCACCTCAAGGAATGGGTGCAGGGCAACCACGTCGTCGAACGGAAAGTGGGCGACGCCAAAGGCGGCACGATGCGCCTTGGCGCCTACACCGCCAATCTCGCGCCGGGGTCGAAGGTTGCCGAGGTCTATGGCTCGACCGTGATCGAGGAACGCCACCGCCACCGCTACGAGGTGGACATCAAGTATCGCGACAAGCTGGAGGCTTGCGGCCTCAACTTCTCCGGCATGAGCCCCGACGGCCGCCTGCCCGAGATCGTCGAGGTCAAGGGCCACCCGTGGTTCATCGGCGTCCAGTTCCACCCCGAACTGAAGTCCAAACCCTTCGCGCCCCACCCCCTGTTCGCGGATTTCGTGCGGGCGGCGGTGGATGTGAGCAGGTTGGTGTAAGTCGAAGGGTGCGTGCTTGCACGCACCATCTGCTCTGCCCCGCAGGACAACAGCCTGCAAGACATCGTAGTGTTCGACCAAAGACCCGTTGCCAACCAGGGTTTCCCGATTGCAACTGATCCACGACAGCGCCGCTTTCATCCATCCCTACCTCGTCCAGTACGGGGTGATCGCGGTCTTCTGTCTGGTCTACCTCGAGGCGCTCGGCGCGCCTGTCCCCGGCGAAAGCGCGCTGATCGCGGCCTCTGTCCTTGTGATCCATCACGACTTCACCGTCTGGCACCTGATGTTCGGCGTCTGGGCGGGTGCGGTTCTGGGCGATTGCACCGGCTACCTCATCGGGCGGGTCGGGGGACGAAGGTTCCTGCTGCGCTACGGCTCGATCATCAAGCTGACGCCGGAACGCCTGGAGACGATCGAACAGAAGTTCAGCCGCTATGGCATCTGGATCGTCATAGGCGCGCGCTTTGTCGTCCTGTTGCGGCAATTGAACGGATTGGTGGCCGGATCGGTCGGCATGCCCTGGCACAAGTTCCTTGCCGCCAACATTATCGGCGGTGCGCTATGGGCCGCGGTCTGGACATTGGGCCCCTATTTCTTCGGCAGCCACATTCACCCGGAAGAGCTGCTCAAGAAGCTCTGATCGGACAGTGCCGCCTCCGATGGCCGCCGCAATTCCCGATGCTTTCGCTCTACATACCGAAGCCATACCATTGCCATACCTCATCCAGACGTGACTTTTGCCCTCTTCCCCCGTTTGTCTGACAGGCGTAACTTCCGCGCTCGCGACTCGCCGCATCCTGGCCGGGTCGACTGAAACCGGAGGCCCTCTCATGGGTGAATTCTCTCTCTCGCATATCCTCATCGTCGCGGTAGTCGCGATCCTGCTGTTCGGACGCGGCAAGGTCGGCGCACTGATGGGTGAGGTCGGCAAGGGCATCAGCGCCTTCAAACGCGGCATTCGCGAAGGCGCGGAACCGCCAGCCGCACTGCCTGCGGAAAGCGAAAAGACCGAGGCCTGACGCCTTAGGAGGCGTGGCACGGCTGCCTTGCGCCTCTTTGATCCTGCTGCAAACCCGGCTAGGAAGGCCTGAGCTTTCGCCAAGCCGGGGAGCCTTGGGACATGATCGTACAGATGCGCCGTCTTGCAGATCGGTCAGGTTTCTGGCTGACGCTGTTTGCGATTTATGCCATCGCGCAGTCGGCCATCCGCGTTTACTACAAAAGCTCTTTCTTCGGTGACGATTCCGAGCTTTTCCTTTGGGCACGGGAACTTGCCTGGGGTTACGGTGTCCAGCCGCCGCTTTATGCCTGGCTGCAATGGTTCGTGAACCGGATCTTCGGCGAGGGTCAGGTTGGCATGGCGGCGATGCGCGCGCTGTGCATCTGGGGCATCTATGGCGCGGGGTTCCTGCTGGCACGGCGCTTTGTGGCTGTGCGCCATGCCGGGCTGGCCGCGCTCGGGTTGTTCCTGATCCCCGAGATTTCGCAGACCTTCCTGCGGACGCGGACACATAACCTGCTGGTCACGGCGCTTGTTCCGCTTGCCTGCATCGCCTTCCTCGATCTGTTGTCACGCCGCCGCGCCCGCGATTATCTGGGTTTCGGTCTGATGGCGGGACTGGCCGTCATCGCCAAGGCAACGGGGGCGATATTCCTTGTGGCCTTGGTAATTTCGGCAGCAATCCTGCGCGAGACGCGGCCCGCCATCGCCGCAAAGGGCATGTGGCTCAGCCTTCTTGCCGTTCTGGTGGTGGTCGCCGGACCAACGCTCTGGTCGCTGGCCAACCCCGAAATTGCGACCGCCTCGCTGGCGAAATTCGAACCCGGCGGTGGCTGGCCGACAGGGCTGGCCCGGCTGGGCTGGAGCGTGATCGCCAGCGCGGGATTTGCCGCAGTGGCGATTGCCATCGGCTGGGTGCTGACGCGCAGGACAGAAGAGCCACCGCCGCGGCTTGGGCTTTTCTGGCTGGCGGGGATTTTGTCGCTGGCGCTGATCGCCATCACCATCATCGCCACGAACTCGGCCGAGTTGAAGGAGCGTTGGCTGGTGCCCGTGGTCGCCCCGCTTGTGCCGCTGGCCATTGCCGCCTTGCTGCGCCGCAGGGGGATCGCGCGGTTCACGCCCTCGGCGCTTGGCGCACTGGCCGGGGCGCTGATGCTGGCCACCCTTCCTGCCTATTTCCAAAAGACCGAACCGCTGCCACGTGCCGACTTTGCCTTGCTTGCCGACGTCTTCGCCCGAACAGGGGCGGACAGGATGCTGATGACCGACGACATGGCCGCAGGGCTGGCGTTGGCGCAACCGGACATTCCGGTTGAGCAGCGCGTGGACAGGGGCGCCTTGGCCTGTCGGGGAAAGCTGCTTCTGGCGATCTGGCCGGAAGAGGACTTTGCGCTTGAGGCTTTTGCCGCCCGACTGCCCGGTTGCGATCTGGTGGACGGCCGCGAACAGGCGATCGACGCGGGAGGGATACAGGTTCGCTATCGGGTTTTCACACTCACGCCCTCCGCCGGATGACTGAAAGACGCAACGGGTCAGAGCGTCCTTCCCCCTTACAAAACCGTCACACTGCGCTGATCTAAGGACGCCGACACCCCTGTTCGCCCGGAGCCAGCCCATGTCCCTGCACGATGATCCCAATGCCCGCGACTGGCTTGAAGCCGAACTGGCCGATGCGCTTGACGAGGATTATGAGCTGGAGCTTGAGGATGCCCTGCTTTCCGAAGAAATCGCCAAGATTTACAACAAGAAGCACCCGGACCAGCTTGACCGCCGGATCTATTTCCGAGAGCTGATCCGCCTGCAGTCCGAATTGATCCGCCTGCAATCCTGGGTCCAGCACACCAAGGAAAAGATCGTGGTGATCTTTGAGGGACGCGATTCGGCGGGCAAGGGTGGCGCGATCAAGCGCATCACCCAGCGTCTGAACCCGCGCGTCGCCCGCACCGTTGCCCTGCCCGCCCCGTCCGACCGTGAAAAGACGCAATGGTATTTCCAGCGCTACGTTCCCCACCTGCCGGCAGGGGGCGAGATCGTCCTGTTCGACCGGTCATGGTACAACCGCGCGGGCGTCGAGCGCGTGATGGGCTTTGCGACCGAGGATCAGGTCGAACAGTTCTTCCGCGACGTGCCGGAGTTTGAGCGGATGCTGGTGCGCTCCGGTATCCGCGTCATCAAATACTGGTTCTCGATCACTGACGAAGAGCAGCAGATGCGCTTTCTCATGCGCATCCACGACCCGATGAAGCAGTGGAAACTGTCACCGATGGACCTGCAAAGCCGCGTCCGCTGGGAACAATACACCATGGCCAAGGAAGAGATGATGGAACGAACCAACATCCCCGAAGCCCCCTGGTATATCGTCGAGGGCAACGACAAGAAGCGCGCACGACTGAACTGCATCGACCACCTGCTGGGCCTGATCCCTTATGAGGATGTCCCGCACGAGGAAATCTCTCTACCCGAGCGTGTCTTCAATCCGGACTATGAGCGTCACGTCCTTCCGTCACAACTTTACGTGCCGTCGAAATACTGAACCCGCATCGTATTGAAATGCCCCGGTGCTGGCGCTAGGCCGGGGCATGCTGTCCTATCAACATATCTACCACGCGGGAAATCCGGCCGATGTGCAGAAGCACGCGCTGCTTTGCCATATGCTCGACTACCTGACGGAAAAGGACAAACCGCTCACCTATATCGAGACCCATGCCGGACGCGGACTGTATGACCTCGGTTCGGCAGAGGCGCTGAAGACGGGGGAAGCGGAAGGTGGCATCGACCGCCTTGCGGCTGATTTTCCGCCAGATCACCCCTACATGCGGCGACTGGCCGAAGTGCGCGCGCGCTATGGCGCGCAAGCCTATCCCGGCTCGCCCCTGCTGGCGGCGCTTTCGCTGCGCGATGGCGACAAGATGCATCTGGCCGAGTTGCATCCGCGCGAGCATCAGGCGCTGGAGCAGGTGCTTGGTCCCTGGGGCGCGCACATCCGCGCCGAGGATGGCTTTGCCATGGCTCAGGCCGTCTGCCCGCCGACGCCACGGCGCGGGCTTTTGCTGGTCGATCCGTCCTATGAGGTCAAGGACGACTACATGGCAATCCCAAAGCAGCTTGCGGCGATCAATCGCAAATGGAACGTGGGCATCCTTGCGCTGTGGTATCCGCTTCTGACCTCTGGCAGCCACGGCCCGATGCTGGCGGCCTTGGAGCGCGCATTTCCCGATGCGCTGCGCCATGAGGTCCGGTTTCCCCCCGTGAGAGAGGGGCATCGCATGATCGGGTCGGGCATGTTCATCGTGAACCCGCCTTTCGGCACGGCAGAAGAGGCGGCGCGCCTGTCGGCGCTGTACAAGAAACTGGCCAGATGAAGATCTCTGCCCTGACCGATGTCCCGCATTTTGCCGACATCATCGCGAACCGTGGCTGGACTGCCTGGTGGACCGACAGCGAACTGGGCGAGGCAGACTATCGCGCCGGGCTAAAGCCGATGATCACGGGCGATGGGATTCCCTTCGCGCTGGTCGCGCACGATAGCGCACACTATCTCGGTTCGGTTCTGGTCATCGAGAACGATCTGGAGGCGCGACCGCAATACGCCCCCTGGATCGCGGCGCTTTGGGTGGAACCCGAGTTCCGCAGCCAGGGTATCGCTGCAACGCTGATTAGCGCGGCACGGGAAATGGCGAACGCATTGGGGCATTCATCCTGCTACCTGTGCGCTTCGCCCCAGAATTCACCGTATTACATTGCCCGCGGCTTCCGCCTGATCGAAACCGGCGTCGATGGGCTGAACGTCTTCGTGATCTGATCGTTAAGGCCTTGCCCGGGTGATCCAATCGGATTGGCAGGGCTAAAACCAAAGGCTATATCCAGCCCATGTTTGACACCCTGCTTCGCCGCCTTCTGGCGCCCGCCCCCGACCGCCTTCCCGAACCGGAGGCAAACCTGGCACTCGCGGCGCTGCTGGTTCGCATCGCGCGGTCCGATGATACCTATACCCAGTCCGAAGTGGACCGCATCGACAAGGTGCTGGCCACGACCTATCACCTCTCGCCTTTTGAGGCGGTCAAGCTGCGCACCGCCGCCGAAAGTCTTGAGGCCGAGGCGCCGGACACCGTTCGCTTCACCCGCGCCCTGAAGGATGCCGTAGCCCACGACGACCGTATCGCGCTGATGGAGGCGATGTGGCAGGTGGTGCTGGCCGATGGCGTGCGTGACGACGATGAAGAGGCGATGATGCGGCTGGTGGCCAGCCTTCTGGGCATCACCGACGTGGACTCGGCGCTGGCACGGCAAAGGGTGGAACGCGCATGATCGCCTCGCTGCCCATGTATGACCGGGTAGAGACGGCCGGGGCGAACGACCGGCTTTGGGCGGCGATCCGCGACGGCATGCGGGCCGAGGGGCTGGACGCGCCGGATGCGCTAACACGCGGCGCGGAAGATCTCTGGCCACAATGGACCGCGCCCGACCTCGCCTTTTCGCAGACATGCGGTTTTCCCTATCGATCGCGGCTTCACGGCAAGGTCACGCTGATCGGCACGCCGGACTATGGCATTCGCGGTGCGCCGCAAGGCTACTATCGCAGCATCTTCATTGCCCGCACCGATGATCTGCGCGAAAAGCTCGCCGATTTCGACGGCGCACGCTTTGCGTATAATGACGGTGTGTCCCAGTCCGGCTGGGCTGCGCCCCAAACCCACGCAGAATCCCATGATATGCGCCTGCCGCCCTGCCTGCGGACCGGCGGCCATCGCGCCTCTGCCTTGGCCGTGGCCGAGGGGCAGGCCGACATAGCGGCGCTTGATGCCGTGACCTGGCGCATGCTGGAACGGTGGGAGCCTTTCACCAAGGGCCTGCGCGCCATCGCCAAGACCACGCCGACACCGGGACTGCCCTATATCGCCGCCAGCGGTGCGCCCGGGGACAAGCTTTTCACCATCGTCTCTGCCGCCATCGCCGCGATGTCGCCCGAGGACCGTGAGGCGACGGGGATTCGCGGGTTGGTCGCAATTCCCGCCGAGCGGTATCTTGAGGTGCCTACCCCGCCCGCGCCCGAGCAATTGACGCGAGGGAATTGACCACGCTGCGTCCTCAGCAACGGGTCAATGCGCGAAGAACGTTGCAATGGGTCCGAATATCGGCCCTATTTTCTGCCGACCTTTAGAACCAGACGAAAACGTGACAGCTTCGCTTCATCCAGACCCGAAAACTCCCGTCATCCAGATCCGTAACCTGCACAAGAGTTACGGCGATCTGGAGGTGCTGAAGGGCGTCGACCTGACCGCGCCGCGCGGCCATGTCGTATCGCTGATCGGGTCGTCGGGGTCTGGCAAATCGACGCTCCTGCGCTGTTGCAACCTTTTGGAGGACAGCCAGGACGGCGATGTGGTGTTCGAGGGTGAACCGGTATCCTGGAAAGGTCAGGGCCACGCCCGCCATCCTGCCGACCGCGGGCAGGTGATCCGCATTCGCACCAACCTGTCGATGGTATTCCAGCAGTTCAACCTGTGGGCCCATATGACCATCCTGCAGAACGTGATGGAGGCACCCGTCACCGTTTTGCGCCAGGATCCGGCGGTGGTGGAAAAACGCGCCCGCGGTCTGCTGGAAAAGGTCGGGATCGGCGACAAGGCCGATGCTTGGCCCGCGATGCTGTCGGGCGGCCAGCAACAGCGCGCCGCGATCGCCCGCGCCCTGTGCATGGAGCCGCGCGCGCTTTTGTTCGACGAGCCGACCTCGGCACTGGACCCGGAGCTTGAGCAAGAGGTGGTCAAGGTCATCAAGGCCCTGGCGGACGAGGGTCGGACGATGATCCTTGTTACCCACGACATGCGCCTTGCCGCCGATGTATCTGATCACGTCGTGTTCCTGCACCAAGGTAGGATCGAGGAAGAAGGCCCGCCTGAACGTCTTTTCGGAAATCCGCAGACCGACCGTTTGCGCGGTTTCCTAAGTGCTACGGCATGAGTTCACGACAACTGCAAAAGAAACGGGGAGATACCCAATGAAAAAACTGATCCTTGGCGCCGCGATGCTGGCGCTTTCCACTGGTCTGGCGATGGCCCAGACCGTGCGCATGGGCACCGAGGGCGCCTACCCGCCCTACAACTTCATCAACGACGCGGGCGAGGTCGACGGCTTCGAGCGCCAACTGGGCGATGAGTTGTGCAAGCGCGCCGGTCTGACCTGCACCTGGGTGACCAACGACTGGGATAGCATCATCCCGAACCTTCAGTCGGGCAACTATGACGCGATCATCGCGGGCATGAGCATTACCGCCGAACGTGCAAAGGTCATCGGCTTTACCGAAGCCTATTTCCCGCCCGCCGCTTCGGCATATGCCGCTCTGTCCGCCGACGCCGACATCAAGGCCGGCACCGTTGCCGCGCAGACCGGCACCATCCAGGCCGGCCACGTCTCGGAAACCGGCGCGAAGCTCTTGGAATTCGCAACGCCTGACGAAACCGTCGCCGCCGTGCGCAACGGAGAGGCTGATGCGGTTCTGGCTGACAAGGACTTTCTTGCGCCCATCGTGGCCGAGTCCAACGGCGAGATGGTTTTTGCGGGCGACGACGTGAAACTCGGCGACGGTATCGGCATCGGCCTGCGCCAGAGCGATACGGAGCTGAAGGGCAAATTCGACGCAGCAATCCAGTCGGTCAAGGCCGACGGCACGCTGAATGCCATGATCAAGCAGTGGTTCGGCGAAAACGCCGCGACTTTCTGATTTGATGAAAGGATAGTGTGAACGCCCGGCCAATCGTGCCGGGCGTTTGCCGTGAAGCCCGATGCTTGCAAGCTGTGCCGACCCTTCGACGCTAGACGGCCTTGGCTGGTTGGGGTGCTACCTGACCACCGGCAAGCACATCAGTTTCTATTGGTCATTCGTCACGGTGCTGGTCCTTCTGGCCATCACCGCGCCCATCGCGCTAGGGTTTGGCTTCCTTGGCGCCATGGCATCCCGATCTTCGGTGCTGCCCCTGCGCTTTTTCGGCAAGACCTACACGGCGATGGTGCGGGGCGTGCCCGACATCGTGTTCTTCCTGTTCTTCGTCATCGCAATCGACCAGGGGCTGGAATGGTCATTGCACCAGGTTCGATGCCCCGAATGGACTGAACCCATCCGCAACGGGCTGGAGTTCCGGGTCTGCCCGCAGGCCAAGATCCCCTCGGGTGACGCGCCTCAGCTTGTCCACCAACTCTACGGCTTTGCGATGGCGATCACGACCTTTGCCATTGTCTTCGGCGCCTTCGCCGCCAACGTGTTGTCGGGCGCCATGCAGGCGGTTCCGCGCGCGCAACTGGAAACCGCCGAAAGCTATGGCATGACACAGCGCCAGGTTTTCCGCCGTATCCTTGTGCCGCAGATGTGGGTCTACGCCCTGCCCGGCCTGTCGAACCTGTGGATGATCCTGATCAAGGCGACGCCGCTTTTGTTCCTGCTGGGTGTGCAGGATATCGTCTATTGGGCGCGCGAACTGGGCGGGTCAAAGACCAGCACCTTTGCCTATCCCCATCCTGACTGGAGGCTGTTCTATTTCCTTGGCCTTCTGATCTTCTACCTCGCCATGACCCGTGTGTCGGAAATCGTCCTGGCGCGGCTGACCCGCCGTCTGACCAAAGGCCAGGCGACCATGGCCGGCGAAGCCCAGCGAAAGGCCGCGGCATGACCTGTTTCGAGACGATCCAGGCCTATGGACTGCGCTCGATCGGCGTCGGTGAGCGGCTGCTGCCAAAGACCGACTTTACCCTGTGCCAGCATTTCACGCTGATCGGGTCCGGCCTGATCTGGAACATCTATTTCGGTGTGCTGGCGCTGCTTTTCGGGTTTTTCGCGGCCAACGCAGTCGCCATGGCGCGGGCCAGCCGCCACATCTGGCTGCGCAAACCCGCCGAGTGGTTCATCTTCATCTTCCGCGGCTCGCCGCTGTTCATCCAGTTCTTTCTGTTCTACGAGGCTTTCGTGCTGCTCCCCAAGGCGGGTTTCGACATTCCGCTGGGCATCACCACCCTGACCGTGGAAACAAGCTGGCTGACCAAGGCCTGGGCGGGGGCACTGATCGTTCTGTTCCTGAACACCGCCGCCTACTCCGCCGAAATCTTCTATGGCGCGTTGCAGTCGGTGCCAAAGGGCGACATCGAAGCCGCCGATGCCTATGGCCTGTCGGGCTGGAAACGGTTCCGCCGCGTGCTGTGGCCCACCATGCTGCGTCTTGCTTGGCCCGCCTATACCAACGAGGCGATTTTCCTGTTCCAGTCGACGACTCTGGTGTTTTTCTCGGGCTTTCCAGCGTTTCGCCAAAACGGCGATGCGCTGTATTACGCGAACTATTTCGCCGACAAGACCTTCAACCCCTTCATCCCTTATCCCATCGTCGCCTTCTATTTCATCATACTGACGCTTCTTCTGACCTGGGCGTTCAACAAGGCGAACCGATACCTCAACCGGCACTTGCCTTCGAACACGCCGGCAAGAATTCGCTTGCGTCCGCAACTGATCCGGTAGTATCCAATATTTGATCAAATTATTCGGGCACACGCCCGGACCCGTCGATGTGAGCGCCGTGCAACAGGCGCGCGGCGGGAGGGGATCGAAAAAGGGGATAGGACCAAGGGCATGGTCCGAGGGCTGCCGGTGGCGGTCTGGTCCGTGCCCCGGCCTTAATGTGATATGAAGAACTGGCTTAGGAAGCACCCAGAGGTGCGAACGATCCGCGTTGCCGCAGCAGACCTAAACGGTCAGGCGCGGGGCAAACGCATCCCGGCAAGGTTTGCCAACAAGGTGGTCGAGGATGGCACGCGCTTTCCCTTCTCGGTCCTGAACCTTGATATCTGGGGCGAAGATATCGACGACAGCCCGCTGGTCTTTGAACAGGGCGATGCCGACGGTGTTCTGAAACCAACCGAGCGTGGCTTCATGCCCATGCCCTGGCTGGAGGCGCCGACGGCGCTGCTGCCGATCTGGATGTTCCGCGAGAACGGCCTGCCCTATGAGGGCGATCCGCGCCACGCCCTGCGCGCGGTGCTGGACAAGTTCAAATCCAAGGGCCTGACCCCCGTCGTGGCGGTCGAGCTTGAGTTCTTCCTGATCGACGACAGCGGCAAGACGCTGCAGGTGCCGCCATCTCCGCGTTCGGGTAAGCGCCGCAAAGCGTCCGAAACGCTGTCGATCCGCGCACTCGATGCATTCGACACCTTCTTCACCGACCTCTACGACGCCTGCGAGGCGATGGACATTCCGGCCGATACCTCGACTTCGGAAACCGGTCTTGGCCAGTTCGAGGTCAACATGATGCATTGCGACGACGCGCTGCGCGCCGCCGACGATGCCTGGCTGTTCAAGATGCTGGTCAAGGGTCTGGCCCGCCGCCACGGCTTTGCGGCCAGTTTCATGGCGAAACCCTACCCCGAATATTCGGGCTCGGGCCTACACACCCATTTTTCGGTGGTCGATGCAGAGGGCAAGAACGTCTTCAACAACGGCGGACCCGAAGGATCGCACCTGATGCGCTATGCGGTCGCCGGATGTCTGAAGGCGATGCATGACAGCACCTTGGTTTTCGCGCCCCATGCCAATAGCTTTGACCGGCTGGTGCCCGACGCACATGCGCCGACCGCTGTCGCCTGGGGATACGAGAACCGGACCATGGCGATCCGCATTCCCGCCGGGAATCCCTCGGCGCGCCGGATCGAGCATCGCGTGGCCGGCGGTGACGTGAACCCCTACCTGATGCTGGCGGCCATCCTTGGTGCCGCCTACATGGGCATCGAGGACGGGGTAGAGCCACCGGCCCCGATCAACGGGAATGCCTATGCGCTGGACCTGCCGCAAATCCCCACCACATGGGATGCGGCCATCGAAGCGTTCGAGAAATCGACGATCATCGAAAGCTTCCTGCCGCGCGAATTGATCCGCAACTACGTGCTGACCAAGCGGCAAGAACTGCACTACATGGCCGACCTGAACCGCGAGGAACAGGTCGAGCTGTATCTCGATACGGTCTGAGGCAGGGGGCGTCACGCCCCTTGCCCGACTGTTGCACGCCCACTACCCTGCAAGCTTTAACCACGGATTTTCCATGCAGATCGGCATCCTGCAAACCGGCCACGCCCCCGACGCCCTGATCGGCGAATCCGGCGACTATCCCGCCATGTTCGCCCGCCTGCTGGACGGGCGCGGGCTGACCTTCCGCAACTGGGCGGTCGTGGATGGTGAGTTTCCCAACGGCATCCACGATGCCGAAGGCTGGCTCATCACCGGTTCCCGCCACGGCGCTTATGAGGACCATCCCTGGATTCCTCCGCTGGAGGCCTTCATCCGCGATTCCTACGCGGCGGGCGTGCCGCTGGTCGGCATCTGCTTCGGCCACCAGATCATCGCCCAGGCTCTTGGGGGAAAGGTCGAGAAATTCCCCGGTGGCTGGTCGGTCGGCCCCACGAAATACAAGTTCGACGATGGCGAGACCGTCCTGAACGCCTGGCACCAGGATCAGGTGGTAAAGGTGCCCGAAGATGCCAAGGTCATCGCCACGAACGAGTTCTGCGAGAATGCGGCGCTGCTTTACAATGACCGGGCCTTCACCGTGCAGGCCCACCCCGAGTTCCGCAGCGATTTCGTCGAAGGCCTGATCGCCAAGCGTGGCCGTGGCCTTGTGCCCGACCCTCTGCTGGATGCTGCCGTGGCCAAGCTAAACTCTCCGCTCAACGACAGCGCGATCGCCGACCGTATCGCCGAGTTTTTCAAACACCCGCGCGGGTGAAACCCAAGAGTGTGATTCATGTCCAAATGGACCGAACAACTGCCCCAGGCTGCACGCGACTATATCGGCGGCCGCCGTGTTGACGAGGTAGAGTGCATCATCGCCGACATTGCCGGCGTTGCGCGCGGCAAGGCGATGCCTGCCTCGAAATTCGCCAAGCAGACCAGCTTTTTCCTGCCGAACTCGATCTTTCTGCAAACGATCACCGGCGAATGGGCCGAAAACCCGTCGGGTGCCTTCACGGAACCGGACATGTATCTGGTTCCCGATTTCACCACCGCGACCGCCGCACCCTGGACCGCCGATGTGACGCTGCAGGTCATCCACGATGCGCAGGACCAGTTCGGCGCGCCGGTTCCGACCGCGCCGCGCAACGTGCTGCGCCGCATTGTCGATCTGTATGCCGCCGAAGGCTGGAAACCGGTCGTGGCGCCCGAGATGGAATTCTTCCTGACGGCCCGGAACCTTGACCCGAACATTCCGGTCATCCCGCCCATGGGGCGCTCGGGCCGTCGCGCGGCGGGCAAGCAGGCCTATTCGATGAGCGCTGTCGATGAATATGGCAAGGTCATCGACGACATCTATGACTTCGCCGAGGCACAAGGGTTCGAGATCGACGGCATCCTGCAAGAGGGCGGCGCAGGTCAGGTCGAGATCAACCTGGCTCATGGCGACCCTGTCAAGCTGGCTGACGAGATCTTCTTCTTCAAGCGGCTGATCCGAGAGGCCGCCTTGCGCCACGATTGCTTTGCCACCTTCATGGCCAAGCCGATCGAGGATGAGCCGGGCAGCGCCATGCACATCCACCACTCCGTGGTCGACATCAAAACCGGCAAGAACATCTTCTCGGAAAAGAAGGGGGGAGAGACCGCCGCCTTTCACCACTTCATTGCGGGCATGCAGAACCACCTGCCCGGCGCGGTCGCGCTGCTGGCCCCTTACGTCAACAGCTATCGCCGCTATGTCCCGGACTTTGCCGCGCCGATCAACCTGGAATGGGGCCGCGACAACCGCACCACGGGTCTGCGCGTGCCGATCTCGGGGCCAGAGGCGCGGCGGCTGGAAAACCGGCTGGCGGGGATGGACTGCAACCCCTACCTCGGCCTCGCGGCCTCGCTCGCCTGCGGCTATCTGGGTCTGAAAGAGGGCAAGATGCCCAAGCCCGAATGCACGGGCGATGCCTATAACAGCGAAAGCGATCTGCCCTACAACATGGGTGACGCGCTGGACTTGCTGGAAGAGGACGCCGTCCTGCGTGAGGCGCTGGGGCTGGAATTCTGCCGTGTCTATGATGCGGTGAAGCGCAACGAATACAAAGAGTTCCTGCAGGTCATCAGCCCGTGGGAGCGTGAGCATCTGCTGCTGAACGTATGAACCTACTCTTCGCCAACGATCGGGCGGGGGAATACCCCCCGTCCTACTACGCCGCAACCGCCGCCCCCTTGGACCGTTTCGACGCGCTGAGGGGGGAGGTTCGTGCAGATGTCTGCGTGGTCGGCGGCGGCTATACCGGCCTGTCCGCGGCGCTGCATCTGGCCGAGCGCGGGTTCAAGGTCGTGCTGCTAGAGGCGCATTGCGTGGGCTTCGGCGCTTCTGGCCGCAACGGCGGGCAGGTCGGGTCTGGCCAGCGTCGCGATCAGGACGATCTGGAATCCATGTTCGGGTTCGAGACCGCGCGAAAGCTGTGGGATCTGTCGGAAGAGGCGAAGGCGCTGCTCCGCGGCCTGATCGATCGCCACGCCATGCCCTGCGCTTTCCGGCCCGGTGTCGCTCATGCCTGCTGGCATGAGTCCGAGGTCGGCCATGCCCATGCCTATGCCGAAAAGCTGCGCCGGACCTATGGCTATGATGCGGTCGAGCCGCTTGACCGCGCGGGCATCCGCGCGCTGATCGGGTCGGAGGCCTTCGCAGGGGGCGAGATCGACCGCGGTGCCGGTCACGTTCATCCGCTGAATTATGCAATCGGACTGGCGCAGGCCGCCGCCCGAGCGGGCGTGACGATCCACGAAGGCAGCCTTGTTGAGTCGATAGACCACGGAGCCAAGCCAGTCGTGCGCACGGCCAATGGCTCTGTTGTCGCCGATCATGTGATCCTTGCCGTCAACGGCTATATCGGCGGCCTGGAGCCGAAAGTCTCGGCTCGGGTCATGCCGATCAACAACTTCATCGTCGCTACCGAACCATTGGGCGACCGCGCGAAGGAGGTTCTGGCCGAACCCGTGGCCGTAGCCGATACGAAATTCGTCGTGAACTACTGGCGTCTGTCGGATGACAACCGCCTGCTGTTCGGCGGCGGCGAAAGCTATGGCTACCGCTTCCCCGACATCATCAAGACCGTCAGGAAGCCTCTGCTAGAGGTCTACCCGCAGCTTGCCGACACCCGCATCGACTACGCTTGGGGCGGCACTCTGGCCATCACCATGAACCGCATGCCCTGCCTGATGCGCGTCGCGCCCAATGTCCTGTCCTCCTCCGGCTATTCTGGTCACGGCGTGGCGATGGCGACCATGGCGGGCAAGATCCTTGCCGAAGCCGTCGCGGGCCAAGCAGAGCGCTTCGACCTGATGGCGAACCTGCCGCAGCAAAGCTTCCCCGGTGGCGCCGCGATGCGGTGGCCGCTGCTGGTTCTGGCGATGACATGGTACTCCATGCGCGACCGGTTGGGATTCTGATCCGCGCCACCTACCTTCCCTTGTCCAGCAGATCGCAAGTGTCGGCAAAGACTTGCCGCCGTTACCAACTTGTCACTCGCCAAATCACGGCGATGGCCCTACAGCTTTCCTGAACAAGAGTTTCAGGAAAGGCGTGCGACATGGCTCCGGATGGACAACTCGCCCCCCCGAACGTCTATGACGCCGAACCCATCCCCGAAGCCGCGCGCGCCGAGATCGACCGGCTGCTGCAGTCGGGCGATCTGTTCCGCTACACCGCCCCGCAGGATGCGCCGGTCGCGTTGCTGGAGGCCGAGTTTGCCGAGCTTATGGGCAGCCGCTACGCGCTCGCCGTGTCTTCCTGTTCCGCCGCGCTGTTCCTGTCGCTGAAGGCGCTGGATCTGAAACCGGGGGCGAAGGTTTTGATCCCGGCCTTCACCTTTGCCGCTGTTCCCTCGGCGGTCGTTCATGCGGGGTGTGAGCCGGTGCTGGTCGAGGTCGGGCAGGACTACCGTGTCGATATCGCCGATCTGGAGGCGAAGATCGGTGACGCCGACTGCGTCCTGATCAGCCATATGCGCGGCCATACGAGCGACATGGACGCGATCATGGCGCTTTGCGATGCCAAGGGCATTCCGGTGCTGGAGGATGCGGCGCATTCGCTGGGCACGAAATGGCACGGGCGGAACATCGGGACGATCGGCAAGATCGGCTGTTTCAGCTTTCAATCCTACAAGCTGGTGAACGCGGGCGAAGGTGGCATCCTGATCACCGACGATCCCGAGTTGGCGGCACGGGCGATCATCATGTCGGGGGCTTACGAGCAGAACTGGAAGAAGCATCCGGGGCTGCAGAACAGTTTCGGGCACTGGCAGAACCGGCTGCCGCTTTACAACATGAGGATGCAGAACCTGTCGGCGGCGGTGATCCGGCCGCAGTTGCCGGAGGTGGCGCGGCGGGTGGCGCAGGGGCGGGGAAACCACGACTATGTGGCGGACCGCCTGAATTCCTCGCCCTGGCTGGAGGTGCCGCCGGCGCTGGGGCCGGAGGATCGGGCGCCGGATTCGATCCAGTTCAACCTGAAAGGCTTCGAGACCGACGCGCAGGCGCTGGCGTTCCAGAACGCGGCGAAGTCGCGGGGGGTTGCGGTGCAGATTTTTGGATTGAGCGAGGGCAATGCGCGGGCCTATTGGAACTGGCAGTTCCTGGGCGAGCTGCCGGACTTGCCGCAGACGCGGGCCATGCTGATGCGGGCCTGTGACGCGCGGCTGCCGGCGCGGCTGATCAAGGCGGACCTCGACTTCATTTCGGACGCGCTGATTGCGGCGGCGAAAGATGTGAAGGGCTGAGGGTCAAAGCACCCGTAGCTGCCCATCCAGCCAGGGCAGCCGTGCCACCGCCGGATCTACCACGCGGGATTGCAGCAGCGGGCGCAGCAAGCCTGCCATCCGCCCCGGCATGTCCCGCAGAACCTCGGCGCGCGCATAAAGCGAGATCGTGCGCGACAGGGGGGCGAAAGGCATCGGCAGAACGTCGACGGCATCCCGAAAGCGTTCCGCATGGGAAATGCCAAGCGGCGTCAGAATGGTCCAGCCGGAGCCGCCCGCCACCATCGCCATGATCGCGTGATAGCTGTCCAACTCGAACCGATGCGACAGCCGCAGGTTCTGTCGCATCAGGTGCGCAGCAATCTGGCGGCCCATCAGGTGGCGCGCGGTATACTGGATCATCGGCATGTCCTGAAGCTGGGCCATGACATCGCGGCGCGGGTCGATCGCGCCGCGCGGAGCCGCGACCACGAAAGGCTCGGACAGAAGCGGATGCACCTCGGCCCAGTCGCCCGCGCCGAATTCCGGCCCAAGGTCGGCAGCTACGGCGACGTCCAGCACGCGGCTGTCGAGTTGATCCATCAACCGGTGGCTCGCGCCCGTCTCCAACAGGAACTGGCAGCCGCGCAACTCTTCCGCCATGGCCGACAAAAGCTGCGGCGTCACATCCGCATCGAAATCCTCGATCATGCCCAGACGCAGGGTAGTCAGCGAGGACATGTCGGCCATCGCCAGCTCCGCCCGCGCCTCTGCCGCTGCGTTCAGGATCGTCTGCGCATGGCGACGGAACATGCCGCCCGCAGGCGTCAGCCGCATGGGGCGCGCGCCGCGATCCAGCAGCACGGCACCAAGCGCCGCCTCAAGCCCTGAGAGTTGCTGGCTGACGGCAGAGGGGCTGGCACCCAACCGCCGCGCTGCGGCGGAGATCGCGCCCTCTTCGGCGGCGGCGAGGAAAACCTCGATCCCCCACAGCGTCACCCGGCCCTGTGCTTCCGCCATCTGCCCCACCCCGTCCGTATCGCCGGGTGCAAAGCCCCAGCGGAACGGTCACATCTTGGACAGCTTTTTCTGCAGATCGGCCAGTTGCTTTTTGATCTGCGCCAGATCATCCGCGCTAGAGGCTTCCGAAGGCTCATCCTCGCGCGCCGGGCCGGAGGAACCCCAGCCAGGCATGCCCGAAAGCATGGTCTTCATGAAGGCTTCCTGCTGCTTCAGCAGGTCGTCGAACCCCGGCACGCCCGCCATCGGATTGGGCAGGGAATGCAGGTTCTCCATCATCTTCGACTGACCGTTGCGGAACATCTCGAAGGACATCGCCAGGAACTGCGGCACGGCGCTTTGGACGTTGGTCGTGTAGCTGCGGACAAGGTCGGTCAGCACGTTGATGGGCAGGACGTTCTCGCCCTTGCTTTCGTGTTCGGCGACGATTTGCAGAAGGTATTGCCTGGTCAGGTCGTCCCCGGATTTCAGGTCGATGATCTGAACCTCACGGCCCGCGCGGATGAATCCGGCGATATCCTCAAGCGTCACATAGTCGCTGGTTTCGGTGTTGTAGAGGCGGCGGCTCGCATAGCGCTTGATCAGCAGCGGCTTCTCATTCTCGGCCATCGGCCCTCCTCCCCCGAATTTTTTTCTGCACTGCAAAGAAGCTTAGGGCAGCGCAGAAATAAAAGAAAGGGCGGGCTTAAAAAGCCCGCCCTGCGCATCAGTCCGACAGGGAGGAAGGCCAGATGCGCCTCACTCGCTACAAACACTAGGAGAAGTTACTGAGCAGCAGCCGAAACTTTTTTGGCAGCCGAGGTAACTTCCGCTGTGGCTTTCTTCACGGCGGCGGTGGCGTCTTCCGACAGGTCCTTGCCGGCGGCCAGCATCAGTTCGACCGTTTCCATCTGAACTTTTTTCGCAACTTCGGCGAAAGCGGCCATGTTCTCGGCGGCCATTTCGGCAGCGGAAGAAGCGAAGTCGCTGGCAGCCTTGGTATAATCGGCCGGGTCGGTTTTCGCTTTCGACACGGTGCCGAGTTTCGCGATGGTGTCCTTGGCCCATTTCGAGGTGATTTCCGTCGATTTCTCGGCGGCCTCGAGGGCGACTTTCGACATCTTTTCGGCCAGAGCGGCCTGGGTCTTGAACGCATCCTGGAACGATTTCACGTCAACCGGGAAGGACTGCATCATGTCTTGCATAACTTTGGTCAGATCGGGCGTCTTGGTCATTTGAGTGCTCCTGATAGGCGCTCCCCATTTGCGCCCTGGTGCATGGATATTTATATGCTGCAGTGCAGAAACGCAAGGGTTGTTTCTGCACTGCAGCAATTCACGCCAACATGACGCAGGGTAAGGAATTTCTGCGACCGCTCAGGCGGCGGGTTCGGCCACCACATAGCTGCCCGGCGCCGCCGCAAGCACGGGATGCTCCGAATCGCCGGGGATGCGCGCGGCGATTTTCGCGCCAGACCGCTTGGCCAGCCATTCGCTCCAACGCGGCCACCAGGACCCCTGATGAAAGTCCGCCGCACCGCGCCATTCGTCGGCAGAGGTCAGATCGCCCTCGTTGGTGTAGTGCCCGTATTTGCCCTTGGACGGGGGGTTCACGATCCCCGCGATATGCCCCGACTGCGACAGCACGAATGTCTTGTCCCTGGACCCGAACTGGCGAACACCCGCGAAGGATCCTTTCCAGGCCGCGATATGGTCGGTCTCGCAGGCCACGGCAAAAACCGGCAGCGATATATCCGCAAGGCTGACGGCATGGCCGAAAACCGGGAAGCGTCCCCTGGCGAATTCGTCGCGCTGGCAAAGGCCGCGCAGGTATTCCATCGCCATCTTCGCGGGCAGGTTCGTGCTGTCGCCGTTCCAGTAAAGCAGGTCAAAGGCCGGAGGCGGCTCTCCCATCATGTAGCTGCGGATCGCGGGCTGATAGATCAGGTCGTTCGAGCGCAGAAAGCTGAAGGTGCGGCTCATGTAGAAGCGCGACAGGATGCCGTCCTGCGTGCTTTGCCGCTCGATCCCGTCCACGAAATCGTCGTCCAGATAGACGCCCACCTCTCCCTTGTCGGAAAAGTCGGTCAGAGTGGTAAAGAAGGTGGCCGAATTCACCGAGGTGTCGCGCGCCTTCTTCAGATAGGCCAGCGTCAGGGCCAGCGTGGTGCCCGCGATGCAGTAGCCGACCGCGTTAACCTTCTTTTCTCCCGTGATCCGCCGCACCTCGGCCAGGGCGCGCATGAAGCCGTCGCGCACGTAATCGTCCATGCCGACATCGCGATAGCTGGGGTCAGGGTTCACCCAGCTGACCACGAAGACGGTGAATCCCTGTTCGACCAGCCATTTGATCAGGCTGTTCTGAGGCTTGAGATCGAGGATGTAGAACTTGTTGATCCAGGGCGGGAAGATCACCAGCGGGATGCGGTGCACTTTCTCGGTCGTGGGCGCGTATTGGATGAGCTCCAGCATCCGGTTGCGATAAACGACGGAACCCGGCGTGGTGGCCAGGTTGTCGCCGACGCGAAACGCAGTTCGGTCGGCCAGCGTCACCAGCAGGTCGCCGCTATTGGCCTCGACATCGCGGACCAGGTTCTCCAGCCCCTGCACCAGGCTTTGCCCGTCGGTCTCGATGGCGCGGTTCAGGGCATCGGGGTTGGTGCCGAAGAAGTTCGTTGGTGCGAACATGTCGACGATCTGTTTCGAGAAATATTCGACCCGCTTGCGATCCTCGGGGTGCAGATGGGTCAGGCCAGAGGCGGTCTGGGCCACTGCATCGGCATACATCAGGTATTGCTGCTTGATGTAATTGAAGAAGGGATGGGTGTCCCACAGCGGATTGGCAAAGCGGCGGTCCCTGGGCGTGGGGTCGGGCGGCACTTCCAGCTTGCCGCGCACAAGCGCCTGCTGCGCCTCGACATAATGCTTCAGGCTTTTGCCCCAGAAGCCAATCTGCTGTTCCAGCACCCGACCGGGATTCTGCATCATCTCGGCCATATAGGTGGCAGCCGCCTTCATGAACAATTCACTGTTCGGGCCGCTCAGGGCGGGGTCGGACTGCTTGCGGTTGGCGAATGCAACCACTAGGCGCTGCGACAACTCTTCGACTTTCGCGAGATTGGCATTCAGGCGGTCAAGCCGTGCCTTCGCCTCATCTTCTTCAGTTGTCATATAACTGTTTCCCACCTACCTTTGGAAAACATACCGTCGCCCGCCTGGGGGGGAAAGCGACGAATTTTTGAAAGCGGTGCCCGCCAGGAGACCAGATGCGCTACATGGCTAGCTACGACCTGATGGAGAGCGTCAGGAACACGAACGAATGGCTGGGCGCCACCGCGCGGGCCATGGCCTCTTACCCCGCCTTCGCCCTGTCGATGAACCCGCTGCTGCCGCTGGCGGCGGCTTGGGGCGAGGTGACGGAGCGCAGCTTTTCCCGGATGGTGGCAAAGCCCGACTGGGGCATTCGCTCCATCGTGGGCGCGGACGGCCAGGACCATCTGATCGACATCAAGACGGTGGTCGACAAACCATTCGGCAACCTGATCCATTTCTCGGTCCGCCGCCGCCCGCCCATGGCGCGCAAGGTGCTGCTGGTGGCACCGATGTCCGGCCATTATGCAACGCTGCTGCGGTCGACCGTGACCAGCCTTTTGCCTGATGCCGAGGTCTATGTGACCGACTGGCACAATGCGCGCGATATTCCGGTCAGCGCGGGCAAGTTCGATATCGAGGATTACACGCTTTACCTCGTCGAGTTCATGCGCGCGCTGGGGCCTGACAGCCATGTGATCGCCATTTGCCAGCCCGCGCCTCTGACGCTGGCCGCCACGGCCTATCTTGCGGGTGAAGACCCTTCGGCGCAGCCGCGCTCGCTGACGCTGATCGGCGGACCGATCGACCCTGACGCCGCCGATACCGAAGTCACCGATTTCGGCCGCCGTGTGACGATGGGCCAGTTGGAGCATTCTGTGATCCAGCGCGTCGGCTTCAAATACAAGGGCGCGGGCCGCGCGGTTTATCCCGGCCTGATGCAACTGCAAAGCTTCATATCGATGAATGCCGAACGCCACACCAAGGCGTTTACCGAGCAGATCATGCGCGTCGCACGCGGTGAGGCGTCGGACCATGATGCGCATAACCGCTTCTACGACGAATACCTGGCCGTGATGGACATGACGGCGGAGTTCTATCTTTCGACCGTCGAGCGCATCTTCAAGAAGCGTGAGATCGCCAGAAACCAGTTCGTCGTCGCCGGAAAGCGGGTGGATATCGGCAAGATCACCAATGTCTCGGTAATGACCGTCGAAGGCGCGAATGATGACATCTCTGCCCCCGGCCAATGCGTGGCCGCGCTGGACCTGTTGACCGGGCTGCCCGCCGGCAAGAAAGCCAGCCATCTGGAGCCGGGCGCAGGCCACTACGGCATCTTTGCTGGCAAGTCCTGGCGTCTGAACATCCGGCCGCTGGTGCTTAATTTCATCGACGCCAGCATGGGCGCGCCGCGTGGCCGGGGTCGGCCGCGGGTTGTTGCCGACAATACCTGATCAGCGCAGCATCAGCGGCTCATCCAGGAAAGCATCCACCGCCTCGGAGACGGCTTCGGGGCTTTCCATCGTTGGCAGGTGGCCTGCATCGTTCACCAGCATGAACCGGCCCTTGGGCATTAGTTCCGAGGTGAATTCCTGACGGCGCGGCGGCACCAGCATATCCGCCGCCCCCGCGATCATCAGCGCGGGCAGCAGGAAGCGGCGCAGCGTCTTCTGATGGTCGGGCCTGCGCTGCATCGCGCGTGACTGCGATATGAAGGCATCCGCCCCCAGAACCCGCGCCATGTCGCCCACGACCTCTTGCACCTCGGCCCGCGCCGCTCCGTTGAACAGCGCGGCAGCGGGCAATTCGCTGGTCATCGCTTCGCGCACACGGCCCGCGCGGGCGGCGACGATCCGCGCCTCTCGCGCGGCGGCTGCCTGCGGCGTTTCGCTGAATGGATCGGTCGAGATCAGGACCACCCGCGTGACCCGTTCCGGCGCGCGGCGGATCACGTCCAGCGCCACCGTGCCGCCAAGGCCGGTGCCGCAGAGCGCAAAGCGCGGCGGGGCCTGGGCCAGAACGGCCTGTGACATTTCCTCGACGATGGCGCCTTTCAGCGGCAGCACCATCACGGCGCGGCTGAGCGACAGGCTGACGATCTGATGGAAGAAGACGCGCGCATCGCAGGCCAGCCCCGGCAGCAGCAACAGGGGCTCAGTCATCCAGCAGATCCTCGACCGTCTTTTCGATCAGCATCAGGCATTCCGGCGTCGAAAAGCGGTGATCTGCATCCTTGACCAGCGTCAGCCGGATATCCGGCCCGGTCGCGTGGTTCAGCAGCCGCAGCGCGACCGAGGGCGGCACGTCCACATCCGCCGTGCCTTGCAGGAACCGGACGGGGAACGGCAGATCGAGGGCTGCGCGCAGCACCAGCCGGTCGCGCCCCTCTTCGATCAGGCGGCGGGTGATGATGTAGGGGGAAGCGTCATATTCGGTGGGCAGCTCTATCCGGCCCGTGGTCAGCAAGGTTTCGCGCTGCGCCTCGGTCGCATCACTCCACATGCTGTCCTCGGTGAAGTCGGGGGCGGCAGCGATGCCGACAAGGGCGCGCAGGCGTTCGGGGGCCTCGCGCGCGATCAGCAGCGATATCCAGCCGCCCATGGAGGAGCCGACCAGCACCTGCGGGCCTTCGGTCAGCGCTGCGATGGCGGCCATCGCATCTTCGAACCAGTCACCGATCGCGCCATTCTCAAACCGTTCCGAGGACTGGCCATGGCCGGAATAGTCGAAGCGCAGGAAGGCGCGGCCGCGCCGCTCGGCCCATTCGGCCAGATGCATGGCCTTGGTGCCCGCCATGTCAGAACGGAAACCATGCAGAAAGACCACGCCGGGGCCTTTGCCCGCATTGCGGTGATAGGCGATGCGGCGGCCTTGGGGGGTATCGAGGAACTGAGGAGTCGCCATGACAGTCTTCTAGATCGGCTGTGCTACGGGCCGCAACCGCATCCGGGCGTCCTATCCCAAAGGTCAGGCGATCCGGCGGGAACCCGCCTTTGGATTGAGCATATCCGTGCTTCCCCGCCGGGTTGGCGAAGGCCATCGCCTTTGCCAAGCGATGCCATCCGAGTTGCACCGGCCGCGACCCAAAGGCCGTGGCCAGCCCCGCCCCGCCAATGGCGGACGTTCGCACCCGCCGGGGCAGGCACTGGCCTCTCGTGGTCTCTCTGCGGAAAGGGTCTTGGGGTGACGTTGCACTCCGGGCAGGACTAGCCGTCGATGCTTTGCGCAAGGACGCGGCTGATCTCGGTCAGACTGCGGCCGCTCTCGGCCTTCCAGGCGTTGAAGGCCGACTGCACTGCTACCAGCGCCTTCTTCGACCCCGGCGGTCCCGAAATCACCCCTTCGGCGATCAGCCGCGCCACCACGTCGCGGCCAAGGATGAATCCCTCCTTGCCCATGTAGCGCAGCATGTAAGGCCCCGTGGTGCCACCCAAACGGCTACCGTTCGTCGAAAGCCAGTCCAGAAGTCCGGCGAAATCCTCGGTGGGCCAGTCGCCCACCTTGCGGCCAAAGGACCCCGCCTGACCCGCCACCTGCCGGATGAAAACGGCGTTGTCGCGGATCGCCACGATCTTTGGCCCGCTGCGGATCACGCGGGTGTCCGAGACGAGGGCGTCAATCGCCTCGCCCTCCATCATCGAGACACGGCCGGGATCGAAACCAAGGAAGGCCTCCTCAATACCTTCCCATTTATTGTCGACCACCTTCCAGCTGATCCCGGCCTGAAAGATGCCCCGCGCCATCGCGGCCAGCCAGCGGTCGTCGGGAATGGCGGCCAGCTCATCCGCCTTTTTCGGCACCGGCGCGCCTTTCAGCACGGCATCGGCCCCACCTTTGCGTTCCGCTGCGATCTTAAGGATTTCGGCGAATGTGCGCATCTGTTTCCCTCCTGCACCGTCCAAGACTGCCATGGCGGCGCGGGAATTGACAATCGCTGGCCCGGGGGGCAAGAAACGGCCCGACATAACCCGCAACCGGGCGTTTCGTAGGCGCCAAAACGACGAGGAGAGCCCGATGGGCCAGATTTCCCTGACATTCCCCGATGGCAACCAGCGCGACTTTTCCGCCGGCGTGACGGCTGCCGAAGTCGCCGCCTCGATCTCGCCCAGCCTGGCGAAACGGGCGATCTCGGCCACGGTCGATGGCGCGCATTACGACCTGCAATGGCCGATCATGGCCAACGCCAGCATCGCCATCAACACGATGCAGGACGACGCGCAGGCGCTGGAACTGATCCGCCACGACCTGGCCCATATCATGGCCCGCGCGGTGCAAGAGCTGTGGCCGGATGTGAAGGTCACGATCGGGCCGGTCATCAAGGATGGCTGGTATTACGACTTCGACCGCGCCGAGCCCTTCAGTCCCGATGACCTTGGTGCGATCGAGGCGCGGATGAAGCAGATCATCAACGCGCGCGAGCCGGTCCGGACCGAGGTCTGGGACCGTGCCGATGCCATCGCCTATTACAAATCGGTCAACGAGCCCTTCAAGGTGGAACTGGTCGAAGCGATCCCTGCCGACCAGAAGATCCGCATGTACTGGCATGGCGGCTGGCAGGACCTGTGCCGCGGCCCGCACCTGCAGCACACGGGCCAGGTGCCCGCCGATGCGTTCAAACTGATGTCGGTGGCCGGTGCCTATTGGCGCGGCGACAGCAACAACAAGCAGTTGCAGCGCATCTATGCCGTGGCCTTCAAGAACCGCGAGGATCTGAAGGCTCACCTGACCATGCTGGAAGAGGCCGCCAAGCGCGACCACCGCAAACTTGGGAAGGAGATGGAGCTTTTCCACCTGCAGGAAGAAGCGCCGGGCATGGTGTTCTGGCACCCGAACGGCTGGTCGATCTACCGCACGCTGGAAGATTACATGCGCCGCCGCCAGCGCGGTGCGGGCTACAAGGAAATCCGCACGCCGCAGGTTGTTGACCGCGTGCTGTGGGAGAAGTCCGGCCATTGGGAGGCCTACCGCGAGAACATGTTCATCGTCGAGGTGGACGAGGAAGGCGCGAAAGAAAAGCGCATCAACGCGCTGAAGCCGATGAACTGCCCCTGCCACGTTCAGGTCTATAACCAGGGCCTCAAATCCTATCGCGACCTGCCCTTGCGCCTGGCCGAGTTCGGGTCGTGCCACCGCTATGAGTCCTCAGGCTCGATGCACGGCTTGATGCGGGTGCGCGGCTTTACGCAGGACGACGCGCATATCTTCTGCACGGAAGACCAGATCGAATCCGAATGCGCAAATTTCATCACGCTGCTGGCCTCCGTTTACCGCGACCTTGGCTTTGACAGCTTCGAGATCAAGCTGTCCACGCGCCCCGATGTCCGCATCGGCTCGGATCAGACCTGGGACAAGGTCGAGGCGGCGCTGGAGAATGCGATCAGGAAGACCGGCAATGCCTATGAGATCGACCCCGGCGAGGGCGCGTTCTACGGGCCGAAGCTGGACTTCAAGCTGACCGATGCCATCGGGCGGAAATGGCAATGCGGCACCTTCCAGGTGGACCCGAACCTGCCCGAGCGTCTTGGCGCGGAATACATCGCCATGGATGGCGCCAAGCACCGCCCCTACATGCTGCACCGCGCGATCCTTGGGTCGTTCGAGCGGTTCATCGGCATCATGATCGAAAACTACGCGGGCCGCCTGCCCTTCTGGCTGGCGCCGCGTCAGGTCGTGGTGGCGTCCATCGTCTCCGATGCCGACGAGTATGTGCATGAAGTGACGAATGCGCTGAAGGCGCGCGGCGTGCGGGCCGAGGCGGACGTGCGCAACGAAAAGATCAACTACAAGGTTCGCGAGCACTCGTTGGGCAAGGTGCCGGTCATCCTCGCCATTGGCCAGAAAGAAGTCGAGGAACGCACGGTCTCGCTGCGCCGTCTGGGCGACACGCGGACCGAGACGCTGGCGCTTGACGTGGCCCTGCCGCAGCTTGCGCATGACGCCCTTCCGCCCGATCTGCGCTAGGCCCAGGCAGGCTTTTGCAGCTTGAAATGGCGGAGGCCATCGCCTTCGCCATTGATAATGCGCCTGCTTTCGGCACTTTGCGACTCCGTGCTTGATTTTTTCAAAGGTTACGGCAGAATTTTTCGCCGTGAGACCAACGTTCTGCCGCCTCCTGTCCTCAGGCTGCCGGAGACGCGATATCGGTAGCACGACCGGCGGCAATATCGCCTCCGGGGGGATGGTGAAGGAGAAGCGGAATGCCGACGGGCACCGTGAAATGGTTCAACGCGACGAAGGGTTTCGGCTTCATTGCTCCGGATGGCGGCGGCAAGGATATCTTCGTGCATATCTCGGCGGTCGAGCGTGCAGGGCTCAAGGGCCTGAATGACAACCAGAAGATCGCCTATGAATTGCAGTCGGGCCGTGACGGTCGCGAGTCTGCGGGCGATCTGCGGCTGCTCTAGTCAGCCCAGCAGGGTCTTCTGAACCCCGGCATCCCAGCCGAGATACAGCTTGTCGACCGTCCGGATCACCGGGCGCTTCATGAGCGTCGGTTGGGCTGCCAGTTGTTCTTCCGGTTCCGAGGCTTTCAGCCAGTCATTCAGGCTTCGCCAGGTGGTCGAGGCCCTGTTGACGATGGCATCGCCGAACTCGGTCACGAATTCCTGGATCTCGGCGGGCTGCAGGGGATCGGCGCGGACGTCGCGAAAATCGACCTCGTGCCCGGCACCCTTCAGCGCCTTGAGAGCGGCCTTGCAGGTATCGCAGGTGGGAATTCCGTAAAGGATCATGGGCGCCCCCTTTTGTTTTGGGATATCCCGTCAGGGCGACCGGGGCAAGCGGGTTTGCACGCGTGCAAGGGTTGGTAAGCGGTTGGGATCGCTTGGTTTTGTGATTTCGGTTAAGAAATTGGAAAGATCTGTACTGAGCGAGTTCCACAATCACTGCGCGGCAACAACTCGGGCGGGGCCGTCAAGAAAGTTCGTTATGTCGCCGATAAAGGACTCTAGCTCGTCTCGGCTGTCATCCTTGAGTTTTCCTTTTGCATCAAAGAACCCCAACTTAATGGGTGGTTGATCCAACTTTTCTTTGCACTTCCCATTCCTCGCACATTGCCCATCTCTCAGATGCTTGTCCCTAATATCATCTCGCGGCAAAACTTTGATCAGGACATTTTTATCCTTTGCGTGCCGCTTCGCGCATTCCTCTGCCCTCGCCCTCTCATCTCCGTCAAAGATAGCGACCGCCCTGAGTTTTAGTTCAGCGGATATAATCAGCCAGCTAGGTATCAGGGAGGCCCCTCCAGACCCATATCCAAAGAATGGCAGGCTCTTTCCCTCCCCATCTAGGTACTGTTCGATTAGGTGAACGTCCTCCAATCCCTCGCAAAAAACAACAGAGTTTCTGAAGAAGACCTCTTTCGCTAAAACGTCAAACAATCTTCTATTCTTGAAATCGAAAGAAACAGCTCTCCTTATCGATCTATAGCTCTCAGGCGATATTTTCCCGACCATTGCAAAGCCTTCATCACTAAGGCTGAGTCTAAATATCTGCGCCCCTTCTTCAATGTCCTTCCAGTTAACCATGTAAGGTGAGTGTGTTGCCAAGATAATTTGGCGATCCATTGATAATTCGCGCAACAGTCGGTACAGTGACTTCTGAGCTTCTGGGTGAAGAGATAGCTCCGGCTCATCGAGAATTATGGTATCTCCGCGCCTCGAGCTGTACAGCGTATATGCCAATCGGAAGACGCTAACAAATCCATCGCCAAGAGAGCCTATAGAATGGACCTTACCTGAACTAGTAACGTAGGTAATGCATTCTTGATCAAGCACAGAGTCAATTGTCCAGTCGACGATGTCTGGAACAATCCTCTTGAGAAACGAATCGTATTCGGCCTTCTTTCTTTCAAACAATACTCTGGCAAGTAACTGACCAAGGGGTGAATCTTGGTTTCGGAGGGATCTATAGAGCTGATCTTCTAGTTGTCCCAGATCGGCACGATGTTGGCGAGAAAATCTGTCAGACCAGTGGCGTCGAGACGGGACGTACTTAACTCTTCGTCTCATTTCTAAAAAAAGCTGAGTAGGCTCTTTATTGAACATGTATCTCAACTCTTTTCGAGCATACGCACCTACACCCTCGGGCCTGCAACTAACAGATACGCTCAAACCTTCATGCTGCAACTTGACGACTGCAAATGGAGTCTCATCATAGTGACGCGCTTCACGATCGAAGATCATGTCAGGCTCTTCAGAAAATATAGTCTTCAGCAGGTTCAGAGGGGTGCTCTTGCCTGAGTTGTTCTGTCCGCAAAGAACAGTCAGGCCGATCCGACCATCTCGTGGAACTGCAAACTCAAATGTGGTCTCAGCCTTGTAAGCCTTGAACGACCCCAGGGATAAGCTGCTTATCACCCCAACACCCCCTGAAACTCCCTCCATTCCCCCTTGCTCATCCCGCTTGTCTCCTGCGTCACCGCCTCGCCCTTGAGCATCCGCTTCACGCAATCAATCGCCTTGCCCGACAGGTTGGCGCCACCCATGCGGTAGTCCTCGAAGGCCGCGTAAGCAATCGGGACCCAGTCGGCGACGATGGCGCACATGGCCTCGGCGTAGACGCGGATCTCGTATTGGGCGTGGGGGTCGGCGCGCAGGCGCAGGAAGTGGAAGAGGTTGTGCAGGTCCACCTTCCAGTACCATTGGGTATAGACGTTGGCGGGCAGGTTCATGCGGGCGAGTTCCCTTGCCAGGCCCTGCTGGCCGTCCTGGGACAGCAGGGCCTCGTAATGGTCGTAAGCACGGTTCGCGTCGGTCTTCAGCATTTCCAGAACGCGCGCGGCCTCGGCCCCTTCCAGAACGGCGCCGCGGCCCTGGTTGTTGACGGTGCTTTGGGCGGCGAGTTGCTCGGGCGCGGGGATGTAGAACTCTCGATCCAGGATCGAATAGCGGGCGGAGTATTCGTTGACGTTGGCGGTGCGGTGGCGGATCCACTGGCGGGCGACGAAGACGGGCAGTTTGACGTGCAGCTTGACCTCGCACATCTCGAACGGGGTCGAGTGCCAGTGACGCATCAGGTAGCGGATCAGGCCTTCATCGTTGCTGACGTGTTTGGTGCCCGCGCCATAGGACACGCGGGCGGCCTGCACGATGGCGGCATCGTCGCCCATGTAGTCGATGACGCGGACAAAGCCGTGATCCAACACCTCATGCGCGCGGTAGAGATGCGCCTCCATCCCCTCGGACACCGCCCGCAGCGTCTGGCGCGGGGTGGCGCGGGCGGCCTCGATTTCGGCGGTCTGTTCGGGGGAAAGCGGCATTGAGGGCTCCGGGCGAGGCTATATGTTGGGATGTGTCGTTCGGAACATACGAGAGATTGGGGCGGGCGGGCAAGCGGTGGTTGGTAGGCGGGTTGTTGCCCTGGCCGGTTGGCGTGCTGGACTTTCGCCGGGGGCGGACAATGTTCTGGGGGCGTGAGGCCGCAATGGGAGGATTGGCATGCGGGTGATGGTTCTGGTCAAGGCGACGGAGGAAAGCGAATCCGGTGCGATGCCGAAGGCCGAGATGATGGCGGCGATGGGGGCGTTCAACGAGGAGCTGGTGAATGCCGGGATCATGGTCGATGGCGACGGGCTGAAGCCCACGTCGCAGGCCAAGCGCATTGCCTTTGACGGGCCGAACCGGCGGGTGATCGACGGGCCTTTCGCGGCGGTCAGCGAGCTGGTGGCGGGGTACTGGATCTGGAACGTCAAGGATATGGACGAGGCCGTGGCCTGGGCCAAGCGCTGTCCCAACCCGATGTCGGGTCCGAGCGAGCTGGAGATCCGGCCGTATTACGAGATGTCGGACTTCGGCGAGGAGCTGACGGCGGAGATCGCCGCGCAGGAGCAGCGGCTGCGGGACAAGCTGAAGGGGTGAGGAGCGGCGAAACGGCTTAGGGCTTCGGCTGGTGAAGGCAGGTGACTTCGCCATGCGGTGACATCCGAGTTGCAGGCGGCCGGTGGCCCAAAGCCACCGGCCAGCGCCCGCCCCGCCCATGGCGGGCGCTTCGCACCCGCCGGGGCAGGCACCGGCCTCTGTGGTCTTTCGGCGCGACTGGTCTTGGGGCAACGTCGCGCTGCGGGCGGGGAAACGCGGATCGCGTTTCTGGTCCCGCCCGAGCCGACGTCGGGCTTGTTTCCAAAAGGAAAATTCCGCCGTCAACGGCTCGATACACGTCATTAAACATTTTTGTTGAACGAATCGCGAGAAGGCGTATCGTTCAACATCATGATTGAATCACAACACACCGACCTCAGCCCCGTCTTTCACGCCCTTGGCGATCCCACCCGGCGCGCGATGCTTCGCTCGCTGGCGGGTGGCGACAGGACGGTCAGCGAACTTGCCGAGCCTTTCGACATGTCGCTGGCTGCCGCCTCTCGTCACATCAAGGTGCTGGAAAGCGCGGGCCTTATCCGCCGGGAAATCCGCTGGCGGACCCACTACTGCCGCCTCGACCCCGAACCTCTGGCCACGGCCCACGAATGGCTTGGCTTCTATGAGCGGTTCTGGACCGACCGGCTGGATATCCTCGACCGCCTCCTCCGGCAGGAGGATGCGGAGAAAGCAAAGCAGACCACCCCTGCCAACCCCCCGAAAGGAAAAGACAAATGAACAAGGTAATGGAGCGCGGCGCCTATGGCACCGTCGTCGAGCCGATGACCATCCAGATCCAGCGCCGTCTGCCCGGCCCGGTCGATCGGGTCTGGTCCTACCTGACCGACAGCGAGCTGCGCCGCAAATGGCTGGCCTCGGGCGAGATGGAGATGAAGGTGGGCGCGCCGTTCACCCTGACCTGGCGCAACGATGAGCTTTCCGGCGATCCGGCAACCCGGCCTGCAGGGATGGGCGCCGAACACAGCATGGACAGCCGGATCACCGTGCTGGATCCGAACAAGCGTCTGGGCTTTGCCTGGGGCCAGGGCGAGGTGATGATCGACCTGGAACCCCTCGGCGATACTGTTCTGCTGACGCTGACGCATCACCGCATCTCGGATCGCGACAACATGTTGAAGATCGGTGCGGGCTGGCACATGCACCTCGACACGCTGGTCGCCAACCTGACAGGCACCAAGACCGAACCGTTCTGGGACGGCTGGCGGAAGCTGAAGGCGGAGTACGAAGGCCTGATCCCGCGCTGAGCGTCAACGCCGGTATGGGCCAACAGCGGCCCATACCAAAGCCATACCGGAACCATACGCTTTCCAGCACCGGTTTTGATCGCTATCCCATGGGCTTAACCAATAGTCCCATGGGAGAGCCAGAATGAGCATCCATATCGGCGCGAAACCCGGCGAGATCGCCGAAACAGTGCTTTTGCCCGGTGACCCCTACCGCGCCCGCTGGGCGGCGGAAACATTCCTGGAAAACCCGAAGCTGGTGAACGAGGTGCGGGGGATGCTGGGCTATACCGGCACCTGGAACGGCCATCCCGTGACCATCCATGGCACCGGCATGGGAATGCCGTCGCTGTCGATCTATGCCAATGAACTCATTACCGAATACGGCGCGCAGACGCTGATCCGTATCGGCTCGGCGGGTGGCATGCAGCATGAGGTGAAGATACGCGACGTGGTGCTGGCCACGACGGCATCGACCATTTCGACCCCCTCGCTCGGCATCTTCAAGGAACTGAACTTCGCCCCCACCGCCGATTTCGGCCTGCTGCGCCATGCCTGGCAGGCGGCGCAGGAGATGGGCGTGACCACGCATGCGGGCAATATCTATTCGGCGGATGTGTTCTATGACGAACGCCCTGATCTCAATGAACAAATGACCCGCCACGGCATCCTCTGCGTCGAGATGGAGGCGGCAGAGCTTTACATCCTCGCCGCCCGTCACCGACGCAGGGCGCTGGCCGTGCTGACCATTTCGGACCATCTGCTGACGCATGAGGCGCTGCCTTCGGCCGACCGCGAGAAAAGCTTTGGCGACATGGTGCAGATCGCGCTGAAGGCTGCCTTCGCCTGAGCGCCCTTCGCTTTCGCCCTTGACCAGAACGATTCGCCGCCGTCTTCTCTGCCCCCCTTTGAAGAAGGAGCTTTCCCATGCAGAGACGACGGCTTGGCGCAACCGGACCCGAGGTGTCGGCCATCGGCCTTGGCTGCATGAGTTTCGGCGGCATCTTCGGCCCCACGGATGAAGAGGCGAGCCAGCGCTGTCTGGATGCCGCCATCGACGGCGGTATAGATTTCCTCGACGTCGCGAATATCTACGGCATGGGCGTCTGCGAAAGCGTGATCGGTCGCTTCCTGAAACGCCGTAAGCCGAAGGTGGTGATCGCCACCAAGGCGTCCATCATGAACGGCCCGCCGCGCCGTTTCGACAATTCGGAAGCGCATCTGCGGTCCGAGCTGGAAGGCTCGCTGAAGCGTCTTGGCGTGGACTACGTCGATCTGTTCTACATCCATCGGCGCGAGGTGGAGCGGCCGATCGAAGAGGTCGTCGGCACGCTGAAAAAGCTGATCGACCAGGGCAAGATCGGCGGCTACGGCCTGTCCGAAGTCTCTCCCGGTACGCTGCGTCGCGCCCATGCGGTGCATCCCTGCATGGCGGTGCAGAACGAATATTCGCTGTGGACGCGCCAGCCGGAGCTTGGGCTGATCCAGACCTGTGCCGAACTGGGCGTGGCCTTCGTTCCATTCTCACCACTGGCGCGCGGCGTATTCGGGGCGCCCGCCATCGACGCCAATACCCTGCCGGAGAAGGATTTCCGCCGGTCGATCCCGCGTTTTCAGGAACCGGACTGGTCGCTGAACATGGCCCGCATCGCCCCCTTCCGCGCCTTCTGCGCAGAGCACGGCTGGACGGTTCCGGCGGCGGCGCTTGCCTGGGTGCTGGATCAGGGCGATCATCTGATCCCGATCCCCGGCACGCGCACGGCGGAAAACCTTGGTGCCTGGGTCGGCGCATCGGAGATCAGATTCACAGACGCAGACCGGGCGGAAATAGCGCGGCTCTTGCCGGTCGGCTTCGCGCATGGCGACCGCTACAATCTTGATCAGGCAATCACCGTGGAGCGTTACTGCTAGTCGGCAGTTCTCCGGCAAGCGCCGGGAAGTGTTCCGAGATTTCGGCGGCGACCAGGCTTTGCAGTTGCCACAGGTAGCGGTCGTGAATGCCGATCTCTTCCAGATGCTGGACGGTGTTGCGCAGGTATTCCGCGCAACTGCCGACGTGACCGACCGCACGTGACAGCCGGTGGACCTGCGCCTTGATCGGCAGGTCGATGAAGTAGCCGCTGCCGAGCATGCCTGCGTAAAAGGTCAGCGCCCGGATCGGGCCATCCGGCCCGCGCACGGTCAGCCAGCGCACCAGCCGGATATCCTCGCGAAAGGCCACCTCACGCTCCAAGAGGCGCAGCATCCGCTTTTCGGGATCGTCGGGCGGCATCAGATAGGCCATCCCGGCGCAAGACCCGCCGGGCACCAGCGCCAACATCAGCCCCGGCTCTTCTGGCGTGCCGCGCCAACTGTCGAGGTCGATGCAGAACGACCGTCGCCAGCCATGCGCCATCACGCGCCGCGTCTCGACATATTCGAAGGCCGGTTTCCAGATCAGCGAGCCATAGCCGAAGATCCAGAAGGGCCGCCCGTCATTCTGCGCCAGAAGCTGTTTCGCCATCGCGATGCGGTCTGCTTCCGTCATCGGGGTCATGTCCGCGTAGACAGGCAGGCCGGTATCGGGAACGTGCCGGTAAACCCGCGCGACAAGGGCTTCGGTCAGGTCGAGCGAGAGCGGAGGGCGTGGTGCGGGCGGCATCGGAATTCTGGGATTGCGGGCGCTAGGTGAGGTCGGGTGTGGGGCAATGTCAACGGGGGGCGGCGCTGTAGTGACCTTGCTTTGGCGAAGGCCATCGCCTTCGCCATGCGTCACAGATCGAGTTGCACGGGCCGCGGCCCCAAAGGCCACGGCCAGCGCCCGTCCCGGCGGGCGCTGGCCTCCGTCGTATCTCTGCGGATAGGGTCTTGTGGCAATGTCGCGCTGCGGGCGGGGAAACGCGGATCGCGTTTCTGATCCCGCCCGGTCAGACGTAGCGCAGTTCGTGAGGAGGGTGAGCCCCCCGCCTCAGACCATCCGCTCGACCATCAACTGCTTGATTTCGCTGATCGCCTTGGCCGGGTTCAGGCCCTTGGGACAGGTCTTGGCGCAGTTCATGATCGTGTGGCAGCGGTACAGCTTGAACGGATCTTCAAGCCCGTCCAGACGCTCTCCCGTCGCCTCGTCGCGGCTGTCGATGATCCAGCGATAGGCATGCAGCAGTGCGGCGGGGCCAAGGTAGCGATCACCGTTCCACCAGTAGCTGGGGCAGGATGTCGAGCAGCAGGCGCACATGATGCATTCGTACAGCCCGTCCAGCTTGGACCGGTCGTCGATCGACTGGCGCCATTCCTTGGCGGGCGTGTTCGAGCTGGTCTGAAGCCATGGCTGGACCGAAGCGTGCTGGGCGTAGAAATGGGTCAGGTCGGGGACCAGATCCTTGATGACCGGCATGTGCGGCAGCGGATAGATGCGGATGTCGCCTCTTACCTCGTCGATGCCATAGGTGCAGGCGAGCGTATTGATCCCGTCGATGTTCATCGCACAGGAGCCGCAGATCCCCTCGCGGCAGGACCGCCGGAACGTCAGCGTCGGGTCGATCTCGGACTTGATCTTGATCAGCGCGTCCAGAACCATCGGGCCGCATTTGTCGAGGTCGATGAAATAGGTGTCGATCCGCGGGTTTTCGCCATCGTCCGGGTTCCAGCGATAGATGCTGACCTTGCGGACGTTCTTGCCATCGGGCTTTGGCCAAGTCTTGCCGACGCGAACCTTGGAATTCCTGGGTAGCGTGAACTGGACCAATTCTCTTCTCCGGCTGGCTGTCTGGGTGGACGCGGCTTAGGGCAGACATTAGGCCCTTGCGCGGGCGGCGAAAAGACCGAAATGCCGCAGATGCGAAGGTGTTAGCGCCATCCCGGCTGATCATAGACCGGACGGGTGGGTAGCTGCCCGGACCGCCGCCGGACGCAGGAGGCAAAGACGTCGTTCGGATCGCGCCCGTTCAGGTAGTCGGTCGAGATCGTCAGGTCGATCGTCGCCTTGTAGCCGGTGCCGACGGCAACCTCGGAGCCGGCGAAGGGGTTGCGCACCTGCCGCGCCTCAAGCAGGCAGCGGCTTTCGGCCTGCTGAACGGTCAGCTTGCCGCAGCCGGTAACGATCAGCGCCGCGACGATGACCAGGGCTGTTCGCCGAAATTCAGATGACAACGGGCGCCAGCCCCTTGCCCGCGATGCAGGACTGCGTTGCCGGTTTGGCAAGAATGGTGCGGATATTCTGCTCGGTCAGCGTCCCGGCGCGCGTGCCCATGTCGCGCGCCAGCATATTCAACTCGCGGTTCGACGCGTTGGCCAGGATGCAGTCGGTCGCCAGACTGGCCGCAGGCTCGGGCGTATTCGCGCTGACTACGGGAAGAACCACGGTCCGGGCTGCGCGCCGCGTCACATCCGTGCCGATCTGCGCCGGGGAACAGGCGGCGAGCGCGGCTGTCAGTATCGGTATTGCGGCAAAGCGGATCATGGTGTGCAAACTCCTTGACCATAGGCAGACAGCGTGACGGAATCGGTTGAAGTTGCCATCGGCGACAGCGAAAGGGGCATAGCACTCTGCTTTCATATCCGCACGGCAAATCATGGATGACTATCAAATCCGCCTGCCGTTTGCGCAAACAGTTGTTGATCTACGCCCCGATAGGCGTCATGCCGCTGTCGTCTGGCTCACCTAGTTTACGTCGTCCGCCTATCGCTGATATTGCCGAGCAGCAATGGTCCCCGTCGTGTAAATATTGGAGCAGGATCATGTCTTTCCTGAAACGCGGCCTCCGGTCGCTTCCTGCGACCCTCGTGCGTAGCAAGACCCGTCAGCAAAAGACCGAAGAGGTCTTGGGCGAAGCGCTGGATGCGGAACGCCAGGCGGCTACCCGCGGCATGGCGGAGTTCCAAAGCAAAAAGGCGAACTTCCGCGGGACTTCCCCCCTTTTGCGCCGTAACATCCACCGGCTTGAGAAAGGACTTTGCAGCCCCGAACGCCGCTCTGTCTTTGCCGAGGCTTTTATTGGCGAGACGGCGAAACTGTATCTGGCTTTGGCCGCTCAGCCCGACGCAAGCCCGAACGAACTTCGTTGGGCCTCGGACGTGCTTTCAAGGTATTTCGACGCCGTTGACACCAACCAGGACAAGATCGCGCAGGCGCATGCCCTGTTCCTGACCGCGCCCGCGCAGCGGACAGCCGAAGGCAGCTTCAGCCCCTACCCACACAGCAATATCGCCGCCTATGTCGGCCGGGACCTGGGGGCGACGATGGACTTTCCCGCCTTTCTGGCGCTTTGTCGGGCGCGCCGGTCACAACGCTGGTATGCCGACGAACCCGTCGCGCGCGAAAAGATCGAAGCGGCAGCGGCAGCAGCGCTTCAGGCCCCCAGTGCCTGCAACCGTCAGCCCTTCAGCTTTCACTGCGCAACCAGGCGTGACCTGATCGACAAGATGGCCGCGCTGCCACTTGGCACGGCAGGTTTCGGAGACCAGCTGCCTGCGCTGGTCTGCGTGGTCGGCGATCTGTCGATGTTCGAGGAACCTCGCGACCGCCATCTGATCTTCATCGACGGGGCGCTGGCCTCGATGCAGTTCATGCTGGCGATCACGGCGCAAGGCCTTGGAAGCGTGCCGATCAACTGGCCCGACATTCCTGCCAACCACCAGGCAATGCGCGATCTTCTGGGCCTGGCCCCCCATCAGGTGCCGATCATGCTGATCGGCCTTGGTGTGCCCAAGCCCGAAGGTATGATCCCCTATTCGGCCAAGCGGCCCGTCAGCGAAGTTCTTCATTTTCATGGCTGACCCCGTCATCGAGATCAGCGGAGTCTGGCTGCCGAACAAGGGGGCCGAACTCATGGCTCATACTGTGGTGGCCGAGCTTGGCAAAAGATTGCCCGGTGCGCGGTTTGCTTCGACCCCGCAAGGACCGCAAGAGGCGCGCGACGCTATTGGAATGACAGGGATTGTCGAGCGCGATCGCAAGCTGCAGCCCAAAGGGCTGGAGCGCTATCTGCCCTTTGGCCGGAAGCGTGTGAGCCACGTCATCGATATATCAGGCTTTGCCTATGGCGATTTCTGGGGCGTGAAAAAGGCTCGCGACCGCGCCGGTGCACATATCCGTGCCGGGCGCCCGACCTATCTGCTGCCTCAGGCGTTTGGCCCGTTCAAGGACGACGAACTGGCACAGGAAATGCGCCACATCCTGCAAGGAGCACGTTATTTCGCCGCGCGCGATCTGGTGTCGCAGGCTCATCTGGATGCGCTGAAGGCGGGCAAGCCGATCCCTCTTCTGCCCGACATCACTATGTCGCTGAACATCTCGGACCGTCAGGTGAAGACGCCTGCCGAGCCCTTCGGCTGTCTTGTCCTGAATGCCAAGACGATCGAGGCGGGGGCGGCCACCGAGGATGAGCTGATGTCGCTTTATACCCGGGTCGCCCAGACGATGCGTGATGCAGGGGCGCAGCCGGTGATCGTTCTGCACGAACCCGTAGGCGACCGTCCCATGTCCGAACGGCTGGCCAAGGCGGCGGGGGGGTTGCCGATAGTCGACCTGCCCGATGCGCGCGACATCAAGGCCTTCATCGCCCGTGCGCGCATCGTTGTCACCGGACGCTTCCACGGCCTTGTCAACGGGCTGGCAGGCGGAGTGCCAAGCTTTGCCGTCAGCTGGTCCCACAAATACGGCGAGCTCTTGAGCGACTTTGGCAGGCCGGATGCCAGCTACAAGGGCGATGCCGACGATTTCATCCGCCGTATCGCCGAAGAGCTTGCAGCCCCGGACGGCGCCCAGGCTGAAAAGACCCGGCTTGCGGCCGTAGCCGCCGAAAAGAAGGCGGCACTCGGCGCGCTATGGGATCATCTGGCGAAAGACATCACGCGTGGCTGATCCTCACTTGCCGCTGCGCTATTCTGACGGTCAGGCTCGCGCTGGCACGCTTAGCGCAAGCAAGCATATCCAGAGCCGCCGGTGATCTGCATCGAACCGGTGCATCGCGCACCAATGTTTCGCAAAGGCGCTTTGGCCGCAGACGAAGGCGCAGCCGGTGCGGCGGCGCCTTCGGGATAGGTGACTGCGACCGTCTGGCCGCGCTTTTCCCAATCGGACGAACCGGGGCCATCGGCGCAGGCGCCAAGGGCAAGGATCGTTCCGACCAGAGATATGCGACGCAGCATCGGCAACCACGCGGACAGGGGGCTTATCAGTACACCCTTGCCTTGGGCGCGATCTTTTTCAAGTCGATCCCGCCTTCCGCCTCGGTCGTCAGCGGCTCCAGATGCACGGGGCGATAGGCCAGCCGCACCTTGTCGCCATCGACCCAGGCCAGCGAGTGCTTGCGCCAGTTCACGTCGTCGCGGTTCGGATAATCCTCATGCGCATGGGCGCCGCGGCTTTCCTTACGAGCCTCGGCCGCCACGATAGTGGCCAGCGCGTTGGGCATCAGGTTGGTCAGCTCCAGCGTTTCCATCAGGTCCGAGTTCCAGACCATGCTGCGGTCGGTGACCTTGATGTCGGACATCTTCGCCGCGATCGCCTCCATCTTCTGGACGCCATCGGCCAGCGTCTTGTCGGTGCGGAAGACGGCGGCGTCGGCCTGCATGGCCTTCTGCATGTCCATGCGCAGCTCAGCCGTCGGCGTATGGCCGTCGGCATGGCGCAGGCGGTCGAAGCGGTCCAGCGCCTTGTCGATGCTGGCCTTGTTCGCCTCATGGTTCGTGGTGTGCGGGTTCACGACCTGCCCCGCCTTGATCGCGGCAGCGCGGCCAAAGACCACAAGGTCGATCAGGCTGTTCGACCCCAGACGGTTCGCGCCGTGAACCGAGGCACAGCCCGCCTCGCCCACCGCCATCAGGCCGGGGAAGATCGCGTCGGGATTCTGCGCCGTGGGGTTCAGCACCTCACCCCAGTAGTTCGTAGGAATGCCGCCCATGTTGTAATGGACGGTCGGGATGACCGGGATCGGTTCCTTCGTCAGGTCCACACCCGCGAAGATGCGCGCGCTTTCGGTGATGCCGGGCAGGCGCAAGTCCAGCGTCTCTTTCGGCAGGTGGTTCAGGTTCAGGTCGATGTGGTCCTTGTTCGGCCCCACGCCCCGGCCTTCGCGGATCTCGATGGTCATGCAGCGGCTGACCACGTCGCGGCTGGCGAGGTCTTTGTAATGGGGCGCATAACGCTCCATGAACCGCTCGCCTTCCGAGTTGGTCAGATAGCCGCCCTCGCCCCGCGCGCCTTCGGTGATCAGGCAGCCAGAACCGTAGATGCCGGTCGGGTGGAACTGCACGAACTCCATGTCCTGCAGTGGCAGTCCCGCACGGGCCACCATGCCGCCACCGTCGCCGGTGCAGGTATGGGCCGACGTCGCGCTGAAATAGGCGCGGCCATACCCGCCGGTCGCCAGCACCGTCATCTTGGCGTTGAAGACGTGGATGGTGCCGTCATCCAGTTTCCAGGCGACGACGCCCTGGCACACGCCCTCTTCGGACATGATCAGGTCGATCGCGAAATATTCGATGAAGAACTGCGCCTTTTCCTTCAGCGACTGGCCGTAAAGCGTGTGAAGGATCGCGTGGCCGGTGCGGTCGGCGGCGGCGCAGGTGCGCTGCACCGGCGGGCCTTCGCCGTACTCGGTGGTGTGCCCCCCGAAGGGGCGCTGATAGATCTTGCCCTGCTCGGTCCGGCTGAAGGGCACGCCGTAGTGTTCAAGCTCATAGACCGCCTTCGGCGCCTCTCGCGCCAGGTATTCCATCGCGTCGGTGTCGCCCAGCCAGTCCGACCCCTTCACGGTGTCGTACATGTGCCACTGCCAGCTGTCCGGTCCCATGTTGCCAAGGCTGGCGGCGATGCCGCCCTGTGCGGCGACGGTGTGCGAACGCGTCGGGAAGACCTTGGTGATGCAGGCCGTCTTCAGCCCCTGTTCGGCCATACCGAGCGTCGCGCGCAAACCTGCGCCCCCCGCACCGACGACCACGACGTCATAGGTATGCGTCTCATATTCATATGCCATGTCTCGTCGTCCTTCAGAGCGCCAGCCGGATCAAGGCGAACAGCCCCGTCGCGATCAGGGCATAGCTCAGGCAGGTTGCGCCGATGATCAGCGTCTTGCGGGTGATGCCGTCGGAATAATCCTCGATCATGATCTGCGCGCCGTTCTTGAAGTGAACGAAGCCCACGGTGATCGTCAGCGCCGCCACGATGGCCGGGAAGGGCCGGGCGAAATAGGCGACAACCTCGGCATGAGGCGCGCCAAGGATGCTGCCGAAGATAAAGATGAACAGCGGCACCAGAATGGCCAGTGCGACGCTGGAGATCTGCATGTGCCAGAAATGCTCGGTGCCGCTTTTCGAGGAGCCCAGACCCTCGGCCCGCTTGCGATCGGTCAGATATGCCATGCGTTCCCCCTTCACAGGATCACCACGGTCAGAATGGTGAGGATGAACGAGCCTGCGATCACAGCGATCCCCAGCTTTTCGGCGGTGTGAATCTCAAGCCCCCGCCCGCTGTCGAACCAGAGGTGCCGCAGCCCGGCAAGGAAGTGATACCAGATCGCCCAGATCGAGCCGAGGAAGATCAGCTTGCCGAACCAGGACCGCACGAAGCCATCGGCCACGGCGAAGTATTCCGGCCCGGTGGCGGCGGCCAGAAGCCACCAGACGATCAGGATTCCCGCGACGATCAGCCCGTTGCCGGTGATCCGCGTCATGATCGAGGTGAACGAGGTCAGTTGCGGGCGGTAGATCTGGAGATGCGGCGACAGGGGGCGGTTGCCCCGGTTGACGTCAGCCATGTCAAATCCCTCCTGCTGGCCAGACCGGAGCGCGGCTACCGGCGGGTTGCTGCCTGATCAATAGCGGGATTTTCGGGCATGTCACGCCCGACAATCCCGCAAAATGCTGCAGGGCAGCGTCAACAGGGGAAATAAATCGGCTTTGTGATCACACCCGGGCGCGACTAGTGCTCGGAAAGCTTGGTCTCGGGGGAATAGATTCCCGGCGCCTCTTTCACCACGGCCTGTCCGCAGCGCATGACGTTGTTGGCCTGATCATAGGCATAGGTCGGCCCGCCGTGCAGGTCCCAGCCGTTGTTCAGGGCGGCGGTGACCTTGTGGCAAAAGGCGGACGTGTCGTCGGCAGACAGAAATCGGTAGAGTTTCATCGCGTCAAGTTCCCATGAACGGGTTGTAGCCAAGCCAGATGTGGACCCCGGCGATCACAGCGTAAAGCGCGACCGTGCCGAAAAGGTTCATCACATCGCCGCGAATTCCGCGCCCGTTGACCGGCGGCACCCAGATGTCCGAGCGATTGATGACGATCATCGTGACGATGGCCCAGGCCCCGATGCCGCCGAACAGGATCAGCGAGGCCAGATCGCCGTTCACCATCAGGTGCGCGACCGACCAGATCACCGTTCCCCACAGCATTGGGTGGCGCATGCGCGGGTAAAGCAGGCCCTTGGTGCCGCCGACCCCGAACAGGAAAACCGCAAAGAGCATCAGAAGGTTGTTCAGATGTCTCGCACCGGGCGGCGGCGAATAGACGTAGATGAAATCCGCCGAACGATAGCCAAGAACCATGAACACCACGGAGAGGACCAGCAGCAGCGCCACCAACCCTTTTCCCCGGTCGCCAAGGCTGGCGCGTGCTGCTGGCGCGATGCGCCTGAAGAAATGCGCGCCCCACCACAGCGCCACCCCAAGGATCAGCCAGACCATGCGAGACCTCCGCTACGGGCCGTTCCTGGGACGGCGATTGCTGGCGTGACGATATGCAGGTTTGGCGTTGGCTTTCCACCGGCAAACGACATCCTGCGCACTATGCCGCAACAGGCAGCGAACACCGCGCGCCGTCACCAAATCGACGGTCGCGGCACGCTCCGTTTACCCGTTCTTGCAGCTTCGGCATGTCAAGCTTGGCCCTCGTGGTTCCTGCTGACGGGACCGCTCCTCTGCCAAGGGATATACCCCATGACCAAGACGATGTTCGCCCTGTCGCTCGGCTTTGCCGGGCTGATCCTGGCCACCCGCGCAGGGTTTGCCGCGCCCCTGTGCGAAGGGCATGAGGCGGTGGCGAGACATCCTTGCGAGACGCGGCAAGCGCTGCGGCAGCGCGTCGGGATGGCTGCCGACAACGGAATTACCGAGCCATTCGCCTCGGAGGCCGGGACATGGACGATCATGGTCGCGATGCCGGGCGGCGCGACCTGCATGGTGGCTTCGGGTCGCAACTGGGGGACGGTGGTCGAGGGTGATCCGGCTCGGCGCGAGGCCGTTGGTCGGGCGGGATAAGAAACGCGATCCGCGTTTCCCCGCCCGCAGCGCAACGTCGCCCCAAGACCGCTCGTGCGGAGAGATCACTAGAGGCCAGTGCCTGCCCCGGCGGGCGAGAAGCGCCCGCCATTGGCGGGGCGGGCGCTGGCCGTGGCCTTTGGGGCCACGGCCGGTGCAACTCAATCTGTGCCGCGTGGCGAAGGCGATGGCTTTCGCCAGATGCTACACCGCGTCCCACAAAAGCTTCAGCGACACCGCGAGCAGCGCCCAGACCACCAGCTGAAAGAACAGCTTCTGCGGCAACACCCGCACCAGCCAGACCCCGACGAAGACCGAGATCACGGCGGGAACTGTCAGGATCGCCGCCACGCGCAAATTGGCCAGCGATAGCTGCCCCAGCGCCCAATATGGGATCAGCTTTACCGCGTTCACATAGGCAAACAGGATCGTCGTCGTCCCCGCATAGACCGTCTTCTCCAGCCGCAGGGGCAGCACAAAGACCTGATAGGGCGGCGCGCCCGCGTGGCTGACGAAACTGGTGAATCCTGTGATGGTACCCCAGAACCTGCCCGCGCCAGCCCGCGCGGGCCTTGGCGGCGCTTCCTCTCCGCGTTTCAGGATCAGGCTCAGCGCAAAGATCGCGCCGATCAGCCCCACGATGATCTCGACCAGCCGGTCCGACACCACGCTGGCCGTCAGCCAGCCGATGCCGACGCCGACGGTGGCGGCGGGGGCCAGCAGCTTGAGCAGGCGCAGGTCATAGGCGCGGCGATAGGCGTAAAGCCCGAACATGTCCGACAGCACGAAGACCGGCAGCAGCAACCCCGCCGCCGCGACCGGAGACATGACCAGCGCCAGCACCGGAACCCCCAACATGCCGACGACCGGCAGGCCTCCCTTGGCCATGCCGACCAAGGCAGCCGCGATCACCGCCGCGACCCAGAAAGCCGGTCCTTCCATGCACTGCTCCGCGCGCCCCTGTGGGCGATTCGCACCTCTGACCACAGGTGCTCTGCCTCTTTCGCTCGCGGTCTATCCTAATGATGGCGCTACCAACAGGCCCCATTGCCCTGATCGCCCGCACCACGCTTGCACGCCAGCCTTCAACCGACTACCCATCGCCGGGTCAGTCAAACGAGCCGGAGAACGGAAAATGGCCAGACCCAAGATTGCGCTGATCGGCGCTGGACAGATCGGTGGCACGCTTGCCCACCTTGCCGCGCTGAAGGAACTCGGCGACGTCGTGCTGTTCGACATCGCCGAAGGCATTCCGCAGGGCAAGGCGCTCGACATTGCGCAATCCGGCCCCGCCGAAGGCTTCGACGCCGAGATGACCGGCACCAACGACTATGCCTTCCTGCGCCGCGCCGATGTCTGCATCGTGACCGCCGGCGTTCCGCGCAAGCCGGGGATGAGCCGCGACGACCTTCTGGGCATCAACCTGAAGGTCATGAAGTCGGTCGGCGAAGGCATCAAGAAACACGCCCCCGGCGCATTCGTCATCTGCATCACCAACCCGCTGGATGCGATGGTCTGGGCGCTGCAGAAATACTCGGGTCTGCCCACCAACCGCGTCGTCGGCATGGCCGGCGTGCTGGACAGTTCGCGCTTCCGCCACTTCCTGAGCCTGGAATTCGGCGTCTCGATGCGCGACGTCTCGGCCTTCGTTCTGGGCGGCCATGGCGACACGATGGTGCCGCTGACCCGCTATTCCACCGTTGCCGGCATCCCGCTGCCTGACCTGGTCGAGATGGGCTGGACCACGCAGGAAAAACTCGATGCCATCGTGCAGCGCACCCGTGATGGCGGGGCCGAGATCGTGGGCTTGCTCAAAACCGGCTCGGCCTTCTACGCGCCGGCAACCAGCGCAATCGAGATGGCCGAAGCCTATCTGAAGGACCAGAAGCGTGTCCTGCCCTGCGCGGCCTATTGCGACGGCGAGTATGGCCTGAAGGGCATGTATGTCGGTGTTCCCGCCGTGATCGGTGAGAACGGCATCGAGCGCGTCGTCGACATCAAGATGAACAAGGACGAAGGCGTCATGTTCCAGAAGTCGGTCGACGCGGTGAAGGGCCTTGTCGACGCCTGCAAGGCGATCGACCCCTCGCTGGCCTGACGTCCAGCCATCTGAAAGAAGCTTGAATGCGCGCCCCAAAGGCGCGCATTTTGCTTTTCGGGATCGGGAGGGAATGACGATGCGCATCTGGGCAATCGCCGCCTGCAAACTGATGCTGGCCCTGCCGGTCGCAGCAAACGCACAATCAGCAATTTCAGCCGAGATTGCGGAAAAGGGTCTGGGCCCTGTCGAGGCTCGCCTTGCAGCCCTGCCCGATCCGACAGATGCGGATCGCTTCGCCCTTGGTGGCGTTCGCTTCCTTGGCGCGGTGGAACAGGCGCTGCAACTGCGCTGGAAGGTCGGTCTGCTGCCGACCTTGACGGGCATGCCGCTGTTCCGGCTGCCACTGGCCGAAAACCCGGACGCCGTTCCTTTTCAGCCCGCCATGATCGCCGAGCTTTTCCGTGGCGTCGACAGCCGCATGACAGAAGTCGTCCCGCCGCTTTCCGCCATACCCGCCACCTCAGACTTCGCGCTCGAGATTGCACTTGGCGACCTGTGGTTCGACATCAACGCCGATGGCAAGCGCGAACCGGGCGAAACCGCGATCGACGTCTTTGGCCCCATCCTGCTTGGATGGCGGTGGGAAGAACGAGACCCCGCCGCCCCGCTGCCCACCATCCGCTTTGACGTGGCCGATGCGGCTTGGCTTTCGGCCTATGCTCATATGCTGTCGGGGTTCAGTTCGGCGCTGCTGGCTTATGATCCGACCGCCGCAATCACTGAGGTGCGCGATGCGCGTTTTGCCATCTCCATCATGCGCGGACCGCCCCAGGGCGAGTTGATGCTCGAGACCTATGACGAATGGATCGACGTCCTCGCTGTCGTGCTTCAGGCACTGGACCAGCCGCCGGACCGCGAAAGCGCCGCCAAGGCACGAACCGAGTTCCTGGCTATGGTCGCCGACAACCGCGAGTTCTGGCGGCGCCTGGATGTGGAAGGCGACAATGACCGCGAATGGCTGCCGAACGACCGGCAGCAGTCGGTCATGGGGGTAGAACTGCCGCCTGGCACCGGCGCGGTCTGGCTGGATGTGCTGTCCGACGCCGAGGCGCTTTTGAACGGAAAGCTGCTCGCGCCCTACGTCTGGCTGGGCGACAACGCGGGCGTCAACGTCTCGCGGCTTTTCACCGATCCAAGGCCCATCGACGTCGCCGCCTGGATACAAGGCGCGGGTGCGCTGCCCTATCTGGAAAAGGGCCGCGTCGTCTCCCCCGCCAACTGGCAGCGGTTCACGGCGATGGTTTCGGGCGATGCGCTGTTCTTCGCGGTGATGCTGAACTGAGTCGCATCACGCCCGCGCGATTGCAAAGTAACGGAAATCTTAAATGTGATCACAGCATTCGAGGCCGTGATCACAAATGTCTCTTTTCTCTGGTGCTTCGGCGCTAACAGGCAGAAAGCACGTTTGACGGCACGAGTTTCCGTGGCATCAGGCGCCAAAACATCATGGACGGAACACGATCATGAACATCCACGAGTATCAGGCCAAGGCCCTTCTGCGCAGCTTTGGCGCCCCGGTTTCCGACGGCCGCGTCGTTCTGCGCGCCGAAGAGGCCAAGACGGCGGCGGGGGAACTCGACGGCCCGCTCTGGGTGGTGAAGGCGCAGATCCATGCGGGCGGGCGCGGCAAGGGCCACTTCAAGGAAGCCGAGGCGGGCGACAAGGGCGGCGTGCGCCTGGCCAAATCGGTGGCCGAGGCCGAGGTGCAGGCCAAGCAGATGCTGGGCCGCACGCTGATCACCCACCAGACCGGCCCGACCGGCAAGCAGGTGAACCGCATCTATATCGAAGACGGCTCGGACATCGCGCGCGAGTTGTACCTCGCCCTGCTGATCGACCGTCAGACCTCTCGCATCTCTTTCGTCGCCTCGACCGAGGGCGGCATGGATATCGAACAGGTCGCCCATGACACGCCGGAACGGATCGTCAGCTTTTCGGTCGATCCCGCCTCGGGCCTGTCCGATTTCCACGGCCGCCGCGTGGCCTTCGCCCTTGGGCTGGAAGGCGCGCTGGTCAAGCAATGCGTGTCGCTGATCAAGACGCTCTACAAGGCCTTCGTCGAGAAGGACATGGAGATGCTGGAGATCAACCCGCTGATCGTGACGCCGGACGGCAAGCTCAAATGCCTGGATGCCAAGATCGGCTTCGATAACAACGCCCTGTTCCGCCAGCCCGACATCGCCGCCCTGCGCGACGAGACCGAGGAAGACCCGAAGGAACTCGCGGCTTCGAAGTTCGACCTGAACTACATCGCGCTGGATGGCGAAATCGGTTGCATGGTCAACGGCGCGGGCCTTGCCATGGCGACGATGGATATCATCAAGCTGTACGGCGCTGAACCCGCCAACTTCCTGGACGTGGGCGGCGGCGCGACGAAAGAGAAGGTGACCGAGGCGTTCAAGATCATCACCTCGGACCCGAACGTCAAAGGCATCCTGGTCAACATCTTCGGCGGCATCATGCGGTGCGACATCATCGCGGAAGGCATCATCGCTGCGGTGAAGGAGGTCGGCCTGAAAGTGCCACTGGTCGTCCGGCTTGAGGGGACCAACGTCGAACTGGGCAAAGAAATCATCAAGAACTCCGGCCTGAACGTCATCGCTGCGGATAACCTGAGCGATGCGGCCGAGAAGATCGTGAAAGCGGTGAAGGTGTGAATAGATTCATTCTTGGATTTGGTGCTGCCATATTGGCTTCCATCACAGCCGCGGCAGCACAGCCAATTGAAATGAAGGATTGCATTGTACAACGCGCTCGAGATTTCGAGCCGCTAATGGACAACATGGCAGATGCGGCGCTTATCGTCGTTGATTTTTGCTACTTTGCCACGACTCCTGAACCCGAAGCCACCGATGGCCTTGACTCATTTGTTGCCGCAAAGCGTGCATCGTTTCATGCGATTGCGAATGTAGCTGTTGTCAGTGCCCGTTCCCGTCGAATTGCCACAACACCGGGGCAATAGCGTGTCGATCGTTGCCCCACAAAACATGCGCATCCTTAATGAGGCTCTCCCGCCGAACCTTGCAGCTTGTTTTGGCTTGGCTGCAAGCAGCAAATATGCCGACCGCGCAGTCTGCACCGACGCCAGGCGGAGACTATGCAGCGATACGCCGCACACCAGTGAACTAGGATTAGGATAAATCCGCCATGTCCGTACTCGTCAACGAAAACACCCGCGTCATCTGTCAGGGCATCACCGGCAGCCAGGGGACGTTTCACACCGAACAGGCCATCGCCTATGGCACCAGGATGGTCGGCGGCGTAACGCCCGGCAAAGGCGGGACCGAGCATCTGGGCCTGCCGGTCTACAACTCGGTGCATGAGGCGCGGGCCGCGACGCAGGCGGATGCCTCCGTCATCTACGTTCCGCCGCCTTTTGCCGCCGACTCGATCCTTGAGGCCATCGATGCCGAGATGCCGCTGATCGTCTGCATCACCGAGGGCATTCCGGTGCTGGACATGATGAAGGTCAAGCGCGCGCTGGAAGGGTCGAAATCCCGCCTGATCGGACCGAACTGTCCCGGCGTCATCACACCTAATGCATGCAAGATCGGCATCATGCCGGGCCATATCCACAAGCGCGGCTCGGTCGGTGTTGTTTCCCGCTCTGGCACGCTTACCTATGAGGCTGTGAAACAGACCTCCGATCTTGGCCTTGGCCAGTCCACCGCAGTGGGCATCGGCGGCGACCCGATCAAGGGCACCGAACATATCGACGTGCTCGAGATGTTCCTGGCCGACCCTGAGACGCACTCCATGATCATGATCGGCGAGATCGGCGGTTCCGCCGAGGAAGACGCCGCGCAGTTCCTGGCCGACGAGAAAAAGCGCGGCCGCTGGAAGCCGACCGCAGGCTTCATCGCGGGTCGCACCGCGCCCAAGGGGCGCCGCATGGGCCATGCCGGTGCCATCGTCGCGGGTGGCAAGGGCGATGCGGAAAGCAAGATCGAGGCGATGAAGGCCGCAGGCATCGTCGTCGCCGACAGCCCGGCGGGTCTGGGCGAAGCGGTGATGAAGGCGATCGGCAAGTAAGGATGCCAGCGGCTCCGAATTCGCGGAGCCGCCCTCCCCCAAGACAAGGGATGCAGAAATGACCGAACAATCCCCCAACACCCAATTCCACGCGCAGGCCTTCATGGATGGCGCGAACGCGGATTACATCGACCAGCTGGCGGCGCGTTTTGCGACCGATCCTGCTTCGGTCGACGCGGGCTGGGCCGAGTTCTTCAAGTCGCTGGGTGACAGCGACTCTGACGCAAAGAGCCAGGCTCAGGGGCCGTCCTGGGCGCGGGCCGACTGGCCGCCGCAGCCCGTCGATGACCTGACGCTGGCGCTGACGGGCGACTGGCCGCTGGCCGTGCCTGCCAAAGAGGCCAAGGCCGCCGGGCAAAAGATTGCGGCGAAGGCCGCCGAGACGGGCGTGCAGGTCAGCGAGGCCGCGATCCAGCGCGCCGTGCTCGACTCGATCCGCGCGATCATGATCATCCGTGCCTACCGCATTCGTGGCCACCTTGCCGCCGACCTCGATCCGTTGGGCCTGACCGACCGGGGCAACCAGCCCGAGCTTGATCCGAAATCCTATGGTTTTTCGGACGCCGATCTGGATCGTCCGATCTTCATCGATAACGTGCTTGGGCTGCAGCACGCCTCGATGCGCCAGATCGTCGAGATCGTGAAGCGCACCTACTGCGGCACCTTCGCGCTGCAATACATGCACATCTCCGACCCCGAGCAGGCCGCCTGGCTGAAAGAGCGTATCGAGGGCTATGGCAAGGAGATCGCCTTTACCCGTGAGGGGCGCAAGGCGATCCTGAACAAGCTGGTCGAGGCCGAGGGCTACGAGAAGTTCCTGCATGTGAAGTACATGGGGACCAAGCGTTTCGGCCTTGATGGCGGCGAAAGCCTGATCCCCGCGATGGAACAGATCATCAAGCGCGGCGGCAACCTTGGCGTGAAGGAAGTCGTGATCGGCATGCCGCACCGCGGCCGGCTGAACATCCTCGCCAACGTGATGCAAAAGCCCTATCGCGCCATCTTCAACGAGTTTCAGGGCGGCAGCTTCAAGCCCGAGGATGTCGATGGTTCAGGCGACGTGAAGTATCACCTCGGCGCCTCGTCCGACCGCACCTTTGACGGCAACACCGTCCACCTGTCGCTGACCGCGAACCCCAGCCACCTGGAGGCGGTGAACCCCGTCGTGCTGGGCAAGGTCCGCGCCAAGCAGGAACAGTTCGGCGACAAGACCCGCCATCAGGTGCTGCCGATCCTGCTGCACGGCGACGCGGCCTTTGCCGGTCAGGGCGTCGTGGCCGAATGCTTTGGCCTGTCGGGCCTTGTCGGCCACCGCACGGGTGGCACGATCCATATCGTCGTGAACAACCAGATCGGCTTCACGACCGCGCCCGCCTTCAGTCGCTCATCGCCCTATCCGACCGACATCGCCCTGATGGTCGAAGCGCCGATCTTCCACGTCAACGGCGACGACCCCGAGGCTGTGGTCCACGCCGCCCGCGTGGCGACCGAGTTCCGCCAGAAATTCCACAAGGACGTGGTGCTCGACATCTTCTGCTACCGCCGCTTCGGTCACAACGAAGGCGACGAGCCGATGTTCACCAACCCGGCGATGTATACCCGTATCCGCAAGCAGAAGACGACGCTGCAGCTTTACACCGACCGTCTGGTCAAGGACGGCCTGATCCCCGAGGGCGAGATCGAGGATATGAAGGCCGCCTTTCAGGCCAAGCTCAACGAAGAGTTCGAGGCGGGCAAGGACTACAAGCCGAACAAGGCCGACTGGCTGGATGGCCGCTGGAAGAACATGGGCGGCCGCGACGCCGACAACTACCAGCGCGGGGAAACCGCCATCGCGCCCGAAACGCTGGCCGAAGTCGGTGGCGCGATATCCCGCGTGCCCGAGGGCTTCGATCTGCACAAGACCGTCGGCCGTCTGGTCGAGGCCAAGGCGCAGATGGTCGCCACCGGCAAGGGGTTCGACTGGGCCACCGCCGAGGCGCTGGCCTTTGGCAGCCTTGTCACCGAAGGCTTCCCTGTGCGTCTGTCCGGTCAGGACTGCACCCGCGGGACGTTCAGCCAACGCCATTCGGCCTTCGTCGATCAGACGACCGAGACACGCTATTACCCGCTGAACAACATCCGCGCAGGTCAGGCCCGGTACGAGGTCATCGACTCGATGCTCTCGGAATATGCGGTGCTGGGCTTCGAGTATGGATATTCGCTGGCCGAGCCGAATGCGCTGGTCCTGTGGGAAGCGCAGTTCGGCGATTTCGCCAACGGTGCGCAGATCATGTTCGACCAGTTCATCAACTCGGGCGAGGCGAAGTGGCTGCGCATGTCGGGCCTTGTCTGCCTGCTGCCGCACGGGTTTGAGGGTCAGGGACCGGAACATTCCAGCGCCCGCCTGGAACGCTTCCTGCAGCTTTCGGCCAACGACAACTGGATCGTCGCCAACTGCTCGACGCCTGCCAACTACTTCCACATCCTGCGCCGCCAGATCCACCGCGGCTTCCGCAAACCGCTGATCCTGATGACGCCGAAATCGCTTCTGCGCCATCCGCTCTGCATCTCGGACGCCGATGATTTCACCACCGGTTCCAGCTTCCACCGCGTGTTGTGGGACGATGCGCAGAAGGGACATTCGGACACCAAACTGCGCCCCGACGCCGAAATCCGTCGGGTCGTGATGTGTTCGGGCAAGGTCTACTACGACCTTCTGGCGGAACGTGACGCGCGGGGGATCAACGACGTCTACCTGCTGCGGCTTGAACAGCTTTACCCCTTCCCGGCGCTGAGCCTCGTGAAGGAGTTGGAGCGCTTCAAGGGCGCCGAGATGGTCTGGTGCCAGGAAGAGCCGAAGAACCAGGGCGGCTGGACTTTCGTCGAGCCGAACCTCGAATGGGTGCTGGGCCGCATCGGCGCGCAGCACCTGCGTCCGGTCTACGCCGGTCGCGCCGCCTCGGCCTCGCCCGCGACGGGTCTGGCCAGCCGCCACAAGGCGGAACAGACGGCGCTGGTGAACGATGCCCTGACGATCGGCGGTGACAGCAATGGCGGTTGAGGTCCGCGTCCCGACGCTGGGCGAAAGCGTGACCGAGGCGACCGTGGCCACCTGGTTCAAGAAGGTGGGTGATGCGGTCGCCGTCGACGAGATGCTGTGCGAGCTGGAAACCGACAAGGTGACGGTCGAGGTGCCAAGCCCCGTCGCAGGCACCCTGACCGAGATCGTCGCGCCCGAAGGTACGACCGTTGGCGTCGCCGCTTTGCTTGCCCAGATCGGCGAAGCCCAGGCGAACCAGACAAACCAGGGACAGGCCGCACCTGCCCCGAAACCGGAAGCTGAGACAAAGGAGGCGCTCGTGGCTCGACCCAGCGCAGGAGAGGGTAACATGATCGACGTGATGGTGCCGACGCTCGGCGAAAGCGTCTCCGAGGCGACGGTATCGACCTGGTTCAAGAAGCCGGGCGACCGCGTCGAACAGGACGAAATGCTGTGCGAGCTGGAAACCGACAAGGTCTCGGTCGAGGTTCCCGCCCCCGCTGCCGGTATCCTGTCCTCGATCATCGCGCCCGAAGGCTCGACCGTGACGCCGAATGCCAAGCTGGCGACGATCACCCCGCAAGAGGCTGGCGCCCCCGCCCCCGCCGTCTCGGACACGCTCGGCGAGGTCGTGCCCGCCGCCGGTCCGGCAGAGGTCAAGCCGCGCGAAGGCGCCGCGAAGGACGTCGAGGATGCGCCTTCGGCCAAGAAGGCGATGGCAGAGGCTGGCATCAGCCGTGATGCCGTCACGCCCACCGGCCGCGACGGCCGGGTGATGAAGGAAGACGTGGCGCGCGCCGCTGCCGCACCGGCGGCTGCCCCGGTTGCCGCCGCTCCGGCCCCTGCCCCTGCCGCCGCGCCGCGCGCGCCGGTTCCGGCCGACGATGCCGCGCGCGAGGAACGGGTCAAGATGACCCGCCTGCGCCAGACCATCGCGCGCCGCCTGAAAGACGCGCAGAACACCGCCGCGATGCTGACGACCTATAACGAGGCCGACATGCTGGCCATCATGGAGCTTCGCAACGAATACAAGGACCTGTTCGAGAAGAAGCACGGCGTGAAGCTGGGCTTCATGTCCTTCTTCGTCAAAGCCTGCTGCCATGCGCTGGCCGAGGTGCCCGAGGTCAACGCCGAGATCGACGGAACCGATGTGGTCTACAAGAACTACGTCCACATGGGCGTGGCCGTCGGCACGCCCTCGGGCCTCGTCGTGCCGGTCGTTCGCGACGCCGACCGCATGTCGTTTGCCGATATCGAAAAGAAGATCGCCGAACTCGGCACCCGCGCCCGCGACGGCAAGCTGTCGATGGCCGAGATGCAGGGCGGCAGCTTCACCATCTCGAACGGCGGCGTCTATGGCTCGCTCATGTCCTCGCCGATCCTGAACCCGCCGCAGTCGGGCATCCTCGGCATGCACAAGATCCAGGACCGCCCCGTGGTGGTGCGCGGCGAGATCGTCATCCGCCCGATGATGTACCTGGCCCTGAGCTATGATCACCGCGTGGTTGACGGCAAAGGCGCCGTGACCTTCCTCGTCCGCGTGAAAGAGGCGCTGGAGGATCCGAGGCGGCTGCTTATGGATCTGTGATATATGGCACTTGTTTCATCGGCAGACTTTGAGAGCCTTCCGACTGAGCCAATTCCGCGATGGCTGAAGTTGCGTGACTTGCTCGAATCTCGCTTGGCTGAGGTAACTGATATAAGGGACGGACCCAGTGACCTTGACCTTGTTGAATACTGCACAGTTTTGATGAGCGCCGCCCAAGCACTGGGCCTCGGCAGTATTTCTGAATTTTCTGTTGGGAATATCCGACATCAGTATTCGGAAGTCCGTTCAGAGATCATCGCGCTAGCTACAAAGTTAAGTGTCAAATCGTTGACCACCAATGTAGCTTTTTCTGTTGAACTGCCTCGAACATCAAAGACGAAGCTGTTCTCACAGATTGAAAGGCTTCGAACGCTCATAACAAATTCGGAGCTATCCGAAAAACAGAAGGCCAAGCTCTTTAGTAAACTGGACGAATTGCACTCCATAGTAATCGCCCGTCGTGTAGACTACGCCAAGCTAATGGGAATTCTGGCACTTCTTTCTGTAGGTCTCCAAGGGGCAACCTCATTCTTGGCAGATGCGCCTGATGCGCTCACCACTATAACCGCTATAATTGGTGAGGCTAAGGAGTTGGAGGAAGAAGAGCATCGATTGCTTCAGGCTGAGAGAGAGCCCCTTAAACTGCAAGACCTTCGTAGTGAAGGTAGCGGCGATGATGAAATTCCATTTTAGCATATTGAGAGCTGGACGGCTGGCAGGCCCTCGTGCAACGCACGACCCTCACATCCCGCAACGAACCCATGCTACGCTCCCCCCGCCATCGCGGCCAACCGGAGGAATGAATGTCCAGCGAACTGACCATCCTCGCCCTTTTCGGCCTGCTCACCATCGTGCAGATGCTGGTCCATGTCCTGACGGCGCAAAGCCAGCTCGGGATGGATTATCTCGTGACCCCGCGTGACCAGCCGAGAGAGCTGACGGGTCTTGCGGGGCGGGCCAGGCGGGCGGCGGATAACTCGATCGTCGCAATGACGCTGTTCGCCCCGGCGATCCTGATCCTGCAGGCAAAGGCGGCCTTCAGCCCCTCGACCCTGATCGCGACGCAACTGTTCCTGATCGCGCGGTTGGTCTACGCCGTCGTCTATCCGCTTGGCACGCCCTGGATCCGCACCGGCGTCTGGCTGGTCGGGTTCCTGGCCACGCTCTATCTCTACATCTGCGCAATCTGATCCCGGAGGCATATCATGCAACTGCTCGTCCAGATCGCAACCGGCGGCTATGACGCCTGGAAGGCCGATTTCGATGCCCATTCCGAGGATCTGGGTCAGGCCGGGCTGACGCTGATGCAGCTTTGGCGCGACGCGGATGACAGCACAAAGGCCGTCGCGCTGTTCGAGGCGCATGACCGTGGCCGCGCGCAGACCTGGATCAGCAACCAGTCGAGCCTTCACGGCGGCATCACCGCGCAGTTCCTCAGGACCGCATGACGCCCGAGATCACCGTCCTTGCTCTTGCCGGTCTGTTGCAGGGTGTCCAGTTCGTGCTGATGGCCGTGCCGGCCAATCTGGAACTCGGTCCGCACAAGACGCTCTCGCCGCGCGATCCGCAAGCGATGCAGCGGCTGCTGATGGAGCAGGTGTCACCCGTCACCGGCCGTCTTTACCGCGCGCTCGACAACCATTTCGAAGGGCTGATCCTCTTCTCCCTCGCCGTCGTGGTCGTGACCCTGTCGGACCGCTCCAGCGCCTTCACCACAGCCTGCGCCTGGACCTACCTCCGCGGCCCGCGTCCTCTATATCCCCGCCTATGCCATGGGCCTCGTCCCATGGCGTTCGGTCATCTGGTCGATAGGCTTCGCCGCGACCATGGCCATGATCTTGGCGAGCCTCTTCTGATGGCTTCTTCCGTTTCCAAATATCCTCGGGGGTCGCAGGGGGCAGACAGCCCCCTGCCTCTGCCCGCCCCGAATTCCCGACCCAATCCGTCTACATACCGAAGCCATACCGGACCCATACCGGTCCCAGCCGCTTCGCAAAGCCAAGGAGGCCACAATGGCAAGCTTTGACGTCATCATCATCGGCGCAGGTCCGGGCGGCTATGTCTGTGCCATCCGCTGCGCCCAGCTCGGCCTGAAAACGGTCGTGGTCGAGGCGCGCGAGACGCTGGGCGGCACCTGCCTCAACATCGGCTGCATCCCTTCCAAGGCGCTGCTGCACGCGACCCATATGCTGCACGAAAGCCACGAGAATTTCGAGAAGATGGGCCTGATGGGCGGCGCCCCAAAGGTCGACTGGGCAAAGATGCAGGCCTACAAGTCGGACGTGGTGGGACAGAACACCAAGGGCGTCGAATTCCTGTTCAAAAAGAACAAGATAACCTGGCTGAAAGGCAAGGGCAGCATCCCCGCCGCAGGGCAGGTCAAGGTCGGCGACGAGGTGCATGAGGGGAAACACATCATCATCGCAACAGGCTCCGAACCCTCGCCTTTGCCGGGTGTGACCGTGGACGAAAAGACCATCATCACCTCGACTGGCGCGCTGACGCTGGGCAAGATTCCAAAGTCGCTGGCCGTCATCGGCGCAGGCGTGATCGGGCTGGAAATGGGCTCGGTCTATGCCCGCCTCGGCACCAAGGTGACGGTCATCGAATACCTGGATGCCATCACCCCCGGCATGGATGCCGAAGTGGCAAAGTCGTTCCAGAGAATCCTGCAAAAACAGGGCTTTGAGTTCATTCTTGGCGCCGCCGTCCAGGGGGCCGAGGCCGCAAAAGGCGGCGTCACTCTGCGCTACAAGCTGCGCAAGGACGACAGCGAAGCAAGCCTGACGACTGACACCGTCCTCGTCGCAACCGGTCGCCGTCCCTATACCGAGGGGCTAGGACTGGAGGCATTGGGCGTCGAGATGCTGCCGCGCGGCCAGATCAAGGTCGACGATCATTTCCAGACCAATATCAAGGGCGTATACGCCATCGGCGACGCCATCCCCGGCCCGATGCTGGCCCACAAGGCCGAGGATGAGGGCATCGTTCTGGCCGAAATGCTTGCCGGTCAGGCCAGCCATGTGAACTACGGCGTCATCCCCGGCGTGATCTATACCACGCCCGAGGTCGCCAACGTCGGCGCCACCGAGGAGCAGCTCAAGGCCGAAGGCCGCGCCTACAAGGTCGGCAAGTTCCCCTTCATGGGCAACGCCCGCGCCAAGGCGGTCTTTCAGGGCGAGGGCTTCGTCAAGATGCTGGCGGACAAGGAAACCGACCGCATCCTTGGCTGCCACATCATCGGGCCTTCCGCGGGCGAGTTGATCCACGAGATCTGCGTGGCGATGGAATTCGGCGCCTCGGCGCAGGACGTGGCGATGACCTGCCACGCTCACCCCACCTTCTCGGAAGCGGTGCGGGAATCCGCGCTCGCCTGCGGCGACGGTGCGATACACACCTGATTTCAAACGACTTCCACTGTCGAGGCGCGGCACAGTCGCCGCGCCTCAAGTGCTGCATTCAGGATGCGGGCTGCTGACAAAAGAACACCGGCGGTAAAGTCTTGCAGACCTGCATCCTACCCGGCGAGGTGACGCAGCCCTTGCGTCACGTCCGTTCTCACCGCCAGCCGTAGACCGGGTTCATCCCCCGCTTTGAGCGCCGCGAGAATGGTGCGGTGATGTTGCGGCGGCTCGTTCCGACGCAGACGGGCGTAAAGCGCGCGCATGGTCGGCCCCAGTTGCAGCCAGACGGTCTCGGTCATAGCCAGCATCGCCGGTGCCTGCGCGCGCAGGTAAAGCGTGCGGTGAAACTCCAGATTGGTGCGCACATAGGCCACCGCATCGCCTTTGGCGACAGCTTCGGCATTGGCAGAATTTATCGTCTTCAATCGCTCGATCAAAGCGAAGTGCGCCCGAGGCAAGGCGCGAGAGGCCAGTTCCGGCTCCAGCAGCGCCCGGATCGAGGCCAGTTCCTCGATCCGGTCAGAGGTCAGTTCCGGGGTGGCGATCCGGCCCGAGGTGGAAAGGGTCAGTGCCCCTTCGGCCACCAGCCGCCGCACCGCCTCGCGCGCGGGGGTAGTCGAGACACCGAATGTTTTCGCCAACCCGCGCAGGGTCAGCGCCTGGCCGGGCGAAAGCTCGCCGTGCATCACCTGCGTGCGCAGCGTGCGATACACGCGGTCATGCTCGGCCAGAGTCGATTCCGCAGGGCGTATCTGGTTCAGCATCTGCTCACTCTCCGCACCCATTGAACCGCAGGGCATGAAGCGACTGGCCATTGGCGCGCAACCAGTTCCGACGCTCCGCGAATTCGGGCATCAGGCGGCGGACGACGGACCAGAAGGCGGGCGAATGGTTCATCTCGGCCAGATGCGCGACCTCATGCGCCGCGACATAGTCCAGCACTTCGGGCGGGGCCATGATCAGCCGCCAGGAATACATAAGCCCGCCATCGGTCGTGCAGGAACCCCAGCGCGAACGGGTGTCGCGCAGGCTGATGCGGGTGTAGCGCCGCCCGATCGCTGCGGCGTGGGTGTCCGAGGCCGCCGTCAGCCGATCGCGCGCCAGCGTCCGCAGGAACGCCTGCGCACGCGCACCCGCCTGCGCTTCGGCCCCGGGCACCAAAAGCGAATCGCCCTCGACCCGCACAAGGCGGCCCGACGCGGGCGCAATCCGCAGCATCCGCCCCTCGACCGGCAGCAGGCTGCCGATCCCGACAGGTGCGGCCTGCGGCATCGCCGCCAGTGCCTTGCGGATCCAGTCCTCCTTATCGCGGGCAAAGGCCATCGCATCGGCCACGCGCGCGCTTTTCGGCAGCGACAGCGTGACCTTACCGTCAAGCCGCGAGACGCGCAGAGAAAACCGCCTTGCGCGCGCGCTGCGGCGAAGCGTGATGTCGACGGGGGGCGTTCCGGGCAGATGCGGCATTCGGGCGTCCTTGGCTGTCGTGCAGAATACCCTTGCGTACAGCCGCGAAAACCCCCATCTGGCGGGTTTGCGAAGGATACCCGAAAGGCTTTGACAGCCGGACGGGCTTGTGGCAAGCGAGCGCGATCCTGCATTCGCCAGATTCTAAGGGGACGACAATGCCCAACCCTGAATGGGGCACCAAGCGTATCTGCCCGACCACCGGCAAGCGTTTCTACGACCTGAACAAGACCCCGATCATCAGCCCATACACGGGCGAGATCGTGGATATCGAAACCGCGCGCCGCAAGGCCGCCTCGGTAGTCATCGCCCGTCCGCTGCCCGAGAAGGACGACGACGTGCTCGTCGACGATCTCGAAGCCGAAGACGATATCATGGCCCCGGCCGGTGCCGATGACAGCGATCTGGACGACGATCTGCTGGAGGATGATTCGGACGATACGGTATCGCTCGACGACCTTGCCGACGTGGGCGGGGACGAAGAAGAAGTCTAAGTTTGGCGGGCGGCGATTTTAGGGGCTTGCGCCCTCTCCCCGCCTTCCTTAAAGAGCCGCCAGCGAACTTCCCAAGGTTCGTTTTGTCTGTCGGGGTCGTAGCTCAGTTGGGAGAGCGCTTGAATGGCATTCAAGAGGTCAGGAGTTCGATCCTCCTCGGCTCCACCAGACAAACCATTGGAAACTAACGAAAACCGCTGATCGCAAGATCAGCGGTTTCGTCGTTTTGCAACATCTTTGCAACATTTCGGGGTTTGCAACAGGTGGCGAGTCGGTCGGCGTTTAAACGCTCAACGATCCGCGAGCGATGATCATTCCACTCAATTCTATCTCTGCCTCGGCCATCGCCTTGCCGCGATAGTAGGAGGTTTTGATGGTTTGTTCCTCGCCATCACCATCCAGCAGTTCGTTGATGTAGCGCTCGAAGCATTCTTCCAGCGACAAGCTGTTCCCTTGCCGCCTCCAGCGCGTGACCGTCGAGAATACTTCTAGGCCGTCGAGCGTCGCCTTTGACGGCCTGTACTCGCGCTCCCGATAGAATCCGAGCGCATCTGCCAATCTATCTGAATCCGACCGCTCAGCGGCGCGGGATGGCGAGCGCTCAAATGTCATGGCAAACGCCGCCACCTTTGCGAGATAGCATTTAGCAGATCTTGGTAGGTCGCGCTGTTCGCTGATGCAGCGAGCGATGAGTGCCCAAGTCTGCTGCGCATCCTCGATATGCGCCTCGCCGGCCCTAGCGAACTCGTTGAGGAAATCTGAATTCTGCTCAACAGCCATCGGCGACTCACAGTGGCAAAGAGATCTCGCGCCATGTTCACGAGGAATGCGGCGTTACTATGAATCTCACGGGACGCGGTCCCAGAAAGGCCATGCCATGGCTAAAATCTACTTTGACTACCAAGGAGAAGCTCTTGCCGACCTCGGGCGCAGAATTCACGGTCTGATGAGCGTGGCCGCAATCTTGCACGAGCATATTCGAAGCGGTTTCATCGAGGGCTACGAGTGCGACGATGGAGGCTTTGTTGCAAAGTTTCCGAATGGAAAGGCACCGTCCGAGGCAGAAATTCGGGCTGCGCTCGAAGCATTGGAGGATGCGGAATGAACTACCTCACCGAAATCGCCGAGTTTGACCTTGATGCCGTGACCAAGGCCCTCCCCCGGCTTGAGGCAGATGAGGTGACAGGAGTTGTCCTTTACTTCAAAGAAAAGCAGGTCTCTGTCTTCAAGCAGATGGATGGGTGGGAATGCCGCTTTAAGCATCGCATCTGAAGAATGGGCCGCCCGCAAGGGCGGCCCTTAGCATGACATGTCATCCGCGTGCTTGACGGCCAGCAGCACCTGCAGCAGTACGATCACCTGCATGGTACGAAAATACTCGATAGGCATAAGTGGTCGTAGGCATGTGCTTTCGCTCACCCGGTCGACGGACTGGATTGGGGAATGATTGATCACGTTGCGCCAGCACGCCGTTCCTTCATCATGTCGCAGGTTCGCCAGAAAAACACCGGTCCCGAATTGGTGCTGCGAAAGGCGCTGCACGCACTTGGCTACCGCTACCGGCTCCATCGCCGTGATCTGCCGGGCTCGCCGGACATTGTGTTCCCTTCAAAGCGGAAGGTCATCTTTGTTCATGGCTGCTTCTGGCATGGACATACTTGCAGGTACGGAAAGCTCCCGAGGTCTCGCGTCGACTACTGGCAGCAAAAGATCGAAACGAACAAGGAACGCGATAGGCTTGTCTTCACGCTTCTGAACGAAGCTGGGTGGGTAGCATTTGTTGTTTGGCAGTGCGAGTTGAGGGAACTAGAAGGCATCCTGGCGTCGGTAACAGAGTTCCTGGACCGCTAGGTTTTGCTGGTCATAGTTTTGACGCGTCGATATGTTGCGCAAAACGGCAGGGGGTGGGCAACGTGGCAAGACCGATTGGAGTCGATCTATTCTCCGGCGCCGGCGGGATGAGTCTCGGCTTTGAGCAAGCGGGCTTCGACGTAAGGGCAGCTGTCGAAATCGACCCTATTCATGCTGCGACTCATAAGTTCAATTTCCCAGAATGTGCTGTGCTGACCAAGTCCGTAACGGACGTCACGGGAGCCGAAATTCGCCATGCCTCCGGCATCGGCAAGGCAAATGTCGACGTTGTATTCGGGGGAGCGCCTTGCCAAGGATTTTCGCTGATTGGGCAACGTGCGTTGGACGATCCCCGCAATTCGCTGGTGAAAGACTTCGTGCGTCTCGTTGTCGAGTTGGATGCTACCAGTTTTGTCTTTGAAAACGTGAAGGGACTAACGGTCGGTCGCCATCGCAAGTTTCTGTTCGAGCTTATCGAGGAATTTGAGGTGGCGGGCTATGACGTGCAGAAAGACTGGCGAGTTCTGAACGCTGCCGACTTCGGTGTTCCACAGGATCGGCAGCGCCTAATCCTGATGGGAGTAAAGCGCGGCGGCACGCTACCGACATATCCAGCGGCCATCCCCGTTCGTCCAACTTGTAGCGATGCGCTAGGCGACCTCCCCGACGCCGAGCAGTTCGATATACTCAACCATACCGATGCCGTCGATGTGGAGGCATGGGCAAGCCCAAGCGCCTATGCATCTGCGCTGCGCGGCCTCGGCAATGATGCTTGGATGTTTGGCTACCCACGCAAGTGGAATTCGATGCGCTTAACGTCTAGCGCTCGTACCGAGCACACTGACATAACCCGCCGTCGCTTTGCCTCGACAAACGAAGGGCGGATCGAGCCGATTTCTAGGCTTTTTAAATTGCCATCTGATGGTGTATCTAACACACTTCGCGCAGGGACCGACGCGGCGCGCGGCGCTTTCACCAGCCCGCGCCCTATTCATTTTAAGCATCATCGCTGTATTACCGTTCGTGAGATGGCGCGCCTGCACGGATTTCCAGATTGGTTTCGGCTACACGGCACAAAATGGCACGGTGCGCGGCAGGTTGGAAACTCCGTGCCGCCGCCGTTAGCGCGTGCCGTGGCAAATCAGATTATCAACTCCCTCGGTATTCGGCCTAGCCGACCATCTAAGGCCATAGAGTTGGGCGACGAGGCACTTTTGAGAATGGATATGTCTGGAGCGTCTGCCTATTGGAACGTCGAAAAGCCCAACTCCAAGCGCGACCGAAAAAGCGGCGCGACTAAGCGAAAGCAGCATGAGATCGAAGCGGCGCTTTAGCGGAATGTGAACCGGCGAATTTTGACAATCTCGATATTGTCAATGTCCGTGTGCGGGCTAAATTCCACGATCCACACCGTGTTCAATTCGTCGCGCCACAGACCAAGGCTGCGCACAGCGAGGCCTGGGATTGGCGCCTTCTGTTTCCCATATGTGTTGAGGTTCAGCGCTTGCGACCAAGACAGCTTGTCCTGCCCCCCTTTACCTGAAATCGGAACAATAGTTTCGCGGCCACTGTCGATACCCGCCTGCACTTCGTCCACTTCGACCTGCCCGTATGTGACAGTAGTGCGGTGATGTCCTTGGATCGGCCATGCTTGAAAGCCGAGAAATGTCGAGATCAACCCAGCATTCCGTACCCGAGTAAACACCGCTTGCTCGTCTAAGCCCAACAGTGCGGAAATAAACTTTGGTGTCTGATCTGGTTGTTCTTCTATTATGGCGGTAGCACCTAGCGTGGTAAGGTCGATGATATTCATTCGACGCGTGCGTCTAAATACGTATTTTCCTTTTCCGTTTTGCATCCAAGTCAGCGGCCCCGCCTGCTCCATTTCGGCGGGAAGATTGCGGCGCGCATCGTAGGTATACTTAATATCTGGGACGTTCGCGACCTCTTGATCAATTACACCGTCCACTACCGCCTTTCGCATTGCGCGCCGAACGGTGTCCTGATCAAACGGTATTTCACTTGGCAAATTATCTGCCGAGTAATCCCTAGTCACGTCTCGGAACAGGTAGATTGCGATTCGGTCATATTTTGACAAGCCAAGCAACTGCTCGTGATTCATCTGAGTCAGCATGGAGGAACTCCTTTACCATGCTGCCTAAATAACCACTTTATCTCACGAGTAAAGCCACGACAGAAGTCACGATGGAAATAGAACCCTGCGCCCCAGCAGTTGGTCGCACAGCGGATTTCGGTCAGTCGGGCATGATGGTGCCTGAAAACACGAGATGCCCGCTAGCACGCGAAAATCGGGGGTTCTGCTAGGCAAACCAGCCAGCTAGCTTGCTTTGCCCGACGAAGCAGTTCAGCGAACTATGATCCGACAGCCAAAGGGCCTGTGAGCAGGCCATTGCCATGTCGGCATGTCCGCCTTTGGTGCCCCCTTCAATCTTCGCCCGCCCTGTTTCTGCAAAGGTCACTTGGAAGCTGTCCAACTCTGCCGCGAACTCGTCGCGCAGGGGGAATTGCCCGATCTGCAATGCGCCTGTGTGCAGAGCAGAGTTGAGATCGCCGAGCAGTCGGTTCTTTCCTACGTTGTAGAACAGCCGGCCATGCTCCCGCGTCTCGCTTTCGCCCTCCCCGCTGGTGATCTGCATCTTGTGGAGCTTGAGGCCCTTCTCTTCCGCCAGCGCGACCCATGCACGTCCTACGCCTGTTGCGTCCGCAACAAGGTGACTGCGACCGACAACAGATGGGTCCATGGTCAGGTTGCGCGCGATGCGTGCGAGTTCGGGATAGGACGCGCCTCGAAGGCGTTCTGCTGCCACGACGACGCGGCGGCGGGGGCGAAGGGCTTGCTGAACGTCCGTTAACCAATACGGTGTTTGTGAGTCTTGGATGATGCAAAACGCGGCTGGGTCATCGGCCTGCGCAATATCGAAGCCAATGAGAAAGCGGCGGTAGCCAGTCACCTTCTCAACGGCTGGGTCAGACGAGCGCAGGATGAGCTTCTCGCCCTGTTCGATGAGGTCAGACATAGATGTTCCCCAAGCGGAGCGCAGGTTCGTCGCAAAACGACGCGCGGACGGTTTCGTAGTGGAAAAATGGTGAGCCTTTGCCCATCCAGATCAGGCCATGCTCGCGGGCGAATTGCCCAGGGGGCATAAATTTTTTATCGAATGTAACCTTTGCCGACATGCGGTCGAGATCGAGGCTGAGCGGCTGGTTCGAGGCTGTCATGCGGGAGTTTGGTGATGAAGAGAAGTATCCATATGGTCCGCCATCGCACATTACGCGGCGGATAATTGATAACCCCGACCGACCGATCCGCACAGCTGTCCGAAACTATCTGTTCTTTGAACCCAACACGGGGGCACGGTTGGCGGTGGCCAGTATCGTCATCGCGCTGATGGCGACGTGGATCGACTAGCAGCGGGCCGTGGAAGGCGGTTAGGCTGCGCAGGGGTGTGGATAGGCGGCAAGCGCGAGATCGCACTGCTGCGCAAGAAATCAGGTGCTGTGCGCGGGATTCTCTAATCATGTGATGGCTTAGGCCAAGTTGTGCACTGCCGTTGCTATACAAGCGTATAGCAATTGACCGATTGTCGATCTTGGCTCGGTTTGTTGCAGACAATGTTGCAAGCCTACCAATGCAGCAGAATAACATTAAGCAGGATCAAGTGGTTAGGCGCACTCGACCGGATGATAAGGATTCAACCGCTGCGGAAATCACCGTCGCACATGTGACCTGTTGAACAGACAGAGCGGAAATGTCGGTGTTGGTGCGGTTTTTCGCACACCAAGAATTAGTATTGAACACCTCTCTGCGGTTGAAGACACACACGGCAACCGCAGTGCCCGACCGCAGATCACTAACTCATTGAAACCAAAAGTCTAAAAATCCCGCTCTGCGGTTGCTGCGCTTACTGCGGTGTAAATATTTATACAGACTTTGGGTTAGCGCAGCGCAATCCGCGCATCATCCCGCCGCGTTGGCAGCCAGCAATTTACCACCGCGGCAACCGTCCCAACCGCAGCGACAAATGCCAAACCGTTGATCGAAATGAGAAAACCGCGCTGCGGTTAACAGCGCGGTTCGCAGATTCACCTCGTTCAACCGTCCTAGTACGGAATATCCTCGCCATCCGATTCCGAACCGACCTCGCCGCGATCACCATTGCCGACTGGAGGAGACCAATTGCCCCACTCCGTTCGACCGTCGTCATATGCCCCCTTGGTCAGATGCGACACCGCGTCCCTGAACTCCACCAACGACCCGAGCCGTCGTCCACGCTGTCCGTTCGTGAAAAGACCGCGAATATCGACCATGCCATCTTTCAACGAGGTCACAACCCGATCGAGATACTGCGCGGACGTGACCGCCTCCAAGTTCGGCAGCAGCTTGTCGAGCTGCATCGCCATCCGTTTCGGCGTGACCTTTGCCGTCCCACCATGCGCTCGAAACTCGCGATAGAAGGTCTTGTTCGATATGACGCCTTCGCCGCGTTCATCATCCGGGCAGATGCCGCTGATCGCGATTTCCTCCAAGACAGCGAGGATCGGATCCGATGCGATCTTGTCCCGTGCCTTTGCCTCCGTGCCGTATGGATAGGTCAACGCGCGCCGATCCACTGGATAGTTCAGAAGATAGTTCAGCGCGACCGCCGCGCCGCAGCCACGGATGAACTCGTAATAGGGCTCCCAGAACACGTAAGACTGTGCCTGGCCTTCTTCGGTCGTAATGTCGAACCGCTGAGGCACTTCGACCACTGTCCATCGCCTATCATCCGCGTCCAAATGCACAGCCTGTTCGCTGTTGGTTGTAATGATGACGCGGTGGATGTTCTTCGCCTTGATCGTCGCTTTGAACTTTTCTTCGTAGGCCCACTCGTCCGATGTAATGAAGTCTTTGAGCTGGTTCGCAATCGCCTCAGATCCGTAGAAAATCGCCTCTTCAAAGGCGACAAAAACCGCGCCGAACATGGGCCGGTTGAAGCGCGACAACGCCCTCTGCGCCTCCTGCACCTTGAAGACGTAGCGCGCACCGAAGATCGAAGTCAGCACGTGCTGCTGCAAGAACGACTTGCCGCTACCCTGTGCGCCGCGCAAGGCGATGGCTGTTGGTGGCGACGGATGTGTTGGGCGCTGACACGCGTCCGCGAGCCACATCGTCACCCAATGGGCAAGGCCTTCATCGCCCGAGCACAGTACATCCCTGATGTAAGAAACGAAGATCGACGCATCGCCTTCCTTGGGTTCAACTGCAAACCCCTTCCAGACGTTGTAGCCCGGACCGTCGTAGTCCACCGGTTCGCAGACGATCCCGTCAAATTCGGCGCGGTCGATGTCTTCGATCCAAACTTTGGCGAGGGGAACGCGATACTTGCCCATCTGAATCTGCTGTGTCGCGGTCTTGTCGAAAAGGTTCTGCTTGGTGTAGGTCGTGAAATCTCGCGCTGATGTGCGTAGATACTCGACCGTGCCGTTCAGGTCGATCACAGCCCAGTCGCGATTGAACTTCTCGATGTTGCGATAGTGCGTAAGTCCCGGTGTGCCTTTCTCTGTGCGGAAAGTGGTTTTGAGCATCGCATCTACTTCTGCCGTGGTTAGCGGGCCGACACCTTCGAACAGAGGATGAAATTTTGCGCCTTCTTTGTTCAGACGGTGCAACTCGGCAGTCATGTCGTGATCTGTCCAACCACGCGCCTGCATCGACCTTGCGATCCGCATAAGCAGATCGTTCCTGCCTATTGGGCCGGACGGGATGCGGTAACCAAGATCAGACGCATCAAGCACAGGCTGCTCTTGAGCAGCGGCCGTCATCATTTCAGGTGGGATGCGGCACCTGCCGTCGATGAACTCGAGAATGGCGTGGATCGAGGTCATATCGTTGGGCGAGGCATGACCTTCAGGCGAGATCAAGAATTCTGGTTCGCGCGACTGCCCGCACATCGGCAAGTTCACAGACGTTGGTTTGTCGTCCCTGGCGATGCGCGTCTGCGTCTCTTTCGGGAAAAACTCCGCCTTTTTCTGAATTGCTCTCGGCAGGCGTTTGCGCAGCGTGACCAAGTAGTCGTGCATGACGCGGGCGGGGACAGGTTCGGTCGCGAAGACATAGACATGCAGACCGCGTGACTTCGACCTGAACGCCGCGCAGGGCGCTTTGATCGCATCGCGCACCTTCAACACATCGGCCGCGTCCATGTCGTAGGAGTCAATGTCCAGAACGCCGAATATGCAGGTGCTATCCGAGCGAACAGGCGAAACCCCGTAACTCGCTTTGCCCTCCATATGATCGCGCGCCATCACTTCCGTGAATGTGCCTTCGATCATTGAAGTCTTGCCGTCGAGCTTGCCTTTGAGATTTTTCGTTGCCGCCTTGAGATCGGTGACGATGTACCGATCTTGGTTGCCGTCGAAGATTTTAGTGAATTCCATTTCCTACATTTCCCAATGCAGGAGCCGTGTCGGTCCTCAATCCCAAGTTGATGACGACAACGCGAGATCGTATAAATCTCATGCGCAGAATACGTTGTTGTCATCGAAACAGGGGGCGGGTTCCGACACCGCCCCTTGTTACTTTTTCACCTTCTGGGTGGCAAACCATGCGAGCACTTCTGCGCGGTCATACCGAACAGTCGCGCCGAAACGCATATAGGGCGGGCCGATGCCGTCGCGCCGCCATTCGAACAGGCGGCTTGCAGACATGGACAACAGCTCCGCGCACTCGGGCGTGGTCAGCAGTGGTTTGGGACGAGAGAGTTCTTCGACCTTTTCGCGCAGGGCGCGCACTTCTTCTTTGAGGCTCATCAACGGAGTCCCCCTATCAAGTTACGATAGAGACGGTGCGCTCCGTTGATATGCGTTCAGTTCGCGCCCTTGGCCTAACCCGCATTCTGAACGCCGCGCGGCTAGGGGATCACTCACCCGCCTTGGTTACGGGCTGGTTCGATCTACACCGAAGAGCAGCCCCGCAGGCGATCAAAACTTAGGACGGCTTATTGACCTTATCAAGTGCGAAAACAGGTACTTCTTTGTTCTCGTGGATCAGGCGGGCAGCAATCGCGTTCGCGTCTTCATGCGTTGCTGACCCTTGGTCATACCCGTCCTGCGTCGTCTTAGCAGTGTCACCGCGCAGTTCGTCGATCACATAGGTTGGCAGGCGGGCACCGCGTCCTGCCGTGGTGAACAGCCGCCGCGTATCGTGCTGCCGCAAAACGATCTTGTCCCGTTCCTTGCCTTTGAACATCTCAGTACCGCGCTTCAACGCTCCAAAATCCTCGGTGTGACCTGACTCAGAGTTCGCGGGGAACACCCATCCCGTGCGATGCGGAAGCGCCTTGAGCGCGTCAATCACGACGTCTGCCACAGGCAATGTGCGGGACAGCCCGTTCTTCATCTTATGCAACGTGATGGTCTTCTTCTTGAGGTCGATCTGGGACCAGTCGAGCGACTTAACCGCGCCAGACCGAATGCCTGTGAAAAGCATCACAACCCAGCCAATGCGCCGCGACTGACTTTCGATCTCGTTGATGAGGCTGATCGCAGGCCAGGTCTCTTTCACGTCGAACAGGACTTTGTTCCGAACGGGCGGACGGTTGGCGGCTTTAACCTTCAATCCATCTGCAAGGTTTGGGATGCGACGGACACGGGCTGCGCGCGCGAAGGCCATTTTGATGATGTTGCAGCAATGGTCGGCAGTCGAAAACTTACCTTTCTGGACAATCTCAGCCAATGCTGCTTCCAGCATAGGCACGGTGACCTTCTCAATGTCTTTGTTGAACAGAGCCTTGAGGTGCGTCTCGATTTCGATCTCGTAGGTGTCCTTGGTCGACTTGCTGGCCGTTGATTGAGTCAGGTGCGAGTCGAAGGCATCGCGCAGCGTTTTGATCTCGGTCGACCTCGCATCCGTGCCAGCTTCAATCGAATCTAGCTTCTCTTTGGCAAGAACCATCGCGTCGTCACCATGACGGACGTCGGGATAGGCTCCGAGCTTGATCGACTTCACCGATGCGCCGATGCGCTTTGACAGAACCCACGTCTTTGTCTCTACCCCGACAGACAAGCGCAGGCCTTTGTATCCTTTGCCGTCGTGAGAGTAGAAAATCGTGCCGCTGGATGGGTGCTTAATCTTCTTGATCTGGATCAGGGAAGAAAGGTCGGCAACCGGCATACTCGTACTCCTTTGCAACATTTTTTGCAACATTTCGGCATGATCATACATCCCGAAGTGTGATTTCACCAACTTGTATTTTGTTGCAAAGTGATTGTTTTCAAGGTTATACATGATCAGACATGATCAAGTGTGATCCGGTTAAGTCGAATGGCATTCAAGAGGTCAGGAGTTCGATCCTCCTCGGCTCCACCAGACAGAAACCTAATCTCTTTGAGACGAGGTTTCGACTAAAGGGTTCCACCATTTGGTCGATTTGCGTGTCAGTCGCCGCGCTGATCCAGACGTCTGCTCAGCGTAAGCGCCAAGACACTACAAACCGCACCGGACAGCAGATAAGCGCCCGACGAGGCCAGTCCGAACCTGGTCGCCAGCATCAGCGCCACCAGCGGTGCGAATCCCGCCCCAAAAAGCCACGCAAGGTCAGAGGTCAGAGCCGAACCGGTATAGCGATACCGGCTGGAAAAGCGCGATGCAACGGCGCCCGAGGACTGGCCGAAGGACAGGCCAAGCAGCGCAAAGCCTATGACCATATAAAAGAACTCGCCCACCTGCCCGCCGTTCAGCAGCGATGGCGCAACCAGCGCGAACAGTCCGATGCCGACCGCGCAGACCAGCAGCAATCGCCGACGACCAAACCGATCGGCCAGCGCGCCCGATGCGAAGATCGCCGCAAGACAGATGAGCGAAGTCCCGATCTCTATCCCCAGGAAGCCCGCGATCGACTCGCCCGTCGTCAGATAGACCCAGGACAGCGGGAAAACAGTCACCATGTGGAACAACGCGAATGTCGCCAGCGGGGTGAACGCACCGATCAGCACGTTGACGCCATCATTGGCCAGCGTTGCGCGCACGGTCTCCGGTTGAAGATCCAGCGTCTGGAATGCCTGTTCATATTCGGGCGTCACAACGATGCGAAGCCGCGCGAACAGCGCTACCACGTTGATCGCGAAGGCCACGAAGAACGGATAGCGCCAGCCCCATTCAAGGAAATCTTCCTCGGTCAGGCTGGTAATCAGATAGATGAACAGGCCGCTTGCGACGAATAGCCCCACCGGCGCGCCGATCTGCGGGATCATCGCATACCATCCCCGTTGCCCCTTTGGCGCATTCAGCGCGAGCAGCGACGCAAGCCCGTCCCATGTGCCGCCCAACGCCAACCCTTGCGCGATTCGCATCGTGGCGAGAATCAGGATCGCGTAGCCTCCCGCCACCGAATAGTCGGGCATGAAGGCGATACCGGCAGTGGCGCAGCCCAGCAGGAACAATGCGGCGGTCAGTTTGACCCCCCGCCCATAGCGCCGGTCGATGGCCAGGAAAATAAGGGTTCCGAAGGGCCGCGCCACGAAGGCTGCGGCAAACAGCACAAAGGACCACAGCATACCTTCCAGCGGAGGCAGGAAAGGAAACATCACCCGCGGAAAAACCAGAACAGAGGCAATCGCATAGACGAAAAAGTCAAAGAACTCGGAACTGCGCCCGATAACAACGCCGACAGCCATGTCGGCCACGCTGGTATGAGGCCGAAGCTTTTCGCCGCCTGCGCTGTCACTGCCGTAGTTCATCGTGAGCGCCTCCTTCAAGGCCATCGGACCTGGTGAGCGTCACACTCCTTATATCCCCGGCTGCGGGTTAGACTATACAGGGAATCATCACGGCGTGGATTCGGTCCCGACCGAACCCGCGCGACCTGAGGAACTGAATAGGGGCGCGGCGATGAAACGATGGCTGTTGGCCTTGTTGCCCGTCGTGGCCCTTGGAGGTTGCGACATGGTCGTGCTTTCCCCCAGTGGCTATGTGGCTGCACAACAGGCCGACATCCTGGTTAAATCCACGGTTCTGATGCTGGTCATCATCATTCCCGTGATGCTGCTGACCATCTTCTTCGCCTGGCGCTACAACGCGCGTCGGAAATCGAACTACGATCCCGAATGGCACCATTCGACCAGCCTGGAGCTCGTCATCTGGGCCGCGCCACTGATGATCATCATCTGCCTGGGCGGGATGACATGGGTCGCCACCCACCTGCTGGATCCGTTCCGGCCTTTGACCCATATCGGAGAACGGCGTCCGGTGCCCGAGGGAGTGCGACCGCTTGAGGTGGAGGTGGTTGCACTCGACTGGAAATGGCTGTTCATCTATCCCGAGTATGACATCGCGACGGTAAATCAGGCGGCGGCGCCCGTCGACCGACCGATCCATTTCCGCCTTACCTCGCAAAATGTGATGAACGCCTTCTACGTCCCGGCTCTTGCAGGGATGATCTACGCGATGCCGGGCATGGAATCGCAACTGTACGCGGTGATGAACCTGCCCGGCGACTACGAAGGCTTTTCTTCGAACTACAGCGGCGCGGGTTTCTCGGGCATGCGGTTCCGGTTCTACGGGATGGACGAAGCAGGCTTCGCGGATTGGGTCGGGCAGGCGCGAGCCGACGGCGATACCCTGGACCGGCAGGAATATCTGTCATTGGCACGTCCCAGCGAGAATGTCGCGCCCGACGCATTCGGTAGCGTCGACCCCGATCTGTTCCGTCGCATCGTAAATCGCTGCGTCGAAGAGGACCGCATGTGCATCGCAGACATGATGTCGATCGATGGCGATGGCGGCATGGGCAAGGCGGGCATCCTGAACACCATCTCCGCCGGTAGCAGACAGGCAAGCGCGCTTGGCCATCAGCCCTTCTTCGTGGCTGAAGTTTGCACCGCCGCAGAATCGGCCGAGAAATACGGTCCGCAGCAGCTCGTTTTGCTTACCCCGCCTGCCCAAAAGGGCGAAACCGATCTTCGGCAAGAATTCTGAGGAAGCGCAACATGGCCGTCGAACAGAGCATCGAGACAAGCTTCCTTTTCGGCCGCCTGACCTGGGCCGCCTTCCCCATCCATGAACCGATCCTTGTCGTGACCTTCCTGGTGGTGGCGGTGATTGGCGCGGCGGTTCTGGGCGCAATTACCTATTTCCGGCTTTGGAGCTATCTCTGGCACGAGTGGTTCACGTCCGTTGACCACAAGCGCATCGGCATCATGTACATGGTGCTGGGCCTGATCATGCTGCTGCGTGGTTTTGCTGACGCAATCATGATGCGGCTGCAACAGGCCATGGCTTTCAACGGGTCCGATGGCTATCTGCCGGCGCATCACTACGATCAGGTCTTCTCGGCCCATGGCGTGATCATGATCTTCTTCGTGGCCATGCCAATGGTTACGGGGCTGATGAACTTCGTCATGCCGCTGCAGATCGGTGCCCGCGACGTGGCCTTTCCCTTCCTGAACAACTTCAGCTTCTGGATGACTGTGGGCGGAGTGGTCATTGTCATGACATCGCTGTTCGTGGGCGAATTCGCACAGACCGGATGGCTCGCCTATCCACCGCTGTCGGGGCTGGACGCCAGTCCATATGTCGGGGTCGACTATTACATCTGGGGCCTGCAGGTCGCCGGGATAGGCACGACTCTGTCTGGCATCAACCTGATCGTGACGATCATCAAGATGCGCTGCCCCGGAATGACAATGATGCGCATGCCGATCTTCACCTGGACGGCGCTCTGTTCGAACATCCTGATCGTCGCAGCCTTCCCGGTGTTGACCGCTACATTGGCGCTACTGTCGCTCGACCGATACGTCGGGACCAATTTCTTCACCGCCGACAACGGCGGCAATGCGATGATGTACATCAACCTGATCTGGATCTGGGGCCACCCAGAGGTCTATATCCTGATCCTGCCCGCGTTTGGTGTCTATTCCGAGGTCGCGGCCACCTTCTCGGGCAAGCGGCTGTTCGGTTATTCCTCAATGGTTTACGCGACCATCTGCATAACCATCCTCGCTTACATCGTCTGGCTGCACCACTTCTTCACCATGGGCTCCGGCGCATCGGTGAATTCCTTCTTTGGCATCGCCACGATGATCATCTCGATCCCGACGGGTGCAAAGCTCTTCAACTGGCTGTTCACCATGTACCGGGGCCGCATTCGCTATGACGCGCCGATGAAATGGACGGTCGCCTTCATGCTGACGTTCGTGATCGGAGGGATGACGGGCGTGCTGCTGGCCGTGCCACCCGCTGACTTTGTGCTGCACAACTCGCTGTTTCTTGTCGCCCATTTCCACAATGTCATCATCGGCGGAGTGCTGTTCGGCCTGTTCGCGGGAATAATCTACTGGTGGCCCAAGGCATTCGGTTTCCGCCTGGACCCGTTCTGGGGCAACGTTTCCTTCTGGTGCTGGATTGTCGGATTCTGGGCCGCCTTCATGCCGCTGTATATCCTTGGCCTTATGGGCGTCACCCGCCGGATGCGGGTGTTCGACGACCCCAGCCTGCAGATCTGGTTCCTGATCGCGGCGCTTGGGGCGGGCCTGATAGCGCTTGGTATCGCCGCTTTCCTGATCCAGATCGGGGTCTCGATCTGGAAACGCGACCAGCTGCGCGACACGACCGGGGACCCATGGGATGGCCGCACGCTGGAATGGGCAACATCTTCGCCTCCGCCTTCCTACAACTTCGCCTTCACCCCAGTCGCGCATGACATCGACGCCTGGTGGGATATGAAGAGCCACGGCTACAAGCGGCCACATGATGGCTACCGCCCGATCCACATGCCAAAGAATACGCCCTCAGGCATGCTGATTGCCGCATGCGCCACCGTCTGCGGGCTGGCGCTGGTCTGGTACATCTGGTGGCTCGCCGCGCTGACGTTTGTCGCTGCAATCGGCAGCGCGATTGCCCATACATTCAACTACAACCGGGATTTCAGCATCCCCGCAGCCGATGTCGCCGCAGTCGAGAACGCCCGCACGCTGCTTTTCGGCGGGAAGGCCTGACCAGATGAGCACGACAGTCTCGGCCAGCCCCCGCGAATTTCATCTGACAGAGGAACCGCACCATTCCGAGGGTGGCTCGACCAACCTAGGCTTCTGGATCTACCTGATGAGCGACTGCCTGATCTTCGCAGTCCTATTCGCCACCTATGGCGTGCTTGGCGCCAGCCTTGCCGGTGGCCCCGGCCCGCGTGACCTGTTCGACCTGCCGCTGGTGGCGCTGAACACCACGATGCTGCTTGTGTCTTCGATCACCTACGGCTTCGCCATGCTTGCCATGGCGCGGATGGACAAGGCCGGAACTCTGCGCTGGCTTGCCATCACCGGCCTTTTCGGCGCGACTTTCATCGGCATCGAGTTGTATGAGTTCTCTCACCTGATCCAAATCGGTGCGGGACCGCAACGCTCGGGCTTCCTGTCGGCCTTCTTCGCGCTAGTCGGCACCCACGGCCTACACGTCAGCTTCGGAATCCTGTGGCTGATCGTGCTTATGATCCAGGTCAGCAGAGGCGGGCTGATCCCTGCCAACCAGCGCCGCCTGACCTGCCTGTCGCTGTTCTGGCACTTCCTCGACGTGGTCTGGATCGGCGTCTTCACTTTTGTCTACCTGATGGGAGTCCTGCGATGAGCACTGACAACGCCGCAGTGCATGGCCCTGACGGGCACGACCTGCACGACGCACCACACGGCACGTTCCAGTCCTATGTGACCGGTTTTGTCCTGTCGGCGATCCTGACTGCGATTCCTTTCTACCTCGTCATGGCGCGTCCCATCGAAAGCCCCGCCTATACGGCCGCCATCGTGCTGGCCTGCGCGCTGTTGCAGATCCTCGTGCATATGATCTTCTTTCTGCACATGACGCCAAAGGCAGAGGGCGGGTGGCTGCTGCTGTCGACCACCTTCACCATCGTTCTGGTCATAATCACCCTGGCCGGATCGCTGTGGATCGTGTTTCACCTGAACCGCAACATGATGCCGGGGATGCAGAACATGCCCGGAATGGAGATGCCTGCGGAGCAATGATGTCATCCGCGGCAACACTGTGACGTTCCGGCGCATCCTGTTGTCACTCTGCCTGCTGGCGTCCTTCGCCAGTCTCACCGCGCTTGGCGTCTGGCAGCTTGAGCGGCGGGTCTGGAAGCTGGATCTGATCGCGCGTGTGAACACCCGGTTGACCGCCGCAGCAACTCCGACCCCCGGCCCTGCCGACTGGCACTCGATCAGCCGCGAAAACGATGAATACCGCCGTGTCACCGTCTCGGGTCGGTTTCGCCACGAACAGGAAACCGCCGTCCAGGCGGTAACGGAACTTGGGGGCGGCTACTGGATACTGACACCCTTCGAGACGCCGAGTTTCACCGTCCTGATCAATCGCGGCTTCGTGCCACCCGATCGTCTTGATCCGGCAACACGGGCCGATGGGCAGCCATCCGGCGATGTCAGCATCGAAGGCCTTTTGCGCCTAAGCGAACCCGGTGGCGGGTTCCTGCGCTCGAACGATCCGCAGGCTGGCCGGTGGTATTCGCGCGACGTGACTGCCATCGCCGATGCGCAGGGGCTAGGGCAAGTGGCCCCCTATTTCATCGACGCAGGCGATGCTGAAAATCCCGGAGGCTACCCTCTGGGCGGGTTGACCGTCATACAGTTCCGCAACAGCCATCTGACTTACGCGCTGATCTGGTTTTCCCTTGCAGCAGGCCTTGTCATCGCCACCGTAATTGCCGTCCGGCGAGGTTAGATCAACAGACGGTTTTACTGGGGAATTGAATAGGGCGGCAAAGCCATCTGTGTCGCATTGCCCGTTTGGCTGTGTCGGACTACCTTTGGGAAAAGCTGCGGCAAAAAAAACGGAGCTCGCCCATGTATCACACTATCCTGCTGGCCTATGATGGAACACGCGAAGGCCGACTGGCGCTGCGCGAAGGGGCGCGGATGGCGCAGATTTGCAAGGCACGCGTCGTGCTTCTTGCGGTCGTCGATGTCTCGGTGGGCGTCGGGCTGGCCGAAACGGGCGCAAGCACTATCCCGCTATATGGAATCGAGGATTTTGAGAAAATCCTTGATGAAGGCGCAGAGCGGCTGACCCGCATGGGGCTGGCCTATGAAACGCGGCTGGAAACAGGGTTGCCTGCAGAGCGCATTCTGGCGGTTTCCAAGGCTATCGGGGCCGATCTGGTGGTTGTCGGGCACCAGAAAAAAGGTTTGCTCAGCCGTTGGCTGACCGGCTCTGTCGCGGCATCGCTGAACGACAGCCTCGATTGCAGCCTGCTGATCGCCCGGATGGAAATCCCCGACGAAGTGCTGTTCGGAAAAGATTGAAGTCGAGGTTTTCCCTCAACTGAAAAGGTGCCCCGGTTGGGCACCTTTGGCTTTGCGCGGCTTCGTCAGGGGGCCGTCGCAACCAGAGATGCCTGCACGAACGTGCCCTTGGGCGCCAGCAGCAGCCCGAAGGCGGCGATATAGACGGCCAGAAAAACCAGAAGCGGTCCTGATAGCTTTCTTTGCGCCTTGTCCGATCGCATCATGCGCGCCTTTCCATAGGTTGAAGAATTCTTGAGGTCGGAACCGGATCGAGCAGCGTTTCGCGCATCCCGATCACCCCCGGCCATGGGCCGAAACCGCTGGTCACATTGATATGTCCGACATGACCCATGTCGATAATCCCTGCTCCCCAGCCCTGCGCCAGATCGCGCGCGCGGGCAAAGCTCATCCACGGGTCGTTGCGGCTGGCGACCACCATTGCCGGCACGCCGAGCGGTCTTTGCGGCACCGGGCCAAAGCGGGCAATCCGCACGCTGCGCGACGGCTCGGCAGGTGCCACCAGGATTGCAGCACGCACCTGAAGCTGCGGCCATTTCGTCAGAAGCCGCGCGATCAGCACCGAGCCAAGGCTATGGCCGACCAACACCGATCCTGGGTGGCGCAGGATGGCCCCGGCCACCTCGGCCTCCCACGCTTCGGGCGTGGGGGTGGACCAGTCCGACTGGTCTACCACGAGCGCGCTCGGATCCTTCGATGCCCACCAATGCTGCCAGTGCGGCTCAGGCGATCCATCAAGTCCTGGTATGATCAGCGTCTTCATTTTGCCCCCGGGCAGCAGAACGACTCAGGTTCACGAGCTTAAATCTATCAAGTTAATCGTGATTAATCCTCCCAAAATTCGGCTTCTTTGTAGGCTGGCGTTCTCTGATTTCGCGGGAAGAGGGAAAGTGCTCCGCTCCGAGGCGGGTCCACGACGGCAGACGATTGCCTTACGCCGCAAGCACCGCGTAAGAAACACTTGAGTTGGGTGTCCTGAAAAGCGGCAGATGACGGTCGGAGATTTTCTTGCAAAGGCGCAGAGTTGCGCCCTGCGACGCTGGTCGCCGACGATCGGCGACCCCTCGGTCATGGGTTGGGTGACAGTGGGTGTTTACGCGATGGCCGCCTGCTTTTGCCTTGCCGTGGTGGTGCGCGGCGGCATTCCATCGGCGACACGAAGGCGGGAAAGGCTGTTTTGGCTGCTGTTGGGCGTGGCTTTATGTGTGCTGGCCGTCAACAAGCAACTGGACCTGCAATCGTACCTGACCGCTTTCGGACGCTGCGTGTCGAACATGCAGGGCTGGTATCAGGATAGGCGGATTGTGCAGGCTGTTTTCATCGTGTCCCTTCTGATTGCCATGGTCGTGCTTGGACTGGCCCTATGGCGCATGATGCGTGGCACTTTGCGGCGCACGGGGATTGCGCTGGTCGGCTTTGTCTTCGTTCTGGCATTTGTCGCGGTGCGGGCAGTCGGGTTCCACCATTTCGACGCGCTGATCAACATGCGGCTTGGAGACATTCGGCTGAACTGGTTGTTCGAGTTGACAGGGCCAGCCGTCATCATTCTTGCCGCCATCGGAATGATGCGGCAAAGCTCGCGCAAGACCAGAGCCGCGTGACAACGTTGGGAGGTGCAGCACGATGATCAAACCCGGCATCGGCGGCGACTGGATTACAGCGGGGACACCTTTTACAGAAAGGCAGACCCACCGGCTTTGGCTGCTGGATCAGGCGCGAGGGCTTTTCGATTTCTTCGGTCCGGCGACCGTCAACCCCAAGGGCGGCTTCTTCAGCCTTGACGACGCTGGCCGCCCCCTGCCCGCGCCGAGCGAGAGCGGCACCGTCCGGGGACTGCACGACACGACACGAATGATCCACTGTTTTGCCATGGCGCATCTGCTGGGCCTGCCGGGCGCTGACCGGATGATCGACCACGGCATGCAATTCCTGCGCAGCCACCACGACGACAAGGTGCAGGGCGGCTATTTCTGGACCGCGAACGACCGCGGCGCAGTCAATTCTACCAAGCAAGCCTATGGTCATGCCTTCGTCCTGCTGGCTGCATCATCGGCCAAAGTCGTCGGCCATCCCGATGCCGACCGTCTGCTGGCGGATGTGACGGACGTTCTGCTCAATCGGTTTTGGGACGACGACGCTGGTGCCACGACCGAGGAATATGCCGCCGACTGGTCGTCTCTTGGCCCCTATCGCGGCCAGAACTCGAACATGCACCTGACCGAAGCGCTGATGGCGGCGTTCGAGGCGACGGGCGATGCGCGCTATCTGACGATGGCCGAACGGATTGCCGCGCTGATCATCAACTGCCATGCCCGCGCCGAGGGCTGGCGCGTGGCCGAGCATTTCACCGATACCTGGGCGGTGGACCGCGACTATCAGGGCGATCCGATGTTCCGCCCGGCAGGCTCGACGCCTGGTCACGCACTTGAATGGTCACGGCTGCTGGTGCAGCTTTGGGAGTTGGGCCAGCGCAGGCTCGACTGGCTGCCCGAGGCGGCGCAGCGCCTGTTCCTGAAGACCTGCGATATTGGGTGGGACCACGCGAAGGGCGGGTTCTACTACACGCTCGACTGGAAAGACCGGCCCGATCGCAGCGACCGCTACTGGTGGCCCTGCGCGGAAGGCATCGCCGCCGCCTCGGTCCTGCGCCGGATCAGCGATGATCCACGCTTCGAAGGCTGGTATCGCCGGATATGGAGCTTTGTGACCACGCATGTGATCGACCATGAACAGGGTGGCTGGTGGCCTGAGCTTGACGACAATCTGCGGCCCGTCTCGCGGGTGTTCACCGGCAAGCCCGACCTTTATCATGCGGTGCAGGCGTGTCTTATCCCGCTCTTGCCGCAAACGGGCAGCATCACGCGCGGATTGCTGACCAAGGGTCAGACGATCCTTACGGGCTGATGACCTCGAACCGGTCTACATCGACCATTCCATGATCGGTGATCTTCAGATGTGGGATCACCGGCAGGCACAGGAAGGCAAGCTGCAGGAACGGCTCCTCCAAAGTCACACCCAATGACCGCGCAGCGGCGCGCAAGGCGACAAGGTTTTCTCGCACCGCCTCGAACGGCTCCAGGCTCATCAGCCCCGCGACCGGCAACGCGAGTTCAGCCAGCACACGGCCACCTTCGACGACCACGAAGCCCCCTTCGATCTGGCCCAGCCGGTTCGCGGCCAGCGCCATGTCGTCATAGTCAGCGCCAACCACCGCGATGTTGTGGTGATCGTGGCAGACGGTCGAGGCGATGGCGCCGCGCTTCAGGCCAAAGCCTTCGACAAAACCGGTGGTGCGGTTGCCGTTGACCCCATGCCGCTCGATCACCGCGATCTTGATCAGGTCGCGCGCAGGATCGGGGCGCTTGTCACCATCGCTTGGCGCAATGTCCCGCGTCAGGTGCTGGGTGATGATCTTGCCCGGCACGATCCCGATCACCGGGGTTTCGGCCCGGTTTCCCGAGGTACGGAAATCGCTGGCTGCCACGGTCGGCGCCCTGACGGATTGCCGTGCCACCGGCGGCACGATGCCCCGCGCAGAATAGGCGGCTGGACCCGCCTCGACGCCGCCGCAAAGCACCAGCGAGGCATGGCAACCTTCCAGCGTGTCGATCACCGCGATATCGGCGCGCTTTCCCGGAGCGATCAGACCGCGATCCTTCAACCCGAATGCCTCGGCTGCCGACAGGCTGGCCGCGCGATAGACCGCCAGAGGAGGACAGCCAAGCGCAATGAGGGTGCGGATCATGTAGTCCAGATGACCATGCTCGGCGATGTCCAGCGGATTGCGGTCATCGGTGCAAAGACAAAGGTAGGGCGCATGGCGCTCGGTCAGGATCGGCGCAAGCGCATGCAAGTCTTTCGAGACCGACCCCTCACGGATCAGCACCCTCATGCCCTTGCGTAGCTTTTCCAGCGCCTCTTCCGCCGTGGTCGCCTCATGCTCGGTGCGGATGCCCGCGCTGATATAGCCGTTCAGGTCATTGCCGCGCAGCAACGGGGCGTGGCCGTCGATGTGGCGGCCGCGAAACACCTCCAGCTTGGCAAGGCAATCGGCATCTTTGAACAGCACGCCGGGGAAGTTCATGAATTCTGCCAGACCGATCACCCGGGGGTGGTTCATCAGTGGGGTCATATCTTCGGCCAGCAGCCGCGCCCCGGCCGTCTCCATATGGGTCGAGGGGACGCAGGACGAAAGCTGCACCCTGATGTCCATTACGGTTTCCGCGCTGGCTTCCAGGAAGTAGCGGATGCCCTCCAGCCCGCAGACATTCGCAATTTCATGCGGGTCGCAGATCGCGGTGGTCACGCCGCGCGGGCCGACGCAGCGGTCGAACTCATAGGGGGTGACCAGCGAGGACTCGATGTGGAGATGCGTGTCGATGAAACCGGGGGCAAGAATACGCCCGGTGCAGTCGATCTCTCGCCGCCCCTGATAATCGCCAAAGACGCCCACGATGGTATCGCCGCAGATTGCGACATCGGTTTCCACCAGTTCGCCCGTGATCAAGTCGAACACGCGCCCGCCGCGCAGCAGCAGATCGGCAGGCACGACGCCGCGCCCCTGGTCGATCAGATCGGAAAGGCTTGGTCGGGTCATAGGCCAGCTCCTTTGCCTCCAGTCAAACCGACCAGCTCGGTGCCGTCCAGAGGCAGTTCTTCCTTGCACGCGCCAGCCTGCAGGCTATCACCGCATTTGTTCCCCGGAGTGACTGATGCGACCCCTTCGCGGCATTTCCTACAAGATCGCCTCGGTGCTGGTCTTTACCGTGATGGCGGTGCTGATCAAGGCCGTTGCCGACCGTGTGCCACCGGGAGAGGCGGTATTCTTTCGCTCGCTATTCGCGATCCCGGTCATCATGGGTTGGCTTGCCTGGCGGAGAGAGCTGGCCACAGGTCTGCGCACGGTACAACCGCTGGGCCATGTCTGGCGCGGGGTTGTCGGCACCAGCGCGATGGGGCTGGGTTTTGCCGGGCTGGCTTATCTGCCGCTGCCCGAGGTGACGGCAATCGGTTATGCGGCGCCGCTGCTGACTGTCGTATTCGCAGCGATGTTTCTGGGCGAACAGGTGCGGTTCTTTCGAATGGCTTCCGTGGCGCTTGGGATGGCGGGCGTGCTGATCGTTCTGTCGCCCCGGCTGACGACGCTGCAGAACGGTCAGGTGGAAACCGCCGAGGCTTTGGGCGCGATGCTGGTGCTGGGCGGCGCGGTTTTCGCGGCGCTGGCGCAGGTCTTCGTGCGCAAGCTGGTTCTGACCGAGAGCACGTCGGCCATCGTCTTCTGGTTCTCGGCCACCTCGACAGTGCTTTCCTTCGTTACCCTGCCCTTCGGCTGGGTCATGCCCGATCCCGCCGAGATGGTCATGCTGGTGGCTGTCGGACTGCTGGGCGGCGTGGGGCAGATCCTGCTGACGTCCAGCTATCGTGAGGCGCATGCCTCGGTGGTGGCGCCGTTCGAGTATGTGTCGATGCTGTTCTCGCTGGCCTTCGGATACTTCCTGTTTGCCGAGGTGCCGACGCTGACGATGTTGTTCGGAGCGGCGCTTGTCGTCACGGCGGGTATCCTGATCATCTGGCGCGAGCGTCAGTTGGGGATCGAGCGGGCGAAGCAACGCAAGGTTATGACCCCGCAAGGGTGACAGGGCGTGATTGCACGCGTGCAATGCAGTCTAAAATACTGATAAATAACGTATATTTTTCCCCGTTAACCCCGACTTCACCTTGGTTAACGCCCCTTTTCATTCACCTTGCACAAATATCCGCGGGAGTGGGGTCTGGGGAGGGGGCAGACAGTCCCCTCCCCAGCCTCTCCGCAGGGCCGGCATATGGCCGGTTTCGGTTGACGGGCCGCGCCCGAGGCGTCATCACCGGGAACCAGAGTTCGGGGCATCGAACCCGGCCGATCCGCCGACGCCCCGCACCATACGACCAAGAACGGAACGCCCACGGATATGTCTCTTGCCCTGATCGCGGCGATTCCCTTTCTTGGTGCGATTTTACCGGGCCTGATGATCCGATCGGGGCGCGACGCCTGTGCGCTGTCGGCGGGTTTGATGACCGCGCTGGCGCTGCTACTGGTAGGGATCAACGCGCCCGCCGTCCTGCGCGGCGAAGTGGTGCAGACCCGCATCGACTGGCTGCCGCAACTGGGGCTGAACGCCAATTTCATGCTGGACGGGCTGGGGCTGCTGTTCGCGGTGCTGATCCTTGGGATCGGGCTGCTGATCATTCTTTACGCCCGCTACTATTTGGCGGCGACCGATCCGATGGGACGGTTCTTTACCTTCCTGATGCTGTTCCAGGGCGCGATGCTGGGGATCGTTCTATCGGACAACATCCTGCTTTTGCTGGTGTTCTGGGAGCTGACATCGCTGTCGTCTTTCCTGTTGATCGGCTACTGGAACCATGTCCCTGCCGCCGGCAAGGGCGCGCGGATGGCGCTGGTCGTGACTGGCATGGGCGGGTTGTCGATGATCGCCGGGATGCTGATCCTTGGCCATGTCGCGGGCAGTTTCGATCTGTCGGTGATCCTGACGGAGGGAGAGGCGATACAGTCCTCACCCTGGTATCTGCCAGCGCTTTTGCTGATCCTTCTGGGCTGTTTCACCAAATCGGCGCAGTTCCCGTTCCACTTCTGGCTGCCGCATGCCATGGCGGCGCCCACGCCGGTGTCGGCCTATCTGCATTCGGCCACGATGGTGAAGGCCGGCATCTTCCTGATGGCGCGGCTTTGGCCGGTGATGTCGGGCACGCCGGAATGGTTCTATCTGGTGGCAACGACCGGGCTGGTGACGATGGTCATGGGCGCGGTCATCGCGCTGTTCAAGAATGACCTGAAGGCGATCCTTGCCTTTTCGACCGTCAGCCAGCTTGGCCTGATCACCATGCTGCTGGGCTTTGGCACGGCTGAGGCCGCCGTGGCGGCGGTTCTGCACATCATGAGCCATGCGAGCTTCAAGGCCGCGCTGTTCATGTCGGCGGGGATTATCGACCACGAGGCGCATACGCGCGATATCCGTCGTCTGGGCGGTTTGCGCACGTTGATGCCCATCACCTTTACCTTTTCCACCATCGCGGCGCTGTCGATGGCGGGCATTCCGCCTCTGAACGGGTTCCTGTCGAAAGAGATGATGCTGGAGGCGGCCGATCACGCGGTCTGGGCCGCAAACTCCTGGCTGATCTCGGCGCTGGCGGTGATCGGGGCCACGTTTTCGGTGGCCTATTCCTTTCGCTTCATCGGGCAGGTTTTCCTGGGGCCGGTGCGCGAGGACTATCCGCATCGCCCGCATGACCCGCAGTTCGGCCTGTGGGTGGCCCCGGCGCTGCTCGCCGCGCTGGTGATCGTCAGCGGCCTTGCCCCGATGGCGATCTTCGGCTGGCTGGCGGCAACGGCAGCGGATGCGGTGACGGGCGGAGTGGCCGTGGTGAAGATTACCCATTGGCATGGGTTCGTCCCCGCCTTCTGGATGTCGCTGGGCGCCATTGCGGGCGGTCTGTCGCTGGCCCTGCTGCACCAGCCGCTCAGTCGTTTCTGGGCCGCGATGCGCATCCCGGCGGCCAAGCCGATGTTCGAGGGCGTTCTCGCCGCGGCGACCAAGGGGGCCGAGCGGCTGACCGGCCGCTGGCACGACGGATCGCTGACCCGCGCCTTTGCCGTGGGGATAGTGGTCATGGCGGCGGCGGGGGTTTGGGCCTTTTCTGGCGGCGCTCACCTGCCCGGTGCGCGCGCGGCAACGCCGGCGGAACCTGTGGCGCTGGCGGGCTGGATTCTGCTCTGCGGGGCCACGATTTCGGTCGCGCTTGTTCATCGCAACCGGCTGTTGTCGCTGGTTCTGGTGGGTGTCGTGGGGCTGATGGTCTCGGTCGCCTTTATCTACCTGTCGGCGCCCGACCTTGCGCTGACCCAGATCTCGGTCGAGGTCGCGACGGTGATCCTGCTGCTTCTGGCGCTGAACTTCCTGCCCAAGATCACCATGCCCGAGCGGCGCAGCAGGCTAATCCGCGATGCGGTTATCGCTGGTGTGGCGGGCCTTGGTGCCGGCGCGCTGATCCTGGCGCTGATGCTGCGCGACTTCGCCTTTCCCAGCATCGCCGCCTTTCACATCGCCAATGCCAAGACCGAGGGCGGCGGGACGAACATCGTCAACGTCATTCTCGTCGATTTCCGCGGCTATGATACTTTCGGCGAGATCACGGTGCTGGGTATTGCCGCGCTGGTGATCTATGCGCTGGCCGAGGCGATCCTGCGGGGCGGGCCTGCCAACGACCGCCTGCTGGCCTGGCCGCAGCCCAAGGGGCGCGCGGGCGACCGGCACCCGATGATGTTCGTTGTCATCACGCGGCTGATCCTGCCGGTGGCGCTGATGGTCGGCGTCTTCATGTTCCTGCGCGGGCATAACAAGCCGGGCGGAGGGTTCATCGCCGGGCTGATCGTCGCCATCGCCTATCTGATGCAATACATGGCGTCGGGCTTTGCCTGGGCCGCCGCGCGGCAGCGGATTCCGCATCACGCGCTGATCGGCGGGGGAGTGCTGGTCGCCTGCGCGACGGGGATCGGGGCATGGTTCAACGGGATGCCCTTCCTGACCTCGGCCTATGCTTACGTCACCATTCCGCCGCTGGACAAGTTCGAGCTGGCCACTGCCGCCCTGTTCGACCTTGGCGTGTTCCTGTGCGTTCTGGGTGCGGTGATGCTGGCACTGGCCTCGATCTCTCGTCTTGCGATCCGGGCGGGTGAGACGGTCAACACGCGGCCTTTCGACATCGACCCTTCGGGCAAGGGAGGGCGCTAGGGTGGAGTATCTGCTTGCCAGCGCCATCGGGCTTTTGACCGCCGCGGGGATATTCCTGATCCTGCGCCGGCAGAGCTTTCCGGTCATCCTGGGACTGGCGCTTTTGTCCTATGCGGTGAACCTGTTCATCTTCGCCTCGGGACGGATCGTGACGAACCGGCCGCCGATCCTTGACGCAGAGGCGGTCGGCTATACCGACCCGCTGACGCAGGCGCTGGTACTGACCGCGATCGTCATTTCCTTCGGGATGAGCGCGGTTCTGGTGATGCTGGCCTTGGGTGCGTTTCTAGAGACGGGCGACGATCGCATCGACACGAACGACGATAAGGGGCAGCAGGGGTGAGCCACTGGATCATCGTGCCGGTCGTCCTGCCCGCAATCGTTGCGGCGCTGATGGTTCTGGCGATGCGCAACGATATCCTGTTGCAGCGGATCTTCGGACTTGGCGCCACGCTGGCGCTGGGGGCTGTGGCCGCGATGCTGCTGCATGCGGCGAGCTTTGGCCCGCCCGAGGCCTATTTCCTTGGCGACTGGCCTGCGCCGTTCGGCATCGTTCTGATGCTGGACCGGCTTTCGGCGCAGATGCTGGTGCTGACGGCGGTGCTGGCGTTCTTCGTGCAGCTTTACGTCGTGGGCACCGACTGGGACCGGCGCGGGCGGCATTTCCACGCGCTGTTCATGTTTCAGATGATGGGTCTGAACGGAGCGTTCCTGACAGGCGATCTGTTCAACCTTTTCGTCTTCTTCGAGGTGCTGCTGATCGCCTCCTACGGGCTGATGATCCACGGTGGCGGGCGGGACCGGTTGCGGGCGGGGTTGCAGTATGTGGCCTTCAACCTGCTCGGCTCGACGCTGTTCCTGTTCGCGCTGGCGACGCTTTATTCGGTGACTGGGACGCTCAACATGGCGGACCTGGCCGAGAAGGCGATGCTGCTGCCCGAGGGGGATGCCGGGCTTTTCCGGGTGGCGGCGGTGTTCCTGTTCCTGGTCTTCGCGATCAAGGGCGCGCTGGTGCCACTGCATTTCTGGCTGCCGGGCACCTATGCCAATGCGCCGGGTCCGGTGGCGGCGCTGTTCGCCATCATGACCAAGGTCGGGGCTTATGCGATGATCCGGGTCTTTGCCGGGATTCTGCCACCTGAGGTGCCGGCCATCGGACCGATGATCGCCGATATCCTGTTGCCTGCGGCGCTGGTCACTATGGCGGTGGGTGCGATCGGTGTGCTGGGCGCGCGGGGGCTGGCGCGGCTGGTGTCCTTTGCCGCCATCGGGTCGATCGGGACGCTGTTCACGGGCATCTCGTTGTTCACGCAGCAGTCGATCACGGCGGCGCTTTACTATCTGGTCCACTCCACCCTTGCCACGGCGGCGCTGTTCCTGCTGACCGACATGATCCTGCGCGCGCGGGGTGACGATACCGTTCGCGAGGCGCGGGCGCCGATCCCGCGGAATGGGTTGACGGCGGCGCTGTTCTTTGTCGCGGCCATCGCCATTGCCGGGCTGCCGCCGCTGTCGGGGTTCCTGGGCAAGCTGCTGATCCTGGATGCGGCGCGGTTCGACATGATGACGGTCTGGCCGGCAGTCCTGATCACCTCGCTTCTGACGATCATCGGGCTGGCGACGGCGGGCAGTACGCTGTTCTGGAAGGCGGCTGGTGAGCCGGAAAATCCCGTCGAGGCTGCTGGCCCTCTGCCCTTCGTCGCCATCGGCGGGTTGATCGCCTGCATGGTCGCCCTGACATTGTTCGCGGGGCCACTGACGGGTTATCTTTCGCAGACCGCCGGGACGATCCTTGATCCCGGGTCTTATATCGGCGCGAACTATCTTGCGGATCAGGACTGAGCGATGCTGAGCAGGCTTTTCCCGCATCCCTACATGACGCTGAGCCTGATCGCGATCTGGCTGCTGCTGGTCAACAACGTGCTGCTTGGCAACATCCTGCTGGGCGTCCTGTTCGGCATCGTGATCCCGCGGCTGACACATCCTTATTGGCCGGACCGGCCGCATATCCGCCATCTGCCTGCGCTCGGCGCCTATGTCGTCATGGTGGCCTGGGACATCATTCTGGCCAATATCACCGTGGCGCGCATCGTCCTGTTCATGCCGAATGCGCGTATCCGGTCGGCCTGGATCACGGTGCCGCTCGACCTGCGTTCGCCCGAGGCGATCACCATGCTGGGCGCGACGATCACGCTGACCCCCGGCACGATCACCGCCGACATGTCCTCCTGCGGTCGCGCCCTGCTGATCCATTCGCTGCACGCGCCCGACCCGGACGCCATCAGGGATGAGATCAAGACACGCTACGAGGCCCGCCTGAAAAGGATATTCGAATGATCGAGATCGCGCTTGGCTTTGCCATCGGCTGCTTCGGACTGGCGCTTTTGATGAACATGATCCTGCTGCTGCGCGGGCCGGGGCTGCCCGACCGGGTTCTGGCGGTCGATACGATGGTCATCAACGTGATCGCCCTGATCGTTCTGTTCGGAATCCGGTCGGACAACGGCATCTACTTCGAGGCGGCAATGCTGTTCGCGATGACGGGCTTTGTCTCGACCGTCGCGTTCTGCAAATTCATGCTGCGCGGCGATGTGATCGAGTAAGCCGATGATCATCGAAATCCTCATCTCTGCGCTTCTGGTCATTGGCGGCATCTTCGGGTTGACGGGCAGTTTCGGCCTGTTGAAGCTGGACAACCCGATGAAGCGGCTGCATGCGCCGACAAAGGCAACCACTGTTGGCGTGGGGACCGCGCTGATCGTGTCGATGCTGTATTTCTCAATCCACCGCCAGCAGATCGCCTGGCAGGAACTGCTGATAGTGTTGTTCCTGCTGCTGTCGGCCCCCATTACCGCGCATTTCCTGTCGAAGGCGCATCTTCATCGGAACGTGCAGGCAAAGGATCTGCCGCCAACCGGCACAGGGCGCAAATGGGCCACGCTGGACGCAGAGAATACCGGGCAGGACTGATCCCGGTCAGGCGCGGCCTGCGGTCCCCGACAGTGTGATCGGGTCTATCCCCATCTGTTTCAGCGCCCCGCGCCATTTGGCTGCATCGTCCGGCGCAAAGACCAGTTCGGCCGAAGCGTCGGAGGTCAGCCAGTCGTTGCGGGCGATTTCCGCCTCCAGCTGGCCCGGTCCCCAGCCGGAATACCCAAGGGCAAGGATCGCCTCTTCCGGCCCTGCACCACTGGCCATCGCGGCAAGCACATCCTGCGTCGCGGTCATGCCATAGCCGCCGGGCACCGTCATGGTCGTGCTTTGCGAACGGTAGTCGTCGCTGTGCAGGACGAATCCCCGCCCCCGTTCGACCGGCCCGCCGATATGGACCCGGATATCGCGCCCCTTTGGACCGAGCGGGATTTGCAACTGATCGAGCAGCGTCGAAAAACTCAAATCCGGCGTGGGTTTGTTGACGATCAGGCCCATTGCGCCCTCGTCCGAATGGGCGCAGACAAGGATCACGCTCTTGTCAAAGCGGGGATCGCCCATGCCAGGCATGGCGATAAGAAGCTTGCCGCCAAGGTCCATTTCCACTGCCTCCACCCCTATAGCATGGTCTGGTCTGGCGACAGGCTCAAGGGCGGGAATGCCACAGTCACGCATCCGTCGCCCGAAAGTGATTTTCCAAAGCGGTCCACGCAAGCAATATCCCGTGCATGATCCGCCGCTTGCTCATAGCCGCCCTTATCGCCCTGCCAGGCTTCGCCTCGGCCCAGGCTGTGACACAGGACGATGTCCTGACCGCGCAACTGCTTCCCGGCTGGCGAACTGCATCGGGCACCTACATGGTCGCGCTGCAGCTTGACCTGGCCCCGGAGTGGAAAACCTATTGGCGCAGCCCCGGCGATGCGGGTATTCCGCCCAGCTTTAACTGGTCGGGGTCGCAGAACCTGTCTACCGTGCGTTTTCACTGGCCACGCCCCCATGTGTTCTATCTGAATGAGATACGGTCCATCGGTTACAAGCGGCAACTGGTATTGCCATTCGAGCTTACCCCCGCCGATCCCTCGCAACCGATCTCGCTGCGTGCCGAAGTCGATCTTGGAATCTGCCGGGACATCTGCATGCCCGCCTCGCTCAAATTCGCCAGCATGATCGGCGGCGCAGGCGAACCCGACCCCCGCATCGACGCGGCCCTAGCGGCACGGCCCGAGACGGCGGCCGAGGCGGGTCTGCGCAGCATCGGCTGTTCGGTCGAGCCTACGGCCGAAGGGGTGCGGCTGATCGCCGAACTCACATTGCCCATGATAGGCGGCACCGAAACGGTCGTATTCGAGCCTGCGGACACCAGCATATGGGCCTCGGAAAGCATCGTTCAGCGTCAGGGCAAAAGGCTGACCGCCACGACGGAACTGATTTCCGGAACCGGCGCGCCTATCGCGCTTGACCGCAGCGGCATGATCGTGACGGTTCTGGGCGATGACCGCGCGGTCGAAATCCGCGGCTGCCCCGAGCCCTGATCACTTGCGTCGGCGGTGCTCTTCCAAGCGCGGCATGATCTCGACGAAATTGCAGGGCTTGTGGCGGTAGTCGAGCTGGAAGCGCAGAATCTCATCCCAGGCATCGCGGCAGGCTGACGGGCTGCCGGGTAAGGCGAACAGGTAGGTGCCCTGAGCTACGCCCGCGCATGCACGCGACTGGACGGCGGAGGTGCCGATCTTGGCCATCGAGACATGGGTAAAGACCGTGCCGAAGGCGTCGATTTCCTTCTCATAGACCTCGCGATGCGCCTCGACCGTCACGTCGCGCCCCGTCAGGCCGGTGCCACCCGTGGTCAGCACAGCGTCGATGGCCGGGTCGGCGCACCAGCGGCGCAGATGGGCGACGATGGCTGCCCGGTCGTCACGCTCGATGGCGCGGGCGGCAAGGACGTGCCCGGCATCTGTCAAACGCTCGGCCAGCGCATCGCCAGAAGTATCGGTCTCTGGTGTCCGGGTGTCGGACACGGTCAGCACCGCGATGCGGACCGGCACGAATTCGCGGGTCTCGTCTATCCGGTTCATTTTTCGCGAAGCCTCGCCTGAAGGGAAAGAAGATCGGCCCATGCCTCGCGCTTTGCCGAAGGGGTGCGCAAGAGGTAGGCCGGGTGGAACATCGGCAGTGCGGGACGGCCCAGCACCTCGGCCCATTCGCCGCGCAGGCGGGTGATGCCCTTGGTGCCCAGCAGCGCGGAAAGCGGCGTGTTGCCCATGATGATCAGCAGTTCGGGATCGGCCAGCGCAATGTGGCGTTCAAGGAAGGGCAGCAACATCGCGATTTCCTGAGGGCTGGGTTCGCGGTTCTGCGGCGGGCGCCAGACCATGACGTTGGTGATGTAGAGCGCGTGTTCAGTGTCCGGGCTGCGGCGGGACAGGCCGATGGCGGCGAACATCCGGTCCAGAAGCTGGCCCGCGCGGCCGACGAAGGGCAGGCCCTCGATATCCTCGTCACGGCCCGGCGCCTCGCCCACGATCATCACGCGCGCGCCAGGGCGGCCGTCGGCGAACACCAGGTTCTTGGCACCGCGCTTCAGCTCGCAATGGTCATAAGCCGCCATCGCATCGCGCAGGGCGTCGAGCGATTGAGCTGCAGCTGACATCTGGCGCGCATCGCGGACGGCTGCGTCCTTGTCGGCTGATCCGGGTGCAGGACGCGGTGGTTCGGTTGCTGTGGCTCTGGGCGGGACAGCCACGGTCGGCGGAGCGGCGGGCTTTTCCTCATAACGGCTGATAGCCGTTTCGGACAAAGCCTCATCCGCACCAAGCTCCACCTGCCAGCTCAACGCTGTCAGGGCCGCGTGGAATTCAAGCTCCGAGTCCATGAGCCAAGGGTATGCCTGTGCGATGGCACGGACAACCCGCCATAGTCGCCGATTGAGTGTTGTCCCCGCCCCCCGGAATTTGCCATAAGCGGGGGGACCAGCATCGGCACAGACGAGGTCCAATGACATTCCGCGCCCGCCACCTGCTTGGCATCGAGCACCTCGCACCCGAGGAAATCCGCGCCGTTCTTGATCTTTCCGAACGTTATGTCGACCTGAACCGCCGCACCATCAAGCATACGGATGTGCTGGCGGGGATGACCCAGATCAACATGTTCTTCGAGAATTCGACCCGCACGCAGGCCAGTTTCGAACTGGCGGGCAAGCGGCTGGGCGCGGATGTGATGACCATGTCGGTTGCCCATTCATCGGTGAAAAAGGGTGAGACACTGATCGACACAGCGTTGACATTGAATGCGATGCAGCCGGATTTGCTGGTGGTGCGACATCCGTCGTCGGGGGCGGTCAACCTGCTGGCGTCAAAGGTGAATTGCGCGGTGCTGAACGCGGGCGACGGGCGGCATGAGCATCCGACGCAAGCGCTGCTGGACGCCCTGACCATTCGTCGTGCCAAGGGGAGGATTCAGCGGCTGACCGTGGCGATCTGCGGCGACATCGCCCACAGCCGGGTGGCACGGTCGAACTTGCTGCTGCTGGGCAAGATGGAGAACCGCATTCGCCTGATCGCACCGGCCACCCTCATGCCCTCGGGCGTGAACGAATTCGGCTGCGAGGTCTTCGACGATATGGCGAAGGGGCTGGAAGGCTGCGACGTCGTGATGATGCTGCGGCTTCAGAAAGAGCGGATGGACGGCGGGTTTATCCCGTCCGAGCGCGAGTATTATCACCGCTACGGGCTGGACGCCGAGAAGCTGGCGCATGCCAAGCCGGACGCCATCGTGATGCACCCCGGCCCGATGAACCGGGGTGTCGAGATCGACGGCACGCTGGCAGACGACATCAACCGCAGCGTCATCCAGGACCAGGTCGAGATGGGCGTGGCGGTGCGGATGGCCTGCATGGACCTTCTGGCGCGCAATCTGAAAGCCGAGCGCGGGCGGCAGGCAGCGGGGGTGATGGCATGACCGATGGCTTGCCCGTTGAGAGGGGTGAGCGCCACGTAGTGCGCGTCTTTTCCCTGAACATGACGGCGGACGAGGTGCGGCTTCTGCGCAATGAGAATGGGCCGTCTTCGGATATGACCCTGCGCAATGCCGATCCGGTGGAGGTGGCCGCGCTGCTGGGTCTGGACACGATCGACCCCGCTTTTGTCGAGATAGTGGACGTGGCTGACCTGTCGGACGTCGGTCTTGGCGGCTATCTGATCGAAGGGTCGGCGGCAGTCGAGAAACAGATCGCGGCCGACCGGGCGTGGCTGGATGAACAGAACGGTCATGTGATGATCGTCTATTCGCGCGCCTTTGGTGGTCATGCGGCGACACTGCAACCGGACAAACGGTTGAAGCTGATCGGGGTCTATGCCGAGGATGTGCCGCCTGTAAGGTTCGAACCTTTGCCCAGCGACTCGGCGCAAGGCACGCTGTCCGGACCACGGCCCAAAACCCCAATGTCGGATGCGCGCGTAAGCGGTATGGTGGCGGTCGTCGTGCTGGCGGTGCTTTTCATACTCGTCGCGGTCTTTGTCAGGATGGCAGGCTAAGCAGACGATGAGAGTGAGACCCGGCCATAGCCCCATGCATCTTGTAACCGGGGTGCGGGTGTGACTTCGGAGCGCTGGGAAGATTACCTTGATCCCGGCGAGCGCCTGCTTTGGACTGGTAAGCCCGCACAGGGGGTGCGTGTGACGAAGGCGCGAATATTCACCAGCATCGGCGGGCTTTTCCTGCTGGGTTTCGCGCTGTTCTGGACAGCGGGGGCATCAGGTGGGTTATGGCTGCCGGGCGGGCCAAGGCTGGAAGGGCCGCTGTTGTGGTTCTTCATCATCTTTCCGCTTTTCGGCCTGCCGTTCATCTGGCTGGGTTTCTACGTCACCATCGGCCATTTCTTTCACGATGCGCGGCAGCGGGCCAAGACGCGCTACGCCCTGACCGACCGGCGGGCATTGATAGCGGTGGCAGGACCGCCGCGCGTGCTGAAAAGCTGGCCTATCGTTGCGGACACGGTGATTGACTATCAGCCTGGCCCCGAGGGCACGATACATCTAGCGACCGAGACCAGCCGCGACAGCGATGGCGACGTGACCAAGACCCGCGTCGGCTTTGACTTGATCCCCGAGGCGGACCACGTCTATCGGCTGATCCGAGGCATCCAGACAGGAACCGCATGAACCTTCACTTTCGCAATGCCCGCCTGATCGACCCCGAGGCGATGACCGATGAACCCGGCGAACTGATCGTCAAGGACGGGCTGATCGCGGCGCCGGGAACGGCCGCACCCAAAGGCGCCACGGTCATCGACTGCGCCGGGCTATGCCTTGCCCCGGGGATCGTCGATCTGGGCGTCCACATCGGGGAGCCGGGCGCGCGGCATCGCGAAAGCTTTCGCTCTGCCGGACTGGCGGCCGCGGCGGGCGGGGTTACCACGATCATCGCGCAGCCCGATACGGTTCCGGCAATCGACACGCCGGAGACGCTGGAATTCGTCATCCGCCGCGCCGCCGAAGCGAGCCCAGTGCGCATCCGGCATATGGCCGCGCTGACCAAGGGGCGCGAAGGCCGCGAGATGACCGAGATCGGCTTCCTGCTGGATGCTGGCGCCATCGCCTTTACCGACGGCGACCGGGTGGTGGCCGATACCAAGGTGATGGCCCGCGCGCTGACCTATGCGAAAAGCCTGGGCGCGCTGATCATCGGGCATCCGCAGGACCCTGGACTGAGCAAGGGGGCTGCGGTCACCAGCGGCAAGTTTGCCAGCCTTTATGGTCTTCCCGGTGTTCATCCGATGGCCGAGCGCATGGGGTTCGACCGCGATATGGGCCTGATCGAGATGACGGGCGCCCGTTACCACGCCGATCAAGTGACATCGGCGCGCATTCTGCCCGCGCTGCAGCGTGCCAAGGATAACGGGATGGACGTGACGGCGGGGGTGTCGATCCACCATCTGACGCTGAACGATCTGGACGTGGGGGATTATCGCACCTTCTTCAAGTTCACGCCGCCGCTTCGGACCGAAGAGGATCGGCTGGCGGTGGTCGAGGCTGTCGGCAGCGGATTGATCGACATCATCTGTTCCATGCACGCGCCCCACGACGAGGAGTCGAAGCGCCTGCCGTTCGAAGAGGCTGCTGCCGGGGCGGTTGCGCTGGAGACCATACTGCCGGCGGCGATGCGGCTGTATCACGCCGGGTCGCTGGACCTGCCGCAACTGTTCCGCGCGATGTCGCTGAACCCGGCAAAGCGCCTTGGCCTGCCGCAGGGGCGGCTTGCCGCTGGCAGCCCGGCCGATCTGGTGCTGTTCGACCCGGATGCGCCGTTCCTGCTGGACCGCTTCACGCTAAGATCAAAGTCGAAGAATACGCCTTTCGACGGACAAAGGATGGAGGGCCGGGTTCTGGCAACCTTTGTCGGTGGCGCGAAGGTTTTCGAGGCGGAGAACTGAGATGCCCATATTCGACAGCCCCGTGCTGCTTTTCTTCCTTGTCGCAGCTTTCAGTTATCTGCTCGGCTCGATCCCCTTCGGCCTGCTCATCACCAGGGTCATGGGGCTCGGTGACCCGCGCAAAATTGGCTCCGGGAATATCGGCGCCACCAACGTGCTGAGGACAGGCAACCGCTGGGCCGCGCTGGCCACGCTACTGTGTGACGCAGGCAAGGGTGCGCTGGCAGTGCTTATGGCACGCAAGGGCATGGGCGAGGATGCGGCGCAGGTCGCCGCGCTGGCGGTGTTTCTGGGGCACCTTTACCCGATCTGGATCGGGTTCAAGGGCGGCAAGGGGGTTGCGACCTTTCTGGGAGTGCTGCTGGCGCTGTCGCCCATCGTAGGCCTTGCGGCCTGCGCAACCTGGGCTGTGACGGCGCTGGTCGGACGCTATTCGTCGCTGTCGGCGCTGATGGCGGCGGTGCTAAGCCCTGTCTGGGTGCTGGTGCTTGGCCGTGGACAGATGCTGGTCCTTGTGATCATCCTAGCCGCGCTGGTGGTGTGGCGACATGCCGCCAATATCGCCCGGCTGCGGGCGGGAACAGAACCGAAAATCGGGGCCAGGTAGCGCCACGAAGAACCTGAGGAACGCCTGCCCATGCGCCAACTGTCCCTTGCCCTTGCCGCCTGCCTTTTCCCGACACTCGCGGCGGCAGATGCCGATGCGATCGTTGCGGCCGGGGCCAAGCTGTGCACCGAGCGTGACAGCGGAACCTTCACATCGGACGGGGCGGTCAGGAACCTTGACCTGACCGGGGATGGCAGGGCGGACACTGTGGTTGATGAGGCGCTGTTCAAATGCAGCACCGCTGCAGACCTGTTCGCAGGCCCTGCCGGCAGCAAGGTTCATCTCCTCGCGGAGGGAACCGAGTCGAGCTACCTTGTTCAGGGCTGGGATACCGCGATCTGGACCAATCGACAGCTGGTGCTGCTGGCATTGCAGGGCACGGATTGCGGGGCCGAGGCGACCGATCCCTGTTTCGAAGTGCTGACATGGGGCGGGAAGGGATTTCTGAGCGTCAGGCCAGCGGCGCAGTAACGGGCAGGATGGGGACAGGCGATGGGATTTGGCGAGGCGGTCCGGTCGGTATTCTCGAACTACGCCACCTTTTCGGGGCGCGCGCGCCGGGCCGAATACTGGTGGTTCGTGCTGTTCAACATCATCGGCAGCGCGATCACGGGGACGCTTGACTACATCCTCTTTGGTGGAACGGTGGTCGAAACCATCGACAGCGTGGCGGTCGTCATTGAAAACAGCCCGCTCAACGCGCTGTTTGGGCTGTTGGTCTTTCTGCCAGGCCTTTCCGTAACGGTGCGCCGCCTGCATGATGTCGGCAGGTCTGGCTGGTGGTTCTGGATCATCCTGATCCCGCTGGTCGGGTTCATCCTGCTGCTGTACTGGACCATCAGGCGCGGCGATGTGGGACCGAACCAGTATGGACCCGATCCGATCACGGATGGTGGCTATGACGGGTATGGCGGCTCCAGCGTCCCGCGTGTGCCGCGATCCTGAGCGAGATCAGTAGCTGACAGCCTCGTAAACCGGGGTCAGGCTTTGCTTCCATGGGCCGTGGTACAGGTCCAGAAGCTTGTCGGCCTGCACCCGACCGCTGGACACGCTTTCGACCAGAACGTCCAGGTAACCGGTCTCATCGGCCAGCCCTGCCCCCTTGCGGGCGCGGACGCGCAACCCTTCGCGGCTAAGGTCGACTGCCTGACGGGCGAGATCCAGCAGGCGCACCCCGCCTGCTTCGCCCTGCAGTGCACAGACAGAGGCGGCAACGCGCAGCTCTTCGCGGGTTTCGGTGTCAAAACCCTTGACCAGATCCCAGGCCGCATCCAATGCGGATGAGTCATACATCAGACCCACCCAGAAGGCGGGCAGCGCGGTCAGGTGGGCAAGGTCGCCGCCGTCGGCGCCGCGCATCTCGATGTATTTCTTCACCCGCGCCTCGGGGAACACGGTCGTCATGTGATCGGCCCAGTCGCTGAGCGTTGGTTTTTCACCGGGCAGCGCGGGCAGTTCGCCCTTCAGGAAATCTCGGAAGCTCTGGCCAAGCGCGTCGATATAACGCCCGTCGCGGTAGACGAAATACATGGGCACATCCAGCACCCAGTCGACATAGGCCTGGAACCCCATGCCCTGATCGAAGGCGAAGGGCAGCATCCCCGTGCGCGAGTTGTCGAGGCCGCGCCAGATGCGTGAGCGCCAGGATTTGTGACCGTTGACCTTGCCTTCGAAGAAGGGAGAGGAGGCGAAAAGTGCGGTCGCGACGGGCTGCAGGGCCAGCGCCACGCGCAGTTTCTTGACCATGTCGGCTTCCGAGTCGTAGTCGAGGTTCACCTGCACGGTGCAGGTGCGATACATCATCTGCGTTCCATGGGTGCCGACGCGGCCCATGTAGTCGGTCATCAGGCGGTATCGGCCCTTTGGCATGACCGGCATCTGGTCATGCGTCCATTCCGGCGCGGCGCCGATGCCCATGAAGCGAATGCCAAGCGGCTCGGCAATGGCCGCGACCTCTTCCAGATGCTGCGATGTCTCGGCATGAGTTTCATGCAGGCTATCAAACGGCGCGCCGGACAGTTCGAACTGTCCGCCCGGCTCGAGGCTGATGTTGGCCTTGCCGCGCGACAGGCCAATCACGTTGTCGCCCTCTCGCACCGGAGACCAGCCGAAGCGGTCCTGAAGCCCCCCGAACAGGGCAGAGATCGAGCGATCTCCGCCATAGGGAAGCGGCAGGCGGCTGTCGGTCAGCCAGCCGAACTTTTCATGCTCGGTTCCGATGCGCCAATCAGAGGCAGGTTTCGACCCCTGCTCCATATACTCGACAAGCTCGGCCTCGCGCTCGATCAGCCCTCCGCCAGATTGAGGAATGGACATGGGGGCTCCGTTGCAAGCTGCCGTTCACGGCTGCAACAGGTGCTGTGTCCGTTCGCCCAAGTCAAGAGGACCAAACGAACCGGTTCAGTTTCCGATCGGCCGTGGCGCGGTCGCCGCCTGACGGCGTTGCCAGATCACGCCATCACCCGCATCACCACTGGCAGCCTCGACCAATGCCTGCGTGTCCATGCCGGGAAGGCTGGTGAAAGCATCGAACAGCCGATCCGACCCGGCAGACGCGACCGGGATCAGCAACGCCTGCCCGTCGTTCTGTTTCAGCCGCCACAGCCGCCTGCCCTGCACAGTGATGATGCGAAGCTCGACCATGTCCGGCACCGCGACGAAACCACCGAAGGTCGGCCCCAGATAACCCACCCGTCCCTCGTCCACCTCGACCATGCCCGGCGCCTCTACATCTTGCGAAAAGCGCAGGCGGCGCAAGGCATGCAGCGCCCAGAGCGCCGACATCACGACCAACAGTGCGCCGACGGGAAAGAGCAGATAGCCACCCAGGGCCATGAGCCACAGGCCGACAAACCCGACGGCGGCAGCGGCGATGACCTCTCGCGCGCGCCACAGCAGTTCCTGCACCTCGGGCCGGATTAGGCTCATGCGCGTATTCTCTGCAAAGATTCGAAGAGCACCAGCGACATCCTGCCCTTTTCGCGAAATCCGATGGCGCGGTAGGCCCTGACGGCGGCGGGGCTGACGGCGAAGAGGGCCGCGCGGCGTACGCCTTTCGAGCGCACCTCGGACAGGTGCCGGGCCACGACCGCGCGCGCATGTCCACGGCCTCGGAGCGCAGGCGGAGTGTAAACGCCGCCGATCTGCACCACATCGGGGAGGCGGGCGTTGAAGCCGCTCATGGCAACGGGCTGGCCCTCGGCCTGAAGAATCCGGTGGGAATCGGCGGCCAGCCAGCGATCGACATCCGGTTCGGCCTGGCGCGCCGCCTCTGCCGGAGGTGTCGCGAAAATCTCGGTCAGGTAGGCAGCGCGCCATTCGGTCATCAGCGGCCTATGGCCGTGGTCCGGGCGGATCAGAATGCTCTCGTCGGTCGGCTCGACAAGATCGGCAAGCTCCAGCACAAAGCCCGCTTCATCGCCGTTGTGACGCGCCGGGGAGCTAGCAAGCCCCAGGGCGGCCAACATCGGGCGCACCTGCTCGGCCGGTCCCACGGCGCCTGACACCTTGTGGCCCGCCAAGGCGGGGCGAAGCTCTGACCACGCCGCGCCAGGCCATTGCGGCAGAAGCATTCCCGCAGCACTTAGGCCCACGACGCCCGATATCGCAGCATCTTCCTCTGCCACCCAGGCACAAAGCGCGTGGGGGCCATCGCCGCCGAGACCCGCTTCGGAGAGGCGCGCGAGCGGAAAAAGCGAAGTCGATTCGTATTGGCGCAGCAGCGAGAACATCGCGGGAATGTCGGCCTCGGTTGCGGCGCGCAAGGTCATGCCCAGTCCCCCAGCGTCGACTGCCAAAGGGCAAGCGCCGCCACCGCTGCGGTATCGGCGCGCAAGATGCGGGGGCCGAGGCTTGCGGCGCGGACATTGGGCATGGCCGACAGCCGCTTTCGTTCGGCTTCGGAAAAGCCGCCCTCGGGACCGACGAGAATCGCCCAAGGGGCTGGGGCTGGGTCTTTGGTCAAAACGGAGGGAGCCCCTGCGAGAGCCTCGTCGCACCAGAGGATGCGTCGGTCGGCGGGCCAACCGGACAGCAGGCGATCAAGCGAAACCAGATCGGCCACTTCGGGCACAACCATCGCCCCGCATTGTTCCGCGGCCTCGACAGCGTGGGCTTGCAGGCGGTCCTGCCGGATGCGTTCGGAATTGGTGTGCGCGGTCTGCACGGGATGGATGCGCGCCACGCCCATCTCGACCGCCTTTTCCACGATGAAATCGGTGCGGGCCTTCTTGATCGGTGCGAACAGGAGCCAAAGGTCCGGGGGCCCTGCTTGCGGACGAGCCTGCGAGAGGCAGGTAAGGCGGGCCTGCCGCCCTGCATCGGCGACCTCGGCCAGCCATTCACCGTCGCGACCGTTGAAAAGCGCGACGGCTGCTCCGACGCCCAGACGCATGACGTTGAAAAGATAGTGCGCCTGATCCCGTGACAGGGGGACGGGTTGCCCCGCCTCCAGCGGGTGATCTACATAAAGCCTGATCTTCGCGCCCTGCATGAGCCTGAACCTATGACCCGGAGCGATCATTTGCCAGATGCGACCGTCGCCGATGCGCCCAAGGGGAACTGGGTCGACCTCTATGCCCCGGCGGGCCTTCGGCCCTATCTGCGCCTGTCGCGTGCCGACCGGCCGATTGGCACATGGCTGCTGCTGATACCCTGTCTTTGGGGCATCGCGCTGGCAGCCGCTGCCGATCCTGCGGGACCGCGAATGCTGGATCTGTGGCTGGTGGTCAGTTCCGCAATTGGTGCGCTGCTGATGCGCGGGGCGGGCTGCACCTGGAACGACCTGACCGATCGCGACATTGACGGCGCGGTGGAGCGGACGCGGTCGCGCCCCCTGCCTGCGGGTGACGTGACACCTAGGCAGGCGTTTGTCTGGGCAATCGCGCAGTCGCTTGTCGCGGCCTGCATCCTGTTCACCTACAATTGGCTTGCGATCCTGCTGGGTGTCGCCTCGCTGGCCCTGGTCGCGATCTATCCCTTTGCCAAGCGGTTCACCTGGTGGCCGCAGGTTTTCCTTGGGCTGGCGTTCAATTGGGGCGCGCTGCTGTTGTGGGCGGCGCATCAGGGTAGCCTCGGATGGGCGCCGGTCCTGCTTTACGCCAGCGGCATCGCCTGGACGCTGTTCTATGACACGATCTATGCCCATCAGGACCGCGAGGATGATGCACTGATCGGGGTTAAATCCACGGCGCGGCTGTTTGGTGACAACACGCGGCAATGGCTGCGCGGGTTTCTGGTGCTGGCGGTGCTGCTGATGGGCGCGGCGGTGATCGTGGCGCTGCTGCCAAGGGGCGATCCGCTGCAACTGGCGGTCGCGATCATGGGTGTCTGGGGATTCGGCTGGCACATGGCTTGGCAGTTGACGCGGCTGGATACCAACGATCCGGTGCGACTGCTTATGCTTTTCCGCTCAAACCGCGATGCAGGGCTGATCGCTGCGCTGTTTCTTGCCGGAGCCGCGCTTCTGTGAATTGATCCCCGCCCGTTGAGCGCCTAGGAACACGGGGTCCAACAGTCAGGCCTTGCCGCCCATGAACCTTCACCCCCGATTAGTCCTTCCTGCGGCCTTTGTGCTGGCTGCCGGCCTGTCGGTGCTGACCTCGCTCTGGGCGGCGCATGCGATCGAGTCGCGGACGGGCGCCGCCGTGAAAAGCCTGATGACGCGCGAGGGGCTGAGCTGGGTCGATGTCGGAACCGACGGGTTGCAGGTGCGCCTTGGCGGGACGGCACCCAACGAGGCGCTGCGATTCCGCGCCATGAACCTGACGGCCAGCCTTGTCGATTCCTCGCGCATCCGCGACCGGATGGAGGTGACGCCGGTACGCGCCATCGAGCCACCGCGTTTCTCGGTCGAGCTTCTGCGCAACGATGACGGCATATCTCTGATCGGGCTGGTCCCGGCGAACCCCGAAGATGCGGCGCTGCCGCAAGAAGTGGCCGACATCGCTTCGGGCGTGAAAGTCACGGACATGCTGGAAAAGGCCGATTTTCCCGCACCTGAGGGCTGGGACAAGGCCGTATCCTTTGGGCTGGATGCGCTGAAGATGCTGCCAAGGTCCAAGATTTCGATCGCGGCTGACCGGGTTGCCGTAACCGCCATTTCCAGCTCGCCCGACGAAAAGCGACGGTTCGAGACGGCGCTTGCCCGTGCGCGCCCGGAAGGGCTGGCGGTGGAAATCGACATTTCGGCCCCGCGCCCCGTTCTGACGCCGTTTACCCTGCGTTTCCTGAAGGATGATCGCGGCGCCCGTTTCGATGCCTGTTCAGCCGATACCGATGCGGCGCGCGAGCGCATACTGCAGGCAGCGGTCGCCGCAGGTCTGACCGGCAAGCTGGACTGCACCGTCGGCCTTGGCGTCCCGACCCCCCGCTGGGCCGAGGCTGTGGCCCTGGGGATAACCGCCGTAAACGATCTGGGCACGGGGTCGGTCACGTTCTCGGATGCCGATGTCAGCCTGCTTGCCACCGTGGAAACGCCGCAGGCGACCTTCGACCGCGTTGTCGGCGACCTTCAGGCGGCTCTGCCCGACGTTTTTTCGCTGGATGCGACATTGCCCGAGAAACCAAAGGCAGCCCCGGCCGAAGGGCCGCCCGAGTTCACAGCGACGCTTTCGGCCGATGGCCAGGTGCAACTGCGCGGGCGGCTGACCGATGCGACGCTGCGCGATGCGGTCGCAAACTTTGCCAAGGCCCAGTTCGGCGCCGCGTCGGTCTATACGGCCACCCGGCTTGACCCGACCCTGCCGGACGGCTGGCCCGTCCGTGTGCTCGCAGGCCTTCAGGCGATGTCAAACCTGCACGAAGGCAAGCTTCTGGTGCGGGAAGATACGGTTGAAATCAGCGGCGTCACCGTCTCGACCGACGCGCAGGCTGCAATTACGCGGACCTTGTCCGACCGGCTGGGTCAGGGCAAGGCGTTCAAGGTTGACGTTCGCTATGATGAGTCGCTTGACCCCCAGGCGGCGCTGCCGACGCCAAACGAATGCGTGGCCAGCCTGAACGCCGTGCTGACGAAGCAGAAGATCGCCTTCGCGCCCGGTTCGGCCGAGATCGAGGACGAGGCTCGTGGCACGATGGACGCGCTGGCTGATGCTCTGCGTCGTTGCCCCGACATCCCGATGGAAATCGGTGGCCACACGGATTCGCAGGGGCGCGAGGAGACCAACCTTGCGCTTAGCCAGGCGCGGGCCGAGGCGGTTCTGCTTGGTCTGCAAGGCAGGCGCGTTCTGGTCGGCGCGATCACTGCCAAGGGTTATGGCGAAAGCCGCCCCATCGCCGAGAATGGCAGCGAAACCGGGCGCGAGGCGAACCGCCGTATCGAGTTCACGCTGATTGCGACAGTGCAAGAGCCTGTTGGCCCGATGCCCGCCGACACCCCGGCGGCAGATCAGGCGGCCAGTGCCGAGGGTTCGGGCGATGGCGATCCTGCTGCGGCCGATGCCCAGGATTCGCCGGAGGGCTCTGGCGATGGCGACCCCGCGGTGATCGAAGGCAATGATACCAACGCAGGTTCGGGCGATGAGGATATGCCGCCGGATGCTGTGGTGGAAGAAAATGGTGACGAACCCTTTGTCTCGGTCGCGCCAAAGGAAAAAACCCAACGGCCTCAGCGCCGGCCTGAAGAGAACTGATCGGCAAAAGGACGTATCGCACACATGAACCGGCTCGAATTCATCGTCGCCACCTCGATCATCCTGTTCGTGGCCTTTGGCCTTGGCTGGTTCGCCTATTGGCTATTGCACCGGTTCCGCCGCATCGGAGGGTCCGAGATGGGTGAGGTGGACCGGCTGGCGCAATCGCTGCACGAGGCGGAAGAGATGCGCGATCAGGCGATCCTGTATCTGGAGCAGCGCGAGGCCGAGCTTTCGAACCAGATTTCGCAGACCGAGGCAGAACTGCGCGCCGCGATGGAAGGCCTGCGCGATGCCCGGCACGAAGCCGAGGAAATGCGCGCCTATATCGAGCGGATGAACGCTGCCCGCTAGGGCGTCACCAACTCTCCCACCAACAGGCTGCGCGGGTTGGTCAGGTCGTCGATCACGTCGAAATGGTGTCGGCTGGGGGCGACGTGCCAGCGGCAATCCCATGCCTCTGATAGAAGCCTTGCCTGCCACAGGAATGCCGGACGTTCCTGCCCGCCGACCCAGACCGTCACGTCGCAGTCGGCGCGCCGTGTCAGCCGCGCAGGGCTTTCAGTGGCGCATTCCGCCGTCGTCAGACGCAGTTTTTCATTCATCTTGGTCTGCATAAGCGGCGCAAGCTCTGCCAGCGGCGAAATCGGCACTGCACGGGTGACGCGCGAGGCGACCTCGGGTTTCAAAACGCCTTCGCAGGCCATGCGCGCGCTGAGGTGCCCGCCTGCGGAATGGCCGGTGATAACGACGGGGCCATCCACCTGCCGCGCGATCACGCTTATGGCCAAAGCGATCTCTTTGGTCATCGAGCTGATTCGCGCGGTAGGCGCCAAGGTGTAGGACGGTATCGCCATGGCCCAGCCGCGCGCCAGAACGCCCTCGGCCAGATGCGACCATGTCTCACGACCAAAGGCCATCCAGTAGCCGCCATGCACAAAGATCACCACGCCCTTGGCATCGCCCTCTGGCAGGAACAGATCAAACTTGTGCCGGTCCCCCGGGCCATAACTCATTCCCACCTGCGCGCGATAGCCTAGAAGCCCGCGAAACACAGCGGCCCTGCCCGCCCAACGCGGGGCAAACGAGTCGGCACCGGGTATGAAGGCGCCGTTCGCGTAGGCCAGATCCATGTCCACCGTTTAACCTCACCGATTTGATCAAAACTTGCCCGATCCTGTCATGGGAACTGGACATTTCTCGGGCGGCCATGTTTTGCATGTGTGGCAAAGCTATGGGAGGCCCAAAATGCTTGATACCGTCACCGATCTGCGGTCGCTGCTGAAAGACCCCTCGCTCTTGCTGACGCAGGCCTTCGTCGCAGGCGAATGGGTCGATGCCGATGATCGCGCGACCTTCAATGTGACGAACCCTGCGCGGGGCGATGTCATCTGCACCGTTCCAAACATGACCCGCGCCGAGACGGGCAGGGCGATTGCCGCCGCGAAAGTCGCACAAAAGGAATGGGCGGCGCGCACCGGGAAGGAACGGGCGCAGGTGTTGCGCAAGTGGTTTGACCTGATGATGGCGAACCAGGACGACCTGGCCCGCATCCTGACCGCCGAGATGGGCAAGCCCTTTGCCGAGGCCAAGGGCGAGGTAGCCTATGGCGCGTCCTATATCGAATGGTTCGGCGAAGAGGCAAAGCGCGTCTATGGCGAGACCATTCCCGGCCACATGCGCGACAAACGCATCACGGTCATCAAACAGCCGGTCGGCGTCGTCGCCTCGATCACGCCGTGGAATTTCCCGAACGCGATGATCGCACGCAAGGTGGCCCCGGCGCTGGCCGCCGGCTGTGCCTTTATCTCGCGGCCTGCGTCGGAAACTCCGCTGTCGGCACTGGCCATGGCGCTGCTGGCGGAACGTGCCGGGGTGCCGAAGGGCGTGCTCTCGGTCGTCACCTCGCAGCGAGCCTCGGACATCGGGCGCGAGTTCTGCGAGAACCCGGCGGTGCGCAAACTGACCTTCACGGGGTCGACCGAGGTGGGGCGCATCCTGCTGAAGCAGGCGGCCGATCAGGTGATGAAATGCTCGATGGAACTGGGTGGCAATGCGCCCTTCATCGTGTTCGACGATGCCGACCTGGACCAGGCGGTGGTGGGCGCGATGGCGTCCAAGTTCCGCAACAACGGCCAGACCTGCGTCTGCGCCAACCGGATCTATGTGCAGGCCGGGGTCTATGACGTCTTCGCCAAGAAGCTGTCCGAGGCGCTGGCAAAAACCAAGGTCGGCGACGGGCTGACCGAGGCGGTCGATTTCGGGCCCCTGATCAACGAGGATGCGGTCGAGAAGGTGGAAGAGCACATCGCCGATGTCATCGCCAAGGGCGGCAAGGTGGTGGCGGGCGGCCATCGCCATGAATTGGGCGGCACCTTCTTCCAGCCGACCATCGTCACCGGCGTCACGCAAGCCATGAAGGTGAGCCAGGAAGAGACCTTTGGCCCAGTGGCGCCGCTGTTCCGGTTCGAAACCGAGGAAGAGGCAATCGCCTATGCCAATGACACGATCTTTGGCCTTGCCTCCTACTTCTACGCCAAGGACATCGGGCGGATCACCCGTGTGCAAGAGGCGCTGGAATACGGCATGGTCGGCGTGAACACCGGCATCATCTCGACCGAGGTCGCCCCCTTCGGCGGCATCAAGCAATCCGGTCTGGGCCGCGAGGGTTCGCGCCACGGAATGGATGACTACATGGAGATGAAATACATCTGCCTGTCAGTGTGAACGGACGGGACAAATTTCAAAGGGCGGCCAAAGGCCGCCCTTTGCATTTGCACTTCGCAACGGTTCACTGGCCGCTCGTGCTCATCACCGAGGTCATCACGTTTTCCAGATTAAAGCTGCCCGGCTTCTGGCGAGGCGGGAACTCCTTGAAGCTTTGAAGCCATTGGGCGACGTAGGCACCGGCGGGAGCAAAGGCGAACATGCGCTCCATATACCACTGCTGATAACCCATGGCGTTTTCCTGTTCGGCGCGTTCAAACGGGTCCATCAGCAGATTGGTCAGCAAAGGCGCACGCAGCACGGTGAAAGGCATTTGCCAGACACGTAGCCCCTCGCCTGGCTGTTCGAGGAAAGTGATCTTCCACGGCCCATAGCGAAGCGCGGCCACGCTGCCGTCGTCGGTCCAGTAGATGAAGGACTTGGTGGGCCATTCGCCCTCACCACGCAAGGCAGGTCCAAGATCGTTACCGTCGATATGCGACTTGTAGGTGCGGTCGCCGATGGTCTTGCCTGCCAGAAGCTCGGCCTTCACGTTCGGATCGCCTGCGGCCGCAACCAGCGTCGGCAGCATATCCTCATGCGTACCGATGTCGTTGATGACCGTGTCCGGCTTGATGACGCCCGGCCAGCGTATCATCGCGGGCACGCGGTAGCCGCCTTCCCAGTTGGTGTTCTTTTCGCCACGGAACATCGTGGTGCCGCCATCTGGCCAGGTGAAGGTCTCGGCTCCGTTGTCGGTCGAATACATCACGATTGTGTTGTCCTCGATGCCCAGCTCTTTGATCTTGGCCAGGATTTCGCCGACCATGCCGTCATGCTCGACCATGCCGTCGGCATAGACACCAAGGCCGGTCTTGCCTTTAGACTCCGGCTTCAGGTGAGTGAAAACATGCATCCGGGTGGTATTGTACCAGACGAACATCGGCTTGCCCGAAGCCTTGGCCTTGTCCATGAAGTCGAGCGTCTTGGCCGTGACTTCCTCGTCGATCGTCTCCATGCGTTTGCGGGTCAAAGGCCCGGTATCGACGCATTTCTGCTTGCCCCAGGCGCCAAAGCGCGGATCGGGCGACTCGGTGTCGGCTTCGGTCGCCACGCAGTCCAGCACACCGCGCGGGCCGAACTTGGCCTTGAAGGCGGGGTCGGCAGGATAATCCGGGTTCTCCGGCTCTTCCTCGGCGTTCAGGTGGTAAAGGTTTCCGAAGAAGGTATCAAAGCCATGGACAGTGGGCAGATGCTCGTTGCGGTCGCCGAGGTGGTTCTTGCCGAACTGGCCAGTCACATAACCCTGTTCTTTCAGCAGCGTGGCGATGGTGGCGTCTTCGGCCGGCATACCCTCCGGCGCGCCGGGCAGGCCAACCTTGGTCATGCCGGTGCGGATCGGCGACTGCCCGGTGATGAAGGCGGCGCGGCCGGCGGTGCAGCTTTGCTGGCCGTACCAGTCGGTGAACAGCGCGCCATCCTTTGCGATGCTGTCGATGTTGGGCGTGCGGTAGCCCATCATGCCGTTGTTGTAGGCGCTGATGTTGAACTGGCCGATATCATCGCCCCAGATAACGATGATGTTGGGCTGGCTTTGGTCCTGCGCCATGGCAGGTGCCCCAAAGGCCGCAGCGGCGATCAGCGCAAAAGTGCGTGTCGCCGAAAGACATGATCTCATGTCGGCTTCTCCAAAATTGAATGACTTTCAGACAGACAGACCTCCCCCATCCCCAACGCTGCCTGGGAATTCTGCAATTGCCTGACTGATGCGCGGATTGTTATGAGGGATCGTTGCCGGAGACTGCCAGATTTGAACCAATTCGCGCCCTATTCGAACGCCGTGCTTGGGATTCTTGCCGAGAGGGGCTGGCTGACGAGCCAACCAGAGCCCTTGCGTGACTGGGTTGCGCGGAACGGACGCTGGAAAACCTACGAGCGGGGGCAGGTCGTCTATTCTCACGGCGATATTGCGGATGCGGTCTATGGCCTAGGCGAGGGAGCGGTGGAAGTCACGCTGCCCATGGTTGGAGAGGAGCCCGTGACGATCCACCGGGCCGAGCTTGGATTCTGGATCGGCGAGGCGGCGGTGCTGGCGCGGGCGCCCCGTGTCATCTCGATCGAGGCCGCGACGCGCAGCCGCCTGTTCCGCATTCCGGCGGCGGCGCTGCGCGGTCTTCTGGACCGCCAGCCCGAATACTGGCCGGGTTTTTGCGCCCTGAGCTTGCAGAACGCCTCGACCGCGGTTCTTGCGCTGGCCGAGGCGCTTTCGCTGACGCCGCGGGCAAGACTGGCGCGCATGTTGCTTCGGTTGGCGGGAGATAATGACCGGGTGGATGCCAGCCAAACCGATCTTGCCCGGCTGATCGGCATGAACCGCTCATCCCTTCGCCGGGCCATAGCGAGCCTTGAAGAAATCGGCGCCGTTAGCCAGCAGTACGGCGAAATAGCAGTCCTTGACGCCCGAAAACTCCGTGATCTGGCGAACGAAGCCTGAGCGGTGGAGTCATAGTTGGTTGCAGCGGCGGCATATTTCTTTAGGTTGAGCGCTGCATCGCAACAAAAGTGAACCCCGTGCTCGCCGAAATCATCATCGTTCTGGCCCTGATCCTGTTGAATGGGGGGCTGGCGATGTCCGAACTGGCCGTCGTGTCATCTCGCCCTGCGCGTCTGCGCGGCCTGGCGGAAGGTGGCAGCAGCGGGGCAGCGGCCGCGGTGAAACTGTCCGAGGATCCCGGGCGTTTCCTGTCCTCTGTGCAGATCGGTATCACCCTGGTAGGCGTGTTGTCGGGTGCCTATTCAGGTGCCACCCTGGGCGGCCGGCTTGCCAACTGGCTTGAGGGTCAGGGCGTTGCCACCCAATGGGCCGACAATCTTGGCGTTGGCGGCGTTGTCGTGGTCATCACCTATATCTCGCTGATCATAGGCGAACTGGTGCCAAAGCAGATCGCGCTGCGAAACCCCGAGGCTATCGCCAGCAGGGTTGCGCCTGCGATGACGCTTCTGGCCCGTATCGGTGCGCCGGTGGTGTGGTTCCTTGACATATCGGGACGGCTTGTCCTGGCCCTGCTGGGGCAAAAGGCCGAGGGGCGTAGCCGGGTGACCGAAGAAGAGGTTCGGACCATTCTCGCCGAAGCCCATGTCGATGGCGTGATCGAGACCGAAGAACAGGAAATGCTATCGGGCGTCATGCGCCTTGCCGATCGTTCTGCCCGCGCATTGATGACACCGAGGCGCGAGGTGGACGTGCTGGACCTCGAGGCGTCACCGGAAGAGACTTTGGCCGAGATACGCCGCATCGCGCGCCCGCGCATTCCCGTGCGCCGCCGCGAAACCGACGAGGTGCTGGGTGTGCTGTACCTGACAGACGCGTTTGCCGCGATGACCAAGGGCGAGACGCTGAACCTGACCGAGTTGATGCGCGAGGTCCCCGTGGTCTCGGACCGCGCCGACGCGCTGGATGTGATCGAGATTCTGCGCGCCTCTCCCAACCACATGGCGCTGGTCTATGACGAATACGGCGGCTTCGAGGGTGTGCTGACGACTGGGGATATCCTGGAGGCCATCACCGGCACCTTCATGGAAGAGGTCTCGGAAGAGCCTGCCATCCTGCAACGAGAGGATGGCAGTTATCTGGTTTCGGGCTGGATGCCGGTGGATGAATTCCGTGATCGCCTGAGCTTTCCGCAGGACAGCGATGGCGATTATGCGACCGTGGCCGGTCTGGTGATCAACCACCTGCGCCGCCTGCCCGCGCTTGGCGATTGCTTTACGCTGCATGGCTGGCGGTTCGAGATCCTGGATCTGGACGATCGCCGCATCGACAAGCTGCTGGTGTCGCGCGCCGTTTCCTGAACCGTCTTGGTCGGGGACAGACCGCACGACAAGGGGTGATCCTTTACCGTCGCTTTCGCACAATCAGGAGAATGCCATGCCCAGCATCGTCAAACTGCCGCCCCTGTCTTCCGTGACCCCTTCCGATGCGACGCTCGATGGCTGGGTCGTCACCGAGGGCAGCCCCACGATGAAAACCTGGCCCCTGCATACCTCGACGGATGGCACGATGATGGCCGGGTATTGGGAAGCGACGCCCGGCAGCTATCACGCGACCTATACGGCCTATGAGTTCGTCCACCTGATCGAGGGCAAGATCATCATCACCCCCGATGGTGGCCAGCCCGTGACGGTGGTTGCCGGTGACGCCTTTGTCGTCGAAAAGGACTTCAAGGGAACCTGGAAGATCGTGGAAAAAGTGCGCAAGCATTTCGATTTTCGTCTCGACTGATCCAAGGAACTGACGCCGGCGCGCGTCCCACGCGAGGTATGCGCATGGAAACGCCGGATGAGACCCTTGCCCTTGACGCCGCTGCGGGCGACCGCGCGGCGTTTTCGGCACTGCTGTTGCGCCACTACGACCGGGTTCTCCGCACCGCTTTTCGGCTGACCGGCGGCAAGGCCGAGGCGGAAGACCTGACGCAGGACATCTGCGCCGCCCTGCCCGCCAAATTGCGCGCCTTTCGCGGCGAGGCGCGGTTCACGACCTGGCTTTACCGCGTGACGGTGAACGCCGCCCATGACCGCCGCCGCCGGGCCGCCACCCATTCCCGGGCGGCCAGCGGCTGGGGTGATTGGGAATTGGCCCGACAAGACCAGATCAGCGAAGAAGCCGAAACTCAGGAGTGGCTGGCGCAGGCCATGTCGCGCCTGTCGCCCGATCTGCGCGATACAGTCGCGCTGGTCTGCGGCGAGGAACTGACCCAGGCCGAGGCTGCATCCGTTCTGGGCCTGTCCGAAGGCACCGTCGCCTGGCGTATGTCCGAAGTGAAGCGCCGCCTGCGCGAAACCGCCAAGAAGGAGGGGCTCGCATGACTGACGAGTTCGACCGCCTTTCCGCTGCGCTGCGCGCCAGCCCTGCCCCCGATCCGGTGGCGAAGGCCGAGGCTTTGCGGCTGGCTATAGAAAATTTCGACCGTCTCCAAGAAAGCGAAGCGGGGGTGCGTCCCACGGCAAGAGGATCCCGATGGTCGGGGTTCCGTGCCGGAGTGACCGCCATGTTCAATAACCTGACGTCCCGTCCCGTGCTTGCTGCAACGACATCTGTTGCGGCGATCTGCCTTGGCCTTGTGGCCGTGCTGCCGGGGTTGCAGACCCCGCCGGTGGTGCCGGTGGCCCCCTTGTCGTTGCCGTCTGACGCGCCGCTGGAAAAGCAAGCACAGGGTGATGTAGGCGCTGTTGAGCAGGAAGCTGACCTGTCCGCACCTTCGCCTTCGGGCGAGCCTTTGACAGATGACAAAGACCAGATCGTGGCGACCCCGATCGACAATGCGCCGGCGGTTCGGCCTCTCATGCCTCCCTACACGGCACCCTCCGGACTTCCCAGGCTCTCGGTAGACGAAGGCGGCGGCGCAGCGGTACGTCGGGCCGAGAAGGCCGGCGAGTCGGCGATGAGCGGAGGGACACCGCGCGTTTCTGGCGGTGACCCCTGGTCGTCGATTGCAGCTGGTGTACCATCAGGTCAGATGGCGGCACCGGTGGAACCCGCCGTACCAGATATCCGGATCGGGCCGAGCACCGAAACCTTCGCCAATACCGACGCGAACCCGCTCAAGGTGACAGCAGAACAGCCGGTCTCGACCTTCTCGATCGACGTCGACACGGCCAGCTATTCCATTGTCCGCTCTTCCCTGATGGCCGGGATGATGCCAACGCCCGAGGCCGTGCGTATCGAGGAGATGGTGAACTATTTCCCCTATGACTATCCGGCCCCCGAGGCGGGTGACGCGCCGTTTCGGCCGGATGTTCAGGTGATGCAGACGCCATGGAACCCGGGGACGCAACTGGTGCGCATCGGCGTTCAGGGGGCGCTGCCGCCTATCGCGGACCGGCCGCCGCTGAACCTTGTCTTTCTGATCGACACTTCGGGGTCGATGCAGGACGCGAACAAGTTGCCGCTGTTGAAACAGGGGTTCCGCCTGATGCTGGGGCATCTGCGGCCAGAGGACAAGGTGGCGATCGTCGCCTATGCCGGATCGGCGGGAGAGGTTCTGGCACCCACCTCTGCGTCCGATCGCGAGGCGATCCTTGGTGCGCTGGACCGGCTGGAGGCGGGGGGGAGCACGGGCGGCGAGGAAGGGTTGCAACTGGCCTACAGCGTCGCCGACAAGATGGCGCAGGACGGCGCGGTGGGTCGGGTCATCCTGGCCACGGATGGCGATTTCAACGTCGGCCTGTCGGACCCCGATGCGCTGGAACGCTCCATCGCAGACAAGCGAGCGAGCGGCACCTACCTGTCAGTTCTGGGCTTTGGCCGTGGCAACCTCGACGACGCCACCATACAGGCGCTGGCTCAGGCAGGTAACGGGACGGCAGCCTATATCGACACGGCACAAGAGGCGCGGAAGGTGCTGGTGGATCAGTTGACCGGCACGCTGTTCCCCATCGCCGATGACGTGAAGATACAGGTCGAGTGGAACCCGGCGGCGGTCGCCGAATGGCGGCTGATCGGCTATGAAACCCGCGCGCTGAACCGCGAGGATTTCAGCAACGACAAGGTCGACGCGGGTGAGATCGGCGCGGGCACGGCGGTGACGGCGCTTTACGAGGTCACGCCTCCGGGCAGTCCTGCCCTGCGCAACGATCCGCTGCGCTACGCCAAGGCAGCGCCCGCCACGGGTGATGCAGACGAGCTTGGCTTCCTGCGGCTGCGTTGGAAGGCGCCGGGGGCGGCCAGTTCGGAACTGATCCAGACGCCGATCCTGAACGGCGCGGCTGATGCGGATGACGATACACGTTTTGCCGCCGCCATCGCCGGGTTCGGGCAGTTTCTGACCGGCTCGATCTACCTTGGCGATTGGGGCTGGGACCAGGCGATTGCGCTGGCCGAAGGTGCGCGTGGTCGCGATGAGTTCGGCTATCGCGCCGAGGCGGTGACGCTGATGCGTCTGGCGCAATCGCTGGCCGCGAAATGAAAAGGGCGCGCCGAAAGGCGCGCCCTGCAACTCGTTACCAAACTCTGGTGTTACTGAACGGTGTCAGCAGCAACCGCCTTTGCCTCGACATCGGTCGCGCTCGAAATCTCGATACGGCGGGGCTTCAGCGCCTCCGGCGTTTCGCGCACGAGGTCGATGTGCAGCATGCCAAGCTCATGCGCGGCACCCGTCACACGGACGTGGTCGGCCAGCGCAAAGCGGCGCTCGAACGCGCGGGTCGCGATCCCGCGGTGCAGGTAAGAGCGGGCGGCATCGTCAGCGGCCTTGCGGGCGGCGACATGCAGGGTGCCGTCCTTGACCTCGACGGTCAGTTCATCGGCGGTGAAACCGGCGACGGCAACCGAGATGCGATACCCGTTCTCGGCGGTCTTTTCGATGTTGTAGGGCGGGTAGGTGGGCTGGGCGACCTCATTGGTCAGCACACGGTCCATCAGGTCAGCGACCCGATCAAAACCCACAGTGGCACGGTAGAGCGGTGCGAGATCAAAGCTGCGCATGTTCATCCTCATCAAGCGATGTATGTGGACCCTCCCTTGCGGGACGGGCGGTTCAGATTTCCGGACCCGTCATGGCGCCCGGACAGGAGTGATCTGGGAAAAGCGATCCGCTATTTCAAGTGGGTCAGGGCTTCACGAAGCGCGCGCTGATGTCGCGGGTTCCGCCCGACTGCCCGATCCGACGAATCGTCGGAGCGGCCTTCGGCGCCTCGATCACGCCGCGACCCGACCGCAGCGCAGTTTTCAGATCGGCCAGAAGCGAAGGCAGCTCCATGCCGAAAGCGATCGTGCCCTCTGCGTCCTTCCGGCCTGCGGAAATGATCGAGACGATGCGCGCCCTGTTGCCAGAGCGGTCGAACACCGGCGCGCCGGAAGACCCGAAATCGACGTCGCAGTTGAAGGCAAGCAAGCCCTGCTGACGGCCCAGCACACGGCAACTGCGCTGCCACGACAGGGCATCTTCACGGCCGCGCGCATAAGAAACGACGCTCACTTCGCCAGCGCTGCCCGGGCTTTGCACGACAAAGGGCGATGCCACCGCCGCCGGGATAGGTTCGGCCAGTTGCAAAAGCGCCAGATCATGGCCGATGCTGTTCTTCCCCGTCTGCTCTTGCGGATCATAACCGGGATGCGCCACCGCCCGCGCGACCGCGACTTCGGCAATCGAAACCCCATCGCTTAAGCCTGCGCGAAAGCGCATGGTGCTGACATCCTCGGGCTGGCCGGTCGACCCGTCATAGACGCAATGCGCCGCCGTCAGAACCAGATCGGTGGCAATCAGCGTGCCTGTGCAGAATGCCTTGTCACCGATATCGACGCGGCCCACAGCCTCCCACCCAAAGGACTGGTCGCGGCGGGTCAGACGGTCCAGCCCGGTATCGGCCAGCACGGGCGCAGCGATCAGGAAAGTGGCAAGCGCCAGTTTCCACACGGCAGTCACGGCTTCACGAACTTCGCGCCGCCCGAACCGCCGGACAGCATGCGGACATTCGACCCGATGCGCGGAAAGCTTGGGCCGGGATCGTCCAGCGCCGTCATCAACTCGGACAATGGCTGGTCAAGCGAAACACCCAGCGCCACCTTCTGTCCATCCACCTCTGCCTTGGCCGAGACGACCGACACGATGCGCGCGACTCCATCCTTCAGCGAAAATACCGGCGCACCGGAGGAGCCGAAATCGACATTGCAGGACAGAACGAACACGCCGGGCTGGCGGCCAAGCACATGGCAGACCTGCTGCAGCGAGGGCGCCTCGGAGCGGTCCTGCGCGTAAGAGACGACGCCCACCTCATCGCCTTCGCCGGATCGTGCATCGGTCTCAAACGGGCTGATCGACGGAAGCCGGATTGGCTGGTCAAGCTGCAGGAGCGCCAGATCATGCGCGACCCGATCCAGCCGATCCTGCGCGTCAAAGACATATTTCGGATGCACCACGGCCCGGCGAACACCGCGATAGGCGGCTGCCCGGCCATTGCGCCATCCGGCAAGAAACTCGATCTCGGCCGGATCGATCTGCTGACCCGTCTCTTTGTCGAACATGCAATGGGCGGCAGTCAGCACCAGTTGCGGCGTAATCAGCGTGCCGGTGCAGAACCCCTTGTCGCCAAGGTTCAGCCTGCCGACGCCGTTCCAGCCGCGGCTGTCGTCGCCGGTTTCCAGCTTGCGAAGGGCGCTTTCCTCGGCCTGCAATGCGACAGGCAGAAACATAAAGAGAATCAGCAGGAAAAGGCGCATCCGAAACTCCATCGACGCGCCCATGATTAGATGGGTGTTGGGGCGGATTTAAGGCTGATTTTAAACAAGGCCGCGCGGCTGTGGCCCTCCGGTCGCCCAGTCGATCAGTTCGACCGTATGCACGACGGGAATCTGCGTCGCCGAACCGATCTGCATCATGCAGCCGATGTTGCCCGCGGCGATGATGTCGGGCTTTCGCGCCTCCAGCGTCTGGACCTTGCGGGTGCGAAGCTGGCCGGAAATCTCGGGCTGCATCAGGTTGTAGGTGCCGGCAGAACCGCAGCACAGATGGCTGTCGGCAGGTTCCACCACGTCGAACCCCGCGCGTTTGAGCAACTCCTTCGGAGCCGTCTTGATCTGCTGCCCGTGCTGTAAAGAGCAAGCCGAATGATAGGCCACGCGCATGCCCTTCGATGCGCCTTCGGGCAGACCAAGCGTCACCAGCACCTCGGACACATCGCGCGCCAGCCCGGCCACAGTGGCTGCAGCGGCGGCGATCGGGTCGTTGCGAAACATGTGACCGTAATCCTTGACCGTGGTGCCACAGCCCGAGGTGTTGATCACAATAGCATCCAGAGGCTTGCGGCGATGCTCGGCCATGAAAGCACCGATGCTGGCCGCTGCCGTTGCATGCGCCTCGGCGCTCTTGCCCATGTGATGCGTCAGCGCGCCGCAACAGCCCTGCCCTTGCGCGATGACCACCTCGCAGCCAAGCCGGGTCAGCAACCGGATCGTGGCATCGTTGATGTCCGTGTTCAGCGCTCGCTGCGCGCAGCCTGTCATCAGGGCGACGCGCATTCTGACTGGCCCTTCGGCGGAAAACGTCTGCGGATCGTCGTTGCGGCTGACCGGCGGTATGGTCTTCGGCGCCATCGCCACCATTGCCCGAAGGCGCGCATCGGGCAGCAGCCCGGCAAAGGGCCGCGCCAGCTTTGCACCCAACAAAGCAAGACGGAAACGCCCCGGATAGGGCAGAATCCGCGCGAGGAGCCAGCGCAACGCCCTGTCCGAGAAGGGTCGGCGATAGGTCTCTTCTATATAGGTGCGGGCGTGATCGACCAGATGCATGTAATGCACTCCCGAGGGACAGGTGGTCATGCAGGCCAGGCAGGACAGGCAGCGGTCGATATGCTTGACCGTCTTTTCATCCGCGGGCCGACCCTCTTCCAGCATCTCCTTGATCAGGTAGATGCGGCCGCGCGGGCTGTCCAGTTCGTCCCCCAGAACCTGATAGGTCGGGCAGGTCGCCGTGCAGAACCCACAATGCACACAGGATCGCAGGATTTCATTGGACCGCGCGGTGGCGGGATCGGCAAGCTGCGCGGGGCTGAAATTCGTCTGCATCCTGTTCCCCCGTCAGCCCATCAGACCCGGATTGAGCAACCCCTTTGGATCGAACCGCGCCCGCAGGCCCGCCGTGATAGCTGCGAGTGCAGGCACCTCGGGCTGAAATGTCGAAATTGCCGCGCTGCCCTCTGCATTTGCGCGGACCAGCGTGGCATGGCCGGGGAACGCGCCGAACTTTGCCCTCAGGTCTACCCCCTTGGCCATCAGCGCCCAGATCAGCCCGCCACCCCAGTCGAACAGCAACGCCTCCGCCTCCAGCCGCGCGGCAATCCCCGGCGCGGCGGAAGGTGTAACCGACAGCTTCCACACATCGCCCGACCGGTCGTGGAAGGGCATGACATCCCGGATCTGCGCCCATCGGGCCGCACCTGCTACATGATCCTCGATACCTGCCTCGGCAAAGGATGCTAGCAGCCGGGATAGCTGCCCTGCTCGATAGGCGACCGATGCAGCAAACCCCTCGATCCGCAGGAACGTCCCCTCTCCGGGCCAATGCGCAGCCCCCGTCACCTCGAAAGGCGAACCAATCGCCGCCGCCATCGCTGCCACGGCGCGGGTAAGATCCAGCCCCGGCAGAACAAGTGTCGCGCTTGTCTCCGGCACCGGCAGGAGCTTGAACGCCACCTCGGTCAGCACGCCAAGTGTCCCGTGGCTGCCCGCCAGCAGCTTCACCAGATCATAGCCGGTGACGTTCTTCATCACCCGGCCGCCGTTCTTGACGACCGTCCCGGTTCCGTCGACGAACCTGACCCCGATCATGCTGTCGCGACAGGCTCCTGCCTGAATGCGCCGGGGACCGGAGGCGTTTGTGGCCGCAACGCCGCCGATGGTGGACTGGCCGTCGCGGCGCATCAGCCCGCGCAAATCGGGTATCTCGAAGGGCAGACGCTGTCCCTCTGCGGCAAGCGCCGCTTCCACATCGGCAATGGGCGTCCCTGCGGCGACCACCAGGGTCAGCGCACCCGGCTCGTAAAGCGTTATGCCCGAAAGCCGCGCCGTCTCCAGCGGGTCACCGACGACGGATCCGCCGATACCACGCGTCCCGCCACCGACGATGTGGAACGGCTCCTGTGCCCCCCGCAGCAGGTCCGCCAGTTCCGTTTCGCTCGCCGGACTTATCACTGTCATTCACCTTGGCTCAAATATCCCACGGGGGTGCGGGGGTGTGAAACCCCCGCTACCAGCCTCTCATGCCGCGCGACGCCCTGCCGTCACATCCAGCGGGAATACCTTGGCTGGATTCAGCAGCCACTTGGGGTCAAACACATCCTTCACCCGAAGCTGCGCCTCCATATCTTCTGGCGAGAATTGCACATTCATGAGGTCACGCTTTTCGATGCCCACGCCGTGTTCGCCGGTCAGGCAACCGCCCACCTCGACGCAGAGTTTCAGGATATCGGCGCCAAGGGCCTCGCACCGCTCCAGATCGCCCGGCTTGTTGGCGTCGAACAGGATCAGAGGGTGCATGTTGCCGTCGCCCGCGTGAAAGACGTTCGCGACGTCCAGCCCGCATTCGCGGCTCATCTCGCTGATGCGGCGCAGGACGTAAGGCAGCGCGGATACCGGGATTGTTCCGTCCAGGCACATATAATCGTTGATCTGCCCCATCGCGCCGAAAGCCGACTTGCGGCCCAGCCAGATGCGGCGGGATTCCTCTTCGCTCCGGCTTTCGCGGAATTCGACGGGATCGTGGCGTGCCGCGATCTGGCGGATCAGGCCAAGCTGCTCGTCAATCTCGGCGGGCGCACCTTCGACCTCGATGATCAGCAGCGCCTCACAATCGGGATAGCCGGCCTTGGCGAAAGCCTCGCAGGCGCGGATGCAGGGGCGGTCCATGAACTCGATGGCCACCGGCAGCACGCCCGCCTTGATGATGTCGGACACACAGGCCCCGGCAACCTCGTTCGAGGAAAACCCGATCAGGACAGGCCGCGCGCCCTCGGGCTTTGGCAGGATGCGCAGCGTGGCTTCCGTCACGACGGCCAGTTGCCCCTCGCTGCCGCAGATGACGCCCAGCAGGTCCAGCCCGCCCGCATCCATCCAGGGGCCGCCAATTTCGATCACCGTGCCGTCCATCAGGACCGCCTTGACGCCCAGAAGGTTGTTGGTCGTCACCCCGTATTTCAGGCAATGCGCCCCGCCCGAATTCATCGCCACATTGCCCGCGATGGCGCAGGCAAGCTGGCTGGACGGATCGGGCGCGTAGAAGAACCCTTCGGTCTCGACCGCGCCCGTGACGCTCAGGTTGGTGCGCCCCGACTGAACGCGGATAAAACGGTTCGCGTAGTCGCTTTCCAGGACTCCGTTCATTCGCGCCACGCCAAGGATGACACAATCGGCGGTCGGCATTGCGCCCCCGGCAAGCGAGGTGCCGGAGCCGCGCGGAACAACCGGAACGCCTTCCGCATGACAAATCCTCAGCACGGCAGCGACCTCTTCCGTCTTGCGCGGCAGGACGGCGGCCAGCGGCGGGCAGCGGTAGGCGGTCAGACCGTCACATTCATAGGCGCGGGTCTCGGCAGGATCATGGATCACAGCATCCGCGGGAAGGACAGCCAGCAGACGCTCGACAATACGCGCCTTGCGGGACAGAACTTCCGCGTTGGGTATCGGCATCTGCATGACAACCCTCCCTGCTCCGGTAAACAAATATAACCAATTCCCGTGGCTGACAAGCAAGCATCATCAAGGCTAACCTGCGCCCATGCCCCTTTCCGCCCTGACATCGCACTTCACCCTTCCCGACCTTGTCGCGTTGGCTTTCCTCGTGCTCAGCTGGGCCGGGATCGGCTGGTTCATCGAGCATCCTCCCGCCAGACATCCCTCTGTTACGCAGCTTATGACCGCTTATCGCCACGACTGGATGCGGCAGTTCGTGACGCGCCAGCCCCGGATTTTTGACGCTCAGATGATCGACAGCCTGCGGCAGGGAACCGCCTTTTTCGCGTCGGCCTGCATGATTGCGATCGGCGGGGGCGTGGCTCTGATGGGCAATCCGACGAGCCTTACCAGCATGGCCGGGGAATTTGCCTCGCCCAGCAACGCAGTCGGGATCGAGCTGCGCATTATCCCTGTCATCCTGTTCCTGGCCGACGCGCTGTTGAAATTCATCTGGGCGCACCGGCTGTTCGGCTATTGCTCCATCCTTATGGCGGCCGTGCCGAACGATGCCGCCGATCCGACCGCCTTTCATCGCGCGGCGCAGGCGGGCGAGGTCAACATCACCGCCGCGCGCAGCTTCAACCGCGGGCTGCGGTCGGTTTACTTCGCGCTAGGCGCGCTGGCCTGGCTTTTCGGACCTTATGCACTGATGCTGGCCACCGCGATCTGTCTGGCAGTGCTGGTACGGCGAGAGTTCTGGTCGGAATCCCGCGCCGTCATCCTGCGGAAAGAGCCGTAAAGGCTTCAGCGCCGCCCCTCGCGCAGCCAAGCAGCCACCGCCAGGGCCGAGGCGAGCAGCAGCAGCGCCCAGGCAGGCAGAAGCGGCGCGATGCGCACGTCCTGCGTCACATAGGCATTGCGCGGCGTGATCCCGATCCAGCCCCGGCCAGCGGCCACCCCGCCCTCGCGCACGGTCCGAACGCCGGGCATGCCGTCCTCCAGCCGCAGCACGCCGCCCCGCCCTGCCTCGATCAGAGGAGTCAGCGCCTCGCCGCTGGCAATCGTCTGCTCAAACTCCTTGGGCGCGGAAGGGCCGACGGCGACCACCGCCATCATGTCACCCTGCGCCAGCCGGTAAAGCCCCATGTCCGGCGCTTCCCAGGTCAGCTGATAACGCCCAGGCGCCGCTTCGGGCATGGGCAGCACGGTTTCCGCGCCATCCGGGCCCGTTATGGTCAGGTCGCCGGGCGGATCGCCGATCGTGCGCCGCGTGATGGTCAGGGTCTGCCCCTGCGCGGTTGCCGTCAGCGTTTCTTCCTCAAGCTCCGGCTCTTTCAGCATCCAGTGGGCAAGGCGACGCAGCAGTTCCAATTGAGGCCCGCCACCCTCATACCCCCGACCCCAGAGCCACGCCTGATCCGAGGCGAGCATCGCCACGCGCCCCTCACCGACACGGTCCAGCACCAGCAGTGGTCGCCCGCCCGCGCCTTCCATCACAACCTGGCCACGTGTCGCCTGCACATCGACCTGCCGGAACCAGCGGCCCCAATGTGGGCCGTCGCCCTCGACCTGAGTGCCGTCATCCGGCACATAGGCGTCAAGCCCCTCGGTCACAGGGTGACGGCGGCCAAGATCAGTCAGTTGCGGCAGGAAGCCCTGCTCAACCACACGGCCGGATGGCACGACCGGCAGGATGTCGGCCAAAGGAGAGCGGAACAGACTGTCGGCCGAGCCGAACTCCGGCCCTGAAGCGATAAGAACTGTGCCGCCGTTGCGCACATAGTCGGCCACGTTCTGCAGATAGGCCGTGGGCAGGATGCCGCGCTGGCGATAGCGGTCGAAGATGATCAGGTCGAACTCGTCGATCTTTTCGACAAACAGCTCGCGGGTAGGAAAGGCGATCAGCGACAGCTCGGACACCGGCACGCCGTCCTGCTTTTCCGGCGGGCGCAGAATGGTGAAATGCACCAGATCCACACTGGCATCCGATTTCAGCAGGTTGCGCCAGACCCTTTCGCCCGCATGCGGTTCGCCCGAGACCAGCAGGACGCGCAGACGGTCGCGCACACCGTTGATCTGCACCACGGCGGCGTTGTTGCGATCCGTCAGTTCACCCGGCAAAGCAGCAACCTGAAATTGCAGCACGTTCATGCCACCATGCGGCAGCGTCACAGGGAGCTGTATGTCCTCTCCGACAGGTATGTTGAATACCTGCGGCTCGGCTCCATCGACCGAAATCATCAGGTCGGCGGTGCTGCTCACATCACGGGGGACATCGCCCTCATCATCGACGCGCATGGTCAGTTGCACTTCTTCGCCCATGATGGCGAAGGCGGGCGCATCGCGGATGGTCAGGCGGCGGTCCCAGTCGCTGCTGCGCCCTGTAAGAAGCACATTCATCGGCGCGGGCATATTCGGGGCAAGCGGGATGTCATGCGCCCGACCGTCGGTGATCAGGATAGCCCCCGCGACCCGCGCGCGGGGTTCTTCGGCCAGCGCCTGGCTCAGCGCGGTCATCAGAAGGGTGCCCTCGTTATCCGGCATGTCACCAAGACGCACCACGCGCAACTCGGTGTTCGGAATGGCCGCCACCTCGGCCTCGACCGTGGCAAGTGCCTCTGCCGTCTGGGCGGGGCGGTCGCCGATACGCTGGCTCGCGCTTTCATCGACGATGGCCAGCACGATGTCAGACAGCGGCGCGCGATCTTCTTCCTGCAACGACGGGTTGGCCAGCCCCAACATCAGCACGGCCGCCGTCAGCCCGCGCAGCCACCAGCCCGACAGTCCGCGCCACAGCGCGACGACCACCACAACCGCCGCCAGCAGCATCGCGCCATATAGCGCGGGCCATGGCAGCAGCGGGTCGAAGATCAGCGAGCCGGTCATTGCCCCAGCCTTTCCAGCAGGGCAGGCACGTGGACCTGGTCGGACTTATAGTTGCCGGTCAGCACATGCATGATCAGGTTTATGCCGAAGCGATAGGAAATCTCGCGCTGCCGCTCACCGGCGAAACCTCGTCCGACGGGATACATCGGCATCCCACCCTGATCCGTAGCCCAGGCCGAGGCCCAGTCGTTGCCGCCGATAACGACGGGAGTCACGCCGTCGTTCAGGTTGCGAAAGGGCATGCCCTCAACCTGTTCGGCATCCGGCGGTGCGGCCTCAACCCAGATCGAGCGGCCGGCATAGCGGCCGGGGAAATCCTGCAGCAGATAGAAGGTCCGCGTCAGGACATGGTCCTGCGGGATCTGTTCCAGCGGCGGGATATCCAGTTGCGCCGCCAGTTCCTGCAACCGCCGCCCTTCAGGGGTGGTGCCGCCCGCGCCCGCCACATCCGCATCGCGGGTGTCGAACAGGATCATGCCACCGGTCAGCAGATAGCGGTTCAATGCCGCATAGGCCTCGGCCGAAGGGATCGGCTGGTTCGCGGTCACAGGCCAGTAGAGGAAGGGGAAGAAGGACAGTTCATCGGTTTCAAGGTTCACCCCCATAGGAGGGTCAGGCTCGATCGAGGTGCGCTCGAACAGCTTTTGCCCAAGGCCGCGCAGGCCGGCTTCGGCAAGACTATCCACCTGCGGATCGCCGGTCATGACATAAGCCAGCACCACGCCATTCGTAGCGCGCAACGCAAATGCATCATCCGATGGCGCCTGGGCGCGCGCCGATGGCGCCCCTGCGACCATGAATGCAACCAGCAGGACCGCAGCCGCGCGCGCACCGCGCAAACGGCCCGTCATGAAAAGCGAGGCGAAGATGTCGATCATCAGCAAGGCCAGTGCACCGGCAAGGAAAGCGCCCTTCAACGCCTGTTCGCGGGTGACCGCAAGCCCTTCGACCGGCACACGTTCGGGCCAGGTGCTGGGCGCCAGCACGGTATCCGCATTGATCACATTCAGCGCCACGCGGCGGTCGTTGCCAGCATAAAGCCCAGGCGGCAGGTCAACCCGAGGGCCAGTTACAATACCCTCGGCCAGAACCTCACCCGGAACACCTGCCACATCGCCCGCCTCGCTGACGATGCCGAAGGCATCGAGTGCCGTCTCGGGCACCCAGATCTGCCCCGCCAGTTCCTCGGCATCCGGCGCGGCGGGACGGGTGGAGACCGCCAGCCGTTCCAGCATCTGCACGAAAAGTCCCGACAACGGCAGGCTCGACCATTCGGCGTTTGCGGTCACATGGATCAAGACCACCTGCCCCTGCCCGACCGTCTTGCGCGTGACAAGCGGCGTGCCATCTGCCAGCGCGGCAATGGTGCGCGAGGCCAGCTCGGGGTCGGGCTGGGCCAAAACCTGCGCCGAAACGGTAACATCCGATGGTATCTGCAAGCCGTGGAAGGGTGAGCCTTCGGCAAAGGGTGCCAACGACTTGGGTTCACCCCAGCTCATCGCACCGCCGACCTGCCGCCCGCCTTCGCGCAGTCGCACCGGCATCAGCGGGTCTTCCTGAGCGCGGCTCACATCGCTGGCGGCAAGCCGGGGACCAGCAAAGCGCAAGAGCAGGCCGCCCTTGTCCAGCCAGTCCATTACACCATCGGTCTCGGTCGGCGACAGCCGCGCGACATCTGCCAGGATGATGACATCCGGCGAGGCCAGCAGCACGTCGTCCAGCGTTCCCCGGATCAGGTCGGCCACCGGGTCAAGCGCCCGTTCCAGATAATGCGTCGGCGACAGCAGTTGCAGCCCTTCACGACTTTCGGGGCCGGAGATTATCGCAACCTTGCGCCGTTTCAGGCTGTCGTCGGTCAGGCTGACAGCACCGGCCGAGCGCACCCCGGCAATCTCGAACCGCGACAGTCGGTTGCGCAGTTCGGGCGGCAGGGAAAGGTCGGTCGTGGCTTCGGTCTCGCCAGCCGCGAAGGCGATCGGCACCCGGGCCAGCTCGCGTTCTACCCCGGCAGGATCAAGGCCGCGAGCCGAAACCTCAAGATCGGCAACCTCAGTTGGCGAGGGGCGAGAGGCGCGGAGCTTGACCACGCCCTCCTCGAACAGCGGCGGACGCAAGGCCACGATGGGGCGCGGGCTTTCGAACACTGTCACAGAGCCACGATCCTCCAGCGCTGCCAGAAGATCGGCACGCGCCGGATGGTCCAGCCCGTCGGACAGCCAGAAACTGTCGAACAATCCTTCCGGCAAAGCGTTGATCCAGCCTGCCATGTCATTCGGCGCCCAGGGCTGCGGCTGCAACGCGGCAAGGCGGCCGGTCCATGCGTCGGCGGTCTGGAACTCGGGCATTTGCGGTCGGTCGGTCACGCGCAGGACGGCGACGGCGCGACCGGCGCGACCCGCATCCTGGACCAGCGCCTCGGCGCGCTCTATCCGGCGCGGCCAGTCGCGCGCATCGGCCCAGCCGCCGTCCAGCAGGATCAGCAGCGGTCCTGTTCCTTCTTGCCGGGGTTGGGGGTGCAGGATCGGACCGGCGAAGGCGATGATCGCCGCGGCGACCGCCAGCATCCGCAGCAGCAAAAGCCACCAGGGGGTCTTGTCCGTCTCGGTCTCGTCATCGGTCAGACCCAGCAGCAGTGCCACGCCCGGGAAGCGACGGCGGATCGGCGCGGGCGGCACGGCGCGCAGCAAAAGCCACAAGATCGGCAGGGCGATCAGCCCCAGCAGCAGCCATGGGACCGTGAAGCCGATGGGGCCGACGATCCACATCAGCGGCCCCTTTCCAGCGCGCGGTACAGCCAGAGGAGTGCGGCTTGCGCGGAATCGCCGGTGTGATGGGTATGGAAATGCCAGCCGGAGGCACGGCAAAGCGCCGAGAGCCGGTCGCGCCGTTCGGCCAGTCTTGCCCGGTAACGGGTCCGCAGGTCATTGGCGCGAAGCGTCTCGTGCCGCAGCGTGCCACCCATGGATTCGAAGATGGTGCGGCCGTCGAAGGGGAATTCTTCCTCTGCCGGGTCAAGAATCTGCATCACCGCGCCGCGCACGCCACGATCTGACGCGCGGGCCATTGCGGCCTCGGTTGCGGCCATGTCGCCAAGGAAATCCGAAAGGAACACTGCGCGGCCATGCGAAACCATCCCCGAGGCATCCGCCGCTCCGTAGTCCGAGGTCGCATCCTCGGTCAGCGCCAGTGCCAGCCGGTCTATCTGGGCGCGGCCCGGGCGCGGAGGATGCGAATCCCCGGCCAGCCCCACCCTTTCGCCGCCGCGCAAGAGCAGGATAGCCAGCGCGAGACCCAGAAGCTGCGCGCGTTCGGCCTTCGGCGGGCGGTTGCGGTCGCCCGAAAAGCTCATCGAGCGCGACCCATCGACCCACAAGGTCACCGATTGCGCCGCCTGCCATTCGCGCTCGCGCACGAAATGGGCGTCCGACCGGGCGGAGCGGCGCCAGTCGATCATCCGCGCCGAATCCCCGGCATGGGCAGGGCGGTACTGCCAGAACTCATCCCCCATACCCGCGCGCCGCCGCCCGTGTTCGCCAAGGATCACGGTCGCTGAGAGATGTTCCGCACCGGCAAGCAGCGCGGGCAGCGACTGGCCAAGCGTCTCGGACCTTGCGCGAAGGGTTGGGGTTGCCGTCACGCGGCGGCCTCAAGGCCCGTAAGCCGGGCAACCACGCCGTCGATGACCGAGCCAAGATCCTCGCCGCGCGCACGGGCCGCAAAACTCAGCGCCATGCGGTGGATCATCACCGGCCGCGCCAGAGCGCGCACGTCATCCACGTTCGGCACCAGACGGCCATCCAGCAAGGCCCGCGCCCGCACCGTGAGCATAAGCGCCTGAGCGGCGCGGGGGCCAGGCCCCCAGGACAACACGTCGGCCAGCGCGGCGCCTTCCGGCTCACCAGGGCGGCAGGCGCGGACGAGGTCCAGGATAACCTCGACCACCGCGTCGCCGACCGGCATCCGGCGAAGGACGGATTGGGCGGCGATCAGCTCTTCGGCGGTAAACACCTGATGAACCTGTGCTTCTTCCGCACCTGTCGTGGCGATCAGGATGTCCCGCTCCGTCGCGCGGTCGGGATAGTCGACATCGACCTGCACCAGAAAACGGTCAAGCTGGGCCTCGGGCAGAGGATAGGTGCCCTCCTGCTCGATGGGGTTCTGGGTCGCCAGAACGTGGAAGGGGCGGCCCAAACTGCGGTGTTCCCCGGCGATCGTCACCTCACGCTCCTGCATCGCCTGCAGCAGCGCGGACTGGGTACGCGGCGAGGCGCGGTTGATCTCGTCGGCCATCAGAAGCTGGCAGAAGATCGGTCCCTCGATGAAGCGGAAGGCGCGAGACCCGTCCTTGCCAGTGTCCAGAACCTCGGACCCCAGGATGTCCGCGGGCATCAGATCGGGCGTGAACTGGATGCGGTTGCCTTTAAGACCCATGACCGTCGACAGCGTATCGACCAGCCGCGTTTTCCCCAGGCCTGGCAAGCCGACAAGCAGCGCATGACCACCGCACAGCATCGAAGCCAGGACAAGGTCCACCACCTTTTCCTGACCGATGAAGCGGCGGTTGATGCTGGTCTTGGCATCTGCGAGGCGCTGGCCAAGGGTTTCGATCTCGGCGATCAGCGCGTCGGACTGGGTCATGAAAAACATCCCTGCAAGATTACATTCCACATCAGACCAAACTATCCTGCCGCTTACAAATGACAAAAACCCCGGATGCACAAATGATCGTGAAACCTTCGGCAGAAGGCATGATTGCCTCGGTTCAGGCAGCATCGCGCAAAGGTCCGCCACCTGTGCATCTGTGGAACCCGCCCTTCTGCGGCGATCTGGACATGCGGATCGCGCGGGACGGGACGTGGTTCTATCTGGGGACGCCCATCGGGAGACCGGGGATGGTCAGGCTGTTCTCGTCGATCATAAAGCGGGAGGGTGAGAGCTATTTCCTTGTAACTCCAGTAGAAAAAGTCGGCATCAAGGTCGATGACGCGCCTTTTGTCGCCATCGACTTCACTGTGGAGGGTGAAGGCACGGATCAGATCCTGACGTTTGTCACGCAGGTCGAGGACCAGGCGATTGCCGGACCAGACCACTCGATCCGCGTTGTCCGGGACGAGGCGACGGGAGAGCCTTCGCCCTATGTTCATATCCGCGCGAATCTGGAGGCTTTGATCGACCGGAAGTCATTTTACCGGCTGGTCGATCTTGGAGAGCACCAGATAATCGATGGGGAAAGCTGGTTCGGCGTCTGGTCGTCGGGCATATTCTTTCCGCTGATCCGGTCGGCTGAGCTTGCCTGAAATCTGCCCGCTTCCACCGTCTGGAAACGGTATGGAGTCAGTATGGCTTCGGTATGTAGAGCGAAAGGCTCGGGATTATACCTGCCCGCCCGCTCTTGCCCGCGCGGCGGCGATGGGTATCATGCGGCCAGCCACCAAAGCCAGCCCATGAGGACCAGACCCGATGCCCCAAGACGCGCCAGAGACCGAAGTGGTCACGAGCTGGAAAGTGGCCTGTGACGGTGGCGATGGTGCGCTTGGGCATCCTCGTGTCTGGCTGACGATCCCCGATGATACGGGCTGGGTCGAATGCGGATACTGTGACAAACGCTATGTGATCGACCGCGATCACGCGCATGACGATCACTGAGCAGCGCCACCCCGGCGCGCGCCGATGACGGCACCGACAATCGCACCGGTCAGGGCGCCGAGCGGCGTCCAGAAAAAGGCGACGCCCATCGCATGGGCGCCTTCGAACTGCGAAATGTCGAAGGCATAGGCGGCAGCGACCGCCCCCAGAATGGTAAGCCCGCCGCCGACCAGAAGGCCCAGCAGAAGCCAACCCAACACCCTGAACGTCTTGCGCATGATCCCCCCGAACGGGCGCAATCTAGCACGGTCGCATGGCGCCGTCAGCGCCCGCAACGGGTAGCAGCCGCAGATCAATCGTGCGATGACTTGCGGGGTTTTCGAGGAGAGCGCGATGACATTCGGCAAGGGCAGCCATCTGCATCTGATCGACGGATCGGCCTATATCTTTCGGGCTTATCACGCGCTACCGCCGCTGACGCGGAAGTCGGACGGGTTGCCGATCGGTGCCGTGGCCGGGTTCTGCAACATGCTGTTCCGCTATGTCGAGAACAACAAGAAGGGCGATACGCCGACGCATGTGGCGGTGATCTTCGACCATTCCTCGATGACTTTCCGGAATGAGATTTATCCGGCCTACAAGGCCAACCGCCCCGATCTGCCGGAAGAGCTGAAGCCGCAATTCCCACTGACGCGCGAGGCGACGCGGGCGTTCAACGTGGCCTGTATCGAGACCGAGGGGTTCGAGGCCGACGACATCATCGCGACCCTGTCCTGCCGGGCACGGGATGCGGGGGGGCGCGTCACCATCATCTCTTCCGACAAGGACCTGATGCAGTTGGTGGGCGACGGGGTCGAGATGTTCGACCCGATGAAGAACAAGCCCATCGGCGTGGCCGAGGTTGAGGAGAAATTCGGCGTCCGGCCCGACCGCGTGGTGGATGTGCAGGCGCTGGCGGGCGACTCAGTCGACAACGTGCCGGGCGCGCCGGGCATCGGGATCAAGACCGCCGCACTGCTGATCCAGGAGTTCGGCGATCTTGAGACGCTGCTGGAGCGGGCCGGCGAGATCAAGCAGCAGAAGCGGCGCGAGACGCTGATCGACAATGCCGAGCAGATCCGCATCTCCAAGCGCCTGGTGCAGCTGGATTGTGAGACGCCGCTGGATTTCGGGCTGGAAACGCTGGAGGCGCGGGAACCGGATGCCGATGTGCTGATGGGTTTCCTGAACGCGATGGAGTTCCGCACCCTGACCAAGCGGGTGGCCGACAGCCTGAAGGTCGAGATGCCCGCTGCGGCCGCGACGCAGATCACCGGCGGGACGGATGACGAAGCGCCGGTCATCGAGATACCGCCGCAGCCCTTTGATCATGCCGCCTATGAGGCGGTGCGGGATGTGGCCGCGCTGGAGCGCTGGATCGCGCTGATCCGAGATCGGGGTCATGTCGCCGTCGATACCGAGACCACCAGCCTTGATGAGATGCGGGCCGATCTGGTCGGCATCTCGCTTTGCGTCGAGGCGGGGCATGCTTGTTACATCCCCGTCGGACACCGGCAGGGCGGGGGCGACCTGTTCGGCTCGGATGCCTTGGTCGAAGGGCAATTGGCGCTGGAACAGGCGCTCTCGATGCTGAAGCCGGTGCTGGAGGATGATGCCATCCTAAAGATCGGGCAGAACATGAAGTATGACGCGAAGATTTTCGCGCGCCATGGCATCCGGGTTGCGCCGATCGACGACACCATGCTGATGAGCTATGCGATGCATGCGGGGCTGAACCAGCACGGCATGGATGCTCTGTCGGAGCAGTATCTGGGGCATAGCCCGATCCCGATCAAATCGCTGCTCGGGTCTGGCAAGACGCAAGTCACCTTCGACCGGGTGCCGGTTGATGAGGCGGTGAAATATGCTGCCGAAGATGCGGATATCACGCTGCGGCTGTGGCGGCTGTTCCGTCCGCAACTGCATCAGGCGCAGGTCACGACGGTGTATGAGACATTGGAGCGTCCGCTGGTTCCGGTCCTGATGGATATGGAGATGGCCGGCATCCAGGTGGACCGCGACACGCTGAGCCGGATGTCCAACGCCTTCAGTCAGAAGATGGCGGCGCTGGAGGATGAGATCCACACGCTGGCGGGCGAGAAATTCAACGTAGGCTCGCCCAAGCAACTGGGCGAGATCCTGTTCGACAAGTTCAGCCTGCCCGGCGGGGTCAAGGGCAAGAACGGGGCCTATGCGACCGGTGCCGATGTGCTGGAAGACCTCGCGGCCGAGGGGCACGACCTGCCCGCGCGGGTGCTGGACTGGCGGCAGTTGTCGAAGCTGAAATCGACCTATACGGATGCGTTGCAGGATCATGTGAACCCGGAGACGGGTCGGGTGCATACGTCCTATTCGATCACCGGGGCGGTGACGGGGCGGCTGGCCTCGACCGATCCGAACCTGCAGAACATTCCGATCAGGTCGGAAGAAGGGCGGCGCATCCGCGAGGCTTTCGTGGCGCCGCCGGGCAAGGTTCTGGTGAGCCTCGACTATAGTCAGATCGAGTTGCGCATCCTGGCCCATATCGCCGACATCCCCGCGCTTCGGCAGGCGTTTGCGGACGGGATCGACATCCATGCGATGACGGCGTCCGAGATGTTCAGCGTGCCACTGGACCAGATGACGCCGGATATCCGGCGGCAGGCAAAGGCCATCAATTTTGGTGTCATCTACGGGATTTCGGGGTTCGGTCTGGCGCGGAACCTGCGGATTCCGCGGGCAGATGCCCAAGGCTTCATCGACCGCTATTTCGAGCGATTTCCGGGCATCAAGGAATACATGGATGCCACCATCGGCTTTGCGCGGAAGTCGGGCTATGTGCAGACCCTGTTCGGGCGGCGGATCAACACGCCCGAGATCAACTCGAAAGGCCCGACTGCCGGTTTCGCCCGCCGCGCCGCGATCAACGCGCCGATCCAGGGGACGGCGGCCGACGTGATCCGCCGCGCGATGGTGCGGATGCCGGAGGCCATCGCGGGGCTGCCCGCGAAGATGCTGCTGCAGGTTCATGACGAGTTGCTGTTCGAGGTGGACGAGGGCGAGGTTGACCGCGTGGTGCCGGTCGTGCGCGAGGTGATGGAGGGCGCGGCGCATCCGGCTGTGCATCTGTCGGTGCCGCTGACGGTCGAGGCCGGCAGCGGCCCGACCTGGGCCGCAGCGCATTGATCGCGACGATGTTGCAGCCTGTGAGGGCGTGCGGCAAACGCCTGCGATTTTTAGCGGCAAATCAGATGGGCGATCCGGGCATCAGCCGCGGTCGATCCTGACCTGATAGCAGTTATTCCTGGCCGAACGGACGTGGCAGTAGGCGATGCGCGGATCCTGAAAGCGCATCTCGGCCTCTTCCGCCAGGCGCGCGGTAGGGACGACCGCGCCGCTGCCGTAGACGATCCGGTTGTCGGCGCTGTAGCCGCGCAGGATGTAGTCGGTTGAGGCGAGGATCGGCGGCAGGGCCTCGGACTGTTCGGGGGCATGGCAGGTTTCCGCGTCGGCGCAGAGGAAGATCGGACCCAGCTCCGCATAGGGCTGCGGCGCCGGGAAGGGGCGATGGGCGAGGATCAAGAGTTGCGCCCCCTCGTCGATGTTCTGCAGGCAGTGGCGGCAGGGATGGCCGGGGCCGATCGAGACCGCGCGTTCGGGCGTCTGGCCGTTGGCGTCGGGACCGCCCGCCTGATAGGCGCGCGCGGTGGTGGTGGGCATCGGGGTGAAGCGGATGGACATGGGGCACCTCTTTGTGGATGCCCCATAATTGATCGCCCGGGTCCAGGCGGGCGACCCGATCCCTGCGGTTTCAGCCGAAATCGACGATCCTGAAAGGATGAACTTCGGCAGTCACGACACCGACGGCCACAGCCGGATCAGCTATGGCAGTGGCGCGGGCCGCTTCGATGTCAACGGCGGAGAATACGATGATGCCATATTCCCCGGCTTCGGTTCGCCCGACAAAGCGGATGCAGCCCTTTGCGTGCAGGTCCTGCAGATAGGCGAAATGCGCGCCCATCACCGCCCGTTCCGCCTCGGTGATCGTCGCCACGAAATCGGGCCGTCCGGGCAGGATGCGATAGACGAAGTCGGGCACGGCGCCTCCCTCAGGGCAGCAGACGCCCCATGTTCTTGCCGCCCAGAAGATGCAGGTGGTAGTGCGGCACTTCCTGGTTGCTGTCGGCACCGGCATTGGAGATGGCGCGGTAGCCCGCCCCGCCCTGCCCCGGAGAGATGCCCAGATCGGCGCAGATCCTGGCCGCGGTCCGGTGAAAATCGACCAGTTCCTCGGCCGAGGCATTGGCGGCGAAATCGTCGAAGGTCACGTATTTGCCCTTGGGGATCACCAAAACATGCACGGGGGCATGGGGACGGATGTCGTGGAAGGCCAGGGTATACTCGGTCTCGACCACGGTCTTGTTGGGGATTTCGCCGCGCAGGATGCGGGCAAAGATATTGGTGTCGTCATAGGCATAGGGCATCGGTTTCAATCCACGAATAGATAGTCGGTCGCGGCGATTTCTTGCGCTTTCTCGGGGGGAATTCCAAGGAATTCGGCCAGGGGCAGCGTGTTTTCCACCATGCTTGCCGATTGCCGGATATGGAACAGACCGTCGAAGTCGCTGTCGCGCAGGCGATCGCTTTCGAATTTCAGGTCATAGCGGATCGTCGGCAGCAGCCTGTCGATGGTGTCCTGCGAGGTATTGACCCCCGCAAGCCCGACCCGGCGAGCATGGCCGATCAGATAGTCGTCGGTGAAATCGCATTCCACCTCGAGGATGCGGGTGCTGGACCGGTCCGAGTGGAAATCCTGCATCAGGTCGATGTTCGACGGGTCGATGCACAAGACCAGATCGTCGGTCTGCCAGTAGTCGAACAGCATCCTGACCAGCGCGCGGCGGTGGCGGGTGCGCTTTTCCAGCGTGGTCTCTATTCCGCCGAGGTCGGGCATCGGCGTGGACGCCTCGTTGAACAGGTAATCCAGGGCGGGCAGGTTCGTGACGTTCCGGACCCGTTCGACCAGACGCTTTGCGACGTGCCACTTCTTGCAGGTGATGATCATCAGCGTCCGTTCGCGGCCCAGCGTCGCCTCGGTCTCCCAGAAGCGGGGGGCAAAGCGGCGACCGATCCGCCCCCTGCCCGTCAGGAAGCGGTGCAGGCCCGCACCTTCGTTCGACAGGGGAAAGCTGCGCCCCCTGGCCGCGTAAAGGTCGCCAAGCCGGGCCTTCAGCTCTTTGGCGTCGGGCGAGATCTTGCGGGCGAAGAGGAAGTCCTGACCGACCAGAAGATCGAAATGGTCGTTGTAGAAGGTGACCGGCATCCCGTAGTCGGAAAACATCAGGAATGTCAGCGTGCGGCTTCGGATTTGCGATTCCGGGACCAGATGACGCACGAGGGTCTGGAAGAACGTCTCGTCCGGGATCCAGCTGCGGCGGAAGAAGCGGATCACATCGGGGCGCGACCGCAGGAAGGTCAGGATCGCCTCGATGGTGCGGCGGCGCAGGCACCACCACTGGCTGCCGATCTGGATCTGCAGGTCCTGCGGGATGCGGCGTTTCAGGTTCAGCCGCTTTTGCAGGGCGAGCGAGGCGTAGAACAGCCGCTTGCGGCTGCGCTCATTGAAGAAGTGGCGGTAGATCAGGCGTTCTTCCTTGATGCCGGTCTTGATCCAGTCCGACGCCATGAAGTCGAAGCACTCGATATAATCGGCCTCGGCCGCATCCAGAAAGGCATGGGCGTATTCGGCCGATTTGATCGACATGCAGTCGCCGGACAAGAGGTAGAAGTGGGTCGCGCGCGGGAAAGCCTCGACCGCCGCCTCGACCCCGCGCAGGGTGGCGGCAACAAGGCTCCACTCGCCCCAACCGCATTGCACGCGTCGCTGGACGAAGGCCACCGAGGGGTTGTCGGCCAGCGCGGTGCGGATGCGGTCGAAATCGGCGGCACTGGCGCGAGCGTCGAAATGGATCGCCATGAAGTCGCCAGATGCGGTCAGGCGGCGTGCCTGCGCGATGATCCCCTCGGGATCCTTATGGCAGAGAAGGATGTAGGCGATCTTCGCCATCAGGCAGGCCCGTCCGCGCCGTTGTCCGTATTGTGACGTAAGCGCTTTTAACGGTCATTGAAAAGACAGAGTTAGTTTGCTTCCTTGTGCCCGCTGAACAAGGCACGGGCGGAGACGGCGGCAGATGGGTTTTCCAGGCACCTGGATGACGGAAAGCGAAAGCATGGTCTATCGGGTGGTGCCGAAATGCGCCTGCTCGACCATTGGCCAGATCATGTACTTCTCGGACCACGGTCAGTTCTTTGACGGTGACATCCATGACGCGACGACCGGCCTGCACAAATGGGCGCAGGAAACCAGCCAGCCGCTGATCGAGCGGAACGTGAAAAAGCACCGCTCCTATGCCTTCACCTGTGTGAGGAACCCCTACACCCGTATCCTGTCGTCCTTTTTCGACAAGATCTGCGGCATCCAGCGCAATGGAAAGCGGTACCGGGGCAACATGGTGCCGCTGCTGGCGCAGAAATACGGGATCGACGTCGGCGGCGATGATGGCAAGGCAGAGTTCGACCAGATCGCCAGCTTTCGCCGCTTTCTACTGTTCGCCCGCGACACGATCCGGTGGAAGAAACCGATGGAGCCCGACATCCACTGGTCGGCGATGGCGGGACACGTCTCGACCTATATCGTCAATGGCGGACGTTACGACCGCATCTTTTTCACCGAAAGTTTCGATCCGGGAATGCAGGGCGTGCTCGACAACGTCGAGACCGCGCATCCGATCGACCTGAAGGCGATCCCCCGCTTCAACGAAAGCGAGGGACACGGGCCGAAGCGGTTGCATCCGGTCGAGGACTATTTCGACGACCTGTCGATGCACCTCATGTGGGAAATCTATCGCCGCGATTTCCAGTTGTTCCGGTACGACTTCGACAATCCGGCCAACAAGATGCCATTGGGCGAGGTCGATCTGGACGAGGTCCACGCCAAGCTGGGTGAGTAGCTTCCCTGGCGAAGGCCGGGGGGTTTTCCACCCCCGCCTGCAGTTCCGCATCGTGCCGTTTCCGGTTCGCGCCCGGCATCAGCGCCGGACGATGGCCCCCGGCACGCAGGGCCCGAGGACGGGACTTCGCGACAGTCAGATCAGCCCGGATTTGCGGAACAGCGCCTTGAGGTCGGCCTCGGGGCGCGCGCCAAAATGGCTGATCACCTCTGCCGCCGCGACGCAACCCATCCGTCCGCAGATGTCGAGCGGCTGGCCGGTGGCCATACCGTAAAGGTAGCCGGCGGCGAACTGATCGCCCGCGCCGGTCGCGTCCACGGGAACGATACGGCGCACGGGGACGACCGCCTGCTCCTCACCACGGATCAGGATCACATCGTGGCCGGATCGGGTGCAAACCACGATGCCCGCATCCGCCGCCGCCTGTTCCAGAGCGCCGGACAGGTCGGTCTGGTAGAGCGAGCACCATTCCTGTTCGTTGCCGATCACGTAATCCAGGTCGCGCACCAGACGGCGGAAGTCGCCACGGTGGCGGTCGACGCAGAACGGGTCCGACAGCGCGATACCGGCCTTGCCCCCCGCGTCATGACACAGCTTCGTCGCCCGCTCGAACGCCTGTTTGCCCTTGGGTTTGTCGTAGAGATAGCCTTCGAGGAACAGGATTTCCGCGCCGCCCGCCACGTTGTCGGAAACATCGTCGGGGCCCAGTTCCGAGGAAATGCCAAGGTAGGTGTTCATCGACCGCTCGCCATCCGGCGAGACGAAGATCATCGAGCGTGAGGTCGGCAACTCACCACCCGGCACCGGAGCGTTGGGAAAATCGGTTCCGTTGTCGGCCATGCTTCGCGCATAGAACCGCCCCAGCGCATCGTCATGCACCCGCCCGATGAAAGCGGTCGACAGCCCGAGGTTACCAAGCCCCGCGAGCGTATTGGCGACCGATCCGCCCGGCGCCTGCACGCGGTCCTTCATTGCGCCATACAGCAACTCGCCCCGCTCGCGCTCGACAAGCTGCATGATGCCCTTTTCGATGCCCATGAGTTCGATGAAGCTGTCATCGGCCGGGCAGAAAACATCGACGATGGCATTGCCGATGCCGACGACATTATAGGTTTTCATAGGGTCTTGTCCTCATAGGGGCAGAGATCGCGGATCAGGCAGGCGGGGCATTTCGGGCGCCGCGCGATGCAGGTGTAGCGGCCGTGCAGGATCAGCCAGTGGTGGGCGTGGCGGGCGAACTCGACCGGGATCTGATCCTCGAGCGCCGCCTCGACCGCCTCGGGCGATTTGCCGGGTGCAAGCCCGGTGCGGTTCGCCACGCGGAAAACATGGGTATCGACGGCCTGCGCCGGGTATCCGAACCACATGTTCAGGACCACGTTCGCCGTCTTGCGCCCCACGCCCGGCAGCGATTGCAGCGCGGCGCGAGACGAAGGCACCTGCCCCCCGAAACCGTCGATGAGCAACTGGCTGAGCCGCATGACATTCCTGGCCTTGTTGCGGTAAAGGCCGATCGTCTTGATGTGGGTGGTCAGCGCCTCTTCCCCCAGCGCCAGCATCTTTTCGGGCGTGTCGGCCACCGCGAACAGACTTCGCGTCGCCTTGTTCACGCCCGCATCCGTTGCCTGCGCCGAAAGCGCCACGGCGACCAAAAGCGTATAGGCGTTCAGATGCTCCAGTTCGCCCTTCGGTTCGGGTTCCGCCGCGTGAAAGCGGGTGAAGATCGTCTTGATCGTGGAATAGTCGAGCTGCGCCGCCATGCCTGCCTTGTGCCAAAGCGGCAGGCAGGTTGGCAAGCGATCCGGGCGATAAACCCGCAGAATTCGGGTCGCAGCACGGCCCGCGCGGCCCTAGATTGCGGGGCGAAGGAGATGATCCGATGACCGAGACACAACGCGATCCCTACCACTACGCCGTCATTGCCCGCGCGCTGGATCAGATCGACCAGGGCGGGCCGGGCATGACGCTGGACGATCTCGCCGCCCGCATGGGGATGAGCCCCGCGCATTTCCAGCGCGTCTTTTCGCAATGGGTGGGCGTCAGCCCCAAGCGGTATCAGCAATACCTGACGCTGGACCACGCGAGGCGTCTGCTGGCCGACCGCTTCACGGTGCTTGAGACATCCCACGCCTCTGGCCTGTCAGGTGGCGGGCGGCTGCACGACCTGTTCCTGCGGTGGGAGGCGATGAGCCCCGGCGACTATGCGCAGGGCGGCAAGGGACTGACCATTCGCTGGGGCCTGTTCCCTTCGCCCTTTGGCGAGGCGCTGGTGATGGCGACCGAGCGCGGTATCTGCGGCATCGGCTTTACCGAGGAAAGTGGACGCAAGGCGGCGCTGGACGACCTGAAAAGCCGCTGGCCGCAGGCGCGCTACGTCGAGGATGATGCGTTCGTCGCGCCGATGGTCGCCGAGGCCTTTGGCAGCGGGACGGCGCGGTTGCACCTGATGGGCGGGCCGTTCCAGATCAAGGTCTGGGAGGCGCTGCTGCGCGTGCCCTCGGGCCATGTCACGACCTATACCGAGATTGCCAATGCCATCGGGCATCCGTCGGCGGTCAGGGCTGTCGGGACGGCGGTCGGGCGCAACCCGATCAGCTGGTTGATCCCCTGTCACCGGGCATTGCGCAAGTCCGGCGCGCTGGCGGGCTATCACTGGGGACTGCCTGTCAAGCGCGCGATGCTGGCCTGGGAGGCGGCGCGGGCCGATGTGGGTGAAGGCATCCGCGCGGCATCGTGATCGGCGCTTCCCCGCGCGGGGGACTGTATCTGCGGCACAAAGGTTGCTATAGGCTCACGCCAAAACCAAGGCGTGAGCCGTAACTTCTATGAGGCAGCAGATGACCTTCAAGACCCCGATCGTCCTGGCATCAGTCGCGATCCTTATGCTTTCCGCCTGTCAGCCCAACATGCAGGGCGGCAGCGGCAACCTTGGCCGCAACGCGACCGCCGGCGCGGCCTCTGGCGCGATCCTGGGTGCGGCGCTTGGTGCCAACGCCAGCGGTGACAGTCGCCTGCTGCAAGCCGCCACAGGCGCGGTCCTGGGCGGCGTTGTGGGCGGAGCCATCGGCAACGCTTTCGACCGTCAGGCGGCAGACCTGCAGGGCAGCGTGTCGAACCAGACCAAGATCGTGAACAACGGCAACTCGCTGACCGTGACCATGCCGCAAGACATCCTGTTCGAGACGAACAGCGCGACGCTGCGACCCGACCTGCAGCGCGACCTGAACGCGGTGGCGACGAACCTGTTGAACTACCCGAACTCGACCATCGAGATCGCGGGCCATACCGACAACACCGGCACCGCCGCCTTCAACCAGGATCTGTCGCAGCGTCGCGCCAATTCGGTGGCGAACCAGCTGCGTGCAAACGGTGTCCCGAATGCGCGGATCGTTGCTTTTGGGCGTGGCGAGGACTTCCCGATCGCGTCGAACCTGACACCCGAGGGTCGCGCGCTGAACCGCCGCGTCGATATCATCATCCGCCCGACGAACTGAGGCGGAACGACCGGATTGCAAAAGGCCGGGCCACTGCGCCCGGCCTTTTTCATTGAGATCGGTGCCGCGTGGTCATAGAAACTGACCAATCGCGGAGTTTCCCCATGCCGTTCGAGAAGGTTCAGACGGAAAAGCTTGCCCAGTCAGTGGTGCGGCAGATCGAGCTTCTGATCCTGCGCGGCATCCTGCGGCCGGGCGAGCAACTGCCGCCCGAGCGGGAATTGTCGGAGCGGCTTGGCGTCTCTCGCCCCTCACTGCGCGATGCGGTGGCAGAGTTGCAGGAACGCGGCCTGCTGGTGACGCGGGCAGGCGCGGGCATCTATGTCGCCGAGGTTCTGGGATCGGCCTTTGCGCCTGCGCTGGTCGGCCTGTTCGCCACGCATGACGAGGCGGTGTTCGACTATATCGCCTTTCGCCGCGACATGGAGGGGTTGGCAGCCGAACGTGCGGCAATGGTCGGGTCGGATACCGACCTGCGCGTGGTGGATGCGATCTTTGTCAAGATGGAGGCCGCCCATGCCCATCGCAGCCCAAAGGACGAGGCGCGGCTGGATGCCGAGTTCCACATGGCGATCATCGAGGCCAGCCATAACGTGATCATGCTGCACATGATGCGGTCCATGTTCGACCTGCTGCGCGAAGGCGTGTTCTACAATCGGCAGATTCTATTCCGCCAACGCACCACGCGAGAGGCGCTGCTGGATCAGCATCGGGCGATCAATACCGCGCTTCAGGCCCGCAACCCTGCGGCAGCACGGGCAGCCGTGACCGCGCATCTGAGCTTTGTCGAGAACGCCCTGGCGGCCCAGCAACGCGCCGAGCGGAACGAGGCGGTGGCGCGGCAGCGGCTGGACCACGAACAACGCCGGACATGAAAAGACCCGAACCTTTCGGTCCGGGCCAATCCATTGGTATGTAAAGCCTCAGTTCAGACGGGCGTCCACCTGAGAGATTGCCGCGTCGATCATCGCATCGGCGTTCTCGGCGCTCATCTGCTTGGCCAGCACGTCGCCAGCCGCCGCGATGGCGACCGAGACGGCCTGTTCGCGCACGGCGCGAACCGCAGCGGTTTCCGCCGAAGCGATGCGATCCTCGGCGGCGGCAAGCCTGCGGGCGATCGAGGTCTTCAGTTCCTCTTTCGCCTCGGCGGCAGCAGCCATCGCCTCTTCCCGAGCCGAAGCAACGATGCGATCAGCCTGAACCTGCACATCCTTCTGCTTGCGCTCATACGAGGCGAGGATGGTCATCGCCTCTTCGCGCAGCGCCTTGGCCTCGTCGAGGTCGGCCTTGATCTGCACGGCGCGGTTGTCCAGCACACCGGCCAGTTTGCCCGGAACCCCGACATACAGCAGAATCCCCACGAACAGCAGGAAGGCCAGGGTGACGGTGAAATTGGTGTTCTGGAAGGTAAAGAACGCTCCACCCGCCGCCAGCGCGGGCGATCCCGCAAAAGCCGCGGCCGAAGCCAGCAGAAGATACCGCATCATTGTGCCATCCCCTTCAGCCGCGCCGTGACGGCCGCTGTGACCGAACGGGCATCCGCCTTGCCACCAAGGGAAGCCACGATTTCCTTTGCGGTGTCCTTGGCAACCTCTGTCACCGCCTCCATCGCGCCATCGCGGATTTCATTGATCCGCACCTCGGAAGCCGCGAGTTCCTTCGCGATCCTGGCATCGGCGGTGGCTGTCGCCGCATCGAGATCCTTCTGGATTGCGGCACGCGCCTCGGCCACGATGCGGTTCGCGTCGGCGCGGGCCTGGGCCAGCGCCTCATTATAGGCCTGCTCTGCCTTCAGCGCCTTCTGCTTCAGCTCTTCTGCCGCCGCGAGGTCGTTCGAGATCGCCCCGCTGCGGTCGGCCAGAACCGAACCGATGCGCGGCAATGCGATTTTCGTCAGCAGGAGATAGATCGCGACCAGCGTCACAAGAAGCCAGAAAATCTGGTTCGGCCAGGTCTCGAAATTAAGCTGCGGCATGCCGACCGCCGGAGCGGCCTGGCTTGCGGCCTCTGTCACCTCTGTCGCCATGTCTTTCTCCTACGTTCCCAAGACCGGACCGGACAGCGCGTCATGCACCCTCCGGCCCGCGAGCCAAGAGCGATGGATCAGACGGCGAACATCAGCAGAAGCGCGATCAGGAACGAGAAGATCCCGAGTGCTTCGGCGAAGGCCACGCCGACGAAGAAGTTTGCAAGCTGACCGGCCGAGGCCGATGGGTTGCGGAGCGAGCCGGCGAGGAAGTTCCCCGCGATGTGGCCCACGCCGATACCAGCGCCGCCCAGACCGATCGTGGCCAGGCCTGCACCGATGAATTTGCCCATTTCTGCGATATCGCCTTCCATAGCTTTCAGCTCCTTATGGAATGTGGATTGGTTGGTTTCGTAACGGACCTAGTGATGAGCGCCGCCGACGGCGTCACGCAGATACACGCAGGTCAGAATGGTAAAGACATAGGCCTGGACGACCGCCACCAGCAGTTCCAGCCCGTAGATGGCCGTGATCGCGCCGACGACGACCGGCGAGGCGATCAGCAGCGTCGCGAAGCCCGCGATCACCTTGATCACCGCGTGCCCGGCCAGGATGTTGCCCGCAAGCCGGATCGAATGGCTGACGGGGCGAACGAAGTAGGAGATCAGTTCGATCACCGCCAGAACCGGGCGCACGACCAGCGGCGCCGAGGTAACCCAGAACATGCCAAGGAAGCCGATGCCGTTCCTGACGAAGCCCAGGATTGTGACGGCAAGGAACACCATCAGCGCCAGCGTGACGGTCACGGCGATATGGCTGGTGGTGGCAAAGCTTGCCGGGATCAGGCCCAGCAGGTTCGCGAACAGGACAAAGAGGAACAGCGTGATGACATAGGGGAAGTACTTCACCCCGTCATGTCCGGTCACTTCCTCGACCATGTTGTGCACGAAGCCATAGATCATCTCGGCGATCGACTGCGTGCGCGACGGGATGATGGCGCGACGACGGGTGCCAAAGACCAGAAGTGCTGCAATCGCCAGAACGGCCAGCGCCATCCAGAGCGTCACGTTCGTGACGGTGTACCAGTATACCTCGGTGCCGCCGAACAGCGGTTTGATGACAAACTGCTCCATCGGATGGATAGCAAAGCCGCTGCCTGCTTCTTCTTCCACCTGTCACTTCCCCTCGTCCGGCCCGGATTTCTCCGAAGCATCTCTGTTTAGCTGTTTCGCTGTGCGAAGCATCGTCTTGACACCCGCCGCGAAGCCCAGCAGCGTGAAGATCATCAGGCAGATGGGGAGGGTGCCGAAGAGCACATCCAGCCCGTAACCGAGCGCCAGACCGATCAACATGCCGGTCACCAGCTCGATAATCATCCGCCAGGCGACCTCGCCCTGCGAAAACCCGTTGCCCGTCGCCTGACGTTCCGTCCTGGCCGCCTTCGTCACCTTGTGCAGGCGCGCCTCAAGTGCGCGCAACCGCTCTGGATCGGGTTCGTCGACCATGTCCGGCGCCTTTGCGACAGTCGGGCGGAACCTACGGAGCGGGGTGAGATGAGTCAAGCCATGAAGTGGGGCCGGACCTTACAGACAAAGCTTTGATTGAAAAGGAATATCATGCCTGACGTAATGCGGGGAACGTGCCGGGATCGGCCTTTGTCCGATGTCGCGTTCAAAAGCGATATTCAACCGAAAGGTTGACGATTGGCGAGGTTACAGTGATCTTCTGCCCATGTCAGACCCGCTTGATCTTGCCTTCGCCGCACTTGCCGACCCGACACGCCGCGCGATCCTGTCGATGCTTCTGGAAGACGACATGGCGGTCACCGATGTGGCCGAACCGTTCGAGATGTCGCTTGCCGCCATCTCGAAACATTTGTCGGTGCTGGCCGAAGCGCGACTGATTACTCAGGAAAAGCGGGGCCGGGTCAAATGGTGCAAACTGGAACCGGACGCGCTGCGCGCCGCATCGGTCTGGATGCAGGGCTTCGGCCAGTTCGAGCCGGTGGATCTTGACGCGCTGGAACGGTTTCTCGCGGCGGAACTCACCGCGTCCGGCGAAGACAATGACATCAGTTAGATTTCCGGGCGCTTTGGCGGGCCAACCGCGATTCAGCCTGGCAAGATCGTCTCGCTATGGGCGTGGCACTCCCAGCCTTGCGGCCCCTGCACCCAGGTTGAGGAGTTGGCCGCGCGAAATTCCTTCGTGCTGCCATCCATCTCGGCCTTTTCCTGAACGGTATAGGCGATGATCGCGACATTTGCGGCAGGCGCTGAAAACTTGATTCCGGCTTCCGTCTTTCGCTTTCATCGCATCCCAACAGGACTTTTCCAGAGACAGGATTTCGTCCTTGGTCGGTTTCGTATCGCTGGACATCTCGGCTCTGCCTTGGTCGTTCTGCGTCCAAAACTCTGAGCGTGGCCGCGAAGTTCCCTCCGATTCCCCGGTGACAGGCACGCCCTCGGCAGCCTATCTGGTAGGACCAGTCGCAAGGAGGAACCGATGCCCCGACATGACCGCCAAAAGCTCATGGCCAAATTCCAGCAGATGAAGGCCAGCCGCATTCCCATCGTCGGGGGCGGGGCGGGCACGGGTCTCTCGGCCAAATGCGAAGAGGCGGGTGGCATCGACCTGATCGTGATCTACAACTCCGGCCGCTACCGCATGGCGGGCCGGGGGTCGCTTGCCGGGCTGCTGGCCTATGGCAATGCAAACGAGATCGTCATGGATATGGCGAAAGAAGTGCTGCCCGTCGTCAGGCACACGCCCGTGCTGGCCGGGGTCAATGGCACCGACCCCTTCTGCATTTTCGACCATTTTCTGGATCAGCTGATCGCCAGGGGTTTTTCCGGCGTCCAGAACTTTCCCACGGTCGGGCTGTTCGATGGGGTGATGCGCCAGAACCTGGAAGAGACGGGCATGTCCTATGCGCTGGAGGTCGAGATGATCGCCATGGCGCATGAGAAGGGCCTTCTGACCACACCTTACGTCTTCAGCGCCGCGAACGCAGCCGACATGGCGCGGGCGGGAGCAGACATCATCGTGTGCCATTTTGGCCTGACCACGGGCGGCACCATCGGCGCGGATACCGCGCTCAAGCTGGAGGATTGCCCCGCACTGGCCGACGAATGGGCCGCCGCCGCGCTGGCGGTGAACCCGGATGTCATCGTGCTGGTGCATGGCGGCCCGGTGTCGGAACCCGCCGATGCCGAATACGTCCTGCGCAACACCCGCCATTGCCACGGGTTCTACGGCGCCTCCTCGATGGAACGCCTGCCGACCGAACGCGCGCTGACCGAACAGACCCGGAAGTTCAAGGCGATCAGCTTCGGATAAACCCTTGGTTTTCACCTTGCCGAAGTATCCTCGGAGGTGAGCCCCGCATGGGGCGAGGGGGCGGAAAGCCCCCTCTATTCGGCCACGTGCAGGGTGGACCCGCGCCGCCGTCCCGCGCCTTCCTCAAGGCTGCCGATACGGGCGTCCAGCGCCTCGATCTCGCTTTGGCGCTGCCCCAGCCGCGCCGTCAGTTCGGCCGGCTCCAGCACATCCGGCTCTTCCTCTTTCTTGCCGATGAACCGGCCAAACATCCAGGACAGCAGACGCGCCAGATCGTCCATGATCAGGAAGAAGGCCGGCACGATCACAAGGCTCAGCACCGTCGAGACGATGATGCCCCCGATCACCGCCGTCGCCATCGGTGCCCGGAACGACCCGCCCTCGCCCACGCCAAGCGCAGAGGGCAGCATGCCCGCCGACATCGCGATCGAGGTCATGACGATGGGTCGTGCCCGTTTGTGACCCGCCTCGATCACGGCGGCAAACCGGTCCATGCCCTGCGCCCGCATCTCGACCGCGAAATCGACCAGCAGGATCGCGTTCTTGGTGACGATCCCCATCAGCATCAGGATCCCGATCAGCACCGGCATCGACACCGGGTTATTGGTCAGGATCAGCGCCGCCGCCACACCGCCGATGGCCAGCGGCAGCGACAGAAGGATGGTGAAGGGCTGGATCACGCTTGCAAACAGCAGGATCAGCACGGTCAGCACCAGCATCAGGCCCATCAGCATCGCATTGCCGAAGGATGCGGTCAGCTCTGCCTGAACCTCGGCATCGCCCGATTCCTGCACCCGCACCGTGGGCGGCAGCTTCACCGAATCCACGATCTCGTTGAACCGAGCCGTCGCCGTGCCAAGCGCCACGCCGACCGGCAGGTTCGCGCCAATGGTGGCGCGCCGCTCGCGGTTCAGGCGGTCGACCATGCTCGGGCCCTCGGCAACCCTGATCGTTGCGACCGAGCTTAACGGCACGGCGACGCCATTTGCCGTCATCACCTTCAGCGCCGACAGCCGCGCAAGATCGCCCCGCGTCTCTTCGTTGACCTGCACCCGGACCGGGATCAGCCGGTTGTCGGTCGACAGCTTTGCCAGCGCCGCGTCCAGGTCGCCGATGGTAGCCACTCGGACCACGGTCGCGATATCTGCCGTGGTGATACCCAGCCGCGCCGCCTGTTCCTTCAGCGGCGTGATCTGAATTTCGGGCCGTGGCAGCGCACCTTCCGAGGCGACGTCGGCCAGCAGGGGATCGCCTCTCAAAGCCGCTTCCAGATCGCCAACCGCCTGGCTCAGGTCGGCTTCATTCTGCGACAGGATCGAGAATGAGATATCGCGTTCGCCCCGGTCGTTCAGCTTGAATGCGCGAACGTCGGGAATCACCTTAAGCTTCTGGAAGATTTCCGCCTCGATCTGGTTCTGCGGACGCTCGCGCCCCTCGGATTTGACCTCGGGAATCATCGGGCCGATGAACGGTATGCTGCGCGCAATGCCGATCAGGCGGTTTTCCAGCGAATGGTCCAGCTTTTGCAGCAGCACCGTCACGCTGGCGCGCCTCACATCCAGATCGCCTGTGGGAGAGGAACCGCCCAGAACAAAGACGTTTTCCACGCCGTCCACGCCCCGGATCGTCTCCATGATAGCCTGGGTCGTGCGATCGGTATCGTCCAGCGTCGATCCCGGCGGCAGCTCAACGCTGATCGGGATGCGGCTCACGTCCTCGGGCGGGATGAAGCTTCCCGGAACCTGAACCATGAAGAAGATCGACACGGCCAGCACGCCGATGGCCCCGACCATGGTCAGATAACGCGCGGGCAGGAACCAGATATGCCCCGAGGTCGTCGCCCGGACGATCCGCAGGTAGCCCCGCATGAACAGGCCGTCCTTCTGGTTCTCCTCATGCGCCGCATCCTTGTCGCGCATCAGGTAGGCCGCCATCATCGGCGTGATCAGCCGCGCGACCAGCAGCGAGAAGATCACCGCGATGGCGACTGTCAGGCCGAACTGCCGGAAATACTGCCCCGGAATGCCCGGCATGAAGCTGACCGGCACAAAGACCGCCACGATGGTGGCCGAAGTCGCGATGACCGCCAGCCCGATCTCGTCCGCCGCCTCGATGGCCGCGCGGTAGGGCGTCTTGCCCATCCGTATGTGTCGCGCGATATTCTCGATTTCCACGATGGCGTCATCGACCAGAATCCCCGTCGCCAGCGTAATGGCAAGGAAGCTGACGAGGTTCAGCGAGAACCCCAGCAGGTCCATGATCCAGAAGGTCGGCACTGCGGACAGCGGCAGGGCCACCGCGGCAATCAGCGTCGCGCGCCAGTTCCGCAGGAAGGCCAGCACCACCAGAATGGCCAGCAGCGCGCCTTCCAGCAACGTGTCGATGGCCGCCTGATAATTGCCGAAGGTGTAGAAAACGGTGTCATCGACCAGCTTGATCCCGACGCCGGGGTTTTCGGCGCGGATTTCATCCAGTGCTGCGTTGACCGTATTGGCCACGCTGACCTCGCTCGCACCCTTGGCGCGGAACACCGCAAAGGTCACGACCTGGTCGCCGTTCATGCGAGAGAACGACCGAAGCTCCTGATAGGTGTCCACCACCGTTCCAAGATCGGCGAGGCGCACATGCCGACCCGACGGCAGAGCAATCGAGGTATTGGCCAAAGTCTCTGCCGTCGCCGCATCGCCCAGAGTGCGGATCGCCTGTTCGCCGGCGCCAACCTTGGCACGGCCCGCACCCAGATCGGTATTGGTATTGCGAAGCTGCGCGTTCACTGCGCTGGCGGTAATGCCATAGCTGTCGAGTTTTGCAGGATCCAGTTCCACCCTGATCTCGCGGTCGGCACCGCCGTAGCGGTCGATCCGCCCGATGCCGGGGCGACCCTGCAGCGACCGGGTGATCACGTCATCGACGAACCAGGACAGCTCTTCCAGAGACATGTCGGGGGCCGACACGGCAAAGGTCATGATCGCCTGACCCTCGACATCGATCCGCGTGACGATGGGTGCCTCCACGTCGGCAGGCAGATCGCCCTGAATCTGGTCGATCTTGTCCTTGACGTCCTGCACCGCCTTGTCGGTCGGGATTTCCATGCGGAATTCCACCGCTGTCGTCGAAACGCCATCCGTAACCGTCGAGGTGATGTTCTTCACCCCGGTGATGCCGGCCACGGCATCCTCGATCTCTTTCGTGACCCGCGTCTCCATCTCGGCCGGGGCCGCACCCGATTGGGCCACGCTGATCGAGACCAGCGGCACGTCGATATTCGGAAACCGTGTGATCGGCAGCGTGTTGAACGATTGCCAGCCCAACAGCATCAGCATGAAGAAGGCCAGGATCGGCGCGACCGGGTTTCGGATGGACCAGGCAGAGAAGTTCATCGCAAATGCCTCAGTTCGTGCCAGCCGTATCGGGCACGGGATTGATCCGGTCGCCGTCGCGCACAAAGGCGGCAGCCTTGGTCACCACGAGGTCACCCTTTTCGACCCCGGTCAGCACTTCCACATAGTCGCCGTCGCGGATGCCCAGCGTGACTGGCACGCGGGATACCTTGCCGTCTGTCACTTTCATGACGGTGGTTTCATCCGCCGTGGCGCCGATGGCCGTCACCGGAACCGAAGCCGCGTCATGCTCGGCGACAAGGATATCCGCCTCAAAGAACATGCCCGACCGGACCAGTTGCGGGTTGTCGATGCTGATCCGCGCCAACCCCAACCGGGTGGCAAGGTCGATGTCCGGCTGCACCAGCCGCACCGTCCCGGTCAGGTCCTGCCCGGGTCCGACGCCGCGCATCGTCACCTTCTGGCCTGCCTTGAGCTTCAGCATGAAACGCTCGGCGACCTCGGCCCGCAGTTCCAGTTCGTTGTCGCGGATCAGCGTGAACATCGGATCGCTCGCAGCGGTCGCAATGGCGCCGACCATGGCATTCCGGGCCACGACTTCGCCCGCCACCGGGGCCACAACCTCGGTGCGCGACAATTGCAGCTTCAGATCCTCGATCTGGGCATCCACCAGCTCAAGCTGTGCCTTCGCCGCTTCCAGCCCCTGCGTCGCCATCGTCACGCCCGCCGCCGCTGCCGTGGCTGCCGCATCGGCAGACTCCGCCGCCGCCTGAGACGATGACCCCTGCGCCCGCAATTGCTGCGTGCGCTTGGAAACACGCTGCGCTTCGTCGGAATTGGCCTTGGCTTCGGCCATCTGCGCCTCGGCCTGCGCGATCGCGGCCACGGCTGACGCGCGCTGCGCTGCGAACTGGCTTTGCTGCAGAACGAGCGTCGATTTCGATAGCCGTGCCAGCACCTCGCCCTTTTTGACCTGGTCACCCACCTCTGCCTCAAGGCTCTCGATGGGCTGCCCCTCGATCAGCGGCTGCACCAGCACCCGCTCAACCGGGGTGACAAGGCCAGAGCCGACGATGCGGTCGCGCAGCGTCCGGTTTTCCACGGTCGAGACGGTGATTGCGGGCAGGTCCACCTGCGGCGTTTCCGCAGCAGACGCGGCGGTTTCGGCGGCCTCTGCCAGAACAGGCATGGCCGGAATGCCTGCACCAAGCGCCGCGACGGCAATCAGGAAAAATGGCAACCGTGTCATGTCAGCCCTTCGCAGCATCGGTTTCAATTTCGTCAAGCGTATGGTTGATCGTGCGCATCACCAGATCGCCCAGTTCCGCCAGCCGCACGGGCTGGATCGGTGAGCACATCGAACTTGCCTTGACCAAGAGGATGATCAGCGAGGCATGGCCGCCATAGCGCTGGCCTACCGCTGCTTCATTGGTGCCCGTCACATGGGCAAAAACAGCCAGCAGATAGCGGTGAATGTCATCCTCCAACTGGTGAAGGACCTTCGCGACCCGCTCTTTACGCGCGGCCACTGCCGTGATCTCGGCCCAAAGGCGGCTGTCTGCGCTGTTGCGCTTGTCCAGCACATGCTGGTGCAGCGTCTCGCGCAAGGTCGCCAACGGGTTCTCCGACTTGATGATGATCGCGAAATCCCGTTCGATCTCGGTCAGATCGTGGCGGATCAGCGCCTCGACGATCGCATCCTTGCTGTCGAAGTAGCGATAGAAGTTGCCGACGCTCATTCCGGCAGCCCGCGCCAGATCCTGCATCGAGGCGCCGTCGAACCCCTTTTCCACAAAGGCCTCGCGCACCGCGTCAAGAATGTCGGTTTGCCGGCCCTCTGGGGCCGCCGGCACCTGCAGGGCGCGGGTCTGAAGCGTCATGATGCGGGCGAGTCCTGGCTGCTGGTGCGGATTGGCGGGATACGGCAGATCAATTGCGTGGGCATTGCCGCGATGCGGCGTGAATGAACATTCATTCATTTAGTCGAAAGTTCCGAAAGGTCAACCCCTCGCTAACCGTCAGGCCGAACCCGGCCTAGTCGCACTGCCAGCTTTTGGCAGCCTGCTTGATATGCTGAAGGAACGACTGGACCTTTGCCGTCCTGTGCAGGTCCACGTGTGTCACAAGCCACAGGGGCGAATCCCATTCCGGCAGCGGCGGCATGACCTCGACCAGATCCGGGTCATCGCGCGCATCGGCCACCGCCAGGAACCCGATCCCGGCAGAGGCCTTGACCGCCGGTTTCATCGCCGTCGGGTCCGAGACGACGAAGGTAAAGTTCTCCGGCTGCACGCGCTCGGCCAGCCAGCGGAAGAATGGCGCACGCGCCGTATCACTGCCCGGCCCGATGAAACGGTGCTGCGCAAGCTCCTGTTCGTTCTGGGGCAGGCCATGCGCCGCGGCGTATTCCTTGGTCGCGAACAGCGCCCAGCGTATATTCGTCAGCGGCTGCACCACGTTATCCGGTTCGGACGGCATCCCGCCCGCCCGGATCGCCACATGCGCCTCGCCATACTCCAGCCGGAACAGCCGCGAATCCGCCAGGAACAGCAACCGCACCGCCGGGTGCAGGGTCTGGAACGACACCAGCACCGGGGTGATCAGGTTGGTCAGCCCGGCAATCGAGGTTACGATCAATTCGCCCGCGACCGTCTCGCCCTGGCCCTTGATCCGGCCCACGAGTTGACTGAACTGATCCTCGGTCGTCTGCGCCACTGTCTGCAGGTCGCGCCCGGTTTCTGTCGGCGTATATCCCCGCGCATGGCGCTGGAACAGCTTTGTCCCCAGCCGCTTTTCCAGCGCGTCGATATGCCGGATCACCGTCGCATGATGGACGCCCAGAACCTCGGCAGCGCCCGAAACCGTGCCAAGGCGGGCCACCTGATAGGCGGTTCGGATTTCGTCCCAGTTGTCGAAAGACACGGGCAACCTCCATCGGATCGAACAGCGTCTGTGCGCCCGCGAACAGAAGCCATCAGATTGCCGGAGCCGCAAGCGAATTCGCGCGCGGGAAAGCCGAAGCGGGCTATCGGGCGGTCCTAACGCCGGGCTATTGCTCCTTCTCTGCCCTCAGGAACGCTTCAACCGCGTCGCCTCCCGCCGCCGGATCGGGTAGTCCGGCTAAACGCCATTCCGCCGCCCGCGCCAACCGTTCTTCCGGCAGCACCTCTGCCAGACTATCCAATTGCGGCGCATCACCCCGCAGGTGCTGCAAAAGCCGATGCGAATGCAGCATCGTCGGGCGGGCATCCAGCGGCTCCCATGCATCCAGCACCGTCACACGGCGCAGGTTGAACTCCGGCGGCAGCACATAAAACCGCAGGTCGCTGGCCCAAAGCAGATCGCGCAGGGTCGGCTGGTCCCGATCACGGCCCGCCGCCACATAGCGCCGGCGCCATTCGGCCAGAAAGCCCATCATCGTGTCCGACCGCCGATACAGCATCACCCCGGCGTTCATTTGCGGAAAGGCATAGGGCGGTCTTTCCTCGACCCCTTCGCGGATCAGGGCCGAGGTTCGCCGCACATCATGCGCCAGCGCCAGTTCGAACCGCTCCAGCACCCCGAACAGATCGCCCAGCGGGGCGAGGCACAGCGTATCGCAGTCCAGATACAACGTCCGCTCGAACCGGGTGGCCGGCAGCGCGGCCAGCTTTGGCGTCGGACCATCGGGGATGGGTCGGACATGATCGAAGAGGCCCGGCGTCACGGCCTGATCCGTGTAAAGGTCGATGGGCAGTCCGGGGTTCAGCGCCTTCAGGCTTGCGGCCGAGCGTATCGCCAGATCCAGATAGCCCGGCCCCGCAGCCACATAGATGATGCCGTCCCGCATCGCGCAGCCCCCTCGCCGCCGGGCGCTGCCGCCCTAGCCCAGCGCCCGCTCGATCGCCGCGATCAGAACCGGATCGTCCGGCTCGATGTCCGACTCGAAGCGGCCCACGGGCTTGCCCGACCGATCCACAAGGAATTTCTCGAAATTCCACAAGACTCCGCCCGCTGGCGGCGGCGGCGCATAATCGCGCAGTTCCTCGCGCAGGTTGCTTCCGGGTTTTACGGTCGCGACCGGCTGCTCGCGCGTCAGCCAGCCATACAGGGGGTGCTGATCCGGCCCCGTCACCGCGATCTTCGCAAAGACCGGGAACGACAGGCCGAACTTCGTGCGGCAGAACTCCTGAATCTCGCCATCGCTGCCCGGCTCCTGACTGCCGAAGTCATTGGCGGGAAACCCCAGAACCGAAAACCCGCGGTCTGCAAACCTTTCCTGCAAGGCGTCCAGCCCGTCATACTGCGGGGTAAAGCCGCAAAGCGATGCGACGTTGACGATCAGCAGCACCTGCCCTTCATGCTCGGACAATCCATGCGCCGACCCGTCCGCACCAACAAAACCGATATCCATGCATTCTCCGTTATGCACAATCCGGGCCGCGCTGACCCGGAAGTTCTTTCAGCGCAGGTCAATCTGCGCCAACACTCCCAGATGATCCGATCCGTTGTAGGGACGCAACTCCACGCTGCCCCCGGAGCCCTGCGGTATCAGCACCATGTCCTGTGGCAAGGGCAAATACCAGCCGCCCAGATTAAACGTGTTGCGAAACGGGCCGAGGTATCGGCTTGCGGCGGCCTGCGCGATCCGCCGCACGCTCGCCCCCCAGGGCACCATGTTGAAATCGCCCCCGATCAGGATTGGCCCCTGCATGTCCCCGATCCGCGCGGCAATCAGGCGGCTCTGGCGAAACTGGTCAAATGGATAGGGCCATGGCAGATGCACCGACAGCGCCCAGATCAGCCGTCCATCCGGTGCCTCCACCTGCACCCCAGCCAGCCCGGCCCCGTCCAGACAGAACTGCGACCCCTCCACGACGGGCAGCGAGGTCAGCACGACAACATCCTGCGCTGGCCTGAATGCGCAGGTGACGGCGACAGGATAGTAGTCGAACAACGGGGCCATGAAATGCCGGTTGTGGTCCGAGACCTCTTGCAGGGTGACGATCTGCGCGCCAGAGCCGATGATCTCATCCGCCAGCGGATAGCGCGGCCAGGCTTTGGACAGCAGGTTTTTCTGATAGAGGATCAGGCAATCGCCGCTGCACTTTGCATCGGGCGCCAGAAATCCCGGCACAACCGACCCCAGCGCCAGAATCGCCGCGACCAGCGACACCACGGCCACGCGCCGCAACCGCATCGTCCACAGACACAGGCCCAGCGGTATCAGCAGTGCTCCCGCCTGGGGCCGGATTACCGCCGCTGAATCGCCCGGCGCAAACAGCCATCCCGTGAAGCTGACCAGAACCACCCCGACAAGCAGAAGCGCCGTGCATGGCGCCAAACCCCGCATGATCCTGCCAGCCAACCTGCACACCCCGCACCGATCCCCCGCCCGCGTGATGCCGCAATCGGCCGCACCCGTCCAGCGCGGTGTCGACGTCCTGTGGGGTATCGCGGGCGGCGTGTTCGCAAATGCAACGGCGTGTTTGTCGTGGAGAAGAAAGAGAAAATGCTTTAGAACTGAAAAAACTATTCCTATCCTACCGCCGACTGCGTGCAGTGACGGTTGCCGTCCAAGTATCGTGATCAAAACCAAAGCGCACCGATCCCGGACGGGATCAGATGGCGCTCAGATGCGGGCCAAAACCCTGCATGTGTTTTACCCGGTCGGGGTTGACCCAATCCAACGAATAGTTTGCATGGGGGCAATAAGGGCGGCTAATGGACATCGAGCTTTACCGGACATTCCTGGCCATCGCGGATTCCAAAAGCTTCACCGCCGCCGCCCGACAGGTCGGCCGCACGCAGTCCGCCGTCAGCCAGCAGATGAAGCGATTTGAAGAGGCGCTTGGTCAGCCGCTGTTCGACCGCCTCGCCCACCCCGTAAGCCTGACCGAATACGGCAAGTCCCTGCTTCGCCCCGCCCGCACGATTGTTGCCGCACATACCGAGGCGATTGGCACGCTAAAGCGGACCAACTTCGAGGGCATCATCGTGGTGGGCGTGGCGGATGCCTATGTGAACCGCATCCTTCAGGATGTTGCACGGGTGTTCACCACGCTGCATCCCGAAGGCACGCTCAGCATCGTCATCGACGACTCGCTTGGCCTTTCACGGCGCATCGCCGAAGGCTCCGTCGATCTTGCCTTCGTGACCGAGGGCAATTGCCCGACGCGCGGACCCGTGGCCTTTCGCGACCGGCTGGTCGTGGTCGGGCCGACGGCGATCAACCTCAGCCAGGTTGATCCTCTGCCCATCGCCGTCTGGGATGAGCGCAACCAGGACGAGACCCCGCTTGCCGAGGTTCTGGCCGCGATGAACCGCGCCTATCGCCCCGTCTATGCCTGCCGCAGTGTCCACGGGCAGCATCAGCTGGTAACAGCCGGCCTCTGCGTTGCCGTTCTGGTCGAGGGCAGCATGGTCGATGGTGAGCGTGCCTATACCGGGGAAGGAGAGTTTCCCGTGCTGAAGCACCTCAACATCCGGCTGGAACGGTCCTACGCAAAGCGGACCCGTCCCGTCGAACTGCTTGAGAAAGAATATCTCGAATTCTTCTCCACGCCCTGAATGGCGTTGTGGTCCGGGCGGCCGCGATTAAGACCGCCCGGAACTTGTCAGATCAGCGCCTCAGCCCGCAGCGTTCCAGCATGTCACGCTCATGCAAGGCGGCCTCGATCGACCCGCGGATAAGACCGATGTCCCGCAGGATCTGGTCGTCCAGCTTGTCCAGCTCGATCGCCGTCGCCCTGATCTTGCGGGCCATTATGCGGGCCTGCCGCTTGTCGCGCAGACGCAGAAGGCTGGTGCGAAGCCAGCCATCGGGCAGCCGGAAACCGGCCACCGAAAGGGTAATGATACTCATCGTAATTCTCTCTTGATCTTGTTTCCGGGACGGATCGCCCGGGGCCTTTGGCGCGCAAAACGCCTAAGCTAATTGATGCCGCTCTTTGTCAGGGTTGGCGGTCCGATCACCCGGCAATGTTCATTCGCAAATACATGTCGTTGTTCTCCAAACTGACTCATGCGGACGTCCGGTCAAAAAGCTTTGATCGACCGCCCTCATTTCGTCGCGCTGTATTTGCCCAAGCCAGACGGCATACTCCAACGAATAGTGCACATGGCCCCGATTAGGGCCGCTAATGGGGGCTGCATCCCTCCCAGCAAGCTTGACTCACACCGCCTTCCGGCGTAACGGCTGGCCAATTCCGGAGATCGTAGCGATTTCCGGTCCCGGGCGCGAGGTTCGGGATCGCCATCCACCAGCGCGTTGCGCCCGTGGGTGCGATTGTCGTTTGAGCGGTCCCGTCCTATGTCGGGGCAGGTTGCAGCCAAGGAGTGGGCCATGTTCGAGAACCTTTCCGACCGCCTTGGCGGCGTCTTCGACCGGCTTACCAAGCAGGGCGCCCTGTCCGAGGCCGATGTCGCGACCGCGTTGCGCGAGGTCCGCACCGCGCTGCTGGAGGCCGACGTCTCCCTCCCCGTCGCGCGTGATTTCGTCAAGCGCGTGCAGGACAAGGCCACCGGTCAGGCGGTGACGAAATCCGTCACACCGGGCCAGCAGGTCGTCAAGATCGTCCACGATGAGTTGATCCGCGTCCTGGCGGGCGATGGCCCCGCCGACGCGCTGAAAATCGACAACCCGCCTGCGCCGATGCTGATGGTCGGCCTGCAGGGCTCGGGCAAGACCACCACCACCGCCAAGCTTGCCAAGCGTCTCAAAGAGAAAAACGGCAAGCGCATCCTGATGGCCTCGCTCGACACCAACCGTCCGGCGGCCATGGAGCAGCTGCAGATCCTCGGCGCCCAGATCGGCGTCGATACCCTGCCCATCGTCAAGGGCGAGACGGCGGTCCAGATCGCCAAGCGCGCCAAGACCCAGGCGAGCCTCGGTGGCTATGACGTCTACATGCTCGACACCGCCGGTCGCCTGCACATCGACGAAGCCCTGATGGACGAGGTTCAGGCGGTCCGCGACGCGGTCAACCCGCGTGAGACGCTTCTGGTCGTCGACGGCCTTACCGGCCAGGACGCCGTCAACGTCGCGACCGAGTTCGACGGCAAGGTCGGCATCACCGGCGTCGTGCTGACCCGGATGGACGGCGACGGTCGGGGCGGCGCCGCCCTGTCGATGCGCGCCGTCACCGGCAAGCCCATCCGCTTCGTCGGCCTCGGCGAAAAGATGGACGCGATCGAGACCTTCGAGCCGGAGCGCGTCGCAGGCCGTATCCTTGGCATGGGCGACATCGTGGCCCTCGTCGAAAAGGCGCAGGAAACCTTCGAGGCCGAACAGGCCGAGCGCATGATGAAGCGGTTCCAGAAGGGCCTCTTCAACATGAACGACCTCAAGGGCCAGCTTGACCAGATGCTGAAGATGGGCGGGATGCAGGGCCTGATGGGCATGATGCCCGGCATGGGCAAGATGCAAAAGGCCGCCGCCGAAGCCGGCATGGACGACAGGATGCTGCGCCGCCAGATCGCGCTCATCAACTCGATGACCAAGAAGGAACGCGCGAACCCCGACCTGCTGCAGGCCAGCCGGAAAAAGCGGATCGCCGCCGGTGCGGGGCTTGAGGTCTCGGAACTCAACAAGCTCATCAAGCAGCACCGCCAGATGGCGGACCTGATGAAAAAGATGGGCAAGGGCGGCATGATGAAAGCCGCCATGAAACAAATGATGGGCAAGGGCGGTCTGCCCGACCCGTCCAAGATGGACGAGGGCCAGCTTGCCGCCGCAGCCGAGGCGATGAAGGGCAAGCTGCCCTCGAACCTCGGTGGTCTTGGCGGCATGGGCGGCCTCGGTCGCGGCCTGGGCCTGCCGCAGGGTCTTTCGGGGCTGATGAAAAAGAAATGACCCGCACCCCCTCCCCCCATACCCACGCTGGCCGCAAGGCGCCCCCCTCCCCCTTGTGGGGAGGGATGGGGTGGGGGGCATTGCTGCCGGAAATCGCACGCGCATGATCACCCCCCCGCAGCATATCGCATTCCCGCTGGCCCCGGTCCTGACGACCGGGCGCCTGACGCTGCGCATGCCTAGGGTCGAGGATTTCGCGCATCGCCTCGCCTTCTACGCCTCGGACCGCTCGATCTGGGAAGGCGGCCCGCATGACCGCGAAACCACCTGGCGCATCTTTGCGTCAGAGGTCGCGCAATGGCCGCTGTTCGGCTTCGGCCCCTTCTCGGTCGAGGACATCACCTCGGGCGAATATCTGGGCGAGGTCGGCATCTACTTCCCCGAAGGCTACCCCGAGCCGGAGCTTGGCTGGTTCGTCATCGACAGCGCCGAGGGCCGCGGCATCGCATCCGAGGCCGCGCGCGCGGTGATGGCCTGGGCGCATCGGACCTTCGGCTGGGACCACATCGACAACTACATCGATCCCGGCAACGACCGCTCCATCGCCTTGGGCCTGCGGCTTGGCGGGCAAAAGGTCGATGCGCCCGGTGTCGATCCGGGCGACGTGGTCATCCGCCACGATCTGCGGGGGCTGGCATGACCGCTCCCCGACTCATGACCGAACGTCTGATCCTTCGCATGCCGGTGATGTCCGATCTCGACGCCTTCATCGCCTTCTGGGCCACTGACCGGGCCAAGGGGATGGGTGGCCCGCATGGCGCCGATCAGGCGTGGTTCTGGTTCTGCCATGACGTCGCGCAATGGCACCTGCTGAATGTCGGCGGGCTGACGATTGAGCGTCAAAGCGATGGCGCCGTCATCGGCAACGTCGCCATCAGCCAGGGACCGGTCTTTCCCGAAACGGAACTCGGATATTTCCTGCACGACGGCTTTGAAGGCCAGGGCTACATGGCCGAAGCTGCCCGCGCGATGCGTGACTGGGCCTTCGGCCCGCGCGGCCTGCCAACGCTCGTCAGCTACATCAGCCCCGACAACCACGCCTCGGCCCGAGTTGCCGAAAAGCTGGGCGCAGTGATCGACCCCGACGCCCCCGGCATGTTCCCCGGCGACAGGGTCTACCGGCATCGGAGGGCTGCATGACCCTTCCCTTCGCCATTCCCCTGCTGGAGACCAGCCGCCTGACGTTGCGCGAGCCGCAACCGATCGACTCGGTCGTGCTGGGCGACTTTTTCCAATCCCCGCGTTCTGCGGGCATCGGCGGCCCTTGGCCGCGCGAAGACGCATGGTTCGCCGTTTTGGAAACCATCGGTCACTGGGCGCTTTACGGCTACGGCCTGTGGTCGCTGACCCGGCGTGACGATGGCGCATTCGTTGGCCGCGTCGGCATCCTGAACCACGAAGGCTGGGACGAGCCGGAACTCGCCTGGCACTTGTTCGACGGGTTCGAAGGCAGCGGCTATGCACTCGAGGCGGCGCTGGCCGCCCGCAAACACGCCAACCGCAAGCTCGGCCTTGGTCCGCTGATCAGTTATGTCGAGCCGACCAACACCCGGTCCAAGGCGCTCGCCGAACGACTTGGCGCAAGGTTCGAACGCGACGGCGCTCTGCAGGGCATGCCGCTGCAGGTCTACCGCCATCCCGTCGACATGGGGGGCGGCGCATGACCGTGGCCCTGTCCAACACGCCGATCCTTGAAACCGAACGCCTGATCCTGCGCGCCCCGCGTCAGGGGGATTTCCCCCACTTCCTCGCCTTCGCCACTTCTGACCGGTCGCATTTCGGCGGCCCCCTCACGCCGGACCTCGCCTGGCGCTCGTTCTGCCATCTCACCGGCCACTGGGTGCATCGGGGCTTTGGCCTGTTCGTTCTTTCGGCCAAGACCGACCCCGAGACGCCGTTCGGCATGGTCGGTCCCTACTATCCCGAGGAGTGGCCCGAGAAAGAGATCGGCTGGATGGTCTGGTCGGCAGAGGCCGAAGGCAAAGGCATCGCGTTTGAGGCGGCCAGGGCCACTCGTGACTTCGCCTATACCACCCTCGGCTGGCCGACGGCGGTCAGTTATATCGCCCACTGGAACACCCGTTCCATCGCGCTGGCAAAGCGGCTTGGCGCGACCCTCGATCCACAGGCGACCCCTGTGGGTGAGCCGCCCTGTCTGGTATTCCGCCACCCCTCGCCAAAGGTTGCAGCATGACCGACGCAATGACCTTCCCTTGGGAAAACTCGCCCGCCGGTCCCGCAGCAGCTTTGGCGACCGGCATTTCCTCGGCGATCCCGACCATCGCCACGACACGGCTGCGCCTGCGACCGCCGCGCATCGGCGATTTCCAGGGCTACGCCTCGATCGTGACAACCGAACGCGGCCGCCACATGGGTGGGCCGATGACGCGCGAAGAGGCATGGCTCGACTTCAACCATCTGGCCGCAGGCTGGCTCTTGCGCGGTCATGGCCTGTGGTCGGTGGAACGGCTCAGCGGCGAGGCGCTGGTGGGCTTTGTCCTCGTGAACCACGAGTTTGGCGATGCCGAGCCCGAGCTGGGCTTCCTGCTGCTCGACGGCGAAGAGGGCAAGGGCTATGCCACCGAAGCCGCGCAGGCGGCGCGCCACTTTGCCTTCGGCATACTCGGCTGGCGCTCGCTGGTCAGCTACATCGACGCCGCGAATGCACGCTCCGTCGCGCTGGCCGAGCGTCTGGGCGCTGCGCTTGATGCAGACGCCAGCATCGACGACCTGCTCGTTTACCGCCATATCCGGGCCGAGGGGGCGAAATGACCTACGCTTTCTGTCTACATACCAAAGCCATACCGAACCCATACCGGTTCCAGCCCCTTGGGAGACACAAATGAGCGACCCCACCTCGATCGCCCACGCCCTTCTCAAGGATCACCGCGACAGCATCGACCGGCTGGACGCGATCCTCGTTTACACGCTTGCCGAACGCTTCAAGCAGACGCAGGCCGTCGGCCGTCTCAAGGCCGAACACGATCTTCCCCCGTCGGATCCGGCGCGCGAAGCCCGGCAGATCGAACGGCTCGAATGGCTATCCAAGGAAGCCGATCTCGATCCCGAATTTGCCAAGAAATTCCTGAACTTCATCATCTCCGAAGTTATCAGGCACCACGAAAAACTACAGAAATAACCGGCACATATCCGGTTTGAAACCAAAGGAGACTACCCCATGTCCATGAAAATCCGTCTGGCCCGCGGCGGCTCGAAAAAGCGCCCGTTCTACTCGATCGTCGCCACCGACTCGCGCATGCCGCGCGATGGCCGCTTCCTTGAAAAGCTGGGCACCTACAACCCGCTGCTGGCCAAGGACAGCGAAGACCGCATCAAGATGAACGTCGAGCGCGTCCAGTACTGGCTGTCTCAGGGCGCCCAGCCCACCGACCGCATCGCCCGCATGCTGGAAGCTGCTGGTCTTAAAGAGAAAACAGCCCGCAACAACCCCAAGGCCGCCGTTCCGGGCAAGCGCATGGCGGAACTGGCCAAGAAGAAAGCCGCCCGTTCCGAGGCTCCGGCCGCAACCGCTGCGGACGCGGAATAATCTGCCTTCCGGGCGGCCTTTCACCGGCCGCCCGATTCCTTTCAAGGACGCGAAACCATGCCCGCAACCGAGCGCATCTGCGTCGGCGTCATCGCCGGATCTTTCGGCGTGAAGGGCGAGGTGCGCCTGAAAAGCTTCTGCTCGACCCCGGAAGACATCGCTTCCTACGGCCCGCTGTTCAATGAGGACGGCAGCCGCAGCTTCCGCGTGACCCTGACGCGACCCGTTGCGGGTGGCCTTGGCGCGCGCCTGTCGGGTATCTCAACCAAAGAGGAGGCGGACGCGCTGAAAGGCGCAAGCCTTTATGTTGATAGAGAAAAACTTCCGAATCCGGGTGATGATGAGTTTTACCACGCCGACCTGATCGGCCTCGCCGCCCATGATACCGGCGGCAAACTGATCGGCACCTTGCGCGCTGTCCACAACCATGGCGCGGGCGATCTGCTGGAAATCCTGGGACCGGGCATGAAGTCGGCGCTGCTGGTGCCCTTCACCCACGAGGCGGTGCCGACCATCGACATCAAGGCGGGCCGCATCATCGTCGATCTGCCTGAAGGGCTTGACTGAGTTCTGCCATCGAAAAGCCAAGATGGCATGCAGAGTCTCGCCAAAACGATGGACGGGATCATGCTCAACCGGATCACCCTTCTTCGCGGCGCAACCGCGCTGCTTTACCTCGGGCCGCTGATTGCCGGGCTTTCGACAGCCGGATGGGCACTTGTTCCCGTTTTCTCGCTGCTCTTCATTCTCTGGCTCATTTTCCTGCGCCCCGAAAGCTGGCCTGGAAACTCGCCGGACTGGCGGCGTGGGCGCACATGGCTGCCGATTGCTTCGCGCGGAGTGGTGCAGATTCTGCTGGTGACGATCTTTTTCGGTATTGGCCGCGGGATCGGCGGGGTTTTGGATTTTTCACTGGAAATCCCGTTCTGGCTTCCGGTGGTCCTGAGTTCCTCCGCAATCCTGCTTGGCCGGGCGATCTGGAACCCGGAAGAATTTCCGCAGGGCGAGCCTTTGGAAGCGCCGCAGGAACAGCGCTGAGATTTGACGTTCAACCGGACGGCAGGACAGGCTAGAAGCCTGTCCATGTCCGAAAATGAACCGCCCAAACCCAAGTCCCACGGCCGTCTCAAGATCACCGCCTCGTTGCGCCCGCGCGACCTGATGGAAGAACCACGCGTGCATCGCGATGCCTGGCGAGCCAAGGTGATAACGCTGTTTCCCGAGGCCTTTCCCGGCACGCTTGGCCTCAGCCTGACCGGCAAGGCGCTGGATGCGGGGCTGTGGTCGCTGGAAACCATCGACCTGCGTCCCTTTGGCGAGGGGCGTCATCGCAACGTGGATGAACCGCCCGCCGGCGGTGGCGCGGGGATGGTGATGCGCGCCGACGTGCTGGGCCGTGCCTTTGCCACCGCAGCCGAAGGCACTCCGCCCGACCGCAGCCGGTGGCCGGTCATCTACCTGTCGCCGCGCGGCAAACCTTTCGATCAGGCCATGGCGCGGGCCTGGTCCATGGCCGAAGGCATGACCCTGCTTTGCGGGCGTTTCGAGGGCGTGGACCAGCGGGTGATCGACCATTTCGGCATCGAAGAGGTCTCGCTTGGCGACTTTGTCCTGACCGGAGGTGAGATCGCGGCACAGGCCTTGATCGACGCGACCGTTCGCCTTATACCCCGCGTGCTTGGGAATCAGTGCTCCACCGAAGAGGAAAGCTTTTCGGAGGGGCTTCTTGAATTTCCGCAATACACGAAACCCCCGGTCTGGGAAGGTCGCGCGATACCCGAGGTTCTTCTCTCGGGCCACCACGCGAAAATCACCGACTGGCGCCGGGGGATGGCCGAAAGGCTGACAAAGGAACGCAGGCCTGATCTCTGGCGGGCTTACTGTGCGCAGCACGGTAGGGATCCGGATGAAGACCGAGAGCTCTGAGGCGGCATCATCATCGCGGGCAAACCCGTGAGCAAACAAAGGAGACGGGCATGAACCTCATCGCCCAGATCGAGGCCGAACAGATTGCGGCCCTCGGCAAGAGCATTCCGGATTTCAAGGCCGGCGACACCGTTCGCGTCGGCTACAAGGTGACCGAAGGCACCCGTTCGCGCGTGCAGGCCTATGAAGGCGTCGTGATAGGCCGCAAGGGCGGCGCGACCATCAGCGCTTCCTTCACCGTGCGCAAGATTTCGTTCGGCGAAGGCGTGGAGCGTGTGTTCCCGCTGTATTCGACCAACATCGACTCGATCGAGGTCGTCCGCCGTGGCCGCGTGCGCCGCGCCAAGCTGTATTACCTCCGTGATCGTCGCGGCAAATCTGCCCGGATCTCGGAAGACACCACCTACAAAGCCAAAGACGCGGAATAAGGAGCAGGATGATGAAAGAAGGCATTCACCCCGAATACCACGTCATCGACGTGAAGATGACCGACGGTTCTGTGTTCCAGACCAAGACCACCTGGGGCAAGGAAGGCGACCAGATGGCGCTGGACATCGACCCGCTGGCCCACCCCGCCTGGACCGGCGGCTCGGCCAAGCTGATGGACACCGGCGGCCGCGTGTCGAAGTTCAAGAACAAATACGCGGGTCTCGGTTTCTGAATGCAGGCCACTGCCGAGAACCCAGCGCCGCCCCACCGGGCGGCGCTTTTTGTTTTGTGGTGGGCTGCGATGATTGCCGCAATCAGTCTTCCCGTCTCAGCTTATGGCGAGGAGTTGGTTCTGACTGCGGAAGGAACCTGGGGCCGAAGCGACCTTTCTCCGCTCGGCTGCTCGATCAATCCGCATGTTATCACCTTCGACAAGGCCAACCGACGCATGGTTTTCAAATGGGCCAAGCCGGTTGCGACCGATTTAGGGCCGCAGGACGTGATCTACTACGGCATCGTCGGGTCGGGCGGGCAAGGCCCGGTCAAAGATCTGCTCGTTCTGGGACGTGAGTCCGACAAAAGGCTTTTCGTTATGGACTTCAGCGACGCTCGCAATGCGTATCGGTGGGGCACACCCGAAACCGAACTGGAGCAATTCTCGGACGAATTCGTGCGCTGCGATGTGGTGATCAGCTGATGCTTGGCGCAGACCAGAACGGCGGATGCGCAGGCGTTTAGCGACACGCGGGGGTTTCACACCGCCACACCCCCGTGGGACATTTTTGCAAAGTGAATGAGGCTTTGCTCAGGGTTCGCCCAGCCGACGCAGGATAGCGGTCGTGTCGACAGATCCAATAGCACCGGTCGTCTGTCCGCGTTCCCCTGCGACGCGCGTCGCTATGAATGCCTCGGAAACTGCCGATGGGGCGTGGCGGAGCAGCAGTGAGGCGGTAAGCAGCACTGCCGTCCGCTCGACGAACCAGCGCGCCTCTGCCTCATCGGGCAGGGCTGGCCATTGTTCACGGTGGGCTTTCAGCGCCGCGTCGTAGCGTTGGTCGGCACCTGCCGCGCCGGTCAGTTCCTGCATCAGCGTCTCACCCGCCATAGGCTCGCGCGCCAGCGTGCGCAGGATATCGAGGCAGATGACGTTCCCCGAACCTTCCCATATGCCGTTCAGCGGGGCCTCGCGGTAAAGCAGCGGCATCGGTGTGTCCTCGACATAGCCCATGCCGCCAAGCGCCTCCATCGCCTCATAGGTGACGATTGGGCAGCGCTTGTTGTTGATGTATTTCGCAAGCGCCACTCCGATGCGGGCAAAGGCGCGATCTTCGGGTGCGCTGCCATCGAAGGCGCGGGCAACGCGCAGGCCGAGCGTGAGCGCGCCCTCCCAGTCCAGCGTCAGGTCGGCGAGAACGGCGCGCATCAGCGGCTGGTCGATCAGGCGGCGCTGGAAGGCGCTGCGGTGCATCGCCCAGTAATGCGCCTCGCCAATCGCCGCGCGCATGAGGCCGGCGGGGGCGAGCGCAGTGTCGAGCCTTGTGTGATGCACCATCTCGATGATCGTGCGCACACCCTGGCCCTCTTCGCCGACCAGATAAGCGTAAGCACCATGATACTCGATCTCAGCCGAGGCGTTCGATCGGTTGCCGAGCTTGTCCTTCAGCCGCATCAGGTGGATGGCATTTCGTCCACCCTCCAGCCAGCGCGGGACAAGGAAGCAACTGAGGCCCTCTGGCGTCTGCGCCAGCGTCAGGAACCCGTCCGACATCGGCGCGGAACAGAACCACTTGTGGCCGTAGAGCCGCCAGCCCTCACCATCGCGTTCGGCGCGGGTGGTATTGGCGCGCACGTCCGAGCCACCCTGTTTTTCGGTCATCGCCATGCCCAGCGTGGCTCCGTTCTTTTGCTCAACGGGGCGGATGGACGCGTCGTAGCTGCGCGAGAGGAGCTTGCCTCGCCAATTGGCCGTCAGCCCTTCGGAAGCGGCGAGGGCAGGGATGGCTGCATAGGTCATGGTCATCGGGCAGCAGTGTCCCGGCTCGACCTGGCTCGCCAGATAGACCATGGCGGCATGGGTGACCTGGCCACCCGCCGCGCCTTCCCAGGCTATCGCGGAATAGCCTGAGGACAGGCCGAGTTTCATGAACCGGTGATAGGCCGGGTGATATCGCACCTCGTCCAGCCGTCGCCCGCCGCGGTCGATCAGGCGCAACTCAGGCAGGCTGCGGTTGGCGTCTCGTGCTGCTTCGGCCATGTCTACCGTTCCAAGGGCCGCGCCATAGGTGGCGAGCGCCCTCTCTTGCCCGCCCTCGCGCGCAACGGCTTCGCGCAGGACGGGATCAGCACGCCAAGGATCAAGATCACCGCGCGGAGGTGGCTGGTTCAGCGTTTCATCCGTGTCGGGCATCACCGCGCCTCCCATGGTTCGCACAAAGGATAGTCGCGCCAGTGCCACGCGACCAGCACTGCCGCATGGGTAGGCGGCTCTCGCCTCTTGCGCGAACTTCCGCCAGATTGTAGCGCGGAACTTCAAAAGACCCGAAGGGACAGGGCCATGGCGCATATCATCGTGGTCGGAAACGAAAAGGGCGGTTCCGGCAAATCCACCACCTGCATGCATGTCGCGACCGCGCTGGTCCGCATGGGTCACAAGGTTGGCGCGCTGGACCTCGACCTGCGGCAGAAATCCTTTGGCCGTTATATCGAGAACCGGCTGGCCTATCTGGCGCGCGCGGGTCTGGACCTGCCAACGCCCGACTACCGGGATCTGCCCGAGGTCGACAAGGAGGCGCTCAGCCCGAACGAAAATGCTTTCGACCAGCGACTGTCGGCGGCCATAGCGGCGCTGGAGCCGATCTCGGACTTCATCATCATCGACTGCCCCGGATCACATACGCGCCTCAGCCAGGTTGCGCATTCTCTGGCCGACACGCTGATCACGCCCTTGAACGACAGCTTCATCGACTTCGACCTGCTCGCCCGTGTCGATGCCGAGACGGGACGGGTGAAAGGCCCCTCGATCTATTCCGAAATGGTGTGGAACGCGCGCCAGCTGCGGGCGCAGGCCGGGCTGAAGCCCATCGACTGGATCGTTCTGCGCAACCGTCTTGGCGCGCAGCAGATGCACAACAAGAAAAAGGTCGGCAAGGCACTGGAAGATCTGTCGCGCCGCATAGGTTTCCGCGTCGCGCCGGGCTTTTCCGAGCGCGTCATCTTCCGAGAGCTTTTCCCGCGCGGGCTGACGCTGCTTGACCTCAAGGACACCGGGGTGGACCAGCTGAACATCTCGAACATCGCCGCGCGGCAAGAGGTGCGCGATCTGCTGACCGAGTTGCGACTGCCCGGCGTTATGATCAACTTCTGACGGCCGGGCGCGGCCGGCCATATCCGGGGGCACGATGGCGAACATCCTTTACGACGCGCTTTTCGCGTCGCTGGCCGGACGGCAGTCGCCGCTGCTGATCATGGCCGATGGAACGACGATTTCCGGCGACGCCTTCCTGCGGATGGTGGCGCAACAGGCGAACGCGCTGTCGGCGGCAGGTCTGGGCACAGGCGACAGGATTGCTATGCAGGTTTCCAAGACTCCGCAGGCGCTGGCGACCTATGGCGCGGCTGTGGCGCTTGGCGCGGTGTTCCTGCCGCTTAACCCGGCCTATACCGCGAACGAGATCGACTATTTCCTTGGCGACGCCACGCCGCGCATCTTTGTCTGCGATGGCGCGCGCGAGGCCCAGATGGCCCCGATCGCTGCCCGCAACGCCGCGACGCTTCTCACCATGAATGCGGACGGTTCGGGCGGTCTGCCCGACCGGGCCGCCACTGCTGCGGACAGCATTACGCCCGTCGACCGGGCATCGGACGATCTGGCGGCGCTGCTGTACACCTCTGGCACGACGGGCCGGTCAAAGGGCGCCATGCTGAGCCAGGGGAACCTTCTGTCAAACGCAGCGGCGCTGGGGGGACTGTGGCGGTTCACTGATCGGGATGTGCTGCTGCATGCCCTGCCGATCTTTCACACCCACGGCCTGTTCGTTGCGTCGAACGTCACGCTGCTGACCGGCGGCGCGATGATCTGGCTGCCCGGTTTCGATCTGGATGCGATGTTGCGGTTGATGCCCCAGGCCACCGCGATGATGGGGGTGCCGACCTTCTACACCCGCCTTCTGGACGATCCGCGCCTGACCCGCGATCTGACGTCGCATATACGTCTTTTCGTCTCCGGCTCCGCCCCGCTGTTGGCCGAGACGCATCTGGGATTCGAGGAGCGGACCGGCCACCGCATCCTTGAGCGTTACGGGATGACCGAGACCAACATGAACACCTCGAACCCTTATGAGGGTGAGCGGCGGGCGGGAACCGTCGGGTTCCCCCTGCCGGGAGTGGAGGTTCAGTTGACCGAGAATGCGTTGGAAGTGGCACCGGGCGAGGTCGGGCTGATCGAGGTGCGGGGCCCGAACGTCTTTCAGGGCTATTGGCAGATGCCCGAAAAGACTGCCGAGGAACTGCGTCCCGACGGTTTCTTCCTGACCGGCGATCTGGGCCGGATCGACGCCGACGGATACCTGCACATCGTAGGCCGGCAGAAGGATCTGATCATCTCGGGCGGTTTCAACGTCTATCCGAAAGAGGTCGAACTCTTGCTGGATGAAGTCCCCGGCGTGGCCGAAAGCGCCGTGATAGGCCTGCCGCATCCCGATTTCGGCGAAGCGGTGTTTGCGGTGCTGGTATCTGCAAAGGGCGCAACGCTGGAACCTGATCACGCATTGGCCGCGATCCGCAGCCGGCTGGCACGGTTCAAGCAGCCGAAGGCCGCAGTGGTGGTGACTGACTTGCCAAGAAACACCATGGGCAAGGTTCAGAAAAACCTGCTGCGCGAGGCTTACACGGAATGGTTTTCGCCGAAAGTGCCACGATCCTGATCGTGAAGTTGTGCCGCCATCCCAAACGGTCTTATCGGCACGTCTAGAAGGAAAATGGCGGACCCGGAGCGATTCGAACGCCCGGCCCTCAGATTCGTAGTCTGATGCTCTATCCAGCTGAGCTACGGGTCCGCACTGGCGTGGCATTTAGCCCCCGGGCGGGGGCATTGCAAGGGCGAAAACGCGTCACACCGGGGCAGCAGCCGGATCGGCCGGGCCGATGGTCTTGGGCAGGCGGATCAGGAACTCTGTCCCGTCTTCGTCGCTGCGCAAAAGCTCCAGCCTGCCACCGTGGCCGCGAACGAGTTCAGCGGAAATGGCAAGGCCAAGACCGGTTCCGCCCTTGCGCGCCCCGCCTTGAAAGGCCGTGAACAGGTGCTCTCGCGCCTTGGGGGGCAGACCGGGACCAGTGTCGCCGACTTTGATCCACCAGTCTGCGTCATCCTCACCGCCGCCGATCTCGATGGTGCCGGGGGCGCCGGTGGCTTCGATTGCCTGGCGGGCGTTGCGCAGCAGGTTGGAAAGGACGCGGTAAAGCTGTTCGCGGTCGCCGCGCACCATCAGACCGGGCGCCACGTCGATCAGGCATGAGACGGCACTTTCCGGGCCGAACCCCTCGGCCTCGGCCACCTCGTCGGCCAGGGGACGCAGCGGAAATCGCGACAGCATGGGCGCCGGTTCCTCGGCACGACCGAAGGTCAGGGTGGATTCGCAGAGCGCAACCGCGCGGCGGATCGACGCCTCGAGCTTTGGCACGACACGGGCGGTGACGGGGTCGGCGCTGCCCTCCATCCTGTCGGCGAAAAGCTGCGCCGTGGTCAGGATGTTTCTCAGGTCATGGCTGATCTTGGCAACCGCGCCGCCAAGCTGGGCCAGACGCTCTTTTTGCCGCAGCGCCCCGGTCAGCTGCGTCTGCATACCCTGCAATGCCTCTTCCGCTTCGCGCAGTTCGACAACACGAGAGGTGGGGGCGATTATGTGGCGGCTGTCCTCGGGCGCATCGGCATAGGCGGTCATATGGGTGACAACGCGGCGGATCGGCACGACCAGAAGGCGACGCACGGCCAGGAACAGCAGTATCGCGGTGACAGCAGAGATCAGGGCCGAAAGCCAGAGAATGCGCAGCCCATAGTCTATCAGTTCGGCGCGCAGAGGGGCAGTGTCCATGGTCGTTTCGATCAGCAGCCCCGCCTGGTTGACCGGGTTGCCGATCACCCGGATCACACGGTTTCCGGGCGTGAAGATCTGCATCATCGCATCCTTGATCAGCTGCCAAGGGCCTTCGGTACGCAGGTCGTAGGTGGCGGCGATCGGCTCGGGGATGGGCGAGGACAGCACCAGTTGTCGAACCTCGTCGCGCCGCAGCACAACGTTGTAGACACCCGCGTTCTTAAGCAGCTCGTTTTCCAGACTGCTGCTGATGATGTCGTCCGTGGCAAGCGTGGCAAGCGAGGCGATCTGGGCCTTTTGCAGCTTGGAGAGCAAATAATCCGCCCGGAAACGCGCGACCGAGGGCACGAAGATCAGGACTTCGGCAATCATGACGAAGACGACCGTCAGAAGCAGAAAGCGGCCCGACAGCGTATTGAACACCGACCCCGTTCTGCCTCGCACCCAATTCGGCTCCTGCTATGCAGTCAGGGTATCTCAGGGCAGCCAGCGCTGCACCAGTCCCACGATCCGCTTGACCCAAGGATTATCAAACAGTTTGGGAGAGAAATAGGCCCCCGCCACGCGTTTGGAAACCTCACCAAGGGTCGGATATGGCTGAACCATGCCTGCGATGACCGAAAGCTTGGCTTTCGACGATATCGCAAATGCCCAAAGCGATATAAGTTCGCCCGCCTGATAGCCGACGATACCGGCCCCGATGGGGCGGCCATTCGCGACAACGAGCTTTATCAGACCCTCCGCGCGCCGTTCGGTCTGGGCGCGGTCGTTATCGCGAAGCGGCCAGTGCAGCACGGTAAGACGGTCGCCATGGATTTTCCGCGCCTCGGCTTCGGTCAGGCCGACCTGTGCGAGTTCGGGATCGGTATAGGTGGCGCGCGGGATATGAGCCGAAGATGCCTTGGCAGGCAAACCAAGAACGATCTGACGAATGACCACCCCGGCATGATAGCCCGCAAGATGAGTGAACTGACCCTGCCCTGCTGCATCCCCCACGGCATAGATTCGCCGGTTCGAGGTGCGCAGGGATTTGTCCACGCCCACCCCCCGATCCGTCCTCTTCACACCCGCCGCCTCCAGCCCGAGATCGTCCAGCGCGACCTTGCGGCCAGTTGCGACCAACAGATGTGATCCGGTCATGCGGCGACCGTCGGACAGGATAACGGCGACGCCGGTGCCTCCTTCTATACGCTCTGCCGCGCCATCCTCGATGATCTTCACGCCTTCGGCCTGCAACTGATCAAGCACCGGGGTGGCAAGTTCGCGGTCCTCGCGCGCAAGGGCCGGGCTACGGCCGATCACTGTCACCTGACACCCCAGGCGGCAATGCGCCTGGGCCATTTCCATCGCGATGGGACCGCTGCCCAGGATAAGCAGATGCGACGGCTTCTCAATCACGGAAAAGACTGTCTCGTTGGTCAGATAGGGAACATCGCATAGCCCCGGAATATCGGGGATGAAAGGACGAGAGCCGGTGGCGATGACGAAGCGGCGTGCGGCAACGATCTGACCGCCCGCCTGCAACTTGGTCGGCGAGATGAACCGGCCCCAGGCGCGGATGACCTGGACGCCCAGCTTTTCGAACCGTTCCTGGCTGTCGACAGGAGCGATGGTGGCGATGACGCCGGCGACATGACGCTGAACTGCGGCGAAATCCACCTCGGGGGTAACCGGCGTGATCCCGAACCGCGCACCATCGGTCATGGCATGGGCGGCCTTTGCCGCCGCCAGCAAGGCCTTCGACGGCACGCAGCCATGGTTCAGGCAGTCGCCGCCCATATCTGCGGCCTCGATCAGCACGACGCGCGCGCCCATCTGGGCCGCCCCTGCAGCGACCGACAACCCGCCCGAGCCTGCGCCGATGACGCAGATATCCGTCGAGACCCGCTCCATTTCAGGTGCCCCTTCGCCCAAAGGCTCGGATGACGATAGGCAGCGCCGCCAGAGCCGCAAGGCCAAGAATGGGACCCAGAATCTGCGGCTCGAAGATGATGTCCAGATCGGGCGTTTCGCCGCGGGCAAAGACCTCGCCCAGACCAGCGCCGACCCAAGTATAGACAAGCCCGCCCGGCATGATGCCGAAAAACGTGGTCAGAACAAACCGACCGATACCGACGTTCAGCGCCGCCGCAATCAGGTTGGCCAGAAAGAACGGCACCACCGGCACAAGCCGCATCAGCAACAGAACGGAAAGCTCATTCTCGCGCAACGCCGCCATCAGCCACGCGGCAGCTCCTCCCCCCGCGGCAATTCGGCTGTTGAGCGCCGCACCAAAACCCATGCGCGCCGCCAGAAACACCAGAACGGCGCCTGTGGTTGCCCCGACAAGGTTGAACAATGCGCCGGGAAAGACGCTGAAAAGAAAGCCGCCGGTCAGCGTCATGATCAGCGCGCCCGGCAGACTGAGCGCGACAATCGCCGCATAGGCGGCAATGAAGCAGATCGCGGCAGCGAAGTAGTGGGCATCTCGAAACGAAAGCAGCGTCTCGCGGTGGTGGGCAAGAGCAGCAAATCCTAGCTGGTCGCGCAGCGTAAAAGCGCCGAACAGCGCCGCGATCAGGATGACGATGATCGGCAGCTTTTGCAGCCATCGCGGCCTTGCCGGGTCTGCCTTTTGGATCACACCGCTTCCTTTTCGCCGCTGCTGATGGAAGATGCGCCGATATCGGCCTGCCGCACAGACACATCACGCCGCATTGATCGAACAGGAACTGAAATACAGGGCAATCAAACATTCGGTGCCTGAACCCAGCGGAATGTTGCAGGAAATCTCTTTCCGGCGAATTGACTTGGGGCGGCAGCCTGCGTAAAGGACGGACTTCGAATATGGCCGGTCCCGAATCCGTCGGGTATTTGCCTGCTGAACTAATGGAGTCCTGCGATGAAGCGCACTTTTCAACCCTCGAACCTTGTCCGCGCTCGTCGGCACGGTTTCCGCGCCCGCATGGCGACCAAGGGCGGCCGTCTGGTGCTGGCCGCTCGCCGCGCCAAGGGCCGGAAGAAACTCTCCGCCTGATCGCGGTTGAGCACCCTTTCCAAAGGGTCACAAGACATGACACCGCCGGGGAATGAGGTGAAGGGCAGCGATGCCTCGCCAGAGTCTCCGGCGGTTTCCGTTTGTCTGACGATGCTGACCAAGCGCGCCGATTTCCTGCGCGCGGCCCAGGGGCGAAGGCAGGCCTTGCCGGGATTTCTGCTGCAGGCCCGGCGTCGGGGCGACGATGATCCTGCGATCCGCGTGGGCTTTACCTGTTCCAAGAAGGTCGGCAATGCCGTGCTGCGCAACCGCGCCAAACGGCGATTGCGCGAGATTGCACGCGCCACCCTGCCCCAAGGCGGACAGAACGGCTGGGACTATGTGCTGGTCGGTCGTCCGGGCGTGACGGTGGAACGTGTTTTTGCCGATCTGCTGTCCGACATGGCGTCGGGTCTTGCGCAGGTGCATCGCGCGGCGCGGTCGAAATGACGCCGCTGGCGATCGTGCTGGCCTTGCCGGTCCGCACCTATCGGCTGCTGCTCAGCCCTTGGGTGGGCCATGGTTGCCGCTTTCAGCCCACCTGTTCCGCCTATGCGCTGGAGGCGTTGGAGTTGCATGGCGGAATCCGTGGCGGCTGGATGACGGTTCATCGTATCTGCCGCTGCCACCCTTGGGGTGGATCGGGCTATGATCCGGTGCCTCCGGCCAAGCAAAGCTAACTGCTGGACTTCAAGGTTCGCACCTGTGATCTTTGCAAAGGGCCATTCCCGCCAGGACGGACAACCATGCCTTATCTGTCGCGTGACGGCATCTCGCTATACTTTGAACGGGCCGATGGGGCGCGGCAGCCCGTCGTTCTGATCCATGGCTGGTGCTGCGACCACAGCTTTCTTGCACCGCAATTCGACCACTTTGCAAAGCTGGGCCATACCGTGATCGCAGTCGATCTGCGCGGTCACGGTCGCAGCGACAAGCCAGAGCAGGACTATCCCATTCACGGCTTTTCCGAGGATGTGGCATGGATGTGCCAAGAGCTTGATCTGCAAAAACCGATCCTGATCGGTCACAGCCTGGGCGGTATCCTTGCCTTTGACATCGCCGCCCGCTGGCCCGACCTGCCCGGTGCGATTGCCATGCTGGATGCCGCGATCGTCTTTCCCCCCGCTGCCCGCGCCGCGATACCGGGGATTGTCGAGCGATTGCGCAAGCCCGGTTATCGCGAGGATCTGCGGCAGATACTGATCTCGGTATTCTTCCTGCCGACCGATGATGCGGCGCGGCGGGATGCGCTGATCAAGACCATGTCGACGACGCCGCAGCACATCATGGCTTCCGCCTATGCCGGGCTTTACGACTTCGATGCCGAAGGCGCACGCGGACGCATCCATATCCCATCGCTCTATATCGCGGCCAATGAGCCATCGCCACGCTGCGATCTTACGGCGCTTCGCGATCTGCTGCCGGGCGTGCTTTTGGGGCAAACCGTGGGCTCTGGCCACTTCTGCCAGTTGGAAGTGCCCGATCAGGTGAACGCCATGCTTGATCGTTTCATTGCACTTCTGCCGCAGGCCTGATCTGCCGTTGCAGGACGTTGCCCAATGATGCGTTCAGGCCTATAGCGCAAGCCATTGCGGCCAACAGAGGTGGCACATGTTCGATGAGGCCGACGACCTGCCCGCCATCCTGCGCGGCGCGCCTGACACGACCGAGTTCAAAAAGCTGCGCAAGCGCCTTGTTCGCGAGGTGCGCGAGGCGATCGAGAGCTATGGCATGATCGAACGCGGCGCGCGCTGGCTGGTGTGTCTGTCGGGCGGGAAGGACAGCTATACGCTGCTGGCGGTGCTGCAAGAGTTGCAATGGCGCGGACTGCTGCCGGTCGAGCTTCTGGCCTGCAATCTGGATCAGGGCCAACCCGGTTTTCCCGCGACGGTGTTGCCCGAATTCCTGTCACGCATGGGTATTCCGCATCGCATCGAATATGCCGACACCTATTCCATCGTGATGGACAAGATTCCGACGGGTCGCACATTCTGCTCGCTTTGCTCGCGGCTTCGGCGTGGCAACCTGTATCGCATCGCGCGTGAAGAAGGCTGTTCTGCCGTCGTCCTGGGGCACCATCGCGACGACATTCTTGAGACGTTCTTCATGAACCTGTTCCACGGCGGGCGGCTGGCCACGATGCCGCCCAAGCTGGTGAACGAGGAAGGTGACCTGTTCCTTTACCGTCCGCTGGCCTTCGTGGCAGAGGCGGATTGCGAAAAGTTCGCGACTGCCATGCAGTTTCCGATCATTCCTTGCGATTTGTGCGGATCGCAGGACGGGCTGCAACGCCAGCAGGTGAAACAGATACTCGACGGCTGGGAGGCGCGTTCCCCCGGCCGCCGTCAGGTGATGTTTCGCGCCCTGATGAACACGCGACCCTCGCATCTTCTGGACAGGTCTCTGTTCGATTTCGCCGGGCTGACGCTGGGATCGGCGCAAGTTGATGAAAATGCTACGCAACTGAAAGGCGAGCATTAACGAAGGGATTAACCCGATTCCCTAATCTGCCCCGAAGGCACGGCGGGTCTGCCCGCCCTGGCGTGGAAGGGGAATGTCATGAAGATCAGCGGCTTGTTCTTGCCCGAACGCTGGGCGCAAGCGGGCCAAATGCTCCGGCGGCCCGAGGCTATGGCATTTTTGCCTGCGCTGACGCTTGCCGCCTTTTGGTTCGGCGGCGAAGCGATGCTGATTTTGACCGCGCTCGGCCTGCCGCTGTTGCTCGCCATCGTCGGCAGCATGGCCGGACCAAAAAATCCGAAACCCGCATCACGTTTGGAGGCAGATTGTCTGGCCTCGCGACCCGAACTCATTGCCGCGTTGGACCGTGTTCTGCAGGACACGGCCCACACAGGCCGCACCACGGCCTGTCTCGTCGTCCTGTTCGATGAAACGAACAGATTGATCGAGCGCCATGGCCGCCTCGCACAAACCGAGTTGCTGCAAAGATGCGCCGACCGACTGTTTGGCGCGCTGCGGCAAGGCGATACGGTGGCGCGGCTGGTAGACGGTGGTCTTGCGGTGGCACTGGGCGGTGTGAAACGGTTAGATCTTGAAGCGCTGGTGCAAGTTGCCGCGCGACTCCAGGCTGCGATCTCTGCGCCAATCAGCCTGAATGGCGCCCCTGTCTATGTTAGCTGCTCGATCGGTTTTTGTCTGGTCAGCCGCGCGCCCGAAGCGACCGGGCTTGCCATGGTAGAAGCAGCACAGATCGCCGCTGAAGAGGCCCTGCGCCATGGCCCTGCAGCGATCCGAAGTTTTGCACCCGGCATGGCGCGCGCGCGCAACGACCGGGAGGCGCAACGCAATCTGCTGGAGGCGGCGCTGGATGACGGCCAGATCCACGCATATTTCCAGCCACAGATATCGACTGATACCGGCGCGGTCAGCGGTTTCGAGGCGCTGGCGCGCTGGCAGCATCCAGAACGCGGGATAGTCGGCCCGGCGGAGTTCCTGGCCGATATCGAAGAGGCAGGTCTTTCCGAACGGCTGGGCGAGGTGATGCTGTACAACGCGCTTTCGGCGCTGGCGGGTTGGGACAAGGCAGGGCTGCAAGTGCCGACTGTCGCCGTGAACTTTTCGGCAGCCGAGTTGCGCGATCCCAGGCTGCCCGAGAAAATCAAGTGGGAGCTGGACCGCTTTGATCTTTCGCCCGAGCGTTTGACGGTCGAGATTCTGGAGACGGTGGTGACGCGCGGTGACAATGATGTGATCGTGCGCAATGTGGCCGCCCTGTCGGCCATCGGCTGCGGCGTCGATCTGGACGATTTCGGCACCGGTCACACCTCGATCGTCAATATCCGCCGCTTTGCCCTGCGTCGCATCAAGATTGACCGCAGCTTTGTCACCCGCGTGGACGAGGATCGTGAGCAACAGAAGATCGTCTCGGCCATCCTCTCGATGAGCGAACGACTCGGACTGCAATCGCTGGCCGAAGGTGTCGAAACGCCGGGCGAGCACGCAATGATGGCGCAGCTTGGCTGCGGGCACGTTCAGGGATTCGGTATCGGTCGACCAATGCCTTATGAGGATACGGCCGAATGGATGATACGCCACAACACGCGGCTTGGCGCTGCGCCGAAGATCACCCATCGGGCTGGGTGAGATGGATCAATCGTGCTGTTTTTCAGGGGAACCTGGGATGACGCACCAACTGCACGGGCGTGCCGATGGTCCCTCTCATTTCATGGCAGGAAAGCGGATGTAAAAGCCCGGTCCAAACTCTGCGTGGGGTCTCCGCGCAGGCATGGCACCGAAGTCTGAGTCCTGCGCGCGGACGGCGCGGCGCCGCCTGCGTGGGGGAAAACCGCTTGACCTTTCCCCGCCACCTCTGTTGAAGCACCGCTTGACCCTTTGCAGGAACGGTGGTGGTCCAGATGGACGATCAGAACAAGAATCTCATCCTCGCGACCGCGCTCAGTTTTGTTGTGATCCTGGTCTGGTTTCTGCTGTTCCCACCGCCGGAACCGGCACCGACACCTGCCCCCGCAGATGCAGTCGCCACGACCGAAGGTGTCGCGACTCCTCCTCTTGCCACCACGGGTACGACCGCCGCAACCGAAGCCGCGCCGGAAGTCGCAGCGGCAACCGAGGCGGCCCGGATCGAGATCGACACACCACGCATCACCGGCACCATCTCGTTGTCGGGCGGACGCATCGACGATCTGAAGCTGAAGGATTACCGCGTCACGATTGACCCAAGCTCGGATCTTGTGCGGCTTCTTAGCCCGGTCGGCCAGAAAGGCGCTTACTATGCTCTGTATGGCTGGGCGCCCGGAGGCGATCTGGACTATGCCGAAGTGCCGGGACCGAATACAGAATGGACGGTCGCATCGGGCAACACGCTGTCGATCGACAAACCGGTCACGCTGCGCTGGGACAATGGCAAGGGGCTGATCTTCAGCCGCACGATGTCGATCGACAAGAACTACATGTTCTCGGTCACGCAGTCCGTGGAAAACCTGGGCACCGCAGACGTGCGACTGGCGCCATATGGTATCGTCGCCCGCCATGGCCAGCCTGCCGATCTGCAGAACTTCTTCGTTCTGCACGAAGGCGTCGTCGGACGGGCCGACGGAAAGCTAACCGAGATCAAGTACAAGGACATGATGAAGCTGCCCCCCGTGGAGCGCGAGGGGGCACAGGCCGAGGTTATCGACGCGACGACAGACGGCTGGATCGGTTTTACCGACAAGTACTGGATGACAACGCTGATCCCCGAACAGGGCAAGCCCTTTACCTCTGTCACCAAATACGTTCCCCAAACGGATGTCTTTCAGGTTGAGGTGCGCCAGCCCGTCATCTCGGTCGCGCCGGGCACGTCCGCCTCTTCCACCTCTCGCCTTTTCGCAGGCGCAAAGGAATGGGCGACGATCCGCATGTACCAGAACGAGGGCGGTATTGCAGGCTTCATCGATTCCATCGACTGGGGCTGGTTCTTCTTCCTGACCAAACCGATCTTCATGGTCCTTCACTGGCTGAACGGCCTTATCGGCAACATGGGTCTTGCAATCATCGCGTTGACTTTCGTGCTGAAGCTGATCGTGCTGCCGCTGGCCTACAAATCCTACGTGTCGATGGCGCGGATGAAGGAACTTCAGCCGGAACTGGAAGCGCTGAAGGAAAAGGCGGGCGACGACAAGCAGAAGCTGCAGAAGGACATGATGCAGCTTTACAAGGACAAGAAGGTGAATCCGGCGGCGGGCTGTCTGCCGGTGCTGATCCAGATTCCGATCTTCTTCTCGCTGTACAAGGTGATCTTCGTCACCATCGAGTTGCGGCACGCCCCCTTCTTCGGCTGGCTGCGTGACCTGTCCGCCCCGGATCCGTCGTCGCTCTTCAACCTTTTCGGTCTTTTGCCCTGGGCGGCGCCTGCGTTGGGCACGACGCTGGCCCTGATCTTCATCGGGGTATTGCCGATCCTGCTCGGCATCACGATGTGGCTGCAGCAGAAACTCAACCCGGCGCCCACCGATCCATCCCAGGCGATGATCTTTGCCTGGATGCCCTGGGTCTTCATGTTCATGCTGGGCGGTTTCGCCAGCGGGCTGGTGCTGTACTGGATCACCAACAACACCATCACTTTCGGGCAGCAATACCTGATCATGCGCAGCCACGGTCACAAGCCGGACCTGTTCGGCAACATCAAGGCCAGCCTGAAACGCAAGAAGCCGACCACGCCCGTGGCGGCCAATGACAAGAAGGCCCCGGCCAAGAAATGACCCTGCGACTGGCGCATATATGCCGCCACCCGATCAAGGGACACGGACGCAAGGAACTCGCGTCCGTTCTGCTTTCGGCGGGGCAATGCCTGCCCTACGACCGGCACTGGGCGGTCGCGCATGAGGCGGCGAAGCTGACCGGCGGCTGGGTGCCTTGCGCCAATTTCGCGCGTGGCGCAAAGGCACCGAAGCTGATGGCGATCACATCTACCCTGGACGAGAGTGCAAGGCGCGTGGTGTTGTCGCATCCCGAACTGCCAGATCTGAGCTTTCGCCCCGATGACCCGGCGGACCTGACGCGCTTCCTAGACTGGGTCACGCCCCTTGGCCCGTCCGAACGCGCGCAACCCAGGCAGATCGTCAGTGCCGGGCGTGGCATGACCGACAGCGATTTCCCGTCGGTCTCGATCCTGTCGCTGGCTTCGCTTCGCGATCTGTCTGGATCAATGGCGCACGATCTTTCGATACACCGCTGGCGGGCAAACCTGTGGTTTGACGGCGCAGAACCCTGGGCCGAGTGGGATTGGATCGGCAGATCTTTCCGCATCGGCGAGGCAGAGCTGAAAATCGAAGATCGGATCACCCGCTGCCGCGCAACCTCTGCGGACCCGGAAACAGGCGTGATCGACGCCGATACACTTGGTGGCCTGAAGGTAGGCTATGGCCATCAGGATTTTGGGGTATACGCAACCGTAACCAAGGGCGGGACTATCGCCGCCGGTGATGAAATGGTGCCGCTGTGACCGCCCTGCCCTTTCCTCTTGCGCCTGAACCCGAAGAATCTGCGCGCGAAGTCGGGCGGCTGATGTTTGCCGGCCCGGTCGATTTCGTGAAGGGGGTCGTTGCCCTGCCGGGCCTGCCTGATGCCGACCGGCTGGAAGTGTGTTTTGCAGGCCGGTCAAACGTCGGAAAATCCAGCCTGATAAACGCGCTGACCGGGCGCAAATCGCTTGCCCGAGCCTCGAACACGCCAGGCCGGACGCAAGAGATCAACTACTTCGCACTGGGTGACAGCCGCTATCTGGTCGACCTGCCTGGATATGGCTATGCCGAGGCACCCAAGCCGATCGTCGAGAAATGGCAGCGTTTGCTCAAGGCGTATCTTTCGGGGCGCCAGACCCTGCGCCGCGCCTTCGTGCTGATCGACACGCGGCATGGGGTGAAGGCGGTGGATGAAGAGATTCTGGCGCTGCTCGACCGCTCGGCTGTGACATTCCAGGTCGTGATGACCAAGACTGACAAGGTGAACCGGGCCGAGCGCGATGCAGCCATCGCGCAGGTGCGCGAAGCCTTGGCAAAGCATCCGGCCGCCTATCCCGAGATCGTCGTCACATCTTCGGAGAAGGGTGATGGGATCGAGACGCTGCGCGCAATCATCGCCACGCTGGCCTGAACTGGCTATCGTCCAGCCGTTGCAGCGAGACGGCAAGCACTGACAGAAAGCGCGCGAAGAATTCACGCGCGCCGATGGCCGGATCGGCTTTGCCATCGGCAAATTCCGCGACCAGATAGCGGCAAATCGCGATGCGGTCGGGCGAGACGGCATCTTCCGTCAGCGCGCCCGCCTGACGCAGCAGATACCAGTCAGCGACAAGATCGGTGAGCGCGTAGTTCGCCAGCGCATCTACTGTTAGACCATGCGGGGAGACGGACTTCGCAACTCGGTCAGTATCAGGCTGGGCATCCAGCGTCAGCCCGCCGACAAGCAATGCCGCCAGGTCAAGAGCACTGCACCGCGGCAAGGCGGCCATGATGTTGGATGGCCAATCCCTTGGGACGACGCGCGACAGGACACGGGCGCGCATCTGGGCTGTGAGAAAAGGCCCGAAGGTCGTTTCGCTCAGCGAGGCATCGCTTTCGGCCGCCTCGGCCCGATAAACGCCCATCAGACCGGGGTCGAGCGGCATTTCGGCGATCGGGATCATCTTGGCGCTTACATCACCTTCGTCGCTGCGCAACACGGCGAAAGCAGGGGGGAACCCCGTGATCGAAGGCAAGGCAATCTCGCGCAATGTTCCGATTGTCGCGTCATTGGCAGCATGGATGTGCCCACTGACATGCAGCCGCACGCCGGTCGCCGCCAGCGCCTGCGCCGCCTCAGGGCGTGGGCTGCGGCGTGCGATCACAGTTTCGCCAAACAAGGCCTGTTCTGACCCATTGCCGTCTTGGAACGGATCCAGTGCCGGATAGTGCGAAAAGGTGAGTAGCTGCTTGCCGCAACGGTCTGCCCGAGCGCGCACATCCGCGATCCATTCCAGAAGAAAGGGCTTCACGCGCGGCAAAGCGTTCCAGCCGGCCGCAGCGGGGTCGATGATGGCGCGCTTCTGGCCGATCCGCCACGAACCATCGCGTGGCTCGAATATGTTGGCGTCGATCATCAAGAGCCAGAGTCCGTCCTCCGGCTCGACCAGATAAGAGGCGTCCATCAGTTGCCGCGTCACCTGACCATCCGCCGAATGCGCGACGTAAAGCCGATGATCAGGCCTGTCCGACGCGCCAAATGGCGTCTCCCAATGTATGTATTCCGGCTGGCGTGACAGCCCAAAGGCCGCCATTGGCATCAACCCCTCGGGCTGACCATCGCAGCGCATGGCGGAAGTCAGAATGGCATCTGGCTCGGTCGCGGCCAGCACGGGGTCGCTTGTCACAAGCACGGGGCGACCATCAGCACTCAGGAACCGGGTCGCAGTATGCTTGCCCGAAGGCCCGTAAACATCGTGATTGCCGGGAATGGCGTAGAATCTCAGATCGCGCTGCGACCCAAGATAGTCGGCAAGACGGCGCGTGTTCTCGGCCTGCCCGTCATCGGTATAGTCGCCCAACAGCACCACATGCCGAACCCCTTGCGCCCGCACCTGCTGCAACACATAGCGAAGTGCATCGCCGCTTTCGTTGAAGGCCCGCCCCGCTGTTGCGGTCTCGGCCCAACTGCGCAAGGTGAGCCGCCGGCCACCCGCCTCGATCCCGGAAAATCCGAAATCGCCCGTGATGTCATGAAAATGCGCATCCGCGATGACCGCGACGGGTGGGATCACGCCTTGACGATCCTGTCAGAGATGATGCCGCGCCGCGCAAAGACATTGCGGGTGTCGATGATCAGCGGCGCCCATTCGGAGAGGCTGGCATAGTCGATCTGGTCGTGATCGGTTGAGATCAGCACAGCGTCAAAGCCTTTGACTGTCTGCGCATCCAGTGGCACCGAGGCCCGGCCTTTCAGCGCGCCATAAGCCCGCGTCTGCGGAATGCTCGGCACGAAAGGATCATGATAGGCAGCCTTGCCGCCCCGCTCTTCGATCAGTTCGATCAGTTTCAGCGAAGGGCTTTCGCGGATGTCCGGCACGTTCTTCTTGTAGGCCAGCCCGATGACCAGCACCGATGAACGGCTGAGGGGGCGACCCAGACGGCGGTCCAGCGCCTCGGCCAGTTTCGTCACCACATGGCGCGGCATGGCCGAGTTGATTTCACCCGCCAGTTCGATGAAGCGAGTGGTCAGATCGTATTCGCGCGACTTCCAGGTCAGGTAGAACGGGTCGATCGGGATGCAATGCCCCCCCAGCCCCGGACCGGGGTAGAAGGGCATGAAACCGAAGGGTTTGGTCTTGGCCGCCTCGATCACCTCCCACACGTCCACACCCATCGCCTCGTAGATCACCTTGAGTTCATTCACCAAGGCGATGTTGACGGCACGAAAGACGTTCTCGGTCAGCTTCACGGCTTCCGCCGTGGCGGTAGAGGATACCGGGACCACGGTCTTTACCACCGCGCCATAGAACGCTTCGACCAGCGCACCCGCTGCCGCGCCGTCGCCCGCGACCACCTTGGGAATGGTCGAGGTGTCGAAGGCCCGGTTGCCCGGATCTTCGCGTTCGGGCGAGAAGCCAAGGAAGAAGTCGCGGCCCGAGACAAGGCCGGTCTCCTCAAGGATTGTGCGCACCGGGCCGTCGGTCGTGCCGGGATAGGTCGTCGATTCCAGAACGATCAGTTGCCCCGCGCGCAGGGTCGCGGCGATGGACCGGCAGGTATTGGTGACATAGGAAAGGTCAGGCTCCCGGTGCCGGGTCAGCGGGGTGGGGACGCAGATCACGATGACGTCGCAGACGCCCAGGCCTGCGAAATCCGATGTGGCCGTAAATCGTCCGGCCTCGCATTCGGCAGCCAGAATCTGATCAGGAACAGCCTCGATATAGCTTTTTCGCGCATCGACGGCCACGATCTTGGCCGGATCAGTGTCAAAGCCTGCAACGGTGAAACCTGCCCGCGCCACCGTCATGGCCAGCGGCAGACCGACATAGCCAAGCCCGATGACACCGACCCGGGCTTGCGATCCGTCGATCAGCGCCATGAGCCGGTCCTTGATCTCGGGTATGGGGTCCATCATGCGCTCCCGTCGGGTCCGGCTTCTGGTTCCCGGGTAATGCTGCGGCTGTCAAGGGTCGTGCCGTTTTACTGTCGCCTGTCGCCGCGATCTTGCCTAGGCTGGAGCCGTGATGCGAATAGCCTTCTACGCCCCCCTCAAATCGCCCGACCATCCCGTGCCCTCTGGCGACCGGTTGATGGCAAGGTTGCTGATGACCTGCCTGCGACGCGAGGGGCATCTGGTTGAAGTCGTCTCGCAGCTTCGCAGCTTTGTCGGCGACCCCGCAGATGAGGCGCGGCTGGCCGAGTTGCAGACGCTGGCCAAGGAAGCGCGTCACGGCATCGCGGCAGCCTGGGACAAGGGAGAGAAGCCGGACCTGTGGTTCTGCTATCATCCCTATTACAAGGCGCCCGATCTGATCGGGCCGCCGCTTTGCGCCCGCCACAAGGTGCCTTATGTCACCTGCGAGGCATCCTATTCCTTGCGCCGCAATACGGGTGTCTGGGCGTGTATGCAGGAGAGCGTCCGTGAAGCACTCGTGATGGCAGCGGTCAACATCTGCATGACCGATCGCGACCGGCAGGGCATAGTGGAGGCCCTGCCCCAGGCGAGGGTCGCGCGACTGCGCCCCTTTATCGCCGAAGCGACGGTGCCTGCGCCACAGCCAGAGCCGTTCCATCTGATCTGCGTCGCCATGATGCGAGCAGGCGACAAGATGAAAAGTTATGAACATCTGGCATCCGCACTGGAAAAGCTGCCCGATATTCCGTGGCGGCTTTCGGTGATCGGCGACGGGCCGATGCGCAACGAGGTAGAGGCAGCCTTTGCAAGAGTTCCACCGGGTCGCGTTCGCTGGCTGGGGCTGATGCAGCCGGAAGGGATGGCGTCGATCCTTGCACGAGGCGCGCTGTATGTCTGGCCCGGTTGCGGCGAAGCTTATGGGTTGGCCTATCTTGAGGCACAGGCGGCAGGCCTTCCCGTCGTCGCTTTTGATACAGCGGGGGTTCCCGAGGTCGTCGCGAACGGTGAAACCGGAGTGCTGGTGCCTGCGGGAGATGACGCAGCGCTCGCAAGGGCCGTGGCCGACCTGCTCGCCGATCCAGAGCGTCGGCTCGCCATGGCCGCAGCCGCGCAGAGAAGAGTCATGCGCGACCATTCTCTGCCGGGGGCGACCGAGGCGCTTCGCCGCATCCTGTCAGACGCGATGGAGCGATGACGATGGACCCTTTGCTCAGGGCGCTGGACAGCCGAGGCGAACCCGCACTGTTCTGGTTGCGTGACGACGACGCGGTGAAACCTACAGCGGCGCTTGATCGTCTGCTTTCACTGGGGTCGGGAAGCGTCCCGATGACCGTCGCTGCCATACCGGCAGCCACTGATGAGGAACTGGCCGCGCGGCTGGCACGGGAAGCGCAGGTGACGGTTGCCGTCCATGGCTGGTCACACCAGAACCACGCGACAGAAGGCAAGAAGCAAGAGCTTGGCGGACATCGGCCCACGGAGGTGGTTCTTGGCGAACTGGCAAAAGGATTTACCCGGCTAAAAACACTGCACGGACCACAGTTCCTGCCGATGCTGGTCCCGCCATGGAACCGGATCGACGCGTCTGTGGTCGCCGGGTTGCCCGCGCTGGGGTTTGAAGCCCTGTCCGTATTCGGAACGGAAAAGCCTGCACCGATCAGGATGGTAAATACCCATGTCGATCTGATCGACTGGCACGGCACGCGCGGCGGGCGACCGGATACAGAGCTTGTCTCGGAGATCACCCGCAGGCTGGAACAGGATCGCGTGGTCGGCATACTTACGCATCACCTCGTCCACGACGCAACCGCCTGGAGGTTTCTGGACAGGCTGTTTTCGGCTACGGCCGATCATCCCGGCTGCCGCTGGGTTTCCGCGCGCGCGTTGATTTGAACCCACCCGGCTGCGGCAAACAGCCACCTCGTAAATGGCCAAGGCTAAACCAATAGACAGAAAATTCGGCCTGCGCTACGTTCGGACCCGGACAGGCAGCCCAAGCGGCACGAGGCATAAGAGGTCGATGTTGAAACCTGGGGGCCACGTGGGATGAACGTGGGCAAAGACCTCTTGCGTATCGAAAATCTCAAGGTGTCCTTCCAGCTTCCGACCGGACGGCTGGACGCCGTAAAGGACGCCAGTCTTCGTGTTTTGCCGGGTAAGGTGACGGCGCTTGTGGGGGAGTCCGGCTCGGGAAAGTCGATCCTCAGCCAGACCGTCATGGGATTGCAGCCTCCGGTTGCCACAGTCGGCGGGCAGGTACTGTTCAATGACCCCGAAAGGCCGGACGGGCCAATCGACATGCTGAAGCTGCCTCGTGACGGGCGGCAAATCCGTTCGATCCGCGGTCGCCGCATGGGCATGATCTTTCAAGAGCCGATGACGTCCTTTTCGGCGCTGCACACGGTCGGCAACCAGATCGAGGAAGCGCTGCGCATCCATTCAGTGATGAGCCATGCCGAACGACGCGAGCGTTGTGAAGAGATGCTGAGCCTTGTGGGGTTCCAGAAACCCGCCAAGGTCTTCGACATGTATCCGTTCGAGCTTTCGGGCGGCATGCGGCAGCGCGCGATGATCGCTATGGCGCTGATCTGCAACCCGGCCCTGCTGATCGCGGACGAACCGACGACCGCGCTGGACGTAACGATCCAGGCCCAGATCCTGAAGCTGCTGCGCGACCTGCAATCGCGCTTCAACATGGCGATCCTGCTGATCACGCATGATCTTGGCGTGGTTGCAAACATCGCCGACGAGGTTGTCGTCATATATCAGGGCGAGATCATGGAAGCCGGGCCGGTCGGGCCGATTTTCCGTGCGCCGCAGCACCCCTACCTGAAGGGGCTGATGGCCGCCGTGCCGCATTTCGGCATGCCGCCTGGCGCGCGGCTGAAACCGCTTCGGGACATCAAGATCGACGATCGTGTGCTGATGGGCAAGATGGCCCGCGAGCACGAAGCGCAGCAAAGCGGGCCAGAGGTGCTTCTGTCGGTGCGCAACCTCAGCAAGACCTTCCTGACCCGCAAGCAGGAATGGCAGCTGCGCAAGGGGGGCACACGGCCGGCGCCTGCGGTGGACGGTGTCGGGTTTGACATCCGCAAAGGCGAATGCCTGGGTCTGGTCGGGGAAAGCGGCAGCGGCAAGACGACGGTCAGCAAGATCCTGATGCGCGCTGTCACGCCCGACACCGGTTCAGTGACCTTTGATGACGGCAGCGGACCGGTCGACGTGCTGCATGCCAGGGGCGAGGATCTACAGGCTCTGCGGACAAAGATGCAGATGGTGTTTCAGGACCCCGTTTCGTCCCTCTCCCCGCGCATGACGGTCGGACGCATCCTGACCGAGCCCTTTGAAATCCATAAGATAGGTGACAGCGCCAAGCGCAAGGAGGCGGCGCAGGGCCTGTTGCGGGCGATCGGGCTGGAGCCTTCGGCGATGCAGCGCTATCCCCACAGTTTCTCGGGCGGACAGCGCCAGCGGATCGGCATCGCGCGCGCTCTGGCGCTTCGGCCAAGCCTGATCATCTGTGACGAGCCGGTGTCGGCGCTGGATGTGTCGGTTCAGGCCCAGATCCTGAACCTGCTCAAGGATCTGCAAAAGGATCTGGGTCTGACCTACCTGTTCATCTCGCATAACCTTGCGGTCGTAGACTACATGGCCGACCGCGTGGCGGTGATGTGGGCTGGCCGGATCGTCGAGATCGCATCGCGAGAGGTCATCATGACGGCGGCGGTGCATCCCTATACCAAGGCGTTGCTCAACGCGGTGCCCTATCCCGATCTGGATCGACCGCTGGATTTTGCCACAGCGGGCGAAGGCAGTCTCAGCGCCAGCAGCAACTGGGCCAAGGCGTTCAGCGATGATGCCGACCCGGGCGCACTGACGCCGACCGATCTTGGTGGCGGCCATTACGTGCTGGCGCGCAAAAGCGCAGATGTGCGGGAGTTGCGACCGTGATCACCCGCCGCGGCACCCTTGTTCTTCTGGCGGCTGCGGCGTTGCCGAGAAGCGCCCGCGCCGTCGCAGTGGCCGAGATCCCGTTCTTTCAGGCCAAGGTCGATGCCGGCGAGTTGCCCCCGATGGCGCTGCGCCTGCCCAACCCACCACGTACCATACCAATGGCTGCCATGGGGCGTGCGCAAGGGCAGCACGGCGGTTCAGTGCGCATGTTGATCGGCGGACAGCGGGATATCCGTCTTGTGCCGATCTACAGCTACTCGCGTCTGGTTGGATACGACGAGAACCTGGTCCTGCAGCCCGATATCCTTGAAAGCGTGACGGTCGAGGAAGACCGCATCTATACCCTGCGCTTGCGGCGCAATCATCGTTGGTCCGACGGCAGTCCCTTTACCACAGAAGACTTCCGCTATGTCTGGGACGACGTGATCAACAACAAGGAGTTGTATCGAGGGGGCGTACCGACAGATCTGAAGGTAAAGGGAGAAGTCTGCACCTTCGAGGTCATCGACCCGCTCACCGTGCGTTTCAGTTGGTCAAATCCCATGCCGGATTTCCTGCCGCAACTGGCAGCACCCTCACCGCTGCTGCTGGCTTTGCCGTCCACCTACCTGAAACAGTTCCATGCCCGGTATCAGGACGAGGCGAAGCTGGCAGAGTTCATCAAGGCGAACCGGGTTGATGACTGGGTCAGCCTGCACCAGAAGATGTCGCGGCAGACCCGGCCCGAGAACCCCGATCTGCCGACGCTGGAGGCCTGGCGACCGCGCACCGCGCCGCCAGCCGAGCAGTTCGTGTTCGAGCGCAACCCCTACTTCCACCGCGTCGATGAGGCGGGCAGCCAGCTTCCCTATTTCGACCGCTTTGTCCTGAGCGTGGCATCTTCCGAAATCATCAGCGCCAAGACGGCAACGGGTGAAACCGACCTGCAGTCGAACGGCATCAGCTTTACCGACTACACGCTGTTGAAGCATTCCGAGCAGATGTATCAGCAGAACGTGGCGCTCTGGCGCCGCACCTTGGGCTCCAGCGTGGCGCTTCTGCCGAACATGAACTGCAAGGATCCGGTCTGGCGAAAGCTTTTCCAGGATGTGCGGGTTCGGCGCGCCATGTCGATGGCCATCGACCGGGCCGAGATCAACAAGGTCATCTTCTATGGTCTTGGCCGTGAAAGCGCCGATACCGTCCTGCCGGAAAGCCCGCTTTTCAAACCCGAGTATGCAACCGCCTGGGCGCAACATGATCCAGAGCTTGCGAATGCGCTTCTTGATGAGGCCGGGCTTTCCCGGCGCGACTACGCCGGACGGCGGCTTTTGCCTGACGGGCGGCTGGCCGGGATCGTTGTGGAATCCTCGGGCGAAAGCACGCTGGAGACGGATGTGCTGGAACTGATCACCGATCATTTCCGGGCAATCGGCCTGCCACTTTTTTCCCGCGCATCACAGCGCGCCATGTTCAGAAGCCGGGCCCGTGCGGGCGAGGTGCTGCTGTCCGTCTGGCAGGGCATCGACAACGCTGTGCCGACGGCCAACATGACGCCGTCACAGCTCGCGCCCACGACCGACGACCAGTTGCAATGGCCGATGTGGGGTCTGTACTACATGTCGGCTGAAACCCAGGGCAAACCGCCGGAACTGCCCGAGGCACAGCGCCTAGTCGAATTGCTGCAGCGCTGGCGCGAGACGACCTCGACCGAGCAGCGGACCGCGATCTGGACAGAAATGCTACAGATCCGCGCGGATCAGGTATTCAGCATCGGCACCGTCAACGGCGTCTTCCAGCCGGTTGTGCATGCGCGGCGTATGCGGAACGTGCCGAAAGAGGCGCTTTTCGGCTATGAGCCTACCAGCTACTACGGGGCATATATGCCCGATACCTTCTTCTACGAGGGAGGCGCGTAACCATGCTGCGTTACATCCTGTGGCGTATTCTGGCGATGATCCCGACGCTGTTCCTGATCTCGATCCTCGTCTTCATCATCATCGAACTGCCGCCGGGCGACTACTTCGAAAGCTATGCAGCAGAGTTGCGCGCCCTTGGCGAAGAGGCCGATCTAGCCGAGATCGACATGCTGAAGGAACGCTATGGCCTCGATAAGCCGCCGATCATACGCTACTTCAACTGGGTCGGCGGGATGCTGCACGGCGATTTCGGCTATTCATTCGAATATCGCCTGCCGGTGAACGAAGTCGTGGGCGACAGGCTGTGGCTGACGATCATGCTGTCTATGGCAACGATCATCTTCACCTGGATCGTAGCCTTTCCGATTGGCATCTATTCGGCCACCCACCAATACAGTTGGGGTGATTATGGCCTGACGTTCCTGGGACTTATCGGCGTGGCGGTGCCAAACTTCATGCTGGCGCTGGTTATGATGTATTTCGCCAATATCTGGTTTGGCCTGTCGATCGGCAACCTGATGGACCAGCAATACCTGGATCAGCCGTTGGGTTGGGACAAGTTCATGTCGATCCTGTCGCACCTGTGGATTCCCGTCGTCATCATCGGCTTTGCGGGCACTGCCGGCATGGTGCGCCGGTTGCGGGCGAACCTGCTGGACGAGTTGCAAAAGCAGTATGTCATCACAGCACGGGCAAAAGGCCTGAATCCGTTCCGCGTGCTGATGAAATATCCGCTGCGCATGTCGCTGAACTTTTTCATCGCGGATATCGGCTCGATCCTGCCGGCGATCATCTCGGGCGCAGAGGTCACGGCGATCGTGCTGTCGCTTGAAACGACCGGGCCGATGCTGATCAAGGCGTTGCAGAGCCAGGACATGTATCTGGCCGGTTCCTTCCTGATGTTCCTTGCCTTCCTGACAGTGATCGGTGTGCTGGTATCGGACATAGCGCTGGCGCTGCTGGATCCGCGCATCCGGTTCGGGGGAGGCAAGAGCAAGTGAGCAATCCCTCCGGACCACTGACCGAACCCGGCGCTCCGATGCAGCACTATGTCTCGAAAGCGCCGTTCGACCCCTATGCGGGTGAAAAGGGCTCTGCGGCGCAGTCGGTGGTGGCGCAAGCATCGCAACTGCGACTGATGTGGTGGCAGTTCCGTCGTCACAGGGTCGCGGTGGCCTCGGGGATATTCCTGTTGCTGATGTATGTATCCATCCTGATCAGCGAGTTCCTTGCGCCCTATAACCTGCACACAAGGCACATCGATTCCATCTATGCGCCGCCGCAGGCCGTCCACATCTTTCGCGACGGGAAGCTGGTCGCCCCGTTCGTTTATGGACGGACAATGGAACTGGATATGGAGACGCTTCAGCGCATCTACACCGACAACCCGGATGACGTGCAGCCCTTGCGATTCTTCTGCAGCGGCGAACCGTATAAATTCTGGGGCCTGTTCGAGGCGAATAAGCGCCTCGTCTGCCCGGCCGAAGGCGGCCAGATGTTCCTTCTGGGCACCGACAGGCTTGGTCGGGACGTGCTGTCGCGCATCATCTATGGTGCGCGCATTTCGCTGACCATCGGCATATTCGGCGTGGTGATGAGCTTTGTCCTCGGCATCGTCATCGGCGGCCTTGCGGGCTATCACGGTGGCTGGTTCGACATGATCGTTCAGCGTGTGATCGAGGTGCTGCAATCCATCCCCTCCATCCCGTTGTGGATGGCGCTTGCCGCAATTATCCCCGTCACATGGAGTCCGTTATTGGTCTATGTCGGGATAACCGTGATCCTCGGGATGCTGGACTGGACAGGTCTGGCGCGGGCGGTCCGATCCAAACTGCTTGCGTTACGGGAAGAGGATTATGTTCTCGCCGCAAGGCTGATGGGCGCGGGCAGCGGGCGGATCATCGGACGCCATCTGATCCCCGGCTTCATGTCTCACCTGATCGCCAGCGCCACTCTGACCATTCCCGGCATGATCCTTGGTGAAACTGCGCTCAGCTTCTTGGGTATCGGTCTCCGGCCCCCGATCACCAGTTGGGGTATCCTGTTGACCGAAGCGCGAAGCGTGAACATCATCGCTCTATACCCCTGGCTCATGTTCCCGGTCGTTCCTGTCGTTCTGGTGGTTTTGGCTTTCAACTTCCTTGGCGACGGGCTACGCGATGCTGCGGACCCTTATAAGTAAGGCGCAAAGCCGACCCTTCCGGTCATCCCTCAATGCCTGTCGCAGCCTCGCCCCGAAAGAGTTCATGGCATGGTGAAACGCTTCCAAGACGCACGCATCCTGATGTACAGCCACGATACCTTCGGGCTGGGGCATCTGCGCCGATGCCGCACCATCGCGCATTCGCTGGTCACCGATTACAGCGGACTGAGCGTGCTGATCGTCTCGGGTTCGCAGATCGCGGGTGCCTTCGACTATCGCGCCCGGGTGGACTTTGTGAAAATCCCGAGTGTGATCAAACTGCGCAATGGCGAATATTCTTCGCTGTCCGAGCATGTCGACGTCCAGTCGACGATTGACCTGCGCCGCTCAATCATACGCCATACGGCCGAAACCTTTCGACCGGATATCTTCATCGTCGACAAGGAACCGTTGGGCCTGCGCGGCGAGGTCGAGGAGACGCTGACCTACCTGAAATCCCATGGCGCCACCACGGTTCTGGGTCTTCGTGAGGTCATGGACGCGCCCCGCCTCTTGGATGCGGAATGGAAACGCAACGGGATGATGTCCAAGATTGACCGCTACTACGATTCCATCTGGGTTTATGGTCCGCCCGAGTTCTACGATCCGCTTCAGGGGCTGGAGGTTCCGGCCTCGGTTCGCCGCAAGATGGAGTTCGTGGGCTTCCTGCAGCGCCGCGCCTCGAATGAGGGCACTTACCGCCCCGAGGGTGGCTATATCCTCGTCACCACGGGCGGCGGCGGCGATGGCGCCGATCTGGTTCGCGACGTCATGAACGCCTATCAGCATGACCCTGGCCTGACACACAAGGCGCTGATCGTGCTTGGCCCCTACATGCCGGGCGAACAGAGGGCCGAGTTCATAAGGATCGGCCAGACCATTCCGCATATCGAGATCATCGAGTTCGACTCGCGCATGGAAGAACTGATCGCCGGATCACGGGCCGTGGTCGCGATGGGCGGCTACAACACCTATTGCGAAATCCTGTCATTTGACAAACCGGCGCTGATCGTGCCGCGCACGACCCCGCGCGAAGAGCAACTCTTGCGCGCGCAAAGGGCGGCCGAGCTTGGCCTGATCGACATGCTGCTGCCCCACGAGTCGAGCGATCCCGCCCGCATGGCCACCGCGCTAAAGGCCCTTCCCGACCGGCAGGCACCCTCATACGGGACGCATGGCCTGCATCTGGAGGGTCTGACCAATATCTCGCGCATCGTCGGAGATACCTTGAAGGCGCGCAGTCGCAAGCGGGGAAAACTCGGGATCGTTCCGTGACGCAGCCAGACCGGCGCAAGATCGCGGTAGTGGTCAAAGGCTATCCCCGATTGTCGGAAACCTTTATCGCGCAAGAACTGAGCGGGCTGGAACAGGCAGGGCTGGATCTTGTCATCGTGTCGCTGCGCCGCCCCACGGATGCCAAACGGCACGCGGTTCATGACGAGGTTCGCGCCTCCGTTCTTTATCTGCCGGAATACCTATATCAGGAGCCGCTGCGGGTTCTGCGCGGCTTCCGCGCGGCGTTTCGCCAACCGGGTTTCCGCGCGACATTCCGCGACTTCCTTGCCGATCTGCGGCGCGACCTTACGCCGAACCGTATCCGCAGGCTGGGCCAGGCCGCCGTGCTGGTGGCCGAATGGCCCGAAGGTGCGGACAGGCTTCATGCGCATTTCATCCATACGCCCGCATCGGTCGCCGACTACGCCGCGCGCATCATGGGAACACCCTTCACCATCTCAGCCCATGCGAAAGACATCTGGACCTCGCCCGATTGGGAGCTTGCGGGAAAGCTGGACCGCGCGAAATGGACGGTGACCTGCACGAAGACCGGCTTCGAGCACCTACGCGCGCTGGTGGCAGATCCTGAAAGCGTGATGCTCAGCTATCATGGCCTGAACCTTGAGCGGTTTCCCCGTTTCACCGCAGAACGTCCCGCGCGCGATGGAAGCCAGCCTGACGACCCGGTGCAGATCCTGAGCGTGGGTCGGGCAGTGCCCAAAAAGGGATATGACGTTCTGCTGCGGGCGCTGGCGCTTTTGCCGCCCGATCTTCACTGGCGTTTCACGCATATCGGCGGGGGTGCTGAGCGTTCGGCGCTGGAGGCACTTACGGGTTCACTGGGGCTTTCAGACCGTGTGACATGGCGTGGTTCAAGCGATCAGTCGCAGATTCTTGCGGCCTATCGACAGTCTGATCTCTTTGCGCTTGCCTGCCGCATCACGGCAGACGGCGATCGCGACGGCCTGCCAAACGTGCTGGTCGAGGCTGCGAGCCAGGGGCTGACCTGCGTTTCGACAGATATTTCGGGCATTCCTGAGTTGTTCGAGGATCAGGTGAACGGGCTGCTGGTGCCACCGGAGAATTCGAACGCATTCGCGCAAGCATTGGAGCGCGCGATCCGCGATCCTTCATTGCGCGCGAAGTTAGGCGCGGTTGCGGAGACGAAGGTGCGCGCGACGCTCGACTATCATGCGAGTGTGCGTCAGCTTGTCGGCCTGTTCGAAAGGGAATGACGGGATCAATGACCGCGCGCCGGGTATTCTTTTACGTCCAGCACCTGCTTGGTATCGGTCATCTTGCGCGGGCCAGCCGCATTGCCGCTCGGCTTCAGGCCGACGGGATGGAGGTGACGCTGGTAACTGGCGGGCGTCCGGTGACTGGCTTTCCGCCAGCTCAGATTGCGCATGTCGTCCTGCCCGCAATTGCGGTGCCAGATGGTGGCTTCAAGGGGTTGCTCGACGCAGACGGCAACCCGGCGAGCGAGACCTATCTTGACCACCGCCGCGACCTGCTGCTTGCCGCCTATCGTGACGCCCGCCCCGATATCGTGATGATCGAGGCCTTTCCCTTTGGTCGCAGGCAGGTTCGGTTCGAACTGCTTCCGCTGATCGAAGCGATTGAAGCGTCGCAGCTCAGACCAAAACTCGTCACCTCGCTCCGCGACATATTACAACGCAGCGGCAAGCCGGGACGGGATGAAGAGACGGTCGCAATGGTCAACGCCCATTTCGACCGAGTGCTGGTGCATGGCGACCCGGCCTTCGCCGCCCTTGGCGACAGCTTTGCGCTGGCCGACCGTATCGCGGACAAGATCGCCTATACGGGATTGGTCTGTGGCGATCGGGCCGAGCCTTCGCCAGAGCGCCATGACGTTCTGGTCTCTGCAGGCGGCGGCGCGGTCGGAGCGGGTCTGTTTCGGGCAGCACTTGGCGCGGTAGCGATGCTGCCGCCTGATCTGCGCTGGGGCATTATCGCAGGTCCGAACCTGCCTCAGGACGAATACCAGCACCTGACGGCCAGCGCCCCCGCCAATGTCCAGATCATGCGGTTTCGCACCGATTTCCCTGCCCTTTTGTCCGCCTCGCGCATTTCCGTCTCACAGGCGGGATACAACACTGTCGGCGACATCCTGCAGGCCGGTTGCCGCGCGATCCTGATCCCTTTCGCGGTGGACGGCGAAACGGAACAGAGCGACCGCGCGGAGAAGTTGTCTCGTGTCGGCCGCGCTGCCATACTGACAGAAGCGGCGCTTTCCCCGGCCAGCCTCGCAGAGGCCGTCAAGGCAGCTATCGCACAGATGCCCTCTCCAAATATGCCGGTCATCGATATTGAAGGTGCTGCGCGCACGTCACAAATCTTGCAGCAAATGTAACAAACGCGGGCCGCACGCATTTTCCATAGCGCCCGCTAGCCGCAAACTACTTAACTAAGGCGGCAGGTTCGGGATAAAGCGCCGAATGGAACCCAGTTTCTCGAAGTATATCTGGACGCATACCAGGCGGCACCAAATATGGATTCTGGTGATCGTCGCCATTTCGATGATTCCCTACTATCTGGCCTTCGATCTGCCCAAGCAGATCGTGAACGGTCCCATCATGGGCGGTGGGTTCGACGATGGTACCGAACCTTTCATGCCAGCCAGCCTGGACATTCCCTACTACGGCACGGTCAACCTTGTCGGTGGCTATCAGCTGGGCCGGATGGAATCCCTGATCGGGCTGAGCATCGCCTTCCTGTCGCTTGTTATAATCAACGGGCTTTTCAAATATTATATAAATACTTTCAAAGGCTTGCTTGGAGAGCGCCTGCTGCGCCGCATCCGGTTTGAGCTGGTCGACCGCATCCTTCGTTTCCGCCCGTCATACTTCAAGCACGTGAAGGGTGCCGAGGTATCGTCTATGGTCAAGGACGAGGTCGAACCGCTGGGCAGCTTTACCGGCGATGCCTTCGTCCAGCCGGCGCTTCTGGGCGGACAGGCAGTAACCGCGCTCGCCTTCATCTTCGTTCAGAACATCTGGCTGGGTATGGTGGCCTTCGTCATGGCAGGTGTGCAGTTCCTGATCATCCCCCGCCTGCGCCGCCGCCTGATCGAACTGGGCCGTGAACGCCAGCTGACTGCGCGCCAGCTTGCCGGCCGGGTGAACGAGATCGTCGAGGGGATCAACACGATCCACGCCTACGACACCTCGAACTACGAACGTGCCGATATCTCGACGCGGCTGGGGACGATCTTCCGCATCCGCTACGAGATTTACCAGCGCAAGTTCATGGTGAAATTCCTGAACAACTTCCTGGCACAGCTGACGCCGTTCCTGTTCTATCTGATCGGCGGCTACCTCGCCATTCAGGGCAAGCTGGACGTTGGTCAACTGGTCGCCGTGATCAACGCCTACAAAGAGCTTCCCGGCCCCCTGAAAGAGCTGATCGACTGGGATCTGCAACGTCAGGACGTGCAGGTGAAATACGAACAGGTTGTGGACCAGTTCAGCAGCGAGGAGTTCATAACTTCGGTCGAAACGCCGCCCGACGCCGAGAGGATGGCCCACATCGCACAGCCGCTTATCTTGGCCAATCTGACGCTTGAAGACGACAGCGGTTCCAAACGGCTGGAGCACGTGTCGATGCGCATCGAACCCGGCGAACGGATCGGTATCGTCGGCGATAGCAACAGCGGGGCAGATGCGGTGGCCGAAGCTTTTGCACGCATCGCCTGGCCGACCAGCGGCCGGGTCACTGCGGGTGAGGACGATCTGTTCATCATGCCGGAGTCGCTGACGGGCCAGCGCATATCTTACGCGTCTTCTGACACCTACTTCTTCTTCGGAACCCTGCGCGACAACCTGCTGTATGGGCTGAAGCATCGTCCCGTGACGGCAGTGGAATATACGGGCAAGGCCGCGCGCCGCCGGAAGTGGCAACTGAACGAGGCGGAGAAATCCGGCAACCCCGACTTCGACCTGGACAGCGACTGGATCAATACTGCCGATGCCCATGCCGTAACGGATGAGGATGGCATCCTTGGCGCGATCATGGCGGTTCTGGATGTCGTGCGGATGTCCGATCAGGTGCTGGAGTTTGCCCTGCACTCGACCTTCGAAAACGATGATGAACCGGAACTGACAGATCGCATTGTCAGGTTGCGCCATGAATTCCGCGAAGAGCTGCATCGTCAGGGCCTCTCGAACCTCGTCGTGCCGTTCGAGGCGGGCAGCTACAACTCGGAAGCGAGGGTGGTAGACAACCTGTTGTTCGGGGTCCTTACCGGGGTGAAGGATCAGGCCGGGCTGGCCGAGGGGACGGCTTTCTTCAATCGCACGATCGAGGAAAGCGGTCTTGGCAAGATGCTGTTCGACATGGGCCTGTCGATTGCGGAGACCACGCTGGAACTGTTCCAGGATCTGCCGCCAGACCACCCGTTCTTTGAACGGCTGAGCTACATGTCCGCCGATGACATCCCCCGATTCCAGGCGATGGTGCAGCGACTGCGCAACCACGACTATGAAAAGGCCAGCCCCGAAGACCGGCTTGCCATGATGCAGCTGAGCTTCCTCTACGTCGAGCCGCAGCACCGCTTCGGTGTTCTGAGCGACGACCTGATGAAAAAGATCGTCGAGGTGCGCGAGGCATTCCACGAAGGCATTCCCGAACACCTTGACCCGCTGTTTGAAAGGTATGACCCGGACAGCTATCTGTCCGCAGGCAGCCTTCTGGACAACATCGTGTTCGGCAAGATCAACCTGCGCTTCAACGACGCCGAGCGTCAGGTACGCAGCGTCATAATGACGCTGCTGCAGGAAAAGCCCAAGTTGTATCGCCGCGTCCTGTCGGTAGGGCTGGACTACAACCTGGGCGCGTCAGGTCGGCGCCTGACGCTGGTGCAGCGGCAGAAGCTGAATCTGGGCCGGGCTTTAATCCGGCGATCGGATTACTATATTTTCAACAGGCCGCTGTCGGGTCTTGACCCCGTGTTGCAGGAACAGATCCTGACCGACACGCTGGAATTCCTGAACTCCGATGGCGACAGGCCCGCGGTTCTCTGGGTGCTGTCTTCGCGGGCATTTGCGAAACATTTCGACCGGACGTTGGTTTTCAAGGACCATGTGATCCAGGAAGAACAAGAAACCGACGGGACAAGTAAAAACGAAGGTGCTATGATTCACAAAGCCGTGGCGGAGTAGAGAGGTCGCGGCGCGTCTGGTCTATCAAGGGCGATCCAAGGCAATGCTTCTGCACGACGAAGTGAGTGTATTGCGCGGTGTCCCGCTTTTCGCGGGGATGGAGACCTCGAAGCTCAAGCTTCTGGCCTTTGCTTCCGACCGTGTGATCTTTGAGCCGGGCCATATCCTGTATCGCAAGGGCGATAGTGCGGATTCGGCCTATGTCATCCTTTCGGGCGAGGTCGATCTGATCGACGAAACCCCTGGCGGCCAGGTGAATGTGGGCACCTCCGGCGCGCGCACCGTTGTGGGTGAGGTCGCGATCCTGTCCGACAAGCCCCGCGCGCATACGGTTCAGGCGCGAAGCAGGGTCGAGACCCTGCGCATCACCAAGGACCATTTCCACAAGCTTCTGGCCTGCTGCCCCGGCACCATGGCGCAGATCATCCGCGTTCTGGGCGAACGCATGGCGCTGGCAAGCTGACCCGTCAGACGTGCTGGGCGCCGTTCACCTCGATCTCGGCGCCCGAGATGTAGCTCGACTGGTCAGAGCACAAAAACCAGATCGCGTCTGCGACTTCCTTTGGCTGCCCCAGACGCTGCATGGGCAGCTTTTTAACGATCTTGTCCGTGCCCGGGCTGAGGATCGCTGTTTCGACCTCACCCGGCGCAATGGCGTTGACGCGCACCCCCATGGGCCCGAAATCATGCGCCATCTCTCGCGTCAGCGCGGCCAGCGCCGCCTTTGATGTCGCATAGGCGGCCCCGGCAAAGGGGTGAACGCGCGAACCCGCAATCGAGGTCACGTTGACGACCGACCCGCGCGCCGCCGCAAGTTCCGCCTGCAATCCCCGTGCCAGCACGACGCAGGCGAAGAAATTGACGTGGAACACATGTCCCCAGGTTCGCAGATCCGTGTCGAGCGTGTTCAACCGGGCTCCGCCCGCCCCCTTTGGGCTTATCCCGGCATTGTTGACCAGCGCATGCAATTTGCCATCCAGTTTGGCCCGGATAACTTCGATCGCCTCGATGGTCTGGTTGGGGTCCGCAAGGTCGATGACGATGTGGTTTTCTTCTCCGCCCGGCCACGGACAACGTGGGTCAAATGGCTGGCGCGAACAGGTCAGAACCCGCCAGCCTTCGGCGGAAAAACGCTTGACCGTAGCATGGCCGATCCCGCGACTTGCGCCTGTCAGGACAAGGGTTTTTTGTTCGGCCATGATGCCCTCTGTCGCAGCCCTGAAACCTTATGCCTTTAGTAAGGATTTGCAAGGCGATGCCTTGGCATATGTCGCTAAAGCCGTTACCAAAACGGTCATGCCCAAAGGCTCGCCCCTATGAAAAAGCAGCTCGCCATGATGCGTGAACCCGTAGCCACCGCCCGCACCTTGTCCGAGGCCCTGCCCTATCTGCAGCGCTATTCGGGTGCCGTCGTCGTCGTGAAATTCGGCGGCAACGCCATGGGCGATGACGAGGCGATGGCCGAGTTCGCGCGCGATATCGTCCTGATGCGTCAGGTGGGCGTGAACCCAGTGGTCGTCCACGGCGGCGGGCCGATGATCAATGAGATGCTGACCAAGCTTGGCATCAAATCGGAATTCGTCCGGGGCAAGCGGGTGACCGACAAAGCGACGGTAGAAGTCGTCGAGATGATCCTGTCCGGCCTTGTGAACAAGCGCATCGTGCAGGCGATCATGGATGCCGGGGGCCGCGCCGTTGGTATATCTGGCAAGGATGACGACCTCATGGTGTGCGTCGCCGACGATCCTGAACTGGGATATGTCGGTCGCCCTGTCGAGATGAATGTTCAGGTGCTGCGCGACCTTTACAATGCAGGCATCATACCCGTCGTCGCCCCCGTCGCGACGGGCATGGCGGATAATGAGACCTTCAATGTGAACGGTGACACTGCCGCCGGCGCCATCGCCGGTGCGCTCAAGGCGGACCGGTTGCTGTTGCTGACCGATGTTGCAGGCGTAAAGGATGAGTCGGGCGAGGTTGTGACCCAGCTTCGCCCCGAGGAAATTCGTGATCTGACCGCGCGGGGCATTATCGCTGGCGGCATGATCCCCAAGACCGAGACCGCGCTGATGGCGCTGGAACAGGGCGTGCGCGCGGTGGTCATCCTAGATGGGCGCATCCCGAATGCCTGCCTCTTGGAGTTGTTCACCGATCATGGCGCAGGCTCGATCATCCGCACTACCGAGCCGCGGGTAAAACCGCGGCAGGAATGAACCTTGCAGACATAGAAGCGGCTCTTGCGCCCCACGCGCTGGCGGTACTGGGCGGTTTTCAGGTCGGGCCGGAGGACAATCTTCCAAGGGGAACCGCGACGCTGCTGCTGGTCGGTCCACGCCAACCGGGCTTCTGGCCGCATTTCACAGCAGACCCGGAATGGTCCGACGGGGGCACCGACCCGGTCGACCGCTGGTCGCGACGCGTGATCGGGCGTATCGCCTGCGATCTGGGGGCAAAGGCGCTGTTTCCCTTTGGCGGGCCGCCGTACCATCCGTTCTACGCCTGGGCGCTGCGGACGGGGCGGGTCTGGCCCTCTCCGGTACGGCTTCTGGTGCATGACGAGGCGGGGCTCATGGTGTCCTTTCGCGGCGCGCTGGCGTTGCGGCAGCGGATCGAGTTACCGCCCGTCGAAACCAGCCCCTGCGAGACCTGCGGTGGCCAGCCCTGCCTTACCGCCTGCCCGGTGGGTGCGCTGACTTCCGCGGGGTACGATCTCGACCGCTGCCATGCCTATCTTGACACGCCTGCGGGACAGGATTGCATGACAAAGGGTTGCGCCGTGCGGCGCGCTTGCCCCGTGTCGGCTGCCCATGCAAGGATGCCGGAACAGTCGGCCTATCATATGAGGCAGTTCCATAGATGAAGCGCCTGATCCTGACGCGGCATGCCAAATCCAGCTGGGATGACCCGCTGACCCCCGACCACGATCGTCCCCTGAACGAACGCGGCAAGGCAGCTGCAGCGGACCTGGGCGACTGGCTGGCCTCGCGAGGCTATGTGCCCGATGAGGTGCTGTGTTCGGATGCGCTTCGGACACGGAAAACGTGGTCGGGAATCGCGCCTGCCCTTCCCGGCACGCCGATACTGGAGCTGAAGCCCGCCCTTTATCACGCGGCGGCGGATGTGATGCTGGCGGTGCTGCGTCACGGAGCCGGGGAGACGGTCATGATGATCGGCCACAATCCCGGCATCTCGGAATTCGCGCACCGGCTGGTGACGCGGGCGCCGCTCAACCCCGACTTCCACAAATACCCGACCGGAGCCACCCTGGTTGTCGAGTTCGACATCGGAACCTGGGGCGATGCGGGGTTCGGACAGGGGGTGGTTCTGGACTTTATCGTCCCGAAAGAGCTGGCAGCCTGACGCGACTTTACGCGCTCTTTCTTCAAGCCCGACAGGGGTGCCACCCGGTGTCGCCCGCCATTTATGCGATGCCATACCTTTTGCGCGCTTCGGCAAAAGAGGTCAGCTTGCCCTCGGCCTCGTCCCACAGATGCAGGCTTACCGTGGACAGGCTTTCCCTGATCGTCAGGCGCTGCGCCTCAGCCAGTTCGCGGTGATCGCGAAGCACCTCGGACAGCCGGTAGAAGGGGATTCGGGAATACAGGTGATGCACATGATGGATGCCGATATTGCCCGAAAACCAGCGGAGCGGCTGCGGCAGCACGTAGTGAGAACTGCCCTCAAGCGCCGCATCGTGCAGTTGCCAATTGTCGCCCTTCGACCAATGCGTTTCCTCGAACTGGTGCTGGACATAAAACAACCAGACGCCGATGGTCGCCGCGATTACCGAGGTTGGCAGGAATATGAACAGCAAGGGGGCAAGACCCCCAAACCAGATGATCAGGCCAACCCCGATGCCGATCATCGCATTCGTGCCCATAGCCGAGGTCCAGTAACGCCAGCCCGCGTTCATCAGGCCCAAGGGCAGGCGGTTTTGCAGGATGAACAGATAGCTTGGCCCAAGGACGAACAGGATGAGCGGATGGCGGTACAGACGATACATCAGCCGTCCGAACGTTGACCGCGCCCGGTATTCCTCGATCGTCAGGGTCAGCACGTCGCCGATGCCCCGCCGGTCCAGATTTCCGTGATGGGCATGGTGAATCGAATGTGTGCGCCGCCAGACCGCATAGGGGGTGAGGGTAAGAACCCCCAGCATGCGCCCAACCCAGTCCTGGGCTTTGCGGTTGCTGAGGAACGAGCCATGCCCACAATCGTGCTGGACAATGAAAATCCGCACCAGAAAGGCACCGTTCAGCACCGCCACGGCAACGGCCAACCATGCGCTGACCGACAGCGCCATCCACGCCAGCACCCAAAGCGCAACAAACGGCACAAGCGTGGCAGCCAGCTCAAGCAGGCTGCGGCGGGTCGAGGGTTCGCGGTATCGAGCAAGTGTGCTGAGCCATTCGCGGGCGGATCGGGGGGAGTGTAGGGTATCGCGCATCAAAGCCTGTAGGTATGGGCCGGGTGTTCCTGGCACGTTGGACCGCGCCTCTATGGAAATCACAACGAGAGCGATCAAGGCGCCTGGAGGCTACGCGGTATAGCCGGGCTGTTCAACCAGCGGGCTGACATATCTTGGGACCTAGAGGACAAATAAGGGTGACATCGCGGCGAACCGCCGCTCAGGCGGTCAGCCACAGTCTGATTTTGACGCAGCCCAAACCACGCCAGTGAGATCGTGCGGCGAAGCCTGCGCCTAATGCCCCAGGATCTGGCTCAGGAACAGCTTGGTTCGTTCGGACTTCGGGTTGTTGAAGAACTCTTCGGGTTCGTTTTGTTCGACGATCTGGCCCTGATCCATGAAGATCACGCGGTTTGCCACCTGACGGGCAAAGCCCATCTCGTGGGTGACGCACAGCATGGTCATGCCTTCCTCGGCAAGCTGGATCATGGTGTCCAGCACTTCCTTGATCATCTCGGGGTCAAGGGCCGAGGTCGGCTCATCAAACAGCATGATGCGCGGGCGCATGCAGAGAGAGCGGGCGATTGCGACGCGCTGCTGCTGGCCGCCCGAGAGCTGGCCGGGGTATTTCTTGGCCTGTTCGGGGATCTTTACCTTTTCGAGGAAGTACATCGCCGTCTGTTCGGCCTCGCGACGCGGGATCTTGCGGACCCAGATCGGGGCGAGCGTCAGGTTTTCGAGGATGGTCAGATGCGGGAAGAGGTTGAAGTGCTGGAACACCATCCCGACTTCGGACCGAACCTTGTCAATGTTCTTGATGTCATTGGTAAGCTCGGTGCCGTCAACGATGATCTGACCCGACTGATGCTCTTCCAGCCGATTGATGCAGCGGATCAGGGTGGATTTCCCCGAACCCGAGGGGCCAGCGATGACGATGCGCTCGCCGCGCATGACCGTCAGGTCAATGTCGCGCAGAACGTGGAAGGTGCCGTACCACTTGTTCATGCGGGTGATCTGGACGGCGATCTCGTCGCTGAGCGTCATCTTGACGCGGGCGGTTTGTTGTTCGGCCATGATTGCCCCTTAGCGATGTTCGCGCTTCAGCTTTTTCTCCAGGTACATCGAATACCGGGACATGCCGAAGCAGATGATGAAGAAGATGGCGCCGACGAAAATGTAGGGCTCCCAGTAGATGCCCTTCCAGTTGATGTCAGCGCGCACGACGCCGGTGATGCCTTTCAGCGGGTCCATCAGGCCGACGAAAGCGACCAGCGTGGTATCCTTGAAAAGGCCGATGAAGGACGAGACGATGCCGGGGATCGCGATCTTCAGCGCCTGCGGCATGATGATCAGCCGCTGCGCCTTCCAGTAGTCCAGTCCCAGCGCATCGGCTGCCTCATACTGACCGCGCGGCAGGGCGGCAAGGCCGCCCCGGATGACCTCGGCGATATAGGCCGAGGCAAAAAGCGTCGCCATGATGATGACGCGCAGGATGATGTCGAAGTTCGATCCCGGTGGCAGGAAATATTGCAGGAGCAGCGAGGCGGTGAAGAGGATGGTGATCAGCGGCACGCCCCGGATGAACTCGATAAAGCCGACGCAAAGCACCTTGATAAGCAGCATGTCCGACTGCCGCCCGAGCGCCAGCAGAATTCCAAGTGGCAACGAGCCGGAGATCGCGGTGATCCCGATAGTGATTGCCAGAAGGAAGCCACCGAACTGGTCGCTGTCTACATCCTGGATCGCAAGCGGGATGATGGATTGCAGAGTCGTCGAGAGCGGCGTCTGTACGAACAGCCACCAGAGGCAGGCGGTGACAAAAGCTGCCGCGGTCCCGATGACCACACTGGTGCGGGGCGCTACAAGATTGTAGACCAGCCCGCCCGCAACGAAGGCCAGCATGGCCACGACCGGACCCCAGACCGAACCACCCCAGAGCAGCCAATATCCAAGCGCGGGGTATATCACCGTGAACCACAGCATCTTGCGCGGCAGAGACATGAACAAGACCGGCGCGAGCGCCACGAACATCAGGATGAAGGCCAGCGTCGGGCGCCAGTAGAGGTCGGATGGATAGAAGCCGAAGGTAAACTGGTGCCAGCGTTCGCGGATCATGGCCCAGCAGGCGCCGTCTGCACCGGGACCGGCGCGTTCGGCGATGATTGCCCGGCATTCCGCCAAAGAATTGGCATTCCAGACAGAGTTCAGGAACCAGGGCAGAGCGCCGCGCAGGATCAGGAAGATGCAGATCAGGCCGGTGATCGTCAGAACCGTGTTGAACCAGCCCGAGAACAGGTTTTGTCTTATCCATTTGATCGCGCCGCGTTCCGAGACGGGCGGCGGCGACTGCGGGATAATCGCATCGCGAACGTAAGCGCCTGCGACAGAGGGTATCTCGTCGATCATATCAGCGCTCCTTCAACTTCACGGCCGAGTTGAAGGCGTTCATGATGCTGGAGATGATCAGACTGATTGTCAGATAGATCAGCATCATCAGCAGCATGCATTCCAGCTCTTTACCGGTCTGGTTAAGCGTGATGCCGCCAAGCGTGCCGCGCAGGTCCATGTAGCTGACCGCGATGGCAAGCGAGGTGTTCTTTGTCAGGTTCAGGTACTGGCTAATCAAGGGCGGGATGATGACCCGCAGCGCCTGCGGCAGGATGATCAGGCTCATCGTCCGGCCGGGTCGCAAGCCAAGGGCATAGGCCGCCTCGGACTGACCCTTCGAAATGGCCAGGATGCCGGCGCGCACGATTTCGGCGATGAAGGCACCAGTGTAGAGCGACAGGGCAATCAGCAGGGCGGTGAAGGCATGGGCGATAGTGATGCCGCCCGAGAAGTTAAAGCCCTTCATCGCGGGATAGCCGAGGTGAAAACCCAGCGCGGCCAGCACGATGACGACGGGTGCGACCCATGCGAGAGCGATCTTCCACCAGGTCGTCGGCCGATCGCCGGTTTCCTCCTGTGTTTTCGCCGCTTGCCGCAGCAGGGTGCGGGCGATGAAGAAACTTGCCACCAGCGCCGCTATCACCGCGATCAGGTCGATACTGACCAGAAAGATACCAAGGTCGATGTTGCCCAGGCTGCGAGAGAACAGGGGTTCGGGGATATTGGTGCCACGGTTGGTGATGGCGACCGAATTGAAGAACCACATGCTGGCTTTGGGAGATTCGCCCGCGGCCTGCATCGCCTCGGTGACGCGGTAGTCCTTCGGCTCCGGCATGGTTTCCGACAGGATCACATAGGCGAGCAGAATCCACAGCAGCACCGGCACGTTGCGGAAGACCTCAACGTAAACAGTCATCATCCGGGCGACGAGCCAGTTGTTCGACAACCGCAGGATACCGGCGAAGACGCCGACGACGGTTGCCAGAATGCAGCCGAAGAAGGCAAGGACCAGCGTGTTGAGCAGCCCGACCAGCAGCGCACGGGCGTGGGTGCTGTCGTTGGTATAGGCGATCAGTCGCTGGCTGATGTCATAACCCGCCCTGTTCCAAAGGAAGTCATAGCTGAAAGTGCGGTCCTTGGCGGCAAGGTTCTGAACGGTGTTGTTGAGCAGCCACGAGATAAACAGACCAAACAGGATCAGCACTACCACCTGAATGGTGACCGACCGATACCGCGTGTCGTAGATGAGCATGCTGAGCCGAAAGGATTCCTTCGGCGCTTCCGTGGCATAGGCCATGTGTGAACCCCCTGAGCCAGCACGTGCCCGGGTTTTCCCGGTGCATGTTGAAGTCTTTGCGCTTCGTCTCGTGCAGGCGAACCCGAAAAGGGAACCGGGCGCACCTTGGATGGTGCGCCCGGTCCGGTTGTCTTAGCTCAGCGGAACGGCGGAGCGTATTGCAGGCCGCCCTGGGTCCACAAAGCGTTCAGGCCGCGTGCCAGGCCGATCGGGGTTGATTCGCCGATATTGGCCGCGAAGATTTCGCCGTAGTTGCCGGTCGCGGCGATGGCGCGTTTGGCCCAATCCTTGTCCAGACCCATGAAGGCGCCAAGATCGCCCTCGGTACCAAGCAGGCGCTTGATCTCGGGGTTCTGGGTGGTCGTCGCCATTTCCTCGACGTTGGCCGATGTGATGCCGTTTTCTTCTGCCGCAACCAGTGCGTAGAAGGTCCAGCGAACCACGTCACCCCAGTTGTTGTCGCCATGGCGAACGACCGGACCGAGAGGCTCTTTCGAGATGATCTCGGGCAGGATGATGTAGTTTTCGGCGTCAGCCAGCGTCGCGCGGACGGCGGCCAGGCCCGAGGCGTCGGTCGTGTAGGCGTCGCAGGTGCCTGCAACCAGCTGGCGCTGACCTTCGGCATCGTCGGCGATGTTGACCGGCGTGTAGTTCAGGTTGTTGGCCTTGAAGAAGTCGGCCAGGTTCAACTCGGTCGTGGTTCCGGTCTGAATGCAGACGGTGGCACCGTCCAGTTCCTTGGCCGAGGTCACGCCCAGATCTTTCTTCACCATGAAACCCTGACCGTCATAGTAGTTGACCGCCGGGAAATCGAACTTGAGGTCGGTGTCGCGCGAGAAGGTCCAGGTCGAGTTGCGTACCAGCACATCGACCTCGCCCGAAGCAAGCGCGGTAAAGCGGGTTTCGCCGGTCAGGGGGACAAATTTCACCTTGTTCGCGTCGCCCAGAACGGCGGCAGCGATGGCCTTGCAAAGTGCGGCGTCAAAGCCCTGATAGTTGCCGTTCGCATCCGGCGCGGCAAAACCTGTAAGCCCGGTGTTGGTGCCGCAGATCAGTTCTCCCCTTGCTTTTACATCGGCCACAGTGTCGGCCGAAGCGAACCCTGCGAGCGCGCCGGCAACTGCCAGCGTGCCGAAGAATACGGATTTTTTCATGCTTACCTCTTCCTGATCCATCCGCCCGGTTTCAGGCGGTTTTTTTTCATCCCGTTGAGCCCGGGGGGCGAAACTGACGGATTGTTCCGCTCAGTAGGGCCAAGTTTGGTCCAAAGCGATTTCAAAGGTCAAGGCTTCTGGCCGGACGACATGCAAAACGGGAAAATCTTCACGTTTCCCGCCGTATTGCCCATGATTTAGGCATCTGCGCGGCGCGGTGGCGCTTCCCGGCTTTCGCACAGGCGATAGAATCGCTCCGCCTGAACAAAGCTTGCAAGGCGTAGCGCCTCTGCCGCCTCGGCATCCTCATCGCGGCCCCAAAGCTCTGCCTGCCAGGTCTCGTCTAGGCGCGACAGCGCCCAGGCACCTGCGGCATCGAGCCTGCCACCGACAACGGCCAGAGCTAACACGAGTGAGCCGGAAATCGCGACAAGGTCGTGAAAGCCGGTCAGGCGGAAGTTGTCCATCGCCGCGACCGTGGCGGTCAGACGCGCCAGGCTTTCCGGGGGCTGGTCGATGTGCATGACGCCAGCAGTGGCGATCAGCGGCGCGCCAAGGCTATCGGCGGACCAGGCCAGCAGCGGATCCCAAAGCTCGGCCTGCCGCGCGACCAGTTCCTCCGGGCCGGTAGCACGGTAGCAAAGCAGGTCGGTATCGCCATAGGCGGCGAGCAGTTCCACCACCTCGTCGAATTGCGTCGCCACCTTGTCGATGGCGGCATTTGCGGCGCGGGTTACGGGCATCGTCTCGGGGTCGACCTTGCCGATCTGCGCGTCCCATTCCTGCGCGATGGCCTGGGCCATGGCGAGCGTCGGCACCACGAGCGGGGATTTGGCGGGGGTTTTCACCACCCGGTTGTCCAGCCGGATGCCGAAACCTTCGCCCAGCGGATCGATATGGGCGGCGGCCCAGAAACGCTTGGCCGTCCAGCCGCTCACCGGATCACCGCGAAGGGGTCGGCGGGAACGTCGGTTTCTTTCCAGTCGAGCAGTTTCCAGGTTCGCGCCATGTGTTCGGGCAAGGGCGCGGTCCAGGTCATCAGCGCCTTGGTGATCGGGTGTTCCACGGTCAGGCTTCGCGCATGCAGGTGCAGCTTGCGGCTGAGGTCGCCACCGACGCCCGCGCCCCAGCCATCACCGGGATTGTCGGCGTCGGAGCCGCCGTATTTGCCGTCGCCGAGGATCGGGTGGCCGATTTCGGCCATATGGGCGCGCAGTTGATGGGTGCGGCCCGTCACCGGCTCCAGCGCCATCCAGGACAAGCGGTCACCCAGGAACCAGAGGGTGAAGTAGTCGGTCTGGGCGCGTTTCGCGCCTTCGGTCTCGGCGATCTTGGCCGGGTGGACGGCGATCATCTTTTCGCCCTCACCGCCGCGTCCACGGCCCGGAGCCTTGACGAGGCCGAACTTGATCGAACCCTGCTTGGGGTTCGGAACACCAGCGACGACGGCCCAGTAGATCTTGCGCGCCTCGCGGTGGCGCAGCGCCTCGGACAGCGCACGGGCGACGCGGTCGGTGCGGGCCAGAAGGAGGACGCCGGAGGTGTCCTTGTCCAGCCGGTGCACCAGCTTGGGCTTTTCCTTATAGCCGAACTTCAGAGCTTCGGCCAAACCATCAACATGCCTGTCGCCCTGCCCCGAGCCGCCCTGCGAGGGCAGGCCTGCGGGTTTGTTCAGGACGATGATGTGCTCGTCCTTCCACAGGACGGCATTCTGGATCATCTCGACATCGTTGCGGGCCACGCGGGTTTCAGGCTTCGGCGCCTCGCCCTCAGGCAAGGGGGGCACGCGGATTTCCATGCCGGGGGCCACACGGTCGGACGCCTTGGCGCGGCCGCCATCCACGCGGATCTGGCCGGTGCGGCACATCTTTTCGACGGCACCTTGGGTCAGTTGGGGGAAACGGCGCTTGAACCAGCGGTCGAGGCGCTGTTCGCCTTCCTCAGCTTCCACCTTGAGCATCTGGACGCCGCTCATGCGAATATCCCCCGGACAACCGCCATGCCGGCGATGAGTGCGATGAGCGAAATCACGACCGATCCCGCGACATAGGCCACGGCCTGTGTGGTCGCGCCGCGTTCCCAAAGGCTGACGGCGTCCAGCGAGAAGGCCGAAAAGGTTGTGAAGCCGCCAAGTATGCCGGTCATCAGGAAGGGCGCGTAGTGGTTCGCCGATTTCTGGGCCAGCAAGACGACAAGCGCCCCCATCAGGAAGGAACCCGCGACGTTGACGATCAGCGTGGCCCATGGGAACCCCGGCCCCATGCCGCGCATGACCGCGACATTGGTAAGATAGCGGGCCGACGAGCCGATGGCCCCGCCGATGGCGACCTGTGCGAGTGTTCCGAACATGGGGTTTCCATGGGGCGGAGGGGCGGGATTGTCAACCGTAGCGGGGGATCTGCTGCCTTTCGGCGGGAGGCGCACAGCAAGCCTGCTAAAGAAAACCCGTGCAAACGACCGGACTGTCGGCCGGGCGGGACCAGAAACGCGATCCGCGTTTCCCCACCCGCAGAACCACGCCAGCCTCAGGACCATCCGCGCCAAGATACCACGAAAGGCCAGAGCCTGCCCCGGCGGGTGCGAAGCACCCGCCATGGGCGGGGCGGGCGCTGGCCGGTGGCTTTGGGCCACCGGCCGCCTGCAACCCGATCTGAGCCGAATGGCGAAGGCGATGGCCTTCGCCAATTACAGGGTTCCTTGGGTATTGGCCCGGCTACTTGCCCTGCCGCTTGCCGCGCAGCTTGGCAAAATACTCGATCCGCTTATTCAGTTCCCGCTCAAACCCGCGCTCGGGGGGCTGATACCAGACCGGGCGCTTCATGCCCTCGGGAAAGTAATCCTGACCGGAGAAAGCGTCCTCAGCATCGTGATCATAGGCATAGCCCGCACCATAGCCGATGTCCTTCATCAGTCGGGTCGGCGCGTTGCGGATGTGCATGGGCGGCGGTTCCGACCCCGTCTCGCGCGCGGCGCGGCGGGCGGTGTTATAGGCCATGTAGCCAGCGTTCGACTTGGGCGCGAGGGCGAGGTAGATCACCGCCTGCGCCAGTGCCAGTTCGCCTTCGGGCGAGCCTAACCGCTCATAGGTCTCCCACCCTTGCAGGCACAGCGACTGGGCCTGTGGATCGGCGAGGCCTATGTCCTCGACCGCCATGCGGGTGATGCGGCGGGCGAGGAAGCGAGGGTCTTCGCCGCCTTCCAGCATCCGGCAGAACCAGTAAAGCGCCGCGTCCGGGTCGGAGCCTCGCACGGATTTATGGAGGGCGGATATGAGGTTGTAATGTTCCTCGCCCGACTTGTCGTATTTCGCGGCGCGGCGCATCAGGCGTTGCGACAGGGCGTCACGGTCGAGCGGCTTCGCGACGGCCCAGGCGGCCACCTGTTCGATCAGGTTCAGCAGCGCGCGCCCGTCGCCGTCTGCCATTTCCAGCAGCGACTCGCGCGCCTCGCCGGTCAGGGGTAACGCGCGGCCCAGTTCGCGCTCGGCACGCTGCGCCATGCGCTCCAGATCGGCCAGCGTCAGGCGGTCAAGGACGATGACCTGCGACCGGCTAAGAAGAGCGGCGTTCAGCTCAAAGGAAGGGTTCTCGGTGGTCGCACCAACGAGAAGGATCGTCCCATCCTCCATATGCGGCAGGAAGCCGTCCTGCTGCGCCTTGTTGAAACGATGGATCTCATCGACGAAGAGCAGCGTCCCCTGCCCGTTCTGGCGACGGATCTTCGCCTGCTCGAAAACCTTCCGCAGGTCCGGCACGCCGGTGAAGATCGCGCTGATCTGAACGAAGGCAAGGTCGGTCTCATCCGCCAGAAGCCGCGCGATGGTGGTCTTACCGACGCCGGGCGGACCCCAGAGGATCAGCGAGGACAGACTGCCAGCAGTCAGCATCGCGCCCAAAGGGCCCTCGGACGACAGCACCTTTTCCTGCCCGATCACCTCGGACAGCGACTTTGGTCGCAGCCGGTCGGCCAGGGGGCGCGGGGCCTCGGCGGCGGGGTGGGCTGGAGTGGTGTCGAAAAGATCGGCCATCCGACCAATCTAGGGGGTCGCGGGGGGCTTGTGTAGAGCGCGCGCTATTCCTGCGCGCGCAGCACCTGTGCCGGGCGCGCGGCCAGCGGGCGCCACGCGAAGATAAGACCGGCGACAAGGGTGGCCAGGATGCCACCGCCGACAATCGCGAGAGCCGACCACGGCTCGAAAGCATAGGTCGCGTCCATGACAAAGGTCATCACCGCCCATCCGGCGATGCCGCCCGCGATGACGGCAACCATGCCTGCGGCGGCGCCGAGCAGAACCGAGCGGAGCGTGAAGCTGAGCAGGATGCGGGCGCGGGTGGCGCCGAGGGTTTTCAGCACCGCCGCCTCATAGATGCGGGCGTTTTCGCCTGCCGCTGCCGCGCCGATCAGGACGACGAAGCCGGTCAGCAGCGTGGCGGCGGCAGCCCATGCGGTGGCCTGTGCGATGGCACCCAAAGCCTCGGTCACGCGGTCGACCACGTCGCGGACGCGGATCGCGGTGATGTTGGGATAGGCGGTGGCGAGGTCGCGCAGGATCGGCGCCTCTGCCTGCGGTTCTGCGTAGACGGTGGCGATGAAGGTGTGCGGCGCGCCCGCCAGCGCGCCGGGGTTCATGGCCATGACGAAGCCGATACCGCCGGTGGAGAAATCGACCTGTCGGAAGCTGGTGATCTCGGCCTCGATATCGCGGCCAAGGATGTTGACCGTCATGTGGTCACCGAGTTTCAGGCCGATCTCGGCGGCTTCCTCGGCCGAGAAGGAAATCTGGGGCGGGCCCTGATAGTCCTTTTGCCACCATTTGCCTGCCGTCACGGTGGTGCCTTCGGGCGGCTGGTCGGAATAGGTCACGCCGCGGTCGCCGCGCACGACCCAGTGTTCGCCCGCGACCTCTCGCGCCGGGCGGCCGTTGATCTGGGTGATGACGCCGCGCAGCATCGGGGCATCCTCGACCTTCGAGACGGCGGGGTTGTCGGCGAGGCGCTGGCGAAAGCCGTCGATCTGGTCGTTCTGGATGTCGATGAAGAAATAGGCCGGCGCCCGCTCGGGCAGGTCGCGGTCGATGGCGCTGCGAAGATTGCTGTCGATCTGGCCGACGGCGGCGAGGACGGAGAGACCGAGGCCGAGGGAGAGGACGACCGATGTCGCCTCATGCCCCGGCCCGCCGACCGAGGCGAGGGCGAGCCTGAGCGCGGGCATCCCGCGCGCCCAATGGGCGCGGGATGCGCGGCGGGCGGCACGGCGCACGGCCCAGGCAGCGGTGGCAAGGGTGATGAGCGCAGCGATGACGCCCCCGATGGCGCCAAGCGCCAGTTCCCAGACGCCGGAGAGCCAGAGGGCGGAACCGATGAGGATTGCGGCGAGGGCGAGGAGCGCGAGGATATGCGGTAGGCGCGGCCAGCCGGTGCCGGTTTCGTCGCCGCGATAAAGCGCCGCCGCACGGACCTTTTCGGTAAGGGCGAGAGGCCAGAGGGCGAAGATCAGGGCGGTGAGGGTGCCGTAGAGCGCAGCCTCTATCAGCGGCAGGGGATAGGGGGCGAAGACGGCCGGGAAAGGGAGCCGTGCGGAGATTAGGCCGGAGAGGGAGAGGATGGCGGCGATGCCGAGGATCAGGCCAGCGACCACGCCGACGATTGTCAGCACGCCGATCTGGAGGAGGTAGGCTTGGAAGATGGTGCGCCCTTCGGCCCCAAGGGTCTTCAGCGTCGCGATGGTGGTGACCTTGCGTTCCAGATAGGCGCGGACGGCGGCGGCGACGCCGACACCGCCGACGGCGAGGCCTGCGAGGCCGACGAGGACGAGGAAGGAGCCGATACGCTCGACAAACCGCTCGACGCCCGGCGCGGCGCGGCGGCGGTCGGACCAACGCATGCCGCTGTCGCGGAACGCGGTTTCGGCCTGCGTCTGGACGGCGCTCAGGTCGGTGCCGGGGGGAAGCAGCATGCGATAGTCGGTTTCGAACAGGGTGCCGGGTTCGATCAGGCCGGATCCTGCCAGCGATGGCGTAGCGACGATGATCCGTGGGCCGAGCGAGAGGCCTGCGGTAGAGGAGTCCGGTTCGCGTGTGAGGGTTGCAGAGAGGCGGTATTCCTGGGTGCCGAGGCGGAAGCGGTCACCGGAGGAAAGGCCGAGGCGGTCCACCAGCACCTTGTCGACCAATGCGCCAGGCAGGCCGTTTTCAGTGGCAAGCGCTTGGGCGATGGGAAGGGGTGGGTCGGTGATGACGTCTCCGGTCAGGGGATAGGCATCGTCGACACCCTTGACCTGCACCAGAGCACGCTCAGCAGCATCGCCTTCGCCCACGACCGCCATGGAGCGGAAGTCGACGATCTCGGAAACACGCGTAGCGGTTTCGTTCATGAACGATCGTTCGACAGCGCTAGCGAAGCGGTAGGTGAAGTTCATCGCAGCATCGCCGCCAAGGATGACCGCGCCCTGATCCTGCAGCCCACGCTCGATGGCGGCGCGGACAAGGCCCACGGCGGCGATGGCGGCGACGCCCAGCGTCAGGCAGGCCAGGAAGATGCGAAAGCCACGCAGGCCGCCGCGCAGTTCCCGCGTGGCGATGCGGGCGGCGATGCGCAAGCTCATGCCGCTCTCCGCTCCTCACCCATAATCCGGCCGTCTCCAAGGCGTACCACGCGGTCGCAGCGGGCGGCGAGTTCGGGGGCGTGGGTGACAAGCACCAGCGTCGCGCCGTGGCGGTCGCGCAGGCCGAACAGCATGTCCATGATCGCCGCGCCATTCGCACCGTCGAGATTGCCGGTGGGTTCATCCGCCAGCAGGATCGCCGGGCGGGGCGCTGCGGCGCGGGCAAGTGCGACGCGCTGCTGTTCGCCACCGGAAAGCTGCGAGGGGTAGTGGCCGATCCGCGCGGCCAGCCCGACTGCCTGAAGTTCGGCCTCGGCGCGGGCGAAAGCGTCGGTTACTCCAGCGAGTTCCAGCGGGACGGCCACATTCTCCAAAGCGGTCATCGTCGCAATCAGGTGGAAGGATTGGAAAACCACCCCCATATTCCCCCTGCGAAACCGTGCGAGCTGATCCTCGTTCATCGCGCCCAGATCCTGACCCAGCGCATGGATCTGGCCGCCGGTGGCCTGTTCCAGCCCGCCCATCAGCATCAGGAGCGACGACTTGCCCGATCCCGAAGGCCCGACCAGCCCCAGCGTCTCGCCCCGTTTCACATCCAGCGTGATGCCGCGCAGGATCTCGACCGGGCCTGCATTGCCGTCGAGCGTCAGGCGCGCATCGCGAAGTGACAGGATGGAATCGGTCATGAATGCTGTCCTTCGTCCGCTGCGCCTTATGGCATATGGCGCTGCGATGGCGGTCTGCAACCTCTTGTCACCCGGAGTTTTTGCATCTGCGGCATTGGCCGAGCCGGTGACGGTTGTGGCACTGGGCGACAGCCTGACCGCCGGATACGGGCTGCCCGTAGAGCGCGGTCTGGTGCCGCAATTGCAGGACTGGCTGAAAAAGCAGGGCCGCGATGTGCAGATCGTGAATGCGGGCGTGTCGGGCGACACAACGGCGGGCGGGCTGGCGCGGGTGGACTGGTCGCTGGTGCCGGAGACGGATGCGCTGATCGTGGAGCTTGGCGCGAACGACATGCTGCGAGGACTGGACCCCGGGCAGGCGAAGGCAAACCTCGACGCGATACTGGCGAAGGCGGAGGCGAAAGGGCTGCCGGTGCTGGTGGTCGGCATCGCGACGGTTCGCAACTATGGCGAGGACTACAAGACACAGTTCGACGCGATCTATCCTGACCTCGCCGAGAAATACAAAGCGGTGCTCTACCCCAACCTCTTTTACCCACTCGTGGCGGGCGGTGCCGACGCGGCCACCGTCGCCCCATACTTTCAAAGTGACGGGTTGCACCCCAACGCCAAGGGCGTCGGGATGATCGTGGATGGTCTTGGGCCATCGGTGCTGGAACTGCTGGACCGGGTGCAGCCCTAGCTATTCGCGCGGCTTTACGAATTCGGCCTCCAGGATCAGGTCGACGGCGTCAAAGACGCCCATCGTGGTGCCTTCGGGCGGCAGGCCGAAGGATATGCCGAAATCCGTGCGGTTGAAGGTCGTCGTGGCCGAAAAGCCGATACGCGCACCGACATCAAGCGGGTGGCCGCCATAGCCGCCGTTGAAGGTGACGGCGAAGGTTATCGGATGCGTCACGCCATGCAGCGTCAGATCGCCGGTCACGTCGGCGGTCTTTTCTCCGGTCAGCTTGACCGAGGTCGAGACGAACTTCGCCTCGGGGAATTTCGCCGCATCCAGGAAATCCGGGCCTTCGATGAAGGCGTTGAAGTCGAAACTGGCGTCCGGATAGTGCGTCTCGACCGAGGCCGGGTCGGCGGTGGCGGTCACGCTCATCGCTTCGGGGTTTTCCGGGTCGAAGTTCAGCTTTGCGTCGAATTTGTTGATAAGCGCGGTGTAGTGGGAAAAGCCCACATGGTTCACGCGGAACAGAAGCCGCGCATGGGCGGGGTCGAGTTGATAGGCGCCTGCGGGGGCGGGTTCACCCGACAGATCTTCCTGGGCGAATACGGGAGTAGCGGCGAGCAGCAACGCAAGGACAAGCGGACGCATCCGGGAAGCTCCATTGTTAGCACAAGAGCTAACTATTGGCCGGATGCGCCGCAGGAGTCAACCTACCAGCGGATGCCGTAGCGCAGGGCGTCGTAGATACCGGCGTGAATGTTCCGGGAGGCGACGGCATCGCCGATGCGATACAGGGTAAAGGCGCCGTCGGGGTTCGTCACCGGGAAAAGCTCGCCCTCGGCCACAAGCGCCTTGTAGTCCACCGCGCCAAGGTTGCGGCTTTGCAGTTTCAGCTCGTAATAGATGTCGTCCAGCGGCGCGGTGCCATGCTCGACAACCAACTGATCGACCTTGCGCTCTTCGCTCCAGCCCGGCGCATAGTCCGACCCCAGCGTGGCGATCAGGGCGTTGCCGTCGCGCCGAACGGCGGTGACGCGGGTGTTTATGGTCACGCGCACGCCGGTTTCCTGAAAGGCCTTCATGTAGGGGACGTGGTTCATGCCCCCCATCTCGGGCGCGAAGAAGCGTTCCGGGCTGATAAGCTCGACATGGGTTCCGGCGCGACCCATCACCTCGGCGGCGCTCATCGCCGGGTGGGCGCCGTTGTCGTCGTAGACGAGCACCCTGTCGGCAGGTTTCACGGCACCCGAGAGGATGTCCCAGCTTGAGACGGTCAGCTCGGCCCCGGCGATGTCTGGCGGTTGCGGCAGGCCGCCGGTCGCAATGATCACCACGTCTGGCTTCTCGGCCAGAACGTCCGAGGCTTCGGCAAAGACGTTGTAGCGAATCTCGACGCCAAGACGCGCCAGTTCCTGCAGCCGCCAGTCGACGATGCCAATCATCTCTTTTCGCCGGGGGTTTGCGGCAAGGAGGTTGATCTGGCCGCCAGCACGATCCGATGCCTCGAACACCGTCGCTTTGTGCCCACGCTCCGCAGCGACGCGCGCGGCTTCCAATCCCGCAGGGCCGGCGCCAACGATCACCACCCGGCGCGAAGCTTCGGCGCGGGGGATGACGTGGGGCATCCGGTCCTCTCGCCCCGTCGCGGCGTTGTGGATGCATAGCGCCTCGCCACCCTCATAGATCCGGTCGAGGCAATAGGTGGCGCCGACGCAGGGACGGATGCGGTCCTCTTCCCCCGCGATCACCCGGTTGACGATATGGGGATCGGCGATATGGGCGCGGGTCATGCCGACCATGTCGAGCTTGCCTGCCGCGATGGCGTGGCGGGCGGTCGCCACATCGGGGATGCGCGCGGCGTGGAAGACGGGGAATCCGGTCGCAGCGCGGACCTCCCCGGCGAAGTCGAGGTGGGGGGCGGAACGCATTCCCTGGATCGGGATCACCGTGGTCAGCGCGGCGTCGCTGTCGATATGGCCACGGATCAGGTTCAGGAAATCGACCTTGCCGCTGGAGGCCAGACGCTGTGCGATCTCCACCCCTTCGGCCTTGGTCAGGCCCTTGTCCCAATCCTCATCCGCGACCATGCGCAGGCCAACCAAGAAATCGGGGCCCGTGGCGGCGCGGACGGCGTCCAGCACGCGCCATGTGAAGCGCAGGCGGTTGTCCAGCGAGCCGCCGTATTCATCGTCGCGCTTGTTGGTCGCCGGGGACCAGAAGCCGTCCATCAGGTGGCCATAGGCCTCGAACTCCAGACCGTCGAGGCCTGCGGCCTGCATCCGTTGCGCCGCGCTGGCATAGTCGGCGATGATGCGTTCCAGATCCCATTCCTCCGCGACCTTCGGAAAGGCGCGGTGGGCGGGTTCGCGCACCGATGACGGGGCCAGCACCGGCAACCAGTCGCCCTTGTTCCACCCCGTGCGGCGGCCAAGATGGGTCAGCTGGATCATCACCGCCGAGCCAAGCTCGTGACATTCGTCGGCAAGTTCCGCCAGCCAGGGCACGATGGCGTCATCCCAGGCATGCAGGTTGCCGAAGGCCTGCGGGCTGTCGCGGCTGACCACCGCCGACCCGGCGGTCATGGTCAGCGCGATGCCGCCGCGTGCCTTTTCCGCATGGTAGCGACGGTAGCGCGCCTTGGGCATTCCGCCTTCGGAATAGGCCGGTTCATGCGAGGTCGACATCACGCGATTGCGCAGCGTCAGGTGTTTCAGGCGATACGGCTGCAACAGCGGGTCGGCGTGCATATCGGGCTGGCCCCTTTCATCTTGGTCAAAATATCCCCGCCGGAGGCTATGCCGGCGGGTCCGGGTGCCTCCGGCGGGGATATTTGGACCAAGATGAATGACCGAAGTATCCCGGAAAGCCCTGACAGTTAAGCGCGGGAGCAAAATCGCCTCTGGTCAGGAAGCGGCAGATTTGAAATCAGAAGGGGCGGAATTCGACGCCTTCGGGCAAGGGGCAGACATGGACCTTATCACGGAACTGGGCGGGCTGATCGGCAAAGGCTATGTGCTGACCGGCCCCGACATGGACAGATATGTGCATGACTGGACCGAAAAATATACGGCCGCGCCGATCGCGGTGGCGCGACCGGGGTCAACCGCCGAAGTCGCCGCCGTGGTCAAGGCCACCGCGGCGCGTGGCGTTGCCGTGGTTCCGAGTGCCGGGCGGACGGGGCTTGTCGGCGGGTCGATGACCAAGGGCGGGTTGATGGTCAGCGTCGATAGGCTGAACCGCATCCGCGAAATCAGGTCCGAGGCGCGGCTGGCGGTGGTCGAGGCTGGGGTGATCCTGTCGAACCTGCATGAGGCGGCGGATGCCGAAGGCCTCAACTTTCCGCTTTGGTTCGGCGCGCGAGGATCGGCCATGATCGGCGGGGTGCTATCGACCAATGCGGGCGGGTCGAACGTGCTGCGTTTCGGCTCGACCCGCAGCCTCTGCCTGGGGCTGGAGGTGGTTCTGGGCGATGGCCGTGTGCTGAACCTGATGAGCGAGCTGCACAAGGACAACTCGGGCTATGACCTCAAGCAGCTGTTCATCGGGGCCGAGGGGACGCTGGGGATCATCACCGCTGCCGTGATGAAGCTGGTGCCAAAGGCGCGCGCCCATGCGACCGCGACGCTGGCGGCGCGCAGCCTGCGCGATGCGCTGACATTGCTGAACCGGCTGCAGGCGGCGACCGGCGGGCTGGTCGAGGCATTCGAGTTCATGCCGCGCACCTATATGAACCGGCTCTCAGTGGTGCATCCCGAACTTGGCCAGCCCTTTGCCGACATCCATGACGTGACGATCCTGGTCGAGCTTGGCGCGAGCGCCCCGCGCGAGGCCGAGGCGCTAGCCGATGGCAGCCTGCCGCTGGTCTCGCTGCTGCAAGACACTTTGGCGGAAATGATGGAAGAGGGGCTGGTGCTGGATGCCGTCTTTGCCTCGACCGAGGCGCAGCGGCGCACCATGTGGGCGCGGCGCGAGGCGGCGGCGGAATTGACCAAGGGCTGGCTGCCGGCCATCGACACGGATGTGGCGGTGCCGCTGACCGCCGTCGATACCTTTGTCACCAGGGTGCTGGAGCGTGTGGAGGCAATCGACCCCGGCGCGCAGACAATGAACGTCGCCCATCTGGGCGACGGCAACCTGCACTTCACCGTGTTCCCGACCCGCGAGGATGAAGACCTGGAAGACCGCATCCTAACCGTGATCGAGGATACGGTGCAGGAGCTTGGCGGCAGCTTTTCGGCCGAACATGGCGTGGGTCTTTCGAAAAAGCCGTCGATGCTGCGGCGCAAGGACAAGGTGGCGCTGGATGTGATGCGTGCGGTCAAGGCAGCGCTGGACCCGAGCGACCTGATGAACCCCGGCAAGATCCTGCCCATGAAATGACAGCCGCGCTTGCCCTGATCCTGCAGCAGCCGACGCTGCGGCTGATCGCGGTGCTGATCGCGCTGACCGGGGCGATCAATGCCTCGCTCTATCCCTATCAGTCGCTGATCGCCATTGACCGGATCGGCATGTCGGAGGGGCATTATGCGCTGGTGCTGCTGCTGGCCTCGGTCGCGGGGGTGGTGGCGGCGGTGGTGGCGGGGGTGATCTCGGACCAGCGGGCGAACCGGCGGATGGTGGCGCTGGTGACGGCGGCGGCGGGCGTGGCCGGGCCGGTGCTGATGCTGGTATCGCCCGGTCCGCTGGCGCTGGTTCTGTGCCACGGGTTGCTGATCCCGATGTCGGGCAGCCTGTTCTGGCAGTGTTTTGCCATGGCGCGGCTGGTCTGCGCCGACAGGCCCGATCAGCGGGACGCGGTTCTGGCGGTGATCCGGTCGCTGATGTCGCTGGCTTTCCTTGGGGTGCTGGTCGCCTGGTCGCTGGCCTTTGCGCGCGGGATCGGGGTCATGGCCGTCTACGATCTGGGTGCGGTTGGTGCGCTGACCATACTGGGCTTGATCTGGTGGGTCTGGCCCAAGGACGGGCAAACGCATTGGCCCGACCGTCCCTCGGGGCTTAGCCTGAACCAGTCGCTGCGCGAGATCGCGAAACGGCCGGTCCTGCTGCGCGTCATCGTCCTGGGGGCGATCACTTCGGGATCGGCGCTTTACATGGTGCTGATCTCGCTTGTGCTTTCGGCAGCGCCGGGGCGCGGGCCAAGCGACGTGGCCCTTTTCGTCGGGCTGGTCGCCGGGTTCGAAGTGCCCTCGATGCTGCTGATGCCGCGACTGCTTGGATTTGCCAGCCGCAACTGGCTGATCGCGGGCGGCGCCATATGCTTTGCCGCGTTCCTGCTGCTGATCCCGATTCTGGCGCCAACCCCCGCCATATGGGCGCTGCCTATCCTTGCCGGGCTGGCGGGCGGGGCCACGCTGACGCTGCCCATCGGCTATCTGCAGGATTTGATGGACGGCAGGCCAGGGGCGGGTTCCGCGCTGATGTCGGTGCAGAAGGTGACGGCCGATACGATCTGCGCGACCGTCTTTGCCGCAGGCGCGGGGTTCACCGGCTTTTACACCACTGCGGCGATGGGCGCGCTTGTCGTCCTTGCCGGGGCGGTGCTGTTGCTGCTGGTCGACAGGCCGAGCTACCGGATGGTGGCGAGGTAGTCGAGCGTGGCAATCATGGCGCGCAGATCGCGGCCATGCTTCAAGAAACCAAGCAGCCCGTAGGCCATGGGGCGGGCAAAAGCCAGTTGGCCCGCAAGGCGTTGCACCCGGTTCCAGCGTTCCTCGCCCGCCGCTTGGCGATAGGCCGCGACAGCCGCATCGGCATCCTCTGCATTGCCGCTTCCGGCAAAGATCGAATGCAGGAAGATCAGCATATCCGCCGCGAAGTGCCGGGGCGAATGGCGGCGAGCCGAGAATTTCTCAAGATCGATGAAGCGGACCTTTTCGCCATCCCAGCACAGATCGCGCACCGCAGGACGGCCATGCGAATAGCCGGTGGCGTGAAGTGCGGCCAGCGCCCTGCCCGCGCCGTCAAATGCGCGAAGCCTTTCATCCTTGGCCACGCCCGCATCAAGCATGGCGCGCAGCGTCGTTCCAAGGTCGGGGGTCACAAAGTAATCCGGCCCCTCGGCCAGAATGGGCGCCACGGGCAGGCCGGCATCGGCCAGCAGATGCAGTCCGGCACGGTCCTTTTCGAAAAGGACGCGGCTATTGCCCTTTTGCAGCCGCCAGCGAAGCGAAAGCTGCTCAACGCGCTTTAGCCACAGACGACCCTGCGGTGTCTCCAGCGCACGGACACGCACGGGACGCTCGCCCAGCGCGTTGCTGATCGCGAGCATGATCGACCGATCCAACGGCAGCGACGGAGAGAGGACCTGAGCCATGACAAATACATCCGGGGCAATTCGCAGAGCGCCAAATGTAACGCGCGGATGTCTTTTTCGTAAGGCTTACGTAATGATTTTGTAATGTATATGTGAACTTTGCGTAACAGTCTCAGCCGAAGAAGTCCTTTGGCGCACGATCAAGCAGGCTTGCGGCAAGCTCTGCCCCCATCGCGGCGCCGTCCGAGGCTGCTCCGCGCAGTTCTCCGTTGATCACCGCGCTGCCATCCGGGCGCAGAATTTCTCCGCGCAGCCAAAGCCTGTCACCCTCCAGCAGGGCAAGTCCCGCAATCGGAGTTTCGCAAGAGCCATCGAGCCGTTTCAGGAACGACCGCTCCGCTGCCAGCCGCAGGCCAGTGTCACGGTCATGGATCGCAGAAAGCATCGCTGCAACCCTGTCGTCATCGGCCCGGCACTCTACGCCGATTGCTCCTTGGGCCACTGCTGGCAGCATTTCCTCGGGCGCGATCGGCGCACGGGCGACATCTGTCATGCCCAGCCGGTTGAGCCCCGCCATGGCAAGGAAGGTGGCAGAGGCCACGCCCTCATCCAGCTTGCGCAGCCGGGTCTGGACGTTGCCGCGGAACTCGACCAACCGCAGGTCAGGCCTGCGGTGGGCGATCTGCGCGCGCCTGCGCAGGCTGGAGGAACCAACGACCGCGCCCTGCGGCAAATCAGCCAAGCTGGCGGCGACGGGCGAGACGAAGGCATCGCGCACGTCCTCTCTCGCCAGATAACAGTCGAGCATCAGACCGTCCGGCTGCAGCGTCGGCATGTCCTTCATCGAATGCACGGCTATGTCGATGCCGTCCGCCAGCAGCGCATCCTCGATCTCACGTGTGAACAGGCCTTTTCCGCCTGCTTCTTTCAGCGCCTTGTCCTGAATCAGGTCGCCGGTGACCTTGATCGGTACGATCTGGAACGCGGCGTCCGGCAGGTCAAAGGCCGCCATCAGACAGCGCCGAACCTCATACGCCTGCCACAGCGCAAGCGGAGAGCCTCGGGTGCCGATCTTCAGCGGGTGGTCGGGGTCGGGAAGGGATTGGGTCATGGCGATGGCTTAGCGGCGGGGATGGCCGGTTACAACTCTTGACAATGCGCAGGGGGCGGGGGAACCCGTCGCCCAGCATCAGGAAGAGAGCCATGTCAGAAAAGACCATCCTGCGCGCGCTGAAGGGCGAGGTGCTGCCGACGCCCCCGATCTGGATGATGCGGCAGGCGGGGCGCTATCTGCCCGAGTATCGCGCGACGCGGGCAAAGGCGGGGGATTTCCTGTCTTTGTGCTATACGCCCGATCTCGCCGCGGAGGTCACGCTGCAACCGATCCGCCGCTATGGCTTCGACGCAGCGATCCTGTTCGCCGACATCCTGCTGGTGCCGCAGGCGCTGGGGGCCGACCTGTGGTTTGTCGAGGGTGAAGGGCCACGGCTTTCGGTCACAGCTACGGAACAGGCGGTGGGTGCTTTGAAACCCACCGATGCGATCCACGAGCGGCTGGCGCCAGTCTATGAGACGGTGCGCATCCTGTCGCGGGAGTTGCCGCACGAGACGACGCTGATCGGTTTTGCCGGCGCGCCCTGGACTGTGGCGACCTATATGATCGCCGGGCGCGGCACGCCGGATCAGGGACCGGCACATGCCTTGAAAAACGCGAACCGGGAAACCTTTCAGCGGCTGATCGACCGGATCACCGAGGCGACGGTCGAATACCTGTCGATGCAGGTCGAGGCCGGGGCGGAGGTGGTGAAGCTGTTCGACAGCTGGGCGGGTTCGCTGAAGGGCCGGGATTTCGACGACTTTGCCATAGAACCTGCCCGGAGGATCATCGCGGCGCTAAAGGCCCGCTATCCGCATCTGCCGATCATCGCCTTTCCGCGAGAGGCGGGGGCGGCATATGAGGGCTTTGCCAGGGCCACAGGTGCCGATTGCGTGGCGCTGGACAACTCCGTCGACGCGAATTGGGCTGCGGCGCATGTTCAGCGGGACGGCTGTGTTCAGGGCAACCTCGCCCCCATTCATATGGTCACGGGTGGCCCCGCACTTGACGCCGCAACGCGGGCCTTGGTGCAGGCTTTCTCGGGTGGCTCGCATATCTTCAATCTCGGCCACGGAATCACCCCGGACGCCGATCCCGACAATGTTGCGCGGATGATCGAGGTTGTGCGGGGCGGCTGACAGCCCCAGTTTCCTACGAAAGATTGCAAAAGCGCACCATTGTTTTTGCTGGGAAAACTCGCCCTGCACGGCAGGTTCCGGCCAGCACTATCCGACGAAGGTTGTCAGGCGGGTCGCAGGGAAGGATAAGCGCGCCATGCGTATTTTCCTGATCCTGCTCTCCCTCGCCCTTGGCCTTGGCACCCTGTCTGCAAAGGCCGATGAAGTTGCCTGCCTGACCTCGATCAACGGGCTGAAGCGCACGCTGGTCTATGATCCGCAAGAGCCGAACGTGCGCGCCAATATCTCGCTGCGCGAGCGGACCTTTGGCGGACCGGAGGGGATCGAATGCCCCGGCTTCATCACGCTGAATGCCATCCTGCGCGACCTGAACCCTGCCGTGACCTATGGCGAGATGGAGCCGTTCTGCCTGCAATACGACGCGGCGCAGCGGACATATCTGGGCGTGGCCGTGGGGCCGCGAAATACCCGGCTGATCTGCAAGGCCAGGGGCAAGACGATGTGCCAGTATGTCAACGACACCAAGGATGCGGGGCTGGCGGTGGCCGGTCTGGGCAAGCAGGTGCTGAACGGGTTGGATACGGCTGCCACGGCCGCAGGCGTGACCGCCGCCGCAGCCGGGTCAGGCGCCACGATCATCAGCGGGCCTGCTGCCTATCTGTCGGGGACATTCTCTTCCCTCGGGGCCAGCGCGCTGGCCGTGCTGACCGCGCCCGCGACGCTGACGGCCACGGCGGTGACCGTGGTCGTCGTGGGCGGCGCGGTCTACGCCTGCAGCGAATAAATCAGGCGCTGAGCCGTTCGGCGCCCTGCAAACTGCGCATCGCCTCGGCTGCAATCTCGAATGAGCGGAGCCGCGCGGAGTGATCATGGATCATTCCGGTCAGGATGACCTCATCGGGCTGATAGCGGGCGATCAGCGCCGACAAGTCGCGCCGCACGGTCTCGGGGCTGCCGACGGCGGCGACCGACAGCGCCTGATCGGCCATGCGCAGCATCATCGGATCAGCCGTTGCCTCAAGATTTTCAACCGGGCGCGGCAGCTTGCCGGGACGACCGGTGCGCAGGTTGACGAAGGCCTGCCGCTGAGAGGAGCGCAGATACACGCCCTCGGCATCTGTCTCGGCGCCAAAGACGTTGATCGCCAGCATGAAGCGCGGCTCGGCCAGGAACTCTGATGGCCGGAAGCTTTCGCGGTAGACCGCGATCGCCTGCGTCAGGTCTCCGGGCGCGAAGTGAGAGGCAAAGGCATAGGGCAGGCCGAAATGCGCGGCCAGTTGCGCGCCATACAGACTGGAGCCAAGGATCCAGACCGGCACATGGGTGCCCTGCCCTGGGATAGCCCGCACACCCGTCGCCGGCGCCGGATCGCGGAAGTAGTTGATCAGTTCCATCACGTCCTGCGGGAAGCTGTCGGCACCGTCCAGACCCCGGCGCAACGCGCGCATCGTCAGCCCGTCGGTGCCAGGTGCGCGACCAAGTCCAAGGTCAATCCGGTCGGGGTAAAGCGTGGCCAGTGTGCCGAACGCCTCGGCCACCATCAGCGGGGCATGGTTTGGCAGCATGATACCGCCAGAACCGACGCGGATCGTCTTGGTGCCCTGCGCGACATATCCGATCACCACGGCGGTGGCGGCGCTGGCGATACCCGGCATATTGTGATGCTCGGCCAGCCAGAAGCGGTGATAACCCCATCTTTCGGCGGCCTGCGCAAGCTCGAGCGTGTTTTTCAGCGCGGAAGCGGTCGTCTCACCCTCAGGCACAGGCGACAGGTCAAGCAGCGAATAGGGGATCATGGGGAAGGACTCCTTGGGCGTTCCTATCGATATGGGATCGCCGCGGCGGATTGGAAGCGGGCTCAGGCCTTCAGGAAATCCGCAAAGGCCTGCGCATAGTCTGGATGCCAGCGCGACAGTGCGGGACGGTTGTTGATGATGTCGCCCGCCGCCCACAGGATGCGGCGTTCGTCCAGACTGCGCGGCACGTCGTTGTCGGGGCAGAGGATGTAGAAATCGCCTGCCTCCAGACGCTCCATCATGAAGCCCGCCACCTGCTCCGGCGTCCAGGCAGCGGCAGGTTTTTCGCTGCGCCCGGCAGAAGTCAGACCGGTGTAGACGAAACCGGGGATCAGCAGATGCGCCGTGATCCTGTCCGGCGCCGATGTGCGCAGATCATGCGCCAGGGCTTCGGTGAATGCCTTCACCCCCGCCTTGGAGACGTTGTAGGCCGGATCACCCGGTGGCGTCGTGATGCCCTGCTTTGAACCGGTGTTGATGACAAGACCCGGACGCCCGCGCGCGATCATCTCAGGCACAAAAGCTTGCGTGCCGTGGATCACCCCCCAAAGGTTGACGCCCAGCACCTTGGTCCAGTTGTCGGCGGGGCCGAAAATGCCGCTGCCGGGCTGGATGCCTGCGTTGTTCACCAGCACGTCCGTGCCGCCAAAGCGCTGCTTCACGGCCGCCGCCAGCGCCTGCACCTGATCAGGACGGCTGACGTCGGTGGCGCTGGTCATCACATCGGCCTCGGCGACTCCATCATCGGCCAGCAGCCTTTTGGCAGCTTCGAGCCGATCCCGCCCAAGATCCGCAAGGCAGATCTTCAGCCCAAGGCGACCGAAGCTGCGCGCGATGGCAAGACCGATACCACCGGCACCGCCAGTGATCACCGCGACCGATCCCGGAACAAGAGCTGCGTGCATTTCTGACCTCGGATGTTTGAGTGTTCGAGCAGGCAGATAACCTTGCCCGATAAAGTGCCAAGGGCAAGGGTGTGACCGTTTCCAGAGCGCGTCGGATTTTTTTCGTTTTCCGGTGGAACCGAAAGTCATTTTCAATGTTAGCCTAGGTTGGGGCAGTGGCAAGCAGGCGGGTTTTTTGCTTTGGGCAAGGACGGTATACGCAACAAAAGCGTAATGGTCGTGGATGATGAGGTCATCGTCCGCATCGCCATCGCTGACGAATTGCGGGATGATGGCTATACCGTGGTCGAGGCGCGTGATGGGTGCGAGGCGATCTCGCTGCTCGATTCAGGGATCGCCATTGACGTGATCCTCAGCGACGTAAACATGCCCGGACGGCTGAGCGGTCTGCAGCTGGCCGAGCAGGTCGCCAAGCGGGTTGACCATGTTCCCGTCGTGCTGACGTCTGGCAGCCACGATGCGGGGCAAGAGGCGTCACGGCTGGGCATCCCTTTCGTCCGCAAACCCTACCTGACATCGGAAATCGTCGCAGCGCTGGAACTGGCGTTGCAAGGCGCCGTGGGGTTGGAAGATGGACGACGCAAAGGCAATGGAAACTCTCATGGTGGTGGACGGTGAGGTTCTGATCCGCACCGAACTTTCCAACTACCTGCGCCACTGCGGCTATATCGTGATCGAGGCGGCCTCGACAGATGAGGCGAAAACCGTTCTGGCCAAGGCGCAAATGAGCGTCGACGTGGTTCTGTGTGACGCCGACGCCCCCGGCGAAGTCAATGGTTTCGGCTTCGCCTCGTGGCTGCGGAAAGAGCATCCACAGATCGACATCATTCTTGCAGGCACCGTCGACAAGGCGGCACAAGAGGCCGCCAAGCTGTGCGATGACGGGCCGCATCTGGCGCGCCCCTACGACCCAACATCGGTTTCCGATTTCATTCGCCAGCGCCTCGCGCAGCGCGACAGGAACAGAAAGCCCTAGCGGGCGATCAGGACTTCGATCCCCCGACGCTCGAACTCTCGCGCATCGGCGTCCGAGATGCCGTCATCGGTGATGAAGGAATGAACCACCTCCAGCGCACCAAGGCGGGTGAAGGAGGATTTGTTGATCTTGGTCGAATCCGCCACGAGGTAGACGTGGCTCGCCGCCTTGATCATCGCCTCTTTCAGTTGCAGATCGGCAAAGCTCGGGTAGGTCAGGCCCGCGTCCAGCGCGACACCGGCGGTGGCAAGGAACAGCTTTCCGGCGAAGATGTTGCGGAAGTACTCGACCGACTTGTCGCCCGACAAGGACAAGGTCGGCGCCTTGAACTGCCCGCCCGGCATATGAACGGCAAAGCCCGGCACCGCACCCAGGATGACGGCGATGTTCAGCGCGTTGGTGATGATCGTCAGGTTGCGGCGGTTGACCAGCCGCGTCGCAACCTCGGTCGTCGTGGTGCCTGCGTCCAGGATCAGCGTCTCGCCATCCGACACCAGGCTGGCCGCCAGCGCGCCGATCTTGCGCTTTTTCTCCATATTGTCCTGATGGTGCAGCGTCATGGTGCCGACCTGCGCAGGAATGGAGTTCAGAAAGGCCCCGCCATGTTCGCGCGTGACGTAGCCGTCGCTTTCCAGCCGCTCCAGATCCTGACGGATCGTCGCCTCGGACACCTGAAAGGCCACGGCAAGCTCTCGTACCCGCGCGGCGCCTTCCTCTTGTATCCACTCAAGGATGCGTCTGCGGCGCGGCTCGGACAAAAGCCCGATCATCGTCCCGTCGCGGTCCAGGTTCAGCTTCTGCACATGCGGCTCCGGCCTTTGCGTATCGCGCAATCCTAGGCGTTTTCTTGGATCGCGCAACGGTCGGCCAGAACCCTCCATCGCTCAGCGCGCCGCGGCTTCCTGCGCCAGCGCAACGCGCGCCTGCAGCTTGCTTTGCGCCTGGTCAATGACGACGGCAGCGATGATGACCAGACCCTTGATAACCGTCTGCCAGAAGGACGAGACGCCCATCATCACCAGCCCGTCCGACAGGATACCGATGACGAAGGCGCCGATCACAGTGCCGCCGATCCGGCCCCGTCCGCCGGACATCGAGGTACCGCCCAGAACGGCGGCGGCGATGGCGTTCAGTTCGAAGGTCTCGCCCGTCGCGGGATGGCTCGCCTGCAACTGACTGGCGATGATCAGGCCGACAAGCGCGGCACAAAAGCCCGAGAACATGTAGACGAACATCTTGACCCGGTTGACCCGGACGCCCGACAGGGCCGCGCCGCGTTCGTTGCCGCCGACCGCGTAGATGTGCCGCCCCAGCGGGGTTCGGCGCGCGATGTAACCGGCAAGGCAGGCCACCGCGATCAGCAGCCAGATCATCATCGGCACGCCGATGATCGAGCCGGTGCCGATAAAGCTGAACGTGTCCGATCCGTATTCGGGATTGCCCGACAGGTTCGGGAAGGTGCGCCCGTCGGATGACAGCAGCGCGGCACCCCTTGCGACGTAAAGCGTGCCAAGCGTCGCGATGAAGGGGGCGACGTTCAGCCTTGTAATCAGGATGCCATTTACCACCCCCACGCCGACGCCGACCGCCAGCGTGATCAGCGTGATTTCCAGCGTATTGAACTGGATAGACCAGCCAAGGCCGGGGTCGATGCCATATAGCACCAGCCAGCCTGAGACCATCGCGCATAGCCCGACGATGGAGCCGACCGAAAGGTCGATCCCGCCGGTGATGATCACAAAGGTCATGCCGATGGCGAGGAAGGCGTTCAGCGCGACGTGCTTTGTCACGATCACGGCGTTGGCGGCGGTCAGAAAGTTCGGCGCCATGACCGAGAAGAAGGCCAGCACCAGAATCAAGGCTACGAAAGTGCGCAGGCGCAGCAGTAGTAGAAGCCAGTTCTGGCCCGAAGTCGTGGCCTGGGCGGAGGCTGCGGTCATGCTGCGTGATCCTTGGATTGGGCGGGCGAGGCCGCCCGGATAATGTCGGCGGCATCGGCATTGCCCGGAAACTCTCCGGTCAGCCGGCCATTCGCCATGACGAGAATGCGGTCGGAAAGCGCCCGCACCTCATCGAGGTCAGAGGTGACAAAAAGGATGCCCAGACCCTCGGCGGCAAGCGTCCGCATGGTGCGGAAAACCTCAGCCTTGGCGCCGATGTCGATGCCGCGGCTGGGTTCGTCCATCAGCAGGATCTTCGGCCTGGTCATCAGCGCCTTGCCGATGACCACCTTTTGCTGGTTGCCGCCCGACAGGCTCGATACCGGGTTTTCGGCGCTGGCGACCTTGATGGTCAGGCGGCGGATGAACTCGGCGGCCGTCTTTGCCTCTTGCGCGAGGTTCAGGTTGAAGAACCGGGTAAAGCTTTTCAGCGCGGACAGCGTCAGGTTCTCGCGGATCGACATGATCTGAACCAGCCCGTCACGCTTGCGATCCTCGGGGATCAGGGCCAGGCCCCGCGCGATGCGTCCGGTCACGTCACGCTCCAGCATCGGCTGGCCGTCGATAAAGAAGCGACCCGACGATTGCGGATGCTGGGCCATCACGCATTCCAGAAACTCGGTGCGCCCTGCACCCATAAGGCCGTAAAGGCCCAGAATTTCGCCTGCCCGAACCGAAAGTGAGACGTGGTCCACCGCAAAACCCCCACCCAGCCGGGGCAGGGTGATGTCTTCGGCCCGGAACACCTCGGCACCCGGCGCGAAGGCTTCGGTGCGAGGGAATTCCTTCGACCCCTCGCCGATCATGGCGCGAACGATCCAGGGGATATCGACGCCCTCCATCGGCCTTTCGCCGGTGATGACGCCGTCGCGCAGGACGGTGATGTAGTCTCCGACGCGGATCAGCTCATCCAGACGGTGACTGATATAGACGATGCCCACGCCTTGCGCCTTCAGGTCGGCGATGATGCGGAACAACACCTCGACCTCGGAAGCCGAAAGCGCGCTGGTCGGCTCATCCAGGATCAGGATGCGCGCGTCCTGTGCCAGGGCCTTGGCGATCTCGATGATCTGCTGCTGGCCGACCCGCAGGGTGCCAAGCACCGTCTCGGGTTCGATGTCCTGCTCCAGCCGTTTCATCAGCGCGCGCGTGGCCTCGAGCTGCACCCTGGTGTCGATGTCGATGCCGCCGCGGACCGGCTCTCGTCCGATGAAGATGTTCTCGGCAACCGACAGGTTCGGGAACAGGTTCAGTTCCTGAAAGACGATCCCGATGCCATGCTTCACCGCATCGGCCTTGTCGCGGAAACTGACGGTCTTGCCGTCCATCTCGATCCGGCCTTCGGTCAGATTCTCGACGCCCGCGATGACCTTCATCAGCGTGGATTTTCCCGCTCCGTTCTCGCCGACAAGGACGTTGACCGCCCCCATGCGCAGGTCGAAATCCACACCCTTCAGCGCGCGGGTTCCGGGATAGACCTTTACCCCGCCCCGGATCGACAGGCCGATGGGATGGTCGGCGCTCATTGCCCCGGCCCGATCTCGGTCACCGTCACTAGCCATGGCTCGGTCGGGGATTTCAGCGCCACGACGCCAAGGAAGTTCAGCTTTTGGCCCACAAGGCCGCCCTCGGGCAGCACCAGCGCGGCGCTTGCCTTGTCGTTCAGCGCGCGGCCCAGCTTCGCGAATGCGATCTGGTCGCGGAAATCGTCGAATTTGTAGAAAGGTGCGACGTCGCGCAGGGCGGTTCCCTTGACCACCGGCCCGAGTTGCAACTTCAGGTCGGCAGTGCCGTCGCCGTCCGTATCCAGATCGGCGACCCGTGACCGGCTTTCCAGATTGGCGGATATAACGGTACCCTCGCCCTTGACCGCAAAGTTCCAGGCTGCACCCTCACCCGATCCGCGGTTGCCGTGGGCTGCCCCGGCGGCATCCAGCCCGCCTGCGATAGCGGTGCGCAGATCGGCAACCGGCATGGCCTTGTCGCGGATCAGCGGCAGCAACTCGGCATCATAGGTCTGGTCAAGGATCGCGGCGGTGCGGGCATCGTCGCCGCTGGCATCGGCGGCAATGGCGCCTTCGCCCGGCGCCTTGTTCTTCACGATCTTGCAGGACGGCAGGCCCAGCGCCAGAACGGCGCAAAGGGCGAGCAGGGAAAAGCGGGTCATCAGGGCGATCCGGGAATGAAAAGGCCCGGCGCGCAGATTGGCGCGCCGGGCGGTCACTATGCGCGCGTCACTCGGACAGCGCGAAGGTTTCCAGCTTGTCGGCGTTGTCGGCGTTGATCAGCACGCAATCCATCAATTGCTTTTCATCGACGCCGGTCGAGCCGGTCTTGATGAACTTGTCCGCCTGTTCGACCGCCAGCTGCGCCTGGCTGTAGGCCGGTTGCAGAACGGTGGCCTTGATGCCGCCCTTCTTGATCGAGTCACGCACGTCGTTCGAGCCGTCGAAGCCCACGACGATCACGTCGGTGCGGCCAGCCGCCTCAAGCGCGGCCCAGGCACCCATCGCCATCGTGTCGTTGCCCGAAATCACACCCTTGATGCCCGGATTGGCCTGCAGCATCGATTCCATGACGGTGTAAGCTTCGGTCTGCGACCAGTTTGCGGTTTGCTGCGCCACTGACTTCATATCCGGGTACTGGTCGATCACGTCGTGATAGCCCTTGGAGCGGATACCGGCGTTGGTGTCGGATTCCTTGCCCAAAAGCTCGGCGTATTCGCCCTTTTCGCCCATCAGCTTTACGAATTCCTCGGCACCCAACTGCGCGCCCTGGTAGTTGTTCGACACGATCTGCGCGACGGCGACGCCGGTCGCGGTGATTTCACGGTCGATCAGGAAGGATGGGATGCCCGCATCCTTGGCCTTCTGCACGGCGGCGACCGAGGCGTCGGCCCCTGCGTTGTCCAGAACGATGGCCTTCACACCAGCAGCGATGGCGCTGTCGAACAGTTCCGACTGTTTGTTCGCATCATCGTCGTGAACCAGGATCATCGCCTCATAGCCCAGTTCCTTGGCCTTCGCGGCGGCGCCGTCAGCCTCGGCCTTGAAGAACGGGTTGTCGTGGCTGGGGGTGATGATCGCGATGGTTTCGGCGGCAGCGGCCAACGAGGGCAGCGCACCTGCGACGGCCAGTGCCATGGCGGATATGAGTAGACGGCGTTTGAAGTTCATTTTGGCTCCTCCCATTTAGTTCGCAGCCTGAATCGGCGCGATTCCTCCGCGACATTTGTGAATACTGTTTTCGATTCCCGTCAAGAGCTTTCGATTAATTTCGCTTTTCACGAATAGCAGAGGTCAAGCGGCAAGGTTCGAAATACTGCGTCGCAGCGCGAATTGCGGCGATGCAGCATGATGCCATTGACTTTTATGCCGATTGCACACCGATTGGAATCTGCGGGCCATCCATCTTCGCCGCTTGCAATACGAAACCGTGCAAGCTAGAAAACGCAGCAAACGAAAGTAATCGAAAGCCAGCCAGAGTCGCCCAAGCGCGCCAGCCGGCCAGGGAGGAAGCGATGACTTTAACAATCCGCCGCAAGGTGACACTGGCCGTGGTGATCGGAAGCCGTGCCTTTTTCAGCCCCGCCCCCTGCCGTGCGGCGCGCGACGAGGTGCTCGCGCAGCTTGAGAAGCTGGGCGTGAACGTCATCACCATGCCCTTCGAGGCGACGGCCAATGGCGCCGTGCAGTCGATCCCCGACGCCGAGCTTTACGCCAACCACTTCAAGGCTAACCGCGACCGGATCGACGGCATGGTGATCTGCCTTCCGAACTTCGGGGATGAAATCGCCATTGCCGAACTGGTCAACCGCGCAAAGCTGAATGTGCCGATCCTGCTGCAAGCCAGCAATGACGAGACGGACAAGGTCGATGTCCGCAGCCGCCGCGATGCCTTCTGTGGCAAGATTTCTGTCACCAACAACTTCTGGCAATACGGTGTGCCCTTCACCGAGACGACGACCCACACCTGCGACACCTGGGGTGAGGAATTCGGGCGCGACCTGGAACGTTTCTCGCGCGTCTGCCGCACCGTTCGCGGGCTGAAAGGCGCGCGTCTGGGGGCAATCGGTGCGCGGACCGGAGCATTCCAGACGATGCGTTATTCCGAAAAGCTGCTGCAAGCGGCGGGTGTCACCGTAGTGACGGTGGACCTGTCGGAAATGATGGGCGCGGCGGGGGCGATCTCCGACACCGACCCGGCGATGCTGGAGAAGATGGCGCGGATCAAGGCCTATGGAAACATCCCCGCCCATATCAAGCCCGAGACCATCGCCAAACAGGCCAAGTGGACCCTGGCCGTCAACCGCTGGATCGAAGAAAACGAATGCGACGCCTCCGCCATCCAGTGCTGGCGCAGCTTGCAGGACAACTTCGGCTGCGCTACCTGCGTAACCATGAGCATGATGGGCGAGGAACTTATGCCCTCAGCCTGCGAGGTCGATGTGATGGGTGCGCTGTCGATGTATGCCCTCGCGCTCGCCTCTGGCGCGCCGCCCGCTATCCTCGACTGGAACAACAACTACGCCTACGAGGCCGACAAATGCGTCTGCACACATTGCGGTAACTTCCCCAAAAGCTTCATCGGCGACACGCCGGAGATCGGCGAACTGGACGTGCTCGGCACCGTAATCGGCAAGTCCAAGTGCTTTGGCGCGGTGAAGGGCAAGGTCAAGGCCGGCCCGATGACCTATTTCCGGCTGTCCTCCGACGACCGCGCTGGCACCGTGAAGTGCTACCTCGGCGAGGGCAATTTCACCGACGATCCTTTCCCGATGGATGGCGGCATCGCCGTCACGCAAGTGCCGCGCCTGCGTCAGTTGATGCGTTTCGTCACTCAGAACGGGTTCGAGCATCACGTCGCCATGGTGCGCGGCCATCACGCCGATGTCGTGAACGAGGCCGTGACCCGCTATCTTGGCTGGCCGATCTACAACCACGACACACCTCCCGAACCTGCACTTAGCTTTCCCCGCCGTTTTTGACCCGAGGTTTCGATGACCCGTTCCAATGATCCCCTGCCCCTGATCCGCGAGAAGGCGCTCTGGATGCGCCGCCGCGCCTTCCAGATGGTCTACGAGGCGCAGCTTGGCCATCCGGGTGGCGACTTCTCGGCCATCGACATCATGGCAACGCTGTATTTCGGGGTGATGCGCTTTGATCCGAAGCGGCCGGACTGGGCGGATCGCGACCGGTTCATCATGTCCAAGGGTCACGCGACCGGGGCGCTTTATACGGTGCTTTGTGCGGCGGGCTACTATCCCGAAGATTGGCTCGACACCTACATGCAGCCGAAATCCCTTCTGAACGGCCACCCGAACCGCAACTACCTGCCGGGGGTCGAGACCAACACCGGGCCCTTGGGTCACGGCATGCCGGTGGCGCTGGGGATCGCCATCGCAGGGCAGTTGACCAAGGCCGACTACCGCACCTTCGTCATCACCGGCGATGGCGAGTTGCAGGAGGGATCGAACTGGGAGGCTGCGATGACCGCCGGTCACCGCAAGGTCGAGAACCTGACGCTGATTGTCGACCGCAACCGCCTGCAACAGGGCGCTGGAACCGAAGAGACCAACGGCCTCGACCCGCTGGACGACAAATTCCGTGCCTTCGGCTGGCAGGTCGAGATGGTGGACGGGCATGATTACCCGGCCCTGCTGGAGATATTCAGCGCCAGCCCGAAGGGCCGCGGCAAACCGCTGTGCGTCATAGCGAATACGGTGAAGGGCAAGGGCGTGTCCTTCATGGAAAACAAGGCCGCCTGGCACCACGGCGTGCCGAACGAGGCGCAATTCACGCAGGCGATGGAGGAACTGGTCTGATGGCACATGCAGCCCCCCAACCCGCCGGGTTCTCCGACTGCCGCGAGGCATGGGTCAAAACCCTTGAAGCCCTGGCAGAGAAGGATGATCGCATCGTGGCCGTCGTGAACGACTCAGTCGGCTCTTCGAAGCTCGGTGGTTTCCAGAAGAAATTCCCCGACCGGCTGATCAACGTCGGCATCGCCGAGCAATGCATGGTCGGCGTCGGCGCGGGGCTGGCCAATGGCGGACGCATTCCCTTTGTCTCGGCTGCCGCGTGTTTCCTGACGGGACGCTCGCTGGAGCAGGTCAAGGCGGACATCGCCTATGCCAATTTCAACGTGAAGCTGGTCGGCCAATCCTCAGGCGTCGCCTATGGCGAACTGGGTCCGACGCACCATTCCATCGAGGATTTCGCCTGGACGCGGGTTCTGAACAACCTGACCGTTATTGCCCCCGCCGATGCGTGGGAGACGGCCGAAGCGGTGAAATGGGCCGCGACCCACGAGGGTCCGGTATTCCTGCGCCTCAGCCGGATGCCGGTGCCAGAGCTTGACGTCCCGAACCGCGTCTTTCGTGCCGGCCGCGCCGAGACGGTGCGCGAGGGCGGCGACGTGGCGATCATCGCTTGCGGCACGACGGTGCATATCGCCGTCGCGGCGGCAGAGGCACTGGCCGCCGAAGGCATCGCGGCACGCGTGCTGAACATGGCGACGATCAATCCACTGGACGAAGAAGCGGTGCTTGCGGCGGCAGAGACCGGAGCCATCGTGACCGTGGAAGAAGCCTCGGTGCGCGGCGGTCTCGGCGGCGCGGTGGCAGAGCTTACCTCGTCCCACCGGGCAGTCCCGGTCGAGCGTGTGGGCTTCCCAGGCTTCGTCGCCACCGGCTCGGTCGAATGGCTGTTCAAGGAATACGGGCTGTCGCCCGAGGGCATCGCCGCCGCCGCCCGCCGGGCGCTCGCACGGTCCGGCAAATGAACACCGGACGCGTTCTGGCGATCGACCAGGGCACGACCAACACCAAGGCGGTGCTGGTCGATGCCTCTGGCCGCATACTTGCCCGCGCCTCGTCGCCGCTGACCACGCAGTATCCGCAGCCGGGATGGGCCGAGCAATCGGCCACGGCCATCTGGGAAAGCGTGCAAAAGGTCATCGCCGACATCGTCTCCCAGACCGGCACGCCCGATGCCATCGCCATCGCCAACCAGCGTGAGACGCTGGTAGTCTGGGACGCCGAGACATCGGAGCCGATCTGCCCCGCCATCATCTGGCAATGCCGCCGCACCGCCGCCGATTGCGCGGCGCTGATCGCGGCTGGTCACAACGATGCCGTGGTGGCCGCAACGGGGTTGGGCATCAACCCGCTGTTTCCGGCGTCGAAGCTCGGCTGGATAATGCACAACGTGCCGGCCGCGTCCGATCTTCTGGCGAAGGGCCGACTGCGCGCAGGCACCGTCGATGCCTGGCTGTTGTGGAACCTGACGGCTGGTGCGTCCTTTGCCACCGACCACTCCAATGCCTCGCGAACGCAGCTTTTCGATACCGCCAAGCTGACGTTCAGCCCCGATCTTTGCGCCCTGTTCGGCGCGCCTGTCGCCTGCCTGCCACAGCCGATGCCCTCGGACGCCGACTTTGGCAGGACCGCTGCCGGAGCCACCGCCCTGCCTGCCGGCGTGCCGATCCACGCAATGATGGGCGACAGCCACGCCGCGCTTTACGGCCACGGCGTTCGCGCCCCCGGCACGGTAAAGGCAACCTACGGAACCGGCTCCTCGCTGATGACGCTTGCCCCGAAACGCGTGGCGTCGGCCAACGGGCTGTCCGGCACAATCGCCTGGACCGACCGCAACGGCACCGCCCATGCGCTGGAAGGCAATATCACCGTCTCGGCCCAGGCTGCGGCATTCATGGCAAAACTTCTGGGCCAACGCGATGCCGCCGCCCTGTCCGATCTGGCGCAAACGGTGCCCGATGCGGGCGGCGTCACCTTTGTGCCGGCGCTTGCCGGACTTGGGGCGCCCTATTGGGACGATGCCGCGACCGGCACTATTTCGGGCATGACCCATGCCACGACGCCGGCGCATCTTGCCCGTGCCACCTTCGAGGCCATCACCCAGCAGATCGCGGACGTGTTCGCGGCGATGGAGCGGGATGTCGGCCATCCTATCGACGACCTGCGCGCCGATGGCGGAGCCTCGTCGAACGGCTTCCTGATGCAGCTTCAGTCCGACCTGATCGCCCGCCCCGTATTGCGTGCCGAGGTCGAAGAGGTCGGCGCGCTGGGGGCTGCGGCGATGGCATTCGCCGCGCTTGGCCAACCGATGGCGTTGAACGCGCCGCCCAACCGTTTCACGCCGTCGATGAACCCGGCGGATCGGGACGGGTTGCGGGCCGCCTGGGCGCGGGCGATAGCACGCGCCCGCGCCTGACCGCGGCATATTATCGCCGAGCGAAGCGAGCTGCCGCAGGATCGAAGTTAAGCACTTTGCACGCTGCGCGGGCGCTGATAGTTTCGAATCCGGGAACTGGACAAACACCAAAGGAATGAAAATGCTTTACCGGAAATTTGCCCTCGTGGCGGCCCTTGGCGCTATGGTCGCCACCAGCGCCTGCACCGACAGCCAGGAACTGAACGCCATGACCGGCGCCCTGGGTGGCGCGGCCCTCGGCAGCGCCGTCGGCAACGGCTCAGGCAAAACCGCCGCCATGCTGGTGGGTGCCGCCGCTGGCACCGTGGTAGGCGCGAGAGCTCCGACCAACTGATTGCCAGACAAAAAGACGCCCCGGCTTCGCTGGAAGCCGGGGCGTTTGTATTTTCGAAGCTGGCTCAGGCCGACTTGCGCAGGCCACGGCCCGCCAGTTCGCGATCCAGTGCCAGAACCTGCCGCACCGCTTCCGCCGCCTCGGACCCCTTCTTGACGAAGTGCTCGCGATAGAACTGGGTCAGCACCTCGGTCGGCTGATAGTTGTGCGGCGTCAGCGAGACCGAGAACACCGGCACCCCGGTTTCCAGCTGCGCATTCATCAACCCGGTCACGACCGCGCCCGCCACGAAGTCATGGCGATAGATGCCCCCGTCCACGACGAAGGCCGCGGCGACCACCGCGTCATATTCGCCCGTCCGCGCCAGCTTTTGCGCCAGCAAGGGCATCTCGAACGCGCCCGGCACGTCAAAGGCCTCAATATCCGCGCGCGGCAGCAACTCGGCGGCGGCGGCAATGAACCCTTCATGCGCGCGGTCGACGATGTCGGCGTGCCAGCGCGCCTTGATGAAGGCGATACGGGGTCTGGTCTGATCTTTGTTCGGCATTTTGGAACCTTCCGTTACTGCGTCAGGTCCCAGAGCATCACGGCACGCCGGGCCGCCCCGAAAGGCATCCCGCCGACCGTTCTCTTCCATCCGGACTATACCGTCGGCCCCGGAATTTCACCGGATCTGCTGACCCTTCGTCACCGAAGGCGCTCGCGGGCTGTCACCGCCGGTGGGGAATTGCACCCCGCCCTGAGAACAAGCCAGAGGTAAAGCGCACGGATGCCGGACGCAAGAGGGCGGCAAAGAATGCAACGCAAAGGCCTTAAAGACACGGTTCGCGGAATTTTGTGCTTCACACCATCGCTTTGACAGGAAACGTTCCATTGCCGCTTACCCAAAGGCCGCAATTCCTGCGAACAAGACTCGCGCGCTCCTGTTTTGCGCGGAGGCAAAAGGCCAGGACGCTGAGAATCGCAGACGCGATCCAATACGCGATGCCAGAAGAACCGGCGTGGTTTTCACAGCCAAACCGATGCCCCCTGAACGTCGCCTCAAACGAAAAGGCCCCGCTTCCGCGAGGCCGTTTTCCCGTCCGTATCTTTGAATTTATTGGTGGCGAGGGGGGGACTCGAACCCCCGACCCCACGATTATGAGTCGTGTGCTCTAACCAGCTGAGCTACCTCGCCAAGGGTCGGGGCTACCTAGTCAGGCCGCTTGCAGAGGTCAAGCGGAAAACGAAGCGGCTTCGGATGTATCGCCGGAATGCGCAACGCGCGGGCGACCGCTGGCCGTGACCGAGACGGTGGCCTCGATGAACATCGGCTGGCCTTCTACCACGGCCTCGCGAATCTGCCGGTCGACGCTCAGCGACAGATCGTCCGCTCCGGCTTTCTTCGCACGCGTCGATGCCTCTGCCGCCAATGCACCCTCCAGCGCGGAAAGTGCCTCGTCCCGGCTGGCGAAAACCACCAGCCCCTCGGGCAGATGGGCGGTGAAGCGGCCCTCGCCGGGGCTGGTCACGATGCCGATGGCGCGCTGCGACACCTGCCCCACGACCGCTCCGATCGCGTTGGCGACGCCTGCATGTTCGGGCAGGATCATCCTTGCGCCCAGCCGCTCTCCGACGGCGCCGTAATAGGACGGCGCAGAGGCGCCCAGCCCGATCACCGGCACGCCCAGCCGGGCCGATATCTCGATGACGCCGCGATGCCCGTCCAACCCGGCGACCGTCAGGGAATGACGCGCCAGCACCTCTGGCGCCTGCTCGGCGAAACGCGGATCTTCGCCGAACGCCGCTTCCAGCAGGCAATTGGCGGTCTGCGCGGTCAACTGGTCCACGATCGCCTGCGCAAACGTCGCGGCATCTGGCGCAAAACGCTCGCCCTGCCCGTTCCGCCGCCGCGCCAGCAACCGCACAGCCTTTTCCGCCGCAACACCATCCCAGCTTTCCAGCCGACCCAGCACGTGGCTCGCGTCCGACGGCGTAACACCCGAAATCATGACCAGCCCGCGCGCCACCAGACGCTCCAGCGCCGCCACCTCCAGCCGCGAAGTCAGTGCGGCGCCCATCACCATCGGCGCGGTTATACGGGCCAGAACCGCCGCCTCGCGCGCCGACAGGCCGCCGGTGGACCCGGACATGGGGATGACGAAACGCCCGTCCTGCTCGCCGACCGCGTCATTCGACAGCCAGCGATCCAGCGCATCATGCACCAGTGCCGGGTGATCGACCGCCAGAAGCGACACCGGCACCAACCGGCGCGGGCCAAGGCGCAGCCCTCCGGTCAACCCTTCGGCCAAGAGATGCACTTCGGAATCACCGCCAAGCCCCGTGGTGCGCATCGCGACAGCCTCGACCATTGTTCGATAGGCCCCGACCCTTGCCCCCGCCGGGTCGATCTCCGGCAGCCCTCCGCGCAGCAAGGCCACGTCCGTCGTCGTCCCGCCAATGTCCGACACAAGCGCGTCACTCTCGCCGGTCAGCCAGCGCGCGCCGACGATGCTGGCGGCAGGTCCGGACAGGATGGTTTCGATGGGGCGCTCCCGCACCATGGCGGCCGAAATCAGCGCGCCGTCGCCCCGCACCACCATCAGCGGCGCCTCGATACCAATCGCTGCAAGGTGCCGCTCGCAGGCAGCCACAAGGCGGTCGATCATCCCGATCAGCCGCGCATTCAGCACGGCGGTCAGGGCGCGTTTCGGTCCGTTCAACTGGGCCGACAACTCATGCGAACAGGTCACGGGGCGCCCCGTGACGCGGCGGATCAGCGCGCGCGCGGCCACTTCATGCGCGGGGTTGCGCGTGGCAAAGCGGGCGGCCACGGCGAAACCCGTCACCTGCCCCGCCAACCCGGCAACCGCTGTTTCCAGCCCCTCCAGATCCAGCGGAGCCGCCTCTTGCCCCGCATGGCCATGCCCGCCGGTCAGGCGAACCACCGGATCGCCGCCCATCACCTCTGCCAGACCGCCGCGTTCCAGATCGCCCTCGTCAAAGCCGATGACGATCAGCGCCACGCGCTCTCCCTGTCCCTCGACCAGCGCATTGGTGGCCAGCGTCGTGGACAGCGAGACCAGCCTTACCTCCGATGCCGCGACGCCCGCACCCGCGATGGCCGCATCGACGGCCCGACCGATCCCCAGCGCCAGATCGCCGCGCGTGGTCAGCGACTTGGCCGATCCGATCACCCGGTCGGCCGCCTCGTCCACGATCACCGCGTCGGTATAGGTGCCGCCAGTATCGACGCCCAGGAAAACCGCCATGTCCCGCTCCTTGTCCGCGAAGCATGGCTAAGCCCAAAGCGGGGCATTCGCCAGCCCTCCCCCTTCTTCCGTTCAGAAATATCCCCTGGGGCCGCCGGTTGGGCCGCCATTGGTCCGGGGATCAACCGCTGACGGGGGGACCCCACTCAATGGTTCAGCGCCGACGCCTGCGCCTTACGCCCGCCGTCGGTATCCCCAGTGCCTCGCGATACTTCGCCACGGTGCGCCGGGCCACGCTGCGACCGGCGCCCACCAGCGCCTCGGTCAGATCCTGATCCGTCAGCGGCGCGCCCGGATCCTCGGCGCCGATCAGCCGGGCCAGTTCATCGCGGATGGCCGCCGCCGATACATCGCCCAGCCGTGGGGCAAACAGCGCCTTCAGCCGCCAGGTGCCGCGCGGCGTGGCGACGCTCACCCCCGCAATCACCCGGCTGACAGTGCTTTCGTGCAGTTCCAGCGTCTTTGCCACATCGCCAAGCGTCAGCGGCACCAGCGCCCCCAGGCCATGATCCAGCGCGGCCATCTGCTGCGCCAGAACTGCGCGCGCCACCCGCAGAAGGGTCATGTTGCGCCGCTCGACCATCCGGCGCAGCCCCAGTGCCTCGGCCAGCGCGGCGCGCTCTGCCGCCGCTTCTGGCCGCACGCCCGGACGCCTGACCGACAGCGCGGGCAGGGCGGATCGGTTCAGCTGCACCTCCCACCCCGCGTCGGCCTTCGCCGCCACCAGATCCGGCTCGCGCGCATCCGACGATCCCGGATCGAACTGCGCCCCCGGTTTGGGATCAAAGCTGCGGATCACCCGCAGCCGCGCCATCACCTCGGCCTCGCTGGCCTCGCACAGCTGCGACAGCCGCTCGAAGTCACCGGCGGCGAGCAGGCCCAGGTTGTCCAGCAGCCGCTCCATCACCCGGTCCAGCCGCCCCGCCTCTTCCGCCTGCAGCCGCAGGCATTCAGCCAGGTCGCGCGCGAAAAGCCCGGTCGGCGCGATCCCCTGCAGCCGCTTCAGCACCGCTTCCGCATCGCCCTCGGCGCAGCCCGCCTCGCGTGCCAGCTCGGGCAACGGACGGCCCAGCCATCCCGAAGGTTCCAGCGCCTCGGCCAGCACCAGCGCGATCTGGCGTTCGCGCGCGGACCGCGTCACCGTCTCCAGTTCGGCCAGCACATGCGCCATCAGGCTTGGCCCCGGACTGGCGCCCTCGGGCACCTCGCCCCCGCCCCGCGCTTCGGCAAAGGCGCTGGTCCAGCGCGGCAGCCAGGCCGAGGCGACCGGCGGTTCCTCGATCTCCAGGAACGGGTTGCGCCCCGCCTGCTCTTCCAGGAACCGCGTCAGACCGCCCGCATCCATCCGCATCAGTTCGATCGAGGTCGCAAGCGCAGGATTGATCTGCAACCGCTGACTTTGCTGAAGCCCGATCCGCTGACGCGCCATGCTGCTCTCCCTGCAGGCGAAAGCCTATGGCACTCCGCGCGCAAAGCGCAACCGCCCCTCGCGTTCCCGCCGCCCCGACGCTACGCTTCGCAGCACGACCGATGGAGCCTTCGTGACCCCGATCCCCCTGACCCGCGACCTCGTGCTGATTGGCGGCGGCCATGCCCATGCGCTGGTCCTGCGGGTGTGGGGGATGAAACCGCTGCCGGGCGTCCGCCTGACGCTGATCAACCCCGATCCCGCCGCACCCTATACCGGTATGCTGCCCGGCTATATCGCCGGGCACTACGCCCGCGATCAGATCATGATCGACCTCGTGCGCCTTGCCCGGCACGCAGGCGTGCGTCTGATCCTTGGCCGGGCCGAAGGCGTTGACCGGGAAGCGCAACGCATCCATGTCGCCGGCCGCCCGCCCATCGGCTATGACCTGGCCTCGCTCGACATCGGTGCGACATCGGACCTGCCCGATTTGCCGGGCTTCGCCGAACACGCGGTCGCGGCCAAACCGCTTGGCCCCTATGCGCGCCGCTGGGACGAATTCCTGTCGCAGCCCCACGACAACCCGCGCGTGGTCATCCTTGGCGGCGGCATCGGCGGGGTAGAGCTTGCACTGGCTACCGCACACCGGCTTGGCGCACCGGACCGCCGCGTGTCGGTGATGGTGCTGGAGCGGGGCGAGCACCCCCTGTCCGGCATCGGCGCGGGCGCGCGAAAGGCGCTTCTGTCGCATCTGCGCCGTCTTGGCGTGCTGCTTCTGTCGGGCACGCGGGCCGCGCAGGTCACGGCGACCGAGGTTCACCTGACCGACGGCTCGATCCTGTCCGCCGATCTGGTGCTGGGGGTTGCCGGGGCGCGGCCGCAGGGCTGGCTGGCCAAGACCGGGCTGGCGCTGACAGACGGCTATGTCACCGTGGACCCCATGCTGCGCACATCCGATCCGCTGATCTTCGCCGCAGGCGACTGCGCACACATGGCCTTTGCACCACGGCCAAAGGCGGGCGTCTTCGCCGTCCGACAGTCGCCCATACTGTTCCACAACCTGCGCGCCGCGCTGTCGGGCGGCGCGATGCGCCGCTACCAGCCGCAGCGCGACTACCTGAAACTGGTCTCGACCGGCGGCAAGGGGGCGGTGGCCGACAAATGGGGGCTGCGGCTGGACGGTCCCCTGCTGTGGCGCTGGAAGGACCGGATCGACCGCACCTTCATGGACAAGTTCGCCGACTATCCGGCGATGGCCGCTCCCGATCTGCCGCCGGAACGCGCCGAAGGGCTGGACGAGATTCTGCGCGGCAAGCCCCTGTGCGGCGGCTGCGGGGCCAAGGTCGGCGCGGGCGATCTGTCCGCCGCGCTGGGGCAATTGCCGCTGCCGATGCGCCCAGATGTGCTGTCGGGGCCGGGCGACGATGCCGCGGTGCTGAAAGCGGGCAGCGGGTTTCAGGTGATGACCACCGACCACCTGCGCGCCTTTGCCGAAGATCCCTGGCTGATGGCACGGATCGCCGCCGTGCATGCACTGGGCGACATCTGGGCCATGGGCGCCGCGCCGCAGGCCGCACTGGCACAGGTGATCCTTCCCCGCCTTTCACCCGAACTCCAGACCCGCACGCTGGCCGAGATCATGGCGGCGGCAGCGCAGGTTTTCACCGAGGCGGGCGCGGACATCGTCGGCGGCCATACCTCCATCGGGTCCGAACTTACCATCGGCTTCACCGTCACCGGCCTTGCCCCCCGCATTGTCGAAAAGGGCGGCGCGCGCGCAGGTGATGCGCTGATCCTGACCAAGCCACTTGGCTCCGGCACGATCCTTGCCGCCGAGATGGCCCGCGCGCGGATCGACGGGCAGATACTGGGTGAAGCGGTTGCGAACGCCTACGCGGTCATGTCCCGGTCATCCGGCGCAGCTTCCGCCATACTGGCACCCGTCGCCCATGCGATGACCGACGTAACCGGCTTCGGCCTTGCCGGGCATCTGATGGAAATGCTCGACGCCTCGGGCATGGCGGCGCGGATCGACCTTTACGCCCTGCCCTGCCTGCCGGGGGCCGAGGCGCTGGCAGGGGCCGGTCACGCCTCTTCCATTGCGCCGTCGAACCGGTCCGTGGCGAACCGGATGGAGTTCTCCGAAAGCTCCCGCGTCAAGCTGTTGTTCGACCCGCAGACGGGCGGTGGCCTGCTGGCCGCCCTCCCCGCCGACAAGGCTCAGGCGCTTGTCGCGGGACTGCGGGTAAGCGATCCAGAGGCGGCGATCATCGGAACGATAGAAGACGGCGCACCCTTCATCCGGGTCCGCTGATCAGCCCAGCGTCGATATCGCAGCCACCAATCGGTCGGCGATCCCCGGCAAGGCTTCGGGTGCAAGGCTGTCTGCTTCCACCGTCAGCGGCATGGGCGCAGCGGTCAGACTGCGCTGTTTGGCATAGCGGGGGTCGTAGTGCCGCGCCATCAGTTCCGCCGCCAGCAACTCGAACTCTCCTACCGCCGCCATTCCCTGCCAACGCTCGATGGTTTCGGCCGCCTGCATCGGTCTCAGCCGGTCGATCACCCCGGCCAAAGCTTCCGCATCCGCCGTCAGGTCGCCATAGGCGCGGGCCAGATAGGCGGCCCGCGCCTCCAGCGGTGCTGCAACCGCGATGCGGGGCGCGCCGATCATCGCCCGCCACAACCGCGGCGGCATCCGGCAATCGCCGATCTTGCTCGACTCCGCCTCAACCACCACGGGGCGCGCCGGATCGAGCGCAGCCAGCGCAAAGGCCAGCCGTCCCTCGAAAGCCTTTTGCGAAGGCTGCCCGCCCGACCGCGCCCCGAACAGCGAACCGCGATGATTGGCCAGCCCTTCAAGGTCGATTACCTGCACGCCGCGCGCGGCCAGCAGACCCAGCAACTCGGTCTTGGCCGTGCCGGTATTGCCGTCCAGCACGATGACCGGCGCGCGGACGGGCGTGTCATAGACCTCCGCCACCACCAGCCCGCGATAGCTCTTGTAGCCGCCTGCAAGCGTGTCCACCCGCCAGCCGATCTGGCTCAGGATCATGGCGAACGATCCCGACCGCTGCCCGCCGCGCCAGCAATAGACCAGCGGACGCCACCCGCCCGGCTTGTCGATCAGCGGCCCTTCCAGATGACGGGCGGCGTTCCTGGCGACCAGCGCCGCGCCGATCTTGCGCGCGCGAAACGGACTTTCCTGTTTGTAGATGGTGCCGACCCGCGCGCGTTCCTCATCGTCCAGAACCGGCAGGCTGATCGCGCCCGGCACATGATCCTCGGCCCATTCCGCAGGCGAGCGCACGTCGATGATCTCGTCAAACCCCAGGTCCACGACCTGGGAAAGGCTGGTAAGCGTCAGTGCCATGTCGCAAACGGCGCCCATACCAAAGCCATACCGAATCCATACCGGTTCTGGCGTTCGCCGGTGCCGGTCACAACCCCGCCTCCAGCCGGTCCACAAGCCGCGCCAGCATGGCCTCGCAGCGTTCGATCTGCTCGACCGAAACCCACTCATCCGGCTTGTGCCCCTGCGCCATACTGCCCGGCCCGCAGATGACTGTCGGGATGCCGAGACGCTCGGAAAACAGCCCGCCCTCGGTGCCGAAGGCCACCTTCATGGTGCCGTTCGCGCCGGTCAAGCCTTTGACAAAATTGACAATTGGTGCAGTCGTCGGGGTTCCGAGGCCGGGATAATCCCACAACCGCTCGACCCTGATATCCGCCTCCGGGAACTCCGCCTTCAACGGCGCGACGATCTCCTGCGCCATCGTTACCAGCCGGTCGATCAGGATTTGCGGGTCATCCTCGGCCAGGTTCCTGATCTCGAAATCCAGAATGCAGGCATTCGGCACGATATTGACCTGCACCCCCCCATTCATCTTGCCCACATGCAGGGTGGTATAGGGCACATCATAGTCCCCATCCCGCTTTCCGCCTTCCGCCACCTCTGCCTGCAACCACCTGACAGCGTTCAGAAAATCCGCCCCCAGATGCAATGCGTTCAGCGCCATCGGCGCCAGCGCCGAGTGCCCCTCGCGCCCCGTGCAGGTGGCCCTCAGCGCAATCTTGCCCTTGTGCCCCGTCGCCACCTGCATCCCCGTGGGTTCCCCCACGATGCAAAACGCCGGTCTGATCGGTGCCCCCTCCAGCATCGCGATCAACGACCTGACCCCCAGACAGCCCACCTCTTCGTCATAGCTCAGCGCCAGATGCAGCGGTGTGCGCAATTCTCGCCGGGTGGCCGCCATGGCCGCCGAAAGGGCACAGGCGACAAACCCCTTCATATCCGTCACGCCACGTCCGAAATACCGCCCCTCCCCCCCGGTCAGCTGGAATGGCGGCCTCGTCCAGACCTGCCCCTCAACCGGGACGACATCGGTGTGGCCGGACAGCATGACGCCGGGTCGGTTCTGCGGTCCTATTGTGGCGTAAAGATTGGCTTTTCCGCCAGATGCATCGGGGATCAGCACGGACTCCACCCCGACATCCGCCAACAGGTCTCGCACCCATCCCATCAACGCGATGTTGGGCTGCGAGCTTACCGTCTCGAAAGCGATCAGGCGGTCCAGTATCTCGCGTGTCTGCATGGTGAAATCCCCGTCATCATCGCACCAAACCGGAAATCTGCTGCGGGCGAAAGCCCCCCAAGCAGTGGCTCATCGAGCTTTTCAATCGGGTGGAGGGGTGAGATGGTCGGTGCCGATGGTAAAAAGGAAGTCCGAATGGCTGGCTGGCGTGGTGCGCTGATTGCCCTGACACTGATCCCGCGCGCGGCGCTGGCCCAGGAGGCCCCAGAGGCAGAGGTGACCAAACCGAACCTGACCGCTGCGGGCAGCGGACAGCCGGGGGGCGTGGCCGCACTGACCTTTGCGCAAAGGCTGTTTGTCCTTGGCAAGGCGCAGCATGACGCACAATCGGTCCTTTCCGCCGCGCGGCTGGCCAGGTCGGTCTTGTTGCGCGAGACGCAGATGCCAAAGGTGGTTGCAGATGAGACCGAAGCATCTCCTGCAAGCAGCGCGGTCCCGCCGGACCCCGCTGCAATGCTGGAGCTTGCTCGCAATTATGCAGGCAACGACGAGACGTTGCTGTTGCTTGTCGATGCGGCCGAGCGTGAAACGCAAAACGGCGGGCTGACCGCCGCGTGGTCTCCGGGGCTGGTTCAGCCTGGTCAAAGCGAGCGCTGGAGCGTGCCGTTCTTCGGCGCGGCGCTGGCCGAGATCGGCGTTATCGGCAAAGACGGTGCGACGCTGGATCTTCGGATCACCGACGAAACCAATCTGACGATCTGTCAGGAAAGCGGCCCTGCCGACGTCGGGTATTGCGGCTGGTATCCGGCCCGGAACGGACATTTTACCGTGACGGTGACCAATACCGGGACGATAGCGCAGAACTATGTGCTTCTGGCCAACTAGCGAATGGCGGGCCGGCGGGGTCGAAATCGCCAAAAGAAAAGCCCGCCAAAGGCGGGCTTCGTGATCATTTGATCGGAATTGGCAGGCCTCAGGCCTCGGCCTCTTCCTCGGCGGCCACGCGGGCCTTGTCGGCGGCGCCTTTGGCCGAAGGATCGCGGTCAACGAATTCGATGATCGCCATAGGGGCCATGTCGCCATAGCGGAAGCCAGCCTTCAGGACGCGGATGTAACCGCCCTGACGGTCCTTGTAGCGTGGACCGAGGATGGCAAACAGGCGCTCGACATGCTTGTCTTCCTTGAGTTGCGCATCGGCCTGACGACGTGCGTGCAGGTCGCCGCGCTTGGCCAGCGTGATCAGTTTTTCAACGATCGGACGCAGTTCCTTGGCCTTGGGCAGGGTCGTCTTGATCTGCTCATGCTCGATCAGCGAGCCTGCCATGTTTGCGAACAGCGCCTTGCGGTGTTCGTGGGTACGGTTCAGGCGGCGGTAGCCGCGGGCGTGACGCATTTTCTTTCTCCTGACGTCTTAATTTTGCTTTGTCCGGCGGGGCCTACGTTTGGCCCCGCTCACCTTGGGATCAGCTGATCCATGTTTTCCCCGGCTTTCCGGGCATTTTCCTGACAGCGGCGTGGGCCCACGCCACCGATTCAGAACTGGTCTTCGAAGCGCTTGGCGAGGTCTTCGATGTTCTCCGGCGGCCAATCCTCGACATCCATGCCAAGGTGCAGACCCATGCCGGACAGCACTTCCTTGATCTCGTTCAGCGACTTGCGGCCGAAGTTCGGGGTGCGGAGCATCTCGGCTTCGGTTTTCTGGATAAGATCGCCGATGTAGACGATGTTATCGTTCTTGAGGCAGTTGGCCGAACGCACCGACAGCTCCAGCTCATCCACTTTCTTCAGCAGAAGCGGGTTGAACTCAAGGCCATCATCCACGTCATGGCGCAGTGCCGATTCCGGCTCGTCGAAGTTGACGAAGATCGACAGCTGGTCCTGGAGGATGCGCGCGGCATAGGCCACGGCATCATCCGGGGTCAGCGAACCGTCGGTTTCGATCTTCATGGTCAGCTTGTCATAGTCCAGCACCTGGCCCTCGCGGGTGGGTGTGACTTCGTAGCTGACCTTCTTGACCGGCGAATAGATCGCGTCGATCGGAATCAGGCCGATGGGCGCATCCTCGGGGCGGTTCTTGTCGGCAGCGACATAGCCCTTGCCGGTGTTAACCGTCAGTTCCATGAACACGTCAGCGCCGTCGTCGAGGTGCAGGATGACGTGGTCCTTGTTCAGAACCTCGATCCCGTTCGATTCCGAGATGTCGCCGGCGGTGACGACGCCCGGGCCCTTGGCCGATATCGTCAGGCGCTTCGGCCCTTCGACTTCCATCTTCAGCGAGACGCCCTTCAGGTTCAGGACGATGTCGGTGACATCTTCGCGAACGCCGGCGACGCTGGAAAACTCATGCAGGACGTTGTCGATCTGCACCGAGGTGATGGCGCCGCCTTGCAGCGAGGACATCAGCACGCGACGCAGCGCGTTGCCCAGCGTCAGGCCGAAGCCACGCTCGAGCGGTTCGGCAATCACCGTCGCCTGACGCGAGGGGTCTGCGCCGGGGCGCACGTCAAGCTGCGTCGGCTTGATCAGTTCCTGCCAGTTCTTGTGGATCATGCGTGTCGCCTCCATACCAGTCTCCTGCTCATGTCCCGACGCAGAAGACGCCCGAGGATTAGAAATGACGAATCCGGGCCGCAGGGCTGCGGCCCGGTGAAAAAGCGGATCGATCAGACCCGGCGACGTTTCGGCGGACGGCAGCCGTTGTGGGCGATCGGCGTCACGTCGCGGATCGACGTGATGTTGAAGCCGACGGCGGCCAGAGCGCGCAGCGCAGACTCACGGCCCGAACCGGGACCCTGAACCTCGACCTCGATGGTCTTGACGCCGTGTTCCTGCGCCTTGCGGCCCGCATCTTCGGCGGCCATCTGCGCGGCGTAAGGGGTCGATTTGCGCGAACCCTTGAAGCCCATCGTGCCGGCGGACGACCACGAGATCGCATTGCCCTGCACGTCGGAGATCAGGATTTTGGTGTTGTTGAAGGAGGAGTTCACGTGAGCAACGCCTGCGGCGATGTTCTTGCGTTCCTTTTTCTTCATACGGGTTTTATCGCGTGCCATATGCCTGTCCCCTTATTTCTTCTTGCCGGCGATCGGCTTGGCCGGACCCTTGCGGGTGCGCGCATTGGTATGCGTGCGCTGGCCGCGGACGGGCAGGTTACGGCGGTGACGCAGGCCGCGATAGGAACCGAGGTCCATCAGGCGCTTGATGTTCGTCGCGACTTCGCGGCGCAGGTCACCTTCGACCGTCAGGTTCGCGTCGATGTATTCGCGGATCGCGAGCACTTCGGCGTCAGACAAGTCGTTGACCCGGCGTGCGCGGTCGATGTTGTTAGCCGCGCAAATCTGTTCCGCGATGTGCGGACCGATCCCGGTGATGTAGGTCAGTGCGATGGGAACCCGTTTCCCGGTCGGAATGTTTACGCCAGCAATACGTGCCACGCGTTCGTCCTTTCGTTGCGGTTCCGTAATGCCGGAACCTTTTTTCACAACAACCGGCCACGTGGCGGTGCCACGGCCGGTCAGCTAGTCCTGTAAGCGAAGATATGCCGTCAAGACGATTCTCTTGCGAGACGCCGTGATCTATGGGGTTTTGAACGGGGCGTCAAGGGTGCGCCCCGCTGCTTTACCTTTTGTCAAGCACCTGGGCGATGGCCTTTGACACATCGTCCATTTCCGCCAGGGCATCGACCGTCGAAAGGTTGCCCTTGGCATAATAATAGCCGATGAGCGGTGACGTTTTCTTATAGTATTCCATAAGGCGCTGACGCAGCGAGGTCTCGTTGTCGTCTGCGCGACGGCGCAGGTCCGTCGAGCCGCAGACGTCGCAAACCCCGGCCACTTTCGTGGGCTTCGTGCGGTCATGATAGACAGAGCCGCAGTTGCCGCAGGTGTAACGACCGGTGATGCGATCGACGAGCGTCGCGTCGTCAACCTGCATCTCGATCACCGCATCCAGGCCCTGCCCCAGCTTGTCGAGCAGCTGCCCTAGCGCATCCGCCTGCGGCAGCGTGCGCGGGAACCCGTCGAAGATGAAGCCGGCGCCACGGTCATGCGTCAGCTTTTCTTCGATCAGGCCGATGACGATCTCATCCGTTACAAGCTCACCGCGGTCCATGACTTCTGCCACGCGGCGGCCCATCTCGGTGCCAGAGGATTTCGCCTCACGCAGCATGTCGCCGGTCGAGAGTTGGATCATGCCACGCTCGGCCTCAAGCCGCTTGGCCTGCGTACCTTTGCCCGCCCCCGGGGGCCCCAGAAGGATGATGTTCGTCATTGCCGCCTCAGCGCCGTGCCGGTGCCTTGCGGACGCCGGTGCGCTTTTTCCCGCGCAATTGCGACCGCTCGATCAACCCTTCGTACTGGTGCGCCAGAAGATGCGACTGAATCTGATTGATGGTGTCCATGGTCACGCTGACGACGATCAGAACTGAGGTTCCGCCGAAGTAGAAAGGGACCGCGAACTGATAACGCAGGATTTCCGGTAACAGACTGACCAGCGCCAGATAGGCCGCGCCGACCGCCAGAACCCGGTTCACCACATACCCAAGGTATTCCTCGGTCCGCTTGCCGGGCTTGATGCCTGGAATGAAGCCGTTCTGGTTCTTCAAGTTCTCGGCCACGTCATCGGCCTTGAACGAGACGTTATGCGTGTAGAAGTATGCAAAGAACACGATCAGGAAGACGAAAAGCAACAGATACAGCGGCTGCCCCGGACCGAAGTAAGCCAGGATCGTCGACATGATCGGACCTGCCGTCTGATGCGAGAACGTCATCACGGTTGTCGGCAGCAGCAAGAGCGAGGAGGCAAATATCGCGGGGATCACGCCCGACGGGTTGACCTTGATCGGCAGATGGCTCGACTGGCCATCATACACTTTCATGCCGACCTGACGGCGCGGATACTGGATGTGTATCTTTCGCAACGCCCGTTCCATGAAGACCACGAAGGTGATCACCACCACGACCATGAGCAGCACGGCCACGATCACGGTGGGCGAGATCGCACCCGAACGGCCCTGGCTGAAGAACTGCGCCAGGGCGCGCGGAATCTCGGCCACGATGCCGACAAAAATGATCAGAGAGATGCCGTTTCCGATGCCGCGTGCAGTGATCTGCTCGCCCAGCCACATTAGGAACATGGTGCCGCCGACAAGCGTGATCAGGCAGGCAACCCGGAAGAACATGCCCGGATCCTGCGCCAGACCGCCCGCCTCGATGCTGACTGCGATACCCCAGCCCTGCAGCGTGGCAAGCCCCACCGTGGCATAGCGGGTGTATTGGTTCAGCTTCTTGCGACCTTGCTCGCCTTCCTTCTTCAGGTGTTCCCATTGCGGGACCAGCGAGGTCAGAAGCTGGACGATGATCGAGGCCGAAATATAGGGCATGATGCCAAGGGCAAAGATCGCCATCCGATGCACGGCACCGCCGGTGAACATGTTGAGCATGCCGCCGATGCCGCCGCCCGCCTGATCCATGAAGGCCTGCAACTTGGCGCCGTCGATCCCGGGGACCGGAATATAGGTGCCCAGCCGATAGACGATCAGCAGACCGATGGTGAAGATGATGCGTTGGCGAAGGTCGGTCGCCTTGCCAAAGGCGCCCCAGCTAAGGTTCGCCGCCATTTGCTCTGCAGCAGATGCCATGCCGATCTCTTTCATGACAGCGCCGCCGGACCGTTTTCCGGTCGGCGGCGCGGGAAAACATACGCTGATGTAAGCGGGAACGCGCCCGCTCACAACCGCTTATTCGGCCGCAGGCGCCAAAGCTGCCGCAACCGTGAGCGTGCCGCCGGCCTTGGCCACGGCATCGACCGCCGAAGCCGAAGCGCCGGTGACGTTCAGCGTGACTTTCGCGGTGATTTCGCCCTTGGACAGCACGCGGACGCCGTCCAGCTTGCGGCGCACGAGACCCGAGGAAACAAGCACGTCCTCGTTGATTTCCTTGGTCGCGTCCAGCTTGCCCTCGGTGATGAACTTCTGGATCAGGCCCAGGTTCACGACCGCGTAGTGCAGCTTGTTCGGCTTGTTGAAACCGCGCTTCGGCAGGCGGCGATACAGCGGCATCTGGCCGCCTTCGTAACCACCGATGGCAACGCCCGAACGGGATTTCTGACCCTTGATACCACGCCCGGCGGTCTTGCCCTTGCCCGAACCGGGGCCACGGGCGACGCGCTTTTGCTTTTTGGCTGCGCCGGGGTTGTCGGCGAGTTCGTTCAGTTTCATGTCGCATTCTCCTTGGCCGGAATTGCCCCGGTGCGACTAGGGGGGCAAACGCGGCACTTCTTGATTATGAGTCGTGGCCCACGAGTCGTTAAGCGGCCACCGGCGGCATATAAACGCAGGAAAGGCGCCGCGCAAGCGTAGGATGGGCAATATTGCCCATCCTACTGCATTCAGGTCAGGCGGCGGCTGGCCAGACGAACCCCGGGCGCAGGCCCTCATATACGGGACGCCCGTCAGCAGGTTTGGCATAGCCCTTGGTCGTGTCCCAGAAGGCGTGATAGGTCGCCCTGGGGAACTTGGCGTTGTCATAGCCCATGACGTTCGGCACAGCGACGCGGATGCGGTGCATCTTGTCGTCCAGCATGATCGCCGCCCCGCATTCCTTGCAGGTGCAAAGCTCCAGCGGGCCGCTGGGATTGTCTTTGTTGAACGGCTGGCGGTTCAGCTTTTCGGGATGGTCGACCTTGAGATCGTTGTAGTTGAAGAACGCCACATGCGTGAACTGCTGGCCGGTCACGCCCTTGCAGACGTTGCAGTGGCATTCGTGATTGTCGATGGGCTCGGCGCTTGCCGTGACATGCACATGCGCGCAGCCGCCCGAGTATTTCGCAGCCATTCAATCCTCCCTTGGCTAGCAACATCTTCGGATCAATCCGCCCTTGCCCCTCCTCCGGGCGCCGGCTGAGATCAGTCCTAGCATGCAGTCCGCCAAATGGGAAACGCCCCGGGTTTCCCCGGGGCGTTTCCAAGTCAGTCGAGCCTAAGACGATGACTCAGCCGCGCTCTTCGATGATCTGCACCAGGTGCGGGATCGAGTTGACCATGCCGCGCACGGAAGGCGTGTCTTCCAGTTCACGGGTGCGGTTCATCTTGTTCAGGCCAAGCCCCTTCAGGGTCGCGGTCTGGATCGCGGGGCGACGGGCGGCCGAAGCCACCTGTTTCACGACGATGGTTTTCTTCGCAGCCATGATCAGGCCTCCACGACTTCAGCTTCGGGCTTCTTCAGGATATCGGCCACTTTCTTGCCGCGACGCTGCGCGACCTGACGGGGAGACGATTCCTGCTTCAGACCGTCGATGGTCGCGCGGATCATGTTGTAGGGGTTCGTGCTGCCGAGAGACTTCGCCACGACATCCTGAAGACCCAGCATTTCGAACACGGCGCGCATCGGACCACCGGCGATGATGCCGGTCCCCGCGACAGCAGTGCGCATGACCACACGACCTGCGCCATGACGGCCTTCCATGTCGTGGTGCAGCGTCCGGCCGTCCCGCAGCGCGACGCGGATCATCTGGCGTTTCGCCTGTTCGGTTGCCTTGCGGATCGCCTCGGGCACTTCTTTCGCCTTGCCCTTGCCATAGCCGACGCGGCCACGCTGGTCACCGACCACCACGAGAGCTGCAAAGCCAAAGCGCTTGCCGCCTTTCACGGTTTTCGAGACGCGGTTGATCGCGACCAGACGATCGGCGAATTCCGGGGTTTCCTCGCGGCCACCACGATCGTCGCGGCGCTCCCGGCGGTTTTCACGTTCTGCCATCTTTATCTCCTCAGAACTTCAAGCCGCCTTCACGAGCGGCCTCGGCAAGCGCCTTGACCTTCCCGTGAAAGAGGAAGCCACCCCGGTCGAAGTAGCATTCTTCGATACCGGCCTTCTTTGCCCGCTCGGCAATGGTTGCGCCGACCTTGGTCGCCGCTTCCACGTTGTTCTTGCCGACGAAGCCCAGATCCTTTTCCAGCGTCGAGGCCGAAGCGACGGTAACGCCGTTCGTATCGTCGATAAGCTGGACGGAGATGTTCTTGGACGACCGATGGACCGACAGGCGCATGCGCCCGTTCGACATCGCCTTGATCTTGTTCCGTACGCGCAGTCGGCGCTTGAGGAACAGCTCTCTCTTGTTGCTTGCCATTTCCCTAAGCCCTTACTTCTTCTTGCCTTCCTTGCGGAACACGAACTCATCCTTGTAGCGGATGCCTTTGCCCTTATAGGGCTCGGGGCGCTTCCACTCACGGATGTTCGCGGCGACCTGACCAACCAGTTGCTGGTCGATGCCTTCCACAACGATTTCGGTCTGCTTCGGCGACGTGACCGTGACACCCTTCGGAATTTCGAAGTTCACGTCATGGCTGTAGCCAAGCGACAGTTTCAGCACGTTGCCAGTCATCGCAGCGCGATAGCCGACGCCCTGGATTTCGAGTTCCTTCTTGAAGCCGGTGGTCACACCGGTCACCAGGTTCTCGACCATCGAGCGGGCCATACCCCACTGCTGGCGCGCGCGCTTCGAGGTGCCGCGCGGCGTGACCTTCACCGAACCTTCGTCGATGGTGAGGGTGACGTCGTCGGTCGCTGTGAAGCTGCGGGTGCCTTTCGGACCTTTCACTTCGATCGTCTGGCCCGACAGCGAGGCGGTGACGCCTTTGGTCAGGGCTACGGGTTTCTTGCCGATACGAGACATTCCACCCTCCTCAGAACACGGTGCAGAGCACTTCGCCACCAACATTGGCGGACCGTGCAGCTGCATCGGACATGACGCCTTTCGGCGTGGAGACGATCGAAACGCCAAGACCGTTACGGACGGAAGGAATATCCTTCACGCCCATGTAGACGCGGCGGCCGGGTTTCGAGACGCGCTTGATCTCGCGGATCACGGGCGTGCCTTCGAAGTATTTCAGGCTGATGACCAGTTCGCCCTGACCGTTGTCAGAAGAGACCTTTTCATAGCCGCGGATATAGCCTTCGCCCGCCAGCACATCCAGCACCCAGGCGCGCAGCTTGGAAGCCGGCGTGGATACGGTGGATTTGCCGCGCAGTTGCGCGTTGCGGATACGGGTCAGCATATCGCCGAGAGGATCGTTCATCATCATGCTTGAACCCTCCTTACCAGCTGGACTTCACCATGCCGGGGATCTGGCCGAACGAGGCCAGGTCACGCAGCATGATGCGGCTGAGTTTGAGCTTGCGGTAGAAACCGCGCGGACGGCCGGTCAGTTCGCAGCGGTTGTGCAAACGGGTGGCCGACGAGTTGCGGGGCAGGCCGGCCAGCTTGAGCTGCGCTTTAAAACGCTGCTCCATCGGCAGTTCCTGGTTGGTCGCGATGGTCTTCAGCGCAAGGCGCTTGGAAGCATATTGCTTCACCAGCTTCTGACGCTTCAGCTCGCGTTCGATCATGGATTTCTTTGCCATATCTCTCTCTCCGCGATCAGCTGGTGAACGGCATGTTGAAATGCTTCAACAGCGCCTTCGCTTCCGCGTCAGTTTTCGCGGTGGTGCAGATGATGATGTCCATTCCCAGAACGTCATCGACCTTGTCGAAGTCGATCTCGGGGAACACGATCTGTTCTTTCAGGCCCATGGCGTAGTTGCCGCGGCCATCGAACGAGTTGCCCTTCACGCCGCGGAAGTCGCGGACGCGCGGCAGCGCGATCGTGATCAGGCGGTCCAGGAATTCATACATCCGGTCGCCGCGCAGGGTCACTTTGCAGCCAAGGGGCATTTCCTCACGAACGCGGAAGCCGGCGATCGACTTTTTCGCGTGGGTGACGACGGCCTTCTGGCCAGCGATCAGCGTCAGCTGCTCGGCGGCGGTCTTGACCTTCTTGGTGTCCTTCACGGCCTCGCCGACACCCATGTTCAGGACGATTTTGTCCAGACGCGGAATCTGCATGTCGTTCTTGTACGCGAACTCTTCCTTCATGGCAGAGCGCACGTTCGCCTTGTAGGCGGCCTTAAGGCGCGGGGTATAGGTGGCTTGGTCGAGCATCAGATCGCCTCCCCGGTGGATTTCGCGAAACGAACCTTCTTGTCGCCTTCCATACGGAAGCCGACGCGGGTCGCCTTGCCGTTGGCGTCAACGATGGCGAGGTTCGACAGGTCGATCGGCATCGGCTTGGCGATGCGGCCACCCTGCGAGGTCTGGGATTGCTTGGTGTGACGGACGGCGACGTTCACGCCATCGACCACGGCCTTGTTGTCCTTCGGGCTGACGGACGAAATCTCGCCCTTCTTGCCCTTGTCCTTACCGGCCAGCACGACCACACGGTCGCCCTTTTTAAGTTTCGCAGCCATCAGAGCACCTCCGGAGCCAGCGAGATAATCTTCATGAAGTTCTTGGCGCGCAGTTCACGCACGACCGGCCCGAAGATACGCGTGCCGACCGGCTCACCCTGGTTGTTCAGGATGACGGCGGCGTTGCGGTCAAAACGGATCGAGGTGCCGTCTTCGCGGCGGACTTCCTTGGCGGTGCGAACGACGACGGCCTTGCGCACGTCGCCTTTTTTCACGCGGCCGCGCGGAATGGCTTCCTTGACCGACACCACGATGATGTCGCCCACGGAGGCGTAGCGGCGATGCGAGCCACCAAGGACCTTGATGCACTGCACCCGGCGAGCGCCGGAGTTGTCAGCGACATCCAGATTGGTCTGCATCTGGATCATTAGGTTTCTCCCGACCTTTGGGGTTTTGCCCCAGGGTTTCGATCAAACCGGAAAGTGGTCTCAAGCCGAGGCTTCGACAACCACCGTCCAGCGTTTCGTTTTCGAAATCGGCGCACATTCCTCGATACGAACCGAGTCGCCGACCTTGAATTTGTTCTCCGCATCGTGAGCCCGGTATTTCTTGGACTTACGAACGGTCTTTTGCAGCAGCGGATGCTTGAAACGGCGCTCGACCAGGACGGTGATCGTCTGGTCGTTCTTGTCCGAGGTCACGGTGCCTTGCAGGATACGTTTGGGCATCTGTCGGTCCTCAGTTCGCCGCCGCTTCAGCGGCTTTTTGGTTCAGAACCGTCTTGATGCGGGCAACGTCACGACGGACGGCGCGCATGCGGGCGGTGTTCTCAAGCTGGCCGGTGGCCTGTTGGAAGCGCAGGTTGAACGCTTCCTTCTTCAGCGCAACCAGACTGTCGCGCAGCTGGTCGGGCGTCTTGGTCTTCAGTTCCTGGGCGTCCATACGCCTTTTCCTTCTTTCACAATCACCAGACGGCCCCTTGGCGGGGTTACCGCTGATCTGGTGGATCAATGACAAACCAACGATTCCCGGTCGCCCGGAATCGCGGATGCGGTCCAATACAGGAGGGGGCGCAGGAGGGCAAGGAAAACTTGGCGATTTTCTCGCCGGCCCTGGCCGCTAACCTGAACTGGGATCATCCAAAGAAAAGGCCCTACCTTTGCGGGCAGGGCCATTCCTGAATTTGTTGCAGCGCAAATAAGCGCGCGATCTTACCAGTCTTCGCGGATCACGACGCGGGTGGTCACCGGCAGCTTCATTGCGCCAAGGCGCAGGGCCTCACGCGCGATGGTTTCGCCGACGCCGTCGATCTCGAACATGATCCGGCCCGGTTTTACCTTGGCCGCCCAATAGTCGGTCGAACCTTTACCTTTACCCATACGCACTTCGGTCGGCTTGGACGAGACCGGAACATCCGGGAAAATCCGGATCCAGACGCGGCCCTGACGCTTCATGTGGCGGGTGATCGCGCGGCGGGCCGCTTCGATCTGGCGTGCGGTGACACGCTCGGGTTCAGTCGCCTTCAGCCCGAACGAGCCGAAGTTCAGCATGAAGCCGCCCTTTGCCTCGCCGTGGATGCGGCCCTTGAACTGCTTGCGGAACTTTGTCCGTTTTGGTTGCAGCATCGTTTCTCTCCCTTACGCGCGTTCGCGGCGCGGCTGGCGCGGAACGGCGCCTTCCTGGGCCTCGGCCTGGCGGCGGTCATGGGCCTGCGGATCATGCTCAAGGATTTCGCCTTTGAAAATCCAGACCTTCACGCCGATGATCCCGTAGGGGGTCGTCGCCTCTTGGGTCGCATAGTCGATGTCGGCCCGCAGGGTATGCAGCGGCACGCGACCTTCGCGATACCATTCGGTCCGCGCGATCTCGGCGCCGCCAAGACGACCGGCCACGTTCACACGGATACCAAGAGCTCCCATGCGCATCGCGTTCTGCACGCCGCGCTTCATGGCGCGACGGAAGGACACGCGACGTTCCATCTGCTGGGCGATCGACTCGGCCACCAGCTGGGCATCCACCTCGGGCTTGCGGACCTCGACGATGTTGAGGTGCAGTTCCGATTTGGTGAAGGCGGCAAGCTTCTTGCGCAGCGTTTCGATATCCGCGCCTTTTTTGCCGATGATGACACCGGGACGGGCGGTATAGATCGTCACGCGGCACTTCTTGTGCGGACGCTCGATAATGACCTTGCTGACGCCGGCCTGCTTGCATTCCTCGTGGATGAACTCACGCATCTTGAGGTCTTCAAGCAGCAGGTTGCCATAGTCCTTCGACTCGGCGAACCAGCGGCTGTCCCAGGTGCGGTTGACCTGGAGGCGCATCCCGATCGGATTGACCTTCTGTCCCATTATGCAGTCTCCCCGACCTGGCGAACCTTGATCGTCAGTTCGCTGAACGGTTTCATGATCTTGCCGAAACGGCCGCGGGCGCGCGGACGACCGCGCTTCAGCGTGATGTTCTTGCCGACGAAGGCTTCGGCGACGACAAGTTCATCCACGTCAAGACCATGGTTGTTCTCGGCGTTGGCGATGGCCGACTGCAGGCACTTCTTCACGTCGCCGGCGATGCGGCGCTTGGAGAAGGTCAGGTCCGACAGGGCCTTTTCCACTTTCTTGCCCCGGATCAGGCCGGCGACAAGGTTCAGCTTCTGCGGGCTGGTCTTCAGCATGCGCAGCTTTGCCATGGCTTCGTTTTCAGCCACGCGGCGCGGATTTTTCTCGGTACCCATGGCTTACTTCCGTTTCGCTTTTTTGTCGGCGGCGTGACCGTAGTAGGTCCGCGTCGGCGAATATTCCCCGAATTTCTGGCCGATCATCTCTTCAGAGACGTTCACCGGGATGTGCTTGTGCCCGTTGTAGACGCCAAAGGTGAGGCCGACGAATTGCGGCAGGATCGTCGAACGACGGGACCAGATCTTGATCACCTCGTTCTTGCCCGATGCCTTCGATGCTTCCGCCTTTTTCAGGACGTAAGCGTCAACGAAGGGGCCTTTCCAAACTGAACGCGACATGGATTAACGTCCCTTCTTCGCATTGCGCGACCGGACGATAAGCTTGTCCGACGACTTGTTCTTGCGGGTCTTGTTCCCCTTGGTGCCTTTGCCCCAGGGCGTGACCGGGTGACGACCGCCCGAGGTGCGGCCTTCGCCGCCGCCATGCGGGTGGTCGATCGGGTTCATCGCAACGCCGCGCACCGTCGGGCGGATGCCCTTGTGGCGCATGCGGCCCGCTTTACCGAAGTTCTGGTTCGAGTTGTCCGGGTTCGACACCGCACCAACCGTGGCCATGCATTCCTGACGCACCATGCGCAGCTCGCCCGAGGACAGGCGGATCTGGGCATAGCCACCATCGCGGCCGACGAATTGTGCGTAGGTGCCTGCAGCGCGGGCCAGCTGGCCGCCCTTGCCGGGCTTCAGCTCGACGTTGTGGACGATCGTGCCGATCGGCATGCCCGAGAACGGCATCGCGTTACCCGGCTTAACGTCGGTCTTCTGACCGGCCACGACCTGATCGCCAACGCCAAGGCGCTGCGGTGCCAGGATATAGGCCAGCTCGCCGTCCGTGTAGCGGATCAGCGCGATGAAGGCGGTGCGGTTCGGGTCATATTCGATCCGCTCGACCGTCGCCGCGACGTCGAATTTCGTGCGGCGGAAATCCACCACGCGGTAGAGGCGCTTGGCGCCGCCACCCTTGTGCCACATCGTGACGCGTCCGGTGTTGTTCCGGCCACCGGTCTTGGTCAAACCCTCGGTGAGGGCTTTGACCGGACGGCCTTTCCAAAGCTCCGAACGGTCGATCAGAACCAACCCGCGTTGGCCAGGCGTCGTCGGCTTATACGACTTGAGTGCCATGATTACTGTCTTCCGTCAGCTTAAGGACCACTTGGGTCCGGTGAAGGGCTCCGAAGATCCCCGAAATTGAAAAGTCACGGCCCCGGAAAACCGGGGCCGTCCTGAGTCGCGGCCTTCTATCAAAGGCCGGTGGAGACGTCGATGGTGTTTCCTTCCTCGAGCGTCACATAGGCTTTCTTCTTGTCCGAGCGGACGCCGGGACGACCGCGGAAACGCTTTTCCTTGCCCTTGGTGATGGTGGTGTTGACCGCCTTCACCTTGACGCCAAAAACGGATTCTACCGCTTCCTTGATCTGGGGCTTGGTCGCATCCATAGCGACCTGAAACACCACCGCGTTCGCCTCGGAGGCCATGGTGGCCTTCTCAGTGATCACCGGCTTCTTGATGATGTCGTAATGTTCAGGCTTCACGGCCATCTCAGTTGTCCCCCTTGAAGCGGGCCTCGAGCGCCTCGACACCTGCCTTGGTGATCACCAGCTGGTCGCGCTTGAGGATGTCGTAGACGTTCGCACCCATCGACGGCAGCACATCGATACCTTCGATGTTGCGCGCTGCGCGGGCGAAGTTCTCGTTCACCTCGGCGCCGTCGATGATCAGCACGCGCTTCCAGCCCAGTTCCTTGGCGGCTTTTGCCAGGATACCGGTCTTGCCTTCGGCCATCGTCGCGGCTTCCAGGATGATCAGCTCGCCAGCCTGGGCTTTCGCCGACAGGGCATGGCGCAGACCAAGCGCGCGGAACTTCTTCGGCAGGTCATGGGCGTGGCTGCGGGGCGTCGGGCCCTTGTAGACACCACCATGACGGAAGGTCGGCGACTTCTTGGAACCGTGGCGGGCGCCGCCGGTGCCTTTCTGCTTGTAGATCTTCTTGGTCGAATAGCTTACGTCCGACTTGCCCAGCACCGAGTGGGTGCCAGCCTGGGCTTTCGCCCGCTGCCAGCGCACAACGCGGTGCAGGATGTCGGCGCGCGGTTCCAGTCCGAACAGCGTCGGATCGAGGTCGATGGAGCCAGCCTTGGCGCCATCCAGCTTGATCACATCGAGTTTCATGCTTCACCCCCTTCAGCGGGCGCTTCGACAGCCGGAGCCGCCGCAGCAGCAGCGCGGACTGCGGCGGGCATCGGCAGGCCCGACGGGGCCGCCTTTTTCACCGCATCCTTGATCGTGACCCAGCCACCCTTGGAACCGGGGACCGCGCCTTTGACCATGATCAGACCACGGTCGGCATCGGTGCGCACGACTTCGAGGTTCTGCGTGGTCACGCGGACCGAGCCCAGATGGCCGGCCATCTTCTTGCCGCGGAACACCTTGCCGGGATCCTGGCACTGGCCGGTCGAGCCATGCGAACGGTGCGAAACCGACACACCGTGCGAGGCGCGAAGCCCGCCGAAGTTGTGCCGCTTCATCGCACCGGCAAAGCCCTTACCGATCGAGGTGCCCGCGATATCGACATACTGACCCGCAAGGTAGTGGTCGGCGGTGATCTCCGCGCCGACGTCGATCAGGTTGTCGGCGGTCACGCGGAATTCAGCGATCTTGCGCTTGGGCTCCACGTTCGCCTTGGCGAAGTGACCCCGCTGCGCGGCCGAAGTCCGCTTGGCCTTGGCGGCACCCGCGCCCAGTTGGACGGCAGTGTAGCCATCCTTCTCGGCGGTGCGCTGCGCCACAACCTGCAGGTTGTCGAGTTGAAGGACGGTGACAGGAACCTGCTTGCCGTCTTCCAGGAAAAGCCGGGTCATGCCCAGCTTCTTTGCTATAACGCCGGAGCGCATCGTATTGCCCCCTTACACTTTGATTTCGACATCCACGCCGGCCGCGAGGTCGAGCTTCATCAGCGCGTCCACGGTCTGCGGGGTCGGATCTACGATGTCGAGAAGACGCTTGTGCGTCCGGATTTCCCACTGGTCGCGCGACTTCTTGTCGATATGCGGACCACGGAGAACGGTGAACTTCTCGATCTTGTTCGGCAGCGGGATCGGCCCGCGAACCTGAGCGCCGGTGCGCTTGGCCGTATTGACGATTTCCAGCGTGCTGGCATCCAGCACGCGGTAGTCAAAGGCCTTCAGCCGGATACGGATAGTCTGAGTTGCCATTTTCTTGCCCTCGGGACGGTGGTTGGACGGGGGGCGGTCCCCCCGCCCGTTCCCGTTACTCGATGATTTTCGAGACGACGCCTGCGCCGACGGTGCGGCCGCCTTCACGGATGGCGAAGCGGAGCTTCTCTTCC
>QFQS01000015.1 GCA_003243455.1 Cereibacter sphaeroides | reverse complement strand
CTATGAGGGAATAGCGCGCACTTGGCCGAACCGGGCGGAAAAGTGCCTCCGGGACAGCCATATCAGCGTTCCAGTCGGTATGAGGGAATAGCGCGCAGTTGGCTCAGGTGCCCTCGACAACGTTCTCGATGCTGCGCGGACCTATGAGGGAATAGCGCGCAGTTGCCTCCGCGGACGTCGCGGCGGTCTCAGCAGTGCTCCTACGAAGCAGCCTGCACCTATGAGGGAATAGCGCGCAGTTGCAGTCCGCACGCCCTAGCAGAGGCCCCCATCAAAGTGCCCGCGCGACGCACGGGCGTATGAGGGAATAGCGCGCAGTTGGCTCCGGAGCTGGATCAATGCGATCGCCGAGATCCGCAACACCGCCGCTGTTCCCTATGAGGGAATAGCGCGCAGTTGCCGTCCACGGCCTCCAATGGCGCGCTGCGCCCGCCATGACACCTGACGCGGCGACTATGAGGGAATAGCGCGCAGATCAGCTCGACACAGGTCATAGGGCTCGGATCACGTTCGCCCGAGCCCGGCGACCGTGAGGGAATAACGCGCAGTTGCTTCACAAAACGACGAGCCGCGCCACAGGGAGCCCCGATGACAGATCGGACCGCCGTTCACCGGCACACCATCTACGCGCGCCAGCAGTTCACCGTTGTTGGCCGCAACGATCAGCAGCAGCCGGGTCGAACCATGAGGGAATAGCGCGCAGTTGCAACTTGCCTTCGAAATGGATCGAGAGCAGGCGTCGAACCCTAGCCGCCTCGTCACGACATGCCAAACGGTGGACATGCCATCTGCGCGCTATTCCCTCATAGTCACGCGCCTTGAGTCGGGGGATTCGGGGACGAGTTCGCAACTGCGCGCTATTCCCTCATAGTCCCGGCCGATGCGCGGGCTATTCCCTCACTCGAGAAAAGCCAAGTGCGCGCTATTCCCTCACACTTGGAGCAAATTTTACAGCCCACAGGCGCGGTTAGTGTTGACAGACGGCACGACCAATCACCCTCCTTTCCGCGAAAGGGAGACTGTGACGACCAATGCTGGGGCTGGAGAGACAGAAAGGGGCGACGCGCGGGTTACAGACCGCTTGTGCGAGCGCTGCTCGCTGGCCCGGCCCCCGTGCAGCAGCAAGTAGCGCACGGAGCCGCAGCGTCGCAAAGAGCGACTCGGCCACGGTCGCTCGCAGCCCGGATGACATCACAAAAAGTGTGGATTGCGAAAATCCGCATAAAATCGGGGCTTGTCTTCGCGTCCGTCTCGCTCCCGCATATCGGGAGATTCCGGAATTCATGCTTAATGAAACTTATCGCTATTTAGGAAAGCGAAAGCCGCAACAAATCAGCGGGTTAGTATTTCGCCATAAATTAACGCGGATTTTCTTCGGCTCCGAATGGGAGATATCGGGAGATTTTTCCGCTGGCTCTAACCCGAATTCCCGTGCATCTCTCGGTACGCCACTTCCACAGGGGTCCAAGAGATATGCAATCAATGAGCTCGACGGCGAACCAGCGCCATCGCGCGGCTCGACGCGCGCAAGGCTACAAGGAGACCACGATGTGGATCTCCAGCGAGCTGGACGACGCCATCAACCGCTATGTCAGGGAAAACCGGGCCATGTCGCGACGCGATGCGGTCACGGAGGCCCTGGAGGCCCGCTTCATGCCCCAGAAGGGACAATCGTGATGTAACCCGGCAAAGCAGAGGCCCCCGAAGTTTGGCGACTTCGAGGGCCTCGGAGATCACCGCAGGGGTGAACTGGTTTGTGACAGGATCAGTTATCTCACCCCCCAAAATCGAAGTCAACTGCAACATCGATTCGGTGAACGCTCCCGCTTTGCCCTCATAAGGAGGGAACGATGCAACCCGCATCGTCTGCAATCCAGCGGCTGAAAAACGCCGTTCTGGAAACGCGTTCGGCTGTCGACCAGCCTGTTACCAAGGCAACCCGCGACCAGCTGCGCGAAGCCGCGCGATTGGCCCAGCATGCGCTCGGACTGAAGGGCACGCCGCGGCATGTCCTCATAGAACTTGCAGTCTCTCACCGGGCGGTCGGGGAGGGGCTTCCGGTCGTATGGCCTTCCAACGAACGCCTCGCCAGCAAGGTGGGCGTCACAACTCGCGCCATCACCGCAGCAATCAAGGAGCTCGTGGACGAGGGCCTCATCATCCGGCGGGACTCTGCAAACCAGAAGCGGTTCCGCCGCGTGGGTGCCGATGGCAAGGAAGCTGTCTACGGTCTCGACCTGACGCCGCTCCTGAGACGCCAAGCGGAGTTCGAACGCACTGTCACCGAGATCGAGGCCGCCAAGCTTGAGCAGAAGAGGCTTCGCGCTGTCATCGGCGCTGATCGCCGGCGGGTGAGAAACGCGCTCGAGTGGCTCGCGATGCACACGGAAGCGAACACCGACGAGCTCGCTGCTCGGTTCGGCAGCCTCAGCAGCCGCACGCCCGCCAGGCCGACCAAGGATGGCATAAAGCCCGCGCTCGCGAACGACTGGGCCAGACTGGCTGAGGACGCGGAGCGCCTGCTCGCGATCACTGACGTCGCCGAGTTCAAGCTCCTCGAAACCCCCGGCAGCGCCGCATTTTCTACATCGGATTCTTCTACCAATGACGGCGAAAAATTCCGTCACAAAGAGCCTGAATCAGATCTCTCTATCGAGAATTGCTTGGAGGTGGAGGTTCCGCGTGAAGCCCCGCCGCGGTCAGGGGATGATATTGATTTGAAAATGGTGCTTGAAGCCTGCCCGTCGGTCACGGACTACCCAGAGCCGATCCGCTCTGCCTACGACGTGGTGGCCGCCGGAAGCTACCTGCGCCCGTCCACGACCCTCTCGGCCGAAACGTGGGCATCGAGTGTGTTGAAGATCGGAGCGCCGATGACGGCAGTCGCGGTGATCTACGCGTACCAAAGGCTGAACGATGACGCGTCCAGCGGTGCCGCGCGCATCCGCTCACCGGGAGGCTTCACCCAGTCGATCCTGAACGGTGTCGCGGCGGGAACGACCGACCTCCGCGCAGAACTTGCGACGCTCCGGCGTAAGCACATTCAATGAGAACCGAGCGACCCGATCGAAAGCCCGCCCGGGGCAATTCGAACCAAATTAACGATCCGAACGATATGAATTCGGCCCGCCACCTTGCATGCTCGACAGCGCCCGAAAACCGTCGCATTACCCGCCTAGATGGACAGGCATCGCCTGTGTCTCTCGGCGAACAGCAGGAAAATCGGTCAAGTATGACAAGCGGATTGAACAAGGCCAAAGAGCTCGTCGAGCTCGATATCATCCTGGCTGCGGCTCAACTCGTTTGGCATCCCAATCTCCGTCTTCATGCGATCACCAAGTGCCCGAACGACTACGTCGCGTTCAGCCTCGTGCCGGCCGAGATTGCCGACGCCGGGCCGATCCACCCGACCGATCCGGCAATTGTGACGGTCATGGACATTGACCCCAGCCGCGCGATGTCTCGAGCGATCGAGACGTCCTTGGCCCAGATCGAACGTGAGCAAGAGCCGGCGTTCGACCTCCTCGCCTTTGCTCGGAAGTCTTAGGTCGGCCAGCGGTCGTAGCGCTTCAGGAAGAGGTTGCCCGTCAGCAGCACGACGTGGAGCCTAAACGAGCTGTCCTCTTCGTCCGACAGACCCGGGTGGGCGCCCGCAGGGTGCAGCCGCTTCATCAGACCGTTGACGAAGTTCTTGCCGTCGCCGCTCCACTCACCGAGAGCCGATGAGAGAAATGGCTCGTCGCCGACAGCTAGGTGCGCCCGCCTGTCGTTTCCGGGCCGAATGTCCGCCGCAGAAGGAGAGATCCTCACTGCGATTTCGTCGAGCAAACCCTCGATGAAGTTGCGGAGCTGACCGTTTGAGGATGACCAGTTTCCGCGGGCGTGATTTTCGAGCGCTTGCTCCAGGTGGCTCTTCGGGGTGAGGAAGTGATGCTTGTCGAGCAGCCGGAAAAGTTCGGACTGAACGCCTGGCAGATCGATGTCGGACGGCAGTGACGGCGTAAGCACTCTATCGGTGACAGCGAACCCGTCCTGGTTCAACAGGTGAACCAGCCGCACCTGCGATGCGGATGGCTGGGCTTCAGGTACCCACGGAGCGGCGCTGCCTTTCCTCGGCATAAACGAAAGTGCCTTCTGGATCACAGCTTCCTCGATCGACATCTCGCCTGTCTCATAGCCGGGATTATCGTCGATAAATTCCCGCAAGTCGTTCAGACGCTTCGCGGTTCCCGCGCTTTCGTCGCGAATGGCTCGCCGCACTACGGTGCCGAGCTCGATGACAAATCTCGTCAGGTCGGCTTGGTAGAAGCTTCGTTGCTCTTCGATCACGTTCATCGCGGCGAGCCACGTTCGGCGTGAAAAAGCACCAGCCACCAGAGCCCCCCTAATCACATGACCTCTGCAATCTAGGAGCGATGACACTCGGCGCCAACCCAGCTTCGGTTTTAAGTCCCCGCTCATCATTTCAAGGGGCATCGATCGGAAGTGTGCAGCCTGTGCGCACGTCAAAGATCAGTCGTGGTATAATGGTGGAGCGAATTTCAGCAGATTTAATAGCGATAAACCCAAGGGTAATTGTCCATGCTGGTTGCGCAGGCACGGGAAAATAACGTCGTTTCGTTCGGCGGCGAAGCCGAGGATTTTGGTGTTGCCGACATCGGTGTCATCCTCGAAATGCTTTCGACGACGCTCTACACCGATAAGCCTCGCGCTGTGTCTCGCGAGGTGCTGTGCAATGCGTTCGACGCTCACTTTGCGGCCGGACGTGAGGACATCCCCGTCGACGTGGTGATTGACGACAAGCAGATCGAATTCCGCGACTACGGCCTGGGGATCGCCCGCGATCAGATCGGGCCGGTCTACTGCACGTTCGCAGCCTCGACCAAAGCCAACGACGAAACACAGACAGGCGGCCACGGCGTCGGCGCCAAGTCCCCTTTCAGTGTGACCGACCAGTTCACGGTCATCAGCCGGCACGCCGGCACCCTCTCTACGTTTTCGCTGTTCACGACGGACCGCGTGCCGCAGCACCGGTACGTTGGCGGCAGGCCGTGTGAGGATGAAGGCATCAGCGTCATCATCCCGCTCAAGAACGCCAACCTCGGCGCGAGCATGCGGCACCACATCCTGCGCGTCGCCGAGGACGCAGGGATGAAAATCAGGATCAACGATGAGCTGTTCGACTTCACGTCGGCCAGGCTTTTCGAGAATGACGACATCCGGATCTCCACCCGCAAGGGGCATCGGGACGCCGTCGACATCCTCTATGGTCGCGTGATTTATCCCTTCCAGCACGATGTCGATCCAGAACTCGATGCGCTGCACCGGGAAGTGGCGAAAATCGCGGAGAAACTCCGGGGCCGACAAAGCTCCGTCACGATCTCCGTAAAGGCGCCGCCCTCGTCGCTCGCCACCGCGCTGTCGCGGGAAAGCCTTTCGTACACCGACCGGTCGATCAAGAACCTGATCGCTCAGTTCCGCCAGGCGCTCGCTGGCCTCAAGGCGGCAGGGGCCAGCGCATCTGCGCTCTTCTTCGCTGCTAACAAGCTGTCGACGTGGGGGCAGCTCGTGGCCATCCGAAACGACCGGAACGGGTTCTCGCTGCCCGTCACCGACAATGCTTGCGTCGAGATGTTCTTGAACAACGAACGCGAAGCATGGTCGACGTTGGTCCGAGACGAGAGGGGGCTTTTGGCCTTCGCGAAAGCGACGAAGTCCCAGATCGCGTGGCGGCAGGTCAAGGCCTTCGCGAAAAACCCTCGCCTATTCCACGTGCGTAAGCTGGCGAAAGTGCTGGGACCGTTCGCCCGGGAGCTCCGCGCCGTGAAGCCCGCCGATGGGGCGTACGAGGTCACGCGATATGCCTTCCTCGCCGGCGGTCCCGTCGCAGAGTCCCGACGGCTCACCGCGGACAGCGTGAATACAATGCTGACCAGAACGACTGTCGTCACGATTGCGCCCAGCCTGGCGGCAATCGAGCGCGAACGGCGCCGAGAAGGGATCTTCCTCATCGTTGGGAAGAAAGATCGTGCGCAGGTCGAGGTGGCGCTCGCGGGCATTTCGAAGCTTGGCTATTCGCTCGAGGCGATTTCCGAGCGTGAGATCATCCGCACACAGCGCGAGCGCCGGGAGCCCCGGAAAGCTCCCGAAGCGCGCTCGTGGCCGGCGCTGACCACCAACCGCAACAGTTATGGCGCCAGGAACAACGAGTGCGCTTATTCTGTGACCTCCCGGCAGATGCAGCCGGCCGCCTTCATGCCACTGTCCTTCACAGGGGAGGGCGCCACTCTTCCGACGGGCTTCGGAAAAATCCGCATCGAACGGTGTTTGCAGGCGATCGCCGGCGGGCCCATCGCCTACATCAGGCAGGTCGGCCAACTCAAGGACGCCTACAAAGCAGACATCCCAGAAATCAGCACCGTCATCGAAGCGTCGCTGGACGAGATGCAGAAGCGCATTGGCGCCGATGCCTTCTTCCTCGCCACTCGAATTTCACGAGTTGCCGTCGGGACCGCCTATCACGACCTGTGGCGTCACGTGGATCTCGAGAAGACCCTTATCAGCGCGGCGGCATACTTCCCTGAGCTGATTGCAGCGCGGCTTTTCCCCTCAGCCCATGCCGCTCCGACATCATCTGACGTTCTGAAGCTCATCACGGCCCGGATGGTCATCACCCTCTTCAAGGACAACAAGTCCCGGCTCGACAAGGTGATGAGTTCCTCGGCCGACAAGGTCCAGGAGATCATCTCCGCAAAGGCGCAGGAACAGGCAGCCACGCTGCAGCGCGTCGCGACCATTTTCCGCGAAGCGAAGCCGGACACCGCGGAGCTCTATGCGGAAGCCGAGGCTCTCGAACATCGCGTTGAGAAGACCGACCGCCCGCTCGCAGTCGCGTTCCAAATGTTGGACCTCAACGCCTTCATCGAAGACAGCCTGAACGCTGCGCTGGCCGTCTTTCCCGAAGACATTTCTCCAGAAGTGCGCGTTCGATTGGAAACCGTAGAGGCAGCTCTGCGCCGAATTCTCTTTATCCAGGACACAAGCCATGCAGCCTAATGGACCAGTCGCCGTCGCCGGCTTCACGGCGAGCGAGCATGCCGTCACCATCTATACCGTCGACGGGCACCCGATCACGTTGGACGCAACGTCCTACCGGACTAAGGAAGTCCTCGACGACATCATCGACAAAATGGCGGCGATGCGCGCGTCGAACAGCGCTGGCGCTCCAGTTGTAGAGATCGACATCAACGCGTTCTCGATCTCGAAGAAAATCGAGGACAACTCTGGTGGCGCGGTACGGGTGCTCCTGAACGAAAAGAACCAGCCCGCCGTGATCCAGGTCGGAAGCATTCAGATTGCGGACGGCGTCGAGAAACTCGGCCGCCATATCGAACTCGCCGCTCAGAACACCCACAGCGCGCTGGCGCTCGAAAACTTCATCAAGCGCTTCTCAAGAGTTCAGACGTCGCGGAAGCACACCGCGGATGAACTGCTCGACTTCGTGAAACGCAACGATCTCCCCATTGCCCAGGATGGGCGCATCATCGCCTTCAAGATCCTGCGGACTGACGCGAAGGTGCCGCACGATTTCGGCGCCGGATATTGGTTCGACAAGCATTCTGGTCGTGTGCCCCAGCGACCTGGCTCGTTGGTCATGATGCCGGCGAACGCCGTGGATGAATCCCGCCGGCATCAGTGCTCCACGGGATTCCATGTCTGCTCAGTCGAATACTGGCAGGGCTTCTGGAACTCCGGCGACCCGATCACCATCACCCTCGTCGACCCGGCAGATATCATCGCCGTTCCTCGTAACGAGAGCACGAAAATGCGTGCCTGCGCATACTTCGTCGCTGCCGCCGTCGACCGCGAGCATGTGGCGATGATCTACGCCAGCAAAGGGCACTCGGATATCAAAGCCGTCCAGGAGCTTGTGGCTCAAGTGGCTGCGGGACATCACGAGCCGGTCCTTGAGACCGTCTTTCAGGACGCTGACGGCTCCGTCACAATCACCCCGTCTTCGGATGCGAAACCCCGAACACACCGTCGTCGGATCAAGAGGTCAAAGCGGGGTGACGGTGCGCCCAAGAGCGCGCCTGCAGTCATCGACGCGGGCGCCCTGCGAGAGAAGCTCAGTGACGCGCTCGAAGGCAAGCAGCGGCCGCGGACCGAAAAAGTGGAGCTCGCAAAACAGCTGATCGAAAGCCGCGGCCTGTCGATCCGCTCCGTGGCCACCCAGCTCAGCATGAGCGGGTCCTGGCTCAAGAAGTCACTGGATGCCGAGGGATGGAAGCCGCGCGCGGTCCCCGTCGACGCTCACATGCAGTCGACCACGACCGCTAAGCTCGGCATCGCTCTAAAGATGCTCGCAGAGGGGAAGAGCCTCAGAGAAGCGTCGCGTGTCAGCGGCGTTGCCCGATCGACGCTTCAAGATCAGGTCCGCAGGAGCAAGGCAGCTCCGCCGACACCTACCGGCCCTATTGCGCCGGCCGCGGATCAAACAAGCCGAGACGCGCGGGTCGAGGCGGCTATCCGCCTCGTCAAAGACGAGGGCTGGAGCGTGAAGCGGGCAGCTAAGGCCCATGGCCTAAGCGATTCAAGGCTTGGAAAGACGCTCAAGTCGCGAACCTGACCAACGCCAAACCCAGGAATCCAATGTCGCGATATCGCCTGGGATTGAGCTTCACGGCGCTCTCATCACCGCATTCACAGCTGGAGACCAAATGACGGAGCATCCAATGAGAGCCTGCACCCACAGCGGGTCGTTTCATGCAGACGAGGTCTTCGCGACGGCGATCCTCCAGCTCCTATTCGACGACATTACGGTGACGCGAAGCCGCGAACCGCAGGTCATCGAGGCAGCCGATATCGTCTATGACGTCGGCGGTATCTATGACGCCGAGCGACTTCGCTTCGACCACCACATGGCCGACTTTCCGAAACGGGAAGACGGTCGCCCGTTCTCGTCGGTGGGGCTGATCTGGGAGCGCTTTGGGACTGCCACTCTCGCGAAGGCATTTCCGGTGTCCATTCCGATCCGAGATCTTCTTCAGATCGCGCAAGCGATCGACGAGGAGTTGGTCTTGCCGATCGACATGATCGATAATGGCCGAACGGAACCGACCGCGACCGATATCACCACGGTTGTCGACCACTTCAATCCAAACTGGACCGAAGGCGCTTCGGACGCCAAGACCGAGGAAGCGTTCTTCCAGGCCGTCGATTTTGCGCGGGGAGTGCTCTCCCGGCTCTTCGCGGTGAAGTTCGCCGAATACCGAGCCGAGAGTGAAATCCACGAAGCGGCAATGCGGTCTGAAGACCCGAGGATCATCGTACTGGACCGGAACGTGCCGTTTCGCTCGGCCGTCCATCGCCTCGGACTAAATGAGCTGCTGTACGTGATCTCGCCGTCAGGAAACAAAGGGAACTGGGGTGTTACCGCCGTGTCGGTCGCCCCAAATTCCTTCGTCAACAGGAAGGACCTCCCAGGAGCCTGGGCTGGCCTCAGCGACGGCGAGCTTCAAGCGAAAAGCGGCGTCTCGGATGCCATATTCGCGCACCGCTCTCGCTTCTTCGCGGTAGCAATGAGCAGGGGCGGGGCCACGAGGCTCGCTGAGATTGCTCTCTCGTCGGAGTGAGCGCGGGACCGGTCGGGGGATCAAGGTCCACCTAGAAACCCCAGAAGGAAACCAACATGCACGTCACCGAGCGCTCCTTCGAGATCGGATTTGTTTGCGATCCGTCCGAGGAGCTCATCGCGATTGGCGACATCCACGGCTATGCGGATCTGCTGGATGAACTGCTGGATCAGATCGCAAAGATTTCGCCCGTCCCCGGGCGAGTGCGAACGGTCGTTCTACTCGGCGACCTGATCGACCGCGGATCGCAATCGCTCCGCGCTCTCGATCTTGCAATCGGCGCAGCGGAGCGGCTGGGATGCGTGGTGGTCGGCCTACTGGGGAACCACGAACAGTTCCTCCGCGTCGCCCTCGAGGAGATCGACGGCATCAGCGACCTGGCAGCTGCAACCTGGGTCCGCAACGGTGGCGGCGCGGTCATCCAGGAGCTCGCAGCCGAATTTCCCGGCAAAGATCTCGATGTCCCGACGGCGCTCGGAGCTGCTCGGCTCATGTGGCTGAAGTCCCTTCAGTCGCACTACGAATCCGGGGATGTGATCGCCGTCCACGCAGGACTGAACCCAACGATCTCGCGCGCTGAGTTCCTGTCGCAGAACTGGCTCGTCAACTTCAGAATGCTCGATGAGGATGCCCACTGGGCATGGGTTCGGGAGCCCTTCCTGGACCACACTCCTGCGCCCGGGGCGGGCCACCACGGGATGTTCGTGGTTCATGGGCACAGCCCGCCGCATTACGAGCCCGCTCAGCTCGAGGAACAGGTCCGGCGCGCCCGGGTCAACCTCGACGGGGGCTCGTACAGCACCGGTCGTGCCCGGATGCTTCGTATCGTCGGACACCAAGCCACGCTCTTCGAAGCCGTGGCCTAAAGCGCGGTATGATCAGCACCCTGCGGCCAACCCTTTTTCACGGCTCGCGCTATCCCGGCGCGATCCTTAAGGCCAACGAACTCACCCTCCCGACGTCGGGCTACCCGATGATCAGCCTCACTCGGGATGTCCGGATCGCGCGATACTGGGCGTCGCTCAAGCGAGATGACGACGAAGGCCGTGGGGCGATCTTTGTGCTCGACAGAGTAAGTCTCGGGGCGCGGTTTCGCCTTTCGCCCTTTCGCGATCAAGCCTGGCACGAAGGCCGGAGCCGGTGCGAACAGGACGAAGCGGAGGAAGTCGTCTGGGCACGCCCGATCGACCGCCTGGCGACCTTCCTTATCGAGGTGCGGTGGCTTGAAACACCGTGCTAGTGGCTGCGAGAAGATCCGAGGAAAAATGACTGCAAATCCGAAACAGGCGCCGCGCGCATTTTCATGGGCCAGGCCGCTGGCGGTGAACGCGTGGCTCGCGCTGACATTCATCGTCGTACTGGTCTGGAACCTCGCAACCGCAGGCGGACCCGCCTTCCTTCAGCCGAACCTCTTGGCGCTCACCGTCGCGTTCCTCGTGGTCTACTCCATACGCTTCCATCCTCTGCAGGCGATCTCGATCCGCCAATGGATGCTGATCTCCGCGATTGCCATCGCCTTCGCGCTCGTCGTTTCGGGCGCCGAGTACGCTCTGACTGGACACTGAAATGGCGAAGCTTCACTTCCACTACTCGGTGATGAACGCAGGAAAGAGCCTGCAGCTCCTCTCCATCCGCCAAAACTGGGTCGAGAACGGCGGCAATATCGTCCTCGTCACAAGCGCCATCGATCGTCGAAGCGGCGTCGGGAAGATCGCTTCGCGGATCGGGATCTCGGAAGACGCGATCGCGCTCGGCGAGGACGACGACCTTCATCAGATCATCGCTGTGCTCCACCGGGAAAACCCGGTGAGCGCCGTTTTGATGGATGAGTGCCAGTTCATGACCGCCGCGCACATGTGGCAGGCCGCGAAGATCGTCGACGAGCTCGACATCCCTGTCATGGCGTTCGGGCTCAAAAACAACGTGTTTGGCTCGCTCTTCGGGCCGGCGATCGAAGCGATTTTGGCCCTCGCCGACGACATCAAGGAGATCAAGCAGCTCTGCTGGTGTGGCCGAAAGGCTGGCCAGATCCTCCGTTATGATGCGGCAGGCCGGACCGAAAAGAGCGGGAATGTCATCGAAGTCGGTGGCGATAACCGGTATGTGTCGGTCTGCCGAAAGCACTGGATGAGCGATGACATTGGTCCTGCTCGAAGAGCCAAATGCGACCAGGCCTGAGCCTCGCAGCCTACATCCGATAGCGGCGCTTATCGAACGGGCCGCTATCGACGAGCACGACCGCGATATCGCCACGAGTGGCCTCTGCGGAACCTTTGCGCTCGCGCTGCTCCAGGTCCTCGAAGCTTCGGCCATAAGAGCCGAACCGGTCGTAGCCTTTATCGGCAAGCCATCAAGCAGTTGGCGCCACATCAAGTGGCGACATGCTCTTGTTTCCGCCGATGGCCGCCTATTCGACGTCGACGGAGAGGTCGAGGAAGCGCATGTGCTCGAGAATTACTGCTGGGGCAGGGCAACCGAGGCATGCGGTTTTCGGAGGCTCCCTATGAAGGAGTTCCGGACCCTGATCACCGAAACTCGGAACGCATTTGATCGGCGGTGGCTCGCCTTTTGGCTTGAGACACTTTCAAAGGCAGCTGGCGGACCACATGGACTCTAACGCGGCATCGTGGACGATCTACACTGCCAGCAAGCACTTCGGCCTGCACCACAAGCGGCTTCGGGCCATCCTCGCTGCCGCGGGTCGACTGCCCGTCGGCCACGGGGCGCTGAGCGCTAACCGGGTGGTGATCCAAGGGGCCGACGTCGAAGGGTTTCTATCGGGTGTCGCCGAGATGATGTCGCTCGCGAAGGCGCGCGAGTATCTCAACATCCCTCGTCCACACGATCGCCTGCTCCTCGAGGCTGGATATCTGGTTCCGTTTATCGTCGGCGGAACCGAGACCCTCAAAGATCACGGCCTCCGGAAGAGCGACTTGGACCTCTTTCTCGCTCGCCTGAAGGCGAAAGCGACGGCACCAACTTCATCTTCTTTGCAGTCGATACCCGCCGCCGCGAAACGGGCGGACTGTTCCGCTCTCGAAGTCATCGACCTATTGCTGAACGGTGATTTATCAGACGTCGCCATTGACCCCATCAATCGCGGGTACCTATCCATTCTGGTGAACCCAGGTGAGATCTCGCCATTGGTGAGGCTCCCGGATGAAGGGCTCCTCTCTTTGCGCAACGTCGAGGAAATCGCGCGCTGGTCGACAAAGGTCGTAAAGGCTCTCGTCGATCAACGATTGCTACCCTATCAAGTGGTGCGCAACCCCGTTAAACGATCGCCGCAGCGGGTCGTAAATCCCGTCGATCTGGCAGATTTCAGAAATCGCTACGTAGCGTTGTTCACTCTCGCCGAGGAGTTGAGCATTCACTTCCAGGATCTTAAGCGTCAACTCGACGACTATGGCGTACGCCCCGCCGTCGGGTTCGAAGCAGTCCCGGCAACATTCTATCTGCGCGACAGTCTGGCTGCATTTACGCCCGCCCGCGCATAATCATATCCAGGATCGACATGACACATACTGCTTTCCGCAGGGTGGCGCTCGGCGCTGCCACGCGCGCTGAAATGTACGCTCTATTCGGGCGCTACGACGACGCTCCGTACGACGCAAAGAAGGCGTCAGGAGCGCTATGGGCCGGCGAATGGTTCGAGATCGAACCCGACTGCTATGACCTGATGCTCGAGGTGATGCCGCCGCTGTTTTATCGGCGTGGCATGTTCGGGATGTCGGAGTTCAAGGCGGGGGACGTCACGATGGTGTTCTGCGAAATTCCCTTCAACGGGATCACCCGATATTTCGCGGGCTACTGCGACATGTCGGTGCCGGGTTCACCCGACCAACTGCGCCAGGCTATCGTGGACCGCGAAATCGCCGACGACGCTCGGACGCCACGTCGGGAAGAAGCACTCGAGATCATCTGGAACGCCACCCACCCCGACTTCAAGGGCTTCGCCGGCAGCCTTAACCCGGCGGCGTTTCCCCCTGACATGCGAGGCAAGCGCAGCATCCTCGTGAACGGAGGAGGGGCGGGCACTGTGCTCACGCTCCTGGAATACCTCGACGATGATCAGATCGCTGACAAGCTGAAGCTCAAGCGCATTTTCGTGCGCGACACATACGCGTAAGGGCGACTTGGTTCGCTGATCGCGTGCAGATATCAGTGAATGACTCGCCGCTCTCTCCACAAGGCTCCGGACCGATGCTCAAATGCGTTGCCCTCATTGTCGGGCTTATCACCGCCTCATCGGCATACGCCGGCGCATGGTCTTATGAAGAGCGATTTCGCGATCCGAAGACCACGGAAATGGGGCCAGCCGCATCTGCGACAAACGCCGAAGGCTATACGATCACCATTTCACGGCCGAAAGATCGACGGGCCTACATAACCCTCAAGCTGCCCGACAATTCATTCGACCGGCTCAAGCTGACCGGGCGTATCGCGGCGGTTCGCCCCGACGAAAAGGCCGTCGTGTTCTTGGAAACCCCGCCGCCGATGTCTGGCCTCGAGACGCCGTTCGCGCTCCCGAGCCTTGTCCGAGAGCGGATCTGGCATGGGCAGGAGGAGGCGCCTCTTACCGGGACGCTTCGGAACATCCTCGACAGCTCGAAGCTCACGGTGCGCTTCTTCACCGACACCGGAACGACCGTGGACACGGTTTTCGATATGGCCGGCGCGGCGCCTGTCATCGCAAAAGCTCTCGGCATCCCGCTTAAACAGGATCCGGTCGCCGCCGAAAACGCGATGATGTCGCGCAAGCTGTATGCTGAGGCTGCGATGCGTTGTTACGGGCCTTCCGCAAAGGGGACCGATTCAAACGCCTGCATGGCTGCGGTAGCGCAATGCAGTCAGAAAAACGAGGCAACCTTCGACGCGGCGGCCTTCCGCGGTTGCCTCGGAAAATCGAAGTGGCATGCCGACTGGGCGCCGTAAGAGAGCGGCGAGGAAGAGAGACGACTGAAGCCTAGGAAGCCGGAGTGAGCCCATTCACTCCCAAATCCCAGGAAGGACGTCCAAATGAGCACCGCAAAGAAGCTCCCGTACAAGGCGGTCGCCGCGATCATCGCGCGCCGTAAGAGCGCGTCGGCCGGCGCAATCCAGGCGACGCCAGCCCGCCGTCGGCCTTCCAACAAGCCGTCGGCGCCGACTTCCCAGGGGAAGGCCGCGGTGTATCAGGGCACCCTTTCCGACGTCACGAAGCTCTCGGGGCGCAACGGAGACTTCTATCGCGCCCAGCTTCTCATGTCCGCCGCCGGCGACGTCTCCAGCGTGACCGCTCTCATTTCGGACAAGGCCGCGGCCGCGCTTGGCGATGCCATGACGGATGGCTTCATCAAGCTCTACGGTGTGATGCAGGGCGACACCCTGCGGGTGATCGGGCTCGGTCGCGAACGGCAGCTTCGCATGCGAGAGACACCGGCGCTTCCCGCCGGCCCAGACGTCGAATACAGCTATCAGTACGGAGCCTACTTCTCCGGCTGATCGTGCCAGCAGATGGGGCTGCCCGAGCCGGGCTGCCCCTTTTTTATGTGTAAGTCCAACGCCCATGAAGCTCTACCAAGGCACCAGGACAGCTTGTGAGGCAGGCCGATAGCAAGAGCGTGACGACGCGGACATCCACGACACGAACGTCAGCAATGTCGAAAAGAATGGGCCTCCGACTCCTGACACATACTGGCGAATCGATCAGCGACAGCACCGAGAGGTCTCCACGAGACGGCTGCAAGACGCTGTAGAAAGGCATCCATATGCGCAATGCCATCCTCGATAACCACAAGACGATCGCTTGGGACATCGACGAGACGCTGATCAACGGTCCGAATTCACGCTTCTTCCGTGATTACATCCGCGGCAATCCGGACAAGTGCCACTACCTGGTTACGTTCCGCACGCCCCGGCCATGGGCCGAGGAGGCGCTTGAACAGCTTCGCGCCCACGGGCTCGATCCGAGCCTCATCAGCGGCGTATCGAGCGTACCGGTGGACCTATTCGCCGCCTTTGCCAATCGCCACGAGGATCCAGATCACCCGCTTTTGGTGGACTTCGACCATTGGAAGGGAATGGAAGCCGCTCGCCTTGGTTGTACCGTCCTGGTCGACGATATGGAGGCCTCCGTCATTCGCGGCTGCCTCCGCCACTCGGTGACGTTCGTGCACTCGCATCATGAATGCTTCGCGTTGGAGCATGCTGCCTGACGGGGCGGTAAACTGGAACGAAGCTGCCCCTCAAACGGAGCTTCGCTCCAGGCGGTCATTTCAGCTAGTCTCTGAGTCGATCGCGGTGCGGTCGCTACGGGGACCGCATGGGTGCATGGCGCCAAAACGATGAGATCGTCGAGCAGACGATCCGAAGCCTGAGAAAGTCTCGGCTTCGATTGCCGATGGAGGCCGCTGAGGACACTCGGTCGGGCCCGTCGTCAACATTCATTCCGGACTTCCTATCAGGCGCCAACCTGCCTGAGGATATCGCCCGCCGGCATGATCTTTTCGTGCAGTATGTGAACGTGCTGGCGCCGACCACCGTCTTCACGCTGCCGCAGACCACAGTCTCGCACGCGCTGATCGTCAGCATCATGCACATGATCACGCTCGTCTTTAACGACGGACGGCAGGTGGAATGCCTGCCCCGGGGCCACCTGCGCCACGCGGAGCCCGACAATGTGCTGTTCATTCTCCGTCACCTGAGAGCGATCCCGCTCCAGAACATGCTCTTCGCAGATGAGGCGGACCAGCTGCTCGTCAACCTGGTTGCAATCATCGAGGACATGTCGGCCGCCGTGTCTCCAGACGAAGCTCGAGTGATCACGGCCGGCTTCAAGCTTCTCTCGATCCTCGCTCCCGCCGACCGAGAAACGGTGCTTGCGCAGTCGATCCAAATCATGGAGCCGATCGGCATGCCGTATTTCAAACGCATGCCAATTCGCGTCCGAAACAACGAGATTACGCACTATCTGGTTGCCCAGGACGTTCCTTAGGCGGACGGTACGGCTCTTCGTTCTGATCATGTCTAGATGAGCTTGCGGTTCGTTGAGAGCAACCGCGTGCAAATTTCCTAGACGATTAAAATGTCGTCGCTGGACGTAAAATCGGGTAAATAGGCTGAATAGTAGGCCGAATTGTAACCCCAAATCCGTTTTATCGCGAATTAACAAGTCGACGATTTCGGAAAGCAATAGAGTACGGAGATTCCCCATGGCGGGTAGCGTGAATAAGGTCATCCTGGTCGGAAACCTCGGTCGAGACCCCGAGGTCCGCCGGCTCGGCAACGGCGACCCCGTCGTCAATCTGCGCATCGCGACTTCCGAGACCTGGCGCGACAAGCAGTCGGGCGAGCGCAAGGAGAAGACCGAGTGGCACTCGATCGTCATCTTCAACGAAAACCTCGCCAAGATCGCCGAGCAGTACCTGAAGAAGGGCTCGAAGGTGTACATCGAGGGGCAGCTCCAGACGCGCAAGTGGCAGGACCAGTCCGGCGCCGAGAAGTACACGACCGAGATCGTCCTTCAGCGCTTCCGCGGGGATCTCACGATTCTCGACAGCCGCAGCGAGACCGGCGCCGGCGCCGATGCCGAAAACACGCATCTGGAAGAAGCGCCGTTCTGACGCCGTGCGCGCGAAGAAGGGCGTGATATAAGTCGCCATGCCCTTCTTCCACGCCACCTTTAAGAAGAACGTGCCGAGCATCTTGCGGCATGGCCTTGGAGCGCCAGGGCGCGGCCAGAGCAACTGGCCGGGCATCGACGAGGGCGTCTACCTCTCTGAAGTCGCCGCAGTCAGCCTTATGGTGATGGTGGAGCAGTATTGTCGCTTCGGGGACGCCGACAGCGTCCCTCGCGAGCACTTCGCGGATGTCGTTGTGTTCGTCATTGACGATGCTCGGGTCGATAAATCCCGGCTTCGCCCTGACCCACTCATCACGAACCATCCGGTGCACCGATACCTCGGCATCATCGATGTCACCTCGATGCCGGTCATCCCATTCGACCAGCTGGCAAGCGACGTCTGCAAGGAGCCAGCGGAAGAGGTCAGCCTATGACGAAGCTCGCCAATCGCGCGGACACCCTGCTGGCGGACCTCGCGGACAACAACCCGGCACCACAGGAAACGGTGTTTGCGCGCGACTGGTTCGACCCAATGCACGGTCTCACCGAGCTTCGCTACGCGGCCAAGAAGGGCCTCGTCACCATTGTGGAGAGCGGATCCACGCCGTCGCGGTTCAGATTTCTCATCACGGAAAAGGGCAGGGCCTACGCGAGCGATAATGCGAAAGAGGCCACGCCGGCCGACCTCAGCCCCACGCAGGTCAAAGTCCGCGAGCTACTGGATGACCTCGCCTTCGAAAACCCCACGCCTGTTGAGAAGTGGGTCGAAGCTTCGAACTTCGAGACCATGCACGATGCGACTGAAATTCGCTACGCCGCCCAGCGCGGGTGGATCGAACTCGACGGGAAGTCCGACGGGCGCGAGCAACTTCGCATGCGTCTGACTGAGAAAGGCCGCCACCGCTTGGCAGAGATCGCCCCACTTTCATGCGAGACCTCATCCGCGACTGCCTAGCGCACCAACCAACGCCATCTTATGGTCGGCGAAACATTGAGGGCCGAATGACGACCACAGCTACCCCTGCCGTAAACGAAGGACCGCCGCTCGATCCGAAGGCCCGCGAGTTCGAGTACGGCGGTCATGTCTTCGTCTGGGCGCGGCCGCGGCATAAGCCATGGCGCCATTTCGACGGCACAACGTCCTCTCTCAAGCGCCATGATTTCGAGTTTCGCCCCTGCATGCTGTCGGGTTATGAGGCCGGCCGCCGGCTCTACATTATCGGATCAACATACGCGTACGACATCGCAGACTTCGAAATTTCGGAAGACGCCGTGCGTCCTTGATCGCTCCATGCACTTGATACCCGATCTTCAAGCTCAAATTCGGAGCCAGTTTCCAGAGACGCTTCTTCGCATGCCGGTCAGCCGTGAGCTTTGGCAAGGTCGTGTCTTCTCCGCCTATCTACGAAACACGGCGAAGGCCATCGACGGCCAGATGTACCATGCACTCGTCATCGCCAAGGTTGAGTTGACGCCGGAGCTTCAGGGTAAGGGGTACTTCCGACAGCTTTGCACTTTCGTGGAAGAGTTCGCCGCGTCGCATCCATTTGTGCAGGTTGTCGTCCACGAATGTGTACTAAATCCTGAGTTGGCTGCGATGCATCAGCGTCATGGGTATATCGAAGTTCCGCAGTCAGAAGGATCGCCTGCCTCGGACTTCTACAAATGGGCGAAAAGACTCCCGATTTCCCTGAGCGCGCAACTACGCTCGATGGAAACATCCTCCTGACGCCTGTTTATACAGTTGATCAATTCGAGCTTGGCGCATCCCGCCATTGAAAAATTAACTCCTTTCGGGCTCAATTCGAGCAAGTCAACCAACGGGAGAGTTGGCCGGGGCGCGGTTAGGGGTCCACCGGTCTGAATTGCGATGGACCTGCGCACGCTCTGGTACCTGACACTGGCCACTTTGCTGGTCGGCGCCACCATGACGCTTTGGGAGCGCAGGGCCGCGCCGCTCCGGGCTCGAGAACTTGGCTATTGGGCCGCCGGCTTTTTCACGCTGGCCGCCGGATGTTTCGTCGGACTCACGAGGGCATACTTCCCGGTTGGCGTCGGCGCTGCGCTCACCAATCTGGTGATGCTGCTTGGGTACCTCTTAGTCCTGCAAGGCGTGGTGAGTGTCGACAACCGCTACAGCTTGACCTGGACTGTTGCGACCCTGGCGACGGCGGCGCTGGCCTGGCTCGGGGGAGGCGTACCGACCACGGACATGTTCTGGCACTACGTGTCCTCGTTTCCAATCGCGATGATCAGCGGCTTGACCGCGATCATGCTCCGGCAGAGCTCATCCTTCAGGGGCCTTCGCAGCAAGAATTTGGCAGTCGCGGTTTTCGCCTTCCACGGGGCCTTCTACCTGTCGCGAGCGACGCTCATGCCGTTAGCTGTAGCGGCTTTCGGGAAAGAGCTGCTTCCCTACTTTGCCGCAACAACGATGCTGGAAGGGTCGCTCTACGCGGTCGCCATGCCTATGGCGCTAATCGCGTTGGTCCGCGAAGAGTACCAGGTCTCGCTCCTCGAAAAGGCTCGGACCGATCACCTCACCGGGCTAGCGAACCGGCGTGGGTTTTTCGATCGCGGCGAGACGGTCCTTAAGAACGCAAGGATCGCCAGCCGGCCCGTCGCGCTACTGGCTTTCGATCTCGATCACTTCAAGGACGTCAATGACCGGTATGGCCATGCGGTGGGAGACCGAGTCCTAAAGGCGTTCGCTGAGGCTGCTAGCGGCGTCGTCGGCCGTGGCGCCATTTTGGCCCGCATCGGTGGTGAGGAATTCACGCTGTTGCTTGCCGGCGAGAACCTCGATCGCGCCCAAGCCATGGGCGAACAGATTGCGAGCCTTTTCGCTGCGAAAGCAGGCGCAATCGAAGTGCTCAAGGTCGCGCCGACTGTAAGCATCGGACTGGCTGAGGCGAAGGGATCGACGTTCGAGCTCAACGCTCTGCTCGACGCCGCTGACCGCGCCTTGTATCGCGCAAAGTCTCTCGGCCGTAACCGCATAGAGGTCGCTGGTCCGACCGGCATGGCTGCCGCCGCATAACAGCGGCTAGGTCGAGACCGGAAATCTCGCAGACGCTCTTTGTGGCGTGCCAAGAGGAGTGCCCCATCCTTCCGTCGATCGACGTCTCTCCGCTGCAGAGCGCCCAAGGACGCGCACGCAGCCTAAGAGCTACCAAGGTTCTCTCTATCCTCGATCCTGGGCAGACTTGCCCCTCATTCGACGCTGAACATCACGACATTCGTTTTCACGATGTTGAGCACCTTGAGCCAGGCGCGACGTGGGTTCAGCCGCCCACGAAAAATGACATCCGCCTGATCCTCGCGTTCGCGAAGGGCCTGCGGGCTGATGATCGGGTTCTCGTCCAATGCGCTATGGGGATCTCCCGATCCCCAGCTGCCGTGATGATCATCATCGCTGCTATTACAGGATCAGCGTCCGCAGCAGCTGAGGGGATCGGGCGGATTATCCCGTGCGGCGGCTATGAGCCGAACAGGCTCATGCTGAGGCTCGCCGACGCCGCACTGCTGCTGAACGGGGCGCTTGAGCAATCAGCTCCAGCAGAAGTCCGACCGCCGCCGGACCCAAGGCATATCTGGTAGCAGAACCAGTCCTGAGGGAGGGCAGCCAGATGGCTCCATGAACCCCAAAAAGGACGCATGATGTCGTTCAAGCGAACAGGCGATAAGCCGCTTTATCTCGCGATGACGAAGGACGAGGTGTGCGCGCTCAAGTGCGGCTTCGGGTTGCGGTCGGCGCTGGGAAGGGTCGAAACTTCTTCGGGACGGATGCATCTGCTTCGAGGCCACCACTCGGCTGAAGCCGCGGCGGCGGCGCATCGAACGCCTGCCGTGGCTATGTTCCACATCCGGGTCCGTCCGCAGGCGATCGAGAACCTCGATCACGTCGCACTCGGAACCGACGGCGCAGTCGTCTTTGCTGCCACTTCGCCATTTGCCCTGAACCTCTATGAGTTCGAGATCCACGTTCCCAACGTACAGACCAAGGCCTGGGAATGGCTCGCGTTTCGCTATTACGGCCTCGCCGCCGCTGATTTCGATGACCTCATCATCAACAGCGCGAAAGAGCGTGTCGCAACCACGGCCAAGCGGCCTCCGATGAATCGCGCGCAGTGGTTCGCGATGATGCGGAGAACCCGGCAGCTCCGCATTGCGGCCCGCGCCGCCTGACCATCAAAACGAGGTAAAGCGATGGATGCTTTCGGCTACGTCTATCTCGCCGTCGACGGCGGCGAGATGCGAGAAATTGCTCGTGGGGGGCTCAGGAGCCGCCCGGTCAACGTGGAGGTCGACGGCGAAACGCTGGTGGACGGCCTCTACTTTTCGACAAGTGGCGATCGTGCGTTGCGCGGGAAGGACCCGTCGCGAACCTACCTTCTCAGGCTCAACGTCGACAACATCTCGGAAATCACCGCGGTCAAGGAGATCAATGCGTCAGGCAAGGCCGTCGACTACGTCGCAGCAGGCCCCGCCTTCTTCGTCATCCCGCCTTTCGAGATCGATTTCCGGATCGCGCGCATGCCTCGATGGAGCGCGATGGATCGTTTTCGAATGCCGCGAGCAGAGCAGCCTTCAAAGAAGACGGCGGCGATCGCGGCGTAGCTCAAGACGCAACCACGCTGTACCCTGACGCGTGTTTCCGAGGAAATTATAAGAGGAATTTCCATGCGGTTCTTTCGCAAGACCAACCTGCCCCGCGCCCTCCGATGTAGTCACATCATTGGAGAGCATACGTGCACGCTGTTACCCCGTTTCCCGTCCGCTACGTGGTCCTGAACCGGAGCCGCGAGACCTGGACGTTCAACACCCTCGAGGAGGCTTTCCTCGCAACGAAAAAGGCCCTCCGCAGGTCGGCCTACACCTGGCGCACTGCTATCGGGACGGCGTTCGATAAAGGCGCGCCCTTTGCGCCGGCGGTGATCGCTTTCGTGATCAAGACCGACCTTGGCGACGCTGTTTCCCTGCGCGAGCTCGAGGCGCTCAATGACGAGATCGTCGAGCGCTCCGCCTCGCGCATCAACAAGGGCCGTTTCCGCTGCGGCGCCTGGCCTGGCAGCGGCCAGCACCGTGTTCACCGCGGCAGCCTTCGTCGTCTCGTCCGCACGAAGAATGAGCGGACTTGGGCGGCCGCCGATGACGATCAGATGATCGATCACGGTCTCGACCGGAATGCCTGCGGCCGCCGGCGCGATCTTCCCTCGTCTTGGGACGGCATCCCCCGCAGCCGGAGCCGGAATTGGAAGGCGCAGCGCCATACCCAGTGGCGCTGAAGTCGGACGCCTCCTTGTGGGGCGTCCTTTTTTTGTCTCCGCCGTGAAAATCCGCAGATGGCTCATTGGGTCGCTTAGTTCGAAATATCCTGGTAAAATTCAATCCCGGAATAAAATCGATGTATCTGGAAAATAGCGTTTCGTCCGACGCGCCGTTCGCGGCCGTCGCCGCCACTGGTGCGCAGTTCGACATGTTCGAAGCTCAGTCTCCTGCACAGAATAAGGACTCGGCCGCGGGCACTGTGCCGACGGACGATAACCCGCCTGCTGCGGTCGCGGCTCAACCCCTTTCGACGCAGCGCAATTTCTACAGGACTGCGGCACGGGCTCTGGCGCCGACGTGGCAGGGCCGGGCGGTCGCGAACATCGAAGCGATCATGCTCGCCGATCAGATCATCGCCGAAGGTCGCGAGGCGACGCGCGATGAACAGTCGAAGCTGGCCCTGTTCACTGGCTTCGGAGCCAGCGAGCTCGCGAACAAGTGCTTCCGCGATCCCAAGAACAACGAGTTCCGCCAGGGCTGGGAAGGCATCGGTGCCTCTCTCGAAGGGCTCGTGAGCAAGGACGATCACTCCTCGCTAGCGCGCAGCACGCAGTACGCCCACTACACGCCCGAAAGCCTCGTCCATGCGATCTGGGTCGCCGTGACGCGAATGGGCTTCAAGGGTGGCAACGTGCTCGAGCCCGGCATGGGCACCGGCCTGTTTCTCACTCATATGCCCAAGCAGTTCCAGGACCGCACGCGCCTGACTGGCATCGAGGCGGACCCCGTGACCGGGCGCATCGCTAAGCTGCTGCATCCCGACGCAGACGTTCGCATCGAGGATTTCGGACTCACGCGGATCCCCGACGACTATTCCCTCGCGATCGGCAACCCGCCGTTTTCAGCGCGCGTGGTGCGCTCCGACGCTGCCTATCGCCGCATGGGCCTTCTGCTGCACGACTTCTTCATCGTGAAGGCCATCGACCATCTTCGCCCGGGCGGCATCGCGGCCTTCATCACCAGCCAGGGCACCATGGACAAGCGCAACTCGCGCGTCCGGCACCAGATCGCGCAGACGGCCGATCTGGTGGGTGCCATTCGTCTGCCCGAGGGGACGTTCAAGGACACCGCCGGCACGGACGTCGGCGTCGACATCCTGTTCTTTCGCCGGCGCTTCGAAGGCGAGGACAGCAATGGGGTCGAGTGGGTCGAAGCCCGGGGCGCCTCGACGCCAGGCCATGAGGAAATCTCCATCAACGAGTACTTCCTCAATCGGCCGGAGATGGTGCTCGGCGTCCACGCAGTCGGGCGCGGAATCTACGGCCCGAAGCTCACCTATGTCTGCAAGCCGGACCGCACTCGCCCCCTAGGCGCCGCCCTGAAGGCGGCTATCCTCAACCTGCCCGAGGACATCTGCGACTGCGACAGCTCCGTTTCGCCACTCACCGCTCCTGTCGGGACGGAGATCGAGTCGAACGATAACAACCGTCTCCGCGAAGGGTCGTACTTCGTCAGCGAGGCCGATGTGCTGATGCAGGTGATCGACGGCCGTGCGCACGTCGTCCCCGTCAAGCAGGCCCGTGGCGATGCGGGCATCTTCCAGAAGCACGCCAAGCTGATCCGGGCGCTGATCCCCATCCGTGATGCAGTTCGGTCCATCCTTTCCCTGCAGGAGCGCTTCGAAAGCTCGATAGAGGAACAGATCAATCTGAACGAGCTCTACGACCAGTTCGTCGAGAAGCACGGCTTCATCAACCACACGGACATCCATGTTCAGGTCGATGAGGTGACCGGCGAGCGCAAGGAGCTCCATCGCCAGCCGAACCTCGCCCCCTTCCGCGATGATCCTGACTGCTGGCTGGTCGCTTCGATCGAAGAATACGACCTTGAGGCGCAGAGCGCGCGCAAGGGCCTCGTATTCGACAAGACGGTGATTGCTCGGGAGATCGAGCCCGAGATCCAGTCCGCGGCCGACGCTCTCGCGCGCTGCCTTCATGAATTCGGAAAGGTCGACGTCGCCTATATCGCCGGCCTGCTCAACAAGTCGGAAGCCGAGACGCTCATCGAGCTCGACGCCGCCCTTTATCTCGACCCCGAGACCCACGCTTGGCAGACCCAGGACGAGTATCTGTCGGGCAACGTCCGCCAGAAGCTCCAGCTCGCCATCGCCGCTGCCGAGACCGACCAGAACTATGCCCGAAATGTCGAAGCCCTCGAGCAGGTGCAGCCGACGGATATTCCCCCGTCCGACATCACGGCACGCCTCGGGGCGCCGTGGATCCCGACCACCGTCATCGAGAAATTCGCCGAAGAGGTGATCGAGGTGGCGACGCGTGTTCGCCACGTGCCCAAGGCGGCGTCGTGGACCATCGATGAGTACAGGTTCAAGTACACGACGGCGGTCAACGCGAAGTGGGGCACCATGCGCTACGACGCCGGAAAGGTCCTGCTCGATGCGCTGAATTCCCGCATCCCGGCCATCTACGATGAGGCCGTCGATGTGAACGGGCGCGTCATTCGCGAGCTCAATGCCAAGGAGACCGAAGCCGCCAAGGAGAAGCTTCAGAGCATGAAGCTTGCCTTCGAGGATTGGGTCTGGCGCGACGGGACGCGCGCTGACGAGCTCGCTCGCCTTTACAACGATGGAGTTGCCCCTGTTTGACCGGACAGTCAGCTATTGAGCTTGTGCCCGTATGAACTCCCGAGGGGAGCGCATTTTGAGCCCTGAGTGAGGATGGTTCTCGTTGTAATCCTCGAACCATCCGGCGAGCTTGCCGAGCGCGGTGAACGCATCTGGCAAGGGATTGACGCGAACATAGTCGCGTTTGAAGGTTTTGACGAAGCTCTCCGACATGCCATTCGACTCGGGGCTCTGGACTGGCGTGAAGCAGGCAATGAGATTGAGCGCTGTGGCGAAGTCGCGCGTCGCCTTGGCTGTGTAGGCGCTGCCATTGTCTGTCAGCCATTCGAGCGGCGCCGGCGACTTGAGGGCGCCAAACCTCCTCTCGACGGCCTCGAGCATCATGTCCCGGACCATCCCGCCGCTGATGCCCGATCCGACGACGGCATGCCATGCGATGATTTCCCGGTCATGGGCGTCGATGATGAAGGCGATCCGGATGAGGTCCCCGTTCCAGCACGAGATCTCGAACCCGTCTGAACACCAGCGAAGGTTCGAGCGCATGACGATGACTTTGCCGTCGTGGACACGGCCGGTCCGGCGGCCGGTGTGCCTGGCCAGCAGCATGGCGTTCTGGCGCATAATGCGGAAGACGCGTTTGTGGTTGACGGACGGCTCGCCCGCCTTGGCAAGCTCCCTGTTAGCCAGGGCCGTGATGCGGCGGTAGCCATAGGTCGGGCGCTCGTCGGCAATGCGGCGAACGAGCTGCACCAGGGTTTCATCCTCTAGCTTGCGATAGGGACCGCGGGGCTTCTTCGCGCGATACACCTTGTCATGAAGATGGGAGCGGGCCACTCCGATCGTCTTGGCAACCGCCTTCATCGGGAACCGTCCCTCAGCTGCGACAAGAGCCGCAAGCTCGGTTTTTTTGACTCCGACTTTGCCAGCGCCTCCCTGAGGATCTCAACCTCCATCGTCTTGCGGCCGAGCAGCCGTTCGAGGTCGCGGACGCGCTCTTCGAGCCGTCGCACTTCCGAACTCCCAACCACAGGCTCGTCTGATCCCACCGCTGTCGCTCCGCCTTCCGTCAACAGACGGCGCCAACGATAAAGCAGATTGGGCGCGACGCCACGTCGTCTCGCCACGGACGACACCGTCTCGCCCGGGAGGAAACTCTCCTCGATGATCTGAAGCTTCTGCTCGGTTGACCAGTGTCGGCGCCGTGCCTCGCCGGTGATCAGTTCGATCCGTCGATAATCGTCAGCCATAAGCCTGTGCTTGAGGATAGCCTCAAGCCTCCCGCGTTATGCCGACTGTCCGGTCGAAATGGGGGCCAGTTCA
>QFQS01000034.1 GCA_003243455.1 Cereibacter sphaeroides | reverse complement strand
GCCACACATGGCTGTGCCGCAGGTTCACCGCCAGCGCATTGAAGATGAAGATCAGGTAGGTCACGCCGAACAGCGTGTAACGGCTGACCTCCCCGCCACAGGCGTACCAGAAGGCACCGGCATAAGCACCCAACGCGACCACCCCGGCCAGCTTCGCCGCGAGCTTCTCCACGAAGTGCACGCGGCTGGCCGTTGCCGGCACCAGCACCGCCGCCGAGTGATGTACCTTGTGGAAAGCCCACAGCCAGCGGGAGTGGAAGGCCCGGTGCACCCAGTAATTCTTGAAGTCAGCCACCAGGAACACCCCCAGCCCATAGAGCAGGGAGAGGCCGAGGTTCTCACCCACCTGCGGGCGCGCGCCCCACAGCCTGGTGAAGAAGGCGATGTAATCGCCCGAGCGCAGGATGTACGGATCGACCAGACCGATGACGGGCACCATCAACGCCGCATGCAGGATGCCCCGCACGAAGTAGTACTGGTAATCCAGCAATGCCGAACGATGGAAATGCACCCGGTTGCCGCCAATGAACTGCCAGAATGACGGTGCGTCAGTCAGCCCCCGGTACTTCCTGAAGCGGAACAGCGCATAGGCAACCGCATAGGAGAGGAACAGAAACAGCGCGCCGACGCGGCCGTTCAGGTCGAAAAGACCGGCGAAACGGTGGATGACCGGATCGATCACCAGGGTGGTCAGGTGGCTATGGAACGGCAGGAGATCATCCACGGCAGGTGAGTCTTCGGCGAAGGGCAGGGGGCTGGAGATCGGAGCAGGCCAGGAGCGCGGCGCAAGCGGCAATCTATTGCGTGCAATCAACGCTCGGGCTTATGGGCTTCATCGTAGCTTCGGGCTGCCATGGCGAAGTGACCGACTGGAAGAAAAGCATGGAGTGTCTCTTGTTCTTGGAATGGCCGGCCGGTGGGGCGGGCATCGTACTCGGTGCGGACGCAATGGTAATTGGGAATAATTCTTACTGTCAAAAGAGGGTGCGGCCGACGCGAATCGACCTGACTCGACGGATCACGACACGTCGGCCGGCTTTAGAGTAGAAAAATAAATCGGTCACCTTTTCTCGGTCACCTTTTTCTCAAGAGGAAAGCAGGTGGGTGGCTTCCGAGCGAGCACATCTCTTGGATAGGATCATGCCCTTTCCATGCTAGGGAGAGGGATGCATGCAGATAGATCGGGATGTAAGGCCAGAGTACTTCGCGCAATTGGAAGGTCTGCTCTACGGCATGAATTATCAGATCTGGATCGGTCTTTATGGCCCGCTCGAAACACAGATATCTCTGCAGCAAGCGCTGAAGGAGGTTGTTTCGAAGGATGCCGTCGTCGGCGGCAGCGAGCCCGTTGCCCAAAGCGTCGTTCGTTCACAGATTATGGAAAGTCTGCTCTATCCGGGCGATCCCGGGAGCGGGCCCATTGATCTAGAGGAAAAGCGAGGCGAAATCATGACCCTGGCGCAGAGGATTCTAAGCGACGCGCATCTCGAAGATGCGCAAGAGGTCACTGCTTTCTGGTTCGCCAAAGGGCACCCCGCCTATCCCGTATTCTGGGATTTCGCCTACGACATCCACGCCCAGGGCAGGCGCTGGATTCTAGTGGGAAGCAGCAGTGATTGAGCACATGGTCTGAGTTTATTAAGGATGAAGGATGGACAGCCTGGTTCGGGTTAAGCAATTCCGCCTCGTGATTTCCATGCCTGATCTTTATCAATGGGCTGATGACGATGCAGAACCTGTATTATTGGGTGAGTGGCGAGAAATAATTGGATTGCTTCGGCTCAATGAGAGCCGGATTGCGGCTTTGTACGACCTGTACTTCGACCAAACGCCAGTCGGGCAGGGCAATGTGTATGTATTCCTCGGCAACGACCAACCGGAAAGTTTGCTGGCGTTTGATCTGTATCGAGAGCCCACGGACCAACTCGACATCGTCACCGTTGGTGTCTGCGTACCCGCTGATGCAGTGGCTCAAATCAAACCACTGCTACGCAGCGCATTCGATCAGGCGTCCTGCCAGATTCTTTACGAGGAAGGAAACATTCTGCAGGGCGTCCAACAACTGATTGATCCGAGCGGTTATCCGAAAAGTATCGGAAACGGAGCACTCCACCAGCAGCTACTGGTCAACGAATGAACCCAAGCGTGCCACTGAGTTGATCTTCACCCGTGGCGAATCCGTGCAGGGCGCCTTGAGGCCAGTGCTCTCTGGTTCCTTGCCATTCTTATCTTCCACACCGTCTCCACAAACGGCGTAACGATCAGGCTCCACAGCGAGAGACACTTCTCGTCATCCTGCTCCCCGGCACCAGCACCGACGCCGAGTGATGCACCTTCTATGAAAATCGAATCCAGCGGTTGCGGGAGGCAAGAGTAGCGACGGTGCGTCAGTTGGAGGAGTTTGAGAGGCAGGGGCAGGCGCTGTTGGATGAGTCCATGTCGCAGGCGGCGCGGTGAAGCGTTGGATGTTTCAGGATGCTTATCTGAGCATGGGGCGGGACAGACTCATTTTTTGCGATTTTATCCAAAGCTGTAGCCGGCATTAGAGTAGAAAAATAAATCTATCCCCTTTTTGCCGCGTTTGTAGAGTATGGAACGGAAGGTCATGAACGACACATTTGCTGCATACGAGCACGCCAATCGGAATCAGGGAGAAATCGAGCAGAGCGGTAACTGCGCTTGTTTCTCATGCTATTCGGTTTTCCCTGCTACAGATGTTGGTAAGTGGACTGAAACTACCGCGTGGTGTCCCAGATGCGAGGCGTATGGAACTGTGCTTGGAGACAGGTCGGGCTTACCTCTGGAGCAGGAGTTCCTGATGGCTGCTCATGACCACTGGATTGGCCCGCAGGAGTGGCTTGATACGTTGGCGGCAGAGACTCAGTTGATTGCCGCATCCAGGTCGCGGCAGTTGCCCATTAACGCGAGTGCCACGCCTAAGAAAAACGCTTGGTGGAAGTTTTGGTGAGTTCCCCAATCACAAATTGAGATACCTGACTTGAGTTGCGCAGCGAGATTGATGTGCAGCCCTCGAACGGCCTTCGCTTGACCGCCGCATACCTTCCCAATAACCTCTCGACGCCCCTGTGAAAGCGACAGGGGGCGGGTTTGGCGACCCGTTTTAGTCATATGTGCGACCTGCACTGATAAGCCCTGCGCCGTAGCTTTACGGACGCAGTGCTTTGCTATGGCGGGCCGCGCAGGGAGACCTTCGGGTCTGCCGGGTTATGACTGCCGGTTCGCCAACCCTGCGCGGCTTCGCCACCCCATCCGTTGCTTCAACCGTTCCCTGCGCGGCGTGTTGATCGACAACCAGCCCTGGTTGGTCGCCCGCGAGCTGGGTTATCTGATCCGTGAGCGGGTCGAGTCTTATGTTCTTCGTCTGGATGATGATCTGTTTCGCGAGGCGCGCCTGGCGACGGGCAGCGGCGAGGAGGACGTGTTGCTGGTCAATGACTATGGCGTTTTCCATGTGCTGCAGCGTTTTCGCGATCCCGAGCATCGGCCGTTGCGTCGGTGGATTACCGGGCATGTGTTACCGATGTTGCGGGATCAGGGCGTGGTGCCGGCTGGCAGTCCGCGTCGGTTGTTGGCGCAGGGGGATGGCTGGCCGATGGCGGTGCTGGATTGGCAGGGGGAGTATTGGGTGACGGTGGATTCGGTGCCGAAGTTGATGGCGCAGGAGCGGCGGGGGAAGTTGGGGTGGTGGCGGAGGTTGTAGGTTCGTGATGGGCGCCTGATGGCGCTGATCGCGGACGGAGTCCGCTCCTACGGGGGCCGTGCCCCCCGTGGGGAGTTCGGAGCTGGGGATTGCCCTCTCCCCAGCCCTCTCCCTGAAGGGAGAGGGGGCCGATTGGCGTGGGGTTTGGGGTTGGCGTCAGCCGGCGGGTTTGGTTGATTAGAAGATGTAGTCCGTGGTCAGGAAGTTGGAGTCGCGGTCGCGGATGATCTGGCTGATCAGCTCCTTGTTCGGGTGCCTTCGGCGGAGTTCTTGCGGCCGTTGAAGGGGTAGCTGTCCGGGCCGCGCTGGCACTGGGCGTTGATGTTGATGCGGCCGACCTGGTTGACGAAGGCGTCCACCAGCGGGCCGATCTGCTCCGGATTATCGCCGAACAGGCTGAGCTGCTGGCCGTAGTCAGACTGCAGCACGTAGTCGATCACTTCATCCAGTTCGCGGTAGGGCACCACGGGCACCAGCGGGCCGAACTGTTCTTCGTGGTAGAGGCGCATGTCCGCGCTGACCGGGCTGAGCAGCGCCGGGTAGAAGAAGCTTTCGCGGCTTTCGCCACCGCCGGGGTTGATGACCTGGGCGCCCTTGGCCAGCGCGTCCTGCAGCAGGCCATTGAGGTAATCGACCTTGCCCGGCTCGGGCAGCGGCGTCAGCGCCACGCCCGGCTCCCAGGGCATGCCGGGTTTGAGTTCGGCGAGCTTGGCGCTGAACTTGTCGAGGAAGCCGGGCAGCACGTCTTCGTGGACGAACAGGATCTTCAGCGCGGTGCAGCGCTGGCCGTTGAAGGAGAGGGCGCCGGTGATGGCTTCGCTGACGGCGTTGTCCAGGTCGACGCTGGGCAGGACGATGCCGGGGTTCTTGGCGTCCAGGCCCAGGGCGGCGCGCAGGCGGTGCGGGCGTGGGTGGAGCTTCTTCAGGTCGGCGGCGCCGGAGTGGGTGCCGATGAAGGCGAAGACGTCGACCTTGCCGCTGGCCATGAGCGCGCTGACGGTTTCGCGGCCGCGCCCGTAGATGACGTTGATGACGCCCGACGGGAAGCTGTCGCGGAAGGCTTCGAGCAGCGGGCGGATGAGCAGTACACCGAACTTGGCGGGCTTGAAGACCACGGTGTTGCCCATGATCAGCGCCGGGATCAGGGTGGTGAAGGTCTCGTTCAGCGGGTAGTTGTACGGGCCCATGCACAGCGCCACGCCCAGCGG
>QFQS01000033.1 GCA_003243455.1 Cereibacter sphaeroides | reverse complement strand
ACGTCCCATAGGTTTCTCCAATTCTTATGCCCGCATGGGCTCCCTTCAGAATTGGACCAGTTTTTCCAAGGCAGACCAGTTGGACCTTTACCTGGCCGACCACGACCATCGGGACGTCTTCATGCTCTCGCTCTGCGGGGCCGCCAACATTCCCTCCTCAACGGCGCAGCGAAAGATCGTAGAGATGGAGAAAGCCGGGTGGCTGAGAAGAGAGAGTACGGATGCTGACCGGCGGTGCATCGAAGTGAAGTTGACCCCCGACGGCACGTGGCTCGTCAACAGCCTGCTCGATGGCATGATAGATATTTTGCGAAGTGGCGAGCCTCCTGTTCCTTTGCCGACCTACCCGAATACCGACCCGGCGCGGCAGGGAGTATCTGCCGCTCTCGCCTCGCCCCAACGGCCAAGCTGAACTGGTCACCGACGGACGCCCTTGCCACGGTCAGCCCCGCGCTGGCACCGCCGAGACGAATTGCCCGCAGTCGTCGGCGCATTGAGCGGCGCTAGGTTGATGTGCGGTGCTTGAACAAGCCGCGCGCGTTCCCATATCCGCTTCACGTTCAACAACGGAAAGGAGGTGGTCAGATGTCTCATTGTCCTACGCCATGTGCGTCAGAGAGTCTGGGCATGGCCTCCGCGGGGGTCAGGCTCTAAGCCTGCCGCACAAGGCACAGACATTGGATAGGCCGCCTGTAAAATGGCGGCCTATCGTTTATTGGCCTTCCAGACATTGCGGATCGCAGGGCTCGCCCCCTACAGGTCGCCACAATGTCCGAATCGCATACCCATCGAGTCACGCGCACCATCTTGGCGTCACCGCGCGCCATTTATCGCGCTTTCCTTGACGCGGAATCCGTGTCGTCCTGGCGCCCGCCAAGCGGCATGACCGCTCGCGTCGAGCGCTTCGACCCGTGGATCGGCGGCGGTTATCGCATGGCTTTCATCTATCCCGAGGGCAGCCCGGAAGGCGGAAAGAGCGGATCTGGCGAAGATATTTTCGAGGGCAGTTTCGTCGATCTCATTCCTGACCAGAGGATCGTCGAGGCCGTGACCTTTGAGAGCGACGATCCAGACTTTGCCGGAACGATGACGATCACCACCACGATCGAGCGCGAAAAAGGAAATAGCAGCAAGGTGACGTTCCTCGCCGAGAATGTGCCTGCGGGCATCTCGGAGGCCGATCACCGGGAGGGGATGTCGTCCAGCCTGCGCAATCTAGCCAATCTTCTGGAATGAGCATCTCCAGTGGGGCGGGGCGATGGCGCATCGCGCGACCCTGTTCCAGGGACAACAGGTGCGACGACTAGCCGACCAACAATCGGCGGAGTTTGTAGTTGTTGATCGAATCAACATTATGTAATGTTGATTCGATCAACAATGGATTTCGACGATGACGCAAGACGATCGACCAGAGGATGTTGCCGCCTTGCGGGCCTTCAATCGGGTTTATACGAACAGGCTCGGCCTGCTGAACCCGCACCTTGATGGCAGCCCCTTTACCCTGAGCGAAGCGCGGATACTCTATGAACTCGCCCGTCGCTCGGCGCCGACCGCCGCCGAAATCGGAAGAGTGCTTCACCTTGATCGCGGGCAAATCAGCAGGACGCTGAAGCGCTTTTCAGACCGGGGGCTAGTCGAGATGCGCGACGATCCTGCGCATGGACGCCAACAATTGCTGTCCCTTACAGCAGCCGGGCAAGCAGCGTTTGACGCGCTGGAGGGGAAGACCCACCAAGCGGTGGGCGAGCTGTTGGCTGAGCTGCCGGGTTTCCGGCGGAAGCGCCTCATTGCAACAGCAAAAACGATTTCGGCGATCTTTGAGGCCGAGGAGAAACCGACCGTGCGTTTGCGCGGCCTGGAGCCGGGCGACTTGGGGCGGATCGTCGAGCGGCAGGCGATACTTTATGCGCAGGAATATGGCTGGAACCAGGATTATGAAGCTCTGGCGGCTCGGATCGTCGCTGATTTCCACCAATCGTTCGATCCTGCCCGCGAAGACGCCTGGATTGCAGAGATGGACGATCAAATGGTCGGTTCGATCTTCCTGGTTAAGGGCGAGAAGCCAACCGTCGCCAAGCTGCGGCTGCTCTATGTCGAGCCGGATGCGCGTGGCGCCGGCGTGGGTAAGACGCTGGTCGAGGCGTGCGTTAGACGGGCGCGTGACCTCGGATATGAGCGGCTCGATCTTTGGACCAACAGCGTCCTAGTGGCCGCCCGCGGCATTTACCAGAAAGCCGGGTTCGAACTGGTGGACGAAGCGCCGCACCATAGCTTTGGCCATGACCTGATCGGACAGACCTGGTCGCTGACGCTGTGACCCCGGCTTTCTGACTGCATGGGAACCCTCGATGCCCAATAAAAGGCTCATGGGGGATGTTCATACATTCACGGAGCCGCCGAATGGCCGTCGCCATTGTTCCCAATCCAGGCAGCCGTACAGGCGCGGGCCGAAACGCAGGCAATGGCCCCGCGGCCAAAGCATCCTTCTCGTCATCGGCCTGTTGCTTGGCGCGTCCCTGGGGCTGAAGCTGATCGGCGAGACCGGCTTCGCTTCGGAAGAAGCGAGCTTTCAATGTGGCAGCATCCGCGTGATAGACGGGGACACGTTCGATTGCGGATCGACGCGCATTCGCCTGTCAGGGATTGACGCGCCAGAACTGCCCGGACATTGCCGCCAAGGACGCCAATGTACGCCGGGCGATCCCTATGCGGCCACGCAAAATCTCCAAAACCTCGTTGCGGCTGGCTCGGTGCAGTGCCGCAAGACCGATACCGACAAATATGGCCGAACGGTCGCCAGATGCACGTCCAATGGCGTGGACCTGTCCTGTGGTCAATTAAGCGCCGGACAGGCGGTGCGCCGCTACGGTTATATCCTCTGCTTGTAAAAGGCGTAGTGGCAAAGGCATAGGGCGAGGATGTTTCGGCCATTCAACAAGCTCATCCTCGTCGCCGCTGGATTGACCGCGCCGTTGATCACAGACCCCGGCATCGCGGCATCGCACCCAACCGCTACCGCCCCATCCATCGCCGAGGTCGGCGCATTGCGGGACGAGACTGGGATGGCCGCATCCGCGACCCAGGTGCTGGACCGCTGGTGCACCTCCCATCGTATGGCGCCGGCAGGCGCAGTCATTGCCGAGAAAATCGCGAACAAGCCGGTCCCGGCCACCGCGCAGTTGCGCCACGCGTTGCAGCTCAAGGCATCGGACCGCCTTCAACTGCGGCACGTCCGCTTGCGCTGCAACGGGCATGTCCTCTCCGTTGCACGGCTCTGGTATGTTCCCTCCCGCTTGCCCGCTTCCATGGAGGCAAGACTTCAGCAGACCGACACGCCGTTCGGCAAGGTGGTCGCACCCATGCATCTCGACCGGCAATCGGCAGGATCGTCGTCAGCGTGGTTGCCCAAGGGAGGCGGGCCAACGGCCAAAACACCGCCGCCCATCCTGTTCTCCCAGCGTGCGCTCATGAGCCGGGCAGATGGTCTGCCCATCGCCTATGTTGTCGAGGACTATCAACGCGGCTTGCTCGGCTTCACCCCCGATTGACGCTCACGCCACTCGGTTCGGGATGGCGGACTGTAGATTTGCACTGAGAAGTGACCCGGGATTTTCATTGAGAATTGACCCGGCTACTGGTCTGTCCCGCAGCGCGGG
>QFQS01000032.1 GCA_003243455.1 Cereibacter sphaeroides | reverse complement strand
CATAGAGATTCTTGTCCATCGCGGCGCCCGGATGGATCTTGTTCTCGATGCCGTCGAGGCCGGCCATCAGCAGCGCGGCATAGCACAGATAGGGGTTGGCCATCGCGTCGGGGAAGCGGAATTCGACGCGCTTTGCCTTGGCGCCCGCGCCGTAGGGAATACGGCAGGAGGCCGAACGGTTGCGGGCCGAATAGGCCAGCAGAACCGGCGCTTCGAAACCGGGCACCAGACGCTTGTAGCTGTTGGTGGTCGGGTTGGTGAAGGCATTGAGGGCCTTGGCGTGCTTGATGACGCCGCCGATGAAGTAGAGGCAGGTTTCCGACAGGCCGGCATAGCCGTCGCCCGCGAAGAGCGGCTTGCCGCCTTCCCAGATCGACATGTGGGTGTGCATACCCGAGCCATTGTCCTGCGCGATGGGCTTGGGCATGAAGGTCGCGGTCTTGCCATAGGCCTGGGCGACCATCTGAACCACATACTTATAAATCTGCATGCGGTCCGCGGTCTGGACCAGCGTGCCGAAGGTCAGGCCCAGTTCGTGCTGGGCAGCGGCGACTTCATGGTGATGCTTGTCGCAGGGCAGGCCCATTTCGAGCATGGTCGACACCATTTCGGCGCGGATGTCGGTGCAGGGATCGACCGGCGCGACGGGGAAATAGCCGCCCTTGGCGCGGGGACGGTGGCCAAGGTTGCCGCCTTCATATTCCTTGCCGGTGTTGGTCGGCAGTTCGATGTCGTCGATCTTGTAATAGCTCTGCGAATAGTCGTTTTCGAAACGCACATCGTCGAACATGAAGAATTCGGCTTCGGGGCCGACATAGATGGTGTCACCAAAACCGGCCGACTTCACGAAGGCTTCGGCGCGCTTCGCACAGGAGCGCGGGTCGCGGGCATAAAGTTCGCCGGTGTCGGGTTCCACGATGTCGCAGAAGATGATCAGCATCGGGGTGGCGCTGAACGGATCGACATAGACGGCGTCGAGGTCGGGCTTGAGGATCATGTCCGATTCGTTGATCGCCTTCCAGCCTTCGATCGACGAACCGTCGAACATCAGACCGTCGGTCAGTTCATCCTCGCCAAGCACGCTCGACACCATGGTCAGGTGCTGCCACTTGCCCTTGGGATCGGTGAAGCGGACATCGACCCACTCGATTTCCTTTTCCTCGATCATCTTCAGGATGTCTTTAGGCGTGTTGGCCATGTGCTTTTGCCCTTCTCTATGGATACCCCCCCGAAGGGGTAGTTGAAGCTCTATGTCCCCCGGCCCCCTGTTCAGCCGGATCGAACCTGTCGGAAAATCAGATGGCGTCGGCGTCGCGTTCGCCGGTGCGGATGCGCACGGCGCCTTCGACTGCGGTAATGAAAATCTTGCCGTCGCCGATCCTGCCGGTCTGGGCGGCGGCGCAGATCGCCTCCACCACGCGGTCGGCCAGGGAATCGTCGACCACGACCTCCAGCTTCACCTTGGGCAGGAAATCGACGACATATTCGGCGCCCCGGTAGAGCTCCGTATGGCCCTTCTGGCGCCCGAAGCCCTTGGCTTCCGTCACGGTGATGCCCGATACGCCCACTTCGTGGAGCGCTTCCTTGACCTCGTCCAGCTTGAACGGCTTGATGATCGCTTCGATCTTTTTCATCACTCGTAGTCCCAACCCATGACACATGCCGGAAAGCGAGGACAGGCCGCGCTTTCCACTCTCCTCAAGCGACGATCATCACGGTCCTCCCCCCGAGGCCTGTGTCGTCTCTCTTGGCAATCAAATACCGTGCCAATTGGCGAATCGCTAGAACTGCTTTCGGCGATGCAGCAATCTTTGTCCATATTGCCCGGATTCCGGGCAATTTCCTGTCATCTTGCCTGTTTTTTGGGCAGGGTTTCAAAGCGAATAGGGCGGGCAGTCCAGCCCGGCCGGGCTTTTGGTGAAAATCTCGCAGCCGGTTTCGGTGATGCCGATGCTATGTTCGAACTGAGCCGACAGGGTGCGGTCGCGGGTCACGGCCGTCCAGCCGTCGTCCAGCATCCGGACGCCGGGCTTGCCGATGTTGATCATCGGTTCGATGGTGAAGAACATGCCGGGGCGCAGTTCCGGCCCGGTGCCGGGGCGGCCGATATGCACGACTTCGGGGCTGTCGTGGAACACCCGGCCCAGCCCATGGCCGCAAAAGTCGCGCACCACGCCATAGCGATGCCGTTCGGCATGTTGCTGGATGACATGGCCGATGTCGCCCAGATGATTGCCCGGCTTTGCCTGTTCTATGCCCAGCATCAGGCATTCATAGGTCACTTCGACCAGGCGGCGCGCCTTGATCGACGCTTCGCCCGCTATGTACATGCGGCTGGTGTCGCCATGCCAGCCATCGACCTGAGGCGTGACGTCGATATTGAGGATGTCGCCATCCTTGAGCCGGTAGTCGCCCGGAATGCCGTGGCAGATCACATTGTTGAGCGAGATGCAGCAGCTGTGCGTATAGCCGCGATAGCCCAGTGTAGCGGGCACGCCGCCGCCATCCAGCGTCATGCGGCGGACGATGTCGTCCAGTTCGCCGGTGGTAACGCCGGGCACGACATGGGGCACAAGCGCATCGAGTATCTCCGCCGCGAGCCGGCCAGCCTTGCGCATACCGGCAAAGCCTGCCTCGTCATACAGCTTGATCGCGGTGGAGCGGGAGATCGGCGCGTCGGCCGTCATGGTCATATAATCAGTCATGCGCCAACTATAGGAGGTTGCGCGACATAATGCGAGGGGGCGGCCTGTGGTCCGTTTCCATTGGATTTTGCGATTTTTGCGATGTGCAGGCCCATCCCGATGGTCAGGGGATGCCGATGCCAGGATCAATCCACCAGGGCGCGCGGACAAATTCGGATGGTGTGCGACGGCCATTTGCGGCCGTCCGCTTCAATTAGGGTGCTTTCCAAAAGCGGCCTTTGCAATCGCCGTCGTCCCGGACTTGATCCGGAAGTCATTCAGCGCTCTCCATCCGCCATGGCGCAGAATGGATCCTGACTTTCGTCAGGATGACGGCGGAGGGGAGGCGGTTTCGACCAAAAATGGACCTCCAACGTTGCTGATGTTCATGCCGGAAGCAGCCATTCACTCAAACTTTCTCAAAAGGGCACGGCCGGCCGCGAACGCTCTCGAAGTGATGCACCCGACAGAACGCACTCATCTTCACCACGCCGCGAGTGCAATTCTCGCGACGGCATCGACAGTCTGCCTGTTCTTCGCCGAGAGACTCGAAGAATGTTCGATCCAGCGTCAGGAGAACTTCATCGCGAGATGGCGGATCACCAGCATCGAGATTGGGAAGAAATGCATCAAATTTTAGATAGTAGAGAAATGCTCGCAAATATGCGTTTACATCTGGCTTGCAACTGAGCCGTAAGACGCCTTGGCAAACATCTTCTAAATCGGTGGTTTCCAGTCCTTCTACAGGAAACCCCATCTTCTCAGCAGTAGCTGCAAGCTCGACCTCATCCTCGTAACTTTCATGAGGGATGAGCACTGCGTTTGAGGAAACCGTTAGCGTTCCTTCGGGAAGGAAAATCCAGCCTTGAGGAAGCACCTTGCTCGCTGCCGCCTGCAGCATTGCCCCAAGCGTTTCCCTAATCACCATATCTTCGACGTCGTGACCCATCACGAGACAGCTTTCTCCGGAGTTCTGATGCCCCAGCTTACGTCCGCTATGTAGGATTGTCTTCCTGAAAGCAGACGGACCACTTGCCACCCATCCCAGCCATTCGACGGGCGCTGAATTTGTCCACGCGGCCTAGCACTACTTTGGCAGAAGTTTGATTTTCGGGATTCCCATGGCACTGAATGCGTGATTCATGGGGAGCCAGCTTT
>QFQS01000031.1 GCA_003243455.1 Cereibacter sphaeroides | reverse complement strand
GGGCTACGCCCGGCCTCCGCTTCCCCCCACACGTCATCTACGATGTCGCTGACCCTTCAACTGCGATGTCGCTGTGCAATGAAGGACATCCACTGGACGGCGGGGGTCGCCCGTCCCGGACGCAAGATCGCACCTCTCACACAGTCGCGCGAGCTCGTCGCCTATGCGACCGGGATCGCTGAATCGATCGAACGGGATCCTGAAAGTGCCGCGCTGCCGATCGTCGCGTCTTACTCAGTCAACCGCGCGGTTCTCGACATTCCGCTCAGGGTTCGTTCAAAAGTTCCTTTCCAACAGTACGCGGCACTGGACGACTCCTTACTGAGTGGCCCTCGTAACTTCCGGACGTTTTTCTCGTGGTTCAGGGATCGCGAGGACGTGGAAAATGAGGCCCGCGCTGAGAAAGGCGACCGAGGCCGTGACCGCCAGCTTACGGCGGTACGCAGCGCAATCGAAAGCATGCTCGATGGTTTTCATAACCTACGGGTCCGCCGCCAACCTTTGCGGATGCTGGTCACAAAGGGGGAAGTAGACTTCCGGGTGGATCAACTCTCAGATGGAGAAAAATGCGTCCTTGCACTTGCTGGTGATTTGGCAAGGCGGCTCGCAATCTCAAATCCCGCAAATCGTCGTCCACTTGAAGGCGAAGGCGTCGTTCTCATCGACGAGCTGGAACTCCACCTGCATCCGGCATGGCAAAGGTCCGTTGTTCGTCGGCTACAGGAGGTTTTTCCTAACTGCCAGTTTATCGTCAGCAGCCATTCCGCGCAGGTACTCGGTGAAGTCGATCCCGCAGGTGTATTCCTGCTTGATAACGGCGAGGTTCGACGGCCCTCCCGATCTTACGGGCGCGATAGTAACCTAATCCTAGCCGAGTTGATGGGAGCGACGCCGCGAAGCGTTTGGGCAACTGCAGAGCTCGAGCGCCTTTATGAGCTGATTGATGATGAGGAGCTTGAAGAGGCCCAAGGTACTTTTCGTGAGTTAGAGCAAAAGCTGGGGATTGAGGATCCATCACTAACAGCCGCGCGCTCGCTTCTTCGTTCGATCGGCCTCGCTGCGTGAAGTTGATCCGGAAGTCGGCTGAACCTGCAGCGCTGACAGCTTGGAAAGCTGGTCTGCGGCCACGCAACTTGATCCCTGACTGGGATACCTTTGACCCCGTAGCTCGGGACGCTGTTCGTACCCAAATGCAAGCGGATCAAGGGCAAGTTTGTTGCTACTGCTTGGGGACAATTTCGAATGGAGCTTTCCATATCGAGCATTTCCGGCCGCGCTCCGTGTTCAAGTCACGCACTTACAACTGGAGAAACCTGCTAGCCTCCTGTGAGGGCCATAGCGCGCCTTTTGTAAATCATGTTGCGGTCGAAACACAGATTCAATGCGGAAAGGCAAAGGACAACTGGTTTGTAAGCGGTGTAACCGTCGATCCCCAGCACGTCGCAGTAGAACGTCTTTTTCGGTATCGATTGGACGGCGTTATCGCCGCTGAGAAATCGCTGCAAAATCAGCGTAAGGCCACCGTAACCGAAACGATCCTGAAGTTAAATCTGAATGCGCCCTCTCTTGTGGAGAGGCGAAGGCAACTGCTTGCGAAGGCAGCGGAGGCTGCCGAGACAATGGGCCGGGCAAAATGGCGAGAGGTCTACCTTGCCACTCCGGCAGGTGGCCCATTCCAAGAGTTTTGGAGCGCCCTCGCCTATAACTTTCGTAAGCACTGGGACGCCAATTTCTCGGCAGCCTGAATTACCGGGATTTGCCGATCCCGCGACCGGGGCGCCAATCGGAACGATTCAGCGCGCCCATCGTCGATACTGACCGCAGAGTCGCCAATGCTGGCTTCGCGAGCTCCGATCGCGTCAGCTCGCGGCTTCGTCGTCAGGCGTCGGGGCAACGTCTTCAAGCGTGCGCGACTCGAATGCGGCAGCGAACTCGGCATCAGACCAATTCCCGTCGCCGTAGTCCACGGTGTCGTAGAAGCTGAGGCCGTCCCTCATCGAAATGGCGACGTTGGGACCTACGAAGGGGCAAGTCGGCAGATAAAACGTGCGGATGAAGGGGTTCTCCTCCCAATCCCGCTTTAAGAAGATCAGCCCCCGCGTTCCTTCGATGAACCATGGTCGTGCGCCGAAGGCCGTGAACTGCTGGTCGATGATCTCGCGCAGATGAAGGATGCCCGCGAGCGCATCGTCTCGCAGCGTCGCGTACGTCGACGCGTTGAAGTGCACGGATCGGTGCCTCAATGGCATTAGCGCACGGAATTCGGCAATCGCCTTCGGCAGCAGCACGCCCCATGCTTCCAGCGTGCCGATTGCCCGGCTCCAATCTGCGAAGGAGCTCTTCCCCGCCACGGCACGAAATTCCTGCGTGTGCCGATAGTCGTTTCTGAGATCGAGAATTAGGTGATTCAGGATGCGCTCGCCCAACGCGCACGCACCAAGCAACGCAGGATAGTAGGCCCCGACTACAAACGAGCGCCGCACCTGTTCGAACAGCACGTTGTGATAGCCAACGACCGAGAACGGCTTCGAGCCGATGGCAACGAAGTCGGCGATCTTTTTGTCGAGCCGATCGTCGCCAAATTCGCGCGCCAAGCCGGCGCGCACCCGCTCGCGATTTTGAAGATGCAGCCGCCGGGGCTCCTCCTCCCATTCCTCACCCGGCTCCTCGAAGACATCGGCGCGGGTATCGAAATCCGTCGTGTAGCTCATGTGCCGTCGTTTGCCGCGGTCAGCCAGCAGCGGCTTCCACTCGGAGAGCGGTTTGGTCTGGTCCAGTTGGTCGATGGTCACTCGTTCGGCCATGAGATCACATCGACAGTAAACGCCGCGGCGGCAAGCCCTAGAAGCCGTCAGAGCACCCCGGCGCTGATCGGTCCCGGATGGAAGCCGAGCTGCTCGCAGGAATAGACCGCCAGGCTGACACCCTCCGTCTCGTCGACGCCCCGGCGGATCATCGGTATGCCGCCTTCCTCAAGCATTCGTTCCCTCCCAAACACGACGAGCATCACACCTACCGCCTTGCGGCCAGTCATCATCTCGTAGAGGTCGAGCTTCTCCTTGAACCATGCCGGGTAGGCTGGTGCGTCGAGGTAAGCCTTTCTGATGTAACAAAAGTCGATGATCACGTCGGACGCGTCGCCATCGGACTGCTTCAAACCGTCGAGAACGAGCCGCCTGTCGCCTGACTCCAGCTCGACATGGCGTTCCAGGTAGATGTTGGCTTCCTTCTCATACCACGTGATCGCCACCTGCGAGAGGGCGAACTGTTGCACCGCCCAGCGTGCCGCCGACGACTTCGTGATGCTCGCATCGACGGGCTGCTCTTCGCTGGCGCCCGCCACCGGGAGCTCCGCCGAGGCTACGACGCGCTCCGCTTCCAGTCGCTCGAGGCGAGCGAGGATCTCCGCGTCGCGGCTCCGCGAAAGCAGGTCCTTATACATCCGCAAGGACTTGCGGTCGATCTTGCCCGCATGCGCCATCTTGTGATGGCGATCACACAGAACGATCAAGTTCACCAGATCATTGTTCTCCCGGTTTTCGTCGATGTGATGGAGCTCGACATAGGTGTGGTCGCGACATTCCTTGATCGCGCATGCGTGCCCCGCTTCAACAAGTACCAGACGCTCAACAGCTGCCGGAATCGAAGGCCTCGGCTTGTCGTACTGCGTTCTGGTCACAGCGGGCACCTATTCAAATGGCCGGTGGGGGTAGCAACGCCTCAGCGATGCCGCAACGTTGGTAGCGATACGCCGGAATGATGATCACCTCCTGGGACGGACGAAGCAGCAGGGAAGCTAGAGTCTGCGAAGGCGGCCCCTCCCCGCCCTGTCGGGCGCCGGTCGAGCGGGGATGATACGCCGACTAGGTGTAGGCGCTTGCAATCGTAGCGGCGTGTGCTCGCAAACGGAGCGATTTTCTGCTCGGATTATCTGACAATGGGCGGA
>QFQS01000030.1 GCA_003243455.1 Cereibacter sphaeroides | reverse complement strand
TCGCCGCTTTAGCTCAGTTGGTAGAGCACATCATTCGTAATGATGGGGTCACGTGTTCGAGTCACGTAAGCGGCACCAGCCCTCCACAAGGGAACTTCCGGAAAACCAAGGGAAAACGCCTTTCGGCTCAGGCTGAGGGGATTGGCTGGTTTATGGGCTTTTGGGATTGGAACCGGGGCGTTCCGGTGGGTAGGGCGTGGGTCGGGTGTGGGGCAGAGGATGTCCTGCTGAAACCCTATCCGCAGGTGTCCGCATCAATGACGCCCGCTGGGAACCTGTCACTGAGCTTGGGTTGTCAGGTGGGTTGCGGACAAGTCGAAAGCGATCAGGAAAAAGCAACTGATCCTTTGCTGGCACATGACACAAGTTATGATTTTCTCCGAATGGGCACCTCCCCTTAGCAACGATGTGAATCTCTGCCGATAGTCCGCTTATCTTGGGTAAGGCTCGCAGGCGATACCGTCATTGTCACCGTCCATGTGGGCACCATAGCCGGGTTGGCCACGATACATAGGTGCCGCACCTGCTGCACGGGCTTCCCGGCAGTTCCGATATGACCACGACGCGGCTGGTTGCGCCGTCTGCCGCTTAGGCGTGAATGCGACGACATCCGGCTGTTGTTCGTCCAAGTCATCGGCAGTCATCAGAGGCTCGCGTTTGATCGTGTTGCGTGGCGCCCAATCTGGATCGGCGGCTTGAGCGACTGGGGCAGGGGCGCTGCGCGGTAGCATAATGCCGCCGACTAATCCGACAGCGAGGGCACCGGCTAAGATCATGGGCGATTGGCGCATGGGGCGGACATAGCATGCGATGGTAAAGCAATCGCTATCGCGCAAATCCAGCCATCTTATATGAACAGGCCGCAGCAAACGCCTATTGCGAAGCTGCTCTAATCCCGCCAGAAAAGCCGTGCCCTTCGTGAAAGCCGAAGGGTGGGGCGTAGGAACCCCTTTTCAGAGAACTCGGTCGCCAGATTTTGGAGGCCGGGTGGCATGCGCGCATGTCCAGCCCGCAAGGGTAAAGGCGCATGCGCCTGCTCTCTGATCAGGTTCCTAACATCCGGCTTCGGCCGTCGCTCCGAGAGGTACATAGGGCGACGCGAGGTTGAGGCCGAAGGTCGCTCTCCAGGCTTGAGGGGGCGAGCAGTGAACAATCCAGAACGATAGCGATGCTGCCTGTTCAGCCGTGCCCGGCCGGGTGCGGTTTTTCTCTCATGATCAAAGGAGGCGCACATGGTCGATACCGAGGCGTTGAAGAATCTCGAAAAGCTCAATCAACTCAAAAATGATGGTGTTATATCGGATGCAGAGTTTGCGCGCTCCAAGGAACGGTTGCTGTTCGGCGCCGCCCCGACGCAGACAGCAGCCCCCTCAGTCGCGGATAAACCGGCACCGACCGATCATGTCGGCTGGATGTTGCTGGCCCTCAAGCGCTATGCCCAGTTTGATGGCCGATCCAGCCGTAAGGAGTTCTGGATGTTTCTGCTGGGGGTCAATCTCGTAAACCTTGTCTGGGTCGTCATCGCAGCAGCAGGCATCGATGAATATGGCGACACAAGCGGGCTGGGCAAACTGGCGCTCACGTTGCTGGTGATCACGATAATGGGTGCGGTCGTTCCGTTGATCGCCGCGCAGGTCAGGCGGTTTCACGATCAGGACAAGTCCGGCTGGTTCGCCCTGCTCAACCTCATTCCCTATATCGGCTTCATCATCGTCCTTGTGTTCATGCTGATCGAAGGGACAGGCGGCGACAACCGTTTTGGCCCCGATCCACGGTCAGTGGTTAACGACTGACCATTCACCATCCCAGCATCCCATGCAGCCCCGGCCTAACCCGCCGGGGTTTTTTATTGGAGCAAATCCATGCACATCATCGACAGCAATGCAGCCATGGCGCATGTCCTGGCCACCACCCTCAATCCATGGCTGCGACGCCGCCTGCTGCTCCACCGCGTCCAGCATCAGGAGGTAGGCTGCGACATAGGCGAGCTTGGGCCGATCCTGCTGATAGAACCGGGCGATACCCTTGCCGCCGTACAGACAGCGGCCGGGGCCAATGTCACGTCCGGCTGGGAATATCATCAGGTCGACTATGGCTGGCATGAACTGGTGTTTGTCCTCTCGGACGATGGAGCGGGTGCCGTCCTGTTCATCCCCGATCGCGACGATATGGATGCTGACCTACTGGGGATCATCCGCGCTGCCACAGAAGGCGGATGACAGCTAGCCCGCCCGGTATCGGCTGAGAGCCAGCCGTCTCGAACATACAAATCCAGCAATCCGAACAGCGTCCCGCCATCCCGGCGAGGGCGCATTTTTTATGCCCTGCGTGGGCGGAAAGATGTGACCAATGAAATCACTACCCAACCTCTATGCCATGCAGGTGGCGCTGGCCGAGCCGATGGAGCCGGTCCTGCACAAGCTGCTTTCCGATCGCATCACCGATGCCATCGCCTGCGGCTGCGAACATCTGATCATCTGCGAACCGGGCGACACGGAGGCCGACTTCCGGCGCGAGGGGGCCTTCTCCCCCTTTTGTAACCCTCTATCTGACACACGCTATGGCGATCCCGGCTTTGAACCGCACTGGGACTGGGCCGGACACCATGACGGCTGGTTCGAATGGCTGACCTGCATAGGCAATGATGGGTTCGCCTTCATCGTGCTGGTGCCCGATAGCGAGGGCGTCGATCTACAACTGCTGGCCATGCTGCGGGAGTTCATCCCATGCGCCTGATCGGCATCCTCATGACGGCCTGCGTCATCCTCGCAGCAGCGCAGGCGGTGGCCGTGGCACTGGCGATATTGCTGGGACTTGCTCTGATCTACAGCTTGTTCACGGCGCCCAAGGAGACGCTGGGCGTCATTGCCCTGCTGCTGGTGGCGGGCATGTGGCAGGCCTATCCGCTGGCCTTGCTGGGGCTGGTCGGACTGTTGGTCGTGTTGAAGCTCTTGACGAATCATCGTGGTTAATGGAGAGGAGGGCCGTCCGGCAGGGCTTGTAGCTGACTGCAGCCGGATGGTCCTAGGCAAGAGCATTATAGGGCGCTGTTCACCAGAACACGCCATAATTGCGTCCGGGGACTATCCTTTCCGCAAATTTGTGTTCCGATCTGAGCAGCGTCCTTGAAGCCAGGATCTGCTCTTTGAAACCGGCGTGCCGTCCCGGTTGTGAATGGAACAAATATGCCAATCTACACTCTCAATCCGTCTATCGTCTCGCATGGCGTGGAGGCGTTCCGCGACTGTATCCGGCAGTATCTCGGTTCGGCCGATATTGCACGCCACGACGGAACGGCGGTCATCCCCGGTGCAATCGCAGCGACGATCCGGGCCGGCATCACCGACGAACGCGACATCATCAACATTGTCTCGCGCGTCAGCCGGTGCCGGGAGCCAAAGGTATCCGCCATCCTGCATGGCCTCGCGGATGATGAGATCGCCGGACGCCTCTGGGGCCATGATGAAACAGGTACCTTCTATCCAAGAGGCAATATCGGTCGTGCGCCAGCCTTGCTCATGATCGACTGAGTATAGCAAATCCCCGGACTGCAACCCGGTCCGGGGACTTTTTTGAAAGGACCAGATGACCAGCATAGCACTATCCGACATATTTCCTTCAACGGCGCCGCCCGCAGCGACCATGCCACCGGGATCATCGCCGCTTCCCACCTTCAAATCCAATCTCGACGGCGCGCTCTGGTGGTTCGCCTTCGGCTACCGGGTCATTCCTCTGATCCCCGGTAAAAAGCGTCCCGCAAAAGCCTATAATCCCTGGCTCGATGACCTTTCCATCGACGCTATCCGCCAGCACTGGAAGCAGCATCCCGATCACGAGGTGGGCGCGGTGCTCGATGCGGCCCAGTTCGTAGTGGACGCGGACACTACACAGGCTGACAAAGCTGGACGGTTCGAAAAACCCATAGCGTTGGCAGAGGAGATATGATTCTGGTTTTCTCGTGATGTGATCGGGAGCGTGGC
>QFQS01000014.1 GCA_003243455.1 Cereibacter sphaeroides | reverse complement strand
TCCACCTCCCGCCCAGGCTGGCATCAGAGGCACAGATCAACTAACTACGCAACTGGACCAGTTATCGCGGGCAGTCCAATAGCAGACGGGTCAAAGGGATTTTCGGGCTCCGGGACCAGATCGATCGGCTCGCCGGGAACGCACAACTGGATCTCGAACAGCCGGTTGCTGCGATCCTTATTGTCATGGACGGCGCCGACGACGGCGAGGCTCATATCCGGGCGACTCATAGCGAGGTCGATATGATCGGCTTTGCTTCCCGCCAAGGCGGATTAGTATCTTTGGGCAATGAGCTTCGAATCATTACGCTACGGAAGGCGGGGGTCTGGTGCTAACTGCATATTTTGCAATCATGAATTTCCCGTTCGCAATTGCAGCAAAACTGGATTCGGCGGATATGAGGTGTGCCTTTCAGGCATCCTCTCCTAAAAACTAAATGGCTGGTCTTCGGATCGGCCTTTTTTTTGGTCTCGGACCAGCGTAGCCATGCTCTGCTGCTGTCGCGCCGACAACATCATCTGGAGAGGTGCCGCCGGTAAGACCGGCATGGCGAGGCGCAGCATCGGGGGATTGAGCCAGCCATCGCGACCTGGCCGGCTCAATCCCTTTTTCCTTCACCCTCCTACGGGTGCCCAGATCGGGCAGCATCAGCGATTTCAGAATGTTGAAGTCGGCCGCATTGGTCGACTAAGTCTCGTCGCTCATGGTTGACACGATATCCCTTTCCGAGGCGCGGCGCATCGCGCTCGCCGCCCAAGGCTTCGGGAAGGCGCGCCCTGGCGCTCCCACAAAGTCGGCCCTCGTAAGAACGACAGCGGCGCTTGGTCTCCACCAGATCGACAGCGTGAATGTGCTCGCCCGGGCTCATTACCTGCCAGCTTTCTCGCGCATGGGGGCCTATGATCGCGATTGGCTGGACCGTGCCGCATGGGGACCCCGCGCGAAGCGGCGCCTGTTTGAGTATTGGGCGCATGAGGCGTCGCTCCTACCGCTAGACCTGCATCCGATGCTTCGCTGGCGCATGGCGAAGGCGGACCGTGGCGAAGCCGGCTGGAAGGGGCTGCGGATTTTCGCCGGCGAGCGGCGCGCGGAGGCGGTGGCGCTTCTTGACCGCATTCGCACCGACGGGCCGATGGCTGCGGGCGATTTCGAAGGAGGGCGCAGCCGTGCCGGCTGGTGGGAATGGGGTGAAGCCAAGCAGATCCTCGAATGGCTCTTCTGGTCAGGACATGTCACGACCGCGACCCGCCGGGGTGGATTCGAGCGGGTCTATGATCTGACCGAACGTGTCATCCCGGCGGACATTCTGGCGTTGCCGACGCCAGAACCCGCTGCTGCCCAGCGTGCGCTTATCGAGCGGTCGGCGAGATCGCTCGGCATCGCAACGACGAGTGAGCTTCGTGACTATTTCCGATTGAAGCCCGATGAGGCACGCGATGCCATTTCTGATCTCCAGGAGGAGGCTGTCCTCCTGCCAGTGAGGATCGAAGGCGCATCCGGCCTTTCCTACCTGCACCGCGATGCGAGGGCACCGCTTCGAATCAAATCTACGGCGCTTCTGTCGCCCTTCGATCCCCTGATATGGGAGCGATCGCGCACGGAACGGCTCTTCAAGTTCCATTATCGGATCGGCATCTACACACCAGCCGTCAAGCGAACCCATGGCTATTATGATCTGCCGTTTCTTCTTGGAGACCGGATCGTCGCGCGCACCGACCTCAAGGCTGATCGGAAAGCCGGGCGGCTGATCGTCCACTCCATCCATATGGAAGCCGGGGCGCCGGATGAAACGCGGGACGGCCTGCTGGTCGAATTGCAGACACTGGCTGATTGGCTCGGCCTTCCAGAGATCCAGATCTCCTGACTTCGTGACAGGGAGGCGCCACGCTGAGGCGCAGCCATGCGAAGTCCATCCATCCTTCTTGGGTAGCCTTCTCGTTCCGCTTTTCCGCCCGACGTGTCCAATCCCAGCAGATATCCTCCTTTCCCTCTGCCGCGTCGACGTGAAAGCGCAGGAGCGGTGGTGGATGCCGCAGTCCTCTCGTGATGCTCACACGGCGGCGCGCGGCGAGAGTGCAGGAAACAGAGGGGAGGAGGATTTTGGAAGGTGTCGCTTTCGAATGGTCGAGAGTGGCATCATCCAAGGAGTTGAAGTCATGAATATCGGTGAAATCAAGCCCGTGAAGGGTCGCCTGCAGGGTCATATCGCCACCCGCACGATCGACCTTCCCTTGGTCGGTTTGCGCCCGGTGCAAAGCATGCATGAGCGTGCACCCGTCTTCGAAGTTGTCGCCCTCAATGTCGGCCGCCGCTGGGTACAGGTCGGTGCCCTTTGGGAAGCAACCGCCAAAAAGACCGGGGAGAGCTTCCTGCAAGGCTCCATCGACGATCCGAGCCTCCACGAGCCGCTGCCGATCGCCCTGTTCGGCACCGATGCCGAGGGTTATCGAGTCGCCTGGCGCAGGCCCGAGATGCGCGATGACTTCGGCGTTGCGCAGGACAGTCCCGAGCGGCCGACCGAGGGCCAAGGGGCTGGCGGCGGCTTTGGTGCAAGCACCGCAGACGCCGACGGCGCGCTGATGACGCACTCGGATTATGACGAGCAGTTCCCCAACTGATCGATCCAAATCCGCAACACGAGGCCGGGAAAGCACCATGCTTTCCCGGCCTGTTCTCGTCCTGATCTCCCTCATCATGAAAGGGAAGTGCCATGGCTACGAATTTCCGCGCGAGCGTTGATCGCTTCGCTGACCTGCCGACCCTATACGCCCAGATGACCGCCACTCCCGAGTTTCAGGCTGCCTTTGGCGACCCGCTCAGCCTGTCCATCGTCGAACCGGGTGAGGAACCTCGCGAGCATGAGATGCCTGAGCCGTTCGCCGCTCAGGCGGAATGCGGGGGCATCATTGCCGCGATCTTCGATCTCTTCACCGGAACGCGGCTGGAGCCGCTCGCTGCCGACATCGGCTGGGGCCTCGTCAACAGCTTCCACTTTGTCGCCGGAAAACTCCACCGGCGCGAAGATAGCCTCGCCAGGGAAGTGGGCGATCTTGCCCGCAACCCCGACGTTAGCGAAGTATACACGACAGCGCTTGAGGAGAAGCAACTCCTTTGCCAGTCGACCGCAGAGCAGCGCCAGGCCATCGAATGCATGCGCGATTATGCCGCTGAAATGTACCGAGCCCAGTCGGGCTGGCCCTGGTCGCCGGTGCGCGGGACGAGAGCATCTTCGGCATCAAGCGCGAGCCAGATTGCGGCCCTGGACTTCCTGCGTGCCAGGCAACTTGCGACGCGAGAAAGGCACATGCCCGAGGGGCCGATCGTCGTGGTGACTGGCCCCGCCGACTGGCATGACTGGAGACAGATCTGGGATCGGCTCGACGCGATCAAGGTCCGGGTCCCGCATATGACGCTGGTCACCACCGGTCAGCGACGCGGCGTCGATCAGATCGCAGCGGCCTGGGCCGCGCGCCCTGAAATCGGGGTTCCGGTCGTCGTCTACGGTCTCTACGGATCGGGGCGCAAAACAGCATTCACCCGGAACCGCAAAATCCTTGACCTGAAGCCCGTCGAGGCGCTGCTGTGCGAGGGATCGGGCATCCAGGCGAACCTCTATCAACTCCTGCGTCAGGCCGACATTCCGATCCATGCGTTCCGGAAGGTCGATCAATGTGTCGATACCGGAGCGATGGCACTCAGCCGTCGGCGCCCTGTTCATTGACGGGAGGTGGATATGGCGATCCCGGACTATCTCAGGGACAATTTCAAGACGCTCCTGCGCGCGGCAGCCGATCAAAATCTCGCGCTGATGGAATGTCAGGACGTGGCGACTGGCGAGCCCCGATACGTCATCTGCGCCGTAGGTCGAGACGGCAGCGCCTATGTCATGACACCCTTTGGCCATTTAGCCGAGGGCAACCCCTATGACGCCTATCTTCCGCCTTCATGAGGGCGGGAGGGCCGGCGGCTTAATCTGAAGGGATCGGTAGCGCACTGCGCTGCCGGTCCCTTTTTTCATTCGGAACCGTGGGAGGTCTAACGCCCACCGGCAAGTCAGGCGGAAAGGAAGGGACCCCAGGTCGAGAGGTCACTTCAAGAAAAATTCTCTCTCAACGACTGCCTATTTTGGCACGGGACCGCGTCGGCCTCAAGGACGCCGGGGCCCCACCATTTTCTTTGGCGGGACTGTCCTCCCGCGCCATCGCCTGAATGGTGTGCCGCCAAAGAAAATCGTGACCCCCAGCGCCGCTTCGGGGTCGCTTCGCGATCCTTGACCCCGCCGCTCGGAGCCCGTGCAGGGAGGGGAGCCTCTTGAAGAAGAAGGAGGTTCCGATGACCAAAATGCTCAGCCATGACGCAGCCCTGGATCTATTCGCCGACGCCTTTGTGGAAACTACCGATCGCTACCGCATCGTAGCGGGCGAGGATGTGACAGACGCGCCAATGCCCGACGCAGAGGCGGTGGCGCAGGCGACCGAAATGGTCGTCCGTACGCTCTTCGATGTCCTGCGCGATACGCGGCTGGAGGGCATTGCCGACCAGATCGCATGGGGGATTGTGCACAGCTTCCACAGGGTCGCCAGTCAGATCGAAGGGCAGGCCGACAAGGCTGCGCAAAACGTCAAGCGGCTTATCGAGCAGGCAGACGGGAGCGAGGTCGGCACGGTGGAGCTGGAGGAAGCGCAGCTACTTTGCCAATCACTCGACGAGACGCAGGACGCGGTCGCCTGCATGCGAGATTATGCCGCCGCGACATTCCGCGCGGAAACCGGCAAGCCCTGGTCGTCGCCGCGGGCATCGCTGACATCCTCGAAGCGCACCGCATCAGTGATTGCGGCCACTGATTTCCTCGCCGCCCGTCGCAAGCGTCAGATCGATCAGAAGGCGCCACAGGGCCCGATCGTCCTGTTTTCGGGAGGGCAGATGTGGGAGGACCACCGCTTGCTCTACAGTGCGCTGGATAATATTCGCGCGCGCATTCCCACGATGATCCTCGCCACCACCGCCCAGGACAAGGGGTGCGATGCCATCGCGGCAGCTTGGGCCGCGCGCAGCGGATGCAAGATTATCCCATTCACCCTCAACCGCAAGCTGGGGAACCGGGCCGGTTTCGCGCGCAACGAGCAACTCATCGGGTTGCGGCCGGTCGAAGCAGTGGTGTGCGAAGGGTCAGGTGTTCAGAGTCATCTCGCACGGGAGGTGCGCAAGCATCGCATCCCGGCGCACTTCTTCGCGATCGCCGATCAGCATCGTGGCGAAGCTGCGCGATAAGGCAAGGACCAAACGCAGATGGGCGGCGGAGCGTCTGGCTCCGCCGCCCATTTTTTTGTCGCGAGGGAGAGGATCGACGCGCTCGTGGACCCGGACGAAAGGCGCAATGCGCCCTTCGTCCGCGCCCGTCGCGCGCCGATGCAGGCTCAGACGGGCTGACCCTGGCCAGCTGCGCGCGGCTCCGCCGTGCTCGCTGCAGGGACAACCCTTCGGGTTGGCTTGGGAGGGGGAGGGCTGTTCCCGCGCTCGGCGATGGCGCTCCGCAGAGCGTCCATTGCCCTTTCTCCGCCGATCCGAATTGCGTGATCCACAATGTCGCGAAAGGCGCGCTCGCTCAGATGCTCGACGGCGAGATCTTCCACCAGCAATGCATATTTGCCGCGCAAAGCGCGGCGGGCGCCAAGCACCTCCTGGGCGAGTTTTCTCTCCCGCGCCTCCAGATCCGCAAGTCGTTCTCTGTCTGTCATTTTTGGCACAACCATAGCTCCTTCGATGCGATGGTCTGCCCGCCATCTCCATCTTGGCCGAGGTCGCAAGCAATGTGCAAGAGGCCTCAGTGCAAGCCCCCTTCGGGGGAGCCCCGCGCCTACCGGCACGATGCTGACGCAGCGGCTGAACCGCTGCGAAGGAAGGACGCACGGCTCGAGGCCGTTTGTAATGCACCGTACGCACCCGTGCTGCCCATAAAGGGCGGCATTTCAAGAGGTTATGGGGGCTGGCCTCCGCCTCTCAGGACATATTTTTGCGCTATGTGTCGCGCGCGGTCAAGAGGCGTTTTGCTGTTCCGATCCATGACCGATTTAACATTCTGTCGAAACGCTGCATGGCGGAAAAGGGAAATCGACTAGAACTCGCTTGTCAGCCTGAGAACAGCTTATGCTGGATCGTCGGCGTGATGATACGCATCCTGCATGCTAATGCGGATTGCGGATTGCTCAATGTAGGCGCGAGAATCTTGATATCTATCTTCGTGATTTGATCGCGTTCCCCATCGCTGCGATGCTGGTCCACAGCGGAGGCTTGGGCTTTAGCCGGATCATCTCACGCGCAGGACCTAAGGCACAAAAGAATACGAACGACTCGCCGAATGACATGTGCAGGCCCAGGTATCCATGAGCCGGGTTATGGCCGATCTGGTATCGGAATTGATTGCCTAGATCCACGTTTCGACGCTGCCCGATGATCATCTTATCAAACCATGCGTTCGCGCTTTCCCTAATGGATTGTGCTGCCGGAGTTCCTGACTGCGCCCACGTGGCGATACGCCGCTGATGCGGACCTGCGGGTTTGCCGGTCGTCTTGTAGTGCATCGCATAAAGCATCTTGAGCGCGAACACCTCGAAGAAGCGCTTCGCTACGGGAGGCATCTGCGCTTCACGGCTCAGCCGATCCGTATTGATTGTGGGCAAGGCGTTCGGAGCATTGTTAACCAAGGCATCAATCAATTTCTTGAACTCGACCTCATCCAGAGGTGAGTTTTCAAGGTCGAACGCCCGGAAATAGAATGCTGCAACCTGTTCGCTCAACGAGGCCGCGCCGTTGCAATCACGGCAAGCCGGAAACTCATCATGATCTTCCGGGGCCTGCTTGCCTTTGAAGATGACTCGCGCTGGGGCATGATCGCGTTCTGCTGAAATCTTTCGGCCATTGCAGTAGCAACAAAGAGGATGATCAATCAAATATTCTTTAGTTGGTTGTCGCTTCTTCTGCATGCTTATTCCGTTTCGTTCATTGCACAGGCTATAGCTCGTTTTAAATCTGTGTGGTAGCTATTGTCACGAATTAACATCAGAGAAGTCGGTATGGCATCAGATTTAGATAGAGGCACGAAGATCATTTCTGAGTTCATATTTTGGCTCAGTAATACGCATTTGACCAGCGAATTGCTTTTTCGCGGACATGCTGACAAAAGTTGGCCGATCATACCGGGCGCATTCCGTGATGGCATTTACGGAATTAAGGATTTCGGTGACTTAATTGGATGGCGGAAGATTGCTACACGTTTTGCAAATCCAATGCCACAGAATGACATTCAGTGGCTTGTTCTCGCCCAACACTACGGCATTCCAACCCCGTTGCTCGATTGGACAACAAATCCCCTTGTAGCGCTTTATTTTGCGACACGGCCTCTGCCGCCGGAGGCTGGCGGTGAAGAAGGCGAAGCAGACGGTTGCGTGATTGCGTGCGAACGGCATCACTTTCGTGTCCTCAGCGCGATCGAGGGGGACCGGATCTTTCAGCTCGGCCCTGTCGACCGACTGGTTCATGTCATCGGTATGAACATACGCACTGACGCGCAAGATAGCGTCATGACGCTCCATTCAGAGACTTGCTGCATACTCGAGCTTGATAATTTTACGAGTGATCGGTTTACTATCGCGCATGCAGATAAACAAGCGGTGCAATGGGCGCTCGATAGACTAGGTTGCTCAACCGACCGGCTAATGGGTGACATAGTAACTGCCGCTCGCATCTATGGTGATCAACTCAAGATCAGTGGCCCACTGGCGCAGAAGGCTAACCAAATGTTGGAAAATCATTTAAGTGATAGGTAAATATTTTCCTTTGATAGCATATTATGATAAAAATCAAATAGCGTTTGGCGTGGCAGCCTTTTTTGCGGCGTCTGCATCATTGATGATCTTCGATAGCCTAGTGTCTATCATGACGATACCCATATCATCAATCTTACTATAACGATCTTCGACAATGATTGCCGACAGGGGATTCGACCATGTGGCAATCACATGGTCGAATGATGCTCCCATTTTATTCTGAACCTTATCAGTCACGATGTGGGGTTGGCCAAACTTCCCTGTCATTGCCGTGATGACCTCAGCCGCTGCATCTCGGACAGATGTCCCAGAAAAACGGAACAAACGCATCACGCCATCTTTCGGATCGGCTATGAAATAAAAGCCATATGGCGTCATGTTGTATCGCGTAGCTGCAAGGTTGAGGGCTGCTTCATAGTAGTATTTGGAGATGCCAGACTGCTCCATGAAGACACAACGCTTAACCCCTAAAGACTTTTCGGTATCGTCGTAAATTCTCGTCATCCTAGCGGCTTCTTGCCCGCCTAGTTCGTCAGGCAGTTCATCTCCTGTGCATACCACCTTAGATGGCTTCCCATCTGGATGAGGCTTCGTTCTGAAATCCTCTAAGCTGATCCCAAGCGGAATACCTTTGAAATCATATATTCGAGCGGGGACTGGCGTGGGTTTGGAGGCAGTCGGTACAGGCTTTGCAGCCGTTTTGGGCAATGGCTTTTTGACAGGGGCAGCCGCCAATAAAGGTCCTCCTAACAGGAGCGCGACGCAGCCGATGAATCTGATCATAAACCCCCCTGGACACATCATCTTACAGTATGACGGCATCGAACCTAAAGCAACTCCTCCAAGTAAATGTAGTTTTCTTCATTTCAAAGACGGAACAATCGCGCTGTTGGTTCAGCAGGTAGCCGCCCTATGTCAACTATCTCCGCCGCCTCGTTCGACGCCAGAAATTTCCCCATGTCGAGACGCCGCAGCCCGCGCAAAGCTGGCTTTTAATCTGGCTGCTCTTTTAGGCAGGACTCTGTCGGTTGGTTAGTTCAGCGATCCGTGTGAGGCATATGGTACTAACCCGCGTTTGAAGATCAGTTACGCGTTCGTTTAGCCATGCAATTTCATTGGTTGTAATCTCATATTCGCGCGAATATCGCGCCTTGATGTAGGCTTCGCGCAGCAGGTTATACGCCCGCTTGTGGCCTCGCTCATTCGATAGCCAGACCGTTTGCAGCGTCGGTTCGAGCTGTTCAGTCAAAGCTCGCAGCCGGTTCAAGTTGTGGGTTTTGGGACTGTAGAGCGCGCGAACTAGAAAAACGCAGTGATAGAAGCGCTCAGTTGCCTGATGAAGTAGGAAGGCAGCTAGTTTGTCCTTTCCCTTTGCAGTCGCGTCCCTCGCGCTGTCGAGGAAGTCCGATGCGCTCTCAAACCACTCCTCGAAATAGCTCCGCGTTTCCCGTAGCGCTTCCCCTGACGATAGCTGCTTCGGCTCAGCAAACGCATGATGCGGTTCATCATGCAGGAGAATGCCATCCCTGAGGATATCCATGAAGAAATAGCGGCCAAGCCGCAGCTTCTCGTTCACATCGTCAAGGCTGTGATAAATCAGGCTGACCGGCGTGCGCAGAACTTTGCCTTCGGTGAGATCACCTAGAAAACGTTCCTCTGTCGCGGTCCAAAATTCCGATACGTTTGTCAAATCCTCATGATCGACTACCACAAGAATGTCATAGTCCGAGAAATAGCGTCCGATAGGGTCTTCAACCCAATCACCGCGTGCGTAGCTCCCGAAAAGGATGATCTTGAGCAGTTTGCCGTTGCGAAACCGCTCCATCGTCCGGTGGCGAATGGCGCGGGCAAAGCCAGCTTGAATGACCTCCACGACGTGAGCAAGCTCCCGGCGTTTCGGCTCCGGCAATTTCACATCGGGATCGTCAAGGGTCTTCATATCGCTTCTCAAGATCGCTGGAAAACATTGCCTTGCCAAGCGTTAAGCGCTGGCAGGGCGATTTTAGAATTATCTCGTACTGGCAATAGCTCGGAACGCCCGGCGCATATGCCGTCGCACCTGACAGACGAACATCCATTCTTGCTTAGCTATTTCGACGTGGCTCATTTTCTCCACTACGTTGAGGTAGAAAATTCTATAGGTCCGATCTGGGAGTGCTTCCAATGCGGCTTTGATGCGCTCGTCTCTCTGACGATCATCCTCATTCATGGCTGCCTCCCTCGTCGTCATGAACAGTGGCAAGAAGTGCCTCGAGGTTCTCCAATCGCGTCGTGTTCATAGATGTCGCCGCGCTGCTTGTGATGGCGGCCAATTCGGATCGCTTGGCGGTGCAACTGCGGGCTACGATTGCCCCGACCTTCTCCGCAGCCAAAAGCATCGCGCCATCGGCCAGATGAGCATAACGCGCCGTCATTTGTATGCGGCTGTGGCCCAGTAAACGAGATGTCGCGAACAGCGTTTCGCCCGACATAACCGCATGGCTGGCAAAGCTGTGCCGCAGATCATGGATACGCAGCGCTGGCGGCAGCGTTGCCTGTCGTCGAACAACGTGCCAGACCGAGCGCACCCCTTCATACCGCTGCCCCCCGAACATGGGGAATACATGCCGAAGGCGACCGAGGCCGCGACGGGTTAGATTGGCTCGGTGCGATTTGAGGAAGCCTCGAACTGGCGCACCCAAGGGGACATCGCGTGGACCTGTCTTACTTTCCCTGAGCCTTAGTCGATCCGGTAAAACGTCCTGCCATTCCAGATCGACCGCTTCGCTAACCCTGCATCCGGTCAGTGTCAAAAAGCGGAGGAGGGCGGAAGCGTTGCAGCCTTCGGCTGTTTTTTCGTCCAGTACGGCCCCTAACCGGGCCATTTCGGTATCGCTGAGAAAGGTGCCGATGACCTTGCGCCGGTTCATCCGGATGCCCGACACCGGGTTTCGCCATCCGTCCGGCATATAGCCCCATGCCTTTGCCCGACCCAGCATAGCGCCAAGGATGCCAAGGGCGCGATTAGCGCCGCCGGGCCGCCTCAGGCTATATCCTTCAAACCAGCGAGCGACATCTTGGCGTGCGATAGCATCAAGCCGTTTGCCGCCAAAGGCGGACAGTAATTCGCACCGCATATAGGTTTGATAGGCGCGCAATCCCTGCGGTTTGTAGAAGGCTCCGGCGCGCTGTTCATGCTCAGCCTGAAACGCTTCGAAGAGTGGAGCGACCGACCTGACAGGTGGCGCATCGGCATCCCCGGCAAGCAGCGCATTGGCTATCTGGCGAGCGGCTTTGACCGACACATCAGGGAAATTGCCAAGGAAATGCCGGGCCGCTTTTTCCTTGATGCGGGTCCGCATAGTCCAGCTTCGCGCGCCGCTGGGCTGGACACGAAGCGCAAGGCCCGGTTGACGCTGATCGCGAAGCGCGTATTCTTTTATTTCAGGTTTGGCTCTGTGACAGATGGCGTCCGTCAGCGGGAGGAGGAGATTAGCCATGAGCCTCCTCCGCTTCATTGGCCAAAACTGGCGCAGGAGCCTTCCGTGGGGTGCGTCTGAGCGTCGTCGCGTTCGAATGCTCACCACGCAGCGAACGATCCAGTCGCCCAGATATGCGCGTTGCCGACCTTGTGAGAGCGGCGGTTGTGAGATGGGCATAGCCAAGCGTGGAATCTATATCCTGATGGCCCAGAAGCTGGCTGACCAGCCGTAGGTCGATCCCGTTCGACACCGCGACAGAAGCGAAATGGTGACGAAGATCATGCACGCGAAGCGCGCCAAGCACAGCCTCTTTGCGGATCATTGACCAAGCATGGTCGAGAACCCTCATCGGCCCGTCGATCCTTGCGGCGGGAAACACATATCTGCCGGTAGCCGTCTTCCGTCGGGTTTCAAGGACCGTGCGGGCAGGGGTGTTGAGCCAGATCGTCCGAGGTCCGGTCTTGGAATCTTCCAGCACAGCGCGGGTGCCGATGATGCGATCCCATTCAAGGGACAATATCTCGCTACGCCGTGCGCCGGTGAGGAGAAGCAAGCGCACCGCATCGCAGGCATTGGGCATTACATCGTGCAGCCTGTCGAGAGCTGCCCACAGGCGGCGCACAGTGGCAGTCGGGAGGGGTTGCCCGCGATTGCTCCTCTGCTTCTTCCGAAGCCCCCGGCACGGATTGCAACCGGGATCGCGAAGGCCATGGTCTTCTGCGTAAAGCATCAAGCCGGAAAGCGTGGAGAGCGCCATGCGCACGGCGCTGCTCTTGGCGGCGACGTCCATCTGCCAGCGCGCCACTTCTTCCGGTTTGAGGTCGCGGACCTTTTTCAGCCCCAGCAGTGGCAGGATATGCGTGTCCGCCGCTGCCCGCATGTTGCGGACCGTGCTGGCCTTCCATCGTCCGGTTTCACCCAAAGCGAGGAAGTGCGGCATCACTTCGTAGATACGAGCTTCCGGACTAAATAGGGGCGCGGAAGGTGGAGCGTTGGTATCGTTGTGGGGGAGGAGGGGTTGCGCTGCAACCATATGGCGGGCGGCGGCGAGGGGTATGAGGGCGACCTGTCCCAAGGTGCGCGAGCTGGTTTTGCTGCCCACCTTTTCCTTCACGATCCAAGTGCGTGCGCCAGTGGCGCGGAGGCGCAGGGAAAGCCCTTTTGCTTCGCTGTCATGGATCATTCTTTCCCCCTGCGGAGGCAGGGCGATGGATGCGGGATTGATGGTATTGAGGTCAATTATTTCGGCGCGTTTCATGGCGTCGTTGCTCCATAAATCGCGGCTCCGATGGAGCCGGGGGGGAGCGTGGCCGAGGAAAACCCCAGGACACGCAGGGTTTTATGGGCGGCATGGATTTGAACGGCTCGACCGGGCTTCCGGCCCGGTCATTGCCGATCCTTCGGGGCGTGGAAATGTCCCTTCCAGATCAGCGGTTTGCCCTCCTTTCGGACGTCAATCTAGCGCACGAGGCAAGCTCGTGCGTTGGCATCGACGCACGCCCCGAAGGGCGTAAGTTGTAATGCACCGTACGCACGGGTGCTGCGGGCGCGAATCACAAGCTTTTCTGCGACTTTCGGGGAAATTTTCCGGTCAAAGGCAATGGCACTGATTGACGCCGCACGGCACTGTTCGGCAGTCATTTATCTGTAAGTGCTTGATCTGCCTTGGCACTGTTTGGCTGCCACCTCGTCCCAGCATTATCAATTGAGATCAGCCTGTTGGTGCCGTATAAGGCCGCTGCTTCATCATTGTGATCAGGCGTCGGACAGGAGTTCGGCGCTTGCCCAGAATTACCATCAGGTTCAAGGACGCGCTCTATGAGCGTCTTGTCGGCGGCGCCCGAGCCTCCGACACAACCGTTCCCGACTATGTGCGCGACATCCTCAACCGATTCGAGGGTATGGACGCGGGCGGCTATCATGGCCGCTTCGATGAGGTGCAGGCGACCCTCATACAGGTCTTCGCCATCCTTGCAGCGTCGGTAGGAACACGGCGCCCCGACATTCTCCAGAAAGGGATGGAGGATGCCCGCGCCCTGCTCCTCGAACGGGGCCTGCTCGAAGCGGGGGAGGGTGGCCGATGAGCATCTTCCGCAACGATACGCTGGGGTCGTGGACCCGGGGCGGGCAGGCTATCGTCCATAATGTCCGGATGACCACCCAGGTCTTCTTTCAGACGACGCTTGCAGGACTGGTCATCTGGATCGGGGGGATGGTCTGGTATGTGCTGGAGAAGTCGAGCGACTATGAACGCTTCGTTGCTTTCAAGATTGCCGAGGCCACCTTGAAAAGTGATGTACCGGGAGGCGCGCCGCTCCTTTTTCGAACCCCTTCGGGCCGACAATATTGGACCAGTTCGGATGCCCTGCTGGGTTCGCCTGTCGCAATGAAAACGATGCAGGCGATGGAGCATCACCTTCTTTATGGGGCGGCGCTGTCGGGTACCTTCGCACTTCTGATGCTCGTCTGGGCCTGGTTCTATTTTACCCGGACGGGACGGGGCCTTGGCTCCAACCAGTTCCTGCGCGGCGCCCGGTTCGGTACCGCGCGACAGCTCCGGCGCCTCCTTTGGCGGACGAAGAAGGGCAGCTTCTCGATAGGCGGCGTGCCAGTTCCCGACGCCTTCGAGCCGGAGCATATCCTGATCTGCGGAGCGCCAGGAACCGGCAAGACCAACATCATTCTCAAGATGCTGGCGGGAATGCGCAAGGCCGGCAAGCGGGCTATCGTCTATGACACGGCCGGCACCTTCGTCGAAAAATTCTATCGGCCCGGTCACGATATCCTGCTCAATCCGCTCGATGAGCGGGCTGACCGATGGTCACCCTGGGTCGATGTCCCGAGGGACTACCATTATGATCAGATCGCAGAGTCGACCATCCCGGACAAAGGGGGAGACCCTTTCTGGGCCAAGGCCGCGCGTGGAACTTTGGTCGCCGTCTTCCGCAAGCTCGCGCGCAGCGACCGGATGCTCGTTTCCATTCTTCTCGACACGATCCTGCGCAGTCCCTTGAAGACCCTGGCGGCATTCGCGGAGGGCACCGACGCGGCAGCGTTCATCTCGATGGAAGGAGACCGCACCTCGGCTGGCATCCGCGCAGAACTCGCCTCCGTCATGCGCAGCTTTTCCTATCTCGACGATACCGCCGACGGCTTCTCGATCCGGGATTGGGTCGCCAATGAGGAGGATGACAGCTGGCTCTTCATCACCGTGAAAGCAGACCAGTTGCCCTCGCTTCGCCCCCTGGTGACGGTCTGGCTCGACATTGCGATCAGCGCGATCATGAGCCTTCCAGCCGACCGCAAGCGTCGTCTTTATTGCGTGATCGACGAGCTTCCGACGCTCCAGAAACTGCCATCCCTGAGCGACTTTCTCGCCCGCGCTCGCAAATATGGTGGGTGCGGCATATTGGGATTCCAGTCCTATCCGCAGTTGGAAGCCACATATGGCATCCAGGATGCAGCGGCCATCACAGGCTATTGTTCCACCTGGGTCGCGTTAAGGGCTAACGACACCCCGACCGCGAAGCATGTCTCGGAAAATCTGGGGCAGGTAGAGCAGGTCGAGGCCAATGAGGGCATGTCCTACGGCGTCAACGATATGCGCGACGGGGTCAATCTCTCGCGGATGCAGGTGACCCGGCCGCTGGTGATGCACACAGAGGTCACGAACCTCCCCAATCTTGCGGGTTATCTTCGTTTCGGGAGAAACCTCCCGGTCGTGCGCTTTGTCGACAGATATAATGGTCTTCCGACAAACGAGCCGGCCTTTGCGGAGAAAACAACGCCGCCATTGCGATTCGAAACAGGGGCGGCACTCGAGTCAAAGGAGGACAAGCCACGCCCCCGCCGTCGCACGGAAGAAAAGGAGAAGCCACACCCTCAACTGCCGCTCGATACGCCGCCGCCCGTTGAGAACCGGTCGGATGAAGACGCATCACAATCGCACCATCAAGACGGCGCAGAACCGAGCACGGGGTTTTCCGCCGGCCCGCCGCCGCTGCTCGGACCATCGAGCGGCTTTCGCCTGCGCCAACATGGGCGAGCATCGGGTGATCGGGATGAAGCGAGGCCGGCATGATGCATCCTCGCCGCCTGTCCGGATCACCGGCAAACATCGCCCGCTATTACGCCATTGGCGATTATTATACGAAGGGTGATGCCGAAATCTCAGCCTGGGGCGGCAGCCTTGCTCACGGCCTTGGTCTTTCCGGCGAGGTCGACCCCAAGACCATGGAGGCGCTGCTAGCCGGGAAGGTGGCCGGCCAGCAACTTGGCCGCCATCGGCAGGAGGGAATTCAGCATCACCCCGGTTGGGATTTCGCAATCAGCGCGCCCAAATCGGTGTCGATCATGGCGCTTGCCGCCGGGGATGAGCGGATCATCGAGGCTCATGAGAAAGCTGTCGATGTCGCGCTCGCCTATCTTGAGGAGCATGCGCAGCTTCGTCGGCGCGAGGGAAAGCAAATCGTGCACGAAACGACCGGAAGGTTGCTTTGGGCGCGCTTCACCGAACATGCGAGCCGTGAGCTCGATCCGCATCTCCACACCCATATCGTCATCTTCAACATGACGAACCGGGCAGGGGACGAACCCTATGCCAGCCTTGAAACCCGCGCCATGTATGCCGAACAAATGGCAACCGGCCAGATCTATCGCAACGAACTGGCGCACGGCCTTCGCGAACTCGGATATCAGATCGAATTCGATCCGCGGCGGGGGCTTTTCGAAATCTCGGGCGTGCCGCGCCCCCTTATCAGCGAGATGTCCCAGCGAGCCCAACAGATCGATGATCATGCCCGCGCGAATGGCTTGGTCGGTCAGGCCGAGCGCCGAAAATCCTTCTACGCCACCCGCGGCCCAAAAGTGAAAGTGGGCCTGGAGGACCTTCACCTTCAATGGCGCGCAAGGCTTCTTCCTCATGAAAAGCCAATCTCAGCCTTGCAAGAAAAGGTGGAGGAACTGGGGGAGCGGAGGTTGGAGATCACGCCGGACGATGCAGCACGCGCAGCCTTGTTCGGACTAAGACAGCCCGAGGGAAGAGAAGCAGTCAACGCACTTGGCCGCCATTACGCCGCGGCGCTCGCCTCCCATGTGGGCGAAGTTCGGTATTCCGACATCCGCCCCCTGGTGGCACACCATGAGGAGCGTCGGAAACTGCTCGCGACAGCTCATCAGACGGGCGACGACATATTGCACAGGAGCCGGACCACCCGGCGATCCGCAAGGTTCGAACAATCCCTTTCCCAGCATATTGCCCTGGCGCTGGAAGACGCCACGCCGATAGCGACAGCCGATCGCCTTCTGGGCTCGCTGGAAACCGCGGACCTCTCCCCGGAGCAGGAGCGCGCCCTTGTTCATATGGCTCTGTCGCATGATCGGGTCACTGGTATTGCCGGCGTCGCGGGATCAGGAAAATCCACCCTCGTTGCTTGGTTGAGGGCAGCGGCCGGGCCTGAGAAGATGTTTGTTGCCTTGGCTCCGACATCATCTGCCGCCGCCGAGCTGGGTGCCAAGGCCAAGATCGACTCGCGAACGGTCGCTAGCCTGCTTGCTGGCGGGGGGCACGGACTTACTTCGGATCATGTGCTCGTCCTCGATGAGGCCGGCCAATTGGGAAATCGACAGGCGTTGCGGGTTCTCGAACTCAGCCGCGTGACCGGGGCGCGGCTGATACTGATGGGGGACAACAGGCAGACAGGTGCGATTGAGCAGGGGAAGGCCTTCTGGCTCATGCAGCGACTTGGGCTGGCGACCGATGAGCTAACAGAGACCCGTCGTCAGGAAACAGAAGCGATGAAGGCTGCTGTGACGGCGGCACGCGCAGGAGACTATGAAGCCTCGGTTGGCGCGCTCGACAAGGTCATCAGCGGCGCGGTCAGCGAGGACCTCGCCAAGGGGCTGTTGGCAGAATGGACGCGCCTCAAGCCTCGCAGCCGTGCCTCCACCAACATACTTGTTCTCGACAACGCGACACGGCTCATCGTCAATAACCAGGTTCGAGAAGCCCTGAAGAGAGAGGGTGCAATCGCTGCTGAGGACAGCCGACTCTCGATCCTAACACCCGGCGGTCACAGCGATCAGGAAAAGCGCATGGCCCGTTTCTACTCCGGCGGTCAGATTGTGAAATTCAGCCGGGACCAACCAGCGTTGGGGATGGTTCGCGATGGCGAATATCGCGTGATCGGGATCGGCCGAGACGAGAAGGGTAGACAGCATGTTCGCCTGATCGATGATCAGGGACGCATTCATCGTTGGGATCCTCGGACCAGCAAAGCTGCGCAGGTGAATGTGTTTCTCGAAGAAAAGAGGGACCTTGCTGCTGGCGACCGCATTCAATGGCGGCTTGTTTCTAAGGAACTCAAACTCAAAAATGCGGAAAGGGGCACGGTCGAAAAGCTCGATGGGACGCTCGCCACCATTCAGTGGGACCGCGATGGCCGCGTCCAGGAAATCGACCTGTCACGCCACAGGACCTGGGACCACGGTTACGGAGAAACGGTCTATTCCTCCCAGTCAAAGACATATGACAGGGTCTATGTCCTGGCGCCAATCAGCTCTCCTCTGGTGAACGGGCAAAACTTTTACACGGCTATCACGCGCGCCCGTTTCGGGGTGAAGCTCTGGACGGAGGACAAGCAAAAACTGATCGACAAATTGACGGCGCGATCGGGAGAAAAAACGTCTGCGCTCGAAGGTCTCGGGCGCCTGGAACGGGATCACAGTAAGGAAGTTTCGGTCCGCCACGAAGAGCGGATCGTCCGCCTTCGCGACGAGCAGCTCCGTCAGAGGCAGGCTCGCAAAGACCGGCAGCTCGAGCGCCAGCTCAATCGGCGGTTGCGCGGCACTGGCGGGCTGGCCGAACGATTTGCAGAGAATGCGCGGCTGGGTTTCGAACGCCTGGAGCGGCATCTTCAGTCGTGGTTCCCCGGGCGCGATCGGCAGACCTTGCACAGCGACGTGCAGCGGGTGGACCGGCAACAGCACGATGAGCAAGTGAGGGAGGATCGTAATGCCATTGATCGCTAGCTGTCGCTTCGCCTTGATCGGAATCTGCCTTGCGATGGCTTGGCTGGATGCGGGTTATGCTTCGCCTTTGCCGACCGCGACCAGCGAGGAAGCAGAGGTCGGTCGGTGCATCCGCAACGCTGCCCGCGGGCAAAGGTGGCTCGAGAAAACCCTCTGGGGCCTACGGGACCAGGAAGGAGGGTGGATCGGTGCAGAAATCCAGAACAGCAATGGTAGCCACGATTTAGGTCCTCTTCAGATCAATAGCTGGTGGATTCCAAAGCTTGCCGAGTTGCTGGATCGACCACCTGCCCAGATCCGCATTTGGCTTCGTGACGATCCCTGCTTCAATGCGGAGGCCGCTCGATGGATATTTGCGTCGGCCTTGAGCACGACGGGAGATTACTGGAAATCGGTTGGTATCTATCACAGCCCGAAAACTTTACGTCAGCTGCGTTACGCAGCGCGCGTAAGTCAGCATCTCATGGCGCGATTTGGACCAGCTGTGTTCCGATCGAACCCACATTGATGCGAATGTCGGCTAATGGAAATGGATGAGGGCGCGCTTTATCGCAAAGGTTGAATGTGCTCGAACGCCATAACGATAGTGGCCCGGTTGTGGTCCGGCACGGGCGTTGCACCTCTGAGCTTTAGGCGCTGGGATTTCGCTATTCCAGCAGGCGCGAATTGGCTATATCTTGAAGTTGCTTCATTTCGCGGATCAGGCCCCTTTCTGGAGGCCGCTTTTCTGTGCGCAAGAATTTCCAAAATTCTCATCCTGAGCCCGCACCTGCTTCTTCTGAGAAGGTGCTCTACTACGAGCCGATCACCGTCCGCATCCCGATCGCAGTGGCGATGACGGGGATCAGTCGCTCACGCCTTTATGAACTGATCAAGTCAGGCGAACTGGAAATCGCTAAGGACGGGGCGACTACGTTGATTCTCGTTTCAAGCCTTCGAGCTGCAATTGAACGACGCCGGCCCGCTTGAGGATTTCAACATAGCTCGAATCGCGACATTAGCGATCGGACCGTTCTGGTTGAGACCCGGCCGGGTAGTCACACTCCATATAGGGGCTCGCCAGAACGGAACATTTTTTTCCGGTTACGTCCCCGCAAATCCGAGCATGTTTATTAGAGAAGAAATCGAGAAGTAGCGATATTTGGCGCCTCGCGCTCGCTAAGTCATTGATTTTGCTGGTGACCCCTACGGGAATCGAACCCGTGCTTCAGCCGTGAGAGGGCCGCGTCCTGACCGCTAGACGAAGGGGCCTTGCCATCATGTCCGATGGACAGAAGGCGGCCATTAGGCGGGCTATGGCCAAGCGTCAAGCCGGGCGTCTGCCAAGTTTCATAAAAAACCACCCCATGCATTCGCATGGGGTGGCCAAGGTTCAGGGAGGAGACGCCTCCAAAAGGGGGAGGCGCCCATACGACACACCCGAAAGGGGGGCAGGTGCGCCGTATGTTCAACAGATAGGGCAGGCCGCTTCGCCTTTCAAGGGGGAAGCGGCCTGCTCATCTATCAAATATATTCAAGCCATTTGGCGGATGACTTTCATCAATGGTTCAGGACTCGGCCGGAACCGGGATCGTCACGGCGGGGGCCGCGATCGGGCCCTTGCCCTGGCCGATCTGCGCCTCGAAAATCTCGCGCATCAGTTGCAGCGAGAAAAGATGGGCGTAGATCAGCGGGAGCAGGCCGCTCTGGTTGATCTTGCGAAGCTGGTCGCCGCGCATGTCGCGCAGCTTTTCCTCATTCACCATGCGGAAGCCGCGATAGACGAAGGGCTGTTCGCTGGCCGGGGTCTGGATGGAGACTTCGCCGTCCATCAGCAGGTCCATTTCGGTCAGCTCCCGCACAAACTGGCCGGTGCGGGCTGCTGCCTGCTCGAAATCCTCGCAGAATTTCAGGATGCCCTGGGTCTGTTCGCTGGGCTTGCCCTCTTCGAAGAGCGCTGCGCCTTCCTCGAACGCGCCGACCGCCGGGCTGGTGGGATCGAAGCAGAGCGACAGCTCATCGGTGTCGGGGCGCAGCTTGGCCAGCATCCAGGGGTAGCGGCGGACATAGGCGGGCACATAGGCCGGGCCGCGCAGTTTGCCTTCATCGTCGACGAAGATGTTCACGCCTTCGTTCAGGCCCATCAGGAGCAGCGGAACGGCGTCCGGCCCCGCGGAAAAGATGATCGGGGCGAAACGCTGAGCGATGACGAATTCGTCGATGGTCAGCGGGATGGCGTGCTGCGTGGTCAGGAACGGGGCCGAATCGACCGGGCGGATATGGAAATCGGCGTGGTCGGCACTGCTGAGCGGAAGCAGGTCATTGTAGAAGATCGGCAGGTTGTTCGCGGGCGCGCTGGCCATGGTCCGGGTCCATTTCTGTCATTATGCGATCGCTTGACTGCGTTCGCGGAAGGTCAAGATTGGCGGTGGGCGATATAGTCCTTGCCTTCGCTAGGCAATGAGTTTGTCGCTGGAGCGGGCCGGGCTTTCGGCGGGCAGGGGGATGAGCTTGCCCGGGTTGAACAGGCCCTGCGGGTCCAGCGCCGCCTTGATCGCCCGCAAGGCCGTGATGCGCGCGGGGCTGGCAAGGCGGCCCAGTTCGGCTCGCTTCATCTGGCCGATGCCATGTTCGGCGGATATGGAGCCGCCCGCCGCGACGACGGCGTCATGGACGAAGGCGTTGATCGCCTGCCCCTGGCCGGCGATCCAGCCTGGCCCGTCGCTGGTCCCCCTGGGTGCGCGGACGTGGAAATGGACATTGCCATCGCCCAGATGACCGAAGGAAGAGGCGCTGGTGCCGGGGAAGCGCTCCTGCGCCGCCGCTGCCGTTTCCACCATGAAGGCCGGCATGTGCGCCACCGGTACCGATATGTCATATTGCAGGGCGGGTCCCTGTGCCCGTTCCGCCTCGGACAGGGATTCGCGGATCCGCCAGAAGGCATCGGCCTGGGCCTCGCTGGCGGCTATGGCGGCATCCTGCGCGATGCCTGCCTCCATCGCCTGTGCCAACGCCTGTTCCAGCCGTTCGGACGGCCCGGGGGCCACATGGTCGGCCTGATCGACCTCGATCAGCACATGCCAGGGTGTCCGCGTCGCTATGGGGCAGCGGGTTGCGGGGACATGGGAAAGCACATGGCCCAGCCCGTCGTCGGCGATGATTTCAAACCCTTCCACACTGTTGCCCAGCCGGTCCTCGGCCAAACGCAGCAGCCGCAGCGCATCGGCGGGGCTCTGAACCCCCACCCAGCCGACTGCCCGCTCCGCGATGGCGGGCACCAGCCGCAGCGAGGCGGCGGTCACGATGCCCAGCGTCCCTTCCGCGCCGATCAGCAACTGTTTGATGTCATAGCCGCGATTATCTTTCTTGAGCGCATCCAGCCCGTCGAAGATGCTGCCATCGGGCAGCACGGCTTCCACCCCTTCCACCAGCGCGCGCATCGTGCCGTGGCGCAGCACCTGCGTGCCGCCGGCATTGGTTGATATGAGGCCGCCGATGGTGGCGGAGCCCTTTGCCCCCAGGCTGAGCGGAAAGCGGCGTCCCACCGCCTGCGCGGCATCGTGCAGCACGCTCAGGATCACGCCCGCTTCGCACAGGGCGAGATTATCCTCGGCGCTGAGGCTTCGGATGCGGTTCATCCGCCGCAGCGACAGGATCAGGGCCGAACCATCGGCCGGCGGGGTGGCGCCGCCTACCATGGATGTGTTGCCCCCTTGCGGCACCAGTGGCACGCCCAGCCGGGATGCCAGGGTGACCACGGCCGCCACCTCCTGCGTACTGGCGGGGGACAGGATCGCCGCAGTCGATCCATGATAGCGGCCCCGCCAGTCGCTGGCCCAGGGCGCGATGGCGTCCGAATCGGTTATGATCCCCTTTGGCCCCAGCAGGGACGCGAATTGGGAAAGAAGCTCGGGTCCGATCATGAACAATATCCACCCATTCAAATTCATCGCTGGTTCAACCAGCCGTCCATAGCGTAGCAAGCCCAAAAAGGGGTTCGTTTTGTTTCACTCTGTCCTGCTGCTGTTGGCCGCGCCCGCCGCTGAACCGGTGCAATGGGCGCAACTGACCATTGAGCGTCGGGTCATCATTCGCGTGCCCATGACTGTGAAGGGCAAGGCGCCGGCCCGGGTTGAGCCGGATTCGGAAGAGTGGGAAGAAAAGAAGGGGCCGCGCTGCATCGCCTTGCGGTCGATCCGGGCGGCCAGCGTGATCGTGCGTACCGGGGTCGACCTCATCCTGACGGACGGCCATCGCTATCGCGCACGGACCGAGCGTGGATGCGATTCCGCCGGTTTTTATTCCGGCTTCTATGTCGAGCCGGACGATGATGGTTCGCTATGTTCCGGGCGGGATGAATTGCAGGCCCGCAGCGGGATGAGTTGTGCCATCGACAGCTTTCGCAGGCTGGTGGCGACGACGCCGGACGACTGAACGGGCATTTCAGCAGGGCAATTGCGTGAATTTCTTGACAAGAGGTCGATATTTCCGCAAGTCGCGCGCGATTTCCGGTCCTGCCGCAGGCTGGACGGATTGCCTCCTGTCCCGGACATTTGAATGACTTTTGCCGATCTCGGCCTTTCCGACGAATTGCTCAAGGCCGTAACCGAGGCCGGTTACGACACGCCCACGCCCATCCAGGCGCAGGCCATTCCCCCAGTGCTGATGATGAAGGACATTATCGGCATCGCCCAGACGGGGACGGGCAAGACAGCCAGCTTCGTGCTGCCGATGATCGACATTCTGGCCCATGGCCGCGCCCGGGCATTGATGCCGCGCAGCCTGATCCTGGAGCCGACCCGCGAACTGGCCGCGCAGGTGGCCGAGAATTTCGAGAAATACGGCAAATATCACAAGCTTTCGATGGCGCTGCTGATCGGCGGCGTGCAGATGGGCGATCAGGTCAAGGCGCTGGAAAAGGGTGTCGACGTGCTGATCGCGACGCCGGGCCGCCTGATGGACCTGTTCGAACGCGGCAAGATATTGCTGAACGGCTGCAACATGCTGGTCATCGATGAAGCGGACCGGATGCTCGACATGGGCTTCATCCCCGACATCGAGAATATCTGCACCAAATTGCCGGCGCAGCGGCAGACGCTGCTCTTTTCGGCAACCATGCCACCGGTGATCAAGAAGCTGGCGGATCGATTCCTGTCGAACCCCAAGTCGATCGAGGTGGCCCGGCCCGCCACGGCATCGACCAATATCACCCAGCATCTGGTGAAGGTCGATTCGCGCAAGAAGCGCGATGCGCTGCGTGCGTTGCTCGATGCGCAGGATGTACAGAGCGCCGTCATATTCTGCAATCGCAAGACCACCGTGCGCGAGCTCAACAAGAGCCTTCAGCGCCATGGCTATCGCTCGGGCGAAATTCATGGCGACATTGACCAGTCGGCGCGCATCGCCGAACTGGAGCGGTTCCGTACCGGCACCGTCAATATCCTGGTCGCGTCGGATGTCGCGGCGCGCGGGCTGGACATCAAAGGCGTGAGCCACGTCTTCAATTTCGATGCGCCCTGGCACCCGGACGATTATGTCCATCGTATCGGCCGCACCGGTCGCGCGGGGGCGAAGGGGACGGCCTTCACCTTCGTGACGGGCGACGATGCCGAGGCGATCGACAATATCCAGAAGCTGATCGGTACCAAGATCGCCTATGCCGAGCTGCCGGGAAGCAGCAGCAGCGTTAGCGGTGGCGAGGAAGTCCCGGCCACGCGGAAGGAACCGCGCGAGCGCCCGTCCGAAGAGCGCGCTCCCGCTCGCCGCGAGGAAAAGCGGCGGGAAGAGCCCAGGGCGGAAAAGCGCCGGCCCGAACGTCAGGAACGCGCCGCGCCGCTGCCGCGCGGTCGCCGCGCCAATGCGGTGGAGGATGGGCCGGACGAGGGCTGGAATGGCCCGGTCCCTGAATTCCTGAATTTCGGCTTCGGCGGCTGACAGCCCCGAACCCGGCGGGAAGGGCGGGCCGAAAGGCTCGCCCCTAGCCGATCAGCGGGACATCAGCCGTCGACACGGGGCCGAATAGGTCCTGCGGCAGGGTGGACGCCTGAAGATTCTGGAAGAGCGCCATCGTCTGCCAAAGATCGCCGCCGCCGTTCAGGTCTATTTGCAGCAATGTGTCATAGCCCGACTGAAGAAATTGCAGATGGCCGGTGGTAAAGGGATCGCTTTCCTGATCCCAGTTCTGCAACTGCGCCAATAGCCCCGTCAGGTCGAGCCGGTCCTGTGCGACGTCGAAATCGGTGACGCGGACCGAACCCGACCCGTAATAGGCCAGGGTCAGGCTGTCGGCGCCGCCGCCCAGCGTCACGGTCTTTTCGAGCCCCATGAGCTGGAGCGTCACCCGATCGTCGCCGGCGCCCCCGTCGACAGCAACGCGGGAGGCGGCCACTACCTCAATATCGTCATTGCCAAGGCCGCCCCGGATGGTGACGCGATGCTGGTCAGAAGCGTCGCTATAGCTGATCGCGTCATCGCCTGCTCCCCCGTCCAGCACGATGGTGCTGGCGGGCACCGAATAGCGGATCGCGCTGATCCGGTCGTTGCCGTCTTCGCCGAACAGTTGATCGTTGCCGCCCAGGCTGTCGCGCAGATCGTCCTGTCCGTCACCGCCGAACAGCTTGTCGCTGCCAAGGCCGCCATCGAGCGTGTCGAAACCATCGCCGCCCACCAGCCGGTCATCGCCTGCGCCGCCCAGCAGAGTGTCGTCGCCGCCCAGTCCGCGCAGCGCATCATTGCCCACCGTGCCTTGCAGCATGTCGTTGCCCGCGGTGCCCGCAATCGTCAGGCCCGGGACCGGTCGACCGTCCGGGTAATAGCCCATTTGCTGGTCGGTAAACCCGCTCGCCTGCCTGCCCTGAAACAGCGCCACATCCTGCCAGGCGCTGCCGCCGCCGTAGATGTCGACCTGAAGCATCGCGCCGGTGCCCTGGTTGATCAGGCGGAGATGGCCGGTGGAGAAGGGGTTGCTGCTCTGGTCCCAATTCAGCAATTGGCCAAGCAGCGGGGTCAGGTCGACCTTGTCCTGCGCCAGGCTGAAATCGGTGATCTGAGCCGCCGCGCCGCCGCTGCCGGTGAAGGCGACGATGTCCGCCCCGTCGCCCAGCGTCACCGTCTTGGCATTGCCGGTAATGGACAGCAGCAGATGGTCATCGCCGCTGCCTGCGTCGATGGAGACGCGCGACAGGCCGGAAACGCTGATGTCGTCATTGCCCTCGCCGCCCCGGATGGTGACGCGATGCTGGCTGAATATGTCATTATAGATGATGGAATCATTGCCGCTGCCCCCATCCAGCAACAGGCTGTTGGCCAGGGAAGGGGAAAAACGGCTGACATAGAGGCTGTCGTCGCCATCCTCGCCGAACAACTGGTCGTTGCCGCCGGCCTGGTCGATCAGCCGGTCGGCAAAGTTGCCGCCGAACAGCTTGTCGCTGCCAAGGCCGCCATCGAGCGTGTCGAAACCGTCCCCGCCCACCAGCCGGTCGTCGCCTATGCCACCATAGAGGATGTCGGCGCCGCCCAGCCCGCGAAGGACATCATCGCCATTGGTGCCTTGAAGGGTATCGCCGTCCTGGGTGCCGGCGATGGAGAGGCCGGCGACGGGCCTGCCATCGGGATGAAAACCGAACTGGGTCTCTGTAAAGCCGCTCACCAGGGTCGACTGGAACAGGGCAAGGTCGCTCCAGCCATTGCCGCCGCCGTCAACGTCAATCTGAAGCAGCGCGTCGCCGCCGACCTGAATGAGGCGCAGATGGCCGGTGGCGAAGGGATTGGTCCGCTGGTCCCATCCGCTGAGCTGGGCCGCGATTCTGTTGAGGTCGATATGATCCTCGGCCAGGTTGAAATCGGTGATCCGGACCGCCTGGCCGCCGCCATGATCGAGCGTCAGCCGGTCCGCGCCGCTGCCCAGAGTCACCGTCTTGCTATTGCCGCCGACATAGACATAGAGGCTGTCGTCGCCGCTGCCCGCGTCTATCGTGACGCGCGACAGTGCGATGACCGACATCTCGTCGCGGCCCTCGCCACCGCGCAGCGTCACCCGATGCAGGTCGGCCGCGTCATAATAGCTGATCACATCGTCGCCTGCGCCGCCATCGAGCAGGAGCGTGGTGGCGACAGGGGTGGTGTAGCGGCTGACATAGAGGCTGTCATTGCCGGCATCGCCGAACAACTGGTCGTTGCCGCCAGACAGGTCGGTCAACTGGTCCTGTCCATCGCCGCCGAACAGCTTGTCGTTGCCCAGTTCGCCGTCCAGCCTGTCATTGCCCATGCCGCCGACAAGGCGGTCGTCGCCCATGCCCCCGGTCAGGCTGTCGTCGCCACCCTCGCCGCGAATCACATCATCGCCATTCGTGCCGACCAGCAGGTCATTTGCGTTGGTGCCGCCGATATTGGCCATTGATCCCCCCAGGATTGAACCAACGCCTATCGCAGAGCGCGAGGCAGTCTTCAATCATCGCCTGACGGACGGTCGCCGGGGGGAAGGAACTTTAGGGGCGCTAGCGCTTAACTTCGCATATTTCCCGCCGATTCCGACATATTGTTGCCCGGCGGCGATCCTATCGGAAAGCCACGGTTGCCGATCCAAGGCAGGATAGCAGGGGCGCGGCCGGTAGGACAAGGATGGCACCCGCCCGGTTGGGCCGTCTTGACCGGAGGCGGCGAGGGCGGGCCTATAGCAGCCCCTGCGCCCGCAGGCTGCTATGGCCGTTGGCGCCGATGATGACATGATCATGCACGGCGATGCCCAGTCGCTTGCCCGCTTCGACGATCTGACGGGTGATTTCTATGTCCTGCCGGCTGGGCGAAGGGTCGCCGGAGGGGTGATTGTGGACCAGGATCAGGGCCGCGGAGCCCAGTTCCATCGCCCGCCGGATCACCTCGCGCGTGTAGATGGCGGCCTGATCTATCGACCCGTCGCTCATATGATCGTCGCGGATCAGCATGTTGCGGGCGTTCAGGTGCAGGACGCGGACCCTTTCTATGCCCAGATGCGCCATGTCGGCGCGCAGATAATCGAGCAGCGTCTGCCAGCTGCCCAGCACCGGCCGCGCGGCCACTTCATTGCGCAGCATCCTGAGCGCCGTCGCCTGTACGATCTTGATGGCCGCGATGCTGGTATCGCCCATGCCGGGCACGCGGGCGATGGATTGCCAGTCGGCCGCCATCAGGCCGCCTATGCCGCCAAATTCCCGCAACAAGGCCTTGGCCAGCGGCTTTGTGTCGCGCCGGGGGATGGCCAACGCCAGCAGATATTCGATCAGTTCATGGTCATGCAGCGCATCGCCGCCGCTTTCCGCCAGTTTTGCGCGTAACCGGGCACGATGGCCCGCGCCGTCATGAGCGGCCCTTGCATCCTGTTCGGCCAAATTCGCACCCCCTGCTGCCGTAGACCAAGGCTATAAGTTGCGGAATCGGGGGGCAAGGATATTTAACGGCTGCCGGACGTTATGGACCCGTTATGGCCGGTAGGCGTTGCACGGGGACATGGCCGGTTTGATTGCGATGGATCATGTCACCAGAATGTTTTTTGTCTGCATCGCGCGAATCGTCGGCCATGCCCGCCGTTCCGCCGATGCTCTAAGCCGGGGTTGGCGATAGGCATGGAAGAAGAGGACGGCGCGTTGCGGGGGCGCCCGGCATGGTTGCGCTGGCTGGGCGTGGGTGCGGGGACCACGGCGCTGGTCATGGCCGGCCTGTGGACCCAGCGCGCGCCCATCGCCGAAAATTTCATCAGCCGCGAACTCAACCGGCGCGGGATACAGGCCAATTATGATCTGGTCGACATCGGCCTGCGCACGCAGAAGATTGAGAATGTGGTGCTGGGCGACCCGGCCCGCCCTGACCTGACCGCGCGATGGGTGGAGGTGGACATAGCCTTTGCCGGGCTGACCCCGCAGGTCGCAGGCATCCGTGCGAGCGGAGTGCGCCTGCGCGGTTCGTGGCGCGACGGCCTGCTGAAGCTGGGGGAACTGGACAAGCTGCGCGACCCGGACGGGAAGACGCCGTTCAGCCTGCCCGACATTTTGCTGAGCCTGAAGGATGCGCGGCTGAGCCTGTCGACCGATGCCGGCGGGCTGGGGATGCAACTGGACGGGGCGGGCAACCTCAATTCCGGTTTTCGCGGCCAGATCGCGGCGGCCATGCCGCAGGCGAGAATGGCCGGATGCGGCCTGACCGGCGGCACGGCGCAGATCGGCATGGCCACCCGGCAGGGCCGGATCAGCCTCAACGGGCCGGTGCGCGCCGACGCGCTGGCCTGTCAGGACGGTGCCATGGCGGTGGCGAAGCCCGCGATGATCGTCGACCTGACGCTGGGGCAGGCGATGGACCGCTGGACCGGCCATGCCGACCTGTCGGGGCAGGGTGTGCGGTCGGGCGGGCTGGTGCTGGCGGCGCCGGAGGGCCGGGTCGATTTCGATGGCTCCGCGGCGGGTTCGGGCGGGCGTGCACGGCTGGCGGCCCGGGCGCTGTCAGGCGCGGGTGCGCAGATGGAACATATGTCGCTGGAGGGTGACTGGTCATTCCGCCCCGGCGCGACGACGCTGAACGGGCAACTGGCGGGCAGGCATCTGCGCGCCGACGATGCGGCCATGCTGGCACGGCTGCGTGATTCGGTGCGCGACACGCCGGTCGGCCCGCTGGGTGCCCGGCTGGCCGAGGCACTGCGCCGGGCGGGCGAGGATAATGCGGTCCACAGCCAGTTTGCCCTGGCCCAAAGGGATGGCGGGGGCAGCCTGGTCCTGACCGGCAGCCGCCTCACATCGCGCAGCGGCGCGCAACTGGGGCTGGCCGACGACAGCCGCGTCACGCTGGCCTGGCCGGGGCCGCGCGGCGCGGGGGTGAACTGGGCGCTGGACGGCGCGTTGACAAGCCGGGGCGGCGGCCTGCCCGAAGCGGCGTTGCGTCTGGCGCGGCGACGCGGCGGAGGATTTGGCGGGCAATTATTCGTCGATCCCTATGCGGCCGGTGACGCGCGCCTGGCGCTGGAGCCGGTGCGCTTTACCGCCGGGGCCGACGGATCGACCCGCTTTTCCACCGCACTGCGACTCGATGGCCCGCTGCCGGGCGGGCATGTCCGGGGGCTTTCCCTGCCGGTGGAGGGCGCGCTTTCGGGGGGAGGGGCGATTGCCGTCAATCGCCGCTGCGTGCCGCTGTCGCTGCTGGAGGCGCGTTATGGCGCCTTTTCGGTGGGGCAGACCCGCCAGACGCTATGCCCTGTCGACGGGGCGATGATCGCGGCGGGGCAAGGCGGCCTGCGCGGCGGGGCGGATATTCGCGATCTGGCGCTGGCGGGCCGCAGCGGCGAAAGCCCGCTGCGCCTGACCGCCGATCATGCGCGCTTCGTGCTGGGACGGACCGGTTTTTCGCTGGCCAATGCCGACATGGCCGTGGGGCCGCAGGATGCGCCTGTCCGCCTGAGCGCCGCCGCGCTGGACGGGGCGATGGATGGGAACGGATTTGGCGGCACGCTGAACGGGGCGGGCGGCCGGATCGGCACGGTGCCGCTGATCATGGAGCAGGGCAGGGGCGATTGGCGCTTTGTGGGCGGCGTGCTCAGCCTGCGCGCGGCCGTGAGCGTGCGGGATTCGCAGGAGCCGGTCCGCTTCAACCCGCTGGCCGTGCCTGATTTCGCGCTGACGATGAAGGACGGGCGGATCGCGGCGACCGGCACGCTCACCAGCCCGCGGGGGGGCACGGCCGTGGCGCGCGCCGACATCGCGCATGATCTGGGCAGCGGCCGGGGCCATGCCGACCTTGACGTGCCGGGCATCCAGTTCGGTGCCGCGCTCCAGCCCGACGACCTGACGCCTCTGACCACCGGCGTCGTCGCCAATGTGGCGGGGAAGGTCATGGGGAAGGGGCGAATCGACTGGAACGGGCAGGCGGTGACCTCCACCGGCACATTCCGCACCGACAATGCGAATCTGGCCGCTGCCTTCGGTCCGGTCGAGGGGCTTTCGGGTGAAATCCGCTTCACCGACCTGATCGGACTGGTCAGCGCGCCGGGGCAGGAAGTGCGCATCAAGTCGGTCAATCCCGGCGTGGAGGTGCATGACGGGCTGGTCCGCTATCGGCTGGAGGCGGGGCAGAAGGTGAAGGTGGAAGGGGGGGGGTGGCCCTTTTCCGGCGGGCAACTGGTGCTGTTGCCCACCACCATGGACTTCAGCGCCGATGTCGACCGCTATCTGACCTTCCGCGTGCTGGGGCTGGATGCCGGGGCCTTCATTCAGGCGATGGACCTCAAAAATGTGTCGGCCACGGGCACGTTCGACGGCATCATGCCGCTGATCTTCAATGCGAAGGGTGGGCGTGTGGCCGGCGGCGTGCTGGTGGCGCGGCAGCAGGGCATGGATGCGCTGATGATGCCCGAAGGGGTGCTGCCCACCATTCCTTGCGACCCCACACGCCAGTCGGGCACCTTGTCCTATGTCGGCCCGGTGTCGAACGAGCAATTGGGCGCGATGGGGCGCATGGCCTTCGACGCGCTCAAGAATCTGCAATATAAATGTCTGACAATTTTGATGGATGGCGCGCTGGACGGCGAAATGGTGACGAATGTCGTGTTCAACGGCGTCAATCGCGACCGGCTGGGCGGGGCGCCCGCTGGGCTGGCGCGCAACTTCACCGGCCTGCCCTTCATCTTCAACGTCCGCATCGCCGCGCCCTTCCGCGGATTGATGGGCACGGCCCAGTCCTTTGTCGACCCGTCGCAACTGATCCAGAACAGCATCGGCGACGAGATGCAGGACAAGATGCGCACGGATGCGCAACAGGGGCTTGCGGTTCAGCCTGCGGAAAGCGACAAGATGCCAAACAAGGGGCAACCATGAAGACAGGAAGCATCATCATCGCCGGTCTGGCCGGCACGGCACTGGGGGGCTGCATTCAGGTGAAGGCGCCCGACAAGCCCATAGAAATCAACCTGAATGTCAAGGTTCAACAGGAAGTGGTCGTGCGCCTGCAACGGGACGCCAAGGACCTGATCCAGAATAACCCGGAGTTGTTCCCACAATGACACGCAAATTGCTGATGATCGCCGCCGGTGCCGCGGTCGCATTGGCGACCGGCCTTGCCCTGACCGCGCCCGCGCGCGCGCAAACCGGCGCGGTCGCCGCCGCCATGGCCGCCGGCACGGTGGGCGAGCAGGCGGACGGCTATCTGGGCATTGCCGGATCGGTCGGCGCCGATGTCCGCTCCGAGGTCGAATCGATCAACATCAAGCGCCGCGCCGCCTATACGCAACTGGCCGGGCAACGCGGCGTGACGGTGCAGGATGTGGCCGCCGCCACCGGGTGCCAGACGCTGAGCAGTCGGGTGAAGCCGGGGCAGGTCTATCGTATCGGCGCCGGTGCGTGGCAGACCAAGGGGGCAGCGCCCGTAGACCTGCCACCCTATTGCGCGACGGCCGGATGAAATAGGCCGCTGGCGGACTTTTCTCATTCCTTCGTCCGGGGTGGCTATTCTGCGCCCGAACCAAGGTTGACTATCCGCAATCGCCTTTCTAAACGGGCCGCGCCTTGACGGGTGCAGCCGCAAGCGCCATGCCGCAATCCACCGGATGACAGCATCCGGTTGGAGGACGAGCATGGCGGCGGATGGACCCGGGCAGGACCCGGCGGGGGAGGACGCGCGGATCGCTTCTCTGGAAGAGCGGATCGCACGGGCCGAACATGTCGAAATGGTCAGGCAGGGGGCCAGGGAGCAGCAGGCGGACGATGGGTCTCGCCTGGGCAACAGGGTTCTTGCGGAACTGATCGGTGGTCTTGCCGGTGGTGCGTTGATTGGCTGGGTGCTTGACCGGCTGATTGGCACATCCCCATGGCTCCTGCTCGTTTTCCTCGGTCTTGGGATCGTGGCGGCGTTCAGGAATATCATCAGATTGACGACGGCGAAGCGTCCCGACCAATAGGGACGCTTTTGCCATAGTCCGAAGACTTAGACGTTACAGGGGTCAACGTGGCAGAATCCGGCAAAATCGATCCGATGCACCAGTTTGCTATCGAACCTCTGTTCGGTACGGACCATCTGTCGATCGGCGGCTTCAATATCGCCTTTACCAACAGCGCGCTCTACATGGTGCTGGCCGCCGTGGTGCTGTGGATCTTCGTGATCGGCGGCATGAAGCGCGAACTGGTTCCCGGTCGCTGGCAGATGGCGGTCGAATATATGACCGGCTTCATCAAGAATCTGCTGATCGCCAATATCGGCGACAAGGGGCGGAAATATCTGCCCTATGTCTTCTCGCTCTTCATGTTCATCCTGTTGGCGAACCTGCTGGGCCTGTTGCCGCTGGGTCTGTTCGGGCTTCATCCCTTCACCTTCACCAGCCATTTCACGGCGACCGGCGTGCTGGCGATCATGAGCTTCTCGATCGTGCTGATCGTCGGCTTCTGGAAGCATGGCCTGCATTTCTTCTCGCTGTTCGTGCCGCATGGCACCCCGGCGCTGATGGTGGTGCCGCTTTTCTTCATCGAACTCGTGTCCTTCATGGTGCGTCCGTTCAGCCTGGGCCTGCGACTGTTCGTCGCGATGACCGCCGGCCACGTGCTGCTGAAGGTGCTGGCGGGTTTCGTCATCAACAGCGCCAATGCCAGCCCGGCCCTGGGCCTGACCGTGGGCAGCGCCAGCTTCATCCTGATGATCGGCATCAGCGCGCTGGAAGTGCTGGTCGCGGTGATCCAGGCCTATGTGTTCGCGCTGCTGACCTCGGTCTATCTGAACGATGCCGAGAACCTGCACTGAGTTTTTCGAAATTTCCGTAACGTTTATATTGGTTTAGAAAAGGAGTTTACGACATGGACGCAGAAGCCGCAAAGCTGCTCGGTGCTGGCCTGGCCGCTATCGGTGCGGGCATCGCCGCCCTGGGTGTGGGCAACGTCTTCAGCTCGTTCCTGGAAGGCGCGCTGCGTAACCCGGGTGCCGCCGACGGCCAGCAGGGCCGCCTGTTCATCGGTTTCGCCGCGGCGGAACTTCTGGGTCTGCTGGCGTTCGTTATCGCCATGATCCTGGTGTTCGTGG
>QFQS01000062.1 GCA_003243455.1 Cereibacter sphaeroides | reverse complement strand
CGGGGAAGATGATCTGCTCCTTGATGCCGAAGGCATAGTTGCCACGGCCGTCGAAGCTCTTCGGGTTGAGACCACGGAAGTCGCGCACGCGGGGCAGCGCGATGTTGATCAGACGGTCCAGGAATTCATACATGCGCTCGCGGCGCAGCGTGACCTTGGCACCGATCGGCATGCCTTCACGCAGCTTGAGTTCCATTTCCTCGGCGGCCGACGTGACCTTCTTCTTGTCCTGGGTCGCTTCGCCCACGCCCATGTTGAGCGTGATCTTCTCGATCTTGGGGATTTCCATGACGTTCTTGTAACCGAACTTTTCGGTCATCGCCTTGGCGATCTGCTCGTCATAGAGAGCCTTGGAGCGGGGGATATATTTGTCGCTCATTACAGCACCTCACCGGACTTGACGGCGACACGGACCTTCTTGCCGTCGCGGTCCTCGTTCTTGCCGTCGCGGTCCTCGAAACGGACGCGGGTCGGCTTGCCATCCTTGTCGGCGACAGCGACGTTCGAAATGTGCAGCGGCGCCGGCTTGCGGTCGATGCCACCCTGCGGGTTCGACTGGTCGGGCTTGCGGTGACGCGCATGGACGTTGATGCCCTCGACGAGGACCTTGTCCTCCTTGGGCAGCACCTGCAGGACGGCGCCGGTACGGCCCTTGTCCTTGCCAGCCAGGACGACGATCTTGTCGCCCTTCTTGATCTTCGCAGCGCTCATTACAGCACCTCGGGAGCAAGCGAGATGATCTTCATGTGCTTCTTGGCGCGCAGTTCGCGAACGACAGGGCCAAAGATACGGGTGCCGATCGGCTCCTCGTTCTTGTTGATAAGCACAGCGGCGTTGCCATCGAAGCGAATCACGCTGCCATCAGCGCGACGCACGTCCTTGGCGGTGCGCACGATGACGGCACGATGCACGTCACCCTTCTTCACCTTGCCGCGCGGCGCGGCTTCCTTGACGGAGACGACGATGATGTCGCCCACGCTGGCGAAGCGACGCTTCGACCCGCCCAGCACCTTGATGCACTGGACGCGCTTGGCGCCGCTGTTGTCAGCGACGTCAAGATTGGATTGCA
>QFQS01000029.1 GCA_003243455.1 Cereibacter sphaeroides | reverse complement strand
TTGCCGCTCGCATCGCTACAGGGCGATAGCTGGCTCGACAGTGCTAAACTCGCCGCAGCCGTTCCGGCTGGTGGCAATGACCACGAGTTGCCCGGCGAAAATCCCGTCATCCCGGCCAATGTTCCGCCGGGTTTCGAGAACCACTTCGCGCAATGGGAACAGATGCGCGCAATGCAGATGACCAGCGCCACCTTCGAGGACTGGCTTAAGGCGTTCGGCGTCAAGGTTGATGCGAAGCACGATACAGAAGAATTGTATCGGCCCGAGTTGCTTCGCTACGTTCGTGACTGGCAATATCCCACGAATACCGTCGAGCCGACGACCGGCGTCCCGGCGTCGGCTGTTTCGTGGTCCGTGGCTGAGCGCCTCGACAAAGACCGTTACTTCAAGGAGCCGGGCTTCATCTTCGGCGTAACGGTCACCCGTCCCAAGGTGTACATGGGCCGTCAGTTCTCGGCGGCTGCTCACATGATGCAGGACGCCTATTCCTGGCTTCCTGCCACTCTGACGGACCAGCCCTATACGTCGCTCAAGCAATTCGCAGGCGGTACCGGGCCGCTCAAGCATCCGACCACTGGTGTCTCGCAAGGTGCCGAATACTGGGCGGACATCCGCGATCTCGCGGTGCACGGCGATCAGTTCATCTCCGTTGGCGACCCCGGCGTGAATGACTATTCCTCGCTCGTGCAGTTCTGCGGGGCCCTTTCGCTGCCGCAGGGCAACATGAACAAGCGCTTCCCGACCGCCGCGATGATCGACTCTTTGTTCGTCACGCCGGCCGGCAAGAACGCTGTCCGTACGGATGGCGTGTTCCAGCCGACTATCCAGTCTCGGCTGACGGATACCAGCCTGTGACGCGCTGGTATTACAATAGTGCAACCGGCGTCCTCTGGCGGGAAACCCCCGCTGGAGGCGTCGAACGTATGGGAACCGGCTACGCCGGTAAGGGAAAAGGACGTAACAATGTCGCTTCGGAATGTGTTCGGAACGTTGGGCCGCTTCCTCGTGCCAATTATCGCGTCGGCAGCGAGCGAGGCCATCCAACAAGGCTTACGTTCCCTCTCGAACCGATACGGACCGCAGACCGAGAAGCCCAATGCGGACGTTCCGGTTTCCTCATCCACGGTGACAACGAAGCGAACGCGGCGTCCGAAGGCTGCATCGTCCTCGGACCCGATCTCCGGCGTCAGTTCCGGACCGGAGATATCGTCTCCGTTATTTGATCTCCCGCTAGGCCAACAGCCGTAGACGGGGGGAGTGGAGAGGGGGGGCTATGCCCCCCCTTTTCGCTAGGGCGCGCAAAGCACGCCCGTACATACGCCCGCGCGTAAGCGCGGCCCCCAACAGGGCCGTCAGGCCCGTCCACGCTTAGCCAGCCGAAGGCTGCGCCCGCAGGGCGCGTACTTGAATAGCTAAGCACAAGTGACACCCTCCGACCGGAGTAAGGCACATGTCCGTAAAGGGCTACACGCGCTCGCGTGGCGAAGGCTTTCTTCGCAAGGCGTTTGATACTCAAACCCTCGCCGCGTCCCATGAGACGGGCGTGATCGTTCCGACATGGAACGTATCGGGCCGCTGCCAAGCGCCCGTGTATCGCGAAATTAAGTACGCGGATTACGGTGAGGTCGCTCAGGGCGATATCCGCACCAACCTGCTCACAGCCGGTTGGAGAACCAATGCTCGTACCATCGAGCTATGGACCAAATGCCGCAAGTGCTGGTCCTGTCTCCGTGAGCGTTCTTCGCTCTGGAGACGCAGGGCTGCCTCGGAGATCGAGGCCGCGTCTCGGACGTGGTTTGCGACGCTTACGCTGTCGCCAGCCCATCACCACTGGATCGCCCTACGCGCAAGGCAACGGCTCCTGCGTGGGGGCACCAACTTCGACGCATTAACTGCGGACGAACAATTCGCGGAACGGCATCGCGAAGTGTCTGTAGAGTTGACCAAGTGGTTAAAGAGGGTGCGCAAAAATTCAGGGGCCACCCTTCGCATCATGGTTGTATGCGAGCGACATAAGAGCGGTTTGCCTCACTATCATGCTCTGCTGCATGAGGTGAATGACCACGGCGTAAGACATAAAGTCTTGGCTAAGTCGTGGCCGCTCGGGTTCACCAACTTTAAGTTGGTGACTGACAAGCGTGCAGCTTCATACGTCGCCAAGTACCTATCGAAAGCGGCAACCGCCCGTGTGCGGGCCAGCGCGTATTACGGTACTCAAGTCCGTCTTGACGAAAGCACAGCAATGTGCGTGAAAAGCTCTGACACTCCCCCGGAGAAGCAGGAGGGAGGTCTATCGAAAGGTTCGAATGATGGCATGGCCTACGTCCGTACGTCGAACCGCGCCGGAGCGGTATCCCCAGCGTTTGCCCGGCTTTCAAAGCCCAACGCCACAGAGACATCCGGTGCGACCTGCACCGATGGCACCGCTCCCCGACTACAATGGTCGGCCCGATCTATTCGGTGCCCCGCAGTTCAACGAGGGGAAACAGTTCGGACGCCGGCAACCCCGGCTCCCGGACCTCAATCCACGTTTACGACAAGTGACGCGTGGTTTAACTGGCTCGCTTCTCGCTATCGAGTTGGGCCAGCAGGTTGACCTTTATGTCAACTATCTCGCGTCTCCCGAAGTTCGGTTCACCAACTTCGAGCGCGATAGCGGACCCTTCCCGCCCATCCCATTCCTATGGGGCGGGCATACACAGGTGTCCGGTAATCAGCATGACCCCGGCCCCGGCCAGATTACGGGGCAGGCGCTCGGCCCCGGCTACCTGTGCCATGCCTACTGGGATGGGATGCCGGGCGCGTCCGGCGTCTCGGAGTACATCCAGACGGGTATCCCGGCGTGGGAGAACACCTTCTTGGTGTACTACCTGAACGCCGACGCTGACCGTGGCCACGAACATTCCTCGTGGCACCGCGTCAACGAGGGCACTGGCGCAATAGAGTACGCGTATCCCAGTACTGTCACGACGCCGTACACGAACCCTACCGGTGTTCCCCGTCCGTATGAGTGGCGCGGCCATCCGATCGCGCCTCGCTACTTTGTGCCGGGGCAACCTTTGCCATATCCGCGCCCCGATCTCCCGGATGATCTTCCCTCCGGGGAAGATAAACTTGATAGGCGCCCCGCGCTTTTCTCCGTTCCTGGTCCAAGTTTGGAGATAACCCCGGATGGCGATCAGGTAACGAAGCCAGAGCACGTTCCGGATCGGCCCGGCCCGAACGTTAAAGAACGTAAGGGACGCATGGGGAAAGCTTTCGGCGTCGCGTGGCGTAGTATCGGTGCAGTAACAGAGGGCATGGACCATTTGTCGTGTATCCATCGTGCACTTCCTCGCAAGTTGCGCCGCAAATTGTTTATCAAGAACGGGCGCAAAGCACCGACACAGCAACAGAAGATCAAGGAGGCCTACGACTATTCGGACCAGATTGATCTTAACTCGATGGCTCGATGCATGTTTAAGAACGCAATCGAGGATCGGCTTTATGCCACGCTGAACAAGCCGGCGGGCAAGATGGCCCGCGATCAGGGCCGTGCCATCGGCTATGGTGCCGGTGACTGGGACACCGCGCCCGAGCCCAACGGTAAGCGTTGGTCGCCCGTTGATCAGTTATTTGACTGGTCAGGTCTTGACAAATCCGAGCCGATGACGCTTGCTCGCTGGCGCGGGATGTCCTCGCGAGAACGTCACTCATGGATGGAAGGTATATTAGATGGCTTATCGACGCCGTAGCCGCACGACTCGTTCGGCGCGCCGTACGACGCGTGCTCCTGTTCGTCGCCGCGCTGCTACTCGCAGCGCTCCTCGACGCCGGGCAGCACCTGCTCGGCGGTCTGCTAGCCGCCGAAGTGCTCCCCAGACTCTCCGAATCGTTCTGGAGCAGCCGGCAGTGAACAGCATCAGCCGCCCCGACCTGCCGCTTACTGCGCAGCCGTCGGATGCGGCCCCGAAGAAGGCGCGCTTCTGATGGTCGCGCGTCTCGAGGTCGTTCGCGCCGCTCCGCAGACAAAGAGGGTGCCGCGCTCGCCGCGTCACTCGTTCGTTCTGCGATCCCAGCCGTTCCAGATCCAGCCGGCGTTCATCGCCCCGGTCTGGCCCGGCGAAACCCTGAAGATGGGTATGCTCGCAGCCCGTACCGTTACCGATCCGATCAAGCATCCGCTGATCGGCTGGTGGAACGAATACTACGTGTTCTACGTGAAGCTCAACGATCTCGCCGAACGGGGGGCCATTATCGACATGCTCATGACCCCCGGTGCCAACGTTGCACCGTTGCAGTCGGCGGCTGACCACCAGTCGTACCATAATGGTCAGGGCATCAACTGGACGCGCAAGTGTCTGGAAGTCGTCGTCAACGAATACTTTCGTGACGAGGGCGAGTTGGCGTTTGACGCTGATAAGGTCATCGGCGGCTTGCCGCTCGCATCGCTACAGGGCGATAGCTGGCTCGACAGTGCTAAACTCGCCGCAGCCGTTCCGGCTGGTGGCAATG
>QFQS01000002.1 GCA_003243455.1 Cereibacter sphaeroides | reverse complement strand
TTCCCGTGGTCAACGTGACCAATCGTGCCAATGTTGACGTGCGGTTTCGTCCGTTCAAACTTTGCCTTTGCCATCGCGGGCGCCTCGGAATTGGGGGGCCCGGCAGGGCCCAGTTCTACACCGGGCGCGACTTATCCATTGGCGCGGCGGAAATCAAGCGGGCCCGGCTGACGCGCGCCTCAGCCGCCAGGACGGCGTGGCGGCGCCGTCCTGGCCAGCGGCGAGGTAGGGCCGGCAGCTTCGGTTGCGGCGCCCGATTCCGGCAGCGGTGTCACCATCACCTCTTCCGTCACAACCACGGGAGCCGCAGCTGCCGCAGGCGCAGCCTTGGCCCCACCCGCCGAGAATACCGTCGGAGGTGGGTTGTCCCTGACGGAGGGCGGCGCTGCCCCTGGGATCGCGCGGACCGGGTCGAACCATTGCGGATTTTCCAGGAACCAGTTCTCCAGCGCCTGGGCGACATTGTAGGAAAGCTGATCAAGCTGTTCCTGCGCTGTCTTGGTGTAGCCGCTGCCGACGACGAGATCGGGCGACATGTTCTCGAAGATCGTGAATTGCCTGGGTTCGGGGTTAAGCCGGGTGGAGGTCGCATCATCCCAGATGTTCGCAGTCACGACGACGACCGACTTTGGCGAGGCGACGATCGGCACACCGGGCGGAGCCAGGGCATAGCCGTCCACATTGATGCCGATGTTGTAAAAACGGTCGCCCTGATAGCGCCCGAACCGGTCGGCAACGGCCTTTTTCAGGCCCGTTTCCCACTGTTCGACCGTGGCCGGGCGCGAAATCGGCACCATCTGCATATTGTCGGCCACAACGATGTTGAGACCCAGCTTGAAGGGGCCCAGATCGGCAGGGGGTTCATCAAGTCCTCGTCCACAGCCCGCAAGCAGTGCCACGGCAAGGCCAACGCCCATAAGCCGCGGGAAACGAGAAACCATCATCATATGACCTTCCGATGTCGATCCGACCGGCTTATCCCGGCGCGGCAATTGGCGCAACATTACGGCTAAGCGACAAGGCGCCGACGCATGAAACCGTGATCATTGTTGCTGGCAAACGGCTGATTCTGCCTTAGCGTTCCCGTTGGATGGCCAATTCGGGCCTCTGCTTGCGAAGAATGGGGATTGAGCCATGAGTTTCATGAAGACATTAGCGAAGGTCGCGATCGGGGTGGCGATCGCAAAGGGCGTCGGTGGCATGATCCAGCAGTCGCGCCAGGGCGGCAAGACAAGCGCGGGCGGCGGCGGGCTTTTCGGTGGCGCGAACTCTCCCGGTGCCCAAGGCGGCGGTGCGGCGCCCGGCGGGTTGCAGGATATGATGCGCGACGTTCTGGGCGGAACTCCCAGTGCGGGTCGGGCGCGTCAGGCAAATCCCGGACAGACATCTGCACCGAGCCAGCGCGGCGGAATTCCCGATGATGCCGGAATGGGCGGGCTTGGCGGGCTGCTGGAACAGCTTACGCGGGCCAGCACTGGCGGTGCAACCCGTGCGGGGACCGGCGGAGGCGGCGGGCTGGATGACATCCTGGGTCAGTTGACCAAAGGTGGGGGCAAAGGTGGCGGTCTGGGCGACATTTTGGGCGGGCTTGCCGGCGCCATAGGCGGTGCTGCGGCGGGGACGGCGATGGCGGGGGGAACTCAGACGCAAGCGCCCCCAAAACCGGGTGCGCAAAAGGCCGATGCGGGCTTTGGTGACCTGCTGAACCAGTCGCTGCAGAACTACGGAGAGCCCGACACGGCCCCAGCCCCGCAACAAGAAGCGGCAGCGGCGCTGATGTTGCGGGCGATGATCCAGGCGGCCAAGGCCGACGGCAAGGTCGACGATGAAGAACGCGCCAAGCTGCTGAACAATCTTCAGGACGCAACCCAGCAAGAGCTTGATTTCGTAAAGGCCGAACTTGCCGCCCCTGTCGATATCGAAGGGTTGGCCCGGCAGGTGCCGAAGGGGCTGGAGGGACAAATCTACACGATGTCCGTCATGGCGATCAGTCTCGATAACAAGGTCGAGGCACAGTATCTGCACGAACTTGCCCAGGCGCTTGGCATCGATCCGCAGCAGGTCAACAGCATGCACGCCCAACTGGGCGTTCCCGCGCTGTATGCCTGAGCGTCACAACCGGGTCATGCGCCTGGGCACGACCGGGCAATCGTGACTGTGCCGCTACAGCATCGCGACCCTAAAGGCCGCGATGGCTATCCAAACCGATTGTCTCTTGGGAAACCATGCGGCGGGGCCTTGCCTATGCCGCCGCGCCGCGCAACCCACTCCGCAATCGCCGTCTCGCGCCGGGTCTGGCCGTTCGACATAGGCCACGCCAAACCCTCAGCCAAGGCAAAGGTAGTGATGTCGGACAGACCGCCATCCAGCTCCAGCATTCCCTGACGACCGCGCGCCATCATGTATTTCTGGATGCGCACGCCCTTGCCCCGACCCATTTCCGGCAATTCGGCCAAAGGGAAGACCAGCAGCTTGCGGTTTTTCGAGATCACCGCGACATGATCCCCTCGCACGACCCGCACGGCGACCAGCCGTGTGTCGTCACCAAGGTTCATCACCACCTTGCCCGCACGTGTCTGAGCCAGAACCTCTTCGCTTGGCACCACAAAGCCGTCCCCGGCCGAAGACGCGACCAAAAGCTTCTCCCCCGCGCGCCAGATCATCAGATCGGTGATCGCCGCCTCGTTCGGCAGATCGACCATCAGGCGCACCGGCTCTCCCATGCCACGGCCACCGGGCAGGTTCGCACCCAGAATCGTGAAGAACCGCCCGTTTGATCCGGCCAGCAGGATTCGGTCCGTCGTCTCGGCATGAAAGACGAAACGCCCCTCGTCGCCGTCCTTGTATTTCACGTCCGAATCCAGCGGCACATGCCCCTTCATCGCGCGGATCCAGCCCATCTTCGAGCAGATGACGGTGATCGGCTCGCGCTCGATCATTGCCTCGACCGGCACATCCTCGACCACACCCGCCTCGGCGAACTGCGTCCGGCGCGCGCCAAGGACAGTCGCCTTGCCGAACTGGTGCTGGACGCTGGTCAACTCCTGACCGATCCGCTTCCACTGCAGCCGGTCCGACCCCAGCAGATCCTCCAGCGCGGCACGCTCCTTCATCAGCGCATCCCGCTCACGCCGCAGTTCCATCTCTTCCAGACGACGCAGCGACCGCAGCCGCATGTTGAGGATCGCCTCGGCCTGCGCCTCGGTCAGTTCACCCTCACCGGCAGCTGGCGGCACGTAGTCCTTCTCCGAAGTCGCCCGGACAAACTCCCGCCCCCATTCCTCGGCCATCAGCGCGGCCTTCGGATCGGCGTCATAGCGGATGATGTCGATCACCCGGTCCAGGTTCAGGAAGGCGATGATGAAGCCCTCCAGAATCTCCAGCCGCGTGTCGATCTTTTCCATCCGGTGCTGCGACCGGCGCTGCAGCACGTCGCGACGGTGATCCAGGAAGGCGCGCAGCACCTCTTTCAACGAACAAACCTTCGGTACGCGCCCGTCGATCAGCACGTTCATGTTCAGCGGAAAGCGGATTTCCAGGTCCGAGTTGCGGAACAGCATCCCCATCAGCATTTCGGGGTCCACCGTCCGGGCGCGAGGCTCCAGCACGATGCGCACATCCTCGGCGCTCTCGTCACGCACATCGGCCAGCGCGGGCACCTTCTTGGTCTGGATGACCTCGGCCAGCCGCTCGATCAGCTTGGACTTCTGCACCTGATAGGGGATCTGGGTTACGACGATCTGCCAGGTGCCGCGCCCCAGATCCTCGACCTCCCACTTGGCACGCAGGCGAAACGCGCCGCGCCCCGTGCGATAGGCTTCCAAAATCTGTTCACGCGGCTCCACGATCACGCCGCCGGTCGGGAAATCCGGTCCGCGCACCAGCGCGACCAGCGCCTCGTCCGAACACGCCGGCTCTGTTAGCATCAGATGGCAGGCGTCGATCAGCTCATGCAGGTTGTGCGGTGGAATGTTCGTGGCCATGCCGACGGCGATACCGGAAGAGCCGTTCGCCAGCAGGTTCGGAAAGGCTGCCGGCATCACCACCGGCTCTTCCAGCGTCCCGTCGTAGTTCGGACGGAAATCGACGGCGTCCTCGGCCAGCCCTTCCATCAGCAACTCGGACAGCGCCGTCAGCCGTGCTTCGGTGTACCGGCTTGCCGCCGGGTTATCGCCGTCGATGTTGCCGAAGTTCCCCTGCCCGTCGACCAACGGGTAGCGCAGGTTGAAATCCTGCGCCAACCGCGCCATCGCGTCATAGATCGCCCCGTCGCCATGCGGGTGATAGTTCCCCATGACATCGCCCGAAATCTTGGCCGATTTACGAAATCCCCCGGTCGGGGACAGCCGCAATTCCCGCATCGCAAACAGAATGCGGCGATGCACGGGCTTCAGCCCGTCGCGCGCGTCCGGCAACGCACGGTGCATGATGGTCGACAAAGCATAGGTCAGGTAACGCTCGCCAATCGCACGGCGCAGCGTTTCAGAGACCAGAACCGGCTCTATCTTGGGGTCTTCGGGGGTATCGGCCATGGATGTGGTGTATCGCCCCAGCCCATCCCGGTCCAGACCGAAGCGGCAAGGAAAAGCTTCGTTTTTGCCCCACTGCAACCATCACGCGTGATAAGTTTATAAGGCTGCTCGGGGAATCGGATTTGTGATGTTCAAGCTTTTTACACTGCTTTGCTCAGGTATTTTCCTGACCATGCTGCTCGGGGGCCGCGATGACGGGCCGGTGCGCTATGGCCTGATGCCGGGTAAAATTCCGTCGCTCGTCTATGCCAATCCCGACAAGCCCGCAAAGACCGAGGTTGCAGCGGCGCCTGCACCAGAACCGCAAGTCGTCGCGCAAGCGGAACCCGTTCCCGCAGCCCAACCGGTAGTTCAGACCCGGCAACCGACAGAAACCCCGGTCGATGGCCTTGTCGCAGCCGCCTACAACAACGAAGACGCTGCAACTTTGGGAACCGGCCTGACCTTGGCGCTTCCGCTGGTCCAGTCCGGTGAGCCTGCCGCAGCCGCCGATCCCGAACCCGCGCCGCAGCCGGAGGCTGAGCCTTTCGTCCAGTATGTGCAGGGCAGTTCGGTCAACGTCCGCTCCGGTCCCTCGGCCGAAACCGAATCCCTTGCCAAGCTCGGCAGGGGAGAGGCGGTATTGGTCCTGCCATCCGAAACGCCGGGCTGGTCGATGATACGCATCGAAGGTGATGGCGTGGAAGGTTACATCGCCTCGCGCTTCCTTGGGGAACGCGTCGAGGACGGGTTGTTCAACAGCGTCGATTGAGCGCCCGAAGCGAACCGGTTGCCCAAGCGCAGCGGTCTGCATAGGGTGGCCCCCGCAACGCCAAAGGGGGCCTCATGCCGGTGCGCAGCATTCTCATCACCGGCTGCTCGTCGGGTATCGGACTTGACGCTGCACGGGGGCTGCATGCCCGAGGCTGGCGCGTTTTTGCGACCTGTCGGCAAGAAGCCGACTGCGAAAGGCTGCGCGCCGAAGGTCTGGAAAGCTTTGCCCTCGACTACGCCGACGAGTCCAGCATCGCCGCCGCCCTGGAAGAGGCATTGTCCCGAACTGGCGGCACGCTGGACGCCATCTTCAACAACGGCGCCTTCGCCTGTCCCGGCGCGGTCGAAGACCTGCCGACAGGCGCCTTGCGGGCGATCTTCGAGGTCAACCTCTTCGGCTATCATGAGCTGATTCGCCGTGTGATCCCGGTGATGCGGGCACAGGGGCATGGCCGGATCGTCAACTGCTCCTCCATCCTCGGCTTCGTTGCCGCCCCCTGGCGCGGCGCCTATGTCTCGACCAAATTCGCCATGGAAGGGCTGACGGATGTGCTGCGCCTGGAAATGCGCGACACGCCCATCAGAATCATCCTGATCGAACCCGGCCCCATCACCTCGGACCTGCGGAAAAAGGCCGTTCCCCATTTCGAACGCTGGATCGACTGGCGCGCCTCGCCCCGGCGCGCGCAATACGAAGCCTCCCTGTTGAAGCGCCTCTACGAAAGCCGGGGACCGGACCGGTTCGAACTCCCCGCCTCGGCTGTTACGGCAAAACTTGTCCTCGCGCTCGAAACCCCCCGACCCGCCGCGCGTTACTTCGTCACCACCCCTACCTACGCAATGGATATCGTTCGCCGCCTGATGCCGACACGCGCGCTCGACTGGATACTATCCAAAGGCTGAGACCAAACCCGGCGGCTTCTTCTTTGCCCAAATACCCAAAACCCGAGCGGTCCGGCGCAAGCCGGGCGGCGAGACAAGAGGGGTGGCCCGGAACGGGCCGCAATCGAATAGCTTCTGCGACAACGGCCCGTCTTTCCCCGCCGCCTCTGGCGGATTAGATAGCGGATAGGAAAATGGGGGCCACAATGGCTAACGATCCGCTTTTCATAGTCGTCGCCATCGCCGTTCTGGCAGTGCTGGTCATCCTCATGATCGGCATCGGGGGCTTTGCCCGTGGCGGCGAGTTCAACCGCAAACATGGCAACAGGCTGATGCGCTATCGGATTTACGCTCAGGCTTTCGCGGTTGCGCTGATCCTGCTGTTCGTCGCCGTGCGCAGTCAGTTCGGGGGATAGGCCCATGGTCGTTCTGTCCAAGATCTACACCCGAACGGGCGATGCGGGCGAAACGGCGCTTGGAAACGGCACCCGTGTTCCCAAGCATTCGCTCCGCGTCACCGCCTATGGAACGGTGGATGAGACCAACGCCTTCATCGGCGCCGCCCGCCTTCACGCCGGGGGAGAGGCCGACGCAGCCCTCGCCCGCATCCAGAACGACCTCTTCGATCTCGGCGCGGACCTCTGCCGCCCGGATATGGAGAAGGACCACGAGGCTGGCTATGTGCCGTTGCGGATCATCACCACTCAGGTGCTGCGGCTCGAATCCGAAATCGACGCGATGAACGCCCGCCTTACGCCGCTGCGCAGCTTTATCCTGCCCGGCGGCAACCCGCTGGCGGCGCAGCTTCACATCTGTCGCACGGTTTCTCGCCGTGCCGAACGGCTGACGGTCGAACTTGCTGCGGACGAACCAGTCAACCCCGAGGCAGTGAAATACCTGAACCGCCTTTCCGACTGGTTCTTCGTCGCTGCCCGCATCGCCAATGGGGATGGTCGGGACGATGTGCTCTGGGTGCCCGGCCTGACCCGCGACAGCTGAAAACGCGGCGTATCAGCGACAATCTGCGTCGATTTTGCGCTGTATCCCCCCGGCAGAAGCAGCTAACACCGTGCGCGAGAGCTTGCGCGCCCCTGAAAAGGGGCAGGAAACGGGAGTATTGCGCCGATGAAAGTGCTGGTGCCTGTCAAACGGGTGATCGACTACAACGTGAAGGTTCGCGTCAAGGCGGACGGGTCGGGTGTCGATCTGGCCAACGTGAAGATGTCGATGAACCCCTTCGACGAGATCGCTGTGGAAGAAGCGATCCGCCTGAAGGAAAAGGGCATCGCGACCGAGGTCGTGGTTGTCTCCATCGGCGTGAAGCAGTCACAGGAAACGCTGCGCACCGCGCTGGCCATGGGCGCTGACCGCGCGATCCTGATCGAGGCCGCTGCCGACGTGCAGACCGATATCGAGCCGCTGGCGGTGGCGAAACTCCTCGCCGCCGTCGTCAAGGAAGAGGCTCCGGGCCTCGTCCTGGCAGGCAAGCAGGCGATCGACAACGACATGAACGCCACCGGCCAGATGCTGTCGGCTCTGCTCGGCTGGTCCCAGGCGACCTTCGCCTCGGAACTCGCGATCGAGGGCGACAGCGCCACCGTCACGCGCGAAGTGGACGGGGGCCTGCAGACCATCAAGGTCAAGCTGCCGACGATCGTCACCGTCGACCTGCGCCTGAACGAGCCGCGCTATGCCTCGCTGCCGAACATCATGAAGGCCAAGGCCAAGCCGCTGGCCGCCAAGACGCCTGCCGACTACGGCATCGACGTCACGCCGCGCCTCTCGGTCATCAAGACCGTCGAACCCGCAGGTCGCAAGGCCGGCGTGAAGGTCGGCTCGGTCGACGAGCTGATCGCGAAACTCAAAGACGAAGCGGGGGTGATCTGATGGCCATTCTGCTGCTTGCCGATGTGAACGAGGGCCAACTGGCCACCGACGCCGTCGCCAAAACCATCGCCGCCGTGAAATCGCTGGGCGATGTGCATGTGCTGGTCGCAGGCCAGGGCGGCGATGCCGCTGCGGCCGAGGCTGCCAAGCTGGACTGCGTGTCGAAGGTGCTCTTCGCCGGTGACCACGTCTATTGCCATGGCATGGCCGAGCCGACCGCAGCGCTGATCGTGTCGCTGGCCGGGAATTACAGCCACATCACCGGCGCTGCGACCGCGTTCAACAAGAACGTCATGCCGCGTGTTGCCGCTCTGCTGGATGTCATGGTGATCTCGGACGTGACCGCCGTGATCGACGCCGATAGCTTCGAGCGTCCGATCTATGCGGGCAACGCGATCCAGACCGTGAAATCGGCTGATGGCAAGAAGGTCTTCACCGTCCGCACGGCGACCTTCAATGCGGTCGGTGCTGGCGGTTCAGCACCGGTCGAAGCGCTGGCAACGGCCGAGGATGGCTCGCTCTCGACCTGGGTCGAGGACAAGACCGCAACCTCTGACCGCCCCGAGCTGACCTCTGCGGGCATCGTCGTCTCGGGCGGTCGTGGTGTTGGCTCGGAAGCCGACTTCGCGTTGATCGAGAAGCTGGCCGACAAGCTCGGCGCAGCCGTGGGTGCCTCGCGTGCGGCTGTGGACTCGGGCTACGCCCCGAACGACTGGCAGGTCGGCCAGACCGGCAAGGTCGTGGCGCCGACCCTCTACATCGCCGTCGGCATCTCGGGCGCGATCCAGCACCTTGCTGGCATGAAGGACTCGAAAGTCATCGTCGCGATCAACAAGGACGAAGAGGCTCCGATCTTCCAGGTCGCCGACTATGGCCTGGTAGGAGATCTGTTCACTGTCGTCCCGGAAATGATCGAAAAGCTGTAAGGCGAATCGAGACCTCGGCCTTTGAAACAATGGTTCAGGCAGGCCCGCATTGATTGCGGGCCTGTTGCGTTTGAGCGACCTGGAAAGCTATGCCCAAAATTCGACTTAATCCCCGCTCATCCGAGGGCCGGTCTTAACGATTTGAGGGTTTTTCCCAATGAAGATTTTGATGGCCTTGGCCGTTGTTGCTGCGACGGCAGGTGGCGCGCAGGCCGCCACGGTATTCTCCGATGATTTCTCGGGCTACGGCCCGAACACGGTTCTGAGCGCGCCGAACGCGGTCTTTGCGCCGAACTGGACCGCGCTGAGCGGCACGGTCGACTATCTGGCAAGCGGCAGCGCCTACGGCAACCTGTGCAATACCGGCACGAACTGCGTTGACCTCGACGGCAGCACCGGTCAGGGCGGCGTCTTTGCCACGGTGAAAAGCTTTGCTGCGGGCACTTACAAGTTGTCCGTCGCAATCTTCGGCAACCGTCGTGGCGCGGGCGATGACATCGTGACGATCGTGCTGGGCAGCTTCAGCAAGCAGCTGGATCTGTCGTCCTGGGAAGATGGCTCGGCTATCTTCAAATTCACCACCACCGGTGGCCAGCTGAGCTTTGCCAACGGCGGAGGCGACAACCAGGGTGCGATCCTGCAGGGCGTCGAACTGGCCGCCGTGCCGGTTCCGGCGGCTGCGCCGCTTCTGGCAGGCGGTATCGGCGCGCTGGTCGCACTTCGCAAACGCCGCAAGGCCTGATCGACAGCCATAGACAAGCCTGGGTCGGCGCAATGCCGACCCTTTGCATTTCACGGCGGCGCAACAACCATCCTCGGCGCCAGTGCTGCTGCCACTTGCCGGTGTATCGCCGGACCGGGCACCTCTGCCGCGGCAAGACGTTCCAGCGGAGCGAAAACCATACCGTCCAGCGCATCGGGCTGGACGCCAGCGCTGATCACCTCGACATAGTCCGATACGAACGGCCTTATCCCCTCGATCATCGCAGCATCGACCAGGATGGGGCTGGCCATCTCCTGCCCCACCTCAGCCGAAGCAGGACGGTCCGATATCCGCAGCAAGATCACCCGACCGGGCAGGGCCGATAGGAGCTGTTCCATCCGCCGGGTCCAGACCTGCCGCAACTCTTCCGCCAGCACCTGAAACCGAGCCGGCCCGGCACCGTGCAACGCCTGCAACATATGACGGGTAAAATGGAACTCGGTAAAATCCACCTCCGGATACATGGCAATCAAAGGATCGGCGGCACGCAGAAAACGGTCGTTCCGACGCGGATGCACCGCGTAAAAGCGGTTCGTCAGGTTTTGCGCCCCCAGCACCTGCACGACGACGACCTCCGCACCCTCAAGAATGCCGGGCAGCGCCGGTTCGTTCAGAAACACGTCCGGCCCCGCATTCACACAACCCAGATTGAGCATCGGCACGCCCGTGACGCGCTCGATCAGTGCGGGAAAAGGATCGGCTACAAACTTGCCATAGGTCTCGGTTCCACCGATGACTGCATTAAATCGTCCTCTGATGATCCGATGCGGTCCACGGAACAGGATCTTTGATCCGCCGTACCGGCATGGAAAATAGTCGAGCGCCCCGTCGCCCGGATCAGCATAGGCCATTCCACCCACCCAAGTGTCGCCATTTCACCCACGACTCAGACTGCGGGTTCAGCGTTTCGAAATGGCTAAAGCGACAATTCACCGACAAGTTTCGCGACCCGCCCGCCTTGCGCAGCCCCTGCGCAGATGCCTAAGGTTCGCCGCAGACAGCAGGGGTGACGGGGCATGGAAATCCGCAAGGTGGGCGTCGTGGGCGCGGGACAGATGGGCAGCGGCATCGCGCATGTCTTTGCCCTTGCGGGGTTCGACGTGCTGATGGCCGACGTCAGCCAGGAAAGCCTGGACAAAGCCATGGCCAACATCGACCGCAACATCGAACGCCAGGTCACCCGCGGCAAGGTCACGGCAGAGGCAAAGGCCGCCGCGCTGGCGCGCATCAAAGGCACGCTGCGGCTGGCCGACCTTGGCCCCTCTGACCTGATCATCGAGGCGGCGACCGAACGTGAGACGGTCAAGCAGGCGATCTTCGAGGATCTGCTGCCGCATCTTCTGCCGCATACGATCCTGACCTCGAACACCTCGTCCATCTCGATCACGCGGCTCGCCTCGCGCACCGACCGGCCGGAAAAATTCATGGGCTTCCACTTCATGAATCCCGTGCCGGTGATGCAACTGGTCGAGTTGATCCGTGGCATCGCCACCGATGCGCCCACCTACGAGACGTTGCTGGAGGTGGTCGAGAAACTGGGCAAGACCGCCGCCAGCGCCGAGGATTTCCCAGCCTTCATCGTCAACCGCATCCTGATGCCGATGATCAACGAGGCCGTCTATACGCTGTATGAGGGGGTAGGTTCGGTCAAATCCATCGACGAGTCGCTGAAACTTGGCGCGAACCATCCGATGGGGCCGCTGGAGCTTGCCGATTTCATCGGGCTGGACACCTGCCTTGCCATCATGAACGTGCTGCATGATGGGCTGGCCGACACCAAGTATCGCCCCTGCCCGCTGCTTACCAAATACGTCGAGGCCGGCTGGCTTGGCCGCAAGACCGGTCGCGGCTTCTACGACTATCGCGGCGAACACCCGGTGCCGACGCGCTAGGGCTTACCTGCCCTTCAGCGCCAGCGTCTTTTCCCGCAGCCAGGCCACAAAGCCGCGCGGGTTACCGGCCCAGGGCGCGCATTCCTCGGGGCTGATCGGCTGACCGATCACCGGCCGCTGTGGACGGTTCAGCGCATATTTGATCTCGTGCAGCAGCAGCCCCTGCCGGACCGAAGGAGAGACCTTGTCGGCGATGTGATAAAGCCGCGAGTTCTGGCCGGGGAAAAAGATCGGCAGGACCGTCGCCTTGCTTTTCTGCACCATCTTGGCGGTGAAGACGTTCCACTCGGCCTCGATGGCATCCCCCCACCAGCCGGTCGTGGTCGCAACCTTGCCCGCCGGAAACAGGATCAGCACACCGCCATTGGCCAGATGCTCCATCGAGATGCGGCGCATCTCAAGGCCCTTTTCCTGCGCGTCCTCCTCATGCGGAAACGGCACCGGCACCATGTGATAGGCGATCTCCTCGATCCCGGTCAGCAGGGAACGGGTCAGGATCTTGAAATCCGGGCGCACCTGCATGACCAGACGCGCCATGACCAGGCCGTCCACCAACCCATGCGGGTGGTTCGCCACCACCACGACCGGCCCGGTCTTGGGGATCAGCGCGACCTGCTCGGGCGGGGTCGTCACCTCGATGCCCATGATGTCCAGCGTGCGCTGCCAGAACTCCAGCCCCTGCGCCGGTCCCATGGCTTCGAACTTGCGGATAAGGTGCAGCAGGCGCAGCTTGCCTGTCGCCCATTCAATGGCCCGGATCAGCCCGGCCTTGCGAGGATCGGTAAAGGTGCCTGCATAGGACAGGCGGCGCTTGTCATATGGCTTGTAGCCCGGATCGCCGATCGACAGGCCCTGCCCCTCTGAAGTTTCGGGCACAGCCCTTACATCTCCGGCTTTCCTGCGGCGCGGCCTGATCTTCGTGTCAGAACGATTCTCCGAAACGACTTGCAACCAACTGCTCCAGGGCATCGGCCAGCTTTTCGGCCTCAGCGCCGCTGGTCCGGACCTCAATAGAGGTTCCGCGCGAGGCTGCCAACATCAAAAGGCCCATGATCGAGTCGCCCGACACAGACATGCCGTCCTTGATCACTTCTGCCGTTGCGTCATGACTTTCAACGACCTCGACGAACTTGGCCGAGGCGCGGGCATGCAGCCCTTTTTCGTTGACGATTTCCAGCTGACGCCCGCTCACACTGTCACCCGAATTCGCGCCCGCCGACGTCGAAGCTATTGATATACTTGCGTCCTGCTTCCAGCGCATGCTCTACTGCCACTGGAACGCTGAGGTTGCGCGACTTCGCCAGCTTGATCAAGAGCGGCAGGTTCGCGCCATAGACAATCCGGCGATCCGTCGCCCGACAGGCGCGCAGCGACAGGTTCGACGGCGATCCGCCGAACATGTCGGTCACAACCACCACCCCGTCGCCCGTGTCTACGGAATCGGCGGCCGCCAGAATCTCGCTCTGCTTTATGGTGCGGTCGTGATCATCCTCGATCGAGATGGCCCGGACGCCGTCCTGTTTGCCCACGACATGTTCGACGGCGGAAAGATACTCTTTCGCCAGCCCGCCATGTGCGACAATCACGATACCAATCACGCGCCCCTCACCCCTGCCCCGTCGGGTGCCGACTGCACCCTGCGTTCCAGCTCGCGATGGCGCAGCGCCACGGTCCAACCGGATTCTGCAAGCACATTGCCCAGTTTTTCTGCAACTGCAACAGAGCGATGTTGCCCGCCCGTGCAGCCAAAGCCGATGGTGAGATGCGCCTTGCCCTCGGCGACATAGGCCGGCAGCAGAAACAGGATCATCTCCGTCAACCGCTGGAAGAATTCGGCAAACCTCGGATCGCTCTCGACATAAGTGGCGACGCGCGGATCGCGCCCGTCCAGCGCCCGCAAGGCGGCTTCCCAATGCGGGTTGCGCAAGAAGCGGCAGTCGAAAATCGTGTCCACTCCGCGCGGCACGCCCCGCTTGTAGGAAAAGGACTGCAGAGAAACCGCCAGCCGGGTTGCGGTCCTGCCACCATACCACGCACCGATCTCGGCCTTCAGGTCGTGCGGACTCATCTCGGTGGTGTCGATCAGGTTGTCCGCCCGGACACGGATCGGGGCCAGCAGGTCGATCTCGCGTTCGATGCCCTCTGCTGCGGTCTCCGCCGGCGCCAATGGGTGACGGCGACGGGTTTGGCTGAAGCGGCGGCTCAGCTCATCTGGTGCGCAATCGAGATACAGAACCTCCGGCGTCACACGCGGGTCGCGCGTCAGGCTGTCGATCAGTTCGATCAGGGCCGTCGAGTTGAAGTCGCGGTTGCGCACGTCCAGTCCCAGTGCGATGGGCCGACCATGCGGCGGTCCGTCGATCAGTCGCGGCACAAGGCTCAGCGGCAGGTTGTCGATGACCTCATAACCCAGATCCTCCAGCGCGTGGATGGCGGTGCTGCGGCCTGCGCCGGACGGACCGGTGACGAGAAGCAGCCTGTGCTCCGCCGCGCGGGTCCAACCTTCGGTCTTGCCGTCCATGCCCTTTGCCTCAATCGGCCCTTCCACCGCGAAGATACAACAGGAGTGAGGCAGCAAGATGGGCGCGAAGTGGCACCCTCACAAGATTGAGCTTGCGTTGCATAAACACAATCTCGTGCCAATCAGGCAATCTCGGCCCCTCGTCCTCGCTAAGTTGGACTGCAAGATGCAGTTCGGTTTCAGCAATCGCCTCGGCCCGCAGGATGCCAATACCCCTCGCCTCGATCCGCCCTTCCAGTGTCGCAGGCGCCTGGGCGAAAAGCGAAGTTCCCCGGCAGGACAGGTCTACCCGGTCATCCGCCACCAGACTGGCCCCCAGCCCGATGAGTTGCAACGCCAGCGATGACTTTCCCGAACCCGACGGACCAAGGATCAGCAACCCGCGACCAAAGGCCGCAACGCAGCTTGCGTGGATGTTTTCTGTAAGCGCGCCGGTCACACCGGCAGGCCGACCACGAAGCGGGCGCCCAGAGGCTCCGAAGTAATGTCGGCATGGGTCGGGCGAATGTTCTCGGCCCAGATGACACCGCCATGCGCCTCGACGATCTGTTTCGAGATGGCAAGTCCAAGGCCCGAGTGCTCACCGAACTGTCCCGGCGGGCGTTCCGAGTAAAAGCGCTTGAAGATCTTGGACAGCGCCTGCTCGGGAATGCCCGGCCCGGTATCCTCGACCACGACCAGCACGCGGTTCTCGCGCTGGCGCGCCCAGACACGGACGGCATCGCCCTCTTCGCAGAAGGAAATCGCGTTGGTGATCAGGTTGACAAAGACCTGCGCCAGCCGCGCCTCGAGCCCTTGGGTCATGATAGGTTCGGGCGGCAGGTCGGTGATGAAATCGACGCCCTTGTCGACGGCCTGCTTGCCCAGGTACTCGCTGATGTTCGACAGGGTCTGCAGCAGGTCGAAAGAGGTCTCCTCCTCTTTCACCAGTTCGCTGTCCAGCCGCGAGGCGTTCGAGATGTCGCTAACCAGCCGGTCCAGCCGGCGAACGTCATGCTCGATCACCTCCAGCAGTTTCTCGCGCTGGTCGTCGCGCTTGGCGACGCGCATCGTGCCAACGGCAGAGCGCAGCGAGGCGAGCGGGTTCTTGATCTCATGCGCCACGTCGGCCGCGAATTGCTCGTTCGCGTCGATCCGGTCGTACAGCGCCGCGACCATGCCCCGCATGGCGACAGACAGCCGCCCGATCTCGTCCGGTCTCGCGGCAAGGTCGGGAATCCGCACCCGCCCCGGCGCCATCTTGCGCGCGTTCCGGTCGCGGCCCAACTCCGCCGCAGCGGCAAGGTCGGACAGCGGATTGGCGATCGTCGAAGCGAGAACAAGGCTCAGCCCGATCGAGACCAGAAGCGCGATGATGAACATCTGCAACACCTGTTCGCGCTCATAGCGCACCAGCCGGTCGATCTCTCCGGCGGCGCTGGTCAGCGCGACCACGCCCAGAACCTCATCGCCGCGCTTGATCGGGGTCGCCACAGAAAAGATAGCGCCGCCCGTCGCCACATCATGCCCGGTGTTCACCCCAAGGCCGCCCGCCCGCGCTTGCGCATAGACCGCGCGTGCCAGCCCTTCGGCATCAATCTTTTCCGGCTCGGTTCCACCCATGGTCAACACGGCCGATACGCCGTCCCAGATCGTGTTCAGGAAATCGGTGATCATGGTCGAGCGATTGCTGTCCGCCAGCGGGTCGGCCTGGCCAACCTGATTGCCGACCAGCGTTCCGGCGGGATCGAACACGAACAGCTCGACCCCCGGCGCGATGTTCATGCGGTCCAGCGTGCCGCTGACATCCAATGCGGTGGCAAGGTCCACGGACCCCTCGGCAGGCGCCTTGGCCTCGAACACCCGCGCGATCAGCTGCGCCTCGGACACAAGCCCCGCCTCGCGCTGTTTGACCAGGCTGTCGCGGAACGGGTTCATGAACAGCACGCCCGACACCAGGATCACCAGCGCCAGCAGGTTGAAGACGATGATCTTGCGCGCCAGGGGCGAGCGGTTCAGCGAGACGATGCCACGCCGGCCACGGTCCGCCCGCAATGCCTCGTCGGCCAGGGTCTCCGGCGAAACCCAGTCTTCGCCCAACAGGACGTCGCCGTCACGCGAGGAGACGACTTTTGCTTTGCCCAGGCGCGGCAGGGTGGTCATTCCTCGTTGTAGCGGTAACCGATGCCGTAAAGGGTTTCGATGGCGGAAAAGTCATTGTCAACGCTGCGCATCTTCTTGCGCAGACGCTTGATGTGGCTGTCGATGGTGCGGTCATCGACATAGACCTGATCGTCATAGGCCACGTCCATAAGCTGGTCGCGGCTTTTCACGAAACCAGGCCGCTGCGCCAGTGCCTGCAGCAGCAGGAACTCGGTCACGGTCAAAGCGACCTCCAGACCCTTCCAGCTGACCGAATGGCGAAGCGGGTCCATGCGCAGCGCGCCGCGCTCCATGATCTTGGTTTCTTCCGTTGTGGCGACCTCGCCGGTCGCGATCGCCTCCTGCCGGCGCAGCAGCGCACGGATGCGCTCGACCAGCAGCCGCTGCGAGAACGGCTTCTTCACATAATCGTCCGCACCCATGCGCAGGCCCAGAACCTCGTCGATCTCGTCGTCCTTCGAGGTCAGGAAGATGACGGGCATCGAGGTTTTCTGGCGCAGCCGCTGCAACAGGTCCATCCCGTCCATACGCGGCATCTTGATGTCCAGAACGGCCATGTCGGGCATACGGCGGTTAAAAGCATCCAGCGCCGACTGGCCGTCGTTATACGTCTCAACCTCGAACCCCTCGGCTTCGAGCGTCATCGATACGGACGTCAGGATGTTCCTGTCGTCGTCCACTAGGGCGATCCTAGACATATTCGGGCTTCCTGTTTTAAGCGGTACTGCCTGATTTTTCTATCATAGTCCGTATTCTTAGCACCCGACGCAACTGCTAACTGCGAATCAGTGCCTTCCGTGACGGAAAGGGCATGAGAAAATCCTCAAGTTTTGACTAATTTGCCTCACCTTGGGCGGTTTATCTCCGAACCGTGCAGATGGTTGCGCTAACCCCACACACGCCGCTTGTTACAAGCTCAATCGGGTGTGTTATAATAATATTGCGCACCTTTTCGGGTGTGTGCCGGATCACCCTCTTGGCCCAGGGTCCCGGCGCAGTCACGAAAACCGCCGCCCCCAGCGGCAACGGAGAGCTTGCAGGTATGACATTCGGACGTGTGAACCCGGCCCATCGGCTGGACGATCAAGGCATCACCGGACTTGGGCAGGTGCACTACAATCTCATCGAACCGGCGTTGATCGAAGCAGCCGTGGCGCGCGGCGAAGGCCATCTGGGGCGTGGGGGCGCCTTTCTGGTCTCGACGGGTATGCATACCGGCCGCTCGCCCAAGGACAAGCATGTGGTCCGCACCGCCTCGGTCGCGGACACGATCTGGTGGGAGAATAACGCCAGCCAGATGCCCGAAGCCTTCGAGACGCTTTATGCCGACATACTGGAGCATATGAAGGGCCGCGATTACTTCGTGCAGGATCTTTTCGCCGGGGCCGATCCGGCGCATCGGCTGGATGTCCGCGTGGTCACGGAACTGGCCTGGCATGGGCTGTTCATCCGCCACCTGCTGCGCCGCCCCGAGCGGTCCGAGCTTGATGGCTTCACGCCCGACTGGACGATCATCAACTGCCCGTCCTTCACCGCCGATCCGGCGCGCCATGGCTGCCGGTCGGGCACGATCATCACCTTCCACTTCGACCGCAAGCTGATCCTGATCGCGGGCACGGCCTATGCGGGCGAAAACAAGAAGTCGGTCTTCACCCTGCTGAACTACCTGCTGCCGGAGAAGGGCATCATGCCAATGCACTGCTCGGCCAACCACGCGCCGGGCAACCCTGTGGACACCGCCGTGTTCTTCGGCCTGTCCGGCACCGGCAAGACCACGCTGTCCGCCGATCCACGCCGCATCCTGATCGGCGACGACGAACACGGCTGGTCCGACCGCGGCACTTTCAACTTCGAAGGCGGCTGCTATGCCAAGACCATCAACCTGTCTGCCGAGGCCGAGCCAGAGATCTATGCGACCACCCACCGCTTCGGCACCGTGGTCGAAAACATGGTGTACAACCCCGAGACGCTGGAACTGGACTTCGCCGATGACAGCCTGACGGCCAACACCCGCTGCGCCTATCCCCTGGACTATATCTCGAACGCTTCGGACAGCGGGCTTGGCGGCTTTCCCCGCAACATCATCATGTTGACCTGCGATGCCTTCGGCGTGCTGCCGCCCATCGCGCGGCTGACGCCCGCGCAGGCGATGTATCATTTCCTGTCCGGCTTCACCGCCAAGGTCGCCGGCACCGAGCGCGGCGTGACCGAGCCGCAGCCGACCTTCTCGACCTGCTTCGGCGCCCCCTTCATGCCGCGCCGGCCCGAGGTCTATGGCAAGCTGTTGCAGGCCAAGATCGCCAAGCACGGCGCAAGCTGCTGGCTGGTCAACACCGGCTGGACCGGCGGCGCCTATGGCACCGGCCGCCGCATGCCGATCAAGGCGACCCGTGCGCTGCTGACGGCGGCGCTGGATGGATCGCTGTCCGCCGGTCAGTTCCGCCGTGACCCGAACTTCGGCTTTGAAGTGCCGGTATCCGTGCCGGGCGTGGATACGGGGCTGCTCGACCCGCGCAGCACCTGGGCCGATGGCGCAGCCTATGATGCGCAGGCGAAGAAGCTGGTCGGCATGTTCGCCGACAACTTCGGTCAGTACCTGTCGCACATCGACGAGGATGTGCGGGCGGCCGCGATCGGCTGAGCGGAAAGGCCGGGGGTTTCACACCCCCGGACCCCCGTGGGATATTTGCGAACAGGAGATAGAGCGAAATCGCTCCAGCAACTTATGTTCGACTGGATACTAAATTAGGTATTTTTCTTGCGCGCAACTTTATTAGCGCTTAGATCATGCTGCATCTGCACAATGGGAGAGTCGCCATGCCGCATGACGGACAGAACCTGACGCCAACGCCTGCGCCCTTCGACCTCTCCGGTCTCGCCGATGCCGCCATTTCCGAAATCGAACCGCTTGTCGTTTCCGGTCGCGAGACGCTGCGCGCGAAAGTAATGGTTGCCGGGAAGATCAGCGCCGAGGCGATGGAGCAGCATCAGTTCGCCGCCCATGCGCTCGCCTGGCTTGCCACCTATGTTGAAGCGTTGCGCCAGTTGCGTGACTGGTCCGTGCGGCTTGAGGCCGAGGGCCGGTTTGGCGAGATGGAGCGTCTGATCCTGCAGATAGGACTTGGCGAATATCTGGCCCAGATACACGGCGGCATCCCGATGAGCCAGGGAGAGATCGCCCGGCTTCAGGACATCGGCCTTTCCGCCGAACCCGGCCCGGCCACCCGTGACCTGATCGCCCGTGGCAACACCCCTCAGGCGAGGGCACAACTCGTCGCCCTCATGCGCGACAACCACGGCCGCGCCACCTTCGGCGCGACGGGCCTCGACGCGGAACTCGAGATGATCCGCGACCAATTCCGCCGCTTCGCCGACGAAGAGGTCGTCCCCCATGCGCATGACTGGCATCTGAAGGACGAGTTGATCCCCATGCCGGTGATCGAGAGCCTGTCCGAAATGGGCGTCTTCGGCCTGACCATCCCCGAGGAATTCGGCGGCCTGGGCCTGTCCAAGGCCTCGATGGTCGTCGTCTCGGAAGAACTGTCGCGCGGCTATATCGGCGTGGGTTCGCTTGGCACAAGGTCCGAGATCGCGGCCGAACTGATCTTGTGCGGCGGCACGCCCGAGCAAAAGGCGCATTGGCTGCCGAAGTTCGCCAGCGGAGAGATCCTGCCCACCGCCGTTTTCACGGAACCCAATACAGGCTCCGACCTTGGCAGCCTGCGCACCCGCGCGGTCAGGACGGGTGAAGGCTATGAGGTCACCGGCAACAAGACCTGGATCACGCACGCCGCCCGCACCCATGTGATGACATTGCTCGCCCGCACCGATCCGGCCACCACCGATTATCGCGGCTTGTCGATGTTCCTGGCGGAAAAGATACCGGGAACCGAGGCCGATCCCTTCCCTACCCCCGGCATGACGGGCGGAGAGATCGAGGTTCTGGGCTATCGCGGCATGAAGGAATATGAACTCGCCTTCGACAAATTCCGTGTGCCCGCCGAGAACCTTCTGGGTGGGGTCGAGGGGCAGGGTTTCAAGCAGCTGATGCAGACCTTTGAGAGCGCCCGCATCCAGACCGCCGCCCGCGCCATTGGCGTGGCGCAAAGCGCGCTGGAAACCGGAATGCGTTATGCCGAGGACCGCCGCCAGTTCGGCAAGCCGCTGATCGAGTTTCCGCGCGTTGCCGGAAAACTGGCCATGATGGCGGTCGAGATCATGATCGCCCGCCAACTGACCTATTACTCCGCCTGGCAGAAAGACCACGACAAACGCTGCGATCTTGAGGCGGGTATGGCCAAGCTTCTGGGCGCCCGCGTCGCCTGGGCCGCCGCCGACAATGCCCTGCAGATCCACGGCGGCAACGGTTTTGCGCTGGAATACCAGATCAGCCGCATCCTGTGCGACGCGCGCATCCTGAACATTTTCGAAGGTGCGGCCGAGATACAGGCGCAGGTGATTGCGCGCCGCCTGCTGGACTGATTACTCGCCAGCCATCCGGACGCCACGCGACGGGCGCGGCGTGCCAAGCCTTGGGTGCAGTCGCAGCGCAATCGCCGCCGCCGTTGCCATTCCTGCCCCCACCGCGACGAAGATGCCGGATACGGGTGCCACCAGCAGCACCAGCCAGGCCACACCCGGCGTGGCGATGCCAGAGACATCGCGGAAACTGGAATAGACCGCCGCCATCTCGGTCCGCTCCGACGGCTTTACCGCCATCAGGAAGGGCAAGCCGCCCGCGATGTCCAGCAACACCAGGCTGATCGACCCCAGCAGCATCAGCCCCAGCGCGAGCCATGGCAAAGGTGCTGCAAAGCCCGCCAGCGCGAACAGCACCGCACCCCACAGGAACCCCGCAACCACCGACAGGCGCACCGTGGCCCGCGACACGCCCCGCAGGAACAGTGGAGTAAAGAACAGCAGCGTGTTGGTGATCGACAGCGCCACACCCCCCACCTTGTCGCCCAGGCCCGCCTGGATACAGAAGATCGGCACGTAGACGACATAGACCCACCAGCCGCAGGATCGGATGCAGGCGAACAGCCAGCCCGCGATCAGCCTTGGCTGCTGAAAGAACCGGCCCAGATAGGCGACCGGGTTCAGCGCAGGCCCCTTCGCCCGCGCGATCTGCCGCCCGTTCCCCAGACGCAGCACCCAGAACGTCGCCAGCAGCGCCACCGCAAAGCCGCCCGCCACCAGAAACGGCAGCGGCGACCAGATCGTGCGCAGCCATACCCCCAGCAGCGGCCCAACCGCCCAACAGGCCGCCGCATAAAGCATCTGCTGCGAGGCGCTGCGCCCCAGATCGGCCCGGCTGACATAGTCCAGCACATAGGCGTTAAGGCAGACAAAGACGGTCACCGTGGCCAGCGAGTTGATCAGGATCGCCGCGGAAATCGCCGCCGGATGCCCGGTCAGCGCCAGCGCCATGCCCACCAGATACATCACCGAACCCAGCGTATACATCCAGCGCCGGGGAATGTGGTTCGTGGCCCAGGGCACCATCAGCCCCCAGATCAGCGAGGCGATGCCGATGAAGAAATAGATGCGCGACACCACTGCCGCATCGGCCACCGCCTCATACAGCGCCAGCGGCATGACCGTCAGCAGAACCCCCCGTACCCCGGCCTCCAGCCCCGCCAGCAACGCAAAGGACTCGACCCTTGGGGTCGGCGAATGACGCAGGAAAATTGGGGTGTATTTCAGGGCCATGGCGGTATCTTCGCCCATTGGCCCCGGACGCAGCTCGGGCGTCTGCTCTGGCCGCGACATGGCCGGGTGGTTTCACGCCCTGCATAATATTTCCGCACCACCTTCGTGCGGCGGAAAGTCCGAGGCTGTGGAAGCGCGCGGATGAATTCCACCTGTCCCGTCATTTTGGCGCGAAATGGTTATGTCGGCCCCTTTGCCCGACTGTAGCCTTCGCGCCGATCAACTCCTGCCCCGTCCAGATGATCGTGGCCAGAGCCTCGCAGCACTAGGCCCGGATGTGGCCACTGCGCTGGAAACGCTGCCAAAGGATGCGCTCGACTACCTGAATGCCAATCAGAAGGCGATGGGAACCGAGATCGACGGCTGGATCTTCACCAAGGGCCTTGGCGACTATGGCACCGACTATCAGAAGCGCGCGCTGGTCGCCGCATTTGGCTGGCCCGCAAACCTGCAGGCGGATGCCGTCTATCCCTACACGCTGACCGACTCCGATGGCCAACCGCTGTCAGGCACCAACAAGTACACGCTGACCTTCGCCAAGGGACAGGAACCGCCGGTGAACGGTTTCTGGTCGATCACCATGTATGAGATCGACGGCGGCTGGTGGTTCGTGCCGAACGCGCTGAACAAGTTCACCGTCAGCCCGCGCGACAACCTTGTTGCCAATGCCGACGGATCGGTCACGCTCTACTTCCAGAATGAATCGCCCGGCAAGGATAAAGAGGCGAACTGGCTTCCCGCCCCCACCGGCGCCTTCATCCCAATGCTGCGGATGTACTGGCCGAAAGACAGCGCCCCCTCGATCCTCGACGGCAGCTGGACCCCGCCCAAGGTCGTGAAGGTCGAGTGAACTATTAACGTTCGACCATTCCAAAAACTCTGAAGAAGGGTGCGCCTGTCGCACCCTTCCGACTTATTGCCGCCCTGCTTCACCGCTCCTTTGCTGACTCCCCGCCCCCATCAGCAAATCCACCAGCCGTCCCCGCGCCTCGGGCAACGCCTGCCGCCCCCGCGTCTCGGTCAGTTCGCGCTCCAGGAAATGCCCGGTCAGCCGCAGCCCGGCCGCCAGCCCCTCGGCATCGGCCGGCCCGCCTGTCAGGCAAACGGGCAGCGGCAGCAGCCGGTCCAGCCATGGCCCCGCCGCCGCCCGGCTCACGGCCCGTCCGGTGCGGGGCGAGACATAGGCCAGATCCTCGCGCGCGCCGGTGACGGCGCAGGCGGTCAGGTCAAGGCCGAATCCCACCTCCTCCAGCAGCAGCTTCTCCCACATCAGATAGTCAATCGCCCAGCCATCGCCCGACAGACCATCCAGAAGCGCCGTCGTAGGTGCAAACAATGCGGGATGCGGGTCGCGCTCTGGCAGCGCCTGCGACAGCAGCGTGCAGATCGCGTTAAGTCCGGCCAAAGCGATGCGGTCCGACATCAGACCGGTGCGCAGGCGCAGCGGCTCGACGGCAAAAGCCCCCATATGCTCATCCAGCCGCGCCCGCCACGTCAGGTCAAGCTGTGCGCCGGGCTGAAGGATAGGCGCCGCCTTGCGCGACGCACCGCCCCGCACCACGCCAAGGTGCCGGCCATGCGCCGCGGTAAAGACTTCGATGATCGCGGCGCTTTCGCCATGCCTTCGCACGGCCAGCAGCACCCCCTGATCGCGCCATTCCATGGTATCACTATCGACTCCGGCACATCCCCCTGCAAGCGATGGCGCGCGCGGCGTCAACCGATGTCAGCCCGGGAAAAGCCCATACCAAAGCCATACTGGTTCCATACCAGTTCCAGCCACGCTTTTTCCTGCGCCGTCAGTCTCTTAACCGACGTTTCGCCGCTATCAGCGCAGACCGTCCTCATCCAGCAGCGTCCGCCCGGCCCGGTCCTCGATCTCGATCACCCAAAGGTCGGGGTCAAAGGACCGCTGCCGCGCAACGGCGGCATCGACGGACCTTTCATCCCCCTCGGCCAGCACGACCCAGACACGCTCGCCGCTGGTCAGGTCGAAAGACCGCTGGAACGCCTTCGCCTGCCCGTCCAGCGTCGCAAGCTTGACCAGCACCGCTCCCGCCGTTTCATCACCCCTGGCCGTCACGTAAACGGGAATGTCGGCCAGCCGCAGCCGGGCCAGATAGGCGCGCACCCAGAAATCTGCGGTCAACCTGGGGGTCATCGGGGCCAGCGAAACCCGCTAACCCCTTTCATCTTTGGCAAAATATCCCCGCTCCAGGCATCCGCTCCCGCCGATGCACCCTCAGTCGCCATCCCGGAAATCCAGCCCCATCTCGTCAAAGCGCTCTTTCTCTTCCAGCCAGCCCGGCCGCACCTTGACCTGCAAAAACAGGTGGACAGGGCGTTCGAGGAACGTCGCAAGGTCCGCTCTGGCGGCCTGTCCCACCGCCTTGATCGTCTCACCGCCATGGCCCAGGACGATGCCCTTGTGCCCGTCGCGGGCGACATAGACCAGCTGGTCGATCCGGGTCGATCCGTCGGGCTTGTCCTCCCATTTCTCGGTCTCGACAGTCAGCTGATAGGGCAGTTCCTCATGCAGTCGCAGGGTCAGCTTTTCGCGCGTGATCTCGGCCGCGATCATGCGCATCGGCAGGTCGGCGATCTGATCTTCGGGATAAAACCATGGCCCTTCAGGTACTTGTGTGGCCAGCCATTCCTTCAGGTCGGCCACCCCATAGCCTTTTTCGGCAGAGATCATGAAGGTCCTGGCGAAAGGAAATGCCTCGTTCAGCTTCTCGGCCAGCCCCAGCAGAACCTCTGCCTTGACCCGGTCGATCTTGTTGATCGCCAGTGCCACGGTCTGCCCCTGCGGTATGCGGTCGCGCATCGAATCGATGATGCGCCCCACCCCCTCGGTCATCCCCCGATGCGCCTCGACCAGCAGGACGATGATATCGGCATCCGCCGCGCCACCCCAGGCCGCAGCCACCATTGCGCGATCCAGCCTGCGTCGCGGGGTGAACAACCCCGGCGTATCGACAAAGACGATCTGCGCATTCCCCTCCATCGCAATGCCCCGGATACGGGCGCGGGTCGTCTGCACCTTATGCGTGACGATGGACACCTTGGCGCCCACCATCCGATTGAGAAGTGTGGATTTTCCGGCGTTCGGCTCACCGATCAGGGCGACAAATCCGGCGCGGGTGGCGGTGGTTTCTGCGGTCATTGCAATGACTCCATTCGGGCCAGCAGGGCCTTTGCCGCCGCCTGTTCCGCCTGACGTTTCGTTCCGGCAGAGGCGCGTTCGGCCTCGCCGTTCTCAAGCTGCACCATGACGGTAAAGACCGGCTGGTGATCCGGCCCCTCGCGCCCGTCCTCGACATAGGCGGGTGGTGGCAGGCCACGGGCCTGCGCCCATTCCTGCAACGCGGTCTTTGGGTCGCGGGCATCGGCTTCGACCGCGTTGATGCGGTCGGCCCACAGGCGAAGGACCAGAGCCTTTGCGGTATCGAAACCTGCGTCCAGATAGACGGCGGCAATCACCGCCTCCATCGCGTCGCCCAGCAGCGCCTCTTTCCGCCGGCCACCCGACATCATCTCGGACCGGCCCAGTTTCAGCACATCGCCCAGGGCGACCTCTCGTGCCACATCGGCGCAGGTTTCCTTGCGGACGAGGGCGTTGAAGCGCGGTGCAAGCTGGCCTTCGCTGGCCTCGCGGTCGGCTTGCAGCAGGGCTTCGGCCATGACAAGGCCCAGAACCCGGTCGCCCAGAAACTCCAGCCTCTGGTTGTCGGGCCGGGTCGCGCTGGAGATCGAGGCATGGGTTACGGCGCGCAGGGCAAGCTCGGGGTTGCGGAACTCATGCCCGATACGGCCCATGAAGGCCTGGAGGTCCGCGCCGATCTTCACTCAACCGCCTTGAAGAACCGGTCGCCGCGCCAGGTCCAGAAATACAGCATCGAACGACCTGCGGAGGAGAACATCACACGGTCGGCGCGGCCGATCAGATACTCTGCGGGGACAAAACCCACGCCCCCTACAGCCTGGCTGAACCGGCTGTCCTGGCTGTTGTCGCGGTTGTCACCCATGAAGAAGTAGTGGCCCGGCGGCACGGTAAAGATGTCGGTATTGTCGGCGAAACCGTTGGTGTCGATGTTCAGGATGTTGTGCTGACGCCCTTCGGGATAGGCTTCGGTCGGCGGCAGGGTCTCGGTGAAACGGCTGGCCTTGCACGGGCCGCCTTCGCCCACCGGGCCGTTCTCGCAACGCGGATACTGGCCCATTGGACCTTGCGGTTCAAAGGGTTCCTCGAAAGTACCGTCCGGGGTCTGCGGCACTTCCTGACCGTTCAGGAAAAGCACCCCGTTCCTGATCTGAACCGTGTCACCCGGCAGGCCGATCAGGCGCTTGATGAAATCCGATCCATTCACGGGATGGCGGAACACCACGACGTCGCCCCGTTCAGGCTCGGACCCCAGAATGCGGCCAGAGAAGGGGCACAAGCCAAGCGGGCAGGAATAGCGGGAATAGCCATAGGCCATCTTGTTGACGAACAGAAAATCACCAACAAGCAGTGTGTCTTTCATAGAGCCGGAAGGGATCCAGAACGGCTGGAAAAACAGGGTGCGGAAGATGCCGGCGATCAGCAGAGCGTAGACGACTGTCTTGACGGTTTCGAGGATTCCGCCTTCGCTTTTCACCTTGGTCGCCATGTTTTCCTACCTGGATTTCGGGGTGCGCGCTACATGCGCGTGGGGGGCGCGGGAGTCAAGCTTGGGCGCCTTTTGGCCGCGCCTCGATCACCACGAAGGCCTGCGCCCAGGGGTGATCGTCGGTCAGCGTCACATGGATGATCGCCTCATGCCCGGCAGGGGTCATCGCGGCCAGACGTTCAGCGGCCCAGCCGGTAACATGCATGATCGGCTGGCCCGTGCGCATATTCGATACCGCCATGTCTTTCCATGATATTCCCATGCGTAGCCCGGTGCCGAGGGCCTTGGAGCAGGCCTCTTTCGCGGCCCAGCGTTTGGCATAGGTGGCGGCGATGGCCCGAGGGCGGCTGTCGGCCTTGCGCTGTTCGCGCTCGGTAAAGACGCGGTCGCGAAAGCGATCACCGAAACGTGCAAGCGTCGCCTCGATCCGCTCGATGTTACACAGGTCGGTGCCGACACCCAGGATCATGCGCGCGCCGCGTCCATCAGACGGCGCATTTCGGTCAGGGCAGGGCCAAGGCCGATAAAGATCGCCTCGCCGATCAGGAAGTGGCCGATGTTCAACTCGCGCACCTCCGGGATAGCGGCGATGGGTGCAACGTTGTCGAAGGTAAGGCCGTGGCCCGCATGAACCTCCAGCCCCAGCGAATGGGCAAGCCGCGCGCCTATCCGCAGCCCTTCAAGCTCGGCATCGCGCTCGGTCATGCGGCCTTCGGCGTGCAGGTCGCAGTAAAGGCCGGTGTGCAACTCCACGACGGCGGCACCGATCCGGGCCGAGGCTTCGATCTGGCGCGGATCATGGCTGATGAACATCGACACCCGGCAGCCTGCCTCGCGCAGCGGGGCGATGTGATCGGCCAGATGCGGCTCGTCACCCGCCACATCAAGGCCGCCCTCGGTGGTGCGCTCCTCGCGCTTTTCAGGAACCAGGCAGACGGCATGGGGACGCCAGCGCAGCGCGATCGCCTGCATCTCTGGCGTCGCGGCGCATTCGAAGTTCAGCGGGATATTCAGGCCCGCCGACAGTGCCTCGATATCGCTGTCGCGGATGTGGCGGCGATCCTCTCGCAGGTGGGCGGTGATGCCATCCGCGCCTGCATCCTGAGCCAGCAGCGCCGCGCGAACCGGATCAGGATAGGCCGAACCACGGGCGTTCCTGACGGTTGCCACGTGGTCGATGTTCACGCCCAGCCTGATCCGTTCTGAAGAAGCCATCCCCCGCCCCACCCGTTCGATTTCAAATTCCGTGCATCATCCTAGGGCCTTGACCACGCGGGGGGAAGTATCAGGGCAAGGGATCGGAGCCACGATCCTCTGCCGCGCGCTGCGCCTTCTCATCAGCGGCAATGACGGCGGCCTTTATCATCCGCCGTTTTTCGATGCGGACCTGCAGCCGATTGCTGCGCAGCTTTTGATAGGTCTGCACGATCGGGATGGTGATCCAGTAGAAGATCAGGCTGACCGCAAGGCCGGGCAGGATGCCACCCACCAGATAGGGAATATAGAAGGTGTGGAAAAAGGCGTGCAGATCGCTCCACCGCGTGGGCTCATCGGTAAAGATCGCCGCGAAGTTCTGCCAAAGTTCGGTTCCGGCGCCGCTGAAGGCCGCGACAACCGACAGCAATGTCAGCGGCACGTCGATGCCAAGCAGCCAGTGACCGATCTCGACCGAGGAAAAGGCGATGACCGGGGTGGTCAGCGGATTGCCGATGAAAGTGCCAAGCAGCGCCGCGATGATGTTGCCACGCATGAGCCAGGCCAGACCTGCCGCCAGCATGAAGTGGAAACCGAACAGCGGCGTGAAAGAGACGAAAACCCCGGCGAAAACTCCGCGCGCGACGCGGTGCGGTTCATCAGGAAGGCGGCGCAGGCGGTGGGCGGCATATTGCGCGGCACGGCGGAAACCGCCCCTTGGATAGATGAACTCGCGCATCCACTCCATAGGAGTGCGCCTGTTTCGCCGCTTGAAAACCACCGAAGCCCTTTCCGCCCCGTTGTCAGGGCTTTCGGCTCAGATCCCTGTAGCGAGAGATCTGGGCCACATCGGTTTCCGCCTCTAGCGCCGTCATCACCATATGCAGATGTTCGACATCGCGCAGATCGACATCGACAATAAGGCGATAGTAGTCCGGCTTGCGGGCGGTAAAGCGAAGGTCCGAGATATTCGCCTTCTGCTCTCCGATAAGTGTGCAGATCCGCCCCAGAACGCCTGCGTCGTTCGAGATGGTGATTTCAAGGCTGGCGGTGTGAACAGGGGCGTGGCGGCCCGCATGCCAGCGAAGGTCAACCCAGCGGTTGGGCTGTTCTTCGAATTCCTCAAGCGCGGGGCAGTCGATCGCATGGATGACCACGCCCGTGCCGCGATAAGTGATACCCACGATGCGCTCGCCCGGAACCGGCTGGCAGCAATCGGCGCGGTGGAAATTCTGATCGGCGGGCAGACCAACGACCGGGCGCTGAGTGTCGACCTCGTCGGTGGTGGCTTGAACCAGTTCGGGGTAAAGCGTCTCTACCACCCGGCGCGCGGTCAACTCGGCGCTGCCCAGGCGAGCCAGCAGATCCTGCTCGTCGGCCAGGCCCAGCGTCTTGGCGGCGGTGCGCAGTGCCTTGTCGGTGGCCTTCTTGCCGATGTGGTCGAAAGCGGCGCGGGCAAGTTCATAGCCCAGCTTGACGAAGCGGCCCCTATCCTCTTCGCGCAGCGATTTGCGGATGGCGGCCTTGGCGCGGCCCGTGGTGACGATATCGATCCAGCTTGCCTGCGGCATCTGGCCTTCGGCGGTGATGATCTCAACCGACTGGCCGTTCTTCAGCCGCGTCCAAAGCGGCACGCGGATGCCGTCGACCTTGGCCGAGACGCAGGAGTTCCCGATGCGCGTGTGGATCGCATAGGCGTAATCCAGCGGCGTCGCCCCCCGAGGCAATTGCACGACATCGCCCTTGGGCGTGAAGCAGAAGACCTGGTCCGAATACATCTCTAGTTTGACGTTCTCGAGAAACTCGTCGTGGTCATCCTCATCCAGCCGCTCGGTCATGCTGGCGATCCATTTGGTCGGATCGACGGCAAATGGGTTGATGGCGCGGACGCCGTCCCTGTAGGACCAGTGCGCGGCAACGCCCGCTTCGGCAACCTCGTGCATTTGCCGGGTGCGGATCTGGACCTCCACCCGTTTGCCGTCGCGGCCCGACACGGTGGTGTGGATCGAGCGATAGCCGTTGGTCTTTGGCTGGCTGATGTAGTCCTTGAACCGGCCCGGAACGGCGCGCCAGCGCTGGTGGATCACGCCAAGGATGCGGTAGCAGTCCTGCTCTGAATTGCAGATGACGCGAAAGCCGTAGATGTCGGACAGTCGGGAAAAGGCCAGATCCTTTTCCTGCATCTTGCGCCAGATCGAATAGGGCTTCTTGGCGCGGCCATAGACATCGGCCTCAATCTGCGCGCGGTCCAGTTCCAGCCGGATATCGGCGGTGATCTTGTGGACCACATCGCCGGTTTCGCGCTGAAGCGTGATGAAGCGGCGGATGATCGAGTTGCGCGCGTCCGAGTTCAGCACGCGGAAGGCCAGATCCTCCAGCTCTTCGCGCATCCATTGCATACCCATGCGGCCGGCGAGCGGGGCGAAGATCTCCATCGTCTCGCGTGCCTTCTGGGCCTGCTTTTCCGGCTTCATCGACTTGATGGTCCGCATGTTGTGCAGACGGTCGGCCAGCTTGACCAGGATCACGCGCAGATCCTTGGACATGGCCATGAACAGCTTGCGAAAGTTTTCGGCCTGCTTGGACTGGGCTGAGGAAAGCTGCAGGTTGGTCAGCTTGGTGACACCGTCGACCAGTTCGGCGACCTCTTCGCCGAACAGGCGCGTCACCTCGGAATAGGTGGACTTGGTGTCTTCGATCGTGTCGTGCAGCAGGGCTGTAACGATGGTCGCATCGTCCAGCCGCTGTTCGGTCAGGATCGCGGCCACGGCAACGGGATGGGTGAAATAAGGCTCGCCCGACTGGCGAACCTGACCCTGATGCATCTTGTGCCCGTAGGCGTAGGCGCGCCGGATCAGGTCATCGTTCGTACGCGGGTTGTAATTGCGGACGAGGGCGATCAGGTCTTCGACGTCGATCATCCTGGTTCCGCATCCCGCCGGTCAGAACCGGCTCAGTTCTGCCCCTGCGCTTCCATCAGCGCGCGGAGGAGTTTCTCTTCCGACATGTCGTCGGACATCGGACGATCGACTTCGCTGCCCATGAGCAGGGCCATCGAATCTTCTTCCGGCTCATCGACCTCGATCTGGGTCTGATGGCTTTCGATCATCCGCTCGCGCAGCGATTCGGCGCTTTGGGTTTCCTCGGCGATCTCGCGCAGGCTGACGACGGGGTTCTTGTCGTTGTCACGCTCAATCGTCAGGGGCGAACCCGACTGGATTTCACGCGCGCGATGGGCGGCAAGCATAACCAGCTCGAACCGGTTAGGAACCTTGTCAACGCAATCTTCGACCGTCACGCGGGCCATGAGGAACTCCAATTCGGATCGGGGGCATGGAACGGTCGATATAAGCGCAGTCAAAATGCTTGACAAGCGCGGAATCCAGTTAAAGCGGGCGAACCGCCGCGCGATCTGCCTGGGGCAGGTTCTCCAGCATCTCTGCGACCGTCAGCTTTAGGACCGGATGCCGCCAGTCGGGGGCCACATCGGCGAGCGGCACCAGCACGAACGCGCGGTCCTGCATACGGGGATGGGGCAGCACCAAGCGGTCCGGCGCGGCACTGGCCTGCTGCGACGGATCGAGGCTGCGCCACAGGTCATAGGTTTGACGGTCGGGCAGGACAGCGTCGCCCCAGGAGATCAGGTCGAGGTCCAGGGTGCGCATACCCCAACGCTGCATTCGCTGACGGCCATGGTCCTGTTCGACGCCGTGAAGGATGGCCAGCAATTGTTCCGGCGCCATTTCGACGGGCGGGCGGATCACGGCGGCAGCATTGACATAGTCCGGGCCCGCGCCTGCGGGAAAACACGGCGTGAAAAAGAACCTGCTGACCCTTGAAACCTCTAGCCCCAGCGCCAATAATTGATCCAGTGCCTGTGAAACAGTCGCCACCGGAGGGCGATTACCGTTCGGCAGGTTCGCGCCTAGGGCGATTAGTGTTTTCTTTTCCCCGGCGTCAACCAATGATAATCTTTCGTATAGGCAGACTTGCCGACCGGCCATTGCTTGACGATATGTTCAACGCAGTCGCCTAAGCTTTTTCAGTATCAGACCTTCTGTTCATGCGAAAGTTAGATTGGCGATATGAGATTTGAGAGGGCAAGAAATGTTCTACAAGGATGATCGGCTGGCGCTGTTCATCGATGGGTCCAACCTCTACGCTGCTGCAAAGGCCCTTGGGTTCGACATCGACTACAAGCTTCTTCGTCAGGAATTCATGCGCCGCGGCAAGTTGTTGCGCGCCTTTTATTATACTGCTTTGCTTGAGAACGACGACTATTCGCCGATCCGACCGCTGGTAGACTGGCTGCATTACAACGGCTTCACGATGGTGACGAAGCCCGCCAAGGAATATACCGACAGCCAGGGCCGCCGTAAGGTCAAGGGCAACATGGACATTGAGCTTACCGTCGATGCCATGGAACTCGCGCCGCGCGTGGATCACATCGTGTTGTTTTCGGGAGATGGCGATTTCCGCCCTCTGGTTGAAAGCCTGCAGCGCCAGGGTGTGCGCGTTTCGGTCGTCTCGACCATCCGCAGCCAGCCGCCGATGATCGCTGACGAACTGCGCCGCCAAGCCGACAACTTCATCGAACTCGACGAGTTGCGCGACGTCATCGGACGCCCGCCGCGCGATCCGCGCCCGCTAGGCGAGAGGGACGAGATCCCGGTTGAAGTGAAGTAAGACGAAGGCGGCCATGAGCCGCCTTTTTCATTGCCGGTAGCGGCGCGGGCGGGGTGGACGATTGCCCAGCTTCACCTTACCTCTGTGCCCATGTCCGCCATCGTCCAGACCAAACCCCCGCTTCAGCTTTACCTCGCCGCGCCGCGCGGTTTTTGCGCGGGCGTGGACCGCGCCATCAAGATCGTCGAGATGGCGATCGTGAAATGGGGTGCGCCGGTCTATGTCCGGCACGAGATCGTGCATAATAAATACGTCGTCGACGGCCTGCGCGATCTTGGCGCGGTGTTTGTTGAGGAATTGGACGACGTGCCCGACGACCGGCCGGTGATCTTTTCAGCCCATGGCGTGCCAAAGGCCGTTCCGGCCGAGGCGGCGCGGCGGGAAATGATCTATGTCGATGCGACCTGCCCACTGGTCAGCAAAGTTCATATCGAGGCCGAGCGGCATCATGCGGCCGGTCTGCAGATGGTGATGATCGGCCATGCGGGCCACCCCGAGACCATCGGCACGATGGGTCAGTTACCGGCAGGCGAGGTTCTGCTGGTCGAGACCGTAGCGGATGTGGCGGGTTTGGAGGTTCGAGACCCAGAACGGCTCGCTTTCATCACCCAGACAACTCTCAGCGTGGATGACACCGCCGGGATCGTCGACGCCCTAAAAGCGCGGTTTCCGGCCATCGTCGGCCCACATAAAGAAGACATCTGCTATGCCACCACGAACCGGCAGGCGGCTGTCAAACAGATCGCGGGAAAGATCGACGCGCTATTGGTGATTGGCGCGCCGAACTCTTCGAACTCCAAGCGGCTGGTCGAGGTCGGGCGCGCGGCGGGCTGCCTTTATTCGCAGCTGGTCCAGCGTGCCACCGACATCGACTGGCGGGCGCTGGAAGGTATCCGCTCGGTCGGTGTCACCGCCGGGGCGAGCGCGCCGGAGGTGTTGGTGAACGAGGTGCTGGATGCCTTTCGCGCAAGGTTCCAGACGACCGAAGAGATCGTCGAGACCGCGCAGGAGAATGTCGAGTTCAAGGTTCCCCGCGTATTGCGCCAGCCTGCCTGAGTGCTTTGATGGTGAAAGCCCGCTGCTAGGTTTGCATCCCTGTTTTGCAGAGGTGAACCTGGTCTCGGGAATTCCTTCTGACCGCCTTCATCGTTTGTCTGTCGCCGGGAATCGGCGTGGTCTATACGCTGTCCACCTCGCTTGGTAGCGGGGTCAGATCAGGGATACCGGCTGCACTCGGCGCGAAACTGGCGCTGGAGCGGGTCTAAGGCCCCGACTTGCGAGGGGTGGTCCGGCCCGCTAGTCAGAAGACCTGCAGCGAACAGGATGACCTATGCCCGACCTATATGCCTGGACCGATGGCGCCTGCTCGGGCAATCCGGGGCCGGGAGGCTGGGGTGTGCTGATGCGCGCCCTGGACGGTGAGACCATCCTGAAGGAGCGAGAGCTTCATGGGGGCGAAGCGCTGACCACCAACAACCGCATGGAGCTTATGGCGGCCATATCCGCGCTGGAGACACTGGTGCGGCCTTCCGAGATAACGCTGGTGACCGATTCGGCTTATGTGAAGAATGGCGTGACCGAGTGGATTAAGGGATGGAAGCGCAACGGTTGGCGCACCGCCGACAAAAAACCGGTAAAGAATACCGAGCTTTGGCAGCGGCTTGATCAGGCTCAGGCCCGCCACAAGGTCACCTGGCGCTGGATCAAGGGCCATGCGGGCCATGCCGAAAACGAACGCGCAGACGAACTGGCGCGTGCAGGCATGGCACCCTTCAAGCCGGGGAAGGCCAGCGCATGAACGCCTCCGCAGCCGATATCGCCCAGTATGTCCTGACAGGACGTGGAATGGTCAACGCGCTGGACTATGGCTCGGTCGTGGTCTTTGCACTGACAGGCGCGCTGGTGGCCAGCAGGTCGCAGCTTGATGTCGTGGGCTTTATCTTCATCGCCTGCCTGACGGCGGTGGGTGGCGGCACGACGCGCGATGTCCTGCTGAACCGCCCGGTATTCTGGATCGAGACGCCATCGCTGCTACTCGCGGCAGCCCTGGCGGCGGTTCTGGTGTTTTTCACGGCTCACCTTCTGGAAAGCCGCTATCGGACGCTGTTGTGGCTGGATGCCTGCGCGCTGGCGATCGCTGTCCCTGCCGGTGTGGGTGTCGCGGCCCAGGCGGACTTGAGCTGGCCCGTGATCCTGCTTGCCGGAATGATCACAGGCTGCATCGGCGGGCTGATGCGGGACGTCGTCTGCAACGAGGTTCCGCTGGTTCTGAAACAGGGCGAGCTTTACGTCACCGCCGCCTTTGCGGGTGCGGCGGCGGCCCTGCTGATTCGGCATTTTGGCGGCAGCGGGCAGATGGCCCTTCTGGGCTGCGCCGCAGCGACCTTTGTTCTGCGGGCAGGAAGCCTTTGGTTTGGCTGGCGTCTGCCAGTTTATAAACCAATGCCGCCTCGTCCCGGCGCGCCGAAGAAATAACAGCTCGTTTCGCTTTCTTTTTAAGAGAACAGTCGTTTATGTTGCTGCCATGGGCCGCACCAGGACGATTCCGGACACCGTCGTATTCGCCGAAATCCGCCGTTTGCTGGCAGAGGGCGGCGAAAAGGCCGTGGCTTTCTCGACAGTCGCACGGGTGACGGGATTGGCAGCGCCGACGCTGGTCCAGCGCTACGGCTCTCGGGACGCGATGCTGCGCGCGGCGCTGATGGCGGCCTGGGATTCGCTCGAAGCGACGACAGCAGAGGCGGCGGATGCCGCGGCGTTGACCGCCAAGGGGGCGGGCCAGTTCCTGAAGATGTTGTCGGTGGCGCCATCAGAGACAGCGGACCTGACACTGCTCGGAGCCGATTTCCGTGACGCCGATCTGCGCGACCGCGCGCTGCGCTGGCGCGAAACGGTAGAGGAAAACCTTGCCGCCCGTCTGGGCGGGGGCTCGAAGGGACGCGAAGCGGCGACGATCCTGTTCGCCGCATGGCAGGGTCAGGCACTGTGGTCCTTGGCCGGGGGCCGAGGCTTCAAGGTGAAAGACGCGGTGAAGCGGCTGAGCTAGGGGTCAGCTCTGCACATAGGTGCGCCACAGCCAGATCAAGATCATCGCGCCCAGCAGCGCACCGATGAAACCCGCCGCGACACCCGTCAAGGCGATCAGTGTCCGAAGAACCAAACCACCGATCAGCGCACCACCGACTCCGATCACAACAGTCGTCGGCACATCCGCATTATCCCGCATGATCCGTGTAGCGAGGTAACCCGCTGCGGCACCTACAATCATCAGGATAATAATGGGCATTCAACATCCTCCCCCGACCCCATGCGTGATATGGGCGAAGCGAAGTGGCTTTAAAGATGCCGCTTAATAAATACGATCTGGCAGGGAAAAACCGCGCAGAAAGTCCTGCGCAGCAATGGGTCGTTTACCTTCCCTCTGCGCCAGCGTGATTTCAACCGCGCCCTTGCCGCAGGCTATGGTAAGCCCGTCCAGAACCTGCCCGGGAAAGCCCTGCCCTGCTCCTGCCCGCGAACGCAGCAGCTTGACGCGCTCGGCCCCGATCTCGCACCAAGCACCCGGAAACGGCGACAGCCCACGGATCTGGCGGTCAACTGCAACGGCCGGTTTTGTCCAGTCGATCCGCGCCTCGGCCTTGTCGATCTTTGCGGCGTAGGTCACGCCCTGCTTAGGCTGCGGTTCGGGTATCAGGTCCGGCAGTGTCGCCAGCGCTTTGAGGATCAGGTCTGCGCCCATGATCGAAAGCCTGTCGTGGAGGTCGAGCGTTGTATCCTCAGCACCGATCGGCATCGCCTCTCGCAACAGGACCGGCCCGGTGTCGAGACCCGCATCCATCTGCATGATGCAGATGCCGGTTTCATTATCTCCGGCAAGGATCGCCCGGTGTATCGGAGCGGCGCCGCGCCAGCGCGGCAGCAGCGAGGCATGGATATTAAGGCAGCCGTGCAACGGCGCATCCAGTATCGCCTGCGGCAGGATCAACCCGTAGGCCACGACAACGGCCACATCCGCATTCAGTGCCGCGAACTCCGCCTGCACCTCGGTACCGCGAAGCGTGCGCGGGTGGCGCACCGTCAGGCCAAGCTCCTCTGCCGCGACCTGCACCGGGCTGGGACGATCCGCCTTGCCGCGACCGGCGGGGCGGGGCGGCTGGCAATAGACTGCGGCGATCTCATGCTTTGCGGCAAGCGCCCGCAGGATTGGCACCGAGAAATCCGGGGTGCCCATGAAGACCACCCTCATGCGCGCGCTTTCAGCTTTTCGGCGCGGGCCAGGAGCATGCGTCGCTTTAGCGACGACAGTCGGTCGAAATACATCTTGCCCGCCAGATGGTCGATCTGATGCTGCACGCTGGTGGCCCAGAGCAGGACGAAATCGCGCTCAACCGTGGCTCCGGCCTCATCCATATACCGCACCGTCACCGCCCTTGGCCGAGAGATCACCGCGCTGACGCCGGGCAGGTTGGGGCTGGCCTCTTCATGGTCGCGGAACTCGCCCGAAGCATGAAGGATTTCAGGGTTGGCCAGCCGGATCGCCTGGCCGCGCGTTTCCGAGCAATCGACGACGGCAAGGCGAAGCGGAATGCCGATCTGCGGTGCGGCAAGGCCGACGCCGGGCATCGCCTCCATCGTGTCGATCATGTCGGTCCAGATCGCACGGATCTCATCAGTGATCTCGATAACCGGTGCAGTGGGCGTGCGCAGCAGGCGGTGCGGCCAGGGCAGAGTGGTGCGTGCGGTCACGCGGCCAGCGCCGCCTCGGCGCGGGTGCGTTCGGCGGCGCTGAGATGGTCCAGCGTCACGATACCGTCCAGATGATCCATCTCATGCTGCGCGCAGATCGCCGCAAAGCCGGTCAGCAGTTCCTCGCGCGGCGTGCCGTCCACCGCTATCCAGCGCAGCCGCAGCGCGGTAGAACGGCTGACATGGGCGGTGACGCCGGGAATGGACAGGCAAACCTCGGGACCGGTTGCAAGCTCTGACGAGACCCAGGCGATGACGGGGTTCGTCAGGATCACAGGTGACGGGCGGCCAATTTTCCAACCCTCATCCATTACGAACAAGCGTTCGGTTATACCGACCTGCGGGGCAGCAAGACCCCGCCCCTCGGCGGCATACATCGTTTCCAGCATATCCTCGGCCAGTTTCCGCGCTCCGCCACCGGGAGCGACCGGCATGCAGCGAACGGAGAGCCGAGTGTCCGGCCATTGCAGGATCGGAAGCACGGCCATCAGCGCAACCCCGCTTCGCGCGCCCGTTCGCGCTTCAACTTTTCCATCTTGCGGGTGATCATCTGCCGCTTCAGCGCGCCGAGATAGTCGATGAACAGCTTGCCATCCAGATGGTCGATCTCGTGCTGCACGCAGGTCGCCCAAAGGCCTGCAAACTGCTCTTCCTGCTCGGTTCCGTCCAGCGCCAACCAGCGCACGCGTACCTCTGCGGGGCGTTCGATCTCGGCGTATTGGTCGGGGATCGACAGGCAGCCCTCATCATAGGTCGAGACGTCTTCCGAGGCCCAGGTGATGACCGGGTTGATCAGCACCATCGGACGCGCCGCAAGCTCGGGGTCCTTGACGCAATCCATCACCAGAAGCCGCTTCGTCACGCCGACCTGCGGTGCGGCAAGGCCGATGCCAGGCGCATCGTACATGGTTTGCAGCATGTCATCAGCCAGCTTGCCGATTTCGGCCGTAGCCTCGGCAATTGGTTCGCAGGGCTTACGCAGGCGCGGGTCAGGATGTATCAGAATGGGCCTTATCATGCGCCCGATTTAAGGGAAGGCCGGTTTTGGTGCAATGGGCTGGCCCCATGGGGCTTGCGCCCGCCGCCGGGCCGCCTAGGGTCAGGCAACCAGACCAAAGGACGGACCATGCGCTTTGACAACCTGATCGACCGCCGCGGCACCCACAGCGCCAAATGGGACATGATGGAGCCGATGTTCGGCGTGTCGCCCAGGACGGGCATCCCGATGTGGGTCGCCGACATGGAGTTCGCACCTCCCGCCTCGGTGCAGCGCGCGGTCGAGAAACAGGCTCAACTGGGGGTTTACGGCTACTTCGGCGATGACGGCGCCTATCTGGATGCAATCCAGTGGTGGATGCAGACCCGGCACGGCTGGACGCCGGAACGCGCGGCGATCTTCAGCACGCATGGTCTGGTCAATGGTGGCGGCATCTGCATCGACGCCTTCACCAATCCCGGCGACGGGATCATCCTGACCACGCCGGTCTATCACGCCTTTGCCCGCATCATTAAAGCCGCCGGGCGCGAGGTGGTCGAATGCCAACTGACCAATACCGACGGCCGGTATGAGATGGATTTCGACGTCTGGAACACCCAGATGACCGGTCGGGAAAAGATGCTGATCCTGTGCTCGCCGCACAATCCCGGCGGCCGCTGCTGGACCATGGAGGAGTTGCGCAGCTTGGCCGCTTTCTGCCGGCGCCACGACTTGATCCTGATTTCGGATGAGATCCATTGCGATCTGATCTATCCCGGCCAGCGACATATCCCGATGACCGTCGCCGCGCCCGAGATCATGGATCGGCTGATCATGATGACGGCCACCACCAAGACCTTCAACATCGCGGGCGCCCACACCGGCAATGTCATCATCCCCGACGGGGTGCTGCGCGCCCGGTTCGCGGCCAGGATGATGGCGCTTGGCATCTCTCCCAACAGCTTTGGCATGCATATGGCCACCGCCGCGTATTCGCCCGAGGGCGCGGAATGGGTCGATGCGCTGATGAAATACCTGGACGGCAACCGCGAGATTTTCGATGCGGGGATGTCAAAGATACCCGGCGTGCGCCCGATGCGGCTGGAGGCGACCTATCTGGAATGGGTCGACTTCACCGGCACGGGAATGGCGCCGAAAGAGTTTACCCGCCGCGTCGAGAAGGATGCGGAAATCGCGGTCAACCACGGCGAAAGCTTTGGCGCGGGCGGCGAGAGCTTCCTGCGTTTCAATATCGCCGCCCCCCGCTCAATGGTGGCCGAGGCTGTCGAACGGCTGCAGCGCGCGTTCGGCGATCTGCAGTAACTCAGTTCCGCGGCAGATAGCCCACAGGCGCATTTTCGTCGCGCCAGAAATCCAGGGCGGGGCCGTCGCCTGCCGGGGTCGAGCGTTTGAATTCGCAGATCAATTCGCCGTTCTCGACGGTCGATGCGATGATCAGGCACTGGCAGACGTGCCGTGCGCCGTCATAAACATCAACCAGCCCGCGCAACCGGGGCGTGCGGTCCGCGTCAAGGGCAAAGCCCTCATCCCAAAGACGCAGGACAGGAAATACCGCCTCGCCAAGCTGCACCCGCAGCCGCGACTTGCGCGCGCGGTCGCGCTTGCGGGCCGCTTCCAGCCCCTCGCGCACTTCCTTTGAAAAAAACTCAAGCATCACTGGCACTCCATCCCCAATGGGAATGGTCGCTCATATTGCTGAAAAATCAAGCACTTTTAAGGCACTCGCCGGCCGGCGCCAGCTTCCCGCAGAGGTTGTGCGCGATGGCCGCGCTCAGGATCTGATCCGCGCCCCGTCCGGGTCATAGAACGGCTTCAACCCGATCCGCGCCGGGTAACGCTCCGACGCGACCACCAGTTCGTATCGGCCCGACAGCAGGAAGTCGTCGCTGACACCCTCGGGGTTGCGGACATAGCCATAGCCGATGCCCTGCCCCAGCGTGTAGCCATGCCCGCCCGAGGTAAGGTATCCGACCGGCTGACCATCCCGCAGGATCGTCTCTCGCCCGACCAGAACTGCTTCCGGGGCCTCCAGCAGGAACCCGGCCAGACGCTTGACCGCCAACTGCTCCGCGCGCGCCTCCAGTGCCTCGCGACCCAGGAAGGGGATGTTCTTGCGCAGCTTGACGGCCCAGCCAAGGCCCGCTTCAAACGGCGTGTCGTTCGGCGTTATATCCGACGACCAGGCACGATAACCCTTTTCCAGCCGCAGACTTTCCAGCGAACGATAGCCGACGGGGCGAATGCCTTCCCCCGCCCCCGCCGCCATCAGTGCGTCATAGACCTGCGCCAGTGCGACGATCGGCACGTGCAACTCCCAACCCAGTTCACCGACATATGTGACGCGAAGGGCGTGAATAGTCGCACCCGCGATGGTCAGCGGCCGCACATGGCCGAAGGGGAAGCCCTCGTTCGACACGTCCTCTGCCGCGACCCGCGACAGCACATCGCGCGACAGCGGACCCATCAGGGACAGCGTTCCCCAATCCTCGGTCACGTCGGTCAGCCGGACGTCACCCTTTGGCAGATGATCGGCGATCCAGCCGAAGTCATGGGTGCGGAATCCGGTGCCGGTGACGATATAGAACCGATCCTCGGCAAGCCGCGCCACGGTCAGGTCGGCCTCGATCCCGCCGCGGCTGTTCAGAAGCTGCGTATATGTCAGCCGCCCCGGCGGCTTTGACACATCGGCGGCGCAGATCCAGTCCAGCTCGCGGGCGGCATCCGGCCCGGCCAGTTCGTATTTCGCGAAGGACGACTGGTCGAATATCCCGACGGCGTTGCGGACATGCGCATGTTCCTGACCCACCGCATCGAACCAGTTCTGGCGACCCATCGAGTAGATATCGCGCGCCTCCCCCCCCGACGGGGCGAACCAGTTCGGCCTTTCCCAGCCCAGCTTCGATCCGAACACCGCGCCTGCGGCCTGCAGACGGATGTAGAGCGGCGAGACGATTTCCGGCCGACCGCTCTCATACTCCTCATGCGGGAAAGCGACGGTGTAGTGTTTGCCATAGGCCTCGCAGGTCCGCTCGCTCACCCACTCCCGGTCGCGGTGCAGGTCCGAGAAACGACGGATATCGACGACCCACAGGTCAAGCGGCGCCTCGCCCCGCGCCGCCCATTCCGCCAGCACCCACCCAGCGCCGCCGCCCGAGGCGATGCCGAAGGCGTTGAAGCCTGCACCCACGAACATGTTGGTGCATTCATTGGCGCGGCCAAGGATGAAGTTGCCGTCGGGGGTGAAACTTTCCGATCCGTTGATCATCTGCTTGACGCCGACATTCGCCAGGGCGGGGACACGGGCTATCGCCTGTTCCATGTGCTGGGCGAAGTGGTCATAGTCGTCATCGAACAGCCGGAACTCCCAATCGTTCGGCACATCGCCGGTCGTCCAGGGCTGAGGGTTCGGCTCATAACCGCCCATGACCAGACCGCCGACCTCTTCCTTGAAATAGGTGCGCCGGTCCGGGTCGCGGATGGTCGGCGCATCCGACGCTAGCCCCCCGATGCGCTCGGTCACGATATACTGGTGCTTGACCGGCTGCAGCGGCACGTTGATGCCCGCCATAGCACCCACCTGCCGCGCCCATTGGCCGGCGCAGTTCACCACCGTTTCGCAGGCCACCACGCCTTGCGTCGTCTCCACATGGGTGATTCGCCCGCCGTCCATACGGAAGCCGGTCACGCGAACGCCTTCGGCAATCGTGACACCCCGCATCCGCGCGCCCTTGGCCAGAGACTGCGCGATGTCCGAGGGGTTGGCCTGTCCGTCCGTTGGCAGCCAGCTTGCGCCGACCAGATCGCCGACCTCCATCAGCGGCCACATCCGCTTGACCTCGGCGGGAGAGATCAGGTGCATCTCTATGCCAAAGCTCTGCGCGGTGGTCGCCAGCCTGCGAAACTCGGTCCAGCGATCCTCGTTCGTGGCCAGTCGCAGGCAGCCAGTCATCTTCCACCCGGTTTCCAGCCCCGTCTCCTCTGCCAGCCCCTTGTAAAGCTCTACCGAGTATTTCAGCACCCGCGTGATCGAGGCCGATGACCGCAACTGCCCCACCAGCCCCGCCGCATGCCAGGTGGAGCCCGAGGTGAGTTTCCCCTGCTCCAGCAGCAGCACCTGTGCGTTATGATCGCGCGCAAGGTGATAGGCCGTGGAGCAGCCGATGATGCCGCCACCGATGACGACGAACTGGGAATGGCTGGGAAGAGTCATTTCGGTGCGTTTCCGTAAAGCGAGCGATAGTGGGAAAGCGCAGCCTCAAGCCGCGCGCGGTTTTCGTCGGCATAGGCGGCGTAATCGACGCCGGGGGCCGACAGATAAAGCCCCGAAACATGGGACCACAGCATTTCCCGCAACAGCGAGGCCACCTGCATGGCATCGAAGGCGCGGCGCAACTCGGGGCCAACCTGCCCGAAATAGGCGTTGAGCAGGCGGTCGGATTCCTCTGCCGTCATGCCTGCGTTGGAGGCGGCACCGGCAAGGTCGAACATGGCCGTGCCGAAGCCTGCATATTCGTAGTCGATCAGCCACAGTCGTTGCCCGTCATCCAGCAGGTTGGCCGGCAACATGTCATGGTGGCCAAAGATCACCGGCAGCGGCACCTGCGCCGCTTCCGTCTCATCCGACAGCGCCTGCCATTCGGCAATCTGCGGCGCGGTCAGCGTATTCTTCAGCGTGCGCAGGTAGTCCCGGATCACATGGAAGGGCCAGAAGATGAACCCCGCGCCCGAAACCTCTCGCCCCATGCGGTCGTGAAAATCGCGCAGCATCAGTGCCACACGCTCCGGTTCCCGCCGCAGGTCGTCGCCGACCCAGGCCCGCGCAGTGATGAACCGGGTCACCATCACGCCCGGCTCGGTATATTCGACGGCAGGCGCAAAACCCGCGGTATGGGCGGCCCGGGCCGTCATCGCCTCACGCTCGCGGTAGACGTGGTGAAACGGATAGTCACGACCAAGGCGGACGACGTGGGCGCCCGCGCCGTCCGTGACCTTCCAGATCTCGTTCGACAGACCGCCCGCCAGCGGCTGGGCCAGGATCGCACCTTGCCAGCAGGGCAGTGCCACGATCCGGTCAGGGGGCGTCATACAAACCGCTCTGCTGTCATTGGTATTCCCCCATTGCCGGCGGGTATTTTCCGTCTGGACGATGGAGTTAGGCTTACCGGCCCATTGGCTGTCAATCATCCTCGCAGAGGCTGTCATTGCAGCGCCACCTTGCGGTTCTGTTGCATTTCCGCTTTCTGGGGCCAAAACGGGGGCCTCTCCATGCAGCAACCGCCCGCAGATGTGGTGGATACAAGCCACGGCGGCGGCATCGACGCCGCCAGGGCGCGCTTTGGCGGGCGTGCGCAGGACTGGATCGACATGTCCACGGGGATCAACCCCGTTCCCTACCCACTGCCCAATCTGCCGAACGAGGCATGGAGTCGTTTGCCAGACCACGAGGCCTACGACCAGCTAATGACTACAGCGAGGCGATTCTGGCGGGTGCCAGACGAGGCCGCGATTGTCGCAGCGCCGGGGACATCCGCACTGATCGCCCGCCTGCCCGCGCTGGTGCCGCCTGCCCGCGTTCGTATTCCTGCGCCCACATACAACGAACATCGCCGCGCATTTTTGGCGCAGGGCTGGTCGGCATCCGACGGCGAAGCGGAGGCGCTGGTTCTTGTGCATCCGAACAATCCCGATGGGCGACTGTGGACGGCGGGTGATGCGAAGGCCGATCTGGTCGTGATCGACGAAAGCTTTGCGGACACCGTCCCCGATAGATCGCTAATCGCGCTCGCCACCACTCCGGGCGTGCTGATGCTGAAGGGGCTAGGAAAGTTCTGGGGGCTGGCGGGACTGCGGCTGGGCTTTGCCATAGGCGATCCCGCCCTCGTCGGCCAGTTGGAAAAGCTGCTTGGCCCCTGGCCCGTTTCGGGACCGGCGCTGGTCATTGGCGCAGCCGCGCTGTCGGATATGGACTGGGCCGAGGTGACGCGGACCCGGCTTTTCACCGATGCCGCGCGCCTAGACGGCCTTCTGACAAAGGCCGGCGCAAGAATTATCGGCGGCACGTCCCTGTTCCGTCTTGCCGAGGTAACAGACGCCGCCCGCTGGCAAGAGGCCTTGGCACGCTGCCATATCTGGACCCGGATATTCCCCTATTCGGACCGCTGGCTGCGGCTTGGCATTCCAGCATCCGAGTCCGAATGGTCCCGGCTGACCGAAGCTTTGGAGGATCTGCGATGAGTGCCGCGCTGCTTGTTCCCGCTATGCTGCTCGACGCAGCTTTGGGTGAGCCGAAATGGCTCTGGTCCCGGTTTCACCACCCGGCGGTGCTGATGGGCCGTGCCGTCGACTGGCTCGATACCCGGCTGAACCAGGGCGAGAACCGGCAACTGAAGGGCGTAGCCGCTGTCGCGGCACTGGTAGCTGTGGCCTGGGCTATCGGCGCGCTCATTTCTGAACTGCCCTTCGGGGGCATCTTCGAGGTCATCGTGGCGGCGATCCTGATCGCGCAGCGCAGTCTCGTCGACCATGTCCGCGCCGTTGCCGATGCTCTGCGGCTATCTGTAGGCGACGGGCGGATAGCGGTTGCGCAAATCGTCGGGCGCGACACCTCGACGCTGGATGGCCCCGGCATCTCGCGCGCGGCAATCGAAAGCGCGGCCGAGAACCTGAGCGACGGCATTGTCGCGCCTGCGCTGTTCTTCCTGATCTTCGGTCTGCCGGGCCTGATCATCTACAAGGCCGTCAATTCCGCCGACAGCATGATCGGCCACCGCACCCCCCGGCATGAGGAGTTCGGCTGGGCAGCGGCACGGCTGGACGATGTGCTGAACTGGATCCCCGCGCGGGTAACGGCAGTCCTGATCGCCGTCACCCATGGCCGGTTCGACGCCAGCCCCATCCTGCGCGACGGCCCACTGCACCGTTCGCCCAACGCGGGCTGGCCGGAAGCCGCTATGGCCGTTGTTCTGAACGTCGCACTCTCCGGCCCGCGCAGCTATCACGGTGAGCATCGCGATTTCCCCTGGGTCTGGCCAGAGGGTCGCCACGACCCCGGCCCCGATGACATAGACGCCGCCTGTTCGGCGCTTTGGCGCGCCTGGGCCGGGCTTCTTGTCGTGACTGTGATCATCTGGCTGATCTGAAGGTTGCGGGGTGCGGTGCGCCTGCTAGAGTCGCAAGCGAAGCGACCGCCGGAGGTTCCTGATGCGCAGCGCCGTCACCGCCCTTTTCTGCCTGATCGCGGCACCCGTTCTGGCCGCACCCTGCGGCGGCGACTTCAGCGAGTTCGTCGCAGCGATGAAGGCCGAAGCACTGGCAGGCGGGGCTGACCCTGCGGCGGTCGATGCCTTTTTCAAGGGTGCACGACAGGATCCGAAGGTGCTGAAGGCCGACCGTTCGCAGTCGGTTTTCCAAAAGCCCTTCGTGGAATTTTCGGGTCGGCTGATCAGCAAGAACCGGCTGCAGACCGGGGAAGCGATGGCGAAGGAATATGATGCCGTCTTTGCAAAGGCCGAAGCAGACTATGGCGTTCCGCGCGGTATTCTTCTGGCCTTCTGGGCCTTCGAGACCGATTTCGGCAAGGTGCAGGGCGACTTCAACACGCGCAACGCGCTGTTCACTCTTGCACATGACTGTCGCCGACCCGACCTGTTCCAGCCGCAAATCCTGGCGGGTGTGACGCTGACCCAGCGCGGGATGATGGACCCGGCCAAGACCACCGGCGCCTGGGCGGGCGAGATCGGAATGGTCCAGATGCTGCCCGCCGACATCATCGCCGATGGCGTGGATGGCGACGGCGACGGTGAGATCACGCTGAAGACCTCGGCCCCCGACGCGCTATTGTCAGCCGCTAAAAAGCTGCACGCGCTTGGCTGGGTGGCGAACGAACCCTGGCTGGTCGAGATTTCGCTGCCGAAGGATTTCGACTGGTCGCTGACCGGCATCGACAAAACACTGACGGTGGAAAGCTGGCAAAGCATGGGGGCCAAGGCCCGCACAGGCAACCTGCCAGACGGCGGCTTGCGGGCATCTGTGCTTTTGCCCCAGGGTCGCGACGGCCCGGCCTTCTTGGCCTTCCAGAACTTCAACGTATTGTTCAACTGGAACAAGAGTTTCGCCTACGTCACGACCGCCGCCTATTTCGCAACGCGGATGCAGGGATCACCGGCGATGACGGTGGGCGAGCCGCAGGCTGGTCTGTCGGGTGACCAGATGAAAGCGCTTCAGGAAAAGCTTGGAGGGCGCGGCCATGACGTGGGCAAGGTGGACGGAATCCTTGGCGCGCAAACCCGTGCGGCGGTGCAAAAGGAACAGGTCCGCCTTGGCATGCCGGCGGATGCCTGGCCGACGACCGATCTCTTGAATGCCCTCTGATCGACCGGCCGCTTCGCTGGACAAGGTGCCAGCCTTCGTCTTGACCTTTTCGCGGGAAGAACATTCTTCTGGCGTATGGCCTTGATCCAAAGCCCGGCCGTCGCCTGCCGGGAAGGAGCGTGCATTGAATTTCGCAACTGCCGAAGAATTGTCGCGCGCGCTGCCGGATGTGCTGTCTGCACCAAAGACCGATGCGCCGATCAAGATGCTTTGCTTTCGACCAGGCTTTAACAAACGCGAGTTCGCCAGCCGCCTGAGGTTGAGCCGTCGCGATGGGATCATCGGCGATTGCTGGAACGTCAATCCGTGGCTGCGGCTGGCCGATGGCAGCGCCGATCCGCGCATGCAGGTCTCGATCCTGCCCACCCGGGTCCTGGATCTGCTCTGGCGGGACAGAGAAGGCACGATTCATCCGGGGGATCCGATCATCGCCGACCTCGATCTGTCCGGGGAAAACCTGCCCGTCGGCACACTGGTCCGGGCCGGAACGGCGATACTGCGCGTCTCGGACGAGCCGAATTTCGGCTGCGTCAAATGGAAGGCACGCTATGGCGCGGATGCGCTGAAATGGGTGGCCAACCCTGCCCATGCCGCCTATCGGCTGCGCGGCGTGCTTTGCTCGATCGAGGAAGATGGCGAACTTACGCTGGATGACCGGCTGACCGTCCTGCGCTAAGCCACCAGCGCCTCGGCCTTGCGTAGATCAACGCTGACAAGCTGGCTGACGCCCTGTTCCACCATCGTGACGCCGAACAGCCGGTCCATGCGGGCCATGGTCACAGCGTGGTGGGTGATGACGAGAAAGCGCGTCTCGGTGCGCCGCGTCATCTCGTCCAGCAGGTCGCAGAAGCGGGTGACGTTGGCATCGTCCAACGGGGCGTCGACCTCGTCCAAAACGCAGATCGGCGCGGGGTTGGCAAGGAAGACGCCGAAGATCAGCGCCAGCGCCGTTAGCGTTTGCTCACCGCCCGACAGAAGCGACAGCGTGGCCAATTTCTTGCCCGGCGGCTGGCACATGATCTCTAGCCCCGCTTCCAGCGGGTCGTCGCTTTCGACCAGCACCAGTCGCGCCTCGCCACCGCCGAAGAGGTGCGTAAATAGGGTCGAAAAGTTGCTGTTCACCTGCTCAAAGGCCGTCAGCAGGCGCTCGCGCCCCTCGCGGTTCAGACCCGCGATGCCGGAGCGCAGGCTTTTGATCGCCTCTTCAAGGTCGGTCTTCTCCGCGCTGAGGGTGTCATGTTCGGTCTGAACCTCTCGCGCGTCCTCTTCCGCGCGCAGGTTGACCGCGCCAAGCGCCTCTCGCTGGCGCTTCAGCCGCGCGACATCAGCCTCAAGCGCGGTCGCATCGGCCATGGCATCGGCATCCGCCTCGAGGCTTTCCAGCAGGGCGGCAGGTTCAAGCTCGGTTTCCTCGCGGATGCGTTCGGCGGCCAGATCGACGGTGGCGCGGGCGGCGTCGTGACGTGCCTCGGCGCGGGCGCGGGCCTCTCTGGCCTCGCTTCCGGCGCGTTCGGCGTCGCGCTCGGCGCCCTGAGCATCGCGCAGATGGCCTTCCGCTGCCGACAACGCATCGGCGGCGGCCGCCTGCCGCGCCTCGGCGGTGGTGATCGCCTCGGCCAACGCCTCTCGCCGGGCGGCGATGTCCTGCGGCTCGCTGCTGGCGCCGGTCAGTTCGGTTTCCGTCTCGGTGCGCCGGTCGGCGAGTTCGGCGCTGCGTTTTCCGGCCGTTTCCAGGCGGTGCCGCCAGCCCGACATTTCCTTGGTGATTTCCTGGGTGCGCTTCAGCCGCGCCTCGCCTTCGCGGCGCAGTTCGTCCTGGGCGGAGCGGCGCGACAGCATGGCGATGCGCGCGGCTTCGACCGCCGTGCGCACCTCTTCCACCCCCGCGCGGGCGGTGTCGAGGTCGGGTAGCGCGCCGGCCCCCGATTCCGCCTCTGTCACGGCGAGGCTTGCCGCCGTCACTTCTTCCTCGAAGCGCGCGACGGCCATGCGGGCGGCTTCCAGCTTGCCCCCGGCGATGGAGCGGTCGGCCTCGGCACGGGCCAGCGCGCGGTTGGCCTCGGTCAGCCGCAGGTCGGCGGAACGCCGCGCCTCGCGTGCCATCTGGTCAGCGCGGGCAAGGTCGGCGAGGCGTTTGTGCAAGGCCTCATGCGCCTGCCGGGCGCCATCGGCGCGGGCCGTCGCATCCTCCAGATCCCGTTTCAGGGCGACGAGGCGGTTGAGCTGCTGCAACCGCAGCGCGGCGGCAGAGGGCGCATCATCGGCGGCAGCGCGGAAGCCGTCCCAGCGCCACAGATCGCCTTCCAGCGATACCAGTCGCTGGCCGGGGCGAAGCTCTGCCTGCAGGTCAGCGCCCTGTTCGCGGGTGACCAGACCGATTTGGCCGATCCGGCGGCGCAACACATCGGGCACGGCGACATGGGCCGACAGGGGGGAGGCACCCGAGGGCAGCGGTTGCGGGGCGGAGTAATCCGGCAGACCGGCCCATCCCGACCGGGTGGCGCTGTCGATTTCCGGCGCACGCAGGTCGTCGGCAAGGGCGGCACCCAGCGCCTGCTCATAGCCCGGGGTAACCTGCACGCGGTCGAGCAGTTGCTTTCCGGCCCGCGATTCGCGCGCCATCAGCTTTTCCAGCGCGCCGACCTCGGAACGAAGGGCGTTCGCCTCACCCTCGGCCTCGGACCGGGCGGCGCGTGCCTCGGCCTCTCGCCCCTGCGTTTCGCCGCGGGCTTCTTCGGCGGCGGAAAGGGCGGCTTCAGTCTCAGCGCTGAGGTTCTGCGCGGCGGTCTGGGCGGTCTCTGCTGCGGCGAAGGCGTCGCCCGCCGATTGCAGCGCCATGTTGGCGGTGGCGACCGAGGCGGCGGCGCGGGCCGATTCCTCTTCGGCCTTGCGAAGGGTCGTGCGGTTGTCCGACAGCAGGCGCTGCGCGGATTGGTGGCGGGCGGCGAGGCGGGCCACGTCCTCGGTCACGTCCGACAGCGCCGCCTCGCGTTCCGACAGGCGGGATGCGGCGGCGCGGGCGGCTTCGGTCGCCTCGGACAGGCGGGTGTCGTGGCCCTCATGCGCCTTGGTGATCTGGGCCTGTTCCCATTCCAGCCTGCCGATAGTCTCTTCTGCGTCGCGGTTGAGGCCCGCCTCGCGATCCATGTCACGGCCAAGCTGTTCGATGCGGGCGCGCAGCGTCTCGATGCGGCTCAGCGCTTGCGCCTCCTGGTCGGCAAGCTGGTCGCGCTGGACAAGAAGGCGTTGCAGGACGGCGGCGGCGATGGCCTCTTCCTCGCGCCGGGGGGGCAGGGCGTCTTCGGCATCCTGGCGCGCCTTTGCGGCGGCGCGGGCGGCGGTCTCGGCCTGCGCGGCGGCCACCATGCGGTCGCGCAGACCCGCCTCGGCCTCGGCGCGGGCGGCGTCGGCCTCGCGCCAGCGGCGGAACAGCAGCATGCCCTCGGCGCGACGCAGCTCCTCTCCGATCTCGCGATAGCGGGCGGCTTGGCGGGCCTGCCGGGCGAGGGTGGCAAGCTGGCTTGCAAGTTGCTCGATCACGTCGTCGACGCGGGCGAGGTTGGTCTCGGTCGCCTGCAGGCGCAGTTCCGCCTCGTGCCGGCGCTGATAGAGGCCGGAGATGCCGGCGGCCTCCTCAAGGATGCGGCGGCGGTTCTTGGGCTTGGCGTTGATCAGTTCGGCGATCTGGCCCTGCCGCACCAGCGCGGGTGATTGCGCGCCGGTCGAGGCATCGGCGAAAAGCATCTGGATGTCGCGGGCGCGCACATCCTTGGTATTGGCCTTGTAGGCGGAACCAGCATCGCGCGTGATGCGGCGGACGACCTCGATCTGGTCCTGGTCGTTGAAACCTGCGGGGGCCAGACGGTCCACGTTGTCGATAGTGATCGAGACCTCGGCGAAGTTCCTCGCCCCGCGCGTTGCCGCCCCGGCGAAGATCACATCCTCCATCCCGCCGCCGCGCATGGCAGTGGGGCGGTTTTCGCCCATGACCCAGCGCAGCGCCTCCAGCAGGTTGGACTTTCCGCAGCCGTTCGGACCCACGACTCCGGTCAGGCCCGGATGGATCACCAGATCCGTCGGATCGACGAAGCTTTTGAAGCCATTGAGCCTGAGCCGGGTGAAGCGCAATGCGCGAGCCTTCCTGATTCCTGAAGCAGGGATGGTTGCGCCCATGCGGTCAAAAGTCAATCGCACGCACCGTATGTCGAGAGGTGGCGGGGTGCGGACCGCTATATCTAGATGTTGCCAGAGGGCCGCGCGACACCAGATATTAGCGGGGAGGAGAAGCGATGATACCACCCATTACCGGGCGCTGCCTGTGCGGTGCCGTGACCTATCGTGCTGGCGCGGAACCGCTTTGGCAGGAACATTGCCATTGCGAAAGCTGTCGCCGCGCGACGGCCTCTGGCTTCACCTCCTATTTCGCCATAGCCGATGGGCACTGGCGCTGGACCGGGGCGGAACCTGCACTTTACCGCTCCTCTCCCGGTGTAGAGCGGCGTTTCTGTGCTGTGTGTGGCACGCCCATGGCCTATCGGTCCGCAGAGATGGCAGACCAGATGCACTTCTTCGCCGCCACGCTGGACCATCCCGAAACCTACAAACCCACGGCTCATAGCCTGAGCGAAGAGCGCCTGTCCTGGATCGTGCCCGGTGACGGCCTGACGATGAGGTGACTAGTCGAAGGTTCCGGTCACGCGGCCGAACAGCATGAAGGCGCGGGCGGTGCGGGTGTCGGCCATCTCGGACAGATCCTGATCGTTCGCATTGCGCTCGAAGTCCTGAAAGGTGCGGTCGAACTGGCGCAGAAAGTGATGGGCCGCATCGCGGAATACCGTATCCTCGCGCATCCGCCCGGCGGTCAGGGCAAGACTGGACCGGTCCCGGATACCGCCAAGGGGCGCGATCATGCGGCCACGTTCTCCTTGCGCAAAACGACGCCAGACCTCGGGCTTGGCCCGGTCCGGTTTCAGGTCATCCATATAGATGCCATCCTGGCTGAGCAGCGTCAGCACGTCCTGCGCCGCGCGGATCAGCTTGGAGGTGGTGCGATCCTCCAGCGCCAGACGCAGGGCGCGGAACCCGGCCTTGTCATCGGCATTCTCGGGGAAGTTCAGCGCGCGGATGAAATCGCCAATCGACAGCGGCGGCCGCAACTCTTCGGCCGGGGTGCCAAGGGCCAGCGCGGGCTGTTCATCGGCCCCGGTTGGCCGGGGCGGCACCAGCGCCGCCTTGCGGTCGGCCGAGGGCACCGTCTGCGCCGGATCACGGCGGGAGGTAAAGGTTGCCAGTGCGTTTTCCGTCTGGCGCTGTGCCGCCGCGATCTCTTCCAGCTTCTTTTCGACCGAGGGTTTGAGGCTGGCCGCAGCCGCAGCTTGCGTTTGCGCCACATAGGCGTTGCGCATGGCATCCACCGCCGCCTGTAGCCGCCCGGCCTCGTCCCGCAAGTTGCGGACGGAACGCGCGGTCGTCACGGCCACCCAGATCAGCGCCAGCGGCAGAAAGACCACCAGCGCGGTCATCACAAGGCCAAGCGGTCCGCCTTCACCCGGAGCAAAAATCAGGTAGGCCGCGACGCAGCCGATCCACACCAGCGACAGCACCGCCGCAGCCAGTTCCGATCCGCCAGGGCGCGCGTCATCAGTGGGCCGCGGAAACCGGCCCAGATCGACTGGCTTGTCTTCATTCGTATCCGGCATCCCGGGCGTCCCGATCCCTGGCGCTGTTTTCCGTGCGACCCGTCCCCTCGGGCCGCCGTCCGTCTCAGACGAAGCGGACGCTGACCACTTCGTAGCTGCGCTCGCCGCCGGGTGTCTTCACCTCGACGGAATCACCTTCTTCCTTGCCGATCAGGGCGCGGGCCAGCGGCGAGCGGATGTTGAGCAACCCGCGCTCGATATCCGCCTCTGTCTCACCCACGATCTGGTAGGTCTTTTCTTCCTCGGTATCTTCGTCGACCAGCTTCACTGTGGCCCCGAACTTGATGGCGCCGGAAAGTTTCGAAGGGTCGATCACATCGGCAAGCGACAACAGGCCCTCAAGCTCTTTGATGCGACCCTCGATAAAGCTCTGCTTCTCACGCGCGGCGTGATATTCGGCGTTCTCCGACAGATCGCCATGCTCACGCGCCTCCGCAATGGCGCGGATCACGGCGGGACGCTCCACCGATTTCAGCTGCTTCAGCTCTTCATCAAGCGCGGTATGGCCCGCGCGGGTCATCGGAACTTTTTCCATAGGCCTCAACATGAATAAGACAGCGCCCCGGCCCGGGAAGGCCACGGCGCTGAACGTCGATCAGACTTCAACTGACCCCAGCATCGCCCCAATTGCAAGAGGATTGGGCCGAACGAGATCGGCGAAGGTCGGATGTGGCGTCACGATTGACGCTTCCGCCCGCTTGGGGCAAAGGCAGATCAGCCATATCTCGGATACCGGGCGGGAAAGCGCCCAGGCAAAAAAGGAGGAGCCATGACGGACCAGATCGTACGCGAGGCGATGGAATATGATGTCGTCATCGTCGGTGCCGGACCGTCTGGCCTGTCAGCCGCCATCCGATTGAAGCAGCTTGACCCCGACCTTTCGGTGGTGCTGCTGGAAAAAGGCTCCGAGGTCGGGGCGCATATCCTTTCGGGTGCGGTGCTGGACCCCTCGGGTCTGGATGCGCTGATCCCCGACTGGAAAGAGCGTGGCGCGCCGATCAAGGTCGAGGTGGTCGAGGACAACTTCTATCTGCTCGGGCCTGCCGGTCATCTGCGCATCCCGAACTGGCCGATGCCGCCCCTGATGAACAACCACGGCAACTACATCGTCAGTATGGCGAACGTCTGCCGCTGGCTGGCCCAACAGGCCGAGGCGCTTGGCGTCGAGATCTTCCCCGGCATGGCCTGTTCGGCGCTGATCTATGGCGACAAGGGCGAGGTCGTGGGCGTGGTGGCGGGCGAGTTCGGAAAGAACGCCGACGGCACGCCGGGACCAAGCTATGAGCCGGGGATGGAACTGCGCGGCAAGTATGTCTTCCTGTCCGAAGGTGTGCGCGGCAGCCTCGCCAAGCAGGTGATCGCGAAATACGACCTTTCCAAGGACCACGATCCGCAGAAATTCGGCCTTGGCATGAAGGAAATCTGGGAAATCGATCCTGCCAAGCACCGCGAAGGCACGGTGACGCATACGATGGGCTGGCCGCTGGGATCGAACGCCGGTGGCGGCAGCTTCATCTATCATATCGAGAACAACCAGGTGTTCGTGGGCTTCGTCGTCCACCTGAACTACAAGAACCCCTACTTGTATCCCTACATGGAGTTCCAGCGGTTCAAGCATCATCCGATGGTGGCCGAACTGCTGAAGGGCGGAAAGCGCGTGGCCTATGGTGCGCGCGCGATCAGCGAAGGCGGCTGGCAGTCGATCCCCAAGATGGTGGCGCCGGGCGTGGCGTTGCTCGGCTGCACCGCCGGTCTGGTGAACGTGCCGCGCATCAAGGGCAACCACAACGCCATGCTGTCGGGCAAGGCGGCGGCGGAAGCCGCCTATGCGGCGATCAAGGCGGGTCGTTCGGGCGATGAGCTGACCGCCTATGAGACCGAAGTGCGCGAGGGCGCGATCGGCAAGGATCTGAAGCGGGTGCGCAACGTCAAGCCGCTGTGGTCCCGCTTTGGGCTTTGGGCCTCGCTGGCGTTCGGTGGCTTCGACATGTGGACGAACAACCTGTTCGGCCTGTCGATCTTCGGCACGCTGAAGCATGGCAAGACCGATGCGGCGGCGACTGGCCATGCCAAGGATTATGCCCCCATCGACTATCCCAAACCCGATGGCGTTCTGTCCTTCGACCGGCTGACCAACGTGGCCTTCAGCTTTACCAACCACGAGGAAAGCCAGCCCGCGCACCTGACGCTGAAAGACCCCTCGGTGCCGATCAATGTGAACCTGCCCGAGTTCGCCGAACCCGCGCAGCGCTATTGTCCGGCCGGGGTCTATGAGGTGGTCAGCGAGCAGGGCAAGGACCCGCGTTTCGTCATCAACTTCCAGAACTGCGTCCACTGCAAGACCTGCGACATCAAGGACCCCAGCCAGAACATCGTCTGGGTCACACCGCAGGGCGGAGACGGTCCAAACTATCCCAACATGTGACATTTGCGCGAGCAGGTGCTTGGGCGGGCCTTCCGGGTCCTGCCCCGCATGGACATGGGCAAGGCACAAGGGTAGCCTTTCGCGATAGCATTCGGAGGCCTGCCCTTGATCCTGTCCCGCCCGCTCTTTGCCCTCGCCCTTGCTGCGATGGTCTCTCCAGTGCCGATGTGGGCAGCGGACGAAGACGCGGGCGCCTATCTTGCGGCACGCTCTGCCGTGATCGCCAGTGACTATCGCGAGGCGGCGACCTGGTTCAACCGCGCGCTGCTGGTCGATCCCGGCAACCCGCGCCTTCTGGACGGCGCGCTGGTGGGACGCATCTCTCTGGGCGATTTCCAGGGCGCGAAAGTCATCGCAGACCAGGTGGTGGCGCTTGACTTGAAAAGCCAGGCGTCGAGCATCGCCCTCATTGCCGATCAGGCCAAGCGCGGAGCCTTCGAGGAAATCCTGCAGGCTCAGGCGGACGGCCACCGCATCAACGACGCTATGGACCAGCTTGTCGCCGCCTGGGCCAAGGTAGGCAGCGGCAACATGACCGAGGCGCTTGACGGCTTCGACAAGATCGCAGCCACAAAGGGGCTGGAGGCTTTCGGGCTGTATCACAAAGCGCTGGCGCTGGCCTCGGTCGGGGATTTCGAAGGCGCGGACAAGCTCATGTCGGGCGACTTGCAGCTTATGCGACGCGGCGTCATCGCCCATGCGCAGATCTTGAGCCAGCTTGAGCGCAATGCAGACGCCCGCGCGCTGCTAGACAAGGAATTCGGGACCGAGCAGGACCCGGTCGTCGACGCCGTTCGTGCTCAACTGGATGCGGGCAAGACTGTGCCCTTTGACATGGCGCGGAACGCGACCGACGGCATCGCCGAGGTGTTCTTTACCGTCGGCGCCGCGCTGAACGGCGAGGCGGCGGATGGCTATACGCTGGTCTATGCCCGCGTGGCCAGCTACCTGCGCCCGGACCACACCGACAGCATCCTGATGGTGGGTGGCCTGCTGCAGCAGCAGGGGCAAGCGGACCTCGCCATTGAAACCTATGCGCAGATCCCGCCGGAAAACCCCGCCTTCTACGCTGCCGAAATCGGCCGCGCCGATGCGATGTGGGCCAAGGACGACAAAGAGGGTGCGATTGCCGTCTTAAAGAAGCTGGCCGAGACCAACCCAAATGTCGTCCTGGTCCAGCTTTCGCTGGGCGACATGCTGCGCAAGGACGAACAGTTCGACGCGGCGTCCAAGGCCTATGACCGCGCCCTGGCGCTGGTCAAGAACGTGGATGAGCGGCATTGGGTGATCTTCTACAGCCGCGGCATCAGCAATGAGCGTTCGAAACGCTGGGACCGCGCCGATGCCGATTTCCGCAAGGCGCTGGAGCTTAAGCCCGGTCAGCCGCTGGTGCTGAATTACCTCGGTTATAGCCTTGTCGAGCGGGGCGAGAACCTGGACGAGGCGTTGGGGATGATCCAGCAAGCCGTCAATGCTTCGCCCGACAGCGGCTATATCATCGACAGCTTGGCCTGGGCGCTGTTCATGCTGGGTCGTTATGACGAGGCGCTGGCACCTATGGAGAAGGCCTCGTTGCTGGAACCGGTCGATCCCATCGTCACCGACCACCTGGGCGATGTCTACTGGTCGGTCGGACGCAAGCTGGAGGCAGAATTTCAGTGGCATCGCGCCCTGTCTTTCGACCCCGAGCCGGATCAGGCCAAGCGGATCAAGCGCAAGCTGGAAGTGGGCCTCGACGCCGTGCTGAAGGAAGAGGGCGCCAAACCACTGAACGCGCGCAGCGCCGCCATCGACGCCAAGCCCGCAACTCCCAAAGCGGTGACGGAGGACGGGGCCGCCACGGATGGCAATTAGCGCCTTTGCGCCGGCCAAGATCAACCTGTGCCTTCATGTGACCGGCCGACGCCCGGACGGCTATCACCTTCTCGATAGCCTCGTCGCCTTTGCCGATGTGGGCGACCGGATCGAGGTCACGGAAGCGTCTGACCTGACATTGCAGATCACCGGCCCGCAAGCGGATGGCTTGTCCGCTGGCAATGACAACCTTGTGCTGCGTGCCGCGCGGCTGTTGGGGGCCGGACGCGGTGCAGCAATCCGTCTGGACAAGGTGCTGCCGGTGGCCTCGGGCATCGGCGGGGGATCGGCGGATGCAGCGGCGGCGCTGCGGGCGCTGTCGGCGCTGTGGGATGTGCCGCTGCTAGGGCGCGAAGCGGTCCTGCGGCTTGGCGCCGATGTGCCCGTCTGTCTGGACGCGCAGCCCATGCGGATGTCGGGAGTGGGCGAGGTGCTGGAACCGCTGGGAGCGTTGCCGCAGGCCGGAATCGTGCTGGTGAATCCCCGGCAGGGATTAAGTACGCCTGCGGTGTTTGGCCATCTGGAGAGCCGCGATAACCCGCCGCTGCCACACCCACTGCCTGACTTTGCCACGCTGGATGACCTGATCGGTTTCCTTCAGCAGACCCGCAATGATCTGGAGGCCCCGGCGATACGACTGTTGCCCGTGATTGCCGCGATCAACACAGCGATCACTGCCCAGCCCGGCTGTCGCTTTGCGCGCATGTCGGGGTCGGGCGCGACCTGCTTTGGTCTGTTCCAGGATTTGCGGCAGGCGAAGCTTGCGGCAGAGGCCATCCGCGCAGCGGAACCCGGTTGGTGGGTCGAGGCGGCGGGCTTGCAGCCTTCTAGCTGATCCGTTCGACCACGAAATCCGCCAGATCGTCCAGCATCGCCTTGAGGGGGTGGTCGGGCAGCCCCGCAAGCGCCGCCCGAGCCCGTGCGGACCAGGCCAGCGCGTCGGTTCGCGCCGCCTCCATTGCGCCGTGGCGCGACATGATCGCCAAGGCTCGCGCTAGGTCGCCTTCGTCTTGCTGGCCCTGTTCGATCACCCGGGCCCAAAATACGCGCTCTTCGGCATCGGCCATTGCCACGGCCTTGATCACCGGCAGCGTCACCTTGCGTTCGCGGAAGTCATCGCCGGTGTTCTTTCCGATCTCGGCGCTGGTGCCGCCATAATCCAACAAGTCATCGACAATCTGGAAAGCAATCCCCAGGGCATCGCCATAGTCGCGCAGCGCCAACACCACATCCTCTTGCGCGCCTGCGATCACGGCACCTGCCTCGGTCGCCGCCGAGAAAAGCGCGGCTGTCTTGCCGCGGATCACCTGCAGATAGATGCGTTCGTCGGTCGCCAGATCCTGCGCAGCGGTCAGTTGCAGCACCTCGCCCTCGGCGATCACCGCCGAAGCGTTCGACAGGATGTCGAGCACGCGCAGCGATCCCGTCTCGACCATCAGCTGGAAGGACCGCGCGAAGAGATAGTCGCCGACCAGAACGCTCGATTTGTTGTCCCACAGCAGATTCGCTGTAGGCCGCCCGCGCCGCCGCTGGCTTTCGTCCACCACGTCGTCATGCAGCAGCGTCGCGGTGTGGATGAACTCGACCGTCGCGGCCAGATGCACATGGAAGGGGCCGTCATAGCCACACAGCCGCGCAGCCGCCAGTGTCAGCATCGGGCGCAGACGCTTGCCGCCCGCCTCGACCAGATGGGCCGTCACTTCGGGGATGCGCGGCGCATGTTCAGACGCCATACGCTCACGGATCAGCAGATTCACTGCCGCCATATCTTTGGCCAGCCAGTTGGCCAACTGTTCGTGCGGCTTAACCGTTACTTCGTCCAACCCCATCAACACGCCCCACCGACGTTGCACGACGCTCGACAAGACTGCGGCCTGCCGACAATGTGCATCCCCATGAAAGAACTTCTGCGCTCCAGCGATCCTACGGTGATCGCCTTTGCCTCGGCCCTTCTTGCGGGGGAGGATATAGCTTTCTTTCCGCTGGACGTCCACATGAGCATCCTTGAAGGCTCGCTTGGCATTTTGCCGCGGCGGATCATGGTGCGCGATCAGGACCTGTACCGCGCCCGTATCGTGATGACCGACAACGACCTGCCCGTCAGTCAGTGATGTTTGCTGAAGCGGAGTTGAGCGACGACGGCTTTCTGGGCGGGCGGCTGCGGATATTGCAACCGCTGACGGGCTATCGCGCCGCCACCGATCCCGTTTTGTTGGCGGCCGCTGCACCTGCGAAACCCGGCGATACGGTGCTGGAGCTTGGCTGCGGCGCGGGGGTGGCAAGCCTTTGCCTTGGCGCGCGGGTTGATGGGCTGCAACTGACCGGACTGGAGCGGCAGGCAAGTTATGCAGACCTCGCCCGGCGCAATGCCGAACGCAACGCGATCAGGTTAGAGGTGGTCGAAGGCGACCTCTCGACAATGCCCGCAGTCCTGAAACGCCCCTTCGCTCATGTGATTGTGAACCCGCCCTTCTTCAGTTCGGGCGACGGCACCGCGGCACGCGACGAGGGGCGAGAGGCGGCGCAGCGGGAAGAGACGCCGCTGGCCCTGTGGCTCGACGCCGCCGCGCGACGGCTGCAGCCAAACGGCTGGCTGACGATGATTCACCTGGCCTCGCGGCTGTCCGATGTGCTGGCGGCCTGCGATGCGCGGCTGGGCTCGATCTCGGTACTGCCGCTGGTTCCGCGCGCGGACCGGCCCGCGACTCGGATCCTGTTGCGCGCAAGGAAAGGCGGGCGCGCCGCCTTTCGCCTGCTGTCCCCGCTGGTCCTGCATCAGGGCGCGCAGCATCTTGCCGACGGCGACGATTTTACGTCCGAAGCAAAGGCAGTCTTGCGCGAAGGCTGCGCAATAACTCGCCTATAGGTTGAAATTTTTGTGGGTAGACAGTGAATCGTCACCAAGACTTGATGACACGACTCAAGCTCTGTGATGCAATCGTTACACAAGGCATTTCACAGGAGGACAGATATGACGACTGCTTCGCATCTGCAGGAACTGCGCCGCAAGCACGAGACTCTCTCGACCCAGGTAGAGCAGGCACAGCGCAGCCCTGCGACGGATGCCTTGAAGATTGCCGATATGAAGAAGCAGAAACTGCGCCTCAAGGAAGAGATCACACGCCTTAGCCAGGCCTAGACCCACGTATGGCGCTGGCCCGCGCGGCCAGCGCAGCGCCTGCGGTTATCAGCACAGCAGCAACAAGGATTACCGGCGTGGCGGGTGAAACACCCGCCATGACCAGTGCCAGCGTCGACAGCAGCGGCGCCGCATAGGACGCGACGCCCAAAAGTTGTATGTCGCCCTGCTTCATGCCCACGTCCCAGGTATAAAAGGCGATTCCCACCGGGCCGATCCCAAGGGCGGCGATGGCCAGCCAGCCTATGTTGCTTTGCGGCCAGACGGTCTCTTCCAGCAGCAGATGCGCCAGCGCGGACAAAATCGCGGTCGCGATGCAGAACACCGCGACGGTTGCCGTGGGAACCCTGCCAATACGGCGCGACAGCACCGAGTAACCCGACCATGTGAGAGCGCAGAGGAAGGCGAGGCCAAGTCCCGGCAGCGCCTCTGCCGTCATCCCGCCCCCGCCGCGCAGCACGATCAGCGCCACACCGGCAAAGGCCAGAACCGCACCGATGACATGCAGACGCCCCAGCCGCTCACCCGGCAGAAGGCCCGAGAACAGCACGATGAACAAAGGCCAGAGGTAAGAGATCAGCCCCGCTTCAGCCGCAGGGGCCATGCGCAGGGCGCTGAAATACAGGAAGTGATAGCCGAAAAGCCCTGCCGTGCCGAAGGCGTAGACCTTCCAGCCGACGCGCCTTAATGCCGCCCCTTCGCCAGACCAGATCACCCAGGCAAGACCGATGGCGCCGCCGATGGCAAAGCACAGCGCGGTCAGCAGGAACGGGGGCACAGGCGCTGTGCGCACGGTCAAAAGCGCCAGCAGCGACCAAAGCAGGATCGCTGTAAAGCCGATTGCGGTGGCTTTGGTCTTGGTTATCACGGAGGATGATCTGCCCGGGAAATCGGCCCGCCGCAACCCCGGGCAGAAACGTCCGTCAGACCACGAACTGCCCGCCGTTCGCCGTCACGGTCGATCCGGTGATGAACCCGGCATCGTCCGAGGCGAGGAAGACCACGATGCGCGCAATCTCTTCCGGCTCACCCAGGCGGCCCACCGGGATTTGCGGGATGATCCGCTCGTTCAGCACCTTTTCGTCGATGGCGCGCACCATCTCGGTGCCGATATAGCCTGGGCAGATCGCGTTCACGGTAATTCCGGCCCGCGCACCCTCTTGCGCCAGCGCCTTTGTAAAGCCCAGATCACCCGCCTTGGCCGAGGAATAGTTGGCCTGCCCCGCCTGGCCCTTCTGGCCGTTGATCGACGAAATGCTGATGACCCGCCCGAATTTGCGGTCGCGCATCCCCGACCAAAGCGGGTGGGTCATGTTGAACAACCCGTTCAGGTTGGTGTCGATGACCTCTTTCCACTGCTGGGGTGTCATCTTGTGGAACATGGCGTCGCGGGTGATCCCGGCGTTGTTCACCAGAATGTCGATGGGGCCAAGATCGGCTTCGACCTGTTTGATCCCCGCGGCACAGGCGTCATAGTCGGCGACGGACCATTTGTAGGTCTTGATCCCCGTCGATTTGGTGAATTCCGCAGCAGCCTCGTCGCTGCTGGCATAGTTCGCGGCGACCGTATACCCCGCCGCCTTCAGCGCCACCGAAATTGCCGCGCCGATACCGCGCGACCCGCCAGTTACCAAAGCCACCCTTGCCATGAAGCCCTCCCTACGGCCCGAATCTTGAAATAGAGTTATCCATAAGAAGAGTGGCGCGCAATATTATTGCGCGCCACTCTTTGACACAGTCAGATTTTTCAGGCGCGTTCAAGGCACATGGCAACGCCCATGCCACCGCCGATGCACAGCGTGGCAAGCCCCTTCTTCGCATCGCGGCGCTTCATCTCGAACAGCAGCGTGTTCAGGATGCGCGCTCCGCTCGCGCCAATCGGGTGGCCGATGGCAATCGCGCCGCCGTTGACGTTCACGATCGACGGATCCCAGCCCATGTCCTTGTTCACGGCACAGGCCTGCGCGGCAAAAGCCTCGTTCGCCTCGACCAGATCCAGATCCGACGCCTTCCAGCCCGCCTTTTCCAGCGCGGCACGGCTGGCATAGATCGGGCCGACGCCCATGATCGAGGGGTCCAGGCCAACGGTGGCGAAAGAGGCAATCCGCGCCAGCGGCTGCAGCCCACGCTTTTCGGCATCGGCCGCGCTCATCAGCAGGACCGCAGCCGCACCGTCGTTCAGACCACTCGCGTTGGCGGCGGTGACGCTGCCGTCCTTGGCGAAGGCGGGCTTCAGCTTTTGCATCGCCTCGATGGTCGCGCCGTGGCGGATGTATTCGTCGGCATCCACCGTGATGTCGCCTTTGCGGGTCGAAACCACGAAGGGCACGATCTCATCCACGAACTTGCCGGCCTTCTGCGCTGCTTCGGCCTTGTTCTGGCTTTTCACCGCGAATTCGTCCTGCATCTCGCGGCTGATCTGCCACTGGGTCGCGACGTTCTCGGCGGTCTGGCCCATGTGGTAGCCGTTGAAGGCATCCCAGAGGCCGTCCTTGATCATCGAGTCGACGAACTTCATGTCGCCCATTTTCTGGCCCGCACGCAGGTGCGCGACATGGGGAGAAAGGCTCATGCTTTCCTGCCCACCCGCCACAACGATAGCGGCATCTCCCAACTGCACATGCTGGGCACCCAGCGCCACGGCGCGCAGGCCCGAGCCGCACACCTGGTTGATACCCCAGGCCGCGCTTTCGATCGGCAGACCGGCGTTGATATGCGCCTGACGGGCCGGGTTCTGGCCCTGACCGGCCGACAGCACCTGGCCAAGGATCGTCTGCGACACCTCACCCTTGTCGATGCCGGCACGCTCGACCACGGCCTCGATGACCGTCTTGCCCAGGTCATGCGCAGGCGTATTGGCGAAGGCGCCGTTGAAGCTTCCCACAGCGGTACGCGCCGCCGAGACGATTACGACATTGGTCATTGCGAAGGTCCTCTATCAGGCCGATGCGGGATCGCCACGCCACCCCGTCGGCGCCGCCCCGTCGCGCTGCAGCATGGACAATGCATCGGCAGCGTCAAGTGAAAGGCGTAAATCCCGGGCAGGTTGCGAACACCTGCCGCACCGGGTTCAGGCGCTTTGGCGCGCCGCGACATCCGACCAGACGGGCGTGGTCGTCGGCAGGCCGAACAGATAACCCTGCAGGAAATCGACCCCCTGTTCCTGCAACCACGCCGCGTCCTCTGGCGTCTCGACCTCTTCGGCGACGGCGAACATGTCGAATTGCCGCGCAATCATCAGCAGCGCCTGCGTCAGCACCTGACTGTCGGGATCGCGCGCCACGCCTCGAATGAACTGGCCGTCGATCTTGACGATGTCGAAGAAAAACTCGCGGAAATAGCGAAAGGCGGTATAGCCCGAACCGAAATCATCCAGCGCGAAAGAGATACCCTTGCGCTGCAACTCGGCCATGAAGGTTGTCACGATCTCGGGCATCAGCATGGCCGAGCTTTCGGTAATCTCAAGGATCAGCCGCTCTCCCGCCGTGTCATCTGCGGCAAGCCCATGGCGCAGAATCTCGGTCCAGCGCGGATAGCCGATCGACCGCGCCGACATGTTGATGGACAGCCTGATTGCCGGTTCACGCCGCAGCGTCTCCAGCCCCAGTTCCAGCGCGGCGCAGTCGATCAGGCGACCGATCTCGGTCGTCTCAACCGTCGCCATGAAGTCGCGCGCAGGGATCACCCGCCCCGTTTCGTCGGTCAGCCGCACCAGCCCTTCGTGAAAAGCCACCTGCGTCAGGTCATTCCCTCGCATGACCGGCTGATAGGCCAGCATCACGCGCCGTTTCTGCAGCGCCTCGCGCACTAGAGAGATCGTTGCGCGGTCATTCTCCAGAATGGCGATATCCAGCGGACTGGCCGCAAAATCGCTCGCCCCGGTCACATCCAGCCATATATCCGCCATGCAAGACTCCTCGCGTCCTGCTCGACATGCTGCGGCAGCAAGGGTAAAGCTGCCGTTAATATTCCTATTTTGTTCTAATTGCGTCTAAACTGCCGGAGTTCCCATGACCGATCAGGATACAACCACAGGCCGCTGCCCCTGGTGCGGTACTGAACCGCTTTACATCGCCTATCACGACGATGAATGGGGTGTGCCGGAGCGTGACAGCCGTGCCTTGTGGGAAAAGCTGGTCCTTGACGGTTTCCAGGCAGGACTCGCCTGGATCACCATCCTCCGCAAGCGCGACAGCTTTCGCGCGGCCTTCGCCGGGTTCGACCCGAACGTGGTGGCGACATGGGGCGAGCCCGAGGTCCAGCGGCTTCTGGCAGATACCGGCATCGTCCGCCACCGCGGCAAGATCGAGGCCGCGATCCGCTCGGCTCACATCTGGCAGACGATAGAACAGCGCGAGGGGTTCGCGAATTTCATCTGGCGCTATGTCGACGGCAAGGCGGTGCAGAACCGTTTCGACCGTCACGGCCAGATCCCGGCTGAGACCGACCTGTCCCGCCGCATCTCGCGCGATCTGAAGGCCGAGGGGATGACCTTCGTCGGTCCGACCATCGTCTATGCCTTTCTTCAGGCAACGGGCTTGGTCAACGACCACCTGGTGACCTGCCATTGCCACGACCGCGTCGCGTCAATGGCCTAAGGGCTACTGCCCGGCAGCCAGCGCTCCCAGCACAGCCTTCGCGCTGTCGCTGTCCCACTCGGCATCGCCGATCAGCCGCGCCACCTCCTGCCCAGCCGGGTTGACGATCACCGTCACGGGCAGGCCGAACACCCCCATCTCGCGCGCCAGTTCGGACTTCGGATCGCGCAGGATCGGCAGGCCGGTCACGCCGGTATCGGTGAACAGTTTGCGGATGCCTTCGATGGAGTTCCGCCCCGTCGCCACCGGCACCACCGCGATCTCGGGCATCGCGGCCTGCAGCCGGTCGAGCGAGGGCATCTCTTTGCGGCAGGGCGCGCACCAGGTGGCCCAGAAGTTCAGCACGACCCACTTGCCCTGCCAGTCTGCCAGCGGATGCACCGCGTCGTTCTCGTCCAGCACCGCCAGATCGGGCAGGGCTGCGGGTTCCGAGGAAAACATCAGCTTCTTCATATCGCCGTCGCGCAGGGCTTCAGCCCCCGATCCCGCCGCGACCGGATTTGCAGTAAGCAACAGGGCCGTATAAAGACCGATGGCGACAAGACGCAGCATGTTTCACTCCAAGGCAGCCCGATGACAGATACGCCCGAACCTTCTGATACCCCTGCCGCGAATGCGATGTGGGGCGGGCGTTTTGCCGCGGGGCCGGACGCGATCATGCAGGCGATCAACGCCTCGATCGGCTTCGACAAGCGGCTCTACGCGCAGGATATCAAAGGCTCGCGCGCCCATGCGGCGATGCTTGCCGCGACGGGTATCCTGACCAATACGGATGCCGAGGCGATCGGGGAAGGCCTGCTCACGGTCTTGTCAGAGATCGAGGCCGGAGATTTCCCCTTCCGGGTGGAGCTTGAGGACATCCACATGAACGTGGAAGCCCGGCTGAAAGAGGTCATCGGCGAACCCGCAGGCCGCCTGCACACCGCGCGTTCCCGCAACGATCAGGTGGCCGTCGACTTCCGCCTGTGGGTGCGAGACCAGTGCGACGCGGCGATCACCGGGATCGAGGCGCTGATACGCGCCTTCCTGGCGCAAGCCGAGGCAGGCGTCGACTGGGTCATGCCCGGCTTCACCCATCTGCAAACGGCGCAGCCCGTGACCTGGGGCCATCACATGATGGCCTATGTCGAGATGCTGGCCCGCGATCGGTCCCGCTTCGCCGACGCCCGCCACCGCATGAACGAAAACCCGCTTGGCGCCGCCGCCCTTGCCGGCACCTCCTTCCCCATCGACCGCAACATGACCGCCAAGGCGCTCGGCTTCGACCGCCCCACCGCCAACTCGCTGGACAGCGTCTCCGACCGCGACTTCGCGCTGGAGTTCCTGTCGGCCAGCAGCATCTGCGCCATGCACCTGTCGCGCTTCGCGGAAGAACTGGTGATCTGGTCCTCGGCCCAGTTCCGCTTCGTGCGCCTGTCGGACCGCTGGACGACGGGCAGCAGCATCATGCCGCAGAAAAAGAACCCCGACGCCGCCGAACTTTTGCGCGCCAAACTAGGCCGCATCCTGGGCGCCACCGTCGCACTCTTCACCATCATGAAGGGTCTGCCGCTGACCTATTCCAAGGACATGCAAGAGGACAAGGAACAGGTCTTCGACGCCGCCGACACCCTCATGCTCGGTCTCGCCGCCATGACCGGCATGGTCACCGACATGACCGCCAACCGAGACGCGCTTGCCTCTGCGGCAGCCTCCGGTTTCTCGACGGCAACCGACCTTGCCGACTGGCTGGTGCGCGAGTTGGGACTGCCCTTCCGTGACGCCCATCACGTCACCGGCACGCTGGTGGCAAAGGCCGAGGCCAAGGGCTGCGACCTGCCCGAACTGACGCTGGCCCAGATGCAAGCGGTTCATCCCGGCATCACCGATGGCGTGTTCACAGTCCTCGGCGTCGAAAACTCGGTGCGCAGCCGCACCTCCTACGGCGGCACCGCACCCGATCAGGTTCGCAAACAGATTGCCCGCTGGAAGGAAACCCTCGCATGACCCGCATCCTTGCCGCCACGACACTTCTCGCGATCCTCGCGGCCTGCGGTGCCGATGGCCCGCCGACACCGCCGCCCGCCAAGGAACCCAGCCGCGGCGGCATCTCGATCAGCGGCGATGGTCGCTTCGGCCTGGAAACCAACTCGTGATCTCGCCGCTGCGGGTCGTCTACCTGGCTCTCGCGCTCTGGGGCGCGATCCATCCGATGTATTGGTTCGTGACCTATATGCGCGAAACCGGAACCGGGCTTTCGGGGCTGATGGCGGGGTGGCAGACGAACGCAGCGACCACCGGCCAGAACTGGGAAGTGGCCATCGCCGCCCTGGCGCTGGTGGTCTGGACCATCGCGGAAACCCGGGTTCGCCGAAACTGGTCGGCGCTCATCGCCATTCCGGCGACCTATATCTTCGGTATCTCCTGCGGGTTGCCGCTCTACCTGTTCCTGAGAACCCGCCCCGTCACCTGACTTCTTCCGTTTCTAAATATCCCGGGGGTCCGGGGGCAGCGCCCCCGGCCCGCACTCAAGGAAAGCGCCGACATGGACCACTTCCTCTACCGCGACGGCGCATTGCATGCCGAGGATGTGGGTATCGCCGAGATCGCGGCGACGGTCGGCACTCCCTTTTACTGCTATTCCACCGCGACGCTCATCCGCCACTACCGCCTGTTCGAAGAGGCGCTGACGCCCCTGCCGCACACGATCTGCTTTGCCATCAAGTCGCTGTCGAACGTCGCCGTGCTGAAGACGCTGGGCGATCTTGGCGCAGGTATGGATGTGGTCTCGGGCGGGGAATACCTGCGCGCAAAGGCGGCGGGTGTTCCGGGGGAGCGGATTGTCTTCTCCGGCGTCGGCAAGACGCGCGAGGAAATGCGCATGGCGCTGACCGGCGGCATTCGCCAGTTCAACGTCGAAAGTGAACCCGAACTGCGCGCCTTGTCCGAGGTTGCCGCCAGCCTGGGCGCGACCGCGCCCATCGCCATCCGGGTGAACCCGGACGTGGACGCCAAAACCCATGAGAAAATCGCGACCGGCAAAAAGGAAAACAAGTTCGGCATCCCCATCGCCCGCGCCGAGGCGGTCTATGCCGAGGCGGCGTCCCTGCCGGGAATCAGCGTGGTCGGCATCGACGTGCATATCGGCTCGCAGCTGACCGATCTGGAGCCATTCGAGCAGGCTTATCTCAAGGTTGCCGAATTGACAGGCATCCTGCGCGCGAACGGGCACAACATCCAAAGGCTGGATCTGGGTGGCGGGCTTGGTATTCCCTACAACCGCGACAACAATGCGCCGCCGCTGCCGCTGGACTACGGCGCGCTGATCAAGCGCACGGTCGGCCATCTGGGCTGCGAGATCGAGATTGAGCCGGGGCGTCTGATCTCGGGCAATGCGGGCATCCTCGTGTCCCGCGTGATCTATGTGAAAGAGGGCGAGGGGCGGGATTTCCTGATCCTCGACGCGGCCATGAACGACCTCGTCCGACCCTCTATGTATGGGGCGCACCACGATATTGTCCCCGTCGCCGCCCCCACGACCGCCGACCTGCACAACTACGATGTGGTCGGTCCGGTCTGCGAAACCGGCGATACATTTGCCAAGGCGCGCGCCCTGCCCCCAATGGCCGAGGGCGACCTGATGGCGTTCCGTTCCGCCGGGGCTTATGGCGCGGTCATGGCATCGGAATACAACAGCCGTCCGCTGGTGCCGGAAGTGCTGGTCAAGGAAGATCACTTCGCCGTCATCCGCGCGCGACCGGCGTTTGACGAAATCCTCAATCGCGATACTCTTCCGCCATGGCTATAACAGGCCGCAACCGGGCCGAGGGTATGACCGACAACGAGACGGGCCGCATCTTTCAAGGGCTTGCATGGCCGCTCCGCCTGACCTGGGCGGGTCTCTGGTGCGAAAGGCTTGCCCGCGCCTTCTGGCCGCTATGGTCGATCCTGATCACGACATTTTCCGCGCTTGCCTTCGGCCTGCAGGACATGGTGCAGATCGAGGCCGCCTGGATCGGGCTGGTCGCGGCTATTGGCGGCGCGCTCTGCGCCCTGTTCTGGGGCCTTCGCCGCTTCCAGAAACCCACGCGCACCAATGCGCTGGCGCGCCTTGACGCCAGCCTGCCCGGCCACCCCATCGCGGCGCTGACCGATACGCAGGCCATAGGCAGCACCGACCCGGCCTCGCTGGCCGTCTGGCAGGCGCACCGCACCCGGATGGCCGCGCGCGCGGCGGGCGCGAAACCGGTCGCCCCGAACCTTGCCCTTGCCAGCCGCGACCCCTTCGGCCTGCGCTATGTCGCGCTGACCGCGCTGGTCATCGCACTCCTCTTCGGTTCGCTCTGGCGCGCCACCAGCGTGACCGCGCTGACCCCCGGCGGCAGCGCCGTCCTGGCCGATGGCCCGGTTTGGGAGGGCTGGGCGCAGCCCCCCGTCCATACCGGCAAGCCCAGCCTTTACCTGAACGACATCACCCAGGCCGAGTTGCAACTGCCCGTCGGCAGCCGCATCCAGATCCGCCTTTACGGAGAGGTCGGCGCGCTGACGCTGGCCGAAACCGTCTCGAATCGCACCGACCCGCCCGCAGCCTCGGAACCCTCGCAAAACTTCGAGGTGACGCAAGGCGGCACTCTCGAGATCGCAGGCCCCGGCGGCCGCAAATGGGACATCGTGGCGATCCCCGACAGCCCGCCCACGATCTCGCCCACCGGCGAGATCAGCCGCGAACCCGACGGCTCTATGAAACAGGCCTTCACCGCCACCGACGACTACGGCGTGGCCTCGGGTCAGGCGACCATCGCGCTGGACTTGCCCAAGGTTGACCGCCGCTATGGTCTGGCGGTCGAACCAGAAAAACGCGACCCGCTGGTGCTGGACCTGCCCATGCCGATCAGCGGCAGCCGGACCGAGTTTACCGAAACGCTGGTGGATGACGTCTCGAAACACGCCTTCGCCAATCTGCCCGTAACCATCACGCTGGCCGCGACCGATGCGATGGGCCAGACCGGGCAGGCGGCCCCTATTTCCGTAACCCTTCCCGGCAAGCGTTTCTTCGACCCCTTCGCCACCGCGCTGATCGAGACACGCCGCGACCTCCTCTGGTCCACCGCCAACGCCACCCGCTCGGCCCAGATCCTCAAGGCCGTCAGCTACAAACCCGAAGGCTTTATCCGCAATGAGCGCGCCTATCTGCGCCTGCGCGCGCTGATCCGTGACCTCGACACTGCCGCCGCCGCAGGGCTCCAGGGCGTTCAGCGTGACGAGATGGCCGAGGAACTGTGGCAGATCGCCCTCTTGGTAGAAGAAGGCGACCTCGCCTCGGCGCTGGAACGCCTGCGCCGCGCGCAGGACCGGCTGGACGAGGCGATCAAGAACGGCGCCGACCAGTCCGAGATCAACCGCCTGATGGACGACATGCGGCAGGCGCTGAACGACTACCTGCGCCAGTTAGCCGAAGAGCAGAAGAACAACCCCGACCAGCAGATGTCGGACAACAACCAGATGATGGAGCTGTCGACCGACCAGCTTCAGCAGATGCTGGATGAGCTGCAGAAGGCCATGGAAGAAGGCCGCATGGACGACGCCGCCCAGATGATGGAGGCGCTACGCCAACTGATGGAGAACATGCAGGTCGCCCAGGGTCAGGGCGGACAGGGCCAGGGCGGCCCCGGCCAGCAGGCCATGCGCGATCTGGCCGACACCCTGCGCGATCAGCAAGGTCTGAGCGACGACAGCTTTCAGGAGCTTCAGGATCAGTTCAACGGTCGCCAGGGCCAGCAAGGACAACAGGGCCAGCAGGGTCAGCAAGGTCAGGGCCAGCAAGGCCAGGGTCAGCAGGGCCAACAGGGTCAGGGCCAGGATCAGATGCCGGGTCAGGGTCAGGGTCAACCCGGCGAGGGCACGCGCCCCGGTCAGGGTCAGGGACAAGGCCAGGATCCCCGCAGCCTCGCCCAGCGCCAGCAGGAACTGCGCGATCGCCTGAACGGATTTTCCCAGAACCTGCCCGGCGCAGGCAGCGATGCGGGCGAGGCCGGACGTCAGCAGCTTGACCGCGCCGGCCGCGCCATGGACGAGGCCGAGCGGGCGCTCCGCAACGAGGATTACGCCGGTGCCATCGACCGCCAGGCCGAGGCGCTGGAAGCCCTGCGTGAAGGCATGCGCAACTTCGGCGAGGCGCTGGCGCAGGAACAGGGCGAAGGCCGCCCCGGCCAGGATGGCGAGGGCGAGACCTTTGGCCGTGCCGACCCCAACAGCCAGCGTGACCCCCTTGGCCGCAACACGGGCGAGATGGGCCGCATCGGATCGGACCGCAACATGCTGCAGGGCGACGACGTCTATCGCCGCGCGCAGGAACTGCTGGACGAAATCCGCCGCCGCTCCGGCGACCGCTCACGCCCCGAGAGCGAGCTTGACTACCTGCGTCGCCTGCTTGACCGGTTCTGATCAGACCTTGGTGATCGAATTGCCGCCATCGGCCAGCATGGCCGATCCTGTGACAAAGCTGGACATATCCGAGGCCAGAAACAGCGCCGCATTGGCAATCTCTTCCGGCTGCGCGATCCGCTTCAGCGCATGCAGACCCGAAAGGAATGCGGCAGTCTCGGGGTTCGTCGCCGCATCCATGGCCAGCGCGGTCATAGTGCCGCCGGGAAGCAGTACGTTGGCCCTGATCCCTTTCGGGCCGTAGTCCACCGCCAGCGCCTGAACCAGACCGACCAGCCCAGCCTTCGACGCTGCATAAGGCCCCATACCGGGCAGCACTGCCGTGACTCCGACGAAGGAACCGGTGAAGGTCAGCGTGCCACCACCCCGTTCCAGCAACGCAGGCACCTGCGCCCGAGCCGCCAGGAAACAGGCGGTGAGGTTGGTCTCGATCACCTCCGACCACTCCTTGAACGGCGTATCGGCCAGCATGGCCCCGGACCCCATCCGGCCAGCGTTGTTCAAAGCCCCGTCCAATCCGCCATACTCGGCGCGGGCAGCGTTTACCAGTTCTTGGGCATAGGCCAGATCGGTGACGTCGCCGGGAATGGCCAACGCCTCGCCGCCCGCAGCCGTAATCCGGCTAACGACTACGGCCAGTTCACGGGCGCGACGGGCGCCAAGTATCAGCCTTGCCCCCTCTTTCGCAAACAGCAGCGCAGCGGCGGCCCCGATGCCACTGGATGCGCCGGTGATGATGATCGACTTGTGCTGCAACAGCATGGCTTTTCCCTTTCGGCCCTAGTTCAGGCAAAGGGATAGGCAGAGATACGAAAACACCCGACCCGGATCATGCGGATCGGCGTTCCGAATCATGCTAGATGTTAGCTATCCTTGCCGCTCAGGCTGCGCAGCGACCGGCTGGCGGATTGCAGCGCGGCGTCGACGCTGACGCGCGCCTTGTCGACGGCCTCGACATAGGCACCCATCGCGCTGGCGCTGGCCGGGATCTGCGCGACGATGCGGGGTGACATGACATAGGTCATCCAAAGGCCGATGGCGATGATGATCATCAGCACGAAGCCGCTGCGGAACCCCTGCCGCCTGTCCTCGACCGGAGGTGGCAGTGTTGTCTCGTCATCCTCGCCCCTGGGTTCGCTGCTTGCGCGCAGGGTCGAGTTGATCTCTTCGATATCCGGCAGCAGTTCGCGGCGGGATGCCGGGCGCGCGGCCAAAGCCGCCGCATCCTCTTCCGCCGCCAGTTCCTCGGCATCGGCGGACAAATCCTTGAATCGCTCACGCGCGGCAAGCACGGAAGGCGGCGTTACCGGCACTATCGGCACAGTTGGCGGGGGCGGTTGCAGGCCCAGATCGGTCTGGACCTCAACGGCACGCGGCGCCTCGGTCCGGCGCACCGCCGTCTCGCGCTCAGCCTCTTCGCGCAGGACGGCCAAAACACTCTCGTCCAGCTTGCGCTGCGTCGGGGATTCAGTCTTGGGTTGCGGCTCCGGCTCGGTGGCGAGCGACGAGGGAGGCGGCGCCGGCGGCTCGATCACTTCCGGCTCGCCCGTCATGTCCATCATCGGCTCGGACAGGGCATCCATCCCCTGCGCCGTCACCTCTGTCTCGAACACCTCTTCGGCCGCTTCTTCTTCGGCCTCGACCTCGGGGTGGCGCTGAAACCAGGCGTGACCGCAGTTGGAACACTGCACATCGCGTCCCGCCTCAGGGATGGCGGCGCCATCCACCTCATACTGCGCATCGCAATTCGGGCAAACCAGCCGCATCGTTTTCCGTTCCGAACTGGCGGTGTCGCCCCCGCACCCGCCTGTGAGTTTTGATTGTTGTAGCAACGATGCACCGCTTCTCCAAGCGTTTGTGTACAAATCGGTCACATGTTCGCGCCACAACCGATTGAATCCTGCAACAAACCGGGCAAGACTGCGCGCCAGCCGGCGATGAGGCCGGGCCGGGAGTCTTCCTTGATCGCGTTCGAAAATGTCGCCTACGGCTACGGCGGGGCGGAGCTTCTGTCAGAGGTGTCGCTGCGGCTGGCGCCCGGATCGTTCCATTTCCTGACCGGCCCCTCCGGCTCGGGCAAGTCTACTTTCCTGAAGCTGTGCTATGCCGAATTGTTGCCCACCGCGGGCAGCGTGACCATCTTCGACCGCCCGGTCGAGACTTTGGGCCGCGATGACATCGCCCGTGCGCGCCGCCGTATCGGGGTCGTCCATCAGGATTGCCAGTTCCTCGATCACCTGCCGCTGGCCGCCAACGTGGCGTTGCCCCTGACGGTGGCCGAGCGCAATACGTCGGTCAGCGACCTGACAGATCTGCTGGGCTGGGTTGGTCTGTCGCACCTGGCCGACGCACTGCCGCCCTCGCTTTCTGGTGGTGAGCGTCAGCGTGCCGCGCTGGCTCGCGCGGTCATCATCTCACCCGACGTGATCCTTGCGGATGAGCCGACCGGCAACGTGGATTGGGAGATGTCGCTGCGCCTGCTGACGCTGCTGGTGGAGCTTAACCGCATGGGCAAGACGATCCTCGTCGCGACCCATGACCTGAACCTGATCCGCAACGCCAAGTCGCAGGTGGCGGCCCGCGTCCTGCGCATCAAGAACCGCCGTATCCAGCTTGCCGGGGCTGACCTGTGACCGCCGCGCCCCAGACCACAAGGACCGAGCTTCACCCCGCGCGGGTCGTGCCGCCCTCTGGCCCCACCGCATGGCTGACCACGCTGACCTCTGCCGCCATGGCCTTCCTCGCGGTTTTCGCCCTGGCGCTTGCGCTCGCCTCGGGGCGGCTGGCTGATCGCTGGTCCGAGGGGCTGGCGAATTCTGCCACCATCCGCATCTCGGCCCCCGCCGAGCAGATGGAGGTGCAGACAAAGGCCGTGCTTGACCTCCTCGCCACCACACCCGGCATTGCCAGCGCGCGCGCGCTGACCGATGATGAGCAGCGGAAACTGCTGGAACCCTGGTTCGGCCCCGACCTGCCCATCGACGCTCTGCCCATCCCGCGCCTTATCGAAGTGACCGAGACTGGCCAGGGCTATGACGGCGAAGGCCTGCGCCAGCGCCTCGCAGCCGAAGCGCCCGGCGCGGTGCTGGACGACCACACCCGCTGGAGGAAGCCGCTGGCGGTTGCCGCCGACCGGCTGCGCTTTTTCGGCGTCGTCTCTATCGTCCTGATCCTCGGCGCGATGGGCGCGATGATCACGCTTGCCGCCAACGCGGCACTGGCCACCAACGCCCAGGTGATCCGCGTGCTGCGCCTTGTCGGGGCGCGCGATAATTATATCGCCCGCGCCTTCGTGCGCCGCTTCACGCTCCGCGCCCTCGGCGGCGCCGCCGCCGGAACTGCGCTCGGCATGATCGCCGTCGCCGCCTTGCCCTCCGCCGATGCGGCGGGCGGCTTCCTGACCGGCCTCGGGTTTCAGGGCCTTGGCTGGTTCCTACCGCTTCTCCTTCCGCCCCTCGCGGCAATCGTCGCCTTTGCGGCCACGCGCTTTGCCGCCTTCTCCAAACTGCGGGAGCTGATGTGATGATCGTCATCCAGTACACCCGCTCGGTCATCTTCATCTTCTGCATGTATGCGGCCCTACCGATCATCGGCCTTCTCTACCTGCCCGCCGCCATCGCCAGCCGCGCCAGCGCGCTCGCCGCCTGCCACGCCTATTGCCGTTGGGTGCGCTGGAGCGCGGGTTGGATGGTCGGCCTGCGCTCGGAGGTTCGTGGAGAGCCTCCGACCGACGAAGTTCTGATCGCGGCCAAACATCAGTCCTTTTTCGACATCATCCTGATTTTCGGCGCCGTTCCCCGTGGTCGCTTCATCATGAAGAAGCAGCTGAAATGGGCGCCCGTCCTTGGCTGGTACGCGCTGCGCATCGGCTGCATTCCGGTCGATCGCGGCAAGCGCGGCCAGGCTATCGCCGCGATGAAGGAGGCGGTGGAGCAAGGACGCCAGGAACCCGGCCAACTGATCATCTACCCCGAGGGCACCCGCCGCGCCCCTGGCGCACCGCCCGCCTACAAGATCGGATCGGCTGTCCTTTACACCCAGCTCGCTCAGGACTGCGTCCCCGTCGCCGCCAACGTCGGCGTCTTCTGGCCTCGCCACGGCATCCTGCGCAAACCCGGAACCGCCGTCGTCGAATTCCTACCCCGCATCGAACCCGGCCTGCCAAACGAGACCTTCATGCAGGTGCTGCAGGAACGGATCGAAACCGCCTCGGACCGCCTGCTGGCCGAGGCGGGCTTTACCCGGCGCGCGGTCCCGAATGGCGACTGATCCGGCCACCGTCAGCTTCGTGACCGAACAGCTGGAAGGTGCAGGCCCCGTCACGACCCGCAAGATGTTCGGCGAGTACGCCGTCTATATCGGCGCCAAGGTCGTGGCGCTGATCTGCGACAACCAGCTTTTCGTCAAACCGACACCCGGCGCGCTGGCCCTGGTGCCGGACGCTCACCTCGCCCCGCCCTATCCCGGCGCTAAGCCGCATATCCAGGCCGACGCCCGGCTGGACGACCCCGATGCGCTCGTTGCACTGGTGATCGCCGCCGAGCGCGACCTGCCCGAGCCAAAGCCGAAGAAGCCGAAGCGGTAAAGCTTCGCAAATAATTCGCATCCCCGCGCTTGCGTCGACAGCCCCTCAGCTTTAGTCATTTGTCTAGTTGTATAGGGAAAGCCCATGCAAGCGATCGGCAGCCTCGACGAACTCCACGACCACTATGGCACGCCCGCCGAAGCTGCGACCGTCAAGGTCACGCCCTTCCTGACCCCCGCCTACCGCGCCTTCATCGAACGCGCCCGCTTCTGCGTGCTGACAACCGTCGGTCCCGAAGGCACCGACGGCAGCCCGCGCGGCGATGACAGCCCCGTGGTGCGCATCCTCGACGACCGGACCCTCGCCATGCCCGACTGGAAGGGCAACGACCGCATCGACAGCCTGCGCAACATCGTCCGCGACGGGCGGGTCAGCCTGATGTTCCTGATCCCCGGCTCGAACAACGCCATGCGCATCAACGGCACCGCGATCATCACCGTCGACGCCGCCTTGCGCGAAAGCTTCGAACACAAGGGCGCCCAGCCTCGCAGCGTGATCGTCGTGAGCGTAGCCGAGGTCTATTCGCAATGCGCCCGCGCCCTGATCCGATCCGCGCTCTGGACAGGTGGCGACCAGTCGGCGGGCCTGCCCACGGTCGGCGACATGCTGCGGGAGATCACCCAAGGCGGCATCGACGGCGCGGCCTATGACGCCGCCTGGCCCGAACGCGCCGCAAAGACCATGTGGTAACGCGCCAGCCGTTGCCCCCTCGCCTTTTTTGCTGGAACCTGACGGCGAAGCAGCAGGGGCCAGCGATGCGCAGCAGCAAGACCATCCACGTCATCTCCGCCCATGCCGAGGGCGAGGTGGGCGATGTCATCGTGGGCGGCGTCACACCGCCCCCCGGCGACACGATCTGGGAACAAAGCCGCTTCATCGCCCGCGATCAGACCTTGCGCAACTTCGTCCTGAACGAACCGCGCGGCGGCGTCTTTCGCCACGTGAACCTGCTGGTCCCGCCGAAACACCCGGACGCCGCAGCGGCCTTCATCATCATGGAGCCGGAAGACACCCCGCCCATGTCCGGCTCGAACTCGATCTGCGTCTCGACCGTGCTGCTCGACGGCGGCATCCTGCCCATGACCGAGCCTGTGACCGAATTCACGCTGGAGGCTCCGGGCGGTCTCGTCCGCGTCCACGCCGAATGCAGCAACGGCAAGGCCCAGCGCATCTACGTCCAGAACCTGCCCAGCTTCGCCCATAAGCTGGATGTGAAGCTGGAGGTCGAGGGGCTGGGGACGCTCACCATCGACACCTCATTCGGCGGCGACAGCTTCGTCATGGTCGATGCCAAATCGCTCGGCTTCTCCCTGACCCCGGATGAGGCGCATGACATCGCGAAGCTCGGCGCGCGGATGACCAAGGCGGCAACCGAGCAACTGGGCTTCCACCATCCCACCAACCCCGACTGGCGGCACTATTCCTTCTGTCTTTTCGCGGGCGAACTGACACGCGAAGGCAACGAGCTTCGCGCCGGCTCTGCGGTGGCGATCCAGCCGGGCAAGGTCGACCGCTCGCCGACCGGAACCGCGCTGTCCGCGCGGATGGCCGTGCTGCACGCGCGCGGCCAGATGGGGCTGGGCGACCGTCTCACCACCGTCTCACTGATCGGCTCGACCTTCTCCGGCCGTATCCTCGGCACGACAAAGGTTGGCGATGTGCCCGCCATCCTGCCCGAAATCAGCGGCCGCGCCTGGATCACAGGCATCCACCAGCACATGCTCGACCCCTCCGACCCCTGGCCCGAAGGCTATCGCCTCAGCGACACCTGGGGCGCGCGCTGACGGGCTTCTGGAATTGGTACGCGCGCTGTTATGCTCGACGAACAGTCGGTCCTTTGACGGGCCATTAAAAGGCACGGTTGGATGTGCGAAGTGGCCAAGAGTTCTGGCTCTTCAGTTTCTCCTTCGCTTAGCCTTCTAGGTATTTTGCTCAGCCTCCTGGGGACGTGATATAAACGCGTTGCAAGTCGATATAAGTAAAGTCTCAGCAAGACAGCTGATATTTTGAGAAGACCTGGAGATATTGAGTGGTGGTGTTGCTAGAAAAGGAAAGCAGATGTGGAAAAGTATGATCCTCCATCAATGAATAGGCACTCGATTAGGCTGCGCATTGACGTCAAGCCCGAGAATGCCTTCATTGGAGAGTGTGTATATTGTGGCAGTAAGGAAAACCTTACAGATGAGCACACAATACCAAAGGGCCTTTGGGGAAAGCACTTCTTAATCGACGGAAGCTGCAAAACCTGCGCAAATGCCACAACAAAGTTTGAGCTGCGGGTTTTGCGCAGCATGGAAGTATTTCGAGAGTTCTTCGGCGGGCCGACACGTCACTCAAGAAAAAGAGGCCGCTGGACCAGAAGACGACTAGTCACCAATCAGACTGGTCACGCCTTAGATGTGCCGATTGGCGCGACCGCTCAAGCAATCTTCATACCGGTGTTCGACTATATCCCTCGAAAGCTTTTTGGTGACGTGAAAGGGCGCAAGCACAGGCTACACGATGTGAAAACTTGCCTTTTTACGAAGAAGATTGACCCGGCACTATCTGGTTACGGTCTTCCTCCGGTCGGAATAGTCTCCGACGATTGGGCGAAGTTTTACCTCAAAGTTGCCTATACAGAATATATCAGAACGTTCGACCCCAGCTTTCGATCAAAAGCCATATCCGATATCATTATTCATTGGCGGGGGGATCAGTCGAACTATTTGGGCGGGCGAAACTCAGCACCAGCAATTAACCATGTATATATTTTGTCCTACGCTGCATTAGCTCGCAGTGACGGTGGATATGCGCTGGTAGGATATCTGAGACTATTCCCATTTATGAACACACCATCCCATCTAGTATATCTAGGCGACGTGCCCGCCGGCGAAAAGCTTCCTCCAAATCTCCCGGTGAGAGCAACTTGGACTCGAAAGAATCTCTGGCCAAATTATGTGACCTCTGGCCCTCCCATCGTCTTATGACTTGTCTTCGCCAATTTCCAAGATCACGAACAATTCAAACGCATCAGCCGAAGAAGATTTGTTCAGCGCGTTCGCGTCGACCTATCGGGACGGCCTTACCGCATGCGGACGGCCAAAAACCTGCACCACTCGCTGGTCTTTCCCGACGCGTAGAAAATCCTTGCCAAATCCTTAACAGAATCTGGAAGTTGACTTAATATCAACGGCTTGCCTGTCTTTGCACGCGTGCAAAGTCAGGCGGCCAGCCCCTTGGACCCCATATCCAGGAACTTCTGCCGCCGGTCCTTGACCAGCGCCTCGGGCTTCTTGCCCGCCAGATCCTTCAGCATCGCCTCGATGGCCTTGCCGACCGCATCCACGGTCTCTTTCCGCCCCCGCTGCGCCCCGCCCAGCGGTTCCTTGATGATCCGGTCGATCACGCCCAGCTTCTGCAAATCCTGCGCCGTCAGCCGCAAAGCCTCCGCCGCCTCGCGCATCTTCTCGGCGTCCTTCCACAGGATCGAGGCGCAGCCTTCGGGGCTGATCACCGAGTAAATCGAATGCTCCAGCATCGCGATCCGGTTCGCCGTCGCGAAAGCCACCGCCCCGCCGGATCCACCCTCACCGATGATCACCGTCACCAGCGGCGCCCCCACCGTCAGACATTTCGCCGTGGCGGAAGCGATCGCCTCCGACTGCCCCCGCTCCTCCGCGCCCTTGCCCGGATAGGCGCCGGGCGTGTCGATCAGCGTCACCACCGGGATACCGAACCGGTCCGCCAGATCCATCAGCCGGATCGCCTTGCGATACCCCTCGGGCCGCGCCATGCCGAAATTCCGCTCGATCCGGGTCTTGGTGTCGTGCCCCTTCTCATGCCCGATCACCACCACCGCCTGGTCGTTGAACCGGGCGAGGCCCCCCATCACCGCGTGATCCTCGGCAAAGTTCCGGTCGCCTGCCAGCGGCGTATATTCGGTGAACAGCCCCTCGATGTAATCCTTGCAATGCGGCCGGTCGGGGTGGCGCGCGACCAGGCATTTCTGCCAGGGCGTCAGCCCCTTGTAGAGATCGCGCAGCAGCGTGTCCGCCTTGCGGTCCAGCGCGGCCGCCTCTTTCTCGACGTCCATTTCCTTGTTGGCGCGGGCCATCGCCCGGAGTTCCTCGGCCTTGCCTTCGATCTCGGCAAGGGGCTTTTCAAACTCCAGGTAGTTCATGCGATCTTCCTCCGGGGACGGGCCTCTATATGACCTCGTGATGGGCGCGATGCAACTCGGCAAGATTTGTGCGGCGGCCCTCGCGCAGTCTGAGCACCGGAAGAAAGGACGCGAAAGCCGATGAGCAAGGGGTTGGAAAAACGAATCCTCCGGATGCTGGATTACATTTATGCAAATCCGGCAGGCGATCTGTCGCTGGACGCGCTGGCCGAAGTGGCGGCGATGAGCCGCTTTCACTGGCACCGGGTCTACCGCGCGACCACGGGCGAGACGGTCGCCCAGACCGTGCGGCGGATGCGCATGCACCGGGCCGCGATGGCGCTGATCCATAGCGAGACCGATCTTGCGGGGATCGCCGCCATGGTCGGCTATCCAAACGTCACGAGTTTTTCCCACACCTTCCGTGAGCTTTACAGCGTCTCTCCTTCTGCATTCCGCAAACGGGGCGACCTGCGCCCCTTCCTCCCCCCTTTGAGAAACGGAGAAACGCTGATGTACGACGTGATCATTCGCACCGACCCGCCCCGCCGTCTGGCCGCCATGCCGCATGAGGGGGCCTATCTGCGCATCAACCTGGCCTTCGAAAAACTCGGCGCGACGCTGGGCGCACGCGGGCTGACGGGACGGATCGGCAAGATGGTGGGCGTCTATTACGAAGACCCTTCGGCCAAACCCGAGAACGAGCTTCGCAGCCATGCCGGCGTCGAGGTGGGCGAGGATTTTCCGATAGAGGCACCGCTGGAAGAGGTTCGCCTGCCGGGCGGGCGCACTGCTGTCCTGACCTTCACCGGCCCCTATGCCGGACTACCCGCCGCCTATGACCAGCTATATTCGATCTGGTTGCCCGACAGCGGCGAGGAACCCGCGCACAGCCCTGCCTTCGAGGTCTATCTCAACACGCCGATGGACACGCCGCCGCATGCGCTGAAAACCGAGATTTGCCTGCCGCTGAAGTAGGCCCTGAAAGCAGCAGCGCCCCGGACGTTCGTCCGGGGCGTGCATCCTCCCGTCATGCTGCTTCGGGCCTCCCCTCCCGTTACAGCGCGGGTGTCTCGTCCTCCCGCCGCCATTGTTTTGGCGATCTGTGACAGATTTGTGCATGCTTTTCGGGCAGTCTGTCAACGATGCTGAAGGATAGTCCCGACGGCCGTTTCCGACGCGACAGAAATCCGCAAGACATCCCCGCGATCCTGTCCCATTGTGCAGCCCGACAGAATCCGACGGAGTCCGCGAAATGATCGAAACGCCCTACCTTTTGTTCCTTGGCGATGCCGCCGATCCGCTTGCCACAAAGGTCGCGCAGGGCATCAAGGACTGGCGCCCGGAATATGCCGTCGCCCAATACCGGATGCCCGGCTGCAATGCGGATATGGGCTTGCCGGACATGACGCTGGCCGAGGCCAAGGCTGCGGGCTGCAAGACCATTGTGATCGGCGTGGCGAACCGGGGCGGCGTGATCTCTCCCGCCTGGAAGAAGGTGCTGGTCGAGGCGATCAACGAGGGCTTCGATCTGGCAAGCGGGCTGCACAACCTGCTGCGTGACGAAGCCGATCTGGTGGCGGCGGCCAAGGCCAAGGGACGCACCCTGCACGACGTGCGTGTGCCTTCGGTCGACTATCCCATCGCCAACGGAAAGAAGCGCACCGGCAAGCGCATGCTGGCGGTCGGAACCGATTGCTCGATCGGCAAGATGTATACCGCGCTTTGCATGGACAAAGAGATGCGGGCGCGCGGGCTGAAGTCCAGCTTCCGCGCCACTGGCCAGACGGGTATCCTGATCACCGGCGACGGCGTGCCGCTGGATGCGGTGATCGCCGACTTCATGGCGGGGTCGATCGAATACCTGACGCCGGACAACGATCCCGATCACTGGGATCTGATCGAGGGGCAGGGGTCGCTTTTCCACGTCTCATATTCCGGGGTGACTCTGGCGCTGGTGCATGGCGGCCAGCCCGACGCGCTGATCATCTGTCACGAGCCGACGCGGGCGCATATGCGCGGCCTGCCGGAATACAAACTGCCCAGCATCGAGGCGGTGCGCGACATGGCGCTGGCGCTGGCGCATGTGGCCAACCCCGACTGCAAGGCTGTCGGCATTTCGATCAACACCCAGCATATGAGCGAGACTGATGCCAAGGCCTATCTGGCCGAGGTCGAGACCCGCACAGGCCTGCCCGCGACCGACCCGTTCCGCTTTGGCGCGGGAAAGCTGGTCGATGCGATGCTGGCCGCCTGAGGATGGCAAGACAGGGGGCCTCTGCCCCCTGACCTCCGATATTTGAACAGAGATGAAAGGCACGTGGTCCGGGCCATGATCACCGTCACAGCTGACACATTCCGACTGGCGCAGGTTTTCACGATCAGCCGTGGTTCACGAACCGAGGCCCGCGTCCTGACCGTTCGCATCACGCGAGGCGGGCTGACCGGCTGGGGCGAATGCGTGCCCTATGCCCGCTATGGCGAAACGCTGGAAAGCGTAACCGCCGAGATCGAAGGGCTGCCCGCGGACATCACCCGCTCCGCGCTGCAATCTGTGCTGCCTGCCGGGGCTGCGCGGAACGCGGTCGATTGCGCCCTGTGGGATCTGGAGGCGAAGGCGACGGGCAAGCGCGTCTGGCAGTTGGCGGGGCTTGCGGCGCCGGGGCCAGAGATCACGGCCTATACCCTGTCTTTGGACACACCAGAGAACATGCGCGCGGCGGCGGCAAAGAATGCGCACCGTCCGCTGCTGAAGATCAAGCTTGGCACGGCTGACGACATGGCGCGGCTTGAGGCGGTGCGCGCGGGCGCCCCCGCGACGCCGATCATCGTTGATGCCAACGAAGGTTGGACGGCAGAGGTCTATTCCGACCTTGCCCCGCATCTTGTGCGCATGGGTGTGAAGCTGGTCGAGCAGCCCTTGCCTGCGGGCAAGGATGACATGCTGGCCGAAATCGCCCGGCCCCTGCCCGTCTGCGCCGATGAAGCCTGCCATGACCGGCACTCGCTGCCGGGACTGAAGGGCAAGTATGACGTGGTGAACCTGAAGCTCGACAAGACCGGCGGGCTGACCGAGGGGCTGGCGCTGAAGGAACAGGCGCTGACCGAGGGTTATGGCCTGATGGTCGGCTGCATGGTCGGTTCCAGTCTCGCGATGGCGCCTGCGGTGCTGCTGGCGCAGGGAGCAGGCTTTACCGATCTTGACGGCCCGCTGCTTGTGGCAGAAGACCGCGATCACCCGCTGCATTACGATGCGGCAGGCGTCCACCCACCCGAACCAGCACTTTGGGGATAAGCATGACCCGCACCGTCTATGTGAATGGCGAATATCTGCCGGAAACCGAGGCCAGGATCTCGATCTTCGATCGCGGATTCCTGATGGCCGATGGGGTCTATGAAGTCACCAGCGTGCTGGACGGCAAGCTGATCGACTTTGACGGTCACTGCGCCCGGCTGGCCCGGTCCCTGAGCGAACTCGACATGGCTACCCCGGCTTCGGATGCGGAGCTTCTGGCGATCCATCGCGAGCTGGTGGCCCGCAACCAGGTGGTCGATGGCATGATCTATCTGCAGGTCACGCGCGGCTCGCCCGGCGACCGCGACTTCGCCTTTCCCGATCCGGCGACGACACCCTCGACGCTGGTGCTGTTCACCCAGTCGAAGCCCGGCCTCGCCGACAGCCCGATGGCCAAAGTGGGCCAGAAGGTCATCTCGATTCCCGACATCCGCTGGGGCCGGCGCGACATCAAGACGGTGCAGCTGCTTTACCCCTCGATGGGCAAGATGATGGCCAAGAAGGCGGGCGTCGATGACGCCTGGCTGGTCGAGGATGGCTTCGTGACCGAAGGCACCTCGAACAACACCTATATCGTCAAGGGCAACCGCATCATCACCCGTCCACTGTCGAACGAAATCCTGCACGGCATTACCCGCAAGGCGGTGCTGCGCTGTGCGGAGGAAGCGCAGATGGAGGTCGAGGAGCGGCCCTATACGATCAAGGAAGCCAAGGAGGCCGATGAGGCTTTCTTCACCTCTGCCTCTGCCTTCGTCATGCCGGTGGTCGAGATCGACGGCGTGACGCTGGGCACCGGCAAGCCCGGCCCCATCGCCACCCGCCTGCGCGAGCTTTACCTGGACGAGATGCGCAAGGCGGCGATCTGACGCCATGACCGCTCCTTTCACGGCGGATGGAATCATCCGTGGCGCCCGCGCGGCAGCACCGCTTGGCCTTGGCATCTTCGTCTATGGCCTGGCCTTCGGGCTGGTCGCCGTGCAGGCGCAATTCGCGCTGGGGCAGGCCATGGCGATGAGTGCCGCAGTCTATTCCGGCTCGGCGCAGCTTGCGGCAATCAACCTGATCCAGACCGGACAGGTAACTGTGGTGGCGCTTGCGGCCACGATCCTTTTGATGAACGCCCGCTACCTGATGTTCGGCGCCGCCCTGCAGCCATGGCTGCACCAGGCGCATCCACGTCTTGCCTATACCAGCCTTCTGGTGCTGGGCGACGGCAACTGGCTGATGGTGATGCGGGCGATCGAACGGGGTGAGCAGGATCGCGGCTATCTGCTGGGCAGCGGCCTGCCGATGTTCGCGGGCTGGATGCTTGGCACCGCGACCGGAGCGTTGTCGGGGCAGATCCTGCCCGATCCGCATACGCTGGCCGCCGACCTTATGCTGCCTGCCTTCGCCGCCGCCATGATGGCGGGCATGATGCGCAGCCGCGCGGCCTTGCTGCCTGCTGCGGTCGGTGCGATCACTGCGGTTGTCGTGCTGGGGCTGGCCGGGGCGGGATGGGCGATCATCGTCGCGGGACTGGCAGGCGCTGCAACCGCCGCGCTGGCCTGGCGACCGCCAGCAGTGGCCATGCCGTGACGCCCTCATTGACAGTCATGCTGCTGGTCATGGCGGCAGCCGCGTTGTTCTGCCGTGTGGCGGGTTATATGGCGATGCGCCACCTGCCCGCCTCACCCCGCATCGATGCCGCCCTGCGCGCGACGCCGCTGGCCGTGATGTCTGCCATTGCGGCCATTGCAATTGCGCAAGGGGGCGCAATCGAAGCCATGGCGCTGTGCGCGGCTGTTGGCCTCACATTCATTTTAAGGAATGACATCGCCGCCGCATTATTGGCGGTCGCAATAGCCGCCTTATTGCGGGCCTTCTGGGTTTAGGATTGATGCCGAAATACGACAGGCAAGGCGCCGATCCCTTTGTCGACACCGCCTATACCGACGATGACGGGCTGCCGTTCATGCCGCCGGATGGAAGCGATCCGATCATAGTGACCGACTTCGACCAGACCCAGGACAACCTGCAGATAGATTTCTTCGGTTTTCCCATCGAGGATTTTTCCTTCAATCCCACCCAAGATGACTCGGGCGTGGAAATCTGGACCAATGGCGTGCTGCGTGCGATGCTGCAGGGCGTCAATGTCGATACGTTCGATCCGAACAGCGTCGAAGCCTTCAACTACGCGATCTGACCCCGCCGTCAGGCCAGATAGCCCAGCGTCACGTTCTGCATGTCGAACGCGGTCAGGTTCTGCAACTTGACCAGGGCCACTCCGTTGACCGACAGCGTCACGACCTTGTTCGCCGCGTCGATGGTCGCCTCCAGATCCGATGTGCTGACATAGCCGAACTGGCCGTCGTCGACGGTGATGTGCAGCGTTTCGGTCGCGGGATCGTAGTCGGTGATGGTCACGGGCTGGTCATAGACCGCATAAGAGCCATCCACCTCGAAACTGTCGGTGCCCGCGCCGCCGCTCAGCGTGTCGCCCATGTCGGCCACGATGTAATCGTCGCCGTCGCCGCCATAAATCAGGTCCGGGGCCTTGCCGCCCGCCTCGAAATCGCGGCTGTCGATGTTGTCGTCGCCCGAACCGCCATAGAGCGCATTCGATCCGTGCTGATCCTGTATGTCGTCGTTCCCGGCACCGCCATAGAGCGTGTCATTGCCAAGCGACGGCGCGGCGGCATAGCCGCCATCCTCATAGGGTGCGCCGGCAAAATCGTTGCCGTCACCCAGATAGATCACGTCATCGCCAGTGCCACCAGCGACATCGTCGTCGCCATCCTGCGCATAGATCGTGTCGTCGCCCGTCGTGCCCTGCAACTGGTCGTTGCTCTCAGTCCCTTCGAGATTGGGCTCCACCTCTGGCTCTGGCTCGGGTTCCGGCTCCGGTTCGGGATCCTCGGGCTCTGGGTCCGGCGTTTCATCGTCGTCATCCGGCTCAGGTTCCGGGTCTTGCGGCTCCGGCTCGGGTTCTTCCTCTTCAGGGTCCGGCTGTTCAAGCTGATCGTCCTGATCGTCGCCTTCCACATCCGGCAACTCCTGCGGCGGCAGATCGTCCAGATCGACGGCGCCAGGCTCGTCCTCGGGCTGATCCACCTCGTCATCGGCGCCGACACCGCCAGCCATGCCCACCGAGAAACCGACCAGACCTAACAACCCCAGAAGCGCCAGCATGCCTTAACCCGCAAATGATGTGCCGTTCCGACCACCAATGGTTAATATTTCGGTCTAATTCGTGGCTTTGCCGGGCGCATTTGCGAACAAAGCAAAAACGCGCAAAGGTCATTTCGCGGCAATTTTGCGAATGACACAACCGGGGCGGGTCATCCCCGCCCCATAATCGTTACCAGCACAGGAACAGGTTTAGGCCACCGATCGGGCGGTTTTTCGGGCGGAACCAAGGCCACCGCGTGCCATGCACCTTGGCCTTCGAAACGGATCGTTTCCAGGGTGGAAAGCGAAGCGGCCTTAGCTCTTGCCGACGTTTTCGCTGAAGGCTTTCTGAAAGGCTTCCTGCTTGGCCGGATCGGCCTCGGTCTGATGGCCTGCCACCCAGTCGGAATAGGGCATGCCATAGACGATTTCGCGCGCGCCGTCCTTGGTCAGTTCGATCCCGCGCCCGGCGGCTGCCTCCTGATACCAGCGGCTCAGGCAGTTGCGGCAGAACCCGGCCAGGTTCATCAGGTCGATGTTCTGCACATCGGGCCGATCAGTCATCAGATGCGTGATCAGCCTGCGAAAGGCAGCCGCCTCCAGTTCGATGCGGGTTTGGTCATCCATCCCGTTCCTCCTCTGCATCCGCCAGCGCCGCCACCAGCAGCGGTGCCAGCCGCGCGGCCCAGGCCACCTGCGCCGCCGGATCGGCGATCAGATCCTGCCGCACCTCGATCAGCGTATTTTGCCGCCCCGGCTGCAGGGCATGAAGATCAATGGCGTCGCCCGGTAGGTGCCCGGCATAGGGTTCATTGTCGCCCACGCAAAGATCTGCCTCGGTCCGCAGCCGCCCCAGCAGGGCCAGCGACAGCCGCGCATCAAGATGCGAATGCAGCACACCGATGTGCCAGGGCCTGATCCCCCGCCCCTTCAGGCAGGGCGTGAACGAATGGATCGCCACGATCACCGTGTCGTCCCGCCGCGCCGCCAGCCGCTCATAGGCGGTATGGTAGGGTCGATACAGTGTGTCCAGCCGCCGCTCGGTCTCGGGCGCATCGACGGCACGGTTGCCCGGAATGATCGTGCCGTCATACAGCTTCATGATCAGCGTCGGGTCTTCCTCGCCCCGGTTCGGATCGATCACCAGACGCGAGAAATTGGACAGGATCGCGGGCGCGTCCAGCGCCTCGGCCAGCGCGCGCGAAAGACCCGCCGCCCCGATATCATAGGCGATGTGGCGTTCCATCTCGATTGCCGAGATGCCCAGATCACCGCCCGCGACATCGTCCGGAACCCGGTTGGTCGCATGGTCGCAAGTCACCAGCCAGCGTGACGGGCGGTCCTCTCCGATGATTTCATAGGCGTTCACGTCATGCCTCTGTCGCAAGCCCGGACCATATCCGTCCTCGGACCGATTTATGCGGCCTGCGCGGGAAGCGCCAGTTGCCCCATGGGGTGAATTCCGCCATAAGGCCCGTGGCCCACCACGCGACATGACCGAAACGATAAGGATAAAGGCAGCATGCGACGCCTTCGGAGTGTAAAGATCGTGGCCACCCTGGGCCCGTCTTCCAGCGACTATGCCACCATTCGCGCCCTGTTCGAGGCCGGAGCGGACGTGTTCCGCCTGAACATGAGCCACGGCACGCATGACGACATTCGTGCCCGCCACGAGATCATCCGCAAGGTCGAAGAGGATACCGGCCGCCCGATCTGCATCCTGGCCGACCTTCAGGGGCCGAAACTACGCGTGGGCACCTTTGCCAATGACTCGGCCGAACTGGTCGATGGCGCGCCCTTCCGCATGGACCTTGACCCCGCACCGGGCGATGCGACCCGCGTGAACCTGCCCCACCCGCAGATTTTCGCCGCACTGGAACCGGGGGCCTCTTTGCTGGTCAACGACGGCAAGATCCGCCTCAAGGTCGATAGCTGCGGTCCGGACTTTGCCAATTGCACCGTGACGGTCGGCGGCACCATCTCGAACCGCAAGGGTGTGAACGTGCCCGACGTCGTGCTGCCGCTGGCCGCGCTTTCGTCCAAGGACCGCAAGGATCTGGAATTCGCCTGTGAGTTGGGCATCGAATGGCTGGCGCTTTCCTTTGTGCAACGTCCCCAGGACGTGATCGAGGCCCGTGAACTGGCCAAAGGCCGTGCGGCGATCCTGTCGAAGATCGAGAAACCCGCAGCCGTCAAAGCCTATGCAGAAATCCTCGAGGTTTCCGACGGCATCATGGTGGCCCGTGGCGATCTGGGCGTGGAACTGCCGATCCACTCGGTTCCCCCGATCCAGAAGCAACTCGTGCGCGGCGCGCGCGCGGCGGCCAAGCCGGTGATCGTGGCGACGCAGATGCTGGAATCCATGATCGAATCCCCGATGCCGACGCGGGCCGAGGTGTCCGACGTGGCGACGGCGATTTATGAGGGCGCAGACGCCGTCATGTTGTCTGCCGAATCCGCTGCCGGGGCCTATCCGGTCGAAGCGGTCGCAATGATGAACAACGTGGCAGTCTCGGTCGAAGGCGACCCGACCTATCGCAATATCATCGAAGCCAGCCGCACCGCCGTTCGCGCCACCGTGGCCGACGGCATCGTCGCCGCCGCACGCGAGATTGCCGAAAGCACTGATATCAAGGCGATCTGCTGCTTCTCGCAGACCGGCACCACCGTATCGCTGGTCGCGCGCGAACGCCCGCGCGTGCCGATCATCGCGCTGACCCCGCTGATCGAGACCGCACGACGGATGTGCCTGACCTGGGGGACGCATTGCGTCATCACCGAGGTGCAGGAACGCTTCAAGGGCGCGGTCATCGCCGCCGCCCGCGCGGGCCGCGACTATGGTTTCTCGCTCAAGGACTATGTGGTTCTGACGGCTGGCGTGCCCTTCAACGTTCAGGGCACCACCAATATCCTGCGCGTCGCCCCCTGCGATGAGCGGTTGATTTTGAACGTTGATCCTGAATAGTTTCCCTAAGGGGAGACACTATGGATACAGACCTGATGATGGTGATCGGCATCACGCTGGGCGTGCTGTCGGTCCCGTCATTGCTGTCGGCCTTTTCGGAAGGGCGTCCTCCACGATTTGCAGCGATCATCATTCTCGTCGCGGGTATACTTGTGGTCGCGGCAATATATCAGCGGCCCTCGGGCTATTCTTTTCAGGATATCGTCGGCAGTTTTCGAAACGTCATCGCCCGCTTCCTGAGCTGAAAGGCGCGGCGGCGACGGCCAAGAATCTGCTTGCGCCGCACCCTTGCCTTGCCTATACGCCGCCACTCTATCCCCGCGCGTCCGGCCAAAGTGGCATGCCGAGTCGCGCGTATAACTCGAAATGGAGTCCGAAATGCCCAAGATGAAGACCAAATCCGCTGCGAAAAAGCGGTTCTCCTTCACGGCTTCCGGCCGCGTGAAGGCAGGCCCCGCCGGCAAACGCCACGGCATGATCAAACGCTCGACGAAGTTCATTCGCGACACGACCGGGACCATGATCCTGTCGGACAGCGATGCGAAGATCGTCAAGAAATACATGCCCTATAACCGGTAAGGAGAGCCAGAGATGTCCCGCGTAAAATCCGGCGTCGTCACGCACGCCCGTCACCGCAAGGTGATCAAGGCTGCGAAGGGCTATTACGCCGCCCGTTCGACCAACTTCCGCACCGCGACCCAGGCCGTCGACAAGGCCAACCAGTACGCGACCCGCGACCGCAAGACCCGCAAGCGCAACTTCCGCGCCCTGTGGATCCAGCGGATCAACGCCGCCGTCCGCCTGTTCGACGCCGACCTGACCTATTCGCGCTTCATCAACGGTCTGGCGAAAGCCGGTATCGAAGTTGACCGCAAGGTTCTGGCCGACCTCGCCGTGCATGAGCCCGAGGCGTTCAACGCCATCGCCGCTCAGGCCAAGGGTGCCCTGGCCGCCTGAGGCGCCAGCTACCGCTAAAGCAAACCCCGCGCCGGACGCCCCGGCGCGGGGTTTTCCTTTGGGCCCATACAAAATCCTGCTGGACGCAAGGCCCAACCCGTTTCAGTCTCCGCCACGCCCTGGTCTGCCGGAAAGGATGATTGGAATGCGCCTGCTGCCCCTCTTCGCCTGCCTCGCCATCGCCGCCCCCGTTTTCGCCGATCCGGTCAAGGAACTGCCGCTGAAGCGCGGCTTCTATGTCAGTTCGGATACACCTTGCGGTCAAGCTTCCAACGCCACCCTTTCGGCAGTGACGCGCAAAGGCATTTCCTACGCCCAGGCCGAGTGCATCATTTCTGCAATCGACAGGACGGCACCGACCCGCTTTGACGTGACCGATAGCTGCACCGAGATCGCGACCGGCAACAGCCTGGGCGAGAACACCACGACCTACGACATTCCCGATGATCAGACCTATGTCTTCATCGCCGAAGGTGCGCCTTCCGGCGGATCGCGCTATTGCGCCCAGAACGAGCTTCCCGAACCCTGGGCGCACAACGACGTATCGCAGCTTTTCGAGTAGTGCCGCTTTTGCGCCGCCCCTCGCTTGCATTCGCCCCCTCCGCCCGCTAGCACCAACGCGCATCATCGGAGGCTCCCATGGACGGGCTCGACACGCTCAAGGCCAAGTATCTTTCCGCCATCTCCGCCGCCTCGGACGAGCAGGCGCTGGAAGAGGTGCGACTGACCGCGCTTGGCAAGAAGGGCGAGATCAGCGCGCTGATGGCCGGTCTGGGCAAGATGTCTCCCGACGAACGCAAGACCGCTGGCGCGACCCTGAACACGCTGAAGGATGAGATCGACGCAGGCCTGCGCGCCAAGAAGGCCGCACTTGGCGATGCCGCGCTGAACGAACGGCTGAAGTCGGAATGGCTGGACGTGACGCTGCCCGGCCGCCCGCGCCGGGTTGGCACGATCCATCCGGTCAGCCAGGTGATGGACGAACTGACCGCGATCTTTGCCGACATGGGTTTCGCCGTGGCCGAGGGGCCGCAGGTCGAAAGCGACTGGTACAACTTCGACGCGCTGAACATCCCGCCCGAGCATCCGGCGCGGCAGGAGCATGACACCTTCTTCATGCACCGGGCCGAGGGCGACAACCGCCCGCCGCATGTGCTGCGCACCCATACCTCACCGGTGCAGATCCGCTCGATGATGGCGCAGGGCGCGCCGATCCGCGTGATCGCGCCGGGCCGGGTCTATCGCATGGACATGGACCAGACGCATACGCCGATGTTCCATCAGGTCGAGGGGCTAGCGATCGACCGCAACATCAGCATGGCGAACCTGAAATGGGTGCTGGAAGAGTTCTGCCGCGCCTTCTTCGAAGTGCCTTCGGTCGAGCTTCGCTTCCGCGCCAGCCACTTCCCCTTCACCGAACCCTCGGCCGAGGTCGACATCCGCTGTTCCTGGGAAGGTGGCCAGCTCAAGATCGGCCAGGGCGACAAGTGGATGGAAATCCTCGGCTCCGGCATGGTCCACCCCAAGGTGCTGTCGGCGGCGGGGGTTGATCCGACCCAATGGCAGGGCTTCGCCTTCGGCATGGGGATCGACCGCATCGCCATGCTAAAATACGGCATCCCCGACCTGCGCGCCTTCTTCGAGTCCGACCTGCGCTGGCTGCGCCACTACGGCTTTGCCGCACTGGACCTGCCCGACCTGCCGCGCGGGCTTTCGGCGTGAATGATGCAGCTGGCTTTCTGGCTGGCTTGGTCACGCCAATCCTAAGTGGCCTAGTTGCAGCCTTGCTTACTTATTTCTTTGGTGAGCGGTCAGCCAAGCAGCGACGGCGCGATGAATGGAGAGCGAACAAGCTTTCCGAAGCTTATAATGCTCTTTGCTATGCAATCGAATATCAGGGGATGACAGACGAGCAACTGGTCGCGAAGAAGGCTTCTCTCGAGAAAGCCATCAACATGATCGACCTCTACGGTAGCAAAGAACTGAAATCAGCAGCGAACAAAGTTGTCGAGGCGTATGCTAGGCGGGACGACTGGATCTCCTACATGCCTCTCATGACACTGGTGAGAGACGAGTTTCGTAAAGCCATGGGAATGGAAAAACTCGATCTGCCTGTAAACTTCATTATCTTTCATCAATCCGATAGCGGCCAAGACGTAACTAACCAGGGTTAGCGTCGGAGGTGTCCGAAACTAGCGCCTCCGCCAAGACCCAACTCTGATACAACGCAGACTGGCGCACCCTCCGTTGCCGGAAAGCGCGCCGATCCCGCAGTAATCGCGCCCGTCAGACGTGCAGGAACAGCAGCATCGTCAGGCCCATGATAAGGCATAGCCTCGACACGGGTAATTGCTTGCGCCCCAAAGGAATTTCTAAAACAGTATCCATGGGTCGGAACATAGCAATGATTGCCGTCAGCGCATCGTTAATGTGGCCCGTGCCGACTCAACACGGCGTTTCTGATGGGGAAACCGGTTGTGCTGCGCGCGCGCGACTCGCCTCTCTTTACCCTACCGCTTGCCGCTGCTTTGCGCTAATCCCCACATGCCCGCAAAGACAGGACGCCCGCGATGAAGTTCACCCTCTCCTGGCTCAAGGATCACCTCGATACCGAGGCGCCGCTTGATACGATCCTGACCGCGCTTACCGACCTCGGGCACGAGGTCGAGGCGGTCGAGAACCCGGAAGACAGCCTGGGCGCATTCCGCATCGCCCGGGTGATCGAGGCTGTGCAGCATCCGAATGCCGACCGTCTGCGCGTCTGCCGGGTCGAAACGCTGCCCGATGGCCCCGGCGGCCGTTCGGAAGAGGTGCAGGTGGTCTGCGGCGCACCGAATGCGCGCACCGGCCTGATCGGCGTCTTTGCTCCGCCCGGCACCCATGTGCCCGGCACCGGCGTCGACCTGAAACCCGGCGTGATCCGGGGCGTCGAGTCGAACGGGATGCTGTGTTCCGAGCGTGAGATGATGCTGTCCGAGGATCACGACGGCATCATCGAACTACCCGCCGACGCGCCGCTGGGAATGCGCTTCATCGACTATCGCGGGCTGAACGACCCGATGATCTTCGTCAAGATCACGCCGAACCGTCCCGACGCGCTTGGTGTGCGTGGGCTGGCCCGCGACCTTGCCGCGCGAGGGTTGGGCAAGCTGAAACCTCTGGATACTCCGGCGATCAGGGGCGGCTTCAAAAGCCCGATCGGCGTGCGGATCGACCCTGCGCTGAAGGTCAAGGGTTGTCCGATCTTCGCGGGTCGCGTGATCCGTGGCGTCAGGAACGGCCCCTCTCCCGCCTGGATGCAGGCGCGGCTCAAGGCCATCGGGTTGCGTCCCATTTCCGCGCTAGTCGATATTACGAACTACTTCACCTTCGGCCTGAACCGCCCGCTGCACGTTTTCGATGCGGCGAAGGTGAAGGGCGACCTGCGCATTCATCCCGCGAAGGGCGGCGAGGAACTGCTGGCGCTGGACGGAAAGACGTACACCCTTGCCCCCGGCATGATGCTGATCTCGGACGACGCCCAGCCCGAGTCGCTTGCGGGCATCATGGGCGGAGAGCTTTCGGGCTGCACACCCGAGACGACGGATGTTTTCCTGGAAAGCGCCTATTGGGATCCGATCACCATCGCCACCACGGGGCGTGCGCTGCGCATCAATTCCGACGCCCGCTATCGGTTCGAGCGCGGCATCGACCCGGCCTTCACCGTGCCGGGGCTGGAGCTTGCGACGCAGATGATCCTCGATCTCTGCGGCGGCGAAGCCTCGGAAATCGTTGTGGACGGCGAGGCCCCCGATACCACCCGCAGCTATCGCTTCGACCCGAAGCGCGTGATCAGCCTTGTCGGCATGGACATTTCCGAGGCCGATCAGCGCGCGACACTGGTCGCGCTCGGTTTCACGCTGAACGGCGATCAGGCCAGCCCGCCGACATGGCGCCCCGACGTGCTGGGCGAGGCCGATCTGGTCGAGGAAGTCGCCCGCGTCGCCTCTTTGTCGAAGCTGGTAGGCAAACCGCTGCCGCGCGCGCAGGTCGGTGTGCCACGCCCGATCCTGACCCCGCTGCAGGTGCGTGAGCGTGCCGCCCGGCGGACGCTTGCCGGGATCGGCTACAACGAATGCGTGACCTACAGCTTCATCGACGAAGGCGCGGCCAAGCTGTTCGGCGGCGGTGCGGATGCGGTTCGGGTCGAGAACCCCATTTCCTCGGAAATGACTCACCTCCGCCCCGACCTGCTGCCCGGCCTGCTGCAAGCCGCCGCGCGCAATCAGGCGCGAGGGTTCGCAGACCTCGCCCTGTTCGAGATCGGACCTGTCTTTCATGGTGGCGAGCCCGAGGAGCAAAGCCTGCAGGCGACCGGCCTTCTGGTCGGTGCCAGCACCGCGCGCGACCCCTTTGGCTCGCGCCGTCCTGTCGATCTGTATGATGCCAAGGCTGATGCCGAGGCGGTTCTTGCCGCGCTCGGGGCGCCCGCGCGTGCGCAGATCACCCGCAACACGACGGCGTGGTGGCATCCGGGCCGATCCGGCAACGTCGCGCTTGGCCCCAACGCGATGGCGACCTTCGGAGAAATTCACCCTTCGACCTTACGCGCGATGGATGTGAAAGGCCCGGCTGTCGCCTTCACCATCCGCATCGCCGCGGTGCCGATGCCCAAGGTCAAGACGCCGACGCGCCCGGCCCTGAAACTGTCCGACCTGCAGGCGGTCGAGCGTGACTTCGCCTTTGTCGTGGATCAGAAGGTCGAGGCCCTGACGCTGGTGAACGCCGCCCAGGGTGCCGACAAGGCCCTGATCGAAAACGTGCAGGTCTTCGACCAGTTCACCGGGCAGAAGGCCGAGGCGCAGATGGGCGAGGGCAAGAAATCCATCGCCCTGACCGTGCGCCTGCAACCGGTCGACAAGACCCTGACGGATGCAGAGATCGAGGCCGTCAGCGCCAGGGTCATCGAAAAGGTGATGAAAGCCTCGGGCGGCACTCTCCGCCGCTAGGTCACCCAAAGGGCGCCGAAAGGCGCCCTACCTGAACCAGCTGCCAACCCAGGCGCGGAACCTGCCCAGACTGGTCCGCGCATTGGCCCGCGCAATATCCGCGCGGGCATCGGCCCGTTCCAGCGCGTCGCCCATGTTCTCGACCGCCGGGTCTATCATCCGCTCGCGGAACTGCAGCCACATCCGGCGCAGCATGAACAACAGGAAGGCCAGCACCGCCAGGATGATGATATTGACCCAAGGCACCAGGGACACATCCGGCCCCTCGACAGGCCGCACCTTCACCGCATTGGGATAGATCGAGAAAAACGCGATCCGCCAGCCGTATTTCGTCACCGCCACCCATTGCGGCGCCGAGGCGGGCGAAATCAGGTTATTGGCCTCTGCCTGCAAATCGGAGCTGTTGTATTTGAAATAGGGTGGCCAGATCCAGCCCGTATCCTCGTTGCGATACACGATGACCTTGCCGTTCGGGCGCACCGCCTCGATGAAACGGATATCGCGTATTGCGTTCGACTCCGCCGTTCCAACGTCCGGCACCGAGTAGAACAGCCAGTTCGACCCGACCGCAGTCTGGCGGTTGTAGGTATTGGTGATCCGCACGATGTCGCGCTGCGGCAGGGTGTAGTTCAGGAAGGCCACGACGATGAGGAGGATGGTCGTCAGAAAGCCCCACTTCAGATATCTCAACATGGGCCTTCTCCTATTGCGAATGGTTTATGTAGTAGATCGTCCCGGCCACGACAGCCATGGGAATGATATAGATCAGCACCAGAAGCTTGCGACGCAGCCCCTTCTGATAGGCGACCATCCCCTCTTCCACATATCGCTCGCGGTCGCCGGTCTTTACCTCGGCGTCGAACCGCTTCTCCAGCTTCTCGCGCCGGACCGAGCGCGAGTAGATCGAGACGACCACATAGACGACCGACAGGATCAGGAACCCAAGAACCAGCGCCTCGATTATCGCGATCATCGGCGATTGCTCCGCACAGCGCCCCAGGGGCCGACAAGGTCGATCATGTTGCGGGCGGGCACCGGCGCGGGACGCGGCTCGGCCACTTCCATTCCCGGCTCCGCCCCGAACAGCGCCGCCCGCGCCCCCGCCTTGTCCACCTGATACTCGCGCGCCAGAAAATCGGCGACGTAGCCGCGCTTGCGGTCGGACCATGTCGCGTAGGTCGCGTAGAACAGTTCCTTGTGCATAATGAACAACTGCCGCACGTCCAGGGGCGCAAGCTGCGCCAGAAGCATGTTCACAAGGTCGCGGTCGGCAGTCGCGGTCGCCCGTAACGTGTAGAAATACGCCGGATGCTCCGAGGTGATCCTGGGCCAGTCACCCCCACCCTCGACCCAGCGCAAAAGCGCGGCCAGCCCCAGGAACTCGTCCGGCAGCGCGGCCCCCAGCCTGTGCGCGATCTTGCGCAGATCGGCCCGCGTCGCCTGCCCCAGATCAAGGTTCAGCGCATCCGCTGCATCGACAAGGATAAAGTCCATCTTCTGCCGCAGCACCGCCGCCGCATCCATGCCGCGCGCCTTGACGATCGGCTCGACCAACCCGCAGCGCGACAGCCAATCGGCAATCGCATTGCGCTGCGTCAGGTCCAGAACCGGCGCAGGCATCGGCCCGATGGCGGTACGCGGCCCGGCAGAGATCACCACCGGATGCTGCGCGTCGCGGAAGATGTAGAGACCGCCAAAGAAGCTGGTCCAGAAATTGCCCTGCTCGAAAGACATCGCGGGCAGCGCCACCGGCGCGCGCGTCACGTCGCCCGTCTTCTTTGCCAGTCCGATCATCTCGGCGATCAGCACATCGTCGCGCCAGCCGTCCGGCTCGCGCCGGAACCGCTCGATCAGCCCGGCAAGTTCACCCGCATCCTTGACGTGGCCACCGATGGTATCCGCCTCGATGGTGATGCGGCGCAGGTCGAACAGCTTGGCCGGGGTCGAAACCTCATAGACCGAGTTCTGCAATTCACCCGCCACCGCATCCCGCGCGGTCAGCGCGAAAAGCTGCGCATCGTTCGCCTCGTAGAACTGCTTCAGGATCCCGCGCGAGGTCGAGAACTTCACATTCAACAGCGGCGCCGCCTTCTGCGCCGTGGTCAGCAATATGAACTGCCGGTTACATCCGTTCGGGTTCAGGTAAAGCTCATCCTGGAACTCGTCCCCGATCTCGGGCGAATAGCCCGAAATGTCGATGTGGAAATCTTTTTGCTTCGTCTCCTTGCCCGCCAGATGCTTCAGGGCGCGGTTATAGCGCTCGACCAATGCTGGTGAGGACACCTCGACGAGGTTCCCGAACATCAGACCTTTTTCGATGAGGCGTTTCATGCTGAGTGCCCCCCACCCCCAACCCCTCCCCACGAGGGGGAGGGGAGATGCACCCTTACGGCAAGGACGTCTCGTGGAACGGTTGTTCCCTCCCCTCCCCCTCGTGGGGAGGGGTTGGGGGTGGGGGGCGAAAACTGCAAGCTGATCATCTCGCTTCAACCGCCTCCAGCACTACCTGCAAAACCCCATCCAGATTACCCGTCACATCCGAATTCCAGAAACGTAGCACCCGAAACCCCTGCGCCCTAAGAAACCTGTCCCGCGCCGCATCATCCGACCCGCCATGCTGGCCACCATCGATCTCGACCACCAGCCGCCGCCCATAATCAACGAAGTCCGCTATGAAAGGGCCGATTGGCGCCTGCCTGCGGAAATGAGTGCCCATCGCCCGGTTCATATCTCGCAAACCAGCCCAAACCTGTCGCTCCTGCGGAGTCATCTCGGCGCGAAGCTCGCGGGCTCGGCTGCGGGTGATGGGGCTGATGCGGCTCATGCGGGACACCGCCTGGGGAACGCCCCCCACCCCGACCCTCCCCACGAGGGGGAGGGATAGCCCGGACGCCAACCGTCTCGACGTACACCAACAAGATCGGTGCCTCCCCTCCCCCTTGTGGGGAGGGGATGGGGGAGGGGGAAAAGACGCCTCACACCCGCTCCTCCCCAAACCGCTTCCGCGCTTCCTCCATCCGGCCCATGTCGCGCACCATCGCATCAATCGCCGCCTCGTCGGATTTGTCGGCGTAGCGGAATTCGCTGTCGGCGTAGCGATTGATCTCTTGCACCACCATCTCGACAGTGATCGGCTGCATCAGGCTGCGGATCATCGCGGATTTCTCATCATAGCTCTTGAAGAGGAACAGCTCGGGCTTTTCCATCCATTCGTCGGGCAGTTCGAAATCCATCGCGCGGACTTTCACCGCGTCGGTGATGTTCTTGATGGCCCGGCCGGTGAAGCGTTCGTCGGCCTCCTGGATCGCCTTCAGGTAGGTGCCGATCTTGGTCAGCGTGTCCAGCGGGCCGATCTTGGCTTCGACCTGATCCCAGACGCGAACCAGCCCCTCTTCATGCGGTCGCCCGTGGCCCTCAAAGCTCGCCGCCACCGCGCGTTTGATCTCTTGCGCGGCGTATAGCTGGTGATCGCCCAGGGGGATCGCGTGGTTCTTGCCCAGCAGCAGCGTCAGGATGTCGATGTAATCTTCTCGGCTTTGCGGTCCATCGACCAGAAAGCGCGCACCGGCCCGCTGGCGCAGGGCATCATCCACGTTCTCGGGAAAATTCGAGAACATGCCGAAGGTGCAGTTGCCGCGCACGACCGTGTTGGCCCCGGCAAAGGCCTCCATGAAGACCGCCGTGACTTCTTGCTGTCCCGCGCTCGACTGGCGGTCGCCGCGCTTGCCCGCCACCTGGTCGATGTCGTCGATGGTGCCGAAGCCGATCACGGCAGGGTCGAGCACGTTCTGGACGAATGCCTTGGCGTTCTGGCCCGACTTGCCCTGATAGCTGTCGATCTGGTCGATGGAGAAGTTCTGATAGCGGAAGGGATAGCCCGCAACCTTGCAGTAGCCGTCCAGTAGCCCGGCCATCATCTGGATCAGCGTGGTCTTGCCCGTGCCCGGCTTGCCGTCGCCCATGAAGGTAAAGATGAAGCCGCCGATTTCGGCGAACGGGTTCAGGCGGCGCTCAAAGTCATAGGCCATCAGCATCTTGGCCAGCCGCAGCGCCTGATACTTGGCGATGTGGTTGCCAATGACCTCCTCGGGCTTCTTGAAGGTCATCGTCAGGGCCGATCCCTTCGCCTTCCGCGCCGGTGTAAAGCCCGACAGCGTCAGCTGATCAGCCTCGACCCGCCACGACCCTGCCGAAAAAGCCCCGACCCGCGCTGCCGTTCCTGCCCGCAGCGCGACCTTCTCCATCAGCTGCTCGGCAAAGCCCGCGACCACGGCGACCAGCCGCGCGTCATCGGTCGCCAAAGCGCCGATGTCCTGATCCAGCTCCCACAGCACACCCTGCAGGGCGAGCGGCGCGTTGTCCGTCAGCACCTCATCGACGCCGCCGACCTCGACGCTGTCCGGCCCCAGATGCGGCGACAGAAGGAAGGCCAGCGCATTGCCAAAGACATAAAGCACCACCAGCGCCTCGGCCGAGAGCAACTCGCCGAACTCCGACCGCCGCGCCTCGGGTAGCCGCCCTTCCAGATTGGCTTTCTTCAGCTCCGCCAGCCCGGTCTGCGCGCCGAACCCCTCGCCCATGGCCAGTGCAATCGCCAGCGCGCGGCGCAGCGCGCCCAGCACCTGCGCCTCGATCGGAGAGACGAGGCCATCGCCCAGCCCCTCGATCCGCCCTACCAGCCGCACACCGCCGGGGCGCGTCGTGCTCTGCGTCGCCAGCCCCGGCACGGTCGAGCGCATCGCGCGCCGCACGCCGATCCCGGACGAACGCTCCGCCTGAGGCGCGGCAACTGCCGTCGCCAACCGCGGCGCATGGTCGAACCCCTCCAGAAGGCCCAGCGCAGCCGCATATTGCGCCCGGATCGCCTCTTCCGGCAGTTCCATCGTATCGCGCGCGCCGCTCATCCGCTCACCTCACCGCCATCACCCGACCGTCGCTGCCCACGACATACTTCCGAACATCGGCAAACCCCGCGGGGTTGCGCTCTGCCAGCACCTGGAATGGGCGTTCGGGCAGGATCACCATACGCTCGGTCGTGGTCGCGCCTGTTTCGGCCCCACGGCCCGCGAAAGGGTCGAGCGTGAAGATTTGGCGCTGGTCGGAACCGAACCACCCCTCCTTCACCGTCTCTTCCCGTTCGGAGAGCAGGTCCTCCACCGTCCAGACCAGCGCCCAATCCTCGCCGGGTGCCGCATTGGCATCGGCCAGAACCTCGCTGATCGGCCCGGACTGCAGGGTGAAATCGTCCGAATACATCGGCCCGATATGGATGCGCCGCAGCCGCTTGGGATGCAGGTCGTCGAAATCCTTGTCGAACCCCTGCGCGATCGTCAAAAGCTTCAGCCCCGCCAGAGACTGCGCCATCAGATGCGCCCTGACCTCGGGCCAGCGCCGGTCGTCGTTCGGCAGCGCAGTGCGCCCGGAATCCTCGACCTCCATCAGGTAGATCACCGGCAGGTTCAGCCCGTGGTCATAGACCGCCCAATGCACAAGAAAGACACGCCTGTCGCCCCGATCCTCCAGCCATTGCGCATCGGGATCGTTGCGAGCCCAGAACAGCCCGCCCGCCAGCAGCGCATCGTAGTAATACCGCTGCGACAACGCGAATTGCAGCTTGGTCGGGATCGTCAGGTCGCCCACGATCTGGCGGATCATCCGGTCTTTCAGCTCGGGCTCCGAGGCCATTCCCGCCAGATGCCGCTCGGCCTGCTGGGCGTCGTTGGCCATCACCATCAGTTCCTGGGCCACCGGAAAGCCGCTTTCATGCCGGTCGAAGGTGAGCTTGCCCGCCAGCGCCTCGCGCCCCGTCATCAGGTACTTGTAGGACAGCGTGCGAAAGGTCGCGGCGATGCCCTGCACGTAGCCGCCGATCACGCGCGCATCCAAACGCGTCAGCTTTCCCTGCACCTCAAGCTCCGCCGCGATGCGCGGAAGATGCCCGGTGATGCGTTCGAACTTGGCGAAGTAGCGCCGGGCGATCTCGGTGTCGTAAAGCTCCGCGTGGTCGCTGGTCAGCGCGGCCTTGGCGTCGGGCGTGTCGGCCACTTATTCCCCGTATTGGTTCTTGTCGTGTTTCTCGACAATCGTGGCAAAGCGGCGGGCGAAACGTTCGTCCGCCTTGGCCTTCTGCTCCAGCACCTTGCGGGCAAAGACCATGTGATCTTCGTGGGCCTCCAGCATGTCGGCCATCTTGTCGTTGGTCGCAGCACCGATGGCGGCCATCGCGGTCTGCGCCTCCTGATCGGTTTTCACGCCGATCTCGTTGATACGGTGGGCAACGTCCTGCTGCTGCGCAGTCTTTAACGAACTGGTCAGCGCATCGTACAACACAACTCGCTGCTTGGTGTCGGTCTGCAGCTTGTTGATCAGCACCATCTGCGTCGCCGCCTGGTTCTGCAGCGAGTCGACCCAGGTCTTGCCCTTTTCGATATAGCGCTCCAGCGTCTGGCTTTTCGCCAGTTGCACCTGCTCGTCCTGCACCAGCGCGTTGTAGCGGGTGTTCAGCGTGGCAAGTTCCGTCTCAAGCCTTGTCCGCGCCGCCGCATCCTGCTCGACGCTGATCTTGTTCTCCAACTCGATCACCCTGGGGTCCATGCCGCCGATCTCGGCCCGCACGGCCTCCAGCGCGGCAACCGTGCCTTCACGCTCGTCCAGCGTGGCGGAAAGGTTGGTCTCGACCTTGGCCTTCTGGGTGTTCAAGAGGTCAAGTTGGCCCTGCAACAGCTTCACGATCACGTCCGACTTGCCGATCAGGTCCTGCAGCTTGTCGTCGATCGAGGCACCGCGCAGGCGTTCCTGCCGCATCGATTCCGACTTCGCGTTCGAGAATATGCCGATGAAGCTTTCCATCCCGGTCTTCGAACGCATCTCGTCGAAGTCTTTCGAAAATCCGGCGGTCACATCGTCCAGCCCCATGATCAGTTCGGCGATGTTGGCGTTCATCAGGTCGGTGTGCTTGTTCACATCCTCCAGCGTCGCATTCTCGATGTCGATCGCCGTCTCGCCCTTGTCCAGCTTGGCGCGGGCGGCCTCGATCCGGGTTGTGATCTCGGTGATCTTGGTCTGGGCCTTGGCAACCTCTGCCTGGCTTTCGCGGATCTGCGCGTCGAAATCGGCCATCGTCGTTATTCCTCCAAACCGCCCTTGTCCAATCACTTGGGGAAAGTATTGCCGAATTACATCCCTTCCGTCACCGAGAATTCTTGCCGCGCGGGCATGGCCCGGGCCAAGCTTTGCGCCATGACCGATACAGTCCTTCTTGCCGCCGTCGATGCGCGCCGCGCCGAACTGATCCGCCTGACGCAGGATCTGGTCCGCATCCCGACGCTGAACCCGCCGGGCCTGAACTACCGCGAGATCTGCGATCACCTTGCCGCACGGCTGACGATGATCGGCTTCGCCTGCGAATTCATCCGCGCGACCGGCGCGCCGGGCGACAGCGACGGCCATCCGTGCTGGAACCTGATCGCCCGCTACGACGGCGGCGCGCCCGGCCAATGCGTTCATTTCAACAGCCATCACGACGTGGTCGAGGTCGGCCACGGCTGGACGCGCGACCCTTTCGGCGCCGAGTTGGAGGGCGACCGCATCTATGGTCGCGGCACCTGCGACATGAAGGGGGGTCTGGCCGCCTCGGTGATCGCCGCCGAGGCCTTTCTCGACCTCAATCCCGGCTTTGCCGGCAGCATCGAGATCAGCGCAACGGCGGATGAGGAATCGGGCGGCTACGGCGGCGTCGCGCACCTCGCGCGGCAGGGTCGCTTTGCCCATGTCGATCACGTCCTGATCCCCGAACCGCTGCACAAGGACCGCATCTGCCTTGGCCATCGCGGCGTCTGGTGGGCCGAGGTCGAAACCAAGGGCCGCATCGCCCATGGCTCGATGCCCTTCCTTGGCGACAGCGCTATCCGCCACATGGGTGCCGTGCTGCACGAGATCGAGACGGCGCTTTATCCCCTGCTTGCCACCCGCCATACCGAAATGCCGGTGACGCCCGAAGGCGCCCGCGCCTCGACGCTGAACATCAACTCGGTGCATGGAGGCGAGCCGGAACCGGAACCCGGCTATACCGGCCTGCCCGCGCCCTGCGTTGCCGACCGCTGCCGCATCGTGCTGGATCGCCGCTTCCTGATCGAAGAGGATCTGGCCGCCGTGAAAGCCGAACTGACCGCGCTGATGGAGCGGGTGAAGGCCACCCGTCCGACGTTCCAGTACGAAATCCGCGACCTGTTCGAGGTGCATCCGGTGATGACCGACCGCGATGCACCCGTGGTCCGCACCACCGCCGCCGCCATCGAGCGCGTGCTGTCGCGCCAGGCCGAATACGTCGTCTCGCCCGGCACCTATGACCAGAAGCACATCGACCGGATCGGCAAGCTGCACAACTGCATCGCCTACGGTCCGGGCCTTCTGCATCTGGCACACCAGCCGGACGAATGGGTGGGCGTTCAGGACATGGTGGACAGCGCCAAGGTCATGGCTCTGGTGCTTGCCGACCTGCTGAAAGGTTAAAGCCTTAGGCTTTCAGTCTACATACCAAAGCCATACCGATCCCATACCGGTTCCAGCAGCCTCAAGTGCCTGTCACACCGCGATATTGTCGATCAACCGGACGCCACCCGTCCAGGCGGCGACCAGCAGCCGCGCCGGACCATCGACATGGTTGATCCACAGCAACGACGAGGCATCGCACAGGTCCAGATACTCGACCTCATCGAATCCTGCTGCCTTCAGGGCATCGCTTCCTTCGGCCAGTGTCGCGGCGACGGATGCACCCTGTCTCAGCCTGGCCGCAACCTCGGCCATCACCTTTGGCAAGGCGCTTGCCACATCCCTCGCTTCGGAAGAAAGCCTTATATTTCTGGATGATCGCGCCACTCCATCGGATTCGCGGATGGTCGGGCAGCCGACAATCTCGATGTCCAGGTTCAGGTCCCCGACCAGCCGCCGGACGATCTGCAACTGCTGCCAATCCTTCTCTCCGAAGTAGGCGCGGTTCGCTCCGGTCATGCCGAAAAGCTTGGTCACGACCGTCGCGACCCCATCGAAATGCCCCGGCCTGTGCAGCCCCTCCAGCCGCTCGGACAGGTCTTTCACACGGACATTGGTCGCGAATCCCGGCGGATAGACCTCATCCGGGCCCGGGGCAAAGATGACATCCACACCCAGGGGTCGAAGCAGTGCGGCATCTGCTTCCTCGGTCCTCGGATACTTGGCCAAGTCCTCGGGATTGTTGAATTGTTTCGGGTTCACGAAGACCGTCACGATCACCCGCGCGCAGTCCTTTTGGGCCGCCCGCACAAGGCTCAGATGCCCGTCATGCAGCGCACCCATGGTCGGCACAACCCCCACAACCTGCCCCGCAGCCTTCCAACTGCGCACCAGTTGGCGCAGCGCTGAAACCTCACGCAGGATCTGCGTCACCTGCCCGATCCCGTCACGTTGTCGGGAAAGACATGCTCCGGTCCCGGAAACTTTCGCGCCCGCACATCCGCCGCATAGGCGGCAATCGCTTCATCCGCCGTCTGGCCCAACTCGGCGTAGCGCTTGACGAACTTCGGATGGAAGTCCGCGAACAGCCCCAGCATGTCATCGACGACCAGCACCTGCCCGTCGCAATTGACCGAGGCCCCGATGCCGATGGTCGGGATGGTCAGATCCGTCGTGATCTCTCTGCCCAACCGCTCCGGCACCTTCTCCAGCACCACCGAAAAAGCCCCCGCCCGCGCCACCGCCTCGGCATCTGCGCGGACCCTCGCTGCATCGGCGGCGCGTCCCTGGACCTTGTAGCCACCAAAGACATTAACCGCCTGCGGCGTCAGCCCGACATGGCCCATCACCGGAATGCCCCGCGCCACCAAGAAGGCGATGGTTTCCTCCATATGCTGACCACCCTCCAGCTTGACCGCACCAGCGCCTGTTTCCACCATGACGCGGGCCGAGTTGCGAAAAGCCTGCTCGGGGCTTTCCTCATAGCTGCCGAAGGGCATGTCGACCACGATCAGCGCATGGCTGGACCCGCGCGCAACCGCCTTGCCGTGCATGATCATCATGTCCAGCGTCACACCAAGCGTCGAGGGCAGCCCATGCACGACCATGCCCAAGCTGTCGCCGACCAGCAGCACATCGACGTGGGGATCGGCTATCTTTGCGATGGGCGTGGTATAGGCGGTCAGGCAGACGATAGGCTCTGCGCCCTTGCGTGACAGGATATCGGGGGGCGAAAGGCGGCGGGACGCCGGGGCGGATGCGCTCATGTCGCGGGCACTCCTTCGGATAAACCCATGCGCTACATAGCCCTAGCAGCGCGGCTTGACCATGCCTCTGGCTCGCCCGGCAGACAGGTTTGCGCTATCACGGGTGCAACAACCATAGCGGAGCCTTCCCACATGACCCATTTCCTGCGCCTGAACCGCGACGCGGCCGAGGGGGAAACCAGCCGCCCCGATGCCGCAAAGGTCGTCTCGGGCGACCCGGTCCACACCACATGGAACGTCGAGGACCGCGATGGTCTGTATTGCGGGCTGTGGCAATCCACCCCCGGCGCCTGGCGGGTCAACTACAGCGAATGGGAATACTGCCGTATCCTGTCGGGCATCTCGGTCCTGACCGAGGATGGCAAGGCTCCGGTCACATTGAAGCCCGGCGACAGTTTCATCCTGCGACCGGGCTTCAAAGGGATATGGGAGGTCGTGGAGACGACACTGAAAGACTATGTGATACGCGCCTGACCGACGTCAGGTCGCGTTCTGCTCCATGCCCGAGTTGGCCAGCGGATCGGCAAGCTCGCTGGCCGGCAGGGGTGGCAGCTTGGCTGCGCGTTCGGCCACATGCGCCTTGGCTTCCTCGATGCTCATGCCATCGGGCACCTTCACGATCCGGCCGTATTCGTCGTCGATCCAGTTGCCTTCGGCGGCGACGGATTCCTCATAGGTGCGAACACGAACCGGCGTTTTCAGCTCGGTGTTGTCGAACAGCTGAATCGCATCCTGGTTGAACAGACGGATACAGCCCGCCGAGGTCGCCCGTCCGATAGAGGCCGGGTCGATCGTGCCGTGGATGCGGAACATCGTGTCACGCCCGCCGCGGTACAGATACAGCGCCCGAGCGCCCAGCGGGTTGTCCATCCCACCGGGCAGGCCCCCGGCATACTGCGCATAAAGATCCGGTCGGGTGCGGATCATGTTCCGCGTCGGCTGCCACGAGGGCCATTCCTGTTTGCGTCCAACCACGCCATCGCCACGGAAGGAAAGCCCCTCGCGCCCGACAGCGATGGCATAGCGCGTGGCGGTGCCGTCTCCGTGCACCTTGTATAGGCGGCGCGCATAGACATCGACGACGATCGCGCCCGCCTCTTCGGGTCCGGTATAGGGCACCTCCTGTCGGATATTGGTGGACACGAGATACTGTGGCTCGACCGCCGGGATGAAGAATTCCCCATCCTGAATTGCGGGATACATCGGGTTCTCTTTCATCGAGACCGGCGTCCCGGTTCCGCTACAAGCGGACAGGAGGGCAAGCGAGGCAAGCAGCGCGAAGCGGTAAAGCATCTGGGGCACGGGGAATCTCGGTATTGTCAGAGCGGCGTTCAGACCAGATCGACTAGGATAAGACCGAACGTCAAGCCCCACAGTATGCTTTTCAAAGCAAAAGCCTGCGGAGCTTGGCCCCGCAGGCGGATTCTTGTCGGCAACCGCGATTATTGCATCGTGCCGATGGACCAGAACAGCGTCTCGCCCGAGCTGTCGTCCACACCGTCGTTGTCGGTGACGACATAACCGGTATTGGCCGCGTCGATGGCGAAGCCTTCGATCTTGTCCACCGGATAGCCGTTCAGCTGACCCAGATCGGGCAGCAGGTCACGGACCAGTTCCTTGGTCACGACCGGCAGCGCACCGCCCAGTTCGGCCGGTTTCAGGTCGGCGACGGGAACGCGATACAGCTTTTTCGCCTTGGCCGATTCCGAGATCTGGTTGTCACGCTCGACGACGTAGACCCAGTCACCGCGCTGCTCCAATTCCGAAACGCCGATCCAGACGCCTTCGCCCTCGACCTTGTCCAGCGGATAGCGGACCGCTCCCCAGGTTTCTTCCTTGGTGTTGTAGCCGACCAGTTTCACCGTACCTTCGGGATCGTCTTTCCACTCACGCTGCACGGCCATCCACAGCCAGTCGCCCGACTTGATGATGCCTTCGAAACCGTAGCGGACTTCCCCTGCCAGCAGTTCCGGCGGCAGGGCGATCTCTTCGTCGATCTCGCCTTCCGCGTCCACATGGTAGATCGCGTGCGGGATCAGGCGGTCGCTGCGGCCTTCCGAAGCCAGCCAGAAGCCGCCCTCGCCGTCGGATGCGATGCCTTCCAGATCAAGCTTCTGTGCCGCATTCCCGCCACGGGTCACGGCCAGCTTCGAGGTGATCCTTGCGGGCTTCTGCGTGGCGTCGATGGTGAAGATCGCGGGTTCGGCGCCATAGACGCTGTCCGAGATCGCATAGAGTTTGCCCGCCTCTGCCGGATCTGCGGCCAGACCGGACAGCGCACCCCAGCCGATCAGCTCCTTCGAACCGGCAGAGGTTATCATCGGATAGGCAGCAGCCCCGTCGGCGCGCTGATAGATCATCACATGCGCGCGGGCGAGACCGTCTTCACCCAGATCGACCTCATTCGCGGTCACGAACAGGTTGCGCTGCGGGATCGCAACCATACCTTCGGGCGATATCCCCGAGGGCAGCAGTTGCAGCAGCTTCGGCGCGGCAGGATCCGTCAGATCATAGACGCCGATGATCGAGGAGCGCTCCGATGCGACAAAGCCCAGCGGTGTGCCGTCAAAGCTGGCGGCCTCGACCGATTCAAGTTCGACACCCTTGGTTTTCGAGCGGTGCTCCGGGTAGTGACCGATCTCGGCTATCGCGCGCTCAAGACTGGGGCCGCTTTCGTAGACCACGCTGCCGTCCCTGGAGAAAATCGTCCAGCTGCGCGATCCGCCCTTCCAGTCACCCTCGTTGGCGACGGCGAGACGGTCGTTGCCCAGCCACTTGATGCCGTCGGGTTCCCGCGCTACACCCTCGCGCTTGCCGGTGAAGTCCAGCTTGCCGTCGCGCTTGGTGTCGATACCTTCCAGATCGACCATGCCGGCCGAAAAGTTTGCGGCTACCTTGCCGTCAGCACCGATGACGACGATCTCGTTGTTCTCTTGCAAGGTCACGGCGATCTCGCCGGCCTCGTTGATATCGACAAATTCTGGCTCGGGGTCTTCACCCGCGACTGCGGCCACGCCAACCAGGTCGATCTTCTGCAGACCGGCGCAATCGACCGCGCCGTCCTTGATCGGCAGCTTGATCACGAAACCGGCGGGCATCTGCGGCAGGTCGCCGTCGTTTACGTCCTCATCCCGCTCGTTCTCGATGGCGATAGCCAGGAAGGAGCCGTCCTTGGCAGCGGCAACCGAATCGGGCTGCCCGCCAAGATCGCATTCCGCGATGACCTTCCTGGTGGCGAGGTCAACCGTGACCAGTTTACCTGAGGGATTTGTGTAGCTTTCCGAGGTGTTGACGCCAGCGAAAGCCTTGCCGCCGATGATTTTGGCCGTCGTCGGCTCTCCGCCCATCTCAATGTTGCCAAGCGGCTTCGGCGCGGCGGGATCGGAAATGTCGATCAGGCCGATCACCCCCAGCGGGCTGTCAGTATAGACAAGCGTCATGCCATCTTCCGAGGCGGAGATGATCTCGGCGCTTGTCGTGCGCGACGTATCCTCGCCAGCGGCCATGTTCAGCGGGGTCGCGAAGCTTGCGATCCGGTTGAAGTTCATCTCTGCGGCGGCGGGCATCGCAGCGCAAAGTGCAAGCACGGACGTAAGACCGGCAAGTTTCAAGGTCATCGGGTCATCCCTCTTTCAGTGGTGCCCGTTCAATGGCGGCGACCCGTAACCGTCACATGACGCCCATGCGACGGTTTTGCGAAGGCTCAGACCACGTTGAAATCCGGCCCGTAGGGATAGCCGGTGATGTTTTCGGCGCCGTCCTCGGTCACGACGAAGATGTCATGCTCGCGATAGCCGCCTGCCCCCGGCTGTCTTTCGGGAATGGTAAGCATTGGCTCCATCGAAATCACCATGCCAGGTTCCAGCACAGTGTCGATATCCTCACGCAATTCAAGGCCCGCCTCGCGTCCGTAGTAGTGCGACAGCACGCCAAAGGAATGGCCATAGCCAAAGGTCCGATACTGCAAAAGCTGGCGTTCCTGCAGGAAGTCATTGAGCCGCGCGGTAATGGCCGAGCAACTGATGCCGGGCCTGATCAGGCTGGCGCCGAGTTCGTGCGTGGCCACGTTTGCCTGCCAGATAGCCAGCGACGCATCGTCGACCTCGCCCACAAACATCGTCCGCTCAAGGGCTGTGTAATAGCCCGAGATCATCGGAAAACAGTTGAGCGACAGGATATCGCCACGCTTCAACACCCTGCCCGTCACCGGATTGTGCGCACCATCGGTGTTGAGGCCGGATTGGAACCAGACCCATGTGTCGCGATACTCGGCATCCGGGAAAAGCCGCGCGATCTCGGCCTCCATCGCGTCTCGGCCCGCCATCGCCACGTCGATCTCGCGCGCGCCTTCGCGGACGGCCTCCTTGATCGCATAGCCACCCAGATCGGCAACCCCGGCACCCGCCCGGATCAGCGCAATCTCGGCCTCGGACTTTACCATGCGCTGCTGCATCGTCGCTGGCGCCACGTCCATGCCTCGCCTGGGCTTCAGGAAGGTGTTCAGCTTTTCCGCCTGCACCATGGTCAGGTGATCGGCCTCGACGCCCACCGCCTTGCCGGTGCCGACGATGCCCGTGACCACGCGCCAGAAATTGTCGCGCGTCCAGTCGGTGTAGGTGATGCTATCTCCGTGCGACCGCCGCCACGGCTGGCCCGCGTCGATACCCGCGCTGACCGTAACGCAGTCCTTTTTCGTGACCACCAACGCATAGGGTCGCCCGAAGGAGCAATAGAGAAAACCCGAATAATAGGCGACGTTATGCATCGAGGTCAGCACCACTGCATCCAGCGAGTGCATCTCGATCAGGTCGCGCAGACCTACCAGCCGGTCCTCATATTCCTCGGGCGCAAAGGGCAGCACGGCCTTGGTGCCGTTGTGGAAGCAGTAGCTTTCCGGGCGATCCGTCATCTCAGACCTCATTTTTAGGGGTCTGCCTGCCAGCATGGACCCCGAAAGGTCCCGGCGTACAGGACGACAGGCGGCAGCACCGCCAAGCATCGGGACCAAAGCCCCCGTGGCGACGCCATCGCCAACGCTCGGACGCAGAATGCGGTGGCATCAGGGATTTGGCAAGGGAAAGACCCACAAGCGGACTGGGCAAGGCTGATTACACGGGTTCCGCGGCATGCTACCCTCCTGCGGAACGATGCCGCCGCAAACCGTCTTGGGAAGGGGCTTCCGTCCTTGTCCGACACTGCGATTCAGCGCCGCCTTGCGGCCATCCTCGTGGCGGATGTCGTCGGCTATTCGCGGCTCATGGCTCAGGACGAGACCGGAATACTGGCACGGCTCGATGACCGGCGCAAATCGGTGCTGGCGCCGATCGTCAGGGCCAATGGCGGTCGGATCGTGAAGATTCTTGGTGACGGTGTGCTGGTCGAGTTCGGTTCGGCGGTGAAGGCGGTCGAGGCGGCGCTGGCCCTGCAGAGCGGGTTCGCGCTGGCCAATGAAGGTATACCGCCCGATCTTCAGATATGGCTTCGCATCGGTATCAACCTTGGCGACGTGATCGGGGCGGGCAGCGACATCTACGGCGACGGCGTCAACATCGCCGCACGGCTGGAAGTGCTGGCCGAGCCCGGCGGCATCTGCGTGTCGGACAAAATCTATCAGGAGGTCAAGGGCAAGCTTGATGCGGGCTTTGCCGATCTGGGCGAGCAGAGCCTGAAGAACATTCCCTTCCCGGTGCGCGTCTACAAGACAATTCCCGCGGCCCAGCAACCCGCCCTGTCACGACCGGTCCTGTCCGATCGCGCCTCGATCGCGGTTCTGCCCTTTGACAACATGAGCGGCGATCCCGATCAGGAATATTTCGCGGATGGCATGGTGGAAGAGATCATCACCGCGCTGTCGCGTTTTCGTACGTTGTCGGTCATCGCCCGCAACTCGAGCTTCACCTACAAGGGGCGCGCTGTGGACGTAAAGCAGGTTGGGCGCGAACTGGGGGTGCGCTACGTGCTGGAGGGCAGCGTGCGTAAATCGGGCAATCGTGTGCGGATCACCGGCCAGCTGATTGATGCCGCCACCGGAGCGCACCTTTGGGCCGACCGGATCGACGGCGCGCTTGAGGATGTGTTCACCTTGCAAGACCAGGTCACTACCAGCGTGGTCGGCGCCTTGCAGTTGCGGATCGAGGCGGCAGAAGTCGAGCGGTCGCGCCAGAAGCCGACCGATAGCCTTGATGCCTATGACTATTTCCTGCGAGGACTTAGCGCCATGCACCTTTGGCGCCCCGAGGCAAACGCCGAGGCGATGGCGCATTTCCAGCACTGTGTGGAACTGGACCCCCGTTTTGCAACCGCCTATGGCCTCAAGGCCCGCCTCTATTGTCAGCGCAAGGCCAGCGGCTGGGTGACCGATCCTGATGCGGATATAGCCGAGGCGCGACGGCTTGCACGGTTGGCGGCCACACTCGGCCAGGACGATGCGTTGGCGCTGGCCTCGGCCGGTATGACCTTGGCTTTTGTCGTGGGCGAGCATGAGGAGTCCGCCACGCTCGGCGACCGCGCCCATAATCTGAACCCAAATCACGCTATGGTGCTGTATCTGAGCGCGTGGACCGCGCTTTACGTCGGCGACATCAAGAACGCGATCCGCCGCTTTGAAGCGGCAATCGCGATAAGCCCGAACGATCCCCAAATTTGGATGATGCTGGACGGCCTTGGGGCCGCGCATCTGATCATTAATGATATTGAAGAGGCTTTGCGTCTTTCGAAATCGTCGCTTCGCCACCGGCCCGATTTCCTGCTTTGCCAATTCGTCGCCGCAGGCTGTTCCGCTCTGCTTGGCCGACACGACGACGCACATGCCCATGTTGCAACCATCCTGCGCGACAACCCCAAGGTATCTGCCGCCCAACTGGCAGGCATGTTCCCCGAGTTTCGCAATACCGAGGACTTCGCGCGCTTTCACAACGCGCTGGTCGCCGCGGGATTGCCTGCTTGACCTGACCCTGCCGCCGCGCAACCCTTCGGCCATGAAACCCGGCCGCCTTAACCTGATCACCGATGTTGCCGGCCTTCGTGTCGGCAATGCACATGATGCACAGCTACGCTCGGGCGTCACAGTAGTGACCGCCGACCAGCCATTCACCGCCGCAGTAAACGTCATGGGCGGCGCGCCGGGGACGCGAGAGACGGACCTGCTGGCGCCCGACAAGCTGGTGCAGATGGTGGATGCGCTGGTGCTTTCGGGCGGATCGGCTTTTGGGCTGGCCAGCGCCTCGGGCGTGACCGACGCGCTGGCGGCGATGGGGCATGGCTTTGCGGTGGGCGAGGCACGGGTGCCGATCGTTCCTGCGGCGATCCTATTTGATTTGCTGAACGGCGGCGACAAGAAGTGGGTTGAGAACCCCTATCCCCGGCTGGGTCGCGAGGCCCTGCTGGCGGCGGAAGTAAATTTCGATATCGGCTCTGCCGGTGCGGGATTCGGCGCGACGACCGGCATATGGAAGGGCGGGCTTGGCTCTGCCTCTGTTGTGCTGAGCAATGGCATAACGGTCGGGGCGCTGGTTGCGGTCAATGCCCTGGGGTCCGTGACAGTGGGCGAGGGACCGGAGTTCTGGGCCAGCCCTCATGAATTCGGACAAGAGTTCGGCGGCATCGGCCGTTCCTGTCGATTTGCTCCAGAGCATGAACCGATGCCGTTCAAGGGCAAGGGCGAAGCCACCACTATCGCCATCGTCGCGACCGATGCCATGCTGACACAGGCCGAGGCGACGCGGATTGCCGCAGCGGCCCATGATGGCATGGCGAGGGCCATTCTTCCCTCTCACACCCTGTTCGACGGCGATCTGATCTTCGCGGCTTCGACCGGCATGCGAAAGCTGGACGGTCCTGCAGATCTGTTCCTGCTGGGCCATGCCGCCGCCTGCTGTCTGGCGCGAGCGATTGCGCGGGGGGTCTATCTTGCAACCTCGATGGAGGGCGATCTGATGCCCACCTGGGCCAGCCGCCACGGCCCTACCAACGCTTGAGCGCGGCCTCGTCATCGTCCTTCGCCGCCACCCATTCTGCGCCCGAGGCGGTGATCTCTTTCTTCCAGAACGGCGCGCGAGACTTCAGGTAGTCCATCAGGAATTCGGCAGCGGAAAAGGCATCGCCCCTATTCGGAGCAGCAGTCGCAACCATCATGATCGGCTCTCCTACCGCCATGCGACCGTAACGGTGAATGATCAGCCCATCCGTCAGAGACCAGCGGGTTGCAGCCTCTTCTGCAATCGCCGTCACGGCGCGTTCGGTCATGCCGGGATAGTGTTCGATTTCAAGCACAGACAGGTCGCCTGCCAGATCGCGCACAAGGCCGGTAAAGGTCACGACGGCACCTGCGCCTGGCAAGTCGCGGGCGAAGGCTTCGGTTTCCGCGCCGAGCGCGAAAAGCTCGGACTGGATGCGAACCCGCATGGCTCAGCCCCCTGTCATCGGCGGGAAAAAGGCTACTTCGCGCACACCAGCCAAGGGCGCCGAAAACTCCGACAACTCCTGATCCAGCGACACACGCAGTGAGGCCAGATCCGAAAAGGCGAGAGCATAGCGCTCTTCGCGGGCGCGCAGTTCGTCCACCAGATCGGCCACGGTGCGCGCCGAGGTCTCGACCCGCTCCTTTGGCAGGCCGATCCGTTCGCGCACCCAGGCGAAATACAGGACGTCTATCATGCCTCATCCTTCAGGTAGGGCAGCGATTTGCGGAAGTATTCCCAGCCGGTGATGAAGGTCAGCACGGCAGCGATCCAGATCAGCACCAGGCCGATCCATGTGGCATAGGACGAACAGCCCCTCGCGCCGCAGGACCTGATCGGGTCGGCAAGACCCTCGGCGACAGCCGCCGCATATTGCTCGGGCGTCATTCCGTGGCGGGCGACACCTTCCAGATATTCAAGCCCGGTGCCAAGGAACAGCACGGCGATGGCGACCATCTGCGCTGTGGTCTTCCATTTAGCCAGCTTGGTGACTTTCAGAAGTCCGGCGCGCGCGCCCAGATATTCACGCAGACCGCCGACGAAGACCTCGCGGAACAGGATCACCGTGGCGGGCAGGATTAGCCAGGGATTCATGCCGGAATAGCCGGTCAGGATCAGCAGGGCGATCACGACCATCGCCTTGTCGGCGATGGGGTCCAGCATGGTGCCGAATTTGGATTCCTGTTTCCAGAGCCGCGCTAAGTAGCCGTCGAAATAGTCGGTTATCGCCGCCGAAACAAAAAGCGTCAGCGCCAGCCAGTCGGCCCAGGGCCGCTGAAAATACAGGAACATCAAGGGCACGCCAGGCGCAGCCAGCAGGCGAAGCGTCGTCAGGACGTTGGGGATGGTCCACTTCATGACGGCAGGGATAGCCCATCGCGGGCCTTGGGGAAAGGGGTTCACCCACGCGTGATTTCACGCGTGCAAGATCATCTATCCTATTGATTTGTATATGATTAGGCGGGTGAAGTTAACCTGATACTAGTCAAAGTTAAAGCGGCATCTCGATGGAAGCCGTGGCAGATGCCTGTCCCCGCGTCGCAGCGCGACGGGCGTTGGCGATGGACCAGAGCAGGTGCGCCACCGCCGCACCAAGGATGATCGCACCGCCCAGCAGCGTCGCCGGAGGCGGCACTTCGCCCAGGAACAGGAATACCCAGAGCGGGGCGAAACCTGCGTTCAGGATGCCGAGCAGGCCTGATTGCGCCGCCGGTATCCGGCTGGCCGCGCTGAAGATCAGCATATTGCCGATGGCAAGCTGGAAGAAGCCGAAGAAGGTCAGCGTCAGGGCGGAGGAGACCGACAGCGTTCCGAAATCCGCGAACGGCAGGGCCAGCAACCCGCTGAGCAGAACCGTCAGCGCGATGACCGGCAGGATGTCCAGATGCGGGTTGCGACGGATGACCAGGACGATGGCCGCATAAAGCAGGACGCAGACGAAGGCCAGGATATCGCCCGTCAGACCGCCCGAACGGGCGCCCGAAGCCATCATGACCGCGATCCCGATAAAACCGGCAATTGCGGCCAGCAGTGTCGCAAGGTCCAGCTTCTCCGCGATCAGCAGGCGTGCGGCAATCGCCGCGACGAAGGGGGCCGTGGCGAAGATCATGAAGAAGTTGGCGACCGAGGTATTCGCCAGCGACAGGATGTTCGTCACCATCCCCGCGCCGTTCAGCACGACGAAGGCCGCACCCCAGAAGCCGATGCCAAGGAAGCTTTTCAGGAAGCCGCCCCGGTCCCGCACCAGAAGGACGAGGAAGAGCAGGGCGAAGGCCGCAAAGCCCCTTCCCGAAGCGATGGTGAAACCGTCGTCTGGGATCAAACGTGTGAACAGGCCCGAGGTCGAATCGATTGCTGCCCCCGCTATCAGCAGAAGAAGGCCGGTCTGGCTGGCGGGGCGGGGCATGGATGCGCTCGGGCTGTTCGGACCGGCGTGCTATGCCATGGCTGATGGGCGGCGAAAAGCCCAAGTTAAAAGGGTTTTCAGGCGATCTTGACCGCCCGTATCAGATTGGCACCCGTCTCTAGCCGTGACCGTCGAATTTCCGCGAATCCGGCAGCTTCAAGCCAGGCCCGATACTGCGCCTCGGTGTAGGATTCGCCGCCCTGATACAGGTTCAGGAAAGTGAGGTTGAAGAACACCGCGCCGGCGGGACTTGTCCGGCTGTCGTCCAGTATTCCGGCGCCGCTGATGAATAGCTCGCCCCCAACCCGCAACGATCCGGCGGCATGGCGGATCGCCTTTGCAGCGGCTTCGGGCGACAGAACCTGAACGACCGCCTTCAGTATCGCGGCATCGTGCTGCCGCGTCGAAGGGGCGCGGGTTATGTCGCCGGGTTCCAGCGCCACTTGCTGCCCTTGTTCTGCCAGCAATGGTGCCACGACGGCCAGCGTCTCGGGCAGTTCCATCAGCGTGCCGGTAAGATGTGGCCACCTTTCTCTCAGGCCGACGAGCGCGCTGCCGGGACCGCCGCCAATGTCGATGACCGATGTGAGCGGAGCAAAATCGACGAGTTTTGCAAGGGCGCGGCCAAAGCCGAGGCCGCTAGGGACGAGCCCCCGCATGAAGGTCAGCGCGGCGGCGGGATCGGCGTTCGAGAAATCATGCGCGGCTTCGGGCCGACCGCTGCGGATGGAAGCTGCGGTATGCAGATCGGCTTGCCAAAGCTCTGCCAGCAGATTGTGAACACCGCCGATATAGCCGGGCTTCCCCTCAACCAGTTGTTCGGCGGCCTCTGTCGTGTTTCGGAAACCCGCCTCGTCATGCTTCAGCAGGCCGGTGGAGACCAGCGCGTAGAGCAGGCGTTGAAGCCTGTCGGGAGAAACGCCAAGAATGCTGGCGATTTCGGCGGCGGAGCGCGACGTATCGCCAAGTGCGGTGAACACGCCAAGCTGCATCCCGGCCAGCAGCGCGAAGGCGGGCGCGACGCCGGATTGAAGCTGCTCGATACGATCGGTGGGCGTGACCATGCGCGACCTCCGCAGTGGGGCGAAGGGCCGAGAATATGTCCGGGGGAAGGCTATGGCAAGCTGCCGCTTCGGGCGTGACGGGCGGCGGCGGGATGATCGAAGCGGTCGATGAACCGCCTGGCGCAAGGCAGCGGATCGCCAAAGTATTGGTCGGGGCCAAGGTGCTTTCGCGCGTTCATCGTGGCCGTGTCCAGCAACGGGAAATCAACGGGCTGGATCGTGGCATTCCAGCCGGGATAGCGGGCGGACCAGCCCTTGCGGATATGGTCCAGCAGGTTCTGCCGCAGCGAGTAGCCGTGAAAGTCGAAGGCGACCGTGTCGTCGGTCACAAAGAAATGGGTGCCGGAGAAGCCGTCATCCGGGACGATCCATTCGGCGTGGAAATCCGGAAGCGGCGGATTTTCCAGCCAGACACCCGCCAGGATGTGACAAGCACCGAAGCCGAAGAAAATCCGGTCGGGGCGGTTCCAGCGCCGCTCGGGGTGTTTCTTGATGCCGGGCTTAGGCCGGTACATCAGCCGCGCGCGTGGAAGAAGTCGTAGATGCCCTGCGCCATGGTGGCCGAGATGCCATCCACCGCCGTGAGGTCCTCGACACCGGCCCGGGCGACCGCCTTGGCGCTGCCGAAATGGGCCAGTAACGCGCGCTTGCGGGTGGCGCCGACGCCGGGGATGTCGTCCAGCGGCGTTGCGCTGACCGCCTTGGCGCGTTTCGCCCGGTGGGCGCCGATGGCCCAGCGGTGCGCCTCATCCCGCAGACGCTGGATGAAGTACAGGACCGGGTCGCTGTGGGGCAGCGCGAAGGGGGGCTGGCCGGGGCGGTGGAACTCCTCTTTCCCCGCGTCGCGGTCGACGCCCTTGGCGACGCCGACCATGGCGATGTCGTCGACGCCCATCTCGGCCATGATCCCGGCCACCGCGCTTACCTGTCCCGTACCGCCGTCGATCAGCAGAAGGTCGGGCCATGCGTCGGACTTGCGGTCGGGATCTTCCTTCAGCAGGCGCTCGAAGCGACGGGTCAGCACCTCTTTCATCATGCCGAAGTCGTCGGAATTCGCGCCCGCAGCAGAGCGGATGTTGAATTTGCGATACTGCGACTTGAGGAACCCATCCGGCCCCGCCACGATCATGCCGCCCACGGCATTTGTGCCCTGGATGTGCGAGTTATCGTAGACCTCGATCCGCTGGGGTGGATTGTCGAGGTCAAAAGCCTCGGCCAGACCGGCCAGCAGTTTGTTCTGGGTGGCGCCCTCAGCCATCTTGCGCGCCAGGCTTTCGCGGGCATTGCGGGCGGCGTTTTCGACCAGTTCGGCCTTTTCTCCACGCTGGGGCACAGCGATCTCAACCTTGCGGCCAGCGCGGTCGGACAGAAGCTGGGTCACCAGGTCTTCGTTCTCGACCGGATGAGACAGCAGGATCAGCCGCGGCGGATCCTTGTCGTCGTAAAACTGGGCAAGGAAAGCTTCGAGTATCTCAGACGCTTCCGCCCCCGCGCCTGTGCGGGGGTAGAAGTCTCGGTTGCCCCAGCTCTGGTTGGCGCGGATGAAGAAGACCTGCACACAGGCCTGCCCGCCTTCCATGTGCAGAGCGATGATATCCGCTTCGGAGACGCCCTTGGGGTTGATGCCCTGCGACGACTGCACCTGGGTCAGCGCGCGAATGCGGTCGCGCAGCGCCGCTGCACGCTCGAACTCCATGTCCTGCGAGGCCTGCGCCATCTCACGCGCAAGTTCCGATTGCACGGCGGTGGTCTTACCCTGCAGGAACAGCTCTGCCTCGTCGATCAGATGGCCATACTGCACGTCATCGACCTTGCCCACACACGGGGCCGAGCAACGCTTGATCTGGAACAGCAGACAGGGGCGGGTGCGGCTTTCGAACATGGCATCGCTGCAGGACCGCAGCAGAAAGACCTTCTGCAACTGGTTCAACGTGCGATTCACCGCCCCCGCGCTGGCAAAGGGGCCGAAATAGGTGCCGGGTTCCGCCTTTCGACCGCGATGCTTCTTGATCTGGGGAAACGGGTGGGCCTTGGCGATCAGGATGTTCGGAAAGCTCTTGTCGTCGCGCAGAAGCACGTTGTAGCGCGGCTTCAGCTGCTTGATCAGGTTCTGCTCCAAGAGCAGCGCCTCGGTCTCGGTCCGCGTCGTCAGGAACATCATCGAGGCGGTGTCGTGGATCATTCGGGCAATGCGGCCCGAATGCCCCGAGGGGCGCGCGTAGTTGGATACCCGCGCCTTGAGGTTGCGCGCTTTGCCGACGTACAGCACCTGCCCCGACGGATCGAGCATGCGATAGACGCCCGGAGAGCTGTCCAGGGTCTTCAGATAGCCATGGATCACACCATATCCGGTCGTAACCTTTTCCTTGCTGCCCGGCTCGGTCTGCACGTCCTGTCCGATCCTTTCCTCGGTCATCGATTCCCCCTCCGGCTGCAATGATAAAGCGGCGGGTTCAAGAAAAAAGCTGTCCACGGTTTCTGTGGGTAACTCTGCGCAAAACAATCCGGAAGCACGATTTTTCCGTTGGATTCTGACGAGTTCGTTACTTTGCCTGTTTTTTGGGCATTTTAATAACTCACTGTTTTATAGAAAGAAATTTTGTTGCTCTCGGCAAATCCCTGAAAAGCATGAAGTAAATGCGACAGCAATATGGCGATGAATCCCAAAGTGGAAAACTTTCATCACGGGTCCTTCGCGGCATGCCCATAGCGGAATAGGCGTTCACTAAGCGAGACGGGCATCCTCGGGGTGCCACATCAGATGTTGGCCGCCATCCACGCATAAAAGCTGCCCCGTCACGGCCGGCGCATCGAGGAAATAGCCGAGTGCAGCGGTGATATCTGCGGGGTTCGATCCGCGATGCAGGACGGTTGCTGCGCGCTGCGCGTCGAAGTGTTCCTGCCCCTGCCGCGCGCCGATCAGCGTGGGTCCAGGGCCGATCGCATTCACGCGAATGTCGGGCGCAAGCGCCATCGCCGCAGTTCGCGTGAGCGCCCAGAGACCCATCTTGGCGATGGTGTAGGTCATGAAATCCGGCGTCAGATTCCGCACACGCTGGTCGCACATGTTCAGCACCATCGCCTGCGCCACCGGCTCGTCGTGTTCGTCCTTTGCGGCCTTCGGCGCCTGCGCCGCGAAATGCTGGATCAGCACGAAAGGCGCGCGCAGGTTCGAGCCGATATTGCGGTCCCAGCTTTCCTTCGTCGCAGTGGAAACGGTGTCGTAGTCGAAGACCGATGCGTTATTCACCAGCGCGGTCAGCGGCCCACCCAACGCCTGTGCCGCGCGATGAACGAGGGTTTCGGTTTCCGCCTCGACCAGCAGATCTGCCTGTAGCGCGACGGCCTTTCTACCCAGTGCCTGGATCTCTGCGACCGTCGCGGCAGCCTCATCCGCCGAGCCGGAATAGTGCACCGCTACATCATAGCCGCGACCGGCAAGATACAGCGCCATCGCGCGGCCAAGCCTACGCGCGGCCCCGGTTACAAGCGCCCTGTTCTCGGCGAGCTCTGTCATGACCGTGCCTTTCGTTGCGCGCCACTACAGCCGCACGGACCTTTGCCGATGATGAAGTTTCCGCAGCGGGGGCAGGTGTTTGGCCGATCCGATCCGCCAAGCAGCCGCGTCTTGCGACGGAACGCAGAGGGAAAGATCGCGCGACCGATCATCGCGACGGCAACCATCCCCAAGAGGAACAGGAAAACGCTTTTGACCAGCATCTAAAGACCGAACCGCGCCCAGGCGGCACGATCCTCTATCTCGCCAAGGGCACCGCCCAAGACCTGCGCGCCCAGCCGCTGCAACAGCGACCGGCGCTGACCGTAGGGGATCAGTCGAACCTTGTCGCCGTAGAGTTGCTTCAGCTTCGGCACCAGATGCGCGACGCCGTCCGCCAGCCCGACCGTGACCGCACCGGACCCGACCCAGATATCGGCGTTGAAGAGATCGGCCGCAGGATCGAGCCGCGCGCCGCGTCGCGATTTCACCTGTTCGATGAAGGCGCGGTGGATCGGTTCCTGAAGGGCCTTCAACCGTTCTACGTCTTCGACCTTTTCCGGCAGGAAGGGGTCCGCGAGACTCTTCGACCGACCGGCGGTATGCACGCGGCGTTCAATGCCGTGGCGGTCCATGAACTGGTTGAAGCCGAAGCTCGCGAAGATCACGCCGATCGAGCCGACAATCGAGCTTTCATCCACCCAGATGTCATCGCCCGCGCAGGCGAGCCAGTAACCGCCAGAGGCCGCGACATCTTCGACGAATGCGTGAACGGGTATTTTCTTTTCCGCCGCCAGACGACGCACTCGGGCGCCGATGAGCGACGACTGGACCGGCGATCCGCCCGGCGAATTGATCACCAGCGCGACCGCCACCGGCTTGCCACGAGAGAAGGCTTTCTCGATCAGCGGCGCTAGCGCGGCATCACTGATGCCGCCGCGCGCGCCGGCTGCGATGGTGCCCTGAAGGCGGATCACCGCCACCTTGGGGTCTTTGCGGAAATAGGACATGAGGGATCGCATTCCCCCGACTTAGGGCAGGCTTCGCTTCGCAACAAGCACCATGCACCGACCAAAGATTGCCGCACGCGGGAATTGCTGCGATGACGGGGCATGATCGACAAGCTTGAGATGTTCATCGCGCTGGCGAACGAACGCCATTTCGGGCGCGCTGCCGAGGTCTGTGGCGTCACGCAGCCGACGCTTTCCTCGGCCATCCGGCAGCTGGAGGACCAGCTTGGCGTGCAACTGGTGTTCCGAGGCTCCCGTTTCCAGGGGCTGACGCCCGAGGGGCTGCGCGTGCTGGAATGGGCGCGACGGATCGTGGGCGACATGCGGGCGATGCGGGCCGAGATGCGGGTGGTGCATTCGGGTCTGTCGGGCAACCTGCGGATTGGCGTGATCCCGACCGCGCTGCCAATGGTCGCCGATCTGACCGCGCCGTTCCTGCAACGTCATCCGAACGTGCGCATCTCGATCCTGTCGCGGACCTCGGCGGAGATCCTGGCCGGTATCGAGCGGCTGGAGCTGGATGCCGGGATAACCTACCTCGACAACGAACCGCTGGGCCGCGTTGCGCAGGTGCCGCTCTATACCGAGTTCTACCGCTTTCTTTGTGCCCCCGGCACGGCACTGGCCAAGCGCGATCAGGTGACATGGTCCGAAGTTTCCGCACAGCCGTTGTGCCTGCTGACCTCTGACATGCAGAACCGCCGCATCGTGAACCAGCACCTTGCCGAGGCCGGGTCGGGCGTTGCCGCGCAGATCGAAAGCAACTCGACCATCGCGCTTATCGCCCATGTCCTGACCGGGCGCTGGTCAAGCGTGGTTCCCACGAAGCTGGCCGAGATATTCTCGATTGGTCGTGGGCTATGCGCCGTGCCGATCGTTGAGCCTGAGGCCGAACATCTGGTTGGTCTTATCACCGCGCAGCGCGATCCGCTGACGCCGATGCTCGCGGCCTTTATCCACGAGGCGCAGCAGATCCGTCGATAGATAACGCCTATCGTTCAACGAGACTTTGCTATTGAAGCGCCTATCGTTTGAGCGGATTATGTCCGCTAGCCAACCGGAGGGCAGCTAATGAGGACCGAGGCCGCGGAAATCGCGGCGCGGGTGGGAGAAATCCTGCACGCGCATAGTGATATGGAAGGGCCTCTGCTGCCTATCCTCCACGCAGTGCAGGAGGCTTACGGATTCGTTCCGCAAGAAGCGCTGCCGATCATCGCCTCTGCGCTGAATATTTCACGCGCCGAAGTGCATGGCGTGATGAGTTTCTATCACGACTTCCGCACTCACCCTGCCGGCCGCCATGTGCTGCGGCTGTGCCGTGCCGAGGCCTGCCAGTCGATGGGCGGCGATCACGTTGCCGAGCGCGTCAAGGCAGCGCTGGGGCTGGACTGGCATGGCACGACCGTCGATGGCGCGGTAACGCTGGAGCCGGTGTTCTGCCTTGGCCTTTGCGCCTGCGGTCCTGCGGCGCAGGTAGACGGGCGCATCGTCGGCCGGGTCGATGAGGCGCGCGCTGATCGGCTGATCGCCGAGGTGACGGCATGAAGATTTACGTTCCCCGCGATGCGGCGGCGCGCGCGCTTGGCGCGGATGAGGTCGCAGCCGCTATTCAGGGCGAGGCGGCGCGGCGTGGCATGGACGTTACGGTGGTGCGCAATGGCACGCGTGGCATGATCTGGCTGGAGCCGCTGGTCGAGATCGACACGCCGCAGGGACGGATGGCCTATGGACCGGTGTCAGCCGATGACGTGGCGGGCCTGTTTGACGCAGATTTCGGTGCGCATCCTCTGGCGTTGGGTGTGACCGAAGACCTGCCCTGGATGGCGCGGCAGACGCGGCTGACCTTCGCCCGCTGCGGTGTGACCGATCCACTGTCTCTGGCGGATTACAAAGCTCACGGCGGGCTTGACGGATTGCAGCGCGCACTGACCATGATGCCCGCTGAGGTGGTGGCAGAGGTCACGGACTCCGGCCTGCGCGGACGCGGCGGTGCGGGCTTCCCGACGGGCATCAAGTGGAAGACGGTGGGCGATGCCAAGGCCGACCAGAAATACATTGTCTGCAACGGCGATGAGGGTGACAGCGGCACTTTCGCCGACCGGATGATCTTTGAAGGCGACCCCTTCTGCATGATCGAGGGTATGACGATCGCCGGGATCGCCGTGGGGGCGACCAAGGGCTATCTCTACATCCGCTCGGAATATCCCGACGCAATCGAAGTGATGAACGCGGCCATCCGCATCGCGCGGCAGGCGGGGTTGCTGGGGGCCAGCGTTTTGGGGTCGGGCCACGCCTTTGACCTTGAGGTGCGAGTGGGTGCCGGGGCCTATGTCTGTGGCGAGGAGACCTCGCTTCTGAACTCGCTGGAGGGCAAGCGCGGTGTGGTCCGCGCCAAGCCGCCGCTGCCCGCCCTGCAGGGGCTGTTCGGCAAGCCGACCGTGGTGAACAACGCGATCTCACTGGCGACTGTGCCGGTGATCATGGCCAAGGGTGCCGCCTATTACCGCGACTTCGGCCTGGGACGTTCTCGCGGAACGATCCCGTTGCAGATCGCTGGCAACGTAAAGCATGGCGGGCTGTTCGAAACCGCCTTCGGCCTGACGCTGGGCGAGATCGTGGACGACATCGGCGGCGGCACCGCCACCGGGCGGCCGGTGAAGGCGGTGCAGGTTGGTGGGCCGCTTGGCGCCTATTTCCCGCGCGCGTTGTTTGACACACCCTTTGCCTATGAGGATTTCGCGGCCAAGGACGGGCTGGTCGGTCATGCGGGCATCGTCGTGTTCGACGACAGCGCCGACATGCTGAGTCAGGCGCGCTTCGCGCTTGAGTTCTGCGCGATCGAGTCCTGCGGCAAGTGCACGCCCTGTCGGATTGGCGCCGTTCGTGGGGTCGAGACGGTCGACCGTATCGCGCGGGGTGATTCCACCGCCGTGCCCCTGCTGACCGACCTGTGCAACACCATGAAGGCCGGGTCGCTCTGTGCGCTTGGTGGTTTTACCCCCTATCCGGTCATGTCCGCGCTGACCCATTTCCCTGACGATTTCGCGCGCCACAAGGAGGCTGCCGAATGAAAGACTTCATCATTCCCGACCGCGATTTCGGCACCCCTGCCGCGAAAAGCAAACAGATGGTCACTTTGACCGTCGATGGTTTCGATGTGACGGTTCCCGAAGGCACCAGCATCATGCGCGCGGCGGCCGAGGCCGGTATCTCGGTTCCGAAGCTCTGCGCCACGGACTCGGTCGATGCCTTCGGCTCCTGCCGCCTGTGCCTGGTCGAGATCGAGGGGCGGAATGGGACGCCAGCCTCCTGCACCACGCCGGTTGCGCCGGGGATCAAGGTTCATACCCAGACCGGCAAGCTGAAGCAGCTGCGCCGGGGGGTGATGGAGCTTTACATCTCGGATCACCCGCTCGACTGCCTGACCTGCTCGGCCAACGGCGATTGCGAGTTGCAGGACATGGCGGGCCGCGTAGGCCTTCGCGACGTGCGCTATGAGGCGGTCGACACACACTTCCGCGCCAAGGACACCAGCGGGCTAGCCAATCCGCAATGGCTGCCGAAAGACGACAGCAACCCCTATTTCACCTATGATCCGTCCAAATGCATCGTCTGCTCGCGTTGCGTCCGCGCCTGCGAAGAGGTGCAGGGCACCTTCGCGCTGACGATCGAGGGGCGCGGCTGGGACAGCCGGGTTTCGCCGGGCATGGGTAGCGACAACTTCCTGTCGTCAGACTGCGTGTCCTGCGGTGCCTGCGTCCAGGCCTGCCCGACCGCGACGCTGCAGGAGAAATCCGTCATCGACATCGGCACGCCCGAACGGTCTGTGATCACCACCTGCGCCTATTGCGGTGTTGGCTGTTCCTTCAAGGCCGAGATGCGCGGGGACGAACTGGTGCGGATGACGCCCTACAAGCACGGCAAGGCCAACCGGGGCCACAGCTGCGTCAAGGGCCGTTTCGCCTATGGCTATGCAACCCACCGCGACCGCATCCTGAATCCGCTGATCAGAGACTCAATCAACGACCCCTGGCAGGAAGTAACCTGGGAAGAGGCGCTGTCCTTTGCCGCACGGCGGATGGGCGACATCCAGGAACGTCACGGTCGCCATTCGGTCGGCGTCATCACCTCTTCGCGCTGCACCAACGAAGAAACGTATCTGGTGCAGAAGCTGACCCGCGCGGTGTTCCTGAACAACAACACCGACACCTGCGCCCGTGTCTGCCATTCGCCCACCGGCTATGGGCTGGGGCAGACCTATGGCACCAGCGCCGGGACTCAGGATTTCGACTCGGTGGAAGAGACGGATGTCGTCATCGTCATCGGCGCAAACCCGACCGACGGGCACCCGGTTTTCGCGAGCCGGTTGAAGAAGCGGTTGCGTCAGGGTGCCGAGCTGATCGTCATCGATCCGCGTCGCACCGACATGGTGCAGTCGCCCCATATCAAGGCGGCGCAGCATCTGGCGCTGAAACCGGGCACCAACGTGGCCGTGGTCACCGCGCTGGCCCATGTCATCGTGACTGAGGGGTTGTTTAACGAAGAGTTCATCCGCACCCGCTGCGACTGGGATGAATTCCAGGACTATGTCGAGTTCGTCGCCGACACCCGCCATTCGCCCGAGGCGACCGAGATGCTGACCGGCGTTCCGGCGCAGTCGCTGCGCGAGGCGGCGCGGCTGTATGCGACGGGCGGCAATGGCGCGATCTACTACGGTCTGGGCGTGACCGAGCATTCCCAAGGCTCGACCACCGTCATCGCTATCGCGAACCTTGCCATGCTGACCGGCAATATCGGCCGTCCCGGCGTGGGCGTGAACCCGCTGCGCGGGCAGAACAACGTCCAAGGCTCGTGCGACATGGGGTCTTTCCCGCATGAGCTGCCGGGATATCGCCATGTCTCGAACGACCAGGTCCGCGACATTTTTGAAAGCCTCTGGGGCGTGAAGATCGACAACGAGCCGGGCCTGCGCATTCCGAACATGCTGGATGCGGCGGTCGAGGGCACGTTCAAGGGCCTGTACTGCCAGGGTGAGGATATCCTGCAGTCCGACCCGGATACGAAACACGTCTCGGCCGGTCTGGCCGCGATGGAATGTGTCATCGTCCACGACCTGTTCCTGAACGAGACGGCGAACTACGCCCATGTTTTCCTGCCGGGTTCGACCTTCCTGGAGAAGGACGGGACGTTCACCAACGCCGAGCGCCGCATCAACCGCGTGCGCAAGGTGATGGCGCCGAAGAACGGCTACGCGGATTGGGAAGTGACCCAGATGCTGGCCAATGCGATGGGCGCGAACTGGACCTACACCCACCCCAGCCAGATCATGGACGAGATCGCCATGACAACGCCGAGCTTTGCCGGCGTCACCTATGAAAAGCTGGAAACCATGGGTTCGGTCCAGTGGCCGTGCAACGACAAGGCGCCCGAAGGCACGCCTCTGATGCACGTCGACGGCTTCGTGCGCGGCAAGGGCAAGTTCATCCGCACTGAATATGTGCCGACCGATGAGAAGACCGGGCCGCGCTTCCCGCTGCTGCTGACGACGGGGCGCATTCTGTCGCAGTACAACGTTGGTGCGCAGACGCGGCGGACCGCGAACGTCGTCTGGCATGATGAAGATGTGCTGGAAATTCACCCGCATGACGCCGAGGTGCGCGGTGTGCGTGATGGGCAATGGGTGCGTCTGGCCAGCCGGTCGGGCGAGACCTCGCTGCGGGCCGTCATTACCGATCGGGTGTCGCCGGGCGTGGTCTATACGACCTTCCACCACCCCGACACGCAGGCCAACGTCATCACCACCGATTATTCCGACTGGGCGACTAACTGCCCGGAATACAAGGTGACTGCTGTGCAGGTTGCGCCTTCCAACGGGCCGTCGGAGTGGCAGGAGGAATATAATCACATGGCCGACCTGTCGCGCCGCATCCTGCCCGCTGCCGAGTGATGCAGACGCGCCGCCCCCTGCCCCGGCTGGCTTTCGGCCCCTTGCGGGTCGAACGGGGGATGCGCGACCTGCCCGAAGAGGTGGCCGTGGCGTTGAGCTATAATGGCTCGACGCAGGCGGTGATGATGGCGACGCCCGATGCGCTGGTGGATTTCGCCTATGGCTTTTCGCTGACCGAAGGTATCGCGTCGCCGTCCGAGATCGAAGGCGTCGAGGTTGTTGAGACGCCGCGCGGGATCGACGTCCAGATCTGGCTGGTGCCAGAGGCCGAGACGAGGCTGGCGAAGCGGAGGCGGACCATGGCCGGGCCGGTCGGCTGCGGGCTGTGCGGGATCGACTCTCTGGAAGAGGCGTTGCGAGAACTGCCCCCGGTCGCGGCCGACCTTTCGCTGACACCGTCGCAAATCTGCGCTGCGATGGCCGCGCTGACAGAACACCAACCGTTGCATGACGTGACGCGGGCGGTTCATGCCGCCGCGTTCTGGACCCCGGAGCGGGGGATCGTCGCCGCGCGAGAGGATGTCGGGCGACACAACGCGCTGGACAAGCTGGCGGGTGCGATGCTGCTTGGTGGTGTTCCGCCGCAGGGCGCGCTGGTGCTGACCAGTCGCGTCTCCATCGACATGGTGCAGAAATGCGCGGCGATGGGCGTGCCGGTGCTGATCGCCGTTTCGGCCCCTACCGCTCATGCCGTAGAAATCGCCGAGGCTGCCGGGATCACCCTGATCGCGCTGGCCCGACCCGACCGCTTTGAAGTCTTTACTCAATTGCAACGCATACGACCGGACGAGACCGCGCATGTCGCCTGACAAGATGATCCGCATGGCGAACCAGATCGCCACCTTCTTTGAATCCAAGAAACATGACGAAGGCGTCGCGGGTGTAGCCGCCCATATCAACGCCTATTGGGAACCGCGGATGCGACGCCAGTTGTTCGCGCTGATCGACCAGGGTGGAGAGGGACTGCGGCCATTGGTAATGGAAGCGGCGCCGACGATCCGGCGCCCTGCCGAGGCTGCTTAATAGCCGGTGCCGTTGACGACCGTGCGCACCGTGCGCGCCAGGATCTGCACATCCGTTACGAATGAAAGGTCACGTTCATAGGCCGCGTCATAGGTGGCGCGTGCGGCGAACGATGTCTCGTTCCGGTCGGAGGTCTGCCAGTAACCGGTGATCCCCGGGCGCATCGCGTAATAGACGTTCGACGGATAGAGTTCCTGCTGCGAGGTCATCATCGGACGCGGGCCGACAAGGCTCATGTCGCCCTTCAAAACATTCCACAACTGCGGCAACTCATCCAGGGAGCACTTGCGCAGGACGCGCCCGAAACGGGTGATGCGCGGATCGTTCTTCAGCTTCTGGGTCTCATCCCACTCGCGACGCATCTCGGGGTCGGCGGCAAGACAAGCTTCCATCCGCGCGTCGGCGTCCGTGACCATGCTGCGCAGTTTCCACATCTTGAACACGTGACGGCCCCTGCCCACGCGCTCTTGTGCATAGAAGGGAGAACCGCCATCCGCGGCGACAAAGATCGCAAGCACGGCAACGACAGGCACCACGATCGGCGCGGCCAGGACAACGGCGCTGACATCAATCATGCGCTTGAAGGCACGGCGATAAGCGCCGGGGTTGGCACGAACCGGGGCGTCGGCAATGACGGCAGGTTTCACCGGGGTAGCAAGAGAAGTCGGAAATTGTTGGAAATTAATGGTCATTGTAAGCTACTCCTGAACAATCTCGACGAAAACGGACGGGGCACGGCGGCTTGTCTTGCTGATTTGACCGGCTGTCGGGGCGAGGCTTACGGTCCTGCGGCAGGGTAGTTTGCGCTTCTTGCCTGTCATGGCGGACCCTTACACTCGATGTTTACCTTAAGGCAGAGTTTACCCTGAGAATATGACGGTTTGCGAATATTTTCTGCGACGCAGCAATAATTCGCCGGTCTGTATCTGATTTCCTGAACGGAATTGTAGCGCTAACGGTGCTTAGTTGCCCAAATCGGTAGCTGCGTCAGATCGCCTGCTGTCCTGAGGGCAGAATCGTATGAACCGATTCTTCAAAAGTTAACTACGTATCGCCCCTTCTGGCGCTGCGATGATCCAGACGCAGCATGCAACTTCGCTTCGTTCGGTCTCCGGCGCTTTCGTCCCGGTCCCCAGTCCGTATTGTTTCCGATTGCGCAATACCACGCGACTTGACCCCGCAATCGGCTGGTCTATTCCAATCGCATGAGCGAGTTCAGCTATTCTCCGCCCGATGTGCCGCTGCGGCTGCTGCACCACGACAGCGTGATGCTGGTGGCAGACAAACCTGCCGGACTGCTTTCTGTGCCGGGGCGCGGTGAGGATCGCTCGGACTGTCTTATTGAACGTCTGCGCGGCGCCTTCCCCGAAGTGCTTCTGGTGCATCGGCTGGACTTGGATACGTCGGGCGTCATGGTCTTTGCCCTGACGCGGGCAGCGCAAGGCAATCTGTCCCAGCAGTTCGAGAAGCGAACCGTGCGCAAGGTCTACGCTGCACGGCTTTGGGGCCGGCTGGAACCGAAAGAGGGGCACGTAGATCTGCCGCTTATCGTCGACTGGCCGAACCGCCCGCGCCAGCATGTCAACCACGAGACGGGTCGCCCCGCCCAGACCGACTGGCGGGTGCAGCGCTACGACGAGAACGAGACGCGCGTCCGCCTGATGCCGCTGACCGGGCGCAGCCACCAGTTGAGGGTTCACATGGCAGAACTGGGCCACCCCATCCTTGGCGATCCGCTGTACGCGACGGACGCGGCGCGCGGCTTTCCGCGACTGATGCTGCATGCCGAAAGCCTGCGCCTGCGCCACCCGGAGACGGGCAAGACCGTTACCTTTACAGTGCCGACCCCTTTCTAGGCGCCGGTCAGGGCGCTGGCGAAGAATGGTTCGGGGCTGTCGACCTCGATCAGTTTTCGACGCTCGATCTGCCAGAACCGCGTGCCCACTGCCCTGACAAAACTGCGGTCGTGCGAGACGAGCAGGCAGGTCACCTCATTCGCCATCAGCTCAGACTCGAGCGACTCCTGCCCCTCGATGTCCAGATGGTTGGTCGGCTCGTCCAGCAGGTAGAAGTTGGGGTTCGTCAGGCGCAGCATGAGCATGGCCAGCCGGGCCTTCTGGCCGCCCGACAGTGCCGAGATCGGCTTTTGCTGCACATCCATCGGGATCCCGGCGCCCGCCAGAACGCCGCGAGACCGCTGGTCGCCCAGATCGAAGCTGCCGCTGACGGCAGCAAAGGGTGTCGAGTGGCGATCAAGCTGAGCAAGGCTCTGGTCCGAGATTCCGGGAATTGCCGAGGCCGCCACGCGCACCGGGCTTTCGTGACCGGTCAGAGCCGCCTGAACCATGTTCATCAGCCGCGTCTTGCCCACACCATTTGCGCCCAGCAGAACCACGCGGTCACCCCGGTCGACCCATATCTTTCCGGTGTGGAACAACTGCCTGCCGTCGGGCGTGGCCACAACGATATCGTCCAGGGTGACCATCGCCTTGGCATGGCTGCCGGAATTCGCCAGCCGGATTACACCGGCAGAACGCTCTCTGTGCGCGGGGCGTGCAGCCTCTTCCAGCCGGGCTGCGCGGTCCTTCAGTTGCTTGGTCTTGACCACCAGCAGGTCCGAGCCGGAGTTGATACCGATGTTTTTCAGCTTTGCCGCCTGCCGCCGAAGCTGGTCGGCCTGCTTCATGTCATTGGCATAACGACGCTCTTCCGATCCGTCATGCTGCGCAAGCGCTGCGCGTGCGCGGGTATAGGGCAAGGCATAGATTTGCGACTGCGTTTCACGCAGGAACAGGGTCCGGTTTGTCGTGGCATCGAGGAACGCGCGATCATGGCTGGCAACGATCAGCGGAACATCGCGCGCAACGGTGGACAACCAGCGCTGCAGGATGCCGATGCGACCAAGATCCAGATGGTTCGTCGGCTCGTCCAGAAGCAGAAGGTCAGGCTCTGCCACCCATGCGCGCGCCATAAGCGTTACGCGCTGCCAGCCGCCCGACATCTGACCGATAGGCTTTTCGCGAAGGTTCTCCGGCACCTCCAGATCATCCAGTGCGATATCCGCACGCCAACCGTCAGTTTCCTGCTGGTCATGGTCCAGCGACGAAATGATCGCTGCCCGCATTGGCAATGACGGCAACACCTCGGGAACATCCTGTGTCACATGGCCAATCTTCAGGCCCCGTGCCCGGATGATCTCGCCCGATGTGGGGTCAAGCCCGGCGGCAAGGCTGCGCAGCAAGGTGGACTTGCCGCGACCGTTGGCGGCGACAAGGCCCAGACGGTCGCCTGAGGAAAGGGTGAAGCTCAGCCCGGAGAAGAGGCTCGCACCAAGGGTTACACCGAGGTCTTTGACTGTAAGGAGAATCATGCTGGTCCTGCGATCTTTGAACACGCCGCATATGCGGCCGGATCGGGCGGACCTGAGAGCTGTCTTGGATGTGCCTCTGGGTCAGCCCTGCAAACGGATTTGCAGGGCGGAGACAGGGCCAGCGGATTTGTGGTGTCTGTCACGCGAGGTCATGGGCGCAAACTTAGCCAAGCCTTGCCGTTGTGACAACCGGTCAAAGCGCCAGCGCGGCCTTGCGGCCCTCGTGAAAGGCATAGGCGGCCAGACGGGGGGCGGCGCAATCGCCCACACGCACGACGGTCTTGCCGGGGAAGCTTTCGGGGAACGGGTCGAAAGCGATGTTTGTCGTCGCCATAACCAGCGCCGATGCGGCGACCGTGGTCTCCTCTCCCGTCAGCAGGTTGCGGATGGTCGCTCCGTTGCCGTGCCAGCGGGCAATGCAATGCTCGGCATGCACCACCGCCCCCTTTCTCGCCAGCGCACGGCGCATCGGGCCATCGGCGGCTGTGCGGGTCAGTTCCTTGCCAACGAAGGGTTCGGGGGTAACGATGACCACCTGTTTGCCCTGCTCGGCAAGCCACCAAGCGGTGCCGGCGCCGCGCCAGTTGCTGCCTTCGTCATAGACGATCACAGTATCGCCCAGCCTCGCCTCGCGCCGGATGACTTCCTCGGGCGACCAGACATTGCCAAGCTCGATCCCCGGAAGTGTCGGCTCTTGCGGCATCCAGCGCTGGCGACCCGTGGGATCGGGCAGAGAGCCCGTAGCGAGGACGACCGTATCGGCTGGATGGGCGGCTATATCCGCCTCGTCCAGGAAGGCATTCAGGCGCAGGGTGATGCCCAGTTTTGTGAACTGTCGTTCATACCAATCCATCAGGTCCAGGATCTGCGCCCGGCGCGGCTGCATCCCCGCCAGTCGGAACTGCCCGCCGATCTGGCCAGAAGCTTCAACAATTTCAACGGTATGGCCGCGTTCAGCAGCTGCCCTGGCAGCCTCCAGTCCGGCGGGCCCCGCGCCGACGACGAGGACGTTCTTGCGTTCAGCTGAAGGTGTGAACCGGTCTCCGCCCCATTCGAACTCGCGTCCCGCCGATGGGTTGATCAGGCAGGAAATCCAGTAGTCACGCGACCGGCGACCCCAGCACATCTGGTTGCAGGAGATACAGGACCGGATGTCCTCTGCCCGCCCCTCTGCCGTCTTGCGGGCCAGATGCGGATCGGCGATCTGCCCCCGCACGATCGAAACCATGTCCGCTTCGCCGCTGGCGATGATCGTCTCGGCGTTATCCGGGGTGCGAATGTGGGCTTCCGATGTGATTTTCGCATGGGTGACGGCCTGTTTCAGCAGCGTCGTCATCGGAGTCGTCAGCTTTTCGGCATGGGTGAAGGGCGGGATGATGCCCTCGAACTCCAGATAGCTGCCATAGCCGCAGGTCACGTAGTCGACCTCGCCCGTGGCATCATGAAGCTGGATGATTTCAACGAGTTGCTCTGCGCTGAGGGTGACGGTGAAGGCGGGCGAATAGCTGATGGCGAGGCCGATAATAAAGTCGTCGCCACAGGCGTTGCGGATGCGCTCGATCAGCGTGCGGGAAAAACGGGTGCGGTTCTCAAGGCTGCCGCCCCATTTGTCGGTTCGGCTATTGCTCCAGGGAGTCCAGAACTGGTCGAGCAGCGAGTGATAGGCGGCCCAGACCTCAACCCCTTGAAATCCCGACTTTTGCGAGCGGGTTGCCGTGGCGACATGGGCATCGAGCAACTCCTCGATTTCGCTTCCCGTCATGGCGTGGGAGCCGTCGCTGTCGTGATAGCTGGGGCCGCCGGAGGGGGACCAGTGCGGGGCAAAGCTGAGGTCGGAATCGCCGTGGGCGCCGACGTGGTATTGCTGCTGGATGATGACGGCACCGGCATCTTTCACTGCATCGGTTATCTTGCGGAAGTGGGGGATAACCTCATCGGTCGAATGCAGGAAGTTGCCGCGGGTCAGCACCCCCGTGCGATGAACGGGCATAGGCTCGGCTACGATCATGCCAGCCCCACCGATAGCGCGTTCCAGCAGATAGCCCCCAAATCTGGGGCCTGGCAGACCCTGATCGGACATATTGGCGGTATGCGCACCAAAGACGATGCGGTTTCGCAGCGTCTGGCCGCGCAGGGTGATCGGGGACATCAGACGGGGGTGCTGGGACATTGCGAAGGCTCCTGGCGTGCAGGTTCATGCTAGGGCGCGGGGACAAGGCAGCAGTGCAGGCGGCGACCTGAGCAGGGCGCAAAATGTCGGAAACGCAATGTCTGGAAACGGTATGGGAGCGGTATGGCTTTGGTATGTAGACAAAATGCGTAGGGAATTCCCCGCATCTGGCCAAAGGCCGGTCTAGACCTCTGGCAGCCAGCCGCTGGCGAGAGCCGAGGCCCAGTCGCGCTGATCGGCGGCGCGGGCTATTGCGGGGCCGGTGTCGTAGGGAATGCGACGGAAGGTGACCGACCAGTCATCGCCCTTTTGGTCGAGGATCGCGTAGCTGGCATGCGGGGTGCCTGCCTCCACCCGGTGGTAGACGGGGTGGTCATCCTCATAGCCCGGAGCGCCGACCGAGCCTGGGTTCAGCACCAGCCGGCCATCCGGCAGGCACGCTGCGGCGGCAAGGTGGGTGTGGCCGCACAGGAGAAGGCGCTCCGGTCGGTCGCCAGCCAGTTCGGCGATGCGCGCACGCGGGCTGGATGCGAAGGTGCCGTCCGGGCGGACGTGGTGCAGCCAGTAGGTGGTGTCGTCCTGCGGCGTAGCGTGGCACAGGAAGGCCCCCTCGACCGACAGCGTCGGGGGCAGAGATGCCAGCCAGGTGTGATGGGCGGGCGCCAGGTGAGGCAGCGTGTCAATTTCCCATGGTCCGGGGGGATCAAGCGGGCTGGTCAGCCAGCGGTCATGATTGCCGCGAACGGTCGGCCAGTTCGCGGCTATCAGATAGTCGGCGGTCTCGGCGGGCCATAGCGGACCGGAAAGGCAGTCGCCCAGATTGACCGTCAGGTCGGGCGACTGCGTTTTCAGATCCTGGGCAACGGCACGAAGTGCGTCGATGTTACCGTGGATGTCCGCGAGGACGGCCAGTCTCATTCGGCGGCGATATCGCTCGTGCTGTCCCAGCCCGAGATGGCCTTGGGTTCAAGGAATTCCTCGATCCCCCAATGACCGCCTTCACGCGCGCGTCCCGATGCCTTGACGCCGCCGAAGGGTGCTCCGGCGCCGCGGGACTTGCCGTTCATCTCGACCATGCCCGCCACAAGCTGACGGGCAAGGCGGTTGCGGCGCGCGCCGTCCTGGCTTTGGACATAGTTGGTCAAGCCATAGGGCGTGTCATTGGCGATGCGCACCGCCTCTTCCTCGGTATCGAAGGGCAGGATCGACAGGACGGGGCCGAAGATTTCTTCGCGTTCGATGGTCATGCCGGGGGTGACGTCGGCGAACACTGTCGGCTTCACGTAAAAGCCGCGGTTGAAGCCTTCGGGCAGGCCGGGGCCACCGGCGACAAGGCGCGCACCTTCGTCGATGCCCTTCTGGATATAGCCCTGGATCTGATCCCACTGGCGCTTGTTCACGACCGGGCCGATGTGTTTGCCGGGTTCGCTAGCCGGACCGACCTTGATCGAATTGGCGATCTCGGTCGCGATTTCGACAGCGCGGTCATAGACCGGACGTTCGACCAGCATCCGCGAGGGCGCGTTGCAGCTTTGGCCCGAGTTGTTCATCATGTGGCGCACGCCGCGTTCCACCGCGCGATCGTCGGCATCGGCGAAGATCAGGTTCGCGCCCTTGCCACCCAGCTCCAGCGTCACGCGCTTCATCGTCTCGGCAGCCGCCTTGGAAATGGCGCGGCCGGCGCGGGTTGAACCGGTGAAGGAGATCATCTGGATGTCGGGATGGACTGAAAGCTGCGTACCGACACCCGCGCCATCGCCGTTCACCAGATTGAACACGCCCGCGGGCACGCCCGCATCATGGCAGAACTCAGCGAACAGCATCGAGGACAGCGGCGATTCCTCGGACGGTTTCAGCACGCAGGTGCAGCCCGCCAGCAACGCCGGGATGACCTTGAGCGTGACCTGGTTCATCGGCCAGTTCCACGGCGTGATCAGGCCAACGACGCCGATGGGTTCAAGCGCGATCCGGTCGTTCGGCGCATGGGGACCAAGCGGGCGGATGAATTCCATGTGCTTGAAGGCGGTCAGGAAGTTCTTCAGGTGCCATGGCAGGCAGGCGGCCTGATCTGCAAGCGCCATGTCGATGGGTGCGCCCATCTCGATGCTGATGGCCTCTGCCATCTCTTCCTTGCGCTTTTCGTACTGGGCAAGGATGCCCTCGACCACGGCGATACGCTGCGCATGGGGGCTGACAGACCACGTGGGGAAGGCGGCCTTGGCGGCGGCGACGGCGGCATCGGTATCGGCCTGATCACCCAGCGAGATGACTGCGCAGACCTCTTCGTTCGACGGGTTGATGACGCTGCAGTCGCGCGCCTTGGCGGGGGCAACCCAGCGTCCGTTGATATAGAAATCGCGTTTCTCGATCATGGCTTCCTCCTGCATTTGATCATAACTTGTCATTCGCCCCGACGGGCCGCAAGGGAGGAAGGAATTTCCAACGACAGGCCTGACAGAAAACAGGCGTTTCTTTCGCGTGTCCGCGTCTGCCAAGGGGGGTGAAGTTCGCGCGATAAGCGGCTATCTGCTTGGCACGTGTTCCTAAAGGAGGGTTCCATGGGGCTTCGCATCAACGACACGGCACCGGATTTCACTGCCGATTCGACGGAAGGGAAGATTTCTTTCCACGACTGGATCGGAGATGGCTATGCCATCATCTTCTCGCATCCCAAGGACTTCACTCCGGTCTGCACGACCGAGCTTGGAGCGGTGGCGCAACTGGCCAAGGAGTTCGAGAAGCGCAACACCAAGGTGGTCGGCGTCTCGGTCGACGCCAAGGGCGACCACGACAAGTGGAAGCGGGATATCGAGCAGGTCGCAGGCGTGCCTGCGAACTTCCCGCTGATCGAGGATGTCTCGCTGGATGTGGCCAAGGCCTATGACATGTTGCCTGCCGACTACTACCTGCCCAGCGAGGGGCGCGCCCCGGCGCATACCGCCACGGTGCGCACGGTCTACCTGATCGGGCCGGACAAGAAGGTGCGCCTGACGATGACCTATCCGATGTCGGTCGGTCGCAACTTTGCCGAGATTCTGCGCGCGCTGGATGCGGTGCGGGCGACCGACGGCGTGCCGATCGCCACGCCTGCCAACTGGCAGCCCGGTCAGGACGTGATCGTGGCCTTGTCGCTGAACGACGCGCAGGCGAAGGAACGCTTCGGCGATCTGGACATCAAGCTGCCCTACCTGCGCTTTGCCAAGGCACCGAAGGCGTAATAGCCAAGGGCCGGGCGCCGATGCGCCCGGTCCGCCTCAGGCCGCTGCGGGCGTCTTGGGGTAAAGCACCGCGCGGGTGCCAAGCTGCACGCGTTCGTACAGGTCCATGACGTGTTCGTTCACCAGCCGGACGCAGCCGTTCGACACGGCCGAGCCGATGGTCCAGGGTTCTGGCGTGCCATGGATGCGCAGGAAGGTGTCGCCGATCCCCTCGTCGAACAGATAGAGCGCGCGCGCACCCAACGGGTTGGTCGGGCCACCGGGCATGCCGTTTGCGTATTGCGCATAGTGTTCGGGGCTGCGCGCGATCATCTCTTTCGTCGGTGTCCAGCTGGGCCATTCCTTTTTCGCGCCGATGGTGAAATCGCCGGGAATGTAAAGGTCGCCCTTGCCGATGCCGACGGAATAGCGGATCGCCTGGCCCTTGGGCAGCGTGTAATACAGCGCGAAATTGGCCGGATCGACATGGATTTCATTCTCGGCAAAGTCGTTGGACAGACGGACGACACGGGGCAAATAGGCCTCGGGCAGGGTCCAGCCTTCGGGCATGTTGATGGCCAGCGCAGGCGCGGCGAGCAATGCGCCGCCGGCAAGTCCCGAGGCGAGCAGATGGCGGCGGGTCAGAGAAGATGTCATTTCTGAAAAACCTTTTTTCGGGCGTTTCCCAAGGTCACGGTTTTCCGGTTTGCTGATTCGTTGCCAGCGGGGCCTGCGCGAATTTTTCCGATGTGTAGCAAAAAGGGCCAAGGATTCGGCGGTTTTGCCGATCACGTTTGCGCGTAGATGGCGAAGATGTAGATCGCGAGCAGTATAAGGGTCGCCGCGGTGGCCGAGGCCAGCACCCGCAGCGCCTGCCGGTCGGGCCTGACTCCGAAGGCAAGGCGCAAAAGCATCCGCAGGACGAGCGTGAGCCACAGGGCAAAGACGGCGGCAGTAGCGGCAAGAAGCCAGATCATGGCTGGCTTACCCGGATGGCGGCGCGGGCCGACTGGCCGCGCGCGTCGATCACCGAAAGTGTCACGAAACCGGCCTGCGCCAATGGCAGCAGCGCCTCGCGCCCGCGCTGGCGTGTGGCGACGGGTGCGCCGTCGGCCAGCCAGGTGAAGGGGGCCGCACCACCCTGGACCCGGACCAGAAGGTTGCCACCGACCAGTTCCACCTGCGCCCCGTCGGGCGGGAAGGCGACCGCCGGGCGGTCGGCGGCGGCAAAGGCCGCACTGCGGGGGCGGAAGCGTTGCAGCGGTGCCGAGAGCTGCGCGGTCGAGACGAGAAGTGTCGAAGGCGGCGGCGGGGGCAGCGGGTCGAGCGTGGATTTCAGGCGGTTGAAGGCCTGGAACAGCACGGGCGCGGCAAGGTCGGCGCCGAAAGCCCCCGGCACGGGAGTGCCGTCGGCGCGGCCCATCCAGACGCCGATGACATGGCTTCCGTCAAACCCGATTGCCCAGACGTCGCGGTTGCCATAGCTGGTGCCGGTCTTGTAGGCGAGCCGGTTCTCGGGCGCGCCCGGTGGCGGGGCGAGGCCCGATAGGATATCGGCCACCTGCCAGGCGGCGGGGGCAGAGACAACGCGCTGGCCTTCCTTGTTGGCGCCGGTCGCGTGCAACGGCAGGGTGACGCCGCCGCGCGCAAGGGCCGCGTAAAGCTGGACCATGTCCTGCAGGGTAACGCCGACGCCGCCCAGTGCGACGGCAAGGCCCGGCTGGTCGCCGGGAATGACCGGTTCAACCCCGGCGCGACGCAGGCCCGACAATAGCGCCGCCGGACCCATGGCATCGGTCAGGGCGACGGCGGGCAGGTTCAGCGAAAGCTGTAACGCCTCACGCGCGCGGATGGTGCCGTGAAAGACGCGGTCGAAATTCTGGGGCGCATAGCCGCCGAAACTCATCGGGCGGTCTTCCAGCAGGGTTTCGGGATGGGCCAGCCCCTGGTCGAAGGCCAGAGCATATATCAGCGGCTTCAGCGTCGATCCGGGTGAGCGCAGAGCCTGCGTCATATCCACGAAGCCCTGCCGCGCATCGGCCTGATAGGCGGAGGAGCCGACAGAGGCGAGGATTTCGCCAGAGCGGTGATCGGCGACGAGGATCGCCACCTGCATCTGGTCGCCCTTATCGGCGACCGTCTCGGCGGCGAGTTGTTCGAGCCGCGACTGGAGCCGGGCGTCGAGGGTGGTGGTGATGCGGCGAGAGGTCGGGTTCTCCACCCTCACGCGGTCGGCAAGGTGGGGGGCCAGCGCAGGAACCGGGCGGCGCGCGATGGGAATGGCTTCGGTGCGGGCGGCGGCGGCCTGCTCCGCGTCGATCAGGGCGGCCCCCTCGGTCCGCTCCAGAACACGGGCGCGCGCAGCCTCTGCCCGGTCGGGTGAGCGGTCGGGGCGGCGGGATTCGGGGGCCTGCGGCAGCGCGACCAGAAGCGCGGATTCGGCGGGGGTCAGACGGCGCGGTTCCTTGCCGAAATAGGCGAGGCTGGCCGCGCGGACACCCTCAAGATTGCCGCCGAAGGGGGCGATGTGGAGGTAAAGCCCAAGGATCTGGTCCTTTGTCAGGCGCCGCTCCAGCGCCAGCGCCACGCGCATTTGCCGCAATTTGCCGGTCATGCGTCCGGTGCCGCTTTCCTCCAGCAGACGCGCCACCTGCATGGTCAGCGTCGAACCACCCGAGACGACGCGGCCGGTCGTGGCCGCCTGCCATGCCGCGCGCAGGATCGCGCGGGGATCGATGCCAGAGTGGTCATAGAACCGGCGATCCTCATAATTCAGCAGCATCGCCACATAGGCCGGATCGACCGCGCCGGGATCGACGGCCAGACGCCAGCGTCCGTCGCCCACGGTATAGGCGCGCAGAAGGGTGCCGTTGCGATCCAGCACCTCGGCGGAACTGTCCAGAACCAGCGGCGGCAGGATCGTGGCGTCGATCCAGCGCTCAGCCACGTCACGACTTGCCGCTCCGACCCAGAGGAAGGCGACGAGGGTGAAGATCAGGACGGATGGCCAGACGCCGGGCCGGGCGGAAACAGAAACGCGATCCGCGTTTCCCCGCCCGCAGCGAGGCGTGTCCGCTGGATCGTCTCCATCACAGACCCCATAGGCCAGCGTCTGCCCCGGCGGGTGCGAAGCGCCCGCCATGGGCGGGGCGGGCGCTGGCCGGTGGCTTTGGGCCACCGGCCCGTCAAGCCGAGCCGGCACCGCGTGGCGAAGGCGATGGCCTTCGCCAGCCTTAGCACTACGCCCCTCTGAGCCCTCTGTTTTCACTCGGTGACCGTGACCCTTCCCGCATTGCTGCGCGCGCGGAAGTCGGGGCGATACATGTCCTCGACCGAAGCGGCGGGCTGGTGGAACGTGCCGGGAGAGATGGCGCGGACGATATAGCCCAGCCGGAAGGACGAGCTATCCATCCGGTCGACAGCGGCAAGGAAGCGATCCTGCCGGAACTCGGCATGAGCGATGTCCGAGGTCAGATCCAGCTCTTCCATCCCCACGATGTCGCCGCCGCGGATCAGGTTGGGGTTGTCGATCTCGAACCCTGCGGGCAGGGGATCGTTGACCATCAGGCGGGCCTCGCCGGAACCGAAGGGCGTCACCTCGACCACCGCGATCAGGCGGGTGCCGACGGGAACGCTGTCGATGGAAGCCGGTTCGCCCTCCAACGTGTAGTAGCTGCGGCTGATGGCATAGCCGTTGCCGCCCGCCGGTTCGGGTTCCGAGGGGACACCGAAGGCGGTGACGGTCAGAGTTGCCGGACGGTTGCCGGTATTGGCGACGGCAATCGGGTCAGCGGTCTGGCTGTCGAGCACGCGCACCAGCGGACCGCGGGCAGGCTGGCCGTTCAGGGTCACGCCCTCGGCATTCGGGGTGGACAAGAGCGCACGGGCGGCAAGCAGCGACCATGTCGCCTCTTGCGTGGACATGACGCCATTTCGGGCCGCAATGCGCGTGGTCAGCGCGTCGCGGTCGATGGCGTTGCTGCCCGCCTCGATCCCCAGCGCCAGCACGGCTGCCGTATCGCGCAGGTTGGTGCCGTAGTCGGCGCGGAAGACCTGCACGGTCTCATCCGCCATCAGCCCCGGCGTCATCCGCGCAGCGCGGGTGAACATCGCATCCGCGCGGGTCTGGTCGCCGTAGCTTGCCAGTGCAGCGCCCAATTGGGCGGCGCCGATGGCGGTGGTGAAGGCGTCGCCCTTCACATCGGCGTAGTAGCGCAGGTCGCCGATGGCGGCAGCGCCTTCGCGGGCCAGCACCATGAGCTGATAGGCCAGCGCCTCTCCCCCGCTGTCGAAATCGGGGGCGTAGTTCACCTGGTTGCGCAGGTTGTCGAGCGCGGAGCGGAAGGCGATATCGGGCACCTCGATCCCTTGGGCGCGGGCGCGCGACAGGAAATCGGTGACGAAGGCGTCGAGCCATGGATCGCCCTGGCCGGGATTCCAGAGGCCGAAAGCGCCCTCGGCGGACTGGTTCGTCAGGATCTCATCCACGGCTTGTCCGATCCGGGTGCGCAGATCCTCGGCGTGATCCAGCCCCATGACCTGTGCCACCTCGTCGAAATACAGAAGCGGAAGCGCCTTCGAGGTGATCTGCTCGGTGCAGCCATAGGGATAGCGGTCGAGCGTGGCCAGAAGACCCGGCGCGTTGAGCCGCGCGATTGGGCCGACCGCAAGCGTCGCTTTGGCGGTGCCGGGGATCAGGCCCGCGAAGGCGTCCTGGCTGAACAGGAAGGTCGCACCGGGGGCGAGGTCAAACCGGCTGGTCCGAGCGATTTCCGGGTCGTTGTTCTGGACCGGGACGGTCAGGGTCTTTGTCAGGATCTTGCCGTCTGGCGTGGTCAGGTTGACCTCGATGGTGTCTATCCCCTCCGTGATCGCGGTGACGGGGACGGAGAAGACCGCCTTGCCCTTGTCGGCAAGATCGAAGGTCGCGGGCGCGTCGCCAAGGGTTAGTCCCGCAGAGGTCAGGCCAAGCTGCATCCGGCCCGAGGGGCCGGTGGCATGGACGATCTCCAGCAGCAGCCGGCTCTCGTCGCCCGGCGACAGGAAGCGCGGCAGGCTGGCTGTAACGACGACGGGGTCGCGCACCAGCACATCCGCCTCTGCCTGACCGACGCCGGTTTTCGTCCAGGCGACAGCCATCAGTCGGACCGTGCCGTTGAAGGACGGCATGTCGAAGGTGGCACGGACAAGGCCATCGGCATCGACCGTCAGCGGGCCTACGAAACCCGCCACAAGCTGTTCCGTCGGAGGCGGTGCCTGCAGTCGCGCCTGCGCCCCGGCATCGCCGCCTGAACGCACGGTGCCTTCGGCCCCGTTCAGGCCGTCGATGAGACGACCGTAGATGTCGCGGATACCGACGCCAAGTTTACGTTGACCGAAGTAGTATTCGGAGGGGTCGGGGGACTCGAAGGCGGTCAGGTTCAGGATACCGAGGTCGACGGCGGCAAGCGTGACATAGGCCGTCTCGCCCGGAACGGTTCCGGCGACGCGGACGGCGACATCCAGCGGACCGCGCGGTGCGGATTCGGGCGTGGTCTCGATCCGGGTGGCAAGCTGGCGCTTGCCGGGGTCGATCCTGGCATAGGACAGGCCCAGCGCGCGGGCCGGATTACGCCCGGCCGCCACATCCATCGGCCGCAGGACGGAAGCCGTGACATAGACGCCCGCGCCCCATTCGTCGGTCACGGGCAGGTCGATGGTGTTTTCGCCCTCTGCAACCGGGACGGCCTTCATGGCGATCAGGCGGTTGGACAGAACGGTGACAAGCGCGGTTCCGGCGGCTCGGGGAACGATGCGCAGCTTTGCTGTCTCGCCCGGACGATAGGCGGGTTTGTCCAGCGACAGTTCCAGCGTGTCGGGCGTGCTGGTGGCATCGGCGGCGCCATACCAGCCCGCCGAGAAGCGGGTGGAGGACGCGGCAAAGTCGCCATCGGAGCGCTCGACCGCCAGTTCGAACTCGCCCCATTCGACCTGGGCCGCGATTTCTGTGGGGGCTGTCGTCAGATCGGCAGTGCCTTCGGCAACGCGGGTGCGTGTGGTGACGGGTTCCCACTGCCATTGGCCGAACTGCTGATACCATTGGTAATCTGTGTCGATCCGCGTCAGCTCCCATTTGACCTTTGCCGGAACCGGCTGATCGCCGGGGCCGACCGCGATCAGGTTGAACTTGGCTTCTGCACCTTGCGACAGGGTGCCATCGAACAGGGGCTTGATGCCGATCATGGGCGCTGTCGGTTCCAGCGGGCGGATGATCTCACGCTCGACCGGGCGCCCCGAACCCTCGGCCACGCGAACGGTAAAGCGGGCCTCCAGCGGGCGGGCGGGGTCGGCGACGTCGGGCAGGGCGACGGGGATGGTCGCCAGACCTTCGGTATTGGTGCGCAGGTCGCTGTCAAGGGGGGCCATTTGGGCCGAGAAAGGCTGATTCTGCAGGCCGAAGACATAACCGGGGAAGGCGGTCAGGCCAGCAGCGGCGCGCAGCAGCACCTCGCCCTCGATCGCCAGATCCGCGCCCGGTGCGCCGAACAGATAGCGGGCATCGACCGACAGATCGGCCATATCGCCAAGGCGCAGCGGCATCTCCGCCAGCCCCAGCGTGAAGTCGATGCGTTCGGGCAGGAAATCCTCGACGAGGAATGTCCTGGCCGACAAAGGGTCGGCATCAAGGTCGGCATAGACCTCGATCCGCCAGACGCCGCGCGGGGCGGAACCGGCGACGGGCATTGTGAAGACATGACCGCCCGCGCCCGCGTCATCGGCCAGCGCGCGGGAATACTCCAGACCATCGGGGCGTTTCAGGATGGCTGTCAGGGGCAGGTCTTCGACCGCCGCCGCCTCGCTGTCGCGGGTCAGGGCGGTGGCGTAAACGGTTTCGCCCGCGCGGTAAGCGCCTCGGTCGGTGGTCAGGAACACATCGACCGGGCCGGCGGTTTCGCGGCCCTCGACGCCACGGTCGGACAGGTCGAACTCGGGGTCTGTCAGCGACAGGAAGGCCATGTCGTTCTGGCCGTCGCGCAGCGTGACCAGCGCGGGGGCAGAACCGCCGGTGCCGCGCGTAAGACCAGCGTCGAAACGGGCGTAGCCCTGATCGTCGGTCGTTGCCGTGCCAAGGATCGCGTTGGCACGGCTGATCAGATCGACCGAGACGCCCGCCTTGGCGCTGGCATCGGCAAGGCTGCGGACAAAGACGTGCAGGCCGTCCACGCCCGACATGGTGGTGACGCCCAGATCGGACAGGACGAACCATTGCCAGGCGGGCGCGATGTCATAGGGATCATTGCCCGGTGCGGCGGCGCGCAGGGCATAGATGCCCGCGGGCAGGCCCTTGATCGCCTCATCCATCGGCAGGCGGGTGGTGACGTCGCGGTTGACCTCCATGCCCACGTCTGCCGTGCCGCTCCAGAGTTCCGCGCCAACGCTTCCGGTGAAGCTTTCCTCGGAATAGGCCTGCATCGGTTCCGAGAAATAGCCATCCTGTATCGCGCGCAGCATGTTGCGGTCGGACACGGCATACAGCGTCAGGTCAAGAGTCCGGGTATTGACGGTCTGCACGGGGATCGAGGCGCCGCCCGCTCGGGGCAGAACATAGGTGCGTCCGGGAAAACGGGCCTGTGCCTTGCGGTCGCGGACATACTGCGTGATCGTCGTGGACTTGGCCAGCGTCTGGCCATCGGCGGCGGGCATGCCTTCGCGGAAGGTCACGGCATAGCGTGATCCGTGCTGAACACCTTCGACGCAAAGCTGACGCCAGCCGCCCTTGTCGACGGTCAGGCCGGGTTCGGTGAGTTGCACGAAGGTCGAATAGTCCACCCCCTTGTCGGCCAGATCCTCGGAGAAGGTGGCGCAGATGCGGGGCCTCGCGCTGTCGCTTTGCACCTCGGTCTCGGTAATGCGGAAGCCGTATTTGCCGATGGCGTCATCCAGCATCGCCGCCGTGTCGTCGCGCGGCTGGATCGCTTGCGCCAGACGCAGCGCCTGCACCGTGTCGCGGCCCCGGTCGATGCTTTCCAGCGCCTGCCCCATGATGACCAGCGCGGTGTGCCGCTGGCCGGGATTGGCCGAGCGCAGATAAGCGTTGATCGAGGCCGACAGCGCGCCGTCGCGATAGCTGCGCTGATACTGGCTGTCGGGGCGGCCCGCCTCGAACAGCAACCGCGCATACTCGGCCCAGCCATCGGGCGAATCGGTCAGGTTCAGCGCGGCACCGACGTAAGAGGCCGCATCGGCATAATTGCCCTGCGCCTCGGCCTCTGCTGCCGATTGCAGATGCTCTTCGGCTGTGAACGTGCCGGTCACATGGGCATTCGCCAGACCTTCGGCCTGCGCACGGGCCTGACCGATGTCATAGTCGCCCAGGAAGGTCAGTTCCGCCCGGCGCTGCGGCGCCTCGGCCAGAACCGCCGGATCGGTGGTCAGAACATAGCCGGAATAGGCACCGGCATAGGGCGCAGGTTCGCCCGAGCCAGCCTTGGGAAAACAGGATCCGTTCCGGCTGTTGAAGGTCAGCGCGGTGCAGCGGTCATTGGCCAGACAGGCGCGCTCGCAGGCCTCGACGGTGGTATCGAGGATGGTCTGAAGATCGCCGCCGGGCAGGTCGGTATTCTCCAGCAGAACAAACCGGCGATCTGGGACGGGCGATTGCTGCGCGCTTGTCACCCCGGTCAGCGACAAAATCACAAGACCGGCAGCCAGCATTGTCCGGGCCAAGGCACGCATGAAAATCCCTCCCACTCGAATGGCGTCATGGTGGCATGTCGCATGGGGCTGTTGCAAGCACGGGCGGGCCTGCCGGCGTTAAGCGCGGGTTCACTTTGTTCACCCAGTCTGACCGCCATGCCGGTTCAGAAGGGGCCGGTGAATTTCGTCAGGGCGTCTAATGGATATCGCGGAACGACTTGCGAAAGAACGGCGGGGCAGGCTGGCCGCGGAACGGCTGCTGGAACAGAAGCAACGCGAGTTGTTTGCGGCGAACGAAAAGCTTGCCCTGCATGCCCGATCCCTGTCCGACCAGATCGTGGAGCAGCGCCAGGTGGTGCGCGTGGCGCTCTCCGAAGCCGAGGCGCTGAAGGGCCAGAACAGCCAGTTCCTGACCGATCTGGCGCGCGCGCATACCGCCGCCGTCATGGCAGAGCGGCGGCTGTGGGATTCCATCGACACGATCAAGGACGGCTTTGCGGTTTTCGATCAGGAGCAGCGGCTGGTTGTCGCCAACAACGCCTATTCCGGGATCTTCAAGGGCCAGCCGGTCGTGGCCGGTGTCGGCTATGATGTGATCATGCGCGGTGCGGCGGAAAGCGGCCAGATCGACCTTGGCGACCGGTCGGTCATGGAATGGATGGACATGATGCTGTCCCGCTGGGACAGCGACCCGATCGAACCGATCGTGCTGAAATTCGCAGGCAATACCTGGGTGCGCATGGTCGACCGGCGCGGCCGCGACGGTGACATGGTGACGCTGGCGCTCGACATCACGGAAGAAATGCGGATCTGGGCGGCGATCGAGGCGATCCCCGACGGCTTTGTGCTTTACGACAAGGAGGAGCGGCTTTTGACCTGCAATCAGCGCTACCGCGATATCTACCCGGAATCGGCGCCAGCCATGATCCCTGGCGCACAGTTCGAGGATATTCTGCGAGCAGGTCTTGCGAACGGCCAGCACGCCGATGCCGTGGGGCGCGAAGAGGAATGGCTGACCGAACGGCTGGCGCAGCACCGCGCCTCGGACGGAGTGCATGATCAGCAATTGCGCGACGGACGCTGGTTGCGCGTGCATGACCATCCGACTCCCGATGGCGGCCGCGTGGGTCTGCGTGTGGACATCACCGGCGCCAAGGAACAGCAGGCCGCGCTGGAAACGGCGCGCGCCGCGGCAGAGGCCGCAAACCGCGCCAAGTCGGCGTTCCTCGCCAATATGAGCCATGAGATCAGGACGCCGATGAACGGGGTGGTGGGGATGGCGGAACTGTTGTGCGACACCACGCTGACCGAGGAGCAGCGCCTGTTCGCCGAGACGATCAAGTCTTCGGGCGAGGCGCTGCTGGTCATCATCAATGACATCCTCGACTATTCCAAGATCGAGGCCGAGCGGCTGACCCTGCACCCTGAGGCCTTCGACATGGAGCGCACGATCCATGAGGTCGCGATGCTGCTGCAGCCAAAGGCGCGCGCGAAGGGGATCGACCTGATGATCGACTTCGACATGTTCCTGCCCACGCGCTATGTCGGCGATCCGGTGCGGCTGCGGCAGGTGCTGACCAACCTGATGGGCAATGCGGTGAAGTTCACGGACACGGGCCATGTGCTGGTCCGGGTCGTGGGGATCGAGGCCGAACCGGGGCGGCAGCATCTGCACATCACGGTCGAGGACACCGGCATCGGCATCGCGCCCGAGCATCTGGAGCACATCTTCGGCGAGTTCAACCAGGTGGAGGATGCCGCGAACCGCAAGTTCGAGGGGACCGGGCTTGGCCTTGCCATCACCCAGCGGCTGATCGAACGCATGGGCGGCGCGGTCTGGGTGGACAGCGAACTGGGGCGCGGCTCGAGTTTTGGCTTCCGCCTGTCGCTGCCGGTGTCCGAGGATGCCGGCGTGGCGATGGTGCCGATCCGGCTGTCGCGCGCGCTGGTGGTCGATGATCAGTTCATCAACCGCACCATCCTTGAACGTCAGCTTGTCGCCTATGGCATCGAGGTGGTGCTGTGCCGGTCGGGGTCCGAGGCTCTGGCAGCGCTGGCAAAGGGGGCGTTCGACGTGCTTCTGACCGATCACGACATGCCCGAGATGGACGGTCTGGATTTGGCCGTTGAAACGCGCGAGGCCGGACATGAGTTGCCGATCGTGCTCTTGTCCTCGAACCCTGCGGTGGCCCGCGATGCGCCGGAAGCCGGGCTGCTGGCGGCGATCCTGCAGAAGCCGATCCTGCGGTCAGAGCTTTATCGCCGCCTGCAATCGCTTTCCGCACCGGCGGCACCGGAAGAGGCAGAGCCACCCGCACAGCCCGGACGGCGGATGCGGGTCCTGGCGGCCGAGGACAACCGGACCAACCAGCTTGTCTTCGGCAAGATGGTGCGCGACCTGGACATCGACCTGCGCTTCGCAGGCAACGGACGCGAGGCGGTGGAGAGCTGGCAGGACTGGAAGCCCGACCTGATCTTCATGGATGTGTCGATGCCCGAAATGGACGGGCGCGAGGCGACGCGGACGATCCGCGCGATGGAGGAACATCTGGGCGGACATGTGCCCATCATCGCCCTGACCGCCCATGCCATGGATGGTGATGGAGCGGGTCTGCTGGCCGCGGGGATGGATCGCTACATGACCAAACCGCTGCGGAAGAACGCGATTACCGAGGTGATCGAGGAGTTCTGCCCCAAAACCGCAAGACCGGTTGCGGAAACCGCACTGGCCGAGGGCTGATAGCCCGACCTGCCCCATCTCCTGTTCCGAAAATATCCCCCGCCGGAGGCACCTTGAGGGCGTGCGGCAGCGCGCCCGAGGCAAAAGGCTTGCGCGCGCCAGCGCGCTCCGCCTAGCGGACGTCGTCCAGCACCTGCAGGAAGGCCGCACCGAAGCGGTCGATCTTTTGCGGGCCAAGGCAGCCCACGCGGTCGAGTTCCGACAGGGTCGAAGGCCGCGCCTCGGCGATCTTTCGCAGTTCGGATTGCGAGCAGCTGAGCGGCTTGCCGGTGCCATCCTCGCCGCGCGCAAGGCGCAACTGGGTCTCACAAAGTCGGTCGAAAACCTCGCCCGCCTCGCGCCCCGCAAGCCGCATCCGCTGGGGATGCAGCGGAACCGGAGCTGCGCCTGTGATGACCGACAGGAACTCGGCACCGAAGCTTTCCAGCTTCTTCGCCCCAACGCCGGTGATCTGCGCCATCTGGTCCAGCGTCTGTGGCCGACGCTCGGCCATCTCGATCAGGGTGCGGTCGGGAAAGACGATATAGGCCGGAACGCCCGCCGCCTCGGCCAGCGCACGGCGGCGCGCCTTGAGCGCGGCCAGCAGCGGCGCATCCTCGTCCGCCACCATCGCCTTTGCTTCGGCGCGCTCAGGTTTGGTGCGCAGCGTGTCCTGCCGCAAGGTGATCTGCGCCTCGCCCCGCAGGATCGGGCGCGCGGCGTCGGTCATGCGCAGGGCACCGTGGCGGTCGGGGTCGGGGCGGACAAGGTCGCGGCCCATCATCTGGCGAAAGACCCCGCCCCATGTGGCCTTGGACAGGTCACGCCCGACGGCGAAGGTCGGCAGTTGGTCGTGGCCGCGCTCGCGCACCTTGGCGGTGGAATTGCCGGTCAGGATGTCGATCAGGTGGCCGGCGCCGAACCACTCACCCGTGCGCAGGATGGCCGATAGGGCCTTTCTGACGGCATCGGTCGCATCAAAGAGCAGCGCCGGGGCCTCACACAAATCGCAGTTGCCGCAGGGTTCGGACTGTTCACCGAAATATCCGAGCAGCACCTGACGGCGGCAGCTTGCCGCCTCGGCCAGACCCAGCAGAGCGTTCAGCCGGGCATGGTCGGCGGCGCGGCGTTCAGGCGGGGCGGGGCTTTCGTCGATCTGGCTGCGGCGCAGGCGAATGTCGTCGGGGCCGTAGAGGGTCAGCGTATCGGCGGGGGCGCCGTCGCGACCTGCGCGCCCGATCTCCTGATAATAGCCCTCGACCGACTTCGGCAGGTCGGCATGGGCGACCCAGCGGATATCGGGTTTGTCGATCCCCATGCCGAAGGCGATGGTGGCGACGACGATCAGCCCGTCTTCCTGCTGGAACCGCACCTCCACCCGGCGGCGATCCTCGGCGTCCATGCCGCCGTGATAGTGGCAGCTGCTGTGCCCGGCCTCTGCCAGCGCCGCCGAAAGCGTCTCGGTCCGCGCGCGGGTGGCCGTGTAGACGATGCCCGACTGACCCTTTCGCGCGGCGGCGAAGGAGAGGATCTGCTGGCGCGGCGTGTCCTTGACCGCGAAAGCCAGCCGAAGGTTCGGCCGGTCGAAGCCACGCAGAAAAATGGCCGGCGCCTCACCGTCGAATAGTCGTGTGACAATCTCGGCTCGCGTTTCTTCATCAGCCGTCGCGGTAAAGGCGGCCAGTGGCACGTTCAAAGTGCGGCGCAGCGCGCCGATGCGCAGATAGTCGGGGCGGAAGTCGTGGCCCCATTGACTGACACAATGCGCCTCATCCACCGCAATAAGGCTGGTGCGTATCCGGCGCAGCATCTGCGTGGTCGCCGCCGACGCCAGCCTTTCCGGCGCGAGGTAGAGCAGTTTCAGGCGGCCATCGTCCAGCGCCTGGAACACCGCCTCGGTCTCTTCCTCGGTATTGCCCGAGGTCAGCGCGCCTGCTTCGACCCCCGCCGCGCGCAGGGCGCGCACCTGATCGCGCATCAGGGCGATCAGCGGCGAAACGACGACGGTGACGCCCTCCCGGCACAATGCCGGCAGTTGAAAGCACAGCGACTTGCCGCCACCGGTCGGCATGATCGCAAGCGTGTTCTGACCAGCCAGCACGGCCTCCACGATTTCGGCCTGTCCCGGACGAAACTCGGGGAAACCGAAAACGGTATGCAGAAGCTCGGCCGGATCGGGCATCAGCTCAGTAGAACATCGCGGCGTTGTTCATCAGGACGATGCGAAGACCGATCAGGATCAGCAGGACCACCAGCGGTGCAAGGTCGATACCCGACATGCGCGGCAGAATCTGGCGCACGCGGGAATAGATAGGCTCCAGCGTGCGGCTCAGCAGATCCCATATCTGCGCGACCAGCGGCTGGCGCAGGTTCAGCACCTGGAAATTGATCAGCCAGCTCATGATGATATGCGCGATGACGATATAGCGCGCCAGGTCAATGATCAGCAGCAGGATTTGCAGAAGCGAGGTCATGGGTGGTCCTTTGGGCCGGTTTGGCCAGAGGTATCTGCCGCGAAGGGCCAAGACAACCTCTTCCGCAGCGTTTCTCTTGACCGTGATGCTGCATCGCGGCATCCGAGGTGGCGAAGGAGTTGCGACCATGTATCCCTATCTTCGGCTCTTGCGCGAATTGCGGCTGGCAAGGCGCGCCGCGCCGCTGGGTCTTACCGACACGCATGTCTCGCACCACCGCTGCTGGCCGCAGGACATCGACCCGTGGCGAGAGCTGAACAACGGCCGGACACTGACCCTGTATGACCTTGGCCGCGTGCCTTTGGGCATTCGCACCGGTCTGACTAAAGCGGTGCGCGCCAGGGGCTGGGGCATGGCGGTGGCCGGTGCCTCGACCCGCTACCGCCGGCGTGTGCTGATGTGGGATGTGGTTCAGATGCGCAGCCGCTGCGTGGGGTGGGATGCCCGGTTCTTCTACATGGAGCAAAGCATGTGGAAGGGCGGCGAATGCACCAGCCAGATGTTGCTGCGCAGCGCCGTCACCTCGAAAGAGGGTATCGTGTCCCCTGCCCGTGTGATGGAGGCTTTGGGCCAGGACATAGAAAGCCCCGCCCTGCCCGAATGGGTGCAGGCCTGGATCGAGGCGGATGCCACCCGCCCATGGCCGCCCGCGCGCTAAGGCGCGGGGTTGCGCCCGTGGGGGTTTCGCTGTTCACTCTCGCTTGAGCAGCAAGAGGCGGGCGGAATGACCACGGCGCAACGTCGCATCTGGGGCTGGTGGTTCTTTGACTGGGCCAGCCAGCCCTACAGCACGCTGCTGCTGACCTTCATCTTTGCCCCCTATATCGCCAGCATCCTTGGCGACGGCACCACGGCGCAGACCGTCTGGGGCTATGGCATCGGTGCAGCCGGACTGATCATCGCGATCCTCTCGCCTTTGCTCGGGGCCGTGGCCGATGGCACGGGCCGCCGGATGGGGTTCATCCTGCTGTTTTCGCTGATGTATGTGCTGGGCGCCTGGGGTCTTTGGTACGCCGTGCCCGGCGATGTCAACCTGTGGTTCGTGATGATCTCTTTCGGGATCGGCCTGATCGGGATGGAATTCGCGACGACCTTCATCAACGCGATGCTGCCCGACATGGGCACGCGCGAGGAAATGGGTCGCATCTCTGGCTCGGGCTGGGCTTTCGGCTATCTGGGTGGGGTGATCGCGCTGATCCTGATGCTGCTGTTTCTGGCAGAAGGCGCAACAGGCAAGACGCTGATCGGGATCGAACCGCTGTTCGGGCTGGACCCCGCGACGCGCGAGGGCACCCGCTCGGTCGGGCCGTTCACGGCGATCTGGTATGTGATCTTCATGATCCCGTTCTTCCTGTGGGTCAGGGAACCGAAGCGCGAGGGTCTTAGCGTGGCGCAGGCCGCGAGGCGCGCCTGGCCAGAGTTGAAGGCGACGCTGCGCAGCCTGCCGAAACGGCAAAGCCTGTCGGCCTATCTCCTGTCCTCGATGTTCTATCGCGATGCGCTGAACGGCATCTACACCTTCGGCGGCATCTATGCGGCGGGCGTGCTGGGGTGGAGCGTCACGCAGGTGGGCGTCTTTGGTATTCTCGCCGCGATCACTGGCGCGATCTTTGCCTGGGCGGGCGGCAGGGCCGACAGCCGGTTCGGCCCGCGTCCGGTGATCGTGGTCAGCCTGATCCTGCTGACACTTGTCGCTGTGGCCGTGGTCTATGTCTCTCGTACATCCGTGCTGGGGGTGGCCGTGGCGGCCGAAAGCAGCTGGCCCGACATCGTCTTTTACCTGATCGGCTGCGTGATCGGTGCGGCGGGTGCGTCGTTGCAGACCGCCAGTCGCACGATGATGGTGCGCCAGGCCGATCCGGCCCGCATTACCGAGGCATTCGGCATCTATGCGCTGGCGGGCAAGGCGACATCTTTCCTCGCGCCGTTGTCGATTGCCGTCGTCACCGGGCTGACCGGCAGCCAGCAATGGGGGATCACGCCGCTGATCGTGATGTTCCTGATCGGTCTTTTGCTGTTGATATGGGTGAAATCCGAAGGCGAAGGAGCAATCGCATGACCCGCATCCTGATGATCGCGCTGTTCGCCATGATGGCGCTGCCCGCTGGTGCGCAGCAACTGGCCAGCCAGTTGTTCGACGCCGAAAACGCGCCTACCGACCGGCCGTCGATGCCGATAGGGGCCTATGCGCGGGGATGCGCGGACGGGATGGTGGCGCTGCCGGAATCGGGTCCGAGCTGGCAGGCGATGCGTCTTAGCCGGGATCGCAACTGGGGTCAGCCTATCATGATCTCTTACCTCGAGGATTTGGGTGCAAAGGCGCAGCAGGTCGGTTGGAAGGGGATCTACGTGGGTGACATCGGCCAGCCGCGCGGCGGCCCCTCTCCCTCTGGCCATGCCAGCCATCAAACTGGCCTGGACGCCGACGTCTGGTTCCTTCCCCCGCCCAGCCTGTCGCTGAGCCGCGCACAGCGCGAAAAGATCAGCGCAATCTCGGTGCGATCCGCCGATCAGCGCAGCGTGAACGGCAACTGGACCGCTTCGCATGGCGCGCTGCTGAAGCTTGCCGCATCCGACCCTCGGGTGGATCGCATCTTCGTTTCCGCCGCGATCAAGCTGGAGCTGTGCAAGACCGCAAAGCGCAAGGACCGCGAGTGGATGCAGAAGCTGCGACCCGAGGCGGGGCATGAGGATCACCTGCACGTCCGCCTCAAGTGCCCGCCAGGTGCGAGCCTGTGCCAGACGCAGAAACCGACGGTCAAGGAGTTGTCCAAGGGCGGAAACGGCTGCGATGAAACGCTGAACTGGTGGGTGACGGACTATCTGAACCCGCCGAAACCCACAAAACCCGCCAAGCCCGTTCCGCCGAAGAAGCATTCCCGGCAGTTCACGATGGCCGACCTGCCCAAACAATGCGCTGGCGTACTGCGGGCGCCCTGACCGCGGCGCTGGCGCTTGGCACCATCGCACCCGCCCTGCCCGACCGAAGCATCGTGCCGGGCTATGTCGGTGGTTTCCGCTGGATACAGGCGGATGCAAATGCCGGCGGCTATTCGGGGATCGAGGTTTCCGAGGATGGCAGCAGCTTTACCGCGCTGACGGACCGTGGCGGGCTGTCGCAGGGGCGTCTGTCGCGTGATGAGCGGGGCGTCATCAGCGCGGTCGAGGCGGGGCCGCCGCAGCTTTTGGCGCAGCCTTCCGGCGAAGTGCCAGAAGGGTATCGCTTCGACACAGAAGGGCTGGCCATGGCCGAGGATGGCAGCCTTTACGTCTCGGCCGAATTCGTTGCTCGGATCCTGCGGTATGCCCGCCCGGATGCGGCACCAGAGGTGCTGCCAATTCCGCCCGCGTTTGGCCTGATGGAATTGAACGGGGGGCCGGAACCGCTGGCGATCAATGCGCAAGGCGTGCTTTTCACCCTGCCAGAGGTGACGACGCGGCCGGATGGCAATTATCCCGTCTACCGCTTTCGGGACGGTGTCTGGGATCAGCCCTTTGTGGTTAGAGGGCTGAGCAGCTTCCTGCCCACCGCCGCCGACTTCGGGCCGGATGGGCGGCTTTATCTGCTGGAACGGCAGTTCCTGGGTATTGCCGGTTTCGCGTCTCGGGTCCGGCGGATCGAGATTGCGGAAAGCGGCATCGCCCGCGACGAAACGCTGCTGCAGACGGCGCCTGGCGCCTTTGGCAATATGGAGGGGCTGGCGGTCTGGCAGGACGCTGAAGGCGCTCTGCGGCTGACGCTGATCTCGGACGACAACTTCCTGTCGGTTCTGGGGACAGAGATCGTGGAGTTTCGGGTTCCCGATTGACTTGGGGCCACATCCGGCGATAAGCCGCCCCGTCCTTGCCGCCGTTCGTGCTGGGACCAAGTATCCGCAACCTTGTCAAAACGGAAAACTGACATGTCCCGCCGTCTTTTGCCTGGCATCATTGCCATGGCCGCCATCGTCGTCGCCTCGAACATCCTGGTGCAGCATTTGTTCGGCCAATGGCTGACCTGGGGCGCGTTCACCTATCCCTTCGCTTTCCTGGTCAACGACCTGACCAATCGCTTCCAAGGGGCTGCCGCTGCGCGGAAGGTGGTCTGGGCCGGTTTCGCCACGGGTGTCGTCTGTTCGCTGATCGGATCGCAGATATATGGCGAGTTCGGACCGCTGGTTACTTTGCGCGTGGCCCTCGGATCGGGCGCGGCATTTTTGGCCGCACAGATGCTGGATGTGACCTTGTTCGACCGGATGCGGCGCGGCGACTGGTGGAAGGCGCCGCTTTACTCTCCGCTGATCGGATCGACACTGGACACGCTTTTGTTCTTCAGCATCGCCTTCGCCGCGCAGCTGAGCTTTCTGGAGCCGTCGAACGATGTTTCCTGGGCGAATGAGGCCTTGCCGCTTTTGGGCATGGGGCCGGTCGTGCCGCTGTGGATGTCGCTCGCCACAGCCGACTGGCTGGTCAAGCTGGTGATCGCTTTGGTGGCACTTGTGCCGTTTCGCATCATCATTGCGCGCTTTGGCGCAAAGGTAGCGTAAAAACTTTTGACAAACACAAAATCTGTGGCACGATTCCCCTATCGGCAACATTTTGAAAGGAGGTGATCCAGTGTCTAGAGTGATATTGGAGAGAGGTGTCGGGACAGTCTTTGGAGGTGTTTTCTAGGGGCAGCCCCTTGGGAAATATCCCACGGATTGGGCTTGAAACCTAACTGGCCCATCTCCTTGGAACTCGGAAAGGGTCGCCGTAAATCGGCGGCCCTTTCTCTTGCAGGCGCAACAGCAAATTTCCCGCTATTGGGTGGCAATTCACGATCAATTCACGCTGACGTCACGATTGTTGCGATAATGAAGGCAATGCGCGACCCGATTTTGACAGCGCATTCTCGAAGGAATTTGAAAAATGGATAGATTTGCGGAGAACCGTCCGAACGGTCGGCTTTACCTGTTCATGGCGCCGCATCCCGCCTTTGCCGACATGAACGAAGATCACCAACTGGCAGAGTTGGCGCGCCACGAACCCTCGGACCGCGAAGCTGCGGCCAGAATGCGGCGCGACGCACGTGCAGGCAGGCCCGGCATCGCTCATGCCATCGCCGGCATCCTGCGCCAGATGCTGATCGCCTCGCGCAAACCGCGCCAGATGCCCTGATCCGGCGCGCGCTTGCCTCAGCGGTGTTCGTCTTCTTCTTCGTCTTCGCCGTGCGGCAGGTTGAAGAAGCTTTCGGCATCGCTGAAATCGGCCGGGCTTTCTTCCTTCTCGGTCAGCGAGAAGGTCTCAAGCCCCGCAATGGCCGCAGGAATTTTCGGCTCGGCCGGCATGCCGAGGGACTGCTCGGTCGAGACGAGCTTGCGGCGCTCGTCATCGGTCATCACCTGACCCTCAGCGGCCTTCTTCTTCACCGCCACCTGCACGGCGGCGTCAAGTTCGCTCTGACGGCAGAGGCCAAGCGCCACCGGATCGACCGGGGTGATGCCCGAGATGTTCCAGTGGGTCCGCTCGCGGATCGACTGGATCGTCGGTTTGGTGGTGCCGACCAGCTTGCCGATCTGGCCGTCGCTCAGTTCCGGGTGGAACTTGACCAGCCACAGGATGGCAGCCGGACGATCCTGACGCTTCGACAGCGGGGTGTAGCGCGGGCCACGGCGTTTTTCCTCGCCCACGGCAGCGGCGTTGAATTTCAGTTTCAGCTTGTAGGCCGGATCCTTCTGACCCTTCTCGATCTCGATCGGATCAAGCTGGTTGTTGGCGACCGGGTCGAAGCCCTTGACGCCCGTCGCCACGTCGCCATCGGCGATGCCCTGCACTTCAAGCTCGTGCATTCCGCAGAAATCGGCGACCTGCTTGAAGGTCAGCGTCGTGTTGTCGACCAGCCAGACGGCGGTCGCCTTGGCCATGAGCGGCTTGTTCATCAGGATCTCTCCTTTACAAATCTTTCCCGTGCCGGGAAAACGGCTGCGACCGGGGCCGCGTCTTCTCGTTTTCGGGAAGTTGCCCGTCATATAGTCATCTTGCTGCCGGGAGAAAAGAGAAAATGCGGCTCTTCCCCCTGCTGGGCCTGCTTCTGCTGCTTTCGCCGCTTGCCGGGCCTGTGCGGGCCGATGGCCAGAGGGCAGGCGATTTCGATTATTACGTGCTGTCGCTGGGCTGGTCGCCCAACTGGTGCGCGCGTGAAGGGGATGCACGGCGCGACGACCAGTGCGATCCGAGACACAACTTCGGGTTCACCCTGCACGGGCTTTGGCCGCAGTATGAGACCGGCTATCCCAGTTATTGCCGCACCGCTGCACGCGACCCGTCGCGCGGTGAGTCAGCCGCCATGGCGGACATCTCCGGTTCTGGTGGGCTGTCGTGGTATCAATGGAAGAAACACGGTCGCTGCTCTGGCCTGTCCGCGCGCGATTATTTCGCCCTGTCGCGCCAAGCGTATGACTCGATGAAGATGCCGGATGTATTTCAGCGTCTGAACCGCGACATCACCCTGCCCGCCAGCGTGGTCGAGGATGCGTTCATCGAGGCAAATCCCGGCCTGGCCCGCGACCAGATCACGGTCACCTGCGCGGATGGCATGATTCAAGAGGTTCGCATCTGCCTGACGACAGATCTGACGCCACGCCGCTGCGGGCCGGACGTGATCCGCGACTGCAAGCTGAAGGACGCGGTGATGGAGGCGGTGCGCTAACCCGCCGCCTGTCCCACCTCGCGCACCATCATGGTGGCCGAGCGAAAGCCGAAGATGTAGCGCAACGCGCCGATGCTCTCGATACCGTGTGCTTGAAAGCCCAGCCGTTCATACAGCGCACGGGCGCGCCAGTTCGTGTCGATCACGTCAAGCCTGACCTCGGCATAACCGCGTTCGCGCGCCTCGTCGCAGATCGCCTCGACCAGCAGGCTGCCGATCCCCCGTCCCCGCGCGTCGCGCGCAACGCAGATGCCGTCCATAAGAAAACGGGCGTTGTCCACGTCCCGTCCCAACAGCTGCAACAGCACGCTGCGCCAGGATGCGCCGACAAGGCCATAGACCTGGCGCAGATCAGCAAAGGAGCCGCCGGCGAAAGCGCCCTGCGCCGTCTTGAAACCCGCAAGCCCGATCAGGCGCCCGTCGCCATCCAGCGCACAGATGGCGTGGTCGGCACGGATCACCCTGTCGAGGAAATGAAACGCCTTGTCATCCGGCCCCAGCACGCGTCCAAGCTTGCCGCCGAAAGCCTGCCAGTAAAGCGCCGCCGCCGCCTTCCGTTGGTCACGCGGCATGCCGCGGATCAGGGTAACGCCCTGCGCTTCAGGACGACCCGGCAAGACCCACCTCCCCGAGCACGAAATCCGCAATGGCGACAGGATCATTCAGATCCAGAACCGCGACCGTCAGCTTGGGCAGGTCGGCGTCCGATGCCACCGCCCGGACATATGGATCGCCCGGTTGAATCAGTTGGTGGCCAGTTTCGGCCCGATAAACCTCGATCTTGGGATGATCGTCGCGCTTGTAGCCTTCGACCAGCACCAGATCGACCGGCGACAGCCGCGTGAGTATGGTGGAGAGCGGCGGTTCCGGCCCGTCGCGATGCTCGGTCAGGATGGCGTGGCGCTTGGCCGATGCCAGCACGACTTCGCGCGCGCCCGCCGCGCGGTGCCGGTAGGTATCCTTGCCCGGCTGGTCCAGATCGACGTCATGGTGGACGTGCTTGACGGTCGAGACGGAAATTCCGCGCGCCGTGATCTCGGCCACCAGACGCTCCATCAGCGTGGTTTTTCCTGCGTTCTTCCAGCCGATCAGCCCATAAACCTTCACCCTGTGGCCCCCAGCAGTTCTTCGGCACGGCGCAGGTCTTCGGGAGCGTTGACATTCAGGAAGGCTGCATCGTCGGGGAAAGAGGCAAGCGCGGCCCCATGCGCGCGGGCGAAATCCATGATCCGCCGCTGGTCCGCGCCAAGGCGCTTTGCCAGATCGTCGCGAAGAGCCATGGGCCAGATCGCGAAGGTCGGATGCGCCCGCCCCCCGCTCTCGGCCAGCGCCGCCCCATTGGGCGAGCCTTCGGCCGCCAGCAGCAGGCGGGGCACCAGATCCTCGGGGAAGAACGGCGTGTCGACCGCAACCGTAACCACGTGGGTCGCACCTTCGGGCGATGCCCAGTTCATCGCGGCCAGCACGCCCGACAAGGGGCCAAGCTGCGCACTGTCGGCCAGAACCGGCAGGCCGTGCACGGCCAGACGGGCCGGGTCGCCATTGGCGCTGATCGCCAGTTCCGAAACCTGCGGATGCAGGCGGGCAATGGCGTGGGCAACCAGCGTTCGTCCGGCGAGCGGCAGCATGGCTTTGTCCGCGCCGCCCATGCGCTGGCCGGTGCCGCCCGCAAGTATCACGCCGAAAATCCGCACGCATCGCCCCCGATTGCATCCCCATGGCGAATTGCCTAAGCCGTTCCCATGGCCTCGTCCAGCGAAAGCCCCCTGCCCCATACGCGGGATCCGCTCGCAGCATCTGCGCGACGCGCCTATTGGCGCGGTGTCGTGAACGTCGCCCCGTTTTCGCTGGTGATCATTCCCTTTGCGCTGCTGTTCGGCGTGGTCGCGACCGAGGCGGGGCTGGATCTTTTGCAGACGATGAGCTTTTCGGTGCTGGTCATCGCCGGGGCTTCGCAATTTACCGCGCTGCAGCTTATGCAGGATCAGGCCCCGATCCTGATCGTGCTGGCGACATCGCTGGCGGTCAATCTGCGCATGGCGATGTATTCGGTGGCGATCACGCCGCATCTGGGGCCTGCGCCGCTGTGGCAGCGGGCGCTGATGGCCTATGTGCTGGTCGATCAGACCTATGCCACGGCTTCCCTGGAGTATGACCGCAATCCGGCAATGTCTCTGCGTGAAAAGACGGCCTATTTCGCCGGGGTCGTCACTCCGATCTGCCCGCTGTGGTATGGCTCGACGCTGGTCGGTGCCATGTTCGGCACGGCGATTCCACCTGACTTCGCGCTGGATTTCGCGCTGCCGATCACCTTCCTCGCAATGATTGCCCCGGCACTGCGAACTTTGCCGCATGTGGCGGCGGCGGCAGTGTCGGTAGTGGGCACGCTGGCGCTGGCCTGGGTCCCGTTTTCCGGCGGCCTGCTGATTGCCGCAGTGGCCGCCATGGTGACCGGCGCGCAGGTCGAGCTTTGGCTGAAACGGCGGATGGCATGACGAACCAGCCGGAGATCTGGATCGTCATCCTGGTGTTGGGTCTTGGCACCTATCTGATCCGGCTGTCGTTCCTTGGCCTGATCGGGAACCGCCACTTGCCCGAATGGGCGCTGCGCCACCTGCGCTATACCACGGTCGCGATCATGCCGGGGCTGGTCGCACCCCTGATCCTATGGCCGCAGGCCACCGGTGGGGTGCCGGACGCCGCGAGGCTGGTCGCGGCGGCGGTTGCGTTGATAGCCGGAGTGGCGACACGCAGCGGCCTCTGGGCATTTTTCGGCGGGCTGGCCGCGCTTTACCTGACGCCGCTGCTGATCGGCGCTTAGGGCGAGTCAGTCGCGCCCTCACCCGCCTGAACCAGAAGAACGCCATAGTTCTTGTCGGCATCTTCATCCCGGATCGTGCGTTCTGTAACACCGGGCAGACTGCCGAACGCATTCATCAATTTCTTCGGGAACAACGTCGCGGGCATGTTTTCGAACCCCGGCACACCGCGCAGAATGTTGGACACGCTGCGGGCGCACTGTGTCTTGGGCACGGCACCATAGCTCTGTGCACGCTGCAGGGCGATCTCGGCTTGTTCGGCGGTGACATAGATCGTCTGCTCGATCACGCGATAGGTCTCGCGTGCGTGGTAGTCGATGTAGAAATTCACCATCTTGTCGGTCATGCCGTAGTGGACGTCATTGCGCTCGGGGATACGCGGATGACGCCAGGTGCCGGCGGGGTCGAACATGACACGCTGGGATGCGTTGATCAGAAGCCCGGTATGGGCGCCGGAATTGTTGCGGTTGCTCAGGACGGTGAACAACGTGATCGAGTTCGGCGGTCCGGGCGAGTAAACAGCGCGCGCGACCGAGGCGTCATCCGCATAAGGAGACTTGGGAGAGCAGGCCGCGAGCGACAGCAGCATCGCAATGCAAATAAAAATTCTTTTCATATCAGGGCCTTGGCATCAAGAATTTGCCAGCGCAAGAAAGATCAGGACGGCGATCGAGATGCCCGCACCCCAGGCGACCATCCGGACGAAACCTTCGAAGGTCTTCTCCTGCGTAGAGATCCTCATCGTACCGTGCTTGTGTTCGGTGGTGTGATCGGTGCCGGCCATCGGGGGTCTCCGTTGGGAAGGGTTTTCTGCCACTTAGCGGATATTGTGGGGGCTGTCACGGGGTCGCGGCGGCCAGCCCCTTCTATCGCCATGTTTTACGTGTGCATGAACGGGCAAACGGTTGATTCAAACGACATCGGGAAATTGGTTTACCAAATCTTCACCAATGCCGCGCCAGATCGGTCGCACATATTTTCAGCGACCGATCCGGCCCGCCATCAGTACAGGCTCTGCAATCCTTCAGGCTTCAGCGAGGCCAGAACCACCACCTCGATCCCGTCGCGCACGCGGTCGTGCAGGTCGATCACATCCTGATCCAGCATGCGGATGCAGCCCGATGACACGGCCTTGCCCACGTTTTCCGGCTCGCAGGCGCCGTGGATGCGGTAAAGCGTGTCCTTGCCGTTCTGGAACAGATACAGCGCCCGCGAGCCGAGCGGGTTGCCGGGGCCGGGGTCCATGCCGCCGTTCGCTACGGAATAGGGCGCGAATTCGGGGCGGCGGGCGATCATCGTGTCGGGCGCTTTCCAGCGGGGCCATTTCTGGCGGTATTGCAGACGCGCGTTGCCGTCCCAGTCATAGCCTGCCGCGCCGACGCCCACGCCATAGCGGAGGGCGCGACCGTCCTTTTCGATCAGATGCAGAAAGCAGGCATCGGGATCGACGATGATCGTGCCGGTTGTGTATTGGGGGAAGGGATTAGCCACTTCCTGCATCCAGAACTTGGGATCGACCACGCCGGCGGGCACGGCGGGCACCGGATAGGGTTCGGTCAGGATGGCATCATAGCGCGCAGGCATCGGCGGAGGCGGCGGCGCATCGACCATTTCGGGTTCCGGGCGGGCGCAGGCGGTAAGGGCCGAGGCCGCAGCCCCTGCAAAAAGGGCGCGTCGGGTAAGCATGTCTTTGGATTTCCTTCAGGCTGATCTCGGCGTTGTGCCGCGAGAAATCGCGGCGGCGGCGATCAACCGAGGCGGGGTGGGGCGAGAAACCCGGAGGGGTTGCGACCTTTCGGGCTTGTCGCCTCTCTTCCTGCGAACACCTGACCGCCCGACGCGTCGGGGAGTGTCGCTGGGTCAGGCGGCATACCAAGGCTGGCGCTGCAGGGAAACCCCGGCAGGCCGGGACCGTTGCAGCGTTTGGGGGCAACCAGCATGGTCTCGCCCTGCGCCGCCGCCAAATCCGCGCGTTCATCTGCGCTATCAGACGCGATATACCCCATGCTCCACCCCGGTGCTTCAGGGGGCAGTGCATGCAGTGTCCTGGAGGCGCCGAGGGGCAATAGTCCCGTGAGCATCAGCAGGACAATAAGGGATCTAAGAACCGACATGGCCGGGAAACTGCCATGCCGGGCGGCGGGTGTCGATGCCCGGAGCCGATCAATCCCTTGTGATTCGGGCCTTACCCCTGCGTCCTTTAGCGCCGCTGCCAGCGCCAGACTCCGCTGCTCACCTGCCGCGTGACACGACGATGTCGCAAAAGATGGTTCAGATGCGCCATCGCCTCGACCAGCGCCAGCCCGTATTCGGCAGGGTCGATCTGGCGCTTGAACAGCGCCATAAAGCATTCGGCGGCGGTTCGCGGCCTGTCCAGATGATCAAGCAGGCGGGCCAATGCGCCTTCGTGGTTCTCGATCAGTTGCCGCAGGCGGACCGGCAGGCCGGTGAAGGGCAACTTGTGACCCGGCAGCACGAAGTGGTCGTCCCGCGCAATAGCTGCGAACGCCTGGCAGGATGCAATCCATTCGCTTAAGGGGTCTGCATCCGGCTCGGTCGGGTAGACGCCGATATTGGGCGAGATCGAGGGCAAAAGCTGATCGCCGCCAAGGACGAGGTTGTCGTCCATGCTGAAGAAGATTGCATGTTCCGGCGCATGGCCATTGCCGATGCGGACCAGCCAGCGGCGACCGCCCATGGTGATCTGCTCGCCCTCGGCGATGCGGGTGTAGCCCACCGGCAGGGGTGCCACGCAATCGGCGAAGTTGAAGGGCCGTTCCGTCATGCGTTTGGCCAGCAGCCCCTCATCCATGCCCGCGCCACGCCAGAAGGCGATCTGTTCGGGCGTGGGCAGCGGCTGGACGTCCAGCACCAGCATGCGGGCGAGGAGCCATGCGGTGCGGGTGGTGATCAGTGACGCACCGCGCGACTGGAACCAGCCCGCCAGCCCGATATGGTCGGGGTGGTGGTGGGTTACGACAACGCGGGTGACGGGCTGACCCGCCAGCGGGCCGGACAAAAGGGCTTCCCAGATCGCACGGGTGCGGCGGCTGTCCATACCGGTGTCGAGGATGGTCCAGCCCGCGCCATCGTCCAGTGCGTAGACGTTCACATGGTCCAGCGCCATTGGCAGCGGCAGGCGCATCCACAGGATGCCGGGGGCGATTTCCCGCGCCTCGCACTCGCCGGGCGGGGTCTCCAGCGGATAGCGCAGCGTCGGGGCGGCGTAGGTCACGCAGCCAGATCCTCGGGCGTGACGGCGTAAAGGCCCGCCGCGCCCTCGCGCACTTGGGCCAGCAGGCCGATGTGTTCCGGCAGCAGGCGGCGGATGGCGAAGCGGGCGAGCGGTTCTCTCGCGGCATCGGCGATCGCGGCGCGAAGGTGCATGTGGCCGCCCAGCACACGGGCAAAGGCGCGCAGGTAGGGGACAGAGCCGGCGAAGCGGTCGCTCATCTCCTGCGCCACCAGCCATTCGGTGGTCTCGCGCAGGGTCTCCGCCGCCGACCAGACGTCATGGGCAAGCTCCGGCAATTGGGCGCGGGCGGCCTCGGCACCCTTCTGGACCTCTTCCAGCAGGCGGAAGGCGGCCTCGCCCCCGTCCATCATCTTGCGCCCGACAAGGTCCATCGCCTGAATGCCGTTGGTGCCCTCATAGATCGCCGTCACGCGCACGTCGCGCAGGTATTGCGCCGCGCCTGTTTCCTCGATGAATCCCATGCCGCCGTGGACCTGGATACCCATGGTCGCAACCTCCACCCCCATGTCGGTGCCGTAGGCCTTGGCGATGGGGGTCAGAAGCGCGGCGCGAGCCGCCCAGTCGGCATCGCCGGTGGCGCGGCCCATGTCGATGGCCTGCGCGCAGGCCAAAGCGATGGCGCGGGCGGAAAAGGTCTCGGCCCGCATGGTGGCCAGCATCCGGCGAACATCGGCATGGTCGATGATGGTGCCGGATGGCGTGCGACCCTGCACGCGAGTCTGCGCATAGGCGAGGGCCGCCTGCGTGGCAGCCTCGGCCACGCCGATGCCTTGGGTGCCGACGCCAAGGCGGGCGTTGTTCATCATGGTGAACATGGCCGCCATGCCCTTGTTCGGCTCGCCCACCATCCAGCCGGTCGCGCCGTCGTACTGCATCACGGCGGTGGGCGAGCCGTGCAGGCCCAGCTTGTGCTCAAGGCTGACGACCTGAAGGCTGTTGCGCTGGCCGGGGTTGCCTTCGGCGTCGGGGATGAACTTTGGCACGATGAACAGGCTGATGCCTTTGGTGCCATCCGGCGCGCCGGGCAGGCGGGCGAGGACGAGGTGGCAGACGTTGGGGGTAAAGTCGTTGTCGGCCCAGGTGATGAAGATTTTCTGCCCGGTGATGGCATAGGTGCCGTCTTTGTTGGGTTCGGCTCGTGTGCGCAGCGCACCCACGTCGCTGCCCGCCTGTGGCTCGGTCAGATTCATGGTGCCGGACCATTCGCCGGAGACGAGGCGCGGCAGGTATATCGCCTGGATCTCGGCGGATGCATGATGCTCCAGCGCCTCGATCTGGCCTTGCGTCATCAGGGGGTTGAGTTGCAGCGACAGGCAGGCGCCGCCCATCATCTCGTTCACCGCGGTGGTGACGGTCATCGGCAGGCCCATGCCGCCATGCTCGGGGCTGGCGGCCATCGACACCCAGCCGCCCTCGGCAATGGCGCGGTAGCCCTCGGCGAAACCGGGCGAGGTGCGGACGACCCCGTTCTCCAGCCGCGCCGGATGCAGGTCGCCGGGGCGTTGCAGCGGGGCCAGCGTTTCCTCGCACAGCCGTCCGGCCTCCGTTAGGATCGCATCTACGGTTTCCGGCGTCGCATCGGCAAAGCGCTCGGTTGCGGCGACGGTAGGCAGGCCCACGACATGTTCGAACAGAAAGCGGAAGTCGGCAATCGGGGCGCGATAGGGCATCATCTGTCTCCGGTCGGGCGGACAAGCGCGCCTTGGCAATGGCGGGGCGCGGGCGTATGGCAAAGGTCGGCTGCAGTTGAACCTTGTGGCCCTCCACCGATCAAGATCAACGCTGCGTCACCCGGATCATGACCCCGACGGAAACCCTGCAACCGAACCCAGAGGGGCTGGCGCGCGCGGCCAAGCTGCTGGCCAACGGCGAGCTCGTCGCCTTTCCGACCGAGACGGTTTACGGCCTGGGGGGCGACGCCCGCGCGGATACCGCCGTCGCGCGGATATTCGAGGCCAAGGGGCGGCCAAGGTTCAACCCGCTGATTGTGCATCTGCCCGATGTCGAGGCGGCTCGCGCACTCGCGCATTTCGATGCACGGGCCGAGGCGCTGGCGGCGGCCTTCTGGCCGGGACCGCTGACGCTGGTGCTGCCACTGAAGGAAAACTCCGGCCTGTCGCCGCTGGTCACGGCGGAACTGCCAACCGTGGCGCTGCGAGTCCCCGCGCATCCGCTGGCGCGGGCACTTTTGCGCGCCTTCGGCGGGCCGCTGGCGGCGCCTTCGGCCAACCCCTCGGGCCGGGTCAGCCCGACGCGGGCGAGCCATGTGCTGGACGGTCTATCCGGTCGGATCGCGGCGGTGATCGACGGCGGTGCTTCGGCGGTGGGGGTTGAGTCCACCATCATCGGCCTTGGTGGCGCTGCCCGCCTGCTGCGGCCGGGCGGTGTGCCAGTCGAGGCGCTGGAGGCGGCTTTGGGCGCGCCACTGCTGGCCGCTGGCAAGGGGATCACCGCGCCGGGGCAACTCGCCTCTCACTACGCCCCCGGAGCGGCGGTGCGGCTGGGCGTGACCGAGCCGGAAGCAGGCGAGGTCTGGGTCGGATTCGGTCCTGCCAGCGTGGGCGCCGACCTGTCGCTGTCACCATCCGGCGACCTGGTCGAGGCGGCAGCGACCCTTTTCCACACGCTGCGCGAGGCTGACCAATTCGCCACAAACGGACGCATCGCCTTCGCCCCAATCCCGGAGTCTGGCTTGGGCCGCGCAATCAACGACCGGCTGCGCCGCGCCGCTGCACCGCGCGGCTGACGCCCCCTATTTCACCTTGTCCAAATATCCCCGCCGGAGGCATCCAGCGGCGGGGACCGGCGCCTCATCCCCGTTTCGGAACATCCAGCCCGCGCTGGACGCCCGGGCGCGCCATGAAGCGCTCAAGGTAGGCAGGCGCGTTCTTCAGCTTGTCCCAGCCGACATGCTCGCCCCCCTTGTAGAAGGTCAGGAAGCCGTTGATCCAGGGACAGATCGCCATGTCGGCGATAGAATATTCGCCCGCGATCCACTCGCGGCCCTCGAGCGCGCCATCGACGACCTTCAGCAGCCGTTCGCTTTCCGCGCGGTAGCGCTCTTTCGGGCGCGGGTCTTCGATGTCCTTGCCGGCAAAGACGTTGAAGAAACCGAACTGGCCGAACATCGGACCCAATCCGCCCATCTGAAACATCAGCCATTGCAGGATTTCGTAGCGGTTCGCCTGCGGAAAGAACTTGCCCGACTTTTCCGCCAGATAGATAAGGATCGCCCCGCTTTCGAACAGCGGCAGAGGTTTGCCGCCCGGACCTTCGGGATCGATGATCGCGGGAATCTTGTTGTTGGGGTTCAGCGACAGGAATTCGGGCGACATCTGGTCGTTCTTGGCGAAATCGACCAGATGCGGATCATAAGCCAGACCCATCTCCTCCAGCGCGATCGACACCTTGCGGCCGTTCGGCGTGGGCAGAGAGTAGAGCTGGATCGCCTTTGGGTTCACGGGCGGCCAGCGTTTGGTGATCGGGAAATCGGTGAGAACGGTCATTGTTGTCTCCTCATAGACCGATGACCCTAAGTCAGTTTTCGGCCTGACAAAATAAGCGCGGGTGTGAGATAGTCCCCATGTGACTGTGCGCCAGCGCAGGACGGAAAAAGGGCTTAAACGGCCGCAGACTTTGAGGGGCTTTCGATAATGTTCGACGAATTCAAGAAGTTTATCGCGCGGGGCAACGTGCTCGACCTCGCCGTGGGTATCATCATCGGTGCGGCATTCACGGCGATCGTGAACTCGATGGTGGGCGATCTGATCAACCCGATCATCGGCCTGATCATCGGCGGGATCGACTTCTCCAACATGTATTTCGTGATGAAGGGTAATGTGCCCGAGGGTGCCAGCCTGCAGGCAGCGCGCGATAGCGGTGCCGCCGTATTTGCCTATGGGTCGTTCCTGATGGCGGTGCTGAATTTCCTGATCATCGCCTGGGTGGTGTTCCTGCTGGTCAAGGCTGTGAACCGGGCACAGGAATCGATGGTCAAGAAAGAGGCTGAGGTAGCCGCGCCGAAAGGTCCGACGCAGGAAGAGCTGCTGGTGCAGATCCGGGACCTGCTGAAAGCACGTTCGGCCTGACAAGATCCAACGCCAGACCGGGCGGGACCAGAAACGCGACCCGCGTTTCCCCGCCCGCATCGCAGCGACGCCCCAAGACCGTGTGTGCCGAGAGGTGAGAGAGGCCAGTGCCTGCCCCGGCGGGTGCGAAGCGCCCGCCATTGGCGGGGCGGGCGCTGGCCGCCGGCTTTGGGCCACCGGCCCGTGCAACTCGATCTTCATCGCGTGGCGAAGTCACCTGCCTTCGCCAAAGATAGCGGCGAGTGAAGAGCTGCCCGGAACTAACCGGGCAGCCTTTTGTCACGCAGCCAGAGCGCGCTCGGCGGCCATGACTTCCAGGCCCAGCGCAGTGCCCACCGCGCCATAGGTCAGGTGCCCGGCGTGCACGTTCAGACCGGCCAGCAGGTGCTTGTCATCGGCGCAGGCCTTGCGCCAGCCCTTGTCGGCCAGGGCCAGCATGAAGGGCAACGTCGCGTTGCCCAGCGCCAGTGTCGAGGTGCGGGCGACGGCGCCCGGCATGTTGGCCACGCAGTAGTGCAGGATGCCGTCGACCTCATAGATCGGGTCCTGGTGGGTGGTCGCATGGCTGGTCTCGAAGCAGCCGCCCTGGTCGATGGCGACGTCGACCAGAACCGAGCCGGGCTTCATGGTCGAAAGCTGCGCGCGGGTGATCAGCTTCGGCGCGGCGGCGCCGGGGATCAGGACCGCACCAATGACCATGTCGGCCTCGGTGATCAGTTCGGCGGTGTTCCCGGCATTCGAATAGACCGCCTTGAAGTCGCGTCCGAACACGTCGTCCAGGTAGCGCAGGCGGGGCAGCGAGCGGTCAAGCACGGTCACGTCCGCGCCCATGCCGGCGGCAACCTTGGCCGCATGGGTGCCGACGACACCACCGCCTAGCACCACGACCTTGGCGGGCGCCACGCCCGGCACGCCGCCCATCAGCACGCCACGGCCGCCATTGGCCTTTTGCAGCGACCATGCGCCGACCTGCGGCGCCAGACGGCCGGCAACCTCGGACATCGGGGCCAGCAGCGGCAGGCCGCCACGGTCATCCGTCACGGTTTCATAGGCAATCGCGGTCACGCCGGAGGCGAGCAGGTCGCGGGTCTGTTCCGGATCGGGTGCCAGGTGCAGGTAGGTGAACAGGACCTGACCTTCGCGCAGCCGCTTGCGCTCGATCGCCTGCGGCTCCTTGACCTTCACGATCATGTCCGAGGCGGCAAATACCTCTTCCGCGGTCGGCGAGATTTTCGCACCGGCGGCGACGTAATCGGCATCGGAGAAACCGGCGCCAAGGCCTGCTCCGGTCTCGACCAGAACGGAGTGGCCATGGGCCACGGCTTCACGCGCGGCGTTGGGGGTGACGCCGACGCGGAATTCCTGCGGCTTGATCTCTTTCGGGCAACCGATCTTCATGGGGTTCCTCCCTGGGGAATGGATATGCGCGCGATTGTGACAGATCGCCGTGGCGATGCTTTGAAAAGATGGGTGACGGTTAGCGCCATCATCGGTAGAATATTCAACAAAACTGGCATCTGGTCGAAGGATTTTGCACCATCATGGAAATCGACGCGACAGACCGCCGTATCCTGATGGGGTTGCAGAAGGACGGCCGGATGACCAATGCCGAGTTGGCTGAGACGGCGAACCTGTCGCCCTCGGCCTGCCACCGCCGCGTGCAGCGGCTGGAGCAGGAGGGGATCATCGGCGAGTATGTGGCCCTGCTGGATGCCCGCCGTCTGGGCTGGCCGACGACGGTTTTCGTCGAGATCACGCTGTCAGGTCAGGCGGATGAGGTGCTGGAGGCCTTCGAGGCGGCGGTCAAACGCGTGCCCGAGGTGCTGGAGTGCCACTTGATGGCGGGGACGGCGGATTACCTGCTCAAAGTCGTGGCACAGGACACCGACGATTTCGCCCGCATCCATCGCCAGCATCTGGCCCGCCTACCGGGCGTGGCGCAGATGCATTCATCCTTCGCGCTGCGCACAGTGTTCAAGACCACCGCCCTGCCCGTGTGACATGGGCCTGTCATGCGACTAGGCTAACGCTGTGCGTCTCGTAAGCCCAAGGAGCCAGCGATGACCAAGTATGACGTCGACCAGTCCACCCTGCGTCCGCACAACCCGTCGAACCCCATCCGCAACATCATCGCCGAACGCGTGTCACGCCGCGGCTTCCTGCTGGGCAGCGGGACCGGCCTTGCCGTCGTTGCTTCGCAGGGCTTTGTCGGCTCTCTGTTCTCGGGCCAGGCCTTTGCCCAGGATGCGCAGTCGAGCCTGCAGTTCACCGAGTTGAAGCGCATCTTCGACGAAACACACCACGTCGCCGACGGCTACCGCGCCGATGTGGTCGCCGCCTGGGGTGCGCCGATGAAGGCGGGTCAGGGCGAGCCCGATCTGCGCGCGATGAATGCCGCCGAGCAGGCTGAGCGGTTCGGCTATAACTGCGACTACATCGCCTTCATGCCGCTGCCGCGCGGGTCGGGCAGTTCCGACCACGGGCTGCTCTGCGTGAACAACGAATACATCTCTCCGAACGCGATGTTCGATGGCGTGACCGAGGATGACGCAGGCGCCAAGATGACCGCCGAGCAGGTGGCCCTGGGAAACATGGCGATCGGCCATTCCATCGTCGAGATCAAGCGTGACGGCGGCACCTGGGCGATCGTCCAGGACAGCCCGCTGAACCGCCGGATCACGCTGGATACCGACATGAAGATTTCCGGCCCCGTCGCCGGGCATGACTGGATGAAGACCTCGGCCGATCCCGAAGGGACCAAGGCGCGCGGCACCAACTACAACTGCGGCGGCGGCGTGACCCCGTGGGGCACCGTGCTGACCTGCGAGGAGGGCGCTTCGGACACCTTCGGCGGCGATCCCACCAAGTCGCCCTTCGCCGATGTTCTGGAACGCTACGGCTATGACGGGTCCGACTACTATGGCCGCGCCCGGTTCGAGGATCGCTTCAACGTCGACAAGGAGCCGAACGAGCCTAACCGTTTCGACTGGGTGGTCGAGATCGACCCCTATGATCCGGCGGCGACCCCGATCAAGCGCACCGCACTGGGCCGGATGATGCACGAGGCCGCCACGGTGGTACTGAACAAGGACGGGCGCGTCGTGGTCTACATGGGCGACGACGATTACTTCGAATACGTCTATCGCTTCGTCTCGGACGGGATCTATGACCCGGCGAACCCCGAGTCGGCACGCGACATCCTGGACAAGGGCACGCTGTCGGTCGCCGTCTATAATGCCGACGGCACGATGAACTGGCTGCCGCTGGTGCAGGGCAATGGTCCGCTGACGGCGGAGAACGGTTTTGCGACGCAGGCCGACGTGCTGCTGAAAACCCGTCTTGCCGCCGATGCGCTCGGCGCGACCCCGATGGACCGGCCCGAGGATATGGAGACGAACCCGGTGACGGGCCGTGTCTATGCCGTGATGACCAAGAACAAGAAGATCTCGGCCGACAAGCTGAATGCGCCGAACACCCGGCCTGAGAACGCCTGGGGCCATATCGTCGAAATGATCCCGCCGGGCGGCACCGGCAAGGACGCCGATCACACCGCCGACAGCTATACCTGGGATCTGTTCGTGCTGGCCGGCAACCCCAAGGACGCGGCGCAAGGGGCGCATTTCCACCCCGCGACCTCGGAAAACGGCTGGTTCGTGAACCCCGACAACCTGACCTTCGATCCGAAGGGCCGGATGTTCGTGGCGACCGATGGGGCCAACGACTTCGACCTGGCCGACGGCATCTATGGCGTCGACACCGAAGGCCCGGCGCGCGGCCTGCCGAAGCTCTTGTTCGCCTGCCCGATGGGCGCCGAGGCGACCGGCCCCTGCTTCACGCCGGATGGCACGACGCTGTTCGTCTCGGTCCAGCATCCGGCAGAGGATTCGGAGACGACCGCCGCGCTGACGACGCTATGGCCGGACTTCAAGGAAGGCGGTCTGCCGCGGCCGGCGGTCGTAGCGATTCAGCGGATCGACGGACTGGAAGTGGCGAGCTGACGAATGGGCCTTGCCGGATTTGTCGCGCGGCAAATCCGGCAAGAACCGCTTCAGGCCCGCCCCGCCAGCGCCGACAGTCGCGTAGGTTCTGCGACTTCGGGCGCCTCGTCGGTCCAGACGCGGAACGATTGCAGCACATGCTGGCCGAATGAATGGATCAGCGGCACGTCGCCCGCGTCATGACCATGGGCCACCACGATGCGACCGATCCGGCGCTGGTTGTTGCGCGGATCAAAGCTGTGCCAGCCGCCCTCAAGATAGACCTCGATCGAGGCGGCGAAATCCATCGGCGCATCGACCGGCGGCACGCCGATGTCGCCCAGATAAGCGTTGGCATAGCGGGCCGGGATGTTCAGGCAGCGGCAGAAGGTGATCGCCAGATGGGCGAAGTCGCGACAAACGCCGGTCTGCTCTTGCCATGCCTCGAAGGCCGTGCGGGTGGCGCGGGCCATCTGGTAATCGAAGCGGATATGGCCGTTTACCCAGTCGCAGATCGCCTGCACACGGCCCCAGCCGGGCGGCAGGTGGCCGAACAAATCCCAGGCGATCTGGCTCAGCTTGTCCGTCTCGCAATAACGGCTGCCGAGCAGATAGGTCAGAACCTCGGACGGCAGGTCGGTCACCGGCACCTCGCCCGCGTCGGGGAAGGCAGGCTCGGGCACACCGTCCGACCAGATCAGGCTGTCGCTGGACAAGGTGATCAGCCCCGCAGGCGCGGTGAAACGGTGGCAGATATTGCCGAACTGGTCGTGATAGGCCGTGGCGCGCACCGATGGCTGGATCACCAGCCCCGTCGTAGTCTGTATATCCTCGCGAAATTCTTCCCGCGGAGTCATCATCGCGATCATCGGCGTTTCCTGCGGGCAGGACACGGTGATTTCATAGCCAAAGCGGATCAGCACGAAGGCCCCCTGTGAAGTCGTCACTTGAGCTACGCCCGAACGCAGTCATTGTTCCCGATTTTCGGTCCTGACGCTAAGTCTGGCACAGGTCCGCGCCATGCCCCGGATCATTTCGCGCCAATTGCCCGGATTCCGGGCAAAGAAAAACCCCCGGGCCATGGCACGGGGGTTGATCGGCTTGGCAGGTTGCCCTGCCGCAGAGTTCGTCAAAGCCTCAGAGACCGCCTTCACGCTGCAATTTCTTGCGAGCGAGCTTGCGTGCCCGGCGAACGGCCTCGGCCTTTTCGCGCGCTTTTTTGACGGAGGGTTTCTCGAAATGCTGCTTGAGCTTCATTTCCCGAAACACGCCTTCGCGCTGGAGCTTTTTCTTCAGGGCCCGAAGGGCCTGATCGACGTTGTTGTCGCGAACGCTGACCTGCATGTGGTTGTCACCACCTTCCTAAGTTAAAGTTGCACGAATTGTGCAGGCCGGGGCCGCATAGCAAAAAGGGGGGCGGTTGTCCATGGCGCTGCGCATGGCCTTCTTTGCGGGCCTTCTGTGCGCCTCGGGCGCCTGGGCGGGTCCGCAAGTCGTCACCGCCTCGGGCGCGGTCGAGGGGGTGGAGAAGGTCGGCGTGCAGATCTTCTACGGTCTCCCTTATGCCGCGCCGCCCGTCGGCGACCTGCGCTGGCGCGCGCCGCAGCCGGTGACGGCATGGGACGGCGTGCGGCCCGCCAAGGCGCCCGCCAGCGACTGCATGCAGCAGCCCGATGCGGGGGAAGGCAGCGCGCGCGGCACCAGACCCTCGGAGGATTGCCTGTACCTCAACCTCTGGCGTCCCGATCCCACGGGGCGGCGAGAGCCTTTGCCGGTGCTGGTCTGGATACACGGCGGCGCCTATGTGAACGGCGGCTCATCTTCGCCGATCTACGAGGCTTCGGCGCTGGCGCGGCGCGGACTGATCGTTGTCAGCCTGAACTACCGGCTGGGACGGTTCGGGTTTTTCGCCCATCCCGCGCTGGCGGCAGCGGGCGAGGCAGAGGTGGGCAACTTTGGCCTGCTGGACATGATCGCGGCTTTGAATTGGGTGAAAGCCAATGCGGCGGCCTTTGGCGGCGATCCGGACGACATGACGGTGATGGGCCAGTCTGCGGGCGGCGATGCGGTCATGCATATTCTGACCGCGCCGCGTACGGCCGGGCTGATCCAGCGCGCCATCGTTCTTTCGGGCGACGGTCGGTCGAACTTGCTGGGTGGCCTGCGCTGGGATGCGCCCGAGGGACAGCGCTCGGCGCTGTCGGTCGGGCGCGCCTTTGCGGAAGGCCAGGGCATCATCGGAGAAGGTGCCGATGCGTTGGCGGCGCTGCGCGCGCTTCCGGCCGAGGCGGTGGCCGGCGGCCTGAGCATGAGCGCGCTTGGCGGTCATCCCGAGTTGAACGAGACCTTCGTGCGCGGGCCGATCGTGGATGACACGCTGGTATTTTCCGCGCCCGAGGCGCGCTTTGCCTCTGGCACGGCGGATGCGGTGCCGTTGCTGATCGGGGCGACTGACGCTGACGTGTCCGAGCATCGGCCACCCTCCGATGCGCCGTTCTCGATCTTTGGCGACCGCGCAGGGCTGGCCCGGGCCGCCTACCCCGCCCCCGGCAGCACCGGAGAGCTTGTCGCCACCATCGGCAATGACCTGACGATGCAAGAGCCCGCCCGCTTTGCCGCGCGCCAGATGGCGGCGCTGGGGGAACCCGCCTGGCGCTACCGATTCGCTTATGTCGCCGCCGCCCGGTCCGCCGCACCCTCGGCGGGCCATGCGAGCGAGTTGCCCTTCCTGTTCGGTACGCTTGAGACCCGCTATCCCGGAGCGGTGACGGACAAAGATACCGAAGTTTCGCGCCTGTTCGGCGACTATATCGCCAATTTCGCCCGCAGCGGTGATCCGAACGGACCGGGCCTGCCGAACTGGCCGATGCAGGAGCAGCAGAACGATGCGATCATGCTGTTCACCCGCGACGGCAGGGCGCAAGGTGGACATGATCCGCTGGATGCAAGGCTTGACCTGATCGAGGCCATCACCGATGCCGTGCCGTGACAGCGGGCGGCGGCGCGCTATGTGACGCCGGAAGCACGAAGGGAGGTTCGACAGATGACGACCGAAACCCCGACCGAGGATGCCCGCCTGCGCGACGCGCTTCTAGATGCGGCGCTGGCGCATGTCGCGTTTGACGGATGGTCCGATGCGACGTTCCGCGCAGCCGTGGCCGATACCGGCATCGATCCGGTGCTGGCGCGTTCCTTCTTTCCGCGCGGCGCGGTCGATCTGGCGCTGGCCTTTCACCGCCGCGGCGACCAGGCGATGGTGCGACGGATGGCGGAGACCGACCTTGGCGCGATGCGCTACAGCGAAAGGGTTGCCTTCGCGATCCGCGCCCGGCTGGAGGCCGTGGCGGACAAGGAGGCAGTGCGGCGCGGCACCACGCTGTTCTCGCTGCCCCATCATGCACCTGACGGGGCGCGGGCCATCTGGGGCACGGCGGATGCGATCTGGACTGCGCTTGGCGATAGCTCGCGTGACATCAACTGGTATTCCAAGCGGGCGACGCTCTCCGCCGTCTATGGTGCCACGGTTCTGTTCTGGCTCGGCGACGACAGCACCGACAATCACGCGACCTGGGAGTTTCTGGATCGCCGGATCGCGGATGTGATGCGGATCGAGAAGTTCAAGGCGCAGGTGCGCGACAACCCGCTGGGCAAGCTTTTCCTTGGCGGCCCTGGCAAGATCCTTGACCGCGTCAAGGCGCCTGCGCGCCGCGACGACCTGCCCGGACATACCCGCTACTGAACAAGAGATACCATGAACCTGCCCCATACGATGAAAGCCGTCGAGATTTCCGAACCCGGCGGACCGGAAGTGCTGAAGTCCGTCGTCCTGCCCGTGCCGGTGCCGGGCCATGGTCAGATCGTGATCGGCGTCGCCTATGCCGGGGTGAACCGCCCCGACGCGCTGCAACGCGCCGGCGACTATGCGCCGCCGCCCGGCGCCTCCCCTCTGCCGGGGCTGGAGGCTGCTGGGCGCGTGGTCGCAATAGGGCCGGGTGTCACCCGCTGGGCCGTGGGGGACGAGGTCTGCGCGCTACTGCCGGGCGGTGGCTACGCCGAGAACGTGGTGACGAACGCGGCCCATGCCCTGCCGATCCCCGAGGGGATGAGCCTGCGCGAAGCGGCCTGCCTGCCCGAGACCTGTTTCACCGTCTGGTCAAACGTGGTCCTGCGCGGAGGTCTACAAGCCGGCGAGCGGTTTCTGGTGCATGGCGGATCGTCAGGCATCGGTACGACCGCGATCCAGATTGCGACAGCCTTGGGGGCGCGGGTGTTCGCTACCGCCGGGTCGGATGAGAAATGCGCGGCCTGTCTGGAGTTGGGGGCGGAGCGGGCGATCAATTATCGCAACGAGGATTTCGTGCAGGTGCTGAAGGCCGAGGGCGGGGCCAACCTGATCCTCGACATGGTCGGCGGCAGCTATATCCCCCGCAACGTCAGGGCGCTCGCCGATGACGGACGGCTGGTGCAGATCGCCTTCCTGCAGGGACCGAAGGTCGAGCTGAACTTTGCCGAGGTGATGATGCGACGGCTGACGATCACCGGATCGACTCTGCGCCCGCAATCCGATCTGGCCAAGGCCGCTTATGCGAGCGAGTTGGAGGCGCGGGTCTGGCCGATGATCGCGGCCGGCAAGCTGCGGGTGGTGATCGATTCGGAATATCCGCTGGCCGAGGCGGCGTCGGCGCATGCGCGAATGGAAAGCTCGGGCCATATCGGGAAGATCGTGCTGAAGGTGGCCTGATGCGGATGATCGACAGCTGGCAATTCTGGGCGGTGCTGTCGGCAAGTTTCGCGGCGCTGACAGCGATCTTTGCCAAGGTGGGGATCGAGGGCGTCAATTCCGATTTCGCGACGCTGGTGCGGACAGTGATCATCCTGCTAGCGGCGGCGGGAATTGTTGTAGCGACGGGGCATTGGCAGGATCCGACCACGGTTTCCGGCAAGACCTGGGTGTTTCTGGTGCTGTCGGGGCTGGCGACAGGGTTTTCCTGGATCTGCTATTTCCGGGCGCTGAAGCTCGGCCATGCCTCGCAGGTGGCGCCCATCGACAAGCTGAGCGTCGTGGTGGTGGCAATCATCGCTGCGCTGTTCCTGGGTGAGCGGCTGTCGGCCGGTGCATGGGCCGGGGTAGCGATGATCGCAGGCGGGGCGGTGCTGGTGGCGCTGAACTAGTTGCTGTCCGGCGGCGCTGACGCGCCTTGTTCCGGGCAAAGGGGGACACGTGGCGGGGTTCACCCCGCCGCATCCGACCACTTCGCAAACAGCTTGTAGGGTGCGTGTTTGCACGCACCCTACGGGGGGCATCTTGATCCGGGAGCAAGAAGGGTCAGCCCTGCAGGCTCGCTTCCACTCGAAACCCATCTGGAATGGCATAACGCCCCTCCAGCACCAGATCGGCCATGACCTCGGCCACCTTTGGCGCCATGCCGAAGCCGATCTTGAAGCCGCCGTTGGCGATGAAATGACTCGGCCGACCCGGCCATTCCCCCAGCATCGGCGCGCGGGATCGGGCGCGGGGGCGCAGGCCGGCCCAGCGTTCCAGAACCGGCGCGCCCTCCAGCACCGGGCAGGCCGCAATCGCCCGCGCCAGCAGCGTGTCGAGCTGCGCATCAGTGGTGGTCGCATCATCCCATTGCCGCTCGGTGGTCGATCCGATGGCAACGGTTCCGTCCGCATGGGGAACGATATGGACGGTATCTGCGAAGAGCTGCGGCGCGTCCCTTCCGGCATCATGACCAAGGACAATCGCCTGCCCCTTCTCCGCATCGCCCACCGTCACTCCCAGCACCGCTGACAGATCGCCCAGGCCCGCGGCGCCGGTTGCCCAGATGACCGGACCGGATGCCTCGGCCTCACCCACAATCACCTCGCCACCCTTGGCGCGGATCGCCTCGGTCAGCGCCGCCAGCGCCCGGCGGGGATTGATACGGGCGGTCAGCGTATCGCGGACGATCAGCCCGGTCGGGCTTTGCACCGACCAACCGCCGGGCGCGGGTTCAACCAGCCACGCGGCGTGACCCTGCCACAACGCCTCCGCGCTCGCCGCCCGCTCCCGCGCCTGTTCGACCGCGCGCGCATCGGCCAGGGGCTGCAACCGGCCAGTCCGGGCGTAGCCCGCGTCCCGGCCTGAGGTGGCCTCGACCTCTGCCCACCAACCGGCGGCCATCAGCAAGCTATCAAGCTGGAAGGCTTTCTTCGGATTCCACTTTTCCGGCACATGCGGTGCCAGTGCGCCAACCACACCCCCGCTGGAACCTGACCCGACGCCAAAGGGGTCGATGACCCGCACCCGCGCGCCCCGGCGGGCGGCGACCCAGCCGATCGACAGGCCGAAGATACCCGCGCCGCGTATCGTCAGGTCCGGCCCCAGATCCGCCCTTGCCATGGCCCCTGCCCTTGCCCATTGTCCGCCGCGATCCGGGGTGTAGGGCAAATGACGGCGGCGGACCAGACGGCAGACCTAGACTGGCGCGACGGCGCGATCCCGGTCTCACGGCGCTTCGACGATCCCTATTTCTCGCTGGGCGGCGGGCTGGACGAGGCGCGGCACGTCTTTCTGGCAGGCAACGGCCTGCCCGAGCGGTTCCGGTCCGGTTTTCATATCGCGGAACTGGGGTTCGGCACCGGCCTTAACATGCTGGCCGCCCTGATCACGTGGCGACAGGCGGGAATATCCGGCCCGCTGCGCTATACCTCGTTCGAGGCATATCTGATGTCCGCCGCCGAGATCGCGCGTGCGCTGACGGCATTTCCAGAGGCAAAGGCGGCGGCAGGGCCTTTCCTGTCGGCATGGAAACGCGGGGAGACCAGATTTGCCTTCGACAGGATCGAGGTGGAGGTCGTGATCGGCGATGCCAACCGGACCCTGCCCGATTGGCAGGACCGCGCCGACGCCTGGTTCCTGGACGGTTTTTCACCCGCCAAGAACCCCGAGCTGTGGTCCGACGCGCTGATGACAGAAGTTGCGCGCCACACTGCCCCCGGCGGCACATTCGCCACCTATACGGCGGCGGGCCATGTCCGGCGCGCGCTGGCGGAGGCGGGTTTCGCCGTCACCCGCCTGCCCGGCTTCGGCAGCAAACGCCACATGAGCGCAGGCAGCCTGAGCAGATGACCCAGAATACCCGCCTTGGCATCGCCCTGATGATCGCCGCCGTATTCATGTTCTCGATCCAGGATGCGCTGTCGAAGCATCTGGCACAGACCTACAACACCATGATGATCGTCATGGTCCGCTATTGGGTCTTTGCGGTCTTTGTCGCGATGCTGGCGATGCGGCGACCCGGCGGGTTGCGGAGAGGGGCGGCAACAAAGCATCCCTTCCTGCACCTGACCCGCAGCGCGCTGCTGATCGCCGAGATCTGCGTGATCGTCACCGCCTATACAATCATCGGGCTGATCAACACCCATGCGGTCTTTGCCGTCTGCCCGCTGATCGTCACCGCTTTGTCGGGGCCGATCCTGGGCGAGCGGGTGGGGCTTGCCCGCTGGCTGGCCATCGGTGCGGGCATGGCGGGGGTCATGGTGATTCTGCAACCCGGATCGGGCATGTTCCAGCTTGCGGCGCTGCTGCCGCTGGCTTCGGCGCTGATGTTTGCGCTTTACAGCCTGCTGACCCGCCTTGCGACGCGGAAAGAGGATGCGTTCCTGAGCCTGTTCTGGTCGGGCATCTTCGGCGCGGCTCTGATAACGCCCATCGGGCTCTTCTTCTGGCAACCGATCCATGGCATCGACTGGCTGTGGACCGCGCTTTACGGGGCCATCGCGGTGCTGGCGAACTGGCTGCTGATCAAGTGCTACGAAGTGGCCGAGGCCAGCGCGGTGCAACCCTTTGCTTATTTCCAGATTCTGTTTGTCAGTCTTGTGGGCGTCTTCGTTTTCGGCGAAACGCTGCGCAGCAACGTTGTCGTCGGGGGGGCGATCGTGGTGGGTGCGGGGCTGGTCAGCCTGGCGCTCGCGCGCGGCGGCGGTGCGGGGGGGCGAACCGCAGTGCCGACAGAGGCCCGACCAGAGACGTGACCCGACACATGACCGAACAGAATACGCGGCTTGGCATATGGCTTATGGTGGCCACCACCTTTGTCTTTGCCATACAGGACGGAATCTCGCGCCATCTGGCGGGGGAATACAACGTCTTCATGGTGGTGATGATCCGCTACTGGTTCTTCGCGGCCTTCGTGGTTGCCCTTGCGGCGCGGACGCCGGGCGGGCTGGCGGGCGTGCTGCACACGAAGTTTCCTGTGCTGCAGGTCACACGGGGGCTGCTGCTGGCCTTCGAGGTCTGCGTGATGGTCGTGGCCTTTGTCACGCTGGGGCTGGTGGCAAGCCATGCGGTCTTTACCAGCTATCCGCTGCTGGTGGCGGCCCTGTCCGGGCCGATCCTTGGCGAAGAGGTGGGGTGGCGGCGCTGGACGGCGATCGGCATCGGCTTTGTGGGCGTGCTGATCATCCTGCGGCCCGGCTTTGCGGTGTTTTCGCCGGCGGCGTTGATCCCGCTGTTCTCGGCCTTCCTCTTTGCGCTTTACGGGCTTTTGACCCGCTATGTCGCAAGGGGCGACGCCGCGCCGGTCAGCTTTTTCTGGACCGGGGTGGTCGGTGCGGTGGCGATGACACCCTTGGGGCTGTGGAACTGGCAGTCGATGGCTTTGGCCGACTGGGGCTGGATGGCGCTTTTGTGCTGCACCGCCTGTTTCGCCCACTGGTTGCTGATCCGCAGCTACGAGGTGGCCGAGGCGAGCGCGGTGCAGCCCTTTGCCTATTTGCAACTGGTCTTCGCGGCGACCATAGGGATTACGGTTTTCGGCGAGAAGCTGGAGCCGAACGTGGCGATTGGTGCGGTGGTCGTGGTTTGCGCGGGGCTGTTCACGCTGTGGCGGCAGAGGGTGCGGGCCAAAGCGGGCGGGTGAGGGCCGAGGACCTGAGGCGCGAGCCGCAGGGCAAGGGGTTTTCCATTTGCGTATGCGCTAGTAAATCAGGGCGCGGGGCAAATCCTGCAAAAACTGGCGTCCTGCAACTTTGAACATCCGGCCCGCCGCTTTGGGCGGCGTGCGTTCGGCGCTGAAAATGGTCCCCCGGACCATTTTCACTCCGGCCTCTGGCCGGGGTCGCGCCTCACCCTTTCAGCTCCCCCGTGATCTGCACCGGACCCACCGCGCCCTTCAGCCTGGCGCGGTAGATCACCACCGACTCGGCCACCCGCATCACATAGGTGCGCGTTTCGGCAAAGGGGATCATCTCGACCCAGTCAACCACATCGACATCCTCGCGCCGGGGATCGCCCAACTGCTGCACCCAGGCGCGGGGGCGGCCCGGTCCGGCGTTGTAGCCCGAGGCGATCAGCGCGATCGACGGCCCGAACTCCTCGGCCAGCTGTTTCAGATAGGCCGAACCCAAAGCCGCATTATAGGCGGGGTCGCGCAGCTTTGACCGCTCATAGGCGCGGCCCGTCTTTTGGGCCATCATCTTGGCCGTCGCCGGCATCACCTGCATCAATCCTTCGGCTCCGGCCGAACTCACCACACCCGGATCGAACTCGCTTTCCCGCCGCGCGATCGACAGCGCCAGGGCCCGGCTGACCGCCAAGCCGTCGGGCACAAGGTCCGTCACCGGAAAGGCGACGCGCGGCAGGACCACGCCCTGCTCTGCCGCCTGCTTTCCGATCAGCACGGCGAAATGCGGCTCGTCCAGATCCAGCGCCATCTGCCCCAGAGACCCCAGCGACTGCGCATCGAGTGTGCCGGCAAGTTGGATCAGGAACCGCTTCGCCTCGACCCGGTCGCCCGCATGTTGAAGCAAGAGCGCCGCCTGCAGCACCGAGGATTTGGAGAAGGCCTGCTTGCGCCAGTCCGGGTAACGCTCGGTCCCAAGTATCGCGTCGTTCAGCGGTATGCCCGCCCGCTCTGCCGCCAGCAGTCCGTAGTAAGCCGTCTGATGCCGCGCCGCCTTGGCATAGGCCTCTGCCGCCTCATTGGTCCGACCCAAAGCCTCCAGCGCGCGACCCTGCCAATAGGCGCCCCGCGCAACGCTGATCGGTGTCGCCACCACGGCGCTCAGCGCGCGGAAGTGATCCAGCGCGGCATTGGCATCGCCCAGATAACGCAGCGAGATGAAGCCCGCGATGAATTCCAGATCGGCGTAGTCGGCGCCCCCGGCCAGGTGGTGTGATGAGGCGACACGGTAGGCCGTGCGCGGATCGCCGTCGCGCAGCAGCCTGCGGGCCAGCAAGGCGCGGCGTTCCGCCCATTCCTCAGGCCGGCCCAGGCTTTCGGCGCTGGTGCTGGCCTGAATGATCAGGTCGCCCGCATCCTCGTAGCGGTCCTTGCGCATCCGCCAGATGAAGCGTTCGTACAGCAGGCCGGGGTCGTTCACCATCTTGGTCGGCACGACTTTCAGCTTGCTGTCCACCCCCGGCGCATCGGCGCGCAGCGCCAGCCGCGCCTCGCCCAGCGCACGCCAGTCCCCGCCGACGCGCGGCAGCATCCGGCGCGCCTCATCGGCATCGCCATCCCACAACAGCCGGTCCAGCCGGATGCTGTTCACCGCAGCCAACGCCTTGGGGTAGGCTTTCAGCAGCTGGTTTTCTTGCTCGGCGGTAAAGGACAGCGCGATCCAGGCACGCACCGCCTCTGCCTGCGCCTGTTGGGCCATGTCCTTGGTCGCATAGGCCCGGATCAGCGCGAACGATCCCTCGACCGTCGCGGGCTGCCCGCCATCGAACCAGGCGATCACCCGGTCGGGGTCGGTCGAACGCGCAACGGCGGTTTCGCCCTTGCGGCTTAGCAGTGCCAGCCCCGGCCAGTCGGGACGCCGTTGAAGAAATGCCTCATAGTCGCCCATCAGGCCCTCGCCCGACCGCAGGCGCTGCCATTCGATGATGTCGCGCGCGATGGAACCATTCACCTTTGCGGTCGCAGAGGCCCAATCGCCCGCATCGGCAAGGGACAGGGCCGCGCGTAGCGCGTCCGAATTGGCATCGGCATGGGCAAGCGAGGGCGCAAAAAGCGCGACTGCCAGCGCGAGGGGGCGAAGCGGGATCAGGCGAAACGGTGACATGGGTTTCTATTGCCCTGCGATGCCGGGCCTCGCAACACACAATCTTGCCAGCCTTGCGCTTCGCCACCCCCCCTTGCCCGTTGGCAACCGCCCCCGCGCCCGCTAGGAAAGCCGGACGATAAGCCCGGGCGACTCAATGCCCGCTGAAGGAAAAGGAGATGCGTGCCATGATCAAAGGGTCCATTCCAGCCCTGGTAACGCCGTTCAAGAACGGCGAGCTTGATCTGGTGACGCTGAAGAAGCTGGTCGACTGGCATGTCGAACAAGGCTCGACCGGCCTCGTGCCCGTGGGCACCACCGGCGAAAGCCCGACGCTGAGCCATGAAGAGCACGAAACCGTGGTGGCCGAGGTGGTCAAAGCCGCCGCCGGCCGGGTGCCGGTCATTGCGGGGGCCGGGTCGAACAATACCGCCGAAGGCATCCGGCTGATCCGCCACGCCGAGGCGGTCGGCGCCGATGCGGCGCTGGTGGTGACGCCCTATTACAACAAGCCCACGCAAGCGGGCCTGATCGCGCATTTCACCGCCCTGCACGATTGCTGCAACCTGCCGATCATCATCTACAACATCCCCGGCCGTTCGGTCGTGGACATGAGCCCCGAGACGATGGGCACGCTGGCCAGGCTGCCCCGGATCATCGGGGTCAAGGATGCGACCGGCAAGATCGAGCGCGTGTCGATGCAGCGCCAGACCTGCGGCAAGGATTTCATCCAGTTGTCGGGCGAGGATGCGACGGCGCTCGGATTTAACGCCCATGGCGGCACCGGCTGCATCAGCGTGACGGCGAACGTGGCACCCAAGCTGTGCGCCGAGTTCCAGAACGCCACACTGGCGGGCGACTACGCCACCGCGCTGGAATATCAGGACCGGCTGATGCCGCTGCATGAGGCGATCTTTATCGAACCGGGGCTGGCGGGTGCGAAGTATGGCCTGTCGCGCCTTGGCCTTTGCTCGGACGAGGTGCGCCTGCCGCTGGTCGGCTTGACCGAAGGCACCAAAACCAGAATCGACGCGGCCATGCGCCATGCCGGTCTTTTGAACTGATCACGCAGGAAACCCGGCCCGGGCTGTCGCCGAACCTCGTCGGCAGCCTGTGGATGGTCGCCGCCATGGCGGGCTTTGCGGCAGAGGACATGTTCCTTAAATCCGTCGCAGCGCGCCTGCCGGTGGGTCAGATCCTGATGATCTTCGGCACGGGCGGCATGCTGGCCTTCGCCGCCCTTGTCCGGCGGCGCGGCGAACGGGTGCTGCATCCGGCGATCCTGTCGCCCGCCATCCTGATCCGCTGCCTGTTCGAAGTTACCGGGCGGCTGTTCTACACGCTGGCCATCGCGCTCACACCCTTGTCCAGCGCCTCGGCCATCCTGCAGGCAACGCCGCTGGTCGTCGTGGCGGGTGCGGCGGTGTTCCTGGGCGAGCGTGTGGGCTGGCGGCGCTGGACGGCCATCGCCATTGGCTTTGCCGGGGTTCTGATCATCCTTCGCCCCGGCGTCGAGGGTTTTTCGGCGCTGTCGCTGCTGGCGGTGATCGGCACCATCGGCTTTGCCGGGCGCGACCTTGCCACCCGTGCAGCACCACCCGTGCTGTCGAACCTGCAACTGGGCGTCTATGGCTTTGCGATGATGGTCCCGACCGGCGCGGGCCTTCTGGCCTTTTCCGGTGGGGCGGTGATGCCCAACGGGCACGAGGCCGCCTTCCTGTGCTTTGCCATCATCGTCGGTGTCGCGGGCTATTACTCGCTGACCGTGGCGATGCGGACGGGCGAGGTCTCGGTCGTCACGCCGTTCCGCTACACGCGGCTGATCTGCGCGCTGATCCTCGCGGCGCTGGTCTTTGGCGAACGGCCGGATGCCGCAACTCTCGTGGGCAGCGCGGTCATCGTCATCAGCGGTATCTACACGCTTCTGCGCACGCGCCGAGCGGTCCGAAGCGAATCGGCCTAGCGCGCCATTTCGGGGCGAAACCTCCCCAAGAAATTCATAGTTAAAACTATGATAATGAAGGAAGTTTTAAGAAACGCTGCCCGATTGCGGCGGACATTGTCCCATGCCCCGCCCCGATGCCGTCCGCGCGCCGCGAGAGTGACGAAAAAATGGCGAAATCCGGGTGCTTCTTGGGCACATGGCCGCCAAGGCCGCCACAAGGATGAAGCCAGAAGGAGACACCCGATGTTCATGCAAGACGCCACCCGTTTCGTCGCCGACCCCGCCCTCCCGCTTGCCGCGCCGATCCGCACGGGGCTTCTCGCCTCGACGCTGGTCGAGACCGAGACCGGCTGGCGACCAGCGGGCAGCCTGCGCCGCGGCGATCTGGTTCACACGTTCGACGGTGGCTTGCGCCCGGTCGTGACGCTGGACCGCAACTGGCTGGATGCGGGCGCGAGCCTGATCCGGCTGCCGGGTGGAGTTCTTGGCAACGCCGCGGATCAACTCCTGATGCCCGGCCAGCATTTGCTGATCGATACATGGGAAGAGGCGGCATTGCCCGACACGCTGATCGCGCTGATCCCCGCCGAGGCGATTGCCGGCCTTGGCGGCGCGGTGAAATTCCCCCTTTTGCGGCAGGCCGAAGTGGTCATCCCGATCTTTCAGGATGACGAGGTCATCTATGCCAACGGCGGTCTGCTGATGCACTGCCCCGGCGTCGCTGCTGGCCCGCTTGGCCGCGCTGAGACCGAATACTTCCACCGCCTCGATCTGGCGCAGGCCCGCGCGCTGATGCATGGCAGGCTGGCCCCGCAGCCCGAACCCAAAGCTGCCACCAAGGCCCGCGCACCCGGCTGGCGGCGGTTTTGGCAGGCGAACTGAGCCAGTCGCCTGCTGGCTCGGGCGGCCAATGACCGCCCGCCACTGGACTTGAACGCGTCCCTCGCCTATCTCGGCACGATCATGGCCCCGAAATCCGACCCCAATTCCAGGCTGATTGCCGAGAACCGCCGCGCCCGCTTCGATTACTACATCGAAAGCGATCTGGAGGCTGGCATCATCCTGATGGGATCCGAGGTAAAGTCGCTGCGGCAGGGCGGATCGAACATCGCCGAAAGCTACGCCTCCGTCGAAGGTGGCGAGCTGTGGCTGATCAACGGCTACATCGCGCCCTATCTGCAGGCCAAGACCTGGGGGCATGAGGAGCGTCGCCGCCGCAAGCTGCTTGTCAGCAAAAAGGAGCTGAGCCGCCTGTGGAACGCCACTGCGCGCGAAGGCATGACGATCGTCCCGATGGTCATGTATTTCAACGACCGCGGCATCGTGAAACTCAAGCTCGGCGTGGCCAAGGGCAAGAAGCTGGCCGACAAGCGCGAGACAGAGGCCAAGCGCGACTGGGGTCGCGAGAAGGCCCGATTGTTGAAGCAAGGCGCATAAGCTACACTTTTTACTGACATTTCGGACAAAATGACGCATAGTCAATCTGTCCGGCGGGAGGGGCACACGACCGGACCCTCAGATCAGGCCCCCGAGGGGAAGTAATGGAACAGCTGTTGATTCAGCTTGTCGCGGGCGCCATCGGCGGTAATGCGGCAGGCAAGGCAATGCCAAGCGCCAATCTCGGCACGCTTGGAAACACGATCGCCGGACTGGTTGGCGGCGGCATTCTGGGTCAGATCGTGCAGGCGCTCTTTACCAGTGGCGCAGTTGACGCGGCGGCTACGGCAGTGGCAGGCGGCGGCATGGACATCGGCTCGATCATCGCCAACCTCGCTTCGGGTGGCGTCGGCGGCGCCGTGCTGACCGCCATCGTCGGCATGATCAAGAACCGCGCGGCCTGAGCCAGGCAAAGCCCGCGGCATATCTGTCGCGGGCCTTTTCGCCCGTCTCTTGCCCACCCCCGCCAAAGCCCGCTAAGGGTTGTCAGGCAAAAAGGGGGCGCTGATGGCCGCGGACGATCCCAAGACACTGGTTTCCACCGCCTGGCTTGAGGCGCATCTGAGCGATCCCGATCTGCGGGTCATCGACGCGTCCTGGTATCTGCCGGACGCAGGCCGCGATCCGAAGGGCGAATACCTGGCCGCCCATATACCCGGCGCGCGGTTTTTCGACATAGACGAGATTTCCGATCAGCGTTCGGCTCTGCCGCACATGGCGCCACCGCCCGAGAAATTCATCAGCCGGTTGCGCGCAATGGGCGTGGGCGACGGCCATCAGGTGGTGATCTATGATACCGCCGGCATCTTTTCGGCCGCGCGCGTCTGGTGGACCTTCCGCCTGATGGGCAAGACCGATGTGGCCGTGCTGGACGGCGGCTTTCCCAAATGGCGCGCCGAGGGGCGCCCGATCGAGGATATGCCCCCCGTGATCCGCGACCGCCACATGACCGTGCAGCGTCAGGCGGGCCTGGTTAAGGACGTCACGCAGGTTGCCCATGCCTCTAAACTGGGCGAGGCTGAGATCGTCGATGCCCGTTCGGCACCGCGCTTTCGCGGCGAGGTGGCCGAGCCGCGCCCTGGCTTGCGTTCGGGCCATATCCCAGGCGCCAAGAACGTGCCGTTCTCCGACGTGCTGAACCCGGACGGCACCATGAAGGATGGCGCTGCGCTGAAGGCCGCCTTCACCGCCGCCGGCGTGGACCTGTCCAAGCCCGTCATCACAAGCTGCGGCTCGGGCGTCACCGCCGCGATCCTCAGCCTTGCGCTGGAACGGCTGGGGCATCGCGACCATGCGCTCTATGACGGCTCCTGGGCCGAATGGGGCATGTATGACGACCTAAAGGTCGCGAAAGGATAAACGATGCTCGAGGTTTTGCAGCCCCAGCCGCAGGACAAGATCCTGCAGCTGATCCAGATGTTCCGCGACGACCCGCGCGAGGGCAAGATCGACCTGGGCGTTGGCGTCTACAAGGATGCGACCGGGCTGACCCCGGTGATGCGCGCGGTGAAATCCGCCGAGAAGAAGCTGTGGGAGGTCGAGACGACCAAGACCTACACCGGCCTTGCCGGAGAGCCTGCATTCCACGCAGCGCTCTCGGGTCTGGTCCTGGGCGACAGCGTTGCCAGGGACCGCATCGCCGCCGTGGCCACTCCGGGCGGCACGGGTGCCATCCGGCAGGGGTTGGAACTGATCCGGCTCGCCTCGCCCACGGCGACCGTCTGGCTGCCCGATCCGACCTGGCCGAACCATCCCTCGATCATCCGCTACCTTGGCATGCCGATGGCCAGCTATCGCTATTTCGACGCCGAGACGCGCGGAGTGGATTTCGACGGGCTGATGGCCGACCTGGTGCAGGTAAAGGCGGGCGATGTCGTGCTGCTTCACGGCTGCTGCCACAACCCGACGGGCGCGAACCTGAACCTGACCGAATGGGCGGCGGTGGCCGATGTCCTGGTCGCGCGCGGCGCCATCCCTTTCATCGACCTGGCCTATCAGGGCTTTGGCGACGGGCTGGAACAGGACGCCGCCGCGACAAGGCTGATCGCGGCGCGCTGCCCCGAAGTGCTGATCGCGGCCTCCTGCTCGAAAAACTTCGGCATCTATCGCGAACGCACGGGCCTGCTGATCGCATTGGGCGAAGGATCGCGGCAGGGCGTGGTGCAGGGCAACCTCGCCTTCCTGAACCGGCAGAACTTTTCCTTTCCCCCCGATCACGGGGCGCGGCTGGTCACGATGATCCTGGGCGACGCCGGCCTGAAGGCCGACTGGATGGCGGAGCTTGAGGGGGTTCGCCTCAACATGCTTTCGCTCCGTCAGGGGCTGGCGGACGAGTTGCGCCGCCTGACCGGATCGGACCGCTGGGGCTTCATCGCCCAGCATCGCGGCATGTTCAGCCGCCTTGGCGCGACCGAGGCAGAGGTGGAACGGATGCGCACCGAACGCGGCATCTACATGGTCAGCGACAGCCGCCTGAACATCGCGGGGCTGAACGCGGCCACCGTCCCGGTGCTGGCAAAGGCCATCGCCGATATCGTGGCCTGACCGGCTTTCATCTTAGGGAATGCCAGAAGCCGCCCGTTAGGCGGCTTCTTTCGTCTGCACAAGTGGAAACGGCCCGGGCGGATTTCTCCGTCCGGGCCGTCATGCTGCGCGGGGGAGGACCGCGCATGGTCTCGGGCCGGGAATTCCCCCCGGCCCGACCGTTCCGTCAGGCCACGTAGGCCCGTTCGCCGTGCTCGGCCAGGTCGAGGCCTTCGCGTTCGGCTTCTTCCTTGACGCGCAGGCCCATCAGCAGGTCCGCGATCTTGAAGAAGACGAACGCGCCGATGCCGCTCCAGACGACGGTCACGAGAACCGCCATGATCTGGGTCCAGACCTGACCGCCCATCGACATGTCGCCATAGCCGATCCCGCCCAGAGCCGTGGTGTTCACCACGCCGGTGCCGATGGCGCCGATGATGCCGCCGACGCCGTGGATGCCGAACACGTCCAGGCTGTCGTCATAGCCCAGCTTGTGCTTCACCACCGCCACGAAGAAGTAGCAGCCGACGCTGGCAACCGCGCCCAGGAAGATCGCGCCGACCGGTCCGGCGAAACCGGCCGCCGGAGTAATCGCAACCAGCCCGGCAACCATGCCCGATATGGCACCCAGCAGCGATGCCTTGCCATGCATCAGGATGTCGATCACCACCCAGGCCAGAATGGCGCCCGCCGTCGCGGTAAAGGTGTTGATCATCGCAAGGGCCGCGCCGCCGTTGGCTTCCAGGTTGGAACCGGCGTTGAAGCCGAACCAGCCGACCCACAGCATTGCCGCACCGACCATCGAAAGGGTCAGCGAGTGGGGCGACATGTTGTCTTTCTTGTAGCCGATGCGCGGCCCGATCAGGATACAGCCCACAAGGCCCGCGATACCGGCATTGATGTGAACGACCGTGCCGCCCGCAAAGTCCAGCGCGCCCCAGCCATAGATCAGGCCGTCTGAATCCCACACCATGTGCGCAATCGGGAAGTAGACGAAGGTAACCCACAAAAGGATGAACAGCATCAGCGCCGAGAACTTCATCCGTTCGGCAAATGCGCCGATGATCAGCGCCGAGGTGATCGCGGCGAAGGTCATCTGGAAGCTGATGAACACGTATTCCGGGATCACGAAGCCGGCCGAGAAGGTGGCCGCCATGCTGTCCATCGTCACGCCGGACAGGAAGGCCTTGCCCAGGCCGCCCCAATAGGCCGACGGCGCATCGCCGAAGGCCATCGAATAGCCCCACAGCACCCAGACCACGATCACCAGCGCGGTGATCACGGTGGTCTGCATCAGGACCGACAGCATGTTCTTGGCGCGCACGAGCCCGCCATAGAACAGCGCGACGCCCGGGACGATCATGAACAGGACCAGCACGGTCGAGATCATCATCCAGGCGACGTCGCCCTTGTCCATGACCGGCACGACTTCCGTGGCGGTTTCGGTCACGACTTCGGTTGCGGCGTCGGCCGCTTCCTGCGCCCAGGCCGGCAGGGCGGATACGGCGGCCAATCCGGCGGCCAGCCTCAGCTTTCTAAACAGATCAGACATCTCTTTCACTTTCCCCTCTGCCCGTCACAGCGCGTCGTCGTTGGTCTCGCCCGTCCGCACGCGCACGGCATGTTCGACGTTCAGGACAAAGACCTTGCCGTCGCCGATCTTGTCGGTCTTGGCCGTCTTCTGGATGGTATCGACGACAGCGTCGGCCAGCCCGTCGCTGACCACGATTTCCAGGCGCACCTTGGGTACAAAGTTCACCGCGTATTCAGCGCCGCGATAGATTTCCGTATGCCCGGATTGCGATCCGAACCCTTTTATTTCCGTCACCATCATGCCGCGCACGCCGATGGTGGTCAGCGCTTCGCGAACCTCCTCCAGCTTGAACGGCTTGATTGCTGCAATGATGAGTTTCACGTCGATCCCCTTCCCGTGATGCAGGCGGCCCGAGAGGGGGCCTACATCCGCTAAAAGCACGGGTGCGACGATACAGCACAAGAAACGGGCGAAACTCCGCTCAGGGCGTCACCACATTTCTGCCTGTTTTTTATACTTTTTAATCACTGAGCATATTTTTTGTGCATATCTTGCACTCGAATCGCGGACGCGAACGCTCCACATTCCCTCGCGCGCGGGTTACACTCCGCACAAAAGCAAAGAAGCGGTTGAGGCATGAGCGTAACGGACAACGGGCGACCCGCGCTGGTCGCGGACAGGCGCTATGCGGTCGAGCGAAAGCCGACCGGCCAGGGTGGCGGGCGTAAACCCCCGCAACAGCCCGCGAAACCGCGCCGCCGCCAGCCCACCCGCAAACCCGGCGGGTTCTTTTCCCGCATCCTGCGGTGGATCATGCGCGTCATCTGGGGGATCGGCTGGCGCGTGGCCTTCCTTCTGGCCATCGTCGTGGGTTCGGTCACGCTGTATTTCTATCAGCAACTGCCCGAGGTCACGCAGCTCTTGGATGCGCGCGCACGCGGGTCGGTCACGCTTCTGGACCGGGACGACAAGGTCTTCGCCTGGCGTGGCGAGACTTTTGGCGGCCAGATCGACGCGGCCTCGGTCTCGCCCAACCTGCGCAACGCCGTCGTCGCGACCGAAGACCGGCGGTACTACTGGCACATCGGCGTCAGCCCGCGCGGCATCATCAGTGCCATCCGCATCAACCTGGCCGAGGGGCGCGGGCCGCTTGAGGGCAACGGCGGATCGACCATCACGCAGCAGGTGGCAAAGCTCTTGTGCCTTGGCGTGCCCTATGACCCCGCCGCCTGGAAATCCGAGGGCGACTACGAGGCCGACTGCCGCCAGGGCGGCATCGTCCGCAAGCTGAAGGAAGTGCCCTACGCGCTGGCTTTGGAGGCCAAATACTCCAAAAACGAGATCCTGACGATCTACCTGAACCGCGCCTATCTGGGTGCCGGCGCGCGAGGGTTCGAGGCAGCAGCACAGCGGTATTTCGGCAAATCCGCCAATGACGTGACCCCCGCCGAGGCCGCCATGCTGGCCGGACTTCTGAAAGCTCCTTCCTATTACGCACCGACGAACAACCTCGATCGTTCGCGGGACCGGGCCAATGTCATCATCGGGCTGATGGAGGAACAGGGCTATCTGACCAAGGCCGAGGCAGATGACGCCCGCGCGAATCCCGCCAGGCTATCCGAGGCGGCGCAGACGCTTTCCGGCGGGTTCTTCGCCGACTGGGTGATGGAATCCGGCCCCGCCTTCCTGACCAAGGACACGACCGAGGACGTCATCATCCGCACCACCCTGGACCAGCGTCTGCAAAAGGCCGCCGAGACGGCGCTGGCCGATGTGTTCGCCACCAAGGTCAAGGGCGAGTCAAAGGCGCAGGCGGCCATCGTCGTCATGTCCGCAGACGGCGCCGTGCGGGCGATGGTCGGCGGGCGCAAGACCGCCGCTGCCGGTTCCTTCAACCGCGCCACGCAGGCACTGCGGCAGACCGGTTCGGCCTTCAAGCCCTTCATCTATGCCGCCGCGCTGGACCTTGGCTATTCTCCCGCCGATTTCGTTGACGACTCCCCCCTGACCATCAACATCCCCGGCTCCGGCCCCTGGACGCCGCAGAACTATGACCGCAAGTTTCGCGGCATCGTCACCCTGACCGAAGCCCTGCAGGATTCGCTGAACATCCCGGCGGTCCGAGTCTCCGAAGCGGTGGGTAGCGACCTAGTCCGGCAGGTTGCGTCGAACTTCGGTATCAAGAGCGACCTTGCCGCCGGTCCCGCGCTGGCGCTTGGCGCGTCCGAGGCGACGCTGATCGACATGACGGGCGCCTATGCAGGCATCCTGAATGGTGGTTCGGCGGTCAAACCCTACGGCCTGATCGACCTGCGCCTTCAGGGCGAGGATGAACCGCTGATGGGCCAGGAAGGTGGCATGGGCGAACGCGTGATTTCAGAGAACGCAGCGCTGGAATTGACCTACATGCTGACTCAGGTAGTCGAGAAAGGTACCGGCCGCCGTGCCGCGCTGCCCGACCGTCAGGTGGCAGGCAAGACCGGCACGACCCAGGCCGCGCGTGACGCGTGGTTCGTCGGCTTCTCCGCCGATTATGTTGCAGGCGTCTGGATGGGCTATGACGACAACACGCCCCTGACCGGCGTGACCGGCGCGGGCCTACCGGCCGAAATCTGGAACGAAGTCATGGTGCGCGTGCATGAAGGCCTGCCCGCGACTCCGCTGAAGATGATCATCCCGGAACCGCGAATCCCACCCTCGACCGCCGCGCAGGACCAGGCGCAGACTTCAGCCGTGGCGCAAGCCCAGACGCAAGAGACGGAACAACAGGACAATATCCTGCGCAACGTTCTGGATGCGTTGACGGGCCGCAATAACTGACCCGCAGCCGCGCGTTTTTGCCATTCAGACTTAAGGATGGTGAAACGCGTGTCGGCGGCCTGCGGCTACCCTTTCTGAAGAGTTACCAAGGCAAATGGCCGTCAACGATCAGCCGAGCGCCGATCCGGGCGTTTTCATTCCCGTTCTCCACAATCGGTCAGAAATTCGTCGAAATAGGCCCGTGCGGCAACGCTGGCTTCGCGCCATTGGTCAACATGGGTCTTGGGCAATGAGATCACCGCCTCCCACCCGTTCGGCATCCGGTCAGCCATCCGGCAGGCGACAACGATCGGGTCTGGTGAGCACCAGATCAGAATCTGGTTGGCCAATGGGTCGGTCTTTGCCGGCAGCAGACTTTCGTGGAACGGGCTGCCCGGACAGTCACGTCGCACAGAGGGATCCCGCGGAAGGCGGGGAGGAAATGCGACAAGACCATTGTCCAAGACTGTGCCACCACAATTGTCGAACGACTTGTCTGTGAGTGGGCCCCTGGTCCACTTCGAATAGTGAACGTTCAATCCGGTGGCGTCTACGTCGTCCGAGCTCCTGAGGGTCGGGATGCCGGACGGCACCAGGAAGAATGGTGTTGGGCCGTTTGCCGCAGAATTGCTGGTCGTATAGGTGACCTTGTCCCGATCATAGGACAGGCACCATCCGTCAACCTCGTGGGTGACCGGGCTCTGCGCCCAAAGCACTGCCCCCGCCGACACGCCAACAGCGACGACCATGAGGTTTAAGTATCGAGCGCCTAGCTGGACCAGTCTTTTCGTCACGCGCTGCTCTCATCGGTTAGGACAGATTCTCGGCGACGGTCATTTCTCCAGTCTGTGCCAAGAACTCCGCCCCAGTCAAACCCGCGGACGATGATCGTCACCCAAGGCTCGTTCAAGGTAAGATAGCTGCCCCGACGAGGTGGTCGGCCGATCTTGCGGGCCAGCCTCTTGTCCGTCCGGGCCACCGAAAAAGTATGTATGGAAGCCATACGGATTCCATACCACTGCCATACGCATTTTTCTCGCCGGTCAGGCCGTGCTGACAGCCCAACCAAAAACGCGTCAGGTCTTGTTGAGGACCGCGATCAGCTTGTCGATGCTGCCGCCCTGCTGGTCCAGAATCGCCCCGATCTCGGTGCGCTCGGTGGAAAGCAGGTTCACACCCTCGATGATGATGTTGAAGAACAACAGCCGGCCCGATCTGTCGGAGACCTGCCAGCGCACGTCAAATGGTGCAGAGCCTTGCAGGTAGGCGGTTGAAATCACTTCATAATAGCTCTTGATCGGGCGCGCGTTCGTGACCTCGATCTTGCCGCCGATAAACTCGCGGAAGCGCCGTCCGTACTTGCGCGACATGTAGCCCTGGAAGGCCTTGGTAAAGGCCGAAATCTGCCCGGCCGAGGCTTGCCGCCCCGCAGGCCCAAGCACCGACTTCGCGATCGTCGGCACGTCCGCATAGCGCGAGAATATCCCCTCGAACTGTTGCAGCATCCGCGACTCGGAAGCACCTGAATTAATTACGTTATTCACCTCGCCTACGACCTTGTCGATCAGGGCGCGGGATTCATCCACGGTCAGCGCCCAGCCGCCCTGAGGGAAAGCGAGCGTCACGGTTCCTGCGGCCAATCCCGCAGCACCAAGGGCTATGACCTGGCGGCGTGTGAAATCATTGGGCATAGGGGTCCTCGTATGGATCGACGAAGTTGTCGTCTTCTTTGGTCTGGCCCAGCTCGTAGCGGCGGTTCTCCAGGTAGAGGATCCGCAGCTGCGTGTAGCTGTCCGCGCTTTGATATAGGACCGAGTCGATGGTTTCGGTATAGCGGTAGCGTCGGCCGAGACCGGCAAGGATCTGGATCGCGGTCGAGGCATTGGCCTCTGCGGTCGGGAGGGCAAAGCGCATCGGGTCGAAGACGAGGTCCACGCCGATACCGACCACGTCGCGGCTGGTGGTAGGCCCGATCAGCGGCAGGTCCAGATACCGCCCCTCGCCCACGCCCCAGACATGCAGTGTTTCGCCGAAATCCGTGGGTTTGGCGGTTACGCCCAGAATTGTTGCCGGGTCGAACAGGCCGCCTAATCCGACAGTGGTATTGACGGCAAAGCGCAAGGTGTTCTGCGCCGCATTGCCGATCCGCCCCTGCAACAGGCCGTTCACGATATCGGAGGGCGTGCCAAGGTTCAGCGCGAAATTCTGGATGCCATTGCGGATCGGTCCGGGCGCTGCCCCGCCATAACCGAAGGCCGAGGGGCGCACGATGTAGGTGTCGAAGCCCTTGTTGAACTCATGAAACTTGCGGTTCATCGCCTCGTTCGGGTCGTTGATCCCCTGCGGCGCGGGCGGAGGTGCGCAACCGACAACCAGGGACAGGCTGACCAACATTGCCAGAATGGTGGATCTGCCCCGCGAATTCGACAGTTGGCGGGACGGATTGGCAAAAGACATACTGGCTTATCTCTGAATGACTGGCGGGTTCTAAATCATAGACCTTGCGCGACAATGACAAGACTTAAGCCGTCGTTCTCGGCGATACAACGCTCAACCGTTGTGCGCGTGTTACGTTTGAGGGCGCCGTCGCTACCTTGCCGCAGCGCGCAACCAAAGCTAGCTTCCCCGCAACTCAGACGTCAGTCCCGGAGACCACGATGACCCCCATCGAAGCCCGCCTCGCCGATCTTGGCGTGATTCTTCCCGATGCTCCGGCACCGGCTGCGAACTATGTGCCCTTCGTGATCGTGGGCAATCTTGTCCATGTCTCGGGCCAGATCAGTCAGGATTCCAATGGCTTGATCAAGGGCCGCCTTGGCGATGACATGGACGTTCAGGCAGGCGCCATCGCCGCACAGCGCTGCGCGATGAGCCTTTTGGCGCAGGTCCGCCGTGCCTGCGAGGGCGATTTCTCGCGCCTGGTGCGGGTGGTGAAGCTGACGGGATTCGTCAATTCGACCGCCGATTTCACCGAACAACCAAAGGTCATCAACGGCGCGTCGGATTTTCTGGTGTCCGTTTTGGGTGAGGCCGGTCGCCATGCGCGTTCTGCCGTCTCTGCCGTAAGCCTTCCCTTGGGTGTCGCCGTCGAGATCGAGGCAATCTTCGAGATTCGTGTCTGATGGCGCGCGTCGCTCTGCCCGCAGCCTTTCTCACCACGCCTATCGCCCACCGCGCCTATCATGACCGCGCAGCGGGCCGCCCCGAAAATTCTCGCGCGGCAATCATCGCGGCCATCGAAGCGGGCTATGGCATCGAGATCGACCTGCAACTGTCGATGGATGGTATTGCGATGGTCTTTCACGACGAAGACCTCGACCGGCTGACCGAGGCAACCGGTCCCTTGGCCCTGCGCAGCGCTGAAGAGCTTTCGGTGATCGGCCTGCGCGGTGCCGCGGACGGCATTCCACGGCTGAGCGAAGTGCTGAAAATCATCGCGGGGCGCGTGCCGCTGCTGATCGAAATCAAGGACCAGACGCTGACGATGTCGGGAACCGACGGGCGGCTGGAGGCGGCCACGGCAGAGGCGCTGCGCGGTTACGACGGCCCCGTGGCGGTCATGTCCTTCAACCCCCATTCCATCGCCCGCATGGCCAGTCTTGCACCGGATGTCCCGCGTGGGCTTACGACCTCGGCCTATGACCCTGATGACTGGGCGCCTCTGCCGCCCGAGACCTGCGAGCGGTTACGCCAGATACCGGACTATGATGCCACGGATTCGTCCTTCATCTCGCATGAGGCAGCCGACCTGGCCCGGGATCGTGTAGCAGAGCTAAAGGCGAACGGTGCGACGATCCTGTGCTGGACGATCCGTTCGCCAGAGGCCGAGGCCAAGGCGAGACAGGTTGCCCAGAACGTGACCTTTGAGGGCTACGCGGCGGCTTGACGGCACGGTTCGCCGCGCCAGATGATGCTGCGGGTGCAGCACGCGCCACGGACAGGCGAAACCAAAAGCAATGCCCCCTGATATCGAGGTCACGGTCCACTCCGGCGTCGGCGAGATCGCGCAGCAGGAGTGGGACAGCGTTGCCTGCCCCGAGACCGCCGATCGCGGGCGGCCCATCGACCCCTTTACCACGCATCGCTTCCTGTCGGCGCTGGAGCGGTCCCGCTCGGTCGGCGCTGGTACCGGGTGGCAGCCGCGCCCGATGGTCGCACGGGCGGCGGGGCGCATCATCGCGGTCGCGCCGCTTTATGCGAAATCTCACAGCCAGGGCGAATATATCTTCGACCACAACTGGGCGGACGCATGGGAGCGGGCGGGCGGGCGGTATTACCCGAAGCTGCAGATGGCAGTTCCCTTCACCCCTGCGACGGGGCGGCGATTCCTGACACTGCCGGGGCATGAGACGGAAGGCGCGGCTGCGCTGATCAGCGCCGCGACGCAGCTTGCCGAGGGCAACCGCCTGTCATCGCTGCACATCACCTTCTGCACCGAAGAAGAGGCCGATCTGGGTGAGGCGATGGGCCTTTTGCGGCGGACAACGCAGCAGTTCCATTGGGAAAACCACGGCTATTCCAGCTATGATGACTTCCTGTCCGAACTCGCCTCGCGCAAACGCAAGGTGCTGCGGAAAGAGCGGGCAACGGCGCACGCCTTCGGCGGCACGATTCGGGCGCTGACCGGCGATCAGATCGAAGATCGGCACTGGGATGCCTTCTGGGCCTTTTACCAGGACACCGGCAGCCGCAAATGGGGCACACCCTATCTGACCCGTCGCGCCTTTGACGAATTCCACGCGACGATGCGCGACGACATCCTGTTGGTGCTGGCCGAGCGGAATGGTCGCCCCATCGCGGGTGCGCTGAACTTCATCGGACGCGAAACGCTGTATGGCCGCTACTGGGGCTGTATCGAGGATCACCCCTTCCTGCATTTCGAGCTGTGCTATCATCAGGCCATCGATTGGGCGATTGCCCATGGGCTGAAGCGAGTAGAGGCGGGCGCGCAGGGCGAACACAAGCTGGCACGTGGCTATCTGCCGGTTCCGGTCCATTCGCTGCACTGGATGGCGGACAAGGGTTTCTCGAACGCGGTCGCGCGCTATCTTGAGGCGGAACGCAGCGCCGTCGATGAAGAGATCGAGGTGCTGACCGCCTATGGCCCGTTCCGTCGGGCTGAGCCGCAAGACTGAAAAGGTGCCGCCATGGCCGAACAACTGACTGAAGCCGAACGCAGCGCCGAACTCCCCGCGCTTGGTGCTGCGGGATGGGGCGCGGTGCCTGACCGTGACGCGATCCGCAAGATCTGGAAGTTCAGGAATTTCGTCGAAGCCTGGGGCTTCATGACGCGCGCGGCGATGGTGGCCGAAAAGCTGAACCATCACCCGGAGTGGAAGAACGTCTACAACACGGTGGATGTCACGCTCAGCACGCATGATTGCCATGGGCTCAGCCGGCTGGACCTGGACCTGGCGCGCAGGATGGACAAGCTTGCGGGCGAGGCAGATGTTCAGCGCGATCATTCGCTGCCGGTCGAAAGCCTGTGCCAGATCAGGGCGAAGTCCAAATGACCACGCCCTGACGCTGCCGTCAGATGGCGGCCAGCATGGCCTCGCCGCCCGAAACCTCGCAAACGCCGGGTTTCTCTTCCAGGTGCATCACCTTGACCACGCCATCCTCGGCATAAAGCGCAAAGCGTTTGCAGCGTCCGAACAGGCCAACGTTCGGCACATCAAAGTCAAGACCGATGGCCCTGGTCAGGCTGCTGTCAGGATCGCCCAGCATCAGGATGCCCGCCTTCGCCGCGCCGGTGGAATCTCCCCAGGCTTTCATCACGAAGGGATCGTTGACCGAGATGCAGACGATATCGTCCACGCCCTTGTCGTCGAAACCCGCCTTGGTGCGGATGAAGCTGGGCACATGGGCAGTGGTGCAGGTGCCGGTATAGGCGCCGGGCAGGCCGAAGATCACCAGTTTGCGGCCCTTGGACAGATCGGACAGCGAAACCTTGGCAGGGCCGTCCGCACCGATATGCAAAAGTGTCGCTTCCGGCAGTTTGTCGCCCACAGAAATCGTCATCCTGTCATCCTCGTCCGTTGCGTTTCCGTCCAGCCCGCATATAGGCTCCGCGCGGTCTTCCGGCCAGAGAAAAGGGCAGTATTCATGTCTCATGTGGTGGTGATCGGCGCAGGTCAGGCTGGCGCAGCACTGGTTGCGCGACTGCGCGCGAAAGGTCACCAAGGCCCGATCACGCTGATCGGCGACGAACCCGTTGCGCCCTATCAGCGCCCGCCACTGTCGAAAGCATATCTGCTGGGCGAGATGACCGCCGACCGTCTGATGCTGCGTTCGGACGAATTCTATGCCGAGCAGGGGATCACGCTGCGCCTTGGCACACCTGTGACCGCCATAGATATAGCGGCGCGCACTGTAACGCTGGGGGATGAGGTCGTCAGCTATGACGAACTGGCGCTGACTACGGGGTCGATCCCGCGCAAACTGCCGGCACCGATCGGCGGTGATCTGGGTGGCGTCTACACCGTCCGCACCTTAGCTGACATCGATGCCGCACGGTCCGAGTTCCGCGAAGGCGCGCGGACCGTCATCATCGGCGGCGGCTACATCGGGCTGGAGGCGGCGGCGGTTGCCGCCAAGCTGGGCCTTGACGTGACCGTGGTCGAGATGGCGCCGCGCATCCTGCAACGGGTGGCGGCGGCAGAGACCTCGGACTTCGTGCGTGCTTTGCACGGCGGCAAGGGCGTGAAGGTGCTGGAAAGCGTCGGCCTGGACCGCCTCGTGGGCGAGGACGACCGCGTGGTGGCCGCGAAGCTGACCGATGGGCGCGAGATTCCGTCGGATTTCGTAATCGTCGGCGTCGGCATTCAGCCAGCCACGGCACTCGCCGAAAAGGCCGGACTCATGATCGAGAATGGCATCCGCACGGATGAGCGTGGCCGCACCTCTGCCCCGCATGTCTGGGCGGCGGGCGATTGCGCCAGCTTCCCCTGGCAGGGCGGCAGGCTTCGGCTGGAGTCGGTGCAGAATGCCATCGATCAGGCAGAGCTTGTGGCGGACAACATCCTTGGGTCCGAGACAGACTATGTGCCCGTCCCCTGGTTCTGGTCGGATCAGTTCGACACGAAGCTGCAGATCGCAGGGCTGAACACCGGATACGACCGCATAGTGACCCGACCGGGAGAGGACGGGGCGGTTTCGCACTGGTACTTCAAGGGCGATCAACTGCTTGCGGTCGACGCGATGAACGACCCGCGCGCCTATATGGTCGGCAAACGCCTGCTGGAGATGGGGCGCAGCGTTGATCCTGTTGCCATCGCGGATCCGACGGTCGTGCTGAAAACCCTGCTGAAGTGATGCGCATCATCGCCGGCACCCATCGCGGACGGGCGCTGACGCCCGTCGGGGGCGGTGATGCCGCAGCACATCTGCGGCCTACCTCCGACCGGGTGCGCGAGTCGATCTTCAATCTGTTGGTCAACGGCGGCCACGGCGATCTGGTAGAAGGGGCCACCGTGCTGGACCTTTTCGCAGGCACGGGCGCGCTGGGGCTTGAGGCTCTGTCGCGCGGGGCCGCGCATGTGACCTTTGTCGATCAGGGCCGCGTGGCGCGCAGCATTTTGCACCGCAACATCGAGCTGTTGCGGGCAGAGTCCGAGACGCGTGTGCTGGAACAGGATGCGACCCGCATCGCGCCCAACACGGGCAAGACGGCAACGCTGACCTTTCTGGACCCGCCCTATGGCAAGGGCCTTGGCGAGGCGGCACTGAAAGCTGCGCTACGCGGTGGCTGGCTCGCGCCAGAGGCGATGATCGTCTGGGAAGAGGGTTCGCCACCCACGCCACCCATGGGGTTTGCGCTGGTGGATCGTCGCAAATATGGCGACACCCATGTGACCCTGCTACAGGCCCCGGCATGAGACCGGCCTCCGTGATCTTCGACTGCGACGGCGTGCTGGTGGACAGCGAGCCTCCGACCTTTGAGCTTTTGGCCGAAGATCTGGCCGGACGCGGGCTTGATCTGAGCCACGCCGAGATCGAGCGGCTTTTTCTGGGCGGCACCATGCCTGGTGTCTACGCCAAGGCAAAGGAACTGGGCGCGGATATGCCCGACGATTGGGTGCAGGTTTTCTATGAGCGGCTCTACGAGCGGCTTGCTCAGGGAACGCTGCTGATCCCGGGCATCATCGGCGTGATGGACGCACTGGACCGGGCGAGCATTCCCTATGCGGTCGGCTCCAACGGGTCGCAACGCAAGATGCGTGTAACCCTTGGGCAGCATCCGGGGGTGATGGAGCGGCTGGCCGGGCGCATCTTTTCGGGGCAGGAGATCGGTCGACCTAAACCCGCGCCTGATCTTTATCTGCACGCAGCCCGTGCGTTGGGCGTGCCACCCGAAAGTTGCGTTGTGATCGAGGACAGCCCGACCGGTGCGCGCGCTGCGGCGGCGGCCGGAATGCGCTGCTTTGGCTATGCGCCGCATGACGATGGCGCAAAGCTGCGCATCGAAGGGGCAATCCCCTTCCGCTCGATGGCGGACCTGCCTGCCTTATTGGAACTTTGACCGCCCTCAGGCGGCCTGCGCGAGGTTGAACAGGCCTGCGGGGGAACGGGTGAATATCTCGCACCCCGTCGCCGTCACGCCCACCGAATGCTCGAACTGCGCCGACAGCGACTTGTCTCGCGTGATCGCGGTCCAGTCGTCGGACAGCACTTTGGTTTCAGGCCGACCCAGATTGACCATGGGTTCGATAGTAAAGAACATGCCCTCTTCCAGCACCGCCCCCGTTCCGGGTCGGCCATAGTGCAGTACGTTCGGTGGCGCATGGAATACGCGGCCCAACCCGTGACCGCAGAAATCGCGCACGACGCTCATCCGGTTGGCTTCGACATAGGTCTGGATCGCATGGCCGATGTCGCCAAAGGTGGAGCCGGGACGAACGACCTCAATCCCCTTCATCAGCGCGTCATGCGTCACCTGGATGAGCCGCGCGGCGAAGGGTTTCGGCGTGCCCGCCGCATACATCCGACTGGAATCGCCATACCAGCCATCGACGATGACGGTGACGTCGATGTTCAGGATATCCTTGTCCTGCACCACGTCATTAATGCGGCCGGGGATCTTCTGCCCCGGAATGCCATGGCAGACGACATGGTTGACCGAGATGCAGGAGGCGTGCTGATACCCCTTGTAACCGATGGTCGCCGAGGTTGCGCCACGGCGCGACACCTCTTTCGTGATGAAGGCGTCCAGCGCCTCGGTGGTCACGCCCGGTACGACCATGGCGCCGACCAGATCAAGCACCTCTGCCGCAAGACGGCCCGCCGCGGCCATCCCGGCGAAATCCGCGTCTTCATAAATACGGATGCCATCCCGTGTGATGCGGCCGCGTGTTTCGTCCAAGTCCGATGGTCCTTTTGCTGGCCCCCTAAATAATCAACACGACAAGGCTTGGCCAGAGGGGGGTGCGCGACGGCATTTGAAACCCCCGTGAGCGCGCCCTATACCCATGGCACAGGTGCAAAGGAGATCACGGATGGCGAACCCCACGGCGGCGATGCTGGTGATCGGAGACGAGATTCTGTCGGGGCGCACGCGTGATGGAAACACCCACTACCTTGCCGGAGAGCTGACACGCCACGGCATTACCCTGTCCGAGGCGCGGGTGGTGGCCGATGTGCATGAGGCGATCGTCGCCGCCGTCCGCGCGCTGAGCGCCGCCTATGATCATGTGTTTACCTCGGGCGGCATCGGCCCGACGCATGACGACATTACTGCCGAGGCGGTCGCCGATGCCTTTTCGACGCCCATTGGCTTGCGAGAGGATGCGCGCGCGTTGCTGGCCGCGCATTATGCCCGCACTGGGATGGAGTTGAACGAAGCGCGCCTGCGCATGGCCCGCATCCCGGACGGTGCAACCCTGATCGACAACCCGGTATCGGTCGCGCCCGGATTCACCATTGGCAACGTGCATGTCATGGCGGGGGTGCCGAACATATTCCAGGCGATGGTCGCCTCGGTCCTGCCAACGCTGACCGGCGGTCAGCCGCTTTTGTCACAAAGCCTGCGTGTCAATCGCGGTGAGGGAGAGATTGCCGGGCCGTTCGGCAAGCTGGCCGAGGCCTATCCCGACCTCAGCATGGGCAGCTATCCCTTCGTGCAGAACGGCGCCTTTGGCAGCAACCTCGTGATCCGCGGCACCGATCCGGCACGGTTGTCAGCCGCAATGACTGCGCTTGCGGCGTTGTTCCCGGAAAATCTGGCGTGACCGAGACCGAAAAGCTTTTCGCGGCGAACGAGGCCACCTGGCCTGCCGCAAGCCAGCGCCGCGTGGGCGGTTTCGTGGTGCGCGAAGGCCGGGGCGGCGGTTCTCGCGTGTCTTCGGCAACCGCGGAACCCGGCTGGTCCCCAGCTGATATTGATGCGGCGGCTGCGGCGATGGCGGAATGGGGACAGCCGCCGTTGTTTATGATCCGCCACGGCGACGAGGCGCTAGATGCGGCATTAGCCGAGCGGGGCTATGGCATCGGCGATCGCGTGGTGTTCTATGCCGCACCGATCGAGGCTTTCGGACCACCGCCCGAGCCGATGACCGCCTTTCCCCACTGGCCGCCCCTGGCAATCGCTGCGTCGATCTGGGCGGATGAGGGGATCGGACCCGGACGCCTTGCCGTCATGCAGCGTGCAGGCAATACGCGCGCCGCAATCCTTGGGCGCAGCGGGGATCATCCCGTTGGCGCGGCCTTTGTGGCTGTGTCAGGGGATATCGCCGCGATCCACGCGCTGGCCGTTCGAAAAGAGGCGCGGCGGGCCGGTGCTGGCCGGAATATCCTGCGGGGCGCTGCTGCCTGGGCCGCCGCACAGGGCGCGTCGACGCTGATGCTTGCCGTCACAGAAGGCAATGCGCCAGCCCGCGCGCTTTATGATTCCCACGGCATGGTCGCCGTGGAAAAGTATCATTACCGCGTCAAATGAGGCCGAACCAGTGCAGGGCATGACCCCTTTCAGACTTTGCGCTGTGGCGCTGACCGGACTGGTGCCGTTTTTGCCGATGGATGCCTTAGCTGTAACGCTGGAGTTTCAGGCTCCAGCCACCCAAACCTTTTACCGCAGCGAGCCGCTGTCGAGCTATGCCCTGCCGACCGGCCCCTGGGCGAACGGCGCGCTGCCGGTGCGAGAGGTCGAGGGACCGCTGAGCCGTTCCGCCTGGCGCATCGCCGCCCCGCGCGTCACTACGCTGCAAATCCTGGCGCCGCTGCGCGAGCAGTTGACGGCGCAGGGCTACAACATCCTTTGGGAGTGCCAGACGGATGCCTGCGGCGGTTTCGACTTCCGCTTCGCGACCGAAGTTCTGCCCGAACCCGACATGCATGTGGATCTTGGCGATTTCCGCTTTCTCGCCGCCGAAAAGACCGGACCGGATGGCCCGGAGGCGCTAGGCCTTCTCGTCAGCAGGTCCAGCGAGAACGGTTTCGTCCAGTTGATCGCCGTCGGCGGAGATGCAGCCGTGCCCGCGACACCGGTTGCGCCAACCGCCCCAGAGATCGAACCTGACCCGGAGTCCGAGGCGGCCCTGACCACCAACCTCGCCGAAGAACTAGTATCGCAAGGCCATGTCGCGCTGGACGATCTGACCTTTGACACGGGCTCTGCCAATCTGGGGCATGGCGATTTTCCGTCGCTGGTGGACCTGGCGGATTTTCTCAGGACCAACCCGGCCATGACGATTGCGCTGGTAGGGCATACCGATGCCTCGGGTAGCCTGGCGGTCAACACCAACATATCCAAGGCGCGGGCGGCTTCGGTGCGTGACCGGCTGATCCGCCTTGGCGTGGCGGCCGAGCGAGTGTCGGCAGAGGGTGTTGGCTATCTCGCCCCGCGCGCCAGCAACCAGACCGAGGAAGGCCGCGCCAGAAACAGAAGGGTCGAGGTCATCGTGACCTCGACCCAGTAGAGGACGCGCCCGAGAAAGCTCAAACGCGGCCGTTCGTCCGGCCCCGGATCACCAGTTGTCCGGGCCTTTGTCCATGTAGCGGCGTGCCAGAAAGTCGATGAAGGCCCGCACCTTGGGCTGCGTGAAGCGGCCCGGCGGGTAGACGGCGTAGATGCCCTGAACCTCGACCGGAAGACCGGGAATGGCCTCTTCCACCTGACCCTGTCGTTTTGCCTCTGCGAACAGGAAGCTGGGCAGATAGGCGATGCCAAGCCCGGAGATCGCAGCGTTCAGCAGCGACTGGCCATCGTTGACCGTCAGCCAGCCGGCGGTGCGCACCTGGCGCTTCTCACCCGAGGGCGCGATCACCTTCCAGACGTTGCCATTGGCCTGGTTGGAATAGTGCAGCAGCTTGTGGTCGTTCAGATCGTCGATCTTCTGCGGGCGACCGAATTTCTGGAAATAGGACGGCGCGCCGATCATCCGCTTGGTCGTCTCGGTCAGCTTGCGGGCACGAAGGCTGGAGTCTTCCAGCTCGCCCACGCGGATCGCCATGTCGAACCCTTCGGAGATCAGTTCGACGTAGCGGTTGTTCAGCACCATGTTCACGGTGATGTCGGGGTATTCCAGCAGGAAATCGCCCAGAATCGGCGACAGCAGATTCACACCAAAGTCGGTCGCAACCGAAATGCGAAGCAGGCCCGAGGGCGCCGACTGCATCGAAGTCACAAGCGCATCCGCTTCGCCGGCATCGTTCAGAACGCGACGTGCGCGGTCGTAATAGGCAAGGCCAATCTCGGTGGGACTAACGCGCCGTGTCGTGCGATTCAGCAGACGCGCCCCCAGACGCGCCTCCAGTGCCGAGACATGTTTGGAGACGGCGGATTTAGATATTCCCATCTTCTTGGCCGCGTCCGTGAAGCCGCCCTGGTCTACCACCGTGGCGAAGGCTTCCATCTCGGTCAATCGGTCCATTGTCGTCCCCATGCAGACTGTGGGTGTTTCAACGACCGTATTGGTTTCGAATTCGGGCAATATTGCGGTGCTGCCCGGTCAGGTTCTGGGTATTGTAGGGGACCGATCAAGGCAATGCACAGGGGCTTGCCTTAAAGTTGTGCAGCCAGCCTTGCACCCTGATCAATTGCGCGCTTTGCGTCGAGTTCCGCCGCCACGTCAGCCCCCCCGATGACATGGTGCGAAACGCCCGCCGCCGTGAGCGCATCTGCCAGCCCGCGACGAGGCTCTTGCCCCGCGCACAGCACGATGGTGTCGGTCTCGATCAGTTGCGGCGCGCCGTCCGCCCCCAGCGCAATTTCCAGACCTTCCGGGGTGATCCGCCGATAGGTCGCGCCGCCCAGCATGCGAACGCCCTTTGCCGCAAGGCTGGCGCGGTGAATCCAGCCCGTTGTCTTGCCCAGCTTGCGCCCCGGCTTTTCCGGCTTGCGTTGCAACAGCGTGACCTCACGCGCCGGGGGTTCCGGCTGGGGACCGTCCGGAGCCAGACCACCCGGTGTCGCCAGCGGATCGCCCACACCCCATTCGCGCCGCCAAAGCCCTGGGTGCGTCGTCGGGCTGTCGCCGTGATGGACAAGATATTCGGCCACATCAAAGCCGATGCCACCCGCGCCCACAACCACGACGCGACGACCGGCAGGCGCGCCATTCAGCACGTCGATATAGCCAAGCACATTCGCACCGTCCTGCCCCGGGATGTTCGGGTCGCGCGGCAACACGCCTGTCGCGACGACCACCTCATCAAAGTCGCGCAGATCGTCCACCCCGACTTCGACTCCAAGCCGCAGGTCGATTTTCCGTTTTGCCACCATGGTTTCAAACCAGCGGACCAGCCCGTGGAACTCTTCCTTCCCCGGCACCTGACTGGCGAGGTTCAACTGACCGCCGATGCGATCCGCCGCGTCGAACAGCGTAACGCTGTGGCCGCGCTCGGCGGCAACGAGTGCACACATCAGGCCGGCGGGACCAGCGCCGACGACGGCGACGGTTCTCGTGCCGGTTGCGGGCGCGTAGACCAGTTCCGTCTCATGGCATGCGCGCGGGTTAACGAGGCAAGAGGTCAGACGACCGGAAAAGGTGTGATCCAGACAGGCCTGATTGCAGGCGATGCAGGGGGCGATTTCCGCTGCGCGGCCCGAGGCTGCCTTTGCCACGAAATCCGCATCCGCAAGAAAGGGCCGCGCCATGGAAACCATGTCGGCCATGCCCGCGGCCAGCAGCCCTTCGGCGACGTCGGGCGTATTGATGCGGTTCGATGTGATGACGGGGATGCCAACCTCGGGCCGCAGCCGCCCTGTCAGCCAGGCGAAAGCCGCGCGCGGCACGCTGGTCGCGATGGTCGGCACCCGCGCCTCGTGCCAGCCGATGCCGGTGTTCAGCAAGGTCGCCCCTGCCGCTTCTATTGCCTTTGCCAGCGTCACCACCTCGTCCCAGGTCGAGCCATCGGGGACAAGGTCGATCAGGCTGATGCGGTAGATCAGGATGAACTCCGGCCCGACCGCAGCCCGCACACGGCGTACGACTTCGACCGGCAGGCGCATGCGGTTTTCGTAAGAACCGCCCCAGCGGTCGGTCCGCTGATTCACATGCGTCACGAGAAACTGGTTAAGGAAATAACCCTCAGACCCCATGACCTCGACCCCGTCATAGCCCGCTTCCTGGGCACGCAAGGCGGCAGTGACGATATCGGCGATCTGCTTTTCGATCCCCTCCTCATCCAGCTCACGCGGAGGGAAGGGAGAGATGGGGGATTTCACCGCGCTGGCCGAAACGCAATCCGGCCCATAGGCATAACGGCCCGCGTGCAGGATCTGCATCGCGATCCGCCCGCCCTCGGCGTGAACACGGGATGTGACGCGGCGGTGGTTCGCTATATCTGCCGCAGTATAAAGCCCCGCCGCACCGGGAAAAACACCGCCCTCGGCGTTCGGCGCCATGCCCCCCGTCACCATCAACGCAACGCCGCCCCGGGCACGGGCCGCGTAGAACTCGGCGACACGGTTCCAGTCGCCGGTTTCCTCCAGCCCCGTATGCATAGACCCCATCAGGACGCGGTTGGGCAACGTCACAAACCCAAGGTCCAGAGGTGCGAGTAGGTGGGGATATAGTGTCATCAAAGCTTCCCTGCCGATTGCGGGAAAGCATGGCGGGGCACGCAGCCCAAGTCACGCCCAACGCGGCGTCACGAAGGTCTCAGGGTCGGCGGCGCGTCAGGACAGGCTGGCTTGTGGCGGCAATTCGGTTGATCGCAGCGTCGATCGGCTCATACGCCACAGCCATCACATGCCCGGTCGCATGAATGATGCGCTTCTCATCCGCGACCATGGCGACGTGTCCCTTCCAGAACAGAAGGTCGCCGCGCCGCAGTTCGGCATCCGGCGGCAACTCGGACCCCACCGATTTTGCCTGAAGGTCGCTGTCGCCCGGACAGGCGATACCGCAGGCCAGAAGTGCCGCCTGCACCAGACCGGAACAGTCGATCCCAACCCTGCTGTTGCCCCCCCAAAGATAGGGCGCGCCAAGGAAAAGCTCGGCCGCGGCGACGGGATCGTCCATCCGGTCATCCAGTGATCTCAGATGGCCAACGGGCACGAACCCATCCGTCGTCTCGGCAAACCTCTCGCCCAGAGCCAGCACCCGCAACTGCGAACCAAGGGTGAGGACGGTCAGTTCATGCGCCTGCACGCGCGGTTCGGGATAGAGGTGCGACGATGGAGCCGACAGCCAATGCGTTGCCTCTTGCGCATCGGCCAAAGCAAGCTCTGGCGTATAGCCACAATAGCCGTCCTTGGAAGATTGCAGGAAAGCCCAGCCGTCCTGCCTGTCGATGACGGTGACGCTATCGCCAAACACCAATTGCCGGTCGCGATCGCCGCCCGGGCTGGTGCAAAGGTCGATCAGCGGCAGGACAACGCGCGCGGGTTCGCCTGCGACAAAGCGATCCGCAGTCACTTTCCCGCGCAGGCTTTCCAGCGCGACACGTCCATTCGATGGAGTGGTCCGACGGTCCATCATACCCCCAGCATTTCCGGCAGCGCCTGAAGCACCGCCCGCGCCCCCTGCCCCACGCCGCCCTTGGGCCGCGCCGGGGCGTCCGCAGGCTGGTGGCCGTAGATGTCGAAATGCAGATAGCGTCCTGCACCCGCAAAGCGGCGCAGGAACAGCGCGGCGGTGATCGACCCCGCCATCGGTCCCATGGGAGAGTTGTCCAGATCGGCGATGCCCGGTTCGATCATCGGCTCATACGGCGTCCAGAATGGCAGCCGCCAGACGGGGTCGCGCACCTCGGCCGCGCCTTGCTCCAACGCCGATGCGATGGCGGCATCGTCGGTGTAGTAGGGGGCCAGGTCCGGCCCCACCGCGACGCGCGCCGATCCGGTTAGCGTGGCCATCGAGATCAGCAGATCCGGTGCCTCTTCCTGCGCGAAGGTCAGCGTGTCGCCCAGGATCAGCCGCCCCTCGGCATCGGTGTCATTTACCTCGACCGTCATGCCGCTGCGCGATTTCAGGATATCGCGGGGCCGCATCGCATTACCGGAAACAGCATTCTCGACCGCCGGGACCAGAAGCCGCAGGCGAACCGGGATGTTCAGCGACATGATCATCTGCGCCAGACCCATCGTGGTCGCGGCGCCGCCCATGTCCTTTTTCATCAGATGCATACCGGCAGAGGGTTTGAGGTCCAGCCCCCCGGTGTCAAAGCACACGCCCTTGCCGACCAGTGTCAGTGTCGGCCCGCGACCACCCCATCGCATGTCGAGAAGCCGCGGCGCACGGGCCGAGGCACGACCGACCGCGTGGATCATCGGGAAGTTCTGAGTGAGCAGGTCGTCACCCCGGACCACCATCGTCGCCGCGCCGTGGTGGCGGGCAAGCGCCAGAAACGCTTCTTCCAACTCTTGCGGGCCAAGATCGGACGCGGGCGTATTGATCAGGTCGCGCGTCAGGCATTCACCGGCTGCAATAACCTCCAGCCGTGCTGAATCGCACCCCTCAGGTGCCTTTAGTCGCGCCGCAGGCGCCTTGCCCTCATGGTAACGGTCGAACCGGTACTGACCCAAAAGCCAGCCGAGCGCGGCTTCGTTCCGTTCCGCAGGCTCAAGCTCTGCCTCAAGGTGCCAGTCGCCGCCCGGCAGCGCGGCAGCAGCGCGCGCAAGGTGGAAACGACCCCGCGCACGGGTCTGCTCGGTGCCATAGCCCGTCACGGCGCCCATGACACCAGCGCCACCCGGAATCAGCACCGTCTCACCCAGCCCGGCCGCAAAGCCGGTGGCGGAAATCCAGGCCCGAACCGCCTCGGGTTGCATCGAAAGCCAGTCCGGCAGCGCATCTTTCGCTACGACGTAAAGCGGGCGCGAAGGGCTGTCCGGCGGGGCAAAGCGGGGGGGCATGGGTGGTCCGATATGGCTGGCGTCAGCGCCGGAGCCTAGACTTTCTCCAGCCGCCCGCAACCCCCGCCCCTACAGGCTACGATCAAGCAAGTCCTTGTCCGTCGCAAGCGAACGCTCGGCAATCCGCATCAGCCGCGCCCAGACGGCGGAAAAGGCCGTGGGGTCGTTCCGGTCGGCGCACAACCGCATCTCGGCGGCGATAACGCCAAGGCTCACCATGCCCAGATGTTCCGCCATTCGCTGCAACCTGCGAAGCTGGCGGTGCAGATCGTTGAAATCCCGCATCCGCATCTGCTCCGCGAGGCCTGCCATCGTCAGCGCAAGCTCGCCAAGCGCGCGCGTCACCACCTGTTCGGCGGCGCTTGTGCCCAGATCACGGTAGATGGATGCGATCGGGTCTGCATCCAGACGCACCCTTTCCTTCGGCCGAAGGGCCGTCACATTGCCAGACATCTTACCCGTCACCTTTCATCGCACCCTGTTTCATCGTGGATGCACGTTCTGAAGAAAAGGTTGCGCGGCGACGCAGAAACCGCTCGAATTTTCTGCAAACGCAGCATAGGACATCCGATGGACAAGCCGAAGGATACCGACATGGATCAGGCCAGACCACTTCCCTCCTATCTGGTCCAGCGCTTTCATGGCTGGCGCGCGACGACCTATCAGGACAACAAGGCCTGGTATCGCCGTCTGGCCGAAGCGGGGCAGATGCCGCGCGCCATGATCATTTCCTGCTGCGACAGCCGGGTGCACGTGACCTCGATCTTTGGCGAAGATGTGGGCGAGTTCTTCATTCACCGCAACATCGCGGCGCTGGTCCCGCCCTTCAACCCGGACGGCAAGAACCACGGCACCTCAGCGACGGTCGAATATGCTGTGACGGCGCTGAAAGTGGCGCATCTGGTGGTCATGGGCCATTCGAACTGCGGCGGCGTCAAGGGATGCCACGACATGTGCGCTGGCCTTGCACCCGAGCTGGAAGAGAAATCCAGCTTCGTCGGCCGCTGGATGGATATCCTGCGCCCCGGCTATGAGCGCACGGCGGGCATTCAGCCAGTTCCGCTGCGGATAACGGCTCTTGAGAAGGAAGCGGTCGTTATCAGTCTTGAAAACCTCATGTCCTTTCCATTCGTGCAAGACGCGGTCAGGGATGAGCGGCTTACCCTGCATGGCCTGTGGGCCGATACGGGCGAAGGCGGGCTGGAACAATACGATCCGTTGGTTGGCGGTTTCGTGGCGATCTGAGATCGCGCCTAAAAAGCCTGGCGGAAACCGACCACAACTGCGTTCATCGACCCTGACTCTCCCATCAGGCCAAAGCCGCTGGAGCGGTGATGCAGACGCGCGAAAACACTGGCCCCCGGAAGCGTGGTCAGGTCGTGCCCAATCTCGATTTTCCAGTAGATCAGAGTGTTCTCAGACCCGCCCTTGCCGCGCTGCTGCTCGACGGGCGGCGGTTCGGTCGCATAGGAAGGGCCGATGCCAAAGGCGAAGGTGTTGAGGCCAAGAATACGTTTGGGAAACTGATATCGCGCGGTTACCGGCAAATCGAGTTCAAAAAGATCCTGCGATCCCCAATGACCGGTCAATTCCGGCTCGAACAGGAAGGTCAGCGATCCGTAGGCAAAGGGAATTGTATCTCCCAAGGGTATGTTTACACCCGCGCCGATGATCCAGGAATTCATCAACTCGACGTCCTGGGGCTGGAAGGCTACCTCTTGCCACCCGTTGTTGGTCATCTGTCCGGCGAAGATACTGTAGGAGCGCCCTTCGGCGAGCGCGGGTTGGCCAAAAGCGCAGGAGATTGCCAGACAGGCAGTTGAAATTATGCCCGCTGGCAATCTCTTATGATGCAAAACTCTAGCCCTTTTTCAGCACCCGGCTGCCAAGAACTTCCGCAATCTGAACCGCGTTAAGCGCAGCGCCCTTACGCAGGTTATCCGAAACGCACCACAGGGAAAGCCCATTTTCTACGGTCGAATCCTGGCGGATGCGGCTGATGTAGGTGGCGTATTCGCCCACACACTCGATGGGAGTGATGTAGCCGCCCGGTTCGCGCTTATCGACCACCAGGATACCCGGCGCCTCGCGCAGGATGTCGCGGGCTTCGTCCTCGTCCAGAAAATCCTCGAACTCGATGTTGATCGCCTCGGAATGGCCGACGAACACCGGCACGCGCACGCAGGTGGCGACGACCTTGATGTTCTTGTCGAGGATTTTCTTGGTCTCGGCCACCATCTTCCATTCTTCCTTGGTCGAACCATCGTCCAGGAAAACGTCGATATGCGGGATCACGTTGAAGGCGATCTGCTTGCTGAACTTCTTCGGTGCAACTTCCTGCCCCGGCACATACAAACCCTTGGTCTGGTCCCACAGCTCGTCGATGCCTTCCTTGCCCGCGCCGGAAACCGACTGATAGGTCGAGACGACCACTCGCTTGATCTTCGCGCGGTCATGCAGTGGCTTCAGCGCGACAACCATCTGCGCGGTCGAGCAGTTGGGGTTCGCAATGATGTTCTTGTTCTTGTAGCCCATGATCGCGTCGGCATTCACCTCGGGCACGATCAGCGGCACCGCCGGGTCGTAGCGGTAGAGCGAGGAGTTATCGATGACGATGCAGCCTGCGGCGGCAGCCTTGGGCGCATAGATCTTCGTGGCCTCGGACCCGACGGCGAAAAGCGCGATGTCCCATCCGGTGAAGTCGAAAGTGTCCAGATCCTTGGTCTTGAGCGTAGTGTCGCCAAAGCTGATTTCAGTGCCCATGGACTTGCGCGACGCCAGCGCCACGATCTCATCCACCGGAAACTCGCGCTCGGCGAGGATGTTCAGCATTTCGCGGCCCACATTGCCCGTGGCGCCCGCGACGACGACCTTGTAGCCCATTCCGGGTCTCCCTCTACGTCAAACGCCGCTGGCTTACGGCAAAAGCCCCAGAGGTAAAAGGGCGATTTCAGCGGGTCGGGCTGCGGCCAAACGCGAATACGGCAAGCCCGGCAAGCAGCGCAAGCGCAAAGAACAGGAACACCCCGCCAAAACGGTCGGGCGAGGGTTCGCCCTCGCCGGAGGCAAAAAGATACCCCGTCGCAACCTGAACAAGACCGGTCGTGCCAATGCTGAAGAAGTTCAAAAGCGTCACGCCCCGCCCCAGCATCGCCTTCGGCAGAAAGCCTTTGCCGTAGGACATCATCAGCGGGAAGGACGTGCCAAACAGGCCCACCAGCGCGAACAGGGCAAAGGCCATAGCAGCGCCCCGGTCGGGCCAAAGCCACAATCCCAGAATGCCGGCGGCGCAAACCATGTTGCCGGTCAGGATAATCGTCTTGCGCTGCGGCTTGAACCTGTCGAACAGGCCATAGACGAAATTCCCCAGGCCCATCGCCAGGCCCATGACCAGCGTCAACTCGCCGATCCGGTTCTCGCCATATCCGAAAATGTCGCGCGCATAGGGTCCGACCCACAGATCGCGCAGACCGGCGGCGGGGAAATAACACACCGCCATCATCGCGAAGATCGGCCACAGTCTGCGGTCGCGAAGCAGGTCAAGGATCGAGCCGCCCTTCCCTCCCTCGACCCGGGGCGGATCCCGGATCAAGGCCGCGCTGAGGATCGCAATGGCAAGGCTGATGGCGGCCAGGGCCCAGACGCTTACCCGCCAGCCGAACGCATCTACGGCCCAGGCAAAGGGCAGGGCCGAGGCAACGTTGCCAAGCGAGCCCAGCCCCGCGACAGCCCCGGCAAAAGTGCCGAAAGCTGCGGCGGGAAAGCTGCGGGCATAGATGAAATAGGTGGTCATCAGGGCAGGGGCACAGCCGATGCCGATCAATCCCATTCCGATCACGATGGCAGTGGGGCCGGTGGCAGAGGCAAAGATCACCGCCCCCACTGCCGCCACGAAGAACAGAACGGAGGCTGTCCAGCGCGGCCCGACACGGTCCAGCGCCTCGCCCACCGGAATCTGCATCAACGCAAAGCCCAGGAACCAGAAGTTGGACGCCGAGGCGAGCTGCTCGGTCGTGACATGCAGATCGGCTACCAGCGACGGGGTCAGCACGGCCAGAAAGGCCCGGTAGAACTGGCTCAGCACATAGCCGAGGACAAGGCAGACAAGACCCGCCCGCATGTCAGTTCGTCAGACCCGGCAGCTGCACCTTCATGCGGGCCGCGCCATCGACATGGGCCGTTCGCGGATCGGCAGATGAACGATGGCCGAGAATGCTCCGACGCCAACGCCAACCCACCAGACCGCAGTATAGCTGCCCGTCGCGTCATACATGCGCCCGCCCAGCCAGACGCCCAGAAACGCGCCGATCTGATGGCTCAGGAACACCAGCCCGTACAGCGTGCCCATGTAACGGATGCCGTAGATATAGGCGACCAGCCCCGAGGTCAGCGGCACGGTGGCCAGCCAAAGGGCCCCCATGACCACAGAGAACAGGATTACGGTGGTGGGCGTCATAGGCAGCATGATGAACAATGCTGCGGCGATGGTGCGGCCCGTATAGATCGCGGCCAGCAGGTATTTCTTCCGATAGACTTTTCCCAGCCAGCCCGCCGTTATCGAGCCCACGATATTGGCCAACCCGATGATCGAAATGGCAATCGCGCCAAGCGCAGATGTGGTGGTGATGCCAAGCGCGGCCAGCGGCCCGGTCGGGCTGATCGCGCCACACACCTCGGCCACGAAGGCAGGGAAATGGGCTGTAATGAAGCCCAACTGATAACCGCAAGAGAAAAAGCCCACGAAGATCAAAGTGAAGGATGGGTCGCGCACCGCTTTGGATACAACTTCGCTGAACGACTCGGAAATCTCCTGCCGCGTCGCCACGACCGGAGCGCGCATCAGGGGCAGCGCGGCAAGCGAGGCAAGGATCACGGCGGCAAAGATGATAAAGACAGTCTGCCAGCTGTATAAGCCCAGCAAGATTTCCGCGGTCGGCGCGCCAAATACCTGCCCGGCCGATCCCGCCGCCGTGGCGATGCCCAGCGTCAGCGAGCGATTTTCGGGCGAGCTGGCGCGTCCGACAACTGCCAGGATCACGCCGAAACCCGTTCCGGCGATGCCAAAGCCCACCAGAATTTCCAGAAACTGGTGCTGGCCCGGTGTGACGGCAAAAGCAGACAACACCAGCCCTGCCGCATAAAGGATGGCCCCGCCTATGATTGCCTTGCGATCGCCGAACTTTTCCGCGATCGCCCCGAAAATCGGCTGACCGATGCCCCAGGCCAGATTCTGGATCGCAATCGCCATCGAGAAATCGGCGCGCGGCCAGCCGAACTCGGCGGCGACCGGAATCTGGAATACGCCGAAACTCGCCCGGATCGCAAAGGACAGCATCAGGATGATGCAGCCGCCTATAAGAACCGGCGTCACGATCGGGGTTTTTGTCATCGGGTGCTCCACCTTCGGCAGGTGAAAATGCGGCGATCCCGGAACAGCGTCAATCTGTCATTTTTGTAATGAACCCCATCAAAATCCTTCATAATTGCCGTGCATCTTGCCGCCAAATGGCCACGGGCAGAATAGACGTGCAGCAGCAAGAACAACCTCACTGGCAATGTGTGCTTGTGCTATGGGGGTCGCGCTATCCCGTGTCGGACGTGAACCGGATCGTCGCCCAGATCCGCGCAGGCGCCAGGCATCAGCCGCGATTTGTGCTCATCACCGACCGCGACCGGCCCGGACTGGCTGCGGGAGTGGAGCAACGCTTCTTTCCCGACTACTTCCTGCAACATCCCTTCACTGCCTCAGGCTGCCAGGCCAAGCTTGCGATGTTCGAGCAGGGGGTCGTCCCCGACGATCTGCCTGCCGTCTATGTCGATCTGGACACGCTCGTAACCGGCGATCTGATGCGCGGCATCGCGCTGATGCGCGATCGCCGGTCGATCCTGATGCTGCAAAGTGTGGTCCTGCCCTTTGGCTGGCCTGGGCGCCTGGTCCACAGGCTCACAGGCGGGCATCGCTATGCCCGCGGAAATTCTTCGGTCGTGGTGTTCCACCCAGCCGAATGCGGCTTCATCGCGCAGCGATTTCATGAGGTCTGGGCGGCACATCCCGACATGTCGTTCCGCCCGACGATTGCTGATGAGCGTTTCATCAGCTGGGTTGCACAGGACCGCATGATCGCGCTGCCGCGCAGTTTTGCGGCCAAGCTGTCGGCCGAGTTCATGCTCCCGTTCAGCTGGCTGATCGCGCTGCGCACCCGATTGCCCTGGGTGCGGCGTCGCAGGGCCGGGCTGGCTGCGGTCACTCTCAGCGGGCCGGAAGTGAAAGCTCACGAACTGCTTTCCCTTCCCGAAGGAGCCATGATAACCGACCGCAAGGGGCGTGCGCTGATCTGGAGCGACCGGGCGATGGGGCCGTTTCGCCAGCAGCTTATCGACGCCTATGCACATGACGGATAACGCTTGACCGACACCACGGCCCGCCAGACCCTGACCGAGCAATACGATGCACTCGTGGCCGACGGCAGGCTGCGTGCAGACCCCGCGCAGCGCGGGCTTCTGCCGGATATGGAGGCGATCCGAACCTGGCTGGAGACGCATCCCGACCGCCCGCGCGGCGGGCTGCTGGGCCTGTTCCACAAACCTGCGACCCCGCCCAGGGGTCTGTACATCTGGGGTGGTGTCGGACGTGGAAAGTCCATGGTCATGGACCTGTTCTTTGCCTCGGTCGCCATTTCCGCCAAGCGCCGGGTGCATTTCCACGCCTTCATGCAGGAAATCCATCATGGCATGCACACGGCCCGCCAGCGCGGAGTTGACGACGCGCTGGCACCCGTAGCCGAAACAGTCGCGGCAGAGGTCCGGCTGCTGTGCTTTGACGAGATGCAGATCACCGACATCACCGATGCGATGATCGTGGGACGGTTGTTCGAACTGTTGATGGCCGATGGCGTGGTGATCGTCACCACCTCGAACCGCCCGCCCGAGGATTTGTACAAGGACGGCCTGAACCGGGCTTCGTTCCTGCCCTTCATTGCCTTGCTGCGGGCGAGTCTGGAAGTGGTGGAGCTACATAGCCCCACGGATTATCGCCAGCACCGGCTGGAAGGGGCGCAGGTCTATTTCACCCCGGCCGGCCACGCGGCCAAGGCCGCGATCGGGGCGATCTGGGCCGACCTGACCGGGGGAATGCCGGCCGCGCCGCTGCGCCTGCCGGTCAACGGGCGCACCGTTGAAGTGCCGGCCTTCGTCAATGGCATCGGTCGGGCCAGTTTCTGGGATCTGTGCGCGCGACCGCTCAGCGCCGCCGATTTCCTGGCCATCGCCAGTGCGGTGCGGGTGCTGATACTGGAGGACGTGCCGCAGCTTTCATCGTCGAACTATAACGAGGCGAAGCGGTTCGTCACGCTGATCGACACGCTGTACGAGGCGCGTGTTCGCCTTATCTGCTCTGCCGCCGAAGTGCCCGAACGGTTGTATATCGAAGGGACCGGAGCCTTTGAATTCGAGCGCACGGCAAGCCGTCTGCGCGAGATGCAGGCGGCGGACTGGCCGGGGGGACCGGCGGGGTAACCCGCGTTGCCGTTCAGCCCGAAACGCCCGTAACGGACAGAGCGTCCTCGTCACTGGCCTCTCGCTGCACCGCTATGCCGATCAGCACGACGGATGGGTTCTCGATACTGCCCGCCGCGTCTGCCAGGTCGGCAAGAGTGGTTCTCGACACGCGCTCCCTTGCCGTGGCCACATGCGAGACGATCTGAACGTCGCTTTCCGGCGATACGCTGGCTGCCAGCAGTATCCGGCTGATCTCGCGAAGATGCTGCACCGCCATGTAAAGCGCTATGCGCGTGCCGGGAACCGCGCAGGCGGCAAGATCCGAGACCGGCCGACCGTGCAGGTCAGTTCCCGTGATGACCAGCAAGCGGTTGAACCGTCCGCGTTCGGTCAGCGGTTCGCACAGCACGGCCGAGGCCGCGCTTGCGGCCGTTATTCCGGGTACGATTTCGACGGCAATCCCCGCCGCGCGCGCGGCCTCGATTTCCTCGCGTGCACGGCCAAAGATTGACGGATCGCCCGATTTCAGCCGCACGACCCTTGCGCCCGCCAATGCCTCGGCCACGACAAGCGCGCAGATAACCTCTTGCGGCCAGGCGTTGCGACCTACCTCCTTGCCAACGTTGACCACACGCGTTCCGTGGGGAATCAGCGCAAGAACCTCGCCGTCGACCAGCCGGTCGTGAAAGACGATGTCTGCCTCGCGCAGCCGGTCGATCGCGCGCAGCGTCAAAAGATCGCGCGCGCCCGGACCTGCGCCCACAAGACTGATCCGGCCCATGTCCGGCGATGCCGGTGCCGGGGTGATCCGGCCCGGATCTGGCAGGATACTCATTCGGCGGCCTCCTTGTAGCGGCTGCGCGCAAGGATCTGGGCAAGTTCGGGTCGGCAGGAACCGCAGGATGTGCCCGCTCCCAACGTTTCGCCAATCGCCTCGACACTTGCGGCGCGACCGGCCTCGATGGCGCTGCGGATGGTGTTGAGGCCGACATTCAGACAGGCGCAGATCGTCGGGCCGGGATCGGGCCTGTCGGCGCGCGGCCGGCCGGCCAAAGCCGGTCCGGTGAGTTCCACCATCTGCGCGGCAAGATGGTCGCGCGCCAACGCCAGCGGTTCCGGCCCGGCAAAGAATGCCGCCAGCAAACGGTCACCATCGTGGAAAGCGATGCGCGCAAGGCCGCGGCGCGCGGCGAACAGCGTCACCGCAGGCATTTCAGGCAGGTCGAAGAGGCGGCGCGCATAGGCTTCCCAGTCCACTGGCAGGTCGCGCCCGGCCAGTTCGGCGCGCCAGCCACCGTTGCTGCGCATCCGCGACCAGTAGTCGGCCCTTGGAAACATCGGCGCGGCCGAAATCGCAAAACCGAACCAGCTCGCGGGAAAGCGCCGGACAGAGACGGCGGCAGCCTTGCTTTCGGGCTGGCCCGATAAGGGATCGGTCACGCCCGGAACCAATGTGTCGATGCGGGCAAGCGCGGCGGTTTCCGCCGTCCAGTGCATGGGCGCGAAAACCTGGCCCGGATTGACGCGATCCGTCACCAATGCGCGCAGGATGGTGCGCCCATGGCTGTTGCCGACCTCGACCAGGTCAGCGGGATCGACGGCCAGGCGCGCCGCATCGGCGGGGTGCAGTTCCAGAAAGGGCTCCGCCAGATGCTGACTGAGCCGCGGCGATTTCGCGCTGCGGGTCATCGTATGCCACTGGTCACGAACGCGGCCGGTGTTCAGGCGGAACGGAAGGTCGGGCGTCAGGATCGCTACGGGGGTGCGTGGTGTAACGGCCAGCATCCGCCCCCGCCCGTCTGCAGTGTGGAACCGTCCATCGCCAAAGAAACGCCCACCCCGCCGCCCAGCTGACGCAGGCCAGGTAAAGGGAGAAAGGGCATCATATGCCGCCACGTCGATCTCAGCATGGTCCGAGATGTCGAAATCGCTGCCCAGCTGGCCAGCGATGCCGGAAAGCGCCGCATATTCGGCAAAGACCTCGGCCGCACTGTTCCAGGCGAAAGCTTCCCGTGGCGCCAGGCGCGTGCCGACTTCGGCAAGGATGCGCCAGTCGTCCCGCGCCTGACCGGGCGCGGGCAGAACGGCGCGCTGACGGCTGATCGTGCGTTCGGAATTGGTGACGGTGCCATTCTTTTCACCCCAGGCGGTGGCGGGCAGAAGCACATGGGCAAGCCGCGCCGTATCCGTCTCGGCGGTGATGTCCGATACGACGACGAAGGGGCAGTCCTTCAACGCCACCGCCACGGCATCGGCATCGGGCATCGAGACCGCCGGGTTGGTGTGGATGATCCAGATCGCCTTGATCCGCCCGTCGGCCACGGCGCTGAACATGTCAACCGCCTTCAGGCCTGGCTTGTCGGCCATGCGCGGGCTGTCCCAGAATCCTTGCACCGCTTGCCGATGCGCGGGATCTTCAAGCTCAAGATGGCAGGCCAGCATATTGGCCATCCCGCCCACCTCACGCCCCCCCATGGCATTGGGCTGGCCCGTCACGCTGAACGGCCCCATGCCGGGACGGCCGATCCTGCCAGTGGAAAGGTGGCAATTCAGGATCGCGTTGACCTTGTCGGTGCCGCTTTCGGACTGGTTGATGCCCTGGGAATAGACGGTGACGACACGCTCGGCGCCGATCCACAGATCGCAGAACCGACGAAGTTCATCCTCAGAAAGCCCCGTCATCGCGGCCTCGGTCGCGCGCGCCGCCGCCAGCGCCTTTGCGTGGCCGATGACATGGGCCGCGACAAAGGCCCGGTCGGTCGCGCCACGGTCCTCGATCGCGGCAAGCAGCAGGTTGAACAGCGCGGCGTCCCCTCCGGGCGCGATGGCCAGGTGCAGGTCCGCGATGTCGCAGGTGGCCGTACGGCGCGGATCGATCACGATCACCCGCATCCCAGGTCTTGCTGCCTTGGCAGCGGCAAGGCGCTGATACAGCACGGGATGGCACCAGGCCAGGTTGGACCCGGTCAGCACGACCACATCCGCCAGTTCCAGATCCTCGTAAAGGCCCGGCACCGTGTCGGTCCCGAAGGCCCGCCTGTGGCCGGCCACCGAAGAGGCCATGCAAAGCCGCGAATTCGTGTCGATGTTGGCACTGCCGATGAACCCCTTCATCAGCTTGTTCGCGACGTAGTAATCTTCGGTCAGCATCTGTCCGGAGACATAGAGTGCGACTGCATCGGGCCCATGATCGACGATGACCTGGGAGAAGCGGCGGGAGACAAGGTCCAGCGCTTCGTCCCATTCCACCGTCTGGCCAAAGGCCCTGGGCGCAAGCAACCGCCCCTCAAGCCCGACCGTTTCTCCCAATGCGCCGCCTTTGGAACAAAGCCGCCCCCGGTTTGCAGGATGATCCGGGTCGCCCTTCACCGACAGCCCGCCCTTGCCATCGGGTGCCACCAGAACCCCGCAGCCCACGCCGCAATAGGGGCAGGTGGTGCGGACGGTTTCGTTCATGCCGCGGCCCGACGGGCAAGGCGGCGGGTGTCCAGCAGTATGCGCCCCGCCTCGACACGGACAGGATACGTGCCGACGCTGCCTTCGTCCGCGCCCTGTGCATGGCCAGTTTCCAGGCTGAAAACCCAGGCGTGCAGCGGACATGTCACCTGCGCTCCATGCACGATGCCTTCGGAAAGCGGCCCGCCCTTGTGTGGGCAGCGGTCGTCCAGGGCGAAAACCTCGTCAGTCGCAGTTCGGAATATCGCGGCGCAGCCGAGTGAAGTTTTGACCACGCGCGCACCCTGCGGCGGAATATCGTCAAGCGCGCCGATGTCGATCCAGAATTCGGCGGCATGGGTCATTCCGCAGCCTCCAATGACAGATCGGCCATGGCGCCCCAACGCGCGCGATCGGCCTGACGGGTGTGTTCGGCCCAAGGGTCAGTCTGATAGACCGACTGGCTGAGCATGAAGCGATCGTACAGCGCGCGACGGTTTTCAAGGTCGTCCACCACCTGCGCCTTGCACCAGTCCAGGCCGACCTTGGCCACCCATTTGTAGATGCGGTGCAGGTAGCGGCTGTTCTCGCGGTAAAGCTGGACGAAGGCAGCGATGACCTCCATCGCCTCTTCCTCGGACGTGACCTTGCAAAGCAGCTCAGTCTCTTTCACATCCATGCCCGCAGCTCCTGCCACGCCGATCTCGTAGCCGCTCTCGACACAGACCACGCCCACATCCTTGCAGGTCGCCTCGGCACAGTTGCGCGGACAGCCCGATACGCCAAGCTTAACCTTGGCGGGCGTCCAGGACCCCCACAGCAGCTTTTCCAGCTTGATTCCCAATCCCGTGGAATCCTGCGTGCCGAACCGGCAGAAATCGGAGCCGACGCAGGTCTTTACGGTGCGCAAGCCCTTGGAATAGGCGTGACCCGACACCATTCCGGCATCGTTCAGGTCGGCCCAGATTGCGGGCAGATCCTCTTTCCTGACGCCCAGAAGGTCGATGCGCTGACCGCCCGTCACCTTTATCATCGGCACGGCATACTTGTCGGCCGCATCGGCGATGGCGCGCAATTCTGCGGGCGTCGTCACACCGCCCCACATGCGGGGCACGACCGAATAGGTGCCGTCCTTCTGGATATTGGCATGGTTCCTTTCGTTGACGAAGCGCGACTGCCTGTCATCTCTGTATTCAAGCGGCCAGTCGGCCAGCAGGTAATAGTTCAGCGCCGGCCGGCATGATGCGCAGCCTCCGGTGGTTTTCCAGCCCAGCTCCTGCATGACGGCAGGAATCGACTTCAGCCCCATCGACTTGATGAGACGGCGCACGTCGTCATGGGTATGGCCCGCGCATTTGCACATCGGTTGCGCCGCGGGCATGACGAAGGCATCGCCCAGCGTCTCGGCCAGAACCTGTTCCACCAGACCGGTGCAGGTTCCACAGGATGAACTGGCCTTCGTGCTGGCGCGCACCGCGTCCAGCGTGGTGGCTCCGCCCTCGATCGCCTGGACGATCCGGCCCTTGCAGACGCCGTTGCAGCCACAGATTTCCGCCTCAGGCGGCAAGGCTGCAACGGCTGCCAAAGGGTCCGACTTGGACCCTCCGGCAAAGCCCGGCCCGAAGATCAGCGTGTCGCGCATCGAGCCGATGTCGGTGCCATCCTTGATCAGGCCGAAGAACCAGTTGCCGTCCGCGGTGTCGCCATACATCACCGCACCCACCAAACGGTCGCCCTCGATCACCAGCCTCTTGTACTGGCCGCGCCCGGGATCGCGGAATACGATGTCCTCTCGGCCCGGCGCATCGGCGAAGTCGCCCGCGCTGAACAGATCACAACCCGTGACCTTCAGCTTGGTCGCCGTCTGAACGGGGCGAAACGCAGCGTCTTCACCGGCGAGCGTCCGGGCCAGAACTTTCGCCTGATCGTAAAGCGGTGCTACAAGACCAAAGAGCATCTTGTCATGCTCGACGCATTCGCCGACAGCAAAGATCGCCGGGTCCGATGTTTGCAGCCTGTCGTCGACCGTGATGCCGCGCCCGATGTTCAGACCCGCATCGACGGCAAGGCGCACCTCCGGCCTGATACCCACGGCCATCACCACCAGATCGGCGCCATGGACGGTGCCATCCTCAAGCAGCACCGCCTCGACCCGGTCCCCGCCAAGAATGGCCTTGGTCGCGCCCTTGCAATGCACGCGGATTCCCCGCGATTCGAGGGCTTTCTGCAGAAGATAGCTTGCCGACGGGTCAAGCTGACGTTCCATCAGATGCCCGATGAGGTGGATCACCGTCACCTCCATGCCGCGCAACTGCAACCCGGCCGCCGCCTCCAGTCCCAGCAGACCGCCACCGATCACCACCGCCTTCGCGCCGGGTTTCGCCGCCGCGATCATGGCATTGGTGTCATCAAGGTCGCGGTAGGTGACTACCCCCGGCAGATCCTTGCCCTGAACCGGAATGATGAACGGCGCCGAACCTGTTGCGATCACCAAGCGGTCGTAGGCAGTCTCTCCACGCGCGGAGACGACGACTTTCCGCCCCCGGTCGATCCTTGTCACATGCTCGCCGAAGCGGGTCTTGATGCGCCTTTCTGCATACCAGGTGTCGTCGTGCGTGACGATTTCCTCATAGGTCTTTTCGCCCGACAGCACCGGCGACAGCATGATACGGTTGTAGTTTCCACGCCGCTCGCCGTTGAACAGGGTGATGTCGAAGGCATCGGGTGCGGTTTCGACCAGATGTTCCAGCATCCGGCCCGAGGCCATGCCTGCACCGATGACGACAAGTTTCCCGGCCATCATGCGGCCTCCTTCTGGCTGCGACCGTGTTCGTATTCCTCAAGAAATGACAGAACCTCGGCACGGTAGCGGTAATAGTCGGGGTGGTCGATCAACGCGCGGCGGGTGCGCGGGCGCGGCAGGTCCACGCCCATGATCCGGCCTATGGTTGCGCGCGGGCCGTTGGTCATCATCACCACGCGGTCGGCCAGAAGGATGGCCTCGTCGACATCGTGGGTGACACAGACCGCCGTGACCTTCGTGCGGCTCCAGACCTCCATAAGGACATCCTGCAATTCCCAGCGCGTCAGGCTGTCCAGCATGCCAAAAGGCTCATCCAGCAGCAGAAGCTTGGGCGACAGGGCAAAGGCGCGGGCGATGCCGACACGCTGGCGCATCCCGTTCGACATCTCGGCGGCGGGACGGTCCATCGCATCGGCCAGACCGACGCGTTCCAGGTAGTATTCGACCACCTCCTGCCGTTCTGCGCGGGTGGCGACCGGATAGACCCTGTCCACGCCGATGGCGACGTTTTCCTTTGCCGTCAGCCAGGGGAACAGATTGGGCGACTGGAACACCACGGCGCGTTCCGGGTCCGCGCCCTCGACGTGCAGACCATCAAGCTTGATCGCCCCTTTCGAGATCGGCGTCAGGCCCGCCGCCATAGCCAGGACCGTCGACTTGCCGCAGCCGGAATGGCCGATCAGGCTGATGAACTCACCCTTCCGCAATGACAGGTTCACGTCTTCGACCACGGTCAGGGGACCTTTGGGCGTGGGGTAGACCTTGTGAAGCTGCGAGAATTGCAGGTAGCGCTCGTCGGTTGCCGATTTCTGCGCCCTGGCATAGGCGCCCGGCAGGGCATGACGGGGCGTGACTGCGGGTAGCCGCCGCGTCTCGGCCGACTTGGCGGCCCGGCCCACATCCATCAGATAGGCGGTTACATCCGCCCGTAGCGCCTTGAAGACCTGTTCGTCATTCAGCTCGGCGCGGTGGCGCGGCCTGGGCAGGTTTACCGCGAACTCTGCCCCCATCGTGCCGTCGGGATTCAGGCACAGGATGCGATCGGCCAGCACCAGCGCCTCGTCCACGTCATTGGTGACAAGAACCGCCGTGCGCCGGTCGGCGGCCCAGATCGCCTCGATCTCGGTGGCCACATTGGCGCGCGTCAGGGCGTCCAGAGCCGAAAGCGGCTCGTCCATAAGCAACACTTCGGGCGACAGGGCCAGCGCGCGTGCCACGGCAACGCGCTGGCGCATTCCACCCGACAGCTCCGCCGGACGGCGGTCAGCCGCGTGCGACAGGCCGACCATCGCGATGTAGTGTCCAACAAGCGCCAGACGTTCCGCGCGGCTGGCGCGGGGGTTTGCGGCGTCCACAGCCAGGGCAATATTGCCCGCGACCGACAGCCAGGGCATCAGCGCGTATGACTGGAACACCAGCCCCCGTTCGGGGCCGGGGCCGGTGATCTGCCCCCCCTTGAAAGTGATGTTGCCACGATCCGGCAGGACTAGACCCGCCATCAGGTTGATCAGCGTGGTCTTGCCCGAGCCGGTAAAGCCAAGGATCGCCAGGAATTCGCCGTTACGCAGGGCAAGCGAGATGTCCCGCAGGACGGGCTTCGACCCGAAGCGTTTGCAAACGTTCGTGAATTCGAGGATAGCCATGGCGATCACCTGCTGTTGGTGAAGGTGAAGGCGGATTGCAGCGCGAACATCACGCGGTCCAGCAGGAACCCGATGATCCCGATGGTCAGCACCGCGACCATGATCCGGGCCAGCGATTGCTCCGATCCGTTCTGGAACTCGTCCCAGACGAACTTGCCCAGCCCCGGATTCTGCGCCAGCATCTCGGCTGCGATCAGCACCATCCAGCCCACGCCCAGCGACAGGCGCAGCCCGGTGAAGATCAGCGGCATGGCCGAGGGCAGAACCAGCCGCGTGACCTTTTTCCAGGGCGACAGCTTCAGCACGCGGCTGACACTGACCAGATCCTTGTCGATCGAGGCGACGCCCAGCGATGTGTTTATCAGCGTCGGCCATAGTGAGCAGAGCGTGACCGTGATCGCCGAGATCAGAAAGCTTTTCGGCAGGCCGCCGTCCCCGCCGGAGTAAAGCGCCGAGACGACCATCGTCACGATGGGAAGCCAGGCCAGTGGCGAGACCGGCTTGAATATCTGCACCAGGGGATTGATGGCGGCGCTGACCATAGGCGACAGGCCGGCGATGATGCCCAGAGGCACGGCGACGATGGTGGCGAACAGGAACCCTGTGAACACCGTGCGGATCGAGGTCCAGATCTGCTGATAGTAGGTAGGCTTGCCGGTATAGGCTCGCGTCTTGACCTGATCCGCCTTGCCCTCTGCCACAAGGGCCGCGTTTTTCTCGGCCTGACGCGCATGGAAGTCGGCTTCCTTCCGGCGTTCGGCGCCCGCTTCCGCGTTCAGCGCCAGCGCCTGTTGCCAAACCTGCACCGGCCCCGGAATGGTGCCGAGCGAGGTCTGCACACGAGGCGCGAGAGCCGCCCACAGCAGCAGGAAGCAGGCGATCGACAAGGCCGGAACCAGGGCGAGTCGCCAGATCTCCTTGAGTTGGCCGCGCGGATTGTCGCCCGCCAGCGCCCGCCAGACAGGTGTGATCCAGGCCAGACCGAGAATCTGGAACCAGTGATCGCACTTGCCGATCAGACTGTGCAGGCGCGCAAGGCGTTCCACTGTGTAAAGGGCAGGCTTTTCAGGCAGTGCTTCGGGATCGAGCAGGGTCATTCCGTCCCCCTCAATTGATCTGAAGGTCGGCGACAGTCTGGTCGCCTTTGAGGCCGATCTTCAGGCTGTCCAAATAGGCATTCGGCCTGGTCCCGTTATAGGAGATGCCATCAATGAATTCGGCGGTCGGTTCGCGGTAGCCGTCGGCATCGAAGTCGAACAGATCGACTGTCGCCTTTCCTTCGGCAATCAGCGCTTCGGCGGCCTCGCGGTAGATGTCGGGGCGATAGACGGATTTTGCGATCTCAGCATACCAGCTGTCGGGCTTGGCCTCGGCGATCTGCCCCCAGCGACGCATCTGGGTCAGATACCAGACCGCATCCGAGTAGTAAGGAAAGGTCGCGTTGTAGCGGAAGAAAACGTTGAAATCGGGCGCCGGGCGCACATCACCCTTTTCATATTCAAAGGTGCCGGTCATCGAGTTGGCGATAATCCCTGCATCGGCACCTACATACTCGGGGCGAGACAGAATCTCGACCGCCTCTGGGCGGTTGGCATTGTCGTTCTCGTCCAGCCAGATCGCGGCGCGGATCAGCGCCTTTGTCAGCGCAAGCGTGGTGTTGGGATTGGCCTTTGCAAATTCCGAAGTGATACCGAAGACCTTCTCGGGGTTGTTCTTCCAGATATCCTTGTCGGTGATAACCGGCACGCCGATACCCTTGGCAACGGCTGCCTGATTCCACGGCTCTCCCACCGAGTAGCCAAGGATCGTTCCGGCTTCGAGCGTGGCGGGCATCTGCGGCGGCGGCGTGACCGAGATCAACACATCGCCCCCCGTCTGGCCGGACACATCCTCGGGGGCATAAAAGCCGGGATTGATCCCGCCGGCCGCCAGCCAGTAGCGCAGCTCGTAATTGTGGGTCGACACCGGAAAGACCATACCCAGATTGAAGGGCAGGCCGTCGGCGTTCCAGGCCTCGATCACCGGCTTCAGCGCCGAGGCCGGGATCGGGTGCACGGGCTTGCCGTCGTCGCCAAGCGCGATGCCCGGCTTCATTGCCTCCCAAACCTCGTTAGAGACGGTGATCGCGTTGCCGTTCAGATCCATCGAGAAGGGCGTCACGACCTGGCCTTTGGTGCCATAGCCGATCGTCGCCGCGATCGGCTGGCCCGCGAGCATTTGGGCGCCATCGAGTTCGCCTGCGATCACCCGGTCCAGCAGGACCTTCCAGTTCGACTGGGCTTCGAGGGTGACATACAGGCCCTCATCCTCGAAAAAGCCCTTCTCCTTGGCCACGGCAAGCGGTGCCATGTCGGTGAGCTTGATGAAACCGAGCGTAAGCTCCTCTTTCTCGATGCCGGGCGTTTCGGCAAAGGCGGGAAAGGCTATGGCTGCAACGGAAAAGAGCAGGGCTGTACGGATCATGTTGGCATCCTGGTTCAGTCGGTGAAAATGCGAAAAAGGCCGTCGACGCGCGCCACATCGGATGCGGCGGGTCAGGCGGCCTTGCCTGTCTTCCCGGACTTTCGGGGAGTAGCGAAACGCCATTGCTTCGCTCTGTCCCAACGCTGCGGGCCGGTCGCAGCCCGGTCAAGCTGGATAGCGGTCCGATACCGTCGGAAAGCGCGGTAATTTCTGCGGTGCAGCGCAATCTGCGCAAATTTTAGTCAGGCGGGAAGCACCGGGTCGAAAATCTGCCCGTCAAAAAAACGGTTCCGCTCCAGCATTAATGTGCCATGAACTGCGGGAAGAGATTCGCGCATATCGATCATGCCCTCGATCTTGCCCGAGGCGCGGGGCAGCGGCGCCCCGACAGGTCCAAGGTGGCGGCGGTAAAGATCGCTGCGGAATACACGGCTCGCCGTCGCCTGCGCTACCTCTGACGGCAAGTCGAACCGTTCGGCTAGCCGCGCGCCAATCCAGGCGGCCTGGCTGCGCCACGGAAAGTTCGCAAGGCCCGCATGGAAGGTCTGGAACTGCGCGACAGGAACCTCTGGCCCGGTTCGCGACAACAGCAGACGGCCATGCAGCGCGCGGTCGATCAGATCGGAGGACATATCCAGATAGCTGGGCAGCGCCAGGATCTCTGACAGGGTGTCGCCATTGGCCGGATCGCCCGTCCAGCGGCCGGCACGCCAGATCGCGCGCAAAAGCCGCCCGGCAAGCTCTGGTTCGGCCTCGGCCCAGCCGCTTCGCATCGCCAGCACCTTCTCCGGCGCCTGGCTCCAGATCGCCGATCCAGGCAGGACCAGCCGGGCGCAGGCTGCATCTACTGCGTGGCTGCCCCAGGGTTCGCCCACGCAGAAGCCGTCGATTTCATCGGCGAGCAGGGCAGCCGACATGCGCGGCGGGGGAACGGTGCGGATGTCGATCCGCGCATCCGGCGCGGCGCGCGACAGCCAGTAGTGCAGAAGCTCTGCCTGCATCGAAAAGGCGAAAGGCACGCCGATCCGCAGTGGACCGTCCAGCGCAGCCAGCGCGGCCGCCGTAGCCGCCGCATCGCCAAAGCCTGTCCCGACGAAGACCTGCGACAGCGCCGAGGAAACGCCGAAGACCTGGCCATTCAGCGACAGGACGAGCGCGGTCTCAAGCGGCTCTGCACCGCCGCCCAGCCCCAGCGCCCGCGCAACTGGCATCACCGACAGCATCTGCGCCGCGACGACCTGTCCGAAATCCAGAAGGTCGCGCAGCATCGACCAGCCGGACGCCGGCACCAGTTCCAGCTCCAGCCCTTCTTCTTCGGCAAAGCCAAGCTCCTGCGCGACAATCAGCGGGGCGGCGTCAAGCAGCGGAATGTAGCCAAGCGGCAGGCGGATGATCATTTGAGTATCTCCGCCGCCGTGACCACTGCCTGCGCCACCTCTGCCAGCCGCTTGCCCTGATCCATCGCGGTTTTGCGCAAAAGGCCATAGGCCTGTTCCTCGTTCAGACCCTTGGCGCGCATGACAAACCCTTTGGCCCGGTCCACGACCTTGCGCTCCTCCAGCGCGGCCCGCGTTGCTGCAAGTTCGCTGCGCATGCGGCTGAACAGATGAAACCGGGCGATTGCCGCATCAAGGATCGGGCGGATGCGTTCCGCCCTAAGCCCGTCCACGACATAGGCGCTGACGCCGGCCTCGATCGCGGCGCGGGTCAGGCCACTGTCCGACCGGTCAACGAACATCGCGACCGGGCGTTCTGTAGGCCCGGTCGCGAGTGCCAGTTCCTCCAGGATGTCGCGGGACGGGCTGGCCAGGTCGATCAGCACAAGATCGGGTTGAAGCTCTGCGACACGACGGGCAAGACCGGTTTCATCGCCCAGCACATGCACCCTGTCCTCACCAGCCTCACGCAGGGCATCCATGATCATCATCGCCCGCTCGTGATCGCGCTCAACGACGACGATGGTCAGATGCGCGCTCATGGCGTCTGGTTCGTTATTTCCATTTCGCATCCAGCAGGCATCCGACCGGAACGCCGGTTGAAAGGGGAAATCACAAAATGGCATCCGACGGATGCTTCCGATTGCGCAACAATAGGGCAGTATCGACACAACCGCCTAATTATTGATCCGAATTCGGCCATCAAAGCCTATGTCCATGGCGCATCGCGTTGCCGGCACATCAGGCTTTCCCCACTTGCAAGGCCGCCGCAAAGCGACCATCTGCAACACCAACATCGGAGGCGGACATAGAGGAGACCTCATGCGCAGCAACAAGTTGAAGATCATCGTCGCGCTGATGCTGGCCTTTGCGCTGGCGATTCCGATTTTGGAATGATCCTCAGGCGGCTTTCGCCGCCACAAGCTCGCGCACACGGGGCATGACCTGTTCGCCATAAAGGCGGATGCTTTCCATCATCTGCCCGTGCGGCAGGGCACCGTTCGAGTATTTCATGTCGAACCGTGCCAGCCCCAGCGCATCCACCGTATTCGCAATCTTGCGCGCCACCGTCTCGGGTGAACCTGCGTAAAGCGAGCCATGGGCCACTTCGGCAAGGAAGCTTTCCTTGGTCGTGGGCGGCCAGCCTCGTTCGCCTCCGATGCGATCGTGCATCTTCTTGTAATGCGGCCAAAGCTGTTCCTGCGCCAGTTCGTCCGTGGCTGCTACATGGCCGGGCGAATGGACCCCCAGCGGATGCACAGGCCGGTTCATCTGCTTGGCCGCGCGCTTGTACAGATCGACATAGGCCAGAAAGCGACGCGGATCGCCGCCGATGATGGCAAGCATCATCGGCAGGTCATAATGAACCGCGCGCACGACCGATTCCGGGCTGCCGCCGACACCGATGGACACCACCATCCCCTCGCCCAGCGTCGGAAAGACACGCTGATTGTTCAGCGAGGCGCGTGTCTGACCCTGCCATGTCACCGCATCCTCACGGATCAAATGGGTGAAAAGGTCCAGCTTTTCCTCGAACAGCAATTCGTAATCCTTCAACTCATAGCCGAACAGCGGAAAGCTTTCCGTGAAGGAACCCCGGCCAAGGATCACCTCTGCCCGCCCGTTCGACACGGCATTCAGCGTGGAGAAGCGCTGGAATACCCTCACGGGGTCGTCCGAAGACAGAACCGTGACCGCCGAACCCAGCCGGATGCGGCTGGTCCGCCCCGCAATCGCCGCCAGCACGACCTCGGGCGAGGATACCGCAAAATCGTCGCGGTGATGCTCGCCGACGCCGAGAAAGTCGATGTTCAGGCTGTCGGCCAGCGTCCCCTGATCGACAAGGTTGCGCAGCACCTGATCCTGGGGCAGCGGCTGGTCATCGGGGCCGAGCGTCACATCGCCGAAAGTGTCCAGGCCAAGGGACAGGGTCATGGCTGACTCCGGTTGATTGCGGTTGTGGCAAAGCTAGGGATGCGCAGACCCCCGGGCAATGGGTGGGGATGTGCGCGGCTGGCGTGGGCCTGTGCGGCAAGGAAGAGAGGGGGGCTTTCAGCCCCCTCGCCCTTGCGGGCTCATCCCCGAGGATACTTGGGCAAAGATGAAAGCCGGAAGGTCAGCCGTTTTCCTGCAGGACACGGCCCGCGAGATAGAGCGAGCCGCAGATGAGCACCCGGGCATTGGGATCGGCTGCGGCAATGGTTGCGAGTGCGGATTCCACCGAACTGGCGCTGGTCGCAGGGATATCGGTGGAACGGGCTGCCGCCTCGGTCTCGGCGGCGGGCAGGGTGTTTGCTTCGCCGGGGATCGAGACGGCAGTCAGGCTTTGCGCTTGCGCCGCAAGGGGGCGCAGATAGCCTGCGATATCCTTGGTGTTGAGCATTCCGCAGATCAGATGGGTCGACCGCTTCGGCATCCGGGCGAGCGTGGCGGCCAGCGCCTCGCCCCCCGCCGGGTTATGGCCGCCATCGAGCCAAAGCTCGACGCCGGGCGCGGCGTCGATCAGTGGGCCGTGACGCAGGCGCTGCATCCGGGCGGGCCAGTAGGCGCCGGTAACGGCGGCCTCGCAGGCCTCCGGCCCCTGCCCCAGGTGACGCAGTGCGGCGATTGCGGCACCTGCGTTCTGGATCTGGTGCGGGCCCGGCAGGTTCGGCAACGGCAGGTCCAGCAGGCCGTTCTCGTCCTGGTAGATCAGGCGACCCCGTTCCTCGAAAGCATTCCAGTGCTGGCCGTGGATAAACAGCGGCGCGCCAAGGCGGGCGGCGCGTGTCTCGATCACCTCAAGCCCCTCTTCAGTCTGCGGGCCGACGATGCAGGGCACGCCACGCTTTATGATCCCAGCCTTTTCCCCCGTGATCAGCGCGACTGTGTCGCCCAGATACTGCTGATGGTCCAGCGAGACCGGGGTGATGATGGTCAGGCGCGGGATGATGACGTTGGTGGCATCCAGCCGCCCGCCAAGGCCGACTTCCAGCAAAGTCCAGTCGGCGGGGGTGCGGGCAAAGGCCAGGAAAGCGGCGCAGGTGGTGATCTCGAAGAAGGTGATCGGGTCGGGACCGTTAGCCTCGACGCATTCGTCCAGCAGAGAGGCGAGGTCAGGTTCGGAAATCAGCTCTCCCGCCAGCCGAATCCGTTCGTGGAACCGGGCAAGGTGGGGCGAAGTATAGGCGTGGACTTTCGCGCCTCCGGCCTCCAGCCCCGCGCGGATCATGGCCTGGGTCGATCCCTTGCCGTTGGTGCCGGCGATATGGATCGCGGGCGGGATGCGCGCCTCGGGGTGGCCAAGCTTCTCAAGCAGACGATGGACGCGGTCCAGGGTCAGGTCGATGACCTTGGGGTGCAGCATCATCATCCGCTGCAGGATCGCGTCAGAGGTGTCGGTCACTTCGCGGCGGCAGGTTCGGGCAGGTCGGAGGCGATGGACCCCGGTGCGGGCAGATCGCCCCGGATCGCCGGTGGCTGCGCGGTCAGCAGGCGGGTGATGGTGATCAACTCGTCCCGCAGCGCCTTGCGATGGGTCACGCGGTCCAGCATGCCATGGTCCAGCAGGTATTCGGCGCGCTGGAAACCTTCGGGCAGTTTTTCGCGGATGGTCTGCTCAATCACCCGGGGACCGGCGAAGCAGATCAGGGCGTTGGGTTCGGCAATCTGGATGTCGCCCAGCATCGCGTAGGATGCGGTGACCCCGCCGGTCGTCGGGTGGGTCAGCACGACGATGTACGGCAGGTTCGCCTCTTTCAGCATCTGGACCGCGACCGTGGTGCGGGGCATCTGCATCAGGCTGAGTATCCCCTCCTGCATCCTTGCCCCCCCTGCGGCCGAGAACAGGATCAGCGGGCGCTTCAGCTTCACCGCGCGTTCGGCAGCGGCGATGATGGCGTTACCGACATACATGCCCATGGAACCCGCCATGAAGGCGAAGTCCTGAGCAGCGGCTACTACGGGCGTGCGGCCGATCTCGCCCTCGGCCACCAGCATCGCTTCCTTCTCGGAGGTCGCCTTCTGCGCGGCTTTCAGGCGGTCGGGATAGCGTTTCTGGTCGCGGAACTGGAGCGGGTCCACGACCGGCTCGGGAACCTTCACCTCGGTGAAGATGCCGCCGTCGAACAGCGCGGTGAAACGCGCGCGGGGGCTGATCGCCATGTGGTGGTCGCAGTTAGTGCAGACGTTCAGGTTGTCGGCAAGTTCCCGGTGGAACAGCATGGTTCCGCATTCGGGACATTTGGTCCACAGGTTCTCGGGCACCTCGCGGCGCGAGAACAGCGAGTTGATCTTGGGGCGAACGTAGTTCGAGATCCAGTTCATCGAGCGGGGGGCCCTTTGGTCGCATCGGTTGGGTAGGGAGATATGCCGGAGGGGGAGGAAATGCAATTCGGAAGGGCTGGAAAGCGTATGGGATCGGTATGGGTCCGGTATGTAGACAAGACAGGTCAGGAATTGTCGCCCGTCAAAACTGCGGCTTCGAAATCATCAGCCACATGATTGCCAGAACCGACGCGAAAGCTGGAAAGCCAAAGGCAAACCAGAGGCGGTAAATCCGGTCATAGGAGGCAGGCAAAGGCATTCCTGTGTCCCGCGCGGTTGCGGCCATGTCGCGCAGCCGTATCTGCATCCAGACGACAGGCAGCCAGAAGACGCCGGTGAAGACATAGAGTGCGAGCGCGGCCAGTATCCAGCTTTCGGTCAGGGGCCAGCCGACCTCTTGCATCAGAAGATAGCCTGTCACCGGCTGCACGACCGCCGCCGTAGCCGTGAACACCATGTCGGCCAGCACCACGATGCCCGCTGTATGCGCGATCAGCGCAGGAGAGCGGCTGCGGTTCGAAATGACCATGAAGAAGGCGATCCCTGCGCCGGTGCCAAGCAGAATGCAGGCGCCGATGATGTGAAGGTAAAGCAAGAAATGATATGTCATCGCTCGTCCATCAGGGCGGCGACGATCAGCGCAAGCGGCAGAGACGGCAGCACCTTGAGCATCGGCCCAAGCGGATCGAGCCACAGGTCGGGCGCGAAGGCGGCACTGCCGAGCAGATAGGCGGCAGAGACCGCGATCATTCCGCTTGCGGCTTTCACGGTCCAGCGTCGGACGAGCAGGGCGAAGCCAAGCATCACGTCCAGCATACCACCGATGAGAGCGACGCCTGTGGCCAGCCCTGCACCCACGCCCCGTTCGGTCAGCACCGCTGCCGATCTATCGGGTTGCACCAGCGCTATCAGCCCCGAGCAGATCCAGAACAGGCTAAGAATGGCGATTGACAGGGGCAAGAGCAGATACATTCGGGCAAACCAGCGTTCCTGCACGCTCGCCGGGACAAGCACCAGCGTATCCTCCAGGGAACGACACGGGCGGCCACCGGCGGAGAGCCATGGTCCGGGATCGCCCGTAATGCCGGATTCCAGGCTGCGAAGTGCATTGCCGCGCAGGGGAGAGCGCCAGCCGAGCCAGCCCAGAAGGTCAGCGATTCTGCCCAAGGGCGCGACGACGACGCGAGGCAGGTCAATGCTGCGTTTCCATTCGGGCAGCCCTAGCCAGCGGCGAAACAGCAGCACTGTCTCGGCAAAGCTGCGCGATCCGGCCTCGGTCAGATCGGCAATGGTGCCTGCTTCGATCCGGTCGCTGGCCGCATCGACGACGGCCTGTGCAAGATCCCCCACCCAAACGGTCTGGACCGTGCTGTGGGACAGGATGCGGACAGATATCAGCGGCAAGGCAGCTACAGCCCGGAGCAAGGCCGTTCCGCCATAGGCGGCGTGGCTGATGACCAGCGTCGGTCGCAGGATCACCCAATCCAAACCGGAAGAAGCGACCCGCGCATCGCCACGCGCCTTGGAACGAAGGAACTCGGTCGGTGCATCGGGAGACACGCCCGCTGCAGAAATCTGAACGATCCGGGTGTGCGTGCCCGCCAACGCCTGAACCATGGCCGCAACGGCACGGTCATGTATTGCGTCGAGGTTGTCGCGCAAACCGTCCTGCAAGGCTCCGGCGGCGTTCACGACGACATCCACCCCGTCGACCAGTCTGTTCCATTCGGCGGAATTTGCCAGCGCCAGATCGGCAAACAGCCATTCGACCTGCAGGCCGCTTTGCCTTGCAGCACTTTCGGACCTGCCGATTGCCCTGACATCAAACCCCTCGGCCAGCAGCGCACGGCAACAAGCCGATCCGATCAGACCGTAACCTCCCAGAACGAGGACCTTGGGCAATCAGGGCACCGAAGAAAGCCAAATCTTGTATGGCACCGTCAAACTACTCCACCGCCACCGGCTGTGGAAACTGCCAGCTGCCTTCAAGCACCTGGGGTTCGGGGCGGTAGAGGCGGACGGTATAATTCCAGCCGTCCATGATCGGCAGGCAGTTCGCGATCTTGCCGTCACAACCGCCGAACTGCACCTGGACAGAGCCGTCGGGCTGTTTCTGCGCTGTGATGTTGTTCAGTGAATAGGCGTTGTAAGGGTTTTTCACGTAGTAGCCTTCGGCATTATACAGGCTGATCGACCAGAAGGCTTTTACAGGGACATCGGCCGGGACAGTCAGCCGATAGACACCCTTTCCATCGTTGTTCGGCGGGGTGACAGACAGATAGGTTGCATCCTTTTCCGGGTTGCCGCCCCAGCCCATGGCCGTGCCGATGAGGTGATGGATCGGATCGACCTCGGACTTGCTGCCGAAGGCGCCGTCAAAGCCGGTGGTGGAGCCTAGCACCAGCAGCGCGTCGCGCACCCTGGTCTGGCTTTGCTGATCCCATTTCGGCAACTCGAAACTGCCCGGGGCCGCCTGTGAGACGGTCATCGCATCCTGCAGGTCGTGGACCTTGGCCAGATCGGCCGGGTCGTTCGGGTCGGCAAGCGTGCGGACACCGGCGAGGACATAGCGTGTTCCGATATCTTCCCGGGTCAGCGTGTAGCTTCCCGCGCCATAGAAAACGCCATGGACATAGTGATCTTCGTCGATGATCTGCAAGGACATGAAGCGGTCACCCGCATCGGGCAGCGTGATGGTTGCAGGACCGGCGTCAAGATCGAAGACCACGGCGGAATACAGCGTGTCGCGGTTCAGGCGGATCACGGCCTGTTTGTCCACATCCGCGGGTTCGCGGTGGTGCAGAAGCTTGCCCAGACCGCCTGCGTCCCTGACCATGTTGCCAATATAGAGGTCGGATTCGGCCCGGATGAAGTTGTCGACCGTGACCGGAACGGTTCCCTGCGCCGCCGCCTGACCGGCAAGGGCAAGCAACACAGCCGAAAGACGGATCATGGTCATGACGTCTCCTCCATTGCCATGGTGACGAGGTTACGCCCAAAGGGTCGGCAATTGAAACGGCAAAGCATCCGACTCTCGTCGTTCGGCGATGCCAGTGCTATTGCGAGGGCCTGCATTGAACGGAGGCGGCGATGACCCAGAAGGTGGCGATTGTAACGGCGGGCGGCAGCGGCATGGGCGCGGCTGCGGCGCTCAGGCTGGCGGCGGATGGGTTCAAGGTGGCCGTGCTGTCATCCTCGGGCAAGGGCGAGGCGCTGGCGGCGGAACTGGGCGGGTTCGGCGTGACCGGGTCGAACCAGTCGAACGAGGATCTGAAGCGGCTGGTCGATGGCGCGGTCGAGCGCTGGGGGCGGGTCGATGTGCTGGTGAACAGTGCGGGCCACGGGCCACGAAAGCAGATACTCGAGATCACGGACGAGGACTGGCACACGGGGATCGACGTCTATTTCCTGAACGCCGTGCGGCCGACGCGCCTGGTGGTGCCAGTGATGCAGCAGCAGAAGTCGGGGGTGATCATCAACATCTCGACCGCCTGGGCGTTCGAGCCGAGCGCGATGTTCCCGACCTCTGCCGTGGCGCGGGCGGGGCTGGCGTCGTTCACCAAGGTGTTCGCCGATACCTATGCGGGGGACAACATCCGCATGAACAACATCCTGCCCGGCTGGATCGACAGCCTGCCCGCCACCGAAGAGCGGCGCGAGGGCGTGCCGATGAAGCGCTATGGCACCAGCGAGGAGGTCGCGGCGACGGTCGCGTTCCTTGCGTCGGACGGGGCGGCCTATATCACCGGGCAGAACATCCGCGTGGATGGCGGAGTGACGCGGGGGGTTTGCAACGTCTCTCCAAGACCACTAGTCACAAGAGATCACGAGAGGCCAGTGCCTGCCCCGGCGGGCGAGAAGCGCCCGCCGTTGGCGGGGCGGGCGCTGGCCGTGGCCTTTGGGGCAACGGCCGGTGCAACTCAATCTGTGCTGCGTGGCGAAGGCGATGGCCTTCGCCAGTCGTTCAACTCGACCTTACCGCCGCCGTGGCCACCCCTGCCCCCATCAGCAGCGTGCCACCCACGCGGTTGAAGGCGCGAATGACGCCCTCGTTGTGGACCAGCCGCCGTGCGCGCGACGCGATCAGGCCGTAGCCGAAGGCATTGGCGAAGGCGAGCGTCAGGAACGTCGCCTCGAAGATCAGCATCTGGGTCCAGAAATCGCCGTGACGGTCCAGGAACTGGGGCAGGAAGGCGACGAAGAAGGTGATGCTTTTCGGGTTCAGCGCCGTCACCACCCAGGCATGGGCGATCATCCGGGCCATCGGCGCCCGCTCGGTGATCGGTGCTGCGTTCAACGTGCCTCCCGCGCGCCATAGCTTCCATCCCAGCCAGATCAGATAGGCCGCGCCGACCAGCTTCAGCGCTGTGAAGAGCGTGGCCGAGGCGGCGAGCAGGGCGCCGATCCCAAGCAGCGACAGCGTCATCGCGGTGAAGTCGCCAAGCGCCACGCCGATGGCCGTCGGCAAGGCCGCGCGCCAGCCCTGTCCAAGGGCGTAGGAGACGACCAGCAGGATGGTCGGGCCGGGAATGATCAGAAGCACGGATGTGGCGGCAACGAAGGCAAGCCAGGTTTCGAATGACATGAACGACTCCTCCCGAGAGTAGGGCCAGCCATCCACAGGCGCGTGGCGCAGTAAAGGGGTGTTTTACGCGCCGTGACCTATAGTTCTGTCAACGCCAACGTCGCATCCAAGAAGCGCATCGCATACGCTTGGCGCAAGTTGGAGGGACAAAATGCAGAAGAGCATTAAGCTGGAAATTCGAGTTTGGTACGATGAGAACTCAAGGCATATCAAGCTAGCTGGGAAAGGTCTAACGGCCTCCACTGTTAGCAACGATCCCACCAGCAAGCGCTATCATCCCAATTTGTTTCGCAAGCTTGGAGTCGCGTTGCGCAATGCGGGGGCCCCTGCACCTGAAGATTCCAAACAATAAAGGAAACGATACGGCCGCTCGAATAGCGATGCTCTAGATTCGTGCGGCACGTCGTGCCGACACGAAGTCGATGAAGGCACGCAGCGGGCTGGGCATGAAGCGGCTGGAGAAGTAGAGGCGCGGGCCGTCGAAGGCGGGGGACCAGTCGGGCAGCACCGGCACCAGAGCGCCGGTTGCGAAATGCGGGTCCAGCCAGTTGCGGAAGGTGAAGGCAATGCCCTGACCGGCAATGGCGAGGTCGATGCCGGGCGCTGCTGCTGCCGTGTTGACGATCACACGGCCCGGCACATCGACCTTCACCACCTCGCCGTCCTTCTCGAATTCCCAGTCGGTCAGTGCGCCGCTGGAAAAGCGGAAGCGGATGCAGTCGTGATTCAAGAGATCGCGCGGATGGGTGGGCTGGCCGCGCCGTGCGAGGTATTCGGGTGAGGCGGCGGCGGTCGCCCATTGCCGGGCGGGGCCGATGGGGACGGCGATCACGTCCTGCGCCAGTTCCTCGCCATAGCGGATGCCTGCGTCGCAGCCTGCGGCGATGATGTCGACGAAGCGATCCTCGACCATCAACTCGACCTGCACCTCGGGGTGCAGCTTCAGGAAGCCGTCGATCAGCGGCGGCAGGATGTCGACCATCACCGCGCCGGGCACATTCAGCTTCAGCCGCCCGCGGACCTGCGCCTGAGAGCTTGCGGCATCGTCCAGCGCCGCGCGCGCCTCGGACAGGATCGGCTCCATCCGCCCGGCCAGCACGCGGCCCGCGTCGGTCAGCGAGACGCTGCGGGTGGTTCGGACGAAAAGCGGCGCGCCAAGGCGGTCCTCCAGCCGGGACAGCGTCTCGCTGACCGTCGAGGGCGACAGGCCCAGCCGCCGCGCGGCGGTTCGAAAACCGCCGCTGCTGGAAATCGCGAGGAAGACTTTCAGATCATCAAAGGGCGGGAAGTCATCATTGTTCGACATGGCGAACAGTCTATTCGGATGCGCCCTGGTTATCAACGTGCAGGCGATCAGTCATATTCGTCCCACAAAGGAGAATCCCGATGAGCGAACAGAAAGCAGCAGCAGTTGCGGGCCGCTTCAACTTTCCCGGCACGGACATATCGGTCAACCGGATGGGCTATGGCGCGATGCAGCTTGCCGGTCCGCATGTCTTCGGCGAACCGGCCGACCCCGAGGAATGCCGCGCCGTGCTGCGCGAGGCCTTGGAACTGGGCATCAACCATATCGACACCAGCGACTTCTATGGACCTTATGTGACCAACCGCCTGATCCGCGAGGCGCTGCATCCCTATCCGGCGAACCTGACGCTGGTGACGAAGGTCGGCGGGCGGCGCGACGACAAGGGCAACTGGCTATTGCAGCATGATGCGGATTTCCTGCGTCGCTCGGTCGAAGAGAACCTGGAGCATCTGGGGCTGAGCCAGATGGCCATCGTCAATCTGCGCATGGGAGGGCCAACGGATGATGTCGTGGGTCCGATGCGGGCGATGCGGCAGATGCAGGATGAGGGGCTGCTGGCGCATATCGGCATTAGCACTGTCGATGCGGCGCAGTTACGGGCGGCGCGCGACGTGGCACCCATCATGTGCGTGCAGAACATGTACAATCTGGTGCACCGAGTCGATGACGCGATGATCGACGCGCTGGCCGAGGATGGCATCGCCTATGTGCCCTATTTCCCATTGGGCGGATTCTCTCCGCTGCAGACGGAAGAACTGAACGCGGTCGCCGCCGAGATGGGCCAGACGCCGCAGATCGTGGCGCTGGCATGGCTGCTGGCGCGCAGTCCGAATGTACTGCTGATTCCGGGAACGTCGCGGCGCGCACATCTGCGGCAGAACATCGGGGCGGCCGGGTTGGTCTTGTCGGCGGAGCATAAGCGGCGGCTGGATGCGATTGGGACGATGGGCTGACGCCGGGCCGGGCGGGATCAGAAACGCGCTCCGCGTTTCGCCGCCCGCGGCGCGGCATTGCCGCTAGACCATATGTCCCACGTGATTACGGAGGCCAGCGTCCGTCCCGGCGGGTGCGAAGCGCCCGCCATGGGCGGGACGGACGCTGGCCGTGGCCTTTGGGGCCACGGCCGGTGCAACTCGAACCAAGCGCGTGGCGAAGGCGATGGCCTTCGCCAGATCAGAACGTTGAAAAATCAGGGCCAAGCCTTGCCCGTGCCGGATCGCGCCTTTATGCCAAGGGCCAGCCATGTTCCGGGAGTGAGGATCGCCATGAGCACGAACCAGCGTTTCGACAAATCGAAGCTTCCCAGCCGCCACGTCACCGAAGGCCCGGCGCGCGCACCGCATCGCAGCTACTTCTACGCGATGGGGATTACGGAAGAAGAGATCCACCAACCCTGGGTTGGCGTCGCGACCTGCTGGAACGAGGCTGCGCCCTGTAACATCGCGCTGAACCGTCAGGCGCAGATCGTGAAGCACGGCGTGAAAAAGGGCGGCGGCACGCCGCGCGAATTCACCACCATCACCGTCACCGACGGCATCGCCATGGGGCATGAGGGGATGCGGTCCTCTCTGGCGTCTCGCGACGCCATTGCGGACACGGTCGAGCTGACCATGCGGGGCCACTGCTATGACGCGCTTGTGGGCCTTGCCGGCTGCGACAAGTCGCTGCCGGGGATGATGATGGCGATGGTGCGCCTCAACGTGCCAAGCGTCTTTATCTACGGCGGCTCGATCCTGCCCGGCCGTTACAAGGGCCAGGACATCACCGTTCAGGACATGTTCGAGGCCGTGGGCAAGAACCAGGCGGGAACCTTGTCCGAGGCGGAACTGGACATCATGGAACGCATCGCCTGCCCGTCTTCGGGTGCCTGCGGTGCGCAATATACGGCCAACACCATGGCCTGCGTGTCCGAGGCGATCGGTCTTGCCCTGCTGAACTCTTCGGGCGCGCCTGCACCTTATGAGAGCCGCGACCAGTATGGCGAGGCTTCGGGCGTGGCGGTCATGAACCTGATCGAGAAGAACATCCGCGCGCGCGACGTGGTGACGCGGAAATCGCTGGAAAACGCGGCGCGGGTCGTGGCCTGCACCGGCGGCTCGACCAACGGCGCGCTGCACCTGCCCGCCATCGCGCATGAGGCGGGGATCGAGTTCGACCTGTTCGACGTGGCCGACATCATGCGCGACACGCCTTACTTCGTCGACCTGCGTCCGGGCGGCAAATACGTGGCGAAAGACCTGTATGAGGTCGGCGGCGTGCCGGTCGTGATGAAGGAACTGGCCAAGGCCGGCTACCTGCACCTCGACTGCATCACGGCCAGCGGCAAGACGCTGGGCGAAAGCCTGGAGGAAATCACTGGCGAGGCGGACGGTCGCGTGATCTATCCGATCGAGACGCCGCTGACCAAGACGGGCGGCGTGGTGGGCCTGAAAGGCAACCTCGCGCCCGATGGGGCCATCGTGAAGGTGGCCGGCATGACCGAAAAGGAACAGGTCTTCACCGGCCCGGCCCGCGTATTCGAATGCGAGGAAGAGGCTTTCGAGGCGGTCAAGAAGCGCGAATACAAGGAAGGCGAGGTCATCGTCATCCGCAACGAAGGCCCCGCTGGCGGACCGGGCATGCGCGAGATGCTGGCGACCACCGCCGCCCTGTCGGGTCAGGGCATGGGCAAGAAGATCGCGCTGATCACCGATGGACGCTTCTCTGGCGCCACGCGCGGCTTCTGCGTGGGCCACGTCGGCCCCGAAGCGGCGCATGGCGGGCCGATTGCGCTTTTGCGGAACGGCGACATGATCACGCTGAACGCGCTGACGGGCGAGTTGTCCGTGGCGCTGAGCGACGAGGAACTGGCAAAGCGCAAGGCCGAATGGAAAGGCCCGCGCGAGACGCAGTATGCGACCGGCGCGCTTTGGAAATACGCCAAGCTGGTGGGCGGCGCGCGCAGGGGGGCGGTCACGCATCCCGGTGCCGGGGTCGAAAAGCATGTCTACATGGACCAGTAAGACAAAGGGGCGCCGCAGGGCGCCCCTTCCGTTTCTGACCGAGCGAGCCACTCGACAGAGAACGTGATTCTCCTCATGCTTGGGTTTGGATGGTGAACTTGCCGCCAAACCATCCTGGGGGAGGATGAAATGGCTCTAGCTGTCATCGGATCCGGCTTTGGCCGGACGGGGACCAAATCCTTGAAGGAAGCTCTGGAACGCCTCGGCCTTGGTCCCTGCCACCATATGCACGAAGCCATTGCCGATCCGCCGCGCGTGCCGATGTGGCAGGATGCCTTCGCGGGCAGGACCGTCGACTGGGACGGGATGTTCGCAGGCTACAGATCGCAAGTAGACTGGCCCGGCGCGCATTTCTGGCGCGAAACGGCTGCCGCCTACCCTGAGGCAAAGGTCATCCATACTGTGCGCCCCGAGGACGCGTGGTGGGCAAGCTTTGGCAGGACCATCGGCAAGCTGTGCAAGAACCGCCACGACATGCCGCTGCCGCCGCATATCTTTGCCATGCTCGACGCCACCGCGAACGCGATCAGCAAGGATGTCTTCGGCGGCGATTTCGATGACCGCGACAAGGCCATCGCCGCCTTCCGCAAGCGCACCGACGACGTCCGGGCCGCGCTGCCGCCCGAGCGGCTTCTGATATTCGACGTGGCCGAGGGGTGGGAGCCGCTTTGCAGCTTTCTGGGCCTGCCGGTGCCGGACGAACCCTTTCCCCATCGCAACCTGCGCGCCGATTTCTGGGAAGCGCTTGGTGGCGAACCCCAAACCCAGTGACCAGTTGACACCCCCTTCCCGGCACGATCCTTTGTCGATGGAGCGAGGCAGGGGACATACATGGACAGCTATCGTAACTCGGACGCGACGCCGCCGGTCATGGTCGGCTCGCCGCCTCCGGCCGAATGGCGCATTCCCCGGCTGAACTGGGATCGGCCGCCGTGGAACCGCTGGGCCTTTCAGCACATCCGGGAAATGCTGCCGACCGCGGCCATCCGCCGCGCAGCGCGGCCTTCCCCACTGCCCGAGACGGCGGGGCGGCTGGATGACCTGACCTACAGCGGCGCGGATGGCCAGCAGACCAGCTTTGCCGAGATGCTGGAAGAGACCTACACGGATGCGATGCTCGTCTGGAAAGACGGGCAGATCCTGCATGAAAGCTATCACAACGGCATGGATGCGCAGACGCCGCACCTTCTGCAATCGGTGTCGAAGTCCATCACGGCGGGCGCATCCGCCAGCCTGATCGAGGAAGGCCTGCTGGACCCGGCAGCACCGATCACCGACTACCTGCCGGAACTTGCGCGCACCGCCTGGAACGGAGCGACGCTGCAGCAGGTCATGGACATGACAACGGGTGTGCGGTTCGATGAGACCTATCACCACCGCGACAGCGACGCAGGCAAGATGGACGTCGCCGCCGGGTGGAAGCTGCCGCCGCCCGACTTCGATACCTCGGACTGGCCGCGCAGCATCTGGGACCAGATCCTGGGCCTGACCATAGCCGACGCGGAACACGGCGCGCGGTTCCATTACCGCTCGATCGAGACCGATATCCTTGCCCATGCGATGCAGCGCGTCACCGGGCAACCGCTGGCCCGCATCATCTCGGAGCGCCTCTGGCAACCGCTCGGCTGCGCCGAGGATGCCAGCATAACCATCGACAGCGCGGGCTATGGCCTGGCCTGCGGCGGCATCAGCGCCACCCTGCGCGACATGGCGCGTTTCGGCATCGCCCTGTTGAACGACGGCCAGATCGACGGGCGCCAGGTGATCCCCCGCGCCTTTGTCGAGGATACGCGGTCGGGTCCACATGGCTTGTTCGACGACTACAGCCGCGAGACGCTGCCGAATGGCTGCTATCGCAACCAATTCTGGATCGAGGATGCGCAGCGCGGCCGCTTCATGTGCCGGGGCGTCTTTGGCCAGATGGTCTATGTCGCGACGGATGCCCGTGTGGTGGCGGTCAAGTTCTCGACCTATCCCGAGTTCCTTAGCCGACCCTTCTTCCTGTCGGCCATGGCCGCCTTTCACGCCGTGGCGGGGCCGTGAGGGGCTTTGGGCTGGAAGCTTCATCGAAATGTCGCGATAACGAAAACCGTTGATCATCCGGCAACAATGGCGCGGCATCGGCAAAGGCATGGCACGGCGAATTGACAAGACCATCGACCGGTTCTGGCACCGCGGCGCATTGCGACGCTGGTCTCGGCTGGCTGATCGCGCAGGCGAGATGGACCTTGAATCTCTGCACGCGCTGCGCGGTCGCGCCTGGTCGATGCGCCGCCACTTGGACCGGGTGCTGCATCTGGCTGAAGGGCGGCTGGCGCTGCCCGTCATGGGCTCGAACGCCATCCTGCGCCCGATGGGCACCGACTGGGCCTGGCGCCCCGCCGTCTGGCGCGGTGCCATCCCGGTTCCGGGCCAATCCTCGGTGCAGAGCAAGGCCGAGATCGCCGAAGGCACCACGCTTTTCCACGATTGCCGGGTCAGCGAACTGACCCTGCGCCAGGTCCGCAACCAGCGTGAATCCGACCTTGCCCCTTTTGGGCTGCGGATGGATGTCTTCGGCTTCGACGGCAGCTTCCTGTCGCTTGCCATCGAATTGCCCGACGAGGCGGTGCGCGGGCTGAAACTGCGCCACATGATCCGCATGACGACCATCGTGGAAATGGAAAAGCCGCTGGAAATCTTTGCCCGGCTGAACATCCGCCACGGGCCGAACCAGGAGCAGATCGTGCGCGAACTGCCGCTGCAGGACGATGAGGTGATGGTGGAATTCGACCTCGCCTATACAAGGATGAACGAAAAGCGCGTGGACAAGATGTGGGTCGACCTGATCTTCGAAGGCCCCGAGATGAATCAGGTCACGCTGCGCGACCTGACCTTCACCCGGCGCCCGCGCGCCGAACTTTGAACGGAGGAGCGATGCGCCAGGCAAAGCTGGAAGGCGGGCGGATCAAGTCGGGCATATGGGAGGGGCTGGTCAGCGGCGGCCAGGATGCCCCCGCGCTTGAGATGCGGCACCAGAACCGGGTGCTGCCCGACCTTAGCGTCACACAACGCCCCGACGGCTGGTCCGTGCACGTACCCATCCCGGCAAGCGCCTTGTCCGAAGGCGTGCAGACCTTTCTTCTGGCCGAGGCGGGCAGCGACCGGATCCTCGGCCACTTCACCATCATTGCAGGTGTAGTGATGGAAGAGGATATGCGCGCCGAACTTGACCTGCTGCGCGCCGAACTCGACATGCTGAAACGCGCCTTCCGCCGCCACTGCCTGGAAACGGCACCCGATCCCAAGCGCTTCTGAGCTTCTTCTTGGCTCAAATACCCAAAAAGACCCGAGCCATGCGCCGCATGGCGCGTGGCGAGAGGAAAGGCGTGGCCCGGAACGGGCCTCAATTGGATTACTGGTCGACGGCGCGGATGCGTTTGCGTTCCAGCACCTTAAGCACCGCCTCCAGGTCGGCCCCGCGCCGCAGCACCTGCCCCTCCATCGAGACGACGGCGTAAAGCTGTTGCCTGGCGCGCAGCCTGGGCCGCTTTTCGATGCGGTACAGCGGATTTTCGGCCGTTCGACGGAATATCGAAAATACCGCCAGATCCCGCAGGCAGGAAATCCCGTAGTCGCGCCATTCGCCCGCGGCCACCATCCGCCCGTACAGCGACAGGATGATTCCAAGTTCCCGGCGGTCGAACGAGACCTCCTCGGACAGGCGGGCGGCAAGGGGGAAGGGTGTCGGCGTCTGAACCGTCATTCTGCAAGCTTGGACGACCTCAGGTATCAAATCAAGTGTGCCGCTGGCGCGACACTCGCCCTTGCCCGATTTCGGCCTTGGAATGACCCCCGAAAATTCGCCAACGCTCCGTCTGGCCGCCGCAAAGCCCCGCCAGAAACGAATCTGTAGCGAGTGACCTTAGGCCCGGTACTGCGGACTGTTTAGCCCCCACCCAATCCGTGGTGCCGGGTACTCGCTTGGAAACGGATGGCCCCCGCGGTTTGCCGCGGGGGTCATCTGGTTTCTGGTAGCCTTGACAGCTCAGGCCAGATAGGCGCGGAACGAGGCGATCACCTGTTCGTAGACGCCACGCTTGAAAGGCACGATGCCCTTGACCAGCTCATCGGCATCGACCCAGCGCCACTCGGAAAACTCGGGGTGTTCGGTCTGGATGTTGATCTGGTCGTCGCGGCCAAGATAGCGATACAGGAACCACTTCTGGCGCTGGCCGCGATACTTGCCGCCCCAGACCTTGCCCAGAAGTTCTGGCGGCAGGTCGTAGGTGATCCAGTGATGGGTCTTTGCGACAGAGGCGATCAGGTCGGGCGTGACGCCGATTTCCTCGCCCAGTTCGCGCACTGCCGCCTGGCGGGGCGTCTCGCCCTTGTCGATGCCACCCTGCGGCATCTGCCAGGCTTCCTGACTGTTGTCGATGCGCCGACCGGCAAAGACCAAGCCTTGCGGGTTGATCAGGGCGATGCCCGCGCAGGGGCGGTAGGGAAGATCTTTCGCATCGGTCATCGGCGGCAAGGCGGCCGGTTGCCCGGCCGCCCCTTTCCTTACTCTTTCTTCTCGGCTTCGACCGTGGGCTGTGGGCCCAGTGTTTCAAGGCCCTTCAGGATGTCAACCGCATAGGCCAACTGGTAATCCTCGTCGCGCAGCTTCGCGGCCTCTTCGGCCTTCTTCTGCTCTTCCAGGTAGACCTTCTTTTCGTCCTCGGTCATCGAGTCGTTCGACAGGATGCCGCGCAGATCGGCCTCTGACCGCTGCGGCGTCTCGTCAGGTGCCGGGGTCTCGGCTTCCGGGGTGGCCGAAGCGGCCTTGACCGGCTGGCGTACCACGATGTCGGGCGAAACGCCCAGGGCCTGAATCGAGCGGCCCGAAGGCGTATAGTAGCGTGCCGTCGTCAGGCGCATCGCCCCGTCGCCGCGCAACGGCACCAGCGTCTGCACCGACCCCTTGCCGAAGCTCTTGGTGCCGACCACGACCGCGCGGTTGTGGTCCTGAAGCGCACCGGCCACGATCTCGGACGCCGAGGCCGAACCACCGTTGATCAGCACGACGATGGGCTTGCCTTCGGCCAGGTCGCCCGGTTCCGCGTTGAAGCGCTCTCCATCCTGCGGGTTGCGTCCGCGGGTCGAAACGATCTCGCCCTTTTCAAGGAAGGCGTCCGACACTTCGATCGCCTGGTTCAGAAGGCCACCGGGGTTGTTGCGCAGGTCAAGCACGATGCCCGACGCCTTGTCGAGACCGCCAAGCTCTTCGATCGACTTCTTCAGCCCCTCCTGAAGGTTCGGGAAGGTCTGGTCATTGAAGGTGGAGACGCGCAGCACGATCGCGTCGCCCACCACCCGGCTGCGAACCGCCGTCAGCTTGATCGTGTCGCGCACCAGCGACACGTCGAACGGATCGGCCACACCTTCGCGCACGATGGTCAGCACGATTTCCGAACCGACCGGCCCGCGCATCTTTTCGACCGCCTGATCCAGAAGCAGGCCAGACAGGTTTTCGCCATTCACATGTGTGATGAAGTCGCCCGACTGGATGCCCGCCTCGGCGGCAGGCGTATCGTCCATCGGCGAGACGACCTTGATGAAGCCGTTCTCCTGCGTGACCTCGATGCCAAGCCCGCCGAATTCGCCGCGGGTCTGCACCTGCATGTCGTCGAAATCTTCCGGGGGCAGGTAGCTTGAATGCGGATCAAGCGAGGTCAACATGCCGTTGATCGCAGCCTCGATCAGCTTCTTGCTGTCGACCTGTTCCACATACTGGCTGCGGATGCGTTCGAAAATGTCACCGAACAGGTCGAGCTGTTCATAGACCGAGGTGGTCTTCTGCGCCTCTTCCGCGATAAGCGGCCCCGCCAGCTGCGTCGTAAGGATAGCCCCTGCGACCGTGCCGCCCAGCGCGGCCATCACGTATCTCTTCATCGCGTCACGCACCTCATTGCCCGGCCCCGGCGAACCACTCGGTCGGATCGACCGGATCGGCACCTTGCCTGATTTCCATATAAAGCGTCTCGGAGCCGCCGACGCCACCGCCTTCTTGCGCCGCCACGAGAAACTCTTTCGCCACTGCCTCCGGCCCGCCCATCAAGCCCAATGCCGCGCCTGCGGGCACAACCTCTCCGACCTCACCATAGACGGTCTCAAGACCGGCGAGTATCAGCAGAGTGTCCGGTCCTAGCTCAAGGATCATCACATTTCCGTAGTCCAGAAGCGGTCCGCGGTAACGGATCGTGGCAGGCCAGGGCGCCGTAACTAGCGCGCGGGGGCGCGTGGCGATCAGCAGGCCGGGTCGTTTTACGCCCGCCGCGTCGGACTCATTCGGTCCGCGCAGGATGGTGCCCAGCACCGGCATGGGCAGGCTGCCCCTGGCCGAAGCGACGTCGGGCGCAGCCACGTCGGGCGAGGTATCCTCAGCAAGCCCCGCCGCAAAGGCGTCGAGCGTTTCGGCGCTTTCCAGCAGGCGTTTCAGGGCGGCGGGGTCGTCAGTCACGCGTTTCGGCAGATCGGTCCGGTCCGAGATCGCCTGACTTAACGCTGAACGGGCGTCCTGCGCGGCGGCAAGACCTTCGGACAGCGTATCGGCTGCGGCGGTCTGGATGGCGCGGAGGTCGCGGATTTCCTGCAACTCTGTGCGCAGCTTTTCCGCCTCGGCCTGCAGTGCGGGCGTCACCTCGGCCAACATCATGCCGGAACGCGCGGTGCCAAGCGGCCCGGTCGGGTGCAGAAGCAGCAGCGGGCCGGGATCGGCAGGCAGGGATTCCAGCACGCCGACAAGCTGCGCGACACTTTCGCGCTTGGCCTGGAACTGCAGGTTCAGCGCGGTTTCGCGGATCGTCGCCTGGCGCAGGCTTTCGCGCAGGGCGTCCAGCCCCTCTTCATAGGCCTGGATGGTCTGGGTCAGCACGGCAACACGGTCGCGCGCACCTGTCGCCGCCTGCATGTCTGCAATCGCCGCCTGCAATGAGGCTGACGCCTCTGCCGCCGCCTGCGCCACATCCGAAGGGGTTTGCGCGGCGGCAGGCAGGCCAAGCATCAGCCAGATGAGAAAGCCCCGGATCATCGCACGATGAGGCTTTTCCCGGTCATCTCGGGGGGCAGCGGCAGTTGCATCAGGTCAAGTAGCGTCGGCGCAAGGTCGGCCAGACGTCCGCCCTGGCGCAGATGCGCGCCAGCAGGGCCGCCGACCATGATGACGGGAACGGGGTTGGTCGTATGGGCGGTATGCGGCTCTCCGGTTACGGGATCGACCATGGTTTCGCAGTTCCCGTGATCCGCCGTCACGATCATCGCGCCACCCATCGCCTCGAGCGCGCCCAGCGCGCGGCCAAGACCGTGGTCCACCGCCTCGCATGCGGCGATGGCAGCGTTCAGATCGCCGGTATGGCCCACCATGTCGGGGTTGGCGAAGTTCACCACGATCAGGTCGTAGCCATCACGGATGGCATGGACGAGGTGATCGCTGACCTCTGCCGCCGACATCTCCGGCTTCAGGTCATAGGTCGCGACCTTTGGCGATGGCGCCATGTAGCGGGTCTCGCCCGGAAAAGGCGCCTCGCGCCCGCCGTTCAGGAAGAAGGTGACATGCGGATATTTCTCGGTTTCGGCAATGCGAAACTGGGTCAGGCCCTTGGACGACACCCATTCACCCAGCGTGTTCGGAATGTCCTGCTTTGGATAGGCCGTTGTCATGAAACCGTCGTGGACCGACGAATAGTCAACCATCCCCAGCATCGCCGCCCAATGCGGACGCGGGCCTGTATCGAACTGGTCGAACCCCGGCCCACCAAGCGCCATCAGGATTTCGCGCGCCCGGTCGGCGCGGAAATTCAGGCAGAAGAAACCGTCGCCATTCTTGGCACCGTTATATCCGGCGATGACGGTGGGCGCGATGAATTCATCGGTTTCCTCGCGCGCATAGGCGGCCGCCACAGCCCCGGGGGCGGAGGCCGCCTCTGCCCCTTCCGCGTTGACGATGGCCTGATAGGCGCGGCCTACCCGTTCCCAGCGATTGTCGCGGTCCATCGCGAAATAACGCCCGGTGACGGTGCCGACGCGCGAACCCTCGGGCAGACCGGCCATAAGCTGCGCCATGAAACCCTCGGCGGAAGATGGCGGCACGTCGCGCCCGTCAGTGACGGCATGGATGACCACTGGAATTCCAGCCTGCCGCAATGCGCGGACGGCGGCCAGCAGGTGCAGGATATGGCCGTGCACGCCGCCATCCGAAACGACGCCCATCAGATGCGCGGTGCCGCCCGATGCCTTGAGCTTGTCGATGAAGTTCAGAAGGCCAGGGTTGCGGAAAAATGTCCCCGTCTCGATCGCAAGGTCGATAGCACCCAGATCCATCGCTACGACGCGGCCTGCGCCTATGTTGGTGTGACCAACTTCAGAGTTGCCCATCTGCCCGGTCGGCAGTCCGACATCGGGACCAAAGGTGACCAGCGTGGAATGCGGACATTCAGCCCAGATGCGATTGAAGTTCGGCACGCTGGCCAAGGCGGGCGCGTTCGCTTCGCTGGCTTCGCGCAGACCCCAGCCGTCAAGGATGCACAGGACAACGGGGTTCGGTGCGGTCATCTCGGGGCCTTTCGCATTTGCTCGTCAGGGTTTTACGCTGCGGCGCGGGGGCAGGCAACCTTAGGCAGAACGGTCAGACCCGGTGATAGGGGCTGCCGGAAAGGATGGTCGCCGCGCGGTAAATCTGCTCGGCCAGCATCACGCGGACCAGCATGTGCGGCCAGACCATACGGCCAAAGGAGATCAGAAGATCAGCGCGGTCGCGCAAGGCAGGCGCGATGCCGTCTGCGCCGCCGATGATGAAGGCCACATCCTGTCGCCCGCCATCGCGCCAGTCGGCCAGCCGTTTGGCAAATTCGGGCGAGGTCAGCATCTGTCCGCGCTCATCCAGGGCAACCACGACGGCCCCTTGGGGAATTGCGCGGGCCAGCAGATCGGCCTCGGCGGACATGCCGCCGCCCTTCCTGTCCTCGACCTCATGCTCGGAAAGGGGGCCAAGGCTCAGCGCCCGGCCTGTGCGGTCGAAGCGCTCGCGATAGTCGTCCGTCAGCGCACGTTCAGGCCCGGCGCGCAGCCGGCCCACGGCGCAGACGTGCAAGCGCATCAGATGCCCGCGGGCATCCGGGAGCCTGTCGGCATCCACATCTTCTCAAGCTGGTAGAACTCGCGCACCTCGGGTCGGAAGACGTGGACGATGACATCGCCCGTGTCGATCAGCACCCAGTCGCCGGTTTCCTTGCCCTCGATCTTGGACGAGCGGCGATGATCCTGCTTGAGGCGATCAACCAGCTTCTCGGAAATCGAGGCGACCTGCCGCGACGACCGGCCCGAGCAGATGACCATGTAATCGGCCATGTCGGAACGACCGCGCAGGTCAATCGTCACGACCTCTTCGGCCTTGTCGTCATCGAGCGAGGAAAGAACGGCGGCCAGCAGCGCTTCACTTGTAAGATCATCGGCTGCGGGGGTGGTCTGGGCGCTCACGCGAGCCGCCCGGGTTCCGACCGGAAGCCCGGTCGAAGGGTCAGAATGAGACAGGACATCGTCCTCCTGGGTTGCGCGCCGATCCCGCCCCGGCGCAAGGCGTATGTCCAAAGTAACATCGGGGAGGACGAATCTCAACGAGGCGAGGATGAAATGCTGTCGCAGCCCGGTCATCCCGCGCTTTTCCGCCCGCAGCTGATCCGCCTGACCGGAACCAATTGCCGATATGGCCCGAGAGCCCGTCTTGCAGGACGGTGTCATAAGGCGTATTCAGCCAGCCATGATGCGGTTTTTTGACATGGACGATCACGCGCGCCTGCCCTGGCGGTTCTACGGCGCGACCGTTTCGATTCTCGCCCGACTCTGACCGTCGGTCGCATGTCGCTGCCTGCCTGTCAGGCCCCCAATTCCAGCCAAATCGCCCGAATTCGATGAGGAAGACCGATGTCTCCGAAAACCCTGTATGACAAGATCTGGGATGCCCATGTCGCGCATGAAGCCGACGATGGGACCTGCCTGCTGTATATCGACCGCCACCTGGTTCACGAAGTGACCAGTCCGCAAGCCTTTGAAGGTTTGCGCATGACGGGGCGCAACGTGCGCGCACCGGACCGCACGATTGCCGTGCCGGATCACAACGTGCCGACGACCGCCGGGCGCGAGACGCATATCGACAACGAGGAAAGCCGTATCCAGGTCGAGGCGCTGGACAAGAACGCGCGCGACTTCGGCATCCACTATTATCCGGTGACGGATATCCGTCAGGGGATCGTGCATATCGTCGGCCCCGAGCAGGGATGGACCCTGCCCGGCATGACGGTGGTTTGCGGCGATTCGCATACCGCGACGCATGGCGCCTTCGGCGCGCTGGCCCACGGCATCGGCACCTCCGAGGTCGAGCATGTGCTGGCGACACAGACGCTGATCCAGAAGAAGTCGAAGAACATGAAGGTCGAGATCACGGGCAAGCTGCGCCCCGGCGTCACGGCCAAGGACATCACCCTGTCCGTGATCGGCGCGACCGGCACGGCGGGCGGCAATGGCCATGTCATCGAATATTGCGGCGAGGCGATCCGCGCCCTGTCGATGGAAGGCCGCATGACCGTCTGCAACATGGCGATCGAAGGTGGCGCCCGCGCAGGTCTGATCGCGCCGGACGAAGTGACTTATGCCTATGTCATGGGTCGCCCGCATGCGCCCAAAGGCGCGGCATGGGAGGCGGCGCTGGCATGGTGGAAGACGCTTTTCACCGACGAGGGCGCGCATTTCGACAAGGTCATTACCTTGCGCGGCGAGGATATCGCCCCCGTCGTTACCTGGGGCACCAGCCCCGAGGATGTGCTGCCGATCACCGGCGTCGTCCCTTCGCCTGAGGATTTCACAGGCGGCAAGGTCGAGGCGGCGAAACGCTCGCTGGAATATATGGGCCTGAATCCGGGCCAGAAGCTGAGCGAGATTGCAATCGACACGGTCTTTATCGGGTCCTGTACCAACGGTCGGATCGAGGATCTGCGGGCGGCGGCCGAGATCCTGAAGGGCAAAAAGGTGAAGGACGGTTTGCGGGCCATGGTCGTGCCGGGCTCTGGCCTGGTCCGCGCGCAGGCCGAAGAAGAGGGCCTGGCGCAGATCTTCATCGACGCCGGATTCGAATGGCGGCTGGCAGGCTGCTCGATGTGCCTGGCGATGAACCCCGACCAGCTGTCGCCGGGCGAACGTTGTGCTGCCACCTCGAACCGCAACTTTGAGGGTCGTCAGGGCCGCGGCGGCCGGACGCACCTGCTGTCGCCCGCGATGGCTGCAGCGGCAGCGATCACAGGACGGCTGACGGATGTGCGCGAGATCATGTGATTCGGGCTATAATCCGGTCAGGCAGAATGGGGTGCGCAGAAACAATTTCTGCGCACCCAATTTATTGTCGCCCTAGTGACGGCAAATTTCATCTGTCAGTTGCGGAAACATATTCCACTTCTTGTGCAGATAGCGGGATAAATGACTAAATATTGATCAAAAATCACATCCCCGTTAGTCTCCGAGCGAGGCCGGTACGATTTGGTTTGTTGGGACCGCGCCGCTATCGATGCGCGCGATTCGGGCGGGTTCGGCGCTTCGCGAATTTCATTAAATAACCTGCTTTGGGGGGAAATTGGACATGCGAGCCAAACTGTTATGTATTGCCACAACTACGGCTGCATTTTTCGCGATTGCCGCTAACGCGGCGGTCGTCGACATAACCGGGATCACCGGCAAATGGACAGCAACAACCGGCACATCAGTGGATGATTTGAACAGCGACAGCATCCGTTGGGGCGATCCGGCGACAAGCGCGGGCAAAAGCGGCTACGACTTTGACGCGGCATCAACGCCTATCAACAACGTCGCTGCCGACACTTCCTTTGATCTGGGGCTTTTCACCCATCTCAACAGGCCGATCTATCCGCCGTCGATCACCAGCGCCACGCTTCAGGTGTTGATCAATCTGTCCATCGACGGCCTGGCGCAGACACCAATCCTGTCGACCTTCATCTTCAATCACTGGGAGACGGACAACGAACCCCGCAGGGGCAACTGCGCAAACGATGAAGACAACTGGCAAGGCGTGAACAAAAATGGCTGTGCCGACCGTGTTCAGGCTGTCCTGAACCTGTCGTCCACGGACAGCTTCACCATCGGTCTCGATGAATATGTCTTCACCATCGAAGGGTTCAAGGTTGGCCCTGATACGTTCGATGAGTTCTGGACGAAAGAGGAGAAGTCCAACTCGGCCACATTGCGTGCCTTCTATACCTTGAAGACCAATGTAGAGCCGCCGCCACCGCCAAGCGAGGTTCCTTTGCCCGCAGCAGGGCTGCTGCTGTTTGGTGCTGTCTCCGGCCTTGGCATGTTTGCGCGGCGCCGCCGGAACTGAAACCAGCCGAAATACCATTCAGAGGAAGCCGTGCGTCCGCCGCACGGCTTCTTTGCTTGAATGCGGTTGGATAGGGCTCGCCGATCTGCAATAAGGCGTCCGCAATCAGATGGTCGCCCCTGGGATCGGTGATTCCCAACGTGGCGGCTCTGCGGCCCGGAGACAAGCATGACACCCTTCACGACCCTGACCGGCATCGCGGCCCCCATGCCGCTGGTCAACATCGACACGGACATGATCATTCCGAAGCAGTTCCTGAAGACGATCAAGCGTTCGGGACTGGGCAAGAACCTGTTCGACGAGATGCGCTACACGCAGGATGGCGCGGAGATTCCCGAGTTCGTTCTGAACCAGCCAGCCTATCGCAATGCTGAGATCATCGTGGCGGGCGACAACTTCGGTTGCGGGTCGTCGCGGGAACATGCGCCCTGGGCGCTTCTGGATTTCGGCATCCGCTGCGTGGTATCGACCAGCTTCGCCGACATCTTCTTCAACAACTGCTTCAAGAACGGCATCCTGCCGATCGTGCTGCCCGCCGATCAGGTCGCCGTTCTGATGGATGATGCGCAAAAGGGGGCCAACGCCCGCGTCACCGTCGATCTTGAGACCCAGACGGTAACCGCTTCCGACGGCACAAGTTTCCAATTCGATGTCGATCCGTTCCGCAAGCATTGCCTGCTGAATGGTCTGGACGATATCGGACTAACACTGGAAAAAGCGGCGTCCATCGACAGCTTCGAGGCGCGCGTCGCGATGGATCGCCCCTGGGTTTAGAACCATAAATTTGTCGTGAGCGCAGATCGGCAATCAATTGCCGGTTTTGCGCTTCGCTGGCAAACAACCGCCAGATGTAGGGCCGCCCTTAGGGTGGCCCATTTCAATTCCCTAAATTGATGCAAAGTCGCGACACATTTTCCGCGAAAGCGCCACATTTCCCGATGCTTATTAAGGAGTCGTTGCTGCACGTCGGGAAAGAAGGCACAAATTGGGCAAGATTAAGGCAGCTCGCCACAAATGGCGGGACGTTCTTGGAAAAAAGGCCCAGCAAAGCACTGGTCCTGTCCGATATGAGGGTGGAAGAGCAGTGGTTACCCGCCTGACTGGCGCGTTCATTCGCGGCCTGCTTGTGATGATGCTGGTCTCGACGCCATCGATTCTTCTTCCCGGCGTCGGTGCCGACGGCAAGGAAATGGTGGCGCTGGTCGCGCTGTTCGGCGGTTTCCTGACTTTTGTCGAATATAACGCCGCCTATCCCGGGCTTGTGGAATTCCGCGATGCGCCGCCGTTCAACCGCGTGCGGTTCCTGATGCTGTTCCTGACGGTTTTCCTGCTGACGATCATCGCGCGCGGAGAGGTCGAGCCTACCACATTGACCATATTCGTTCAGTCGATTGGCGCGGTTGTAGGGCAGGCGATGGATTTCCCTTATAGCCCGGTGCGGCTGGCGACCCTGGTGATCGGATCGAGCGCGTCGGACGGTCAAGTCGAGATCGTGCGCATCGCTGCTGGCATGAGCTATCTCATTTCGTTGCTGTCGCTGTCGGTCTTTGTCGTCCTGCTCAAGTTCTACGGCTGGCCGTCGCGCTCTGGCGCGTTCAACGTCTGGGTCAACCTGCCGACCTTCGACCCGACGGCGGGCGGCGACGTGGTGGACCGGCTCGACCGTGATGCCCGCGTTAACATTGCGTTAGGGTTTCTACTGCCATTCCTGATCCCGGCGGTGGTCAAGGCGGGGTCAAGCGGGTTCGAGCCGCTGGCCTTTACCTCACCCCAGACCCTGATCTGGACGATGGCAGCATGGGCCTTTCTTCCCGCAAGTCTTTTCATGCGTGGCATCGCCATGGGGCGCATCGCCGACATGATCCGCGAAAAACGCCGGTTGAACGGAATCAGCGCCGCGGAAAGCTATCTGGCGGCCTGATCCTCTGGCTGCTGCTGGTGGGTGCCTCATGGGCCGAGCCGCTGCGCATCGCCGCTTATCACGCCGAACTGTCGCGCGAAGGGCCGGGCCTTTTGCTGCGCGACATCCTGAAGGGCGATCCGCAATCCACCGCCGCCGCACAGGTGATCGCAGCCGCGGACCCCGACATTCTGGTCCTACTTGGCATCGACTATGACCTCGACGGATTGGCGCTGACCGCCTTTGCCGACAGGCTTGCGGCATTTGGCAGCCCCTATCCCTACCGCTTTTCCCTTCGCCCTAACACCGGCTGGGCGACCGGCCTTGACCTTGATGGCGACGGCAGGCTGGGCGGCCCCGGCGATGCGCAAGGCTTTGGCCGTTTCGCCGGCGAAGGCGGCATGGCGGTGCTGTCCCGCCTGCCGATCGACACCGCCTTGGCGCGGGACTTTTCGGCGATGCTGTGGCGCGATCTGCCGGGTGCGCAATTGCCCGACGGCATGACGGTCGAGACAAAGGCGGTGCAGCGGTTGTCGTCGACTGCACATTGGGAAGTTCCGGTCACCCTGCCAGATGGCCAAAGCCTGCGCCTGCTTGCCTGGCATGGTGCGCCTCCGGTCTTTGACGGGCCAGAGGACCGCAACGGTCGACGCAATACGGATGAAACGGCGTTCTGGCTGCGGCTGCTGGAAGGCACCCTGCCCTTCCCGCCACCAGAACAGCCGTTTGTCATCCTTGGCGACGCAAATCTCGACACCACGCGCGATGAGGGTCGGCCTGATGCATTGCGCGCCTTGCTTGCCAATCCCGCGCTGCAAGATCCAAGGCCAAGCGGCTCGCAAGGTCTGGCTACCGTGGATTTCACCGCGCGCGACGGGCCGGGACTTATCCGCGTGGACTACGTATTGCCCTCGGCCAAGTTAAGGGTCGCCGATGCGGGCGTTCTGTGGCCGGGGCCGGACGATCCGTTCGCGGCGACCGTTGCCGCCGCCTCGCGCCACCGGCTGGTCTGGGTCGATCTGGACCTGCCCTGATCGCTGCCAGGTCGCGGAAAACACCCGGCATCGCTTGACCCTTTTGTCCCCATTGGCTAGGCGGGCGGGGACATTCATTCGAGCCCAAAGGGGACCTGCCTTGGCCAATCCTTCCCTGCTTATCCTGCCCGGCGACGGCATCGGCCCCGAGGTGATGGCCGAGGTGAAAAAGCTTATCGGCTGGTTCGGCGCCAAGCGCGGCATCCACTTCGACGTGACCGAGGATCTGGTCGGCGGCGCCGCCTATGACGTCCACGGTGTGCCGCTGTCGGACGCCACGATGGAAAAGGCTCTGGCGGCCGATGCCGTCCTGCTGGGGGCCGTCGGTGGTCCGAAATACGACGTGCTGGATTTCAGCGTGAAGCCCGAGCGCGGCCTGTTGCGCCTGCGCAAGGAAATGGATCTGTTCTCGAACCTGCGTCCCGCGCAATGCTTCGATGCGCTGGCCGACTTTTCCTCGCTCAAGAAAGAGGTCGTCGCGGGTCTGGACATCGTCATCGTCCGCGAACTGACCAGCGGCGTCTATTTCGGCGAACCGCGCGGCATCTTCCCGGACAATGAAGGTGGCCGCGTCGGCGTGAATACCCAGCGCTACACCACCAACGAGATCCGCCGCGTCGCCCGCTCTGCCTTTGAGCTTGCCCGTCGCCGCAGCAACAAGCTGTGCTCGATGGAAAAGGCGAACGTCATGGAATCCGGCATCCTGTGGCGCGAGGAAGTCCAGTGGGTCCACGATAACGAATACCCCGATGTCGAGCTGTCGCACATGTATGCCGACAACGGCGCGATGCAGCTGGTCCGCTGGCCCAAGCAGTTCGACGTGATCGTGACCGACAACCTGTTTGGCGACGTTCTGTCCGACTGCGCCGCGATGCTGACTGGCAGCTTGGGCATGCTGCCCTCGGCCAGCCTTGGCGCACCAGCGGCAAACGGCCGCCCGAAGGCACTGTATGAGCCCGTCCACGGCTCGGCCCCCGATATTGCCGGAACCGGCAAGGCGAACCCGATTGCCTGTATCCTCAGCTTTGCCATGGCGCTGCGCTATTCCTTCGATCTGGGGGATGAGGCGACGCGCGTCGAGCAGGCCGTCGAAAAGGTGCTGGCCGATGGCATCCGCACCGCCGACCTGCTTGGCCCATCGGGCGGCACCTCGGTCTCGACGACCGAGATGGGCGCGGCGATCCTCAAGGCGCTGGACGACAGCCTGCAAGCGCGCGTTCACGCATAGGTTTCAGCTGGCGGCAACCGTTCAATTTGCCGCCTCTGCCAGCGCCGCGCGCTTGCGCTTCAACTTCCCCGACGGCATCAGTGGCGGGGGAGGATCGCGGCGATGAAATCGAACCTGCGCGGGGCCTTGCTGGCACTGCTTGCTTTCGCGATCTGGTCCACCCATGACGTGGTGGTCAAGACGCTTGGCGGTATCTATTCCCCCGTGCAGATCATCTTCTTCAGCGTGCTTCTCGGTTTCCCGCTGGCCACGCTGATGCTGATGAACGACCGCACCGACGGCAACCTGCGCCCGCGCCATCCGTGGTGGACCGCCATCCGAACCGTCTCTGCCGTCATCACCGGGCTTTGCGCCTTCTACGCCTTTTCCGTGCTGCCTCTGGCCCAGACCTATGCCCTGCTGTTTGCGACGCCGCTGCTGATCACGCTGCTCGCCATCCCGATTCTAGGGGAACGCGTGGGCATCCGCCGCGGTTTGGCGGTTGTCGTGGGCCTGATCGGCGTGATCATCGTGCTAAGGCCGGGACAGGCCGACCTGCAATGGGGCCACCTGGCGGGGATCATGGCCGCGGTCTTTTCCTCGCTCGCCTCGGTTATCGTGCGCAAGATCGGACAGGATGAGCGTAGCGTCGTCCTGCTGCTTTACCCGATGGTCGCCAACTTTGCCGTCATGGGGCTGGCGCTGCCGCTGGTCTACAAACCCATGCCTATCGAACACATCGGCCTTTTGGGCATCATCGCCATCTTCAACTTCGCGGCGACCCTGCTGGTGATCTATGCTTATCGCGCCGCCGAGGCGGTGATCGTGGCGCCGATGCAATATTCGCAGATGATCTGGGCCGCGATCTTTGGCGCGATGTTCTTCAGCGAAACGCCCGACCTCTACACGCTGATCGGCGCGGCAGTGATCATCGCCAGCGGCGTCTACATCGTCCTGCGCGAAGGCGGAGGCAAGGTTGCGACCAGCCGCCCCGTCATCGATTCCCGCTCGCGCGTCGAGACGGGCACCATGCCGCGCATCAGCCTTATGCTGAGCCGCCTTGCCGCGCGGGATTCCATCGAATAGGCCCCCTTGCAAAGCGGATAGGTTCAGTTTAACCGAGCGCCACGGTCGGAGCGTAGCGCAGCCTGGTAGCGCACCTGCTTCGGGAGCAGGGGGTCGGAGGTTCGAATCCTCTCGCTCCGACCATTTCCCGAAACTCATCCCTTGTCGGCAGCTTCCGCCAGATAGATCCGCACCGCTTCCTGCACGTGGCGGAACCGGTCGCCGCCCAGGTGTTTGCCGCCGAACCAGCGGGTGACGACGACGATGTGGTTGCGCAGGCCTTCGCGCTCGAGCATGCGCAGGATCACCATCCCCGCGCCCGCTTCACCGTCGTCGTTCTTGATCGGATCGGAGTCGAACAGGGCGGCCCAGGAATTGTGGGTGGCCTTGGCGAATTTCTTGTTCCGTTTGAGTTCTCGCAGAAATTCGCGCGCCTCATCCTCCGAGGCGCAGGGGCCGCCCGAGACTGCGTATTTGGAGCCTCGGTCGCTGATGACATTCTCGATGACAAGCATACCGGCTTATCGCCCGCGCCAGGCCTCAAGGATGTAGGCGGCGGTCATCAGGTCCAGATGCGCGCCGCCGCCGTTCTTGGACAGGGTGATTTCATCGGGGTCGCGCCGGTCGTAGCTGCCCTTGGCAAGGTCGTAGAAATCGGCAACGACATCGCTTTCCGAGATCACGCCACGCGCGATCGGGTCCATCAGTTCGCCGATGTGGTGGATCGTCGTCGCCCGCGCATCGACAAAGATACGGGCGCGACGCAGGGTTTCGTCATCGACCTCGCGCATGTCGGGGCGATAGGCCCCGATCAGGTCCAGGTGTGTGCCGGGTTGCAGCCATTCGCCACGGATCAGCGGCTCATGGCTCATGGTCGCGGTCGCAATGATGTCGGCGGCGCGCACGGCTGACTCCAGATCGGGTGTCGCCACCGCGCCGGTGGCAGCCGCCGCCGCCTTTGCCGCCGCGTGTGTCCGGTTCCAGAATGTGAACTGTGCTTCGGGAAACGCGCTGCGATAGGCCTCGACCATTGACTGCGCGACCGTTCCGGCGCCAAGGATCAGGATCGACCGGCTCTCGGGCCGGGCGAGTTGCCGGGCCGCCAGCAGGCTGTCCCCGGCCGTCTTCCACTTCGTCACGAGGTGAAAGTCGATGACCGCCTGCAGCGTCCCGTCGGCATCGCTGTAAAGCGTGACCGCGCCGTTGACGGTGGGCAAATCTTTCGCCTTGTTGCCGGGAAAGATCGTCGCCGTCTTGACCAGTTGTCCCAGCCCGTCGATCCAGGCAGACCGGTTCAGAAGCGTATCCTCGCGTCGGTAAAGGAAGGTATCGCCGATCTCCGCCACCGGCCTTTCATGTCCCGCGATCAACGCCTGAACCAGCCCGTCCCAGCTAAGCCTGGCCTCGGCCTCTGGTCCGATCATGACGGTCATAGCCCTGCCTCCTGCTGGTTCAGAAGCCCCGCTGCGACCAGCCTTTCGGCCCAGCCACGGGAACTTTCGAACAGATGCACCTGCCAGCCCCGTGCCGCGGCGGCCTCTATATTCTCGGGCTTGTCGTCGGTGAAAAGCAATGCCTCGGGCGAAAGACCGCTGTCTTTCTCGACCTCTTCATAGATCGCCGCATCGGGCTTGATCACACCCAGATGACCCGAGATGTAGCGGCGATCGAACTCGCCGAAAAAGTCGTACTGCGTCTCGGCATAGGCAAAGCTGGACGTGCCAAAGTTTGTCAGGGCAAAGACGGGAACGCCCTTTTTCCGCAAGGCGCGCAAAAGCGCGATGGAATGTTCGATCCGGGGCGAGGCCATCTTGATCCAACGGTCGTGCCACCAGCGGATCGGATCGGCCCAGTCGGGGTGTCGGTCGGCCATCTCATAGATCGTCTCGCGGAACGGCGCGCCTGCATCTATGGCAATGTTCATCTCGGTCAGCGGCACGTCTGCGAACAGCTGCAGCCGCCGCTCGCGCCCCAGTTGGCTCTCGTAATAACGTTCCGGATTCCATTCGATCAGGACATTGCCGATGTCGAACACCACCGCACCAACCCCGGTCAATGCTTTTCTCCCCTGACCACCGCCTCGCGCCACAGCATGTAAAGCCCGCCGCCGCAGATCAATGCTATGCCGATCCACGCCGTGGTATCGGGCCAGGTGTCAAAGACCGTCGCCCCCCAGAAGATCGCCATCGGCATCGAGACATATTCGAACGGCGCCACCAGTCCCGCCTCGCAAAGGCGATAGGCCTGCGCGATGAAGAATCCGCCCAGCGCCGAAGCCGTGCCGGAGGCGAGGAAGATCGGCCAGTCGCCATGATGCGGCCAGCTCCAGCCCCGGAACAGGAAGGCGAGCGAAGGGTCGCTCTGGTTCGCCAGATGCCCATCACCGACGATCAGCCCCATGATCAGGCAGACCGTGATGAAAGATAGCTGCACGTAGAAGGCCATGGTGGCGGCCTTTTCCGTCATGCCCATGTGCCGGGTCAGCATATGCATACAGGCATAGCACAGCGCCGAGGCGACCGGCAAAAGCGCGACCCAATGAAAGGTACTGCCGCCCGGCCGCAGCATCACGATCACCCCGGCAAGGCCCAGACCCACGGCGAACCAGCGGCGCGGCCCAACCTTTTCGCCAAGTATCGGCACGGACAACGCGGTGATCAGCAGGGGCGCGATGAAGAATACCGCGACCGCATCGGCCAGCGGCATCGCAGCCAGCCCGAGGAAGTAGAACAGGTTCGAGGCCACGACACACAGCGCGCGCAAAAGATGCGCCCCCAGCCGCTTGGTACGCAGCGCGGGCAATCCGCCCTGAAACGGCAGGATGAAGCAGAGCATCACCATCAGCCCGATGCTGGACCGGATCAGGACAAGTTCGTGCAGCGCATAATCGCCGCTCAGGAACTTGATCGTCACGTCGTTGACGGAAAAAACCAGCGATCCGCCGACAGCCGAAAGAATGCCGATCAATGCCAGTCTGCGCGGGGGTGAAATCTGTGCGGTCACGGGGCGGAGCAGACGCCTGCGGGCGTCTCAAGTCTGTCCTGCCCGCGACGCGCGCTAGCCTGCCCGCGCCGCCCGTATGGTCCGGTCCAGCACATCCAGGAACCGCGACCGGTCCGTCTTTGAAAACATCCGGCCACCGCCCTGCCGGAACGGATCGGCGGCGCGCAGGTCTGCTGCCAGATCGCGGCTGGCCAGGACCATGCCTATATTGGCCACGTTCAGCACTTCGCCATTGTGCTTCACCACGCGCGCGCCCGCCGCCACGCATTTGGCGGCGAGCGGGATGTCACCCGTCACCACCACATCATTCGGCCCGGCATGTTCGGCGATCCATTTGTCCGCCTCATCCGCGCCTTCGGAAACGAAAACCGACTCCACCAGCGGATTTGCCGAGGGGCGGATGCCGCCGTTCGACACCATGAACATCCGCACCCCGTGCCGAACCGCCACCCGTTCCGCCTCTGCCTTGACCGGGCAGGCGTCGGCATCCACGAAGACTCGCGTCTCAGTCATACAGCGCCTGGGCGTGGAACCCGATGTGCTCCTCCATGAAGCTCGCCACGAAGAAATAGCTGTGGTCGTAGCCCTTCTGCATCCGTATCGCGCCATTCTGCCGCCGGGTGATCATCGCCTTGGCCAGCGCCTCTGGCCGCAGAAGGTCCAGGAACTGATCCTGCGTCCCTTGGTCAATCAGGATCGGCCCATCGAACCCGCGCTTCTTCATCAAGAGGCTCGCATCATGCGGCGCCCATTTCGCCTCGTCCTGGCCCAGATAGGCCGTGAACTGCTTTCGCCCCCAGTCGCTGGCCGTCGGATTGCAGATCGGCGCAAAGGCGGAAACCGAGCGAAACCGCCCCGGAAAACTCATCGCGATGGTCAGCGCGCCATGCCCGCCCATGGAATGTCCTGTGATCGCCTGCCGCTCCTCGGCCAAGGGAAAGGCAGAGAACAACAGCCGCGGCAATTCATCCGTCACATAGTCCCACATGCGGAAATGCAGGCTCCACGGGGCCTCGGTCGCGTTGACATAGAACCCTGCGCCCTGGCCCAGATCAAACGCCGCGTCATTGGCTACGCCCTCGCCGCGAGGGCTGGTGTCGGGGAATACCAGTGCAACGCCTGCCTCAGCCGCCCATTTCTGCGCGCCTGCTTTCACCATCGCATTCTCATGCGTGCAGGTCAGACCCGACAGATACCACACCACCGGCACGGGGTCGCGCTCGGCCTCGGCGGGCAGGAAAAGCCCGAACGTCATCTCGCAGGCGCAGGCGTCCGAGGCATGGGCGTAAACCCCCTGCACGCCACCGAAGGCGCGGTTTTCAGAGATCGTTCGCATCTTTGTCCTTTCGTCAGAAGTCCGGCGCAGCAGTGACCCAGGCGATGACCGCCGTGACCGTCAGGATGCTGAACGCCGTCGAAATCAGTATCGAAGTCGAAACCCGCTGCGGCGCTACCCCATAATGCTGCGCAAGGATATAGACATTTCCCGCCACGGGAAGCGCGGCTGCGGCAATCATCACCCCCGCCTGCGGCATCGGCACCTTGAACAAGACCAGCGCGGCAAAGGCCACCGCCGCTGGATGCAGCACCAGCTTGGCGAAACTGAGCCAACCGGCCACCGCCAGCCTCTCCGCCGATTTCGAGGCGAGCGAGGCGCCGATGGCAAACAGCGCGCCCGGCGTCGCGGCAGCGCCCAGCAGCAGCAGGAAGTCGTTCAGCACATCCGGCACAGGCAGGCCCACGCCCGACCAGACCAGCCCTGCACCCATTGAGACGATCATTGGATTGGCCAGCAGTCCGACGACCAGAACCCGCAGCAACCCCAGCGTTATCCGACCGCCCCGCCGCCCCGTGATGACCAGCGTGAAGATCGTGGAAAACACGATCAGGTCGATGGTCAGCACCATCAGCACCGGCCCCGCCGCCTGCGGCCCAAGCAAGGCCACCAGCATCGGCACGCCCAGAAAGCCGGTATTGCCGATTACCGCACATTGCGCCTCGATCGCCGCTTCCTCCGCCGGGATCCGTCGCGCAAAGGCCAGTACCATGGCCAGCGCATAGACTGCGAAACATCCCGTCAGATAGGCCAGCACAAACCGAGTCGACCAAATCTCTGCCAGCGACAGGTTGGCCGCAAAGCGGAACAGCATGGCCGACAGCGCGAAGTAGAAGATGAACTTGGTCAGCCAGGCCGTCGCTTCGGGCGGAAAGAACCGGCTGCGCCCCGCCGCATAGCCCACCGCGATCAGCGCGAAGAAGGGCAGCGTCTTTAGAAGGATGGGCAGCATGGACAGGCTTTCGGAAAGGCTTGGGTATCAGGGTTTCATGGCGGCTACCGCGATGCAACCGCACCTGCCTTCTTCTGTTCTCAAATATCCTCGGGGGGAATGGCCGAAGGCCATCGGGGGGCAGGCAGCCCCCCTTCATCCCGCCCCGATCAGCACGCCTGCCGCGAAAACAAGCGCGCCGCCAACCACCACCTGCAAAGCCGCACGCAGGAACGGCGTGTCCATGTAGCGGTTCTGGATCCAGGCGATGGCCCAAAGCTCGCAGAAGACGATGATGATGGCGATGGTCGTGGCCAGCCGGAAATCAGGGATCAGATACGGCAGCGCATGACCCATGCCACCGATGGTCGTCATCACACCCGAGGCCAGCCCGCGCTTGATCGGCGAACCGCGCCCCGACAGCACACCATCGTCATGCGCGGCCTCGGTGAACCCCATCGAGATGCCGGCGCCCGTCGCCGAGGCCAGCCCCACCAGCAGGGTCGTATGCGTGTCCTGCGTTGCGAAGGCCGTGGCAAAGATCGGCGCCAGCGTGCTGACCGATCCGTCCATCAGACCCGCCAGTCCTGGCTGAACCCAGGTCAGGATGAACTGCCGCCTCGCATCGCTGTCTTCCGCACCACGCGTGGCCGGGTCCAGATGGCTGGCCTCCAGCCGGTCCGCCGCCGCATCGTGGCGGGCCTCGGCTGCGGCCAGATCGCCCAGCAACTGCCGCGTTTCGGCGTCGGTGCTGGCGGCAATAGCGTGTTCATAGAACCGCTGCGCCTGCCGCTCCATCCCATGAACCTCGGCGCGAATTTGGTCCAGCGTCAGAGTGCGCGACAGCCACACCGGCTTGCGCGCGTAAAAGCCCGCCACATGCTCGCGCCGGATCAGCGGGATAACCTCGCCAAAGCGCGCACGATGGCGTTCGATCAGGCGGCGGCGATGTTCATCCTCTTCTGCTGCCATCCCGTCAAAAACTGCGGCAGAAGCGGGATACTGCAGGCGCAGATGATCGGCGTAGCTTCGATAGATCCGGGCGTCGTCCTCTTCCGAAGATATGGCCAGCGCAAGAACCTCTTGTTCTTCCAGATCGGAGAAGCGGCGACGGTAAGAGAGAGCAAGCATCAGGCGGCCCAATATTAGAATGATTCTAATTTATCCGGAACACGTTTTGACGCAAGAGGACAAAACGTCATGGGTTGAATGCTTCGTCCGCAAAGGCCATGTCAGGGCTGATCGCGTGCTTGCCGCCAGGCAGCCAGCGGCGCTATCATTCTTTCGCATGGAGGGACCGATGAACGTCGCGGAACCAATGATCAAACGCGGACGTAAATACGAGCAGGTGCTGGACGGCGCCTGGAACGTGTTTCGCCGTGATGGCTTCGAAGGCGCCAGCGTCGACGACATTGCGCGCGAGGCGGGTGTGTCCAAGGCCACCCTCTATAGCTATTTCTCGGACAAGCGCCTGTTGTTCCTGGAATGTGCACGCGGCGAATGCTGCCGTCAGGCCAACGAGGCTGCGGAGCTTATCACCTCAAAAGCAACGCCGGAGATGGTCCTGACCACCGCCGCGACCCGTATGGTCGAGTTTTTCCTGTCCGATTTTGGCATGCGCGTATTCCGCATATGCGTGGCCGAAAGCGACCGCTTCCCCGAGCTGGGGCGCGAATTCTACGAACATGGCCCGGCCCTGGCCCGGAAGCGCCTGGTCGAATATTTTTACGACGCCGAAGCACGGGGCGAATTGCAGATCGAAGACAAGGAACTGGCCGCAGACCAGTTCGCCGAGCTTTGCAAGGCCGACCTGTTCCCCCGCCTTGTCTTTGGCATCGGCGGCCCGATCAAGCCTGAGGACCGCGAGCGTGTGATCAAGGGAGCGGTCTCGATGTTCCTGGCGCGGTATGGGGTCAGTGAGCCGAAGCCCTGAGCCTTACCTTCGCGTCCGGCCCTTTTGGATCGCAGACGAACAGGTGCGGGCGTGCAACCAGATAGGCGCGCCAGGTTTTTTCCGGGTACTCGTAAATCTTGACTTTGTAGTCGGCATGCATCCGCCCACCAAGTTTTCCGATCGGATAGCCAGCGACACCTCCTTCTGACCGGATCAGCGCCACTACCTTCTGGCTCAATTCATCCATTCGCGGCTGTGGCTTCGGCTCTGCGGCGACTGCGGACTCTGGCTGACCAAGGTCAATGTATCGCGAGCAAGCCTTGTGGAATTTGTTGTCATCCCTCGCACGCCCAATCCCTACGACGGTTATCTGGCGTTCACGCAGATCGTGTGCGAGGTGCGAGAAGTCTCCATCGGATGAGACGATCGCAATCGTATCGAACGTTTCCTCATAGGACAGCTTCATCGCCTCCACGGTCAAAAGCATGTCGGTCGCGTTCTTTCCCGAGCCAGAATGGACCAACTTGAAACCCGGCGCTGCGTCCCACTTCGGCATCTTTGCGACATTGCCGTAGACCCGTTTCACGACAAGAGAGCCAAGCTGCGAAGATCGCACGATGATCTGGCCTGCCAGATCCTGAGAAATATTTTCGCCATCAATCAGCAGGGCGACCCGTCCCGCTCTTGTTTTCCCGACTTCGTCGCTTGTCATCAGACCTCCTGCCACCACCGCCTTGGTGCCCGCAGTGTGGAACTTCCATTCTTGCAGCATGATCGGACCTGTTTCCGCCCCAGAACTGAAGGATTGGCTGCGAATCCGACAACAATACGGCGGATCGTCGGCGTTCTGGCGTCCACAGGAAATTGCCACCCCCTGCGGAACAATGAGCGGTCGCGCTGGTTGCCTTCATGATCGGGGCCGCCAAGACGGTTCCCGAGATCAGGCGGTATCCGAATTCCCGACAAAAGAAGGATGATGACGATGACCGACTATCCCTCGACCTATGATGAAGATGATGAGCGAAACGGGCTGACGATCAGCGCTTTCTACGATGACCTGACGGACGCTGAAGAGGCGGTGTCGGCACTGGCCGAGGCAGGCATTGCGCGGTCGCAGATCGTGATGACGAAAGGCTCTGACCGGGCTGTCGGCGCGACCAGCGCCCAGCCTGAACAGCGCGGTTTTTTCGAAATGCTGGCCGATCTGTTCTTTCCCTATGACGATCGCAGCGCCTATGCCGAGGGGCTGCGCCGCGGCGGTCATATGGTGACGGCTGTAAACCTGAGCGACGCGCAATACGAAACCGCGATGGAAATCCTGGATGACGAAGGCGCGGTCGATCTGGACGAACGTGCGCAAAGCTGGCGAAGCGATGGCTGGGTCAGCCACCGCGAGCGTCGCAGCGGAGGTCTGATCGACGACCCTCTTTCCCAACCCTACGAGCACCAGATGCGCGGCGCTGCTGTGGGCGCTGCGGGGCTGGCCTCGCCTGGGGCGATCTCGACACCCGTTCGCAAGACCGAAGAGCAGATCGAAGGCGAACTGATCGAGCAGGAGCCGCTGCCACGTGACAGCGCCGATGCGATGCGCCGGGGGGCGGGACTATCCGCCGCCGACGCGCTCGACAAGGATGAGGTTGAAACGCGCGACTATCGCCGCGACGATAAGCGAAGCCGCCCCAAGGTCCGCACATATGTGCGGGACGAACCCGACTGGCCGTAATCGTCAACACGCCTGCTGGCGTGACCGCTGACCCCGAAGTGTCGGCAAGCCCGCGCGGATCAGTATCCGCGCGGGCAATTTTTTAGTAGACCACCACCGAGCGGATCGACTTGCCCTCATGCATCAGGTCGAACCCCTTGTTGATGTCTTCCAGCTTCAGCGTGTGGGTGATCATCGGGTCGATCTCTATCTTCCCGTCCATGTACCAGTCCACGATCTTCGGCACGTCCGTGCGGCCCCGCGCGCCGCCAAAGGCCGTGCCCTTCCAGACGCGGCCCGTCACCAGCTGGAACGGGCGGGTCTGGATTTCGGCCCCCGCAGGCGCCACGCCGATGACGACAGAGACACCCCAGCCGCGGTGCGTGCATTCCAGCGCATCGCGCATGACCTTCACGTTGCCGGTGCAATCGAACGAATAATCCGCCCCGCCGATCTGATCGAAGGGCGTCTTGGTCATGTTGACGATGTGCTGAACCAGCGACCCTTCGACCTGTTTCGGGTTCACGAAATGGGTCATGCCAAAACGCTCGCCCCATTCCTTCTTGTCGTTGTTCAGATCGACGCCGATGATCATGTCGGCACCGGCCATCTTCAGGCCCTGGATCACGTTCAACCCGATCCCGCCCAGACCGAACACCACCGCTTTGGCCCCGATCTCGACATTCGCGGTGTTCAGCACTGCACCGATCCCGGTCGTCACGCCGCAACCGATGTAGCAAATCTTGTCGAAGGGCGCTTCGGGGTCGACCTTTGCCAGCGCGATCTCGGGCAGGACCGTGTGGTTCGCGAAGGTCGAACAGCCCATGTAGTGATAGATCGGCGTGCCATCCAGCATCGAGAACCGCGTCGTGCCATCGGGCATCAGGCCCTGGCCTTGCGTGCTGCGGATCGCGGTGCAGAGGTTGGTCTTGCGCGACAGGCAGGACGGACACTCGCGGCACTCGGGCGTGTAAAGCGGGATGACGTGATCGCCGGGCTTCAGCGTGGTGACGCCCTCGCCGACCTCGATCACGATCCCTGCGCCTTCATGGCCCAGGATCGACGGGAAAATCCCCTCGGGGTCGGCGCCTGACAGGGTGAATTCGTCGGTATGGCAAATGCCGGTGGCCTTGATCTCGACCAGAACCTCGCCCTTCTTCGGGCCTTCAAGGTTGACCTCCATGATCTCAAGCGGTTTGCCGGCAGCAACGGCGACGGCGGCACGGGTGCGCATGGGTATCCCTCCCTCTGATTTGCGGGCAGAGTAGCGAATGTGCGCCGGGCTGCAACCGGTTGCAGTCCGAGGGGAAGCGCGAATGGCGGATGCCAGGGTGGCAGAAGTGCCGCTGAACAAGTCCTACCGGCTGCTCAATCACGGGCCGACGGTGCTTGTCACCACGACGGACGGCATCCGGCGCAATGTTATGGCCGCCGCATGGTCGATGGCCGTGGACTTCGACCCGCCAAAGATTTCCATCGTGATCGACCGCCCCACCCTGACACGAGAGCTGATAGACGCCACCGGCCGCTTCGGCCTGACCATTCCGCCCGCTGGGGCTGTCGATATAACCAACGCTGTGGGCCAGATCTCGGGCCGCGAGGTCGACAAATTCGCCCGCTGGGGGATCAAGGTTCTGCCGGACGCGCCCGATGTTCCACCTCGCCTGGCGCTGGGAATCGCCTGGCTGGACTGCCGGGTGATTGCAGAGACGGACGTGCAGCAACGTCACGACATGTTCGTGGCCCATGTCACTGCCGCCTGGGCCGACCCGCAGGTGTTCCGCGAGGGGCACTGGATCGACGGCCCAGAATCCCTGCGCACCATCCATCATATCGCCGGTGGCAATTTCTTCGCTGCCGGACCGCTTCTGCGCGCAAAAGAGCCGGAATAGAGAATGGCGGAACCCGCGCTGACGGCAGGAAGAGAGTTCACCCATGTGCGCATCGTCATCGGTGTCGTCACCGGGCTGGCGCTGACGCGGCTTCTGTCCGGCCTTGCGCTGTTTCTGACCCACCCTGAGCGGCACCGCATCTATTCGGCCCATCTGGCCTGGGCCTGCTTCATGATGCTGTTCACCATCTATTTCTGGTGGTTCCAGTTCTCGCTTGTGACTGTCGCGCGGTGGAGTTTCGAGCGATACCTGTTTGTCATCTGCTACGCCGCGCTGATCTTTCTGGCGTCAGCAGTTCTGATGCCCACGGCTGAACCGATCAGCTATGACGCGCATTTCCATGCGCGCCAGCGCCTGTTCTACGGGTTGCTGACGGCAATTTTTTTGATGGATATCGCTGACACGGCGCTGAAAGGGGCAGGGCGACTTCAGGATTATGGCGCGCCCTATGTCATGCAGCAACTGCTTCTGGCAGGCATGGCGATTGCCGCAATGCTGGTGCGAAACCGCTGGTATCACCGGCTTTTCGCGCTGGTCGCCATGGCCGCGCTGATCCTGTGGATCCTTTCGCGGCTTGAGTATCTCGACTAGGCCGCGCAAACCCCTAGGCGGAGCGGCACAAGGCATGCCAGAACAGGCGTGACATCAACCCGCGAAGGTAGCCCCCATGCGCCGTGCCGCCCTTATCGCCGTTCTTGCCCTTTCCGCCTGCGTCGAAACGCTCCCGACACTTCCGCCAATCGATTCTGGCAAGCCGGCGCCCCAGCCGATACCGCCCGCTGCGGACGCCTGCGGCGCGCAAGGATTGCAGGTTCTGGTCGGCCAGAACGTGGCGCTATTCGAATCCCAGGCCCGCAGCGGCCCTTCACGCGTGATCCGTCCGGGCCAGCCGGTGACGATGGACTATAGCGAGGCCCGCGTTAACGTAGCCGTAGATACGCAAGACCGGATCACCCGCATATACTGCGGCTGACTTCGCTTACTGAGAGCGGAAGGCCTTGTGGCAATCGCCGCAGACCCCGCCGACCGATCCCATCGTAGCCGCGATGCCCTCGACGTCCGAGACATTCATCGCCTCGGCCGCCTTGGTCAGCGCCTCGGCGTCCTGCAGGAAAGTGTCCCAGTTGGTCCAGATTTGCGGACCCGCCTTGGTAGCTGGATCCGTCGCCTGTTCCTGAAACTTTACCGGAATATCGGCGGCGGCGGCGGCAAGGTTCGATCTGGCCGTCGCGGCGGCATCAGTGTCAAAAGCCGCCTTGCCCTGCGCCATGTCGCCAAGAACCTTTGTGTTCAAGGCGATCGTATCCATCAATTGCTGCCGGGCCTTGACCGTGGGATCGGTCGCATCGGCGGCAAATGCCGCCCCGGCAAGGACGATAAGGCCGAAACCAAGGGCTTTGATCGCTGACTGCACGCTGGCTCTCCTGCTGAAATTCAATGGAAAACTATAGCGCAGCATCACTATGGCGAAGAAAATAGTTCGGAGGCCCTTTCTATTCACGGCAATGTCATCGCTGGTGGCGCGTTCAGGCCACGAATTCCGAACGCCGATAGCCTTGCAGGAACAATAGCGCGGTCAGATCGCCATGGTTGACCCGCAGCTCACATTCCGCAGCCACCACGGGCTTTGCGTGCAATGCCACCCCTGCGCCAGCGATCTTCAGCATGGCCAGATCATTCGCACCATCACCCACCGCCATGACCTGATCCGCGCCGATGCCCATCCGCGCCGTGATCTCGGTCAGCGCCTTGGCCTTCGCGGCGCGGCCAAGGATCGGGCGCCGGACGCTGCCAGTCAGCTTGCCGCCAGCGGCCTCGAGCGTGTTCGCTCGGTTCTCGTCAAATCCCAGTGCCGTCGCCACCGGCCCGGTAAAGGCTGTAAACCCGCCCGAGACCAGCGCGGCCCGCGCGCCGTTGGCCTTCATCGTGGCGACCAGCTCTTTTCCACCGGCGGCAAGCGTGATGCGGTCCTGCAGCACCTGACCGATCACCGCCTCCGGCAGCCCGGTCAAAAGCCTGACCCGTTCATCCAGCGCCGCCTCGAAATCCAGCTCGCCATTCATCGCGCGGGCCGTGATCTCGGCCACCCGCGCGCCGACACCGGCGACATCTGCCAGCTCGTCGATGCATTCCTGGTCGATCATCGTCGAATCCATATCGGCAAGCAGCAGTGCCTTCCGACGCCCCTCGGCCCGCTGCACGGCAAGGTCGATGCCCAGGCCCTGCAGGTCGGCCCAGACTTCCCATCGGTTGGCGGGCTGGACGGGGAGCGGAAATTCTGCCGCGACCCCCGGCTGCAACCAGGTCTCTGCCCCGCCGCCCCAGGCATTCCGCAATGCCTCGACGGCCGCCTGCTCAAGCCGTGGTTTCGCGGGGCTGGTCAGAAGCGTGGCGATGAACATGGGGCCGGGGTCCGATCTGTGGCGATGCGGCGCATTACGACGATATTGCCGCTTGTGCCAGAGCCATGGGCCGAAACATCCCGGGCGCTATGGCGTCTTGCCAAGCGAGGCCAGCGCGATGCGGATCAGGTCGCTTGTGACCATCAGGCTGCAATAGCCGCCAAACATCTCGGCCTCCGCGTCCCCTGCGGGCAGGGCCTGCGGTCGGCACAACAGGGCGATGTTCTGGTTCCAGGTGTCGCGATAGTCCTGGCGCGCATTCAGACGATCGGACAGGCCGGTCATCACGCCTATGGCTTTTCGCAATATGGGAAAGCGGCAGATCGTCGGCCAGACCTGCGCGGCATTCCTGCAGGGGTCGTGCAGGCTGGCCTGGGCAAGCACATCGCCCGGCACATTGGCCCACAGCCCATCGGGATCCTCGATGTAAAGATCTGCGGCGCCAACGGCTGTCCAGGGAACGCCAAAGCCCAAGAGGCCAAGGCGGCTGACGGGTATCGCGCCTTTGGTTTTCAGGTATTTTACCGTCTCGTCCCATTCCGGCAGGCCCGCGCCCGCCAGCAGGACCGCCGGCCCCTCGGCACCCTGCTGCACGGTGCATGTAACCTCGCCGATGCGTCCGGCCACGGTCTTCCAGACGAACACGGGTCCGGCTGCCGTCTCTGTCACCGTCAGGCTGCGGTCGGCCAGAACGTTGCGAAAGAACGCCGCCCCCGGCATCCATTCTTGCCAGCCGCCCCCAAATGCGGGAATGACCAAATCCGGCCGCTCGGCCCAAAGGGTGCGTCCAAGCACCAGCGAGCAGGCCTGGAACGCCTCGACCGCACCCCAGCCTTTGACCGGCAGCTGCGGCGGCCCGATGACGGTGATCTCATTCTGCATCGCCTCGTACACGCGGTTTATGGTAATGAAATCGTCGCTTCCAACATGCTGAAGGATGCTTGCCAGCATGTCCGACGACAGCATCCACGGTGCCGCCCGCCGTTGAAGCTCGGCGATATTGGCCATGGTTGGCCTTGCGAATTCCTGCGTCAGAATGGCTGTGGTCGTAGGGTCGGCCAACATCTCGACCGAGATCGACCCGGCAAGCGAGGGGGCATGGAACCCCAGTATACCCTCCGTGTGCAACTGGCGCGTGGGCGTGGTCCGCCCCTGTTCGTCGATCTGCGCCTGACCGGCCAGGAAGGCAAAGGCGCAGGCCGACAGGCAGCGCTGACCGGGTCCGACAAAGGTCATCAGATGCAGCTCGGTGATCGCGTCCCCCAGCGCGAGCCCCGCTTCAAAGTTGCCGCCATCGGAATTCATCCACAGGATCGTATTGCCGTATGGATCGGTGCGCCCGGCCGCCGCACGCAACCGTTCGTCGTCGCCGGGCTCTACCGGACCTTCCATGCGGATGACGCGCTTGTCGTTCGACGTCAGCGGCAGAGAGGCGATGTAGGGGCGCAGTCCGCCTTTTTCGTCGAGCATGGGATAGGGCAGCGAGGCCAGCGTATCGACCGGCCCCGTCCACTCGGTGAACTCCGCAGCCATGACCCGCGATGCAAGCAGCAAGCCAACCGCGAAGGTGGTCAGGACGGCGCGCATTGGTATCCCGCCACCGCCCGCAGCCCTTCGCCCAGCGCGACGCCGCCCGAGTTCCGGTTATAGGCTGCAAGGCCCGCGCCCAATGTCTGGTCAAGCTGACCCGCATAAACGGTCAGGTACAGGCAAACGATCTCGCGGTCGCACAGCCCGGCGCGGACGCACAGGTTGACCTCGTCGAAAAACCGCGCCGCGGTGATCAGCGCCGCCTGGTTCCTGCGCGTATCTTCGTCCTGCGAAGAGGTCAGGTAGACGGCGATCTTGTCCGCGTCGGCCTTGTTGAAACCTGCGGGCTTGCCGTCGCTGCCCTTCTGGGGCAGTTGCGCGTTCATGTCCTGAGTGGCCACCCGCAGCGTTTCTATAGCCCCGGCCAGAAGCGGCTGGTTGAACCGCTCGACCAGCCCAAGCGACCGCTCGATCCGCTGGCTCTTTTGCGCGTCCTGCAACTGATAGCCGACAAAGGCCACGCCCAGCACCCCGCCGAATATGCCGATCAATTCGACGACGGCCTTGATGCTTTTCCACCCTGGTCGCTCGTGCCATGCCAACGGGACTTGACGAGGCTCCGCTTGCGGGTCTTCGGTGGTCATCCCCCGCATTTCTCCAGGCTGAGGCGGAATTTGCCCGGCGCGTCCAACTGCGGCTCAAGAAGGTCGGCGAGGCGCTCCTTGATACAAACCAGTTGGGTTCGCGTCATGACGATGAAGCCGGACGATTCACCTTCCTTCAACCCGATGCCCGCGCCCGAGGCTGTGCTGTCATCGGCAAGGCTGCCGGTGCCGTCAATCTCTGCCGGGCAACTGCCCTCGGGCGGCAGCACGACGACATATACGGGCCGGTTTTCGGCAATGTAGGTGTCGGCCCGGCTGGCAATGCAGGTCGCCTGCGCTTCGGTGACAAGCGTTGAGGGAACATCCTGTGCCAGACCCGGAGTGGCCAACGCCACCGCAATCGCAAAAGCGCCAGACCAGATGCCCCTTCGACGATCGATCATCGCGACCCTCCTACACGCCCGGAACGGAAGGAGGATAGCAGCGCCACCGGCTTTCCGCCAAGTGCCATGCCAACCGCCGTATATGTCGCCTTTGCATTCCCAGTTGACGCACCGGCACCGTTTTCATAGGTGTGGCAGCGGGAAACCCCTCCCCAACGAGGGGCGTTTATCTGGAAGGATAGCATGTCTGATCTGCAGACCCCGGCCGCGCGGCCGGCAAACCCGCGCTTCTCCTCTGGCCCCTGCGCCAAAATCCCCGGTTTTTCGCTCGATCTGCTCGCCGATGCGCCGCTTGGCCGGTCGCATCGCGCCGCTGTCGGCAAGGCCAAGCTGAAGCAGGCCATCACCCTCACCCGCGAGATTCTCGGTGTTCCCGCCGGTTACCGCATCGGCATCGTCCCCGCCTCGGATACCGGCGCCATGGAAATGGCGATGTGGTCGCTGCTGGGCGCGCGGCCCGTCGAGATGCTGGCCTGGGAGTCGTTCGGCGAAGGCTGGGTCACCGATGTGGTCAAGCAGCTGAAACTCGATGCCACCGTCCGCAAGGCGCCATATGGCGAGATCGTGGATTTCGCGCAGGTCGATTTCGACCGCGACGTGGTCTTTACCTGGAACGGCACCACCTCTGGCGTCCGCGTCCCGAACGGCAATGCAATCCCCGCAAACCGCGCCGGTCTCACCATCTGCGACGCAACCTCCGCCGCCTTCGCGATGGACCTGCCCTGGGACAAACTCGATGTCGTTACCTTCTCCTGGCAAAAGGTGCTGGGCGGAGAGGGCGCGCATGGCATGCTGATCCTGTCGCCCCGCGCCGTCGAACGACTGGAGACCTATACCCCCGCCTGGCCGCTGCCGAAAATCTTCCGCCTTACCTCCAGGGGCAAGATCAGCGAAGGCATCTTTGAGGGCGAAACGATCAACACCCCCTCGATGCTGGCGGTCGAGGATTACCTGGTCGCGCTCAACTGGGCCAAATCCATCGGTGGCCTGCCCGCCCTGATCAACCGTGCCGCCGAAAACGCGGCAGAGATTGACCAGTTCGTCGCCGCGCGCAGTTGGATCGCCAACCTCGCCGTCGATCCGGCCACGGCATCGATCACCAGCGTCTGTCTGCGCTTTACCGATCCGATGATCATCGATGGCGCAGCCTTCGCCAAAGCCGTCGCCAAGCGGCTCGAGACGGCGGGTGTTGGCCTTGACCTCGGCTCGTATCGCGACGCCCCTCCGGGCCTGCGCATCTGGTGTGGATCGACCGTCGAGCGCTCGGACATCCAGGCGCTTCTGCCCTGGATCGACTGGGCCTTCCGCGCCGAGATCGCCGAACTCGCCAAAGCGGCCTGAGCTAATTTCAGGCGGGGCCAGCCCCGCCTTCCCCCGACATTCCCATAAATGGAGCCCGTCATGGCCCCCCGCGTTCTCGTTTCCGACGAACTTTCCGAAACGGCCGTTCAGATATTCCGCGACCGCGGAGTCGAGGTCGATTACCTGCCGAAACTCGGCAAGGACAAAGACGCACTCGCCGAGATCATCGGCAAATACGATGGCCTCGCTATCCGTTCCGCCACCAAGGTCACCGAAAAGCTGCTGGAAAAGGCCGCGAACCTCAAGGTCGTCGGTCGCGCGGGCATCGGTGTCGATAACGTCGACATCCCTGCCGCCTCCAAGAAAGGCGTGATCGTGATGAACACGCCCTTCGGCAACTCGATCACCACCGCCGAACATGCCATCGCGATGATGTTCGCCGTCGCCCGTCAACTGCCAGAGGCCAGCACCTCGACCCATGCCGGGAAATGGGAAAAGACCCGTTTCATGGGGGTCGAGCTGTTCAACAAGACGCTCGGCGTGATCGGCGCGGGCAATATCGGCGGCATCGTCTGCGACCGCGCCGTGGGGCTGCATATGAAAGTCGTGGCCTATGACCCCTTCCTGTCCGAGGAACGCGCCAAGCAGCTGGGCGTGACCAAGGTCGAACTGGACGAACTCCTCGCCCGCGCCGATTTCATCACCCTGCATGTGCCGCTGACCGACAAGACGCGCGGGATCCTGAACGCCGAAAACATCGCCAAGGCCAAGAAAGGCGTGCGCATCATCAACTGCGCCCGTGGCGGACTGGTCGATGAGACGGCGCTGGCCGAGGCGCTGAAATCCGGCCATGTCGCAGGCGCCGCCTTCGACGTGTTCGAGGTCGAACCGGCCACGGAAAGCCCGCTTTTCGGCCTGCCGAACGTTGTCGTCACGCCGCACCTCGGCGCCTCGACCACCGAGGCGCAGGAGAACGTGGCGCTGCAAGTGGCCGAGCAGATGTCGGACTATCTGCTGACCGGCGCGGTGCAGAATGCGCTCAACATGCCGAACGTCACGGCGGAAGAGGCCGCCGTGATGGGGCCGTGGATCAAGCTTGCCGATCATCTCGGCGCCTTCATCGGCCAGATGACGGACGAGCCGATCAAGGCGATCAACATCCTTTACGATGGCCGCGTGTCCTCGATGAACCTCGCCGCGCTGAACCAGGCGGTGATCGCGGGTGTGCTCAAGGCGCAAAACCCGGCGGTGAACCTCGTCTCCGCCCCCGTGGTGGCCAAGGACAAGGGCATCCAGATCTCGACCACCCGTCAGGACAAGACGGGCGCCTTCGATGCCTATATCAAGGTCACGATGGTAACGGACAAGCGCGAGCGTTCGGTGGCTGGCACCGTCTTCTCCGACGGCAAGCCGCGCTTCATCCAGATCAAGGGCATCAACATCGACGCAGAGGTCGGTCGCCACATGCTCTACACCACCAACGAGGACGTCCCCGGCATCATCGGCCTTCTGGGCATGACCATGGGCAAGAACGGCGTGAACATCGCGAACTTTACCCTCGGTCGTTCCGGCGTGGGACAGGACGCCATCGCCATCCTCTACCTCGACCAGGCGTTGCCGCAAGAGGTGGTCAAGACGCTGGAAGGCACCGGCATGTTTCAGCAGGTGAAGCCATTGGAATTCGATGTGGCGTAAAGCCTCATAAGTATTAAAAGCTGCAGACATAAGTTAATATTTGAATACAACCCGCCGAAGTGCAAAAGCTTCGGCGGGTTAAAATTTAAGCCATCTTGGAAAAATTATTCATTTTGTCGCACCCCCATCATAACCAGCCTTGAGTAATGCGGAAATTGACCGCTTACTTGCCTGGGGCTGTGATGGTGGCACAATGCGGATATTCACGATTGGTCTGATATTTGCTCTTTTTGCTTTTTCCACCGGCATTTATGCGGCTTCCGAGATCGGCGCCGTGGGTTCGGCGTATAAACATACCAGATATGTCATAAGAACGACGCTGGGCCTCGAAAAATCTTGGGTGGATATCAGTACCAGAGTTTCAAGGCCACTTGATCAACCCGTCAATTGTCCATCGCCAGCAGAAAGCCTTGTTGTCGTCACAGGGGGCCAATCAAATGCGGCAAACGCCATTTCCTCATATTTTGCATCGGACCCCGCAGACCGCGTATATGCCTGGTATGATGGAGCCTGTCATGTTGCCCGCGATCCGCTGCCCGGCGCGACAGGGGCGGATGGCAGCCTGTGGACAAATCTTGGTGTCGAACTGGGGCGCGCCGTCGACAGGCCGGTCGTTCTGATCAATGGAGCCATCTCTGCGACCCAGTATGCGGATTGGCTGGATTCCCGTTCCCTCTATCTGCAGACCCTTCTGGACAATGTCGCCCAAGCGCAGGCTTATGGTTTTGAGCCCAGACTTGTGCTTTGGCATCAGGGTGAGACGGACGCCGGAACAAAGTTTGACACCAATGTTTTGCAACAGCAGATCACCGAACTGACAAGCAACCTTCTTCTGGCGATGCCGGAAAGCGAACTATATCTGTTCCGCACGTCGAAATGCACCGGCGACGGCCGAGAGAATGGTGTCCCTGAAGTTCGCGAAGTTCAGACCCGTGTGGCTGAGGGCAACGACAGAATGATCGTGGGCATGAACACCGACGAACTTGGCAATGACTATCGCTGGGACAAGTGCCATTTCAACAGCCTGGGCCGAGCCGCCATCATTGAAACGATTGTGCCCGAACTTGCAGCTTATCTTTCGCCCGACACTGCACCAACCGCAGAAAACTAACCTTCGGGCGGCCGAAGGCAATTTATGAGATAAGCCTTAGCCGTGCCCCGCCCAGGGTCCATGCTGCCCCGGCCCGCCGCCATCGACCCGTTCGAAACCGTGGTTGCCGAAATAATCCCGCTGCGCCTGAATCATATTCGCCGTTCCCCGTCCGGTCCGCATCATGTCGAACCACATCAGCCCTGCCGCCAGTGCGGGCACTGGCAGCCCCGCCAGCGAAGCCGCTGCGACCACCTTTCGCAGCGCCTCATGCCCCTTCTTCAGATGCGCTGCAAAAACCGGCGCCAACATCAGGTTCCGCGCAGGATCCTCACTTAGCGCCGAAGCCATATCGTTCAGCATGTCAGACCGGATGATGCAGCCCGCCCGCCAGACCTTGGCGACCTCTGGCATCGGCACGCCCCACTTGAACCCGCGCGAGGCCGCATCCAGCATCTCGAACCCCTGCGCGTAGCACAGGATCTTGCCCGCAATCAGCGCCTGCTCCAGATCGGCGATACTCAAGGCTCCCGCCGCCAACCTGGTCGGGGCAGCCCCATACAGCGCCTGACCCGCCTTCCGCCCGGCCAACCGAGCCGAGACGTTGCGGGCGGCCACCGCCGCCTCGATCACCGGCACCGGCGTCGCCAGATGCTGCGCCTCGATTGCGGTCCAGCGCCCCGTTCCCTTCTGCCCGGCGGAATCGAGGATCACGTCCAGCATCGGCTTGCCCGTCTTGGGGTCGTCGGCCCGCGCCACGATCCCCGAAATCTCGATCAGGTAGGACCGCAGCACACCCTTGTTCCACCCCTCGAACACCGGCGCGATCTGACCTGCCGACATTCCCATTCCGTCGCGCATCACCCCGTAAAGCTCGGCGATCATCTGCATGTCGGCATATTCGATGCCGTTGTGGACCATCTTCACGAAGTGCCCCGCGCCGCCCGGTCCCATCCAGGTGGCGCAGGGCGTCCCCTCAAACTTGGCCGAGATGGCGTTCAGCACCGGAGCCACGCGATCCCAGGCCGCGCGCGGCCCGCCACCCATGATCGATGGGCCATTGCGCGCACCTTCCTCGCCACCCGAGACACCCATCCCGATGAAGGGCACGCCCTGCGCCTGAGCCTCGGCAGCACGGCGCTCGGTATCGTGGAACTCGGCGTTGCCCGCGTCGATGATGATGTCGTCCTTGCCCAGAAGCGGGCGCAGCGCGGCGATCTGGTCATCCACGATGGGTCCGGCAGGAACCATAAGGATGATCGCGCGCGGCGGACGGATGGCCGCCACCAGCGCCTCAAGCGTTTCGGTCGGCACGATCCGCTGTGCCAGATCACCTGCGCCTGCATGGAATTCCTGCGTTACCGAGTGGGTCCGGTTCCACACCGCGATGGGAAAGCCTTTCTCGGCGATGTTCAGCGCCAAGGCGGCACCCATAGTTCCAAGCCCGATCAGGCCGATCTCTGCGCTGCTCACGATGAGCCTCCCTTTTCCCGCATGGACTCAAGGGTTACGCCGCTTGAGCGGCAGGGTCAAACCAAGGCGACATGGACCCTGTCGCCGGTTCCCCGATTTGGTTAGGGTCCGCCCGCGGCGCGAAGCAAGGAGACACTGATGCGGACCTATGCGATCGGCGACATTCACGGCCATCTCGACCTCTTGCGCGACGCGCATGAACGGATCGCCCGCGACATTCGCCTGCATGGCGATGCCGATGCGCCGGTCGTGCACCTTGGCGACCTTGTAGATCGCGGCCCGGACAGCAAAGGCGTGGTGGACTATCTGTCGCGCGGCGTGGGCGAAGGGCGAAACTGGATCGTGATCAAGGGAAATCATGACCGATTGTTCACAAAGTTTCTGGACGATCCCAAATGGCATGACCCCGGCCTGCGCGCCGAGTTGAGCTGGCTGCATCCGCATCTTGGCGGCGCTGCGACGCTCGGCTCATATGGTGTCAGGGCGGCCGGCGACAGGCCGATCGCTCCGGTCCACGACGATGCGGTAGCGGCTGTTCCTGCCGCTCATCGCGCCTTCGTCAATGGGCTTCCCACCATGTTCCGGCGCGGCCCGGTCGTCTATGTGCATGCAGGCATCCGCCCAGGCGTGCCGCTGGACCAGCAGGCAGAGGACGACTTGGTCTGGATCCGCAAAGGCTTTCTCGACGACAATCGCGACCATGGCATTCTTGTCGTCCATGGCCATACAGCGCTGGATGCGCCTCAGCACTACGGCAACCGGGTGAACATCGACAGCGGCGCGGCCTATGGCGGACCGCTGACCACAGTTGTGCTGGAGGGTCGAGATGTCTTTGTCCTCAGCGAACGTGACAGGGTGGCGCTGAAACCCTGACAAAAGAAAAACCCCGGCGTTTCCGCCGGGGCCTTCAGTTTGACGAAATCGAAAGACTTACGCCTCTTCGGCTTCTTCTTTCTTCTCGGTGATTTCGGCACCGGTTTCCTGGTCGACCATCTTCATGCCAAGGCGAACCTTGCCGCGATCGTCAAAGCCCAGAAGCTTGACCTTCACTTCCTGGCCTTCCTTCAGGATCTCGTTCGGATGGGTCAGGCGCTTGCTGGCGATCTGGGACACGTGGACCAGGCCGTCGCGCTTGCCGAAGAAGTTCACGAAGGCGCCGAAGTCCACCAGTTTCACCACGCGGCCGGTGTAGATCTTGCCCTCTTCCGGCTCTGCCACGATCGACCAGATCATGTCATAGGCCTTCTTGATCGCATTCGCGTCGCTGGACGCGATCTTGATCACGCCGTCGTCGTTGATGTCGACCTTGGCGCCAGAGGTTTCCACGATCTCGCGGATGACCTTGCCGCCCGAGCCGATCACTTCGCGGATCTTGTCGGTCGGAATGGTCAGCGTCTCGATCTTGGGCGCGTACTCGCTGAAGCCTTGTGGGGCCGACAGCGCCTTGTTCATCTCGCCCAGGATGTGCAGACGGCCGTCCTTGGCCTGCGCCAAAGCCTGCTCCATGATTTCCGGGGTGATCCCGGCAACCTTGATGTCCATCTGCAGCGAGGTGATGCCGCTCGCGGTGCCGGCCACCTTGAAGTCCATGTCGCCGAGGTGATCCTCGTCGCCAAGGATGTCGGTCAGCACGGCCCATTTGCCGTCATCTTCCAGGATCAGACCCATGGCCACACCGGCAACCGGAGCCTTCAGCGGAACGCCCGCATCCATCATCGACAGCGATCCGCCGCAGACGGAAGCCATCGAGGACGAACCGTTCGACTCGGTGATCTCGGACACGACGCGGATCGTGTAAGGGAAGTCGGTCGCGGCAGGCAGAACGGCCTGAAGCGCGCGCCATGCCAGCTTGCCGTGGCCGATCTCACGACGGCCGGGCGAACCCACACGGCCAACTTCGCCGACCGAATAGGGCGGGAAGTTGTAGTGCAGCAGGAAGTTTGAGCGCGAATTGCCGTGCAGGGCGTCGATGATCTGCTCATCTTCGCCGGTGCCCAGCGTGGTTACGACCAGCGCCTGCGTCTCACCCCGGGTGAACAGGGCCGAGCCGTGGGTGCGCGGCAGAACGCCGGTTTCCGACACGATCGAACGGACGGTCTTGTTGTCGCGACCGTCGATGCGCGCACCACCAGAGATGATGTCGCCGCGCAGTATCGAGCTTTCCAGCTTCTTGATCGCCGAGCCCAGGTTCGCGTCAGCCTTGTCCTCATCCGACAGAGCCTCGACGATGGTATCCGCTGCCGCGTCGATGGCGTTGGTGCGTTCCTGCTTGTCGCGCAGGGCAAATGCGGCGCGCATCTGCTTTTCGCCCGCAGCTTTCACGCGGCCATAGATGGCCGAGTAGTCCGGCGCCTGAAAGTCGAAGGGCTCTTTCGCCGACTGTTCCGCAAAGTCGATGATCATGTCGATCACCGGCTGCATCGCGGCATGGCCGAACTTGACCGCGCCCAGCATCTCGGCCTCGGTCAACTCATAGGCTTCCGATTCCACCATCATCACGGCGTCCTTGGTGCCGGCGATGACCAGGTCAAGGCGCTGCTCGGGGTTCGAGCGCAGGCCCTGCAGATCGTCCACGCTGGGGTTCAGCACATAGTCTCCGTTCACGAAACCAACGCGCGCAGCCCCGATCGGACCCATGAAGGGCACACCCGAAATGGTCAGCGCCGCCGAGGCCGCGATCATCGCGACGATGTCGGGCTCGTTGTGCAGGTCGTGGCTGAGGACGGTCGCCATGACCAGAACCTCGTTGCGGAACCCGTCAACGAACAGCGGGCGGCAGGGACGGTCGATCAGGCGCGAGGTCAGCGTTTCCTTTTCCGAAGGACGCGCTTCACGCTTGAAGAAGCCACCGGGGATCTTGCCCGCGGCATAGTATTTTTCCTGGTAGTGGACGGTCAGGGGGAAGAAGTCCTGACCTGGCTTCGCGGATTTCGCGAAGGTCACGTTGGCCATGACACTGGTTTCGCCCAGGGTGGCAATAACCGAACCATCGGCCTGACGGGCAACCTTGCCAGTTTCCAGCGTCAGCGTCTCACCGCCCCACTGGATCTCTTTTTTGATAACGTTGAACATATCTCATCCTATCTGGCCGAGGGACCCTCCGCCCGACCCATGCCCGAAGGCGATTGCTTACGGGCCGCATTGCCCGTGGCCTCAATGCTTTTTTCTCTCCTGCCCGCCCCGCGAAGCCTGCCGGGGTAGACCATCCCCCCGGATTATCTCCGGGGCCGAAAAGAAGAACGCGCCCGCGTTACCGGGGGCGCGTTCTTTTGTGTCAGCGGCGCAGGCCCAGGCGCGCGATCAGCGCGTTATAGCGGCCTTCGTCCTTTTTCTTCAGGTAGTCGAGCAGCTTGCGGCGTTGGGCCACAAGCATCAAGAGACCGCGGCGCGAGTGGTTGTCCTTGCGGTGGGTCTTGAAGTGCTCGGTCAGCGTGGCGATGCGGCTGGACAGGATGGCAACCTGAACTTCGGGCGAACCGGTGTCGCCGGCCTTGGTTGCGTATTCCGAAATCAGCCGGGCCTTGTCTTCGACGGTGATCGACATCGTGGTCTCCTAATCTAAAGGGTCATGGCCACAGCCGGGATGTCGTCCAGCAGGGCCCTTGGAGGTGCCGCCATTGTTGGCGGATGCGCGCGTATAGGGGAATTGTCCTGAAAAGAAAAGCGGGAATCGGATCGACCCGATGCGTCGGGAAGGACGATAGAATGCAACGCAAATGCCTGGCGCAAGTCCTGCCCCGCGCCGCGTTTGTGCCATATATCCCCCCGAAAACTCCTTCTTGGACAGGTGGTTACACAGGATCATGGTAAAGGCGCCATTGACCTTGCCACCGGGCGAAGAGGCGGTGGGAATGCTGGCATTTGCGGCTTTGTTGGGGATCGTTCTGACCGGCGTCGTGGCGGACGCGGCCATGGGCATGGCGGCATCGGACGACCTGCCGGATGAGGATGAGGAAGGCCAGGAAACAACCGGGCAGGTCGAGGAAGACACTTCCGGGTCCGGCGATCTGCTGAACTGGGAGGAAGATCACGAGCCTGTGGAGCCATCGCCCCAAACCTTGGCGGCAGATGAAACTGCTGCAGCAGAAGGCGCGGCGCAATCCGACGACCTGCCTGATGAAGAAGACGAGGACCAGCAGCTTTCAGGCGGCGATGGCGACGATATTCTGGCCGGGCTTGGTGGGGACGACACGATTGCGGGCGCGGCGGGCAATGACCTGCTGGCGGGTCGTGGTGGTGCTGACATCCTTGACGGCGGGGCAGGAGAGGATGAGCTGCGTGGCGGAGACGGCGACGACACCCTGACGGGCGGCGCAGATGCGGATGTGCTGCACGGCGACGAAGGCGATGACAGTCTTTGGGGCGGCCAGGACGCCGACAGCCTGTTCGGCCACGAAGGCGACGACCGGCTGTTCGGGGGCGCTGGCGCGGATACGCTGATCGGCGGGGGCGGGGGTGACGGGCTTTTCGGAGGCGGGGGCGATGACTGGTTGCAGGGCGGAGAGGGCGACGACAGCCTGCGCGGCGGCCCGGGCGCGGATACGCTGGACGGCGGACGTGGCAATGACACGCTGGATGGCAGCGGCGACGACACCACAGATTTCCTGAACGGCGGCGCAGGTGATGACCGCCTGCTGATAGGCGCGGGCGATGTCGCTACCGGTGGCGACGGCGCGGACAGCTTCGAACTTTTCGGTGGGGACGACGGCTCTCCGGCCCGGATCGACGATTTCGACGCCGCCAGGGATCAGATCGTGGTAGTCTACGATCCGGCCCAGCACCCCGACCCGACGCTGACGGTCGAGCCGACCGAAGAAGGCGACGGCAGCATGGTCATGCTGGACGGCATCGCCGTGGCCGAGCTGCCGGGGGTGACGGATCTGACGACCGAGATGATCAAATTGTCGCCGGATACGCCGCTGGCGGCTTGACGGGTCAGCCCCTGCCAAAGAACGGCAGGAAGCACTCCAGAACCGCCTGCGGGTTCTCTTCCATAACGAAATGACCGGAGGTGCAGGACGTGTCGCGCACATCCGTGGCCCAGCGTCGCCAGATCGCCGCAGGGTCGCCTGTCTTGGCAGGAAAGCCATGACGGCCCCACAGGAAATGCAGCGGCACCCCGATCTTTCGCCCCGACGCCCGGTCGGCCAGATCATGCTGCCGGTCGGTCGTCGCCCCTGCGCGATAATCGGCACAGAAGGCAGCGATCCGCGCCGGATCGCGCGCCTGTTTTCGGTATGCCCCCAGCGCCTTGGACGGGAAAGCTTGCAGTGTCTTGGCCAGAGTCCAAGAGGCGAGCGTCCAGTCGACATAGGCGACCGGGTCGGCGTTGATCATGCGCTCCGGCAGTGGCGCAGGTTGGGCAAGGAAGGTCCAGTGATAGGCGGCCATCGCCATTTCGGCATTCCACGCATCCCAGTAGTCAGAGGTCGGCGCAATCTCGATGATCCCGATCCGCGACACCCTGTCGGGATGGTCCAGCGCCAGCCGATAGGTGACCCTCGCGCCCCGGTCATGACCAAGGATCATCGCCTTTGGCACGTCCAGCGCATCCATCAGCGCCACGATGTCGTTGGCCATCTGCCGCTTCGAATAGGGTGTGTGAGCCTTGTCGTCGGGCGGCGCATCGCTTTCGCCATAGCCGCGCAGGTCGGGGATGATCACCCGGTGTTGCGCGGCAAAAGCCGGGGCGACGCGGGACCAGCACATCCCGTTCTGCGGATAGCCATGCAGCAGGATCAGCGCCGGACCCTCGCCTGCCACCTGCACCGACAAGGTGATGTCCGGCAGCGCGATACGGCGACGGGTGAAACCGGCAATCTCGGTCATGGCAGGCTCTCGGGCTCAGGGCCAGGGTTCGGGCTGGCGATCATATCCGATATAAAGCGGGTGTTTCGGCTGCCCACCTTTGGTCAGCCCCAGATGCCACAGCGGCAGGCCCGTTGCCCTGAGCAAAGCTTCGACATGCCGCCCACGGTCCAGATGGGCGCCATGGCTGCCCCAGGCGCAGATGATGCGATCCGCCCACCGGGTGCTGTCTACGATAGCCGCGTCATTGCCCGGTCCGGTCGGATCGGTCTCGGCCCGCATCACCGCCGGGTCGGTCGCGCGAAAGGCGAAGATGTTCGTAACCCGGAACGCACCGAACCCCAGCGCCCGCGCGCGACGCTCGCACCGTTCCACCGTCGGGTCGTTCTGCACCTCGGTCGCGGTCGAGGGGTTCAGCATGACGAACAGCGCCTTTTGCCCCGACGGTTCCCAGACACGGGTCAAGAGATAGCGGTATTTCTCGCACGGTGAATAAGTGGCGGAACTTTCGGCATCGCCCTTCAGATGGTTGCGGATGATCATTGGCGGCCCTTTTCGTTTCACCGCCAAGCCTAGTCTCGGGACTTGGCAGGGAAAAGCCTGGAAGCTATTCCGGCAGGCCTGCTCTGGTCAGACCCTCGAGAAGATGCGTGCCATCTTCGGCCCGCCGGAACGGCCGCATCCCGACAAAGACCCGAGAGGAAAAATCCGGCTGCAATCGCAGAGCCGCTTGGGCCGCAGACTCTGCTCCCTTGGCATCGCCCAGCTGTGCGCGAGCGGCGGCAAGACCGGCCAGAACGCCCAGCTGCGGCTCCGCCACCGAGAGATAGGCGCGCTCCGCTTCGGCATAGTTTCGGGCACAATATTGCGCCAGCCCAAGGTTGGTCGCGTACCAGGACGGATGGCCGGGATAGAGAGACATAGCGCGCAACGCCCAATCCGCCCCTTCTTCGGGCTTGCCAAGATAAGTCGCCAGCGGCGCGCGCAACGCCATGATGTGACAGTCGTATGGGTTCAGCGAATAGGCCTTCTTGTGGTGAACCTCGGCTATTTCCAATGCGCTGCCGTACATGGCGACCTGTCCTGCTACCAGATGGCACCAACTTTCCGACGGATCGAGCACCAGCGCGCGTTGGGCGGTCTCGCGCACCGGACCAAGGTCCATCTGAACGGGGGTCCAGGCCCACCGCCGCAGCCGCATCAGCGCAAGCCAGGCCCAGGCCAGCGCATAGCCCGGATCGCGGGCAACCGCGGTTTCGAGAAGCTCGATCGCCAGCAGGTTGGACTTGCTGTCAAGCCGGTTGGCGTGATGCACTCCCTGCAACAACAGGTCAAAGGCTGCAGCACTTTCGGGCCGCTTTCGGCGAGAGGTCACGGTGGTTGCCTCTTCGATGCGCCCGACGATGGTTGCGACAAGGCGCTGGATCACCTCGTCCTGTATCTCCAGGATTTCTTCGGCAGCCCCGTCGAAACGCTCGGCCCAGATCGTGCGGCCGGTCCGAGCATCGACCACTTCCACCGCAATCCGCAGCCGCCCGACGGCAACGCGCAGCGAGCCGCGCACGACATATGCCACCCCCAGCGCCGCGGCCAGCCGCATAGGGTCCGTGTCCGAAGCGGTCGAGGCACGGCTAAGGACGGCAAGGTTTTGGAACCGCGACAGCCCCACCACCAGATCGTCCGCCAGACCCTCGGCAAGGTAGGGCTCTACCCCCGGACCCTGCGAAACAAAGGTCAGCACTGCCACCAATGAAGCGCGCGGTGCGGCGGCTTCGATTTCCTCGGCCTCTCCCACCCGAATGCGCAGCACGCGCACAGGCTCAAGGATGTTCTTCAAAAGCTGCGGCCCAAGCTCGACCAGGTCGAGGTCAAGGGTGCCGGAGGCGACCTGATGAACCTGACCCGATATGCAAATCCCGCCTGCATAGGCCAGGCTTTCCAGCCGCGCGGCGATATTGACCGTATCGCCCAACAGGTCCGTGCCGTCGGGGTGAACCGGCCCCATGTGGATACCGACGCGATAGCTCAGGACCGAAACATGTCGCGCCGCTTCGGCTAAAAGACGCTGCATGGTCACGGCGGCATTCACCGCGTTTCCGGGGGCGGCAAATTCGGCAAGGACGCTGTCGCCCGCCGTGGCAAAGACGCGGCCATCGAATTGCCGGATCGCGGTGGTGATGATCGCCTTGCTGGCCGCAAGCGCCCGCAGCGCCAGCGCCTCGTCCCGGCTCATCGCGCGACTGTAGCCGACGGCATCGGTTGCAAGGATCGTCGCCGTGTAACTCTCGCCCGCGACCTCGGCCCGCACGCACTGCCCCTGCTGATATCTGTTTTGCGAAAGACTACCCGGTTCGCGGGCGGCAATCCATTTCCAGATGCGCGCCCTGGTAGCGTTCTTAACCCACGAACACCCGACTCGGATGCAGTTCGCCGCCGATATAGGTCCCGACCGCCACCGCGCGGCCTTGCCAACTGGCCCAGGCCTCTTCCCCCGGCGGCAGACTGGTCAGCACCATGCCCGGATTGCCGTTCCGCAGCCGCGCCGCGCCTTCGGGCGTGGCCTGGCATTCAGGCAGATCGGCCAGCCCGACCTCCAGCGGCAACAGATGGCTATCAAGCTCGGGCGTGCGGGCAAGACGGTCGATCTTTTCCATCGAGATACCCGCACTCGCCTCGAACGGCCCCGACCAGACCCGACGCAGCCAGGCGACGTGGCCAAGGCACCCCAGCGCCACACCCAGATCGCGCGCGATTGACCGCACATAACCGCCCTTGCCGCAAACCATTTCCAGCTCGACATGATCCGCATCGAGGCGCGCAATCATCACCAGGCTTTCAACCCAAAGCGGCCGCGCCGCGATCTCGACCGTCTCGCCTTCGCGCGCAAGATCATAGGCGCGCTCGCCCTCGATCTTCACGGCGGAGAACTGCGGCGGCACCTGCATGATGTCGCCGCGAAAAGCCGTCAGTGCCGCCTCTATCTCTGCGTCTGACGGGCGGGTGCCGCGTGTCTCCAAAACCGCACCTTCCGCATCATCGGTCGTCGTCGCCGCACCAAGGCGCACCATGAAACGATAGCATTTCAGCGCATCGGTGACGAAAGGCACCGTCTTCGTCGCTTCCCCCAGCGCCACGGCCAGAACGCCGGTCGCCGCCGGGTCAAGCGTGCCCGCATGGCCCGCCTTCTGCGCCTCAAACGCCCATTTCACCTTGTTGACCACGGCGGTCGAGGTGATGCCCCCCGGCTTGTCCACAACCAGCCAACCCGAGATCGCCCTGCCCTTGCGCGTGCGCCCCATCGGATCAGCCCTTTGACACGACAAGGCCGACAATCGGCCCCATCCGGAAACCGAAGTCATTGCGTCCGAGATCAGGCGCATAAAGCCGGGAGATATTGCCGTCGAAATACAGCGCCTCTGGCATCTTCAGCCCATCGCGGAAGAACTCTGCGAACTCCGCGAAATTCACCCGGCTGTCGGAAATGACAAAGGCCGCCCGCTGCCCATCCGCGCTGACACCAACGCCGTTGCGCACATAGCGGGAAGGAGAATTCTGGATGAAGCGCGGATGTAACTCTCCGTCGATGACCAGCATCGGCCCCGATTGCGTAGCAAAGCGACAGTCCGACGGCGCTTTCGCAAAGCGCCGCGATTCGACGATCTGGAAACCATCGGCCCCGACACAGAACACGCCGTTAGGACGCATGCCGAAATTCCCCGGCCCGGCAGCGGTCACGATCCGCGACCTCTGCGCGCCATCCTCGATCATCAGACCCACGGGTGAGCGGTCGGGATGATACATCCCTGCGTTCATCGCAAAGCCAAGCGTCTTGCCCTCGGCAACCAGCGCCTGATTCACACGGTCGAAGGTGCCGTAGGTCTCGCCATCCGGCGCGGTCTGGAACAGGCGCACGTCCTGTGCCGCGGTGACTTCGCAGACCGTATAGGTCTTGCCCAACCATTCCATGCCACGGCAATTCGCGTTGGCGGGATCGACCTTCGCACCCCACAGCGCGAAGAGAAGAAGGGCAATTGCGCGCATGGGGATCAGCCCTTTTCGTCGCCGTCGGTGGCGTCGTCGCCGGGTGCAGCCAGATCGCGCTGAACCTTCTCGTCGGCGAACATGCGCCGCGTGGCGTCCATCCGGTCAAAGGTCTCGTCGATCAGATAGCGCAGTTCGGGCACCGATTTCAGCAGCACGTTCTTCGCCACAAGACGGCGAAGTTCGTAATTGGCGCGTTTCAGCGCCGCGATGGCCTCTTCCTGGCCCTTCCCACCCAGCGGCAGGACATAGACCGTTGCCACCCGCAGGTCGGGCGAAACCCGCACCTCGCCAACAGTGATCGACATGGCGTTCAGCTCGGAGTCGTGGATTTCCTGCCGTGACAAAGCCTCGGACAAGGTCCGGCGGATAAGCTCGCCCACGCGCAGCTGACGCTGCGACGGTCCGGTGCCAGAGGAAAAACGGTTCGTTGCCATGGCGCGCATGTAAGGCCTTTGCGCCCCCCCTGCAACGGCGGGCTTTGCGTCACCCTTGCGAAGCGGCTAAGGAATGCCGGTCAAGCAAAGGGGAAAGCCATGGCCGATCTGCCGGGTATCGTGGTCACGGGCGCGTCGGGGCGCATGGGTCAGATGCTGGTCCGGCTGGTCCAGGCGTCGGACAAGGCGCGGCTGGTCGGTTGCGTGGAACGGTCGGGCAGCCCCTGGGTGGGGCAGGACGTGGGCCAGGCGATGGGCGGCGCGCCGGTTGGCGTCATGGTGACCGACGACCCGCTCGAGGCCTTTGCCCGCGCCCAGGCCGTGATCGACTTCACCACACCCGAAGCGACCGTGGAGTTTGCGGGGCTGGCCGCGCAGGCGCGCGCCGTGCATGTGATCGGCACCACCGGGCTTCAGCCCGAGCACCTGCGCCGCATCGCCCTTGCCGCCCATCACGCGGTGATCGTCCGCGCTGGCAACATGAGCCTTGGCGTCAATTTGCTCGTCAGGATGACTCAACTTGTCGCGAAGGCATTGGACGAAAGCTGGGATATCGAGGTGGTCGAGGCGCACCACCGCCACAAGGTCGACGCGCCCTCGGGCACCGCGCTGATGCTGGGCGAGGCGGCGGCGGCGGGCCGGGGCCTGCCGCTGGCCGATGTGCGGACGGCGGCGCGGGAAGGCATCACGGGCGCCCGCGAGAAGGGGGCCATCGGCTTTTCGGCTATCCGGGGTGGTGATGTCGTGGGTGAGCATGACGTGATCTTTGCCACCGAGGGCGAACGCATCGTGCTGCGCCATCTCGCGACTGACCGCGCGATCTTTGCCCGCGGAGCACTGCGCGCGGCCCTGTGGGGCCAGTCGCAAAAGCCCGGCGAATACGACATGATGGACGTCCTCGGGCTTTGATCGCTCAGAAGTCGACCGCCAGCCCCTTCTTTTCCCAGTCGCCATAGCGCACCGGCTCTGGCCCGTTGCGTCCGCCCAGTTCCTTGGGAAGCTCGGCCTGTGCCGCTACGCGCCGCCGTTCTTCCGCCTCGGCCAGTGCGCGAAGCGCGGCGGCAGGCAGTGCTTGGCAGTTCTCGGGCTCTGACATGGCTATCCCGGTTTCTTGTGTGTAACTGCGGGTTGATATAGGCCCCTGCCCAAGACGGAGCAAGGCGCGGAAGGGCATGCAATGGCGGCGGAAGGTGTAGCGGCGCGCGTTGCTGCGGTGGCCATTCTGGACGCCATCCTGGGCGAGCGCATGATCCTGGCCGAGGTTCTGGCGTTTCCGAACGGCCCCTTGCACGGCCTTTCCCCCTCGGACCGTGGGCGCGCGCAAAGGCTTGCCCTGACCACGCTGCGTCATATGGAACAGGCCGACCGTGTGCTGGCCCCTCACCTGCGCCGCGCGCCGCCACGCACCGTTGCCAATGTGCTGCGGCTGGGCGTGGTGGAACTGGCGGTCGAAGGTGCCGCCGCGCATGGCGTGGTCAACGCCTGCGTCGATATCGTCCGACGCGGCCGCAAGACCGGCCACATGGCCGGGCTGGTCAACGCGGTCCTGCGCAAACTATCCGCCGAGACGGATCTTTTCGCCGCCATGCCGCCGCAACGGATGCCGATGTGGCTGCGTCAGCCGCTTGTTCATGCCTGGGGCCGCCCCGCCGTTACAGCGATGGAGGCGGTGCAGGCGCAAATCCCGCCGCTCGACCTGACACTTAAGCCCGGCGCATCGCCGATTGAGGGCGCGATCCCGCTGCCCACCGGTTCCTGGCGACTGAACGGTGCGGGGCAGGTCAGCGCACTGCCAGGCTATGCCTCGGGCGACTGGTGGGTGCAGGACGCTGCAGCCGCGCTTCCCGCACGGCTGCTGGATGCGCAACCCGGCGAACGAGTGCTGGACCTCTGCGCCGCACCCGGCGGCAAGACCTTGCAGCTTGCGGCAGCGGGCGCAGACGTCACCGCACTTGACATCTCGCCCCAGAGGCTGAAGCGACTGATCGAGAACCTGACCCGCTGCGGGCTGAAGGCGCAGGTCGTGACGGCGGATGCGCTTGAATGGCAGCCCGCCGAATTGTTCGACGCCGTGCTGCTCGACGCGCCCTGTTCCGCCACCGGAACGGTTCGCCGTCATCCCGATCTGCCCTTCGCGAAAGATGGCTCCGAGATCTCGAACCTCATCGACCTGCAATCCCGCCTGATCGACCGCGCGCTGGGTTTCCTGAAGCCCGGCGGTCGGCTCGTCTTCTGCACCTGTTCTCTTCTGCCCGACGAGGGCGAGGTGCAGCTTGCTTCCGCCCTGTCGCGCCATCCCGGCCTGAAGCTGGAGGAACCCGCGCTGGCAGGCGTGCCAGAGGACTGGCGCGCGGTTGGCGGCGGCCTGCGGACAAGGCCCGACTACTGGCCCGAGCGGGGCGGAATAGATGGCTTCTTCATGGCCCGGTTGCGCCGATCCTGATCCCCGGCGAATAGCCGCTTTTGCGCGAACTTGAACGACACCCGCCCGTCTCGGGCGGTGACAGGCTGCGACGGGCCGGGTATGCTTTCCTCAAAGACCCCGTCAGGGGCGGCAGGCATTCCGGCCAAAGGTGGGGCTACGTGGCGCAAGGAGCAGGTTTTCCGGCACGTCGGACTATGGCGTTGCATCGCCTGCATGCCCGCTGGGCAGGTCTGGCGCGGCCTGCCAAGGGCTTCGTCTCGCAGCCCGAACCCCGCAGCATCGGCCTTTATGCCCGTGGAAGGCAGTTGGTGGCAGGAAATTTCCTGTTTTCCGGCCATCTGATCGAGGCGCCCAAGCTGTCGCTTTGGGACATCGCCATGCCAGACCCAGCATTCGAGGATGCGGTGCAGGGTTTCGCCTGGCTCGACGATCTGGCCGCCGTCGGGGATGCTCCGGCGCGCAGCAGGGCGCAGGAATGGACCTGGGGCTGGATCGAGCGATTCGGACGTGGCCAGGGCAACGGCTGGACGCCGGACCTGACAGGTCGGCGGATCATCCGCTGGATCAACCATGCACTGTTACTGCTGAACGGCCGCGACCGGGCGGCGACCGAGGCCTATTACCGCGCGCTGTCGCGCCAGACACTGTTCCTGTCGCGTCGCTGGCCCGCCGCCGCGCCCGGCCTGCCGCGGTTCGAGGCGCTGACGGGCCTGATCTACGCCGGTCTGGCGCTCACGGGAATGGAGCGGCACGTCGGCCGCGCCCGCGACGAACTTGCCCGCGAATGCGCTTCCGAGATCGACGCCGAGGGCGGCATTCCCACCCGAAACCCCGAAGAACTGCTTGAGGTGTTTACCCTCCTGACCTGGGCCGCGCAGGCACTAACCGAGGCCGGGCGCCGCCCCGCAGCCGAGCACGTCGCCGCGATAGAACGCATCGCGCCGACCCTGCGCGCTCTGCGCCATGCCGATGGCGGGCTTGCGCGCTTTCACGGCGGCGGACGCGGCCTTGAGGGGCGGCTGGATCAGGCGCTTGCTTCCTCTGGTGTGAAACCCACTGCCGTCACCGGCCTTGCCATGGGTTTCGCGCGCCTTTCCGGTGGCCGCACCAGCGTGATCGTCGATGCCACCGAACCACCCGCCGGTCGCGCCTCGACCTCGGCCCATGCCTCGACACTGGCCTTCGAGCTAACCTCGGGACGGCGGGCGATGATCGTCAGCTGCGGCTCGGGTGCACCCTTCGGTTCCGAATGGCGACGCGCCGGGCGCGCCACCGCCAGCCACTCGACGCTGGAGATCGAGGGATTCTCTTCCTCCCGTCTGGGCGGTGGCAGCCGGGACGAGTTGACCGACCTTGCCCGTGTGCAACTGGCCGAACTCGTGACTGGCCCCGCGGGGATGAGCCTTGCGGCCAGCCACCTGGGCTGGGTTGCGACCCACGGCCTGACCCATACGCGGCTGCTCGACCTGTCGCACGATGGTCGCCGTCTTACTGGCGAGGACACCCTTGGCGCCACGTCAGCGGTGGCGCAAAAACGGTTCGAGCAGGTCATGACCCACACCCGCCTGCAAGGTGTGCGCTTCATGCTGCGATTCCACCTGCACCCCGATGTGGATGCCTCAATCGACATGGGAGGCGCGGCGGTGTCGCTGGCCCTGAAAAGCGGCGAGCTTTGGGTTTTCCGCCATGCGGGAGGTGCGCTTTTGTCGCTGGACCCTTCCGTCTATCTGGAAAAGGGGCGCTTGAAGCCGCGCGCAACCAAGCAGATCGTGCTGACGGCGACCTTGCAGGAGCCAGAGGCGCGCATCGGCTGGACCTTGGCGAAAGCACAGGATACTCCGCTTGCCATCCGCGACCTTGACCGGGACGATTTGCCGGCGCTGTCCTGATCCCGCAACCCTGGCCCGAGGGAACTGCCCATGACCAATCTTGTCCATGTCGGCCGCGCGCTGATCTCGGTTTCCGACAAGACCGGCCTTCTGGACCTGGCAAGGGGGCTGACGGCGCTGGGGATCGAGCTGATCTCGACCGGCGGCACGGCGGCAGGGCTGCGCTCTGCCGGGCTGGCGGTCAGGGATGTGTCCGATGTAACCGGTTTTCCCGAGATGATGGACGGTCGGGTCAAGACACTGCACCCCAATGTCCACGGCGGGCTTCTGGCGCTGCGCGACGATGACGAACACCTGCTGGCCATGGCCGCCCATGGGATCGAACCGATCGACCTTCTGGTCGTGAACCTCTACCCCTTCGAGGCAACCGTGGCGCGCGGCGCGAGCTATTCCGAATGCGTCGAGAACATCGACATCGGCGGACCCGCGATGATCCGCGCTGCCGCCAAGAACCACCGTTTCGTGAACGTCGTGGTCGATCCGCAGGACTACCCCGCGCTGCTGGCCGAGTTGCAAACCCATGACGGCGCGACCAGCTACACCTTCCGCCAGCGCCTTGCGCTGACCGCCTACAGCCGGACCGCCGCCTATGACGCCGCCGTTTCCGGCTGGATGGCGGGTGCGCTGGGTGACGGCTCACCCCGTCGCCGCGCCTTTGCGGGAACGCTGGCGCAGGGTCTGCGCTATGGCGAGAACCCGCATCAGCAGGCAGCCTTCTATACCGATGGCTCTAACCGCCCCGGCGTCGCCACTGCGCGCCAATGGCAGGGCAAGGAGCTGTCCTACAACAATATCAACGACACCGACGCGGCTTTCGAACTGGTAGCCGAATTCGGCGATGAAAGCCCGGCCTGCGCCATCATCAAGCACGCAAATCCCTGTGGCGTGGCCCTTGGCGCGACCCTGGCCGAGGCCTATGCCCGCGCCTATGATTGCGACCGCACCTCGGCCTTCGGCGGCATCGTGGCGCTGAACCGCCCGCTGGACGGTGCCACGGCCGAAGAGATCGCGGCGATCTTTACCGAGGTCGTCATCGCGCCGGGCGCTGATGACGCCGCCCGCGCAGTGTTTGCCGCCAAGAAGAACCTGCGCCTGCTGACGACCGAAGGCCTGCCCGACCCGCTGGCGCGCGGCGTAGCGTATCGGCACGTCGCGGGCGGTTTCCTGGCGCAAGACCGTGATGCGGGCCGCCTGACGCGCAATGACCTCAAGGTCGTCACGCGCCGCAAGCCGACCGAGGCGGAACTGACCGACATGCTTTTCGCCTGGAAGGTCGCCAAACATGTCAAGTCGAACGCCATCGTCTATGTGAAGGACGGCGCGACTGTCGGCATCGGCGCAGGCCAGATGAGCCGCATCGATTCGACCCGCATCGCTGTCCGAAAATCGCAGGACATGGCCGAGGCGCTGGGGCTGGCTGCACCCTTGACCCAAGGCTCGGTCGTCGCATCAGACGCCTTCTTTCCCTTCGCCGATGGGCTGATCGCGGCGGCCGAGGCAGGGGCTACGGCGGTGATCCAGCCGGGCGGCAGCATGCGCGATGATGAGGTTATCGCGGCGGCGGATGAGGCGGGGCTGGCCATGGTCTTTACCGGCCAGCGCCATTTCCGGCACTGACCGCCATGTGGCTTACAAACAAGGTGGCGCTTGGCATCTTTGCCCTCGACCAGCTGACCAAGCTGGGGGTTATCTGGGGCCTTGGGCTGGCGCAGCGGGGCGAGATCGACGTGATCCCGCCGCTCGTCAATTTCCGAATGGCCTGGAACAGGGGCGTGAACTTCGGCCTCATGTCCAGCGGCGCCGACTACATGCGCTGGGTGCTGATCGCGCTGGCGCTAGTCATCTCCGGCTGGGTCTGGTGGTGGGTCCGGTGTGAAGGGGCGCGCCGTCGTGAGCAGGTTCTGGCGGGGCTGCTGATCGGCGGAGCACTTGGCAACGTGGTGGACCGTGTGGCCTATGGCGCGGTCGCCGATTTCCTGAACATGTCCTGCTGCGGTATCGAGAATCCCTTCGCCTTTAACGTGGCGGACATCTCGATTTTCCTTGGCGCCATTGGTCTTGTGCTGTTTGCAGGCGGTAAGAAGCCGCGCCGCGCAAGGCGGGGAAAGACCCCGTGACGTGTCGCAAGCTTTGCGTTAAAGACGGCAGGACGCGACGGATGGAGACGGGAATGCAGGCTAGCGGACGGGCATGGGCGATCGCGCTTGGCGCGGTGCTTTTGCTGTCGGGCTGCGGCGGCGATCAATCGCTGATGAACCTGCGTTCCGATTCTGCCGGGCCGGACGAATTCGGCACGCTTCCGACCAAGCCTCTGGAAATGCCGCAGGATCTGGCGGCGCTGCCCGCCCCGACCCTGGGTGGCACGAACCTGACCGATCCTACGCCCAATGCCGACGCCATTGCCGCGCTGGGTGGGCGCCCCGAGGTCGTGACACGCGGTGGTGTTCCCGCTGCGGACGGACAGCTTGCACGTTACGCGGGCCGCTACGGCGTCCAGCCAGACATCCGCGAAACTCTTGCCGTCGAGGATGCCGAATACCGCTACAAACACCGCGGCAAGCCGCTGGAGCGGCTGTTCAATCTGAACGTCTACTACCAGGCTTATAAATCCGAAAGCCTGGACCAGCACGCCGAACTGCAACGCTGGCGTGCCCGTGGCACCCGCAACGAATCCGCGCCACCCGACCCGGAAGAACGGTACTGACCGCGCTTAACTGGCGAAGCTTGGCACCTCTGGCTGATATCACCACGCCTCGCGCCCCATTCACGTCCGCGTGGCGCACCCCGTCCGGGGATTGACCCCGACCCTTCCCTGCGTAGCGTGGCGGCGATGACAGGAAAGGCCCCCCGATGACCCGACTTCTACGCGCAGGCTTGCTGGCGCTGACCCTTGCCAGCCCTGTGATGGCGGGGCAGGTCACGGATTTCACGCTGGACAACGGCCTGCAAGTCGTCGTGATCGAAGATAACCGCGCGCCCGCCGTGGTGCAGATGATCTGGTACAAGGTCGGCGCGGCTGACGAAGCGCCGGGCCATTCCGGCATCGCCCATTTCTTCGAGCACCTGCTGTTCAAGGGCACCGAGAAATTCGGACCCGGTGAATTCTCGGCCACCGTCGATGCCCAGGGTGGCAGCGACAACGCCTTTACCTCCTCCGACTATACCGCGTTCTTCCAGCGCGTCGCCTCCAACCGTCTTGATCTGGTGATGGAGATGGAGGCCGACCGCATGCGCAACCTGCGCCTCACAGAGGAAGACGTGGCGACAGAACGTTCGGTCATCCTGGAGGAGCGCAACACGCGCACGGACAGCGACCCCAGCGCGCTGTTCGGCGAGCAGCTGAATGCAGCGCAGTTCCTGAACCATCCCTACGGCGTCCCCGTCATCGGATGGCGGCATGAGATCGAAGAACTGACCCGCGAAGACGCACTGGCCTTCTACAAGACCTATTACGCGCCGAACAACGCGGTGCTTGTCGTGGCGGGCGATGTCAGTCCCGACACGGTGCGGACGTTGGCGGAAAAGTGGTATGGTCCGATCCCTCCGACCGCCAGCCTGCCCCCGCGCCAGCGTCCGCAGGAGCCGCCGCAACTGGCCGAACGTCGCCTCTCGATGGCGGATGACCGGGTGGCGCAACCCTATGTCACGCGAACCTATATGGCTCCGCAGCGCATCAGCGGCGCGCAGGACAGAGCAGCGGCGTTGACCGTTCTGGCAGAGCTTCTGGGTGGCAGCGGCACGACCTCGGTTCTTGCCAAGGCGCTTACCTTTGGCCCCGATCCGAAAGCGGTCTATGCCTCGGCCTTTTACGACGGGACTTCGCTCGACCCGTCGACCTTCGGCATGACCGTCGCCCCCATGCCCGGCGTAACGCTGGATCAGGCCGAGGCCGCGATGGATGCGGCAATCGACCAGTTCCTGAAGGATGGCGTCGATCCCGCAGCGCTGGAGCGGATCAAGACCCAGGTCCGCGCCGCGCAGATCTATGCCGAGGATAACGTCGGCGGCCTTGCCCAACGCTATGGCGAGGCGCTGACCTCTGGTCTGACGGTCGCCGATGTTCAGGCCTGGCCCGAGGCGCTGAAGGCTGTGAACGCCGAAGACGTGATGACCGCCGCGAAAGAGGTGCTGGACCGCCGCAATGCCGTGACCGGACACCTGACCCGCGAGAAGGAGCCCGCGCTGTGACTGCATTCCGACTGATCCCTGCGCTGCTGATCGCGCTGGCCGCCCTGCCCGCGCGGGCCGAGATCGCCATACAGGAAGTCACTTCGCCCGGCGGCATCACCGCCTGGCTGGTGGAAGATCGCGGCATCCCATTCACCGCGCTGGAGATTCAGTTCGCCGGCGGCACCAGCCTTGACCTGCCCGGCGAACGTGGGGCGACCAACCTGATGGCCGCGACGCTGGAAGAAGGCGCGGGCGATCTGGATGCCCAGGGTTTCGCCGAGGCGCGTGACGGTCTGGCGGCGGCTTACGGCTTTTCGGCCAGCGGCGATGCCGTAAGCGTCTCGGCCCGTTTCCTGACCGAGAACCGCGATCAGGCGATCGAGTTGTTACGCAGCGCGATACTCACCCCCCGCTTCGATGAAGATGCCGTGGAGAGGGTGCGCGGACAGGTTCTTGCCGGGTTGGCCCAGGACGCCAAGGATCCGGGAGGTGTAGCGGGGCTGGAGTTCAAGCGCCTTGCCTGGGGCGATCACCCTTATGGCGCATCCGGTGACGGCACGCCGGAAAGCGTAGCGGCGCTGACGCGCGACGATCTGGTCGAGGCGCACAAGGCGACCATGTCGCGCGACCGGATGTATGTGGCTGCGGTGGGTGATATTTCGGCTGAGGAACTGGGTCCGATGCTGGACCGGCTGCTGGGCGATCTGCCCGCCATTGGTCGGCAGATGCCTGCCCGGGCGACCTGGCAGATGAAGGGCGGCGTGACTGTAACGGATTTTCCGACCCCGCAAGCCGTTGTTATCTTTGGACAAGAAGGCCTGCGCCGTGACGATCCCGACTTTTTCGCGGCCTATGTGCTGAACGAGGTTATGGGGGGGCGAGGGTTTGGGTCTCGCCTGATGACCGAGCTGCGCGAAAAGCGCGGGCTGACCTATGGTGTGTCGAGTTCGCTGGCCCCGATGCGGCTGGGTTCAGCGCTGCTGGGGCAGGTGGCGACGGCGAATGCGACCGTGGCGCCGTCAATCGACCTGATCCGTGCCGAGTGGGAACGGATGGCTGCAGAAGGCATCACCGAGCAGGAGCTGGAGGAGACAAAGACTTATCTTACAGGCTCTTATCCCCTGCGCTTTGACGGTAACGGCAACATCGCGGACATTCTGGTTGGTCTGCAGATGGAGGGTCTGGGCATCGACTATGCCACCACCCGCAACGCAAAGATCGAGGCGGTGACGATGGACGATATCAAGCGTGTCGCGGCCCGCCTGTTCCGCCCCGACGACCTGCATTTCGTCGTGGTGGGTCAGCCGGAGGGTGTCAGTTCCACGAATTGAGGCGTCTGGAAACCGTATGGTTCCGGTATGGCTTCGGTATGTAGACCGATCGGGTCGGGGATTTTGCCGGTCGTCACTCGGTCGGTCGATCTTGTTCGGCAAGGAATGCCGCGAGCGTGTCGGCAATCGGACGGAAGTAAGCCGGGTCGAGCGCGTGACCCATCCCGGAGACGAAGTGCAGACGCGCATCAGAGAGGGCTGCCGCTGACCAGCGGGCATGATCGGCGGGAAAGATCGGATCGGCGGTGCCGTGCAGGACCAGCGCCGGGACACGGATTGCTTTCAGGTCTTCCGCGGTAAACGGCGGCGTCGCCACCTGTGCCTTACGGTGGTTGCTGTTGTTCGCCATCCGGGCGGTGAGACGGTCGCGGCGTTGCCTTGGGATGGCGGCGACCGCACGGCCAAGCCTTTGCCAGAAATGCTCGTCGAACGAAGATTCGGCGCCACTGGCGAGACGGAAGTTCTCGACAAACTGGCGGGAGGATTCTTCCTCGGACTGCGGAGCGGCGGCGTTCAGCGCAATGACGGCGGCGACATAGTCGGCGGCGGGCTGGGACAAGGCACCGGGTTGTGGGGGCTGGCCAGAGAAGGCCGCGTTCTTTGGCCCAAGATCGACAGAGGACATCAGCATGGTCAGGCTTGCGGCGCGGTCGGGATGGTCGCGCGCGATGAGACAGGCCAGAACGCCGCCTTGCGACATGCCGACGATATGCGCCTTTGCGATGCCGAGGCCATCCAGCACCGCGAGCGCATCGCGCGACAGATCATGAAGCGTGTAAGGGTCCGTATCGTAGTCGAGGTAGCTCGACAGTCCGGTGTCGCGTTGGTCAAAGCGGATCACATGAAACCCGTGGGCGGCGAGAGCGTCGCAAAACGCGTCAGGCCACAAGAGGCCCGGCGCGCTGTTGCCCATCACGAGCAGGATGGACGATTTCCGGGGATCGCCGAAAGTCTCGGCATGCAGTGACAGGTCGCCGGCTTGAATCATTCGGGGGTCGGACGTGGGCACGAGAATCTTCATCGTAATTTATCAGTGATAAATTTCTTTATCGATGATAAGTCAAGATGCGTTGCAAATGAGGTATCGGATGAAGGTCGACCGGCAGCAGGCGGTAAGCGAGGCACTGGCGCTTTTGAACGAGGCGGGCCTTGACGAGTTGAGCACGCGCAAGCTGGCTTTGCGGATCGGGGTGCAGCAACCGGCCCTGTACTGGCATTTCCGCGACAAGCAGGCGCTGCTGGATGCGATGAACGCCGAATTATTGCGGCGGGCACATCACCGGCGCGTTCCTTTGCCCGGAGAGGACTGGAGGACGTTCCTGAAGGCCAATGCGGTCAGCTTTCGCACGGCGCTGCTGAGTGTGCGGGATGGGGCGAGGGTTCATGCCGGGTCGCATGCCGAAGCGCCGGACCTGGCCGTGGCCGAGGCGCAGCTTGCGGTCCTGACGGAGGCGGGGTTGAGCGGACAGGATGCGTTGAACACGCTGGTGGCGCTGTCGCGCTATGTCGTCGGCGCGGCGCTGGAGGAGCAGGCGGAACAGGCAAGGCCACCAAGGCTGGACGGCATGGATGCCGGAGAGTTTCCGTTGCTGTCTGCCGCAGCCGGGGCATATGGCGCATCAAGCAGCGAAAGCAGGTTCCGCTTCGGTCTTGAAATGCTGCTGGATGGGTTGGCTGCGCGGCTGGCCCGACAAGGGTGAAAGAGACATCGTGACCTTTTCACCTCTTACCGGGTCTGGCACGGCCTGAAGGCATCAAGGCCAGGATAAGCATGTGCATCCGCCACCCATATTCTTCTGTGGCCGATTCCATGAACGGAGGACGGGGCTGATCCCGAATGCGGCGACCTTGTGCGAAGCGGGGTTTCGCCATAGGTTCCGTGCCTCTCACCCGAAGGACAGACCCGTGACGATCCACCACTATCGCAACGACTTGCCGTATGGACTGGACCTTGGGCCGGTCGTCGCCATCGACACCGAAACCATGGGGCTGGACCCCCGGCGCGACCGGCTGTGCGTGGTGCAGCTTTCGTCCGGCGATGGCGATGCGCATCTGGTGCAGATCGACCTTGGCCAGAAATCGGCGCCGAACCTGGAGCGGCTTTTGACCGACCCGGCGGTGCTGAAGCTGTTCCATTTCGGGCGGTTCGACATTGCGGCGATGAAGAACGCCTTCGGTGTCGTGACCGCGCCCGTGTGGTGCACCAAGATCGCCTCGCGCCTGATCCGCACCTTCACCGACCGCCACGGGCTGAAATACCTTTTGCAGGAACTGGTGGGCGTGGATGTGTCCAAGCAGCAGCAGACTTCGGACTGGGGATCGGGCGAGCTGAGCGAAGCGCAGAAGGAATATGCCGCATCGGACGTGCTGTATCTGCACCGGCTGAAGGCCGAGCTGGAGTTGCGGCTGATCCGCGAGGGGCGGCTGGAGCTTGCACAGCGGTGTTTCGACTTCCTGCCGACGCGGGCCGAACTGGACCTGATGGGCTGGGACGAGCCGAATGACATCTTCCACCACTGATCCGACCGCCGTCCTTGCCGTTGCGCGCCGGGTGATCAGCCGCGAGGCCGAGGCGCTGACCATGCTGTCCGGCGGTCTGGGCGAGGGGTTTGCGCGGGCCGCCGACATTCTTCTGGCGGCACGGGGGCGGGTGATCGTCTCTGGCATGGGCAAGTCGGGCCATATCGCCCGCAAGATCGCGGCGACCTTTGCCTCGACGGGCACGCCCGCGCAGTTCGTGCATCCGGCCGAGGCGAGCCATGGCGACCTGGGCATGGTGACGCGGGACGATGTTGTGCTCGTGCTATCCAATTCGGGTGAAACCCCGGAACTGGCCGATATCGTGGCCCATACGCGCCGCTTCAGCATCCCGCTGATCGGGATCGCCAGCCGGGCGGATTCGACCCTGTTACGGCAGTCTGACGCGGCGATCCTGTTACCACCTGCGCCCGAGGCCTGCGAGACGGGGGTGGTGCCGACCACCTCGACGACGATGACCCTGGCGATTGGCGATGCGCTGGCGATCGTGCTGATGGAGCATCGGCAGTTCACGCCGGAACAGTTCCGGGTGTTCCACCCCGGTGGCAGCCTTGGCGCCAAGCTGTCGCTGGTGCGCGACCTGATGCACATCGACATGCCTTTGGTCCGCACCGGCGCTGAGATGAGCGAGGCGCTGCTTGCCATCAGCCGCAAGGGGTTCGGCGTGGTTGGCGTGACCGATGACAATGACTATCTGGTGGGTATCATCACCGACGGCGACCTGCGTCGGCACATGGACGGGCTTCTGGCGCTGACCGCCGATCAGGTCATGACGCAGAACCCGCGCACCATCGGGCCGGAGGCGCTGGCGGAAAGGGCCGTGGCAGTCATGAACGAGCGCAAGATCACCTGCCTTTTCGTCGTCGATCCCGAAGGCAGCCGGCAAGCGATCGGGATTTTGCACATCCATGACTGCCTGCGGGCGGGCGTGGCGTGATCATGGCGCAGGTCGACAACAGCTGGTCGCGGTGGGTTTCCTGGCTGAAGGTGATCCTGCCGCTTGTCGCGCTGGCCATGCTGTCGTCGATCTTTCTGGTGTCCCGCAGCATCGACCCGACGACGGCCCTGCCCTATACCGATGTCGATGTCGCCGACCGCGCGCGCGAGCCGCGCCTGACCGCGCCACGTTTTTCAGGCGTGACGGACGACGGCGCGCTGGTAACATTGGACGCCGAGGACATGCGCCCCGACCTGCAGCGCCCCGGCAGCGGCAGCGCCACGCAACTGAAGGCGCGGATGGTGACGCCCGATGGCGGCACGACGGATGTTGAATCGGCCACGGGCCAGATCGACAGCACTGCCGGAACCTATCAGATGACCGGCGATGTAAAGGTCACGAATTCTGCCGGTTATGTCTTTACCGCGCCTTTCGTGACGGGATCGCTGAACGCCAGCGACCTTGATGCGACCGGGCCGGTCGATACCGATGCGCCGATGGGGCACATCACCTCGGACGCGATGCAACTGCGCGCCGACCCGGATGCACCGGGCCAGTATCTTCTGGTTTTCAATGGCCGAGTCCGGCTGGTATACACGCCGGAGAAATGATTTTGCCGAGGCGACGCATGCCGCGTATTTTCAGCATTCTGGCTTTTGGATGCACCCTTGCCCTGACGCCGCTTGCCGTTCTTGCGCAGGCGCAGGGCGCGCAGGTGGCCTTTGGCAGCATGAAGGGCGATCCGACCTTGCCGGTCGAGGTCACCTCGGACCAGCTGAACGTCAATCAGGCCGACGGAACCGCGATCTTTACGGGTGCCGTTCTGGTGGTGCAGGGCGAAATGCGCATGACGGCAGAGCGGGTTCAGGTGTTTTACGCCGAGGATGGCAAGAAGATCTCGCGCATGCACGCCACGGGCGGCGTGACGCTGACCAACGGCGGCGAGGCGGCGGAGGGACAGGAAGCGGTCTATACGATCGACACGGGCGGCGTGGTGATGACGGGCGATGTATTGCTGACCCAGGGCAGCAGCGCCATCTCGGGCAAGAAGCTGACCGTTGACCTGAATACCGGAACCGGTGTGATGGAGGGACGGGTGCAGACCGTGTTCGTTCCCGCCACGGCGGGCCAATGAGCAGCGATTTCACGCTGACCGACGGCGACGCGGGCCTGCGCGTCCGGCACCTGCGCAAAAGTTACAAGCGCCGCCCGGTGATCCGGGACATGAGCCTTGACCTGATGCGGGGCGAGGTGGTGGCGCTGCTTGGGCCGAACGGTTCGGGCAAGACCACCTGCTTTTACGCCATCGCCGGTCTGGTGACGCCCGAGGGCGGGTCGGTGACCATCGACGGGCGCGATGTGACCTTGTTGCCGATGTACCGCCGCGCGCGGCTGGGAATCGGCTATCTGCCGCAAGAGGTCTCGATCTTTCGCGGCCTGTCGGTCGAGGACAACATCCTTGCCGTGCTGGAGATCAGCCAGGGCGACCGTCACAAACGGCGCGAGCGGCTGGAAGAGCTTTTGTCGGATTTCTCGATCACCCATATCCGCCGCGCGCCCGCGCTGGCGCTGTCGGGCGGCGAGCGGCGCAGGGTCGAGATTGCGCGCTGTCTGGCCGCCGATCCGAAATACCTGCTGCTGGACGAACCCTTTGCCGGGGTGGACCCGATCGCGGTAGGGGAAATCCGCCAGTTGGTCCATGACCTTAAGCAGCGCGGGATCGGCGTTCTGATCACCGACCACAATGTGCGCGAGACGCTCGAGATCGTGGACCGGGCCTATATCCTGCATGACGGCACGGTTCTGATGGACGGCACGGCCGATGAGGTCGTGCGCGACGAAAACGTGCGCCGCGTCTACCTGGGGCGCGATTTCCGCATCAGCTGATCGGTGTTGGCGACAACATGACGCCATCATGACGAAGCTGTTGACAACCCAGCCCAACCTGCCGCCAAATACCTGTGATGCGTGCGCAACCCGCCACCGACCCGACGTTCCGAAACCGGCCGCTCGCCCTGCGCGTTTTTGGTCTGACGCCCAGAGCGGCCCGGAGAAACGATTCGAAGAAGGGGCATCCGTTCGTTGTCGGAAGCCCTTGTCCGTCTACCTGAAGGAGGGGTCATGCGGTACCAGATCAGCGGAAAACATATCGACATCGGCGAGGCGCTTCAGACGCATGTGAAGGCCGAGATGGGCGAGGTGGTCGAGAAATACGCCCAGCGCCCGACCGATTGCATCGTCATTTTTTCCAAGGAAGCCTACGAGTTCAACTGCGAAGGCGTCATCCATCTGTCAACCGGACTGACCGCGCAGGCCAAGGGTCATGCGACCGAAATCTATGCCGCCTTCGAGGCCTGCCGCGAAAAAATGGACAAACAGTTGCGCCGTTACAAGCGCAGGCTGCGTGGCCATCATCGTGACCGCACGGCACCTGTTGAATTCGACGCCGGGTCCTCCTATATCCTCGCGTCATCCGAGGAGCCCGAGGATGCCGAGTCCGATACGCTCCAGCCCGTCGTGATCGCCGAGATGGAGACGAAGATTCCTTCGATCACCGTCGGCGAGGCCGTGATGCAGCTGGAGCTTGCTGGTCAACGCATGCTCGTGTTCCGCAACGAAGGTCACGGCGGGGTCAATGTCGTCTATAGAAGAGATGACGGGAACATCGGTTGGATTGACCCGCGCAACAGCAAATAGTGCCCTTGGGGTGCAGGAATCGATCTGTCCATGGAACTCTCGAAGCTGCTGAAACCCGGCGCCGTAAAGGTTGTCGGCCATCTGACCAGCAAGAAACGCCTGTTTCAGGAACTGGGTGAAGTCGCGGCGCAGGCCTATGGGCTTAGCGCCGCTGCCGCCGTCGACGGGCTGCAGGAACGCGAAAGCCTGGGCCCGACCGGCGTTGGCCACGGCATCGCCCTGCCGCATGCGCGCCTGGAAGACCTGACGGGGATCGTTGGGATCTTCTTGCGCCTTGAGAAACCGCTGGATTTCGATTCGGTCGACCGGCAGCCGGTCGATCTGGTCTTTGCGCTGTTCGCGCCCAAGGATTCGGGCGTCGATCACCTGAAGGCGCTGGCGCTCGTCAGCCGCACCATGCGCGACCCGGCGGTTTGCGCCAAGCTGCGCGCCAACACCGATCCAGCCAAGCTGCACGCGATCCTGACCGAAGGCCGGGCCAGCCAGGCGGCCTAGCTGAAACTTCGCAAGGCTTCGTCCAATTCGGGAAGACCGCAGGCGCGGACGTTCGCCTGCGATGACGGGGGACTGCGCCCTGGCATGGCAAGCGTGGCCTTCCTTGCTTCCCGGATCGCCACGAAATGGTCTTCGGTGACGCCCGAATGGACGCGGATGTTCTGGCTGTCCTGTTCCGCCACGGTTGTTTCCCAACGAATTTCCCGACCGTTCGGGCCGTAGTCATGAACAGAGTGCCGCATCACTCGCGGCATGCGTCATGCAGGCAGGCGTATGGCGGGGCCTATGCATGACAAAGACGGCCATCCCGCCGATCCGGTAAACATCACCATTGCGAAAGTGCCGGTCGAGGCTGCTGCCCCACGAAATGCGACATCTTCGTTCCGAGATGCGTTTCAGGCCGCACGGGCAGGTCTGAAACGCGCGGTCGTGCGATCACAGCTGTAGCTTTCGATCATCGGATAGGGTTTGCGCGCCAGAGTATCGACCGCCGCGATAATCAGATCGGCCTTTGCATCATCGGCCAGTGCGCTGAGGTTCAGCCGTGTCCAGCCTGGTTTCTCCATCTCTTCCCCGGAAAGGATTGCGGAGCGCAGTCGCGCCGATTGCGCCTCGTCGATTCCGAGCAGACGATGCGCATAGGGTCCGGCGCAGGCACAGCCGCCGCGCGCCTGCACACCATGACAGTCTGACAGCATGCGGGTGAACAATTGCTGGTGGACATGACCTCCCTGGCGCGGATCGCGGATTCGCAGGGAAAAGATCGGCAGGCGACGGTTGGCCGCCGGGTTGCCAAGGACTTCAATGTTCGGATTGGCAGCCCAGACACGGAGCGCACGCTGGCGTAATTCCTCGTGGCGCTGGTCCATGAACGCCTGTCCGATCGCCTGCTTGACCAGGAAGGCCAGACCCGCGCGGATGTCACCGGTCACGTTGGGCGTTCCGGCTTCTTCGCGCACGGTTACGTCGGTGGAATAATCGTGGGTCCAGGGCGAGACGAAGCGCACCGTGCCGCCGCCGGGCAGGGTTGGCGTGGCACGGGAGGCGGCGGCACGGCGAAGGACCAGCACACCCGAGGCGCCCGGACCGCCGATGAACTTGTGCGGCGAGATTACCACCGCATCCTTTTCGGCGTCCGTCCCTGCCCGCATGTCGATGGGAAGATAGGGTCCACCACCGGCATAGTCCCAGACCGAAAGCGCCCCATGCGCCTTCAGCAGGCGTGTTACCGTATCCGGTTCGGTCAGGATGCCGGTAACATTCGAGGCAGCCGAAAAGGCGCCGATCTTCAGCGCCGCGGCCGGAGCGGAGGCAAGGGCGCGTTCCAGCATGGCGAGATCGGGGCCGCCTGCCGCTGCCTCGGCAATCTCGATCACCTCGGCGCCGCTTTCGCGCCAGGGCAGGATGTTGGAGTGGTGTTCATATGGCCCGACAAAGACAACGGCCCCCGGACCCGCCGCCGCCTGCGCGACGCCGAAAAGGCCAATCAGCCGGTTCAGCCCGGACGTGGCGCCCGAGCCGGTGAAGATCGTGGCAAAACGCTCATCCTCTGCGCCGCAGGACCGGGCGATGATTGCCCGTGCCTCCCGGCGCATACGGGTCATCCGCTCGCCGCAATAGGACGCTTCGGTGTGGCTGTTGGCATAAAAGGGCAGAACCTGTTCCAGCATGAACCGCTCGACCTGCAAAAGCGCGCGGCCCGAGGCGACGTAGTCGGCATAGACGAGCTTCTTCTCACCGAAGGGCCCGGCAATTTTTGCGCCTTCGCCGATAAGCCCCTCTCGCAGCCGCGCTATTCTATCCGCCCCGCCGAGATCAGATGCAAAGGCTGTGAAGAAGCCGGGTTCGGGGGAAGCATGCATTAAGTCACCTGCGTGGTTGATCGCGCTGGTGCGAGTTTACTTTACAGGCTGTGGGGAGATCATTAGCATTTCCTGAAGTATATCGGTTCAAATTGGGTCATATGAGCGGATATGGACAAGAATATAGATCAAATAGATCGAGCAATCCTGCGGGCGATTCAGAAAGATGCCAGCCTGTCACAGCGCGACCTTGCCGAGAAGGTCGGGCTTTCTCAGAATGCCTGCTGGCGACGGCTCAAGGCGCTGCGGGATAACGGCGTCATCCGCGGCGAGACTGCCAGACTGGATCAAGAGGCTGTGGGGCTTGGCCTGACCATCTTCATGATGGTCCGCACCCGCCATCATGGGAAGGAGTGGCTGGACCTGTTTCACCGCGAGGTGGCCGCCATCAGCAATGTGATCGACTTCTTCCGCATCGCTGGCGATTATGACTACATGCTCAAGGTCGTGGCGAGCGACATGAACGATTTCGACCGGATCTACCGGCGACTGGTTGAAAAGATCGAACTCGACACCGTGACCTCCTTCATCACGATGGAGGCCATTCTGAACGCCCGCGACCTGCCGATCTGAAAGTTTACTTTCGGGATGGCCGGGTAATGTTCGCAGGACTGGCCTCTGGCGCGATTGGGCGGGAGACCAGTCCTGGCTATGTTTCGATATGACGACGCCAATTGGTCTGTGGTGTCACCACGCCCTGAGCGTCCTTTCGAGCATGTCTGCACCGCGCGCGGTGGCATAGACGATTGTCATGTAGACAAAGACCGCGACCACGAAAGCCTCGAGGTAGAAGTAGTTCAGCGCAGCCGTCAGCTGGGCCTGGGCAAAGATGTCGATGACGGAAATCGCGAAACCCAGGGAAAGCGCCTTCATGATCACCATCAGCGAAGTCGCAAGGTCGGGGATGGCAGCAACCGCGATCTGCGGCAGCAGATGCGGCGGAGCATCTGCGCATTCGTGTATCCCAGCGAACGCGCCGACCAGTACGGGAAGCCCATAGAAAGCTATGAAAAGGTGCAGCACGACAGGCACACTGCGGGCATATGATACATAAAGGTCGGCCAGTTGACTTATGACCGGCACCCTGCGGACCCGGAATGTCGTGGTGAGCAAGGCCAGGCAAAAGCCGGCTGCAAGCGCAACGAACATGATCGCAAGCGTCAGCGGAAGTGCCTCGAGCAGTTCGGGAATCATAGTCGAGAGATTCATCTCAAGACACTCCTTGGTCGGGTATCGGTCAATTCGCGCAGCATGGTTATCCGTCTAGTTCATGTACCGGACGACTTCCTGGCCGAACCATTTCATCGAAAGCTGGTCCAGAGTTCCATCGGCCTTCAGCTCCGCCAGGGCGCGATCAACATCCGCAAGAAGAACAGCATCTTCTTCCGACTTTCCGATCAGGATATAGGTGTTGTTCGATGAGGCCGGCTCGGATGCCACGATATCCAGCTTTTGATTCTCGATCACTTCCTGCTGGCCCAGGTTCGACGGCAGGATCAGAGCATCGCTTCTGCCCTTGTCGACTTCCTGCATCCGGTTGGGAAGGGAATGCCCGCGCTTGATGTTGTCACGTCCAGCGGGAAGTCAGGGTTTTATTCCTGCCATTTGGTGATGAATCGGTAGACACCGCCACCGGACGTGACGGGCACGATCCGCTTGCCGACCAGATCCTTCATCTCGTTTATACCGTTGTCCTTGCGCGAGTAGATCCGCATCGTGCTGACCCCGATCGGGGTGGTGGGAATGTAGAATTGTTCGGCACGTGCGTCGGACTTGTAATAGCCGCCCGTCACCATGTCATACTTGCCGGTGACAAGCCCGGTTTCCTGGGCGATGTCGGCCGCACCTTCCATTTCGAACTTGTACTGCGGCAGCTTGGCGTTGATCGCTTTCAGAACCTCAGGTTCATAACCCTGCGGTTCGACGCCGATGGCGCCCCAGGACAGCGGGCGCGATTCCGCAGCGGTCGCGATGCGGATGATGCGGACCGATCCGTCGGCATTTTGTGCATAGGCGCTGCCGGCAGTGAGCGCTGCGGCGGCAAGACCGGCACCCATAAGGATACCGAAGCGATTGCGAAACATGGATATGATCGAGAGCATTCCGTTTATCCTTTTCTAGTGGATTTCGAGTTCGGTTCAGAGGAATCGCGCAAGGCGCGGGTTTGCGGGCGCATCGCATATCTCGGACGGGGTTCCTTCCGCCGCGATGACACCGCGGTCCATGAACACGATCCGGTTCGAGGTATTTTTCGCAAATTGCATCTCGTGGGTGACGAGGATTGAGGTGATGCCGGAGGAGGTGACGTCCTTGATCACTTTCACCACCTCGCCCACCAATTCCGGGTCCAGCGACGAGGTAGGCTCGTCAAAGAGCACCACATCGGGCCGGACTGCCAGGGCACGTGCGATGCCTGTCCTCTGAAGTTGCCCACCCGAGAGCTGGGCTGGATACTGGTCCTTCTTCTCAGACAGCCCTACGCGCTCCAGTTCCGTCAGAGCGATTGCGCGCGCCTCATCCTGCGACTTGCGGATCCGTCCCTGGCTGAGCTTGGCCGCAATTGTCATCGGGCTGAACAAAGTGAAGATGACCGGGATATCGGGCAGCGCCTCGCGCATCATTCGCAACAAGCTGATCTCCCGCGCAAAGGCCCCTTCGTGATGTCGACTTCGGTAAGCGCGGTCCAATCCCGGATCTGCTCGAAAGGGGTGAAGGCCACGCGTGAAACGCCTCCGCGCTGAACGTCGGAGAAATCGGTCTCGAGTCCAAAATCCTCAACCGCATACATCCCGCTCGGCGATGTCTTTAAAAAGTTGCGGTCGAATTCCCGCTGCACAGGAATTATATCTTGTGGGCCAACAGCTGCCAGGCGTGACGGGCGACAGGATTCGTTTCGGTCGTTGCAGAACTATCCTCTTGTCATGGGCGGGCGTGGAAACCAACTGCGCATCGACCTTGAAAACACGGCCGCGCGCGCCGGATATCGCATCAACATCGTTTCCGAGCAGGATTCGCTGTCGGTCTACCGCAGCCTCATAATGAACGGATCTTACTATACTGTCGTGTCCTATTCCGCCTATGCGACCGAGATAAAGGCCGGACACCTGAAGGCCGCGAGGATTGTGGGGCCGACCATCGAGCGGACCACATATTTTGCCTGGCACGAGTTCTCAGAGCTTTCGGCTTCGGCGCGGGCGGTAATGGATCTTCTCAAGGCATGCATTTCCGAGATGGTTCAACTGGATCAGCTGCGTGGTCGGCTTCTTGACTAGAGATTGATCCATTGGACCACGCCGGATTTTCCGGAGACCAATTTTCGTTACTGCCGCCATGGCATCAGTTTCTACCGCCAGCGACCGAAGCCGAACCCGATATAGTCGCGCTGATAGGCGTCGCGCGCGGCGGCTTCGACCTCATCATCATAGACTTCGGCCAGAAAGTGAGGCGCAATGGCAGGACCTGGCATGAACACAGGCATTTCCCGGTTCATGAAGGCGGCGAGCCAGGGCAGGTCGCGATCCAGTTCCGTCTCTCGCAGGATGACATCGGGGCTTTGCACCTGCGCGAAGCCCTGAACGATGGCGGTCTGGCTGGCCCAGTGCGGATCGACGCGCAGGTTACTTTGCCCGGCGAGGTTCAGCCTGATGAAGCGCAGGAAGCCAAGGAAAGCCGCGCGGTGATCGGCAAGCGGCTGGATTTGTCCGGGTGGCAGAAGGTCGATCTCGTGCTGACGGATCAGCACCTTGCGCACCTCGGCCATGCGGTCGGTCAGGACCTGGTCGCAGAACACGGCATGGGCGCGGGCAACCGGGTGGCGCAGCACGGTGAAGCTGCGATGGCCGGGATGCGCACGTTTCCACTGGCGCAGGTCTTTTTGCGAAAAGTTGCTCTCAACCCCGCCGCCAAACCCCGCCAGCCAGTCGGTGATCTCTGCCTCTGGCCCGCCGCGCACCGGCATGAAGACCAAAGGCGCGCCCGAAGCCACCCGCATTGCCGCCAATGCTGCCCCACGGCGCGGCTCAAAATTCGGGGTCCGACCCAGCGACGGCCAATCGACACGCGCCAGAGCCGCTGCCATTTCGGCTGGGTTAGAAACCTTTTCCTCGATAGCGTCGGGGTTCTGCTTCTTCAGCTTTACCTCGGGCATGGCATCGAGCGCCGGCACCCCCAGAAACGCCGCGAGGCCGTTCAGAACGGCAAGATCGCCGATATCCTCATAGTCGAGATAGAACGCGGTCTGGCCCCGCAGTTGCAGGTCACGCTGGATGCGCAAAAGGTATTGCTGTGTCGCTGCAAGCTGCTCGCCGAACTCCGCTGCATCGAACGCCGCCGTGGCGGTCTTGAGATTGCGGGGGTTGGTCAGCTTCCACTGATCGGTCGCCTTCGCGATCTTCCATGAGACATAGCTTTCGACCGGATTGCGGGTCAGGACGATCTTGGCGCAGCGCGGATCGGCAAGAACCGTGTCAAGGATGCGGGGGTCGTGGTCGCGAAACAGGCGAAAGCCGCTGATGCTGCCCGCGCTGTGCAGACGGTGCAGCATGGAAAGCGGATCGGCGTCGCGCTGGGCGATGCCGAGCCCCAGAAACTCCATCTGGTCCTTCTTGCCGATGAAATGGGGGTTGAAGACCTCTCCATGACAGATCACACCCGGCAGGCCGTTCAGCGCGGCCTCCAGCAGGTTCGATCCCGTCCGCATGCCGGCCAGCATGACAAAGCTGTCGAACCGGGCCATCTACTTGACCAGATAGGGTCTGCCGCGGCGACCGGCGGCGGTTGGCATGTCGGCTCCTGCCGGAAAATCGCCCATGAGGACGGGCTGCATCCCCTGGTTGCGCAGGTTCTGAAGGAACTGGCCGAAGCCGGTCAGGTCGGCCAGCTTCGGCGCCTCGGTAAGCCGGCGCAGGGCACGCGGGCTGATCTCGTCGATGATGGTCTGCAAGGGTTCCATCGGCTGTTCCATGAACTCGGCCAGCGTCCAGATGCGCACGCGCGCCTTCGCCTCGGGCGCGCGGAGAATCTCCAGATGTGCCGTCTCGATCTTTTGCAGCCGGGCCGCCTCGCGCCGGATGTCGCCGAAGTTCAGGTTCGACCGGAACAGCGGCACCGACCATGCACCCGAGATCACCGAGATCTGCGCATTGGGGTCGGAGGCCAGGAACCAGGCAATGTCCTGCTGGTCGCCCGGCCCGAACTGAAAACACTGGCGTTCGCCCCGGGTGTTCCAGATCAGGCTGGTCAGGAAGGACTTCGGATTATGGTCGCGGAGCGCTGCGGAATCGCTGAGCGAGCCGTTATAGATCGTCTCTGCACCGGCAAATTCGACGCGGTCAGGCAAAAAGAGATGGCCGTGAACCCGTGTTCCGGCGACCTTGCCCAGCCAGGTCTCGAAATTCTCGAAGACGTCGGCAAAACCTTCAAAAACCGAATAGGGGCTGCAGGTCTTGCCGTTTTCCCAGTTCTCGTTCGGGAAGCGGCTTTGCATGTAAAGGCCGGGTCGGCCCTTGGTGCGCCGTTCGACCGCCTTGGAGAACAGCCGGTCGATCTTGCCGGGATTGGGCTCGGCCATGGTGGGCGCCACCTGATCCCTGGTCAGAAACGCGCGGTAAAGCTTGTCCGCATGCGGCCAGATCTTACGCGCCACAAAGCAGTCCGACCGGCGCAGAAGCTGCAAATGATCGTCGTAAAAGATGTGTGGCTTTCCCTGGAAATCGAATTTCGACAGGGTCAGGGACCGGCTTTCCACGCGCGAGGAATAGTTGCGCACCAGTGTCTGGAAATAGCTTTCATCGGGAATCCAGACCTTGCGGAAATAGGCGTCGCGCGCAGGGCGATCGGGGTCTTCGAGTATGGCCGACAGGGTCTGGCGCGTCAGGCACCACCATTGGCTGCCCAAATGCGGGACGATCCCCGGAGGGATACGGCGGCGGAATCCGGTGGCGCGCTGTAGTTTGACGTAGAAATCGAAGGCCTTGCGCTGTTTCCGCCATGAGAAGGGAAAGCGCATGGTGAAACGTTCAAGGTCCAGCCCGCCGACGGTCCAGCCCACATCCTCGATGGTGACGCTTTCGATGAAATCGGTGCGGGGGCGTTCATCCAGATAGCTGACCAGTTCCTCGACCGGGCGAAGTGGCAGGCAGGAACCGGAGGCGAGGTAGACATGACGCACTTGCGGAAATTCCCGCAGCATCACCTCGGCCGCGGTCTGCGTCGCGGCGACAAGGCCCCAGGTGCCCCATTCGCAGGAATGCCTGCCGCTGAACCGCACATCCGGCACATCGGCCAGCAGGGACTTGAACTGATCGACCTGTGGCTTGCCCACGCGCTTGTCGATATGGATGACAACCGGGCAACCGCGTTCGGCCCAGTGGCGCGCCACCTCCGCCGCCCGGTCCAGCGCCGTGTGACACAGCATGATGAACCCGACGCTCATGCCCAGTTGCCCTTCGACATCAGCCCCAGAATTTCAAGCTGACGCCAGTTGATGTATTTCTCGGACCATTTGCACCAAAGCTCTTGCGTATCATCCAGCCCGAAGAGGTAGGACCGGTATTCGTGGCTGTTGGCGAAATGCTGGCGCCGCTGCAGTTCTTCTTTCGATTTCTCGGCAAATCCTTCGATGAACTTGGCATGCAACAGGCAGCCGGAGGCCTTTTCGCCGGACCATTCGTCATAGACAAGGTTCAGCCCGCGCGGCAACAGCATGTGGGTCGAGCTGACGTAGACATAGTTCCGGTGCCACTTGACCAGCGGTATCTTGTTCAGCGCAGGCGCCCGGTCGGGCTGATCGGCAAAGAAGGCACGGGCGCGCGGACCGCCCTGAATCCACAGATTCCCGAACTTGCCGTTGCGGGAAATCATGTAGTTGCCGCTATCGAAATGGTTCGCGATCTCGAATGGATTCTGACCCTCGGCATAGGGCTGCGCGCCGATCGGGCCTTTGGGATACATATCCAGCATCATGGCCGAGAACGACCGGATGGCCGAACTGTCCAGCCAGTCGGTCAGCGCGCGCAAAGGGCGGGTATCGCAGAAGGGATAAACGAAGAATTCGTCGATATCGACGACAAGGCACCAATGACCGTGGGCGTGACGGCGCTGCAGCCAGTTCAGCCAGTCCACCCCGAAACGGGCGCGCTTGTAACTTTTGGTGCTGTGCCAGACCGAGGTATCGGGTTGCGAGGCAAGATATTCGCGAGAGCCGTCGTCTGAGTCATTGTCCACGAACAGGAAATGATTGACGCCCAATTCCCGGTAGTAATTCAGGAAATACGGCAGACGCTTGCGCTCATTGCGCAGCGTTGCGAACAGTAGGATGTCCTCTGTGCCGATCTTTGCGGTCTGGTCACGGGCGACCGACAGCTCACGTCTTTTCAGCCAAGCCCGTATCCGCCAGCGTTTGCGGGCGAGGCGCAGGCGATAGGAACGAAAGACGTTCACTGACTATCTGGTCCCCTGAAGTCCGGTTCGGGCGCGATATCAGAGCAGGTTTAGCACCGCCTTAAAGTGGTCGTCCCACGTCGGTGCCTTCTGTCCCTGCCGCGCCTGTCCGGGCTGATTTCCGGCCGCGAATGCCGTGGTTATTGTTTCCAGCCAAGCGTAACGATCGTGTGGAGGCAGGTAAACCGGGTAATCCTTCAATACCTCGCGGAAAACCGGCAGGTCGGAGCAGATTACCGGGCAGCCGAGAGCAGCCGCCTCGATACCCGGCAGGCCAAAACCCTCGGCCAGCGACGGGGCGAGCAGCGCCACCGCGCGGCGCATCAAAGCGGCGATCGCGGCGTCGGACAGGTTCGGGAGTTCGACCACCATGCCCGCGTCGGCGGCGCGGTCCAGTCGCTTGGCCATCGCATCGTCCATCCAGCCGCGCCCTCCGGCGATGACAAGGGCAGGAACATCGTCAGCGGCGCGGGTGGCGTGCATCTGCTGCCAGACATCAAGCAGCAGGGTGATATTCTTACGGGACTCGATCGTGCCGACGGCAAGGAAGAAAGGCCTATCCGATGCCCCCTCGGGCAGCGGCTGATCAAGTGGGGCGGAAGCGATGCCGATCGGGGACACCAGGGCCGGAGGCATCCGGCCAAACCGTGTGAAATGCGGCTCGGCACGAGATAGCGCATCCTGCGTGGTGAAGATGGCCAGGTCGGCGGCCTGCGCCACCGCGCGCATCTTTTGCCCGAACCGTTGGGATGTGCCGGGACGACAAAGCTCGGGATGGTCAAGCGGGATCGTGTCGTGGACCACAACACCGATCTGCCCGCGCAAGCCTCGCCTGATTGCAGCGAACATTCGGGGACCGAGGTTGGAATGGCCGACGTTCAGATAACAGGACCCCTTGGGCAGCCTGCGGCGCAGCATCATCGCCGATAGCGCGACAGGCGCGCGGGCGATGGCAAGCTTGCGCAGGGCCGCTTCGGCGGCGGCAACCGCAGGGTCGCGGCGCATCATGCGCGACCAAAGATCCGGCGGCGGCAATCCGGTGGGGGACTCAGCGGCATCGCGCAGGAACGCCATGGCCCGGCGATCCAGCAGCAGGACACCCGGCACGGTGCGCACCAGCCCGAAACAGGGCTGCGGCAGCGATAGAAGCTGCCGCAGATAGGCAAGCTCGACCCGGTCAACGCCGGTCATGGCCCTTTTCCCGACGCGCGAAACAAGGCGCGTCAGGTCAAGAAGCCGCGCGGGCGGCGTTACTGGGCGGCCTTCTGCTGGGCGATCATCTGATGCAGGTATTCCGAGAACTCCGCATGCAGTTCCTCACGCGCCAGACCGAAGGCGACGGTGGCCTGAAGGAAACCGGCCTTGGACCCGCAGTCATAGCGCTGACCGCGGAAGCGGTAGCCATAGACACTGCGACCTTCGGTGATTTCGTCGGCGATGGCGTCGGTCAGCTGGATCTCGCCACCGGCGCCCTGCTTGGCGCGGTTCAGGTTGTCCAGAACCTGCGGCGTCAGGATGTAGCGACCGATGACCGCAAGGTTCGAGGGCGCTTCCTCGGCCTTGGGTTTTTCCACCATGCCCTTCACCGAGACGAGCGAACCCATGTCTTCGGCAATATCCAGCACGCCATAGGACGAGGCCTTGGCGGGCGGCACTTCCATCGCGGCAACCATGTTGCCGCCAATGTCGCTATAAGCCTCGACCATTTGCTGCAGGCAGGGCTTCTCGGCCGCGATCACATCGTCGGGCAGCAGGACCGCAAAGGGCTCGTCGCCCAGCAGGCGGCGCGCGCACCAGACGGCGTGGCCAAGGCCAAGCGCCTTTTGCTGCCGGATATAGGCGATGGCTCCCGATTCCATGTCGGTGGATTTCAGCAGCGCCAGCAGGTCTTTCTTGTTCTTCGCCCGCAGCTCTGCCTCGATGATCGGGGCATGATCGAAATAATCCTCAAGTGCGCTTTTCCCGCGCGAGGTGACAAAAATGAACTCGGTGATGCCAGCCGCACGCGCCTCGTCGATCGCATACTGGATCAGCGGACGGTCGACCAAAGTCATAATTTCCTTGGGAATCGACTTGGTTGCGGGCAGGAAACGGGTTCCAAGACCCGCCACAGGGAAGACGGCCTTCGTCACCTTGTGCTTTTTCATGGGATGCTCTTTCCGTTCAATCGAACTGTCAAACGCCACTCACATGCGCTGTCATACGCGCGGTTACGCCCACCTCCCATAGAATTCTGACAGCATTTCGGCGGAAATTCAAAACCTGGAATGAATTTCCACCGTTTTCGTCGCTATCGGCGAAACAGCGCCCATATCGCGCAGTTTCCGTTAACAAAGCTGTCAAATCGGGCGCAGGCCCGAAAGCCGTGACGCTTCGCGCGCCACCCGGTCCTCGAATCGCCACGGGGAGAAAATCGGATCCGTTCGTTCCGAGGCTCCGAACTGGCCGCCCGCCTGCCACCAGATGCCGTCGCGCGTAAAACGCATGCGATGGCGGCGCGGGCCGCGCGACAGCTCGATCACCGTCACGATCTGGCCTGCGGCCCGCGCCTGAAGCGCCGCCTCTTTGACACGCCCTTTCGTTTCGGGGCGGGCGGACAGCACCAGACCCGGCCTTGGGCCCGACCCGGCAAAGGGCAGGAATTCCGACTGATAGGATGGCAACAGCTGCATTGGCGCGATCTGTCGCGACCGGCCATCCGCTATTCCTGCGTCCAGCGTGGACAGAAGGGGCGTGACCTCGCGCGGTTCGATCCGGCCCTCCACCATCATGCGGATCAGCCGGGATCTTTGCGCATGGCACAACCGGTCCAGCGCCAGGTCGATCTCTTGCGGAGCGTGCATCCGCAGGAAAACCGCAGAGCTTGCGCCTATTTCGTGCAGCGTCAGCGGCGTGCGGTCGGCTCGCCTGTTTGCGCTGGCCGAGAAGGCATGATGGACAACCGCGTTGGTGACGACGGCGGTCAGGCCTTCTGCCGCAGCCAGCCGCAGGTTCACGTCGGCCTCGTCCAGATAGAACCGGAACAGCGGACTGAACCCCCCGATCCGCAGCAGCGCCGCGCGACGGAAGGCGCAGTTGGTGCCTTGGGTTTTCACGGCAAGCAGGGGCGTCCCGGAATGCAGGCTTGCCCCCTGTTGCACCACAAAGGGGTGATCCTGCCCTGTGGCATCGACCTTCAGCGCACGCCATTGATAAGAGAACCCGTTCCGCCCGATCACATACCCGCCGGACTGCATAACGCGGGGATCGGCAAAGGGTTCCGCCAGCCTGCGCACCCAGGTGGGCTCCGCCGCAGCGTCATCGTCGATAAAGGCCGCGACATCGCCGGATGCCGCAGCAAGACCGGCATTCCGGGCGGCGGAGATATTCGCGACATCGAACTCCATCAGCTTCAGCGGCAGCCCCAGACCGCGCACGAGGCTGGCCGAAGCGGGATCGGCCACGATCACAATCTCGATCTGCGGATGGTCCTGCTGGCACAGCGAGGCGATGCAGCGAAGAAGATCGTTCGGGCGGTGCCGGCTGACGACGATGACGCTGACCGGCGGGGCGGTCATCCGCCCAGGGCCATCTCGGCCAGCATCGCCTCGATCCGGGGCACGTCCTGCGGGTTGTTCAGTTCCCAGAACAGCCGACCCTTGGCATCGACCTCGACGCACAGCACCTGCCGCCCGTTTTCCAGAAAACGCAGCTGCTCCAGCCCTTCCAGCTGCTCCAGCGGGCCGGGTTCCCAACCGGGATAGGCCAGCAGCGCCGCAGGGCGAAAGGCATAGACGCCGACGTGGTGGAACACAGGCGTAGGTTCTGTTTCCGCATAGGTGCGGGAGGTGAAGGGAATCACCTCCTTGGAAAAATAAAGCGCCCGGTTGCCCGCACCGAAAACGGCGGTCGTGCCGCCGACGCGGCCCGCCTTGCGGTCGGCAAGGAAACCCGCCAGCGCCCGGCCATCGGCGCGCAGCACCGGCGTTGCCATCTCGGCAGAAGGCTCGGCGCGAAGGCCCGCAATCAGATCCTCGACAAACCATGCGGGCGTCAGCGGGGCATCCCCCTGCAGGTTCACCACGATGTCGTAGCCCGGCAGTTTCGTCAGCACTTCGGCACAGCGTTCGGTGCCGTTGCGACACTGATCCGAGGTCATCACCACCTCGGCCCCAAAGCCCAGCGCGTGGTCGCGAATGCGCGTGTCATCCGTCGCAACGACCACCCGGTCAACGCCCTGCACCTGCATCGCGGCATCCCAGCTGCGGCGGATCAGGGTGCGGGCGATACCATCCGGCCCGCGCAATTCGACCATCGGCTTGCCCGGATAGCGGGTCGAGGCATAGCGGGCCGGGATGGCGATCAGAACGCTCACTTCTTCAACTCCACCCCAGGCACATGGGCGATGAAGGCAGGGTTGTCCCAGCCGGGCTTGCCATAGCGCAGCGGCGAATGGTCATCCATCCGCACCACCGTGCCGCCCGCACCGCGCAGCACGGCATCGCCCGCCGCTGTGTCCCACTCCATCGTGCGGCCAAGACGCGGATACAAATCGGCCTCTCCGGCGGCGACCAGACAGAACTTCAGCGACGACCCCGCGCTCGTCATGTCGCGCACCGCATACTTGCCGATGTAGTCGTCGGTCGCCTGATCGCGGTGCGATTTCGAGGCGACCACCATCAGACCGGCGTTGTTGCAGGGGCCGACCGAGATTTCGCGCTGCGCGCCAATGCGGTTCTTGTCGAAAGGGCCGATCTCTTCGACCGACTGCCCATCCGGCAGAGTGTAGAACAGCCGCTCTTTCGCCGGGGCATAGACGACGCCGCGCAAAGGCACGCCCTTTTCGACATAGGCGATATTCACGGTGAAATCGCCACGGCGCTGGACGAACTCCTTGGTGCCATCCAGCGGATCGACGATCAGGAAGCTGTCCGCCGAAATCTCATGCGATGCCGCCTGCTCTTCTGTGATCAGCGCGACATCGGGGAAAGCGGCGCGCAATCCGTCCGAGATCAGGTGGTCTGCCGCCTCGTCCGCCTCGGTCACGGGGCTTGCGTCGGACTTGGTGCGCACGTCGAATTCAGGAGAGTTATAGATCTCCATGATCCGGTCACCCGCCTCGATGGCGAGACGGCGCATGACGGGCACAAGACGTTCGAAATCCATCCACTCGCTCCTGCCGCAGGGCGGGAGGCCCGGCGTTGTTGAATTTTCAATGGCTTTTCTTATGATGCCCGGTCAAGGAAACGACAAGATTTCGCGGCAAGGCTTTCGGCGGAAGGCACCCATGGGCAGGCAAGGATGAACGGCAGCACGATGTTCCGGCCCAATGTGCGCAAGACAGCGCTCGTGTCGGCTTTCACGCTGTTCGGCGTCATCTTCCACGCCTCTGTCCGCAACTTGCGCAAATCGCACCGGAACGCGGCGCTCGGGCTGTTGATCAACATCCTGCAGTCTGTGATGTTTGTGGCGCTTTTCCTGTTGATTTTCAACATACTGGGTCTGCGCAACAGCCCGCTGCGCGGCGATTATATCCTGTACATCATGTCGGGCGTGTTCATGTACATGACCCATGTAAAGGCCATGGGCGCTGTTTCCGGTGCGGCCACGTCAACCTCGCCCATGATGCTGCACGCGCCAATGAATCCCATCGTGTCGATCTGCGCCGCCGCTTTGTCGACGCTTTACACGCAGGTTCTGTCGGCGGGCGTCATCCTGTTCACCTACCACGTAATCTGGACGCCGATCACCATCGACCAGCCCGTTGGCACGATTCTGATGCTGCTTCTGGCCTGGATCAGCGGCTGCGCCATCGGGATGATCTTTATGGCGGCCCGTCCGTGGAACCCGGCCGTCATCGGGATGATCGTGCTGGTCTATCAGCGTCTTAACATGATCGCCTCGGGCAAGATGTTCGTGGCGAATACCATGCCGACCTTCGTTCTGGCCTGGTTCGACTGGAACCCCTTGTTCCATATCATCGACCAGACGCGCGGCTTCGTTTTTCTGAACTACAGCCCGCATTACAGCTCGATCAGCTATCCGGTGAAGGTGACGCTGGTCTGCATCCTGATCGGGCTGATGGGCCAGTTCTATACCAGCAGACACGCCTCTATCAGCTGGGCCGCCAAGGGTTAGTCCTGCACGACCCTCAGCGTCAGGTTGATGCGCCCGCCCTTGGGCAGAAGAGTCGAGCTGCCATGGCGCACGCGGTCGACACCGTGCCAGGCAAGCCGGGCTTCACCCCCCATGACGACCACATCCCCCGAGCGCAGCCAGACGCTGCGCGTCGCGTCCGACCGCTCGACCCCGCCCATGCGGAACAGCGCCTCATCCCCCAGCGAGATCGACAGGACGGGAAAGCTGAAGTCGCCCTCGTCCCGGTCCTGATGCAGCCCCATCCGCGCGGCTTCGCCATAAAAGTTGACCAGACAGCAGTCGGGTTCCCGCTCCAGCCCCGTCGTTTGGCGCCAGATTTTCAGGATGCTGGCGGGAACGAGCGGCCATGCGGAGCCTGACGGATGGCGGTCGGAATAGCGATAGCCTTGCCGGTCGGTGATCCAGCCGACACGGCCGGCGGCGGTCATACGCACGCTCATCGGTCGCCCGCCGGGCGTGACCGGAGCAACCAGCGGCGCGGCCGTCACGACACCGCGGATATCGTCCACCAGAGCCGCCTGCGCGGCGGGGTCCAGAAACCCCTGGTGGATTTCGAAGCCGTTTATGCAAAGCGTCGGCTGCAACTTGCCCGTCATGGTGCGATTCCTGTCACAGACTCATCAAAATCACGAAGCCGCGACGCTTGCGGCCCCCCGGACCCCCTCTTATATACCCCTGCGAGCCAGAAGGGGCGGCCGCCCCGGAAAGGCAAACTTGGGATCGGGGCCCAGAGGCCGTAACGGCTCTGCGCCCCATAACATCGCCGAAAGAAGAGGTAGCTTTACATGGCCAAAGTCATCGGGATTGACCTCGGGACGACCAACTCCTGCGTGGCGATCATGGACGGGGCGCAACCCCGCGTGATCGAGAACTCGGAAGGCGCCCGGACCACCCCCTCCATCGTCGGTTTCACCGAAACCGAACGCCTCGTCGGCCAGCCGGCTAAACGCCAGGCGGTCACGAACCCCTCCAATACCGTTTTCGCGGTCAAGCGCCTGATCGGGCGTCGCTATGACGACAGCATGATCGCGAAGGACAAGAAACACCTGCCGTACAACGTCGTGAACGGCGGCAATGGCGACGCCTGGGTCGAGGTGCGCGGCGAGAAGTATTCGCCCAGCCAGATCAGCGCCTTCATCCTGCAAAAGATGAAGGAAACCGCCGAGTCCTACCTCGGTGAAAGCGTCACGCAGGCCGTCATCACGGTTCCTGCCTATTTCAACGACGCCCAGCGTCAGGCCACCAAGGATGCGGGCAAGATCGCCGGCCTTGAAGTGCTGCGCATCATCAACGAACCGACGGCAGCCGCGCTGGCCTATGGTCTCGACAAGAAGGAATCGAAGACGATCGCGGTCTATGACCTTGGCGGCGGCACCTTCGACATCACGATCCTTGAGATCGACGACGGCCTGTTCGAAGTGAAATCGACCAACGGGGACACCTTCCTTGGCGGCGAAGACTTCGACATGCGCATCGTCAGCTATCTGGCCGAAGAGTTCAAAAAAGAACACGCCGTCGATCTGACGCTGGACAAGATGGCGCTTCAGCGGCTGAAAGAAGCGGCCGAAAAGGCCAAGATCGAGCTGTCGTCCAGCCAGCAGACCGAAATCAACCAGCCGTTCATCAGCATGGACCGCAACACGGGCCAGCCGCTGCACCTGGTGATGAAACTGACCCGCGCCAAGCTGGAAAGCCTGGTCGGCGACCTGATCAAGGGCTCGATCAAGCCCTGCCAGGCCGCGCTCAAGGATGCGGGCCTGTCGATCGGCGACATCGACGAGGTCGTTCTGGTCGGCGGTATGACCCGCATGCCGAAAGTGGTCGAGGAAGTGACCAAGTTCTTCGGCAAGGAACCCCACAAGGGCGTGAACCCGGACGAAGTCGTGGCGCTGGGCGCGGCGATCCAGGCCGGCGTTCTGCAAGGCGACGTCAAGGACGTGGTCCTGCTCGACGTGACCCCGCTGTCGCTGGGCATCGAGACGCTGGGCGGTGTCTTTACCCGCCTGATCGACCGCAACACCACGATCCCGACCAAGAAGTCGCAGATCTTCTCCACGGCCGAAGACAACCAGAACGCCGTGACGATCCGCGTCTTCCAGGGCGAGCGTGAGATGGCCGCCGACAACAAGATGCTGGGCCAGTTCAACCTGGAACAGATCCCGCCGGCACCGCGCGGCATGCCGCAGATCGAAGTGACCTTCGACATCGACGCCAACGGCATCGTGTCGGTCAACGCCAAGGACAAGGGTACGGGTCGCACTCAGGCGATCACGATCCAGGCCTCGGGCGGTCTGTCGGATGACGAGATCGAAAAGATGGTCAAGGACGCCGAGGCGAATGCCGAGGCCGACAAGGAACGCCGCGAACTGGTCGAAACCCGCAACCAGGCCGAAAGCCTGCTGCACTCGACCAAGAAGTCGATCGAAGAACATGGCGACAAGGTAGACCCCTCGACCGTCGAGGCGATCGAGCTTGCCATGGGCGCGCTTGAGGAAACGCTGAAGACGGAAGACGCGGGCAAGATCCGCGGTGGCATCCAGAACGTCACCGAGGCCGCGATGCGTCTGGGCGAGGCGATCTACAAAGCTACGCAGGCGGAAGCCGAAGGTGGCGATGCGGATGGTCCTCGCGAAGTTGACGACGACATCGTTGATGCCGACTTCGAGGATCTTGGCAACGGCAAGCGGAAGTGACACCGCTGTGAATGGCGGGAGGGCGGTCCGAAAGCGGGCCGCCCTCTCCCGTTCGGCGGAAGGGGTTTGCCATGGCAAAACGCGATTTCTACGAAGTTCTGGGGGTGACGCGGTCGGCTTCGGCGGATGAGCTGAAGAAAGCCTATCGCACCAAGGCGAAAGAGCTGCACCCCGACCGCAATTCCCACAACCCCCAGGCCGAGGCCCAGTTCAAGGAAGTGAACGAGGCCTATGACACGTTGAAGGACGCCGACAAGAAGGCGGCCTATGACCGCTTCGGCCATGCTGCCTTTGAAGGTGGCCGCGGGCCGGGCAATGGTGCGGGCTATGGCCAGGGCGATTTCGCCTCGGCCTTCTCGGATGTGTTTGAGGATCTGTTCGGCGATTTCATGGGCGGGCGCGGCGGCGGTCAGGCCCGCAGTCGGGCGCAGCGCGGGTCCGACCTGCGCTATAACCTGCGTGTGTCTCTGGAAGAGGCCTTCAAGGGCGTCCAGAAGACAATCAACGTGCCCGCATCCGTTACCTGCGACATCTGCCATGGCACCGGTGCAGAAGGTGGGGCCGAGCCTGTGACCTGTCCGACCTGTTCGGGCATGGGCAAGGTGCGCGCCCAGCAGGGCTTCTTCACGGTCGAGCGGACCTGCCCGACCTGCGGCGGCATGGGGCAGATCGTCAAGAACCCCTGCCGGAACTGCCACGGCGCGGGCCGGATCGAAAAGGACCGCGCGTTGTCGGTCAATATTCCGGCGGGCGTCGAGACCGGCACCCGAATCCGTCTTGCGGGCGAGGGCGAAGCAGGTCTGCGCGGCGGACCTTCGGGCGATCTCTACATCTTCATCGAAGTCAAAGAACACGCGATCTTTCAGCGCGACGGCCAGATGCTGTTCTGCCGCGTGCCGGTCAGTTTCTCGACCGCAGCGCTTGGCGGCGAGGTCGAGGTTCCGACCATCGACGGTGGCAAGAGCCGGGTGAAGGTGCCCGCGGGCAGTCAGACCGGCACCCAGATGCGCCTTCGAGGCAAGGGCATGCCTGCCCTGCGCGGCGGCGTGCATGGCGAGATGCGGATCGAGATCGCTGTCGAGACGCCAGTCAATCTGACCTCGCGGCAGAAAGAACTGCTGCGCGAGTTCGACCAGCTGAGCGAAGACAACAATCCCGAAGGCTCCAGCTTCTTTTCCAAGGTGAAAACCTTCTGGGATGGCATGAAGGGCTGACCCACCCGCCACTTTCAGGATCAAAACCACCGCGATACCCATCGCGGCGGTTTTGTTTTGTGCAGGGATTGGCCGTGAATTCCTGACAGCTTTGCTAGCCATACCAAATCCATACCGGTTCCATACCATTCCCAGACACCACTTTTTCGTCTCTTTCCCGTGACTTGACCCTGTTTTCAGAAGCTCCCAGCAGCAAAGCATTAATCCTTTCTTCACCATGTCCACCGAGGCTCTCCGCATGGCCTCCAACCCCAACGCTTTCGTGGAATCGCCCCTGCCCCTCTTCCCCCTCGCGGATGAGGATGAGGCTCTTTCGGTACCGCTCGCGGGCCGCCTGCCCTCCTACATCAAGGATCACCGCGCCCGCCTCCGCGCCCGTTTCCGACAGGGCGGCGGCGACCCGATGCCGGACTATGAGATGCTGGAACTGATCCTGTTCCGCGCCATCCCCCGGCAGGATGTAAAGCCGCTTGCCCGCACCCTGATCGACACTTTCGGCGATCTGGCGCGGGTGATTTCAGCGTCCGAAGCGCGGCTCATGGATGTATCGGGCGTGGGCGAAGCCGTTGTTCTGGAACTGAAAATATGCCAGGCGGTGGCGCAGCGCATGGCACGCGCCAGGGTGATGCACCGCCCGGTTCTGTCATCCTGGGATGCGTTGCTGGATTATTGCCATACCACCATGGCGCATCGCGAGACCGAACAGTTCCGCATCCTGTTCCTTGACCGCAAGAACGTGCTGATCGCCGATGAAGAACAGGCGCGCGGCACGGTGGACCATGTGCCGGTCTATCCGAGAGAGGTCGTCAAGCGCGCGCTTGAGCTGAACGCCAGCGCGTTGATTCTGGTGCATAATCACCCGTCAGGCGATCCGACACCCTCTGACGCCGACATTTCGATGACGGCCCAGATACAGGAAGCGGCCTCGGTTCTTGGCATCACCCTGCACGACCACCTGATCGTCGGCAAATCGCGCGAGGTCAGTTTTCGGTCTCAGGGATTTCTCTAGGGCTCGGCGCGCGAAGCCATAGCTCGACACGCCGGTTCAGGCCCCTCCCGATCGGGCTTTCATCGCAGGCCATCGGCAGGGCCTCGCCAAAGGCTTCAACCGCAAGGGAAACGCGCAGATCGCCCAGATCAGGAACCGCCGTGGCCACCGCTTCGAACAACACATCCGCCCGCTCTCGCGATAGCTGAAGGTTGGCGGCAGCGGGGCCGGAACCATCCGAAAATCCTGCAAAAACCAGCTCCTGATCGGCAAAGGTGCCGATCTCGATCAGCCGGACCAAAGTTGCCAGATTGTCGCGAGAGGCGGCATCCAGCGTCCGCGCACCGCCATCGAAACGGAAGGTCAGCGACAGCCGCTGCGCCCCGGCCATGGCACTTGTCAGCCGCTGCAATTCCGGCACGCCGATTTCCGGCCCCGCGCCGCGTATCGCATTGGCCAGACGGATACCGTCAGAGACGAGATCGGTCCGCTCTACGTCGCGGTCGATCAGACCCGCACTGGCAATCGCGGCACCGGCAGCCGGGGTTTCGATGAAGTCCAGAAACTCGCGCGCCATCAGCGGCAACCTGCGTTTCGGCGTCAGCACGAAGAACGGCTGTGTCAGCGGATAGTCCTCGGATTTCACTGCCAGCTTTGTCGGCTGCAACGCAAAGCCGCAGCTGTCGGTCAGCGTCAGGCGGCGCGCCTTGCCATTCGCAGAGGCGGCCGTGACCGCCAGCCCCCATGGGTCTCGCGCGACGGCGGCATCCAGTTCGGCAAGGTTCGCGTGTTCCGCGCCCGCGACGATCGACTGACCCAGCCGCGCCTCAAGCGCCTTGCGAAAACCGCTGTCGGAAGCAAGCGCATGGATCACCAGCGGACGATCCGGGCCGCCAAGTTCGCTCCAGTTCTGAATCTGGCCCGAAAGGGCGCGCGCCAGATCGGCGGTCGCCATCGCGGGCAGCGGGTTGTCTGCGCCCGTCACCGCAACCAACGCCTGCATCCCCAAGACTCGCGCGCCAAGGTCAGGTTCTGCCAGCGCCGACAGGGTCAGATCGGCGGCGCCAAGGCGCAGCTTGTCGGCAGCCTCCGTATCTGTCGCAGTAACAAGGCGGAAATGGGCGACAACGCGGCCCATCGCAGGTTCCTGAAGATCAATACCACCCTCGACCGGTACCGCGACAAAGCCGCGATTGGCGGCAAAGGCCGTGACCAGCGGACTGGTCAGGCTGGCGGCAAGGCCCGGCTCACCGGCAATACGGATATCGGCCACAAAGTTCGTCAGATCAGGACAGGCCGGGCCTTCGCAGGTCACGCCCTCGCCATCGACCGTCAGCAGGCCGTATTCGGTCATCACGCGGTAGAGTTCGCCGTCGTAGCCCTGAAACTGACCGGAAATCGCCAACGTGCCATCGCGCGAGGTCAGCGTGACGTCCTGCGCAACGGAGATCAGGGGCCAAACGACAAGCGCGGCGAAAATCGCCGCGCAGCGCATCCATGCTTTTGCCAAGCCCCGCCCCGTTTTAATTTGCAGCGGCGAGTTTCAGGTCCGGCACGAGATTTTTCAACACCAGATAATCACCTTTGGCGTCGCAACCGGGCATCGTCACCGAAAGGTCCGCGACTTTTACCGCTCCATGGGACGAGGCGATGGTCTCGCCCAGGATTTCGCGGCCGCAGGTGGCCTCGGTTATCGCCGCCTCGACGATCACCGGAATATCTTCCGCTCCGGCGGGGAAGGTGTAGACCTGCGCCAGCATCGGGTTTTCGACACTGTCGTCGCCCAGCAGGGTCAGGAAGCCGTTTGATGGCATCATGCCATCTGCGGGGCCTTGAGTGTTGGCGGCGGAGACATGGCCGGGCAGACCGAAGTCACCGCCATTTTCAAACGCGTCGACGCCAAAGCTTTGACCGCCCATCCATTGAACGCCAAAACGCTGATGGCGCGCGGCCTCGGGCAGGGTCATTGCCGCTTCGACAATATTCCCTCCGGCAAACAGGGCCGAGACCGTCGCATCCGGCACAAGCGCCGGGAGCGTAACGGACAAGATGCCCGCCTTGTCGGTCGCATAGGTCACCGCAAGGCCCGCATGACGCATGACCACGCGGGTCTCAGGATGGCAGGGCGCGGACAGGCGCGCGTTGATCATCGCTCCGGGCGAGGGTGACAGTGAAAGCTCGGGTGTGCAGTCGAGTTCCGCGCGGGGACCGGGCGGTGCGACATGCGAAACCTGGGGTATGGCGGGGCGCAAGTCGTCCGCGGGCAGGCGTGGCGGCGCGATCGGATCAGGCGTGGGTTCGCGCCAGGCGATATCGGGCGTCGCTGCGGCCACCGGACCAACACTGGCAGGCCAGAGGTCGGGGATCAGCGAGGCGAAACGCACTTTCGGTTGGGTGTTGGACTGTGCAACGTGACCCGCGCCAACCGCGATGGCAATGACCACCACAATGCGAACCAGCCGCTGTTTACGTTCGGAGTTCATGCCGATCTCCCGATTCTTTACGACTCGGAACCTGTCGCCGGAATCAGGCCGATCCGTGGCCAAACGGGGGAAGTTTGCCACAATGCGGCGCCGAATTACGGCGCCGCAGAGTCAAAGTGGGGTCAGGCGAAGCGTCCGTGGCAGTGTTTGAACTTTTCGCCCGAGCCACAGGGGCAGGGATCGTTGCGCGAAGGGTTGCCCCAGGTCGCGGGATCGTTGTCGTTGAACCCTGCAATCAGCGGCACCCGTTCCGCCACCTCGGCCCCGGCACCGGCCAGCGCCGGTTGCTGCACGGCGACCTTCGGGGAGGCGGCTTGAGCGGCCGCCTGAGCCGCTTGCTGCTGGGCCATGAACTGTGCCATCAGCTGTTCCTGCTCTTCGCGGCTGATCGGGCGCACCTGGGAGAGCTTTTGCGTCACGTCCAGCCGCAGCGAGTTCAGCATGTGTTCGAACAGCTGGAACGACTCGGTCTTGTATTCATTCAGAGGGTCGCGCTGCGCATAGCCGCGGAAACCCACCACGGAACGCAGATGTTCAAGCGTCAGCAGGTGCTCGCGCCATTTCGTGTCGATGGTCTGCAGCAGCAACTGCTTTTCGATTGTCTTCATTGTCTCTGGGCCGAAAGCCTCTAGCTTTTCGGCCATCAGCTTGTCCGATGCCTCGACGATACGTTCGCGCATGGTTTCCTGATCGACGCCCTCTTCCGCCGACCACTCGGCGATGGGCAGGTCTATGCCCACCCATTCACGGCAATCGGCAGCCAGGCCTTCGATATCCCAGTTGTCGACATAGGCTTTGGGTGGCAGGCGATTGTCTACCAGGTCATCGACCACCTGATGGCGCATATCCTGGACGATCTCGGAAAGATCTTCGGCCTGCATGATTTCCAGCCGCTGGCCGAAGATGGCCTTGCGCTGGTCGTTCATCACGTCGTCGAACTTCAGAAGCTGCTTGCGGATGTCGAAGTTGCGTCCCTCGACCTTGGCCTGCGCCTTTTCAAGCGACTTGTTGACCCAGGGGTGAACGATGGCCTCACCTTCCTTCATGCCCAGCGTCGACAGGATCTTGTCCAGCCGGTCCGAGCCGAAAATGCGCATCAGGTCGTCTTCCAGGCTCAGGAAGAACGACGAACGGCCGGGGTCGCCCTGACGGCCAGAGCGGCCGCGCAGCTGGTTGTCGATGCGACGGCTTTCGTGGCGCTCGGTCGCCAGAACGAACAGACCGCCCGCCTCTTTCACCTTGGCCTTTTCCTCGGCGTGCTCGGCTTCGATCCGCATACGCACCTCATCGGGGTGCAGGTGCGGGTCGGCGGCCAGCGCTTCGAGCACCTTCATCTCGACGTTGCCGCCAAGCTGGATGTCGGTGCCGCGACCGGCCATGTTGGTGGCGATGGTCACGGTGCCAAGCTTTCCGGCGTCGGCAACGATCTGGGCTTCCTGCTCGTGCTGGCGGGCGTTCAGCACGTTGTGCGGAATGCCCTCTTTCTTGAGCATGTCGGACAGGAATTCCGACTTTTCGATGCTGGTGGTGCCAACGAGGATAGGTTGGCCCTTTTCATGGGCTTCCTTGATGGCACCGACGACGCCTTCGTATTTCTCGCGCGCGGTGCGGTAGACCTGGTCGTGTTCGTCCTTGCGCTCGACGGGGCGGTTCGTCGGAACCTCGACCACGCCAAGCTTGTAGATTTCCATGAATTCATCCGCCTCGGTGGCGGCGGTGCCGGTCATCCCGGCCAGCTTTTCGTAAAGCCGGAAGTAGTTCTGGAACGTGACGCTGGCAAGCGTGGTGTTCTCGGGCTGGATCTTGACGCCCTCTTTCGCCTCGATCGCCTGATGCAGGCCATCGGACAGGCGGCGGCCTTTCATCATGCGGCCGGTGAATTCGTCGATCAGCATGACCTCGCCGTCGCGGACAATATACTGCTGGTCCTTGTTGAACAGCGTATGGGCACGTAGCGCTTGCGTCACGTGGTGGACAAGCGTGGTGCTTTCCGGGTCGTACAGCGACTGGTCCTCGGGCAAGAGGCCAGCCTGCTTCAGCAGGGCCTCGATCGCCTCGTTGCCCTCGTCGGTATAGGTCACGTTCCGGGTCTTTTCATCGACCTTGTAGTGGTCGGGATTAAGGCCGGGGATCAGCTTGTCGACCGAGATGTAAAGGTCCGAGCGGTCCTGCGAGGGGCCGGAGATGATCAGCGGCGTACGCGCCTCATCCACCAGGATGCTGTCCACCTCGTCCACGATGGCATAGTAATGCCCGCGCTGCGCCATCTCTTCGATGGAGCTTTTCATGTTGTCGCGCAGGTAGTCGAAGCCCAACTCGTTGTTGGTCGCATAGGTGATGTCAGCGCGGTAAGCCTCGCGCTTTTCATCGTCGGGCTGGTAGGGATAGACGATGCCCGTGGTCATGCCCAAAGCGCCGTAGACCTTGCTCATCCACTCCGCGTCGCGGCGCACGAGATAGTCGTTGACCGTGACGATATGCACGCCCTTGCCCGTCAGCGCATTCAGATAGGCGGGGAAGGTGGCGACAAGTGTCTTGCCCTCACCCGTCTTCATCTCGGCGATATTGCCCTGGTGCAGGAAGATGCCGCCCTGCAACTGCACGTCATAGGCGCGCAGGCCCAGCTTGCGCTTGGCGGCCTCCCGGCAGTTGGCGAAGGCTTCCGGCAAAAGCGCATCAAGGCTTTCACCATCCGCGAAGCGCTTCTTGAGTTCTTCCGTCTTGGTGATCAAACCCTCGTCGCTCAGGGCGGCGAAGTCCGGCTCCAGCGCGTTGATCCTGGCGATCAGCGGACGGACCGATTTGACCTTGCGGTCGTTCGGGGTGCCGAACACCTTGCGCGCGAGCGTTCCGAGACCAAGCATGTTTTCTCCGTGGTCCGTTTCCTTGACGATATCGTGTGACGGCCGGGTCTTGCCCGCCTCAACAGCCTTCCATAGAAGGGCCAGAAAGCCCAAGGCACCCTGTCTCACGCGACCTCGTGCGATGTAAGGGGGCCGGGCCAGACTGTCAACGTCGCTTGAGGAAGCGGCAGCATCAGGAGACTGTGAGATGGCTACTTCTGCGGGTTTCGGGCCAATTCTGGCAATGGGGCTGGCGCTATCGCTTGCGCTTTCAGCCCCGGCTCGGGCCGAGGGCGAAAATGCCGAAACCGTTGTGGCGACGGTCAACGGGGCCGACATCACACTTGGCCAGATGATCGCGCTGCGCAGCACACTGCCCGCGCAATATCAGCAACTGGAACCCGATGCGCTTTACAAGGGCCTGCTGGAGCAGATGATCCAGCAAGAGACCCTCGCCCAGCAATACGCGGGCAAGATGACCAAGCGCGATGAGATCATGCTGCAAAACGAACGCCGCAACTATATCTCCAGCGCCGAGTTGCAGGGGCTGGTCAATGGAGCCGTCACGGACGCGACGATCCAGGCTGCCTATGACGCCAAATACAAGGATGCGGCACCTGCGACCGAATACCGTGCGTCGCATATCCTGGTCGCGACCGAGCAGGAGGCTAATGATCTGAAGGCACAGATCGACGGCGGGGCGGATTTTGCCGAACTGGCCAAGACCAAATCGACCGACGGATCGGCCGCCAGCGGCGGCGACCTTGGCTGGTTCAAAACCGGGATGATGGTGAAGCCGTTTGAGGATGCCGTCCTGACAATGAAACCGGGCGAAGTCGCAGGGCCGGTTCAGACCCAGTTCGGCTATCATCTGATCAAGCTGGTCGAGACGCGCGATGCGGCTCCTCCGGCGCTGGACGAGGTGCGCGAAGAGATCGCGAACGAGATTCAGAGCAAGGCGATCCAGGATCATGTCACGGCGCTGACGGAAAAGGCCACCATTGTGCGCACCGATGGCATTGACCCGAAGCTCTTGGTGGATGAGACCATCCTGACGAAGTAAGCGACCCAAAGGGGGCAGGGATGAGCAAGACCGATTGGAAGGCCGAGGCCAAGTCGCTGAAGAAAAAGGTGTCGAAACTGCAGGCGAAGGCAGCCGACACCAAGGCGCCAAAGGCCAAGGCCACCAATCCGGTTTCACCCCTTGCCCCCACAGGTGGTTTCCCGATGCTGCCGGTGATCGACGGGGTGGAGTTCAGCGCCGTTGCAGCCGGTGTACGCTATGCCGGGCGAACCGATGTGATGCTGGTTCGCCTGGCGCCGGGAACGGCGGTCGCCGGGGCCTTTACGCGGTCATCCACCCGCGCGGCCTGCGTGCGGGATTGCGAGGCAAAGCTTGCGACCACCGTGCGCAGCGGTCCGGGCGCCGCGATCATCGTGAATTCGGGCAACTCCAACGCCTTCACGGGTGCAGGCGGCCAAAAGTCGGTGGATGCCATAACCGGAGCCGTGGCCGAGGCGCTTGGGCTTCCGGTATCCCGGGTCTTTTCATCTTCGACCGGCGTGATCGGAGAGCCTCTGCCGCATGACCGTATCGTGGCCAAGATCGTCGACCTGCGCGATACGCTCTTGCCCGAAGCCATCGCCGATGCGGCCCGCGCAATAATGACGACAGACACTTTCCCCAAGGGCGCGACAGAGACCGTCGAGGGCGTCGGTGGCAAGATAAAGATCGCGGGGTTCGCCAAGGGTTCGGGCATGATCGCGCCCGACATGGCGACCATGCTGGTCTATATCTTTACCGACGCAAAGATTGCGCCCGCGCTGCTGCAAAAGATGCTGTCGCGGCAAGTGGATGACAGCTTCAACGCGATCACCGTCGACAGCGATACCTCGACCTCCGACGCGCTGATCCTTGCCGCCACAGGGCAGAGCAAGGCCGAAGAGATCACTGCGCGCTCACCCGTAGCAAAGCCGTTCGAGGGCGCGCTGCGTAAGGTGATGATGGATCTGGCGCATCAGGTCATCCGCGATGGCGAAGGTGCGACGAAATTCGTGGAAATCCGTGTGACAGGGGCCGCGACAGCGCAGGATGCGCACAAGGTCGCGATGTCGATCGCCAATTCGCCGCTGGTCAAGACGGCGATCGCCGGACAGGACCCGAACTGGGGCCGCATCGTTGCCGCCGTCGGCAAGTCGGGCGCAGAGGCCGACAGGGACCGTCTGTCTATCCGGTTCGGCGACATTCTGGTGGCCGAGAAGGGCTGGCGGAACCCGTCCTATCGCGAAGAGGATGGCGCGGAATACATGCGCCAGCAGGATCTTGTGATCGGTGTCGATCTGGGACTGGGCCGCGCCAAGCGCACGGTCTGGACCTGCGATCTGACCCACAGATACATCGACATCAACGCCGACTACCGGTCGTGAACATCGTTCTGGTATCCGCCGTCGCGTTGATCGACGGCGAAGGGCGGGTGCTTCTGGCCCAGCGGCCAGAGGGAAAGTCCCTTGCAGGCCTTTGGGAATTTCCGGGCGGCAAGGTGGAGCCGGGTGAATCCCCCGAGGCCGCGCTTATCCGCGAGGTTAAGGAAGAGCTTGGTATCGACACTTGGAAAAGCTGTCTTGCGCCGCTGACCTTTGCCAGCCACGCCTATGAGACATTCCACCTGCTTATGCCGCTGTTCGCCTGCCGTCGATGGGAGGGTATCGTCACGGCGCAAGAGGGCCAGAAGCTGGCCTGGGTGCGGCCCAATGCTTTACGCGAGTATCCGATGCCACCGGCCGATCTGCCGCTTATCCCTATCCTGCGGGACTGGCTTTAAGGCAAAACTGTGGCAATACGGCCCCACGCCTTTTTTTTCCGCCCGTTTTCTACCGAAAGCTGAAAGTTTAATGATGATTATGTGACCGTTTGTTGCATATAAGGAAGTGCACGAGCTATCGGGGGAGAAGCTAATGCTACGTACGATATCGCTGGGGAGTTGCGTTTCCGTGCAGGGCCTGATGGTGAGTCAGCTGTCCGACGGCAAGATCGTAATAAAAGTCGATGAAAAGACCTTTGTTGGCTATCCGGTTGTAGCCGCGCGCAAAAACTGATCGCGGGATTGGATGGAACGACAAAGGCCGGGCAAATGCCCGGCCTTTTTGTTTTGGTATTGCAGCCCCGAAACCGGGGCCGCCTGATCAGGCCAGTTTGCGCTCGATCTCTTCGCGTTCGAAAATCTCGATGACATCGCCAGCGCGGATTTGGTCGTAATTCTCGAAGGCCATCCCGCATTCCTGACCGGATTGAACTTCGCGAACTTCGTCCTTGAACCGTTTCAGCGTCTTCAGAGTGCCTTCGTGGATCACGACGTTGTCGCGCAGCAGGCGAACACCGGCAGACCGCCGCGCCACGCCTTCTGTCACGATACAACCCGCGACGTTACCCACGTTCGAGACCTTGAAGACTTCTTTGATCTGGGCATAGCCGATGAAAGTCTCGCGCACTTCAGCCTTAAGCAGACCCGAAGCGGCGGCTTTCACATCGTCCACCAGATCATAGATCACGCTGTAGTAGCGAATCTCGACGCCTTTCTGGTTCGCACTTGTCCGCGCACTGGCGTTGGCGCGGACGTTGAATCCGATGATCGGCGCGTTGCTGGCCTCGGCCAGACCAACGTCCGAATCGGTGATCGCACCAACACCCGAATGCAGCACGCGCACACGCACCTCATCGTTGCCGATCTTTTCCATAGCCTGAATGATCGCCTCGGCAGAGCCCTGCACGTCGGCCTTCACCAGAATGGGCAGTTCGGACACGTTCTGGTCTGCCTTGGCCTTGGCCATCAGCTGTTCCAGCGTGGTCGCGGCACCTGCCGCCGCACGCTTGTCCTTGGCGGCATTCTCACGATACAGCGCGATTTCACGCGCCTGCGCCTCGGTTTCGACGACGTTCAGCGTGTCACCGGCATGCGGCGTGCCGTTCAGACCCAGAACCTCGACCGGAACCGAAGGACCGGCCTCGGCGACGGTTTCGCCTTTGTCGTTGATCAGGGCGCGCACCTTGCCCCACTGCTCGCCGACAACAAAGATGTCGCCCTTTTTCAGCGTGCCGTTCTGCACCAGAACAGTGGCCACCGGACCTCGACCCACATCCAGCTTGGCCTCGATCACCGCACCGGAAGCCGACCGGTTCGGGTTGGCCCGAAGATCCAGAAGTTCGGCTTGCAGCGCGATGTTTTCCAGCAGTTCGTCCAGACCAAGGCCGGTGAGCGCCGAAACCTCGACATCCAGCACTTCGCCCGACATCTTTTCGACGACGATCTCATGCTGCAGCAGGTCGGTCCGCACCTTGTTCGGGTCGGCCGATTTCTTGTCGATCTTGTTGATCGCCACGATCATCGGCACCTGGGCCGCCTTGGCGTGGGCGATCGCCTCAACCGTCTGCGGCATCACGGCGTCATCCGCCGCCACAACCAGCACCACGATGTCGGTCACCTGCGCGCCACGGGCACGCATCGAGGTAAAGGCCGCGTGGCCAGGCGTGTCGAGGAAGGTCAGCGTGTGCCCGGTATCGGTCGTTACCTGATAGGCGCCGATGTGCTGGGTGATGCCGCCTGCCTCGCCCGAGACGACGCTGGTCTTGCGGATCGCATCCAGAAGCGAGGTCTTGCCGTGGTCGACGTGACCCATGATCGTCACGATCGGCGGACGCGGCTGCAGGTCGGCGTCGGTGTCGCGCACCTGGTCGATGACCTGTTCCACGTCGGCATCCGACACACGAACGGCACGGTGGCCAAATTCCTCGATCACCAGTTCGGCGGTATCGGCGTCGATGGTCTGGTTCATCGTCACCATCATGCCCATTTTCATGAGCGATTTGACAACGTCGGCGGCGCGCTCGGCCATCCGGTTCGCCAGTTCCTGCACCACGATGGTTTCAGGCAGCTGGACGTCGCGGACCATCTTTTCGGGTTTCGCGCTAAAGCCCATCGCCTTTTGGCGAGCCTTTTCCTGCTTGCGCTTGATCGCGGCCAGGCTGCGCGTCCGCCCGCCTTCGCCCGCAAGCGCCTCGTTCAGGGTCAGCTTGCCGGCGCGGCGCACATCGTCGCCACCCTTGGCCTTGGCACGGGCATCGCGGTCGCGGTCATCACGCTCACGGTCGGTCTTGCGCGGGCTAAGGCCCGGCTTGCCCGAACCGGGGGCCTGGTTTTGCGGCGACGTGCGGTTGGCCGCATCGTCGGTTGCCGCAGGCTGCTGCTGGGTCCGCGACGTGAGCTGCGGCTTTTTCGCTTCTTCCTCGCGGCTGGCGCGAACCTCGGCCAGCGCGCGGGCACGTTCTTCTTCTTCCTGCTTGGCGCGCGCGGCGGCGGCGCGTTCACGCTCTTCGCGTTCGCGGGCCTCGATCTCTTCACGCTTGCGCTGGCGTTCTTCTTCGCGCGCAACCTCTTCGGCGGCACGCTGGGCAGCTTCGCCCGCTTCGCGCGCCTTGGCGTTGCGCAGCGCAGCCAGACGGCGTTCCATTTCGGCATCGGAAATGCCGGCGGGCCGTTTCGACGGGTCACCCAGATGCGTGGCCGTCCCTGCGCCGGGGCCGGAAACGGCCGGCTTTGCAACGACAACCCGCTTGCGCTTGGTCTCGACCACGACGTTCTTCGTCCGGCCATGGCTGAAGCTTTGCTTCACCTGACCCGGACGCGATCCGCCAAGACCAAGCGGTTTCTTACCGTCAGTATCGCTCATGCGTTCTTCGTATCCTTCGATGCGGCCTCTGCCGCCCATTGCTTGCGCAAGCCCGCAAGCCTTGCCGCTTCCTCTACAACACGGGTTGTGAGTCCACCAGCCGCAAGCGCGCCGTGTATTGCATGTTCACGGCCGAAAGCCAAACCCAATTCCCGGGCGGTCAAACAGCCGATAAACGTCTCGTCTCCGTCGGGCGGATGCAGCTTTGTCTTGCCACGCTCCGACCCGTCGCTGGCCTGGATCAGAACCTCCGCCTGACCCTTGACCAACCAGTCCTTCACCTTCTCAAACCCTGCAACCGCGTCTCCGGCCTTTCGCGCCAGAGAGATCAGTTCGATCACACGGCGCGCAAGCTGGCGCTCCACCTCTTCGACAAGGCTTTCAGTCACGACTACCGGCTTTTTCGCCGCACGGGCAAAAAGGCCTTTTGCCACCGCCTTCGCAATCGCATCGCGGTCGGCAGAAACATAGATGCCCCGGCCCGGCAAGCGGGCCAGAATATCCGGCACCACCTGCATGTCGGGTCCAAGAGCGAAACGCACAAGCCCCGATTTAGGAGAAGGCGCGCCGGTAACGATGCATTTTCGCTCAGGCTCGTCGCGATCCTTGTCTTTCCCGCCCCGAGTCATCGTGCCTCCGAGGCCCGATCAGGCCTCGGCCTCCTCATCTGCTTCGGACTCTTCGGCTTCTTCGACAAAGCCCTCGGCCTCGGTGGGATCGACCCAGCCCAGCATGACACGCGCGGTCATGACCAGGTGCTGCGCCTCTTCCAGAGACATGTCGAACTTCTCAAGCACGCCCTCGTCCTTGACCCGCTGACCGTTCACCGTGGTCCAGCCGCCGGCCAGTTCCCAGTCGGCGCAGGTGGCGAAATCTTCCAGCGTCTTGATGTCGTCTTTCGCCAGCGCTTCCAGCATCTGGGGGGTCAGGCCTTCGAAGTTGATCAGGCTTTCATCGACACCCAAGGCGACTGCGGCCTCCATAGCCTTCTTGTTGGCGGCCTCGATGTGGTCGCGCGCACGGGCTTGCAGTTCTTCCGCCGTGCCTTCGTCGAAACCGTCGATGGAGAGAAGCTCGTCCACATCGACGTAAGCGACTTCCTCGAGGTTGGTAAAACCTTCCGAGACGAGAAGCTGCGCCATCATCTCGTCGATATCGAGCGTCTCGATGAACAGGTTCGTCCGCTCGGTGAACTCGGCCTGACGGCGGGCGCTTTCGTCCGATTCCGTCATGATGTCGATGTCGAGAGCGGTCAGCTGGCTGGCCAGACGCACGTTCTGGCCGCGACGGCCGATAGCCAGCGACAGCTGCTCATCCGGCACGACGACCTCGATCTTGCCCGCTTCCTCGTCGATCACGACCTTGGAGACCTCGGCAGGCTGCAGCGCGTTCACAAGGAAGGTCGCCTGATCCTGGTTCCACGGAATGATGTCGATCTTTTCGCCCTGAAGCTCGTTCACCACCGCCTGCACGCGCGAGCCGCGCATACCGACGCACGCGCCTACGGGGTCGATCGAGTTGTCATAGGAAATAACGGCGATCTTGGCGCGCGACCCCGGATCACGGGCAACAGCTTTGATCTCGATGATGCCGTCATAGATCTCCGGCACCTCCATCTTGAACAATTCGGCCATGAATTCCGGCGCGGTGCGCGACAGGAAGATCTGGGGCCCGCGCGGTTCACGGCGCACGTCCTTGATATAGCTGCGGATACGGTCGCCTATGCGATAGCTCTCGCGGCCGATCTTTTCGTTCCGGCGCAGCATAGCTTCGCCGCGACCGTTCAGATCGACGATGATGTTGCCATATTCCTCGCGCTTGACGACGCCGTTGAGGATCTGGCCCTTCTTGTCCTTGAACTCTTCGAACTGGCGGTCACGCTCGGCTTCGCGCACCTTTTGCAGGATGACCTGCTTGGCGCTTTGCGCGGCGATACGGCCCAGATCGACGGGCGGAACCTCGTCGACGATCTCGTCGCCGACCTTGGGATCGTCCAGATAGGGGCGCGCCTGCTCGACGGTCAGCTGTGCCTGGTAGTTCTCGACGGCGTCATCCTCGACCACGGTGCGGATGCGGGCGAAAGCCGCGCGACCGGTCTTGCGATCGATCTTCACCCGAATATCCAATTCGGCCCCGTAGCGCGACTTGGCAGCGCGGGCCAGGCTTTCTTCCATCGCCTGGATCACAAGATCCGGGTCGATCATCTTTTCGCGGGCGACGGCCTCGGCGGTCTGAAGAAGTTCAAGCTGGTTGGCAGAGGTGATCGCCATGGCAAAGGCTCCCCGGTCTGGTTTCAGTGTTTGGTTTCAGTCGGCGCATCGAGGTCATCCTCGCTGTCGCCATCGGTTTCTTCGATTTCGTCGAATTGCGTCTCGTCCACAATGCCGTCCGCTTTGCGTTGGCGCAGCATCTCGGCGATCAACTCGTCGGTCAGGATCAGCTTGGCATCTGACAGCCAGTCGAACTTCAACCCGATGGTGACCTGCTCGCCAGCATCCTCGATCTCGATCAGCACCTCGTCACCCTCGGTGCCGCGCAGCATGCCCTTGAAACGGCGGCGACCGTCGATCAGCTCATTCGTTTCCAGCCGGGCCTCATAATCGGCCCACATCTCGAAATCCTTCAGCCGGGTCAGCGGCCGGTCAATGCCGGGCGACGACACCTCGAGCGTATAGTTTTCCTCGATCGGGTCTTCGACATCCAGGATGGCCGAAACATCGGTCGAAATCCGGGCGCAATCCTCGACAAGGATACCGCCTTCGGGGCGGTCGGCCATGATCTGCAGCGTCGGAACGCGTCCGCTCATCAGGCGAATTCGCACAAGCTCAAACCCCAGCCCCTCGATTGCAGGGCGGACGATTTCCGCCAGACGGCGGTCGATGGCGGTTTTGGCGACAAGATCGGTCATGAATGGTCCAGAAATGAAAAAACGGGCCAGCGGCCCGTCATGGTCATCCGGTAGCTTCGGGTTTGGACGCCGAAGCCGCTGTGTGACGTCCATATAGGCCGATGGTGAGGAGTCCGCAAGCCCTGCTTGCAGACTGCCAGTCCCTAGAACTTGAAGGTCGCGCCGATGGCAGGTCCGTCCAGCACGATCGTCGTGGGCGTGTTGCCCAGGTCATGCTGCAGCCACATGCGGCGATAACCGGCCTGCACGCCCCACCTGTCATTGATCTGATAGGTGACGGTCGCCAGAATCTGCCAGGTCTTGTCCGAACTGTCGGTGCCGCCATAGTCGGCAAAAAGCGTGCCAGACCATCGGTCGTTGAAAGGCACCTTTATGCGCGCGGCGATCAGCGGATCGACCCAGCTTGCGTCCGACTCGAAGGAATAGCTCGACCGTGTAGAACCGACGAGCGAGGTTGTCAGCTTTGAATCGACGCCCCGCAGACCTACGCCCATATCGATGGCAAAGTTGAGCGTTTCACTGACCCGATACAGCCCGTAAAGGCTGAGAATCGTCATCTCGGTCTTGATGCCGGACTGTGAGAAACCCAAGGGTCCGCTTAAATCGGCGTCATGCGAGAGGTCGCTGTAGATCAGGTCTCCGGCAAGCGTCCAGGGGCCTTTGCGACCCTCGACTGCCGCCATAAGGCCGAAATCGAGGTTCGACAGCACATCGTCTGCGCTGACATCAGTGGAAACTGGCCCCAGCGCTTTCGTGTCGCTGGTCGTCTGGATGCCCGAGAACCACATGTAAAGCCGGGCTTCGCGCGTCCAGCCATCCTGCGCCTGCGCGGCTGTTGCCCCCAGAATCAATCCTGCAGCCAAGGCGAGTTTGCGGGGCATGGAAGCACATCCTTGTTTGGGGCGGATCACGACAATCTTCTTATACACCGGAAACTGATATGGCTGGTTCCGCTGTCAACCATCTGGGGGTGCCGCGCGGCGGGTCGGTAGCGGCGGCAGTAATTCGGCGCGCACAGGAAGGAGCCACCCTTGACCACCCGCCGCGGGATACGAATCTGCGGCTGGCGCGGATCGAAGCTGTTTTCCATCGACGGCCCACGCGGGTCAGAGATGCTGCAGCACGACGATGCATCGGCCGGTTTCGCCTCATGCGCGGGTGCGAACCAGTCTGTCGTCCATTCCCAGACGTTGCCGCAAACCTCATACAGCCCGAAGTCGTTGGGCGGAAAGCTGCGAACCGGGCAGGAGCCGGGAAACCCATCTTCGCGCAGGTTCTGCCAGGGAAACTCTCCCTGCCAGGTGTTGGCGACATGCACGCCGCCGGGGATAAGCTCATCTCCCCAGGCGAACTCCGCACCCTCTCGCCCGCCGCGCGCGGCATATTCCCATTCCGCCTCGGTCGGCAGCGACAGGTCGGCCCAGGCAGCATAGGCCTCGGCATCTTCATAGGCCACATGAACGACCGGATGATGCTCGCGCTCGCGGACCGAACTGGGGCGGCCTTCGGGGCGGTGCCAGCAGGCGCCGGGCGTCCAGACCCACCAGTTGCGGTATTCGCGCAGATCGACCGGGCCCGAGGTCATCTTGAACACCAGGCTTCCGGGAACCAGCAGCTTCGGGTCGGCCCCCGGATAGGCGCGCGGATCAAGCGGACGCTCGGCGACGGTCTTGTACCCCGTCGCCGCTACAAAGGCCGCAAATTGTGCGTTCGTGACCGTTGTTTCCTGCATCTCGAACGCGCTGACGGCCACGCTGCGCACCGGCTTTTCCTCGGGATAGTGCTTGTCCGATCCCATCAGGAAACTGCCTGCGGGAATGGTGCGCAGCGGGGTCGGCCCGACGATCGGCATCTTCAGACTGCCCATGGCATATGCCCCAAGATTGCTTCCAGCATTTTGCGCACGTTCGCCAAACAACCGTTACGCGACAAGTGCATTTGACCACATTTGCGCGCAGGTTTCACACGCGCAAGCTATCCATGACGCGAACCAGTTCCGCCGAAATCCCAGGCTCTGACAGGGCATGTCCGGCAAGCGGCACGATACGCAGATCGGCCTTGTCCCAGCCATCCGCCAGCCGCCATGCCGCAAGCGGCGGACAGATCATGTCGAAACGCCCCTGAACGATGGTCGCCGGTATATGCTCGATGCGCGAACGCTGCTGCAGGATCCAGCCGTCGCTGTCGAGAAATCCGTTGTTCTTGAAGTAGTGGTTCTCCAGCCGCGCGAAGGCGCGCGCATATTCCGCCGGGCTTTCCCCGACCGGCCCATCATGCGTTATCGAGGCCAGCGCATTTTCCCAGTTGGCCCAGACGCGGCCAAAGCTGGTCTCCTCGATGATATTTCCCGAAAACAGCCGACGATGATAGGCACCGATCAGGTCGTCGCGCTCGGCCAGAGGGATGGGCGCCAAAAAACGCGCCCAAAGATCGGGAAAGAATGTCCCTGCCCCTCCGCCGTAGAACCAGCGCAGTTCCGACTGGCTCATCAGGAACACGCCACGCAGGACAAGCTGCGCAACCCTTCCGGGATTGGTGATCGCGTAGATCAGCGCCAGTGTCGCGCCCCAGCTTCCGCCAAAAGCGATCCAGCGGTCGATCGACAGTTCTTTCCGGATCGCTTCGATATCCTCGACCAGATGCCAGGTCGTGTTCTCATGCACACTGGCATGGGGCCGCGACCGGCCACACCCGCGCTGGTCAAACAGGATCACGCGGAAAACTGTGGGATCGAAGTAGCGCCGCATTGCCGGGCTGCATCCACCGCCGGGTCCGCCATGAAGGACGACAACCGGGATTCCTGCGGGGTTGCCGCACTGCTCGACATAGAGCCGATGGCCGCCGCCCACATCCAGAACCCGCTGGTCGAAGGGATCCGTCGGCGGGTAAAGGAATTCGACTGCGCGCTTTTGGCCTGATCTCTGGTCCATGATAGTCCTATATAACCCCGTCGGGCCTGTGATTTACAAGCCGGAGCAGCAGGAGGTCCGCATGATCAGCACGATAGATCCCGCCGAAGTCGCCAAGTTTGAGGCGATGGCGGCGGAATGGTGGGATCCGAACGGCAAGTTCAAGCCGCTGCATATGCTGAACCCTTGCCGGCTGGACTATATTGCCACCCAGATCGCAGCCGAGTTCGAACGCGATCTGACAGCGACGCAGCCATTTTCGGGACTGCGCCTGCTGGATATCGGCTGTGGCGGAGGCTTGCTCAGCGAACCGATGGCGCGTCTGGGTGCGACGGTTCTGGGTGTAGACGCAGCCGCGCGGAATATACCGGTGGCAGAGGTGCATGCCCGCGCGCAAGGTCTGGAAATCGACTACCGCGTCGGCACTGCGGAAGACCTTGCGGCGGCGGGCGAGCGTTTCGACGTCATTCTGAACATGGAGGTGGTCGAGCATGTCGCCGACCCGCAGGGCTTTCTGACCGCTTGCCAGACCCTGCTGAAGCCGGGAGGGCTGATGATCTGTTCGACCCTGAACCGCAATCCGAAAAGCTATCTGATGGCGATCGTCGGCGCCGAACATGTGATGCGCTGGCTGCCCAAGGGCACGCATGACTGGGCCAAGTTCATCACGCCTGACGAGCTGTATACGATGATCGGCAAGGCAGGGCTGAAGCCGGTCGACCGCAAGGGCATGGTGTTCAACCCGCTTGGCTGGAGCTGGAGCCTTTCGGACAGGGATCTGTCGGTGAATTACGTTACGGCCAGCGTCAAGAGGGGCTAGTTCAAGCCGTGGTTTCCGGTTTGGCTGCCGCGTTCTGAGCCGCCACAGCAAGCGAATCGACCAGCGGCAGAAGACGCTCGATGTCGATCAGCAGTTGCGGGTCGGGCATGTCCTTGCGTTTTGAGAACAGCTTCTTGATGACGCCTCCGCCCACGAAATAGGACAGCGCCGTCGCAACCTTTCGCGCCACCACGATTGTGGAGCCGTCCACCCCATGGGGCTGCGCGATCTGCACCAGCACCGGAATCTCTGCCGCCCCAAGCGCCAGCGGGCTTTTGTCGGCAAAGCTCTTGAGCTTGTCCTGCAGTTCCGGCGCAACCCGCTTGGCCAGATCAACGGCCAAAACCAACCGCAACTCCATCGAGGTCAAAGCGGCAGCGGCGGCCTCATAGTTATTCCAGCCCGCCAGTTCATTCGGCCCGGATATGGCGATATGCGCCTTGTGAACCGTCATGCGGATCAAAAAGCTTTTGGTTGTAAGCAAAGCGTCACGAAGTTCGGCAGGATCAGAGAGATTCATCATCATCCCTTTCGATCTGCCGCAGGTTAAAGCCAAATTCGATTAATTGGCAACGGCGGGAAGGCGTGGCGCATAACTCAACCGGTCGGCTTGACGGAACTGATTCGCCTATTCACGAATCTGAATTCGTGAATCGACTCCTCCCGGCAGAAAAGCGTGATCCGGACAGGTTTCAGCGGGAAGGCCGAGCCTCAATCCGACTCCGACGATCGCGCCCACAGGTTCACGTCCTTTTCCTGCGAGATGTGGTCGATATCGGCCAGTTCCTGATCGGTGAAGTCGAGGTTGCCGATTGCTCCGGCGCATTCCGTGACCTGCTCGGGTTTTGACGCCCCGATCAGCGCCGTGGTGATGCCGCCACGGCGCAGCACCCAGGCCAGCGCCATCTGCGCAAGTGTCTGTCCACGCATCTCGGCCATCCGATCCAGAGCGCGAACGGAGTTCAACGCGCTTTCCGTTATGACTGCCGGATCCAGAGACTTGCCCTGCGAGGCGCGGCTGCCTTCCGGGATGCCGCCCAGGTATTTCCTTGTAAGAATTCCTTGGGCCAGGGGCGTGAAGGCAATCGAGCCGATGCCAAGGGCGGCAAGCGTTTCCTTCAGCCCGTCATCCTCGACCCAGCGGTTCAGGATGTTGTAGCTGGGCTGATGGATCAGGCAGGGTGTGCCAAGATCGTCCAGTATCGCAGCCGCCTGCCTTGTGCGTTCGCTGTTATAACTCGACAGGCCGACATACAGGGCGCGGCCGGACCGAACGATATGATCCAGCGCGCCCATCGTCTCTTCCAGCGGCGTGTCGGGATCAAGACGGTGCGAATAGAAGATATCGACATAGTCCAGCCCCATCCGCTTCAGCGACTGGTCGCATGACGCGATCAGGTACTTGCGGCTGCCCCATTCGCCATAGGGTCCGTCCCACATCCTATAGCCCGCCTTGGACGAGATGATCAGCTCATCCCGATAGCCATGGAAATCGGTGCGGAGAATCTCGCCAAACGCCTCTTCGGCACTGCCGGGCGGGGGGCCATAGTTGTTGGCCAGATCGAAATGGTTGATGCCAGCGTCGAACGCCGTGCGCAGGATCGCCTGCTTTGTCTGATGCGGCGTGTCGTGTCCGAAGTTGTGCCACAGGCCAAGCGATATGGCGGGCAGCATCAGACCCGACGCGCCGCAACGGCGGTAGACCATGCGTTCGTAGCGATCTTCGGCGGGAACATAGGGCATGTGGTGACTCCTTTGGCGCCATTGATAGCGCTCACGCCCGGCATCGCAAGCGACGATCGGACGTGGACTTCCACATCAAAGCTATGCAGCGTGTGGTCACAACCGGAAATGCCTTAGGGAGATGAAGTTGGACCTGATCGAAGCGCGCTCGCTGATCTTTCTGCCCGCAGATCGGACCGACCGTCTGGACAAGGCGGCAGCGCTGTTATCCGGCGGTGTGATCCTGGATCTGGAGGACGGCGTAACCCCGGGTGCTTTGGGCGCGGCGCGTTCCTCTCTGTCCGATAGCGTGGGTCGGTTGCGAAAAGCAGGTCGGAAAATGGTGGTGCGGATCAATTCCGGAGAGGAATTGGCGGCAGATCTCGACGCGATTGCCGCAGCCTGGCCGGACGCGGTCATGTTGCCGAAAGCAGAAACGGCAGCATCTGTGGCCAACCTCGACCAGGAATTGGCCAAGCGGCAGGCACCGGAAAACCTGCGGCACATTCTTCTTGTTGAAACTCCGCTGGGTGTGGTGAACGCAGCGCAGGTCGCTGCTGCCGCTCATCCCGGCGATGCGCTGGCCTTCGGTAGCGAAGATTTCGCAACCCTGATGGGCGTGTCATCCGGCCCGGAAGAATTGGACTTCCCCGCACGCCAGGTCGCTTTGGCAGCACGGGCATATGGTCTTGCCGCTTTTGGCGTGATCGGCTCGATCGCCGAGATCAAGGATCAGGGCGCTTTCGCGGGCTATTGCAGCGCGGCACGCAAAGCCGGTTTTACCGGCGCTTTGACCATCCACCCCGCACAGGTTGCGACGGCGGAAAACATCTTTGCCCCGACCGAGGCCGATCTGGCCTGGGCCAATACGGTCATCGAAGACGCTGCCCAGGGCGGAGAGGGCGCAATCCGCGGCCGGGATGGCCGGATGATCGACAGGCCGGTGCTGGCGCGGGCCCGATCCATCCTGCGCCGGGCGGGCGCGTAAAGAAGTTTCATGCTGTCGCGCTATCTCGCCCTGGATTCCTCTACGCTAGTAACGCGACAACACGACGCCTGCGAAGACAAAGCAGACGGACAGCACACGGGTAAGGCTGATGGGTCGGGCGGCCACTCCGAAAGCGCCGATCAGGTCTATGGTCATCGCGCCCAGAAGCTGCCCTGCCACAACTGCAGCAAGGGCCGAGACCACGCCGATATTCGGGACGGAATATATGATCCCCAGCATGTAGATCGGGCCAAAGATGCCGCCGATCCACAGCCACCAGGGCGTCGGTCCCATGTCGGACAGCTGCCGGAACTCTCCCGTTGCGTAAGAGATCGCAAGCAGCAGGACGACACTGACGGAAAAGCTGATCGTGCTGGCCAGAAGCGTGCTGTGCACCGCGCGACCCAACTGGCCATTGATCGGAGCCTGGATAGACAGTGCCAGACCCGCGATAACGGCAGCGGCAAGAAAGATGGTCGCCGATGCATTCATTCTCGATGTGCCTCCGCAGCTTTGGGATATCGGGCTGCTCCTTCAGAAACAGTCGCGAAGTTCTAGGCGCGGCGCAGGCTAGCCGCAATCGCGGTGACATCCCGCATAGCGCGGTGCAGGTCGCTCTCGCGGTCGTGAAGGCGCTGTCGGAACCAGTTTGGCGGCAAGCTCGTTCTTCTTCCGCCATTCAACAAAGGACTGCAGAGATGGATAAAGATCGGATTGCTGGTGCGGCCAAGACTGTCGGCGGCAAGGTCAAGGAAGCCGTCGGCAAGGTGACGGGCGACCAGAAGTTGCAGGCCGAAGGCAAGGCAGATCAGGTCGCCGGCAAGGTTCAGAATGCCTACGGCGGCGCCAAGGATGCCCTTAAGGGCAAGTAATCCTACCTTGGTGACGACAGGGCCGGCAGCTTTACGCTGCCAGCCCTTTCATTTCAAACGTAGCGGTTCCAGAGGTTCTCCAGCCGCTCCTGCCGACCAGATACCGGCTGGGGATTAGTTCCCTTGGACAGAACTTCGGCTGTGATTGAGTCCAGAGTGCCATCCAGCATCTTCTTCGCGGCCGGGGTGTCCCAGCCGGAGTAACGTGCCTTGCGCGCCGCTTCCAGTTGACCGGATTCGAACAAAGCTGCGGCGGCTTTCAGGCCACGTGCGCAGGTGTCGAAAGCGCCGGCATGGGCCAGAACCAGATCCTCGGCATCCAGCGACTGACGCCGAACTTTGGCGTCAAAGTTGGTGCCGCCGGTGGTGAAGCCGCCAGCGCGCAGGATTTCGTAGTAGGCCAGCGCGATTTCTGGGACGTTGTTCGGAAACTGGTCGGTATCCCAGCCAGACTGATAGTCGTTGCGGTTCATGTCGATGGAACCAAAGACACCAAGCGCCGCAGCTGTCGCGATCTCATGCTCAAAGCTGTGACCGGCCAGAATGGCGTGGCCCTGTTCGAGGTTCAGCTTGACCTCTTTCTCAAGGCCGTACTTCTGCAGGAAGCCAAAGCAGGTTGCGGCGTCATAGTCGTATTGGTGCTTCGACGGTTCCTGCGGTTTCGGCTCGACCAGGATCGTGCCCTTGAAGCCGATCTTGTGCTTGTATTCGACGACCATGTTCAGGAACCGGCCCATATGGTCCAGTTCTTGCCCCAGATCGGTGTTGAGCAGCGTCTCATAACCCTCACGGCCGCCCCACAGCACATAGTTCTGCCCGCCCATGCGGTGCGTGGCGTCGAGGCAGGATTTCACGGTGGCGGCGGCAAAGGCGAACACCTCGGGATCGGGGTTGGTCGAAGCACCTGACATCCAGCGGCGATGGCTGAACATGTTCGCCGTGCCCCACAGCAGCTTAACGCCGGTGTCGTCCTGCTTCCTGGCCATGTAGTCGGTGATTTCGTTCAGCGTTTTGAGGTTGTCGGCATAGTTGCCGGTCTCGGGCCGGACGTCGGCATCGTGCCAGCAGTAGAAGGGCACGCCGAGGATCTGGAACAGCTCGAATGCCGCGTCCGCCTTGATCTTGGCGTGCGCCATGTCGGTCTGGGGATGCCACGGGCGCAGGAAGGTCTGACCGCCAAAGGGGTCGCCGCCTTCCCAGGCAAAGCTGTGCCACCAGGCGATGGCAAGGCGCAGATGGTCCTCCATCCGTTTGCCAAGGATGATCTCATCCTTGTTGTAGTGGCGATAGCCGAACTCGGCGTCGCTGTCCGGGCCGACATAGGAGAGGGCGGGGATGTCCTTGAAGAAATCGGTCATGGGAGGGTCCTGATTGCGGATTGGGCGGCGCGGTAGCGCGCATGGGCGACGTCGAAGTCGGGAACGAGGCGGCGCACGGGTTCGATCGTGCGGGCGATGGCGGGAAGCGTGGCGATTTCGGCCCCTGCCCCGGTGGCGGCCATGAGCGCAAGGCGGGCAGCCCCGAAAGCACCGCCGAAGTCGCCGGCGACCGGCAATTGCACCGGCAGATCCAGCGCGGTGGCGATTGCCTGCAGCCAGTAGTCGGACCGCGAACCACCGCCGACGGCGATGAGGTTGTCGAGCCGCGTCCCGGTGGCCGCCAGCGCATCGCGGCAGTCGCGGATGGCCAGCGTCACACCTTCCAGCACGGCGCGGGTTCCCGCAGCGCGATCGATGGCGTGCTCAAGCCCAAGGAATGCGCCACGGATCGCGGCATCGTTCAGTGGGGTGCGTTCGCCGCCCAGATAAGGCAGGAACAGGGTCTTTCCGGGCGGATGCAAAGCCCCGAGACCGCCAGTCAGAGATGCGGCGCTCTCGCCGACAAGACCGGCATACCAGTTCAGTGAATCCGTGGCTGACAGGATAACGCCCATCTGGTGCCAGGTGTCGGGCAGCGCGTGGCAGAAGGTATGCACAGCCGTTTCCGGCGCGGGTTGATAGCCATTGTTTGCAGCGAAGAGCACGCCCGAAGTGCCTAGACTGACGAAAGCTTCGCCTGCGCGCACTACGCCGACGCCGACGCCAGAGGCGGCGTTATCACCACCACCACCTGCGACAGGGATACCCTGTGCCATGCCCCAGCGGCCAGCCAACGCGGAACGAAGCGTGCCCGAAACCTCTGACCCTTCCACCAGACGCGGCATGTTATGACGCGACAGGCCCGTCGCCATCAGCAGGTCATCCGACCAGTCGCGCGCGCCGGTATCCAGCCACGACGTTCCGGCGGCATCCGACATTTCCGCCACATGCTCACCGGTCAGCCAGAGGCGTAGGTAGTCCTTGGGCAGCAACACTTTGGCAACGCGTTCCCAGATCGCGGGCTCATGCCGCTGGACCCACATCAGTTTGGGCGCGGTGAAGCCGGGAAAGACGATATTGCCGGTGATGCGCCGGAACATCGGATCGGCGTCGAGCTCCGCCGCCTCTTCAAAGCTGCGGGTGTCGTTCCACAGGATGCAGGGGCGCAGAACCTCATCCTCCGTGTCCAGAAGCGTTGCGCCATGCATCTGACCCGACAGACCGATCCCGCGCACGTCCTTCAGGCCATGCGCGGCAAGCTGGTCCATCACAGCTTCGGCAGCTGCTATCCAGTCCGCTGCCGATTGTTCGCTCCACCCCTCATGCGGGCGGCTGACTATCAGTGGTGCGGTGGCTTCGGCCACCATCCGTTGATCTTCGGAGATCAGGACACCCTTGACCCCCGAGGTTCCCAGGTCGAGACCGATATACATCACGCTGCCTTCGCCGGTTTCTTTCCAAGGATGATCATGCCGAGGATGTCGTCATCGGTGACTTCATCGACATTGACGGTGCCTACAAGCTGGCCGTTCTTCATAACCGAGGCGCGATCGCACAGCTTCATGACGTTGTGGATGTCATGCTCGATCAGGAAGATACCCAGGCCCTGACGTTTCAGTTCCTCGATCAGTTCAGACACCATCTGCGTCTCATGGGGCCCCAGCGCGGCGGTCGGTTCGTCCATGATCAGGATCTTGGCGTTGAAGTAGACCGCGCGGGCGATGGCGACCGACTGGCGCTGTCCACCGGACAGCGCCGAGACGGGGACGTTGAACTTGCGGAAATTCGGGTTCAGACGCGCCATGATTTTGCGCGTCTCAGCCTCCATCCCGCTGTCGTCGACGAACCCCATCGGCGTGATCAACTCGCGGCCCAGGAACAGGTTCGACGAGGCATCAAGGTTATCGGCCAGCGCGAGCGTCTGATAGATCGTCTCGATGTTAAGCGCGCGGGCGTCGCGTGGGTTGTTGATCTCGACCTTTTCGCCGTTGATCAGGATATCGCCCGAGTCCTGCTTGTAGGCGCCGGACAGGCATTTGATCAGCGTCGACTTGCCAGCACCGTTATGACCCAGCAGGCCGACGACCTCGCCGGGATACAGGTCGACCGTTACATGGTCGACCGCCTTGATCCCGCCGAAAGAGATCGAGATGTCGCGCAACTCGACCAGAGGGGTGCCTTTGTTCGCGGTCATTTCAGCGCCCCCGTGCGTTTGCGATACTGGATGTCGATCCAGACGGCGAGGACAAGCACAAGGCCGACCACGATGTTCTGGAACGGAGAGTCGACGCCGACCATTGCCATGCCCGATTGCAGCGACTGCATGATCACGGCGCCAAGGATTGCGCCGTAAATAGTGCCTATGCCACCTGAAAGCGCGGTTCCGCCGATGACGGCTGCCGCGATGACGCGCAGTTCGTCCAGTGTGCCGATGTCATTGGTGTGGTTCTGCAGGCGGGCCTGCGCGATGACGGCGGACAGGCCGCAGAGAAATCCCATGAGGGCGAATATCTTCACGGTCAGCAGCCGGGTGTTGATACCGGAAAGCTCGGCCGCGTCGGGGTTGCCCCCGGTCGCAAAGATATAGCGGCCAAAGCGGGTGCGGCGGGCGACGACGGTCATGACGATCGCGACGACGATCAGGATCATGACCGAAATCGGAATGCCGAAGCCTTCGCTATATCCCTCGGGCATGACCTCGCCGCGCGCCTCGAACATGCGTTTCAGCTTGGCGGCGGGGATCTGGTACGCGTTCAGGATCGAGACGAAGCCCATGATCGCGATAACTGCCAGAGCCATCATGGCGATCTCGGCCCACATCGGCTTTACCGGGAACCCGTGGCGCTGCTTTGCCTGCCGCTTGATCCAAAGACCCCAGATCGCGGCCAGAGAGCCAAGCGCTGCGATCACCCATGACGCAGTCACGCCCAGCGTGCCTTCCGATCCGCCCAGAAGCAGAAATGTCTGGTCCAGCGGGCCAAGCGTCTGGCCCGACGTCAGGTACCATCCGACGTTGCGCCAGATCAGCAATCCGCCAAGCGTCACGATAAAGGCGGGAATGCCCTGATAGCCCACGAGCCAACCATTCAGCGAGCCGATCAGTGTTCCGACCGCCAGCCCTACGACCACAGTGACGGGCGCGGTCAGAACGCTGTCGAAGCCAAGACCCAGTATCAGCGGCATGATCCAGACCTGCATCAGGCCCATGACGGCGGAACAAAGCGCCAGAAGCGCTCCGACTGACAGGTCGATGTGGCGGGTGACGATCACAAAGACCATGCCGGTCGCCATGATGGCCACCGAGACGGTCTGGATGGTCAGGTTGAAGATGTTGCGCGCCGACAGGAAACGTCCGTCGGTAACGAAATAAAAGACGATGCAGATCAGCGCGAAAGCCGCGACCATGCCAAGCAGGCGCGTGTCGATCTCAAGCGTCTGCAGCAGGCTGCGCTTCTGTTCCGTCTGGGGTGTGTGGGTTGCCGCTTCGGACATGGGACTTCCTTCGGAAGCAGGGGCCGCCTTGGGCCGGGCGGCGGGAAAGGAGTTCGGCCCCGGCGTGATGGCCAGGGCCGAACCTTGTTCAGTTCGTCAGATCAGTTGCAGGGCGCGGGGCCGGCGCTGACGCCCTGGCACAGCTCATCCTTGGTGATCCAGCCGGCATCTACGACGGTGGCCAGGTTGTCCTTGGTGACCGGAACCGGAACCAGGAAAACCGAGTTCATCTCGTTGCCGCCCGGCGTCTTGAACTTCACGGCGTTCGGAATCGCGTCGGCTGCTGTGCCGCCGGCCAGAGCCACGGCGATTTCAGCCGCGTGCTTGCCAAGTTCGCGAGCATCTTTCCACACCGAGACTGTCTGGGTGCCGGCAGCCACGCGGTTCAGCGCGGCCTTGTCACCGTCCTGACCCGAAACCGGGATACCTTGCAGACCCTGCGCCGTAAGCGCCGCGACAACGCCACCGGCGGTGCCGTCGTTCGAGGCGACAACTGCGTCAACCTTGTTGTCGTTCTCGGTCAGGATCTGTTCCATGTTCTTCTGGGCGTTCGCCGGCAGCCAGCCATCGGTATAGGCCTCGCCCACGATCTTGACGTCGCCCGAGTCGATTGCCGCCTGCAGGATTTCCTGCTGGCCGCCCCGCAGGAAGTCTGCGTTCGGGTCGGTGTTCGCACCCTTGATCATGACGTAGTTGCCCTTGGGCGCCAGCTTGAACACTTCGCGGGCCTGCATCCGGCCAACCTCGACGTTGTCGAAGGTCAGGTAGAAGGCGCGCGGGTCTTCGATCAGGCGGTCATAGGCGACAACCGGAATACCCTCGTCCACTGCGGCCTGAACGGCGGGTTTCACCGCGTCGGTGTCCTGGCCAAGGATGATCAGCGCATCAACGCCCTGGGCGATCAGCGACTCGATATCCGACAGCTGCTTGGACGACGATGACTGCGCGTCGGCCGAAACATAGGTGGCGCCAGCGGCGTCCAGTGCGGCCTTGATGGCGGCTTCGTCCGTCTTCCAGCGCTCTTCCTGGAAGTTGGACCAGCTGACGCCAACGGTCAGGGCCTGGGCAACGCTTGCCGAGGAAAAGCCGGCCGCGGCAATGACGGCGGCCAGAATGGTCTTACGCATGTGTATCCCTCCCATGGATGCGGCCTGCGAATGGCCGGTCCGACAGCTTCGTCGGCACGCGCGCAAAATGGCTGTAATAATTTCAGTTGTCAAAATATAAATAACGGAAGAATCTGCTGTCAGCGTGATGAATGGGCGTTTTCTGCTGCAATGCAGCAACTCACGGGCGGCGATCGGGTCAATTTCGCTGTCTTTAGTTTTGAGGCCGAAAGAATGCGAGTGCGGAAGCCAAAGACGATCGAACGGGCGGGGGGATGCGGTCCGCGCATTCCGCCGCTTGCCGAAACGCTGCGGCCGATGCGGCAACAGGTGTTCGAGCGCGTTCGCGCCGCCGGGCTTATCCCGCGTGTGCAGGTCGCAAAGGAACTGGGGGTCAGCCCCGCCAGCGTGACCACCATAACCTCGGAGCTGATCGAGGCAGGCCTGATCGAAGAGGTAGCTGCGCCCCGTGAAAGCAGTGAGGGGCGCGGGCGCCCGGCAGTGGCCTTGGGGGTCAAGGCATCATCGCACCACGTGGCCGGGCTAAAGGTTTCGGACCAGGACATATCGGCTGTCATCGTGGATTTCGCCGGGCACCGGCTGGCCGAGCACCACGAGGAACGCCGCCCGGTAGCTCTGACGCCTGCCGAAGTTCTGGCGTTGATCGAGGCACTGGTGGACAAGGTTCTGACCAAGGCCGGAATGCGCCGCAGCCAACTGTCCGCCGTAGGCATAGGAACGCCGGGATATATCGACGCCGCCGAGGGTCGAGTCTTGTGGTCCTCGGTCCTGATCGAACGCAACGTGCCGCTGGCTGCGCTGGCATCGGCCCGGCTGGGATTGCCGGTTCATATCGACAACGACGCCAATCTTTGCGCCTTGGCCGAATTGTGGTTCGGCGCAGGAAGGGGCCGCAGCGACTTTGCCGTCGTGACCATCGAGCAGGGTTTGGGGATGGGCCTTGTGCTCAATCACCGCATCTATCGCGGCGCGATGGGTCTTGGGATGGAGCTTGGCCACACCAAGGTGCAGCTTGACGGGGCGCTGTGCCGCTGCGGCCAGCGTGGCTGTCTGGAAGCCTATGTCGCCGACTATGCCCTGGCGCGCGAGGCGACCACGGCTCTGAACTGGACCTACAAGGACGGCCAGTCGATGCTGGTGCTGCTGGAAAGCCTTTACGACCACGCCAAGGCGGGCAATCAGTCGGCCCGTTCGATATTCCGGCGGGCTGGCCGCTATCTGGCCGTCGGGCTGGCCAATATCGTGAACCTGTTCGACCCGGCGCTTATCATACTCGCCGGCGCCCGGATGCGGTTCGACTACCTTTATGCCGCCGACACGCTGGCCGAGATGGAGGCGCTTGTGCTCGACACGGGACGTCCGCTTCCACAGATCGAAATTCACGCCTGGGGCGAAATGCTTTGGGCCAGCGGTGCGGCCGCCCTGGCCTTGTCTTCGATTACCGAAGGCATTCTGGGCACACCGCGAGAGATCGCGGCACAATAAGACAGCCGACGGGAACGTTTGCCGTGTCCGGCACGTTCTTGCCCGTAAAACCTGTGCGGATAAACACCGCGCATTGCCGAGCGATTCCGGCCATGCAAAAGTGTTGGACGATTTGAGGGGGCGGCGGGTGCATTTGAGCATACGGGGCTGGCTGGCCTGCATGGCCTTTGCTGCGGCGTTGGCGCCGATACCCGTAGTTGCGCAGGACAAGATCAGCTTCCGGACGCCCGGCGCCCCGAAGGATCTGGCTGAAACCCTTCGTCGCGCATCGGCCCTGCTCGCTGCGGAATCAGAAGGTCGCAATGACCCGCAGGACATTTTCGCAGCCGCGCAAGCAGAGTATGGCGCGCTGTTGGCCGCGCTCTATGCCACCGGACGCTATGCGCCGGTGATCCATGTCAAAGTGGATGGGCAAGAGGCTGCGAACATTCCTGCCCTGTCGGTGCCTCGTTCAATCCGGCAGGTGGTTGTAACGGTTGAATCCGGCCCTGTGTTCGCCTTTTCCAAAGCCGAACTGGTGCCGATTGCGCCGAAGACGAAGCTTCCTTCGGGCTTTGCCGTTGGCAAGCCTGCCGAGACGGGCGTCATCCGTGATGCGGTCAAGGTCGGCATAGATGGCTGGCGCAGTGTTGGCTATGCGAAAGCAAAGCCCGGAACACAGTCGCTGGTCGTGGATGTGCCGCAGGCCGAACTTTCGGCGGCGATCGCTCTGGAACCCGGACGGCAGCTGCGGTTTGGAAAATTCATGGTAACAGGCGAACAACGGATGCGCCCGGACCGCATCCGCGCCATTGCCGGTTTTCCGGAAGGCGAAATCTTCGATCCCGAAAAGCTGACGAAAAGCTCGGACAGGCTGCGCCGAACCGGCGTGTTCCGGTCGGTCTCAATGATCGAGGCGGAAGCCCCAAACCCCGACGGCACACTGAACATCAACACCACCGTCGTTGAAAACCTGCCCCGCAGCTACGGTTTTGGCGGTGAGGTTTCGACCCTGGACGGCGTGAACCTGTCGGCCTATTGGGTGCACCGCAACCTGTGGGGCGGCGGCGAGCGGTTGCGTTTCGATGCGGCGGTCGAAAACGTCGGCGCGCAGGACAATGGTGTCGATTACCATATCGGCGTGACTCTGGAACGCCCCGCGACTTTTACCCCCGATACCACGCTAAGCTACAGCGCCAATGCGGCCAGGCTGGATGACGGCGATGGCGAGATCATCGACCTTGTGACAGCCGGGGCCAGCCTGACACAGTTCGTAAGCGACAACCTGACGCTGCGGGCGGGGATAGAGCTGCGGGCGCAGGACGTCACGGACGACAGCGGCAAGTACCAGTATTACAACCTCGCCCTGCCATTGGGGCTGACCTATGACGGACGCAACGACAAGTTCAATCCGTCCAAAGGCTACTTCGTTGCGGCAGGCCTGACCCCCTTCGTCGGCTTTGACCAGACGCAATCGGGTGCGCGGGTGACCCTGGACGCGCGCGGCTACAAGGGCTTTGGCGCCGACGCGCCCGTCGTGCTTGCGGGGCGTTTCCAGCTTGGCTCGATCTATGGTGCCGAGCTGATCCATACACCGCGCGACTATCTGTTCTATTCTGGCGGCGCGGGCACGGTCAGGGGTCATGCCTATCAGTCACTTGGCGTCTATGTCATTTCGCCCGAGCAGCAGACGGGCGGCACCAAGTTCCTCGCCATTTCGGCCGAGATACGCGCACGGGTTTCGGAAAAGATCGGCGTTGTCGGGTTCTATGATGCCGGTGCCGTGGGTGTGGATCAGTTCATCGACGACCCGCAGGGCGGCTGGCAATCGGGCGCGGGCATAGGCCTTCGTTACCTGACCGGCTTCGGCCCGATCCGCGTGGACCTCGCGGCGCCGATCACCGGCGTGGGCGGGGACGGTGTGCAGCTGTATGTCGGCATAGGGCAAGCTTTCTGATGTGGCGCTTTCTGATCCTTTGCTTTGCGCTTCTGACCGGCCCCGCGATGGCGCAGCAGGAAGATGTCGGTATCCTGACAAGGTTCGTGCAGGAGAAGCTTTCCGGTGCGGGACGAACGGTGGAGATTACCGGGTTTCGCGGCGCCTTGTCCTCTCGCGCCACGATAGAAGAGATGACGATTGCGGACGGCCAGGGCATCTGGCTGACGCTGCGCGGCATTACGCTGGACTGGAATCGCGCCTCGGTTCTGCGGGGGCGCATCTCGGTCAATGAGTTGTCAGCGCAAGAGATCATCGTGGCGCGGCGGCCCGTTCCCGATGCTACGCTGCCCTCGCCGGAGGCGAAGGGATTTTCGCTGCCCGAACTGCCGGTCTCGATCGACATCGGCAAGGTTGCGGCGCAACGGCTGGAACTGGGCGAGACGGTGCTTGGAACACCCATCGAAGCCTCGCTGGAGGCGTCGATGCAACTGGCCGGTGGTCAGGGGCAAATGAAACTGTCTCTCGTACGGCTGGATTCCGGTCCCAGCGGCAAGGTGACGCTGGATTCCAGCTATTCGAACACCACGCGCGAGTTGAAGATCGACCTGGATGCCGAGGAAGGCGCAGGAGGTATCGCGGCCACGAAACTGGGCCTGCCCGGTGCACCGGCGACCAGCCTGCAGATCAGGGGCCAGGGCCTCATCGACGATTTCTCTGCCGACATCCGGCTTGCTACAGATCAGGTTGACCGCTTGTCAGGACGGGTAACGCTGACCACCCAACCCGACGGCGCGCAAGGCTTCACGGCATCGCTTGGCGGTGATCCGGCACCGCTGTTCCTGCCGCAACAGGCGGCTTTCTTTGGCAATGACGTGACGCTGGATGTCGCGGGTCAGCGCTCTGCAATCGGCGCGCTGGAACTGTCTCAACTGCAAATCCAGGCCGACGCGCTGGCCGTAAACGGCACCCTGAAGCTTGCGCCGGGCGGTTTGCCGCGGGAATTCGCGCTGCGCTTGCGCATCGCGCAAGGCGGCGGCGTGCCTGTGCTGCTGCCCATCCCCGGCGATGTGCGGGTAGGTCTGGCAGAGGTCGTGCTGAACTACGACGCGGCGCAGGATGACGGCTGGCGGGGCAGTGCCAGCCTGCAGGGGCTGCAACAGCCGGGGTTGTCGGTCGCGAATGCGCTGATCACCGGGTCAGGGCGCATCAAGGGCGCGCAATACGGCAACGTTGCGGGCGGGACGCTGAACCTGATCGCGGCCGGTATCGCGCCGAACAGCCCTGCTCTGGCGCAAGCCATAGGCGCGGCAGCTACGGGCCGTGTCAAGATTTCCTGGCAAGAGGGGCAACCGGTCAACCTGTCCGATCTGACCATCGCGGGATCGGATTTCACAATCCAGACCCGCGGGCGCATCAGCGGGCTTTCCAGCGGTCTTGCCCTGAATGGCCGGATCGAGGCCGAGGCCAGCGACATTTCACGTTTTTCAGGGCTTGCCGGACGACCTCTGGGGGGGCAGGCGCAGCTTGCCGCGCAAGGAAGCGGCAGCGTGCTTGGCGGCGACTTTGACCTCACCGGATCGGTCCAGGGGCAAGGCCTGCGGATCGGGCAGCCCGAGGCGGACAATCTGCTCAAAGGCAGCTCGCAGATCGCCTTCTCGGTGGCGCGCTCGGCCGAAGGGACGCAGATCCGTTCGCTGGACGTTCAGGCCGCGACGCTGGACCTGTCGGCCAATGGCTGGATCAGAACCTCGGGCAGCGACCTTTCGGCAAACCTTGCCTTCACCGATCTTGGCGGTCTTGGCTCGACCTATCGCGGCTCTCTCAAAGGGACTGCCGGGTTTACCGGCACCGCGCAATCCGGCCGGATGACACTGGATGCGACAGGTCAGGGCTTGGCCATCGGACAGCCGCAGGCGGATCTGCTGCTGCGTGGGACAAGCACGCTTTCCGTGGCGACCCGCATCGAAGGCGGCGCGATCCATGTTGATCGCGCCCAGCTTCAGAACCCGCAACTGACGGCGCAAGCGACGGGCGACGCGACCGGCGACCAGCGCCAGATCGACCTTTCCGCCAAGCTTGCCGATATGGCGCTGTTGCTTCCAGATTTCCCCGGCGCGCTGACGATACAGGGAACGGCGATGGACAACGGGCAGAATTACCGGCTCGATGTGCGCGCCGCCGGCCCCGGCCAGATCAACGCCCGCATATCCGGGCAGGTTGCACGGAATTTCCAAAGGGCGGAACTGACCATCGCAGGTTCCGCGCAGGCGGGGCTTGCGAATGCCTTCATCGCCCCGCGCAACGTGGCGGGGCCGGTGACATTCGATCTGCGGCTGAACGGGCCGCTTGCGCTCAACGCGGTGTCCGGAAAGGTTGCCCTGAACAACGGGCGCATCGCGGCGCCCGCGTTGCGACTGGCGCTGGATGGGGTGAACGCCCAAGCCGACTTGTCCGGCGGGCGCGCGACGGTTCGTGCGGACGCACGGTTGACCACGGGTGGCAGGATCGGCGTAACCGGTCCGGTGTCGCTGACACCACCCTTTGAAGCCGATCTGTCTGTCACGGGCCGCGATCTGGTTCTGACCGACCCCGAGCTATACGAGGTCAAGGCCAGCGGTGACTTGCGTGTTTCCGGTCCTTTAACCGGCGGCGCCCGCATTTCAGGCGTGGTCAACATATCCGAGGCGGAACTGCGCGTGCCCAACACCCCGATCGGCGGATCGGGCGCCATTCCCGACCTGGTGTTTCGGGGTGAACCTGCGGATGTGCGCGCGACGCGCGTGCGCGCCGGACTGGTTGGAAATGGGGCTCAGGGTGGGCGTTCCACTCCGGCCAGGCCTTTTGGGCTGGACGTCACGATTAACGCACCAAACCAGATCTTCGTGCGGGGGCGTGGTCTTGATGCAGAACTGGGCGGGCAGTTGCGTCTTGGCGGCACGACCGACGCCGTGGTTCCAAGCGGCGGCATCGACCTGATCCGCGGAAGGCTGGATATCCTTGGTCGGCGTCTGGACCTGTCCGAGGCCCAGATTCAGCTGGAGGGCAATCTTGACGCGACCGTCCGGGTCGTCGCCAGCAACGTCAGCGAGGGTGTCACCAGTTCCGTCGTGATCTCTGGCAAGATTTCGGAACCGGACATCAGCTTTACCTCCAGCCCCCCCCTGCCAGAGGAAGAGGTGCTGGCCCATCTCTTGTTCGGGCGTGACCTGACCACCCTGTCGCCGTTTCAGGCGGCACAGCTGGCGAACGCGGTGGCTACCCTGGCCGGGCGTGGGGGCGAGGGGATCATCGGTCGGCTAAGACGAGATTTCGGGCTGGACGACCTCGATTTCGTGACCGACAGCAATGGTGGAACATCGCTTCGGCTTGGACGATATGTGGCGAAGAATGTCTATACAGAGGTTGTCGTCGGTGGCGAAGGCAAAAGCCAGCTGAACCTCAACCTCGACATCCGACCGGGGGTGACGGCCCGCGGCTTTGCCGACTCGGAAGGCGATACCGGCTTTGGTCTTTTTGTCGAACGCGACTACTGACCGCGCCTTGGCAGGACCGCGTTCAGCGCCGCCCCCAGAAGCACGGCATAAGAGCTGAACCAGAACCACATCATCAGGACAACGACCGCGCCGATCGAGCCGTAAATCTTGTTGTAGCTGTTGAAATTCGCCAGATAGAGCATGAAGCCGCGCGATGCGACCATCCAGATCAGCGCCGAAAGCAGAATTCCCGGAATTATTCGGGGGCGCGGCGGCGCCGAATGGTTCGGGCCAAAACGATATGCGAGCGCCAGGCCCAGCACTACGACCGACAGGCCCAGAAGCTCGTTCGTAACTTCCAGCCAACGGGTTGAATCCGGGCCAAGCGGCAGCACTGCCAGAAGAAAAGGCACAATCACCGCTGCCAGGATCGAAACCAGAGCTACCCCTGTTAGGGCGATGGTCAGCAGCATCGCCTGAACCGCATGCAACAGCCCGTGGCGCGGCGAGGTGCCATAGGCGGCATCGAGGCCCTGGATCAGCGCATCCACGCCCGCGCGCGCCGACCAAAGCGCAAATATGGTCGAAAGGATTGTGGCCAGGCCCACCGAATCGCCATTGGCTGTGATCAAAGCCTCTACCTGGCCGTCGAGCAGGCCGAAGGCATCGCCGGGCAGGAAATCCTTCAGGACCATGATCTGGCCCCGGATCAATTCCGGGTCCGCAGCGGCGCCCCAAATTGCGATAACCGAGGCGACCGCCGGAAAGATCGCCAGAAAGCCGAAAAATGCGACTCCAGCCGAGATCAGACCAAGCTGCGCTTCACTGGATCGAAGCCAGAGGTCCCGCATGACATGCAGGGCCGAAGTTGTGCGGCTTGTCATCGTGCCGGCAGTCTCCATCAACTCTTGCCCCGCGCAAACATCGGGGCATGAAAGGATGTGTTCTGCGGATGCGAGGCGTCAATCCATTGATCCGAAAAGCAGGAATTTAGACCTGCACCGTTGCGACATGGCCTATCGCAAGATCGGGTGGAATAACGCGCGCGGGTTCTACCCAGCGAAAGACCAGTTGCCTTGCCGCCAGGGTATCGCCTGCATCGACCACATCATGCAGCCGCCGGAATACCTCTTCCAGATTGGCACTCAGTTGCCCGGCCTCTCGTGCGCGCAGGATTTTTGGATGTGGCGTCGGCAGCAGGTCGTGGCCGATCAGCAATTCCTCGTGAAGCTTTTCACCAGGGCGCAGGCCTATCGTCCTGATCTCGATTTCACCTTTAGGATTTACCTCATCGCGCACGGTATATCCTGCCGACTGGATCATCTGCACGGCCAGATCCCGGATACGCCGGGGCATACCCATGTCCAGCATGAAGACATCCGCCCCTAGCCAACCTTCTTCCGGCTCAAAAGCACCGGCGGCAAGAACAAGACGGCCCGCCTCGGTAATGGTCATGAAGTATCGCGTTGCCTCGGGATGGGTAAGCGTAACCGGACCACCGCGGCCGATCTGCTCGCGGAAAAGCGGCAGGACAGAGCCAGAAGAGCCAAGCACATTGCCAAAGCGCACGATGGCAAATCGCGTCGCACCCGGGCTGCTGCCCAGATCCTGCACCGCGAGTTCGGCGAGCCGCTTTGTCGCCCCCATGACATTGCCGGGCCGCACCGCCTTGTCGGTGGAAATGAGGACAAAGCGCGCCACCCCTACGGCAGCCGCCTCTTGGGCGAGGATACGTGTTCCCAGCGCATTGTTCGCGATGGCCGCGAGCGGATTGGCCTCGACCAGCGGGACATGCTTGTAGGCGGCGGCGTGAAAGATCACCTCGACACGATGGTGCGACAGGAGATCGCGCAAGAGACGGGCATCCGTTACCGACCCCAGAACAGGCACAATCGGCAGGTCGGGACGATCCGCCCTAAGATCCTTGTCGATCGCGTAAAGCGCAGCCTCGCTGATGTCCAAGAGGATCAGCTTTGCGGGATTGCAGAATAGTAGTTGGCGGCAGAGTTCTGCGCCAATGCTGCCACCTGCGCCGGTGACCATGACGACTCGGCGGGAATAGGCACTTAGCGTATCTACAGGCGGCGAAAGGGCCGCGCGGCTCAGAAACTGCGACGGGGCGAAGGAAGTCGAGGCGTCGACCGTTGGCCCCTGGCCGATCAGTTGAGCAAATGAGGGTACTGTCTGAACCTTAAAGCCTTCGTCACTCAGTTCCTTTGTCAGATGAGCCTGGCGCGCGGTTGCAAGGTCGGGCATTGCAATAATCACATGATCAAGGTCGTTTTCCCGCGCCAATCTGTGCAGAGCGGAACGGCCGTGAACACTCAGCCCGCCCACCGTCATGCCATGCAAAAGCGGATTGTCATCGACAAAGGCAACTGGTCGGACGCTGTCGTGGTGCCGAAGTGCCGCCCCCAGTTGCAATCCCGTGTCGCCCGCACCGTATATGACGACCGGTGTGCGCGGGTGATGTCGGTGCAAGATGCCTTCATAAAGTCTGAGCAGTAGGAGGCGCGCGAAAACCAGCGCAAAGAATGTTGCAAAACCGAAAAGGACGATGGCCAGCGGTGTGACGCCATGAGGTGCCAGCCGTTCCACCGCACGAAGCCCAACCGCCACTATCAGCGCCACAGCCGCGGCGCGCCACAGCCCATGCCCGTCGAAATCGTTAAGCTTCATCCGGTGCAGACCCAGTGCGATTGATGCACAGGTCGCGATGATCGCAAGTCCGAAAATTGCGAGTGGAGAAATCGGGCGATCGGCCGGCTCAAGATACAGCGTCAGGACAAAGCCCAGTATGACGCAAACCACATCCAGTCCCAGCAGGATCCGGCGCTTTGCATCGCGGGTCAAACCCTCGACCAGAGCAGCACAGTTCGGCGTAACGTGGTTAATTGCGATCATGTGTCCTGCACCATATCCCGCCCCCTATCTGCGCGCCCACTTGCTTGACGAACGGTTAAGCACGGTGCCGAAACCGGCCAGGAGAAATGGCGTAGCCAGCAAGAGGGCCAGATCAAACCGCAGCGTTTGTCGGCGCTGGTAGATCAGATCCAATGCCGCCTTGCGCGTAATGCAGTGGGCAACATAGACCGCGTCGGTTTCCTCAGGGGTGGTACAAGCCGCCAGCAGCCGCGACTCGCGTGCGTGAAAACGCAATGTCGCAAGTCCGGTCAGGCCGGGCCGGTTGCGCAATACGCGGGCATAGAGTGCGGGAAACCGCTCGACATACAGCCGCAGCGGCGGGCGGGGGCCGACGAAACTCATCTGGCCGCACAGGATGTTCCATAGCTGCGGAACCTCATCAATCCGGGTGCGGCGCAGAAAACGACCAACGCGCGTGATCCGCGCGGCCTTGTCGCCGCCCGATACGCCCGCGTCCTGCGCCGCCACCCGCATCGTCCGCAGTTTCCATAGCCGGAAGGCCAGATCCGGCGCGCACATCCGCTCGGACCCATGAAAGACGGGGCGGCCATGCAGGAAGGCCAGCGCAGCGATCAGGATGGCAAAGGGCAAGGCAAGAATTGCCATAAGTACCACCGCAAGCGTGAGATCACATAGCCTCTTACCCAGTGTCATGGCGAAACCTGCGAAAGCTTGCGCCATTCGGCGATCATGAGCGCCGGATCGGCTGGGGGCAGCGGCGGCGACAGCGCCTGCGAAAGCAGGTTGTCTGCCAGGGCGACACGTCCGATGACGTTTGGGTTGTGCGGGCCGAAGCGCCAGGGGATTCGCGCGACATCCAGCATTTCGGCCATCGAGCGTGGTGGTGACTGCGCGATGTTTAGAACATCGGGCAGACTGGCACCCGAGAGCGCCCGGTCGACAAGGCCTTCAAGCGTGCGAGCCAAGGTAGCCGGACCGATCCAGCTTCGCTCCGGTCCCCGCTCTTGACACGCAACGGGATCAAGCGACACCATCCGACCCTGCCGCGAACCGCCAATCAGCCCATCCGCGCCGACGACATTCCCGATACGCAGGATGATCGCACGCGGTCCCGCCCAGCCTTGTGCCGCCCGCTCCATCTCTGCCTTGGCGATGCCATAGGGTGTGGCGGGTTTGGGCGTTAGCGTCTCTGTCAGAAGCCCTGCTGAGGCGGGTCCATAGACGGCCGATGAAGAAGCAAGGAACAGGTGGCTTGCGCCAAACCGTCGCGCTGCCAGATGCGCGGCACGGGCAAGCGGCAGGTTCAAGGCAAGCGCATCGGGCCGTAGAGGGGATATGCCGGCAAGGTTCAGGACGATGCGCGGCGCGGGATCGACCGGCGGACACTCCTGGCTCAGCATGTCCCAGCACAGCCAACCCTCGGGCTGCGAACCGCGCCCCTGCCAAAGAGGCCGAAAGCGCAAGGGCGGTTGCATCGTCCAGGCGCGGTGCAGCAGGGTTCCGACGCGACCCGTAGACCCGGTAATCAGCACGACAGGCAGGTCTGATTCCGGCATGATGTCCCCTTTGTTCGCAGGGGAGACTATCGGCACGTCACGCTTACCGGTGCGTTAAGGCTGTTCACCGGATTCCAATTCGGTGCGCAACAAGCGCAGGATCGGCAGCATGGTGCGCAACCGATCAGTGCCCAGCGCCTGCACGATGTCTGAAATCAGCGGCGCTATCGCCTGAACGGCCGCGTTGCGGGCCGACCACCCGGCGGGGCTGATCGCGACGAACTTTCGGCGGGCATCGTCCCAATCGGGACGGATATGGACGTAGCCGGCCCATTCCAGCTTGGCCAAGGTATTGGTCATCGCACCCCTTGTGACATGAAAGGCCCGGGCCAGCTGCGCCGGACTACGCTCTTCCCCCACGCCCGCCAGGTGGTTCAGCACGCTGAATTGCGACAGCTCCATCCCCTTTGGCAGAACCTTGGAGATGCGGCTGCGGGCAAGCTGGTCCGCGATCAGAAGCTCGCTGAACAGGGCAATTGCGATGTCCTCGGTCTTGTCGCTCATCAGGGGCCGTCGAAAGGGCGATCATGGCCCAGAGACGGCACGCGGGCACGGGCGCGCGTGACTTCCGACAGGTCGATCTCGGCGAAGCTGACGCCCGGTTCGGTTCCGGCATCACTCAACACCTCTCCCCAGGGCGCCACGACTATGCTGTGCCCATGCGTGCGCCGCCCCTTCCCGACCGTCTCGGCATGAAAGCCGGTTTGCGCGGGGGCAAGGACATAGCATCCGTTTTCGATGGCACGGGCGCGCAGCAGCACCTCCCAGTGTGCGGCGCCGGTGATGTGGTTGAACGCAGCCGGAACGGTCAGAATCTGCGCTCCGGCTTGTGCCAGGTGACGATACAGCGCGGGAAAGCGGATGTCGTAGCAGACGGTCATCCCGATTTTTCCCAGCGGAGTGTCGGCCAGAACCGCCTTGCCGCCCGGACGATAGCCTGCGGATTCGCGATAAATCTCGGTCTCGGAAACGTTGACGTCGAACATGTGAATCTTGTCGTAGCGGGCGATAATTTCTCCGCCCGGACCGATCAGAAAACTGCGGTTGGCAAACCGACCGTCCGGGTCATTGGTCTTCAATCCAAGCGAGCCGATCAACAGCCAGATGCCTGCCCGCGCCGCCTCATCCCGCAGGCTGGCAAGGGTAGGGTCGTCTTCCTCGCGGTGAAACACGGCTTGCTGATGCGTCCGGTTCGAGGACAGCGCATTCGTGCATTCGGGAGTCAGCACGAAATTCGCGCCACCCGCCGCCGCAGCACGAACCTGCGCCACAGTCATGGAAAGATTGACCGCCGGATCATCGGTAACGCAAAGCTGCACCAGACCCGCGCGCACCGGCTAGTCCGCCAACAAGGGATCGAGCTTGCCTGCCCGTTCAAGCGCGTAAAGATCATCGCAGCCACCCAGATGGGTATCACCCGCAAATATCTGCGGCACTGTGCGCCCGCCGTTCGATCGCGCGGTCATGCGCGCGCGCTGATCCGGATCGCGGCTGACATCGACCTCGGTAAAGGCGACGCCTTTCTGCGTCAGCAGCCGCTTGGCCGCGTGGCAATAGCCGCAAATCGGTGTGGTATAGATTTCGACGGATTTCATCGCAGATCCCATGGTCGCAACCGACTATAGGGATTTAGGCGTCCTTCGCAACGCGCGCCAGAACCAGAACGGAAACCGAGGTTGCGCCAGCCACAAGGCAGGCCTCGGCCCCGGCTGCAAGGGTGGCACCGGAAGTCATCACATCGTCGACCAACAACACCGGCCTGTCCCGGAGTTTTTCGGCGTGGCGTGGGTGAACGCGCAATGCCCCCTGGATATTGTGAAAGCGACCCTCCCGATCGCGGCCGTCCTGGCTGCGCGTATTGCGGCTGCGTTGCAGCAGGTCCGGGCAATGCGCCAACGCCGCCTGGCGCGCCACTGCCGCAGATAGCAAAGCCGACTGATTGTAGCGCCGCTTGAACAGACGAACCCAGTGCAGTGGCACCGGCGCCACCAGCATCGCGGGATCAAGCATCGGAGCCGCCGCGCGGGCCATCCAGCCACCCGCAGGCTGCGCAAGGTCAAGACGGTCACCATGTTTCAACGCCAGCACCAGTTTGCGACTGTTGTCGCGGTAGATAAGCGCGGCACGGCCACGGCTCCACGGTCGGGCAATTGTCAGACAATCGTCGCAGTGCACCGGATGACCGGTATCCTCGCCCGGCAGCGGTGTTCCGCACAGATCGCAGACGAGGCCACTGACGAAGGCTGTTTCGCGCCAACAGTCGCCGCAAAGGCCGAAATCGGTGGTGACCAGCGCATCGCAGGTCAGGCATTGCGGCGGGTAGATCAGGTGCAACGCCGCTTGCAAACCCATTCCGTCCCCCCCAGTTTGCGCCCATGCAGACGCCACCCATACTGACTGACCGCAAAGCCCTGGCCCGCAATCGTCGCCGCGCCCTGCGCGCGCCCGCGATGTTCCTGCAGGAAGACGCTGCGAACGAAATCGAGGAAAGACTTGGCGAGGTTAACAGAACGTTTACGGCACCCGCCATCGTTACGGCTTTTCCCGATATGTGGCCCGCGCGGCTGCCGGATGCCGTGATCATCCCCGATGACGACACCCTTGCCCTTGATGAAGCGGCGCACGACCTGGTCATCCATGCCATGGCATTGCATTGGGCCAATGATCCGGTTGGCCAATTGGTGCAGTGCCGTCGGGCGCTGAAACCGGACGGGCTGTTCCTGGGCGTTCTGTTCGGGGGTCAGACCCTTGCCGAGTTGCGCGCCTGTCTGGCAGAGGCGGAAGCAGAGATTATGGGCGGACTGTCGCCGCGCGTGCTGCCGATGGCCGATATCCGCGATCTGGGCGGTTTGTTGCAGCGTGCGGGCTTTGCCCTGCCGGTCGCGGATAGCGCCTTGCGCACGGTGACTTACAGCGATGCCTTTCGTCTGATGAAAGACCTCCGCGCCATGGGAGAGGGCAATGCGCTTAATGACCGGCTGCGCCAACCCACGCGCGGTGCCGTGTTTGCCGAGACGGCAAGGCGCTACGCAGAGGCCTATTCGGTAGCGGAGGGGCGGGTAAGGGCCAGCTTCGAGATGATATATCTGGCCGGCTGGTCCCCGCATGAAAGCCAGCAGAAGCCGCTTCGCCCCGGATCGGCGGTGCAGCGGCTGGCCGATGCCCTGGCGCAGACCCCCGCGACCAAGCGCGGCAGTTGACCCCGAAGGATTCCTTGTTACATCGCGACTGACCCGCCGCAGGACAGGATGCCCACGATGCCGGAAGCCAAGACGGGCGCAGCTGCGCCCCAAGCCAAAGCGGTGATGGCCAAGCCCGACCATGCCCCTGTCGATCATCCCGTGATCGCACGCGGTCGGATCGGCGTTCTTCTGGCGAACCTTGGTACGCCGGACAATTACGACTACTGGTCGATGCGGCGCTACCTGAGCGAATTCCTGTCGGACAAGCGGGTGATCGACTATCCCAGCTGGAAATGGCAGCCAATCCTGCAAGGGATCATCCTGTCCAGGCGACCCTTCAGCTCGGGCGCCAATTACAAGCTGATCTGGAACCACGACAAGGGCGAAAGCCCGTTGATGACGACCACCAGGGATCAGACGGCGCGGATCGCCGAGGCTTTGCAGGCCACACATGGCGACAAGGTGATGGTCGATTTCTGCATGCGCTACGGCAATCCCACGACCGAAAGCCGCGTGCGGGCGATGGTCGAGGCCGGTTGCGAGAAAATCCTTTTCTTTCCGCTATATCCCCAATATGCGGGCGCAACCTCTGCCACCGCGAACGACGCTTTCTTTCGGGCATTAATGAAGGAAAAGCGCCAGCCCGCCGCCCGCACCGTGCCCGAATATTTCGATCATCCGATGTATGTCGAGGCGCTCGCTCAATCTGTCGAGACGGCCTATGACACGCTGGACCATCGACCGGATGTGCTGGTGGCCAGCTATCACGGGATGCCGAAACGCTATCTCATGGCAGGCGATCCCTATCATTGCCAATGCCAGAAAACCTCGCGTTTGTTGCGCGAACGGCTGGGTTGGCCGGCATCGGCTATCGACACCACGTTCCAGTCGGTGTTTGGACCGGAGGAATGGCTCAGGCCCTATACCGTGCAGCATGTCGCCGAGCTTGCGAAGCAAGGGAAAAAACGCATCGCGGTCATCGCGCCTGCGTTTTCGGCGGATTGCATCGAGACACTGGAGGAAATCAACGGTGAAATCCGCCACGCGTTCATTCACGCCGGCGGCGAGCAATTCACCTATATCCCCTGCCTGAACGATGGACAGGCGCATATCGACGCACTGGTGACGGTGATCGAGGAAAATCTGGCCGGCTGGCTGCGCTGACACCGCAAGCCTGGTTCAGAAAATGAAAAAGACGGCAGATTGCCCTGCCGTCTTTTCCTTTTGATACGCGGTCCGATCAGGAAGCGACAGCAGCCGCAACCAGGATCAGCAGCAGCAGCGGGATCACGATGCCGCCCGACGACGAAGAGGTTTGCTCTTCAACAACAACCGGCTCCATAACGGGCTCGGCCACGCCACCAGCGAAAGCGGTGGTTGCAGCGCCCGTCAGGGCCGCGGCGAGAACGAGTTTCTTCATGTTAACCTCCAGATATTGCACACCACCGAGTATTTCAGAGGACGGTAGCGCACACCCAAGCTGTACCTCGTAACCCTTTCATACGCAGCTTAGCCTTAGGAATGCAACGTGACTTCGCTGCAGAAACCTCAGGACCGTGCATGTGTCGTCAAATTAGCAACACCTGAGTGCCAACCTTCGCCATCCCAAACAATTCCAGAATATGCTCGTTGTACAAGCCGATGCACCCATTCGAGGACCGACGCCCTATCTTGCGTGTGTCCTGTGTGCCATGAATGCGATAAGCTGGCCAGGAAAGGTAAAGCGCGCGCACGCCAAGCGGATTGTCGGGCGCCCCGCCTTCGATGACCTTGGGCCAATCCGGATTACGCTCCAGCATCGACGCCGTCGGTCGCCACGTCGGGTTGACGACCTTCTGGATGACCTCAGTCCTGCCCAGGCGTGTCAGATCCTCGCTTAGCGGCACAGAGGTCGGGTAAAGTTTGTAGATCGTCTGGTCTTCCGACCAATAGTGCAGTGCGCGCGACTCTGTATCGCAAACTATGACGCCATTTTTCGTATTGGCGAAATAGGGCTGCCAGTCCAGAGCGCGAAAGGCGGAGATATTGCTTTTGATCTTGCCGCCGACACTGGTGTCAACCTCGGTCGATCCCACGAGCGCCAGCGCGGGCGAGGCAAGGCCTCCTGCCAGGGCAGCACCAAGGGTGGCGCCTGCGGCAAGAAATACGCGACGGCTGGGCCCATTGGTCCTGTCTGCGCTCATGGATCTGCTCCTCGTTCTTTTTTATCGTCGCCGGAAGATACATTGGCGCGACGGCAGCTGCAAATCAAAGCCATGTCATTTGTCATACAGAATTGGCCGTCACGCAGAGTTGGGTTTGAACACTGCAGCAGCTTTGGATAAGCAGCAGTTCTGCAAATCACGCCGGGGTCCTTCGAATGAAATCTGTCTCTGCCCTTATGCTGTGCGCCACTTTGGCGCTTTCCGCTTGCGCAACCACGGGCGGCGGAACGGGAAGCGGCAGCCGGATTGCCGACGCGCAAACTGCCGAGATTCAATACAAGGCGCTTGATTCGGTTAATACATTGCGCAGCGCCAAGGGGTTGCAGCCGATGCAGCTGAACGCGCAGCTTACGGCCGCCGCAGCCACGCATTCACGTGACATGTCGGTGCAGAATCGTCCCTGGCACTTCGGATCGGACGGATCTTCGCCGATCGACCGGGTCAAGCGCGTCGGCTACAGCGGCAAGATGCTGGGCGAGAACATCTCCGAGACCTACCAGACCGAGATCGAGACGCTTTCGGACTGGATGCGTGATCCCCAGACGCGCGGCGTAATCATGGACCCCGCCGCGAATGAACTCGGCTTTTCCTGGTATCAGGAGCCGAATGGCAAGATCTGGTGGACGATGGTCACAGGCACCTCGCAGACCTATGCACCGGCGCCGTCGGCCACTCCTCTGGGCTGACGACGCGGTCAGGGGGTTATGAGGATCGGCGTGCCCGGATTGACCATTGAATAGACCTCCTCGATCTCGCGATTGGTGATCGCGATGCAGCCGGCTGTCCAGTCACCCTTTTTGCCTTTGACGCCCGTATAGCCGTGAATGAATATGTCGCCCCCCGGCGACTTGCCATTCGCCTGGGCAAAGGCAATGTCGCTTGCATCCGGGTAGGATACGCCGATGGACAGGTGGTATTGGCTCCGCGGGTTCCTGTGGGTTATGCGATAACTGCCTTCCGGCGTTTTGCCGTCACCCTCGAACTGTTTGGGTCCGACAGGCGCAAATCCCAGACCAATGTCATAGGATTTCAACACGTTGGAATTGTTCAGCAAGTACATCTTGCGGTCGGCCTTATGGACCTCGACCCGGGTAACCTCGGGGCCATTGTATTTCTTGAACTTCGACCCGCCGCAGGCCGAAAGGCCAACAACCATCAGGATGATGAAAAATACCCGGATAAAACGCATTTCTTTTGCCCGCTGCCTCTTTTCCCGAAGCGATACAGCAGACCGGCGCGCTTCGCAAAGCAGCAAATACTCACGGTGTCGTGAATGGCAGGCTCAGCGGGCGCGTTTGCTGAAACGCGCGGCAAGCTCGACATGCGCCGCCCAGCGGAACTGGTCCACCACTTGCACCCAGTCCAGCCGATACCCGGCGACGCAAAGTATTCGTGCGTCCCGCGCGAAGGTGACAGGATTGCAGGAGACGACGGCAATGACGGGCACACCCGACTTCGCCAGCGACGCGGTTTGCGCCTCGGCCCCGGCGCGCGGCGGGTCGATCACCACAGCATCGACGCCGCGAAACTCATCCGGCTCCAGAGGCCGACGGAAAAGATCGCGCGCCTCGGTCGTAACCTGATGCAGCCCCTCGGCCTGACGCCAGCCCTTGTCCAGAGCGGCCAGCATCGCGGCTTCGGATTCGACGGCATGGACGGCGGCACTTTCCGTCAGCGGCAGCGAAAAGGTGCCAGCGCCTGCGAAAAGATCTGTGATACGGCGGGCAGGGCCGACCGCCTCTCGCACGGCGGCAAGCAAGGCCGCCTCTCCGGCCTCGGTCGCCTGCAGAAAGGCACCGGGTGGAACAGAAACGCGCGCGGCACCGAAGCGTTGCAGGGGCGTATTGCGCAGGGCCACCGTTTCGCCATCCCAGGTCAGGCGCGCAAGGCCATGCGCCTCGGCCAGCCGGGCGAGGTCCAGAAGAAGGCCAGCATCCAGCGGCTTGCCGCCGGTGACAGAAACATCCGGCCCGCCCAGGCTGCACGTTACCGTCAAGGCCAGTTCCGCGCTGCGCGACCCCCCGCTGATCACCAGCGCCTCAAGCGCCGGAAAGCTGGCCTTGATGTCGGGATGCAGCAACTGACATTCCGGCACGGGAATCACCACATCCGAGGCGCGCGCATGGAAACCCAGCAGCGCACCCCCCTTGGTTCGCCGCCCCGCAAGTGTCGCCCGACGGCGTGAGCATGGGGGAGAGGTGACGATAGGCCGGAACGGCGCATTCAGCCCCTGCCCCGCAAGCGCATTCTGGACGACCGACTGCTTCCAGTCGGCCACAAAGGGGTCGGAGGCATGCTGCATGACGCAGCCGCCGCATCTTCGGGCATGGACGCAAGGCGGACGGATGCGGCTGGCAGAGGGCGTAATTATCTTGACGTTGCTCAACCGATCTCCTGAAAGCTCACCCTCGACAACTTCACCCGGCAATGTCTGGAAGGCATAGATCGGCCCATCGGGACCAGAGCCGATGCCGTCACCAAGATGTCCGAGCCGATCAATGGTCAGGATCACTCGGCCGCTTCCTTGTCATCCGTGCCGATAAAGCCGCCAGACTGACGGTTCCAGTAACGGGCATAAAGACCGCCGCGCGCCAGCAACTCGTCATGCGTGCCTTCTTCGACGATGCGCCCGTCATCCATCACGATGATGCGGTCCATGGCAGAGATCGTGGAAAGGCGGTGCGCGATAGCCAGAACGGTCTTGCCCTGCATCACCCGACCCAGCGCCGTCTGAATGCTCGCTTCCACCTCGCTGTCCAGTGCACTGGTGGCCTCGTCCAGCACAAGGATGGGCGCGTCTTTCAGAAAGGCGCGGGCCAAGGCGATCCGCTGGCGCTGTCCGCCGGACAGCTTTACCCCGCGTTCGCCCAGAAAGGCGTCGTAGCCCTTTCGCCCCTGATGATCGACCATGTGGACGATGAAGTCATGCGCCTCGGCTGCCTTCGCGGCAGCGATCAGTTCATCCTCGGTCGCATCGGTGCGGCCGTAAAGGATGTTGTCGCGGGCAGAGCGATTGAACATCGCAGTTTCCTGCGTGACCATGCCTATCTGCCGCCGCAGGCTTTCCTGCGTAACATGGCGCACATCGTTGCCATCGACCAGAATACGGCCCGTTTCGGTGTCATAGAGCCGCAAAAGCAGGGATACGAGCGAGGATTTCCCTGCCCCGGACGCGCCCACGATCCCCAGTTTCTCACCCGGCGCGATGGTCAGGTCGATGTCGCGGACACCCCCACGCGCACGGCCATAGGCGAAAGAAGCATCGTCGAACCGAACTTCGCCCTTGATGCGCGGCAGGGTGATCGCATCCGGCTCGTCGGCAAGGGTGTGGGGGGCGGACAGCGTGCGCATCCCGTCCTCGACCTCTCCCACCGAGGTATAGATCGAGATCAGCGTGAAGCTGACCCAGCCCGACATCTGCGCGATCCGCATGGCGATGGCGCCTGCGGCGGCTATGGCACCGGCCGTCGCTGACCCCTGCTGCCAAAGGATCAGCGTGCCGCCGATCAGCAGTACCGGAAGGATGCCGGCAAGGGTCATCAGCGTGTAGCGGAACCAGGCCGAGATCACGCCGAATTCCAGCGAGCGGTCGCGGAAAACATCCATCGCCTGCAACGCCACGCGATCTTCGAAAGCCGCATGGGCGAAAAGCTTGACGGTCTTGATATTGGTGATCGTATCGACGACCTGCCCCGACACCATGGCGCGAGACGCCGCTCGGGCGGCAGAATTCACCCGCACCCGCGGCAGGTAGAACATGATCAACCCGATGTAAGCCGCTAGCCACACGGCAAGCGCCAGCGCGATCCAGGCGTCGATGGCGAAAAGATAGATCACCGACCCGATGATCGACGCCAGCGCGAAGGCGACGGTATTGATCATCTCGGTCGCAACATCGGTCACGGCACGGGCGGCCTGCATCTGTTTCTGCGCAATACGTCCCGCGAAATCATTGTCGAAAAACGTAACCGCCTGACCCAGCGTCCAGCGGTGCAGACGGCTCAACACCAGCGGCATGACATTTGGTCCGATGATGATCGAGTTTGAAGCGGCAGCGATGCCGAAGGAAAGAGGGCGAACGACCAGATAAAAGATCATGAAAACGATGATCAACGTGGCATGCTCGGCAAAAAAGCCGGATGGGCCGGATTGAACGGCGGCGTCAATGACCCAGCCTATCATCAAGGCGGACAGAACCTCGGTCGTGCCGGAAAAAGCCGAGATCGCCGCCGCAATCCACAGCATTTTCCATGATCCCGACAGGCACCAGCGAAAGAACGCGCCAAGATGCTGTGGTGGCGGACCATCGGCAGGCTCGAATGGTTCGATCAGGTTGCCAAGCCGCAAAAGCGCACTCATTCCGCCGCATCCTCCAGCCCGATGAACCCGCCCGACTGACGTGCCCAGAACCTTGCGTAACGCCCCTTCAGCGCCAGCAGTTCCGAATGGGTGCCTTGCTCGACAAGCTTGCCGTCATCCAGCACCACGATGCGGTCCATTGCCGCGATGGTCGACAGCCGGTGCGCGATGGCGATCACGGTCTTGCCTTCCATGACACCATAAAGCGTATCCTGGATCACCGCCTCGGCCTCGCTGTCCAGCGCGCTTGTCGCTTCATCCAGGATCAGGATGGGCGCATCCTTCAGGATCACGCGCGCCAGCGCCACACGCTGACGCTGGCCGCCCGACAGCTTTACGCCCCGCTCGCCGACATGGGCGTCATAGCCGCGACGACTTTGCGGATCTTCAAGCTGCAGGATGAAGTCGTGCGCCTCGGCCCGCCGCGCAGCCTCGATTATCTGCGCCTCCGTGGCGTCAGGGCGGCCGTAAAGGATGTTGTCCCGCACCGAACGATGCAGCAGGCTGCTGTCCTGTTGAACCATGCCGATCTGGCGGCGCAGCGACTCTTGCGTGACATCGGAAATATCCTGACCGTCTATCAGGATGGCCCCGCCCTCGCTGTCGTAGAACCGCAACATAAGTTTGACGAGCGTCGATTTACCCGCGCCCGAGCGACCGACTACGCCGATCTTTTCGCCGGGGCGAATGGTCAGGTCCACATCCTGCAATCCGCCGCTTCCGCGCCCATAATGGTGCGACACGTGGCGCAGCTCGATCAATCCCGCGCCAAGGCGCAGCGGCTTCGCACCCGTGCGATCCACCAGCGTGACCGGCTGGGTGATCGTCTCCATCCCCTCTTGCACGACACCCAGCGCCTGCACGAGCGAGGTCATCGCCCACATGATCCAGTAGGTCATGTTGTTCAGCCGCAGCACCAAAGCCGCCGTCGCCGCGACCGTGCCGACCGATGCCGCGCCCTGATACCACAGCAGCATGGCCCAGCCCGTCACTGTGACGATCAGGAAGGCGTTCAGGAATGTCAGCGCGAGGTCCATCTTGGTGACGATGCGCATCTCTTTCATGAAGGTTGCGCGCGCGGTCTCGATCGATTCCTTGGCGTAGTCGATTTCGCTGTCGTGATGGGCGAACAGCTTTACCGAGTGAATATTCGTATAGGCGTCCACGACGCGCCCGGTGATTGCTGACCGAGCATCCGAGGAGGCCTTTGATGCCGGGCCTGCATTATGCAAGGTCCAGCGCACCAGGGCGCCATAAAGAGCGAACCATACGAGCAGCGGCAGCAAGAGACGCGGATCGGCCCCCGCCAGCATGATGCCCGCGCCGATAACCGTGACAATGGCGAAGGCCACCGCATCGAAAGTCTGGAACACGGCATCCGCGGCGGCAGGCGGTGTCTGCATGATACGGTTGGTGATACGACCCGCGAAGTCGCCCTCGAACCACCCCACCGGCTGGCGCAGCACATGGCGGTGGGACCGCCACCGCATCATGGTCGAGAAATTCGGCAGGATCGTGTTGTGCAGCAGCGCAACCTCGCCCACCGCAACCATCGGCCGCAGGAACAGCACGGCAAAGGCAACCAGCAGTATCTCGGTGCCATACTCGGCCCATACCTGTGCGGGCGTTCCGGTGGCCAGCAGGTCCACCAGACGGCCCACATACCACAACAACGCCACATCGGCGGCGGCAATGATGACGGCAAGAAAGCCCGTGATGGCAAATACCGCCCGGAAGGGCAGCATATATTCCTTCAGGAACGGCCAGAGCCGCCGGGGCGGCGTATCGGTTTGTTCATAGGCCAGGTAGGGGTCTACCAGCCCTTCGAAAAAGCGGAACACGAGGGGAAACCTTTACGGTTGCCCGACGCATATAGCCTCGTTTCCAGGCAAATTAAACCGCCTGCGAGCCGCCAAGCAGCTCTCCCCGCGACAGCCGGAAACCGGACGCGATCCAGAGTTGCTCGAGTTCGGCCAATCGCGCCCCAAGGGCGGGACCGGTCAGGGCGGGCATCAGATCGGCAGCAGAAACAGGGAATTTCGCGGTCGATCCTGTAACTATGCTGTCGGCCCAATCCGGCGCTGGTGCGCTGCCTGACATTGCCGCTTGGGCAAGAACGATATCCGATCCCGTGTCGAACCCATATCGGTAACCAAGCTCCAACGGACCGGCACCCGAGGTCAGGCCGTCCTTCAAAGCGGCCAATGCTCCCGCCTCTGCCCGGCTGAGTCGCAGGCGTTCTGGCAGATCATCGCCACCCAGAACGGCCAGTCGGCGCAGCCAGCGTGGGGGATCATTTTTCTCAAGGTGGACAAGCACCCGCAAGGCGCGTGGATCCGAACCGGGCAACACCTGCGCCAGAACACCCGCCTGCGCCATCGCAGAGACCGCAACAGAAGGATCGGGGGCGGAGAGAAGCTTGCGCATCTCGGCACCTATGCGTTCGCGCGAAAGCGTCTCTATCTCAGCGCAATAGCGCGCGCAGGCGGCAAGGCCTTCAGCGTCAATCCCGGCCTCGGGGTCGGCATACCATGCGTGAAATCGGAAGAAGCGCAGAATGCGCAGATAGTCTTCTGCGATTCTCGCCTCGGGGTCGCCGACAAAACGGACTCGGCGGGCAAGAAGGTCGGGCAGTCCGTTCAGCGGATCGACAACCTCGCCCAGTGCCGTTGCATACAGCGCGTTCATCGTGAAATCGCGCCGTGCCGCGTCTTCTGAGACATCTGTCGAAAAAGCGACTGTCGCATGCCGACCGAATGTCTCGACGTCGCGGCGAAAGGTCGTCACCTCATGCGGAATACCATTGGCAACGATGGTGACCGTCCCATGCTCGATCCCTGTAGGCACGGCCTTCAGCCCCGCCCATCCGGCCAGCGAAACAACCGTTTCGGGCGTTGCATCCGTGGCAATATCCACGTCCGTCACCGGCATGTTCAGGATCGAATTCCGAACACAACCCCCGACGACCAGCGCGGCGTGGCCATCGCTTGCCAACGCCGAAAGGACATCCTGAGTCTCGGAACGCGACAGCCATTCGCCTTCAATCTTCATGGCCAAGTCTTTCCGCCAGACCGCGCAGGATGCGCGCGGTCGCGCCCCAGATATAATAGGGACCATAGGGCACGGCATAATAGCGCCGCCACTGGCCTCGCCACAGTCTTTGCTCGATGCGGAAACGCGATGCGTCGGTGACATGCGACAATGGGACCGAAAAAACCTCGTCCACCTCTCCAGGCTCGGCGACAGGCGTGAATGGCTTGGTCACGATGGCCACCACCGGCGTCACCAGAAACCCGGTCACGGTTTCATGGATCGGCAGTGTCCCCAACAGATCGACGCCCGACGGTGGCAATCCCACCTCTTCCCAGGCTTCGCGCAGCGCGGCACCAACTGGCCCGTCATCGCCAGGATCGACCTTGCCCCCCGGAAAGGCGATCTGGCCCGGATGATGCTTTAGTCGGGACGAACGTTTGGTCAGCAATAACTGTGGCCCATTCGACCCGTCGACCAAAGCGACCAGCACCCCTGCCGGTCGCTTTTCGATACCCGCAGGAATGCTGCCGGGGTTTAGGTCGAAGTCAGAAGTCGCGTCGGACGACCTCAGGGTCGCGCGTTCAAGCCTGCCCCGGTCAATGGCGCCCACCCGTGGCCTCCCCGGCCTCGAAACCCAGTGTGCTAGGGTCGAATTCGTAATGCGCGCCGCAGAACTGGCAATCGGCGGTTAAAACACCTTCGTCCGTCGTCATATGGGCGATGTCTTTGGCCGAATAGATCGACAGCGACTGGCGCACCTTGTCGGCGGAGCAAGAACAGCCGAACCGGACCGGTTGAGCGTCGAATACGCGCGGGCCTTCTTCATGGAACAGCCGGACCAACAGGTCCGTCGGCTGAACAGAAGGGCCGATCAACTCCAAATCCTCGACGGTATCAAGCAGCAAATTGGCACGTGTCCAGTTCTCGCCCTCTTCGCCAGCAAGGATATCCTGATGCGACAGAAGCCCGCCTTCGCCCGATCCTGCCTCAGCGGCGACTGCAATTTCCGATTTGGGCATATGCTGCAGCATGACACCGCCTGCCCGCCAGTGTGGCCGCGATCCGGGAATCTGCGACTGGCCGTAAGTGACGGCGAAACGGGTGGGAAGCTGCTCTGACTGGGCGAAATACGTCTCGGCACAGGCAGAAAGCGATCCGCCCGTCAGGGGTGTGATGCCCTGATAGGGGACCATGCCTTCGCCCTGGTCGATCAGGATGACGAAATATCCGTCGCCTATCATGTTGAACGGATCGACGCCTTCGGGCAGAGCTTCGTCGAAGCTGGCATAGGCGCGAATACGGGCGGCCTGACCATCCTCGGTCGGACCATAGTAGTCCGTGGCGATCAGCTTGACCGCGCCGGCGCCGCGAATTTGCAGAGACAGCCGCCAGCGCAGCTTGATCGTCTGGCCGATAAGCGCCGTCAAAAGAGCAGCCTCCGCCACCAGCGCCTCGATCTGCGGCGGATAGGCGTGCTGCGACAACACGCGGTCCAGAACGCCATCCAGCCGCGCCACGCGGCCGCGGATATCCGAACGGTCAAGCTGAAACGGCAGGACGGTATCGTCCCAGGCGAGTTGAGATCCGAGCATTGGGGTTTCCTTGGGGCGTGAGCCTTGGCATACCGCAGCTATATAGGCACGGCAACACGCGCACCAAGGGCAGGGCCATGATCCGCAGATTTGGAGAGAGCGTCCGGGCTGACCAGTCCTATCGTCGCAGGCCGGGCGTCTATGCTATTCTTCGGCAAGGTGACGCGATCCTGACCACCTTTCAGGAGGCTCCGGTCCCGGAGTTCCAGTTGCCCGGCGGTGGCATCGACAAGGGCGAGCACCCGCTGGCGGCCCTGCATCGTGAGGTATTCGAGGAAACCGGCTGGCGCATAAATCCGCTACGCAGGCTCGGCGCATTCCGACGTTTTACCTACATGCCCGAGTATGATCTCTGGGCGGAAAAGGTATGCACCATCTACCTCGCCCGCCCCGTGCGTCGGCACGGCGAACCACGCGAGGCCGGTCATAGCGCGGTCTGGCTGCCCGCAGCCGAGGCAATACATCTGCTGGGCAATCCCGGCGACCGGGCATTTCTGGCCGCAGCGATCCTCTAGGCCCCACGATATTCGAAAAGCACACCAGACACATCGTCGCGAAAATCTGCGCCGCCCGAAAACTCTTGCAAGTCCCAAACCAGTGCTTCGAGCAGGGCGGCGCCACCCAGAGCCACACTGCGCTGGAGCATACTGGACAGTCCTTCCTCACCAAACTCATGCCCTTGCTGATCAACGCATTCGGTCACACCGTCCGAAACAAGGAACAACCTGTCACCCGGCTGCAATCGTGCCTCGACGATCTCATACCGGGCATCCGCGATCAGACCCACCGGCAGGCCACCCTGCCCGATCTCTTCAGTCTGCCCCGTCCGGCGCAGAATGACCGGATGAGGATGGCCCGCCTGAACAAGCTGGACCTCGCCAGTTTTCAGATCGACTTCGGCATAGGCCATGGTGAAATACTGGTCGATCTGCATGTCGTCGATCATCATGCGGTTCAAAACCTCCGCCAAGCGATCAGGCGATGGGGCAGCGCGACGGTCAGGCATCTCGTAGGGGGTTCTTGTGGTCAAAAGCCCCGCCAGCCGTGCCGTCATCATGGCCGAGGCGACACCGTGGCCCGAGACGTCCACGGCGTAAAGCGCCACGCGCGAACGCGAAAGGCGCAACCAGCCCACCAGATCACCGCCGACGTGCCCCGATGGCCGCAGCAATGCCCAGACCGAGGCGCTGCCGAAGTCGCAATGCCGGTCGCGCATCAGCGTCTGTTGCAGCTTTCGCGCCTCGATCAGATCGCGGTCGAGTGAATCATAGATCGTCTGCAATTCGCCCAGAGTCGATGCAACAAGCCGGTTCTTCTCGACCAATTCTTCCTGCATCGCCAGCAGACGCTCTCCCGCACGCAGTCGGGCGCGAAGTTCAAGCGCATTCACGGGTTTGGACAGGAAATCATCGGCGCCGCCATCCAGCCCGTCCGCCACCTCGGTCTTGTCCGACTTGGAGGTCAGCAGAATGAAATACAGATAGTTGTCCCTTGGCGTGGCCCGCAGAGCGCGGCACAGATCAAGACCGGACATCCCGGGCATCATCCAGTCGCTGAGCACCAGGTCGAAACTGGCCATCTCGCATAGCGCAAGCGCCGCCTCGCCCGAAGCGGCTTCGGTCACGCTGTAACCCCAACGCGCCAGCGAAAGGGCAAGCACCTTGCGTTGTGCCGCGCTGTCGTCAACGACCATCACACGACGAGATGCAGGGCTGGCCCGTGCGAGTTGGGCATCGCTGAATATCTGTTCTGCCGTTTGCAAAATGCCGCCTGTCCCTGCGCTGTCCAGAGCTTTGGCTGCACAAGTTTAAGCAGCCATGAAATCTAAAGTTTTCGGTTTGATTGGCAGACGGAGGTTACAACGCATTAAGCGCAACGCGCTCAGACTATGGGCGTGGTGTCCGGCTTGGCCGAATGACGGAGGTGAAAATGATTGATTGGCAGCGCGTCGCAACATTGCGCGCGGAAATTGGTTCGGTCGATTTCGATGAAGTGGTCGCGATGTTTCTATCGGAATCGGACGAGGCGGTAGTGCGGCTTCGGGCAGGCAGGCCAGATCCGACGCTGGAGGCAGAATTGCACTTTCTGAAGGGAAGCGCGCTGAACCTTGGTTTCACGCGGCTGGCGGAACTGTGCAGCCAGGGTGAGAAGCTTGCAGCCGCGGGCAAGCCGGTAAGTCTGGCCATGGTGACAAAAAGTTACGACGAGACTTTGCGCGCTTTCAAAGCAGGTTCTGGCCGCGATCGCGCGGCGTAGCACGTCAGGTTGAATCGCTCGTCTCGGGCGGCCGTGTGCCGACCAGCAGCGGCAATAATTCTGACTGAGTTGCGCTTGGGCCAGACTTCTCGGTTGGTTCACGCCAGGTCAGCGTGTCGAATCCGCCGCAATTGCTGCAAACCGGTGTCCACTCGCTGTGGATGCTGTGACATTTGTCACAAACCCATTGCGGCCCACGCGGTGCAGTCAGTGTCCGTGCAAGCCAGCCGCGCACCACCGCCTCATCCGAGCCCTCGCCCCGTTCGATTGCGGCCATGATGGCAAGGCTGCGGCGGGTGGGGTGTCGCGTCACCAGATCGCCCAACGCACGCCGAGCTTCGGGGAAATCTTCGGCAGCAAGGTTCAATTCGGCCAGAAGCATTCGAGTTTCGTCGTCATCCGATCGGATAGAAGTCAGCGTTCTAAACCGTTTCAACCGCTCAGCCGGCGTCTCGACCGGCACGATCTCGGCGAAGGCAGCAGCAAGGTCAGGGTGCGGATTGGCCTCCCATGCCTTTTTCAGGATTCTCGCAGCATTTCGGGTATCGCCTTTGGCGATATAACCCCGCGCCGCCATCGTCGCGGCCGGAATAAGATCGGGCGACTGTTTGTTCGCCGCGATGGCCGCCTCTCGCGCGTCGATGTCCGAGCCATCACCAAGGATCGACCGCGCCTCTTGCAGCGCCAGAACGGCATCCCGCCGCTTATGAACATCGCGCGGGATCGCGCCGGAGCGCAGCTTGGCCCCCAGCGTGGCGCGGGCGCCGACCCAATCAGAGCTTTCCGCCTGCAACTCCAGCAGAAGATCCTGCGTTTCCTGATGCTTTGGCTTCAGCTCGAATGCTTTCTGGGCAAGCTTCAAAGCCGTTTCGCGATCACCCTCGGCCAGCTTTTGCTGGATAAGCCCCCGAATGCCGATAAACCGCGATGCGGGGTCAGCCAACAGCGTCTTGTAGGCATCGGTCGCCCGTCTTGTATCCCCGGCGGCCTGGGCGGCCTGGGCGGTCAGGATCGTCGTCAACTCCGGCCGCGCCAGATACTTCTCGGCCCGCGATGCGCGCGACAACGCGGTTCGCGGCTCGCCGGAGGCAAGGGCTATCATCCCCTCGGCAAAGGCCTGATAGCCTTTGCGTTCCCGGTTGCGGTTGAAGTAGCGCGAGATTGCGGTTTCGTCGCCGTTCAGGAAGCGCAGCACCGCAACGGTCAGCCCAACGATCTTCATGACCAGCCATAAAAGACCAAGCAGCACCAGTGCGATGATCAGCGCCTGCAGCGGACCAAGTGTAAATTCATATCCCCAGGCGGCGATTCGAACGCCCCCGCCAGCCTCCAGAAGATAGCTGGCGCCGATCGTCATGGCGGCCACGACAGCGACAAAGACCAGAACCTTGATAAGCGACCAGATCATCTTCGGTCCTCTATTTTGCGTCCACGGCGGACGTCAGCTCTGGCAAGGCCTGAGTGGCAGCCAGCCGCGCATTCGCGTCGGCAACCCAATCCGCCATTGCGGCCTGAGCGGATTCGGAGAGTGTTCCGATCTCGGTCAGGGCTGCAGAAAGATTGCCCGCCTGCATGCCCGCCTCTGCGCGCGAAAGTATTGCATCGGGATCGTTGCCCTCGCGAGGCTGTAGCGAGCGCGCGCCGGTTTGGGTGCGCAGGAAAGCTGTAACGCGGTCGGTCCACGTTTCATTCACACTGCTGCGCAGTGCCGCATCAAGCGCCGCCCGAGCAGCATCCGGGAAACGCCTTTGCAGGTCAGCCATGGTCGAAACCCCCGCTTCGGCACGGTCGGCAATTGAAGCGGGAACCGTGATACCTGCAGCGGTCAATTCCGAAACGGCCGATGAGAAAGATCCGCCAGCCTCCAAAGCTGCAGTAAGGCGATTAAGCGCGGCACCTGTCGCAAGCTTTTGCGCTGCGGCGCTTGCCTGTGCATTGGCTTGTTTGGCCTGCTCGACAACGGCGTCGATCTGCGACTTTGCTTCGGTAGCGGCGCTGGCGATCTGGGCCGCCGCATCCGAATTGCCGGACCCCAACGACGCGATCTGGTCGCGCAGTGACTTGATTTCACGATCGTAGGCCGCAAGCGCGGTCGATGATGCTTCTCCGCCTGGTCCCGCCGGACGCTTTTCGACATCCGTCAGACGGGCATCAATGGCTGCGATCGCAGATTGCAGCGACTCGGTTGCCTTTGCCACTGCGGCGGATGGGTCAGCGGCAGCCGAGGTTTCCGCCAGCTTTTCCTCCAGCCCCGCGCGGAGAGTTGCAAGTTCTTCCGAGGGATCGAAAACCGGGCGGGTGGCAAATTCGTTTATCTGGGACTTCAGCTTGTCGATTTCCTGCGATTGCTGGGCGATCAACTGTTCCATAGCCGAGGTGTCGGCAGTCGGCAGAAGCCCCGGCATGACCTGCAAAAGGCCGAACCCGCCCGCCACCACCAATCCAGCACCCAGAAGACCGCTGACAAAACCGCTTCCGCCACTTTGCGGCTGGCGAGGGGAGGGTGGTGTGGATCTTTCCACAATCTCTGCGTCGGGTATCGTCTCTGACGCAATGGTCTCGGGCCGGTTCTGCTTGTCCTCTTGCTCGCTATCTTTGTCGGACATGGCCGGGCCTCCTTGGTGGGATCAAGGCCGTCGGGCCCCGCTATCCGACAAGTTTACGCCGCCCTTCACGACAGCTTCAAGGCTGACCGGGTGTCGCAACCAGATCGGCGATCGCGGCAAGCATCGAGACGACATCCGGGCGCGATGCCACGACAACCCTTTCCGGATGGGCAGGTTCCAATGCTTTGGCCACGGCGCCGCTCATCACCGGGGCGAAAAGTTGCGCACGTCTGTCGAGGACCGCGTCTGATTGGGCAAACTGGCTTGCAGAGCGCGGAGAGAACAACGGTGCGACAAGCGTTGCAGAGGTGACGAGCAATCGATTCGCCTCTTCATTGATCGGCAGCGGAAACTGCTCGTAGACAATCGTTTCACATATGCGTGTTTCGGTATCTTTCAGTGCCGCGCCGAGATCAACCGCCGTATGGCGCGCCCGTGGATACAAAAGCGGTCCGTTCAAACGGGCCAATACCTGCGCCAACTCTGTCGCACTACCACCCGCAGATATGGCATCGAAGCCCAGGCGGCGTGCCGCTTCGGCTGTTCGGTCGCCTACGCACCATGCACGTCCCTTGGCTGGAATGCCAAGGCGTTCAAACGCCTCGACACCCGTTTCAGAGGTGAAGACAACACCCCGGAAATCCTGATCAGGAATTTCGGGTGCAAGGAAACGAGGCTCGAACAATGGGGATTGCACGATTCGAATTGCCTCACCGAAGCGGCCCCGCAACCGGGCGGCAAACCTGACGTTTTGCGCGGCGGGGCGCGTCAGCAGAAAGGGCGGCAGCGCCGATCCGTGGGATTGTGCGGGCATACCTCAGGTGTTACCTGCCGGTTAGGCTTGTGGCAATCCGGGCGGCCCATGCAGACCATGCTCACCTTCCTTGGCATCGAAAGCAGCTGCGATGATACCGCGGCGGCCGTGGTATCGCAGGTCGCAGGAGAACCGCCACAGATTCTTTCTTCGGTCGTTCTTGGCCAGACGGCGCTACATTCGGCCTTTGGTGGCGTCGTGCCAGAGATTGCCGCAAGGGCGCATGTCGAGCGTCTGGATAGTTGTGTCGAACAGGCTTTGGGCGAAGCCGGGCTTACGATCCGCGATCTTGACGCTGTTGCCGTAACTGCCGGCCCCGGACTGATCGGCGGCGTCTTGTCGGGCGTGATGTTCGCCAAGGCAATTTCAGCGGCAAGCGGTCTGCCTATGGTTGGGGTGAACCACCTTGCAGGTCATGCTCTGACGCCACGGCTGACGGACGGGCTGGAGTTTCCCTATCTGATGCTGCTCGTTTCCGGCGGGCACTGCCAGTTTCTGATCGTCTCGGGACCGGAGGATTTCACCCGCCTTGGCGGAACGATAGACGACGCGCCGGGCGAGGCTTTCGACAAGGTTGCCAAGCTATTGGGGTTGCCGCAGCCGGGCGGCCCTGTGGTTGAGCGGGCAGCGTCGGCTGGCGATGCACAGCGTTTCGCATTTCCCCGCCCGCTGCTGGACAGGTCCGGCTGTGATATGTCCTTCTCGGGCCTCAAGACTGCGGTGCTGCGCACACGGGATGCCCTGATTGCGCAGCAGGGTGGCATTTCCGAACAGGACCGCCGCGACATCTGCGCAGGATTTCAGGCCGCTGTTGCCGATGTTCTGGCAGAGAAGACCCGCCGGGCAATCGAACGGTATCTGGACATCGCCCCGCTATCGCCAACTTTCGCGGTGGCCGGGGGAGTCGCGGCTAATGATGCGATCCGAGCTGCGCTGGAGAGGGTCAGCAGTGCCTCCGGTCTGCGCTTTGTGGCGCCACCGCTTCGTCTTTGCACCGACAATGCGGCCATGATCGCCTGGGCGGGCATCGAGCGGTTTCGGGCTGGCGCGCAGGACGGGCCAGATCTGGCCGCAAGGCCACGCTGGCCGCTGGACCAAAAGGCACCCTCCCTGATCGGCTCCGGGCGGCGGGGGGCCAAGGCATGATCGCCATCGCGGGTGGTGGCGCATTCGGCACAGCGCTCGCCGTCGCACTGGCACGCGAGGGAAATGATGTGGTGCTCTGGGCGAGGAACGCTTCGCCCGGCATGGTCGAAATGCCGCGGCTTCCCGGGTTCGAACTGCCCGGAAACGTCTCTGTGACTGCGGATTTCACTGCTTTGCGTGGCAACGGACCGCTGTTGCTTGCGATACCGGCACAACAGTTGTCCAGCTTCCTTGCCGCGAGGGCAGGCGAAATCGACGGGCGCCCCATTGTCGCCTGCAGCAAGGGCATTGATCTGACCACCCTGCGCGGGGCTGCATTTCTCATCGCCGCTGCCTGCCCCGCGTCTGTTGCCGCGGTTTTGACCGGGCCCAGTTTTGCGGCGGACATCGCACGTGGATTGCCCACGGCGCTTACGCTTGCCTGCGGCGATGACGGGGTTGGGGAACGGCTACAAGCCGAGCTTTCGACGAGAACGCTGCGGCTTTACCGGACGACCGACGTTGCCGGTGCCGAGCTTGGCGGGGCATTGAAAAACGTGATCGCCATCGCGGCGGGCGTGGTGATGGGCGCAGGCTTGGGCGATTCGGCCCGCGCGGCGCTGATGACGAGAGGTTATGCCGAGATGCTGAGGCTGGCGCTTGCACTGGGCGCACGTCCTGAAACATTGGCGGGGTTGTCGGGCCTTGGCGATCTGGTGCTGACATGTACCTCGACGCAGTCGCGAAACTTCGGTTTTGGCTTTGCGCTTGGGTCAGGGCAGCCTTTCGACAGCGGTATCACGGTAGAGGGCGCAGTGACCGCGCGCGCCGCTGCAGCCATTTCGGCGCAGATGAGCCTGGAAATGCCCATCGCCTCGATGGTCGCCGCCCTTGTCGATGGCGCGGTCACCGTGCCGGAGGCGATGGAGTTTCTGCTTTCCCGTCCGTTAAAACAGGAGTGAGACATGCGCGTAGCCTTGATATGCAAAGACAAGCCCGGCGCCTTGCAGGTGCGGCTGGACAATCGGCCCGCCCATCGCGCCTATCTGGATCAAACCGGTGTGGTCGAGATGGCCGGCCCGCTTCTGGATGAGGCTGGCGGAATGATCGGCTCGCTTATCGTGTTGTCTGTGGATAGCCTGAAGGCGGCGCAGGATTGGGCCGACGGCGACCCCTATGCCAAGACCGGGTTGTTCGAGAGCGTGCTGTTGCGGGAATGGAACAAGGTGATCGGCTGATGCCCTACTGGCTTTTCAAATCCGAACCCGATGTCTGGGGCTGGGATCATCAGGTCGCCAAGGGTGATGTGGGCGAGGAATGGCACGGGGTGCGCAACTATCAGGCCCGCAACAACATGCGGGCGATGAAAAAGGGCGACCGCGGGTTCTTTTATCACTCCAACATCGGGAAGGAAGTCGTGGGCATCGTCGAAGTGGTCGGCGAAAGCGCACCTGACAGCACGACAGATGATCCGCGGTGGGATTGCGTGACGATCAGGGCAATCGAACCCCTGCCGCATCCGGTGACTCTGGAGGCCTGCAAGGCCGAACCCCGGCTGGCTTCAATGGCGCTGGTCACGAATACGCGGCTTTCGGTTCAGCCTGTGACGGCAGAGGAATGGCGCATCGTCTGTGCCATGGGCGGCCTGAAAACCAAGGATTGAAAATGGAGGGCCCCGACCCCGACGGGACCCTCCATCCACCCCACGTGCTCCCATCGCACCACACGTGTTCTGAAAAGGTCCCGGGCGTCCTGCCCTGATAGGATCAAGCTATGCCAGCGACACTCCCACTGGCAATCGCGAAGCGGACAGGATTTTAGTCAAAGGCGGCAATGCCAGTCATGGGCATTGCCGCAAACTGGATCAGGCGTAGGCGCCTTCTTTGCCGAAATGCTTAACCAGCATATAGTAGACAACGGCACGATACTTGCTCCGCTCGGACTTGCCATAGGTCTCGATCACGGCCTTGATGCCGTCCATCAGCTTTGGGCCATCGGCAAGGCCAAGCTTCTTGATCAGGAAGTTCGCCTTGATCGTTTCCAGCTCCGACGCCTGGGCACCAGCAACAGTTGCCGCGTCATCGTTGTAGATAGCGGGCCCGCAACCGATGGTCACTTTTGTCAAAAGCGCCATGTCCGGCTCGATCTTGCACTTGTTGCGCAGGTCATCCGCGTATTTCGCGATGAGTTCGTCCCGTTTGCTCATTCCTGATGCTCCAAAATTCCTTGAAGTGCCGAATGGCACGCCCCCCGACAGATCCGCCTATTCCTGCGGACAGGCCCGAAGGTTAGGCGAAACAGGTCGGGCTACAAAGCGGAAATGTCAGCAGGCCGGTGGAGCAATCAGGCGCGTTTCAGCGTGATGATATACTGGTTCGCCATCAGGCGCAGGCTGGCCTTATCCCCCAGCGCCGCAACTGCCGCCTCGACCGCGCGTTTTACCGGGGCACCGCTGGCTTCGGTCATCCAGTTGAAATCATCGCCTGCGATGATGCCGTTCGGCTTCACCTTGCGCAGGCAAAGCCCGACGTCATTGCCGATGAAGGGCTCATTGTGATTGGCGTCAATGTAGACCCAATCAAGCGATCCATCGGGAAGCGCATTCAATGCGTCTTCCGAGGTCGCGCGATGGACCTTGACAGCCGCGTTGTCACGAAAGGCTGCGACCACATCCAGATACTTCTGCTCCATCAGGAATTCGTTCTTCTTCCGGCCAAAGCCGGTGTTCCCAAACTCGGGCTGATATAGCCATGGATCAATCAAGTGCAGCATGTCGGGGCGACAAATTTCCAGGATCTTGCGGCTGAATCCGCCCTCCCAAACGCCAATTTCGGCGACATGGCCGCCTTTCGGCATTGACTGCAACAGACGCTCGCGCACACGCTCACGCTTTGATTTCTCTTCCTGATTGTCCATTTCCCTGCCCTCTCCAACGCCGTTGCCCGGCCTATTGCAAATACAATAGGCCAGGCACTGCAAATGGCAAAGAGGGCAGTCAGTAGCGGTAGTGATCCGACTTGAACGGCCCTTCGACCGAAACGCCGATATAAGCCGCCTGCTCAGGCTTAAGCTCGGTCAGTTTAACCCCGATCTTTTTCAGATGCAGGCGCGCGACCTTTTCATCCAGGTGCTTGGGCAGGATGTAGACACCAGGTGCATACTCACCGCCGCGGGTCCAAAGCTCGATCTGCGCCAGAACCTGGTTGGTGAAGGACGCGCTCATCACGAAAGATGGATGGCCGGTGGCATTGCCCAGATTCAGCAGGCGACCTTCTGACAGAAGGATGATCCGGCTGCCCGAGGGCATCTCGATCATGTCCACCTGTTCCTTGATGTTCGTCCATTTGTGATTGCGCAGGGCGGCGACCTGAATCTCGTTGTCGAAGTGGCCGATGTTGCCAACAATGGCCATGTCCTTCATCTCGCGGATATGCTCGATGCGGATGACGTCCTTGTTGCCGGTGGTGGTGATGAAGATGTCGGCGGTCGCCACCTCATCCTCCAGCAGCGTCACCTCATAGCCATCCATCGCCGCCTGTAGCGCGCAGATCGGATCGACCTCGGTCACTTTCACCCGGGCGCCCGCGCCACGAAGGCTGGCGGCGGAGCCTTTGCCCACATCGCCATATCCGCAGACCACAGCGACCTTGCCGGCCATCATCGTATCGGTGGCGCGGCGGATGCCGTCGACGAGCGATTCCTTGCAGCCATACTTGTTGTCGAACTTCGACTTGGTGACAGAGTCGTTCACGTTGATTGCCGGGAAAGGCAGCAGACCCTTCTTGTGCAGGTCATAAAGGCGGTGAACCCCGGTGGTCGTTTCTTCCGAAACGCCGCGAATGGCATCGCGTTGCTTGGTGAACCAGCCGGGGCTTGCCTTCAGCCGCTTCCTGATCTGGTTGAACAGGCAGACTTCCTCATCACTCGTCGGCACCGCGATAAGATCGGCCTCGCCCGCCTCGACCCGCGCGCCCAGAAGGATGTAAAGCGTCGCATCGCCGCCATCGTCCAGGATCATGTTGCAGGTGTCTTCCGGGAACTGGAAGATCATATCGGTATAAGTCCAGTAGTCTTCCAGCGTCTCGCCCTTGATCGCAAATACGGGCACACCCGCCTCAGCAATCGCCGCAGCAGCATGGTCTTGCGTCGAGAAGATGTTGCAAGAGGCCCAGCGCACATCCGCACCCAGCGCCTTGAGCGTCTCGATCAGCACGCCGGTCTGGATCGTCATGTGCAGCGAACCGGCGATCCTTGCACCCTTCAGTGGCTGGGCCGAGCCGAACTCTTCGCGCAGCGCCATGAGCCCGGGCATTTCGGTTTCAGCGATGGTCAGTTCCTTGCGGCCGAAACCGGCCAGCGCAATGTCCTTGACGACATAATCTTTCATCGCGGCATCTCCTGCGATCCATTTGGTCGGCGTGACATACCAGCGCCAACCCGGTGCGGCAACGGGCATCCGGCCTTGAGGGCCCGACGGCACTGCGCCATTCTGGCGAATACAAAGGAGGACGATGATGCCAAAGCCGCAGAGAGCATGGCAAAGGATGCTGTCCGGCCGCAGACTGGACCTGCTGGACCCCACGCCGCTGGATATCGAAATCGAGGATATAGCCCACGGGCTGGCGTTCGTCGCGCGGTGGAACGGGCAGACCAGTGGCAACTGGCCCTATTCGGTCGCCGAACATTCATTGCTGGTGGAGCGGATTTTTCATAAGTCCAACCCGGACGCGCCGCCCCGCTGGCGTCTGGCCGCGCTGCTGCATGACGCGCCTGAATATGTGATCGGAGACATGATCAGCCCGGTCAAGGCTGCCGTTGGCGCACAATACGGCGAGTTGGACAGCCGTCTGGCCGCAGCCGTTCATCTGCGTTTCGGGCTGCCAGCAGTTTTGCCATCACAAGTCAAAACGGCGATCAAACGCGCGGACCGCGTTTCGGCCTGGATGGAGGCTGTTCAGATTGCAGGTTTTCGCGAAGATGAGGCGAACCGCCTATTTGGCAGGCCCGAACCCGGCATGATTGCCGGGCTGGAGATAAGGCTGCGCGCACCGCTTGCCGTCAGGGTCGATTTTATCCGACACCATACGGATTTACTGGCACTTTGCGCAGCCTGAATGCGTTATCAGATCGCCAGATCTTCCGGCGACTTTCCAGAATTCAAAGCTGCTTCAAACCAGCGCGGTTTACGCCCGCGACCAGACCAGGTATCTGACGAATTTGCCGGGTTGGCATATTTAGCTACAGCGGGTGCCCGCTTGCGCACAATGCTCGCTCCGGTAAGTTCGGCAAGAGAAAAGCCCAGGGTGCGCGCTTTCTCTTCCAGCTCTGAAAGAGCTTCTTTCCTTTTGCGATCTTCGAATGTCGAGATCGCCTTCAAAACTTGTGATTGAAGGTCCCTAAGTTCTTTCAACGAAAGAGTGTTTAGATTCAGGTCCATTAGTTCCCTCCTGCGGATGAAACCTAATATGGGTCACACATTCAAAATTCAAGATTAATCTTACATTATCTCGGCGGATTTTTGCCATATAGATTTCGCGCTATTTTGGGCTGCGCTTTGCCAATATCCTTTGAAGCGTCCGACGATGCATGTTTAGCCGTCTCGCTGTTTCCGAGACATTGCGATCGCAAAGCTCATAAACGCGCTGGATATGTTCCCAACGCACCCTGTCGGCTGACATCGGATTTGCCGGGGGAGGGGGCAGTGATTCACCACGGGACAATAACGCGTTCGTGATGTCATTTGCATCCGCAGGCTTGGACAAATAGTCGGTCGCACCAATCTTCACTGCTGCTACGGCGGTTGCGATGGCGCCATATCCTGTCAGCACCACAATCCTGCAATCCGGCCGACGGTCGCGCAGGGTTTCGACAACATCAAGTCCATTGCCGTCTTCCAGCCGAAGATCGACGACGGCATAGGCGGGCGGCTTGGCCAATGCCATCGACTTGCCCTCGGCCACGCTTTCGGCGGTCTGCGGGATGAAGCCACGCTTTTCCATGGCCTTTGCCAGGCGCTTCACAAAGGGTTCGTCGTCATCGACCAGAAGAAGTGTGCGATCCTCGCCCAATTCCGACACATCTACGTCTGGCATCCTGCACTTTTCCCTTCTTTCATTTAGGCGGATGTAATGAGCGTGCGGCCCAAGGTCAACTTCACCTCAGGCCGCGCCGACGAAGCAGGAAACGCTTTCGGCCATCTGGTCTGGTGTCGCTTCGCGCCGATAGAAATCGGCAAACCCGCGCCCTGGCAACATCAGATAGGTAAAGGTCGTGTGGTCCACCAGATAGAAGTCCGGGTCCCCCTCATTGGCCTTGAAATAAACTTTGTAGGCACGGGTGGCCGCCGCGATCTGATATGCGCTGCCTGTAAGACCGATCATGCGCGGATGCATGTTGGCGACATAATCCGCCATGACCTGTGTTGTGTCACGCTTGGGATCAACCGTGATAAATACAGGCGTAACGTCGATGCCGCGCTCTTCCAGAATATCTGTAACCTCAGCGTTGCGTGCATTGTCCACCGGACAGACATCCGCACAGAAAGTATACCCGAAATAAACCAGCGTCGGCTTGGTGATGACATCCTTGTCGGTGACTGTCTTGCCAGTCTGATCCACAAGCTCGAAAGGCCCGCCGATGGTATCTGCGCCACCCGCGATCTGGCTTTGACGGCAGCTGGCGAATGGATCGCTGCCGCGATTCAAGACGCTCCAGGCCGTTCCGCCGACAACGGCTATCACTGCCAGAGCGGCCAGCGAGGCCCATAGTTTCGTCATTGCCTTCTCCGTTACTCCACGCAGCCTTGCCGCATTGATCCGTCATTGCGCCGGGCCTAGTAAGGAAGGGCCGGTTCATAATCCAGACGCAGCTTCGCATGACCATTTCCAGCCTCGGCCTGCTTAATCGTGACACGCGCGGCGACTGGGTTCGCCTGCGCACGCTGATCCTGCTGCGTTGGATGGCCATTTGCGGCCAGCTTGCCGCGATCACCGTAGCCCATCGGCTTTTCGGCATGCAACTGCCGTTGGGGCTTTGCTTCCTGGCCGTTGGCGCAGCCGTGATCGTGAATCTGGTCATGACGTTTGTCTTTCCCGAAAACAAGCGGCTCTCGGAAATGGAGGCGATGCTGACGCTGCTGTTCGATATCTCGCAGCTTGCCTTCCTGATCTACCTGACGGGTGGGCTGAACAATCCTTTTGCCCTGCTTATCCTGGTGCCCGTGACAATCTCGGCCAGCGCCCTCGAATTGCGGACGACCGTTGTGCTGGGGCTTGCCGCCATTGCTCTGGTTTCGATTGTTGTTCTGGTAAAACTGCCGCTCAGGTTCTCGGACGGGACGGAACTGGAAGTGCCGGATGTCTTTGAGTTCGGATTCTGGCTTGCGATCGTCACAGGGATCATCTTTCTGGCGCTGTATTCCCGCCGTGTAGCGACAGAGATTCGTACCATGTCGGATGCGCTTCTGGCCACGCAGATGGCACTGGCGCGCGAACAGAAGCTTACCGATCTGGGGGGCGTGATCGCTGCGACGGCACATGAACTTGGCACCCCGCTGGCCACGATAAAGCTCGTCAGCTCGGAACTGGTCGAAGAACTGTCCGGGCGCGAGGATCTGCAAGACGATGCCCGGCTGATCCGCGAACAGGCGGATCGCTGCCGCGACATCCTGCAATCCATGGGCCGCGCAGGGAAAGACGACCTGCATCTGCGACAGGCGCCCTTGGGTGCCGTGCTGCGCGAAGCGGCCGAGCCGCATATGGCGCGCGGCAAGACCGTTCTGTTCGATCTGATATCTGACGGCGACGAGAAAGAGCGGCAGCCAAGCGTTCTGCGCAGGCCAGAAATGATCCACGGGCTGCGAAATCTGGTGCAGAACGCCGTCGATTTCGCCGCGACAACGGTTTGGGTCGATGCGACATGGACGGATTCCACGATAACCGTGCGGATCAGCGATGATGGAGAAGGTTACCCGACATCCGTTTTGGGCCGGATTGGCGATCCATTTGTGCGCAGCCGCCGCAGCGATCAGGAAACCTCCAAGCGACCAGAGTATGAGGGCATGGGATTGGGGCTTTTCATTGCAAAAACTCTTTTGGAAAGGTCGGGCGCCTCTTTGAGCTTTGCGAATGGGATCGACCCCTTTCTCGCCGACCGCGACTACGCAAGCCGATGCGGTGCTGTTGTCGAGGTTATCTGGCCGCGCGGCGTGATTGGCGCGACCGAAAGCGATGCCTTGGGACCAAACGAACGTATTATCGCATGATCGCCGGGCAATTTACTTTCCATTAACACATTCTTCCGATGGTTGATTTTGGATTAATATTTCGACGCTGGGTGGAGTGGCCATGGTTCACGATTGGGTGGTTGGCGTTTATATCGCCCTCGCCGCCTTTGCTGCTGCTTTGACGGGTGTCGCATTACTGGTCCTCTTTCCGCAAACCAAGACCCAAACGGGCAATCCCACCTACAAACCCGTCGGCACGATCTTCATCTTCGATGGTGAAACGCTGGTGGATGCCTCACCCGGCGCGCGGGCATTGCTTTCGGCGGCACCGGTGCGCGGCACGCCGTGGCGGCGGCTGATGGCGTTTCTCGCGCCGCGATTTCCGGGTTTCGAGGCGCGGCTTGCCGGTCTTGCGGCAGAGGGACGCTTCGTTCTTGCCTCGACCGACAGAAACCCCGCGGGTCCGCTGACTCTCCAGGCGGAATGGCGGGGCGGATTGTCGCACATAACGCTCGCCGGGGTTGAGCATGACGGGGCCATCGCCCTGATCGATCCGCTCGCCCAGCGCGCCATGGAGGAAGAACTGGCGCTGCTGCGCGGCACGGTCGCGCAGGCGCCTCTGCCGATCTGGCTTGAAAATGCCGAGCGAGAGGTAATCTGGGCCAATGCACGCTACCTACGGCTGGCTGCCGACAGGTTGGGGCCGGAGGATGAGCTGGGCTGGCCCCTGCCCCGGCTGATGGAAGTCGATCAGATGACACAGGGTCGCCTGACATTTGATGCCGCTCACGAACCGCCGCTCATGTTCGATGCGACGGTGCGCCCTGCGGGGGATGGGCGTATGATATACGCAACGCCCGTCGATGCGCTGGTTCAGGCCGAGAATTCGCTGCGGGACTTTACCCAGACACTGACGAAAACCTTCGCGCACCTTCCCATCGGGCTGGCAATATTCGACAACCAGCGACAACTGGCGTTGTTCAATCCCGCCTTGTTCGACCTGAGCGGACTGCCCTCGGAATTTCTGATCGCTCGCCCAACGCTTTTCGATTTTCTCGATCGCATGCGCGACCGCCAGATGATCCCCGAGCCAAAGGATTACCCAAGCTGGCGCGCCCAGATTGCCGATCTTGAGCGGGCAGCTGTTTCCGGCACCTATGAAGAAACCTGGGATCTGCCCACGGGGCAGACTTATCGGGTCATGGGGCGACCACATCCCGACGGCGCGATGGCGCTGCTGTTCGAGGATATCTCTACCGAGACAAGCCGAACGCGGCGCTACCGTGCTGATCTGGAGCTTGGCCAGTCGGTCATAGACGCCATGGACGAAGCCGTGGCGGTGTTTTCCTCGACTGGCCAGTTGATCCTATCCAATCCAGCCTATGTCGACCTTTGGTCACATGATCCGGCGAACTCGCTGGATGCCGACAGTAACATCGGTGCGCTGAGCCATCGCTGGAGCGGTCAGACCGCGCCCTCTTCCGTCTGGGCAGAAGCTGAGGATTTTGTCCTGACTTTCGGTCCGCGCAAGGCATGGTCGGCCGAGGCACGGCTTGGGGATGGCCGACTGCTTCTTTGCCGCTTCGTGCCGCTTTCGGGCGGAGCCACGATGATCGCCTTTCGTCCCTCTGCCGCAATATCCGAGGGCGCGGTCGCCTTTGCGACTTCAAGATCGCTCCTGAGGCTGTAAGCCCGCTTGCGGTGGCGCACGGGGCCGATAGATTCAGCCCCAGAATGATGCAGCACTCAGCGGTCTTGATCCACCTTGCCTCGGAAGAGGACACGTCGCGGCTTGGTGACTGGCTGAGCGCCCGGCTGTCTCCTGGAGATACGGTCCTTCTGGAAGGTCCGATAGGTTCGGGGAAATCCCACCTTGCTCGCGCGATCATCCGCCACCGCCTGGGATCGGACGAGGATGTTCCCTCGCCCACCTTCACGCTGGTCCAGACCTATGCCCTGCCCGCGGGTGGCGAAATATGGCATGCCGATCTTTACCGGCTTGTCCATCCCGATGAGGTCATCGAACTGGGGCTGGATCATGCCTTCGGCCAGGAGATTTGCCTGGTCGAATGGCCTGACAGACTAGGGGACCTGGCGCCCGCGCAAGCGCTGCGGATCACGTTCCATCAGCAAGGCGAAGGCCGGGATATCCTTGTTCAGGGCAGCACAGTCTGGGCCGATCGGCTAAAAGAACTCCAGGAAACCTGGAATGACTGATCGGACCATCAAGGCGACCGAGTTTCTGGGTCTGGCGGGCTGGGGCCATTCCCAGCGCACACCACTTGCCGGTGATGCCTCGGCGCGCAGATATGAACGTCTGCGCCTGCACAACAGAACGGCGATCTTGATGGATGCACCGCCCGGCCAGGGTGACGACGTGCGCGAATTTCTGAATATCGACGACCATCTTCTGGGCCTGGGCCTGTCTGCGCCCCGGATTTTCGCGTGCGACGAACAGCAGGGTTTCCTGCTGCTGGAGGACCTGGGCGATGACCTGTTCTCGCGGCTGACGGTCAACGACCCGCGGCTGGAGATGCAGCTCTATGAGGCCGCAGTCGATGTCCTGCTGCGTCTTCAGGCGGCTGCGCCACCGCAGGGTCTGACGGATTTTGCCGCCGGGGATTGGGCCGAAGCAGCAACCCTGGCACCCGACTGGTATGGCTTTGCCTTGAGCGGTGAACAGGCGGACAGCCGGGCTTTCCAGACTGCCCTGAAAGATGCGCTGACGGCCCATGCGGACGGGCCTCGTGTGTTGATCCTTCGAGACTATCATGCCGAAAATCTGCTGTGGCTGCCGGAACGTGCCGGGCTGGCCCGTGTGGGCCTGCTTGACTTCCAGCTGGGCCAGATGGGTCAGCCGGCCTATGATCTGGTCTCGCTTTGTCAGGATGCCCGGCGGGATGTTTCGCACGCGGTCGAGGAGGCGATGGTCCGTCGCTTCGCCACGGGCATGAATGGCACTGTGGACGACTTCAGGACGGCCTATGCCGTGCTTGGTGCCCAGCGCGCCTTACGCATCCTAGGCATCTTCACGCGGCTTTGTCTGGTGGCGGGAAAGCCCGGCTATGTCGAACTGATCCCTCGCGTCTGGTCGCAATTGCTGCGCAATCTGGCCCATCCCGCCCTGCATCGACTGGCAGAGGTCTGCGAGGCGATGCTGCCCGAACCCACCTCCGAACGGCTGGAAAGGATACGCACGCAATGCGGCCAGCACGCCCCTTGATGCTTTTTGCCGCCGGTTTCGGCAAGCGGATGGGCGCCCTGACGACGGATCGCCCGAAGCCGCTTGTCGAGGTGGCGGGCGTGGCCCTGATAGACCATGCGTTGTCGCTTGCCGAAGCGGCGGGCGCAAATCCCATCGTGGTCAATCTGCATTACCGTGGCGAACAACTTGCTCAGCATCTAGCGGAAAGGGATGTTCGGCTTTCGTGGGAGCGGGAAGAAATCCTTGAAACCGGCGGCGGGCTGCGGCAGGCGATGGCGCATCTCGGCAAAGGTCCGGTGGCTACGCTGAACTCGGATGCCGTGTGGACGGGAGAAAACCCGGTCGTCCAGCTTGAGGCCGGCTGGAACAACACGCGGATGGACGCCTTGCTGCTTCTGGCGCCCGTCGACAGGGCGCTTGGTCACGGTGCGCGTGCCGACTTCTCGATGGCAGAGGACGGTCGGATTGCCCGGCATTCGGGTGGGTCCGAGCCTGGCTATGTCTATCTTGGTGCGCAGATCATCCGGCCTGATGGCCTCGCGTCGATTCCAGAGCGAGTATTTTCCTTGAATTTGCTCTGGGACCGTATGATCGCGGCCGGTCGCGCTTTCGGCCTGTTGCACCAAGGGGGCTGGTGCGACGTAGGTCGACCCGAGAGCATTGCACTGGCCGAGACGCTAATTCGTGAGTCCGGCGATGTTTGAGACAAGGGAATGCCGCCTCTTCGCGCTGCCGCCCGGCGTGGATTTTCCGGCCGAGTTTGCCAAAGGCTTGCTGGACAGGTTGCGCGGCGCGCCACCCCAAGCGATGGCGCGGGTGGAAATCTACCTGAACTCCGCCCGGATGCGCCGCGCTGTCGCCGAGGCTTTCGCGGCTGCGGGGCCGGGGCTTTTGCCCCGCCTTAGGCTTGTCACCGATCCGGGCAACGATCCTGTACCCGGACTTGGACCAGCCATTCCCCCGTTGCGGCGGCGGCTGGAGCTGGCGCAACTGATCTCTCGCCTGCTCGATGCACAACCGGACATCGCGCCACGATCAGCGCTGTATGATCTGGCCGAAAGCCTTGCCGGGCTGATGGACGAGATGCAGGGAGAGGGCGTGCGCCCCGAGGTGCTGGCTGCGCTGGATGTCTCTGGCCACTCCGCACATTGGGCGCGGACGCAGGATTTCCTCAGTATCGTGGCACCCTATTTCGCGGCCGGTGCCGCGCCGGATGCCGAGGCGCGCCAGCGTCTGGTGGTCGGTCGGATGATCGCGCGCTGGCAGGCGGCACCTCCGCAACATCCGGTGATCGTGGCCGGATCCACAGGGTCGCGCGGCACGACCGCGCTGCTGATGCAGGCGGTGACAAGGCTGCCGCAAGGCGCGCTGGTCCTGCCGGGGTTCGACTTCGACCTGCCGGAAAAGGTCTGGGCTACACTAGACGATGCTCTGACGGCGGAAGATCATCCGCAATTCCGCTATCGCCGGATATTCGAGATGACGGGGGCGAAGCCAGCGGATGTGGCCGCCTGGACGCCCTGTCCGTCCTTTCCGCGGAACAGATTGGTCTCGCTGGCCCTGCGCCCCGCGCCCGTCACAGACCAATGGCTGACGGACGGGCCCCTTCTGCCCGATCTGGTTCCGTTGACCCAGGGCTTGAGCCTGATCGAAGCGCCCGGACCACGCGCCGAGGCGTTGGCCATTGCGCTGATCCTGCGCGAGGCGGTCGAACGCGGGCAACCCGTGGCGCTGATCACACCCGATCGCGCCTTGTCGCGTCAGGTCGTGGCGGCGCTGGACCGCTGGGGCATCCTGCCCGATGACAGTGCGGGTAAACCCCTGGCGCTTTCCGCACCGGGGCGGCTTTTGCGCCATACCGCGCGGCTGTTCGGGCGCAGGATTTCGTCCGAAATCTTGCTTACGCTGCTGAAGCACCCGCTGACCGCGACAGGCTGGCAAAGGGGCGAGCATCTGCGCCTGACCCGCGATCTGGAACTGCACCTGCGCCGGAACGGCCCGGTCTTTCCCACCGGCGCGGCGATTGTGGAGTGGGCGGCGCAGCAAGGCGAAGTCGCTGTGGTCTGGTCAGCCTGGCTGGACGAAGTTCTTCGCGCTGTCGAGACCGCTGGCCCTTTACCTCTGGCGCAGCACATCGCGCGCCATCTGACGCTGACAGAAGCGCTTGCGGGCGGACCTGCGGGCGGATCGGGCGCGCTTTGGCAGCGGGAGGCGGGTGAAGCTGCCCTGGCGACGGTCGATGAATTGCGGCGAGAGGCCGACAGCGGCGGTATTCTGACCGATGCCGATTATGGCGACCTGCTTGGCGCATTGCTGGCACGGGGCGAGGTGCGAGAGGCGGTGCAGGGCCATCCCTTGGTCCGTATCCTTGGCCCGCGAGAAGCGCGCGAATACGCTGCCGAACTGGTGGTTCTGGGCGGTCTGAACGATGGTGTGTGGCCTTCGCTGCCGCCCCCAGACCCATGGCTGAACCGGCAGATGCGGCAAAAAGCGGGTCTGTTGTTGCCGGAAAGGCAGATCGGCCTGTCTGCCCATGACTTCCAGCAGGCAATCGCGGCACCTCAAGTCGTGCTGACCCGCGCCCTGCGGGATGCCGAGGCGGAAACCGTCCAGTCGCGCTGGCTGAACCGGCTGGTGAACCTGATGTCCGGCCTGCCGGAACGCAACGGTCCCCAGGCATTGGAGGCTATGAGCGCGCGCGGCCGGATCTGGCTGGACATAGCGCAGCGGCTGGACGCACCCACTATGCCTGCCACCCCGGCGCACCGACCTGCCCCGCGCCCGCCGGTGGAAACACGCCCCAAGCAGCTTGCCGTTACCGGCATTCGCAAACTGATCCGCGATCCATATGCGATCTATGCCCGTCATGTCCTGCGACTGTTCCCGCTGGACCCGTTGCATCCCGCGCCCGATGCCTTGCTGCGCGGATCGGTCCTGCACGCGATCCTTGAGTGCTTCGTGACCGAGCGTATCTCTGAGACGCCCGGCGAAGCCAGGGCGCGGCTGTCGCAGATCGCCGATGCGGTTCTGGCGGAACAGGTGCCCTGGCCCGCTGCCCGCATGCTGTGGAAGGCGCGGCTGGAACGGGCGGCGCCTGCGTTCATCGCGCGCGAGACGGCGAGCAAAGGCGAACCGGTGGTGATCGAGGAAAAGGGAAAGGTGGCGCTGCCCGATCTTGGCTTTACCCTGACGGCGAAACCCGACCGCATCGACCTTTTGCCGGATGGACGGCTGCATATCCTTGACTACAAGACCGGACAGCCGCCGACGCAAAAGCAGCAGGACTTGTTCGACAAGCAGCTTTTGCTGGAGGCCGCGATGGCCGAGCGCAGCGGCTTCCCGCAGCTTGGGCCGCGTGAGGTGGCGCGCATCACCTACGTCGGATTTAACGCAGCCGGCAAGGTCGAGAGCACCGAGACGACCCCCGAACTGCTGGAAAAGGTCTGGCACGATCTGCATCGGCTGATCCGGCAGTATCAGTCTGCCGGACAAGGCTATGCGGCGCGCCGTGCGGTGTTCGGACAGCGGTTCGAGGGCGACTACGACCATCTTGCCCGCTATGGCGAGTGGGACATGACAGATGCCGCACGCCCCGAGGATGTGCCATGACGCGCGATGCGGCCAGCGAACGGCAGGTGCAGGCAGCCGATCCTGCCGCCTCGACCTGGTTGTCGGCCAATGCCGGTTCAGGCAAGACGCGGGTGCTGACGGACCGGGTTGCGCGGCTTTTGCTGAGCGGGGTCGAGCCGCAGCGCATCCTGTGCCTGACCTATACAAAGGCAGCGGCGTCAGAGATGCAGAACCGGCTCTTCCGGCGGCTGGGAAGCTGGGCGATGATGGATGCGGCCAGGCTGAGCGAAGAATTGGTCGCGCTGGGTATCGAGGCGAACCAGATAGGCCCCGGTGCGCTTGCCGCTGCGCGCAGGTTGTTTGCCAGGGCGATTGAAACGCCGGGCGGATTGCGCATCCAGACCATCCATTCGTTCTGCGCCTCGCTTCTGCGCCGCTTTCCGCTTGAGGCCGGGGTTTCGCCGCAGTTCACCGAAATGGACGACCGCGCCGCCAAGATTCTGCGCGCAGATATCGTTGAGGAGATGTCGGATCATATTGCGCCCGGTGCCGTGATGGACATTGCGCGCCTGTTCAACGGAGAAAGCCTGGACGAGCTGACATCCGAAGTGGCCCGCAGCCGTGGCGGACTGGTGCCCCCGCTTGCCAAAGCCGATGCGTTGCACAGCTTTGGCCTGCCGGAAACGGCCTGCATAGAGACAATTTTCCGGGATGTAATCCTGGGGGATGAGCCCGCATGGCTGCCTTCGGCGATATCCGTCATGGGTGCTGGCAGCAGCAGCGATGTGAAACTGGCCCAGATCCTTGCGGGATTGAACCTGGAACATCCCAATCATCCCGCACTGGCGCACCTGGAAGATGCGCTTCTTTTCGGCAAGACGGCCAAGGAACCCTTCGCGGCAAAGATCGGGGTATTGCCAACCAAGGCCACTCGTATGGCGCTCGGGGGGCTGCTTGACTCTCTTGAGGGTCTGATGGGGCGCGTCGAGGCTGCGCGGTCAAGGCGTCTGGCCTTGTTGGCCGCAGAACGCACCGCCGCCCTGCACGGCTTCGCCGCTGTCTTTCTGCCAGAATACGAACGACGCAAGTCCGCGCGCGGCTGGCTGGACTTCGACGATCTCATCGACCGCGCGCATCGCCTTCTGACCGACCCTTCTGTGGCGCAATGGGTGCTTTTCCGGCTGGATGGCGGCATCGACCACATCCTTGTCGATGAGGCGCAGGACACCAGTCCCGACCAGTGGCGGGTGATCGAACTTCTGACGCAGGAATTCACTGCCGGTCAGGGCGCGCGCGATATCGAGCGGACCATCTTTGTTGTCGGCGACAAGAAACAGTCGATCTATTCCTTTCAGGGTGCCGACCTTGCCGTCTTTGACCGTATGAAGGCGCATTTCTCGGCCCGGCTGGCCGAGGTGGATACCCATCTGGCGGATCTGACTCTGGAACATTCCTTCCGCTCATCGCCGGTCTTGTTGCGGTTGGTGGACCATACGTTCGAAGGCGCGCTTGGTGTCGACCTGGGCGGAGACGTCAAGCATATCGCCTCTCGCGACACGATGCCGGGGCGGGTCGAACTTTGGCCCGCCATTGCCCCGGTCAAGGATCCTGAACCAGAACATTGGTACGACCCGACCGACCTCGTGTCGAACGAGCATCACAGCGCGCAGCTGGCCAATCGTATCGCGGACGAAATCCGGCGCATCGCTTTGGAAGGCATTCCTATCCCGACGCAAAAGGGTTTGCGGCCCGCGACGGCCGGAGATGTGCTTATCCTGGTTCAAAGACGTTCGACGCTGTTCGCCGAGATCATCCGGGCCTGCAAGGCGGCTGGCCTGCCTGTGGCAGGTGCGGACCGGCTAAAGCTGGGGGCGGAACTGGCGGTCAAGGATCTGGTCGCGCTGTTGTCTTTTCTCACTACGCCTGAAGATGACCTGTCCCTCGCCGCAGTTCTGCGCTCGCCCTTGTTTGGATGGACGGAAGGACAGCTGTTTTCGCTTGCGCAGGGTCGTTTTTCCTATCTTTGGACCGCGCTGCGAGATCAGGCGGAAACTCACCCCGAGACGATGCGTATCCTCCGCGACCTTCGCGATCAGGCCGACTACCTGCGCCCCTACGACCTGATCGAACGCGCCCTTACACGACATGGCGGACGGCAGCGCCTGCTGGCCCGTCTTGGCGACGAGGCGGAAGATGGGATCGACGAGCTTTTGTCGCAGGCGCTGGCCTATGAACGCAGCGAGGTTCCCAGCCTGACCGGCTTTCTTGGCTGGCTGGCTGCTGACGATCTGCAGGTCAAGCGGCAGATGGGCGAAAGCGGCGGGCGTATCCGGGTGATGACCGTGCATGGCGCCAAGGGGCTGGAGGCGCCCATCGTCATCCTGCCGGAAACCCAGGACCGCCGCGCGCCGGACGGCAGCGAGATCGTGACACTGGCGGATGGCACAGCAGTTTGGCGCACCTCGACGGATGAAAGTCCGCCCGCGATGATCGAAACCATGCGGATACGGCGAGAAAAGGCAGCGGCGGAAAGTCTGCGCCTACTCTACGTCGCGATGACGCGGGCACAATCCTGGCTGATCGTCGCGGCTGCCGGAAAGACCGAGAGCGAAGCCTGCTGGTACAACATCATCCGCGCCGGAATGGGGCGGTCGGGCGCTATCGAAGGCGAGGATGGCGTGCTTCGTCTGGGTCACGAGACCTGGCCGGAAAGCGCCGATCTTGCCACCCTCGCGCCATCCGCCGATATCGTGATGCCAAATTGGGCACTGACCTCACCCGCGCAGATCGAACGGCCATCGCCGCCCTTGTCGCCTTCGGATCTGGGCGGGGCAAAGGTCATGCCCGGAGATACCGATCCGGCGCTGGAGGCAGGGGCCAGACGACGCGGCACCGAATTGCATCTGCTGCTGGAACATCTGCCGCTTTGGCCGGACCACGAGCGGGCCGCACTGGCAATGACACTGATGGCTGACTCTCCAGATACCGCGTCGCTCAGATTGGCCGAGGCGGATTTGGTGCTGAGCCACCCCGATCTTGCCCATGTCTTCGCCGCAGCCGCGCTTGCGGAAGTGCCGATAGCCGGGAAGATCGGCGGTCGCCTTTTCACCGGGACAATCGACCGCCTGATCGCGACCGACGAACGGATTCTTGCCATCGACTATAAATCGAACCGGCTGATCCCGCCCGTCGCCGAACACACACCAGAGGGAATCCTGCGCCAGATGGGGGCCTATTCGGCGCTGCTGGAGCAGGTTTATCCAGATCGCCCGGTCGAAGTCGCGATCCTGTGGACGGGCGGGCCGGTGCTGATGCCTCTGCCCCGCGCGCTGGTCATGGCGGCATTGCAAAGGGCCGGCTTCCCTTGACGTTGCCAGGCGGGGTCCATACCTTGACCACAACATATTCCCACGGGAGACCATCATGGCTACTACCAAAGTGACCGACGCCACCTTTGACGCCGAAGTGCGTCAGGCGGATGTTCCTGTCGTCGTCGATTTCTGGGCCGAGTGGTGTGGCCCCTGCCGTCAGATTGGCCCGGCTCTGGAAGAGCTTTCGGCCGAGTACGGCGGCAAGGTGAAAATCGTCAAGATCAACGTTGATGAGAACCCTGACAGCCCGGCCCAGCTTGGTGTTCGCGGTATCCCGGCGCTGTTCCTGTTCAAGAACGGACAGGTCGTGTCGAACAAGATCGGTGCTGCACCCAAGGCGGCGCTGGCGAACTGGATCAACTCGGCTATCTGAGCTGGTCCGGTTGAAAATGAAGGGGCGCCGTTCGGGCGCCCCTTTTTCATTGCAGGGCGGCAAATCCGGCCCGGGTTGTGCAGCCCCCGCCGCGCCGCCATATTCCGCGCAGAACACTTAGGTCAGGCAAGATGAGCGACGACAAATTCCCCGGCTGGCACGGCACCACTATACTTGCGGTTCGGCGCGGCGGGCAGGTGGTGGTGGCAGGCGATGGACAGGTCAGCCTGGGCCAGACCGTGATCAAGGGCACTGCGCGCAAGGTGCGCAGGCTGGCGCCGGGCGGCAGGGAAATCGTCGCGGGTTTTGCCGGATCGACCGCCGATGCCTTCACCCTGCTTGAACGGCTGGAGAAAAAGCTGGAAGCAATGCCGGGACAACTGGCCCGCGCCAGTGTTGAACTGGCCAAGGACTGGCGCATGGACAAGTACCTGCGCAATCTTGAAGCCATGCTGATCGTCACCGACGGGCGCGATCTTTTCGTCATCACGGGCGCGGGCGACGTGCTGGAGCCAGAGCATGACGTGGCTGCCATCGGTTCGGGCGGCAACTTCGCTCTGGCGGCCGCGCGGGGATTGATGGAGGGCGACGGCGAGGCCGAGGATATCGCCCGCCGCGCCATGGCGATTGCCGCCGACATCTGTGTCTACACCAACGGAAACCTGACGGTGGAGACGATCCGTGGCTGATGAGTTACGCCCCTTCGGCAACGCTGATCTGCGGGCGGCGGTCGCCGCAAACATATTGACCGAGGCACAGGCCGCATCGGTTATTGCGCTGGCCGATGACCGGGCCGGTCGCCGCGTTGCGATGCCGGCCGAGGATGAGCCGTTCGAATTCTTTCGCGGCTTTTCCGAGATTTTCGTCTCGATCGGCCTGCTGATCCTGTTCGGCGGGGTTGCGGGCTTCGTGGCACTTGTTGGCGGGATCATTCTGCTGCCGCTGATCTGCGCCGCGATTGCCTGGTGGTGGGCGGGGTACTTCACGCTGAAACGGCGGATGAACCTGCCCTCGATGGTGTTGGCCGTGACCTTTGGCGCCGGACTTTACACATCGGCGGTGATGCTGCTGGTGAACGAGGATTCACCGCGGTTTGCCGTAGTTGCCAGCTTTCTGATCGCCGCAGCCGGTATGGCGCTGTGGTATCGACGGTTCCGACTGCCGTTTTCGGCCTTTGTGCTGGGGTGTTTCCTGCTGGGCGCCATCTACACGACGACAGCTTCATTCGATTCTCTTGGCGGCTTCATCGGCAGCAGCCGCTTTGGCGTGGATGGGCTATTCGACCTGCGCGAAAGCCCGCAGTTTGCGCTGGCGACGCTGGGCTTTGGCATCGGGGCTTTTCTGGTGGCCATGTGGTTCGACACGTGCGATCCGCATCGGCTTGGCCGCCATGCCGCGACCGCCTTCTGGCTGCACATGCTGGCCGCGCCCGCGCTGGTGAATACGGTTGCGCTGACACTGTACAACGTTGGGGGAGCGCTGGGCATCGTGACACTGGCACTCTCGCTCGTCGCGATCGCGGCAATGGCGCTGGTCATCGACCGCCGGTCATTCCTGACGGCGGCCATCGGCTATATCGCCATCGTTCTTGGCTGGATTGTGCGCAGCAGCAGCGGCGACAGTGCCGAATCCTGGACTCTGATCGCGATTGTCCTTGGTGCTTTCGTCACCGCGCTTGGCACCTGGTGGGTGCCCTTGCGCTCTGCCCTGATGCGTGCGCTGCCCGACTTTCCCGGCAAAAGCCGCCTGCCCCCCTATGCGGAGACCAAATGACCACGCTTACCCCGCGAGAGATCGTATCCGAGCTTGATCGCTATATCATCGGCCAGGCTGACGCGAAGCGCGCCGTGGCTGTCGCCATGCGCAACCGCTGGCGGCGGCGGCAATTGCCGGACGATCTTCGGGACGAGGTTTATCCCAAGAACATCCTGATGATCGGCCCGACCGGGGTCGGCAAGACCGAGATCAGCCGCCGTCTGGCAAAGCTCGCCAGGGCGCCTTTCCTCAAGGTCGAGGCGACCAAGTTCACCGAGGTCGGTTATGTCGGCCGCGATGTGGACAGCATCATCCGCGACCTTATGGATGCCGCGATGATCGAGACACGAGCCCAGATGCGGGAAGAGGTGCGCGCCCGCGCCCATGCCGCAGCCGAAGAACGGGTGATCGAGGCACTGGCGGGCAAGGATGCGCGCGAACAGACGCGCGAGATGTTCCGCGCCAAGCTGAAACGCGGAGAGCTTGATCAGACGATGATCGAGCTGGATGTGGCAGACCCAGGCCCCGCCATGCCCATGATGGCCGGAATGCCCGGTATGGAGCAGCAAATGCAGGGCCTGCAGGATCTGTTCGGCAAAGCCTTTGGCGGGCGCAAGCAACGCCGCAAGATGACGGTTGCCGAGAGCTACGACCTGCTGATCGGGGAAGAGGCGGACAAGCTGCTGGACGACGAGACCGTCACCAAGGCCGCGTTGACCGCCGTGCAAGAGGCGGGGATTGTCTTCATTGACGAGATCGACAAGGTCTGTGCCCGGTCAGACACGCGCGGGGCCGATGTCAGCCGCGAGGGGGTGCAGCGCGACCTGCTGCCGCTGATCGAAGGCACGACGGTTTCGACCAAATATGGTCCGGTGAAGACCGACCATATCCTTTTCATCGCCAGCGGCGCCTTCCACATCGCCAAGCCATCTGACCTGCTGCCCGAGTTGCAGGGCCGCTTGCCGATCCGGGTAGAGTTGCAGGCGCTGACCGAAAGCGATTTCGCGCGCATCCTGACCGAGACTGACAATGCGCTGACGCGGCAGTATTCGGCGCTGATGGCCACCGAAGGCGTGACGGTCAGTTTCACGCCCGACGGCATCGCCGCGCTGGCGCATATTGCCGCAGAGGTGAATGCCTCGGTTGAAAACATCGGCGCGCGGCGGCTGTACACCGTTCTGGAGCGCGTTTTCGAGGAGTTGTCCTTCGCTGCCCCGGATCGCTCTGGCGAGGCGGTTACGGTGGATTCGGCCTTTGTAGAGACGCATATCGGAGCATTGTCGCGCTCGTCCGATCTCAGCCGCTACGTGCTTTAGCGAGGCCAGCTGCAAAGGTCGGTTTTCCTGACGACCGCGGGTTGACGCACACAGGTGGTAGGGCCATCTTCCGCGCCGTTGCAGTCGCCGGGGATGAAAAATTTTGCGGAAACTCGTCATCTTCCTGTCGATTGCTATCCTGGCATCCTGTGGAGCGCGCGGCACGATCACCGAAGCACCCGTTGCGCGCGGCGTCGGCACAATTGAGCCGATTTTTGTCGGAACAACGCGGGCCTACGAGCCTGAAACGGACTCTTTCGGTACACGGCGTTCTCCGGTCTTGTCACTGGCACGCTATGACATCTCGATCCCGCCCGAGCGCAATCCGGGCGAGATCAGGTGGCCGAAAAAGGGTCGCGCGCCGGATCCGAGGACCGAGTTCGTGACGGCCAGCAAGGAAATCTATGCAAACGACGCAGGCTTTCGCCGTGACCTGGCACAAGCCATGCGCGATGAGGAAGGTTCAAGACGCCGCGCGCTGATCTTTGTGCATGGGTTCAACAACACCTTTGCCGAAGGCCTTTATCGGATCGCCCAGCTGTCCTACGACCTGGACCTGCCAAGGGTTACTGTTCACTATTCATGGCCTTCGGCCGCGCAGGCGCTTGGCTATGTTCATGACCGCGATTCGACGCTTTATGCGCGTGACGGGCTGGAGGATTTGTTCAACGAGGTCATCGACGCAGGCGCAGACGAAATCGTCGTGGTGGGCCACTCGATGGGCGCGCAACTGCTGGTCGAGACTTTGCGGCAGATGGACATCCGCGATCCGGGGCGGCTGAAGCGGAATCTGAAAGGCGTCATTCTGCTGTCTCCGGATATTGACGTCCAGGTGTTCCAGTCGCAGGCGCAAACCTTCGCCAACCTGCCGCAACCCTTCATCATTTTCTCCTCGCAGCGGGACAAGGCATTGCGGCTTTCATCCTTCATCACCGGAGAGCCGAATCGGCTAGGCAACCTTGCAGATGTTTCACAGGTGGCAGACCTGCCGGTTCGCGTGATCGACGTCGGAGCATTCTCAACGGGGTCCGGGCATTTCAACGTTGGGGATTCACCCGAGCTGATCAAGCTGATCGCCAACATCGACTCGGTTCAGAACGCCTTCGACAACGACAATGCGGGAACTGTCGGCCTGTTGCCGGGCATCGTTCTGACCGCTCAGAAAGCGACCGCGATCATCGTTTCCCCGGTCATTGCGATCAACGACGAACTGACGCAGGAGTAGGTCAGCCGCGACGGCGCAGGTAGACGTAAAGCGCGCCCGCACCGCCATGCCTGAGGTGCGCTTCGGTAACCTGAAGCACTGCCGCAGACAGTGGTGGCCGGGACAGCCAGTGGGGCACCTGATGGCGCAGCACCCCGGGGCGCTGCGGGATCGGCCCGTCGCCATCGCCTCGCTTGCCTTTGCCGGTGATAACCAAAACCAGACGCAAACCATTGGAATGCGCGTTCAGGATGAATGATACCAGCTCTGGCATGGCCTCGGCCAGGGTCAGCCCATGAAGGTCGATCCGCGCCTCTGGTGACAGCTTTCCCCGCTTCATCCGGGAAAAGGCTTTGGCATCCATCCGCAAGGGCGATGTGGGGGTGGATGCCGACAAATCGAATGCGGGCAGGGCGCGCGCCTTTTCGCCTATGCTGAACGCTGGCAGAAGAGCTTCCTCGGCGGGCTTCGGCCTTGCCGTGATGATGGGCAGATCGAGCGTGGGGGTGTGGTTGAGTTGTGGATGCATTGGTTGTGCCGTTCGCGCGACCACCTGCCATAGCTCTTGTTCCTCAGGCCGCAACTGACGGCGTCGCGTCATGGGGCGGGCCCGTCCGATAGCATGGCATAAGCCCGCTCGATCGGCAGCAGCACGATCATCCGGCCGCCATCCTTGATCTGCCCGGCGCGCTGTCCGGCATCGCGACCAGTTCCGTAAAATATATCGGCCCTTTGCGCGCCCTTGATCGCGCCGCCCGTGTCCTGCGCGATCATCAGTCGGCGAAACGAGCCTGCGCCGTTTTTCTCGACCCAGACGGGAGCGCCAAGCGGCACGAATGCAGGGTCAATAGCGATTGATCGCATGGCGGTGATCGACCGGCCCATTGCACCTATCGGACCCTTGTCGGGGGCCAGATCGCCGATCTTTCGGAAAAAGACGAAGGAGGGGTTGTGGTTCATCAGCGCCCGGCCCTCGGCAGGGTATCGGCGCACCCAGTCCTGGATCACATCCGCCGAAACCTCGCTGGCCTCGAATAGGCCACGTCGGATCAGTTCCTGGCCGATGGATCGGTAAGGCTGGTTGTTCTTGCCGGCATAGCCCACGCGAATGACGCGGCCATCGGGCATGCGGATACGCCCAGAACCTTGAATCTGAAGGAAGTAGGCTTCGACCGGATCTTCCAGCCATGCAAGCTCAAGTCCGCGGCCCTGCAGCATTCCTGCGCCCTCTATCTCCTGCCGCGACAGCCAGGGCGCATCATCGGACATTTCCGGCGGACGGCGATAGATGGGATAGGCAAAGCGGGGTGTGCGGACAGGTGATCCGGCAAGCTCCGGCTCGTAATAGCCAGTGAACAGCGCAGGAGGAGAGCCGATCAGCACTGGGCGGAACATCAGTTCGAAAAAGCTGCGCGCAGCCTTGGTCGATGTGTCGCGCGCCAGGGCGCAGACCGGCCCCCAGTCGGGATTATCAAGCTGGTCGCAGGTCTGGACGAAAACCGAAAGGGCGGCCGCGTGATCGTCGACCGCCCATTCCTCAAGATCGTCGAAACGCAATACCTGGGCCTGCGCCACACCGCCCGCCATCGCTAGGACCGTGACGGCAAGGGCAAGGCGCAGGACACGCATCGCCCCTTGTCACTCGCCCGTGGCGACAAGCTGCCAGTTCGGGTCATCGACGCCCATCCGGCGCGCAAAGGTCCAAAGGTCGCGCTGGCGCTTGATCGCGGTGGGGCTGCCCTCGATCACTTCGCCCGCCTTGTTGCGAACCACCGATGTTAATTCCCCCACGAAGCGCACGGCGATTTCGGCCTCCTTGGTGTCGTGGTCGAAAGAGGCGTTCTGCAACGAAAGCTCCCTCAGCCCGACGAAATGGGATTCAATCGACAGGCCTTCCTTCTCCCGCGCGGCGACGACATCGGCAAAGGTCGTGTAGACCTCATCGGACAGGAACGCGCGGATTGACGCCAGATCGCCTTTTTCAAAGGCCATCAGGATCATCTCATAGGCCCCGCGCGCTCCGGTCAGGAACTCGCTTACGGAAAAGCTGGGCTCGGCCATCTTCATGCTGGCCAATGCCTTGGCAGCCGGACTGCCATCGGTGACGTGGTCAATGATGTCGCGGTCGGGTCCGCCCTGTATCACCTCGAAATCGCGCTTGCCGATGCGGGGGCGGGCATCGTCCGCCGGGGCTGCCGGCTTCTCGAACCCCTCCCGTGAACCCAGCACCGAACGCAGTTTCAGGACAAGGAAAATGGCCACCCCGGCCAGTACCAGAAGTTGGATCACGGAAGCGCTCATCTTGAACCTCGGAACCGGCGGTCCCGGGCTGTTAACCCGCCGCCGTGAGCCCTATGTAGGGGAGGGCAGGGCGCAAGTCTACCGCTGCGCCCGCATTGAGGGTGCTGCCATGTGGCTTCTTGCGCTGATCGTCGGCCTGCCGCTGATCGAAATATCACTTTTTGTCGTGATTGGCGGCTGGATCGGGTTGTGGCCAACGCTCGCGATTGTGATTGGAACCGCCGCATTGGGGGTCTGGCTGCTAAAGCAAGAAGGCGAGCGGGCTCGCAGCGGTTTGCGCGCAAGCCTGAATGCGGGGCGCAGCCCGACAGCGATGCTGGCCGGAGGCGCTTTCCGCGCCGTGGCGGCAATGCTGTTGATCCTGCCGGGGTTCCTGACCGATACGATTGGGCTCTTGCTGCTGTTGCCGCCGGTTCAGCACTGGGTTTCGTCACGGCTGTCCGCTCGCGCGAAGGGCGGGTTCGATATTCATATGCAATCGGGTGGCTGGGATACGCAAGCCGTAAGGCGCAGACCGGATGAGGTCATCGACACGACCTGGGAGGAATTGCCCCCGGACGATGCGAAGGAATCTTCCGGCTGGACCAGGCATTGAGCCACCGTCGACGCTCTGCTAGATACGCCTCGGGCCGAGAGAGCAGGAGAGACCGATGACCGAAGCCAATGGCAGCAATGGCGGTGCCGCCGCAGGCGCGCAAGCGCAAGTCCGCATGCAGGTGCTGGGCCAGTTCATCCGGGACATGTCCTTTGAGAACGTGGTGGCGCAAAAGGGAATTCAGGGCGGCGAAGTCCAGCCCGACGTGACCGTGCAGGTCAGCCTGGATGCCCGCAAGCGCCCGGTTGACCATCAGTACGAGGTCATCACCAAGTTCCGCGTGACCTCGAAGAACAAGGCGAACGGCGACACGCTGTTCTTGCTGGAACTGGATTACGGCGGCATCTTTCACGTCGAAGGGATCACAGACGAACAACTGCATCCCTTCCTGCTGATCGAATGCCCGCGCCTGCTGTTCCCCTTTGTGCGCCGCATCATCTCTGACGTGACGCGCGACGGCGGCTTCCCGGCGCTGAACGTCGATACGGTCGATTTCGTCGCCCTTTACCGCCAAGAGCTTGCACGGCGCGCAGAAGCGCAGCGTCCGGCCGTGGTTTCCTGACGATCAGACGCGGCGGTTCCAGATCGCCGCGTCGCCCATCGCCATTACAAATGCTGCGTGCGCCTCTGCCTCCGCAGTGGTGATCCGGGGCGCAAGCGGTGTTGGTCGGGGCCGGGCGCGCCAGACCGAAATTTGCGCATCCGCCGTGGGCGCTTCGGTCTTGGCAACGGGCGCCAGCACCAGATCCGGTTGCCGCCCACCAATCAGCTCCAGATAGACTTCGGCCAGAATCTCGCTGTCGAGCAGCGCGCCGTGTTTTTCGCGCGCCGAGTTGTCCACGCCGAAGCGGCGGCACAGCGCATCCAGCGAGGCAGGCGACCCCGGAAAGCGCTGGCGCGCAATCAGCAACGTGTCGACGGCCCGGTCAAATGGCAGGGTCGGCAGGCCAGCGCCTCGTAGTTCGTGATTCAGGAATTTCATGTCGAACGAGGCGTTGTGGATGACAAGCTTCGCATCACCGATAAATTCGAGAAATTCCTGACCGACCGTTCGGAAAAGCGGCTTGTCGCGCAGAAAGTCTTCGGAAAGGCCGTGAACCTCGAAGGCCTCCTTCGGCATCTCGCGTTCCGGATTGATGTACTTGTGAAAGTTCCGGCCCGTCGGCATGTGGTTGAACAACTCAACGCCGCCGATCTCGACGATACGGTGGCCTTCGCCGGGTTCGAACCCTGTCGTTTCGGTATCCAGAACGATTTCACGCATCTTTGGCCTTGCGGATATAGGAGATGAGCGCGCGAACATAGGCCTGCACCGAGGCGAGGTCGAGCGTCTCGACAACATGGGTCGCACGTTCGCGCTTCTGCCGGTCAGGCATCTGCTTTGCCAGCAATGTCGCGAAAAGCTGCTCGGTCATACCGGGCCGGGCCATGACACGGGCGCGTTGAAGCACCCTTGGCGCTGTGACCAGCAGGCTGGCATCCATCTGCGCGTCAGCGCCAGTTTCAAACAGCAAAGGAATGTCGAGAAGCACGAGGTCCGACTTGGCGGATGCCAGAAACTCGGCGCGGTCAGAAGCGACAAGCGGATGAACGACGGCCTCGATACGGGAGAGGGCGCTTGTTTCACGGGAAATCCACTGCTTAAGCGCAGCGCGGCTGATGCCGCCTTCCTGCAGTGCCTGCGGGCAAATCTCCGAGATTGGCGCGACGGCTGCGCCGCCCGGTGCGTAAAGGCGATGCACGGCGCTGTCGGCATCCCAGACGGGAATGCCTTCGTCTGCAAAGAACTGTGCTGTCGTCGATTTGCCCATGCCGATCGACCCGGTAAGGCCAAGGCGAAACGCCGTCACGATGCCAGGACCGCCGCACGGGTTGCCGCATCGACCTCGGGCCTTGTGCCAAACCAGCGTTCGAATCCGGGGGCCGCCTGATGCAGCAACATGCCAAGACCATCGACTGTGGTGCAGCCAGCCGCCTCTGCCTGTTCCAGAAGGCTGGTGCGGAGCGGAGAATAGACAAGATCGGTAACAAGCGCGCGCGAGTTCAGGGCGTCGAGCGGAACGCGGAACTCGGGTTTACCCGTCATGCCCAGCGCGGTGGTGTTGACCACGGTCGCAGCCTCTTCCAGCAGATTGCCCGCTTGCACCCAGTCGTAAACGTGAACCTTCGCTCCGAAATCCGATCGGATGGCCTCAGCCCGGGCGCGGGTGCGATTTGCGATCAGGATTTCCGGCGCGCCGACCTCGATCAATGCGGCGACGACCGCCCGCGCCGCGCCACCTGCGCCGAAGACAACGGCGGGGCCGCCGCCGGGCGTCCAGTTCGGCGCCTCTTGCCGCAGATTGGCGATGAAACCGGAGCCATCGGTGTTGTCGGCAAAAATCTTGCCGTCCTTTCGGAAGATCAGCGTATTGGCAGCGCCGATCAGGGCGGCGCGATCCGTCACGATGTCGGCCAGCGCAATCACCGATTCCTTGTGCGGAATGGTGACGTTCAGCCCAACGAAGCCGAATTTCGGCAGCGTGTGCAACGCCTCTTTCAGGTCTGCCTGGGCGACCTCCATCGGGATGTAGTGACCGGCAATACCATACCGCTGTAGCCAGTAGCCGTGCAGCCGGGGCGAGCGGCTGTGCGCGATGGGTGATCCGATTACGCCGGCAAGGGGGATGCGGGGCAGTTCGGTCATGCTGCGATAAAGCCCCGATCGGCGAGATAGTTTACGAGCGGCAGCATCGGAATGCCCAGAATGCTGAAGTGGTCGCCCTCGATTCGCGAGAACAGGCGTAGTCCTTCGCCTTCGATCATATAGGTGCCAACGCAATGGCGCGCAGACTCCCAGTTGCGGGCGAGATAGGCATCGAGCCACGCATCGCTGAACGCGCGCATCGTCAGACGAACCTCTCCGATATGACGCCAGACCGGCTGTGCTTGGTCGTATAGCACGACAGCCGAATGAAGCATGTGCGTCTTGCCGCGAAGCGCCTGCAACTGTGCCCGGCCTGCATCAGGGGATTCTGCTTTTCCCAAGGCGCGGCCATCAAACTCCAGCACCTGGTCGCAGCCGATCACGACCGCATCGGGGCGACGTTCGGAAATCTTGCGGGCCTTCATTTCTGCAAGCGTGTCGGCAATGTCGCGCGGGTTTGCGCCTTCCGCCGCCAGCGCATGACGGATCGCCTCCTCATCCACGCGCGCCGGATGCAGCGCGGCCTCGATCCCCGCGGCGGAGAAAAGCGCGGCGCGGGTCTGCGAGGCCGAGGCTAGGACGATTGGTTTGGTCGCTGACATGTGGACAATCCTGATATGTTCCTGCCTGCGGGACAAGGGAGGGTTCCGTGGATGGGTTGGCGCGGGGTGTTTTGTCGCGTCGCCGATGCGCCACCGCGGTCCTTATCCACGCCAGCACAAGTTTCGCCGGGCGGTGTTGGAAACCCGAAAATCCAGACTGAGCGAAGAAAAATGTCCACAGGCAATTGGCCGCCGCTTCTATTCAAGTTTATGATTTTACTTATTTATTATTGAGTCGCGATGAATTATGGAAGTTTTTCATGGATTATCCACAACCGCCCGCCTGTGGATCGTGATCGGGACAAAACCGCGCAATCCCGTTATCCGCAGTATCTATAACATCATTTCCTTTAGATTCTTTTCTTGAATTAAGAAGTCTGTGAAAGGTGGCGTAATGACCGACTTGCTTGTGATGCTGTATCCATGGACCAAGGCGTTTCACGTGATGGCGGTCATCGCGTGGATGGCAGGGTTGTTCTATCTGCCCAGGCTTTTCGTCTATCACGTCGAGGCCGCCGAAGGGGATTATGGCAGAGAGGCGTTGTTCAGGACGATGGAGCTAAAGCTCTTCCGGTTCATTATGGGGCCGGCGAGCATTGCGACCTGGGTGTTTGGACTGTGTCTTGTCTTTACGCCGGGGATCGTTGACTGGACGATGATATGGCCCTGGAGCAAGGCGGCGGCGGTTGTTGCTATGACCTGGTTCCACCACTGGCTTGGCGCCAGACGCAAGGATCTGGCTACCGGGCGGAACCGGCTGAGCGGGCGAAGCTATAGAATGATGAATGAAGTGCCGACTCTGCTGATGGTGGTGATCGTGCTGTCGGTCATCGTAAAGTTCTGATCCGTTGACTTTCGCGGCCGCAGGACTTATCTGGGCGCGGCGGGGCCGTCCGGCCCGACGCATTTCCCATCCATGATGCCTGTTGTCCCTTATGGGGCATTTGCGAATTTCCGAGCACGATCCATGACCGAAGAACGCCTCAACCTTTCCGATCTTAAAGCGAAGACGCCTGCTGACCTGTTGTCGATGGCAGAGGAGTGGGAGATCGAGAACGCCCCCTCGATGCGCAAGGGCGAGATGATGTTCTCGATCCTGAAGGAACACGCCGAAGAGGGTTGGGAGATTGGAGGCGACGGGGTTCTGGAGGTCTTGCAGGACGGGTTTGGATTCCTTCGGTCGAAAGAGGCGAACTATTTGCCCGGCCCGGATGATATCTATGTTTCGCCCGAGATTTTGCGTCAGTTCTCGCTGCGCACCGGAGACACGATCGAGGGGGATATTGCGGCGCCAAGGGAGACCGAGCGTTATTTTTCTTTGACAAGGGTGACCCGAATCAACTTCGACGACCCGGAGAAGGCGCGTCACAAGGTTCATTTCGACAACCTGACGCCGCTTTATCCTGATGAGCGCCTGAAGATGGAGGTCGAGGATCCGACGATCCGTGACCGTTCGGCGCGGATCATCGACCTGGTTGCACCCATTGGCAAAGGGCAGCGCGGCTTGATCGTGGCGCCGCCACGGACCGGTAAGACCGTGCTTTTGCAGAACATTGCTCATTCGATCGCGACCAACCACCCGGAGTGCTATCTGATCGTGCTTCTGATCGACGAGCGCCCCGAGGAAGTGACCGACATGCAGCGCTCGGTGAAGGGCGAGGTCGTCTCCTCGACCTTTGACGAGCCCGCGACGCGGCACGTTGCGGTGGCCGAGATGGTGATCGAGAAGGCCAAGCGTCTTGTCGAGCATAAGCGGGATGTCGTCATCCTGCTCGACTCGATCACGCGGCTTGGACGCGCCTTCAACACTGTGGTGCCGTCGAGCGGCAAGGTTTTGACGGGTGGTGTGGATGCGAACGCGCTGCAACGGCCCAAGCGGTTCTTCGGTGCGGCGCGGAACATTGAAGAAGGCGGTTCGCTGACTATCATTGCGACAGCTCTGATTGATACGGGCAGCCGTATGGACGAGGTGATCTTTGAAGAGTTCAAAGGCACCGGCAATAGCGAGATCGTGCTGGACCGGAAGGTTGCCGACAAGCGCGTGTTCCCGGCGATGGACATTCTGAAATCCGGCACGCGTAAGGAAGATTTGCTGGTCGATAAGGCCGATCTGCAGAAAACTTACGTGTTGCGCCGGATTCTGAACCCGATGGGCACAACGGACGCGATCGAATTCCTGATTTCGAAGCTTAAGCAGACGAAGTCGAATTCCGAATTCTTCGAGTCCATGAATACCTGACGATTCTGCCCCGGAGGGGGTCTTGCGATGGATACGATTTTTGCCCTCGCCACCGCGCGTGGCAAGGCCGGTGTTGCGATTGTGCGGATATCTGGCCCGTTAGCGCATGATGTCGTTAGGAAGCTGGCGGGGCGCGTTCCGCCTGTTCGGCAGGCCACGCTGTGTGTGTTGAGAGACGGCGATGATCTTCTGGATGAGGGTTTAGTGCTGATTTTCGATCAGGAGGCCAGCTACACTGGAGAGCGTTCGGCAGAATTGCAGCTTCATGGCAGCCAGGCTGTTGTGAGTGCGGTCTTGAGGTCCTTAAGTGGAATGCCTGGCCTTAGAATGGCCGAGGCGGGAGAGTTCACCCGGAGGGCGCTGGAGAGCGGGCGGCTTGATCTCGCGCAGGTAGAGGGGTTGGCGGATCTTATCGACGCCGAGACCGAGGCGCAGCGGAAGCAAGCCCAGAAAGTACTCTCCGGTGCGATTGGGGCCAGGGCCGAGGATTGGCGGCGGCGGTTGATCCGTGCGGCCGCACTGCTGGAAGCGACTATTGATTTTGCCGACGAGGATGTTCCTGTCGATGTTACGCCAGAGGTTCTTGGCCTGCTTGAAGGGTTGGTTGGGGACTTGCGGACAGAGGCAGATGGCGCGCATGCTGCCGAACGGATCCGGGACGGATTCGAGGTGGCGATCGTTGGGCACCCGAATTCCGGAAAGTCCACTCTTCTCAATGCTTTGGCTGGCAGGGAGGCTGCGATCACCTCTGCAGTGGCCGGAACGACAAGAGATGTGATTGAGGTCAGGATGGAGATCGCCGGTCAGGCCGTAACCTTGCTGGACACAGCTGGTGTTCGGGAGGCGGCGGATGAGGTTGAGCGGCTTGGGATAGATCGGGCGCTGAACCGTGCTTCAGCGGCCGACCTGCGAGTTTTCATAGCTGACGCGCAGGGGGTGCCCGACGGTATCGCCCGCATCCCTGGAGACATCGTTTTGCGCGGCAAGGCGGATCTGTCCTCATCCTGGGCTGATGGCCATTTGCAGGGTATCTCTGGAGCGACGGGTGAGGGCGTCGCAGATTTACTAGCTGGGATTGCGGAGCAGCTTTCAAAGCGGGTTGCCGGAGCGGGAACCATAGTCCGGGAAAGGCAAAGAATTGCACTTTCCAGTGCGATTGATGCTTTGGAAAGCGCGCGGGACGAGTTATTGAGGCGAGACTCCAGAACGGAATTGGCGGCGGAGGACATTAGGCGTGCTGTTAGCGCGCTAGATATGCTCGTTGGACGGATTGGTGTGGAAACTTTGCTTGGCGAGATTTTCGCCAGTTTTTGTATCGGGAAATGAGGATGTTTCACGTGAAACACTTCGATGTAATTGTGATTGGCGGCGGTCATGCCGGCACGGAGGCCGCCCACGCCGCAGCCCGGATGGGGTGCCGTACAGCGCTGATTACGCTGCGATTTGAAGATATTGGCGTCATGTCATGCAACCCGGCAATCGGAGGACTCGGAAAGGGGCATCTGGTTAGAGAGATTGACGCACTGGACGGCGTGATGGGTGTGGCAGCGGACCGGGCGGGCATACAGTTCCGCCTGCTCAACCGTCGCAAGGGGCCGGCTGTTCAGGGTCCAAGGGCGCAAGCCGACCGCAAGCTTTATCGCCGTGCAATTCAGAACATCACACACGGCCAGCGCGAGCTTGAGGTTATTGAGGGCGAAGTTGTCGACCTTGTTGTTGAGAAAAATAGTGTTGCGGGCGTTATTCTGGCGGATGGCAGTCCCATTCTTTGCCGTGCCGTAATCCTGACGGCAGGAACGTTCTTGCGTGGCGTAATCCATGTTGGCGACCAGAAGCAAGATGGGGGTAGGATTGGGGCCAGGCCGTCGATCCGCCTGGCCGAGCGGCTGGAGGATTTAGGTCTGGCAAAGGGAAGACTTAAAACCGGAACGCCGCCGCGAATTGACGGGCGCACGATTGACTGGTCGAAAACCGAGTTTCAGGCCGGAGATGCGGAGCCGGTCGTTTTTTCGTTCCTGAACGAGCGTCCATTTGTCAAACAGATAAACTGCGGCGTAACTCACACCAATGAACGAACCCATGATGTGGTCAGGCGTAACCTTGCGCGATCGGCGATGTATGGCGGTCATATCGAAGGTATAGGCCCTCGATATTGTCCTTCGCTTGAGGACAAGGTGGTACGTTTCGCCGACAAGGCCTCCCATCAGATTTTCCTTGAGCCGGAAGGGCTTGATGATGACACGATCTACCCGAACGGAATTTCCACCTCGCTGCCGGAAGATGTGCAGGAGGACTACGTTCAAACAATTGCAGGACTAGAATCTGCACGGATTTTACAACCGGGCTATGCTATCGAATACGATTACTTCGATCCCAGGGAACTTCGACCCACTCTGGAGTTGAAAATGTTGCCGGGGCTGTTCATGGCCGGGCAAATTAATGGCACGACAGGATACGAAGAGGCGGCAGCGCAGGGCCTGGTTGCCGGAATAAATGCTGCACGCCACGCATCTGGTGGCGAAGCGGTGAAGTTTCACCGCTCTGAAAGTTACATCGGCGTAATGATCGATGATCTGGTAACTCGCGGAGTTGCAGAGCCTTACCGGATGTTTACGTCACGGGCAGAGTATCGGCTAAGTCTGCGCGCTGATAATGCGGATCAGCGACTTACCCCTACGGGAATCGAGATTGGATGTGTGGGCGCGGTTCGCGCCAAGGCCTACACCAAAAAAGCGGATGCTCTGGGCCGGGCGCGTAACTCTCTTGGCAATCTGATGGTAAGTCCATCTGAAGCTCAGTCTTTAGGGGCCCCTGTCAGCCGCTCGGGCACACGGCGATCTGCCTTTTCCCTTCTCGGACTGCCTGAGGTGGATGCCGTTCGGGTCGCTGAGATTTCTGCCCCATTTGCCGAACTTGACGCCAGACTTAAAAGGCAGCTTGCGACAGACGCGCTTTATGCGCCGTATGCTGAACGGCAGAATGGCGAGGCCGAAGCCCTCCGCAGAGATGAGAAAGAAGCGATACCCTTCGACTTTGACTATTCGCTACTGTCCGGACTTTCGACGGAGTTGAAAGCAAAGCTTGGCCGGATCCAGCCGCATAGTATCGCTCAGGCCGCGGCGATCGACGGCATGACCCCGGCAGCGCTTACCCTTATCCTTGCCCGATTGCGGCACCTGAAGCGCCAGTCTGCATGAGCAGTACGTCCCTGCAGCAGGAATTCGACCTGCTTGGTCCGGAGACAAAGCTGCGCCTGAAGCAGTTTGGCGCGCTTGTGCAAAAGTGGAGCACCAAAATCAATCTGGTGTCGCGCTCATCGGTTTCCGAGTTACAAGACCGCCATATCCTTGACAGTCTGCAGCTTTTCTCGTTGCGGCCAGGGGGCGCCACTTCATGGGTCGATTTGGGCAGCGGGGGCGGATTTCCCGGCATGGTTATTGCCATCGCTGCGGCGGAGGCCGCACCCGATTTGCATGTTACCCTTTTGGAGTCGGATCAAAGGAAGGCGGCCTTTCTGCGTAATGTTTCACGTGAAACGGACGTGCCAGTTACCGTTGTTGCAGGGCGGATCGAAGAAGCGCCTCCGCTGCAGGCCGACATGATCTCCGCACGCGCACTGGCGCCGCTAAACCTACTCTGTAGCTATGCACACAGGCACCTGAATGCGCATGGGATGGCCCTGTTTCTCAAGGGGGTGAGCGTAGAGGATGAGATTGCACTCGCGCGGCAAAGCTGGAACTTTGACCTTGAGCAATTCGCAAGCCAAACCGATGCAAAGGCGCACATACTTCGGCTGAAAGGGCTTTCCCATGTCTGATGTCACCCGGCCGGCCCCCCCACGCATCATCGCCATCGTGAACCAAAAAGGTGGCGTAGGCAAAACGACAACGGCCATAAATCTGGCCGCCGGACTGGCCGAGAGGGATCGGCGCGTACTTTTGGTCGATCTGGATCCGCAGGGAAACGCCTCAACCGGCCTTGGCATAGAATCCGACCAACGCCAACTGACAAGCTATGATCTGCTCCTCGAAGATGCGCCGCTTTCCAATGTGGTCCAGGCAACGGCGATAGCAAATATCTGGATCAGCCCCGCCAACGCCGACCTCGCCTCGACGGATATGGAACTGGTTTCCAACGAGCGGCGCAGCTATCTGCTGCGCGATGCACTTCGCCAGATCGAGATCGACAGGTATCGCTTCGATTTCGTCCTGATCGATTGCCCGCCTTCGCTAAATCTGCTCACGGTGAATGCCATGGTGGCTGCCGACGCAGTTCTCGTGCCCCTGCAAAGCGAGTTCTTTGCCCTTGAGGGTCTCTCGCAGTTGCTGCTTACGGTGCGCGAGATCCGCCAGTCCGCCAACCCCGATCTGAGAATCGAGGGGGTTTTGTTGACCATGTACGATGGCCGAAACAATCTGGCGCAGCAGGTGGAAAACGACGTTCGCGAGACGCTTGGCGATCTGGTTTTCCGTGTCGTCATACCGCGGAACGTCCGTGTAAGCGAAGCACCATCCTACGCACTGCCCGTACTGCGCTATGACTCTGCATCGAAGGGCTCCGAAGCCTATCGCGCCCTTGCGCAAGAGCTTCTGCTCCGCCATGCAGAAGATCGCGGCAAGCAAGAGGTGGTGAATTGACCGACAAGAAAGAACGTCGCGGCCTGGGTCGCGGCTTGTCTGCTCTGATGGCAGATGTCACCCTGGAAGCCGGCGCCAGTCCGCGCCGCGCCGAACGTTTTGTCGCCGTTGAAAAGCTTATTCCCAACCCACATCAGCCACGCCGGGATTTCGCTCCAGAGGCGATGGAGGATCTGGCCGCATCTCTGCGCACAAAGGGCGTGATCCAGCCGCTGATCGTCCGCCCGAAAGGCTCCGATACTTTCGAAATCGTCGCAGGAGAGCGCCGCTGGCGCGCTGCGCAGCTTGCCCAACTGCACGAGCTTCCCGTGCTGGTTCGCGATTTCGACGATGCAGAAGTGCTCGAAGTCGCAATCATCGAGAATATCCAGCGCGCCGACCTGAACCCCGTGGAAGAGGCGCTGGCCTATCGTCAACTGATGGACAGATTCGGCCACACCCAGGAAAAGATGGCCGAAGCCCTGGCGAAAAGCCGCAGCCATATCGCGAACCTTCTGCGCCTCCTGCAATTACCAGAAGAGGTTCAGTCCTACCTTCGTGAAGGCAAGCTGACCGCTGGCCACGCCCGCGCCCTGATAACCACGCCAAATCCAGCCGAACTGGCCCGCATGGTCATCGCCAAGGGACTTACCGTGCGCCAGGCTGAAGATCTGGCAAAGAAAGAGACCAACTCTGTCAAAACGCCCCGTCCGCGTGGGAAGACTGAAAAAGACGCCGATACGCGCGCGCTTGAGGCCGATCTTTCGGCAAACCTGCGAATGTCCGTGCGCATCGACCATGAGCCGGGTGGGGGATCGGGGACACTTACAATCCGCTATAACTCACTGGATGACCTGGACCTGCTCTGCCGGGGCCTCTCGGTTTTGCCGCGGGACGGCTCAATCTGAGTTCAAAGATCGGCGGCGAGTTCCCGGATCACACTGTTCAGGACCAACCGACCGGCGGGCGTGGTGCGCAACAGACCGTTGGTTTTCTCAATAAAACCAAGAGCTTCCAGAGCAGACACCCGGTCTTTCGAAAGCTCTCGCCCCGCTATACGCTCAAACCGGCGCAGGTCCATTCCCTCGGTCAGGCGCAGGCTCATCATCAGATATTCGGCGGCCCTCTCGACCCCGCTTACCACGGTCCGCGGCAAATCCCCCGAGCCACGAGTCTCTGCCCACTCCAGCCATTGGCCCGGCGCTCGCGTTGCCTCGGTCGCAAAACGTTGGCCATCAAGGGTCAACCGCCCGTGCGCTCCCGGCCCGATCCCAAGATAATCGCCGCCTCGCCAATAGATCAGGTTGTGCTGCGATTGCGCGTCAGGTCGAGCGTGATTGGAAACCTCATAAGCGGCAAAGCCCGCCGCATCGCAAAGCTCCTGCGTGATCTCGAACATCTCGACCGACACATCCTCATCCGGCAAACCACGAAGACCACCCCGCGCAAACCGGTCGCCAAATGCTGTGCCCTCTTCGATCGTCAGCTGGTAAAGCGACAGATGATCGACGGCCATGGCCAGCGCCTGTCGAAGCTCCTTACCCCAGGCCAATGCTGTCTGTTCCTGCCGGGCGTAAATCAGGTCAAAACTGACCCTGTCGAAGCATTTCCTTGCAATATCAAACGCTTGCATTGCCTCTGATGCGGAATGAAGCCGCCCGAGACGCCGCAAGTCAGCATCATTCAGCGCCTGTATCCCCATCGACAGGCGATTGACGCCGGCCTGCCGAAAATCCCTGAACTTTCCCGCCTCGACCGAGCCGGGATTGGCTTCCAGCGTAACCTCCCAGTCATTCGCAACAGGCCAGGCGGCCCGAACTGCGTCCAGGATCTCCGCCACCACCTCGGCGTCCATCAGCGAAGGAGTGCCGCCGCCGAAAAATACCGAATTGAGCAACCTGCCCCCGGTCTCTTCGCGATATCGCTCGATCTCCGACAGATAGGCGCGAAGCCAGCGGCGCTGGTCAATCCGGGCCGCCACATGGCTGTTGAAGTCGCAGTATGGGCATTTCGACTGGCAAAAGGGCCAGTGAATATAAAGCCCGAAACCGCCTTCCGTTGGCTCCGCCAAATTTCACCCCTTGAAGGCCGTGACCTCGATCTCGACCAACATTTCAGGCCGTATCAGACCCGCAATAACCATAGTAGCTGCCGGTCGAACCTCGCCCAGCGCATCGCCAAGAACCGGGACAAGCGCATCGACAAGCGTCACATCCGTGACCGTGTATTGCACACGGACGATATCATCCATCGTAAACCCTGCGTCAGTGAGCACCGCGTCAATCGTTGAAAAGCAGTTCCGCGCCTGTGCCGCGATGTCCCCCGGCATGACCATCGTGGCGTAATCATATCCGGTCACACCCGAGACAAAGCACCAGCCACCCTTAACGACCGCACGAGAATAACCCATCTTCGCCTCGAACGGTGATCCGGTTGAAATCCGCCTCATGCCAGGACTCCCTGCTCAAGCTTGCCGAAAGCCATCGCCCTATGGCTGATCCGGTTCTTTTCCCAGCGATCCATCTCGCCGAATGTAATGTCATATCCATCCGGCATGAACATCGGGTCATAGCCATGCCCGTTTTCGCCTCTCGGCGGCCAGACCAGCCGACCGGGCGCAAATCCCTCGAAGGCAACGTCGCTTCCGTCCGGCATCGCCAACACCAGCGTGCAGCAGAACCTTGCCCGCCGGGGTTCGGGTGCGGCAATCGACTCGAGCCGGTCCCAGACTTTGCGCATCGCCATGCCGAAATCGCGCCCCCCAGGCGTCTCGGCCCAGTCGGCCGTATAGACGCCCGGCTCGCCGCCCAGTGCCTCGACCTCGATCCCGCTGTCATCCGCCAGCGCGGGCAGTCCGGTCGCGCGCGCGGCTGCATGCGCCTTGATCCGGGCGTTGCCCAGAAAGCTGGTCTCGGTCTCCGCGGGCTCCGGCAATCCGTGATCGGCAACCGAGCTTACCGAAATCCCATAGGGCTCCAACAGCTTGTCGATCTCTTCCAGCTTGCCCCTGTTGTGGCTCGCCAGGATCAACCTGTCACCCCGAACCAACCTCATCCGCCGATCGCCGCCTTCTGCGCCGCCACCAGCTGCGAAATCCCGGCTTCCGCCAGGTCAAGCAACGACCCCATCTCGTCGCGCGAGAAGGTCGCGCCTTCCGCCGACATCTGCACCTCAACAAGCCGACCACGACCGGTCAGGATAAAGTTGCCATCGGTCCCCGCCGTTGAATCCTCGGCATAGTCCAGATCCAGTACCGGCTGCCCCGCATATATTCCGCAGGACACCGCCGCCACATGATCCACCATCGGGTCCGAAACGATGATCCCGGCCTTCAGCAACCTGTTGACCGCCAGCCGCAGCGCCACCCACCCGCCGGTGATCGAGGCGCAGCGCGTGCCTCCGTCCGCCTGGATCACGTCGCAGTCCACGACGATCTGCCGCTCACCCAGCGCAACACGATCAACACCAGCCCGCAGCGCCCGTCCGATAAGCCGCTGAATTTCCTGCGTGCGGCCCGATTGCTTGCCCGCCGCAGCCTCGCGCCGGTTGCGTGTATTCGTCGCCCGCGGCAGCATCCCGTATTCCGCCGTTACCCAGCCCAGCCCGGTGTTCTTCAGGAACTGAGGCGCCTTGTCCTCAAGCGAGGCCGAACACAGCACATGCGTCTCACCCATCTTGATGAGGCATGAGCCTTCGGCATGTTTCATGACGTCTATTTCAATCGAGATCGGACGCATCTCGCTCAAGGCTCTGCCGGACGGTCGCATTTGGGTTCCTCCCTCGAAATGTTGCCGCCAGATACCTGCGCCTCAGTCCCGGTTGCAACCCCGATTGACGCCCGACCGGCGCTCTCCCAAGTTAGATGGGCTTCACGGAACAGAACCATGACAGACAGCCCCAAACTTCTTGCAGAGATGAGCGACCGCTCGCGCGAGGTCTTTCGCCGCGTCGTCGAAGGCTACCTTGCCTCCGGCGACCCCGTCGGATCGCGTACCCTGACCCGCAGCATGCAGGAAAAGGTCAGCGCGGCGACGATCCGCAACGTCATGCAGGATCTCGAATACCTCGGCCTGCTCGACAGCCCGCACGTCTCGGCCGGTCGCGTTCCCACCCAGATGGGCCTGCGCATGTTCGTCGATGGATTGCTTGAAATAGGCTCTGTGAATGCCGAAGACCGTGAAAGGATTGATGCCAGCTCTGCGACCAATGAGCGTGACGTGACCAGTCTGCTGGATCGCATCGGAGCCACGCTTTCCGGTATCACCCACGGCGCCAGCCTCGTCCTGACCCCGAAGCGAGAGGCGCCCATCCGCCATGTGGAGTTCGTAAGCCTAGGCGCCGACCGCGCGCTGGTCGTCCTCGTTTTCGCCGACGGCACCGTCGAAAATCGCCTCTTTACCCCACCGCCGGGCCAGACTCCCTCCTCAATGCGAGAGGCCGCGAACTTCATCAACGCCCTGGCCGAGGGCAGGACGCTCAGCGAGTTGCGCACTTCAATGGGCCAGGAAATCGCACACCGCCGTCAGGAAATCGATTCGCTTGCCCGTGAACTGGTCGAAAGCGGCCTCGCCCTTTGGGAGAATGCGGGCGAGCCCTATGAGCGACTGATCGTCCGCGGCACCTCGAACCTGATCGAAAGCGATGCCGAGGCGCAGGACATCGACCGCATCCGCACCCTCTTCGATGACCTTGAACGCAAGCGTGACATCGCCGAATTCCTCGACCTTGCCGAACAAGGCGAGGGTGTGCGCATTTTTATAGGCTCCGAGAACAAGCTTTTTTCACTTTCGGGTTCCTCTCTCGTAGTCTCTCCCTATATGAACGCTGACCGTAAGATCATCGGCGCGGTGGGGGTCATTGGTCCGACCCGCCTGAACTACGGAAGAATTGTCCCGATCGTGGACTACACGGCACAGCTGGTCGGAAAGCTCATATCCGATCGCGGCAAAGGGTAGAAGAATGACGAAAGAAGCCAAGATGGCGCAGGATACAGGTTCGCTCGAGGAAATGGCGGAAGACATCGCCGACGCCCACCTTGCCGAACTGAACGAGCTTGAACAGCTTCGCGCCGAACGTGACGAGCTGAAGGACCGCTTCATGCGGACGCTGGCCGATGCCGAAAACTCGCGCAAACGTGGCGAGCGCGACCGGCGCGAGGCCGAGCAATACGGTGGCACCCGCCTGGCGCGCGACCTTCTGCCGGTCTACGACAATCTCAAGCGCGCCCTCGATGCCGCGACGGATAAGGCCGGCCCGGAATCCTCCGCGCTGATCGAGGGGGTCGAACTGACCCTGCGCGAGCTGACGAATGTCCTGACCAAACACGGCGTCACCCCGATCAGCCCCGCCATCGGCGATGTGTTCGATCCGCAGCAGCATCAGGCCATGTTCGAGGCGCCGCTGCCCGGCACCAAAGCGGGCCAGATCATCCAGGTGATGACCGAGGGATTCCTGCTGCACGACCGGCTGCTTCGCCCGGCACAGGTGGGCGTCTCTTCGATGCCCGCGTCCTGACGGGCCAGTCCCGCGAAGGCTCACTGAACCATTTGGCCATGTCGTGCGTTACCTTGACAGCCCCGCTCAAAGGCGGGCCCTGTCAAAGGATGAGACGATGTATCGTTCGATCGTGGCCATCTGGGCGCTTTCAGGCCTTGTCGTGCTTGCCGCCTGCGGCGATACGGTGGGCGAACGGGCCGCAACCGGCGGCGTTGCCGGAGCAGTGGTTGCCGGCCCTGTAGGCGCGGTCGTCGGTGGCACCGCCGGCGCCATCACCAAATAACGCCCTGTAGGGTGCGTGCTCGCACGCACCGCAAACCTTCAAACCAGCTTCCGCAGCTCATAAACCAGCCTCAACGCCTCTATCGGGGTGAGTTCGTCCGGCAGCACACCTCGCAACGCCTCCTCCGCCTGTGACACCTGTTTCACAACAGCCGCCGGATGCGTCGGAGCCACCCGGAACAGCGGCAGATCGTCGATCAGCGCGCCGGGCCTTGCGCCGCCCTGCCGCTCACCGGATTCCAGAGCCTCCAGCACCGTTTTCGCGCGTTCGATCACCGAGGGTGGTAGCCCTGCCAAACGCGCCACCTGCACCCCATAGGATCGGTCAGCCGCGCCCTTGCGCACTTCGTGCAGGAAGATCACCTCGCCTTCCCACTCCTTCACCGCGACGGTCGCGTTTTCCAGCCCCGGCAACCGCGCCGCCAGCGCCGTCATCTCATGATAATGCGTGGCGAACAGGGCGCGGCAGCGGTTGATCTCGTGCAGATGCTCCAACGTCGCCCAGGCAATCGACAAACCGTCGTAGGTCGCCGTGCCGCGTCCGATCTCGTCCAGAATGACCACCGCCCGGTCGTCGGCCTGATTCAGGATCGCCGCGGTCTCCACCATCTCGACCATGAAGGTGGATCGCCCCCGCGCCAGATCGTCCGCCGCGCCGACACGGCTGAACAGCTGGCTGACCAGTCCGACATGCGCGCGGCGGGCGGGCACAAAACTGCCGGTCTGAGCCAACAATGCGATCAGCGCATTCTGGCGCAGAAAGGTGGATTTACCGGCCATATTCGGCCCGGTCAAAAGCCAGATCGCAGGCGTATCGCCTTCCGTCAGGTCGCAGTCGTTGGCGACAAAGGGTGCGCCGCCCTGCCGCCGCAAGGCGCGCTCCACCACGGGATGGCGACCGCCTTCGACAATGAAGGCCCGGCTGTCGTCCACTTCGGGCTGGCTCCACTCCTCGCCCGCTGCAAGGTCCGCGAAACCAGCGGCAAGGTCGATCTCGGCCAGACCTCGCGCGGCAAGGCCAATCGGCCCCGCGTTATCCAGAACGGCACCTTTCAAGTCATCATAGAGCCGTTTTTCAATTCCCAATGCATGGCCCGCCGCATTCAGGATGCGCGTTTCCAGCGATGACAGTTCCACCGTCGTGAAACGCACCTGATTGGCTGTGGTCTGGCGGTGGATGAACCGCTCTGACAACGGCGGCGACAGCATCCGCCCCGCATGGGTATCGGTCGTCTCGATGAAATAGCCCAGCACGTTGTTGTGCTTGATCTTCAGGCCGGGAATGCCGGTCAGCCCGGCATATTCCGCCTGCATCGCCGCAATCACGCCCCGCCCTTCGTCCCGCAGCGCGCGTGTCTCGTCCAGTTCCCGGTCATGCCCCGGCGCGATGAACCCGCCGTCGCGCGCCAGCAGTGGTGGCTCGTCCACCAGGGCCGCGCGCAGCATGTTCACCAGCCGCTCATGTCCGCGCAGCCCCTTCACCGCTTCCGCCAACAGGCTCGGCGCGTCGCCGATCCGCGCCGCCAGCGCCTCAGCTTCCGCCAATCCGGTGCGGATCGCGACCAGATCGCGCGGCCCGCCCCGGTCCAGCGCCAGCCGGGACAGCGCCCGGTCCATGTCCGGCACCCGCCGCAGCAACTCGCGCAACTCGCCCCGCAGCCGTGCATCCCCGACCAGCCAGCGCACCGCCGCCAGCCGTTCATGAATCACCCCAAGATCCCGCGAGGGCGCGCCGATCCGCCGCTCCAGCAGTCGCGCGCCGCCGGCGGTCACGGTCCGGTCCACCGCCGCCAGCAGCGATCCCTCGCGTCCGCCCGACAGCGCCTGCGTCAGCTCCAGGTTCCGCCGCGTCGCCGCGTCGATCTGCATCGCGCCGCCCTGCACCTCTCGTACCGGCGGGCGCAGCAGCGGCAGACGCCCGCGCTGGGTCAGTTCCAGGTATTCCGCAATCGCCCCCAGCGCCGAAACCTCGGCCCGGCCAAAGCTGCCGAAAGCATCCAAAGTGCCCACGCCATACAGCTCAGACAGACGCCGTTCGGCAGAAACACTGTCGAACGCGCTCCGCGCCAGTGGCGTCACCGCCACCCCGTTTTCCGCAGCGATAGACCCTGTTTCATCCTCTCGCGCCTCGCTGACCAGCAATTCGCGCGGGGCCAGCCGCGCCAGTTCCGGCCCCAGCCGTGCCAGCGGGCAGCCCATCACCCGCACCTCGCCGGTCGAGATATCGGCCCAGGCCAGTGCCGCCTCGTCCCGCACCTCGGCAAAAGCCGCCAAAAAATTGTGCCGCCGCGCCTCCAGCAGGCTTTCCTCGGTCAGCGTCCCCGGCGTCACCATCCGCACCACGTCGCGCCGGACCACCGCCTTGTAGCCGCGCTTCTTCGCCTCGGCCGGGTCCTCCAGCTGCTCGGCGATCGCCACCCGGAACCCCTTGCGGATCAGCGTCAGCAGATACCCCTCGGCCGCATGCACCGGCACGCCGCACATGGCGATGTCCTGCCCCAGGTGCTTGCCCCGCCTGGTCAGCGTTATGTCCAGCGCCTCGGCCGCCGCCACCGCGTCGTCAAAGAACATCTCATAGAAATCGCCCATCCGGTAGAACAGCAGGGCGCCCGGATTGGCCGCCTTGATCTCCAGATACTGCGCCATCATCGGCGTCACATTGTCGTCGGCCACGCACGTCCCCCGGGGCTAGGGCCCGACCCTACAAAACCGCCCCGCCGCCGGAAAGCGCCAATTCCCTTGGCGCTGCCTTGCGGGGGGCGCTATCAAGACAGCCAGAAGTCGTCGGAGGAAGTGAATGGCAGTCTGGACATTCGGCTCGATCAACATCGACCATGTCTACCGCGTCCCGCACCTGCCCAGGGCGGGCGAGACGCTGGCCGCGCATGAATACAGCATGGGTCTGGGCGGCAAGGGCGCGAACCAGTCTGTTGCCGCCGCCCGCGCAGGTGCCCGCGCGGTGCATATTGGTGCGGTTGGCCCCGAGGGGCGCTGGGCGCGCGACATGCTGGACGATTACGGCGTCGATATCGCCCATGTTGCGATTGCCGAGATGCCAAGCGGCCACGCCATCATCAACGTCGATCCGGCTGCCGAGAACGCTATCGTCATCTTCTCGGGTGCCAACCACAGCTTCACCGCCGAAACGGTGGGTGAGGCGCTGGCATTCGCCCATCCCGGCGATACGCTTCTCTTGCAGAACGAAACTTCGGCCCAGGCTGACGCCGCCCGTATCGGCAAGGAGATGGGCCTGCGCGTGATCTATTCCGCCGCGCCATTCCTCGTATCCTCGGTCAAGGCGGTCCTGCCGCATGTCTCGATGCTGGTAATGAATGAGGGCGAGGCGGCAGAACTGCGCGCCGCCTTCGGCCAGATGCCCGAGATCGACATGATCGTGACACGCGGCGGCGATGGCGCCGAATGGCTGTCGCCGGGACGACAGACCATCCGCGTTCCCGCCTTCCGCGTCACCCCGGTCGATACCACCGGAGCAGGCGACTGCTTTACCGGAACCCTCGCCGCCGCACTCGATGCGGGGCTGGAGCCCGCCGCGGCGATGCGCCGCGCCTCAGCCGCTGCCGCGATTCAGGTGACGCGCCCCGGCGCGGCGCAAGCTATGCCCAGTGTGGACGAGGTTGACGCTTTCCTGGCCCGGAATCCCACGTGACATTGGCGAAGGCCATCGCCTTCGCCATGAGATGAAGAGTGAGTTGCACCGGGCGCTGGCCTCTGCCGTCTCTTTGCACAAAGGGTCTCAAGGCAACGTCGCGCTGCAGGCGGGGAAACGCGGATCGCGTTTCTTTTCCCGCCCGTCACCCGGTCCTAGTGCACAAACGCCGCCGCTGATCCCCAAAGCTGCCCCACCCGCTGATCGCGCCCGCAAGCCTCGCGATACAGCTTATAGGCTGACGCCTTGGTGCGCGGCCCGAACCGGGTCAGGATAATATCCCCGCTGCGATAATAGTCCTGATGATACTCCTCCGCCCGATAGAAGGGCGCCGCAGGCAGAATCTTCGTGGCAATCGTTGCCCCCAGCTTTTTGCCCGCCTCGGTCTTTGCGGTCTCTGCCGACTGCTTTTCCGCTTCGTCAGAGACGAAAATGGCTGTCCGATACGTGTCGCCCCGATCGCAGAACTGGCCGCCCGCATCGGTCGGGTCGATCGAGCGGAAGAACAGGCTCAATAGCTCCGCATAGCTGACCTTCGTATCGTCATAGGTGATCTGCACAACCTCATAGTGGCCCGTTCCGCCACCGCTCACCTGCTTGTAGGTCGGGTTTTTCACCGTGCCGCCGCTGAAACCCGAAACCACTTTCGACACGCCCGGCACGCTTTCGAAATCGCTCTCGACACACCAGAAACAGCCCCCGGCCAGCACTGCGGTCTTTCTTTCGGCCTTTACCACGCCCGCCAACCCAAGCGCGGCAACCGCCAAAGCCAGCATCAATCCATACCGCATCTCTAAAATCTCCTCCTGAATTGGCCAGAAGATGCGCGCCGCTACGGACAAGCGTCCATTCACCGGCGCGTGTGTCACGCAAGGGTGATCTGGCCTCTTGGCCCCGCGTGAGCCGCAGTCTAGCCTCGCCGCCGACAGACGGAGAGTTTCAATGACCGACCATGTGACCGCCCACCAGGCCGAGGAAGACATCAGAAACGAACAGATCCTGATCTACGTCAACGGCCGGATTGTTCCAAAGGCACAGGCGCTGGTCAGCGTCTATGACGCGGGCTTCATGCTGGGCGATGGCGTGTGGGAGGGGATACGCCTCTACGACGGCCGCTGGGCCTTCGTCGATGAACATATCGAGCGCCTGTTCGAAGCCGCAAAGGCCATAGACCTGAACATCGGCATGACCCCCGCTCAGGTCATCCAGGCGCTGCTCGACACGCAAAAGGCCAATGGGATGCAGACTGACGCCCACGCCCGCCTGATGGTCACGCGCGGGATCAAGACCCGGCCTTTTCAGCACCCAAGGCTGGCACAGCAGGGGCCGACGGTCGCGATCATCATGGAACATTCAAAGCCGAAACTGCCGCGTCCGATCAAGCTGGCGACTGTGCCACATATGCGCGGCTTGCCGATGACGCAGGACCCGAAGCTCAACTCGCATTCCAAGCTGAACTGCATCCTGGCCTGCATCGCCGCCGACAAGGCCGGCGCGGATGAGGCGCTGATGCTGGACGTGCATGGTTTCGTGAACACCACCAACGCCTGCAACTTCTTCATCGTCAGGAAGGGAGAGGTCTGGACCAGTACCGGCGACTACTGCATGAACGGCATCACGCGGGCCAAGGTGATCCGCCTTTGCCGTGAAAACCGTATCCCGGTCTATGAGCGGAACTTCTCGCTGGTCGATACCTATTCGGCCGATGAGGCTTTCCTGACCGGCACTTTCGGTGCCCAATCGCCGGTGGGGGAAATCGACGGCCGCGTGATCGGCACCGGCCAGATGGGTCCGATGACGGAACGCCTGCGCGGGTTGTACAAGGCGCTGGTCGCTGCCTGACGCCCATACGGAATCCATACCAGAACCATACCGAAACCAGACGGGAGTTTGCGCTTGAATATCGCCATGTGGTCCGGCCCCCGGAACCTGTCGACAGCGATGATGTATTCCTTCGCCGCCCGGGGCGATTGCGCTGTGTGGGATGAGCCCTTCTATGCGGCCTACCTTCAGATGACCGGTATCGAACATCCGATGACGTCAGAGATCATCGCTGCCGGAGACCCCGATCCCGCCCGCGTCGCCGCCGCCTGCGCAGGGCCAATTCCGCAGGAACAGAGCCTGTTTTACCAAAAACACATGACCCACCACATGATCCCCGGCATCGACCGGGGCTGGATGCGGTCGGTGACGAATGTCTTCCTGATCCGCCACCCCGCCCGCGTTGTCGCCAGCTATGCGCAAAAGCGAGAGGCGCCGGTTCTCGCCGACCTCGGCTTCACCCAGCAGGAAGATCTGTTCAATCAGGTGGCCGACAGCACGGGACGCGCGCCCCTCGTGATCGACGCCACCGACATCCGCGCCAACCCACGGAAAATGCTGGAAAAACTTTGCACCGCGCTGGGCATCCCCTTCACCGAAGCGATGCTGAGCTGGCCCCCGGGCCCCAAATCCTACGACGGCGCCTGGGCTCCGCATTGGTACAACGCTGTCCACCGATCCACCGGCTTCGACAGCGCCGAGGGCCCGCTGCCGATGCTTCCGCCCGAGTATCAGGCATTGGCCGAGGCGGCGCTGGCGAGCTATGAGCGGTTGTGCAATTTTAAAGTTTAGAATCCTGCCATCTTTGGTTGACCAGTAAGCGCAGCCGGATGATGACTTGGCGATGACGCCTGAGGATCAAACCTTTCGCCTTTTTCGTCTCCTGCACGGAGAGGCAACAAATTCACCAATGTTTCTCGCTAAAATTCCGTTCTCCGTTTCGAGAACACTCGGCTGGGTAGCTCAAAACGTATTCATAACGGTGAGAGACGCACAAAAGATTCGACACCACCCAATGCATGGCATGGATGCAACCAAAGGCCTACAACTCCCGATGGTTATCCGAAAGGGAGACTACTATCAGTCAAATCGGAGAGGCACGGTTCTGCAGATTGAGGTTGTTCTGCACGAAATGGACAATCCAAAACGAGCTTACTTCTTAGTTTTGTCCAGAAATAAGGAAGATACGGGCATATTTATCCGAACCTTTTACTTCTCTTCAGAGCTTCCCCGAAACAAAATGAAGGGGGCGTCGAAAATTCTCATTCAGAGCACGACCAACTATTTCAAGTGAAGGTGAGGGGGGGACCCACAATCCCCCCTTTCGATCAGTCTTTCGACTATCTGCGGACGTGGGCTTTACCGCATTCCTCACGCAATTAATGTAGTTCAGAGGATGAACATAGTCAAGTCTAAGCGATTGAATCTTAAGGAGGAATCTAATCAATGAAAATAGACTCGAAATCAACGACTTAGCAAGCCTGTCCTCCACCGCTTGATTTGCGCTGCTATGGCCTCCGCGCGAAAGTTGGCGCGAGGCGTTCCTAGCCAGCTACGGACATTTGCGGCAGATGATGCTGCGCAAACTTAAGAAAAGGTAAAGGGAAACAAAAAAAGCCAAGCATTTGCAGATGCTTGGCCCTTCTTACACGCGTGCAAAGCGTCTTATTTCACGCGGGCATTCCGCGCTGCGATCAGCTTCAGGCGCAGGGCGTTCAACCGGATGAACCCTTCGGCATCCTTCTGATCGTAGGCGCCCGCATCTTCTTCGAAGGTCACATGTTTCTCCGAGTAGAGCGATTCTTTCGACCAGCGCGCCACCGTCCGGGCGACACCCTTGTAAAGCTTTAGCCGGACAGTCCCGCTGACATGCTCCTGACTCTTATCGATCAGGGCCTGCAGCATCTCCCGCTCGGGGCTGAACCAGAACCCGTTATAGATCAGCTCCGCATAGCGCGGCATGATCGAATCCTTCAGGTGGCCCGCGCCGGCATCCAGCGTGATCTGCTCGATCCCCCGGTGCGCCTCCAGCAGGATCGTCCCGCCGGGCGTCTCATAGACGCCGCGGGATTTCATGCCGACGAAGCGGTTCTCCACCAGGTCCAGCAGACCGATGCCATGCTTGCCGCCGATCTCGTTCAGCTTGGTCAGGATCGTCGCGGGCGACATCTTTTGCCCGTCGATCGCCACCGCGTCACCCTTCTCGAAGGTGATCTCGATGAACTCCGCTTTGTCCGGCGCCTGCTCGACCGGAACGATGCGCTGATAGACGAAGTCCGGCGCTTCCTCGGCCGGGTTCTCCAGAACCTTACCTTCCGAAGAGGTGTGCAGCAGGTTTGCGTCCACCGAGAACGGCGCCTCTCCCCGCTTGTCCTTCGCGATCGGAATCTGGTTTGCCTCGGCAAATTCCAAGAGTTTCGTCCGGCTGGACAGATTCCAAAGCCGCCACGGCGCGATCACCCGCAGCGCCGGGTCGAGTGCGGCGACCGACAGTTCGAACCGGACCTGATCGTTACCCTTGCCGGTTGCTCCATGCGCCACCGCATCCGCCCCGGTCTCATGCGCGATCCGCACCAGCTCCTTGGCGATCAGCGGACGCGCGATGGAGGTGCCGAGCAGATACAGCCCTTCATACAGCGCATTCGCCCGGAACATCGGGAAGACGAAGTCACGCACGAATTCCTCGCGCACATCCTCGATATGGATGTTCTCGGGCTTGATCCCCAGAAGAACCGCCTTTGCGCGTGCGGGCTCAAGCTCCTCACCCTGACCCAGATCAGCGGTGAAGGTGACCACCTCGCAACCGTATTCCGTCTGCAGCCACTTGAGGATGATCGAGGTATCGAGACCACCCGAATAGGCGAGGACGACTTTCTTGGGCGCAGACATCGGGCGGCTCCTTCAGGAAACTGCGGCGCGGTCTATTGGCTTTTGCCTTGCGCGACAAGAGGCGGTGCTTGTCGCCCGCGCCTAGCGCCGCTATGGCATGAGCCATGCAATTCCTTGACGCCGCCCGTGACGCGACCCTTGCCTTGCGCGACCTCTTTCCCGAGACGCCGCTGCAGCGCAATGACCATCTGAGCCAGCGTTACGAGGCCGATATCTGGCTGAAACGCGAGGATCTTAGCCCGGTGCGCAGCTATAAGCTGCGCGGCGCCTTCACTGCGATGCGCAAGCATCTGGCCGATCATCCGGGCGAGCGTCACTTTGTCTGCGCCAGCGCGGGCAACCACGCGCAGGGCGTCGCCTATGCCTGCCGCCATTTCGGCGTGCGCGGCACGATCTTCATGCCCGTTACGACGCCACAGCAAAAGATCGACAAGACCCGCAGTTTTGGCGGCGATGCCGTCGAGATCGTATTGACCGGCGACTATTTCGACCAGACGCTGGCGGCCGCGCAGACCCTTTGTGCCGAGCGGGGTGCGCATTTTCTCTCCCCCTTCGACGATGCCGATGTGATCGAAGGCCAAGCGAGCGTGGCGGTCGAGATTCTCGATCAGCTTGGTGCATTGCCTGACCTCGTGATCTTGCCAGTGGGGGGTGGTGGGCTGGCCTCGGGCGTGACCGGTGTCATGCGCGCGGCATCGCCGACAACCGATTTCCGTTTTGTCGAGCCATTGGGCGGAGCCAGCCTGCAGGCCGCGCTTCTGAACGGTGGTCCGGCCACGCTGCCCCGTGTGAACAGCTTTGTCGATGGCGCAGCAGTGGCGCGGATCGGCGGGAACAATTACGACAGGCTGGGCTGGGTGCGACCCGATCAGGTGTTGCTGGCGCCGGAAGATCGAATCTGCGTGACCATGCTGCATTTCCTGAACGTTGAGGGAATCGTGCTGGAGCCTGCAGGGGCGTTGTCGGTGGATGTGCTGCCGGACCTCGCGGATGTCGTGCGTGGCAAGACCGTTGTCTGTGTTACCTCTGGCGGGAATTTCGACTTTGAGCGCCTGCCAGAGGTCAAGGAGCGGGCGCAGCGTTTCTCGGGGCTGAAGAAATACTTCATCCTGAGGATGCCGCAGCGCCCCGGCGCGCTGAAGGAATTCCTGTCGATGCTTGGACCGGATGACGACATTGCGCGGTTCGAATACCTCAAGAAATCCGCGCGCAACTTCGGATCGGTCCTGATCGGGATCGAGACCAAGGCGGCCGCGAGCTTTGCCGACTTCACCGCGCGCATGGACGCCGCAGGCTTTGCCTACCGCGACATCACGCAGGACGAGGCGCTGGCGGAATTCCTGATCTGAGCGCACGTTTTTTGCACTACCGCCTCTGGGAAAAGGTTGCTAAAGACCCGCCACCAGGCCGCTGTAGCTCAGCTGGTAGAGCACGTCATTCGTAATGATGGGGTCGGGGGTTCGAGTCCCTTCAGCGGCACCACCCATTCCAAAAATCAGTGATTGACCCTGCACAGGGCGCTATCCGTCTGTGTGCTGGCGCTGGAAATTTAGCAAAGTTCAAAAAATTGGTGCCTTCGTAACCGGCGCCCAAATTTTGATCGCAGCTTTGCCGTCCTGTTGGCGGTTGTGATCGGCGCGGGCCGGATTACCATGGACAGGGCTGAAGTCGAATGCTAGCCCTATTGAATGAAATTTGATGTGGTTAAACAATGAAGCCAGCTGCCTTCCACTATGAAGCGCCCGCTACGCTTGCCGAGGCTCTGCGTCTGATCCGGGAAAACGCTGATGACGGCAAGATACTTGCCGGTGGCCAAAGCCTTGTTCCAGCAATGAATTTCCGACTGGCGCGGCCTGGCGTCCTGGTCGACATAAATGGCGTTAAAGAGATCGACTTTCTGCGAGAGACGGAAAACGAGTTGATAATAGGCGCGCTGACCCGGCACGCTGCTTTTCACAAGCCGGTCTGTGGTGGCCCGCTTGGGGTGATGATGGCCAAGGTGGTGCGCAACATCGCCCATTACCCGATCCGACAGCGGGGAACCTTTGGCGGATCGCTGTGCCATGCCGATCCTGCGTCGGAGTGGTGCCTGCTCGCAGCAACGCTTGGCGCGACCATGGTGATCCAGAATCAGGACGGCGCGCGTGAGGTGCCGGCGGCGGAGTATTTCCGCGGCACCTTCACCACGGCGGTGGGCGCGGATGAAATTCTTGCGGAGATTCGGCTGCCCAAGTTTGCCCCCGGCTGGGGTACGGGATTTTACGAATTCTCGCGCCGGAAAGGTGATTTCGCGCTGGCAATGTCTTTGGCTGCGCTGCGTATCGAGGGCGGTGTGATCCGCGAGGCGCGGCTTGGTCTGGGTGCCGTGGCCGATCATGGCAAGCGGCTGGTTGAGCTTGAAGCGGAACTTGTCGGCAAAGAACCGACGCGCGAGACCTTTGTGAACATCGGCCAGCGGGCGAAGGGGATGGTGAACCCCTCGGGCGATATCCACGGTTCGGCCGAATATCGCCGCGATCTGGCCGGAACGGTCATCGAGCGCGCCCTGACCGAAGCCGCCGCAGAGGCCGTGTGATGAGCTGGGTCGGGCGCAGGCTGCCGCGTCTGGAAGACCCGGCGTTGCTTAAGGGCGAGGGGCGTTATGTTGCCGATCTTTCGCGTGGGGCGCTGGCGGTCAAGTTCGTGCGCAGTCCCGTTGCGGCAGGTGCGATCAGCGCAATCGAGTTGCCGGATGCCGGCGATTTCCAGGGCCACGTCTTTACCGCCGCCGATCTGGTCGACGTCGGCGTTATCCAGGCAATACTGAACCGCCCGGACTATGTCCGTGTGCCGCATCCGATTCTGGCGAGGGATCGTGTGGTCTTTGTCGGCCAGCCTGTCGCTATGGTCATCGCCGCAACCGAGGCGCTGGCCGAGGATCTGGCAGAGCAGGTCTTTGTCGATGTTGAGGCGGAAGATGCCGTAATCGACATAGGTTCGGCGTTGGCCCATGACGCGCGAGCCGTTCACCCCGAAGCGCCCGGCAATGTCCTTGTCGAGGGCAAGATGCGCACACCGGGCATCGACACCGCCTTTGCCAAGGCAGCGGCGGTGATCGAACTCGACCTCTGCTCCGGGCGGCAGTCTGCGATGCCGATGGAGCCGCGCGGTGGTGTGGCGGACTATGATTCAGTCAGCGGCCGGGTCACGCTTTACGCCTCGGTCCAGATGCCGCACATGCTGCGGACGGGACTGGCCGATGTGCTGGGCATTCCCGAGGCCGATATTCGCGTCGTCGCGCCGGATGTGGGTGGCGGGTTCGGCCAGAAGATGGCGCTGTTCCCGGAATATGTGGCACTGGTTTGGGCCGCGCGGAAGCTGCGGCGAAAGCTGGCCTGGCTGGAAGATCGGCGCGAGAATTTTCTTGCCTCGTCCCACAGCCGCGATCAGCGCTTTTCTGTGAAAGGGGCGTTTGACGCCGAGGGTCGGCTGCTTGCTGTCGAGGGGGATCTGCGTTCGAATGTCGGGGCGTTTTCGGTCTATCCGGTCTCTTGCGGGGTCGAGCCGCTGATGGCGTTTGCCGAACTGCCGGGGCCCTACAATTTCTCCGAATACGGCGTGCGGTCGCGGGGTGTGACGACCAACACCTGTATGATGGCCCCCTATCGCGGGGTGGCGCGGCCGATGCTGACGCTGACCATGGAACAGATGATGGACCGCGCGGCAGAAAGGCTGGGGATTGACCCGGTCGAGATTCGGCGTCGCAACCTGATCACAAAATTCCCCCATCGTTCGCCCACCGGGCTTGTCTATGATGAGGGGTCGTATCTGCAGGCAATGGAAGAGGCCGCGCGCGTGGCCGACTATCCGGCTTTCCGCGAACGGCAGGCCAGGGCACGCGCCGAGGGGTGCTACCTGGGCATCGGTCTTTCGGTATTCTCGGAGCGGACGGGCTATGGCACCCCCGCCTTTGCGGCCCGCCTGATGGGGATCGTGCCGGGTTACGAGACTGTGGACTGCGAAATGGACCCGTCGGGTCGGGTGGTGTTGCGGATCGGCTCCTCCCCGCATGGGCAGGGGTTGAAGACTGCGCTGGCGCAACTCGTGTCGGATCGTCTGGGCATATCGCCCAGCGAGATCAGAGTTATTTCGGGTGATACAGATGCCACCCCCTATGGCTGGGGCACGTTCGCCAGCCGCTCAATGGTCATTGCGGGTGGTGCGAGCCAGCTTGCGGCGGACAAGGTGGCCGACAAACTTCGCGCGGTCGCAGCGGTGATGCTGGAGGCCGAGGCAGACACGATCGAATTACGCGATGGCATCGCAAGTGCGGGCGGTACCAACCGCAGCCTGCGCATCGCCGAAGTCGCCCGCGCGATCTATCATAACACCCATAAGTTCAAGGGTATGGATGCCGGGCTGAAGGAGCAGGGCTTTTACGATCCCGGTGGCACCTTCTCGAACGCTGCCCATGTGGCGATCGTCGAAGTCGATCCTGAAACCGGCGGGGTGAAGATCGAGAAGTTCATCGTGGTCGAGGATGCAGGCGTGCTGATCAACCCGATGATTGTGGACGGCCAGATCGCCGGTGGTGTGGCGCAGGGCATCGCCAATGCGCTGTACGAAGAGTTGGTCTATGACGAATACGGCACGCTCCTGACCACATCGCTTGCCGATTACCTGCCGCCGACTGCGCTGGAAATTCCGCCGATCGAGATTCACCACATGGTCACGATTTCACCGGAGACGGTGACCAAGGCGAAGGGTGTGGGCGAGGGCGGCGCGATTGGTGCGCCAGCGGCTGTGCTGAGCGCGATCACCGATGCGCTGTCGCCGTTTGGCGACGTGACAATGAACGCAATTCCCGCGACGCCCGACCGCATTCGTGCGGCGATCCGCAAGGCCAGAGGCAACTGAGATGACAGAAAATCGCGCAATCACCCTGAATGTGAATGGCAAGTCATATAAGCTGAATGTCGAGCCGCGCCGCAATCTGGCGGATGCGCTGCGTGACGATTGTAGGCTGACCGGAACGCATGTCGGCTGTGAACATGGCGTTTGTGGCGCCTGCACCGTGCTGGCCGATGGCAAGCCGGTCCGGTCCTGCCTGACTTTTGCCGTCCAGGCCGAGCGGTGGGAGATCGAAACGGTCGAAGGTCTGGCCAAAGGTGACCAGTTGCACCCCTTGCAGCAGGCCTTCTGGGAAAAGCACGGGCTGCAATGCGGCTTCTGCACGCCCGGTTTCCTGATGCTCGCCGCCGGTGCCCTGCGTGAGAACCCGGATATGGATGACGAGGAAATCCGCGAGGTCATCTCGTCCAACCTGTGCCGCTGCACCGGCTATCAGAACATCCTTGCTGCCGTCCGTGCCGCTGCCGACATGATGCGGTCCGAGCAGCCGGCATGATCGGCCAGTCGCCGCTTCGTATCGAGGATCGCCCGCTTCTGACCGGGCGCGGCAGCTTCGCCGCCGACATGAACGCCGAAGGCCAGATCTACATGCGGGTGGTCCGCTCGCCCGTTGCCTTTGGCAGAATCGCCGGGATCGAGACCGAGGACGCGGCAGAGCTTCCGGGCGTGGTGGCGATCTGGACGCAGGCCGACATCGCCGAATTGCCGCAGATCGACTTCCGGATGACCCGCATCCAGGGGCTTGGCCCCTATCGGCAATGGTGTCTGGCCAAGGACTATGTGCGCTATGTGGGCGAACCGATCGCAGTGGTTTTCGCGACCGACATCTATTCCGCCGAAGATGCGGCCGAGATGATCTTTTGCGACATCGAAGAAGAAGACGCGCACCTCGACGCCGCGGCGGACGAGGTGGAGTTCATGCCGGCCACAATGCCCGGCCTGCTGAACGAACCCGCCGTGATCCGCAAGGGCTATGGCGATATCGACGCGGCCTTTGCCTCGGCGAAGCATGTCGTCGAAATGGACCTGCGCGTCGGTCGCCACAGTGGTGTGCCGATGGAGACGCGCGGCGCGCTGGGCATCCATGACGCCGAGACCGACACCGTCACCATGCTCGGCGCCTCCAAGGTTCCGCATTACAACCGCGGTGCCATTGCCATGATGCTGGGCCTGCCCACCGAGAAGGTTCAGTTGTCCGAAGGTCACGTCGGCGGCGGCTTTGGCATCCGGGGTGAGCTTTACCCTGAAGATGTGCTGGTCTGTCATGCGGCGCGAAAACTCGGCCGTCCTGTCAAATGGATTGAGGATCGCAAGGAACACCTGCTATCCGCGAACCACAGCCGCGACCAGCGGTACAAGCTGCGCGCTGCGGTGGATGGCAATGGCTTCATCCTTGGCCTCGACGCGCAGTTCTTCACCGATCAGGGTGCCTATGTGCGCACGCACGGCGGCACCGTGACTGACCTTGCGGCGGCGCTTCTTCCCGGTCCCTACCTGATCCCGGCCTATCGCGTGGCAGGACATATCAGGCTGACCAATAAAACGCCCTCCGGCACCTATCGTGCGCCAGGACGGTATGAAAGCTCATTCGCCCGCGAGCGGCTGCTGGATGCCATCGCCGACAAGGTCGGGATAGACCGGCTGGAGGTGCGGCGGCGCAACCTGATCCCCGAGGACAAGATTCCCTATGACCGCGGCATCGACGCGCTGGGCACTCATGTCGTCTATGACTCGGGCCGCTATCACGATCTTCTCGCGCGGCTTGAGGCGCATGTGGGCTGGAATGAACTGACCGCAAAGCTGGCCGCCCGTCGCGCAGCCGGGGAAATGGTTGGCATAGGAATTGGCTATTTCGTCGAAAAAAGTGGCCTGGGCCCCGAGGATCTGGTGCGGATGCATATGGATGGCGACGGCGGCATCCGCATCGTGACAGGCGTTGCCTCGATCGGGCAGGGGGTCGAGACGGCGATGGCGCAGATTTGCGCCGGTGTGCTGGGCATCGGCATGACGGGGATCGAGGTGATCCACGGCCAGACCCGGCTGATCGAAAAAGGCATGGGTGCGTTCGCCACGCGGGTCACGGTGATGACCGGGTCGGCGGTCAAGATCGCCTCGGAAGCGTTGATCGAGAATGCACTCGATGCAGCGGCCGAGATGTTCCAGTCCGAACGCGGAAAACTGTCCTATGCCAACGGCGTGGTGCGGCTGGAGGAAACCGATCAGAGCCTGACACTGGCGCAGATCGCTGCGGCGCGAGACGGGCTGGCCTCGGAAGGGCTCTTCAAGTCCGACCACATGACCTATCCCTACGGTATTCACATGGCACAGATCCGCATCGACCGCGAAACCTGCGGCGTGCATATCGAGCGCTATCTGGTGGCCTATGACATAGGTCGCGCGATCAACCCGGTTCTGGTCGAGGGTCAGATCGTGGGTGCTGTCGCGCAAGGCGTTGGCGGCGCTCTGCTGGAAGAGTTCGTCTATGATGAATTCGGCCAGCCACTTGCCGCAAGCTTCGCCGACTACCTGATGCCAACCGCGCTGGAAGTGCCGCCGGTCGAGACGCTGATCCGCGAAGATGCGCCAAGCCCGATCAATCCGCTGGGCGTCAAGGGTGCGGGAGAGGGTGGTATCACCGCAGCAGGAGCGGCAATTGCTTCGGCCATCGATGATGCTGCGGGGCGGCCCGGCATGGTCACCTCGCTGCCGGTGACGCCGGACAAGCTGTATCGCTGGCTAAAGTAGAGCGTGCTACTCTCGCGAGGTGTTGAACCAGACGGTCCGTGCCACGCGGTCGCCGTGGTTCCAGATGCGGTGATTGCGGCGCGAGGAATAGGCGATCAGGTCGCCCTCGTTCATGATGTGGCTAACGCCGTCAACCTCGACCGTGAGCTGACCTTCAAGAACCAGCCCATATTCGAAACCCTCATGGTTCAGAGGGCTTTCGTTGCTGCCGGTCTTGGGCGCGTATTCGTTGACGGCGATCGAGATGCCGCGGCTGCGGTCATCTTTCAGCACGCGGCGCACGACATGGCGTGCGGTCTCAACGATCTTGGCTTCGCTGGCGCGCGTGACGAGTCCGCTGATCTGGTCGTCATTGGCCGAAAGAAGCTCGGACATCGTGGTGCCCAACGCCTCACCCACTACGATCAGCGAACCGATCGAAGGTGAGGCCAGGCCACGCTCGACGAGGCTCAGCATTGAGGAACTGAGGCCGCACGAATCAGCGAGTGCCTGCAGTGTCATGCCCCGCCCTTTGCGAATTTCGCGGATGCGCTGCCCGATCGCCACCAGCGTTCGTGCCGCATTTTCGTTCAGCTCTGGTACTGCCTGCGCTTCCATCGTCACCAACTGCTGCCCACTGATTGCCAGCCTGCCATCACCCCTGCCCGGCAAGCCAATCATATGTTGACCGCCATTAAATTTTACCTACACTAAATAGAATTGATTAACACCAAAAAAGGCCCCGGATGACACTCCCCCCAACTGATACAGTGCAAGTCATCGATAGCGCTGTAAATCATAAACTACTTTCGCTCATCAAGGGTCGTGGCTCGGCATCGGTAGTTCTGTGGCCGGGCAATGGTTCACGCTTTCGCACTGTGCAAGTGCTCGATATGGCGGCAGATGATACGACGGTCGATCTCAGCCACGCGCATGACTGTGTTTACTATGTTTCAAATGGCAGCGGCCGGATCAGCGATCTGACCGTTGGTTCGGCGCAGGAGCTGATCGAAGGTTCGATCGTCCACATTGATGGCGGCGACCGCTATCGGCTGGAAGCAGGGTCAGACGGGATGCGCGTTGTCGGTGGCCCTGTGCCGGCCGATCCGGCCCTGTACGAAGAGTTCGCAGTGAAGGTGGCAGAATGAGTATCCGGGTTTTCCATCGCGACACGCCGACGCTTCGCCTGCCGCTGATCTCGAAAGACGCGCGTTTTGTCGTCTGGCCGGGCACCGATGCCTGGAACGCCAATATGAACTATGTGGTGCTGGAGCCGGGTGAGGCCAACGTTCCGCATATCCATACCAAGTCCGAGGATACGATCTTTATCCTCGAAGGTCAGGGAACGGCTGTCGACCACACCAATAATGTCAGTCTGCCTTTCCACGCCGGATGCGTTGTGCATGTCCCGGCGGGCATCAAGCATGCGATCTGTGCCGACCGGGGCGTGAAAGTGGTCAGCGTTGGCGGACCGGCACCCGCCGATGTTCCGCTATTGCTGAAGATCGGTGCGCTGCCGGCCGATACCAAGGTGCCAGACAGCTATTGCGTGGACCTTTCGGAATGACAGCCTTCACTGCCGCTGCAATCCAGTTTGGCGCCGGCCTGTATGCCCCGGAAGAAAACCGGGCGCGGGCAGAGGCCGAGATACGGGCGGCGGCGGCAAAGGGCGCGAAGCTGATCGTGTTGCCAGAGCTTGTCGTCTCTGGTTACGGCGTGGATGCGGCCCGCCTGTCTGATGCCGCAGAACCGCTGGACGGGCCGACGTTTGCTCAATGGCGGGATCTGGCGAAATCGCTGGATGTTGTAATCGTTGGCGGTTTTTGCGAACGCGCCGGTGATCGGCTGTTCAACTCGGCCATGCTGGTGCAGCCGAACGGCTCGGTCAGCCTGTATCGCAAGCTGCACCCGTTTGACGCCGAAAAGAACATTTTCACGCCGGGCGATCTGGGGCTTCCAATTGTCGAAACTCCGCTTGGTAATATTGGCATTTGCGTCTGCTACGACCTGCGGTTTGTCGAGGTTGCGCGGGCCCTGTCGCTTGCCGGGGCAGACATCATTGCTGTGCCCACGGCGTGGGTTGGCGGCTTCGACCGCAATCCGCGCGATGCGATGGGATACATCGGGCAGGCACGAGGCGCTATCGTTCAGGCGAATCTAAGCCAGGCGGCGATGGTCTGTGCCTCGCAGTCCGGAGGCGAGCAGGGTATTCGTTTTCTTGGGTCATCCTTGATCGTCGATTCATTTGGCGAATGTCTGGCTGGACCGATGGGCGAAGACGAAGAGGGCACCCTTTTTGCCGATCTGGATATCGCGGCAATAAGGGCGTCGCAGGTGCGCTCACCTCTCGTGCGACCGCGCGATGACAGGCGGCGCGATGTCTACGGCGTGATGCTGGCTGGCAGAGAAATCTAGCCGCCGCAGCGCAAGAACAGAAAAAGGAACAAGACCAATGAAACTCCAGCAGGAATTCACCGTTGCCCGCCCGCTGTCCGAAATCTGGGCTTTTTTTCAGGATGTGCCTGCCGTAGCCACCTGCCTGCAAGGTGCCGAATATCTGGGCACGCGCGAGGACGGCAAGCACAGCGGCAAGATGTCAATGAAGATCGGACCGTTCCAGGCCAGTTTCGAGGGTGAGGCCGAGGTGAATTACAACACTGCCACCCATACGATCACGATGGAAGGCAAAGGCGTCGACAAGAAGGGCGCGAGCCGTGGCAAGATGACCATGGCCTGCAACCTCGCCGAGGTCGAAGGCGGCACCAAGGTTGTCGTCGATGCGGATATCCAGCTTTCCGGCACCATCGCGCAGTTTGGCCGCACCGGTATCATCCAGGAAATCGCGAACGTGATGATCTCGGACTTTGTCCGCAACGTCGAGGCTCAGTTGCCTGCCCCATCCGCCACGCCCGCTGTCATCGAGACGGTGCCCGAGTCAGCAGTCACCGGGGCTGTCCCCTTACGTCAGGCGGCACCTGTCACGCCCAAGCCGATGAGCGGAACGCGCCTGATTTACCTGTCGCTGAAAGGTTGGTTGCGCAGCCTGTTTTCACGGGCGGCATGAGACCCGACTCAATTGGTCAGTAATTGAGCAAAGGTAAAATATTGTCGAAATTTGGTGAAATTAATTTGACACAATTAAATTTCACAACCTACGTTATCCCCAAGAACGATACGCCGGAAACCGGCAAAAGGGGAGAGCGACCGTGGACATCATCACCTTTGGGCTGATTTCAGCCAGCGTGATCCTGCTGTCGTCCGTCGGCTTTGCATTGATCGTGCAGGTCGAAGGCTTCCTGAATATCGCGCACGGCCAGATGCTGCTGCTGGGTGCTTATACTGGTCTGCTGCTTGCCAATATGGGCGTGGGGATCGTGGCGGCAGCAATCGGGGCCGCACTGTTCTGCGGTCTGATCGGTGCCCTGTTCTATGGCATACTTTTCCGCCCCGTTAAGCCGCGCGGCGCGCTGGTTCTGTTGTTCACCTCCGTCGGTGCTGCGTATCTGGTTCATGGTCTGGTCGGTGCGATTGCCGGCAAGCGCATGCTGGCCTTCGATCTGCCGCCGGTGCGGGCGATGCAGCTTTTCGGTCAGCCCTTCATGACGCGATACGAGTTGACCATTGTAATCGTCGCCATCCTGTCGGCGCTGTGCCTGCATTTGTTCCTGACCTATACGCCCGCCGGAAAATCCATACGCGCGGTTTCTGACAACGAGAACCTGGCGCGGTTGCGCGGCATCGACCCGCGGCGGACGTCCTATCTCGTCTGGTTCGTCGCCTCTGCGCTGGGCGGGTTGGCGGGAGTGTTTCTTGGTATCATGGGATCGCTGCATCTCGGTATGGGATGGCAGCAGATCATCATCATCCTGGCCACCACCGTGCTGGGCGGCATCGGCAGCCTGTATGGCGTGATGCTGGCCGCCTTCGTTCTGGCCTTTGGCATCGAGCTTGGCCTCAGCTGGGGCGTTCCGCCCAGCTACCGCTCGGGCCTCGCCTTCCTGATCATCATCGTCGTGCTTCTGGTCAAGCCGCAGGGGCTGCAAGCCCTCTGGGGCGGTGGCCGCGGCCGGTCGCACTAAGGGGCCCGCGTCATGGAAGGTATCCTCCTATTCGCGGTCAGCCTGGCCACCCTCGGGTCAATCTACGGTATGCTGTGTCTGGCCCTGAACCTTGAAAGCGGCAACGGTCCGCTGTGGGATCTGGGCATCGTCTCGTTCTTCGGCATCGGCGCCTACACCTATACTTTGCTGACGGTAGATCCGGCGGTATCGCATCAGAATTTCGTGTTGGGGCTGGGGCTGCCGATCGTGGTCGGTGCCGTGGCCGCTGCCATTGCCGGAGGTTTGGCCGCATGGCTGATCGGGCTACCGACGTTGCGGTTGAAACGAGAGTATTTCCTGATCGTCACCCTGGCCTTCGCCGAGGTGTTGCGGCAGGTCTATGTCAACGAAACCTGGCTGACCAACGGTGTCGCGGGCATCTACGGTTTGCGCCAGCCGTTCAAATCGATGGTTTCCGCGCAGAACTATTCCTACGTGCTGCTGGCGCTGACGCTGCTGGGGCTGGCGGCGACATGGGCGGTCACCCATCGCATTTCGGCATCGCCATTCGGTCGCGCGTGCAAGGCGCTGCGTGAAAACGAGGCTTTGGCGATTACCGCCGGGATCGACCCGCGCAAGACCTCGATGCGTCTCTTCATCGTTGCGGGCATGATCTCTGGCGCGGCGGGCATGTTCTATGTCTGGTACAACACGCTGGTCATTCCGGGGCAGTTCACCTCCGATCTGACCTTCTTCGTCTGGGCGGCGCTGATCATCGGCGGCATGGGCAACCAGAAGGGCGCCCTGATCGGCGGCTTTGTATTCATCCTGCTGCACGACATGCTGCGCTTTGTCCAGGTGTCGGGCGAGATGGCGGTGACGCTGACCTCACTCCGCACGGCTGTCATCGGGCTGGCGCTGATCCTGATCCTGCGGTTCCGCCCAGACGGGCTTCTGGCCGAGCGTCCGACCAAATTCGACCTGCCCTCGATCAAGGGAGCCGCCCGTGATGCTTGAGGCAAAGAACGTCAGCCTTTCCTATGGTGGCGTGCGCGCCGTCGACAACGTCTCGATCCGCGTGGGCGAGGGGCAGATCGTCGGGCTGATCGGCACGAACGGCGCGGGCAAGACCTCGCTTTTCAACGTGATCAGCGGCTTTACGCCCGGCAGCGCGGGAACCGTCACCTTCGATGGCAAGCGCATCGACGGCAAGCCGCCCAGCGAGATTGCGGGCGAAGGGCTATTGCGCACCTTCCAGACACCTGTCGGCTTTCCGCGGATGACAGTGCTGGAAAACATGCTCGTCTTTTCCCGTGCGGATGCAAAGGCGCGGAAGGGACTGTTCGCGTCCGGGACTCCCGACCGGATCGTTCTGGAGCAGGCGATGGTGATGCTGGACGAATTCGGGCTGGCCTCGCGTGCGAACGACTGGGTGCAGGATCTGTCCGCGCCAGAGTTGAAGATGCTGGAATTCTCGCGCGCGATGATGGCGCAGCCCCGGCTTCTGATGCTGGATGAGCCTGCCGCGGGCGTGAACCCTGCGATGATGGAAAGCCTGACGGCTCGGATCCGCAAGCTGCGTGATCGGGGCGTCACCTTCCTAGTCGTTGATCACAACCTGAAATTCATCAGCGCGGTCTGCGAAGAGATCTTCGCGATGGCCGATGGCCGCCTGATCGCCGAAGGCCCCGCAGCAGAGGTCATCCGGAACCCCGAAGTCATCCGGCTATACATCGGATCGGCCGCCTAAAAAATGAACTATCGTTCGTATAATAATCAAACAGGGAAACAGCAATGAAGACAGAGAAAATGCTCCGCTGCCTTCGCGTAGCGACACTAAGCGCCGCCGCAATGGCGCTGACTGCACCTGCGGTCATGGCTCAGGATGGCGTCAAGCTGGGTCTGCTGGTCGGTCTGACCGGCGATATGGGGCCATGGGCGCCCGCGTTGAACAACGCGGCGATCCTTGCGGTCGAAGAGATCAACGCGAACGGCGGTCTTCTGGGCAAGCCGGTGACGCTGATCACCGAGGACAACAGCTCGACCGTAGACGGTGCGATGCGTGGCGCGACCAAACTGGTCAGCGTCGACGGGGTCAGCGCCATCATCGGCCCGGAGAGCGACCCGATCGTGGCCCTGCGCGACTTCGCCGTGGACAACAAGATTCCGATCATCTCGACCTCCGCCGGCACCGAAGCGCTCGACGATGCCGGCGGCACGGGCAAGTTCATCTACCGCACCAATGCCTCGGACAGCTTCCTTGGCGTCGTTCACGCGAAGATGCTTCTGGACGAGATGCAGCAAAAGGAAGTCGTTCTGGTCGTCGAGAACCTCGAAGGCACGATGAGCGGAGCGCGCACCTTCTCGGATGCCTACAAGCGCCTGGGCGGGACAATCACGAAAGAGGTCGTGCTTGCCCCCGGCCAAAGCAATTATCTGGCCGAGATCAAGGCGGTCGCGGATGCCGAACCGACGATGGTCTTCCTTGCCGTTGGACAGACGGCGGGCGTGAACTTTGTCAAACAGGCCTACCAGCGCGGTTACGACTGGAAATACTGGGCCACCGCCGAACTTCAGTCGCCCGACTTTGTGAACGCTGCTGGCGTCGAAGTGGTCAAGGGCATCCTGAACCCGGTATCGAGCCAGGTCGAAGGTGCGGAAAGCTGGAACCGCTTCTCGGCGGCCTATGAGGCCCGCTTTGGCGAAAAGCCCGAGCCGGGCTTCTATCAGGCTGAGACCTATGACGCCTTCATCGCCACGGCCCTGGCCATCGAAGCGGCGGGCGATGCCTCGGGTGCGTCGATCGACGCCAACCTGACCAAGGTGGCAGGCCCGGGTGGTGATAAGGTGGTGTCCTTTGCCGATGGGGTTGCTGCGCTGAAGGCGGGCAAGGATATCGACCTTGAAGGCGCCTCTGGCTCTGTCGATTTCGATGAACATGGCAACGTCACGATCCCGGCAACTCGCCTGCTGCAGGTTGACGATGAAGGCAACTGGGTCACCATCAAGACGGTCGACTCCTCTGCCTTCCCGGCAAACTGAACTGGTCGGGGCCGGTATAACCGGCCCTGCCTTTCCTAGCATGAGGCCCCAATGTCTGCCCTTCTGACCATCCGAAATCTTGTCGCCGGTTACGGCAAGCTCGCCGTCCTGCACGACGTTTCGCTGGATCTCGCCGAGGGCGCCATGTTGGCGGTTATCGGACCTAACGGCGCGGGCAAGACTACGCTGACCCATGCGGTGATGAACCTTGTCAACGTGATGTCCGGCACTGTCACCTTTGGCGGTCAGGACATCACCGGCATGCCGACCCAGGCCATCGCCACCCTTGGCGTGGGCCTAGTGCCGCAGACGCGGAACGTATTCAGCGGCCTGACCGTGCAGGAAAACCTGGAGATGGCCTGCACCCTGCTGCCGAAGGCGAAGCATCGCGATGCCATCGACTCGGTCTATTCCCGCTTTCCACGGCTTACCGAGCGGCGCAACCAGGCGGGCCGGTCGCTGTCGGGGGGCGAACGGCAGATGCTCGCCATCGGTTCCGCGCTTATCCCGAACCCTCGGCTGTTAATCCTTGACGAGCCGGTATCGGGCCTGTCGCCGCACCTGACCGATGAGGTGGCACGGGGGATATCCGAGATCAACGCAAGCGGAGTCACAGTGATCTGGGTGGTCGAAGAAAACCCGCAACAGGTGATCGGCCTGTCCGACGAAGTGGCAGTCATGTCGACCGGCACGATCACCCTGCGCGAGTCCGCCGAAAAGGTTCTGGCGGCTGAGAATTTCCGCGAATTGTTCCTTGGGGTCTGAAACTACGCGGCCCCCGAAAATCCACCGATGCTCAAAGAGGGAGTGAGGAAGATGCTCGAAATGTTGCGCCCCTACTGGTATCCGGTGGCTCGGATCGAAGAGATCACCACGACGCCAAGGCGGATGAAGCTGCTGGGCGAGCAGCTGGTCGCCTGGCGGGCCGAAGACGGCGAAGCCGCCGTTATGAAGGATCTTTGCATCCATCGGGGCGCCGCGCTTTCTGGCGGCACGGTCGAAGGCGGCGCGCTGCGTTGTCCCTATCACGGATGGAAATACGACACGACCGGCGCCTGCGTCCACATCCCCTCTCTGCCGCCGGGCGCGCCGATCCCTGCCAAGGCGCGCGCCGTGACCTATCACACGCGCGAGGCTTACGGGATGCTGTGGGTCTGCCTTGGCGATGGCACCGCTGCCTTCCCGGACTATCTGTCGGAACCGTGGGAAGATCCGGGTTATCGCACCGTCTACGTCTCTCGCTATGACTGGAAGACCTCGGCAGGCCGCGTAATCGAGAATGCGATGGACTTCTCGCATTTCAACTTCGTGCACGTCGGCTACACCGAGCTTTCCGATGGGCCGGTGATCAAGCCCTATGAAGTGACCCGTTCAGAGCATGGCTTCGAATACGCCTATGATGATGGCCACCTGCTGCGTGCCTATACGGTCGAGTTTCCCTTCATCGTCCACGACCGCAAGAGCGTGGTGAACCCGGCGGGCGGCAAGACCTGGTCGGACTCCGATGAGGCCAAGTCGGGCGATGTGACCCTGCTGAGCTTCTTTGCCACGCCGGTCGACGCGATCGAGACGCATATCCACGTCATGGTCACGCGCAACCACGCCCTGAACCGGGACGATTCCGAGTTCACCGGAGGTTTCGACATTGTGATGGAGCAGGATCAGGTGATCGTCGAGACACAGCGGCCGGAAGAGATTCCGATCGACATCAAGGAAGAACTGCACATCCGGCTTCCCGATGCGCACGCCATCCTGTACCGCCGCATGCTGCGTGAACTGAACCTGCCGGAAAGCTATATGCCGTGACAGGCGGGGCGGGTCTCTTGCAATTGCGCCTCGCCTCGGTTGCCGAGGCGGCGCGCGACATTCGCCTGTTCGAGTTTGTCTCCGCCGATGGTGCGCCGCTGCCTGCATTTGAGCCGGGAGCACACCTGTCGCTGCACCTGCCCTCGGGGCTGGAGAGGCAATATTCGCTGTGCAATGATCCTGCAGAGAGCGACCGCTATGTGGTGGCAGTCAAGCGCGAGGCTGGCGGGCGTGGCGGATCGCAAGAAATGCACGCGCTTGAGCCAAGTGCAATAATTTCCACTCGCCCGCCTGCGAACCACTTCCCGCTGGCACCCGCCCCGGCTGTTCCTCTGCTGATCGCAGGGGGCATCGGTATTACCCCGATCATTGCGATGATGCGCCATCTGCGGACCAAGGGGCGTCCCTTTCATCTGGTCTACCTTGCGAGAAGCAAGAGCGACGCAGCCTTTCTGAATTTATTGGCCGAACCGGGGCCGAACGGACGGGTCACGCTTCACTTCGACGATACAGCCGCCGGATTTTTCGACATCGCGGGATGCCTTGCTGCCGCAGAACCGTCGGAACAGGTGCATTGCTGCGGCCCAACGCCGCTGATGGAGGCCGTGCGCACGGAGGCGACCAAGCTGGGCTGGGCGCCGGAGCGGTTGCATTTCGAGTTCTTTGTCAACGACCAGCCCAAGGCCGAGGCAGGTGATCGCCCCTTTGAGGCTGTCCTGGCCCGGTCGCGTCGCAGCGTGCAGGTGCGGGCGGACCAGACGCTTTTGGACGCCTTGCTCGAGGCGGGGCTGGATGTCGATTATAGCTGTTCTGAAGGCACCTGCGGCACCTGCATCACCCGCGTGCTGGAAGGCGAGATAGATCACCGTGACGTGGTGCTGACGCCAGGTGAGCGTGCGAAGAACATCGCGCTGTGTTGTTCGCGTGCCGCGGGGACGAAACTGACGCTCGATCTCTGAGCATTGCAACGAATTCCCCAGAATCGCGTTGCACCCATCTTTTTAATACAGTTAAATATTTTCAAGACAGCACAGCTCTTACCAAGGAACCAGTCCGATGAAAATCACTGACATGACCCATCTGATGAACGCCCATACGCCGGGCTGGGTCGGCTATGCGGGCAACAAGATGTATTATGCCCAGAACCTGCAGACCAAGCAGATCGTTGCACAGCGGCTGGACATCGCCCTGCACATGGGAACCCACATCGACGGCGCCATGCACGGCACCGATGGCATGGGCGACATGGCATCCTATGCGATGGATTTCCTGGTCGGTCCGGGTGCCGTGGTCGACATCTCGGAGCACATGGACGATTGGGCCGTCATCACGCCGGCGATGATCGAAGCTGCTCCGGTGGAGGTGAAGGAAGGCGATATCCTGATCCTGCACACTGGCTGGCACCGCTATTGGGAAGGCAAGCCGCAGCAGGATCTGGTCAAGTATTTCTGTATGCACCCCGGAGGCAAGATCGAGCTTCTGGAGTGGATGCTGGACAAGAAGATCAAGTGGTTCGGCATCGACGCAGGCTCGGGCGACCATGCCATGAACACCTCGATCCGGCACATGCGCCCCGATCTGGCCAAGCGGTTTGAACAGAAGGTCGGCATGACCTGCGACGAGTTCTTCGGCGACTACAGCTTTACCCATTCGAAGTCAGGCCGCGACGTGGTCGAGAATATCTTCCCGTTCCACAGCTATGCCTTCGACCGTGGCCTGATCCATGCCGAAAACCTTGGCGGCGACATCGAGCTGTGCCTGAACAAGCGCGGCGTGATCGGGGCCTATCCCTGGCGTTATGACGGGCTGGAAGCCAGCCCCTGCCGCATCCTGTTGATGGAAGGCATCGAGGAAAAGGTCGAAGCCGTGGGCGATGTCGCCAAGGCGATCTTCGAGCGCCGCTGAGCCGGCAGAGCGATCACACAGAGGCCGGGGGCGATAGTCTCCGGCCTTTAAATTTTAACAGCACAGGAAAACGCCATGCTGATCGGAGCGCGGGATGTCGCCCAGATGACACCCGACCAGAAGGAAATTCACGACCTGATCGCATCGGGTCCGCGCGGCGGCGTGCCTCTGCCATTCCTCGCGATGCTGGATGCTCCGGCTTTCGCCAGCGCCATCCAGTCGGTCGGTGAGACGATCCGTTATCGCGGCACGCTGGATGCGCGACTGCGCGAAGTGGCGATCCTTGCAGCAGCGGCAGCCTACGGATCGGGTTACGAATGGACCTACCACGAAAAGATCGCCCGCGACCTTGGCATGACCGATGCCGAGATCGGCGCGGTCCTTGATCGCAGCGGTATCGGCCTGCCGGATGAAGAGGCGCTGACGGTTGCCTTCGTTTTCACCGCCGTGCTGGAACGTCGCGCGGATGCGGGGCAGCTTGGCCATCTGGTAACACTACTCGGGCGGCAGGCCGCGAGCGAGATCGTGGTCATTGCTGGATACTACCCACTTCTGGCGCTGTTCCTTTCCGCCGGTGCGCTGGATCAACCTTTGCCGGGAATATCGAAATGACAAATATGAAAGCGGCCATTCTGAACGCCGCGGGAACCCCCGTCTGGGGCGAGATCGAACGGCCGGCTGCCACAGCCGACACGGCCTTGGTCAAGGTGGCGCTGGCAGGCGTCAATCCCATCGACCTGCAACTCGCCGCAGGGTCGGCGGGTCCCTTCCCGCAAGTGCCGGGACGAGAGGGCGTAGGCCTGATCGGCGGGCGCAGGGTCTACTTCTCAGCCGCGCCGGGCCGGTTCGGCAGCATGGCGGAGGAAAGCCTTGCGATTCCCGCGCGCACCTTCGACGTGCCGGATGAACTCGACAATTCCCGCGCGGTAGCTCTGGGCATCGGCGGGCTGACCGGATGGCTGGCGCTGTCTGACCGTGCCAAACTGCAACGCGGTGAGACAGTGGTGGTGCTGGGCGCAAGTGGCATCGTCGGCAGCATCGCGGTCCAGGCAGCACGTTTGCTTGGCGCGGGACGCATCATTGCCGCCGCCCGGTCCGCCAAAGGGCTTGAGGCTGCGCGCGCGCTTGGTGCCGATGCCACTGTGGCGCTTGATAGCGACGATGCCGAGCTGCTGGCCACGCGTTTCCGCGACGCCTCTGGTGGCCGGATCGACGTCATCGTCGACCCGCTATGGGGTGTGCCCGCGCTTGGTGCGCTGAAGGCGGCGACTGCGGGCGCGCGCCTTGTCCAGCTTGGCCATTCTGCAGGGGCGGTTTTGCCGCTGTCGCCCGGTTTCATGCGCGGGCCGCAATCTGCGATCCTTGGTTTCTCCTCGGGTGGTTCGTCCGTCGAGGTGCGCGCCGAAGCCTACGGGCGGCTTTGTGCCGCCGTTCTTTCTGGCGACATAAAGTTCGATACCAGGATCCTGCCATTGTCCGCTGTCGCCGAGGCCTGGGCAGTGCAGGCGGCGTCGCCGAACCTGAAACTCTGCCTTAACCCTTCGGCCTGAAATCGCGAATGAAAGAAACCGCCGCCAGGTCACCCTGGCGGCGGTTTTCTTATGCCCGACACTCAACCTTGCGCGTTGACTGCGTCAACCACGGCCTGAACTTCCTCGCGCGGGATCGCCTGCTTGAAGAAGTAGTTCAGCGTGGTGTGGATGCCAAAAAACGAGGTCTTGCAGTATTCCAGCATCCGACCCGCCTCGGGTTCCGTCACACTCATCTTGTCGCGCAGGAATGCGGTGAAGGCGGAACGCGCGCGCGGGCTTTCCAGGATGAAGCGCGGCTGAGTCTCGATCGTGATAAACCGCTGGCGCGTTTCGTTGGCCACCACGCGCACGGCGCGGTTCAGCCGAATGTCGCGGGATGATGCGCCGACCTCGATCTCGATTTCGCCATCGTCGGCCATCCACTCGCCAAAAGCGGGATCCCAATAGCGCAGGTCGTCAAACTCGATACAGATTTCGACTTCCCTGGTTTCGCCGGGTGCCAGTGCAATCTTCGCAAATCCCTTGAGTTCGCGCGGCGCGCGCGCAAGCCGGGGGGAACGTGGCGCTGCGTAAAGCTGGACGATCTCTTGCCCTGCGACCGTGCCGGTATTCGTCACGGCAATCCTCGCGGTCAGGCTTTCGCCCTGGCCGATCATATAGCGGTTCAGCGACAGGCCCGAATACTTGAACGAAGTATAGGACAGCCCATGGCCGAACGGATAGGCGGGGGTGACGCGGCGCTTGTCATAGCCGCGATAGCCGACATAGATGCCCTCGGCATACAGGTGCCGCCCGTTCTCGCCCGGATAGGTCAGGAAGCTTGGCACATCCTCCAGCCGTTCGGGGAAGGTCACGGAGAGTTTGCCGCATGGGTTCGACAGACCGAACAGCAAGTCGGCCACGGCCTCACCCATGCCCTGACCGGCGTAGAAGGCGCAAAGGATGGCTCTGACCTTGTGGCGCCATGGCATTTCCACGGCGTCGGGGGTGCAAAGCACCACTGTCACCGGCTTGCCAATTGCCGCCAGAGCTTCGATCAGCGCGTCCTGGCCCGGACCAAGCGCCAGCGTCTTGCGGTCGGCACCCTCGCCGTCCTCGCTGGCCTCGGCATGGGCAAAGACCACGATCTTGTCGGCAGACCTTGCCAGTTCAAGTGCCTCTTCCCGCAATTGAACTGTCGTCGAGGTATCGTCCGAATAGCCCGGCGCGTAGATCGCGGCAGAAGAAATCTTCCTGATCGCATCCAGCGGGATAGAGATCTGGAACGGATTGGTGGTGGCGCTGCCCGAGCCCTGGATCAGGGGCACCCGTGCAGCGCGTCCGATGACTGCAATCTTCGCGCCGGGATCCAGCGGCAGGGTGCCACGCTCATTCCGCAGCAGCACCACAGACTCGCGCGCCGCGCGCACGGCCAGGGCATGGTGCCAGTCAAGATCGGCGCCGATACGCTTTGCTTCCCCGGCCTTGGCCCGGGCAACCAGTGTCAGCAGGCGGATGCAGGCCTCATCCAGCCGGGACACGGGAACGATGTCAGCCGCAACGGCTGACCGCAGTTCCTCGACGCGCGTTCGGGCCTCCGGCATGTCCAGATCGCCCCCGGCGAGCATCCCTTGAGCCGGATCCTTTACGCCGTGCCAGTCGGACACGACCAGCCCGTCATAGCCCCACTCATCGCGCAAAAGTTCGGTCAGCAGCCAGTGGCTTTGCGATGCCTGTTCGCCATTCAGCAGGTTGTAGCTGGACATGACCGTCCACGGACGCGACTTGGCAATCGCCCGTTCGAACCCCTTCAGGTAGATCTCGCGCAGGGCGCGGTCATCGACCAAGCTATCCATCGTCGTGCGCTCAACCTCGGAATTGTTGCAGGCAAAGTGCTTCAGCGAGGCGCCGATACCGTTGTCCTGCAAACCGTTGATCACAGCCGCCGCCATATCGGCGTTGATGATCGGGTCTTCCGAATAATACTCATAGGACCGTCCCGCCAGTGGGGTGCGCCGGGTATTGATGCCGGGACCAAGCAGCAGGTTGACGCCATAAAGATGGCATTCGGCGGCAAGCGCCACGCCGATCTCGCGCGCCAGATCAACATCCCAGGAACAGCCAAGCGCCGATCCGTTGGGAAAGCAGGTTGCGGGCTTTGTCCGTCCAAAGGCGGCAGACATGTCGCGCGCCTTCTGATTCACCAGACCAAGGAAAGCCTGCATGTCGACCTTGCCAGCCTCTTTGTCGATCTGGTCGATGGAATAGCGCACACCATAGGTGCCGTCGGTCATCAGGATCGACGGGATGCCCAGCCGGTCGATGTTCCGCGTCCGCCACATGCCGCGTCCGGCCAGAAGGTCCACCTTTTCGTCGACCGTCATCTCGGCGACGGTTTCGGTGATGGTGCGGCCGTTGAAGATGGGCATGGGTTTGTCCTGGGTCATGTCGTTCATAGCCGGCGCTCGGTGCTGGGATCGAAAAGGGAAAGGCGATCGGTGGAAAGGTTCAGGCGTGCCGGTCCCGCGGTCAGTTGCCGCGCCGCCGCTGGGTCCATGCGGACCGAAACGCGCTGCCCGCCCAGATCGAACCAGGCGAGCGTATCCGCGCCCATGGTTTCCTTGATCAGGAAAGTCGCCTCCAGCCCCGGCGCGCTGGCCTGCTGGCTGACGGTGATATGCTCTGGCCGCACGCCGATGATGACCGGCCCGGCCTTCGCCGGCGCACGGAACGGATAGCCGCGCAGCTCGATCCGGCCATTGCCGACACGCGCGGACTCTCCGCCCGCATCCAGATCGGCCGAGATGAAATTCATGCCCGGAGAGCCGACGAAACCCGCGACGAACAACGTCTCCGGCATCTCGTAAAGCGTCTCTGGTGCGGCGTATTGCTCGACAACACCCTTGTTCATCACGGCGATCCGGGTGGCCATGGTCATGGCCTCGACCTGGTCATGGGTGACATAGACGATGGTCTGGCCCAACTCGCTGTGCAGCCGCTTGATCTCGACCCGCATCTCGGTGCGGAGTTTCGCATCAAGGTTCGATAGGGGCTCATCGAAAAGGCAGACGTCCGACCGGCGGACCAGCGCCCGACCGATGGCTACACGCTGCCGCTGGCCGCCAGAAAGCTGACCCGGCTTACGGTCCAGCAACTCGGTCAACTTCAGAAGTTCGGCCGCCCACCTGACGCGGGTCTCGATCTCGGCGGCTTTCATCCCGGCGACGCGAAGGCCGAAGGACAGGTTCTTGCGCACCGTCATGGTCGGGTACAGCGCGTAGCTTTGGAACACCATCGCGATGCCGCGCTGATCCGGCTCGGCGGTCGTTACGTCCCGCCCGCCGATGATCACGCGGCCGGAGTCCACCTCGTCCAACCCGGCAATCGCAGACAGCAACGTTGACTTGCCGCAGCCCGACGGCCCGAGAAGGACCGTAAACTCGCCCGGCTCTACCGTCAGGGAGATGTCGCGCAGAACCTGCACCGGCCCGTAGGAGCGGTTCAGCCTGTCGATGGTGATACCCGTGGTCATAAGTTCAGCCCTTCACTGCGCCCGAGGCCACGCCGCGCACGAAGTAGCGACCGGAGATCAGGTAGACGAGAAGCGGCGGCAGCGCGGTCAGCAGCGTTGCGGCCATGTTGACGTTGTATTCGATGGTGCCCTTGGTCACGCCGACGATGTTGTTCAGCTGCACCGTCATCGGCAGGTTCTGCGGCCCGGCAAAGATCATGCCCAAGAGGTAGTCGTTCCAGATTCCGGTGAACTGCAGGATGACCGCCACGATCAGCACGTTGATGCTCATCGGCAGCATGATCTGGAAGAAGATGCGGAAGAAGCCCGCGCCATCGATCCGCGCCGCGCGGATCAGTTCCTGCGGCATCGAGGCATAGAAATTCCGAAAGATCATCGTCATCAGCGGCAGGCCAAAGACGACGTGGACCAGAACGATGCCGGCCAAGTTGCCGTATAGCCCGACCGAGGCCAGGATCTTGACCAGCGGATACAGGATCACCTGAAACGGGATGAAGGCCCCGATCATGATCGCCGCCATCAGCGCGTCGGCGCCCCGGAATTTCCACTGCGCCAGCGCATAGCCGTTCATCGCGCCAAACACGATCGACAGGATCATCGAGGGGATCAGGATCTTGACCGAGTTCAGGAAGCCGCCCCTGATGCCATCGCACTCAAGCCCGGTGCAGGCATGCGCCCATGCCTTGACCCAGGGCGCAAAGTTCAGCGCCTGTGGCAGGGAAAAGATCGACCCCTGGCGGATTTCGTCCATCGTCTTGAACGAGGTCGAAATCACGATCAGAAGCGGGATCGAAAAGAACAGGACCGTCGAGATCAGGAACGCATACAGCCCGATCCGACCAACGCTCAGGCCGCGTTTATAAGCGGGTGCTGCGCTCATTTCTGTGACCTGCGGGTTTCGGCGTAGAAATATGGCCCAAGCAGGACAGCTACGATCAGCAACATCACCGTGGCTGCGGCTGAGGCGAGGCCGATGTTCGCCCGCTCGAAAGAGTAATCGATCACGAACTTGCCCGGCACGTCCGTCGCATTGCCCGGTCCGCCACCGGTCATGGCGATGACGAGGTCATAGGCCTTTACCACAGCAATCGCCATCATGACGACATTGGTCACGATCATCGGGCGCAGCATCGGCAGGATGACCGAGATATAGGCCCGCCATGTCGGAATGCCCTCGATGCGGATCGCCTTCCACACATCGCCGTCGATCGATCGCAGCCCCGCCAGCATCATCGCCATGACAAGACCCGAGGAATGCCAGATCAGCGCGATGGCGATGGTGTAGATTGCCCGGTCACGGTCGACGATCCAGTCAAAGCGGAAATTCTCGAACCCCAGCCCGATCATGAAGTTCTGGAACCCCATCTGCGGGTTCAGGAACCACTGCCAGGCAAGGCCGGTCACGATAAAGGACAGGGCTTGCGGGTACAGGAAGGCGGTTCGGAACACGCCCTCGGCCCGCACCTTCTGGTCGACCAGGATGGCAAGGAAGGTGCCGAAGCACATCGCAACCGTGATCCCCAGGAACCCCAGGATGAACATATTGCGCACCGCCACCCACCAGCGCGGCGTGTTGAACAGGCGCTCATACTGGGCAAAGCCGACCAGATCGTATTTCGGCAGCAGGGCCGATCCGGTGAAAGAGATATAGACCGTCCAAAGCAGGGTTCCGTAGAAACACAACGCCACCATGATGACGGCGGGCATTACGGTTATGCCTAGCGCGGTGCGGTTGGGCAGGCGCAACAGCGGTCCCCCTTCAGGCAGCAGCGGCGGCGATGCGGGTCGCCGCCCATTGGTCAAGAATATCGGCACCGTCCATCACAAGGCCGGTGTGCAGCGTCACCATCTTCAGCGCCGCATCCTCCATCTCGGGGTTCGAGCCGCGCACGAGGTCGGCCGCCACGCAGATGCGATAGCCAAGGTTCGAGGCGTCGAAGGTTGCGTTCAGGACGCAGCAATCCGTCATGCCGCCGTTGAACACGATCCGCCGAATGCCCATCGAACGCAGCAGGAAATCAAGATCGGTCGGATAGAAGGGCGAAAGCCGCCGCTTCGTCTCGACGATCAGATCCTCTGGCAGCACCTCGGTTGCAAATTCGGTCCACTGGCTGCCCTGCATCGCATGTTCGGCGATGTTCGGAATATGCCCGCCATGCAGCGCGACCAGCGAGCGCCAGGCCGCCGGGTGTTGGCCACCCAGATCATCCTCGCCCGTACGGCGCAAAACCGACCGGACATGGATGATGGGAATGCCCATGGCGCGGGCGGCGCGGTGAAAGTCATCGACCGGCCCGATGATCTCGCGTGCCCTTGGCGCGGGGCAAGGGCACATCGGGTGCTCCGACAGATGCCCCTGATGCATGTCGATCGAGACGACGGCGGTTTCGCCGTGGCGCACGAATTCGGAATAGCTGTCGGGGATATCGGTCTTCTGGCCGTAGACGTAGGCTTTCATCGGTGGTCTTTCACGGGCAATGAAAAACGCCGCCCCGTTGAAGGGGCGGCGTTTCTGTTACTGGGCCGAAGCGACGATGTCGGAGTAGGCAGCGGCAGCGGCCTCGGGCGTCATCGTCGGGTCGTTCCAGAAACTGGTGATCACATCTTCAAGCTGACCCGAGATGTCGTTCGACGGACGCTTGGAGATCGACGGCACATAGGTTCCCGCGTCGGCCATGGCAGCGGCACCTTTCACGGCGCAAGCGTCCATGGCACTGACATCGGCGTCGCTGCGCGGTGGCAGAGAGCCTTTCAGCCGGTTGAATTCAACCTGCACGGTCGGGTCCATCATCGTGTCGATCAGCAGCGTCTGGCCAGCGGCGCGATCCTCGGCCACCACCGGGAACACGAAGGCGTCGACGATCACGTCATAGAATTTGGTCGTGCCGGGGGCCAGATCGCAAAGGAAGCTGTCGCCAGCCACTTTGCCTGCACCCAGAAACTCGCCCTTTGCCCAGTCGCCCATGACGATCATCGCGGCCTGATCGGTCACGACAAGGTTCGTCGTGTCGTTCCAGGCGCGGCCGGGACTGCCCGGATCAACATAGTCGTTCAGCTTGCGGAAGGTCTCGAACACCTTGACCATCGTCGGGCCGCCAGCGGCCTCGGCGTCGGCATTTTCATAGACGGCCTTGAAGAAGTCATTGCCACCCACGCCCGACATGACGGAAGAGAACAGGATCGCCTCCTGCCAGCTTTCGCCACCAAGGGCGAGCGGGATGTATCCCGCAGCCTTGACCTTGTCGGCCACGGCAAAGAACTCATCCCAGGTGGTGGGTGGGGTGGCACCGATATCATTGAATATCTTGGCCGAGGAATACATCCAGTTGCGCCCGCCAAGATCAATCGGCACGGCATAGATGCTGCCATCGACTTTCAGAGCGTCGGCGACAGTGGCGGGCAGAACCTCTTCCCACTTACCGGCCTCGGCCAGATCGGTCAGGTTCCGCAGCAGACCTTCGCGGGCCATGCTGGCAGTCTCGGCGCCAATCTCGGTCAGCATCGCTTCGGGCGGGTTGCCGCCAGCAAAGCGGGTCATGGCAATCGAACGTTCGGCGTCGAATCCGGCAACGCCGCTGTCCACCCAAGTGCCGCCCTTGACCTTGAAGGCGTCGGCGATTTTGGCGAGTGCGGCGGCTTCGCTGCCGCTGGTCCAGTAGTGCAGCACGTCCACCTCCTGCGCCAAGACAGAGGTCGAAAGCATCAGACCGGCGGCAAGGCCGCCGAGGAGAGAATTCCTGGTCATGTGATTCCCTGTTGTGATCGAAGCTGGGCTGTGGGCTGTTTAACTTGTTTCCACATTTCTTTGCTGTAGCAGAATCGCTAACGCCAATTTTAAAAATCATCAATTAAAAATTTACTATAGTGAAAATATGGCTGGCTGTGGCCACGAACTGCCTAGTTGTCGGGCTGAATCGCGGAAATCTGCCCGGCTCGCACGCGAGCCCAAAAATGACAGAAGCCCCGCAGCCCAAAGGCCGCCGGGCTTCATGCAAAAGCTAAGTCTGATATCAGGCGGCCTTGGCCAGAACGGGGCGCACATGCGCAGTCAACTCGCCCCTGGCGCCTGCCAGCGCAGCTTCGCGGGCCTCCGGACCGAAGCCCAGCTTTTCGGCGCGCACAAAGCTCACCTCGCTGATGCCCATGAAACCCAGCATCGTGCGCAGGTGCGGCTCTTGCGAATCCATCACCGCAGCCGGGCCTTCGCTGTAAAGTCCTCCGCGCGTCACCACGACGATCGCGCGCTTGCCGTTCACCAGCCCTTCGGGCCCGGCCTCGGTGTAGCGGAAGGTCACGCCGGGGCGCAGGGCGAAGTCGAACCAGCTTTTCAGCTGCGACGCGATGCCGAAGTTATACATGGGCGCACCGATCAGGATGATGTCGGCTGCCTTGATCTCAGCGATCAGCGTATCGGAAAGCGCGCGCGCTTTTTGCTGTTCCGCGGTCAGTTCGACACCCGCACGCAGGGCCCTGAAGGCATCGGCGTCGAAATGGGGAAGAGGCTTGGCGGCGAGGTCGCGTTCAACGATCTGAACCGCTTCGCCAGCATGTTCAAGATCGGCCAGGGTTTCGTCGATCACGTGGTTCGAGGCAGAAGCTTCGCCAAGGACGCTGCTGCGAAGGATGAGGATGTTGGTCACGGCAAATGCTCCGGGAATGGTTGCCCGGCCTAGATTGCGTTGCTGACGGCGCTTCGATAGAGCCATAAAATGTGACGCTATGTTGTATCCAAAGGAACACCGGCATGACCAGCCTTGATGACATGCGTAGTTTTGTGGAGGTTATCGGCCTTGGCGGGATAGGGCGCGCGGCGCATCGGCTGGGGATTTCCAAGTCGATTCTCAGCCGCCGCATCACCGCCATGGAAGAGGATCTTGGTGTTCGACTGCTGACCAGGTCGCGTCGTGGCGTGACGCCCACCGATGCCGGTATCGAATGGTTCAGCCGATGTGAGCGCATTCTGGCGGAGGTGTCCGAGGCGCGGGAAGTGGTGGCGGGCAAGGCGGGCGACATGACCGGCCGGCTGCGCATCACTGCGCCGCAGTCGTTTGGGCTGCGCCATGTCGCGCCGGTGCTGACCCATATGGCCTGTCGCTACCCACGGCTGGAGATCGACGCGGATTTCAGCGACCGCGTCGTCGATCTGGTCAGCGAGGGCTACGACATCGCCGTTCGTATCGGCGATCCGAGGGATACAAGTCTGATCGCCCGCCGCATCGCCCCGGTCCGTGCGATCCTCGCCGCAAGCCCGGCCTATCTGGAACGGGCGGGAAAGCCGCAGGAACCGGCGGATCTGCTAAGCCACGAATGCCTGCTTTACACTGGTGGCAGCGCATCGGAATGGCGGCTGCGCGCGGGGCGCAAGTGGATTTCGTTGCATCCCTATGGGAGGCTGCGATCCGCAAATGGCGAGGCAGTCCTGGGTTGGGCCAAAGAGGGGCTTGGCATCTGCAACGTGCCCCGGTTCCTGATCCAGGAAGAGCTTGCGAGCGGTGCCCTTGAACAGGTGCTGGCCGACTATCCGCAGCCCGAATACAGCGTCTACATCCTGCGCCCGCCCGGCGCGCATCTGCCCGCGAAGGTTCGCGTGGTGATCGACGCGCTGATAGCGCGCTTCGAGGGTCAGTCGGAAGTAACCCTGTAAGTCAGCGGTGCCCGACGCGGACTAGCCCAACGCATAGCCCGCACCGCGCACGGTGCGCAGCGGATCGCCGCCGCCAAAGGCGCAAAGCGCCTTGCGGAGCCTCCCGATGTGGACGTCGACCGTGCGGGTATCGACATAGATATCGCGGCCCCAGACCCGATCCAGCAGTTGCTCCCGGCTCCAGACCCGGCCCGGCTTTTCCATGAAGGTGGACAGCAGGCGGAACTCGGTCGGGCCAAGCTTCAGCACCTTTTCGCCCCGGAACACCTTGTGGCTTTCGGGGTCAAGCCGGATGTCCTCATAAGCCAGCACCAGGCCCACGACCGAGGGCCGGGTGCGGCGCAGTTGTGTCCGCACACGGGCCATAAGCTCGACCAGTGAATAGGGCTTGATGACATAGTCATCCGCACCGGTTTCCAGCCCGCGCACCCGGTCGACCTCTTCCGAACGGGCCGACAGCATTATGATCGGCACACCCCGGGTCTCGGGGCGCGACTTCAGCCGACGGCACACCTCGATCCCCGATACGCTGGGCAGCATCCAGTCCAGAACGATCACATCGGGCGCGACCTCATCCACAAGGATCAGCGCCTCTTCACCGTTTCCAGCCTGCGCGACACGAAATCCTTCTGCCTCGAAGTTGTAGGACAGGACTTCGCGCTGCGCCGGTTCGTCTTCGACAACCAGTACGGTCGGTTGTTCCGCTGCTGCCATCACTCGGTCCCGTCAAGCATCGCGAAAGAGGTGGTATCACCCTTCGGACGCGCCTCTTCGGGCATCTCGCCCTTGACCAGATAAATCACCTGCTCGGCAATACCCGTCGCATGGTCGCCCATGCGCTCGATGTTCTTGGCGATGAAATGCAGGTGCATGCAGGCGGTTATGTTGCGCGGATCTTCCAGCATATGCGTCAGGAACACGCGGAACAGCGCATTGTACATCTGGTCCACTTCCTTGTCGCGCTGGCGCACATCCTCGGCCAGTTCGGCGTCGCGCTGGATATAGGCGTCCAAAGAGTCCTTCAGAAGTTGTTCCACGGCCTTCGCCATGCGGCGGATACCGCCCGCAGTGTCGCCGATGGGCGCCATCTGCACCAGAACCGAAGACCGCTTAGCCAGGTTCTTGGCATAGTCGCCGCAACGTTCCAGCGCGGCGGCAATCTTCATCACGCTCAGCACCGTGCGCAGATCGCCTGCGGTCGGCGCGCGCAGGGCGATCAGCCGAGCTGCCTCCTGGTTGATCTGGTCTTCCAGCGCATCCACGGCCTTGTCGGCGGTGCGGACACGTTCGGCCAGTTCCTCGTCGCGGGTCTCAAGCGCCTGGGCGCTGTCAAGGACGGCAGCCTCGACAAGGCCACCCATCTTCATGATCATCGCCTGAATCGCTTCCAGGTCCCGGTCGAAGACCGAGGCAATGTGAGGTTCGTTCTGCATCGATAACTCCCTCAGCCGATCCGGCCGGTGATGTAGGATTCCGTCCGCGGGTCTTGCGGATTGGTGAAGATCTGACCCGTTTCGCCGTATTCCACCAGATGGCCAAGGTGGAAGAAGGCCGTGCGCTGGCTGACGCGGGCAGCTTGCTGCATCGAGTGCGTGACGATGACAACCGAGAACTGGCTGCGCAGCTCGTCGATCAGCTCTTCGACCTGAGCCGTCGCAATCGGATCAAGCGCCGAGCAGGGTTCGTCCATCAGCAGGACTTCCGGCGAGGTTGCGATGGCACGGGCGATGCAGAGGCGCTGCTGCTGGCCGCCGGACAGGCCGGTGCCGGGAGACTGCAGGCGATCCTTCGCCTCGTTCCAAAGCGCGGCCTTGCGCAGCGAGGTTTCGACGACTTCGTCAAGCTCTGCCTTGCTGCGGGTCAGGCCGTGGATTTTGGGACCGTATGCCACGTTGTCATAGATCGACTTCGGGAAGGGGTTCGGTTTCTGGAACACCATGCCGACCTTCGCGCGCAACTGCACCGGATCCACCTTGGCGTCGTAGATATCCTCGTTGTCCAGCCTGATCTGGCCCTCGACCCGGCAGTTGTCGATCGTGTCGTTCATGCGGTTCAGACAACGCAGGAAGGTCGATTTGCCGCAGCCCGACGGCCCGATAAAGGCCGTGACGGTCTTGTCCAGGATGTCCACATCGACATCCTTCAGCGCGTGGTTGGGGCCGTAATAGACCTGAACCTTCTTGGCCGCGATCTTGGTGTCGTTCGTGTCCACTTCTCTCTCCGCAATTCGCATATCATTCATGGAAGGGGCTCCTTACCAGCGGCGTTCGAACCGGCGGCGCAGAATGATCGCGGCCGTGTTCATGATCACAAGGAATAGCAGCAGGACGATGATCGCACCCGAGGCGCGTTCGACAAAGCCCGGGTCGCCACGGGTTGTCCAGCTGAAGACCTGAACCGGCAGCGCCGAGGCAGGGTCGAAAAGCCCGGAGGGCAAGGCCGAGGGGTAGTCGCGAACGAAGGCGACCATACCGATCAGCAGCAGCGGCGCGGTTTCCCCCAGCGCCTGCGCCAGGCCGATGATCATCCCCGTAAGGATGCCCGGTGCGGCCAGCGGCAACACGTGGTGGAATACCGACTGAAGCTTGGATGCGCCCACACCCAGAGCCGCATCGCGGATCGAGGGCGGAACCGATTTAAGAGCCGCCCGCGCCGGGATGATGATCCGCGGCAGGGTCATCAGCGTCAGCACAAGCCCGCCGACAATCGGTGCCGATTGCGGCAGCCCGGCAAAGTTGATGAACACGGCCAGGCCAAGGATACCGAAGACGATCGAAGGCACAGCGGCGAGGTTTGCGATGTTCACCTCGATCAGATCGGTCCAGAAGTTCTTCTTGGCAAATTCTTCCAGATAGATAGATGCGGCGACGCCGATCGGCAGCGACAGGCACAGCACCACCAGCATCATGTAGAAAGACCCGATGATCGCCACGCCCAGGCCGGCCGCTTCGGGCCGCTGGTCAGAGGCATCGGGAGAGGTGATGAAGCCCCAGTTGAACCGCTTGGCCAGAATCCCTGCGTCGCGCAGTTCATCAGCCAGCTTTAGCTGCTCGGGCGAGGTGTTGGAGTCCAGCGCAGCCGATTCCATCGTCACCCGGCCCTTGAAGTAGCCGTCGATCCGGCCGTTCGCGAGCGCTTCGAAGTCGATCGTCGTGCCGACGACCTCGGGGTTTGCCAGAACGTAGTTGCGCAGTTGCGCCGCCGCTTCCTGCGACAGCATGCCCGAAATCTGCTTGGGCGTCATTCCGGTGATGTCGATGTTGTTCTTGGCAATGGCTTCGTTCAGCGCATCGGTCAGGACGGAAGCATAGCCAACCGTCGTGACCTTGCTCATCACCGCCAGGTCGCGTGTGCCCGACTTGTCCAGCTTGTCGGCAGGCAGCATGACCGGCATCGTGATGAAGGTCTGGCGGAAGGCTGGCGCGCCAACGCTGAAGATTGAGATCAGCAGCGCCAGAAGGGCCAGCATCGAGATCACGATGGCCGCGATGCCATACCAGCGAAACCGGGTTTCCGCCGCATTGCGCCGTTTGGTCAGGGCATCCTGGGTAAGGAGCGAACCCTGACGCGGACGGCCTGCGGGGCTGATGGTGGCGTCAGTCATTCATATTGCTCCCGATACTTACGGACGATGTAGAGGGCGAAGATGTTCAGCCCCAGCGTGATGACGAACAACGACAGGCCCAGTGCAAAGGCCACCAGCGTTTCCGGCGAGGCGAACTCGGTATCGCCGGTCAACTGGCTCACGATTTTCACGGTGATGGTCGTCATCGCCTCAAAGGGGTTGAGGCTCAGCTTGGCGGCAGCACCGGCCCCCAGAACCACAATCATCGTTTCACCGATGGCGCGGCTGGCGGCCAGCAGGATGGCTCCGACGACACCCGGCAGGGCGGCAGGCAGCACGACCTTGCGGATCGTCTCGGACGGCGTGGCGCCAAGGCCCAGCGAGCCATCGCGCATCGATTGCGGCACGGCGTTGATGATGTCGTCCGACAAAGAGGAGACGAAGGGGATTACCATGATCCCCATGACGAGCCCCGCAGTCATCACCGAGGAAGAGCTGTCGCCCAGGCCCATCGGTTGCGCGAAATAGTCGCGCAGCAGCGGGCCCACCGTGATCAGCGCGAACAGACCATAGACGATGGTCGGAATGCCGGCCAAGATCTCGATCAGCGGCTTGACGATGGTGCGCACACGCTTCGACGCGTATTCCGACAGGTAAATCGCAGCAAGAAGCCCGATCGGAACCGCGACCAGCAGTGCGATGGCAGAGACATACATCGTGCCCCAGAGCAGCGGCAGGATGCCCAGCGTCGATCCACCGCGGAACTGTGGATTCCAGACCGTGCCAAAGAAGAAATCGAACGCGGGATAGAGGCGGAAAAAGTTGAATGTCTCGAACACCAGCGACAACACAATGCCAACGGTTGTGAGAACAGCGACCAGCGATGCCAGGAACAGCAGCCCGATCATGAACTGTTCCGAGACGTTACGGGCGCGGAAGCTTGGCGAGATACGACGATAAGAAAATACGAAACCCGCAGCGGCGGCGGCCAGAACCGCCAGGCTCATCAGCAGGCTCGAGGTGTGTTTCATGCCGCGATAGGCTTTGGCGGCCTCGAACACGGGTTGCTGGATGTCGGAACCCAGCGCGACGCCAACTTCGGCAAGGCGTCCGCGCACATCCGTCAGATCGGCGCGCATACCTTCCAGATCTGCAGCTTGCAGTTTGCCCTGGGCAATTGCGGTATCCAGGCCATCCGCCACGCGGCGCACATCCGCCATCTGCAGGGTGCGGGCTGCATCGGTCGCAACATCGCCGCTGGGCAGCATCGAGACGATACGGCTGTCGATGACCATCGGCTGGACGATCAGCCACAGCATCATGATCAGGAAGGCGGGGACAGCGGTGAACAGAAGCACCGACTGGCCATGATATTGCGGCAAGGAATGAAGCTTGCGAGAGTCATTGCCAACTGATCCGAGCGAGCGCTGGCGGCCCACAAAAAATCCGATGACGGCGGCGATTAGAATGATCAGCGACAGAAGACCAACGCTCATGGCATATCCATTAATGAGAGAAGGGTGGCGCTGTCGCGCCACCCGAGTGTTGGATCAGTTCAGCGGGCCCATCACAGTGCCGGCTGCAACAGCGGCTTGTGTAGCGGCAAGCTCCGGATCGGATACCAGACCATATGCGGCCAGAGGGCCGTCCGGGCCGGCGATGTCATCGGACACGAAGAAGTCGATGTATTCCTGCAGGCCGGGTATCACGCCCAGGTGCGCCTTCTTGACGTAGAAGTAAAGCGGGCGTGACACCGGGTATTCACCCTTGGCCACCGTCTCGACCGACGGGACGATGCCATTGATCGTCGCGACTTTCAGCTTGTCGGTGTTGTTCTGATAGAACGACAGGCCGAACACACCGATTGCCTGCTTGTTGGCTGCAATGCGTGACAGGGTTTCGGTATAGTCGCCGTCGACGTCGACCGACTTGCCATCTGTGCGCAGCGTCAGGCAGCCCTTCACGGCGTCCTTCTTTTTGGCATCGTCATCGGCGCCGACCGAGGCTGCAAGGAACAGGTCATAGGCACCAGTTTCCTTGCAGCCCTCCTCGATAACCTTGACGTCGAATACTTCGCGCGTTCCGTGCTTCGTGCCCGGAATGAAGGCCATGATCGGCTGGGCGGGCAGCGTCGCATTTACGTCCGACCAATTGGCATTCGCGTTGGCCACGAGAGCGCCGTCCTTGACTACCTGCGCAGAGAGTGCGTTGAACCAGTCGGCGGGAGTAAACGCGAAATCTGGTCCCGCAATGTCCGAAGCGAACACGATACCGTCGTAGCCGAAGCGCACTTCCATGATGTCGGTCACGCCGTTCTTGGCGCAAAGGTCAAGATCGGATTGGGTGATGCGGCTGGAAGAGTTGGCGATGTCGATGGTATTTTCGCCCACGCCTTCACAGAACTTCTTGCGGCCGGCACCCGAACCACCGCCTTCAACGACGGGTGTCTTGAAATCGAAGTTTTCGCCGAAGGCCTCGGCGACGATTGTCGCATAGGGCAGCACGGTCGAGGAGCCAGCCGTCTGCACGTTCTCGCGCGCAAAGCCAGCGGTCGCCGAGACGGCAGCCATCGCGAGGACGGACGCCCCCAGTTTCACGGATTTCATGGGAATCTCCTGTTTTACGTCTAAGGCCGCTGGGGCCTGCGCACCCACTAGGCCATGGCCGCAACACATATGTGACAGGGGGGTAACAGATTTATGACAGTGCCATTTGCTCTTGCTTCGCGTCGGATAAGGCTGGGGAAAAGCTCAAAGAGATTTGCGACGTAACACCCGGCTGGCGGGAATCGCTCGATCCTGCACAGAATCGGTGCGGGAACGCGGAAGTGACGAAGGCGCGGTTGCCCACCATCTCCTGCGTCAACAACGCATCCTTTGTGCGGCAGTATCGGAGGCTTTCCATGTCTACCACCGCCATTCCCGGCATTCACCACGTCACGGCCATATCCGGTCCGGCGCAGAAGAACGTCGATTTCTACACGGGCACGCTGAAACAGCGTCTGGTGAAAAAGACCGTCAACTTTGACGCGCCCGACACCTATCACCTCTACTACGGCGACCGCACGGGTTCGCCCGGAACGATCCTGACCTTCTTTCCCTTCGGCGATGCCGGTCCCGGTCGCGCCGGTCCGGGCATGGCCAGCGCCTATGCCTATGCTGTGCCGAAGGGCCAGTTCGTCGGCTGGATGGAACGGTTGGGCGATGCGGCGGTCGACTTCACGGGCATCGAAGAGCGTTTCGGCCAGCAGTATATCACGCTGCGCGACGGCGATGGCGCGCCCGTTGAGCTGATCGAGACCGATCGTGCCTCGGATGAGGTGCTTGACGGGTTTCACTCGGTGACCCTGTGGGAACGCGATATTGCGCCAACCGCCCGGCTTCTGACCGAAGCCTTCGGCTACAAGGACGCGGGCAGCGAGACGGTCGGCGGCACAGAACGCCTGCGCCTGATCGCGCCGGGAACCGAACGGGGCAATATCATCGACCTGATCCGCACCGATGCCCCCGCCATCGGACGGCCGGGCGCGGGTACTATTCATCACGTCGCCTTCCGTGCGCGGAGCAACGAGGAACAAATCGAATGGCAAGAGCGGCTTGCCGGCTTCGGCCATCGCACAACGCCCGTCATCGACCGGCAGTATTTCAACGCGATCTACTTCCGCGAACCGGGCGGCGTCCTGTTCGAGATCGCGACCGATCCGCCGGGCTTTGCCGTGGATGAGCCGGTCGAGACCCTTGGACAGGCGCTGAAGCTGCCCGCGCAATACGAGTCGATCCGTGATCGGCTGACCCGCGTGCTGCCGCCGCTCAAGGTGGCATCATGAGGCGGGTCGGGCCTCCCCCCGGCAAGGCCAAAGCCGGGATCGTGCTGGCGCATGGCCGCTATGGACGGGCCGAAGACATCCTCGGCCTGTTCGAGCAGGCTGGATTGCCGGATGTAGTCGCACTCGCGCCCGAGGCCCCCGGCAACAGCTGGTGGCCGACAAGCTTTCTGGCGCCGCTGGCGCAGATCAGACCCTATGTCGATTCGGCCGTCGCAACGATGCGCAGTGGCATCGAGGCGCTGGAGAAAGAAGGCCTGACCAGAGACAAGATCTGGCTAGGCGGCTTCAGTCAGGGCGCTTGCCTGGCGCTGGAAACCTTCGCCCGCGAGGGTGAGGGGTTGGCGGGCGTCTTTTCGCTGTCGGGTGGCTTGCTCGGCACCGACGATGCGCCGGGTGGCCCGCAGCCGGAGCTTTATGGCAATACGCCAAAACGGCTCGACTACAGCGGACGGCGCGATGGATCGAAGGTCTGGATCTCGGTCTTCGAGCGCGATCCGATGATCCCGATCCGGCGTGTCGAGGACAGCATCGACGTGCTGCGCAAGACCGGCGCAGAGGTCAAGACGCTGTTCTATCCCGGCGAGGGCCACTCGGCCACGCAGCAGGATCTGGCGGCGATGAGACGCTGGCTGAACACCTAAACAATCTGGCTGGCGGGGATGACACGTTCACCCGCCAGCCATACCGAATCCATACTCCATCCAGCATCAATATGGATCATGTCCGCGACCCTTCCCGGCCCCAGATGCCCCACCTTGTTGCCAAGCCCCATCACCCCGGCAGGAACCGATGTCGCCATCGCCAGGGCCCGTTCTGCGGGTATGCCGATACCCACCAGAACACTCACCGCCTGAGGTAAACTCAGGTCTGCCCCGGCCAGCGTCCCATCCTCCAGAGTAAGCCTGCCATCCCGACGCAGGATGCGCCGACCACCCAGGCGGAACTCGGTCATGTCCGTTCCCGCAACGCTCATCGCATCTGAGACAAGGAATATCCCCCCTCGCCGTGCGGCGAGCGCGATGCGCATAGCCTCGGGCGCGACATGGATGCCATCAGCGATCAACCCGGCCGAAATGCTCGTGTCCAGAACCGTCCCGACGAGTCCGGGCTCACGGTTTCCCAGCTGGCTCATTGCATTGAACAGGTGTGTGACGCAGGTGGCACCTGCCTCGATAGCCGCCCGTGCGCTGTTTGTGGAGCAGTCGCTGTGCCCCAGGCTGACGACCGCCCCGGAATCGCGAAGCGCAGATATCTGCGCGATTGTAAGCGCTTCAGGCGCAACCGTGATCATCAGCGAGGGCAGCCTTTTTGCGGCGTCGCAGAGCCTGTTCAGGTCCGCCTCTTCCATTGGCCGTATCAGCGCGGAATCATGCGCACCCTTGCGGCGGGGGTCGAGGTGTGGGCCTTCCAGATGCAAACCGAGGAAGCCCGGCGCAGCCTCTCGGGCGGCAGCAATCCCGGCCGCTATGACGCGTTCGGTCGCCGCTGGGGTATCGGTGATCAGCGTGGGCAAGATGCCCGTCGCGCCAAGATGTGCGTGGGCCGCGCAGATCGCGGCCAGTGACAAGACGTCGGCCTGCCCATCGACCATGATCCCGCCGCCGCCGTTCACCTGCAGGTCGATCATGCCCGGCGCAAGAATGCCGCCTGAAAGCGAAATGCGCTCGCCGTCCGGCACCTCTGCTTGGGCCGTGACTCCGGCGACAACGCCATCTTCGACCATCAGCGCGGCATCGTGGATCAGCCTGACCCCATCGAATATCGCCGCGCCGGTGAAGATCTGCATCACAGCGTCTCCGTGACCTTACGCAGATGCGGCGGTGTGTCAGGGTCGAAACCCCGCCGCCAGGCAAGGCTCTCGATAAATGCGTAGAAGCTTACGGCCAGCACCAGCGGAGCGACCAGCGGATGCAGACCCGGCACAGAGGGCAGCGTCACGACACCCTTCGCCTCGGCACCGGTCAGATATACATCCGCGCCCTGCGCCGCCAGCCGCTCGGCCGTCGCGACAACATGGGGCAGGGCCGCATCCTCGACCCCGAGTGCCAGCACCGGAAAACGGGCCTGCACGATGGCGGAGGGGCCGTGCAGAACTTCGGCGGCGGAGTATGCCTCTGCGTGCAGGCCGCAGGTTTCCTTGAACTTCAGGGCCGCTTCGCTGGCGATCGCGAAACCGGGGCCGCGTCCCAGCACGTAAAGCGATTGCGCCCGCGCCAGACGCCCGCCAAGCGCCGACCAGTCAAGCGCCAGCGCCTTCTCAAAAGCCTCCGGCAGTCCGGCGACGGCATCTCGCAACTCTTTATCGTCCTGCCATTCTGCAAGCAGAGCCACTCCGGCTAGGACCGAGGTCACGAAGGTCTTGGTGGCGGCCACGCTTTTTTCCTGCCCCGCCTGAAGCGGCAGACAATGCGCCGAAGCCTGCGCCATAGGGGCGTCGGCGAAATTCGTAATGGCGATTGTCAGTGCCCCGCCAGCACCTGCGGCCCGCATCATCTCGACGATATCCGGGCTGCGACCCGATTGCGAAATACCGACACAGGCGGCACGCCCAAGCCGAAGCGGTCGACCGTAGATTGAGGCGATCGATGGGCCGACCGAGGCGACCGGAACGCCCGCCAGCAACTCTGCCGCATATTTGAAATAGGTCGCGGCATGGTCCGACGAGCCGCGTGCAACCGTCACGAACAAGGCCGGATCATCCTTACGAAGGGCGGTCGCCGCCTGTCGGACGGCATTTGCCGACAGGTCAAGGAAGCGCGCCGCGGCGGCGGGAATCTCGGCTACTTCGGCAGCCATGAAAGAAGTCATGCTGAAATCCTTTCTGCATCCGGCGCGAGCGTAAGCTCGACCGCGAAATCATAGGCGTCGCCCCGGTAGAGCGACCGTGTGAATTCGACCACCCGCCCCGAGGGCAGGTAGCTGATCCGTTCGATCCGCAAGCCTGCCACACCGGGAGTCACGCCAAGCAGTTCTGCATCCCGTGCCCCCAGATTGGCGGCTGAAATGCGTTGCACGGCGCGGACGGGGCGAAAACCGGAAGTCTCCAGCAGTGCATAGAGCGAGGCATCGACAAGACCAGGGTCCGGTAAGATGCGTTCGGACAAAGATGCACGCTCAATGGCAAGCGGCACGCCATCTGACCGGCGCACACGCTCAAGCCGCGCGACCCGCTCGCCTGCACCAAGGCCGAGCGCCATGACTTCTTCCGGGGCAGCAGTATGTAGGCCGCGCGCTATCCACTCGGATTCGACACTGCGACCGCGTCTGGCCATATCCTCGGTAAATGAGGTCAGCAGCGAAAGCGCCTGCTCCAGTCTTTCGACCTTGGGGGCGACGAAAGTGCCGGAACCACGCCGTTGCAAAAGCTGACCCGATGCGACCAGCGCCTGAACCGCCTTGCGGATCGTCACACGGCTTAGCCCCGTCATGGTAGCCATGTCACGCTCGGGTGGAAGACTATCGCCCGGTGCTAGCTGGCCGTTGGAAATGGCCTCGGCGATGCGCTTTTGCAGTTGCAGGTAAAGCGGCCCTGTGCCTGGTGCGTCGAAGCCTTCTGGTGAGAAAAGCTGCTCCATCATCCCTCCTGCCGGGCAAGCCACAGCGCGCCGTCAAGGCCGGAACCGATCGCCTCAGCCATCGGCCATCGGCCAGCGAGGCGCGAGGCGTATATGGCGCCCAGGCCGCCAAGGAAGATCACGGGCACCGTTCCCTCGCGCTGAAGATGCTCGACCGCTTCCGCGACCTTTGCTTCGCCATCGCGCAGAATGGCCAGTGCTGCGGGATCTTCGGACCCGACGATACGCGGGGCCAGAGCCGCAAAATCGACCGGCTGCGCATCCCTTGCAAAGGCGACAATCCCATCCGCGCCACCCATTTCATCTAAAATCGTCTGCGCAAGCGGTGTCATCGGCACATAGCCGTCAAGCGCGCGCAACGTGCGTGCAAGCAGAAGCTTGCCCAGCCAGCCCCCCGAACCTTCGTCACCGATTACGAGGCCCCAGCCGCCAATCTGGCGAAGCTCTCCGACGCGCTGCACAGCGAAAACCGAGCCTGTACCGATTGCCGCGACGATGCCGTCGCCGTCGCGCAGCGCGCCTTTGGCGGCGGTAACCGCGTCGGTTTCCACGCGCAGCCGGGCAAAGGGCATGCCTGCGCTGAACCTGGCGACCGAGCCTGCGACATTGGCACCGGCCAAGCCCATGACAACGACCATATCCTCGAACCTCGCGCCATCCGGCAAGGCGGCACGGGCGGCGGAGAGGATATTCTGACGGGCCACGGCGCTGTCGGTGGTGATATTGGCCGGGCCCCCCCGGCCTTCGCCCAGGATCTTGCCAGATGCGTCGCAGACCGCCGCGCGGCAGCCCGTCCCGCCCCCGTCTATGCCCAGATAAAGCTTCATCGCGACTCCCTGCGGCGCAAGATACCAAAACAATACCAGATAGGAAGAAAAATCAGAAGACGGCCGAAATTACGCTGCCGTTCCAGTCAGAAAACAAACTTCTTTACAATTGGTATTGTTTTGGCATTGTCGGAGGACAAGGGGGAATCATGGCTGCCAAGCGTACCGAAGCTCGTCACCCCGCTGCCGAGGGGCTGCAGGACCAGGCCCCGGCCGAAATAATGGCGCGATTTCATGCGGCGCAGACAGTCGCGGTTGAGGTTGTGCGTCCCGCCTTTGCCTCTCTTGCCGCTGCGGCGGAGGCCGGTGCGACCGCTATTCAGCGTGGGCGCAGGCTTGTCTATGTCGGCGCGGGCAGTTCGGGGTTGATGGCGCTGTCGGATTGTCTGGAGCTTTGCGGAACCTTCGGCATTCCGCCCGATCGCACGCCGATGCTTTTTGCGGGGGGAACGAGGGCGCTTTTGCACATGACCGGCGCCGTCGAGGACGATCCCGAGCTTGCCGAAACAGATGTGAGCCTTCTGGATCCGATGCCGGGGGATGTCCTGCTTTGTGTCTCTGCATCGGGCACGACGCCCTACACCCTGCATATCGCGCGCAAGGCACGCGAGCGGGGTGCGACCATCGTGGGTATTGCCAATGTGGGGGACTCGGCGCTGCTGGCGCTGGCCGATATTCCGGTGCTGCTGGACACGGGGCCGGAACTGATTGCCGGGTCGACACGGCTGGGGGCCGGAACTGCGCAGAAGATCGCGCTGAATATGATCTCGGTGCTGATCGGGGTGCGGCTGGGTCATGTGCATGACGGCTATATGGTCAATGTCATCGCCGACAATGCCAAGCTGGTCGGACGCGCTCGCAGAATAGTGCAGGCGCTAACAGGGGCAGACTCAGCCCAGGCAGAGTATGCGCTGCGGATGGCAAATGGCTCCGTCAAACCCGCAACCCTGATCGCCGCCGGCGCGACACCTGAAAAGGCCCGAGCCGCGCTTGAGGCCCATGACGGACATCTTGGGCCGGCGCTGGCCGCGCTCAAAGGATAGACGGACAACAAACCACCGGGCAAAGCCCGCCAACAGGGAGACGACCATGAATACCAGAACTCTCCGCATCGCCCTTCTGACCAGCACCTTGCTGGCGGGGGCCGCGCAGGCCGAGGATGTCACGCTGACCATCGAAAGCTGGCGCAACGACGATCTTACCATCTGGCAGGACACGATCATTCCGGCTTTTGAAGCCAAGAATCCCGGGATCAAGATCGTTTTCTCTCCATCCGCGCCGGCGGAATATAATGCCGTTCTGAACTCCAAGCTGGACGCGGGTTCGGCGGGTGACCTGATCACCTGCCGTCCCTTCGATGCCTCGCTGGAACTTTACAACAAGGGCAAGCTGGCCGACCTGACCTCGCTTGGCGCGATGGCCAACTTCTCGCCGGTGGCGAAGTCGGCATGGCAGACCGATGACGGTGCAGCGACCTTCTGCGTGCCTATGGCCTCGGTGATCCATGGCTTCATCTACAACAAGGACGCCTTCGACCAGCTTGGCATCGCCGTGCCGACGACCGAGTCCGAATTCTTTGCCGCGCTGGACAAGATCAAGGCTGACGGCACCTATATTCCAATGGCGATGGGCACCAACGACCAGTGGGAAGCGGCCACGATGGGTTATCAGAACATCGGGCCGAACTACTGGAAGGGCGAAGAGGGGCGCAAGGCACTGATCGACGGCAGCCAGAAACTGACTGACGAGCAGTGGGTCGCGCCCTATCGCACGCTTGCCCGGTGGAAGGACTATCTTGGTGACGGGTTCGAAGCGCAGACCTATCCCGACAGCCAGAACCTGTTCACGCTGGGCCGCGCTGCGATCTATCCAGCAGGTTCGTGGGAAATCTCGGGCTTCAACACCCAGGCGCAGTTCAAGATGGGGGCCTTCCCGCCTCCGGTCGTGAACGCGGGCGATAGCTGCTATATCTCGGATCACACCGATATCGGGCTGGGCATGAACGCTGCCTCGCCAAATGCCGAGCAGGCGAAGGTATTCCTGGAATGGGTCGGCTCGCCTGACTTCGCGGCGCTTTATGCGAACGCGCTCCCCGGCTTCTTCTCGTTGAATTCGACGGCAGTCGAGATGAAGGACCCGCTGGCGCAGGAATTCGTCAGCTGGCGTGAGAAGTGCCAGCCGACAATCCGCTCGACCTACCAGATCCTGTCGCGCGGCACGCCGAACCTGGAAAACGAGACCTGGAACGCCAGCGCCAACGTGATCAAGGGCACCGAGACGCCCGAAGCTGCGGCGGAACGGCTGCAACAGGGTCTTGCGAGCTGGTACGCGCCGCAGCAGAAATAAGACGTTGCGCTTGTGACGAGCGCCGGGGGGCTGTCTGCCCCCCGGACCCCCCGAGGATATTTCAGAACGGAAGAAGGACGGGCCGTTGGCTGAACGCAAGCCGATCCGCTGGCATATCGCCGTGTTCCTGGCGCCGGCTGTGCTGGTCTATACGGCCATCATGATCGTGCCACTGTTCGGCACGCTGAACCTGTCGTTGTTCAATGTGACGGAGGCACGGGAGCGGGTCTTTGTGGGCCTTGACAACTTCCGCAGGCTTTTCGGCGATCCGCTTTGGTCCAACGCCTTCTGGAATGCGCTGGGCAACAACGCCTGGTTCTTTCTGATCCACATGCTGGTGCAGAATCCGGTGGGAATTCTGCTGGCGGCGCTGCTGTCCAGCCCGAAGCTTCGCATAGCCTCTTTCTATCGCACCGCGATCTTCATCCCCACGATCCTGTCCTTCGTGATCGTGGGTTTTGTCTGGAAGTTGATCCTGTCGCCGATCTGGGGCATCGCGCCGGGAATGCTGGACTGGGTCGGGCTGAAATCCCTGTTCACACCCTGGCTTGGGAAAGAGGAATATGCGCTGACCACACTGGCGCTGATCTCGGTCTGGCAGTTCGTGGGCATTCCGATGATGCTGATCTATGCAGCGCTGCTGTCGATCCCGGATGAGGTACTGGAGGCGGCAGAGATGGATGGCATCACCGGCATGAGCCAGTTCTGGAAGATCAAGCTTCCGCTGATCCTGCCGTCCATCGGCATCATCTCGATCCTGACCTTCGTCGGCAACTTCAACGCCTTTGACCTGATCTACGTCAGTCAGGGTGCGCTGGCCGGGCCGAACTTTGCCACCGACATCCTGGGGACATTCCTTTATCGCACCTTCTTTGGCTTTCAGCTGCAGTTGGGCGATCCGCATATGGGCGCGACGATCGCGACGGCGATGTTCGTCATCATCCTGATCGGGGTTTGCCTGTATCTGTTCGGCATCCAGACCCGCCTGCGCCGGTATCAGTTCTGATGGCCGCGCGCAGTCACATAGGGCGCAGTATCGCCGCCCATGCGGTGCTGATCGCCTATACGCTGATCGCGCTGTTCCCGGTCTTTGTGATCGTCGTAAACAGCTTCAAGTCGCGGCGTGCGATCTTTGCCGATCCGCTGGCTATTCCGACCGCCGAGACGCTGGACATGGTCGGCTATCAGACGGTTCTGAAACAGGGCGACTTCCTGCTGTATTTCCAGAACTCGATGATCGTCACGGTGGCCTCGCTGTTCTTCGTGCTGCTGTTCGGCGCGATGGCGGCGTTCGCGTTGTCTGAATACCGGTTCCGGGGCAATATGCTGATGGGGCTTTACCTTGCCCTTGGGATCATGATCCCGATCCGGCTGGGCACGGTGGCGATCCTGCAGTTGATGGTGGCCTCGGGGCTCGTCAACACGCTGATGGCGCTGATCCTTGTCTATACCGCGCAGGGGTTGCCGCTGGCTGTGTTCATCCTGTCGGAGTTCATGAAACAGGTCTCGGATGACCTGAAGAATGCCGGACGGATCGACGGGCTGAGCGAATACACGATCTTCTTCCGGCTGGTCCTCCCGCTGGTGCGACCCGCAATGGCGACAGTGGCGGTGTTCACGCTGATCCCGATCTGGAACGACCTGTGGTTCCCGCTGATCCTTGCGCCGGCCGAAGCGACGAAGACGATCACCTTGGGCAGCCAGGTTTTCATCGGCCAGTTCGTGACCAACTGGAACGCCGTGCTGGCGGCGCTGTCGCTGGCCATCCTGCCGGTCCTGGTTCTTTACCTTATCTTCTCGCGGCAGCTGATCCGCGGCATCACTGCGGGAGCTGTCAAATGATCCGTGTTCTTGTTGCTGGTCTTGGAAACATGGGGCGCAGTCATGCGCTGGCCTATCACAACAACCCCGCGTTCGAGGTGGTGGGGCTGGTCAATCGTTCCGCGCCGAAAGACCTGCCGGAGGAGTTGAAGGGCTACGCGATCACGCCGGACTTTGGTGAGGCCCTGGCACGGCTGAAACCCGATATGGTCAGCATCGCCACCTATTCCGACAGCCATGCCGAATACGCCATCGCGGCGATGGAGGCGGGGGCGCATGTGTTTGTCGAGAAACCGCTGGCAACGAATGTGGCGGATGCCGAGCGTGTGGTGGCGAAAGCTGTCGAGACGGGGCGAAAGCTGGTGGTGGGCTATATCCTGCGGGTCCATCCCAGCTGGATTCGCCTGATCGCCGAGGCGCGGGCATTGGGCGGTCCTTACGTCTTCCGGCTGAACCTGAACCAGCAAAGCTCTGGCCCGACATGGGAGGTTCACAAGGCGCTGATGCAGACGACCTCGCCCATAGTCGATTGCGGTGTCCACTATGTCGATGTGATGTGCCAGATCACGGATGCAAAGCCGGTCGAGGTGCGGGGCATGGGCGTGCGGCTGTCCAATGAGATTGCAGCCGACATGTACAACTACGGCCATTTCCAGGTGCTGTTCGAGGATGGCTCGGTCGGCTGGTATGAGGCGGGCTGGGGACCGATGATGTCGGAAACCGCGTTCTTCGTGAAGGACGTGGTAAGCCCCAATGGTGCCGTTTCGATCCGCATGCCGGACAGTGCGAAATCGGATGACATAGACACGCATAGCCAGACTTCGCTTCTGCGCATCCACAAGGTCGGGTCGGGCGATACCGATGTCTCGACTGCCGACGAACCCAACCATCAGGCGCTATGCGACCGGGAGGCGGACTTTGTTGCCAAGGCCATCAATGGCGATCGCGACCTGACACGCCACATGCAGGACGCCGTTCGCTCGCTTGCCGTCTGCCTTGCGGCGGATGAAAGCGTGCGTTCCGGGCAACCCGTGAAACTATAGGGAAGCAGGATGGGCGCGCTTAACCTTACCGCTGTCACCAAATCCTTCGGGCCGGTCGATGTCATCAAAGGTGTCGATCTGGAGGTCAGGGAGGGCGAGTTCTGCGTCTTTGTCGGTCCGTCGGGCTGCGGGAAGTCGACGCTTCTGCGCATCATCGCCGGGTTGGAGGATGCGACCGCCGGCACCGTCGCGATTGACGGCAAGCGAGTGAATGAGGTCGCGCCGGCCAGGCGCGAAATCGCGATGGTTTTTCAGAGCTATGCGCTTTACCCGCACCTGACGGTTCGTGACAACATGGGCCTTGCCTTGAAACAGGCGGGCAGCTCACGGGCCGAGATTGCAGCATCGACCGACCGGGCGGCAGCGATGCTGTCACTTGGGGCGTTGCTCGACCGCCGTCCCGCCGAGCTTTCGGGCGGTCAGCGTCAGCGTGTGGCCATCGGGCGCGCCATTGTGAGACGGCCGAAGCTGTTTCTGTTCGATGAGCCGCTGTCGAACCTTGACGCTGCCCTGCGTGTGGCGACCCGGATCGAGATTGCGCGCCTGCACCGAGAGCTGGGTGCGACGATGATCTATGTCACGCACGACCAGGTGGAGGCGATGACGCTTGCCGACCGCATCGTCGTTCTGCGTGCAGGCAAGGTCGAGCAGGTTGGAGCGCCGATGGAGCTTTACAAAAACCCCGCCAATACCTTCGTGGCCGGGTTCATCGGATCGCCCCAGATGAATTTTCTGAAGGGGGGCGCATTGGGCTTCCGGTCCGAGACGCTTGGTATCCGACCGGAACACCTTGGTCTTTCGCGCAACGAGGGGCGGATACCCGGCATCGTCAGCCATGTTGAAAAGCTGGGGGGTGAAACGCTGGTTTATGCCAATGCGGGCGAACACGGGTTGTTGACGGTCCGCCTGTTCGGCGAGCATGACTATAACGTGGGAGAGCGGGTTCAGCTTACGTTGGACGAACTCCGGGCGTTCCATTTCGCCTCAGATGGCAGCCGATTGCGCTAAAGTCGGCGATCGCGTCCGCCAAAGGCAACTTTCCGTCAATCTATTTTAGGTTACCTCGCGGCCCGTCTCGGCCGAATGACGTTCATTTGACGATGACGTTACGGCACCGTCACGCCTCTTGTCACAACGTGATGGCACAAGCTGAATGACGCGGAACGAGGAGCCCCCAGATGACCCAAGCAATCCAGACAGAGGGCGCTTTCCGCATCCACCTCCTCGCGGCTTCCCCGGCCGCGTCACTGGCAATCCTGTCCATAGCCAGTGTTCTCGGGATCGGGTCGCAGCAGGCGGCCGACCGGCTGGCATCGCTCCCCTCGGTGCTGGCCGATGATGTGCCTGGTCCGGAGGCGCGACGGCTGTCAGCATTGCTGACCGCTCTCGGGCTTCTGGTCCGGCTCGATCCCACCTTTTCTACGGTTGCCAGCGTGGCTGCCGACCCATTGCTTGAAATGTCGATACGGGTGGACGATCGCGATGATCGCCCCGCCGCAGTTGCGCATCTGGTCCAGATTTTGGGCCGGGCGGAAAGCGACGTGGATATTGCGTTGAACAGTCCCGAAGGCCTCGTCCTGCAGGCGCTGAACGCCCAGTCGGCGGTCGATCTGAGGCAAGAATTTCGGCGCGATCGGTCCTTGCGGCTGACGGTCGCGGACCCGGCGATTTCTGTTTACGATGCCTTTCCGCGTCCCGGTGCCGCGTTGCCGGCCGGCGAGTTGCTACGGCTGGGTCTTGGCAAATGCCGCTTCAGCGGTGCCGTCGCAACTGCCATGAACCATGCCACGGCGCGGCATCTGAAAAGGCGGGTCTCCGACAGGCTGATCATTCTGAACCGGGAATTCCAGCGTTACGATCTGTTCGTGTCCACCGTGCCAAGCCGCGCCAACAAGGAGCTGGCGGATTTCCTGGATTCGCGCCCCGGCGCAAACCGCGCAGCCTCACCCGATGCCCTGCGGCGGATCGAGACGGATCTGACCCATCGCGTTGCGGTGCAATTCGTGGCGGATTACGCGGCCATAGGGCTGGACGTGCAGCCACGCCTTCGCGGCATGCCGGCCGCTGAAATCAACTAAAAAGCCATGAGTTAAGCGCCCGTTCATGCCCCGGCGGTATTGCTGTGCCCGGGTGAGTGAAGGGTGATGTGATGGCCGTGCAATCCAATGCTGCGCCAGTCATCATCAAGCGAAAGAAGGTCGTTCAGGGCGACGGGCACCACGGCGGTGCCTGGAAGGTGGCTTATGCCGACTTCGTGACCGCGATGATGGCCTTCTTCATGCTGATGTGGCTGCTGAACGCGACAACCGAGAAACAGCGAAAGGGGCTGGCGGATTATTTCAATCCGACGATCCCGATCAATCGTATCTCGGGTGGCGGGCAAGGCGCGTTTGGCGGCGACTCGATTTTTTCCGAGGATGTGTTCACGCAATCCGGCACAGGGGCATCGGTCTCACGCCCAACCAATGAAAATCAGGCGCGCGGAATAAATCGCATTGTCGAGCAGGACGGTCTGGGTGGCGATGGCGCGGACGAGGCGCTGAAGAAGGTCGAAAAGGCGCTGATTGCGCGTGGCGGCGAAAGCATGACGATGCAGCGTGCGCTCCGCCATGTCGTTACCCGCGTGACGGATGAGGGGCTGGTGATCGAACTGTTCGATCTGCCTGATGCGGCACTTTTCAAGGCAGATACCGCTGAACCAGAGCCGATCCTAAGCGATATCGCCGCACTTTTGACCGAGGTTATGGCCCTGTCCAGCAATGAGGTTGCGGTGCAGGGTCATGTGAAAAACTATCCCATTGTCCTCATTCGAAATCCGGTCTGGGATCTGTCGGCCGAGCGGGCGCAAACGATGCGCAAGCGGCTGGAGGCCACCGGATTTCCTGCTGCCCGGGTTCAGCGCGTCGCCGGTTTCGCCGACCGCAAGCCCGTAACGCCCAACCCCATGGCGGTGCGCAATAACAGGATCGAAGTGATCCTTTTGCGCCGCGACCGCTAAGTGAGAAGAATTTTAGCCATTAGGCCGATCTTAAATCGCGGCCGTCAGTGTCGGCGCCAGATCAGCAAGGACTGCTGCAGAAAGGCGCGCTCGTATGACGATCTCTTCCTCACTGAATGCCGGGGTGGCGGGACTTAACGCCAATGCCACCAAGCTGGCGACGATCTCGGACAACATCGCCAACTCCTCGACCTATGGCTATCGGCGCGTTGAGGCTGACTTCAGCTCGATGGTGCTTCAGGGCGGCAGTTCCGCAAAGTATTCGGCGGGCGGGGTTCGGGCTTCGACCATGCGGCTGATTGATCAGAAAGGTCCGCTGGTATCGACGACCAATGCGACCGATCTGGCGGTGGACGGGCGTGGAATGTTGCCGGTCACAACGCTGAACAGCGTGAGCCAAGGCGGAGGCAGCTATCCGCTAAGCCTGATGACGACGGGTTCCTTCCGCGCGAACGAGGATGGGTATCTGGTGACGCAGACGGGCCTGGTTCTCATGGGCTGGCCTGCCAACCCTGACGGCACGATTCCACAATATTCCCGCGTCAGTGCGGCCGGGCTGCAACCGGTGCGCATCAACCTTAACCAGTTCGCGGCCAATCCCACCACCGAAATGGTGATGTCGGTCAACTTGCCTGCGACCGAGACGGCCGCGACGGCGGCAGGAGAGGATCAGACGCTGGCGATCGAGTATTTCGGCAACCTCGGCACCTCCGAAATGCTGGACGTCACCTTCACGCCCACCATTCCTGCCAGCGGGCTTTCGAACCAATGGACCCTGACCCTGCGCGACTCGGCCTCGGGCGGGGCGATCGTGGGAGAGTACACCCTGACCTTCGACGATGCCCAGGGATCGGGTGGCACGCTGCTGTCGGTCACGACAGTGTCGGGCGGCGCTTATGATCCCGCGACCGGAAAGGTTGGGATGACGCTTGCCGGTGGGCCGGTCAGCCTCTCGCTTGGCAAGCTGGGTGCGACGGATGGAATGACCCAGCTTTCCGACACCTTCGCCCCCGTCACACTTGGCAAGAACGGATCGCCCGTGGCCAGCGTCACCTCTGTTCAGGTCGATGAAAAGGGTGACGTCTACGCCATTTATGACCAGGGATTCACCCGGCGCATCTACCAGATCCCGCTGGTCGATGTGCCGAACGTCAACGGCCTGGTAGCGCAGAGCAACCAGACCTATCAGATTTCCTCCGACAGCGGCGCCATGTTCCTGTGGGACGCGGGCGATGGTCCCACAGGTTCGGTCGTGGGCTTTGCGCGTGAGGAATCGGCGACGGACGTCGCAGCGGAACTGACGCAGCTTATCCAGACCCAGCGCGCCTATTCATCGAACGCCAAGGTCATCCAGACCGTGGATGAGATGCTGCAGGAAACCTCGAACATCAAACGCTGAGCACCCTGAGGAGCCGCGATGAGCCTTTCCGTCACATTGTCCAGCGCGCTGTCGGGGTTGCAGGCCAATTCCCGCGCCGCCGAACTCGTCTCCACCAACATTGCGAATGCGCTGACCGATGGCTATGGCCAGCGGGAGCTGTCGCTCAGCGCAAGAAGCCTGGGTGGCACTGGCAGCGGTGTCAGGATCAACGGTGTTCTAAGGCACACCGATCAGGTGCTGCTTTCGGACCGGCGTATTGCAGAGGCGAATGCGGCCGCAGAAGGCCTGCGCGTTGCCTATCTTACAAAAATGGAACGGGTGATCGGCACACCCGAGACGGCCTCCTCGCTGGGTCAGCTGGTCAGTTCCTTTGACAGCGCACTTGTCGCTGCGGCCAGCCGCCCCGATAGCGAGGCCAGGCTTTCCGATGTGCTGACAACCGCGCAGGCGCTTGCTTCGCAACTGAACCGGTCCTCTGCCACGATCCAGGAGCAACGCGCGCTTGCCGACGACCGCATCGCCGAAGACGTGAAGAACCTGAACGAGACTTTGGCGAAGGTCGCCGATCTGAACGCCCGCATCCTGAAGCAGGTCTCAGCCGACCGGGATGCCTCACCCCTGATGGATCAGCGGCAACAACTGATTGACCGGATCGCCGGGATCGTGCCAATCAAGGAAATCGCCCGAGAGAACGGACAGATCGCGTTGGTCACCGCCGGCGGTGCGGTCCTGCTTGATGGCAAGCCAGCCGTTCTCGGATTCGTGCCGGTCGGGACGGTGACGGCAGACATGACGGTCGACTCCGGCGCGTTGTCGGGCCTGACGATGAATGGAAAGCCTGTCACCTTTCGCGACGGCACTGGCAAAATGGATGGCGGAACGCTGGCGACCAGCTTCAATCTGCGGGACGAGATAGCCCCAGCGACCCAGGCACAGCTCGATGCGGTGGCGCGCGATCTGATTGAACGCCTTGCGGATTCGACGGTCGATCCCACTCTTTCGACGGGAATGGCCGGCCTTTTCACTGATGCTGGCGCGGCTTTCGACGCGACTATGGAGGTCGGTCTTGCTGGTCGGCTGTCCATCAATTCCGCTGCCGATCCTGCGCAAGGCGGTGCCTTGTGGCGCCTTCGCGACGGCATCGGCGCACTGACGGAGGGTACGCCCGGCTATGCAGGATTGTTCGATGCCATGGAAGCCGCGTTAGTGGAAAGACGCCCAACCCCTTCTGGCGGGTTCGAAGCGGGGTCTCGCAGTTTTTCCGGGCTGGTTTCCGATCTCTTGTCCGAGGTCTCCTCAGCCCGCGTCGGGGCGCAGGCCACGCAAAGCTATGCGGCGGCAAAGTTTGAATCCCTGCGCAACGACGAACTTTCCCAAGGCGTGGACAGCGACCAGCAGATGCAGCAGCTGATGCTGATCGAAAAAGCATATGCGGCGAACGCCAAAGTTATCAGCGCAGTCGATGACATGATCCAGATGCTGTTGGAGATGTGATGACATTGTCCTCGATTGGCGACCGTGCCCGCAGTTTCACAATGCAGAACCAGACGACGCGGCTGAAAGTTGAACTCGACCGCCGTTCGTTTGAGGCCACGACAGGCCGAAGTGGAGATATAGGCCAGCTATTGAAAGGTGACTTCACACCTCTTTCCACGATCGACGCCTCGATTGCACGGCTTGGCGCCTACAAGACCGCAACGACCGAGGCGGCGCTGGCGACCTCAGCCATGCAGACGGTGCTTGCCACGATGGACGGCCTGGCGTCGCAACTCGGTGCATCGCTTGTCACGGTCGCCTCACCCGGAAATCCGGTATCGATAGATGCCGCCGGGACGGATGCACTTACCAGTTTTCGCACCGCTGTTGCCGCTATTAATGGGCGTTTGGGGGATAGAACGCTGTTCGCCGGTGTTGAAACGCGAATGCCGGCGCTCGCCCCGGCAGAAAATATTCTCGATGCCATGATGGTGGCAGTCGCGGGTTCACTGTCTGCGAGTGAGGTCGAATTCGCGCTGGATGCGTGGTTTGCTTCATCCATCGGATATGTGGCGGAGGCCTATCTGGGTGGCGCTGCGCTGGGGCCGATGTCGATTGCGGCCGATGAGGCGGTCACGGTCGATGTGACCGCCAATGACCCAGCCATTCGGGAAACGCTGAAAGGATTGGGCATGGCGGCCCTTCTTGCGCGCGGTGTCCTGGCGGCAGACTTCGACCAAAGGGCTGTGCTGGCGGGTCGCGCGGGAACCGTGCTTATCGAGGGCGCGACCTCGCGCTCGACCGTCGCCGCGCGCATCGGTACCGCCGAGGCGCGCATAGCCGGGGCCTCCGCCCGAAATTCGGCCGAGGTGACCGCGCTCGGCATTGCGCGAACCGGCATCGCCGCGATCGACCCCTATGAGGCCGCGACAGAGCTGACCAATGCCGAAACCCAACTCGACACTCTGTATGCCATCACTGCCCGGCTCTCTCGCTTGTCGCTCGCGAGCTATCTCTGATGTGGCGCGCAGCTATTTCCGCCGTATTGATGTTCTGCGCTACCGCAGTTTGTGCAGTCGAGATTCGCATCAAGGACCTTGTTGAATTCGATGGGGTCAGGGGCAACGATCTGGTCGGCTACGGGCTTGTCGTGGGTTTGAACGGCACCGGCGATGGGCTTCGCAACACTCCCTTCACCGAAGAGATCATGGCAAACCTGCTGGAACGCCTGGGTGTGAACGTGGCGGGTGAACAGTTTCGGCCCAAGAACGTTGCGGCCGTGTTCGTAACTGCGACACTGCCGCCCTTTGCTCGCGCAGGTGGGCGTATAGACGCCACGGTTTCGGCCATTGGTGACGCCCAAAGTTTGCGGGGGGGTACTTTGATCATGACGCCGCTGAATGGCGCCGACGGCCAGATCTATGCGGTAGCGCAAGGTGCGATCATCGCAGGCGGCATTTCGGCCGAGGGCGAAGCGGCGAGCGTTGTGCAAGGAGTTCCAACCTCGGGGTCGATTCCGGGAGGGGCAAGGGTAGAACGGGAAATCGCCTTTGATTTCTCCACGCTGACAGCGCTGCGGCTTGCCTTGCGGGCGCCCGATTTCACCACGGCGGAGCGGATCGAACGCGCGATCAACCGCGACTTCGGCCGGAGGATCGCACAGATGACCGATGCGGGCACCGTGGCGCTCGATCTCGCCTCTGCCGGACAGCGCTCTCCCGCACATATCATCGGGAGGATTGAAAACTTGATGGTGGAGCCGGAGACGCCAGCCCGCGTTGTGGTCGATCAGCGTTCAGGTACCATCGTCATGGGCGCCGATGTGCGTATAAGCGAAGTTGCCGTGGCTCAGGGCGGGCTCACGCTGCGGGTTGAGGAATCGCCGCTCGCTGTACAGCCGAACCCTTTTGCCGCCGGCGAAACCGTGGTGGTCCCCCGAACCGGCGTTGCTATAGACCAGGCCCCCGGAACGGGTCTGGCCCTGGTTTCGGGTGGCACCAGTCTGTCCCAGGTCGTCGAGGGTCTGAATGCGCTGGGAGTGGCTCCGAATGACATGATCGACATCCTGAAAAGCATTAACGCCGCTGGCGCTCTGCACGCGGAACTCGTCGTTCAATAGTAGATTATTGGGCATTACATTCCGCCCGTTCTGCAACAAATGCGACATGCCACGACACAGCTGCTGGCCGTGAGATCCAGCGCAGGGCCGTGGGACAAGGCATCAACGCGAGTATGATTTTGCGCCAATGACGGCATCTTCTGGATCAGGAGCGTGAGTTTCGGGTCGCTGAAGTCGTATACCGCCGCACTACAGCCCCAGCATCTCGATTGTACCTGAGCGGGTTGCGTTAGGGCAGCGGAGGAGACCGAAACTCAGTGTTGCGCTTGTTTTCGTGCTAACGCCACTCGTTGATTGTCTGGCGACATGGAGGTGGCATTGAACAGCCCCAAAACCAAGAGCCGAAGGGCCGCGACTCCGGCTTCGCCGCGATAACGCACCGCTGCGCAGGCGCGGCCAATTTCAGGCCTGGATCCCGGTGGGCAGATACTGCAATCCAGAACCAGTCCCTGGAACGATGTAGGTTGCAGTCAGAAGAACGACCGCCCCCCTACCTCGAAGGCAAGACAGCATTCCAAGCCACGGCAGCGCTAATCATATAAGAACATTTATTCACTTAAGTGCAGATAATTGCGTCAAAACTATAGATAGCTCCGCACCAGCGCGCCCGAGACAAGGCTCCACCCGTCGGCAACGACGAAGAATGCCAGTTTGAAGGGCATCGAGACGATGGCCGGGGGTACCATCATCATGCCCATCGACATCAGCACGGCTGCCACGACGAGGTCGATGATAAGGAATGGCAGGTAAATCAGGAAACCAATCTCAAACGCCCGCTGAATTTCGCTCAGCAGGAAGGATGGCATAAGAACCGAAAGCGGCGCATCCGCCATCGAAGATACCGGAGTCTCGGGGCGCAGCGCCTGTAGTGTCGAGAATGTCTCGGGGTCAAGACGGGCCGCCATGAACGCGCGGAATGGTGACAGGATCGCGGGAATTGCCGTCTGCAGATCGGTCTGACCGTTGGTAAGCGGTTGCAGCCCATTGATCCATGCATCGGTAAAGACCGGATCCATCACATACCAAGTCAGGAACAAAGCAAGACTGACGATCAGCATGTTCGGTGGCGACTGCTGCAGTCCGATGGCTTGCCGCATAATCGACAATACCGTCACGATGAACGGAAAGCAGGTGACCATCACGGCCAGTCCGGGCACCAGGCTCAGCAAGGTGATGAGCGCAATCAGCTGAATACTGCGTGTCGCCAGCGCGCCGTCATTGCCGAAGTTGAGCGTGACCTCCTGCGCACCTGCGGGCAATGCCGTAAAGATCAGCATCAGCGTCAGCGTGATCGCGCGCATCACAATCCGCCGCTCAGGTTTGCGACCTCGGTCAGACGCACGGCAAGCTGGCCCGTCTGGTCGCCATCGAGTTCTTGCAGCTCTCCTCGCGCAATTAGTCGATCGCCGACGTATAGTTCTACCGGGTCGTCGACACGGCGATCGAGTGGCAGCACCGCATCCCTCTGCAAGCGGAGCAGGTCGCGGATCTGCGGGCGCGCCTTGCCGACCGAGATCGTTATCTCGATCGGCACCTGCGCGAAAGGTGTCGGCTCCGCTAAGTCATCCATATTTGCGTTCCTTTTCATTGAGTTCGAAAAAGCTGCGGACAGCCGCGGCGATTTCCTCTTTGGCGCGGTCCAGGTCCAGACGTGTCTCGGTTTCGCCAAACCGGAGGTAGACCTGACCTTCACCAATCGAGGGTTCTTCGCGGATCGTGATGTTCAGGCCCGACTGGTCTTGAACTAGTGCCGCGACGGCTGTTGCGGCGGCCGGGTTGACAACAAGCAGCACCGGCACATCGACCGTTGCCTCGATCTGGGGCAGAAGCGACTCCAGAACCTTCGGAGCCAGCGCGGCCTTCGCCGCAACAGGCAGAAGCGACAGCGTAATTTCCTGAACCAGGGGGCCGACGGAACGCAGGATATGCGCGCGGGCCTCATGGTAAGTAAAGGACAGCGCCTGCAGATTGCGGCCCAGCTCGGCCGTCAGCTTGCGGTGATCCTCTTCCTGGGAACTCGCGCAATCCTCCCAACCTGCAGCATAGCCTTGCTCATAGGAGGCAAGCCTTGCTTCGTCCGTATCGGCTGTCTCGGATTGTGATTTCGCATGGCCCGGCTCGGTCAGTTGAAAGGTTTCAAGTTTCAGGGGGGGCATCAGACCTTTTCCTCACGATCTTCCATCCAGCCGCGCAGGATTTCGACCGATTCGGCTTGTCGTTGCTCTATCAGCCGGCGAAGGCGCGTGACGGGATCGGGTATCTCGCCGATGGCTTGATCGTCGCGCGAGACCACACTTAGCGGGGGCAGATCACCCCGGTCGTCGATCTCTCCATGCAAGACGCGCGTAGCCTCGCCGGTCGCCGCCGCGCCAGCGCCAGAAGGTAGGCTAAGAAACGAGTTGTTGTCGGCAATCGCCCGCCGCTGACCCAGCAGCATGGGCCGCAGGACAAATAAGGCGATCACCAACGCGACAATCGCCAGCACAGCGATCTGAATCAGCGACAGAAGCGGAAGGTCCTGCATCATGCCTGCTGCGGCCAACGTGCCCTGGGACGTAGGCGCTTCAAAGGCCAGCGAGCGCAGGGTTATCGCATCGCCCCGCTTTTCATCGAAGCCTACGGCAGAGGCGACAAGATCCCGCAGCATGTCAAGCTCTTCCTGCGGGCGTGGCGTGGCCGCAAGCGCACCATCGGCAGCCGGTGCCGAGACGGCATTGACGAGCACCGCGACACTAAGCCTGCGGATCGCCCCCGGCGTGCGCAACACCTCGCGTTGAGTCTCGGATACCTCGAAATTCACGCGCTCGCGGCTTTCCGATGTGCTGCTCTTGGCGCCTTCGTCGGCGTTCACATCTCCGTCGGGCAGGTTTGACGCCACCGTGACCTGCCCGCCCGGATCGGTCGAATTTCCAGATTTCTCCTCGGTGTCTGTCGAGATGGCGACGCGACTGTCCGGGTCGAACCGCCGCTCGGTGATCGATTCACGCTCGGTCTCGACATCGACCGAGACTTCGACCACGGCATTCCCCGGCCCCACCCGCGCCTCGAGCAGCCGCTCGACGTTGCGTTTAAGCTCGATCGCCTTTGCCCCGCCGATCGTGCCGGGACTATCGGGAGGCGCCTCTTCGATCAGCCCTCCGCTGCTGTCGATCACCGCGACATCTTCCGGGGTCATCCCCGCTACAGCCGAGGCTACCAGATGCTTCAACGCACGCGCCCGCTCAACGGGAAGGCTTCCGCTGGTGCTGGTCACCGTGATGCTGGCGGTTTGCGGATCCGGTTTGCGAAAGGGCTGGGGATCGGAACGGGAAATATGAACCCGCGCGGATTTTATCTGCGGCATCGCAAGGATGGTCCGGGCAAGCTCTCCTTCTTTCGCACGCCAATAAGCGGCATCGAACATCTGGGACGTCGTGCCAAAGCCGGACAGCGAATCGAGCAGCTCATAACCGGCAGCTCCTGCTGTCGGAAGACCTTCGGCCGCAAGCGTAAGGCGAAGTTCGTCCCGACCTGCCGCCTCGGTATAGATGGAGCCGCCTCTCACCTCATAGGTCGCTCCGCGTTGCTCCAGTGCTGCAATCACCTCACCGGCTGAGGCCTGATCTAGTCCGGCATAAAGAAGCTCCATCCGGGGCGTCGTCACGAAACGGGAAAGGGCGAGGACGGCCGCAAACATCGCGATGGTGGCGACGACCAGGATGATCCGACGGCGAAGGTCAAATCCGGACCAGAGCGACAAGAGATTCTGCAAGTCTTTCTCCAACCATTGGGCTTCTGCCCGTTGGTGGCAGCTTTGTCGGATGTGACTTAACAATCGGTTAGTGACCTTCGGCCTATAGCGATCCTTGTCTACAGAAGGAGACGACCGATGGCCGATATCTCGCACTCTTCAAGTCCAGCATCACCGCGGCGTTCATGGCTTCCGCTTCTGTTGGGTCTTGGAATGACTGCGGCCGCGGGCGCCGGCGGTTTTTATGCGACCTACTCTGGGCTGTTCCTCGGCTCCGCCAAGACGGAAGGGGCGAAGGCAGAGGCGCTGCCCGATATCGCCTTTGTTGCTGTCGATCCGCTCATCCTGATGGTGAAGGGGGCGGATGGCGACCGCTATTTGCGCTTCGCCTCGCAGCTAGAGGTGCCGAAAGATCATGCGGAAGAGGTTCGCATGCTCATGCCGCGGATTCTGGACGTGCTGAATGGCTATCTGCGCGCCGTTGAGGTGGCGGAGCTTGAGGATCCGACCGCACTGGTCCGGCTCCGCGCACAAATGCTGCGTCGTATCCAGATCGTGACTGGCGAGGGCCGTGTGCAGGACCTGCTGATCTCGGAATTCGTGCTGAACTGAAAGGGCGTGGGAATGGACCTTGTGGCTAACATCCTTTTGGGCGTCGGAACCTTTGGCGTGGCTGCCTACTGCTGCGTCCTGTCGATCCGGCTGAAGAAATTCTCGACGCTGGAAAGCGGAATGGGTGGCGCGATCGCCGTACTTTCCGCGCAGGTTGACGACATGACGCGGGCACTTGAAAAAGCCCGGACTTCCGCCAGCGGCGCGGCAAGCTCCCTGGAGGGTCTGACCGAGCGGGCCGAGGCTTCGGCGCTTCGACTGGAGCTGTTGCTGGCATCGCTGCACGACTTGCCCGAGCCAAATCATGACAGCCAGCGGGACCAGCGGATGCGAATCGTCCGGCGCCGCGCGACGAGAGAGGCGGAGGCGGCCGAATGAAGAGGGGTCGCAGACAGCCAGCGCGCGGTTTGCTGGTGACGCTTGCGGTGATTCTTGCGGCCTCGGGTGCGATCAGGCTTGGGCTTGGCGTCGGGCAGGCGGTGGCGAATGCGCCAGCACTGTCGTCAGAGCCGATGGTCTGCCCCCAACCGCCCGTTGCCCTGGCAGAGGCGCTTTCAAAGCGAGAGGCGCGGGTTCTGGCACAGGAGGCAGCGGCGGCCGACCGTCAGGCCGCTCTCGCGCTGGCCAACCAGGCAATAGACAAGCGGCTGGCGGCGCTAACGGATGCGGAGGAAAAGCTGGCCAAGACCATCGCGATGGCCGACGGCGCGGCAGAGGCCGACCTTGCCCGGCTGACCTCGGTCTATGAGACCATGCGCCCTAAAGATGCGGCACCCCTGTTCGAAGCAATGCAGCCCGAGTTTGCGGCAGGCTTTCTGGGCCGGATGAAGCCCGCGACGGCCGCAGGAATACTGGGCGGGCTATCGGCGGAAAAGGCTTATGCCGTCAGCATATTGCTGGCCAGCCGAAACGCCGGGGCACCCCAAAACTAGGTGGTTTCTTAACCCGCGTCTGAGAGCGTCCGCCGGGAACAGAGCAGGAGAGACGGATGATCGGCCTCGTTGGAATCGGTGTGGTCTTCATTATGGTCTTCGGGGGTTATGTGCTGGCCGGTGGCAAGCTCGAGGTGATTCTGGAGGCCCTGCCATATGAGATGATCATGATCGGCGGCGCATCGGTCGGGGCGTTTCTTTTGTCCAACGACATGGCCTCGATCCGGCAGACCGGGCGCGATATCGGCAAGGTATTCAAGGGGCCGAAGTGGCATTCGCCCGACTACCGGGATCTTCTTTGCCTGATGTTCGAAATGATCCGCATCGCTCGTTCAAACCCCGTGGCGCTGGAGGAACATATCGAAGCCCCTGCCGATTCCTCGATCTTTGCGCGCTATCCGCGGATCCAGGCCGATCATCTGGCTGTTGATCTCATCTGCGATACCCTGCGGGCGGCTTCGATGAACTATGATGACCCCCATCAGGTCGAAGAGGTTCTGGACAAGCGGATGGAAGCGCAGATGCAACACGCGCTGCATTCCAGCCATGCCTTGCAGACAGTGGCCGATGCGCTGCCCGCGCTTGGCATCGTCGCGGCCGTGCTGGGCGTGATCAAGACCATGGGTTCGATCGACCAACCCCCCGAAATCCTTGGCAAGATGATCGGCGGCGCCTTGGTCGGAACCTTCCTTGGCGTGTTTCTGGCCTATGGCTTCGCCGGTCCCTTTGCCGCGCGGGTAAAGACAGTGGTGGAGGAGGACGCGCATTTCTATCGTCTGATCCGAGAGGTTCTGATCGCCAACCTGCACAACCATGCCGCCAATATCTGCATAGAGGTCGGCCGCCAGAACACGCCCAGCAGCTTGAGGCCGAGCTTTTCCGACCTTGAAGAGGCGCTTCGCACGCTGAAGAAGGAAGCTGCATGAAAGCCGCGCTGATCGCCCTGGCGCTGGCCATGCCCGGCGCCGCATCGGCGCAGACGGTTCGCGCCCAGGCAGGGGAGCATCCAGGCTTTACCAGACTGGTGCTCGACTTCCCCGAGGCTGCCTCGTGGAAACTGGGCCGCACGGCCAATGGATATGAGCTCCAGGTCAATGGCGCAAAACCACGGTATGATCTGACCAGCGTATTCCGCGTCATCCCGCGCACAAGGCTCGCTTCGATCTGGGCCGATCCGATCAGCGGCAATCTACAGATCGGAGTGGGATGCGCCTGCCATGCCGCTGTATTCGAGCACCGGCCGGACATTCTGGTGATCGATCTGCGTGACGGCCCCTCAGAAAAAGGTTCTGCCGCGGAAGCGGCACTGGATGGCGCAGAGATGCCGGCACTGGTCGCGGCTAACCCACCGACGTTGCGGCCCCGGCGTGCGCCGGGACGATCGCCCCTTGAGGATGCACCACAGCTTGCACTCTTCCGCCCCCCGTCCAATCCGACAAGGCGCCAGGACGAGGCATCGGCAGATTCCTCGGGTGCCGCCGACCTCCGCATGCTGCTTGCCAAGCCGGAACCACCGCCCCGTCTTGCCTTGCCCTTTCCCCTGCCGGATGAACCTGAGAGCCCTATGCCGCTCGACGCAATGCGAACGGAACTGCTGGAGGGTATGGCCAAGGCAGCTACGGCGGGGGTCATTGACCTCGATGCCTCCGGCTTACCGGCTGCGAATACCGGGGCGCCCTTGGATAGCGGCAGTGCGGCCGCCCATCTTGCGATCGATGCCGTCCCGGGCATCGCCGCCCGCCCGGTAAACTCCGTGCGTCCTGACCTGACCGGTTCAGGTGAGGCCTGCCTTCCGGCAGAGGCTCTCGATATCGGCAATTGGGCAGACGCCCGCCCCTTCGATCAGCAGATGGCACAGGCTCGCGACCGGCTGGTTGGAGAGTTTGACCGCCCCGACCCCGAGCGCGTTGCCAATCTTGTCCGCCTGTCGCTTTACTTCGGCTTTGGTGCCGAGGCGCGCAATCTTTTGACCAGCTTTCCGCTATCGGACCAGTCGGCGCCGTTGTGGGCTACGATATCTTACATAGTGGACGCCGAGCGCGCGCCTTCCGCAGGTTTTCTCGCCGACCAAATCTCATGTGATGGCCCTTCTGCCTTGTGGGCAGTCCTGAATTCTGCCGATCCGGCGGAGCTTCGTCGGGCCAACAAGGCTGCGGTCAGTGCTGCATTCTCGGCCTTGCCGGTTCACCTTCGTCGCCATCTTGGCCCCGATCTTGCTGAGGGATTTCTTGCGATCGGCGATATGGCCACGGCGCAGTCCATCCATGATGCCATCTGGCGGGCACCGGGCGATCCCGGCCCGCCCGCCCGACTGACGGTCGCCCAACTCGCGACCGCTCGTGGGAACTTGCCGGAGGCGGCGGTTACGCTGGAAAGCGTGTCCAGAGAGCGCGGACCTGCCGCTGTGAGGGCGCTTGTCGACCTTGTCGATACAAGGATCGCCCTCGATCAGATCGTGGATCAGGCAACCATCACCGCGATTGCAGCATTGTCACAAGAAAATCGCGGCCTTCCTGTCGAGGTGGACTTGCTGCGCGCCGAGATACTTGCCCGCGGCTCCGCAGGGGATTTTGCGACTGCGTTCTCGATGGTTGGCCGCATTCCTCCGGCGGCGCCTGACCTGTGGCGCCTACTGGCGAAAAGCGGCTCTGACTCGGCCATTCTTGCGCAGGCGATCATCCCAGATAGCCAGCAAGTCCCTGTGGTCGATCCCGCAATACGAAGCCTGATTGGCGAGCGGTTGTTGCGCCTCGGCTTCGCAGACGACGCATTGCGCTGGCTGCCTGAATCCGGGGAATCCGCCGACATGGTGCAGCTTTCCCGCGCCGAATTGTTGCGCGGCGACGCTAGGGCCGCCCTGCGCACACTGGCCGGCGAAACAGGCGGCGAGGCTGATCAGCTTCGCGCCCGCGCTCTTGCCCAACTGGGAGATGAATCTGCGGCCGCCGACGCGTTGGACCGCGCTGGCGATGCCGAGGGCGCGTCGCTGGCGCATTGGCAGGCTCTTGACTGGAAGGCGGCAGCAGAAGGCGCGCCGCTCTGGCGTCTCGCAGCGTTGCGCGCGCTTTCACCTGAAGCGCCGCTCCCATCCGCAAGCGAGGCAGCACCACTATCGGATGGGCGTGCGTTGATTGAAGACAGCACCAAGGCGCGCGCGGCAATAGCCGCATTATTGGAGAGCCGGCAGGCACCCTGAAACCGAATCGAAAGAATTTCCCCTGAACGTGGCGTTCGACGCGGCAAGAACGCCGAAAAACAGGGTGAAACCCATGTCGAAGATACCACGTCAGGCCATCTGCGTGACCCTCCTCATGCTCGGCTCTTCCAAAGCGATCCATTCCGCGACCGTGCGAGACGACGCCGCACTATGCGAGTTTGCCGCCTCTGCCGCAGCGCGAAAGGCGAACGTTCCACTGGAAGTTCTGCAGACCATCGCACTGGCGGAAAGCGGTCGGGCAGACAGGGGGCGACAGCGTCCCTGGCCCTGGACCGTAAATTTTGGCGGCCAGGGTTTCTGGTTCGCGACGGCCGAAGAAGCCGAGCTTGCCATCGCGGAACGCCAGTCGCTCGGGGTCACGAACTTTGATGTCGGTTGCTTTCAACTGAACCATCGCTGGCACGGAGATGCCTTTTCCAGCATTGCCGCCATGATGAACCCCGAACAGAACGCACTTTACGCGGCGACATTCTTGCGTCGCCTTTATGAGGAAACCGGGTCATGGAACGAGGCATCGGCGGCCTATCACTCCCGAACCCCGGAATATGCCGAGCAGTATCGCGCAAGGCTTGATGAATTGCGGCCCGGGATCGGCGGCACAGAAGTGGTCGCACGTCAGAACAGCTTTCCCTTGTTGCAGGCCGGTTCACCCGGCGGGCTCGGGTCGCTGGTGCCTGAACTGTCTGGGGGTATCAGCCTGATTGGAAGCAACCCATGAAACTCCCCGCTTTCGGCAGCCGAGAGATTTTCCACCCGACCATCCTTCTGGCCCTGGCGCTGATGGCGGTCATCGCCATGATGGTCCTGCCGGTTCCAGCCTGGATGCTGGACGTCGGTCTGGCGCTGTCTTTCGCGCTGGCAATCCTGATGCTGACGGTCGCGCTTTTCATCGAGCGTCCGCTTGACTTTTCGGCTTTTCCGACGGTGTTGCTGGCCAGCCTGCTTTTGCGGCTGTCGCTGAACATCTCCTCAACCAAGCTGATCATCGGTCAGGGCCACAACGGAACCGATGCCGCCGGCAAAGTCATCGAGGGCTTCGCCAATTTCATCATGGGCGGCAGCCTGCTTTTGGGCGTGGTGATCTTTTGCGTGCTGATGATCGTGAACTTCTTGGTCATCACCAAGGGCGCGGGGCGGATGGCCGAGGTTGGCGCACGTTTTGCGCTTGACGGTATGCCGGGACGTCAGCTTGCCATCGACAGCGACATGTCGGCGGGGGCCATCGACCACGCCGAGGCGAAGGCCCGGCGCGAACAGGAACTGGCGGAGACGAATTTTTTCGGCTCGCTCGACGGGGCATCCAAATTCGTCAAGGGCGATGCGGTGGCCGGGCTGCTGATCACCGCGCTCAATATCGTCATGGGTCTCATCATGGGTATCGTGGTCCATGGAATGCCCGTCGGTGACGCTTTCGAGACCTATTCGATCCTGACGGTGGGAGACGGGCTGGTCAGCCAGATTCCGGCTGTCATCATTTCGATTGCGACGGCGCTGCTGCTTGCCAGAGGCGGGACAAAAGGCACCGCAGATCTCGCGTTCTTTCGCCAGCTCGGCCGCTATCCGGGCGCGCTTGGAACCGTTGCCGTGCTGATGGCGCTGTTTGCGCTGGTTCCGGGAATGCCCTTTGTGCCTTTCATGTTGGGTGCTGTCATCCTTGGCGGGCTGACGTGGTTTGCGCTCCGCCGCGACCGGCAAGAGGCAGAGCCAGTTCCGATCCTGCCCGAAGCGCCCCAGTCGCGTCCCCTGGGTGACGTGCTGGATTTCGATGAGATCCATGTGGAGTTTGCCCCGTCGCTCGTCTCGATGGTGCTGGATCCGGCAACAGGGCTGGATGCGCGAATCGCCAACATGCGCAATCATGTCGCCACGTCCTTTGGGCTGATCCTGCCTGAAATCAGGCTTACCGACGATGCTTTGCTGCCGCCCGGAACCTACCGCATCCGCCTGCAGGGGGTAGAGCGGGTGCGTGACATCCTCGTTCCCGACAGGGTGCTGGCGCTTCTCTCCGAAGGTGTTGCCGCGCCCGAAGGGCAGGAGGTGCGCGAACCCGTATACGGCACACCCGCCCGCTGGATTCCGGCGGCCATGCAAGAGGATGCGGCCATCTCGGGCCTGACCGTCGTCAGCCCTGCCGAGGTGCTGGCGACCCATCTGCTCGAGGTGCTGAAGGCCAATCTTGCGCGTCTTCTGACGTTGCGGGGCTTGCGGCGACTGCTCGATGAATTCGTCAACCTTTCAGATACCACTCGCGCCGCTGCGAACCGTCGGCTGCTGGATGAGCTTGTGCCGGAAAAGGTTCCGGTCGATCTGTTGCTTGCCGTCCTGCGCCTGCTGCTGGAAGAACGTGTTTCGATCCGCAACCTGCCACTGATCCTTGAAGCCATTTCTGAGGCCCGCAATCTTGGCGCCCCCGAAGCTGTTTGCGAACACGTCCGACACCGGCTCGGTTTCCAGATCGTTGCCGAGCTGAAGCGACCCGATGGCACCATCCCCCTTATCCAGCTTGCCCCCGAATGGGAGCGGACCTTCGCCAACCACCAGACCGAAAGCGAACGCGGCCTGCGTGACGTCGCTCTGCCCCCCGAGCAGTTCAATCGCCTCGCCTCCGCGCTGGCGGAAAAGCTGTCGCGCGCGACAGACATGGGGGTACAGCCGGCGCTTGTCACCTCGACCATGCGGCGCCGTTTCCTACGGACGGTGATGAATGCCAAGGGTTTGGCCGCGCCCGTGCTTTCCTATGAGGAGATCGGACTTGAGGCACGGCCTGCGATGGTGGGGCTGGTAGCGCCTTGAATGACCTGATCACGGCGCTGACCGAACTGGCGGGTGTCAGTCAGGACATGATCTGGATCGGCTTCTTCGTGTTCTTGCGGGTAGGGGCAGCAATGGCCGTGCTGCCCGCCTTTGGCGAGCAGGTGGTCCCTCAGCGCATCCGCCTGTGCCTTGGGCTTGCCTTCACCGCAATCGTGGCGCCGCTTGTCGCAGCCGACCTGCCGGGGCCGCAAACCGGGTTGCCTCTGGCGCTGGTGACAGAGACGGTTGCGGGCCTGGTGTTGGGCCTGGCGCTTCGCTTTTTCATCCATGCACTGCAGACGGCAGGCATGATGATCGCTCAGGCAACCTCGCTGTCGCAGCTTTTCGTCGGGGCGGGGGCAGATCCGTTGCCCGCAATCGGCAACCTTTTGACCGTGGCGGGGCTGGCTCTCGCCGTGGCGACCGGCCTTCATCTGCGTCTGATCGAGTATTTCATCGGCAGCTATGAGGTCTTTCCACCCGGTCGCCTGCCGCTGCCAGCCGATCTTGCGCGCTGGGGCGTCGCCGGCGTGGGCCAGAGTTTCGCTTTGGCCTTTTCTCTCGCCGCACCGTTCCTGATCGCCTCGTTCATCTACAATCTGGCGCTCGGGGTCATCAACCGCGCGATGCCACAGCTGATGGTTGCCTTCGTTGGAACTCCAGCGATTGCGCTTGGCTCGATGGCCCTTCTCATCATCGGTGCACCCTTGGCGCTTACGGTGTGGCGTCGGGCGCTGGACGGTTTTCTCAGCGCGCCATTTGTCATTCCATGAGCGGCGGTGACGAGGGCGACACCGCTCACAAGTCGCATGAGCCGTCACAAAAGCGGCTCGAAGACGCGCGCGACAAGGGCGATGTCCCAAGGTCGGCAGACCTGGTTACGGCGGCAAGCTATGCCGGTTTCGTTCTCGGCTGCGTGACCCAGGGCCCGTCATCGATGGACAGCTTGGCTCAGCTGGGCGCGACCATGCTGGATCAATCGGACCGGCTCTCAATGCTTGCAACGGCGGCAGGGTCTGCACCGATCGGGGGAATGCTCGGGGCGGTGGGGCTGGCCGTGTTGCCCTTTTTCGCCTTTCCCGCTGCCGCTGCCCTGGTGGCACTTGTGGCGCAGGGATCCCTGACCTTCACGCCGGAGAAACTGAATTTCCGCCTCTCACGCCTGTCTCTGCTTGCAGGATTCAAGCAGAAGTTCGGGCTCGAGGGGCTGTTCGGCTTCGCAAGAAGCACCGTGAAACTGGTGATCGTCTCTCTGCTCCTGGGCGCGTTTCTCCTGTCGCGGCTGGGTGAAATCCTGCAGAGCGCGGAACTTGCACCAGCAGCAGCCACGCTGATCCTGCTCGATCAGGCTCTCACATTCCTCTTTTTGGTTCTTCTCATCACGCTGGTGGTCGGGGCGGCCGATTTTCTTTGGCAACGTTACCGGTTTCTTCACCGCAACCGCATGTCGCGCCAGGAAGTTCTGGACGAGTCCCGCCAGTCCGAGGGCGATCCGCACATGAAGTCGGAACGCCGCCAGCGCGGACAAGAGATCGCGATGAACCGGATGCTGATGGATGTGCCGCGCGCCGATGTCGTTATCGTCAATCCGACCCACTATGCCGTTGCCCTGCTATGGAACCGGTCCAAAGGCGGCGCACCGGTCTGCGTTGCGAAAGGCGTCGATGGCGTTGCGGCCCGCATCCGGGAAAAGGCCGCTGCTGCCGGTGTGCCGATCCATGGCGACCCGCCCACGGCCAGGGCGCTTTTCGCCACTATCGACATCGGACAAGAGGTGAGACCCGAACACTATCGTGCTGTGGCGGCCGCAATCCGGTTTGCCGAAGCGATGCGCAAACGTGCGAAAGGGATGCGATGAGCAAAGCCAAAGCACTCGATCCGCTTGTCAGGATCAGCTCCATGATCCTTGACCTGCGCCTGTCCAGGCTGGAACAAGCGGCGCGAAAGCGCGCCGAGAGCCAGACGCGGCTTGCCAGTCTGATCGTGGAACCGGTCGAGAGCGATCTTCCCCTCGCTGTGGTCGAACAGGCTCGTCTTCGTTATGAGCAATGGGCCGAGGTGCGGCGGGCCGAGATCAACCTGACCTTGGCGCGACAGACAGCGGAATGGCTGCTGGCGCGCGATGCCGCCCGCGTGGCTTTCGGCCGGGCGGAGGCGCTGAAGAAATTGCGCGGCGGGGCTTAGCGGCAGGTAACCGCCGCAGCATGCGGATCGCCGGCCACCCGTGGCAAGCACAGGGTTTCGCTAGTTGTCCTGACGGACGATATCCACGATCAGGACATCGGTCAGATCGCCGCCAAAAATGCGGACAGCCGTTTCCCGCAATGCCTGACGCAGTGCCACCAGGTTGGCGCCCTCGGTGAAGGCGCCGTTGAAACCGCCGCTGTTGGCGTGGTCGAACATGACCTGCAAGAGCCCGTCCCGCAGCTTGGGTTCCATTTCATAGACCCGCTCCGCCAGCCCCGGCTTGACCTCAAGGCTCAGCGACAGGACAACCAGCGAAGAGATCCGGCCCTGCGTGACGACCGGCACCACGAACTGGTTGTTCATCTTCACATATTCACGGTTTGGTTCGCCATCGCCGGGCGCGGCATCACCCTGCTGCGTTTCCTTTTCGGGCAACGTTTCATTGCCGGGTTGCTGTTCCGCTTCTGGCGGCGTTTCCATCGGACGCAGGACCATGCCCGCGGCTACACCGCCAGCGCCGCCGGCCAGGATCAACATCAGGGGAAGGATCTTGCGAAGCATGGGGCCTCAGAACGGCAGAAGAATATCGGTAAGCTGCTGGCCATAGCGCGGCTGCTGCACGTCGGAAATCTGGCCGCGCCCGCCGTATGAGATGCGCGCGCCCGCGATCTTGTCATAGGTTATCTCGTTTTGGCGCGAGATGTCGGCGGAGCGGACATATCCGGTAACAGTCAATTCGCGCAGCTCGAAGTTCACCCGGACCTCCTGCTGCCCTTCAAGCCTCAGGACGCCGTTCGGCAGTTCGTCAATCACTGTTGCGGCGATCCGAAGGGTCAGCTTTTCCTTGCGTTTGACCGTGCCCTTGCCCGCATAGGACGAAGAGGAAGAGGTCTTTACAGCCGGGTCCATGCTCGCCCCCTCGGGCATACGGCGGTTGATCCTTTGGGGAATGCCGTAGAAATCGGCAACGCCCATCTCCTCCTCGCCATCACGTTCGCGACCCGTCGAATTCGAAATCTCGGCCTTTTCATCGATCTCGATCACCACGGTCAGAATGTCCCCCCTGCGCTCGGCCCGTCTGTCCCCCAGCAGCGACGACGGAGCTGCTGTCCATAGCGAGGCCGCGTCCGAAGCTCCTGCGGGATCGGCACTGAGCGGCAGCGGATTGGAATACATCGCGTTCTGCGCATAGGATCCTTCCATGTCGGAAAAGGACGGAGCGCGCCCGACATCGGCCAACCGTCCGCACGCAGCCGCAGGCATCAGGCATAGCAATGTTCCCGCCATCCGCATCATGTTCATTGCAATGCTCCCACAAGGATGCGGCCATCCGGCGCGACAGTGCCCGTGACCGTGCTGCGCGAGGCAAGGTTCATCACACGGATCTCGTCGCCTACGCCGCCCCGGGCAAGGGCGCGACCTTCGGTCCGGATCGCAAGGCCACCAGAGAGAAAGCTGATCGCGACGATCTGGTTGCGCTCGATGATGGCGGGCGGGCCAAGATCGCCGGCACGAACCGGGCGTCCAGCATAGATTGTCACGCGCGCTTCCAGGCCAAGTGCGTCTTCGGCGCGGGTCAGCGCGCCGGGAAAATCCGTCGCTGCCTGCGTGACGTCATCTGGCGCGACAATGGCCTGCGCCCGGATCGTGCGGGCGGCGACAAGGCTGTCGGCCATGGCGGTGCCGGGCAGGAGCAAAAGCAGCAGCAGGCGCAGCATCAGCGCACCTGCGTCGTGGCGGCCAGCATCTCATCCGCCGCGGTTATGACCTTGGCGTTCAGCTCATAGCCGCGCTGGGCCTTGATAAGTTCTGTAACCTCTCGCACGGCATCTACCGAGCTGTCTTCAAGATAACCCTGCCGCAGCGTGCCAAGTCCGTCCTCGCCCGGTGTGCCAACCACCGGTGCGCCGGATGCCTCAGTCTCGAGATATAGGTTCGATCCCATCGCCTCGAGCCCCTTTTCGTTGGTGAAACCTGCCAGCGTCAGCTGGCCCAGCAACTGCGGTGCGACCTGATCGTTGAAATAGGCATAGACTTCGCCCGCGGCATTGATGGAGACGCTGCGCGCATCCGCCGGGATGGTCAGACCCGGCGCCACCTCGAACCCGTCCGAGGTCACGATCAGCCCGTCGCCCGTGCGTTTCAGCGCACCATCGCGTGTATAGGCGGCAAGGCCCGAGGGCAGCGTCACCTCCAGATAGCCGCGCCCCTCGATCGCGAGGTCAAGGTCGCCGCCGGTCTGGCTCAGCGAGCCCTGTTCCACGATCACCGATACCGCCGTCGGGCGTACGCCGAGACCGATCTGGACGCCAGTCGGCAGGATGGTGCCATCCTGCGCGCTGACCGTTCCCGGACGCGTAACCTGCTGATAATGCAGGTCGGCGAATTCGGCGCGGCGCGCGTTGTAGCCGGTGGTCGACATGTTGGCCAGGTTGTTCGACACGACATCCACGCGCATCTGCTGGGCGCTCATGCCGCTGGCGGCGATCTGCAGGGCTTTCATCACATTCTCCTATCGGCCAAGCGTGCGGATGACGGCGCGGATACGTTCATCCTCGCGGTCAAGCAGGTTCTGCCCCATCTCATAGGCGCGCTGCACCTCGATCATGCGGCTGACCTCTGCCACCGGATTGACGTTTGCCTCTTCGACGAAACCCTGCAGCACCAGACCCTCTTCCATCGGGTCGACACCGCCGCCCGAGTTGAAAAGCACCCCGGCCTCATGCCCAAGCTGCAAAGGGTCGCGCGGCTGCCACAGCCCTACCCTGGCCAGCGCCACGCCATCCGCGGTCAGCGTTCCGTCGCGCCCGAGCGTGACCTTGCGTGCGTCGGGCGGCACGAAGACTGGCGTCCCGCCCTCATCCAGCAGGCGATAGCCGTCGGGTGTCTGCAATTCCCCCCCGGCCCCCGGCGTAAAGCTGCCTGCGCGGGTCAGGCGCTGTCCCTGCGGCGTCTCCACAAGAAAGAAGCCCTCGCCCTGAATGGCGAAGTCGAATGTGCCGCCGGTCTGGGTCAGCCCGCCCTGGCTCAGGTCGATGTGCCGCGCCGATGCGTTCGCCATCGACAGCGACGGCGCATCCGGCAGTTTCTTCACGAATTCGGAGAAGACCACGCCCTCGCGCCGGAAACCGGAGGTCGAGGCGTTGGCGATGTTCTGCGCCACCACCTGCATCTCGCGCATCAGGCCGGACTGGCGCGTTAGTGTCACATAGCCGGAAGCATCCATCGCCTAGTTCCCCGCGATCATCGGCACCAGCGTGCTTTGGAAAAAGCGCACCAGCGTTGTGGTCATGAAACTCATCGAGACCCAGAAGACGACCAGCATCGCACCCACCTTGGGCACGAAGGTCAGCGTCATCTCCTGAACCGAGGTAAGCGCCTGCAAAAGCCCGATCCCGACGCCCGCGACCAGGGCCACGATCAGCACGGGCGCCGATATGACGACGGCAACCCACAGCGCCTGGCGCAGGACGTCAAAGATCATCGGTTCCGACATGGGCCTCAGACCGGCATCCGCAGGATTTCCTGATAAGCCTCGACAACCTTGTCGCGCACGGTGACCACCGTTTCGACGGCCATCGACGACGCACCCAATGCCTGAACCAGCGCATAGGGGTCGGCGGTGCCGGTCATTGCCGCCTGCGCGGTCTGGTCGGCCTTGGCCAGATTCTGGGCAAAATCGCTTACCGCTCCGATAAAGTTGCTTTCGCCGTCCTGAGGCGCGGGCAGGGTTGCCGGGCGGGCCTGGGCATAGTTTTGCGCGGCAAGCGCGGATCTGACATCCATTCTGGACTCCTGTTGTCGGGGTTATCTGCGCAAAAGCTCGAACAGGCTCTGCGCCATCTGGCGGGCCTGATCGAACATCTTCAGGTTGGCCTCGTAGCTGCGCTGCGCTTCGCGCGCGTCGGCAATCTCGATCACCAGATCGACGTTCGATCCCATGTAGCGGCCGCTTTGATCGGCAAGCGGATGGCCGGGATCATAGACCTCGGTCAGATCCGAACGGTCGAGCCTGACCGGACCCGCTCCGACCTGACCCGAGGCTTCCTGTTCAAAGCTGACGGTCTTGCGCCGGTAGCCGGGCGTATCGGCGTTCGCGATATTTTCAGAGACATTGCGCAGGCGCATCGCCTGCGCCTCCATCCCGGACGCGGAAAGGGCCAGCGTGCGTATCAGGTCGGCCATCGTCTATCTCCGGCCCAGAGAGGCGCGCAGGATGTCGCTGACCGAGCGATAGATCGACAGTGCCATATCGTGCTGCGACTTCACATCGGCCGCCTTCACCATTTCGGCTTCCAGCGAGACGGTATTGCCGTTGGGTGCGGCCCCACCAGGGTCGCGCCGCGGCACGGGGTCCGCTGCCGAACCCCCGGTCTGCATATGGCCGCTGCGGGTCGCGAGCATGCCCACATCCTGCCGATAGGTCTCGGCAAAATCGGGCATATCCACCGCACGATAGCCCGGCGTATCGGCCTGCGCGATATTACGGGCGATCGCCCCCTGCCGTGTTCCGGCGTAGGAGGCGAGTGCCTGAGCCATTCTGGTGACGTCCAGCTTTGCGAACATCGGGGCTTCTCCCTCGATCTGTTTCACCAAGGCTTAAGGCTGATTCCTTTAGAAACGGTTTCGGAACATAGGGAGAATCCTGACAATGGATGTATTCAGCGCACTCAGGGCTGAAATCGGCTCTGTCACACCGGTTTTCAGCGTTGGCCGCATCTCGGCGATCGGGCGCGACACGCTGTCTGTCTCGGGTTTATCAACGGTCGCCGCCCTTGGGGACAGGGTGCTTGTTCGCGGCTCCGGAACGGTTGTCGGTGGAGAAGTGCTGCGGATTGCGCGGGACGGGATCACGATCCTGGCAGATGGTGCAGTCGATGGGCTTGCCATGGGAGATGCCGTCGAACTGCTGGGTCGTGTCGACATTGCGCCGGACGATCCCTGGCTTGGCCGGATCATCGACCCATTCGGCAAGCCGCTGGACGGCAGGCCCCTGATGCGGGGACCCCTGCCGCGCATGTTACGCGCAGCAGCACCCGATGCCGCCAAACGGGGTCGGCTGGGCGCGCGGCTTGCGACCGGGGTCGCCGCCTTCGACACCGTTCTGCCTCTGGTGCAGGGCCAGCGCATCGGTCTTTTCGCGGGCTCCGGCGTGGGCAAATCCTCACTCCTCGCCAAATTCGCGCGCGGTGTCGCCGCCGATGTCGTGGTGATCGCCCTGATTGGCGAGCGCGGGCGCGAGTTGCGCGATTTCACCGATCACGTTCTGGGACCTCAGGGTCTGGCGCGCTCGGTGGTCGTGGCCGCCACGTCCGACCAGTCGCCGCTGATCCGTCGCCGTTGCGCCTGGGCCGCCATGGCGGTGGCCGAGCATTTCCGCGATCAGGGTCTGCATGTGCTGTTTCTGGCCGACAGCGTCACCCGTTTTGCCGAGGCCCATCGCGAAGTCGCACTTGCGGCGGGTGAGACAGCTTCGCTTCGCGGCTATCCGCCCTCGGTCGCGCATATGATCATGTCACTGGCAGAGCGCGCCGGGCCGGGGCCGGAAGGCGTCGGCGCGATTACCGCCATCTTCAGCGTGCTGGTCCCCGGTTCCGACATGGAAGAACCCGTCGCGGATATCCTGCGCGGCACGTTGGACGGTCATGTGGTGATGGATCGCAAGATTGCCGAACGCGGACGCTATCCCGCCATCGACCTTTTGCGCTCTGTCTCGCGCAGCCTGCCCGGCGCCGCGACGGAGGAAGAGAATGCATTAATCACCGAGGCGCGACGGCTTCTTGGCGCCTATGACAGGGCAGAGTTGATGATTCAGGCCGGATTGTATTCTGCCGGATCCGATCCGCTTGTCGATCGGGCCATCAAGGTCTGGCCGGCGCTAGATGCCTTTATGGCCGAGGATGCGCATGAGGGGGTCGAGGGCAGCTTTCGGCGGCTGGCCAAGTGTCTTGGCGGTTAGGCTTCAAGCCAGCAGCGAAAGGATGCCCGAAACGCCGCCATTTCCGGCCTGCAACAGTTGCAGCGCTGCCCCGGCGCGGCCGTAGCTGCTGGCGGATACCCCCTGATCGGAAAGGACCAGGTATCGCCGCAGCAGCGTCTGCAGCTTTTCCGGTTCTGCGAACTGCGAAAAACTGTCGCTGCCAAAGAACTGCTCTGCCTTGGCCTTGAACACGCCAAGCTGCTGGTCGATGTCGATCGCGGCAAAGCTGGAGGGCAGGCCGAACGCGGTCTGAAACAGCTTCCGCATCGGCGCAGAGCCCATCATGGTATACCATCTGGTATCGTCGGAACCGGTCTTGGCTGCCAGCGCAGGCACCTCCCGTTCCGCCGAAAGGGCAATCCGCAGGCTGTCGCTGCGTTCGCCCACCGCAATTTCGAACTGCCGGTCCTGGTAGCGGGCGATGATCTTGTCGGCAAAGGTGCTGACCTGCGTCGCCGGGATGCCCAGATCGCCAAAGCCGAAGGTCGACGAAAGATCGCGATACGCCTTGTCCGACAGCCGGTTTGCCAGCGCTTTCGTGTCTAACGTCCCTTCTTCCAGCACCTTTCGGATGAAGAAACGGTTGTTGATATCGGCGTCCAGCCCGAACGCACCAAGCGCCACTTTCAGCAGGCGGCGGTCGGATACAAGATCCTCGGCCGTTTTCACCGTGCCGATTTTCTCACGAAAGTAAGCCTCCTCGTTCTTCAGGGTGGATGAGGCCTCGAACGCCCTGGTCTGGCTTTCCATGGTTCGTTTCAGAAAGGCCCAGCCGGCATAGCCGCCAAACGGGACAACCGGCGAAAAGCTCATGGCGCAGTCCCGAACAGGCGTGACTCGCGCGGCAGCAGGCTGCGCAGCAGCTTCAGCGCCTGATAGTGCTGTTGCTCCAAAACGGCGGCAGTCGATGCGGCCAGCAGCGACCGGCTGTCGGTATCGGTCAGGACCTGGCTCAACTGCTCAATCCCGCGCAACAGCTGCGGGCGGGCATCCTCGGGCGGCACGTCGCCCGACAGCACCAGTTGTGCCACATAACAGACCCGCCGCACCGGCGTATTCACCTCTTCGGGGTGGATCGCGTCCCGCAGGCGCAGGATATGCGCATTCGGCGTCATGATGGCGAGGCGAGAGCGGCGATCCCCGTTCTCGATTACCGCACCATTGATCAGCACACGCTCCTTGGGCGCGAGTTTCAGGACAAGTCCCGTCATGGCGCCGCCCCTTCGCCGCGCAGGCCGCGCATGACGGCCGTGTTTATGTCGATCAGAACTTCGGGGCTTGCCGTGCCAGCGATGACCTTGCGACTGTGCTGAAGCGTGAATTCGTAAAGATAGAACAGCTGCGCGCGAAGAGGTGCCGGCAGGCCGTTGTCCTTGTCGGCCACGTCGGCGGCCAAAACTGCCCAAAGCTGATTGTTCTCATGCAACGCTCCGGCAAGCTTTGGAAATTCTGCCCGTCCGGCGGTAAGTCCGGCCTTCAGGCCGTGCGTGACCCTGGCAAACACATCGTATTCGATGCCGCGCAGGCTGCGGGCCGGGGTTCCCGGCGCGGAATAGGCCGTTCGGGCCATGTCGAGAGCAGTCACGAGAGGATTCCTTCCCTGTGTGCGGTCCCATATGTCGCTTGATCAGACGGAAAACGGGCGGGGCTTGTCGGCCCCGCCCGCGAAAGATTAGCGGAACAGCGACAGGATGCTTTGCGGCGACTGGTTCGCGATCGACAGGGACTGGATGCCCAGTTGCTGCTGCGTCTGCAGCGCGTTCAAGCGGGCCGAGGCCTCTTCCATATCGGCATCGACCAGCGAGCCGATGCCGGTTTTCAGCGCGTCGGTCAGCTTCATGATGAAGTCGTTCTGCGTGCCCAGACGGCTTTCTACCGTACCGAAGGCGGCCGAGGCGTCGATCGATGACTGGATCATGCCTTCGATTGCGGCCAGCGCGTCCTGAGCGCCGGTCGCCGTTGTCACATCCATTGCCGAAAGCGGCGACAACCCGCCCGATCCACGCGTGGCCGAGAAGGCAAAGCTCGCATCCTCGTTGGTTTCGTTGGTGATGGTCAGCTCACCCGCCGTGGTGATGTCCATCGTGAACGATGATTCGCTCAGGCCGCCCGCGATCAGCGCGTTCTTCACGCCACCGACGATGGATTCGGCAGTATCGCCTGCCTTGATCGTATAACGACCCTCGACCGAGCCAACGCGCAGGCGCACCTCGTCACCTTCGACCAGGCCCGCATCGACGCTGTTGACCACGCCCGCAGCAGTGCGGCTAAGCGCGACGGCACCCGTCGCGCCGCCGGTGTTATCCAAGAAGGCGAAGGTGTCGAGCGTGATCGAATCCGCCGTGCCGCCGTCGTTCTTGTCGATGACGCCAGCAGTGCCGGCATCGGTGCCGACGCTTGCCGCGGCCGTGGTCAGCGCAAGACCGGCGGTCAGCGACAGGTTCTGCGAATCGACGCCAATCGAGCTGGCCGTCACCGTGCCGTTCGAGGCGCGGTCAAGCGAGGACAGGACGTTGACGCCGGTCTCGCCGTTCGTGTTGGTCGTGGTCACGCTGCCGTTGACCAGGTTCAGGCCGTTGTATTGGGCGGCGGCAACCACCGAGGAAATCTGCTTGGTGATCGACTCGATATCGGTCTGCAGCTTGGTCCGGTCGACGTTGTCTTCCTGCGCCGAGACGATCTTGTCCTTGATGTCGGTCAGCAGGTCTGTGATCGTCTCCGCCGCCTTGCGGGCCACGGCCACGGTGGAAGTGCCGAGCGAAAGGCTGTCCGAGATGCCCTTGAAGCCTTTGACGTCCGATTCCATCACTTTTGAGATGGCCCAGACCGAAGAGTTGTCCTTGGCCGAGGCGATGGTCTTGCCGGTCGATATTTCGTCCTGCGTCTTGGCGAGGTTGGTGTTAATGCCGCGCAGGGTTTGCAGCGCGACCATCGCGCTGGTGTTGGTCAGGATCGAAGACATTTAAGTCACCTTTCATGCGCCGGCGCTTTTGCGCCCGGCCTGTGAGGGGGCCATCGAGCGATGGCATAAAAGGCGTTCTCGCCGCTGCGGCTCCACCTGGCCGCGCCATCCCTCTTGTCGGGATGCAGGGGCATCAGGCGCTTTCAACTTCTAAAAGAATCCTAAGCCCAACCCGTCGTTTGCAGGCAATTTGAACGATCCCGCGACGTCATATCCGTTGCGCAAGGCTGCCCTGGCCGACAGATGATGCGTCACGACGCCCCTGCGGATCATAAGTGGCGCCTCCCGCCTCTATCGCGCGAATTTCGGCGATCCGGCGGCGTGCCGCCCGCAGCCCCCGCATCGCACCTTCCAGGCAGACCGCATTCCGGTCAGCCTTGCCTCGAATCATTTCCAAAGCCGGCGCATCGTCTTCCCGCATCATTTCCATTGCCGCTACCAACACCTCGGTCCTGCCCTCAAGGTCCGTGATTCTCCCTTCGCAAAGCGCCGCGTGGATGGCGTCCAGCTCATCGCCCAGTGTCTCAACCGCGCTTTGCATCGCCACCCTCCGTCATTGCCTTGAAAAACTGTTCCGCCAACCCGATGCCGCCCGCGCGGACCATCGCGCTGGCCTGTTCCTGCCGCAGGAAAGAGGCGAACTGATCCTCGCCCACGCCACCGCCAAAGCTGGAAGACGTCTGACCCAGACCTGCCTGATTGAGCATCTCGGCCAGGAAGTTCGCCTCAAGCTGCTGCGACAACTGGCGCAGTCGGGCGGCGTTGTCGGATTTTGGCTGGCCCGGCGATGCGACTGGGGAAATTTCCATGGGTTTCTCCGTTATGGCGAATTTTCCCGACTATGGCCGGGTCGCGGTAAACAAGCGGTAAGCAATTCTGGCGAGGTTGAGACGGTCGGCAGAAGTCGAAGGTATCCATGAAAGCCACCGCCGTTTCCCCCGTAACTTTTCCGCCTGCCATTCCGGCAGCCTCTTCTTTGCCCGGCGCACCAGGGGACGATGCTTTTGCAAGGCTTGTGGAAGGGGGGGCGATGCCGGCTGAGGCCACCGTCTCTACTGACGATGCAGGCGGCAATGCGATCACGCCAGAGCAAGAAGAGGTTTCCTTGCCAGAGGGCGAAGCCAATAGCGTGGATACACTGATAGATCAGGCGTTCCCGTCGGCAATTCCGCCGATACCGGGGACAACGGTGGAAACCGCCGTCGTGGGTGAATCCGGGGTTTCGCCCACGCCTGCCGTTCCGGTTTCCACCTTGCGCATCAAGGCCGAGGCCGCGCCTCAACTACCACAGCTTCAAAGCGTTGGTGCGCCCGGCATGGTTCCGGCCGATTTTGTGCCGCCAGAGATCACCCCCCCGGATGTCCCGGTGTTGCCCGTCAATGCCATCCCATCGGCGAAGGAAGGAAACCCGGCTGTCGCAATGGCCGTGCGCCCCGTGCCCAGGATTGCTTCTGCACGTTTCGGCGGATCGCAAGCTGAAGCGACAGCCGTGGCGGATGACGACGCCCTGCCATCGACTGGATCGGTTTCGGTCCGGCCCGCCGAAACGCCCATCAGCGTTTCCATCGCAAAAGCGGCCGGGATGCCTGTGTATTGGGCCATCGAGGCGGCGGAACTCCCCCGGGCGGAGGTTTCACGCAGTGTCGTGGTTGAAGGTGGCGGTGCTCCGCTGTCGCAGGGTAGCCCATCAAAAACAGAGCCTGTTATTGCCGAAATGTCCCTGATCGACCTTGACGCACCCTCGCCTCCGCGCGGCGAAGCGATCGGCCTTCCACACCCCTTGGCGGTTTCAACAACCCCCATCACTACTCCCCAGTCATCGACCTTTCAGACCTTGCCATCGGGAATCGCGCCACAGATAGCGGTGGCGCTGGAAGGCCGCAGCGAAACCCCGGTCGAGATCAGTCTTGCCCCCGAGGAACTTGGACGCCTTCGCATCCGGCTCAGCCCCGAGGGTGACACCGTGCGGGTTCTGGTCCAGGTCGAGCGACCCGAGACGCTGGATCTCTTGCGCCGGAATGGGGATGTGCTGATGCAGGAGTTGAAGGCCGCGGGGTTCGCAGGCGGCAATCTCAGCTTTTCCGCCTGGGGCGGCACGACGCAGGGCAATCCCACACCTCAGCATGACCAGCAGGCTGAAGGCGAGGCCTTGGCCCTGCCCAACCCGACACCACCGGCACCGCCCCGGATCGCCCCGGCTCAGGGGCTGGACCTGCGTTTTTGAAGGAACCCCAATGACTGTCGCGAATGTCTCCACGTCCCCGGCCAACCCGGCTACCAGCCCCCCTGCCACAACACCAAAGACCGCCATCAGCTCGGATTTCCAGACCTTTCTGAAGATGCTGACGGCCCAGCTGCAAAATCAGGATCCGCTGAACCCGATGGACAACTCGGAATACGCGGTGCAGCTTGCCACCTTTTCGGGGGTCGAACAGCAGGTCAGGACCAACAGCCTGCTCGAGGGGCTGGGCGGCCAGCTTGGCGTTCTGGGCCTGTCGCAGCTTGCGGGTTGGGTCGGCCGCCAGGGCCGGGCCGAGATGCCCGTCTGGTTCGACGGCGCGCCGGTCGAGCTGAACGTCACGCCCAACACGCTTGCCGATGCGTCAGAGCTTGTCGTGACCGATTCCACCGGCAAGGTCGTGGCGCGGCAGCAGGTTCCACCCGGTGAGGCCAGTTTCAGCTGGAGCGGGCAGGACAGTTTCGGTGAGCCCATGCCCGAGGGACGCTATAGCCTTGCCGTCGATACCTACTCCGCTGGAATCAAGCTGGATACGAGGCCCGTCGAAAGCTATGCCGAAATCATCGAGGCGCGGGCGGGCAGTTCCGGCACAATCCTGGTATTCAAGGGCGGGATCGAGGTTTCCGCGTCACAGATCACTGCACTGCGGGCAGAATAGGCAATAACAGAGACTATTCCGAACGCGAGTACCTGCGACACTGGCCATGGGGCCTTGCAAGCGCAAGGCCGCGATCCTAGCCTCCGCAGCCCATGACAAAGGCCATCCCCCCCGCGGTTTGCGATGCGGTTCTTGCCGCCCTTCCCGATCTTTCGGGCAAGCCATGGCTGGCGCTTTCGGGCGGCCGCACCAACCGGCTTTGGCGCGTGGGCCGGGCGGTCATCAAATGCCACGACCCCGACGCGGCGACACCGTTGTTCCCCAATGACGCCGGGGCAGAGGCTCGCGCACTGTACCAGCTTGCTCCCTCGGGCCTCGCGCCTGCGCTGCTGGCGGTTGGGCAGGGCTGGCTCGCCTATGCCCATGTCGCCGGCCCGATGTGGAGCGGCGATTCATCCCCCGTCGCGCGGGCGCTGCACCGATTGCATGGCCATGATCCACAAGGCTATCGCCAGCTGCCCTCGGGTAGCGCGGCCATACTGGCGCAAGGCATCGCCATTGCCGGCGAATGCCGGGGCAGCCTGCCACCTCCGCCCGCCGATCCGGGCATTCCTGCCCTTGACCGGCCCGCACTGATCCACGGCGACGCGGTGCCGGGCAACATCGTCATGGGCGACGCCGGTCCCGTCCTTATCGACTGGCAATGCCCGGCTGCGGGCGACCCGGCGGAAGATCTGGCGATCTTCCTGTCCCCCGCGATGCAGTGGCTCTATCGTGGCCAGTTGCCCGATGCCGGACTCGTGGCGCAGACACTTTCAGCCTATCCCGACAAATCGGTCGCCGACCGTTACCTGGCGCTTGCGCCCCTGTTCCGCTGGCGCATGGCCGCACATTGCCTTTGGAAGGCCGAGCGGGGCGCACCCGACTATGCCCAGGCGATGCGGCTGGAGCTACAGCAGTGAGCCGATCCAGACGCCCACTGCGGTCAATGCGGCTCCTGTAACCACCCAGATCAGCGCATTTGTGCGCTGCGGCGGCGTGGCGGGCTTTGGCTCCGCCTGCGCAATCAGCAGGCTTTCCACCATGCGGGGCAGCCTTGGGCCAAACCGCGACAGAACCCGCGCCGTGCGTCCCAGGTCGCGCAGCATGGCTTTCGGCCCGACGTTCGAGCTGATGTAACCCTCGACGATCGGCCGGGCCACCTGCCAGATGTTGATGTGTGGATCCAGACCCCGCGCCACGCCCTCGACCACCACCATCGTGCGTTGCAAAAGGATCAGCTCGGTCCGCGTCTCCATCCCGAACCGCTCGGTCACTTCGAACAGATAGGCCAGAAGCCGCGCCATCGAGATGCGGCTCGCGTCCATGCCGAAAATCGGCTCTCCGACTGCGCGCAGCGCGCGGGCGAACTCGTCCATGTCGCGGTCGGCGGGCACATAGCCTGCCTCGAAATGCACCTCGGCCACGCGGTGATAATCGCGTCGGATAAAGCCGAACAGGATTTCGGCATAAACACGGCGGGTATATTCGTCGATCCGCCCCATGATTCCGAAGTCGTAGGCGATGATGTCGCCGTTCGCGGCGACCTTCAGGTTGCCCTGATGCATGTCGGCGTGGAAATAGCCGTCGCGCAAGGCGTGGCTCAGGAACAGACGCAGCACACGGGTCGCCAGCACCTGCCTGTCATGCCCGCCAGCGTCGATGCCAGCGTTGTCGGCCAGCGAGACGCCCTCGGCCCAGTCCATCGTCATCACGCGGCGACCGGACAGATACCAGATCGGCTCGGGAACGCGAAAACCCTCGTCATCCTTGGTATTGGCCGCAAACTCCGACGCGGCAGAGCTTTCCAGCCGCAGGTCCAGCTCGCCCATGACCACGCCTTCGAAATGCGCGATCACGTCCATCGGGCGCAGGCGGCGCGATGCGGGCGAGAGCAATTCGACCATCCTCGCGGCGAGGTAAAAAGCGTCGATATCCTTGCGGAAGGCCCGCTCGATGTTCGGGCGCAGTACTTTTACCGCAACATCGCGTCCGGTATCGGCGAGCGATGCGCGATGCACCTGCGCGATAGAGGCGGCAGCAACAGGTTCTGAAAAGGCGGAAAACGCCTCATCCACCGGAATGCCCACTTCCACCTCGATGGTCCGTTTGGCGATTTCGGTCGGAAAGGGTGGCAGCTTGTCCTGCAGATATTTCAGCTGATCTGCCAGTTGCTCGCCTACCACGTCGGGGCGGGTGGACAGGATCTGGCCGAACTTGATGTAGGCCGGTCCCAGCGCCGTCAGAGCACGGGTCGCGGGCGGCAGGGCCGGGTCGCCCTTCAGCCCCAGCCACTTGAACGGCCAGCCCAGAATGCGCGCGACCAGCCGCAGACGCGGCGGGGCGTCAAAGGCCTGCAGCACCACGCCCATCGCGCCCGTCCGTTCCAGCGTCGCGCCGGTGCGAACCAGCCGCCATATGTTGTGCGGTCCGCGCACCTACAGTTTCCAGCCGGAATGAAGTGCTGCGATCCCCATCGACAGGTTGCGGTATTTCACCTGACCGAAGCCCGCCTGCCGGATCATTGTGGCGAAAGCCTCCTGTTCGGGGAAACGGCGGATCGATTCGACCAGGTATTGATAGCTGTCGCGGTCGCCGGTCACGACCTGGCCCATCGCCGGGATGACGTTGAAGGAATACCGGTCATACAGCCATTGCAGCCCGTCATTGGGGATACGGCTGAATTCCAGCACCATGAGCCGTCCGCCGGGTCTCAGCACACGGTATGCCTCGGACAGGGCATCGGCGATGCGGGTGACGTTCCGGATGCCGAAGCTGATCGTATAGACGTCGAAGCTGTTCGCGGCGAACGGCAGCGCCATCGCATCGCCCACCACCCAGTCCAGCCGGTCGGCCATATCCTCGGCCTCGGCGCGCTTGCGCCCCTCGACCAGCATCGGCTCGGTCAGGTCGCAGACGGTCGCCGTCGAACCGGTGGCCCGTTTCAGAAAGCGGAAGGCGACGTCACCGGTGCCACCCGCCACATCCAGCAGTCGCTGGCCGGGCCGCGGCGCCAGCCAGTCCATCATCGCATCTTTCCACAGCCGGTGGATGCCTACCGACATCAGGTCGTTCATCACATCGTATTTCGAGGCGACGCGCGAAAAGACGCCGTGGACCATCCCGGCCTTCTCGCCCTCGGCGACGGTCTGAAAGCCGAAATGGGTGGTCTTGTCGCCGTCGCTCATCGTGGTCCTGCCCGGAAATCGTTCCGCGCAGGGATATAGCCTATGACCGCCAAGGACAAATCCTCAATCTGACGCAGTGCGGAACCCACTGCCCAAAGCCATACCATTCCCATATCACTGCCATACGCTTTCCAGCCGCCCCGAAAGGCTTGCCCATGCCCGAACTGCCCGAGGTCGAAACCGTGCGTCGCGGGCTGGAGCCGGTGATGGCCGGGCAGGTCATCGCCCTTGCCGAAACCCACCGCCCCGACCTGCGCTGGCCTTTCCCCGAACGGATGGCACAGCGGTTGACCGGGCAAAGGGTCGAACGACTGCGGCGGCGGTCGAAGTATATCCTGGCGGATCTGTCCTCGGGCGAGACGCTGCTGATACACCTTGGAATGTCGGGCCGGATGCTGATTTCCGGGACGCCTACAGGCGTTTTTCACCACGATCACCCATTGCCGCAAAAGCACGATCACGTGGTTCTGACCATGCAGGGTGGCGCCCGCATCACCTTCAATGATGCGCGGCGTTTCGGGGCAATGGACCTGATGCGAACCGAGGAACAGGGCCGCCATGCGCTGCTGGCGGGGCTTGGGCCAGAGCCTTTCGGCAATGAGTTTTCGCAGGACTATCTGGTGGCCCGCCTGAAGGGACGAGCGACACCGGTCAAGTCCGCGTTGCTGGATCAAAGGACCGTAGCGGGTCTGGGCAACATCTATGTCTGCGAGGTGCTGCACCGCGCGGGGATAAGCCCTGCCCGAACCGCAGGCAGCCTTCCCGCAGAAAGCATCGCAGGCTTGGTTCCCATCATTCGCGACGTTCTGGCCGAGGCCATCGAAGCGGGAGGATCGTCGTTGCGCGATTATCGCCAGGCGGATGGAGAGCTGGGCTATTTCCAGCACCGTTTCAGGGTCTATGACAGGGAAAACCAGCCCTGTCCGACACCCGGATGCACCGGGACCATCGCGCGTATCGTTCAATCTGGGCGGTCGTCCTTCTACTGCTCGGTCTGCCAGAAGTGATTTCAACCGTTACGTTCCGCTGCTAGGACGGGCGAGGCAAATGGGGAATGCGTCATGGCTTATGAGACTTTAATCGTCGAGGTCGAGGACAACGTTTCGCTGATCCGCCTGAACCGGCCAGACGCCCTGAACGCCCTGAACATGCAGCTGATGGCAGAGCTTGCGCAGGCTTTGACCGAGGCGGATGCCGACGCGCATGTGCGTTGCATTGTGCTGACCGGATCCGAAAAGGCCTTTGCAGCCGGTGCCGATGTGCGGGAAATGGCCACGAAAAGTTTCGTCGATGTCTTCGTCTCGGACTTTTTCGGGGCCGAGGCCGACGACATCGCCCGTGTCCGAAAACCAGTGATCGCGGCCGTCGCGGGCTACGCCCTTGGCGGGGGATGCGAGCTTGCCATGATGTGCGACTTCATCATTGCCGCCGATACCGCCAAGTTCGGCCAGCCAGAGATCAACCTTGGCATCGTTGCCGGAATGGGCGGCAGCCAGCGCCTGACCCGCGCGGTCGGCAAGGCCAAAAGCATGGATATGCACCTGACCGGCCGTTTCATGGATGCGACCGAGGCGGAAAGGTCGGGCCTCGTCTCGCGTGTCGTTCCCGCCGATACGCTGATCGAAGAGGCGATGAAGGCCGCCCGAACCATCGCCGCGAAATCGGCAGTGGCGACCCGTGCGGTGAAAGAGGCGGTTAACCAGTCGCAGGAAACCGGCCTGCGCGAGGGGCTGATGATCGAGCGGCGCCTGTTCCACGCGATGTTTGCGACCGAGGATCAGAAAGAGGGCATGGCCGCCTTCGTCGAAAAACGCCAGCCATCCTTTCGCGACCGCTAGATGGTCTGCCTTTTCGCGGTTGACTTGCCCGCGACTCGGCCCTAAAGACGCGGCTTCAGATTTACCCAAACCGAAAACCGGAATAACGACACATGGCTAACACGTCCCAGTCCAAAAAGCGCGCCCGCCAGAGCGAGGCTCGCTATGCTGTGAACAAGGCCCGCCGGTCGCGTATCCGCACGTTCCTGCGCAAGGTCGAAGAGGCGCTTGCCTCGGGCGATCAGGCTGCTGCTGCCGCTGCACTTAAGGTCGCCCAACCCGAACTGGCGCGTGGCGTTTCCAAGGGCGTTATGCACAAGAACACCGTTGCGCGTAAAATGTCGCGGCTCTCGTCGCGCGTGAAAACGCTGAGTGTTGCCGCCGCCTGAGTTGTGCGGGCCTTAAAATGATTTCGAGGGCGCCTTGAAAGAGGCGCCCTTTTTATTTTCCGCGGGCTGCCTTGGGTAGTGTTGCAGAACAACCTCACGCCCCGGCGGATTCTCTTGGCCAACCCCCGAGTCAAGCGCGTTGTTCGGTTGCGAAGACGGATCACGGCTTGCTAGCGTCCGAGTGCGATTCACATCGTCCTGGGGGGACATGGGAAGATTGCGAACCGTTGCCAGGCCAAACCTGCTGCTGCCAGCGTAGGAAAAGCTAGATAATCGTTTGCGATCAACCGTTTGGCTGTGTGCTGAAGTGGGGCTTCATCACCGGTCAGAAACCGAAAGCCCACGCCGCGGCCCCGCGCCGCCGGTGGGGGTCTGGGTCTTGTCCAAGCAATTGACTGTGCCATTTCCTTGCCTGAACCGCTGCCGGTTCAGGTGTCTTGGATGGGCGCTTCGCGGCGGAGGCACCCCTTGGGGGTGCAACTTTTGCGACAATTGCCAGGCGGTTCGAGTCCAAAGGAGTGCGATTGGAAACAAACGCATGAAAATTGACGGGCAACTGCTGCAAACGGGCAAACAAATAATGACCGACGGAACCTGGGGACAGATACGGAATGATTTGCTCAAGAGGATCGGCAAGAACAACTTCGTGACCTGGATCGAACCGATGCGCTTTGGCGGCATCGAGGATGGCGTGGCCCGGTTCGAGGTGCCGACGATGTTCTTTGGCGACTGGGTGTCGCGCAACTACTCCGACCAGATAAAATCCGACCTCAACCGTCTTGGCAGCCCGGTCGACCGGGTGGAATTCGCCGTGGCGCCCCCCGCAAAGTCGAAAGGTGCAACGAACGCCCGCCCTGCGTCGGCGACGGCAAAGGCCCGGCAGCAGCCGGATGACGATCTGAAGGGCGCCGCGCTCGATGCCCGATTCACCTTCGACAGCTTTGTCGTGGGCAAGCCGAACGAACTGGCCCATGCCGCCGCCCGCCGCGTGGCGGAAGGCGGGCCGGTCTCCTTCAACCCGCTGTTCCTTTACGGTGGCGTGGGTCTGGGCAAGACGCACCTGATGCACGCCATCGCCCATGACCTGCAGGCGCGGAACCCCGAGCTTCGGGTTCTGTATCTATCGGCCGAACAGTTCATGTATCGTTTCGTTCAGGCGCTGCGCGAGCGTCAGATCATGGGCTTTAAAGAGCTGTTCCGTTCCGTCGACGTGCTGATGGTTGACGATGTGCAGTTCATCGCGGGCAAGGACAGCACACAGGAAGAGTTCTTTCATACCTTCAACGCGCTGGTCGACCAGAACAAGCAGATCGTCATTTCGGCCGACCGTGCGCCGGGTGAGATCAAGGATCTGGAAGACCGCATCAAGAGCCGCCTGCAATGCGGGCTGGTCGTTGACCTGCACCCGACCGACTACGAATTGCGCCTTGGCATCCTGCAACAGAAGGCCGAATTCTATCGCCAGCAGTATCGCGGGCTGATCATCTCGGACGGCGTCCTGCAATTCCTCGCGCATCGCATCACGAGCAATGTGCGTGTGCTGGAAGGGGCTTTGACCCGGCTGTTTGCCTTCGCAAGCCTCGTGGGCCGCGAGATCACGCTGGAGCTGGCGCAGGATTGCCTTGCCGACATCCTTCGCGCCTCGGATCGCAAGGTGACGATCGAGGAAATCCAGCGCCGCGTGGCCGAGCATTACAACGTTCGCCTGTCGGATTTGATCGGCCCAAAGCGTGTCAGGACCATCGCGCGCCCGCGCCAGATCGCGATGTTCCTGGCAAAGCAGCTGACACCCCGCAGCCTGCCCGAAATCGGCCGGCGCTTCGGAGGGCGCGATCACACGACGATCATGCACGGCGTCCGCCGCATCGAGGAACTGATGACGACGGATTCGCAGATGGCTGACGACCTGCAGCTTTTGCGCCGCCAGCTGGAAGGCTGACGGTCGGGGCGGGGCCTTGACGACCCTGCCAAAGCGACAGACAGTCCCGAAAACGCTTGAGAACCGGCGGAAAACGGATAGCTTTCCCGTCCCGTGCAGAACGGGCCGCTGGCCAGAGGGAATGACGCAAAATGAAGATCAGCATCGAACGCGGCACGCTTCTGAAGGCCGTGGGACAGGCCCAGTCGGTGGTCGAACGCCGCAACACCATTCCGATCCTGGCCAACGTGCTGATCGAGGCTGAGGGCGCGCAGGTCAGTTTCCGTGCGACCGATCTGGATATCGAGGTGGTGGACAAGGCTTCCGCCATGGTCGAACGGCCAGGTGCGACCACCGTTTCTGCTGTGATGCTGCACGAGATCGTCCGCAAGCTGCCTGACGGCGCGCTGGTCACGCTGTCGGAAGACGGCGCCAATGGCCGACTTACGGTGGCCGCCGGACGGTCTACCTTCAACCTCGCGACGCTGCCCAAGGAAGATTTCCCGGTCATGGCCTCGTCCGAGTATTCCTCGAATTTCTCGGCCCCCGCTCCGGTTTTGCGGCGGCTGTTCGACAAGGCGAAGTTCGCCATTTCGACAGAAGAGACGCGGTACTACCTGAACGGCGTCTATATGCATGTCTCGACCGGCGAGGGCGGGCAGGTGCTGCGTTGTGTCGCAACCGATGGCCACCGTCTGGCGCGGATCGACGCGGCGTTGCCGGATGGTGCGCAAGGCATGCCGGGCGTGATCGTGCCGCGCAAGACGGTGAACGAATTGCGCAAGCTGCTTGACGATGACGAGGCGCAGATCGCCGTCTCGGTCTCGGAGACCAAGGTGCGTTTTGCGACCCCCGCGATCACGCTGACCTCGAAGGTCATTGACGGCACCTTCCCGGACTACACGCGTGTCATTCCGACTGGCAATACCAAGCGGCTGGAGGTGGACGCGAGCGAGTTCGCCAAGGCTGTGGACCGGGTTGCCACCGTATCCTCCGAGCGTTCGCGCGCAGTGAAGCTGAGCCTGGACGAGGATCGTCTGGTTTTGTCGGTCAATGCGCCCGACAGCGGGGCCGCCGAGGAAGAACTGGCGGTGGCCTATGGCGACGAGCGCCTGGATATCGGGTTCAACGCCAAGTACCTGCTGGAAATCGCCAGCCAGGTGGACCGCGAGAATGCGGTGTTCCTGTTCAACTCTTCGGGCGATCCGACGCTGATGCGCGAGGGCAACGACATGTCGGCAGTCTATGTCGTCATGCCGATGCGCGTTTGACCGGCGCCGTGGGCCTTGCCCCCAGCCCGGCCAAGGCCGGACGTTCTACGCTAAAACGCTCCACAGGAGCGTTTTTTGACGCCAATCACCTCAGGATATTTGGGCCAAGATGAAAGACAGGATGGGGCGGGGATGGCGATCTCGACGCTGACCTTGTCGCATTTTCGAAGCCATGCGGCGCTTCGCCTGCGGCTTGATCCTGGCCCGGTGGCGATCTTTGGGCTGAACGGTGCGGGCAAGACAAATATCCTTGAAGCGGTTTCGATGCTGTCGCCGGGGCGTGGGCTGCGACGGGCGGCGCCAGAGGTGCTGGCACGGCAGCCCGACGCGGTGGGGTGGAAGGTGGCGGCCGGCCTTGCGGGTCCGGATGCGGTGCACGAGGTCGAGACCTGGGCCGCCCCGGGCGATGCGCGGCAGGTGCGAGTTGACGGAAAGGCTGCGACGCAGGTTGGGCTAGGGCGCATTCTGCGCATCCTGTGGCTGGTGCCCGCCATGGACCGGCTTTGGATCGAGGGAGCCGAGGGGCGGCGGCGGTTTCTGGACCGGATGGCGCTGAGCCTGTTCCCCGATCATGCCGAGGTATCGCTGTCTTATGAAAAGGCGATGCGAGAGCGCAACCGGCTACTGCGCGACGAGGTTTCCGATACCGCATGGTATGGCGCGCTGGAAGCGCAGATGGCCGAGGCTGCGGCAGCCATCGCCGCCAACCGTAATGCGACGCTTGATCGGCTGGCCAAGGCGCAGCAGGGGGTCGCGACGGTGTTTCCTGCTGCCGAGTTGTCCCTGACCTGGCCTGACCCGCCAGCGCCAGCGGACGGTTTTGCAATCGCGTTGGCTGAGAACCGACGGCGCGACATGGCGGCGGGGCGGACACTGATCGGGCCGCACCGGGCCGACTTGTCGGCAATCTATGCCGCTAAGGGCCTTCCGGCCGAGCAATGTTCGACCGGTGAGCAGAAGGCATTGCTGATCTCGCTTTTGCTGGCGAACACTCGCGCACTCGCAGCCGAAACGGGAATGACGCCCGTTCTGCTGCTGGATGAGGTTGCCGCGCATCTGGACGAGGGCCGGCGGGCCGCGCTTTATGATGAGATCGTGACGCTTGGCGCGCAGGCTCTGATGACAGGCACGGGGCCGGAACTGTTCCGAAGCCTGGCACCGCGGGCGCAAAGGTTTCTTGTGACCGAAGAGGGCGGCCGGTCCCGGGTAGCGGAGGAGGGCGCATGACCATCACGCTGGATGGGCTTTTGCTGTATTGCGGGGCGCTGGTGATCCTGTTCCTGACGCCAGGCCCGGTCTGGGTCGCGATCATCGCGCGGGGGCTGTCGGGCGGGTTCAGCGCGGCCTGGCCGCTGGCGGTTGGCGTGGCCATCGGCGACATGGTCTGGCCACTGGCCGCAATCTTTGGCCTTAGCTGGATACTGTCAGTCTATGCGGGCTTCATGGACGTTCTGCGCTGGGTAGCGGTGGCGATCTTTCTGCTCATGGGTTGGCTGCTGATCCGGCACGCGGATCGGCCCATCACTTCGGATAGCAGGCTGACGCGGCCCGGACGCTGGGCGGGGTTTGCTGCCGGTGTCGCGGCGATCCTGGGCAACCCCAAGGCCATCCTGTTCTACATGGGCGTGCTGCCGGGCTTCTTTGATCTGCGCAACGTGACCTATCCCGACATAGCCGCGATCCTGGCGGTTTCCATAGCCATCCCCCTGACCGGAAACCTGATCTTCGCCGTGCTGGTGGACCGTGTGCGCCGCGTCCTGTCGTCACCGGCGGCGCTGCGGCGGATGAACCTGACGGCTGGCTGCCTGCTGATCGCGGTGGCAGTCGTAATAACGCTGGTCTGACCCTAAATATAGTGTCCGTGGCGTGACATTCCTGACTGGAACGACTATAAATCGGCCACAAGAAAAAGGACGGGTCCGAATGGCCGAAGCTGCAAAGAAGCTGGACGAATACAACTCTGAATCCATCAAGGTTCTCAAAGGGTTGGAAGCTGTCCGCAAACGGCCCGGCATGTATATCGGCGATACCGACGACGGGTCGGGTTTGCACCATATGGTGTATGAGGTCGTGGACAACGGCATTGACGAGGCCTTGGCGGGCCACGCCACCGCCGTGACCGTGAAAATCCATGCCGACAATTCGGTTTCGGTGCGCGACAACGGCCGCGGCATTCCGGTGGACATTCACGCGGAAGAGGGCGTTTCGGCGGCAGAGGTCATCATGACCCAGCTGCACGCTGGCGGCAAGTTCGACCAGAACAGCTATAAGGTCTCGGGCGGCCTGCATGGCGTGGGCGTTTCCGTCGTGAACGCGCTGAGCGACTGGCTGGAGCTGCGCATATGGCGTAACGGCAAGGAATATTTCGCCAGGTTCGAGAACGGCGACACGGTCGAGCATCTGCGGACGCTAGGCGATGCGCCTGGCGAAAAGGGCACCGAGGTGCGGTTCCTTGCATCGTCCAAGACCAATCGCGACGATGGGACTTTTTCCAACCTGGACTATGTTTTCAAGACGCTGGAAAACCGCCTGCGCGAACTTGCGTTCCTGAACTCTGGCGTTCGCATCGTGCTGGAGGATGAGCGCCCTGCAGAGCCGCTTCGGTCCGAGCTGTTCTACGAAGGCGGTGTGCGGGAATACGTGCGCTATCTTGACCGCTCGAAAACGCCGGTGGTCGCCGAGCCGATCTACATCATGGGTGAACGCGGCGGCATCACTGTCGAAGTCGCGATGTGGTGGAACGACAGTTATCACGAAACCGTACTGCCGTTCACAAACAATATCCCGCAGCGTGACGGGGGCACGCACCTTGCCGGTTTCAGGGGTGCGTTGACGCGCACGATCAACAACTATGCCCAGTCCTCTGGTATCGCAAAGAAGGAAAAGGTCGAGTTTACCGGCGATGACGCGCGCGAAGGGTTGACCTGCGTGCTGTCGGTGAAGGTGCCGGACCCGAAATTCTCCAGCCAGACCAAGGACAAGCTTGTATCTTCGGAAGTGCGTCCGGCGGTCGAGAACCTGGTCAACGAAAAGCTGGCGGAGTGGTTCGAAGAGAACCCAGGGCCGGCACGCGGCATTGTCGGCAAGATCATCGAGGCGGCGCTGGCGCGAGAGGCCGCCCGCAAGGCGCGAGAACTGACGCGGCGCAAGACGGCACTCGATGTCGCCTCGCTGCCCGGCAAGCTGGCCGATTGCCAGGAGCGTGATCCCGCGAAATCCGAGATTTTTCTGGTCGAGGGTGACAGCGCCGGCGGTTCTGCCAAGCAGGGCCGGTCGCGGTCAAACCAGGCCGTGCTGCCGCTGCGGGGTAAGATTCTGAACGTTGAGCGCGCGCGCTTCGACCGGATGCTGGGCAGCCAGGAGATCGGCACGCTGATCACCGCGCTTGGCACCGGCATCGGGCGGGATGAGTTCGACATTGGCAAGCTGCGCTACCATAAGATCGTCATCATGACCGATGCCGACGTAGACGGCGCGCATATCAGAACGCTGCTGCTGACCTTCTTCTTCCGTCAGATGCCGGACGTCATCGAAGGCGGATATCTCTACATTGCCCAGCCGCCGCTTTACAAAGTCGCGCGCGGCAAATCCGAGGTCTACCTCAAGGATCAGGCCGCGCTCGAGGATTATCTCGTGCAGATGGGCATAGATGGCGCGATCCTGCGGCTGGCGACGGGCGAGGACATCAGTGGCGCGGACCTGGCCCGCGTGGTGGAAGAGGCGCGCGTGGTGCGTCGCATCCTGCAAGCCTTTCCCACGCATTACCCCAGCCATATCCTTGAGCAGTCGGCCATTGCCGGGGCGCTGGTGCCGGGCCATGTCGATGCCGATGCGCAAGGTGTCGCCGACCGGGTCGCGCGGCGTCTGGATATGATCGCTGTCGAATACGAACGCGGCTGGAGCGGCCGCCCGACGCAGGACCACGGTCTTCGCTTTTCGCGCAGCCTTCGAGGCGTCGAAGAAGTCAGGACGCTGGACGGCCCGGTGCTGCGGTCGGGCGAGGCGCGCCGCTTGGCCAGCCACACCGACAGCCTTGAGGAGGTATATGGCGCGTCGGCGACGCTGGTTCGCAAGGACCGCGAACAGCCGATCCATGGCCCGACCGAACTGCTGAAGGCGATCCTGGCCGAAGGCGAAAAGGGCCTGAGCCTGCAGCGTTACAAAGGCTTGGGCGAGATGAACCCCGACCAGTTGTGGGAAACCACGCTGGACCCCGAGGCGCGGACGTTGTTGCAGGTGAAGGTCGAGGATCTTGCCGAGGCCGACGACATCTTCACCAAGCTGATGGGCGATGTGGTCGAGCCGCGTCGTGAATTCATTCAGACCAATGCGCTAAGCGTCGAGAACCTCGACACCTGAGATCAAATCGACCGTCGGCCCGCGCAATAGGCACAAATTTACGCGGGTCTGGTGTGCGCCTGCAGAAAATCCTCCCATATTTTCACCCGGCCTTGTGGCGCAATCGCAAGGTTCTTGACAGAAATGTTACGCCACGCGCTACTGGGGGAACTGGCCCGGTGGCAAGGCGCCACTATGGCAAAAAACCAATGAAAACAGGGGGAAGACATGTTTTTCCGACTTCGGTCCATGGCTGTGGCGGCTGTGGCATCTCTTGCAGTGGCACATGCGGTGCCGGTCTATGCGGAAACGCCGCCCGACACGCTGATCCAGGCGCTGGCCATCGACGACATCATCTCGCTTGATCCGGCCGAGGTTTTCGAAATTTCGACTACCGAGATGCTGGGCAACAGCTATGAGACGATCATCGGCTATGACATCAACGATGTGTCCAAGATCTTTGGCGTCGTTGCGGACAACTGGACGCTGTCGCCCGACGGGCTGACCATGTCCTTCAACATCAAGCAGGGCAAGAAATTCGCCTCGGGCAATGACATGACCGCCGCCGACGTGGTCTATTCGCTGGTTCGCACGGTCAAGCTGGACAAGTCGCCTGCCTTCATCCTGGGACAGTTCGGCCTGACGCCGGACAACGTCGAGGAAAAGGTCAAGCAGACCGGCGACTACAGCTTTGACCTGACGATGGACAAGCCTTACGCGCCGACCTTCCTGTTGTATTGCCTGACCGCCTCGGTCGCGAGCGTGGTGGATTCCGCGCTCGTGAAAGAGAACGAGGTTGATGGCGATTATGGCTACAACTGGCTGAAGACGAACTACGCCGGTTCCGGCCCGTTCACGATCCGTGAGTGGCGCGCCAACGAATCCGTGGTGATGGAGCGGAACGAGAATTACACGGGCACCAAGCCGACCCTGGCCCGCGCCATCTTCCGCCACATCCCAGAAGCGGCCACCCAACGCCTGCTGCTGGAAAAGGGGGACATCGACATCGCCCGCAACCTGCTGCCCGAGGAACTGGCCGCAATCGGATCGAACCCTGACATCGCGATCCAGAGCGCACCCAAGGGGACGATCTTCTATATCTCGCTGAACCAGAAAAACCCGAACCTCGCCAAGCCGGAAGTGGCCGAAGCGATGAAGTATCTGGTCGACTATCAGGCCATCGCCGACACCATCGTGAAGGGAAAATACGACGTCCACCAAACCTTCCTGCCGAAGGGCTTTCTGGGCGCGCTGGAAGAAAATCCCTACAAGCTGGACGTTGCCAAGGCAAAGGAACTGCTGGCGAAAGCCGGTCTGGCCGACGGGTTTACCGTGACGATGGATACCCGCAACAGCCCGGACGTGACGGCAATAGCTCAGGCTGTGCAACAGACAATGGCAGAGGCTGGCATCAAGCTGGAAATCATCCCCGGCGACGGTGGGCAGACGCTGGAGAAATACCGCGCCCGTACGCATGACATGTATATCGGCGTCTGGGGCCCGGACTATCAGGACCCTCACACCAACGCGACCTTTGCCCGCAACCCGGACAACAGCGACGATGCTGCGGCCAAGACACTGGCCTGGCGCAACGCCTGGGAAATCCCCGAACTGACCGCCAAGGCGGATGCAGCTGTGATGGAGGGCGATCCGGCGAAACGTGCGCAAATGTATGTCGATCTGCAAAAGGAAGTGCTGGCAACCTCGCCCTTCATCATCATGTTCCAGCAGACGGAAATCGCGGCGCTCCGCTCGAACGTGAAGGGTTTCGAGATGGGTCCGTCCTTCAGTGACAACCGGTTCATAGCCGTCACGAAATAGATGGCGGGACCGCAAACCCCGGCGGGGCGCTTCGGCGCCCTGCCACGCTGGCCGATGGTGATCGCACGTCTTGTGCTGACCGTGGCGATCACCTGCCTTGGCCTGATGCTGATCACCTTTCTCATCAGCCATGTCATCCCGGTGGATCCGGTGCTTGCCGCGGTCGGCGACCGCGCAAGCAAATCGACCTATGACAAAATGTTCATCGAGATGGGCCGCGACAAACCGCTGTGGGAGCAGTTCTTTCTCTACATCCAGAAGGTGCTGAGCGGCGATCTGGGCAATTCCTTCCTGACCAAGCGCCCGGTGGCAGGCGACCTTGCCCGCGCATTCCCGGCAACGCTGGAGCTTGCAACCGTTTCGATCCTGATCGGCACGCTGGTCGGCATTCCGCTGGGCGTCCTGTCCGCTGTCAGGTCCGGCACCCTGACAGACCAGATCGTGCGGGTTGTGGGCCTGGTCGGCTATTCCGTTCCTGTATTCTGGCTGGGGCTTCTGGGCCTTCTGGTGTTTTACGCGCAGCTTGGCTGGGTCGCGGGGCCGGGCCGTATCGACATCGCCTATGAATACAACATTAGTCCGGCTACGGGCCTGTTGCTGCTGGACAGTGCCATGCAGGGACAGTGGGAGGCCTTCAGAAATGTCTTTTCCCACATCATCCTGCCCGCCTGCCTGCTGGGCTATTTCTCGCTCGCCTACATCAGCCGCATGACGCGCAGCTTCATGCTGACCGAACTAAGCCAGGAATACATCACGACGGCCCGCGTCAAAGGTGTGCCGGAATGGCGGATCATCTGGGTGCATGCGTTGCGCAACGCCGCCGTGCCGCTGGTTACGGTGGTCGCGCTGTCCTATGCCAACCTGCTTGAGGGGTCGGTGCTGACCGAGACGGTTTTCGCCTGGCCGGGGCTGGGCCTTTACCTGACCAACAGCCTGCAGGTGGCCGACATGAACGCCGTTCTGGGGGGGACTCTGCTCATCGGGGTGGTGTTCATCGCGCTGAACCTCTTGTCCGACCTTCTTTACTCCCTGCTCGACCCACGGGTGCGCCGACAGGTGGATCCACGATGATCACGCGCGAGTGGCTTCTGACCGAACAGCCCATGTCACGCCGTCAGGCGCGGCTGGGGCAGGGATATCGCACCTGGATTGCGCTGCGAGCTAACCGTCTGGCCATGGTAGGGTTGTGGATCATCGTGGCGCTGATACTGGTCGCGATCTTTGCCGATGTGCTGGCGCCCTATAACCCCATTCAGGGCGGCGACCTGAGAACCGGCCGTCTGCTGCCACCTTCATGGGAACATCCCATGGGCACCGACGATCTGGCGCGGGATATTCTTAGCCGCGTCATCTATGGCACGCGTCTGACCCTGATGGTCGTGATCCTTGTCGCCGTCATCGCGACCCCGATAGGCCTGCTGGTCGGCACGACGGCGGGTTATTTCGGCGGCTGGGTCGATGCGGTGCTGATGCGCATGACCGACATCTTCCTGGCCTTCCCCCGCCTGATCCTGGCGCTGGCTTTTGTCGCGGCCCTGGGCCCCGGTATCGAGAACGCCATCATCGCCATCGCCATCACCTCCTGGCCCCCCTACGCCCGACTCGCGCGGGCCGAGACCCTGACGATCCGCGAGGCCGACTTCATCAATGCGATCCGGCTTCAGGGGGCATCTTCGGCCCGAATCCTGTGGGGGCATGTGACACCGCTGTGCATGTCATCGGTCATCGTGCGCGTGACGCTGGACATGGCCGGCATCATCCTTACAGCGGCAGGTCTGGGCTTCCTTGGGCTTGGCGCGCAGCCGCCTTTGCCAGAATGGGGCGCGATGATCGCCGGTGGGCGTCGCTTCATCATCGACCAGTGGTGGGTGGCGACGATGCCCGGCCTGGCGATCTTTGTTGTCTCGCTTGGCTTCAACCTTTTGGGCGACGGCCTGCGCGACGTGCTTGACCCAAAGGCCAGCAGATGACCGCGCTTTTGACCGTAGATGATCTGCGCATTGCCTTCCCCTCCCGGAAAGGTCCGGTCGAGGTGGTGCGGGGCGTCAGTTTCACCTTGGGCCGGGAACGGCTTGGCATCGTAGGTGAAAGCGGCTCGGGCAAGTCGCAGACGGGGCGCGCCATCCTGGGCCTGACCCCGCCACCCGGAAAAGCCACTGCGAAACGGCTGGAGTTCGACGGGATCGACCTGCGCCAGGCCAGCGCGGCCACGTGGCGCAGCCTGCGCGGCATCCGAATGTCGATGATCATGCAGGATCCCAAGTTCTCGCTGAACCCGGTGATGACCATCGGGCGGCAGCTGATCGAGTCTGCGCGCCGAACCTCTGGTCGCGCGGAGGCCAAGGACCGTGCGATGGCAATGCTGGAAGCGGTGCAGATCCGCGATCCAAAACGGGTCTTCGGCGCCTACCCGCATGAGCTGTCGGGCGGTATGGGCCAGCGCGCGATGATCGCGATGATGCTGATCACCGAGCCCGACCTGCTGATCGCCGACGAGCCGACCTCGGCGCTGGACGTGACCGTGCAGATCGAAGTGCTGCGCATCCTCGACCGTCTGGTCAGCGAACGCGGGATGGGGTTGATCTTCATCAGCCACGACCTTCGGCTGGTGTCCTCTTTCTGCGATCGGGTGCTGGTCATGTATGCGGGCCGGGTGGTGGAAGAGGTCCGGGCGTCCGAGCTGACCCGCGCAACGCACCCTTACACTCAGGGCCTGTTCCGCTGCCTGCCGCGGATCGAGGGCGACACGCGGCCGCTGCCGGTCTTGCAGCGCGACGCGGGCTGGGCCGTCTGATGGATGTGATCGGCATCAAGGATCTGTCGGTCCATTTCGGCCCCGTGAGCGCGGTTGAGAATGTTTCCCTTTCGGTGCTCGAAGGCGAAAGCTACGGCATCGTCGGCGAAAGCGGCTCGGGAAAATCGACAGTGCTTCGCGCGATCTGTGGTCTTGCGCCAATCAGCGCAGGCAGTATTCGGCTGGACGGCAAGGAATTGCTGGGCGATCGTCCGCCCGATTTCTACCGGCGTGTCCAGATGGTGTTCCAGGACCCATACGCCTCGCTGCACCCTCGCCACACAGTGGACAAGGTGCTTGCAGAGCCGCTCGCCATCCACGGTTTCAAGGATGCCGAAGCGCGAATCGAGCGGGCGCTGGTGGATGTGGGCCTGGGCCATGGCTTCCGCTTTCGCTACCCGCATCAGCTGTCGGGCGGTCAGCGGCAGAGGGTCGCGATTGCGCGTGCGCTGATCCTTGAACCCAAAGTCCTGCTGCTGGACGAGCCGACCTCGGCACTGGACGCCTCGATTCAGGCAGAGGTGCTGAACCTGCTGGACCGGCTAAGGCTGGAACATGGCCTGACCTATGTCCTTGTCAGTCACGACCTGGCCGTCGTTGCGCATATGTGCGAGCGGCTTCTGGTCATGCAGCATGGCCGCGCGGTAGAAGAGCTGACGCGTGCGCGGCTCAAGGCGCGCGACGCAACCGAACCCTACACCCGTGCCCTTCTGACCGCGTCCGAAGGCTATCGACCCGCACTCTAGCCCCAGGATGTCTGACATGCCCGCGACCCTGCCGACCTTTGACGGCCACAACGACTTCCTCTTGCGCTTGCTCAACGAGCCGCAGAGCAGGGACATTATGTGGCTGCAGGGCGACGGGCGCGGTCATCTGGACCTGCCGCGAATGAAAGCCGGGAACTTTGCCGGTGGCTTCTTTGCGATCTACATTCCCTCGCCGGAGAAGGACGACTCGCTCGACTATCAGGCGCTGATGGACAATCCACCCTATGACCTCGACCTGCCGGACCTGATCGGTCACGAGGCCGCGCAGCCGATAGCACTTGCCAAGGCCGGACATCTCTTGTGGATGGAGCGGGCAAGCGGCGGCGCCTTCAAGGTCTGCCGGACCGTCGACGAGTTGCGGGGTTGCCTGGCCTCTGGGACGATATTCGGCATCATGCACATGGAGGGGGCCGAGGCGATCGACCCCAGTCTGGATGCGCTTTACGCCTTTCATGCCATGGGACTGCGCTCCATCGGCCCGGTGTGGAGCAGGCCGACCGTCTTTGGCCACGGTGTGCCTTTCCGCTTCCCCGGCATTCCCGATACCGGTCCTGGCCTGACCGATGCGGGAAAGGCGCTGGTTCGCGCCTGCAACGAGTTGCGGATCATGGTCGACCTGTCGCACCTGAACGAGGCAGGCTTCAACGATGTCGCCGCCATCAGCAACGCGCCGCTGGTCGCCACCCATTCAAACGCGCATGTGCTGACGCCTTCGACCCGCAACCTGACGGACCGGCAGCTTGCCATGATCGCCGAGAGCAATGGCATGGTCGGCCTGAACTTCGCCACGGTCTTCCTGCGTCCCGATGGGCGACAGGCCCCCGACATTGGCTGGGATCCCGTGCTGCACCATCTGGATCATCTGATCGCGAAACTGGGCGAGGATCGTGTTGGCCTCGGGTCGGATTTCGACGGTGCTACGGTGCCGCAGGGCATCGGCGATGTTGCCGGTCTGCCCGCCTTGCAAGAGGCGATGCGGGCGCACGGCTATGGCGAGGCGCTGATGCGCAAGCTGTGTTGCGACAACTGGCTTGCGGTGCTGGAGCGGACCTGGGGCCGCTAACCTTCGCGCAGGGCGTGGCTGAAGTAGCGTGTAACTGGTTCCAGCAGGTAGGTCAGCGGTGTTCTGCTGCCGGTCACAAGGAAAACCTGTACAGGCGTTCCTGGCCGTAATGCATTGCCATCGTCAGGTGCGATTTGAACGCGATAGCCTGGTGATCGCCCGTCTTCGCCCACAGTCGCGTCTGCGGAAAGGATTTCGACCCTGCCGTTCAGGTCGCGCATACCCGTCTGCTCTGCCGCAGGCAGGCGCAGGCGCGCGGGTTGCCCGGGATAAACAGCTCCGGCAAGTGGCGCGGGGACCAGAGCGGAAATCATCATCGGGCGGTCTTGCGGCACGATGTATAGCAGCGTCTGCGCGGGGGTTATGACCGATCCGGGCGAGGTTGCGCGCAGGTCGAACACGATGCCTGACACCGGCGCGCGGATATCCATCCGCTCGATCCGGGCGGAAAGTTCACGCGATCTGGCGCGCAACTCCGTTTGGCGCGGTATCAGCAGGCGCAGCTCTGCCATTGCGGTGTCGCGCGTCGCGGTGCGCAACCGGATTGCTTCCCGGTCAAGTTCGCTGATTCTGACGGCGGCATCGGCGCGTGCCGCCATTGCGGCGCCAAGGCTACCGCGCAGACGCTGGGCCTCTCGCTCCAGCGCCAGAACGCGGGCACGCTGGGTAAGCCCGCCATCGAGAAGCCTTTGCTGGTCGCTCCGTTCGGTTTCGACAAGCGCAAGCTGCACACCAAGCGAGTTTTCCTGGATCGCGATCCCTGCGATCTCATCTTCGATGCGATCCCGGCTGATGCCGATCTGTTCGGCATTTCTCGCCAGAAGCGACCGGCCTTCCTGAAGGATCCTGCGCTGGCTGATCGTCGCAGAGCCGGGGTTTGGCGGCAGCTTCATGCCTGTCCCGTCGCGTTCTGCCTCCAGTCGGATGCGCGCCGCCTCAAGCTCTACGATCTCTGACCTTGCATCGGCCAGTTGCCCTTGCAGCACCGAGGAATCCAGCCGGATCAGGATGTCCCCCACTGCGACGCGGGTACCTTCCGAAACCCGGATTTCGGCGACGATGCCGCCTTCGGGATGGTTCACCACCTGACGGTTCTGTGCGACCTCGACCCGCCCGTCCGCAATGACTGCACCCTCCAGCCTGGCGGTTCCGCCCCAGCCGAACATGGCGGCGAACAGGATCGCGGTCGCACCAAGACCCGTCAGGATTGGCCTGCGCGCCGAAAACTGCCCGCTCATGCCCGCGCCGCCGTCGCAACAGCCCTCAACGTGGTATTCGCGGATGATTGCAGCATGGCCCGCAAAACCTGATCCCGCGGTCCGAAGGCGCGCACGCGGCCTTCATCCAGCACGAGAATCAGGTCGCAAAGCGCCAGCGCGACCGGCCTGTGTGCGGTGATCACCGCGATGCCGCCTCCAGCCCTGACGTGGCGAAGCGTCTGGGCCAAGGCTTCGGCCCCCGCGTGATCGAGGTGTGCGTGAGGTTCATCCAGAACCAGCATCACAGGGTTGCCGAACATGGCCCGCGCCAGCGATATCCGCTGCGCCTGCCCGCCCGAAAGTGGCGCCCCGCCAAAGGCAAGCCGCGTATCATAGCCTTGCGGCAGGCCAAGGATCATCTCATGCGCGCCCGCATTCCTGGCGGCGGCGATGATGGCGCCATGGTCGGGTTCGGGGGCGAAGCGGGCTATGTTCTGGGCCACCGTTCCTTCGATCAGAAAGATCGTCTGGGGCAGGTAGCCCACCGCTGTATCGTCTTGCAGTGGCAGTTTTGCACCCCCCAGCCGGATCGAGCCCGCTTGCGGTGGCCAGACGGCTGCAACCGCTCTTGCGAAAGTGGATTTGCCAGACCCGGACGGACCGATGACCCCCAGGACTTGCCCCGGCCGGAGTTCAAGCCGGTCAATCCACAAAGTCGGCCGGGTCGCGCCCGGCGGCCTTGCGCGCAATCCCCTGACCTCCAGTCGCGCCTCGGGCCGGGGCAAAGGCAGGCGCGGCGAAATGTCGGGAGCGGACTCCAGCAACCTTGCCAGCCGCTGCCAGGCCTCAAGCGCGCGCGTCACCATGGTCCATTGCGAAATCGCGATCTCGACCGGGGCGAGCGCCCTGCCAGTCATCACAGAGGCCGCGAAAAGCGCACCGGCACCCAACTCGTCCCGCAGCACCAGAAGCGCACCCAGCCCCAGAACGGCCGATTGCAGCGCCATCCGCAACGCGCGCGTTGCCGCGCCGACCATGGCGGTCCGGTCCATGGCCGTGACGCGAAAGGAAAGGGCAGACATGCTGTGGTCGGTCCACAGCCGCAGGACACCCGCACTCAACCCCGTGGCGCGCAGCCCCGATGGATCGACCCGCATCTGCGCGGCCAGCCGTGCTGCCGCTGCCGCCGGTGGTGCGGCCACCGAAAGCGGTTCGCGGGCCAGCCAGCCTGCCATCAGGGCAAGCAATACCAGAAACCCGCCACCCCCCAGCGCTAACCAGCCAAGCGCGGCGTCGAAAACAAAAAGAGCCGCCAGAAACAACGGGGCCCAGACCACATCGCACAGCGCCACAACGACGGGTGAGGCGATCAGCCTGTGCAGGGCCTCGACATCCTGTTCGGCCGCCAGCCCCTCTGCGGCGCCCGGTGTTTGCTCCAACCGCCGCAGTGCGGCCACCATCACCCTTGCATCCAGCCTTTTCTGCATCCGCGCGCCGATGCGCAGCAGGACGAGGCCACGAATGGCGTCGAAAAGCCCGATAAAGACAAACATGACCAGCGCAATGACCGAAAGCGCCAGCAAGGTCTCCACCGAATGCGCCGCAAGCACGCGGTCATAGACCTGCATCATGTAAAGCGGGCCGGTGAAGATCAGCAGATTGACCAGCGCACTGAAACCAAAGACGGCAGCGCAAAGCCCCGTCACTTCGCGCAGCGCCGCACGCAACTCATGCTGCTCGTCCAGATGCTGTTCCCGCATGGCCAAGACCCGCCGCGGCGCCGCCGATCGGCGCCCGGCATCAGTCAGCCATCAATTTCCTACGAATTCGTTCGCTTGGACTGGAAGAAAACCTGTCCCGCTTGTCGAAATTTTCCGAGACTGGTGAGCGGGGAGGGATTCGAACCCTCGACCCCATGATTAAAAGTCACGTGCTCTAACCAACTGAGCTACCCGCCCTCACCGTCTCGGGAACGGCACTGCCGTTCCCTGTCACGATCCACGGGGCAAAGGGCGGGGCGGCGCAGACATCCCGGAAAACCAAAGGAAGTCAAAGGCAGGCCCGTCCGAGACGCCGGTCTCTTGACAGGCCCGCTTCCTAGAAACTTCACAATCCGGGGTCAAGGGCCAATCGGCGCGAAAACGCAGCGTACTGGCAAAAGCGGGGAAGGGGGCGTATATGCGCGCTTATGAACGCCTCGGCACCCCTTCCCGGCCTACCTTTCATGAAAATGCATGGGCTTGGCAACGATTTCGTCGTGATCGACTCGCGCGGGCGCGGGGCGGTGACGACGCCTGCGTTGGCGCGCGCGTTGGGGGATCGGAACCGCGGCGTGGGATTCGATCAGCTGGCCGAGATTCGCGACGGCGTCGACACCGATATCGAGCTCGATTTCTGGAATAGTGACGGCAGCCGGGCCGCGGCCTGCGGCAATGCCACGCGCTGCGTCGCCGATCATGTGATGCGCGGGCAGGGCAGTGGCGAGCTGACGATTCGCACCGCGCGCGGATTGCTGCGGGCGCACCGATCCGGCGGGCTGGTCAGCGTCAATATGGGGCAGCCGCAACTTGGCTGGGCCAAGGTGCCGCTGGCCCATGCCACCGACACGCTTCACCTGCCACTGCCGGGTGATCCCGTGGCCGTTGGAATGGGCAATCCGCACTGCGTTTTCATCGTCGGCGATGCCGAATCTGTCGATGTCGCTGCCAAGGGCAGCCGGATGGAACATGACCCGCTGTTCCCTCAGGCAACCAATGTCGAATTCGTTTCGCTGACCTCGCCCGACAGGCTTCGGATGAGGGTCTGGGAACGTGGGACAGGCATTACGCTGGCCTGCGGGTCCGGGGCCTGCGCCAGCGCCGTCGCGGCGCATCTGCGTGGACTGACCGGGCGCCGGGTGACGCTGGATTTGGATGGCGGCACGCTGGAAATCGACTGGCGCGACGACGGCGTCTGGATGACCGGCCCCACCGCACATGTGTTCGACGGCATGCTGACCGCCGATTTCATCGCCGCGCAAAAATGACAGCCCCCGTTTTCGCCACGCTCGGCTGCAGGCTGAATGCCTATGAGACCGAGGCAATGAAGGAATTGTCGGCCGCTGCGGGGGTCGAGAATGCCGTCATAGTCAATACCTGCGCCGTAACGGCGGAGGCGGTCCGTAAAGCGAAACAGGAAATCCGCCGTCTGCGCCGCGAAAATCCGAATGCCACGCTGATCGTCACTGGCTGTGCCGCTCAGACCGAACCCGAAACCTTCGCCGTGATGCCCGAGGTCAGCCGCGTCATCGGCAATACCGAAAAGATGCAGGCCGCGACCTGGGCCGCGATCAAGGCGCCCGACCTGATCGGGGAAACCGAAAAGGTTCAGGTCGACGACATTCTCTCGGTCAAAGAGACGGCAGGGCACCTGATCGACGGCTTTGGTCGCCACCGCGCCTATGTGCAGGTCCAGAATGGTTGCGACCATCGCTGCACCTTCTGCATTATCCCCTATGGCCGTGGCAATTCGCGCTCGGTTCCCGCAGGCGTCGTGGTCGAGCAGATAAAGCGGCTGGTAAATCGGGGCTTCAACGAGGTCGTGCTGACTGGCGTCGATCTGACCTCCTGGGGTGCCGATCTGCCCGCCGCGCCGCGTCTGGGCGATCTGGTTATGCGCATCCTGCGGCTGGTGCCGGATCTTCCGCGTCTTCGGATAAGCTCCATAGACTCCATCGAGGTGGACGAGGCGCTGATGCAGGCCATCGCGACCGAACCGCGCCTGATGCCACATCTGCACCTGTCGCTGCAGCATGGCGACAACCTCATCCTGAAAAGGATGAAGCGCCGCCACCTGCGCGACGATGCGATCCAGTTTTGCGAGGATGCGCGACGCCTTCGACCGGATATGGTTTTTGGTGCGGACATCATCGCCGGTTTCCCAACCGAAACCGAACAAATGTTCGAAAATTCGTTGAAGCTGGTGCAGGACTGCGGCCTGACCTTCCTTCATGTCTTCCCATTCAGCCCGCGTAAGGGAACGCCTGCCGCGCGGATGCCCCAGGTTGCAGGCCCTGCGATCCGTGAGCGCGCTGCCCGGCTGCGTATGGCGGGACAAGCAACGATCGCCCGGCATCTGGCCGATCAGCAAGGCATCACACATCGCATCCTGATGGAAAGCCCCCGCATGGGCCGGACGGAGCAGTTCACCGAAGTCGAATTCGCCGTCGATCAGCCTGAGGGCGATATCGTGACTGCAAAAATCACCGGCATCGCGGGCGAACGTCTGGCAGCCTGAAACTCAGGCGCGGCGGATCGTATCGCCCGGCTGCAGCGTCGGGGAAAGCTCCACCACGCCATGCGACCTCTTGCCCGAGACGATCTCGGCCGCCGTCCGCCCGATCTCCAGCCGACAGGCATCCATCGTTGCAAGCTTGCGCGGCAGCCCATCCAGCAGTTCGACACCGTTGAAACCGGCAAGCCCGACGGTCCCCGGAACGTCTATGTCTTCGTGCAGGCAGTACAGCAGCCCGCCAGCACCGATCATGTCATTGGAGTAATAGAGGAAATCCAGATCGGGAGAGCGCTTCAGGATCGTGGCCGTCATCTCGCGTCCCTTCAGCAGCGCCGACCCGCCCGAATAGAATTCCTGGTCGGCCACCGAAAGCCCCGCCTTCTCCAGCGCCGACTGAAAACCCTCCAGCCGTTTCCGGGCGCGATGGTCCTCGGGCATCTTGGTGCCCAGAAAGCCGATCTTCTTGTAGCCCGAAGCGATGATCGCCTCTGCCATCTGCCGCCCCGCCCGGCGGTGAGAGATACCAACGGCGCTATCCACGGGCGTGCCGTCGATATCCATGATCTCGACAATCGGAATGCCCGCATTTTCCAGCATCGCCCTTGCGGAAGGTGTGTGCTCCAGCCCGGCGATGATGATGCCCGAGGGACGCCAGGACAGCATCTCATACAGCACCGTCTCCTCGCGTTCGGGCGAGTAGTTTGTGACACCCACGACGGGCTGCAGGCCGGTATCCTCCAGCACCTCGGACACGCCCGTCATCACTTCGGGGAAGACCATGTTCGACAGCGAAGGGATGATAACCGCAACCAGGTTCACCCGCTGGCTGGCCAGCGCCCCCGCGATCTTGTTCGGCACATAGCCCAGCGACCGCGCTGCCTCCAGCACCCGCGCCCGGGTCGCCGGGGATACGTCGCCCCTGTTTCGCAATACACGGCTGACCGTCATCTCGCTGACGCCCGAGGCATCGGAGACATCGCGAAGCGTAAGCGGGCGGCGGGCGGAAATGGCGGTCTGTCGTGTCACGCGCGGCAAGCCCCTGTCGAAACGTCTGTGACCCTTTTGTTAACGGGAAATTCCCGTCTTGTCCAAGGTTGGCCCCATTGGTATGTTATCGCTAACGGCAACAGCCGACGACATCCTCGCGTCTTGCAAGCTCTCAAACACGACGCAGGGGACCAAGGGGGGAGTGGTGGGCCAATCACACCCCCCCTTACCTCTTCCCCGACAAGACGGAAGACGTTGCAAGCCGCGCCATTTCCCCGCATGTAAGGCGCACGGCCTTCGGGGCCTCGTAGCTCAGGGGATAGAGCGGCCGCCTCCTAAGCGGCAGGTCGATGGTTCGAATCCATCCGGGGTCACCACCAATGCCGAAAAACGCTGTATTTTCAAGTCACTTCCCCTCAGAGTTGCTAACCTGAGGTTCAGGGTTAGCAGATTGATCTTCGATCTGGTGCGCAGCCAGCTTAGCCATTGCGGCCATCCCCGAAGAGGAAGCCCAGCGCTTCCTTGCGGCCAAAGTCTTCGGCCAGGGCGCTACGCACTTCGGTTTCAGCCTGGGGCGCATCGGCCAGAAGGCGGTTGGAAATGTCCACATGGGTGCCGAGTTCGCGAACCGCGATCTCGCGTTGACCGAAGCTGATTTCCGACTCTTCCGATGCCTGGTTTTCGCCAAGCCAGCGGGCGTTGGTCACGTCGCCACGGGTAGGGTAAACGACGCTGGGCGCGGTGGTCGTGCGCACCGATGCGACAGAGCGCATGGGGCTGAATTCCAGCAGATCGCGGATGATCTCGCTCGCCATCTCAGGCGGTGCCAGATAGCCGCCGCCCGTGTCGGACGACTGCGTAAGCGAGCGTTGCTCATCGGCGCTGATCGCATCACCCAGACGCAGGTAGGCTGCGAAGGCCCGACGCTCCGGGGTCGGTTCTGTCGGGGTTTCCGTGCCGGTTGGACGATTAGCGCGGGTTTCAAGAGCCGCAAGGCGTTCGGTCAGGCCGCGCACTTCGGTGTCGTGGCGGGTCTGGGCCTCTGTCGCGGCGGTGCGCAGTTCTTCAACGGCGGCAGTCGCGATGGCCAGCGGATCGGATGGCGGGTCTCGCCGGGTTTCGAGCGGCAGACCCGAACGGATTTCAAGAGGGGCGTGTTTCATCAGGTTCATCCTTTGAGGGCAGCGGTTGCAGAGCGGCAGGCGGTCAGAAAAGCGGTCAGGTCTGGGGTGGAGCGGATAGAGGTCACTGTTGAGCCGGGCACGGCAGGAACAGCCACGATGCTGATTTCCCCCAAGCGGGCTTCGGTGATCCGGCGGACGCCATTCGCAAGGCGCTCGTCCTTGATGGTGCGGAAACCGACAGACATTCCATTGATGTCACCGGCTTGCAGAAGGGCGCGCACTTCCTGGGCCTTGGCGACTGCGAGGTTGAGCTTGCCCTTCACGGCCAGCCCATCCGCGCGCACTTCGACCGAAGACCAGGAGCCGATCACCTGGGCAGGGTCGTGGCTCCACAGCATCGGAACTGACCGGCCAGCCGAACCGGCGAAGGCGCTGGCCGCGAATTCGCTACGGTAAGCATCCGTCACGCCAAAGCGCACGGCCATGCCTTCAATGGAGCCGTCATCACCGACAGGCGCGAACCTCACTTCCATGTCGGCAAGCTCGGTGCCTTCGATCTGGCGGGTTTCGTGTGCAATTGATTGCACAGACTGGCGGGTCATTCGGCTGCCTCCAAATTCACAACGGTTGGGATTTCTTCGGCAGGCCCCATCATCAGGATTTCGATGACCGACACGGCCAAAGCGAATTGGTGCAGGACGGGAACCGAAGCGCCGTAGTTCGCGACCAGGGCAGCGGCTTCTTCTGGCGATGTCTCGCCTCCACCGATCAGACCCAGGCGAATGGTGTTGTGCAGGTCGGCAAGCCGGAAGTCCTGGCCCATCAAGCGACGGCTGAAACCGCCGATGCCCTGGCCGGTCTGGCGCTCTAGCTCGGCCACCAGCGGCACGGTCAGGCGGAAGACATGTTCGCGATCACCGAAAAACGCGCGGAGCGCTGGGGCGTCGGTCATTCGTCGCCCTCCGGTTCGGCGGGACCGGTGGTCTTGGTCGTGACGGTCACATTTGGGTTTTGGAACACTTCGCCGCCTGCGTAGGGGGCGCGGTTCTCCATCGCGCGAACCTCATTAGGATTGAGGATGCGGGCGGCGATCATCTGGGAATAGGCGGTTGCCCGTGCCGACAGGTCAGAGCGCAGCAGATCGTCCAGCAGGAATTCGGCATAGACCGCGCCGCGATCTTCCGGGTTGACCAGCTTCAGGTTGATCTCGCCCTGCCAAGCTTTGACCCACCGCATGAGCGAGAACCGCAGGAAGGTGCTTCCCATTTCGCCTGCGTTTGCCCAGGTAGCGCGGGACAGGTCGAAGATCAGATGGGGCGGCACCCGGAAAGTCCGTGCGATCTGCAAGACCGCGAAGCCCCAAAGCTCTAGGGTCTGGGCTTCGACCGACGACAGGGTGATGGATTTGAATTGGATGTTTTCATCCAAAATCGCGGTTCCACCGCTCTTGCCGCCGCCGTGGGCGGCCATCCATTGTGTTGCAAGCCTCGCCTTCGCATCATCGCTCATCTGCTTTTCGGAAGCCAAGACGCCGGACGGTCTGGCACCACGGCCAAACAGGCGGGCAACGTGACCCTCAATGGTCATTGCGATGCCGATGGCATCCTTGCAGGCGATGATTGGGGACTGCCCTTTGACCCCGTCGAGCGATGGGGCCTGAATGTGCAGGATATCGCGACGATCCTGGGTGCGGGTCGATCCGTTGGCTGTGGCCAGTGTGTAGCGAGGTTCACCGCTGGTCGGGTCTTGTTCGACACGCACGGCCTCTGGAGCGAGGCGGATCAGTTCACGGGGGGTGCGGGTGCCATCGCGAACAATGGCGGCAAACCCGTTTCCATGCAAAAGGCTGTCTCGGGTGACTTGTTCGAAGAGTGCCGGGCTGGGCGTCCAGTCGTTTGCCGCGGCATGCAATAGACCATAGGCGGCGCGGTCGGTGGCGCGGTCCCGTGAGCCGTCTTCGCCCTTCCGGTAGAGGATGCAGGGCAGCCCGCCCACGCCTTCTGCGATGGCTGCCACGGCGGCTCTGACAGGCGGGCAACTCATGGCGGTGGTCGGGGTGACACTGACGCCAGCCTGCGACGGGGTAGACCCGAACATCGCTTCCAACCATGCAGCGGGGTTGGCCAGCGAACGGGTTTCAGCCGCAGGCGCGGCGGCTGTCTCGGTCTTGCTGCGTCGAGTGAAGAGGAACAAGGGGCGTCACCAGAAATGAGGTGACAGCCAATTTACTCACGGATCGGGCGTTGTCAGCAAGTATGTCGGGGGGTGGTCTTGGATTGGAGCCAACGGGAAAACCGGGTCGCGCCCGCCCGCGTTAACATACCCCTTCCTCGGGTTGATCTGTTCCGGCGCTTCCTGTCTAGAGGTCTTCCCGTAAAGAGGAAGGTCGTGTGAGCGCAGCGATCACGATCCTTCCTATACTGTATTCTCTCTGTCCCCCTGGTATTAGTAGGAAGGATACTGATTACTTAACTTCTATAAATTCATATACAGGGGACAAGAGAGAATACAGTTTGGCCGGTTAGGCCGCTTTCTTGGGTGTCAATTGCTCGATCTTAGCCGTGAGCCGGGCAGTTTCTTTCAGGTCAATCTTGGCGGATGCCTGTAGGATGTCGAGGTAGGTTGATAGCGCGATGTCGGGGTTGCGCATGATCTCCCCTAACTCTGGCCAATGGTAATGCCTTGCCGTCCGGTTCTCGGCTTTGAGATAGGCCATGAAGGTTAGCCAGCCATCGTAGGTCAGGAGGCAAGAAACGGTGTTTGGCGCATCCTCTCCTAGCGCCTGCACCACTCCCCGCAACTGTCCCATCTGGACAGGCGTCACTTGCAGAGAAACCTTTCCGCCAGCCTTTAGCGTATCCAGTTCCTTCGCGCCTTCATGGGCCGAGTTGATACGATGCAAGAGCCGCTCATACAGTGCTTTCTCTGCACCCATATTCTTGAGGGTCAGCACCTTGAAAGTAAGCTGCTCTTCTAGCGCGGCATTGTAATAGACCAGTCCCTTCCTCCAGATGGCGCGCAAGACGAAGACATGGTCGGTCTCGCACATTCCCTCACCGATCCTGACCAAGAGCCGCTTTGCCCCCTCATCGGTGTTTTTCTCGATGTAGCGAAACGGCGGCTTGGTGAGGGCATTTCGGATGGTGTTCTTGTGCACTCCTAGGTTTTCGCCCAGGATTTCGAGATTGCACTGCAACCATGTGAAACCCTCAAAGTCATACTCAGCATGATCCAGGACAAGCTGCTTTAGCTTCTGAGCAGTGCCTTTGTCGTTGCTCATTGCTCGCCCTCCAGGCTCAGGTCATGCAGTCGATCAGCGAAGGCGGCTTTCAGGGTCTCGTGGGCCTCTTCGATCTGAGCTTCGGGGCAGCCTGCCTGTTTCATTGCCGTTGCCATCGTGGCTGCGAGCGCAGTGACACGCTCGGCCTTGGTGATAAGCGACAGGCGGTCGCCTGCATGCCAGATAGCATCGGCGGCGGTGCGGCCCGCGCGTTGGGCTTGTTCGGTCCAGGTCGTCATAGCGCACCGCCTGACTGGCCACAGTTAGCAAGCGGCGGAAAAGGTCTTTTCTTTTCAATGGCCCATTTTTTACAGGTTAGCAGACCTAACCCGCTGGAATGCCTCGCTTGTTGCAAAGCATCCGGGGTCACCAGTGGTCTTGCGGTTATTGCTGAATGCGGGTCCAGACAGAGAACTGTTTCGTCTCGCGTACATGACGATAATCGGCCATCAGGCCCTCAAACCGCGCATCCTCGCCGAGGAAGTCCTGATAATTGAGCGTGCTCTTTTGCCCATAGGCCGAGGGTTTGTCGAAAACCAGCAGGTCCGGGCGGCCCGATGTCATGTCGTCGATCGTATCGCCGCGCATGCGTTTCAATATCGCCTCGAACGTGGCGCAGGTGGCCGGCTCGGCCACACAGTCGGCCTCCCGCAAGCCCTTGCGTGCGCCGGGCAGCAACCAGAGCGAGGGGTATCGGCTGACCCATGTCCCCTCCAGATCCAGCGTCAGCGACATGGAAGCCGGCACATTCGTCGACACCACCAGAATGGCTGGCTGCGTCGGCAGCGAAAGACTGTCGACACCGATAGTCTTTGGGACATCGTTTCGATAGAAGCCGGAAAGCGGCGTCGGCAACAGCAGCAGCGTCAGGCCGCAGATGGCAAGCATGGGTCTGGCGCGATGCTGCGGCCCGTCCAGCAGGGTCAGGATGAAACCCAGCGCCGCTATCGAAAATATCGGCATGGCGTGGTTGGAAAAGCCCTTCCACTGGACCGCATAGATCGCCACGCTGGCCAGGAACACGGCCAGCAGGCGCATCTCGGGCGTGCCGGCT